>CAVVVF010000010.1:0-240104 GCA_963751665.1 uncultured Actinomycetes bacterium | reverse complement strand
ATTGCTGAATTGCGGCCCTTCATCGGAGATGCGCTGGATGTCTTGGACGAGGTCATGAGAGAAGGGGGCCGCGTGTTTGTGGAGGGAACCCAGGGAGGGCATCTCAGTCTTCTCCACGGGCCATACCCGTATGTCACTTCCCGAGAGACAAACTGCTCGGGAATACTGGCCGAGGCTGGTATTCCGCCGCACCGCGTTCGTCGTGTCATCTTGGTTGTCCGAACTTATCCGATCCGGGTCGCCGATCCGCCCAAAGGGACGTCGGGACCGCTTACGTCCGAAATAACTTGGAAAGAGATTTCTCGTCGGTCGGGTCTCGACCTCCAAGCTCTGCTTGATCAAGAGCACACCACGACGACAAGGACGCTCCGTCGCGTCGGGGAGTTCGATTGGGAATTGCTCCGTCGAAGCGCCATGTTGAATAGTCCGACAGATATCGCGTTGACGTTCGTAGATCAGATCGATGCGAAGAACGTTGATGCGCGCCGTCTAGATCAGCTAACGGAGACAACCATCAGGCTCATCAACGAGATCGAATGGGTGACAGGGGCCCCTGTTAGCTTGATATCTACCCGCTTCCATCGTCGCAGCGTGATCGACCGAAGGTCCTGGTAAGACGTGGGTGTCAGTGTTGAGGAATTAGCCAGGGCCTATCCGTTGATCTGGCACATGGCTGAGGATGGTACCTGGCCGTCCATCCAGCGTCATGGACTCAGGTCCACCAGTAGCCTCCTCGACCTCTATGGAGTTACGGGACCTGAGCGCGAGCGAATTGAGGCCCAGCATCGAGAATCATCCGTGGTCCTAAGAGCCAAGGGGCTACAACCCGCTGTGATTCGTGACCAGGCGCCGATCAACGAGGAACGTCTGGCGGGACTGCTCGATGACAATCTCACACCGGCAGACTGGTACCGCATGTTGAACGAACGAGTTTTCTTCTGGGTATCGGAATCGAGACTGGATCGGCTTCTCGCCGCTCGTCTCTATCGAGAACGTCCTCACACCATCGTCATCGTCGAGACGAGTGGATTGTTAGAGGCGCATGTCCAAAAAATCGCTCTCGCCCCCATCAACTCTGGAAACACAATGATGGCGTCCATGCGACGCGGGCTCAACACGTTCCTGCCTCTGGATCAGTACCCCTTCCACGAACGACGTAAGCAGCGTAAGGAACCGGTTGTCGAACTCGCAGTTGCGGGGATGATTAGCGAGGTGGAAGCAGTTGCGGTCCGGGTCGAGCAGCGTTCCGCTGGCAGGGCCCCAACGGTCATCTGGAGTCGTTGAGGAGGGAAGTTGCATGTCGTTCAGTGTGTGGCATTATCCGCTTGGCATGGGGCAGCTTACCCTGGCGGGAATGCCCGACAGAAGCTGGACGCCTGTCCGGCGTCGCCGAGCTGCATCCCGGCCACTCCCGGTTAACTCCGCGTTGTCCCCGATGAAGTACGTGCTTGAGTTTCACGAGGCTTTCGGTCTTCCCATTCGAACGAAGCCGACTATTCCCATTTCGGCATCCGAGGTTGACCTTCGAGTACGCCTCATCGAAGAGGAGACAAGCGAATTCACTGAGGCAGCAATCGCTCAACGACTTATCGACATTGCTGACGCACTCGCCGACATCGTCTATGTGACATACGGAACGGCACTTCACTACGGCATCAACCTTGATGCTGCCCTGCAGGAGATACATCGGGCGAACATGAGCAAGCTGGATCTCGAGGGTCAGGCACTCGTGCGATCTGACGGAAAAGTCCTGAAGGGTGATACCTACGAACCACCCAGGTTAGCCGCGGTTCTCGGGCTGCCCGACCCTAGCGGCCCCGGAGAATCCACATAGGCCCGGGTGGTGAGGAGAAAGGGAAGCGGTTCTTCACATGAAGTGTTTTTCGACTTACGTGGAACAATCCGCTCGGGACCGGCGTCCGCTCGCTCTCTCGAGATCGTCGCCGAGGAAGTCAAGTCAGAGCGACGGATGCAGTTAGCGCATTTCGACTCCCTCGATTCGAGGGCCGGGATCGTGCTCGGCTTCGCAGGTGCCATCGTGGCGCTGACACCGAGCGGCAGGCACCTTCTGGTCGAGCTGGGGCGCGCCGTGGCCGCGGTCAGCGGCTTATCGGCTCTCTGGTCCTTCTGGCCGCGCCGCTACTGGAATATCGATCTGCAGTCCCTGAGGGATCGCTATCTCGCGGCTGAGCCGGGCTTCGCACGACTGCGGCTCCTCGATACGCAGATCGACATGGCCGAGAGCATGAGATCGAGCGTTGCAATCAAGGCGCTGCGCCTGAAAGTCGCGATGGCAGCTCTGGCGGTGGCCGTGGTTCTTACGGCGGGCGGTTTGGGCATAGACTAAAGCTCAGGAGGAGTCGATGGAGAAAGAACCTCACCCCAAGTCAGAAGAGCATGTTCCCGTGGGAGAAGAACAGGAAGAGCCGCCGCCCTTCAATCCCGACCCGGACCTGGTCACGTACCTGGAAGGTGGCGACAAGGGCGAAGCGAAGAGGCGCTTCCGAGCCGAGTGGAGAAGCGCTCCGCTGACCGAGGCAAGTAGTCCCCCCAGGAGGGGCAACCCGGGCACCAGGAGCACGAGCGCGCTCGAGCAGGAGGGCCCGCCGGCGCTCTGCCCGTTCCGCCTAGTTCCCGTCACGTCCTAGGCCCGGAGCGCGGGGGCGACTTGCGTGGCGAACAACTCGATCGTGCGGTCATCGGCCGGCGGGCGCGCGAGCATCAGGAAGTCCCCGACCCCCAGGTCCCGGAACGGCTTCAGCACCTCGGCGCACCGCTCGGGTGTCGTTGCCAGGAACCGCCCCCTGAGCAGGTCCTCATCGATCCCTGTGCTCGCCGAGCGCTCACTTGAAGCCGGTCCTCGGCCTCGGCCTCCGTCTCCCCGAGGATCACCGACACCCCGAGCTGCTTCCGGATGTCCCCCGGATCCCGCCCGAAGTCCTTGCAGTGCCCGGCCAGCACGTCGAGCTTGTGCCGGTACTCCTCCTCCGGCATCAGGAACGTGTTCCACCCGTCGGCCACCTCGGCCACCACCCGGAGCGTCCGCCGCTCCCCCATGCCGCCCACCCACAGCGGGATCGACGGGGACTGCACGGGCTTCGGCTCGCACAGCGCGTCCGTCAGCCGGTAGTGCTTGCCCTCGAACGTCGTCCGCTTCTTCGTCCACATCGACTTGCAGATCAGCGCGGCCTCCCGGAGCATCTCGGCCCGCACCCCGATCGGCGGGAACGGCGATCCCGTACTGCTCGTGCTCGAGCTCGTACCAGGCGGCGCCCATCCCGAGCTCCAGCCGGCCGCCCGAGACGTGGTCGATCGTGACGGCCATGTTCGCCAGCACGGCGGGGTGGCGGTACGTCACCCCGGTCACGATCACGCCGCACCGGATCCGCGACGTGTGCGCGGCCATCGCGGCGAGCAGGGTCTGCCCGTCGAAGCACGGCCCCTCGGGGTCGGAGAAGATCGGCAGGAAGTGGTCGAACACCGAGGCCCAGTCCAGGCCGAGGTCCTCGGCCTTCCGCCACATGGCGAGGTAGCTCGGGAAGTCGGTGTTCTGCTGGCCGGCGTGGATCCCGAACCGGAGCTGTCCCTCGAAGATCTGCACCGGCCCATGCTATCGGGGCCCGCAGCCAAGGTGTGACGTATCTCATTTCCCGGCCCGCGTCGTGGAGGTATACGTCCGAGGATGCGGACGTTCCAGGCCGTGTACTACCGGGCTCCGGGTGGCTCTGAGCCAGTCGACGACTTCATCGACCGACTCAGTGTCAAGAGACAGGTCGTTCTGGACAAGCAGATCGCCCGGCTCAACATGCTCACTCCCGGCAACCCGCATCTTCCCTTCCCACACAGCTCCCAGCTGAAGGGTGAGCTTAGGGAACCGCGATGCCATTACGGTCGCGAGCTCTATCGAGTCATCTACCGGCGGTCAAGGAACCTGTTCGTCCTCCTTCACATCTTCCGGAAGGACACGGGGCCGATCCCCGAGGCGGAGACCCGTATCGCGCAGGAGCGGTGGTCGGACTTCAAGGCTCGCATGGATGCCGAGAAGCCCAAGCCCCCCCGTGCAGCGGGCCACGACGCCCCATGAGGTGCGTCGGGACATTGTCGGTCCTTACCAAAAAGGGTAAGCTACGCCCTCGAATCGAGGAGAGAGTCATGGCCAAGACCAGCCCAGTCGGGACGACGGTAGCCGAAGGGATCCGGCGGCGTGCGGAGCGCAGCGCTGCCTACCGGGCCGAGGAGCGCCGGCTGGCCCAGTTCGAGGAGCTGGCCCGCCTGGTGATCAAGCACCGGGCCGCCCTTGGCCTCTCCCAGCAGGAGTTGGCCGAACGCGTGGGCACAAGCCACTCCGCCATCTCCCGGATCGAGAGCGGGCGCCACAAGACGAGCGTCGAGACCCTCCAGCGGATCGCTGAGGCCCTCGACCTTCGGTTGGTCCTGGGCTTCGAGAGCGGCCCTCCCGACCGACCGGTCCGAGAGCTGGTCGGCGCCTAGCCGCAGCTTCTCGGCTCGCTATGTACCCGATGCGGTCGACCGATTAGCCTGGCCAGAGCGATTCACGACGACTCTGGCGGCGGCGCAGATGGGGGCGAATGGGCCCAACTCAGGAGGTGCGCATTGGAGAGGGAACCCGAGGCCCCCCAAGATCAGCCGGGTTCCAAACCGGGATGAGACTCCGCCTCCCTTCAACCCCGACCCGGATCTCGTCACCTTCCTCGAGAGGGGCCCGAAGCAAGACCCCAAGAAGGTCTGGAAGGAAACAGAACCCCGCACGTAGCCGGGCGCCCAGACTCTTTGAGGGAGCGCCTAGACGGCGGCCTTCTTCTTCTGCCGGGCCGGTCGGCCCGGTTTTCGGGGCCAGTTGGCGAGAAAGCTCCTCAGGCTAGACACGGCCCAGACAGGCCCTGCAGCTAGTTCGGCGACGGGCTCGGGGAAATCATCACGAGCGCGAATCTCGGACACGCGCTGACGCGAGACTCCTATGAGCTCTGCTACCTCTCGAGACTCCTGCGTACTCCTCAGGCTCACGATCCAGATCGCGCTCGAGATAGGGCTCAGTCAGGATGTCGAGTCGGGCGACGCCCTTGTGGGTGATCCCAGTCTTTTCGCACGCTGCGTCGAAGATCTCGATTGCGGTCGACGCCACCCTAGCGAAGGCGTCCGACTCGGATCCGGCCGCCCAGATCCTCACGGAGAACGTCGCGCCCGGACCACCCGCAACCCCTCCGGCGCTCGCCACAGGACCAACTGCACCAACATCCCGCAGAACAGGAACGAGCGCGCTCAGGGCGCCGTCGTCGACCGAACCGACACCCTCCCCCCACGTCTCGATCGACACGTTGTACAGGTGCTCTTCGTCCATCGCCCTCACCTTCTACGCGTCGGCGGCCACCGAAACCCGGACTTCCGCATCTCCCGAACAAGTGAGTCGAGCGCGTGGGTATCGCTTGAGGCGTGTGCCGTGTGCCACGCGACCTTCGACTGGCCATCGGGCGCATACAGCATCTCGCCCTCGCTCGTCGTCTCCACCCTCCACCCTTGCTTCCTTGCCGCTTTCCGGACCTTGGGGTAATCCTTGTTATCCATTCTCGCCTTACCCTTGTCTTTCGTCAAGGGAAACGTAGTTCTTGAGAGCGGACGGCGTCAAGGGTTTGAGCAGGGCAAACGTCAGTCCGAAGCGGGTTCAGGTCAAGCGGCGGTCTCCCCCAAGATCACCGACACTCCGAGCTAGCCTCTCGCAGCATCTCGGCCCGCAGCTTGATCTCACCATCCCTCACCACGGCGGAGCTCGTAACGAAGGCCGACCCACAGCTCGTCGCTATCGCGGCCCTCGAAGCGCTCGACCAGGCGCATCCCGACCTTCTCCGCGACCCGGATCGAGGGGACGTTCCCCACGTCCGTGTACGCGCGCACGACGTCCGCGCCGAGCGTGTCCAACGCGTACACGACGAGCGCACGGACCGCCTCGGTGCCGTACCCGCGACCCTGGAGCTCCGGCGCGATCGTGTAGCCCACCTTGATCACGCCCGGCTCGGCCTCGGCGAGGTTGAGCCCCACGTCGCCGACGAGGAGCCCGCTCCCTCGCTCCTCGACCGAGAGCTGCACCCACCCTCCGGGCTCACCCGGCGCACGGCCGGCCATCTCCTCGATCTCCCTCCGGACCCCTTCCGGGTCGGTCCGCTTCCACCCCTGGTACCGGTTGACGTCGGGGTCGCTGCGGTAGACCGAGATCGTCTCGGCGTCCTCGGGCCTCGACCGGCGAAGCACCAGGCGCTCGGTGACGAGCGGTTCGAAGTCGGTGTCGATGCGCATCCGACCGGCAAGGGTACGCCGCTGCCTTGCCCCTTCCCTAGAGGAGCCCGCAGAGGAGCCCGCTGGCGCGGCGCCCGCCACGCGTAAGCCGGTTGACACGAGATCCGTGTAACACGAGAATCGTGTCATGAGGAAAAACATCACAGTGACCCTGGACGAGGAGACCGCGAGGTGGGCGCGGATCGAGGCGGCCCGACGCGAGATGAGCGTCTCCAGCTTCATCCGCCAGCTCCTGCGGGAGCGCATGGGAGGCCAGGTCGCCTACGCCGGGGCGATGAGCAGGTACCTGTCGCGAGCCGGCTCGGACCTCTCGGAGGGCGGGGGCTACCCCGCGCGCGAGGAGCTTCACGACCGTGCCGGTCTTCGTTGACACGAACCTCCTCGTCTACGCGCGCGACACCTCGGACCCGACGAAGCATGCCCGCGCCGCGGAGTGGATGCGTCACCTGTGGGAGACCGGCGACGGGCGGCTGAGCATCCAGGTCCTCCAGGAGTACTACGTCACCGTGACGCGCAAGCTCCGCCCAGGACTCTCGAAGGATGCGGCCCGCGCGGATGTCCAGGACCTATCGGCGTGGCGTCCGGCGGCGATCGACGTCGAGAGCCTCGAGGTCGCCTGGTCGATCGAGGACCGCTTCGGCCTCTCCTTCTGGGACTCGCTCATCGTGGCCGCCGCTCATGTCGCGGGCTGCGAGGTGATCCTCACGGAGGATCTGAAGCACGGGATGGACCTCGATGGGGTACGAGTCGTGGATCCCTTCCGAACGTCCGTCGCCGACCTTCGGTAGCCGGTGGACCTAGCGCTACTGCTTCACGGGATCAGGATGCCGCGGCCCTGGAGCCGTCCCCCGTCCAGGTCGTCCATCGCGTCGTTTACCGCATCCAGCGGATACGTCTGCGTATGGAGCACCACTTTGCCTTGAGCGGCCAGGGTCATGAGCTCGCTCAGGTCGTTGTACGTCCCGACCAGGTTCCCCACGAAGTTGATCTCCGTGGAGATGATGTCGATCGTCGGGACGTTGACCGCTCCGCCGTACCCGATGACGAAGTAGGAGCCGGCCCGGCGGAGCATGGCAACCCCGTCCTCCACCGCGCCCTTCTCGCCCACGAAGTCGATGACCGCCTCGGCGCCCTGGCCATCGGTGAGCTCCCTGACCTTCTGCACCTGCGTCCCATCCGCCACGACGGTGTGATCCGCCCCCACCTGCTCGGCGAGCTTCAGGGCCGCCTCCGACCGGTCCACCACGATGATCTCGGCCGGCGTGAGAGCCTTGAGGGATTGGATGGCGATGTGGCCCAGCCCTCCGGCTCCGATCACCACGGCTTTCGTCCCCGGGTACAGGATCTTCGCGGCCTTCTTCGCGGCGTGATACGCGGTGAGGCCGGCGTCCGCCAGCGCCGCCACGTCCTTCGGCTCCAGGCTCGGGTCGAGCTTCACCACGGCGCGGACCCCCGTCTTCAGGAACTCGGCGAACCCGCCGTCGGCGGAGATGCCTGGGAAGGAAGAGTTCGAGCAGTGCATGTCGTCGCCGGCCCGGCACGCCCGGCACACCCCACAGGTCACCAGGGGATGAAGGATCACGGTATCGCCGACCGATACGTTCTCGACGGCGGACCCCACCTCGTGCACCCATCCCGCGTTCTCATGGCCGAGGGTGTACGGAAGCGTGACGCCGGACTTCTCCTTCCACTGTCCCTCGATGATGTGGAGGTCCGTCCGGCACAGTCCCGCCCCTCCGATCCTCACGATCACGTCGTGCGGGCCGGTCACCTCGGGCTCCGGGACCTGCTCCACGACGGGCCGCTCGTCGTACCGATGCAGGCGTACCGCCTTCATCCGCCATCAACCTCCTCACGTTCCAGACGAGATTCGAAACGGGCCCCCGGCGGACCCCAGGCCCGGAAGAAGTCGCCGGTCGCCATGCAGAGCGCCACGTTCACCTCGTTGCTCGCCTCGATGAGCGCGCTGGACCGCCTTCGAGCCCCCCTCAGCGCGCTCCGCGTGGCCGGCCGGCCGTCGGCTCGGGCGATGAGGGGAGCATCCGGCCCCACCGGCAGACCCTCCTCCCGTCGGATGGCCAGGTCTTCCAGGAGGGCCTGGCGAGCGTGGTAGGTCAGGAAGGTGATGCGCTCCCTTCCCCCGCCTCGGCGCGGGCTGTGCCGCGACGGCGAGCGGCTCCGCCTCGGGGTCCGGGATCAGCCTGGCCTCCCGGTCCAGCGACCCGACGTCCCCCACTCGCAGGCGAAGCAGCTCGCTCATGGCCAGGCCGCTCCCGATGAGGGCGAGCAGGGCCAGCCGGTCCAGCCGCGGTCCCCACCGTAGGGACCGGCGGGGCCGACCGCACCGCCGGAAGGGGCCGCCAGGCGACGGGGACGTCGTTCAGGCGGAACCACACCTTCGGCCCCATGGCCAGAGCCGCCACGGCGGTGTCCGGCTGGCCGTCGAGAGCTGACGCGAACCGAACGAGGGCCCGGTCGGCCACGGCCACATCCCTCCGGGCTGCCTCGAGCAACCGTTCCAAGTCGTCGATGCCGGTCATGGTCCGGAACCGGTCGAGGCCGGACACCAGCGTTCGGACCCACGACGGCTCGCGGCACCGGTCGGCCAGCAGGTCGGCCATCCGGCGCACCGACGGCAGCTCGAGGAGCTCGATCTCCCGCCGCCCGGCGAGCGCCCGCCCCGGATCGCATCACGCCTTCCTGGCCCTGGTCATGTTGATCAGCTGGTGCAGCTCGTCCTGGACGAAGTGGTCCTGCAGGACCACCTCCACGGACTGGACCCCCGGCACGGCGGCCACCCGCCGGCGGATCTCCTTCCCGATCCGGGCGGCGAAGTTGGCCGGGCAGAGCGGGGACGTGAGGTGGAAGTGCACGGTGACCCGTTCGCCGTCCACCTCGACCTCGTCGAGCAGCCCCAGGTCGGCGATCGATCGGCGAACCTCAGGATCCGGGACGCTGCCGGCCGCCTCCCGCACGGCGTCGACGTCGACGGTCACTTCTCGACCTTCCCGGCCACGCCCGTCTCGTGGCGGGCTCTGGGGGCAGCGCTCGCTTGCGCTGGGACAGCTCGTCGTCCTGGATCTCCTTCAGCTTCACCTCGATGTCGATCCCGTACAGCCGGGCGATGTTGCCGCCGATGATCTTGTCCTTGATCTCGGGGGTCAGGTCGACGCCGTACTCCTGCTTGAGGTCCTCCGGAAGCTCGAACGCCATGAACTCGTCGAGCTGCCAGTGCGGGTACCAGATCGGGAAGTCGGTGCCGTAGATGATCCGGTCCGGCCCCAGCCAGAACAGCAGGTTCGCCATGACCTTGGCGAAGAACCGCGGGCGGTTGTGGATGAAGGCCAGCGCCACCGCCAGCGAGCCGTAGACGTTGGGGCACCGCGCGGCGATCCAGCAGAAGTCGTCCAGCCGCGGCAGCCCGACGTGGTCGATGATGAAGTTGAGCTCGGGGTACAGCCAGGCCGGCTCGTCGATGTCCCGGACGTCGAACCAGGCCAGGTTGACAGCGGCTCCACGGCCGGGCCCTTGTGGAAGTGCATGTTCCTGACGCCGAGCTCCAGGCACTTCTCGTAGAGCGGGAACACCATCGGGTCGTTCGCCTTCCACCCGCGCGACTCGCCCCGCCACTCGGCCGTGTACCACTTGAACCCCTGCATGCCGAGCTCGGTGATCTGGCGCTCCACCTCCTTCAAGGCGTCGGGGGCACGGGGGTCGACCCCACCGAGCGGGATGATCCTCTCGGGGAACCGGTCCCGGACGCGAGCATTGCTCTCCGCCGTCACGAACCCCTTGTGGTAGAAGTCGAAGAGGACCTGGGTCGACAGGATGGCCATGTCGGCGTCGCCCTTGACGAACATCTCATCGAAGTACCAGTCGACGTCGGTCTTGCGGAAGACTGCCCTCGTAGTCCATCGTCCATTTGGGGTCGGGCGGGTTGAAGCCCTTGTGGAAGGCGTAGAAGGTCTCGATGAAGGCCTCCCCGAAGCGGTTCTTGCAGTTCTCCTGGCTCGCGTCCCACACCCCGGTGTGCGCGTCGAAGACGAACTTGCCGTCTTTCATTTGGCTCCCTCCTTTGGACAGGAATGCTCAAGAAGACGGTGAGTGGGCGTGAACGGACGATCGCGGGCAGCGACGTTTCGATTCCCCGAGGCCATCGAATCACGGCCTCCCATACCCTCGATGGGGCGGCAGGCTCGGTAACCTGGCGATAGCGTGGGGGGCGCCGCCTCATCACCCCGATCCACGTCCGGCAACATTCAATGCCCGGGGAGGTGCTGGGGTCAAGTGAAGCACCGCCCGGGGGCGGGACCTCCCGCGGAGCCACCGGCAGGAGCTCCTCGGCGAGATCCACGAGCACATCGACTCGGCACTGGCGGAGTCGCTGGCTCACGACGAGGTCGAGGTCCGAAACGTCCTTGACCGCCTGGGCGATCCGGCCGACATCGCCGAGGAGGCACGCCGGCGGTTCGGCGTGCCGAGGGAACGGTCGCGCGGCCTCGAGATCGCCGTGCCCAGGCTGAGTCTCAAAGAGGTGCAAGCCTCAAGGTCATACGGTCTGCCGTGTCAGAGAGGCCTGCTACGTTCCCGTACGAGGGCACTATTTGTCTACTGCCCTAGACAGTAGCACCCCAACATGCCATCATGACGGGAAGAAGACTTCTTCAATTGCTTCGGCAGCTTGGCTGCGGCGTCGTGCGACATCGTGGGTCGCATGTTCGCATCCGGTGCGACGACTGTGAGACAACCGTGCCGGTGCATGCCGGGGAGGATCTCCCGCCGGGGACATTGCGTGCGATCGAGCGGGACCTGGAACCGTGCCTGGGGAGGAAGTGGCTGCGATGACCTACATGGTCGTGATCGAGCGGGACGAGACCGGGGCGTGGCTGGCCCGGGTTCCCTCCGTGCCTGGCTGCCACACGCATGGCCGAACCCTCGAGCAGGTCCGGCGCCGGATCCGGGAAGCGCTCGAGCTCTGGGTGGACGACGCTCGAGAGGCTGAGCTCCGATTCGAGGTCCGACTCCCCACGGCGATCCGGAGGGAGCTTCGTTTGGCTCGCAGCAGCCGCGACCGAAGCATGAGAGCCAAGCGAGAAGCCTCCGATGCGGTGGCGCGCGCTGCGCGCGACCTTACGCAGACGGCCGGCCTCTCGCTCCGGGATGCTGCGGAGCTGTTGGGCGTATCGCACCAGCGGGTACAGCAACTGCTCACGACCACTCCCGAGAACCGCCGAGGGCCCCGTCTGCGCCCTGCCCGCTCCGCGTAAGCGTCGAGGCAGTCCTCCGCGAAGGCCTGCGTTCCTCGACGTTCGTGGAGGTTCAGCCGGCCGGCTTGGAACTGCGCAGCAGCGGGTTCAGCGGGTTGACCTACGCGAGCCGTACGGGTTTTTACGGTCTGCGTCGCATGCCTCCTGGGAATGCCGCGACTAGCGTCAGGATCGCCAGAGGGGCGCCGTCCTGTGAGCGGGTTTTCCCCCGGGCCGAGGAAGGGTGAAAGCCCCTGAAGGCTTGGCTACCCGGCTCACGGGTCGGCGCCCCAAACGTTCAAGCGGCGCGCCGCCGCGCCCTGTGGCTGGCGTACACTCGGGCCACGGTGCCGATCTACGAGTACGTATGCCGGGAGTGCGAGAGCCGGTTCGACCGTCTGCAGCGGCTCGCGGATGCGGATCCGAACTGCCCGGACTGCGGCGGCACGAGCGTACGGAGGCAGGTCTCGGTCTTCGCGGCCGCATCGAGGGCATCCGTCGCACCCCGCCCCGCGCGTTCCAGCGGCTGCGCGTGCGGTGGCGCCTGCAACTGTCGGGGTTGAGGCCTGCCCGGCTCCCCTGCGGCGGTTCTCCAAGTCCGCCCGGCGGTGACTCGCCTACGGCTGCGGGCGGCGGATCCGGACCCTCAGGATGTCCCGGAGGCTCACGATACCCAGCAGCGTCGTTCCCTCGACGACCGGGAGATGTCGGAAGCCCTGGCCCATCATGATCTCGGCGGCATCATCGGCGTCCATGTCGGGGCCGGCGGTCACCGGTTCGCGTGTCATCCATTCGGAGAGGGGCGATGAGGTCAGATCGGCCCCCGAAGCCGCGGCGCGAAGCACATCACGCTCCGTGAAGATGCCGATGAGCCAGGAACTGTCCATCACGACGGCCGATCCGAACCGGCCCTTCACCATGCTGTTGGCCACCTCGGCGACCGACACGTCACCCGTGGTGGAGAAGACCTCGGCCGTCATGATCTCCTTCAGCGTGGCCATCGCTGCTCCTCGGTGGTGGGTGGCTTCAGCCGCCCTCGCCTCCGACCTCGTGAAACTCAGAGTCCTCGAGCGGCTTCGCGGGGTCGGCGAGGTCCTCGTTGAGGCGGCGCCAGAGCGCGCCTGCCCATGAGCTGACGTTGGGCCAGCGTTGCCAGAAGACCTGTAGTGTCGCCTCGTCGAACGTACGGGCGGCCTCATCGGGAGTCGCGGCCTCGGCGACGCGCTCGCACTCGTCGAGGGCCTTCAACAGGCGCTCGGAGACTTCATCCACGGGTTATTCCTCCCTGCTTCGAGCGAAGTCTAGTCCGGACGCGACGCGACTTGCGCGTTTCGGGACGGGTCTGAAAGACTTCCCCTGAGCGTTCACAAGCGCCCACGGGAGGCAGCGTGGGAACTCCCCCAGCTTGGTTGGCCGCGACCCCGAAGCTGCTGCTGTGCACCGATCGCGCACCACCTACCCCTCCGCTGCGAGGACCCTCGCCGTCCCCCGGCGAGGGACGCGCTTCCATCCCCTGAAGGAGCCGCGAATGAGAGCCGTTGTGAAACGACCGCTTCTGATACTGGCCACCGCGGGCAGCCTGTTCGCGAGCCTCTCCCTGGTGGGTCTGCCCCAGGCACACAGCACCGGGGTTCAGGCCCTGGTCAGCGAGGGCAGCCCCACCGGCCTGCACCCCCAGAACGCCCAGAACGAGCCGGCCCTGGCGGTCGATCCCCTCCACCCGAGCACCCTGGTGGCGGGGGCGAACGACCTGGTGGACATGCAGGCTTGCTCCAAGGACGCCTCTACCAAGTTCGGGGCCTGTTCGTACCCCTTGGGGACGTTCAACCTCGGCGTCGGACTGCAAGGCGTGTATTTCTCATTCAATAGCGGGCACTCGTGGGTCCAACCTACCTACCAGGGGTTGACCGCGACGGGCTGCAACCCCCTCACCGACTCCCCGACCAATCCGTGCCAGGCGACTGTGGGCGACATCCACACGGTGCCGAACTTCTACGAGAACGGCCTGCGGTCGCGGAGCGACCCGGGCGTGGCGTTCGGACCCAAGCCGGACGGGAACGGCAACTTCTCCTGGAGCAACGGCACGCGCCTGTACTACTCGACGCTGGCCACGAACCTCACCGACACGGTGATCGGGTCTGACGGTCAGAACACCACCACGGGCGTGGTGGTGTCCCACTTCGACGACCTGTCCGCGTCCAACTACCAGGACCAGTCCAGGTGGTCACGGCCCTTCTTCGTCGACAAGAACGTCGGACCGACCGCCGGGCTGGACAAGGAACAGGTGTGGGCGGACAACGCCGCCACCAGCGACTTCTTCGGGAACGCGTACGTGTGCTACACGGACTTCCACAGCTTCAGCGGGGGCAACAACTTCCCCCTCAAGCCGATGGTCTCCGTGTCCCGGGACGGCGGGGTAACCTGGACCAGCCGGCAGGTCGCGCCCCCCACCACGTCGACCCCACAGGGCTCGCATCAGGGGTGCACCGTCCGGACCGACAGTCATGGCGTGGTGTACGTGTTCTTCACCCACTTCTTCGCCGGCACGCCCGGGCACGGGTTCCACCAGATGATCAAGTCGTTCGACGGCGGTCAGACGTGGAGCAAGCCCCGTGACGTACTGCCCATGAACGACGCCTGCTGGTTCGTCGAGCCGCTCGAGGGCCGGTGCGTGTACGACGGGGTGGCCGGAGCCCGGACCGACCTCGCGGCGGGGCCCAGCATCGACATCGCCAACGGCTCCCCGACGGGTGCGGACGCGACGAACGAGATCGTCGACGCCTGGAGCGATGGAGCCGACGGGCTGAACCACGAGAAGACACTGTTCTCGTACTCGACGAACGGAGGGAACAGCTGGTCCACGCCGACGGCGATCTCGCTCGCAAGTGACCGGTCCGCGTACTCGGCCCCGGCCATCGCTCCCGACGGGTCCGCTGTGTACGTGGTGTACCAGGCCGTCACGACCGACATCGACCAGTCGACCACCGCGACACCGAGGCTCGAGCACGGGGTGCTGCTGTCCGCGCCGCTGAACTCGTCGGGCGCGCCGGGCACCTGGACGACCGAGTTCTCGGGGCCGACGGGCGACCTTCGAGGGACGACCCAGGGACGCATCATGTACAACGAGTTCTTCGGCGACTACGTCTACGCCATCGCCACCCGCGACTACGGCGCCGGCGTGTGGACCGACGTCCAGAACACGGCGGACTGCCCGGCCATGGACGTTTGGCGGCAGGCGTCGTTCACGGCGGGCCATCGGGTGGTTCCTGCGCCGTGGCCGGGTGACTGCCCGGCGAACTTCGGGAACAACGACATCCACAGCGCCACCACGGGCTAGGGATCGGATCGGTCGGAAGGGGAGGGCGGCGAGCGCCGCCCTCCCTTCCGTCACTCGCAGAACTCGACCAAGCTACTTCCACTCCACGTGGACGACTTCGATCGGCTCTGACATCCCCCGGATGTCGGCCGTCCGAGGTTCGGAGGTCGGGAACCGTCCGCCCGCTGCAGTCTCCAGGCTGGCCACGATCTCCCCACCATCGGCCAGGCCCGCGATGCGAGAGGCCTCGTGCACGCCCTTGCCCGTGAAGTTCGTCCCCACCTGGGTGGCGCCCGCCGCGTGCAGGCCGATCCGGACCGGAGGAGCGAACCCGGCGGTCTGCCGGTGCTCGGCCAGTCGCCGCTGGATGGCCACGGCGCAGGCGAGCGCCTCGTCCGGGGAGTCGAAGGCCACGAAGAACCCGTCGCCGGTGGCCACGACCTCCTGGCCGTGGTGCGCCGAGAACTGCGACCGGAGCGCGTCGTCGTGCCACCTCAGCAGGCCCTCCCACGCCTCGTCGCCCAGGGCCTCGACCAGGTTCGTCGACCCGACGATGTCGGTGAACATGAAGGTCTTCTGGACGCGGCCGGGTGCGGTCTTCCCGCGCAGCTGCCACGGGAGGAGCTCGTCGACCTCCTCGATCCAGATCGCCTGCGTGGGGCAGGACAGAGCCGCTTCACGGAGCTGCTCCTCGTCGATCGTGGTCACGTCGAGCACGTCGGCCTTGGCGTAGTCTCCCTCCACCCAGTCGAACGCGGTCGGCGCGATCGTGATGCAGTTGCCGGCCCCGACGCATCGGTGCCTGTCCACCCGGCCTTCAGCATGCTGCCCTCGCCATCTACACCACACGTTCCCGGAAGGCGAACGCGGTCGCTTCGGACCGCGACGGCGTCCCGATGCGGGCGAACATCTCGGCAAGGCGGCGTGCCACGGCCGGTTCCTCCTCGCCGAGCTGCTCGGCGATCTCCGCTGTTCGTCAAGCCCTCCGTCAGCAGCTTGAGGAGCTCGGTGTCGCGCTCGTCCACCGTATGAGCACCGCCGGCGTCCCCCGGCCGCATGGCCGATCTCGTCCAGGGATCCCGCCAGCTCGACCAGCCGGCGCCCCACCGGGCCGCGGAACCATCGCACCCGCACCTCCTCGTCCAGGGTGCGTTGCGCGGTCAAGGCCAGCATCATCTGGAGGAAGAACTGGATGAGCTGTTGTTCGGCCTCGCTCCCCGCCGCCATCAGGACCTCGGCGACCGGGATCATGACCTCGACGTGGACGTCCTCGTGCAGCGCGGCCTGGAGCGCGGCGATGACCGACATGGCCCCGCGCACCGCTTCCTCCCCATCGCCCCGGGCCAATGCCACCCGGGCTAGAGCGGCCTGCGCCTGTGCACCCCACGGCGCGTGGCCCTCGAGGAGCTCCGCCAGGCCCCTGGCCTCGTTCGCGGCGCTCTCGGCGAGCGACAACAGCTCGTCGTCCTTGCCATCGGCTCCGAACTTGGCGGCTTCCAACGCCAGGTGCGCGAGCGCCTCGCATCTCGCCGCCGACAGACCTTGCTCCGTGGCGAACTGCACGGCTCGCTCCAGGTGCGTCCGCATGCCGGCCGCGTCCCCGGCCGATGCGCTGAGCGCCCCGCGCCACGTCTCAAGCATGCGGGCCCGAAAGGGCGTGGGGGCCTCGGCCGCGACTGACGCCGCCTTGTCCAGCCACGTCTTCGCGTCCTCCTGCTCTCCCAGGTCGAGGTGGGCGAGGGCCGTTCCGCCGGCGGCCAGGAACTCGAGGGCCCGGTCGCCGATCACCCGGGCCTGCCGGAACGCCTCCTCGCCCTTGGAGACGGCCAGGTCGGGGACGACCTTGGCCCGGGAGAAGACGTGGGCCCCGTAGAGCATCTGGGCATCCCAGAGCGCCCGCTCGCTCTCCTTCGCCATGGTGTCCATCCGGGACGACAGGCGGCGGATCTCCTCGATGTGCCGCCCGGCTCCGGAGCCGAAATGGATGTCGGGCGCCCAGCTCAGGTAGGCCATGGCGATGACCGCGGACATGGCCCCCCGGCGGTCTCCGATCCGGTCGAAGAGCTGGAGCGCCCGTTCGAAGCGGTCGCCGGCCGCCTTCATGATCGGCGCGACCGGTAGGGATTCCAGGACCTCCTGGAGCGGTTCTCCCGCCGCCACTCGGGCGACGAATTGCATGTGCTCGCCGGCCATGACCCGCTCCACGAACCAGGCCCTCCCCCTGGCACTCGCGATGACGCCGAGCTCGCGGGTCGCGGCAGCCAGGCCGGCCTCGTCCTTCAGCTGCTCGGCGAGCTCCGAGGCACCCCCGTACGCCTCCTCGGCGGCGTCGAGGTCGACGTCGTTCGTCGAGATGGAGAAGGCCTCTCCCAGTGGGACGTGCACGAGGGCCTGTCCGAGCTCCAGACAGGCCGCCAGCTCGATGCGACGATCGCCTGCTTCGCCGGCTCGATTGCGGACTCCGCGAGCGAGCTCGGCGGCCTGATCCCATTCCTCCGACAGGCGAAGGGCGGCGGCGCGACGAAGCTGCACGTCCATCTCGAGGTGCGCGTCACCAATAGCTTCGGCCAGCGCCGCCAGCTCCGCAAGGCCCTGAAGCCGATCGTTCGATCGCCGCAACATGTCGAGGGCTTCGTCGCGGGCCTGGAGGAGCGCCAGCCGGTCCTGCGAGCTCGAGGCGGCGGGGAGCGAGAGGTCGACGACCCGGAGGACCTCCTCCGGCGCGTTCGCCCCGAGCGCGTTGCGGGTGGCCTGGATGGAGAACCGGACGCAGATCGCAGCATTGCCGGCGGCCTTCGCGTGGTGGGCCAGGAGCGGGAGACTCTCCGGCGCCGGTTCACCGCTCATCAGAAGGTCCACGATGCTGCCGTGGATGGCCCGCCGACGGGCCGGCGTCAGCGCCGCCGACGCGAACTCCCGGACCTGGTCGTGGGAGAAGCCGTAGTCGGCGGCGGAGGCCTCCGCGTACTGAATCAGGAGCCCGTCGGCGACCGCGGGGGCCATCCCCTCGTCCAACGCGTCGAGCGAGACCTCCCCCTCGCCGAGCTTCTCCCTCAGGGCCGCAAGGTCCTTCAGGCTGAAGCGGCGGCCGAGGATAGCGGCCTCCGCGAGGAGCTCCTTCGTCTCGTCGGGGAGGTGCGCGGCCCGACGCGAGATCAGGGTTCGGACGGCCGAGGGGACCAGGCGGTCCGCGTTCTTGGCCAGGGTCCACGTGCCGTCGATCTCCTGAACCATCCCGGCATCGCGGTACGAATGCGTCAGCTCCTCGACGATGAACGGAACGCCTTCCGCCTGCGCGTGCATTGCGGCGGCGGCGCCCGGGTCCACCCTGCCGCCCAGGACCTGCCGGAGGAACTCGGCCGACTCCACCTGGGTGAATCGGTTGAGCTTGAGGCGACGGACCATGCCGAGTCGTTCCATGTCCGCCACGAGGTTCACGGCCTCCGTGACGACGGCGAACTCCTCGGGACGGATGGCACCCATGAGGAAGACCGGGCTGCTCGCGTCGGCCCGGACGATGTAGCGGAGGAGCCGGAGGCTGTCGTCGTCGGCCCACTGGAGGTCGTCGATCAGCAGGGCCACGGGGCGCTGCGCGGCCAGGCTCCGAACGGCGATGGCCGCGAGGTCCAGGGCTCGGAGGAGCTTCTGGTCCGGCGGGAGGCTGACCAGGCCGGGGTCGTCGCGTCCCCAGAGCGCGCCGAGACCGCGCTCCATGGCTTCGGCCGCCGGCGTCCCCGAGGCCGCAGCGATCCCTTCGGGGGATCCGAAGATGGACCGGGCCAACAGGAACGGGCCCTGGATCTCCTCATCGGCGGCGACGGCGATGGTGATGAATCCCTGCGCGGAGGCGATCTCGGCGGCTGCCAGCAGCAGGCGGGTCTTCCCGATCCCGGGCTCGCCCTCGACCGTGATCCCGGCGAGCGTGCCACCTCGGGCTACGGCCAGCTCGTGCTGGATCGCCGCCAGCTCGACCGGACGCCCGACCACGGCGCCGGTGGCCCGGCGAACCTGGAGCGCCAGCGGCGAGAGCGGCTGGATGAGTGGGGCGAGGACCGGAGGCTCCTGCGGAGTCGATCGGTTTTCCGCTCGTGGCGGCGTGGCCTTATCGGATGCTCGCGCTTCCACCGGGCTCCTTCGGATCGGATGTGTGCTGCTGAGGCGCAGGGAATGGTAAAGGGAACGAGGTCGGACCGGCATGCGAGGGTGCTCGGATACCGTCGAATCGCCTAGGGCAAAAGTTCGCAGGCCGCACGATAATCCTGGTGATTGGCCGTCTCTCCCGGACCCGGAGTGCGCACTTTTGGGGACATCACGGTTACAGCGCAGGTTCGCCACGGTGACGGCCGTGCGGCCGATTTCCCAACCTGAACGCACCTGTCAGAGTCGTCCCAACGTCAAAGGGACGCGATAGACGAGAGGGGTATCCGTCGCGCTGCGCTAGCGAGGCTCGCCGGTGACTGCTTGGGATTCTTCTGACGGCAGCGTTACGGCGCCAGCGGACAGATTCTCCCTCGCGCGATGCGACGCGTTCTCCTGCTCGAGTATCGCGAGCCGTCGCTTGAGGGCTCGTCGGCGGCCCCAGCTTCCGCGGAGGAAGCCGACGCCAAGGATCACCACCAGCACGCTGAGAGCCCCGAGGACGGCCCCTCCCAGCACCACCTCGGGTGTCGAGAGGCGGAACGAGCCGCCGAAGAGGGCGACGGTCTGGTCGGGGGAAGTGGCGAGGTCGTTCTCGACCAGGAAGTCCGCCACCACGCCGCCCGCGACCAGTCCGAGCAGGATGAGGAGTATGCCCATGCCGATCACCTCCTACTTCCGGATGAATCATGCTACCCCGCCCCCGGAACCCCTCGCTGAACCCTCTGTCCGTGCCTGCTCAGGCACGACGGGGCTACTTCCCGGGCTCCAGCGGAGGGTCTAAGGTGACGAGGGTTAGGGACGCCACCTTTGAGCTGGTGGGGCCTTCGGTTGCGCATGGAGGTGAGAGTAGGTAGCGATGCCACGTCCGAACCGGCGTTCGCGAGGCGGAGCGACCTCTGGGCCCCTCAGGGTCCTGGTCGCAGCTCATCAACCACTGCACCGAGAGCTGGTGCGCTTCTTCCTCGAGGAGGGAGGGTGCCAGGTGGTGGCGTTGGTTGCCCGAGGCGACGATGCCGTGAGCCTGGCTGCCGAGAAGCGACCGGACGCGCTGATCATCCACGAGAGCCTCGCGGCCATCGGAGATGAGGGCCTCATCCAGCGGGTTCGTCAGGGTTCGGAGTCCACGAAGATCGTGGTCATCACACCCGAGCCGGAACGGGCGTGGAGCGGTCCGTCCCGCGGCGCCGATGCGTTCGTGGAAGAGTGGGTCGGCATCCAGGACCTGGGGCCCGTCCTGCAAAGGCTGTGCCGGGGCGCGCCCGTCCCGCAACACGCTCGGACGGAACGGGAGCCGGCGATTGCGGGCGCGGCCACGGCAGCCGGAGGGAGTGGGGAGCCCCCAACCGATCCTCCAGCGGTCGACCAGTCGAGAGGGTGGCAGGGTCGCTGGTACGAGCGCCTGCAAGGCGCGGCAGCGGCCTCCGTGATCCTCGTCGCGCTGTTTCTTGGCCGCGGGCTGTTCCAACTACCGCCGACCTCTGGTGACGCAGGGACGGCGGCAGCCTCCGCGCACCTCACGAATGGCTACTCGGCGCTGGCAGTCCTCGTGGCGAGCATGAGGGTCGGCATGTCCCCCGAGGTCCTGGCAGAGAACGCACGCAACCTCTCTGAAGAGCGCGCAAAGGCCATCGCATCGGGGGCCGACGTCACTCGACTCGATGCGGCGATCGCGGCGGAGGTGCCGCCGCTCCTGCCGAGCGTCACGGACGAGGGCGCCGCGGCGGTCACAGCCATCCTCGGAGGCCTCGTTGTGGACGAGGGTCCGCCGCCCAGTCCCGAGCCCAGCCCGGCCGCAGAGCCGAGTCCGGAGGCGAGCCCAACCGAGACGCCGAGTCCGGAGCCGAGCCCAACCGAGACGCCCAGTCCAACCGAGACTCCGAGCCCCTCTGAGACGCCCAGTCCAACCGAGACCCCAGCCGGAGCCCAGTCCAACCGAGACGCCCAGCCCCTCTGAGACGCCCAGTCCAACCGAGACGCCCAGTCCAACCGAGACGCCCAGTCCAACCGAGACGCCCAGTCCAACCGAGACGCCCAGTCCAACCGAGACGCCCAGTCCAACCGAGACGCCCAGTCCAACCGAGACGCCCAGTCCAACCGAGACGCCCAGTCCAACCGAGACGCCCAGTCCAACCGAGACGCCCAGTCCAACCGAGACGCCCAGTCCAACCGAGACGCCCAGTCCAACCGAGACGCCCAGTCCAACCGAGACGCCCAGTCCAACCGAGACGCCCAGTCCAACCGAGACGCCCAGTCCAACCGAGACGCCCAGTCCAACCGAGACGCCCAGTCCAACCGAGACGCCCAGTCCAGTTGGCTCGGCAGCCCTGACACCCATCAAGAGCGCAGCCGGGCTGGTGTTCGTCAGCCTGCCCGTCCTGTCCTGGATGCGGGCCCGGGCCCGCAGGCGGTCCTGAGCCGGTCTGGTGAGTCGTCCTCCGAATTGAATCGATGATCCTGGGTACCTTTCGTCGTGTACGACGTTTGAATATTTGGTTGGAGTGCGCTGCGAAGGCCCCCCGGAGCCGGTCTCCGCTGCGCCGCCGAAGTCGGGATGAAGAGACGGAGGCAGCGGGTGCGCTGGTATGTGCTCGAGAACTCACAAGAGTCTGATATCCCTCCCCACGTTTTGGCCGAGGTGGTCGCGGAGATCGACGACGACGGAACGACCATGCTTCGGGACAGCCCAGTGCTCTGCGGCGATCGCAACCTCCTTTCCCGGGATGAGCTCCTGGCATCCGACGAAGGTCGACGTGCCCTGATCGCGTGGGAGTCGGGGGAAGACTCGGCCTTCGAGGAAGCCGCCCGCCGCCTCCTCGCTACCGCCATCGCCGAAGATGAGCGGATGTTCTCGACCGGCTCGGCGGGAACCTGAGGAACCTCGACGCTGCCTCGATTGCGTTCTCAGGCGCAGGTCTGAAAGACTCGTGAGTCCTCGAGACTGCTTGAAGGCGGCGCCATGAACTTCGGCAACAACGACATCTACAGCGCCACGACCGGGTAGTCGGATGGGCATCCGGTTCGGGAGGGGGGTCCGGTTCGCCGCGCCCGCGGCGTTGGCGTTCGCACTCGCGCTCGCCGGCCCGCTCCCAGCAGCCGGCGCGGGAGCGAAGCCGAGCCCCGCCGCGCCCATCGCCCCGGTCGAGCTCAAGGTCCTGGAGTTCAACATCGAGTACGGCGGCGTACACGTCAGCTTCGACAAGGTCGTGGAGGTCATCCGAAAGAGCGGCGCCGACGTGGTCGCCATCGAGGAGGCCCAGGGTCACACCCTGGCCCTCCAGCGCGCGCTGGGATGGCCGTACGCCAGCCCTCGGCTTCAGATCCTGTCGAAGTACCCGCTCATCGATCCGCCCGGCGCGGACGGCCTCTACCTGTTCGTCCAGCTCGCGCCGGGGCAGGTGGTGGCCATCGAGAACGTGCACCTGCCGTCGAACCCGTACGGACCGTTCGAGGTCAAGCAGGGCGAGACCAAGCGCTCCGTGCTGCGAGCTGGAGCGCCGGCTCCGGCTCCCGGCCATCCAGCCGTCGCTCCAGGCCGCGGAGAGCCTTGGGGCGCAAGGCATCCCGGTGTTCCTGACCGGCGACTTCAACGCGCCGTCGTGGCGAGACTGGACGCCGGAGATGGTGGGCGAGCGATTCCAGATCCGCTACGCGGTCAAGTGGCCGGTGAGCGTGGCGGTCGAGGCGGCCGGGTTCGTGGACTCGTACCGGCAGGTCTATCCGAACCCCAAGCGCCATCCCGGCCTGACGTGGTGGGCGGCCCGGCCGCACCTCCCGTTCTGGAACCCGGGGAAGTACGCGCCGCAGGACCGGATCGACATCATCTACGCGCTCGGCGAAGCGAAGGCCACGGGCGCCACGGTCCTCGGCGAGACGGGCGCCTCCGGCGTGGACCTGAGCGTCACGCCCTGGCCGTCAGACCACCGGGCCACGGCCTCGACGTTCACCGTGACCCCCGGCGCGCCGCCGGTGATGGTGGCGGCGGAGGAGCGGCTGGTAGCCATCGGCGACGACGCGGGGATCGTGTTCCACGCGCCGGGCGCGGGGGGCGAGCATGTGGCTATCGTCCCTGCCGGCGGGCACCCCGCGTCGGACGCGATAGCCGACCAATCCACCGGCGCGACCGCGCCAACCGACGGGACGTTGACCTTCTCCACCGATGGGTGGGCCGCCGGCGCTTACGAGGCCGTCCTGCTCCGCGGAGGCGCCCAGGAGCTGTCACGGATCCCGTTCTGGGTGAAGGAGCCTGGCGCGAAGCCTTCGATCACCACTGGGAAGGACACGTACGCGGTGGGCGAGCCCATCGACGTCTCGTGGCAGAACGCCCGGGGCGAGCGGTGGGATTGGATCGGCGTGTACAAGCGGGGCCGGGATCCACGCATCGCCTACTACCTGCTGTGGACGTACACGGGCTCGACGGTCGCCGGCTCGACCTTGATCGACGAGGACGTCCACGGGCCGTGGCCGCTGGACGCCGGGAAGTACAGCGTGTACCTGCTGCGCGACGACGGTTACCGCAAGGAAGCGGGGGCCGACTTCACCGTCACCGGCTGAGAAGCATATGGTCTTTCATATGGTAGGCTGGCTGACGTGCCCAGGAAGCAGGTGCTGGTCCAGCTCGACGACGAGCTCGTGGCCGAGCTCGACCGGTGGGCCGCCCGGGAGAAGGTGAGCCGGAGCGAGCTGATCAGGCGAGCCGTGGCGGCCCACCTCAGTGACCTCGATCGGCAAGAGCAGGACCGCACCACCGTCGAGGCCTACGGGCGGGTCCCCGACTCAGAGACCTTCCAGCCGTGGACAGGCTGATGGGCTCCCCCGCCGGTCACCGGTGAAACGCGGAGAGGTCCATTGGGCCTACCTGCCGGAGGGACATGGACGCCAGCCCATCGTGATCCTCACTGGCGACACGATCATCCCGGTACGGACGCGGGTCACCGTCGCGCCCATCACCCGGACGGCCCGCGCGATCCGATCGGAGGTTCCTCTCGGACCGACGGAGGGGTTGCCGCACGATGTGGTGGTCAACGTCGATGAGATCGTGACCGTGGAGAAGCGCGCCGTGGACCCCGATCCCATCGGCGCGCTCGGTCCCGTCAAGCTCCGGGAGCTCGAGGCCGCCATCCATTACGCGCTGACCCTGCATGACCCGTGAGGGCGTCTCCCCTCGCCCACGCGTAGACTCGAAGGCTCCACGTACGGAAGGTGACGACATGGCCGAGAGCTCGAAGGAAGCGTGGAATCGAGGTCGGCGACAAGTTCGGCGAGTGGAGCCGGCTGCTCGGCGAGAAGTACCGCAAGCGCGGCGAGGAGCTCGGGACGACCGCCGAGGAGGACCGCAAGAAGCTCGACGACGCCATCCAGACGGTGACGCGCCAGCTCGACCAGGCGTTCACCTCGCTCGGCGAGACGCTCCGGGACCCGGAGGCCAAGCAGCAGCTGAAGGAGGCCACGAAGTCGTTCGGCGACGCGCTCTCCACGACGTTCTCGGAGGTCGGCGAGCAGATCCGGAGCAAGCTAGGCTCATCCGGGTCGTCCGGCAAGGCCGAGTGACGCGCCCGTCTCGCTTCCCTGGAGGTGCGCATGGATCGTTCGGATGATCGCTCTCAGGTCTCGGTGGTGGGTCCCGGGACGAAGATCGAAGGCACGGTCATCGCGGCCGGCTCCCTCAGGGTCGAGGGGGAGGTCAAGGGCAAGATCACCGCGGAGGGGGAGGTGTCGCTCTCCCCTCAGGGTCGAGTGGAAGCCAACATCCAGGCCGGGAGCATCACGCTCGCGGGCTGGGTCAAGGGCAATCTGACCGCAAAGGGGAACGTGTCGCTGCCCGCGGACAGCCGATTGGACGGAAACATCCGCGGCCACAACGCGGACGTCGGCGGGATCGTCATGGGCAGCATCGTGGTGAAGGGAACGGCCAAGCTGGGGCCCCGCGCCCGGGTGGAGGGCGACATCACCTCGATGTCCCTCGCGATCGCCGAGGGGGCGGTCTTCATCGGCCGATCCATCATGGGCGAGGAGACCTCGCAAAGGGATCAAACGACCCAGGACGGGGAGTCGGCTGTGGCGTCGGCCGTGGCGTCGGCCGACAAGCCTTCGCGGGTGCAGGGCCGCACCTAGGAACCCGCACGGCCGTTCCGTAGACTCGCCGCCGTGGCGCGGTCGCTTCGGATCGGGATCCAGCTCCCCGAGGTGGAGCGCGACGTCCGGTGGCCCGAGTACGTCGCCATGGCCAGGGCGGCCCAGGCCGCCGGGTTCGACTCGATGTGGCTCGGTGACCACCTGCTGTACCGGGGCGACGGCCGTCCCGAGCGAGGGCCGTGGGAGGCGTGGACCCTCCTCGCCGCGCTCGCCGGTGTCACCGAGCGGATCGATCTCGGCCCGCTCGTGGCCTGCCTGGCGTTCCACCCGCCGGCATTGCTCGCCAAGATGGCCGCCACCGTGGACGAGGTGAGCGGCGGCCGCCTGGTCCTCGGGGTCGGCGCGGGGTGGAACGAGCCGGAGTTCCAGGCGTTCGGGATCCCCTTCGATCACCGGGTCTCGCGGTTCGAGGAGTCCTTCGAGATCGTCCGCCGGCTGCTCTCCGGCGAGCGGGTCACGCTCCCCGGTCGGTTCTGGCAAGCGGACGACGCGGTGTTGTTGCCGAAGCCGGCCCGGCGCCCGCCGATCATGGTGGGCAGCGCGGGCGAGCGCGTGCTGTCGATCGCGCTCCCCCACGTCGACGCCTGGAACACCTGGTACGACAACTACGGCAACACGGCCGAGGGGTTCGCCGCGCTGAACTCGAAGGTGAGCGACGCGGCACAGCGAGCGGGCCGAGCGCCGGAGGAGATCGCGCGCAGCGCGTGCGTCCTGGTGGTACTGGACCGAGCGGCCGGGGATCGCCCGCTCGTGGTCGGCGTTCCTCCCCTGGAGGGCTCCCCCGACCGCATCGCAGCGGGACTCAGGGACCTGGCCGAGGCGGGCGCGGACGAGGCCATCCTGGTGGTCAGCCCCATCACGGAGGGCTCGATCCGGGCATTGGGCGAGGTCCTGGCCATCCTGGATTCCTAGCCGGTCCCGGCTGAAGGTCCCTGCCCTGCATGCCGATACCCGGCAGGAGGCCAAGCCATGCGCATCCTGATCGCCGACGACGACCCCGACATCCTGCGACTGATCAAGGTCAACCTCGACTACTTCGGCCACACCGTCCTGGAGACCTCGGACGGGGAGCACGCCATCCAGGTGGCCGCGCAGGAGCGCCCCGACCTCATCGTGCTCGACGTGATGATGCCCTACCGGGACGGCCTGTCGATCCTTCGGGAGCTGGCGCTCCTGCCCGAGACGAAGGACGTGCCGGTCATCCTCCTTACGGCGAAGGCCATGGCCTACGAACAGCAGCAAGGATGGGCGAGCGGCGCCTCCGAGTACCTGATCAAGCCGTTCACCCCCTACGACCTGGCCAACGCCATCGACAAGATCAAGGCGATGAGCCCCGAGGAGCGACAGGCCCACCGGGAGAGGAACCTCGCGATGGTGGATCAGTTCCTGGGCCTGCCCAAGGGCGGGACGCTCCGACCATCGCGCCTCGATACCCGCGCGGCGGGCTAGCGGCGGGTTAGCGCCCGGGCTAGCGGCGGGCTCGCCGGAGGCCGCCAGCCAGGATCGGCAGGCCAAGAAGCACGCACACGGCACCGGCCCATCCCCAGAAGGCCTGGCCGGTCATGAAGCTCCCCTTCAGCACGCCGATCCCCTGGAAGATCCACACCCCGCCCACAGCGACCAGGAGGACCCCGACGACGAGGAGCGACCACCGCATCCGACCAGTGTGATGCACAATCGGCAGGATGAGTGATCGCACTCGGACCTGGTGGCCGAGCGCCGTCGGCGGGCTGGCCGGTGGCGCAGCCGTCACCCTCGCCGGCGCGGTCCTGCACACGCTGATGTCCGCGGTGCCGTTCCCGCCGATCGCCATCGCGCAGGTGCTGGTGCGGACGACGCCGGGGCGCTTCGACAGCTTCTTCATCGACCGCCTGGGCCACGGGGCCAAGCAGCTCGCCATCGTCGGCACGTGCATCGCGTACCTTCTCGTGGCGGCGGCGCTCGGCATCGCCATCCCGTGGGTGAGGCGGCGGCTCGGGCGCTTCGCCCGAGCCGCCGCCGCCCCGATCGCCTTCCTCCCCCTGTGGCTCGCGTCGGTGGTGCTGTACCCGTCCAACCCCCAGTGGGTGGGTCGGCCGGCCTTCGCGTTCATCACGCTCCCGCTGTACCTGGCCGGCGGAGCCGTCGCGGGCTGGGCCATCGACCGCCTCACCGCGCAGAAGGCTGAACAGGCTGCCGAGGCCGGCCTGTCCCGCCGCTACTTCCTGCGGGCGGCCTGGCTGGGGGCGGCCGGCATGCTGCTCGGGGCGTCCCCGCTCGGCGCGCTGATCTTCCGAAGGCCGGACCCGGGGCGGAACCGGCTCCTCGGCGTGTCGGCGACGCCGTCACCCGTCCAGGTGGTCCCGCAGGACGCGCAGTTCGCGCACGTGGCCGGGCTCACGCGCGAGATCACCTCCAACGACGACTTCTACGTGGTGAACGAGGACCTCATCCAGCCGGACATCGACCCCGCCGAGTGGCGCCTGTCCGTAGGCGGCGTGGTCGATCGCCCCCTCACCCTGACCTACGAGGACCTGAAGTCCCTCCCGGCCGTCGAGCGGTACCAGACCCTCGAGTGCATCAGCAACCAGATCGGCGCGCACCTCATGTCGAACGCGCTCTGGACCGGCGTGCCCGTGGCGGTGATCCTCGACAGAGCCGGGGTGCGCTCGAGCGCGGTCGAAGTGGCGTTCGGCTCGGCCGGCGGCTACTCCGACAGCATGAGCGTGGCCAAGGCGCTCGACCCGACCACGCTGATCGCGTTCGGCATGAACGACTTCGTGCTCCCGCGGGCGCACGGGTTCCCCGCCCGCGTGCTCGGGGTGGGCACGTACGGGATGAAGAATCCGAAGTGGCTGACCAACATCGAGGTCGTGGATCGGCCATACCAGGGGTTCTGGGAGCAGCGCGGGTGGTCCAAGCCGGCCCTGGTGAAGACGACGTCGCGGATCGACACGCCCGAGGACGGGGCCACGCTTAGCGGCGACGTCGTGTCGATCGCGGGGGTGGCGTTCTCCGGCGACGAGGGCGTCTCCCGGGTCGAGGTGTCGACCGACGGCCGGGCCACGTGGAACACGGCGCTGCTGAAGACGGCCCTGTCGCCCTACACGTGGCGGCTGTGGCTGTACCGATGGACACCGCCGGGGCCCGGCCAGTATTCGGTGTTCGTTCGGGCCTACGACGGGACCGGCGCCGTGCAAACCAGGGTCGAGGCCCCGCCGTTCCCCACTGGGGCGAGCGGCCTCGACGGGATCACGGTCACGGTGACCTGACCCCCCGCTCAGCGGGTCAAGGTTCGGAGGATTCCACTCCGAATCGGGCCAGGAGAGCGCCGAGATCCTCCTCGCGGACCTCCGTGGCCTGGGGGTGATCGATGATGCTGCGAGAAGGGATGGGTGTCCACACCCACTGGCCCTCCTTGAAGTACTCGGCACCGGCCTGGAGGCGGTTCACCCACACGCGGAACACGGAATCCCCGACCCGGTAGAGCATCCGGGAAGGCGGGGGCCCCCCGGGACCCCCGGACTCCTCCCCGATCAGGACTTGGGCCAGTTGGCCGTCCCCGCGATCACCGCGGAGGCCAGCACGACCGCCGTCCCCAGCAGGTAGAGGAACCTGCGGATCTGTGCGCGCGCCATCGGTCCTTCCCCCCTTCGTAGTCCGATTGGCCCACCGAACGTAACCAATAGCTTTGCGGAGCGCAAACATACAGGTAAAGTTCGGCCCCCAGCCTGCCGACCTTTAGCGCATGGGACAGGATTGGAACTCCGGCCTTGCCCCGCGTTACCCTTCTCGTAACGACAACGAGGAGGGAACGATGGTCGGGACGAGGATGCGGCGGCTGCGGGTGGCCAAAGGCATGACCCAGCGGGAGCTGGCGGAGCCCAAGTACACGCACGCCTACGTGAGCACGATCGAGGCCGGGCGCCGGAAGCCTTCCCGGGAGGCCCTCGAGCACTTCGCCGGCAGGTTGGGGGTGGACGTCGACGAGCTGCTGACCGGCAAGCCCGCGGACCTGGAGGCACGGCTGACCGCCCGCCTAATGGAGGCCCGCATCGACCTGTCGGCCGGCCGATTGGACCGTGCCGACGAGGGTTTGCGGTCGATCGCGAGGGAGGCCAAGCGATTTCGGATCCCCACCCTCGAGGCCAACGCGGAGGAGGCACAGGGGCTGTTGCTGGAGCGCCGGGGAAAGCCCGAGGAGGCCCTGGAGCATTACCAGGGGGCGGAGGAGATCGTTCGCTCCGGATCGGCCGGGGCCCGGGCCGACGCGGTCACGGGCAAAGCTCGGTGCTTCCAGGCCCTGGGCGACGTCCGATACGCCATCCACATCCTGGAGAGCCTCATCGACGCACTGGATCGAGAGGGCATCCGGGACCCGGAGGCGTTGGCCCGGCTGTACTCCTCCCTCCTGGACGCCTACCTCGATGCGGGCCTGTACGAGAGAGCGGCGGCCTCAGCCGTTCAGCTCGACCGTCTGGCCCCGCGCGTCGCCGACCCGCTACGCATCGCGCAGATGCACATGCACGTCGCCCACCTGTACCTGGTACAGGGGAAGGTCGACGATGCCCAGCGGTCCCTTCAAAGGGCCGAGGACTCCTACCGCCAGCTCCATCTTCAGGCCGAGACGGGCCATGCGTACCTCGCCAAGGGCTACGTCCTGACCCGAGACGGAAAGCTCGACGAGGCTCGCACGCAGTTGGAAGGGGCCCTGGCGATCTTCGAGGAGACCGCCGACGAGAAGGACCTCATCCGGACGCTGAACGAGCTGGCCCGGGTGGAGCGGCTGGAGGGTCGCCTGGACCGTGCCAGGGAGCTCCTCCAGCGGTCGATCTCGTTGATGGGCGACAGCGACACGCCCATCCTGGCCTGGGCTCACCGAGAGCTTGGGCTCGTCCTCGTCGACACGGAGACCGACGGGGCGGAGAAGAACTTCCGTCTGGCGATCGAGCTGTTCGAGCGGTCCGATCAGACCGTGGAGATCGCGGTGACCTATCGCGCGCTCGGCGACCTTCTCCAAGCCCGCGGCGAGGGCGACGCGGGCTGCGAGGCCTACCGAACGGGGATCCTGGCGCTGGAGCCGCGGCTGTAGACGGGGCCGGCGCCGCTCAGCCCGCTGAGCGGCGCTCGGTCGGGGCGACCCCGGACCCCACCCCGGGGGCGTCGAGGGGTTGGGGGGCCTGGAGGGCCGAGCGGAAAACTCGGTCTCCAGCCCTCCTCCCCGCACCTTCGGCACGAGCCAGCGTGATGATGCTCTCGACCACCCCGATGGGGATGTGGGTCACGGCGCGGAACCCGTCCCGGCCCGGGAGGAGCTCCTGGGCCACCGAGATCACGCCGGCGTCGCGTCGAACCAGGAACCCCACCGTCTGCACGACGTAGGTGTCCCGCCACCCGGTGGCACCGTGCTCGAAGTCGAACCACGCATCGCGCCACCGGACCATGACCAGCTCGAGGGCCTTGTGGGGCAAGGGCCTCCGCGTCGGCGCCGGAGGCGCCGAGGGCGCAAGGGCCGGTTGGCCGGAAACCTCTTCAGCCCTCGCGCCCATCGGAACCTCCTTGTGATGGAGATATCGGCGGCCGTTCCCGCCGGCGTATCGCCACGCCGAGTCATTTCCTACAAGGGATGGGGTTAGGGCTGGAACGCTCCGGGGTTACGCCCTTCGACCGCCGGACCGCTCGCTGGGCCCTCTCCCGGCACGAGCACCGCCCCGCCCGTGCCGGCCCCCGAGCGGACCCATTCCACGGCCCGGTTCGCCTCCTCCAGCGGGAACTCGGTGGCGTTCGATCGCACCGGCACCTTCGGGGCGAGCTCCAGGAACTCCAGCCCGTCCGCGCGGGTGAGGTTCGCCACCGAGCGCAGGACCCGCTCGCGCCACAGGAGCTCGTAGGGGAACGATGGGATGTCGCTCATGTGGATCTCGCCGCACACGACCGTCCCGCCCGGCGCCACCGCTCGAAGCGCCGCCGGCACCAGCTCCCCCACCGCGGCGAACAGGATGGCGGCGTCGAGCTCCTCGGGCGGCGGCTCCGTCGACGCCCCGGCCCACTCCGCCCCCAGCTCGAGCGCGGACCGCTGGGTCTCCTCGTCGCCGGGACGGGTGAAGGCGAAGACCCGGCGGCCCTGGTGCCGGGCCACCTGCGCGATGAGGCGGGCCGCCGTGCCGAACCCGTAGATCCCCAGGCGCTCGGCGTCGCCGGCCATCTTCAGGCACCGCCACCCGATCAGCCCGGCGCACAGGAGCGGCGCCGCCTGGAGGTCCGGGTAGCCCTCCGGGACGGGGAGGCAGAACCGGGCGTCGGCCACGGTCCGCTCTGCGTACCCGCCGTCGACGTGGTAGCCGGTGAACCGGGCGTTCGGACACAGGTTCTCCCGGCCGCTCACGCAGAACCGGCAGGTCCCGTCGGTCCACCCCAGCCAGGGCACGCCGACTCGGTCGCCCAGCGAGGGAGCCTCCACCCCCGTGCCCACCTCCTCGACCTCGGCCACGATCTGGTGGCCCAGGACGAGCGGGAGCTTGGGCTCGGGGAGCTCGCCGTCCAGGATGTGCAGGTCGGTGCGGCAGATGGCGCAGGCGCGCACCCGAAGGAGGACTTGGCCCGGTCCGGCCTCTGGCTCGGGGAGCTCGGCCGGCCGAAGCGGCGTCTCCGGCTCGTCGAGCACCATGGCCCGCACGTCAGGGCCGCTGCCGGCGGGCGGCCGGCCTCACCTGCCGGCCGGCACGACCTCCCGGAGCTTCCCGGTCTTGACGTCGTAGACCCACCCCGACACCTCGACGTCCGGCGGGATGAACGGGTTGTCCCGGATCTTCCGCACGTCGTCCCGGACGCTCTGGTCCACGTCGGAGAACGGCAGGAAGTCCATGTGCGACGCGTCCTTGCCGGTGTCGGCGGCGAGCTTCCCCCGAAGTTCGTCGTTGCTGAACGTGAGCATCCCGCAGTCGGTGTGATGGATAACCGCGTACTCCTGGGTCCCCAGGAGACGGCTGGAGATGATGAGCGAGCGCAGCGCATCGTCCGATGCGCGCCCACCGGCGTTTCGGATCACGTGCGCGTCGCCGATCTCCATGCCGAGGAACCTCTCGGGGTGGAGCCGGGCGTCCATACAGGTGAGCACGACGAACCGCTGCGCGGGGGGCATGCGCGTGTCGCCCTTGTCGAAGTCCTTCGCGAATTTCTCGTTCTTCTTCTTGAACCGATCCATGATGGCCATGCGCTTCTCCTTCCGCTGCGACGACGTGAAGGGATCAGCGCATCACGGTCGGGGAGAAACGTCAAGCCGGGCGCCCTCGGTCGGTCGCCCGGTCTGGATCGGCCGGCTAGGTCGACATGAGGTCGAGCCCCAGGACGGCCTCGGCCGCGCGCATCGAGGCCATCAGGGCCTGACGGTCGCCCTTCAGGGCCCCTTCGGCCCCGCGGTCCAGCGCCCCGGCCACCGCCCAGGCCTTGATCTCGGCCTCGCCGAACTCGAGCCGGTCCTCCGACCGCGCCGCCTCGAACAGCATCTCGAAGGTGGCCTGCATATACAGGTCGATCAGGGCCACGATCCGCTGGGAGTCCCCGGCCGCCGGCTGCAGCGAGTCCCGCAGGGCCGCCAGCACCTGGTCTCCCCGGGCCGCCAGCGCCACCCTGGCCTTCTCCGGATCGGTCTGGGCGAACCGCAGCATGGCCGAGACCGACTCCACGAACACAGCGTTCTGGCTGCTCATGACTCCTCCTGACTGCCCGGCCCACCCCCTCTCTGGGCCGGACCTGACGGACATCCTCCATCCGGGTGCGTGGCCGCGCCATCGGCCGATAGTCCATATTCCCCCAACCGGTGGACGGGCTACTTGGACCGGGGTAGGCCTTTCGATGGGGACGGGGATGGCAAACGGCTATCCGTGCCACTGGTAGGGCTCAGGGCTCACCCCGAGGCCAGACGCTCCACCAGCTCCCGCTGCTGCCGGTCGAACCACGGAGGCTCCCCCGCTGCCGCGTTCGACGCGGCATGGGCCGGGTCCGCCGTGGCCGGGATGGCCACGTGGACCCGGCGGTCGGACAGGGTCCACTTGAGAAGGGCCTGGGCCCAGCTGGCCACGCCGAGCTCCTCCAGGACGTCCGGACCCGGTCCGGGGAGGAGGCCGCCCTCGGCGAACGGCCGCATGGCGATGACCCCCAGGCCAAGGTCCTCGGCGAGCGGCAGGATGTCCCGTTCGGCCCGCCGCTCCACGGGGTTGTAGGGGACCTGCACGGCCTGGATCCGTCCGCTCCGCATCACCTCGGCGAGCTCGGGGAACGCGCTTTGCGCGTAGTGGGTCGTCCCGATCAGCCCGATCCGTCCGTTCTCGCGCTCCCGCTCCATCCAGGCCAGGTGATCCCGCCAGGCCACCAGGTTGTGGACCTGCTCCACGTCCACCTTCCCCCCGAAGTACTCGAGCTGGCGCTCGAACTGGCGCCGGCCCTCATCGGCCGACCGGGTCCAGATCTTCGTGGCTACGATGGCCTCGGGTCGGAGGGCGGTCGCCGCCAGCACCCGCCCCACTACGGCCTCGGCCCTGCCGTACATGGGCGAGGAGTCCACTAGCCGGGTCCCGGCGGGGAACGCGGTCTCCACGACCGACCGGACGCCCGGTTCGCCGGAGGGGTCGACGTCGAAGACCTTCCACGTCCCCAGCCCGATCACCGGGACCTCCAAGCCGGAGGCCCCGAACGGGCGCCGCTCCATCAGCCCTCGACGCCGCCGGTGCCGGACTACCGGTACAGGATGGGGCAGGTCATGGTGCGGATGACGCCGTCCACGTCCTGGATGGGCCGGAGCACGCGCTTGCCCAGCTCGTCGATGCTGTCGGCCTCGGCCCGCACGATGACGTCGTAGGGACCGGTGACCAGATCAACCCGGGTCACGCCGTCGAGGTCGCGGATGCGACGAGCCACGTCGGCTCCCCTTCCGACCTCGTTCTGGATCAGCATGAAGGCTTCCAACATGGGCTCACCTCCCACCTGGCCTGGCCGCATGATGGGCCGCGGGCCGACCCGGCACAAGCCGTGGACGCCGGAGTTCACCCAATCGTTACCCTCCCCCAGGCACGCATCCGGGCTCCCGAACGGCAAATCGGGGCGCCCGACGGATCACTCCTTGAGCCCTCGGCCCACCCAGGGCACAATCGACTCCGTCCCCGGCCGAGGGAGGAAACGCCCTGTACGCCGCCCGCACGTTCCCGATCGCGCTCGTCACCGCCTTCGTGCTGGTGGCCGTGGCCGCCTCCAGCACGGCGGAGGCCGGCGGACCACAGACGGCCAGCCTGGTGGCATCGCCCCCGGCCATCACCGTGGGCGACACGGTCCAGCTCTCGGGCGCGGTGGGACAGGACCCGTCGTGCCTCGGTCCCCGGCCCGTACAGCTCGAGTGGCAGCGTGCCGACTCGGCGTCCTGGACCGTGGTGGCCTCGAGCGACACGGCGGCCGACGGCACGTTCGCTTTCACCGACGGTCCGCAGTACAGCGGCGCCTACCGGGTGAGCCTCGCGGCCGTCGGAGGATGCCAGGCGGCGGGCTCCGACCCCGTGGCCGTCGGGGTACGCGCGCTGGTCGACTCGTCCCTCATCGCATCCTCGCTGACGGCCGGGAGCTGTCCCACGATCCACGCGACGGTCTCGCCGGACAAGTCGGGACAGAACGTCGAGCTCCAACGGCTTTCGGGCTCGGGGTGGCAAACGGTGGAAACCCTCGCGCTCGACGCGTCGTCGTCGGCGTCGACCAACCCGTGCTTCGGGTGGGAGGACATCGGGGTGGTCCGGCTCCGCGTGCGGTGGCCGAAGCAGGACGAGGTGAACGAGCCGGCGATCGGCATCGTCCTCGCCCTTCGGATCGAGAAGGCCGACTGGATGCGGAGGATCGATCACCTGGTGGCGGGGCGGGCCGTGTCCGTGTCGGTGGGTGACGAGGGCTCGTTCCTTTATCAGCGAGCCGACACCGAGCCTCGGATACCGGCATCGAACGAGAAGCTCCTGTTGTCGATGGCGCTCCTCGATACCTTCGGGCCCGGCCGTCGCATCGTGACGCATGCGGCAACGGCCTCCCTCCAGCAGGGCGTGGTCCAGGGCAACCTGTGGATCCTGGGCCGCGGTGATCCGGAGATCACCGCGGCCCGCATGGCCGCCCTGGCCCGCCACCTGGTGGCGGCCGGCGTGCAGAAGGTCCGGGGCCGCGTGATGGGTTCCACCGGGTACTTCGCCCACGACTGGTGGGCGACGGGATGGAAGCGCCATCGAACCCGCCTGTACGTCGCGCCTCCCACGGCGCTCACGTTCCAGGGCAACGTGGTGAACGGCCGGTTCACGCGGGAGCCGGAGGCGTTCGCCGCGCGATCGCTCACCAAGCAGTTGGAGAAGCGGGGCGTGGCCGTCGTCGGCAGGGCCGGCTCGGGCGAGCCGCCGGAGGGGCTCGCGGATGTCGCCATCGTCCGGTCGCGGCCGCTCCGCTCCATCCTGGCGGCGACGGATCGGCCCTCGGACAACTTCTACGCCGAGGTCCTGGGCAAGGTGCTCGGCGCGAAGGTCGCCGGGCTTCCGGGCACCATCGCCAAGGGGGCGGCCGCCATCCGGGACTGGGTCGCCGGGCACGGCGTCGACTTCTCCCTGTACGACGGGTCGGGCCTGTCCTACGCGAACCGGGTGACCGCCCGGGGCATCCTTCAGCTGCTGTGGGTGGCCGACGCCGCAGCGTGGGGCCCTGTGCTGCGGGAGGCCCTGGCGACCGGGGGGCAGGGGACGCTGGAGGACCGCCTGCACGGGGTGAAGGTCCGGGCCAAGACCGGGACCCTGGACGGGGTCTCGGCCCTCTCCGGATGGGTCTGGCTGGAGAAGGAGGGAGCGTGGACCGAGTTCTCCATCCTCTCCCGGGGGATGCCGAAGTGGATCGCCTCCTCGATCGAGGACGCCATCGTTCGGGTCCTCACGAACAGCGCCCGCTGAGTTGCGCCTCGCGCGCGTAAAGCGTGTCCCCCGGCCGGCCGATGCTTGAGCCGATGAAGCCCAAGCTGACCGCGCCCGGACGAGAGGGCCTTGCCGCCCGCGTCTTCCACCACAGCTCGCTTGGGATCCTGCTCGCCAACCTCGACGGGCTGATCTTGGAGGCGAACGACGCGTTCCTGTTCCTGGTGGATCGGGACCGGGACGAGGTCGTGGGCCACACCATCGCGGAGCTGGGGTTCTTCGCCACCATGGGGGACGATCGGGCCAAGGACCTGCTGCGCGAGCGGGGCGCGATCGACGGGTTCGACGCCCACGTCCTGACGCCCTCGGGTGAAGCCCGGGTCCTCCGGCTGTGGGCGGAGGCCATCGCCGACGGGGACGACCGCCTTGTGGTGGTCCGAGCCTCAGACGATGCCGGCCGCGTGGCGGCGGGGGCCCGCTACTACGAGCTCCGGGAGGCCGAGGTCCGCTATCGCGCCCTGGTGGAGCAGATCCCGGCCATCACCTACACCGAGATCGAGGACGAGACCAGCCCCATCGGGTATCGGGACGTGTACATCAGCCCACAGGCCGAGCACATCCTGGGCTACACGCCGTTCGAGTGGCAGGCCGATCCGGAGCTGTGGATCCGGGCCATGCACCCGGACGACCGTGACCGGGTCGTCCAGGACGATCGGGCATCGCTTCAGACCGGCACGTTCACCTCGGAGTACCGCATGATCGCTCGGGACGGCCGGGTGGTGTGGTTCCAGGACGAGGCGAACGTGGTGGAGGACCCGGTCTCGGGGGTCCGGTTCTGGCACGGCGTGATGCTGGACGTCACCGAGCAGAAATTCGCCGAGGCCAGCCACACGGAGCTCGCAGCCAAATACCGGACGCTCGTCGAGCAGATCCCCGCGGTGGTCTACCTGGCCGAGTACGGCGAGCAGGGCGACTGGCTGTACATCTCACCGCAGCTGGAGCGGGTCCTGGGGTACACGCCCGAGGAGTGGCTGGCGCACCCCCATCCGATGGCCTCGTTCACACATCCCGAGGACCTGGCCGTGGTACGGGTCGAGGAGGAACGTTCGCTCTCCTTCGGCGAGCCGTTCCGGGCCGAGTACCGGATGCAGACCAAGGACGGCCGGTGGCTATGGATCCTCGACGAGGCCACCACGGTTCGCGACGAGAACGGGCGTCCCTTCGTGCTCCAGGGGGTCATGTACGACATCAGCGAGCGCAAGCGCTCGGAGCAGGAGCTGGAGAGGGTGCTGGAGAAGCTCCGGGCCATGGACCGGCTGAAGAACACCCTGCTGCACACGCTCTCGCACGACCTGCAGAACCCGCTCACCGTGATCCACGGCGCGGCCAGCACGCTGGAACGGCTGGACGACCAGCTGTCGACGGACGAACGCCGGACGCTGCTCCGGTCGCTCACGGTGCGAACGCAAAGCTTGCGGACCTTGCTCACCGACCTCCTCGACCTGGACCGGCTGGACCGGGGGATCATCGAGCCCCGGCGGTCCCCGGTGGACCTCCCGGCGATGGTGCGTCGCCTGGTGGCCTCCTCGGACGCGCTCGCCGGACGGTCGGTGGAGATCCAGACCGAACCGGTGACCATCGCTGTTGACCTGGCCAAGGTGGAGCGGATGGTGGAGAACCTGCTGGCGAACGTGGACCGTCACACGGAGGACGCGAGGGTGTGGATCCGGGTGGCCCCGCAGGACGGTGGCGCGCTGATCTCGGTGGACGACGAGGGGGCCGGCGTCCCCGACGACCTCAAGGAGAAGATCTTCGTGCCCTTCAGCAGGGGGCCGGAGGCCGCGGACCTCCCCGGGAGCGGGATCGGCCTCTCGCTCGTGGCCAGGTTCGCCGAGCTCCATGGGGGGAGGGCCTGGGTGGAGGACCGTCCCGGCAGGGGCGCGTCGTTCAGGGTTTTCTTGCCGGATGCGCCAGACTCGTCGGATGACCCCGGCCCGGACGAGCCCGGTACGGCCAGCTAGTCCTTCCCCTCACCAAGGTGCTTCCCTTTGTCGTCGTGCTCCTTGGGGGGCTTGCCCGGCGACGGCGTGCTCGCTCCGACGACGAGCATGACCGAGGTGTCCCGCCGCACGTGGTCCCCGGCGGGCGGGTCGCTCAAGATCACGATCCCGGGCTCCCCCGGCTGAAGCCGGACGTCACCCACCACCAGTCCAGCTTGCGCCAGGGCATCCTGTGCCTCTGAGATGGTCGTCCCCGTGAGCTCGGGGACTGTCACCCGCTGACCCAGGCGGGCCTCACGCTTGGCCTCCTGCAAGATCGACCGGTCCCTGGCCTCGACCATCGCGATGGTCAGGATCAACAGGAGCGCCGCGGCGATCAGTAGGAGGGAGACGACAAGGCGCCGGCGCTCGCCGCGACGCGAGACGGGGGCAAGCTTCGTCGTCTCCTCAGCTCTCCAGGCGAATGGCGCGAGCGGGGTCGTCTCCTCGGCGGCATCGATCGCCGGAAGGGGAAGGGTCGGTTCGCGGAGCATGGACGCGAAGGCGGAGGCGGAGGACGGGCGATCGGCGGGGTCCTTCGCCAACGCGGCCATGGACGCGGCGGCGATGTTTGGCGGGACCCCTTCGGCCACCTGGTCGAGGGGTGCGGGGTCGTCGCGCACGTGCGCCAGCGCCACCGCGACCGGTGAGTCACCGACGAACGGTGGGCGGCCGGCCACCATCTCGTACAGCACGGCGCCGAGCGCGGACACGTCGGATGCCGGCGTGGTCTTCTCGCTCTTCGCTTGTTCCGGCGCCAGGTACGAGGGGGTGCCGAGGACGAGGTCCGACGTGGTGACCCGTTCGGCCCACGCCGCGGCGGCGATCCCGAAGTCCATCACCTTCACGTCGCCGGACGGGGTGAGCATCACGTTGCCGGGCTTCACGTCCCGGTGGACGATCCCGGCGGCGTGGGCCTCCTCCAGTGCCTGGGCCACCTGCACGGCGATCCGTGCGGCCTCCTGCGGTGGGAGCGGACCCTCACGGGCCAGGCGATCGGCCAGCGTCTCTCCGCGAACCAGCTCCATCACGATGTAGGGACGGCCCTCCGAGCGACCGAAGTCGTACACGGCGGCGATGTGCGGTCCAAAGAGGCGGGCTGCGGCCCGGGCCTCGCGCTCGAACCGGCGGACAGCGCGTTCCCCCGCCGCCAGCGACTCGGAAAGCACCTTGACCGCCACGGGCCGGCCCAGGATCTGGTCCTCGGCCTCCCACACAGAGCCCATGCCCCCCGAGCCGAGCATCCGAACGAGCCGGTATCGCTCGCCAAGCAGGACGTCTTGATCAAGCTGCTGCATGGTGATCTCCGACCGGGCACCCGCTGTCCCCCGGAGCGATACCCGAGGGGTCTGAAGCGGAAACCCTACCCGACCGAGGCCTCGAGGGCTTCCTCGATCTCCCGTGCCGCCGCCAGGACCGCGGGTGCGTACTGCCTGCCGGGCCTGGACCCCAGGCGCTGCACCGGACCGGACACCGAGACCGCGGCCAGGACGGTTCCCGCGCCGCCGAACACGGGCGCGCTCACGGAGGCCACGCCCGGCTCCCGCTCGCCGGAGCTCTCCGCCCATCCACGCCGGTGGGCCGTGACCAGTTGCCGCCGAAGCCGATCGACGCCCGGGGTGCGCTCGGTGAGCGGATGGATCAGCCCCAGCAGGCGCTCCCGATCAGAAGCCCAGGCCATGATCACCTTGCCGGCCGAGCCTGCCGTGAGCGGCAGCGACGCGCCTACCGGAACGATCGTGCGCAACTCGCTCTCGGACTCCACCACGTCGATGCAGACGCGCTCGTCACCGCTCCGCACGAAGAGCTGCGCCGTCTCGCCGGTCATCCGGGCCAGCCGCTCGAGGGCCGGCCGCGCCAGGTCGCGGAGCGGGAGCTCCCGCATCGCGGTCGCCGCCAGGCGAAGCAGTCGAGGACCGAGCCGGTAGCCGAAGCCGCCCTCGAACGACAGCAACCCGTGCGCCTCCAGGGCCTTGAGGAGCCGATGCGCGGTCGACCGGGTGAGGCCCGTCGCCTCGGCGATGTCGGTGAACGTTCGGGAGCCCGACTCGACCGCGTCCACGATGGCCAGGGTCCGGTCCAGGACGCCGACGCCGGTCTCGATGGCGCCGGCCGGCGAGCGGGACCTGGACAGGGGTGGTAGAGTCATGTTCCACATATTGGTATCACGTTCCACTATTTGGAACAACCCTGGCGGTAGGCCCGCCAGGAGGGCGGCGATGACGACGGCCAAGACGCTCTCGCAGAAGGTGTGGGACCAGCACCTGGTGCACCGCGCCGAGGGCGAGCCGGATCTGCTCTACGTCGACCTCCACCTTGTCCACGAGGTGACCAGCCCCCAGGCCTTCGACGGGCTTCGCCTGGCGGGGAGGACCGTGCGCCGGCCCGACCTCACCGTGGCGACGATGGACCACAACGTCCCCACGGCTCCCGGGCCCGAGGACCCCGTCTCGGTGCGCCAGATGCAGGCGCTTGCCCGCAACTGCGAGGAGTTCGGCATCGAGCTCTACCCCACCGGCCACATCGGCCAGGGCATCGTCCATGTGATCGGGCCGCAGATGGGGCTGACGCAGCCCGGGCTGGTCATCGTGTGCGGTGACTCCCACACCTCCACCCACGGCGCGTTCGGGGCGCTCGCCTTCGGGATCGGCACCAGCGAGGTGGAGCACGTCCTGGCGAGTCAAACGCTCTCGCAGTCCACGCCCGGATCCATGGCCGTCACCGTGGACGGTGACCTGCCTCAGGGGGTCTCGGCCAAGGACGTCATCCTGGGCGTGATCGCCCGGATCGGGACCGGCGGCGCCGTGGGCCACGTCATCGAGTACCGAGGGGCCGCCATCCGGTCGCTGTCGATGGAGGGCCGGATGACCGTGTGCAACATGTCCATCGAGGCCGGGGCCCGAGCCGGGATGGTGGCGCCCGACGACACGACCTTCGCGTACCTGGAGGGCCGGCCCCACGCCCCGAAGGGCGCTGCCTGGGAGCGAGCCCTGGACCACTGGCGCTCGCTCGCCACCGACCCCGATGCGGCGTTCGACCGGGAGATCGAGCTCGACGCCGCCCAGCTCACGCCGTTCGTCTCGTGGGGGACGAACCCGGGCCAGACCGTCTCGATCGACGGTGCGGTCCCCGACCCCGCCTCGTTCGACGATCCGGTCCGCCGCGAGGCAGCCGAGCGCGCCCTGGACTACATGGCCCTTCGTCCCGGCACGGCCATCCGGGACATCAGGCCGGACACCGTGTTCATCGGGTCGTGCACGAACAGCCGGATCGAGGACCTGCGCGTCGCGGGGGAAGTGGTCCGGGGCCGGCGCGTGCGCGAGGGCCTGCGGGCCATGGTCGTGCCCGGGGTCGATGCTGGTGAAGGCGCAGGCCGAGCGGGAAGGCCTGGACACGGTGTTCCGGGCCGCCGGGTTCGACTGGCGCGACGCCGGGTGCTCGATGTGCCTGGGGATGAACCCGGACCAGCTCTCGCCGGGCGAGCGGTGCGCCTCCACGTCCAACCGGAACTTCGAGGGCCGGCAGGGCAAGGGGGGGCGGACCCATCTGGTCAGCCCGGCGGTCGCCGCGGCCACGGCCATCGCCGGCCACTTCTGCACCCCGGCCGACCTCGGCGTCGATCTTCCAGCGGCCGAGGGGGCGTAGCGAGCATGCGACCGTTCCGGATCCACACGGGCACCGCGCTCCCCCTGGACCGCTCGGACGTCGACACCGACCAGATCATCCCGGCCGAGTACCTGAAGCGGATCGAGCGCACGGGGTTCGGCCCGTTCCTGTTCGCCGAGTGGCGGAAGGACCCGTCGTTCGTGCTGAACCGGCCGGAGTACGCCGGCGCCTCGATCCTGGTGGCCGGAGCGAACTTCGGCAGCGGCTCCAGCCGCGAGCACGCCGTGTGGGCGCTGGAGGATGCAGGGTTCCGCGCGGTGATCGCGCCGTCGCTCGCCGACATCTTCAGAACGAACTGCACCAAGGTGGGCCTGTTGCCGGTGCAGCTTCCGCCCGATGCCGTTCGCCGGCTGATGGACGCGGTGACCGAGGATCCGGTCTCACCGGTCACGGTTGACCTCGAGGCCAAGGCCGTGACCGCACCGGGGTTCGAGGCCACGTTCGACATCGACGACTTCACGCAGGTGGCGGCTGCTCGAGGGCCTCGACGACATCGACATCACGCTCCGTCACGAGGAGGCGATCACCGCGTTCGAGGCGGCGCGGCCGTCCTTCCTCCCGACAGCATCTCGGTCAGGGTGAGCGCGTCCCGGACGGCCGCGCCGCCGGTGTCGTTGTTGAAGTAGGCGAACACGTCGCCGGCCGGAAGGGCTCGGATGCGATCGGCCCACCGGCGAAGCTTGGTCCTCGTGTAACCCGGCATAAGCTGTCGCCCCTGATGGAACCGGATGTAGGCCCACCCTCCGGTGACCACGTCGCGGACCCGAGCGCCCGGCCGGTCGGCCAGCACGAACGCCGCCCGCATCGCTCGAGGAAGGACGGGGAGGAACCCCTGGAGCCGTCCGAGGTCGGCCGGGAAGCGCGGCGGGAACTGGAACAGGATCGGCCCCAGGCGGGGTCCCAGCTCCCTGGCTCGGGTCCACAGGAGCTCGACCGGGTCGCGACAGTCCCGCATCCGCCGGATGTGGGTGATGAACCGGCTGGCCTTGACCGCGACCACGAACCCCTCCGGGGTCTCCTCGCGCCACCGGGCGAAGGCCTCGGCCGAAGGCAATCGGTAGAAGGAGTTGTTGACCTCGACCGTGGGGAACCGGGTGGCGAAGAACCCGAGCCAAGCTCGTTTGGGCAGGTCGGCGGGGTAGAAGCGGCCCCGCCAGTCGTCGTATTGCCATCCGCTCGTCCCGACCAGCACGGCCACGCGGTCACGCTAGCGCCCGGCTGGCCTGGGCGCCGATGGTCCAGCCTCCCTCGGATGGGGACCCCCTAATGGGCTAAAGAGCATCCCCGAGTCCGCCGATTGCAAGGTGTATGTCGGAACCCCCCAAGCCACTGAGGCGACGTGAGGATGGCTGGCTCGAGCGCTGGATAGCGACCGTCGCCGACCTCGCTCGCCTGAAGGAATCCCACCCGATGCTGGATGCTGTCATCGACGAGGTGGACATCCGGCACGGCCGCCGCATCCGCATCGGTGACCACTGGCTGTTCGATTTCGCCTCCTGTAACTATCTCGGCTTCGACGTGGACCGGGAGATCATCGAGGCCGTGCCCGAGTACCTCGACCGGTGGGGCACCCATCCGTCCTGGTCCCGGCTCCTCGGGAGCCCTGCCCTGTACGAGGAGATCGAGGCGAAGCTGACCGAGCTGCTCGGGTCCGAGGACTCCCTGCTGCTCCCCACCATCACTCACATCCACATGTCGGTCATCCCGGTGCTGGTAGGCAGCGGAACCATCTTCCTGGACGGACGGGCCCACAAGACGATCTACGACGGGGCGATGATCGCGAAGGGCCACGGCGCCACCGTCGTCCGATACCGGCACGACGACTACGAGCATCTCGAGGAGCTCCTCAAGGTCAATCGGACCGCACCGAAACTCATCGCGATGGACGGCGTGAACTCGATGACGGGGAACGCGGTCGACATGCACGAGCTCGTCAGGCTGGCGCGGGAGCACGACGCCCTGCTCTACATCGACGACGCCCATGGGTTCGGCGTGATCGGCGAACGGGCCCCCGACGAACTCTGCCACTACGGCAAGCGCGGGAACGGAGTGGTTCGCAACCAGGGCGAGGATTACGAGCACATCGTCCTGGTGGGTGGGTTCTCCAAGGCCTATTCCTCCCTCCTGTCGTTCCTGGCGCTCCCGACACGGCTCAAGGACGTCCTGAAGGTCGCCGCACCTCCCTACCTCTTCTCGGGGCCCTCCCCGATCGCGTCCCTGGCCACAACGCTGGCCGGGCTCGCGGTCAACGAGAAGCGCGGCGACCAGAATCGCCACGACATCTTTCGGCGGACCAAGCGAGTCCTGGACCAGATCCGCGAGCTCCACATCTACACTCCGAACCGATCGGGGTATCCGCTGATCGAGATCCCGTTGGCGCGCCACGAGGACATCGACGTCGTCGGCCGGTACCTGTTCGACCGAGGCATCTACGTGACGATGGCCGCCTACCCCCTCGTGCCAAAGGACGAGGTGGGATTCCGGATCCAGGTCACGGCGGCCAACGGCGACGAGGAGATCGACCTTCTCTGCCAGGTGCTGGGGGAGATCAACGATCGCTTCGAGCTCCAGCACGAGCGCCACCGGGAGCTGATGCTCCAGGCTCGCACAGTGGCCGGCAGCGGGCGTCCGGCCTAAGGCGTTTCCCAGAGCGGCCGATATGACAGACATGAAGCGCCGGGCTTGGCTGATGTATCTCGGGCTGGGGATCGTGACGACCCTGGCCTACCTGTTCGTGCACGCGATCCGGGTGGGGCCGCTCTTCAACGTGATCGGACTCTCCTCCCCCGTCGTGATCCTGATCGCGGTTCGGATGAACAAGCCCACGCAGCGTCTTCCCTGGTACCTGATCGCGCTGGGCCAAACGCTGTTCGTGGCCGGTGACATCATCACGTACAACTACGATCGGCTGTTCGGCAGCGAGCTCCCCTTCCCCTCGGTCGGGGACTTCTTCTACCTGTCGGTCTATCCCTGCCTGATCGCCGGTCTGCTGCTGCTGATCCATCGGCGGAATCCGGGGCGCGACCGAGCGAGCGCCATCGACTCGTTGATCGTGGCCGTGGGCGTCGGCGTTGTCTCCTGGGTATTCCTGATGGCGCCGGTCGCGCATGCCAGCGATCTCAACCTGGCGGCCAAGCTGGTCTCCATCGCCTACCCCCTGATGGACCTGATGATCTTGACCGCGGCCATCCGGCTGGCCGTGGGCACCGGGACACGGCCGGTCGCCTTCTACCTCATGGCACTGTCCATCGTTGCCCTGTTCGTGACGGACAGCGTCTACAGCTGGATCTCCGTCCACGGCATCGTGTACGACAACACGACCGGCTACCTGGAGGGCGGCTGGGCGCTGTTCTACCTGCTGTGGGGTGCGGCGGCGCTCCACCGGTCGATGCGCCAGTTGGAAGCGCCGGCGCCGGAGCGTGAGGTGAAGAACCCTCGCCTGCGTCTCTACGTGTTGGCCGGAGCTTCGCTGATGGCACCGGCGGTCGAGCTCTTCCAGGCTCTCCGAGGCGAGCAGGTCGACGTGCCGGTGCTCGCGGGGTGCTCCGCAGTGCTGTTCATCCTCGTCATCGCCCGCCTGAAGGGCCTGATGGTGGACGTCAACGAGCATCGCAGGACCGAGCGGCAGCTTCGAGAGGCGGAGACGAAGTACCGGACGCTGGTGGAAGGCCTGCCGGCCGTCGTCTACATCGCGGAGTTCGGCGAGGAGGGCGCGTGGCGGTACGTGAGTCCCCAGATCGAGTCCATCCTGGGCTTCACCCAGGAGCAGTTCATGAGCGCCGCGAAGTTCTGGCGTGAACAGATCCTGACCGAGGACCGGGAGCAGGCACTGGCGGCCGAGCTCCAGATCCTGAACGGTGAAGGCCGGATGCAGTGCGAGTACCGGATCCGCAGCCCGAAGGGGCACGTCATCTGGATCAGGGAGGAAGCGGAGGCCCTGACGGACGAGAACGGTCGGCCCGCCTACCTGCAGGGCGTCATGTACGACGTCACCGACCAGAAGGAGGGGGAGGGACGCCTGCGGCAGGCCCTGGACACCGAGAAGGAGGCGACCAAGCGACTCACGACGCTTCACGAGATGCAGAACTCGTTCCTCCAGGCCGTGTCCCACGATCTCCGCACGCCGCTCACCAGCATCCTGGGGAGCGCCCTCACGCTCGAGCAGAGCGGGGACACCATCGCTGTCGAGGACCAACAGGACCTCATCCGACGGATGGCCTCCAACGCCCGCAAGCTGCGCCGCCTGCTGACCAACCTGCTCGACCTGGACCGGATGTCGAGGGGCACCGTGGAACCGAATCGCGGCCAGGTCGACCTCGCCTTGATCGCGGCGACGGTGATCCAGGAGTGCAACCTCGAGAGCCATCCGCTCGAGCTCGGGGCCTCCGAGCCCGTGATGGCCACAGTCGACGCGGACCAGACGGAGCGGATCATCGAGAACCTGGTCACGAACGCCGTGCGGTACACGCCCCCCGAGACGCCGATCTGGGTCAACATCGAGCCATTCGAGGATGGAGTGATGATCAGGGTGGAGGACGCCGGGCCGGGAGTTCGGGACGACCTCAAGACCACCATCTTCGAGCCCTTCCGGCAGGGGGACGAGGTCGTCGCCCATTCCCCCGGGGTGGGGATCGGGCTCTCCCTGGTCGCTCGATTCGCGGGGCTGCACGGCGGCCGGGCGTGGGTCGAGGACCGAGCGGGAGGGGGCGCGTCCTTCCGGGTCTACCTCCCGAACGAGACCCCCGCTGCGGCTCCGTCGGAGGAATCGACCCCGTCGGCTCCCCCGGAGGAGTCCGCCCCGACGCCGCCCATGAAGGCGCCCGTCCAGGCCCTGACCTCCGGCGTTCTCAAGCGGTAAAGGCTGGCTCGCAGCCGCCGATATCCGGGGCATGGAACGTGAGGGGGAACGCCCCACCGGGTCCGGCCGTTTGCGCCTGACCGCTCCTCTCCGGCTCCGCGACTTTCGACTGCTGTGGGCCGGGATGGGCATCTCGCTGCTTGGTGACGGGATCTTCTTCGTGGCGCTTCCCTGGCAGGTCTACCAGCTGTCCAATGCCGCCACGGCCCTGTCGGTGGTCGGGATCGCCATGTCGCTCCCCCACATCGTCCTGCTCTTGGTTGGCGGTGTGGTGAGCGACCGGTTCGATCGCCGCCGAGTGATGATGGCGGCCGACGCCATTCGGGGCCTGGCCGTGGCCGCCCTCGGAATCCTGTCGATCTCCGGCTCGATCCGGCTGTGGCACTTGATGGTGATCGCCGCGGCGTTCGGGGCGGGCACCGCGTTCTTCGGACCAGCGTTCGATGCCATCGTGCCGGAGCTTGTCCCGCCGAAGCTCCTCACACAGGCCAACTCGCTCGACCAGTTCGTCCGAACGGCCGCATGGAGGATGCTCGGCCCCGCGCTCGGCGGGTGGATCATCGCGGCCTTCGGCGATCGGGCAGGAGGAGCCTTCATGGTCGATGCTGCGACCTTCGGCGCATCGATCCTCTGCTTGTCGTTCATGCGAACGCAGGCGAAGACGCGCGCCGGGCAGGGAGATGTCGGATCGGCATGGCGAGAGATCAAGGAGGGCTTCCGCTACGTTCGGTCCCAGACGTGGCTGTGGGGAACCCTGGTGGCGGCCGCGTTCGCGTACCTGGTGTTCCTCGGTCCGACGGAGGTGCTGCTCCCCCACCTTGTCAAGTACGAGATGGGAAGGAGCGCCCGCGACCTCGGCTTCATCCTGGCGCTCGGCGGGGTTGGCGCGATGGCTGCGGCTCTGTTCATGGGGCACCGGGACATGCCCCGCCGGAACATGACCTTCATCTACCTGGTGTGGACGGCGTCCACACTCTCGGTTGCGGGATACGGCCTCGCGCGCTTCCCGTGGCAGGCCATGGTGGCCTGCTTCCTGTTCAGCGCCCTCGAGGGCGCCGGCACGATCGTGTGGATCACCACCAAGCAGCGGCTCGTCCCGAACCGGCTCCTGGGGCGGGTCTCCAGCCTGGACTGGTTCGTCTCCATCGGCCTCCTCCCGCTGTCCTACGCGTTGACGGGCCCGGTCGCCGCGGCCATCGGGGTCCGGGCCACCCTCGTGTGGGCAGGGGTGATCGGGGGCACCGTGACCCTTGCCTTCCTGTTCCTTCCAGGGATCCGGGACATCGAGCGCCGGGGGGCCGTGCCTGACGGTGACTTGGAACCGGTCGACCTGGGCCGTTCATTGGACGGGCCGTCCGCCGACTGGGTGGCTGCGGCCCATTCGGGGCCGAAAGATGCCTGATTTAGAGTAGCCCGCGATCCTTCAGGTCGCCGTTCCGGCCGCCCGATATGACCACCATGAGGCACCGGGGGTGGCTTCTGTACATCCTCGGCGGCACCCTGCTGCTGCTCGGCTGGGAGTTCGCGCCGCCGCTCAAGATCGGTTTGGTCTTCAACGTCATCGCGTTCTCTTCACCGGTCGTGATCGTCATCGCCGTGAGGACGTGGCGACCAGAACAGCGCCTGCCGTGGTATCTCTTCGCCCTCGGCCAGACCCTGTTCGTGGCCGGGGACGTCATCACGTACAACTACGAGAAGCTTTTTGGCTCGGAGCTCCCCTACCCGTCCATCGGCGACATCCTGTACCTCTCCGTCTACCCGTGCCTGATCGCCGGCGTCCTGCTGATGGTGCATCGCCGCAGCCCAGGGCGAGACAGAGAGGGCTTGATCGACTCGCTCATCGTGGCCATTGGAATCGGGACGATCTCGTGGGTGTTCCTGATGTCCCCCATCGCCCGGACCCCCGACTCGAACGCGATCCAGAGGCTCGTCGGCATGACGTACCCGTTCATGGACCTCATGCTGCTCGTGGTGGTGGTCCGCCTGGCCATCGGACTGGGGAGGCGCGCTCCGTCCTTCTATCTGATGGCGGGTGCGGCCGTGGCGCTGTTCTGCACCGACTTCGTCTACAGCTACATCTCGGTGCAGGGGATCGTCTACAACCAGGCGGGGTACCTGGAGGCTGGCTGGGCGTCATTCTATCTCCTGTGGGGTGCGGCCGCGCTGCACGGCTCGATGCGGACACTCTCCGATCCCGCCTCGGACCAGGAAGGCCGGTCGACGAAGGCCAGGCTCGGGCTGCTCGCCGGGGCATCGCTGATGGCCCCTGCCGTTCAGATCATCCAGGAGATCCGGGGCGAGCGAGTCGACGCGTCTTTCGTGATCGGTTCATCGATCGCTCTGTTCCTCCTGGTGGTCGTGAGGATGGCCGGCCTGGTGCGCCGCGAGGAGCAGTCGGCAATGCGCCAGAAGGCCTTACAGCAGGCCGGCCAGGCGCTGGTGGGGGCGACCGATCGCGACGGCATCTATCAGGCGGCCATGCAGTCGGCCGGCAGGCTGGCCGGCGAGAGCGCTGCAGTGCTCCTACTGGTGAACCTGGAAGGGAACGCTCCGCAGGAGTTCACCGTCGTCGGCGCCTCCCGCGATGACGACACGGCCTTGGGAACGGTCGTCATCCTGCCAGGTGGGCCGGCATCGAAGCGCGCGCGGCTCATCGCGCTCGGTTCGCGCCAGGATCCCTCGACCCGAGGCGAGCTCGGATGGCTGGTGCCGATGCCCGAGGAGACGCGGTTCGTGTTCGTGGCACCGCTCTTCATGATGGATGAGCTGAAGGCCCTGCTCTGCGTGAGCAGCGCCACCCGCGTGTCCCGGTCCACGTGCGACGTGCTGGAGACCCTCTCGTCTCAGGCCGCGCTGGCGTTGGAGAGTGCGGCCCTCACGGAGGACCTCCTTCGCCGTCGGAGCGAGGCCCGGTTCTCCTCGCTGGTCCAGAACTCCTCCGACGTGGTCATGGTCGTGGCGGCGGACTCATGCGTGAGTTACGTCAGCCCGTCCGTGGAGCGCGTGCTGGGCCACGAGCCCGGGCAGCTCACGGGCTCCAAGCTCACCGACCATGTCCACCCCGAGGACAAGGCCCAGGTCCTCCAATTCCTGACGAGCGGAAGCCGCGGCGAGGACGACCCCAGGCCGGCTCTGACCGAGTTCCGCCTCCTGCATCGCGACGGACACTGGCTCCATGTCGAGTCCCAGCGCACGAACCTCCTGAGCGACCCAAACGTGAACGGGATCGTGCTGAACACCCGCGACATCGGCGAGCGGAAGGCGTTCGAGGAGCAGCTCCAGCACCAGGCGTTCCACGACCCGGTCACCGCCCTCGCGAACCGAGCGCTGTTCCACGACCGCGTCGAGCACGCCTTGGAGCGGCAGACGCGGGACGGCCGGCCCATCTCGGTCCTGTTCATGGACCTCGACGACTTCAAGACCATCAACGACTCGCTCGGCCACGCCGTCGGCGATCGGCTGCTCCAGGAGGTCGGCGAGCGCCTGAAGAACAGCCTCCGCACCGCGGATACCGCGGCCCGCCTGGGTGGGGATGAGTTCGGCATCCTGTTGGAGGACGGTGGGACGGGGATCGACGCTGCCGACGTCGCCGTCCGGATCATGGCCGCCCTGGACGGGCCCTTCCCACTGCGTGGGAAGGACGTCTTCGTCCGAGCCAGCATCGGCATCGCAACCGCAACGTCCGACCTCGAGGGGGGGCCGAGGGACGCAGAGGAACTCCTGCGAAACGCGGATGTCGCGATGTACATGGCGAAGGAAGCAGGGAAGGGCCGGTACCAGGTCTTCGAGCCGGCCATGCACGACACGGCGCTCCGCCGCCTGGAGCTGAAAGCGGACCTCCAACGGGCCGTCGACAACGGCGAGTTCATCTTGCACTACCAGCCGGTCATCGAGCTCGAGACGGGAGCGATCATCGGCCTGGAGGCCCTGATCCGCTGGAATCACCCCGAGCGCGGTCTCGTCCCTCCGCTCGAGTTCATCCCGCTGGCGGAGGAGACCGGCCTCATCGTCACCATCGGCAAGTGGGTGATCCAGGAGGCCTGTCGCCAGGCGGTGCTCCTTCAGGACCGGCTGCCGCTCGAATCTCCGCTCCACATGGCCGTCAACCTGTCCGCACGACAGCTCCAACGGCAGGAGATCGTGGGCGACATCGGAGAGATCCTCACGGAGACGGGGCTGGACCCCGGCATGCTGATCCTGGAGATCACCGAGAGCGTGATGATGAAGGACGTGAAGCTGTCCGTCCAACGCCTCACCGAGCTCAAGGCGCTCGGGGTGAAGCTCGCGGTGGACGATTTCGGAACCGGGTACTCCTCGCTGAACTACATCCAGCAGTTCCCGGTCGACATCCTGAAGGTTGACAAGTCCTTCATCGACGCCTTCACTACGGATCCTCGGAAGTCGGCGTTGACCGCGACGATCATCAAGCTCGCCAGCGACCTGGACCTACAGCCGGTGGCAGAGGGGATCGAGCGTGCCGACCAACTGGAACGGCTCCTCGACCTGCATTGCGATCTGGGCCAGGGCTTCTACTTCGCCAAGCCGCTCCCCATGGAAGGGGTCGACGAGCTCCTGGCGGCCCGGAGGGCACTCGCCCGCCGAGAGACCGAGCTGTCCTCCTGATGCCATCCTTCACGTGAAGCGACCTTCGGCTTAGGCCGTTCCCCCTTCCCCCCATCGGCCGACCCTCCTACGATGCGATCACGCGGTAAGGGAGGGAACCACCATGTCTTCGACAAGCATCGGCTCGGCGTGAGGCGAAGCCGGGTCGGTACCAGCGACTCCTGGAATTTGTCTCCATTTGCCCCCGAATCACCACCATGGGATTCGGCGGTGACGATACGATGCCCGTGCTGAGCGTCGGGGAGGAACTGGGGCAGTGAGAGAACGCATCGCCGGCGACCGCATCCGAGTCGCCATCGCCGGACCATCTACGCCAAACGAGCCCTGGTCAGGCGGTTCCTGGAAGACGATGGCTTCGCCGTGGTGGCCGAGGCGAACGACCGTGAGGAACTGTTCTCCGCGCTCCGTTCCGAGGAGCCCGACGCCGTGGTCCTGGACGACGACATCGGGAACTGGGACTTCGCGGAGATCCGGCAGGTTTCCCCGGATGCCAAGATCGTCCTTTTCACGTCGGGGACTCCCGGCACGCCGGAGGTCCCCGCCGGCGCCGACGGGTACCTCCAGAAGGGCGTGGGGCTCGGCAGCCTGACGTTGCTCCTCCGCGAGCTGTTGGCCGAACCCGTCGTGCCGATCGCGCTTCCCGCCCCACCCGTCAGGGTCCCGCACGGTGCGGCGCACGAGCGCCGCGTCGTCATCCGACTCGCGGCGCTCACAGCGGCCCTCGTCCTGGTCGCCGGGGGAGCCCTCGCGCTGATCGGCCAGGGGCCGACTGGGCGGGTGCGGACGCTTCCCACCGTTCAGCCCACCAGTCCCCCAGGGCGCATGCCAACCGCCATGGACCAGGCCATCGCCGACCTGCGTGACCTGCGGGGTGCACTTCGCGACGGCAGGTACGCGCAGGCTTCAGCTCTGGCCCAAGCCCTGTTGCTGGACCGGCAGGCCGCGTTGGCGCAGGGGTTCGCGGTGAGCGAGCTCGACCGAGCCATCGGCTCGACGCTCCAGCCACTGATGGCCCTCCTCGGCCCCGGGATCATCTCCACCCTCCAATCCATCCTGGGCGACCTCTTCCCAGCCATAACCCAGCCGCCCCCGACCACGGGCAGCGGCGGCATCATCCTGGGAGGGGCCGGCGGGTCCGGAGGAACCGTTGGGACCGGCGGCGGCACCCCGCCGTCAGGTGGGGGAACCGGTGGCGGCGGTGGCGGTGGCGGCGGCGGTGGCGGCGGCGGTGGCGGCGGGTGGCGGTGGCGGTGGCGGTGGCGGTGGCGAGCCCGGCGAAGGTGAGGGCACCGGGTCGCCGGGCAGCGGCAACCACAAGGGCTGGAGGAACAAGCCTCCCGAGGGCGGCTGGAAGGGCGAGAACCCCAAGCGTCAGGGTCCGAAGAACGAGACCGAGCACGGCAAGAAGAAGGGCCCGTAAAAAGTAGCGCCTAGCCGAGGTCCGCCCGGTACCGGACCGTCGGGTAGTTCAGACAGTCGATCCGTCTCAGTGGTGGTCGCTCCGTCGAGCTTCCACCCGGCCACCTCGTAGAACCGACGGGCTCGCTCGTTCGACTCGAGGACCCATAGCGTCGCGGTTCGGAACCCTCGCTCGCGCAAGTCACCGACGGCATGCGCGAACAGCCGGCGGCCCACGCCCGTGCCGTAGGAGCCCGGCTCCAGGTAGATCGCGTAGAGCTCGGCCGTCCCGGAATCGGCGTCGGCGTCCTCGCTCGGCCCGGTCACCGCGAATCCCAACACGCGCCTGCCTTCGTCGGCCACCCACACACGCCAGTCGTGGCGCGGGTGCTCCAGCGCCCACTGATGCTGTGAGAGCCGATCGTCCACGGTGAGCCCGTCGAGGTACTCGTCCGGGAGCTGGCCGCGATAGGCGGCCTGCCACGATCGCACGTGCACGGTCGCGATGGCCTCGGCATCGGCCAGGATCGCCTCTCGGATGCGCATGGCCACGCCCGGAGGATATCGAACGGATGGATCGCGCCTTCCGTTCGTACTGGGGCCGGCTTACCCCTCGTCCTGGCGGGGATGGAGCAGGCCGTACAGGTAGCCGTCGGTCAGCGCCTCCCAGGACGCCTCGATGATGTTGCTCGACACCCCGACCGTGGTCCACTCGCCCTGGCCGTTCGAGGTGTCGATCAATACACGCACCGTGGCGCCGGTACCGATGTTCTCGTCCAGCACCCGGACCCGGTAGTCCTCCAGGGTGATGTTCCCGAGCTCGGGGTACTCGTTCGACAGCGCCTTGCGGAGTGCGTTGTCCAGCGCTCCGACGGGGCCATGGCCCTCGGCGCTCTCGACGTGGCGGGCGCCGCCGGCCCGCACCTTGACGGTGGCCTCGGCCACGGCCTCCTCGTCCTCTCGTCGTTCCACGTTCACCCGGTAGCTCTCGACGTCGAAGAACGGCTGCTTCCACCCGTCATGCCGGCGCATCAGGAGCTCGAGCGAGGCGTCGGCCACCTCGAAGGTGTAGCCCCGGGCCTCCCGGTCCTTCAGCTCCGCGAGCAGCTTGGGGATGGCGTCGCCGGAAAGCTCCAGGCCGAACTGCGTGGCCTTCATCCGGAGCGACGCCGTGCCCGACAGGTCGGAGGCCACGACGCCCCGGTGGTTGCCCACCGACTCCGGCGGGATGTGCTCGTAGGCCTCGGTGAACCGAGCCACGCCGCTCGTGTGCAACCCGGCCTTGTGCGTGAACGCGTAGCGGCCCGCGTAGGGCTGATGCGAGTCCGGCGTCACGTTGGCCACCTCGGCCACGTAATGCGAGAGCTCGGTGAGGCGGCCGATCGATCCGGCCGGAAGCGCCTCGACCTCCATCTTCAGGGCCAGGTTGGCCGCGATCGGCACCAGGTCGGCGTTGCCGGTCCGCTCCCCGTAGCCGTTGATCGTCCCCTGGACCTGGAAGACGCCCGCCTCCACCGCCACGAGCGAGTTGGCCACCGCGCAGCCGGCGTCGTTGTGGACGTGGATGCCGAGGGGTTCGTGCGTGCTCGCGTTCACCTCACCGACGATCCGGGACACGTCGGCGGGCAGGGCGCCGCCGTTCGTGTCGCACAGCACGAGCCGCTCCGCGCCGGCCTCCTCCGCTGCCACCAGCACGGCCAGGGCGAACGACTGGTTCTGCCGGTAGCCGTCGAAGAAGTGCTCGGCGTCGAAGAAGGCCCGCCGGCCCTCCGAGCGCAGGAACGCGATCGAGTCCCGGACCATGGCCACGCCCTCGTCGAGGGTGGTCCGCAGGGCCTCGGTGACGTGGAGGTCCCACGACTTGCCCACAAGGCACACGACCTCGGTCCCGGCGTCCAGGAGGTCGCGAAGGACCGCGCTGTCCTCGGCTCGCTCGCCGGCCTTGCGGGTCATGCCGAACGCGGTGAGGGTGGCATGCTGCAGCTTCTCCTTGGTGGCCAGGCGGAAGAACTCGGTCTCCCGAGGGTTGGCCCCCGGCCAGCCCCCTTCGACGTACGGGAAGCCCATCGAGTCCAGCCGGTGCAGGATCCGCAACCGGTCCTCGATCGAGTAGGACAGGCCGGCCCGCTGAGCCCCATCGCGCAGGGTGGTGTCGTACAGCTCGACCTGGACGACCCCGCTCACGCGCCCGTCCCCTCGACGACCAGGTCTCCCACCTCGGAGGTCGTGTAGCCCATCTCGCCGGCCCGCATGGAAGGAAGCTTCGAGCAGGCGAACCGGATCCCGGCGTCGACCCGCCCGGCCGCCTCGGCCTCCCCCAGGTTCTCCAGCAGCATCTGGAGGGCCCCGATGGCGGCCAGCGGGTTGATCGCGCCCGTGCCGGTGTGGCGAGGGGCCGAGCCGCCGATGGGCTCGAACATCGAGACGCCCTCGGGGTTGATGTTCCCGCCGGCCGCGAGACCCATCCCGCCCTGGATCATGGCGCCGAGGTCCGTGATGATGTCGCCGAACATGTTGTCGGTGACGATGACGTCGAACCGGCTGGGCTCCGCCAGGAAGAAGATGCACGCCGCGTCGACGTGCACGTAATCGGTCTCGACGTCGGCGAACTCCCGCGCGAGCTCGTCCACGACCCGCTGGTACAGGTCTCCCGCGTAGGTCAGCACGTTGGTCTTGTGGACCAGCGTCAGCTTCTTCCTTCGATCCGGCCGCCGGGCGTACTCGAACGCGTACCGCACGATCCGCTCCACCCCGTGGCGGGTGTTGATCGATTCCTGGACGGCCACCTCGTGCGGCGTGCCCTTCCGATGGAACCCGCCGGCCCCTCCGTACAGGCCCTCGCTGTTCTCTCGGACCACGACGAAGTTCACGTCGTCCTCGGTGTGGGACGGCACGAGGGTCTTCACCCCCGGGTAACGGATCACCGGCCGGAGGTTCACGTACTCGTCGAGCTCGAACCGGATCCGAAGGAGCAGCGAACGTTCGAGGATGCCCGGCCGCACGTCGGGATGGCCGATCGCGCCGAGGTAGATGCCGTCCATCTGCTTCAGGCGTGCCAGCTCCTCCTCGGGCAGGATCTCGCTGGTGCGCAGGTATCGCTCCCCTCCCAGGTCGAAGTGGACCGGCTCCACATCGAACCCCGAGCGCACGGCCTCCAGCACCTTCAGCCCCTCCCGGACGACCTCGGGCCCGGTGCCGTCGCCCGGGATCACCCCGAGCCGGTAGGAGCGCGGGCTCACCGCGGCCATGCCTCGGTTGTGCTCCTTGACCCCGGCTGCACCTGGAGGGCCCGGTTGATGGCGGCCAGGTAGGCCCGGGCGCTGGCCTCGACCACGTCGGTGGCCACGCCGCGTCCGGTGACCCGATGGCCCTCCACGTCCAGCTGGACGACGACGTCGCCGAGGGCGTCGGATCCGGAGGTCACGCTGGAGACGTTGAACGTGACGAGCGTGGCCTCCACGCCGGCCGCCCGCTGGATGGCGCCCATCGCCGCATCGATCAACCCGTCGCCGATGGCCGACTCCTCGATCGGCTCCACGCCCTTTCGCAGCCGAACCGTGGCCCGGGGCTCCTGATTGGTGCCCCCCGAGACGACCAGCGACTCGAGCACGAACACGTCCTTCTCGGCCTGGCCGATCTCCTCGGACACGATGGCCTGGAGGTCCTGGTCGGTGAGCTGGATCTTCCGGTCGGCCAGATCCTTGAACCGGGCGAAGGCACGGTTCAGGTGCTCGGGGTCCAGGCGGATGCCCAGCTTCTCCAGCGCGTCGGCGAACGCGTGGCGGCCGGAGTGCTTGCCCAGGACGATCCGGTTGCCCTCCAGGCCGATCTCCAGGGGATCCATGATCTCGTACGTGGCCCGGTTGGCCAGCACACCGTGCTGGTGGATGCCCGACTCGTGGGCGAACGCCGAGGAGCCGACCACCGCCTTGTTCGGCTGAACCGAGTAGCCGGTGGTCATCGAGACCAGGCGCGAGGTCCGGATGATCTCCTTCGCGTTCAGGCCGTGGCGAACGCCCAGGGCCTGGCCCCGGGTCCGCACGATCATGGCGATCTCCTCGAGAGAGCAGTTGCCGGCCCGCTCGCCGATCCCGTTCACCGCCACCTCGACTTGCCGGGCCCCGTTCACGATGCCGGCAAGCGAGTTGGCCACGGCCAGCCCGAGATCGTTATGGCAGTGCGTGGAGACGACGACGTCATCGGGCACCGACTCGCGTACCACCCGCACCAGCTCGCCGAACTCGTGCGGCATGGCGTAACCCACCGTGTCGGGCACGTTGATGGTCGTCGCACCGGCTTCCACGGCCACCTTGAAGCACTCGAGCAGGAACCGGAGCTCGGTGCGCGTGGCGTCCTGAGCGGAGAACTCGACGTCGTCCGTGTAGCCGACGGCCTGCTTGACGCCGTCGCGGATGGCATCCAACACCTGGGGCTGCGACATCCGGAGCATGTCCTTCATGTGGATGTCGCTCGTCGAGATGAACGTGTGGATCCGCCACCGCTCGGCCCCCTTGAGGGCCTCGGCCGCGCGGTCGATGTCGCCGGGGACCACCCGGGCCAGGGCCGCGATGACCGGGCCGCGAAGGCTGGTGGCGATCTCGCGGACGGCCTCGAACTCGCCCTCGGATGAGACGGGAAAGCCCGCCTCGATGATGTCGACGCTGAGGCGGGCCAGCTGCTCGGCGATCTCGACCTTCTCGGGCCTGGTGAGCGCGATCCCGGGGGCCTGCTCGCCGTCGCGGAGCGTGGTATCGAAGATGCGTACTACGTCGTCAGGCATCGGGGACCACCTTCTTCTCCGACTCCAGCCACGGCATCATCCGGCGAAGCTCTCGCCCCACGTCCTCGATTCGGGACGTCCGGGCCTCGGTCCGGAGCCGCCGGAAGTTCGGGAAGCCGTTCTCGGCCTCGGTGATCCACTCCTTGGCGAACTGCCCGCTCTGGATCTCGTCCAGGATCCGCTGCATCTCGGCCCGGACCTCGTCGTCGATCACGCGGGGACCTCGCGTGTAGTCGCCGTATTCGGCGGTATCGGAGATCGAGTACCGCATCCAGCTCATGCCGCCCTCGTACATGAGGTCCACGATCAGCTTCAGCTCGTGCAGGCACTCGAAGTACGCGATCTCGGGCTGGTAGCCGGCGGAGACGAGGGTCTCGAACCCCGAACGGACCAGCTCGGTGACGCCGCCGCACAGCACGACCTGCTCGCCGAACAGATCGGTCTCGGTCTCCTCCTTGAAGGTAGTCTCGATCACCCCGGCTCGGGCCACCCCGATCCCGGCCGCGTACGCCAGCGCGCGCTGGAGGCCCTTGCCGGTGGCGTCCTGGTGCACGGCGACCAGCGCGGGGGTTCCGATCCCCTGCTCGTAGGTCCGGCGCAGCAGATGCCCCGGGCCCTTGGGCGCGATCATGGTCACGTCGACCCCGTCCGGCGGCTGGATCCGGCCGAAGTGCACGTTGAACCCGTGGGCGAACATCAGCATGTCGCCCGGCTCCAGGTTCGGGCCGATCTCGGATTCGTAGGAGGCCGCCTGCGCCGTGTCGGGGAGCAGCACCATAGCCACGTCAGACTCCTTGACCGCCTCCGCCGTGGGGAGCACGCGAAGGCCGGCGGCCTGGGCGCCCGGCCAGGACTTCGAGCCCTCCCGAAGGCCGACCCGGACGTCGTGCCCGGAGTCCTTGAGGTTCAGGGCGTGCGCGTGTCCCTGGCTGCCGAACCCCAGGACCGCGATGCGCTGGCCCTCCAGGACCGAGCGGTCCGCATCCTTCTCGTAGTAGATCGTGGCCATGGCCCGTCTCCTTCTTCTTCCCATCCGGCCTCGCCAGAGACCGCTTGGCTCACACGCCTCCGCCGGCCCAATCGCCCGCATCCTCCGCGCCCGCCGCAAGCCGGCGCTGCACCCGCTCGCGGATGCCCCGGTCGCCCCGGGCCAGGGCCACCCGCCCGGTCCGAGCCAGCTCCACGATGCCGAAGTCCGCGAGGAGCTCGGTCAGGGCCTCGACCTTGTCCGGCGGCCCCGTGCCCTCGATGGTCAGGGTCTTGTGCGTGACGTCCAGGACCCGAACCCGGAACACGCCGCAGATCTCCAGGACCCGGGCCCGGGCGTCGCCCTCGGCCCGGACCTTGATCAGGGCGAGCTCGCGTTCCACGGCGTCGCCCGACTCGTGCTCCAGGACCTTGATCACGTTGATCAGCCGGTTGAGCTGCTTCGTGACCTGCTCGAGCGGCTTCTTCTCCACGTTGACCACGATGGTCATGCGCGACAGGCCCGGGCTCCTCGGTGGGACCGACCGCCAGGGAGTCGATGTTGAACCCCCGCGCGGCGAACAGCCCGGCAACCCGGGTCAGCACGCCCGGCTTGTCCTCGACCAGGACCGACATGGTGTGCAGGGTCATGCGATCGGGGCCTCCGCCGGATCCTCGGTGGGCCGCACGCCGCCCGGGCCGAGGATGATGTCGTCGTTCGACGAGCCCGCGGCCACCATGGGGAAGCACATCTCCTTGGGGTCGCACCGGAAGTCGATCACGACGCTCCGGTCCTCGACCGACAGTGCCTTCTCGATCACGGCATCGACCTCGTCGGGGTGCTCGGCCCGGAGGCCCACGGCACCGTACGCCTCGGCCAGCTTCACGTAATCGGGCGTGTCGTGCGACAGGTACACCTGCGAGTAGCGCTCGTTGTAGAAGAGCTCCTGCCACTGGCGGACCATCCCCAGGTATGCGTTGTTGATGATGGCCGTGACGAACGGGATCTTCTCGGTCGTGGAGGTGGCGAGCTCCTGGGCGGTCATCTGGAAGCAGCCGTCGCCGTCGATGGCGACGACGCGCCGGTCCGGCCGGCCGGTCTTGGCCCCGAGCGCCGCCGGGACGGCGAAGCCCATCGTGCCCAGGCCGCCCGAGTTGATCCATGTCCGGGGCTCGGTGAACTTCCAGAACTGGGAGGCCCACATCTGGTGCTGGCCCACACCGGCCACCACGATGGCGTCGCCCTTCGTCAGCTCGTACAGGCGCTGGATGGCGAACTGCGGCTTGAGCGGCCCGTCCTCGGGCTGGTCGTAGTGGTACGGGTACTTGGCCTGCCACCCGCGAAGCGTCGACAGCCATTCGGAGCGGTCCGGTGGCCCGCCCAGCTCCTCCTGGCGCAGGCGGAGCTCGGCCACCATCTTGGCGATGATGTCCTTGGCATCGCCCACGATGGGGACGTCCGCCGCGCGGTTCTTCCCGATCTCGGCGGGGTCGATGTCGGCGTGGACGATCTTGGCGTGCGGGGCGAAGGACGCGAGCTGCCCGGTGACCCGGTCGTCGAACCGGGCGCCCAGCGCGACCAGCAGGTCGGCCCGCTGCATCGACGTGACCGCCGTGTAGCCGCCGTGCATGCCCGGCATCCCCAGGGCCAGCTCGTGGGTGTCGGGGAAGGAGCCCCGGGCCATGAGCGTGGTGACGACCGGCAGCCTGCCCTCGGTGGCCAGCTCGAACAGCTCCTTGGTGGCGTTGGCCTTGATCACCCCGCCGCCGACGTACAGGACCGGGCGCTCAGCCTCCAGCATCAATCGCACGGCCTCCCGGACCTGCTTCAGGTTCCCCTTGGTCGTCGGCTTGTAGCCGGGGAGGTCCACCCGTTCGGGCCAGCTCCACGTGGCCTCCTGGAGCAGGACGTCCTTCGGGATGTCCACGAGCACGGGGCCGGGCCGGCCGGTCCGGGCGATGTGGAACGCCTCGCGGATGGTCTCGGCGACCGCCCCCGCCTCGGTCACCAGGAAGTTGTGCTTGGTCACCGGCATCGTGATACCGGTGATGTCGGCCTCCTGGAACGCGTCGTTCCCCACCACCGGGGTGGGCACCTGACCGGTGATCGCGACCACCGGCACCGAATCCATCTTCGCGTCGGCGAGCGCGGTCACCAGGTTGCAGCCCCCGGGGCCGGACGTGGCCATGCACACGCCGACCTTGCCCGTGGCCCAGGCGTAGCCCTCTGCGGCGTGGCCGGCCCCCTGTTCGTGCCGGTTCAGGATGTGGCGGATGGACGAGTCGAGCAGCGGATCGTACGCGGGCAGGATGGCCCCGCCGGGGATGCCGAAGACGATGTCCACGCCCTCGCCCTCGAGGGCCTTGAACAGCGCCTGGGCCCCGGTGACCTTCATCGCGCGGCGACCTCCCCCGGCCGGGCCTCGACCGGCCCGGTCTGCACCCGGCGGACGGTGCACCCCAGCCGGTGCGCCAGGTTGCGGCACGAGCGCTCGAACTCCCAGGGCGTCCAGTCCCGGCGGTGCGTGGTGAGCCCCTCCTCGGCTCCCCCGAAGTCAAGCCCCGCCGACAGGTACACCACCTCCGAGCCGAAGAACCGGTCGAACTGCGGTCGGTCGGCCGGGTCGGTGACGTCGATCGTCACCTGGGCCGGTCCCTCCCACAGCACGCTCGCCACCGTGTGGCCTCCTCGATCGAACTCGTATCGCATGTCGCCTTCTCCTCCCTCTGTCCTTCTCGTCTTCCTGGGGAAACGGGCTCCTGTCTCATCGGTCGTTCTCGGGGTAGAAAAAACCCCCCGCTTTGCGGAGGGTGTCCGGCGCGGGAGAGGCCCGGTGGGCCCGCCCCGCGCCTAGCGAATAAGTACCAGGGCTTTCGGTTCCGCAGACCTCGTTCCGGTGGTCATGGCCCCCTCAGTGTAGGGACGCATCGTCCCTTGTCAACCCGTCGATCGCCCCTCACCCGAGCCCTCGGAGGGCCCGGGGGGCTCCGGGGATCCCGGGGGTCCAGGACTGGGCGGCGGTGGGACCTCGCCCTCAGGCTTGCCGTGGGGGGTGAGCGCGGCCACCACCTCCTCGTACGGGGCGATGGGCCCCACCTGGGGCGGAAGGGGGGCCGGGACGCCTCGGGACCGCCACAACACGTAGGCCATGCCCAGAAGGGCCGCCAGGAACACGGCCCCGGCCACCACCATGGCCCAGGTCAACCCGCTCGAGCTCCCACCCCCACCGGCCGCCGGGGACCCGATGACGGTGGTCCCCGAGGGCGCGGGGGTCGTCGTCGAACCGGTCGGCGTGGGGGTCGCCGTGCTAGTGGGTGAGCCCGTCGCCCCGCCCAGTGTCACCTGGAACGTCGTGATGGCGACGCGCTGCTGCCCCGAGGCGTTGGTCTGGGTGGCGGCCACCGCCTTCTCGCCCGCCGGGATCCCACCGGGCACCGTCACGCTGAGGGCGAACCCGCCGTCGGAACCGACCTGGATGCCGTCGGCCACAACGATGCCGGCGTACGAGACCTGGACCGCGGAACACGCCGGGCTGCCGCAGAACCCTCGGCCGGCGATCCTCACGGTGGTCCCCACCGAGCCCGAGGCCGGATCGACCTTCAGCGTGGGAGCGGCCTGGGCTTCCGCAGTGCGGGCGCCGAGGGACCAGCCGAACGCCGACAGGATCAGGCCGGTGGCGCCAACCACCAGGGCTCTACCTGCGATGCGCACGTCGATCCCTTCCGTCGGGTCGCCCGGCCAGCCTATGAGACTAGCCTTCGCGCCGTGGCACAGGCCCTCGACCCGGACCTTGCTTCGGTCGTGGCCGCGGTACCCGCCTGGTCCGGCCTCGAGCCGGAGGTCGTCCCGGCCAATCCTTCCTGGTGCGGCCGTTCGGGTTGAGCGGGGGGCGGCGGGACCCCGCCGCCGCCCCCACGTCGAGCCCGACCGGCTCAGTTCAGGTTGAACGTGAAGTCGCACCTACCGACGTCGTCGGTTCCCACGTAGCAGTGGAGGTCCAAGCTCCCGGAGGCGCCCGAGTACGTCCCCGTTCCGCCGGTCACCACACCGACGCTGTCCTCGGTGTCGTAGAACGGCGTCTCGACGGTGATCTGCCCACCCGTGAGGAACGTCGTGTAGACGCACTCCCACGACCCCTTCTTCGGGGCGATCCGGACGCACCAGCCCTGGTCGCTTCCCGCCACGGTGGTATCGGTGGCGTCGTAGACCTGGTTGCCGAACGTCAGCTGGTCTCCCCGGCTGTCGCCCGGCTTCCCGATGTCGACGACCGTGTCGGTCACGGCATGCTCCACCACCTTCACCGTCGTGGCGGCCGACGCCGACGAGCGCGACGAGCGACGCGACCATCGCGCCCCCAGCGACGAGCACCCCCGCCACGATGAGCGCGAGCTTCTTCCGCATGGCCCCTCCCTTCCGGCCTGGACGCGGTCAGTCTCGTCCCGCGGAATGGTGCGGCGCAACTCGGCGCAGGCGGTCAGCCGGCGAGGGCGGCGAGGAACTCGTCCAAGGACGGGCGCGACCCGGTACGTGGGCTCCAGGACCCCTTCCAGTGCCTCGATCGTCTTGTAGCCGTTGCCGGTGATCAGGGCCACGGTCTCCTCGTCGGAAGCGATCGCGCCGGACTCACGAAGGCGCTTCAACACGGCCACGGTCACACCGCCGGCGGTCTCGGTGAACACCCCCTCGGTCTCGGCGAGGAGCAGGACCCCCTCCACGACCTCGGGCTCGGGGCATGCCTCGACGGCTCCGCCGGTGTCGCCGGCGGTCTGGATGGCGTACCACCCGTCGGCCGGGTTGCCGATGGCGAGCGACTTCGCGATAGTGTTCGGCTTCATCGGACGGACCTCATTCGCGCCGGAGTGGAACGCATCGGCCACCGGCGCGCACCCCTCGGCCTGCGCGCCGGAGATCCGGTACGGCCGGTCCTCCACGGCGGCGATGTCGACGAGCTCGCGAAAGGCCCGGTGGATCTTGGTCATGAGCGCACCGGACGCCACCGGCACCACGACGTGGTCCGGCAGCCGCCATCCGAGCTGCTCGGCCACCTCGAATCCCAGCGACTTCGAGCCCTCCGCGTAATACGGGCGCATGTTGACGTTGATGAACGCCCAGGGCAGCGCCTCCGCCACCTCGCTGCACAGTCGGTTCACGTCGTCGTAGTTCCCCTTCACGGCCACGACCTTGGCCCCGTAGGCCGCGGTGGCCAGGATCTTGGCACGCTCCAGGTCCTCGGGGACGAACACGAACGCCGGGATACCCGCCCTGGCCGCATGGGCTGCGGTCGCGTTGGCCAGGTTGCCCGTGGAGGCACACGACACCGCCTCGAACCCGAACGCCCTGGCCATGGTCATCGCCACGGACACCACACGGTCCTTGAACGAGTACGACGGGTTGACCGAGTCGTCCTTGATCCACAGGCGGTCGATGCCGAGGCGCTCCCCCAGCCGGTCCGCCCGTCGGAGTGGGGTGAAGCCCCCGCCCAGATCCACCCGGTCGACGCCCGGTCCGCCGGGCAACAGGGCCTCGTATCGCCACAGCGTGGCCGGCCCCGCCTCGACGTGCTTGCGGAAGTCCACCCCGTCAACGGCCTCCAGGTCGTACGCCGGCTCGAGCGGGCCGAAGCACTCCTCGCAGATGGTGAGGGGCTCGACCGGGTAGCGCGCCTGGCATTCGCGGCACTCCAGGGCGACGGGGTTGGTGATCTCGGGGAGGCTCACGACGTGACGGCCCCCGCGGACGCGGAGGAGACCAGGCGCGCGTACTTCGCCAGCGCGCCGCTCTCGTATCGGGGGGCCGGCGCCTTCCAGGCCGCGCGCCGCTTGGCCAGCTCCGCGTCGTCCACCAGGAGGTCGATGCGCCGGCTCTCGGCGTCGATCTCGATGCGGTCGCCATCGCGCACCAGCGCGATCGGCCCGCCGACGAGCGCCTCCGGCGAGATGTGGCCCACCGAGAACCCTTTGGTGGCGCCCGAGAAGCGACCGTCGGTGATGAGCGCGACGTCCTTGCCCAGGCCCGCACCCGCGACCGCGGCCGTCACGGCGAGCATCTCCGGCATGCCGGGCGAGCCCTTCGGCCCCTCGTACCGGATGGCGATGACGTCCCCGGCCTTGATCCTCCCCGACGTGAGGGCCTCGAACGCCTCCTGCTCGGAGTCGAACGGCCGCGCGGTACCGGTGAACGTGAGGGACTCGGCCCCGGCGATCTTCATCACGCTTCCCTCCGGCGCGAGCGATCCGTACAGGATCGCCGTGCCACCGGTCGGATGGATGGGGCTCCCGACGGCGTGGACCACCGTGCCGTCGGGTGCCGGTGGTGCGGCCTCCGACAGGTTCTCGGCGATGGTCTGGGCCGTGACGGTGAGCGCCTCGCCGTGGAGGAGCCCCGCTTCGAGCAGCTCCTTCATGATCACCGGAACGCCGCCCACCCGGTCCAGGTCGGACATGACGAACCGACCCGCGGGCCGGACATCCACCAGGTGCGGCACGCGCCGCGAGATGCGGTCGAAGTCGTCGAGAGCCAGCTCCACATGGGCCTCACGCGCCATGGCCAGGAGGTGCAGGACCGCGTTGGTCGACCCGGCCAGGGCCATCACCACCGTGATGGCGTTCTCGAACGCGTCCCTGGTCATGATGTCCCGCGGCGCGATGCCCTTCTCGAGCAGGCGGGTGACGGCGATACCGGACTCCCGGGCGAACACCTCGCGCCGGTAGTCGACAGCGGGCGGCGAGGCCGCGCCGGGAAGCGACATGCCGATAGCCTCGGCCGCCGCGGCCATCGTGTTCGCCGTGTACATCCCGGCGCACGACCCCGCGGTGGGACACGCCGCGCGTTCCATCGCCAACAGCTCGTCGTCGCTCATCGATCCCTTGGCGTGGGCGCCGACCGCCTCGAACACGTCCTGGATCGTGACATCACGACCGTCGTACGTGCCGGGGAGGATGGTGCCGCCGTACAGGTACACGGCCGGGAGGTTCAGCCGGGCCATGGCCATCAGCATCCCCGGCTCGCTCTTGTCGCATCCGGCGATCCCCACCAGGCCGTCGAACCGCTCGGCGTGCATCATCAGCTCGACGGAGTCGGCGATCACCTCGCGGCTGATCAGCGAGGCCTTCATGCCCTCGTGGCCCATGGCGATGCCGTCGGACACGGCGATCGTGGTGAACTCGAGGGGCACGGCCCCGCCCTGCCGGACGCCCTCCTTCGCCAGCGCGGCAAGCTTGCCGAGGTGGTAATTGCACGGCGTGACCTCGTTCCACGACGAGGCCACCCCGACCTGCGGCTTCCCGAAGTCCTCCTCGGAGAACCCCACGGCCCGCAGCATCGCCCGGGCCGGCGCGCGTTCCGGTCCTTCGGTGACCTGCCAGCTTCGCGGCCGGCTCCGATCGCCGCGGCCCTTTGCGACCACCGCGTCCTCCTCCGAACGCTTGGGTCAGAATGGAACCCGCACGATACCAGGGAGCAGTTGATGGACTCGCATGCCGGTCGAGCCGCCGCCGCGAACGACGCGTGGGTGGTGGATGGACGAAGCGCTCGCCAACGATCCGGGTGAGCCGTGTCCGCCGCTCGCGGCGGACACGGCCGCCGACGTCGTGATCCTGGGCGGCGGCTACACGGGCATGTGGACGGCTTACTTCCTGAAGGAGCGCGACCCCGGGGTCGACGTCGTGCTGCTGGAGCAGGACATCTGCGGCGGCGGGCCGAGCGGCCGCAACGGCGGGTTCGTGAACGGGTACTGGAGCTCGATCGGCGAGCTGGCCCAGCGGTTCGGCGACGGCGACGCCCTGGAGCTCTGCCTCGCGGCGTCGCGGAGCGTGGCCGAGATCGGCCGGTTCTGCCAGCGCACGGTGTCGACGCCTGGTTCACCCACGCCGGCGAGCTGGCCGCGGCGTCGAACCCGTTCCAGGAAGGCTCGTGGAAGCGCGAGCTCGAGGAAGCGCGGCGCCTCGGCGCGGAGGACGAGTTCGTCGAGCTCTCCGCCGACGAGGTCCGCAAGCGAGTCGACTCGCCAGTCCTGCTTGGTGGCGTCTTCCATCCCGACGCTGCCACCGTGCAGCCCGCACGATCTCGCCCGAGGGCTGCGTCGGGTGCTGCTGGAGCGGGGCGTGCGGATCTTCGAGGGCACCCCGGTCCGCCGGTTCGCCGCCGGACCGCCGTCGATCGCCGAGACCCCGGGCGGCTCCGTTCGCGCGGCTGAGGCCGTGATCGGCGTGGGGTCGTGGGGCATCCACTGGAAGCGGTTCCGCCGCAACCTGGCCGTGCGCGGGAGCTACATCGTGCTCACCGAGCCGTCGCCGGAACGGCTGGAGGAGATCAACTGGACCGACGGCGAGGCCCTTCGTGACCTCCGACCGTCGCTGCACTACGTGCGGACGACGCCCGACGGACGGATCGCCATGGGCTGCGCGGGGATGCAGCCCGGCCTGGCCCGGAAGATCGGCCCGCGGTTCACCTACGACGAGCGGTTCCTTCGCAAGGCCGCTGCCGACCTGCACCGGATGTTCCCGAGCTTCCGGGACGTGCCGATCGCGGCGGGGTGGGGAGGCCCCATCGACGTCGCCGGCATGTACCTGCCGTTCTTCGGGAGCTCCCGGTCGGGCAACGTCCATCACGGACTGGGATTCACAGGGAACGGCGTCGCCCCATGCCACCTGGGCGGCCGGATCCTGGCCAGCCTGGCGATGCACGCGGAGGACGGTTTCTCCCGTCTCGCCCTCGTGACGCACGAGCCGCTCCGCTTCCCCCCCGAACCGATCCTGTCGCCCGGGATGCTCGTCGTGAACGAGGCCATCCGCCGCAAGGACGACGCGGAAGACCGGGGGCGGCGGCCGAACCCGCTCGTGACCTTCGTGTCCCGCATGCCCCGGCGCCTCGGCTACAACCTGGGGCCGCGTTGAGCCCAGACGCCCCGCGCCGGGCCATCCGCAGCTGGTGGATGGAGGAGGCGCTGGCGAACGATCCGGGCGAGCCGTGTCCGCCGCTCGCGGCGGACACGGCCGCCGACGTCGTGATCCTGGGCGGCGGCTACACGGGCATGTGGACGGCCTATTTCCTGAAGGAGCGCGACCCGAGCATCGACGTCGTCCTTCTGGAGCAGGACATCTGCGGCGGCGGGCCAAGCGGTCGCAACGGTGGATTCGTGAACGCGCTCTGGGACGAGCTGCCGACGCTCGTCGAGCTCCATGGGGACGACGCGGCGCTGGCGATCTGTCGCGCGGCGGACCGCTCGATCGGCGACATCGGCGCGTGGTGCGAAGCCCACGGCGTCGACGCCTGGTACTCGCGTGCCGGCGATCTCGGCATCTCGACGTCGCCGGCCAAGGACGGCGTGTGGCGGGACAACGCCGAGACGGCTCGAAGGCTCGGCGCGGATCAGGAGTACGTCGAGCTCGCGCCGAACCAGGTGGCCGAGCGGTTCCGGTCTCCGGTGGCGCGGGGCGGCGTGTTCATGCCCGGCGCCGCTCACATCCATCCGGCACGGCTCGCACGCGGGATCCGCCGCGTTCTCCTCGAGCGGGGGGTCCGGATCTTCGAGGGAACGCCGGTCCTGCGGTTCCGTGGCGGCTCGCACGCCGAGGCGGACACGCCCCGGGGCCGCGTCACGGCGGGAAGCGCCGTGGTGGGCCTCGGCGCGTACGCCGCGGCGCTCCCGCGGTTCCGCCGAGCCATCCTCCCCAGGGCCAGCTCGATCGTCCTCACCGCCCCGGCTCCCGAGAAGCTCGAGGAGATCGGGTGGACGGGCGGCGAGGGCGTCTACGACTATCGCTCCACCCTGCATTACCTCCGGACCACCCCCGACGGCCGCATCGCGTTCGGGGGCGCTGGCGCGCGCACGGGCCTCGGTACGGGACTCGGCCCGCGCATGGACTTCGACGAAGCCGCGGCCATCCGGCTGGTCCGCGACCTCCACCGGTGGTTCCCGAGCTTTCGCGACGTGCCGGTGGAATGCGCGTGGGGAGGCCCCATCGACGTTACCGGACTACACCTGCCGTTCCTGGGGACGCTCCCGTCGGGGAATCTCCACTACGCGCTGGGGTTCACCGGCGGAGGGGTGGGGCCCTGCCACCTGGCAGGGCGGATCCTGTCGGGCCTGGCCCTCGGGGCCGACGACGAGTTCACGCAACTGCCGATCGTCGGTGCCGAGCCGAAGCCATTCCCACCGGAGCCGCTCCGCTCGCCGGGTGCGCTCCTCGTGACCCGGGCCATCATGCGAAAGGACGATGCCGAGGACGGGGGCCGAAGGGCCCATCCGATCGTGGGCTTCCTGGCCCGCCTTCCACGGCGCCTGGGCTATAACTTGGGGCCGTAGGCCAAGCGGAGGTGCGACTGTGGCCGACGTCATCGTGGTCGAAGGACTGACGAAGTCCTACGGTACGCAGCGCGGCGTGATCGATCTCTCGCTCGCCGTCGCGCCGGGCGAGGTGTTCGGCTACCTCGGCCCGAACGGCGCCGGCAAGACCACGACGATCCGCACGCTCCTTGACTTCATCCGCCCAACCGCCGGCCGGGCCACCATCTTCGGCCTGGACTCCACCGCGGGGTCGGTCGAGATCCACCGGCGCACGGGCTACCTCCCGGGCGAGCTCGCGCTGTACGAGCGGATGACGGCTGCCGACTACCTGACGCACTTCGCGGCGCTCCGGGGCGGGGTCGACTGGGGCGACGTGCGCCGGCTCGCGGAACGGCTCGACCTTCGGCTGGAGGCGCGGATCCGTTCGCTCTCGCACGGCAACAAGCAGAAGGTGGGCCTCATCCAGGCCTTCATGCACCGCCCCGAGCTGCTGGTCCTGGACGAGCCGACCACCGGGCTGGACCCGCTGGTACAGCAGGAGTTCCACCGGATGATCGCCGAGGCCAGTCAGGGAGGGTGCACCGTGTTCCTCTCCTCGCACGTGATGCCCGAGGTCGAGCGGCTGTGCGACCACGTCGGCATCATCCGGGAGGGGCGGCTGGTCACGGTGGAGGACGTCGGCGACCTGAAAGCCCGGGCCGTTCGCACGCTCGACATCCACTTCGCCCGCCCTGTTCCGGGCGAGGCGTTCGCCGGCCTCCCCGGCGTGCAGAAGGTCGAGGTCCAGGGCGAGCTGGTGCATCTCACCGTGGCCGGGCACCTGGACGCGGTGGTGAAGACGGCAGCCAGGTACGAGGTGGTGGACATCACCAGCAACGAGCCGACGCTCGAGGAGATCTTCCTCACGTTCTACGGCAAGGGTGAGAACAGTGGCCGCTGAGACTATGCCGCACCCGCTCATGCTTCGCACCGTGTTCGCCAAGACCATCCGCGACCAGCGGCGCACGCTGTTGTGGTGGGGACTCGGGTTCGTGGGGACGGTCTTCATGTACGCGGCGTTCTGGCCGACCATCCGCGGCAACGCGAGCCAGTTCAACGACTACATCGCCAAGCTCCCCGAGGCCATTCGCAACCTGATCGGCGGCGACTATGGTACGCCGCGTGGCTACGTCCAAGCCGAGATGTTCAGCCTGTTGTTGCCGGTCCTGCTGCTCGTCTACGCGATCGGCGCCGGCGCCCGGGCCATCGCCGGGGAGGAGGAGACCGGGACCCTCGACCTGCTGCTGTCTGCGCCGATCCGCCGGACCCGGGTGCTGCTCGACAAGTTCTGGGCCATGGTGGGCGCCTCGCTCCTGCTCGCCACGCTGGCCTGGGTGGCGATCGTCGGGATCGGTCGGCCGTTCGGGCTCACGGTCAGCCTGGTGAACCTGGCCGCGGCGGCGGCGAACCTGTTCCTGCTCGGCGTGGCGTTCGGCTCGATCGCGCTGACGGTGGGATCGGCCACGGGGAACAAGGGCATGGCGATCGGCGTGACGAGCGGGCTCGCCCTGGTCACGTTCATCGTGAAGACGCTCGCGCCCTCGGTCCCGGCGATGAAACCGCTCCGGATCCTCTCGCCCTTCTACTTCTACGCGGACCACCGGCCGCTGGCGAACGGCTTCAACGGCGTCGACACCGTGGTGCTCGCGGGAATCTCGGTGGTGGCGGTTGCGGCCGCGCTGTTCGTCTTCGACCGCCGCGACCTCGCCGCCTAGCCAACCGCCGAGGCGGCGAAGGGTTCGTAGCCCGGTGCGGCGTTCGGCCAGGGGTTAGCTCTCTCCCATTCCTCACCGAATGCCAACACGAGATCGTCGCGGAACCTCGGCCCGGTGACCTGAAGCCCGAAGGGGATCCCGTTCGGCGACATCCCGGCGGGCACCGAGAGTGCGGGGTGGCCGGTCAGGTTCGCCTCGCCGGTGTTGTAGCCGTCGCTTCCCGCCGGACCCTCGGTGCCCGGGAGCGTGCCGTCGGCCAGCCAGCCCTCCTGACCGAGCGTCGGGCACACGAACAGCACGTCTCGGCCGAGGAGCTCGTCCATCGCCCTCGCGTACTCGAACCGGTTGCGGCGGGCCTCGACGTACCGGTCCACGGACACCGCGAGCGCGTACTCCATCGTCGAGCGGAACGGCGGTGAGAGCTTGCCGAGGTTGGCGACAACGAGCTCCCTGCCGATGGCCTGCAACTCCTCCACGGCCACCAAGGCGAACCAGTCCTCGCCGGGGTCACCGCCGAACGTGAAGATCGAGGCGGCGTCGATCTCCTCGACCGGCAGGTCGAGATCGCGCTCGATGCTCTCGAGCGCGGCGCGGTACCGCTCCTCGACGGCCGGCGGCAGCGGCCCCCAATCGAACGTCCGGGGCGCGGCGATGATCCGCGTCGCCCGCCCGGCGGGCGGCTCCCACGCCGGCGCTGCCCCGATGTCCCCGGGCTCCTGCCCGCGCATGACGTCGAGGAGCAGCCGAACGTCGGCCACGGTGCAGGCGAGGGGGCCGTCGGTGGTCAGGTCCATCCACGACGGGATGGGGCGCCGACCCACCAGCCCGTTCGTTGGCTTCAGCCCGACCAGGCCGCAGAAGGCGGCGGGGATGCGCACCGAGCCGCCGCCGTCGGTGGCGGTGGCGAGGGGCGCCATCCCCCCGGCCAGGGCAGCGCCGGAGCCTCCGCTCGAGCCGCCGGGCGACCACTCGAGGCCCCACGGGTTCATCGCCGGGCCGAACACGGCATTGTCGGTGAATCCCAGGAACGAGAACTCGGGCACGTTCGTCTTTCCAACGACGATCGCGCCCGCGGCGCGGAGGCGCTCGACCACCCGCGCGTCGCGCTCCGCGGGCGCGGCTTCCTCGAGCAGGCGCGAGCCGTTCACCGTTCGCATCTCGGCCACGTCCGTGTTGTCCTTCACCAGCAGCGGGAGTCCGAGGAGCGGGAACGGCTCGTCCAGGTGCGACGCAGATGCCTGCCTCTTCTCGGCCTCGGCGACGGCCTCCTCCTCCGGGCGGAGCGCGATCACCGCGTTCAGATCGCCGTTCAACCGTTCGATCCGCTCGTACGCCAGCCCGACGAACTCCTTCGCCGAGACGCGACCTTCGCGCACCGACGCCGCCAGCTCCGCGAGCATCTAGGACCGGCCCCGGATCCTCAGGCGGTCCACCACAGTCCCCCGCTTGTGGTCGCGGAGCACCACCGTGGCCGCGTTTCTCCCCGGCACTGCCATCACGCCCCCGCCGGGATGGGTCCCTCCTCCACACAGGTACAGCCCGGGCACCGGCGTGCGGTAGTCGCCGTAGAACGGGATGGGCCGGAACGAGAACATCTGGTCGGGCGAGAGCTCGCCCTGCATGATGTTCCCCCCGATCAGCCCGAACCGGGCCTCGATGTCGGGCGGGGCCAGGACCTCCATGTGCTCCACCGCACCGGCGAGGTTCGGTGCGAACTGGCCCACGGTCTCGATCACCCGCTTCCCGAACCGCGTCACGCTCGTCGTCCCACGAGCCCTCCCGAAGCTCGTACGGCCCGTACTGGCAGAACGCCAGCATCACGTGCTTGCCCTGCGGGGCCAGGCCCTGTTCGTGCGCGGTGGGGAACACGACCTCCACGTACGGATGCTCGCTCGAGCGGCCGTACTTCGCGTCGTCCCAGGCCCGCTCGAGGTACTCGATGGACGGCGAGACGGCGGACAGGCCCCGGTGGAGCTCGCCGCCCTGGTCCCATGAGGGGAACGACGGCAGCTCGGACAGCGCCGACGTTCACCTTCACCGAGCCGCTCCGCGTGCGGTAGCGCTTGATGTCGCGAACGACCTCATCGGGCAGCCGGTCTTCCCCCACCAGATCCAGATACGTCGTGATGGGGTGCGCGTTCGACACGACACGCCTGGCCCGTACGAGCGAGCCGTCCGAGAGCTCCACCCCCACCGAACGGCCGCTCCCGGCGATGGCCACCCGCTGCACCTCGGCGCCCGTGCGGATCTCCGCGCCGGCCGACTCTGCCGCGCGGGCGATGGCCCTGGAGACGCCGCCCATGCCGCCCCGGACCCAACCCCAGGCGCCCGCATGTCCGGCCACCTCGCCGATCCAGTGGTGCATCAGCACGTACGCGGAGCCGGGCGACATCGGGCCGCACCACGCCCCGATCACCGCCTGCGTGGCCAGCGCGCCCTTCACCCGCTCGTCCTCGAACCACTCGTCGAGGAAGTCGGCGGCGCTCATCGTGAACAGCCGGACCATCTCGTGCACGTCCCGGCCCGTCCAGCTTCGGATCCTCCCCGCCGTCCGCACCCACCGCGCCATCTCGCGCATGCGGACGTTCGGAGGAACGACGAACAGGAGGTCCTTCAACAGCCCGGCCACCCGATCGAAGTAGCGGTCGAACTCCACGTACGCGTCGGCATCCCGCTTGGAAAACCGCGCGATGTTCTCGGCGTCACGGGCCACGTCGCCCCACAGCGTGAGCGACGGTCCCGTCGGGGAACGGCACGAAGTAGTCGGGCGAGATGATGGAGACCTGGTAGCCGTGCCGCTCGAGCTGCAGCTCCTGGACGATCCTGGGCGGCATCAGGCTCACCACGTAGCTCGCGCTGGAGATCCGGTAGCCGGGCCAGGGCTCCTCGGTCACCGCCGCGCCGCCCACGACCTCGCGGCGCTCCAGGACCAGCACGTCGAGGCCGGCCCGGGCCAGGTACGCGGCGCACGCCAGCCCGTTGTGGCCCCCGCCGATCACCACGACGTCGCGTTTGGACGGCCTCACGACGGCCGGAGGGTACTGTCCCGCGATTCAGTGCGCCAATCTTGGCGGCGAACCGGGCCGCGCCGGGTTAGCGTCTTCTCGGCGTGGATCCCATCCAACGACGGGCCATCCGGAACGGCGTGGTGGCGGCAACGATCACGGCGGCCACGCTGTTCACGTTCGAGGCCGTTCGCCCGGAGGCCAGCCAGCCCCTGCCCACGCCCTCGGTGACGGCTTCGCCCTCCCCGACCTGCGAGGCCAGCTGGGACGTGCTCCCGAGCATCGATCCCGATGAGCAGGGGAACCAGCTGCTCGCGGTGGCGGCGGCATCCGACGGGGAGATGTGGGCGGTCGGTGGCTTCGGCCCCCCCGAGGCACCCACCTCGACCCTCGTCGAGCGATGGGACGGCCAGCTGTGGGTGTTGACCGCGACGCCGAACGCCGGCACCGTGAACGTGCTGAACGCTGTTGCCCCAGCCGGGCCCGAGGACGTCTGGGCCGTGGGCCGGACGTCGAACGGCGTCGAGGACCTCCCGTTGATCGAGCGCTGGGACGGTGCCGGCTGGAGCCTGTCCCCGGCTCCCGCCATCGCCGGCGGTGCGGCCCTGTACGGGGTGGCGGCCGCCGGCAGGACGGTGTGGGCCGTGGGCGCGTCGGGAAGCGCTGAGCTGGGCACGCAACAGGCGCTCATCCTGCGGTGGGACGGGAAGGAATGGGCCGCCGAGACCCTGCCGGCTCCCCCGGGGCCGAGCGTCCTTCGGGGCGTCACTGCCGTGTCCTCCGATGACGCCTGGGCCGTCGGAGCGCAGGGGGACCGGCCGCTTGCGTTCCAGTTCACCGGCAAGCGGTGGCGCCGGATCCCCGTCCCCGGGCGGGGCCAACTCCTGGCCATGGCATCGGTGCCCGGCGACGGCGCGTTGGCGGTCGGCTCCTCCATCCTGCGATGGAACGGGACGGTGTGGGCCGATGCCGGGGCCGCTCGTCGCCAGGGGACCCTCCAGGGCATCGCCGCGGTCTCGGCCGACGAGGCATGGGCCGTGGGGTCCAGCCCGACGGCGACGAACGGCCTGACCCGCGCCCTGGTCCAGCGGTTCGACGGCACCGGCTGGGCGATCGTGAAGGGACCGGGCGTTCCCGGCTCCGACGCCTTGATGTCGGCGGCCGTGGCCCTCGACGGAACGGTGTGGGCGGTGGGCTACCACGACACCGCGAATCGGCGTGCCACGTTGACCGTCCGGGGCTCGGTGACCTGCGCCTGAGCGGTCAGCTCACGTGGAAGGTCCTCATCACCTGCTGGCATCCCTGACGGATGTCGCGAGCGTGGTCCGGCGTGGACACGCAGGCCAGGAAGTACTCGTTCGTTTCCCTGGACGAGCGCGAACCCGTGAAGGTGACGGCCTGGTCGCCGATGGCCCCCTCGACCTGCAGGCGAAAGCCCTGGACCCCTCCGACCTCCACCCGGGTCGGCCCCTTGAACTGCTTGACGTTGGAGTCGTCGACCGGCCGGCTCATCCGGAACCCATGGAGCTGCACGTTGTTCAGCTGATCCAGGCCAACGATGTCGACGAACTCCGGGTTTCCCGGGGGGCACGATTCCCACGTCGTCGATCGCCGACCACGAGCTCGGGTAGCTGAAGCCGACGCCGTGACAGTCGTAGGTGCCCTCCGCGACGGAGCAGCCGCCGCGCAGCGACAGGAACACATGTCCCCCACCCGCGATGAGAGCCAGAGCCAACACCGGGATCAGGACCACCCGGAGCCTGAAGCGACGGGCGGCTCGATCACCTCGGCCGAGGGTGATGGTCCCGTGACCGACGCCGGCGGTTTCGCCTGGGGTGCCGCCGCCTGGGGAACGGGCCGTTCATGCGGCGCCGAGACCCCCGGGCTGCTCGGCCGATGTGTGGGAGATCACGATGGTCTCGGCCACCCGGTCGCCGAACCGTTGCTTCATCGGCGATCGACTGGCGACGATGGCTCCCAGCAGGTACGGGACGACATAGGGGAACGCGTCAAGGAACCTGAGGACGTTGCGGATCAGGGCGGCCTCCAGGTCGATGGGCAATCCCTCCTCGGTGACCACGCGAATCCGGGTGGCGCGCTTGCCTAACGAAGCCCCGTACTTCCCTTCCATCAGCGTCATGTACGCCACCCACAGGACCATCGCAAGGAGAAGCGGCGGGCCGCTGAGCTGGATCCGCAAGAACCCGTTCGACGAGCTGATGCCGTCCGAGAGCGCAGCCAGGGGGACGACGACGACGAGGGACAGGAGGAGGTCGATGATCAGGGCCTTCGCCCGCGACCCGAGGCTGGCGTAGGCAGGCTCCGCGGCAGGTGGAGGAGGGGTGAACCGCATGGAGGGTGCCGCGCCGATCCCTGGGGGAGCGCTCGGCGTGGCCCATGTCTCGTTCGTGTCGGTCTGATCCATCCCTTGTCCTGCTCGCGGCGGCGCGGTCACAAGCGGCAGGGCCGCTCATGCAGCAATCGGGACTTGGGCCGCGGACCTTGAGAGCGCAGACCGCATCTCCGTGATCGGGATAGGGCCGGCAGGCGTGCCTAGGTACCGCCCAGGCAGCCGGCCACGTCGCGGGGCAACCCAGGGATCGTGAGGCCGCCTCCACCCTTCACGAAGTCGTACGGGATCCCCTCCCATTGCCCAGGCAGGCCCGGATAGGCCTTCGGCGTCGTGTCGGCGCTGTCCCACTGGAACCCGATCCAGTTCGGCGAGCGCCACCCGTGCGAGCCATAGGACGCCACAGCCGCGACCCCTCGGCCGAACCTGCGGGCCTCGACGAGGAACCTGCCCTGGAACGCCGGGTCGTCCTTCGCGTACAGCTTCACGTACCACCGCGCCACGTCCACGATGTAGCCCTGCTCCGAAGGGGGAGATTCCGGACCCGTGAAGGAGCGCATGTCCACCACGACGAGAGGCCCCTCGATCCCCGTGGTCCGCCGGATGATGCCGAGCGGTTGGAGGTAGGGCTGCGAGTTCCGGGGGGGTGTGGCCCAACCGTTGACGCAGGTCGCTACGGCTGGGCCGTCCGTCGGCCGGGGCGTGGCGGGCGTCGGCGGCGGCGGGACCGGCGAGGTGGTCGGGCCGACGACCGTCGGTGACACCGGCGGAGGTGCAGTGGGCGATGCCGAGCCTGCGGCGTCGCCGGAGTCGCCGCACGCGGCCAGCGCGACGGCAACCAATGCGACGACCGGCAAGGAAAACTTGCGCGTGGTCTTGTATCCCTCGAGCTTCATGGAGGCTGGGACGGGAGGATACCGTTCCGCATGTTCCTTGATAGCCTCGGGCACCGATGCCACCCCCTCATGACTCTCCGCCCGCGGAGCCGCGCGGGGGATCCGGGTTCGAACGCGCGCCGCACGAGCGAGTGTCGCGCCGTCAATTCCTCACCCGCTCGGCCATGGGAATTGCCGGGGCGACGCTCTTCTCCTGCACCGGCGGCAAGGTCATCCCGAGGGTCACCGACACAACGCCGGCCATCGACACGCAATGGCCGATCAAGCGCGTGATCTACCTGATGATGGAGAACCGGAGCTTCGACAACGTGTTCGGGAAGTACCCCGGCGCGAACGGGGTCACCATGGGGCTGAAGGAGGGGAAGGAGGTACCACTGATCCGGTGCCCCGAGTGGCTCCCCGGCGACCTCCCGCACGACCGGGCTGCCCATCTGAACTGCCTGAACGGCGGGAAGCTGGACGCGTTCGACGGCGGCATCTACGGACCCGTGTACGCCTACTCGCAGTACGACCCGGACCAGGTCCGCAACTATTACTCGTGGGCGCGCGACTACGTGCTCTGCGACAACTTCTTCGCCTCCGTCGGTGGGCCCTCGTACCCGAACCACTTCTTCTTCGTCGCCGGGCAGTCCGGAGGGGCCATCGACAACCCGGAGAACATCGAGACCACGGTCGTCGAGGGGAAGAAGTTCAAGAGTTGGGGTTGCGACGCCGTCGGCAACGACGTCTTCGTGTTCGTCAAGGACGACAAGGGGAACCTGACGAAGCACGACTCCTGCTTCGCCTTCCCCACGGTCCCCCAACAGCTGTCGCAGATCGGCGTGGACTGGGCCTACTACGCGGCCGTGCCGGGACAGGCCGGGTATTTCTGGAACGCCCTGAACGGGATCGGGCCGATCTTCCACACCGACGCCTTCCACGAGCACACGCGGCCGGTGGGCCAGCTGGTCGCCGACATCGAGGCTAACCGGCTACCTGCGGTCACGTGGGTGACCCCACGCTTCGAGCTGTCGGACCATCCCCCGTTCTCCACGTGCTTCGCCCAGAACTGGGTCACCGACATCGTGAACGCGGTGATGAAGAGCGACGCGTGGATACACACGGCCATCTTTCTGGCCTGGGACGAGTGGGGCGGCTTCTACGACCACGTGCTTCCGCCGGTCGTGGACGACGTGGGGTTGGGGATCCGTGTTCCGGCGCTGGTCATCTCGCCCTACGCCAAACGGGGCCTGATCGACCACGAGGTGGGCGAGTTCTCCACGCCGCTCAAGTTCATCGAGGACAACTGGGGCCTGCCACATCTCACGCAGCGGATCGAGCGGACCCACAACTTCGAGCACGCCTTCGACTTCACGAAGGACCCAAGGACGGACGCCGAGCCCCTCGGCCACCTGAGGTGCTACGGGAACGCCTTCGATTTCCCCCAGAACTACCCGGGCTGGGTGCCCGGCACCGTGCCCGTCACCAGCCCGCTCTAACCGCTTCAGCTCCGCGCTGGGATCACCAGGGCGTCGACGGCGACGCAGCCGTCGACGCCCGCGACCACCGGGTTCGCATCAAGGGCCTCGATGCGCTCGCCGAGGTCGTGGGCCAACCACGAAAGGGCGACCACCGCATCGGCCAGCTTGTCGACGTCGGCCGGAGCCTGCCCTCGGACACCGTCGAGCAGCGGCCGGACTTTCAGCCGGTCGATCAGGCGCCTAGCGCGCGCCGCGTCGAGCGGTGGCAGCGCCAGGCGCCGGTCGTTCAGGACCTCGACCAGCACGCCTCCCGCCGCGACCACCACGAGCGGCCCGAACTGTTCGTCGCGAACGAGGCCGAGGTGCATCTCGACGCCGGGAGGCGCCATCGCCGCGACGGTGACCGCGGAGCCCAACGACGCGCTCAGCTCGCCATAGGCATCGGCGAGGGCCGTGCGATCTTCGAGCCCGAGCCTCACGCCGCCCACGTCCGACTTGTGCTGCACCTCCCTGTCCGCCGTCTTCATCGCGACCGGGAACCCCAGGCGCTCGGCCGCCGCGACGGCGTCGTCCAGGGATCCGACCAACGAAACGGGCACCACGGGGACGCCGAAGTCCGACAGGAGTGAAAGGGCCTCGGTTTCGTACAACGGGTCGGTGATCGAAAGGCGCTCCTGCCAGTACTCGCGCACCTGGAGCGGTACAGGAGTCGTCCCCTCGATCGGGGGCAACGAGCGGTGGTCGCGGTACTCGAACAGATGCCTGAACGCCGCGAGCCCGGTCAGCGTCCCCTCCAGGACGGGGATCCCCGAAACCTCCAGGCGCCTGGCATCGTCCCGGTCGATCCCGCTCGCGAAGTTCGACAGCATGGCGATCGGCTTCTCGGTGTCCGGAAACACCGCCTCCGCCATGCGGATGTACCCTTCGTCGGGTTGGTCCTCGGTGGTGAGATCGACGCTGAACGCGAGGGCCGCAGCGTCGGGATCCTCCAGCAGCGCCCGCATGCAGCCCGTCACGACCTCGTGCGCGTCGCGCCCGGTCCCCCAGAAGTCGAGGGGATTGACCGGGAGGAGCCCCTCCTCCAACAGCTCAGACAGACGCCTCGTGGTCTCCTCCGAGATGTTCGCGAGCGGCACCCCGACGGCCGCCGCCGAATCGACCAGCAGGGCTCGCTCGCCCCCCGAGTCGTGCACGCTGGCCAGCCCTCCCGGCCCGGCCCTCCGGCCCGAACCGAACAAGGCCAGCGCGTCGGCCATCTCGTCCAGGCTCTGGACCCGGAGCACGCCGTAGGCCTCGAACAGGGCCTCGTACGCGCCGTCCTCCCCGGCCAGGGCCCCCGAGTGGGCGGTCACCATGCGGCGGGTCAGCGCCTCCTTCCCCACCTTCAGCGCCACCACCGGGACGTCGCGCTCGCTCGCCCCGCGAAGGGCCTCCAGGAAGCCGGCAGGGTCGCGGATCGACTCGAGGAACAGCCCGATCACCTTCGTGCTCTCGAGCGACAGCGCGTAGCCGATGTACTCGGCGGCGGTGGCCCCGAGCTCCAAGCCCCGACGAGACCGCCACGTTGAACGAGAGCCCCCGATCGTTGTGCAGCAGGGCGGAGAAGGCGGAGCCGGAATGGCTGAGGAACGCGACGGGCCCGGCCCGCAGCTCCTTCGGCTCGTAGAACCCCAGGGCTCGTACGCCCTTCTCCAGGTTGGCGAACCCCATGCAGTTCCCCCCGCACACCGCCATGCCAGCGCCGCGGGCGATCGCCGCCAACCGATCGGCGAGCGGCTGCGTGTCGTCGCGCGGGGCCTCATGACAGCTGGCGAAGATGACGGCGGAACGAGCCCCGGCCTCGGCGGCCAGCCGGAGCTGCTCTTCCAGGAGCGCGTTCCCCACCGCGAGGATGGCCAGGTCGACCGGCGACCCGATGTCGGCCACCGCTGGGTAGCAGCGCAATCCCAGGATCCCCTCGTACTTCGGGTTGACGGGGTAGACGTCGCCCTCGAAGCCGCCCTCGAGGAGCTCCACGAGGCTCTGGTTTCCCACCGAGCCCTCGCGGACGCTCGCCCCCACGACGGCGACCGACCGCGCTTCGAGCATCGCCTGGAGCGCGGTCCGCCCCTCTTCCCGCGAGTCGGACGAGGCGGTCACTCTTCGGAGGCTACTGCGCGCGCCTGGACACCATCCGGTCCCGCTTGGCCTGCCGGAAGGCCTGCCAGCCGGGGATGCCCACGACGCCCCCGCCGGCGTGGGTGGCCGACGAGCCGTGGTACAGGCCGCGGATGGGCGTCCGGTAGTCGGCGTATCCGGGCGCCGGACGCATGTGGAACAGCTGATCGACCGAGAGCTCGCCGTGGAAGATGTTGCCGCCGATCAGACCGAGCTCCTGCTCCATGTCGTAGGGCCCGAGCACCTGCCGCGCGATGACCGATGCCTTGAAGTTCGGCGCGAGGGAGTCGTACAGGTCGATGACGCGGTCGGCGTACTGCTCGAGCTCGTCGCGGTGGGGCTCCTCCGCCCAGTCGTCGGGGACCCATTGCGTGAACATCGAGAAGTTGTGGACGCCCTCCGGCATCAGCGTCTTGTCCAGCGTCGTGGGGATGACCCCATCCACGAACGGGCGCTCCGCGCCCTTGCGGAACAGGTGCGCGTCCTGGAACGCCTCCTCGGCGTACCGGGGCGAGAAGCACAGCTCGACCGAACCCGTGTGGTGGTCCTGGAGCTCCTTCCCGGGATCGGCGATGAAGTCCGGCAGCTCGCTGATGGCCAGGTTGATCTTCACCACGCCGCTCCGCGTCCTCCAGTTCTCGATGTCGCGGACGAAGTCGCCGGGAAGCTCCGGCGCGTCCAGAAGCCGGAGGAAGGCGATCTGGGGATGGATGGTGGTGACTACCACCGGCGCCCGGATCTCCTCGCCGCTCTCCAAGGCGACCCCCACGGCGCGGCCCCCGCGGACCAGGATCCTGGCCACCCGGGCGCCCGTCCGGATCTCGGCTCCGAGGGATTCGGCGGCCCTTCGACAGGCGTCGGACACGCCGCCCATCCCACCCTCCTGGTACCCCCACGACCCCAGGTGGCCGTCCCCGACGTCGCCGATCGAGTGATGCAGCATCACGTACGCCGTGCCCGGTGAGTCGGGACCGGCCCACGTCCCGATGACGCCGTTGATCGTGAGCATGGCCTTGATCTCGTCCGACTCGAACCAGTCGTCCAGGAGGTCGGAGACGCTCATCGTGAACAGCCGGGTCACGTCGCCCACGCCGCGGACCCCGAGGCCGCGCGCGCTCCACACCACGCGGAGCTGCTCGATGAGGTCGGAGGGCCGCATGGATCCGACCTTCGGTGGAACATGCAACAGCAGGGGGCCCATCACATCGGCCACGCCGGAGAGCCACGCGTCCCACGTCGGCATGGTCTCCGCGTCCTTCTTGGAGAACTGGGAGATCGACTCGAAGTTCTTGTTCGCGTCGTCCGCGTAGACCTTGATGGACCGTCCGTCGGGGAACGCCTGATAGTACGGACCGAACGGCGTGACCTTGTACCCGTGGCGCTCCAGCTGAAGCTCCCGGATGATCGTGGGCGGCATCAGGCTCATCACGTAGGAGTAGGTCGTCACCCGGAAGTCAGGGTGCTCGGGCCACGGCGCGCTGGTGTCGGCGGCGCCTCCGGTCTTGTCGCGGGCCTCCAGCACTACGGTCCGCGCCCCGGCTTTGGCGAAGAAAGCCCCGGAGATGAGGCCGTTGTGGCCACCGCCGATCACGACGGCGTCGTACGCGTTCGCCATGGAAGGACTCCCCCCGTCGGTCGTGACCCGGCAGGCATCATACCCCGATGTTTGAACGGCCGGTCAAGCCTGGAGGCGGGTTGCTTCGGGTTGACACCCCCGGCTGACCAGGTATGGTTCGCTGAACGGCAGTTCAAAGAGGGACGTGCCCGGGTGACGGACTGTTCGGCGTTCAAAGCCACCGGAGCGGAGAGTGACGGATGAGCGCGGTTCGGCCCAAGGCGACCAAGGACCGGCATCAGGAGATCCTGGACGCCGCGGCGCACGTGATCACCGAGCGCGGGCTGGCCGAGACGAGGATCTCCGACGTGGCCGAGTCCGCCGGCGTCTCGCCTGGGCTGATCCTCTACTACTTCGAGTCCAAGGACCGCCTCCTTGCGGAAGCCCTCACCTACGCGAACGACGACTTCTTCGTGCGGATGTCCCGCGAGATCCGCCGGCTTCCCACCGCCAAGGAGCAATTGCGTCGAGTGATCGACCTTTCCGTTCCTGGCTACCTTCCCGAGTACGGCAAGCTCGACGAGTGGGCGCTGTGGATGGAGGTGTGGGTGCGGGCCCTTCGCGACCCCCAGATGGCGAAGGACCGAGAGATCCTGGACCAGCGGTGGCGCCAGTCGATCGCCGACATCATCCGGGCAGGGCAGGCGGCCGGCGAGTTCCCGCCGAGGGACGCCGACGAGATCGCGCTGCGGCTGGGGTCGCTGATGGACGGCCTGGCCATCCAGGTGATCATGAACGACAGCCAGGTCCCGCCGGAGCGCATGCACCGGGCCTGCATGGAGGTCGCCGCGCAGGAGATCGGCTTCGACCTGTAGCTCGGCGCGTCCCTCAGCCGGCGAGCGTTCCAACGCCGCGCTTGGCCAGTTGGTCGGCGATGATGTTGCGCTGGATCTCGGACGTGCCTTCCCAGATCCGGTCCACGCGGAGCTCCCGGTAGAACCGCTCGGCCACGTTCTCGCGCATGTAGCCCCGGCCCCCGAAGATCTGGACCGCCCGGTCGGCTACCCGGTTGGCCATCTCGCTCGCGTACAGCTTGGCCATCGAGCAATGCGCGTGCTGGACCTTGATGTCGACGCCCGCGTCGATCTCCTGCCCGACCCGGTAGGTCATGAGGCGGGCCGCCCACAGCTCGGTGAGCGAGTCGGCCAGCATGTGCTGGATGGCCTGGTACGACATGATCGGCTGGCCGAACTGCACCCGCTCCTTGGCGAAGGCGGTGGCCTCCTCGATCAGGCGCTCGGCCGCCCCACAGCACCGGGCCGCGATCATCAGCCGCTCGTACCGGAACCAGGCGTATGTGAAGTCCATCCCGCCGCCCTCCTCGCCGATCAGGTTGGCCGCGGGGACCCGCACGTCCTGGAACTCCAGGATCGCGTGCTGGTCCGAGTACGTGTGCGAGTAGGCGGGGGCGCGGACCATCCGCAACCCTTCGGACGGGACGTCGACGATGAACAGCGCGTGCGAGCCGGCGTTCGGGCCGTCTTTCAGCTTGGCCTGGAAGAACACGACCTCCGCCTTGTTGAATGAGGTCACGTGCCACTTCGTCCCGTTCAGGACGTAGTCACCGCCGTCGCGGCGCGCCGTGGCCTCGATGGCGTCGACGTCCGACCCCGCGTTCTCCTCCGTGATCGCGTAGCACTCGCGCTTGTCCCCCGCGACCATGGGCTTCAGGTACCGGTCCACCTGGTCAGGGGTGAACACCCCCACCGCCCACTGGGGGCCGGTGTGCAGGACCCACCCCAGGCCGTTCGTGACTCGCCCGATCTGCTCCGACACCAGCACCTGCTGGAACGTCGTAAGCTCGGCGCCCCCCAGGTCCTTCGGCATGTTGATGGACCACAGCCCGAGCTCCCTGAGCCTGGCCTGTTGCCGTTCGATGACCTCTCGGGGGAGCTGGCCGCCGTTCATCTCGGCCTCGAGCTCGTGGGGGATCAATTCCTCGTCGACGAACCGCCGGGCCCTGTCCTGGATGGCCCGGTCATCGTCGCTCATTGGGTAGGTCACCGGTTCACCTCCGACGCGGAGGATACCCGCAACGGATGGCCGCTCAGGCGGGCAGGGGATGGCCGGCTCGTCCGCCCAGAAGCTCCAGCCGATCCCGATGCTGGCGGAGCTGCGCGGCGGTGCGCGGGTCGAACCGGTGCTCGCGCTGGGGGATCTCCCCCCGGGGCGGCTCGCCGAAGAGGCCGGACGAGAAGTACCGCTGGCCCGTGTCGGGGATGACGGTCACGATGCGGCGGAGCTCGGGATGGGCTGCCGCCACCACGAGGGCGGCCGCCACGTTGCACCCCGAGGACGCCCCGCAGAAGATGCCCTCCTCCCGGGCCAGGCGGCGGGCCATCTCCAAGGATTCCTCGGTGGTCACCGTGACGATGCCGTCGATGACGGACAGATCCAGGTTCTTCGGCACGATGCCGTCGCCGATGCCGGCGATGCCGTGCGGCCCCCACTCCCCGTCGGAGATCAGTGCGCACTCGGCGGGCTCGACGGCATAGATCCTGGCCGGGGACCCCTTCTCGCCCAGGAACCGTGCGACCCCGGTGATCCACCCTCCGGTCCCCTGCGCGGCGACCACCGCGTCGAGCTTTCCGCCGGTCTGCTCCCAGATCTCCGGCCCGGTCGAGATCCGGTGGGCTTCGATGTTGTCCGGGTTCTCGAACTCCGCCGGAACGAAATACTTCCCGGGTTGTTCCCCCACCATCTGCTCCATCCGCGCCAGCGCGACGTCGATGTCCGACTCCCCGCCCGGCGTGAGGATCAGCTCGGCGCCGAACACGCGGATCATCTTCCTGCGCTCCTCGCCCATCCCCTCCGGCATGATCACGACGCAGGGGTAGCCCTTGATGGCTGCCACGGCCGCGCAGGCGATCCCGGCGTTGCCCGTCGTGCACTCGAGGATGGTCATCCCCGGCTTGAGCTCGCCCCTTCGCTCCGCCCGTTCGAGCATGAACGCGTAGATGCGATCCTTGACCGAGCCGGTCGGCCCGTACCACTCCACCTTGGCCAGGAGCTCGTGGCCCCGCGGCTCGACGCGCCCCAGGCGGACGAGCGGTGTCCGACCGATCGCCTCCAACATGGACGAGAGCGGTTCCGCGTAGGTGTTCCAACTCATCGCGTGGCTTCCTCCTCCTCGGGGAGGCAGCCGGCCGCCGGTGGGGCTTCGACTAGCGGCCGGGGTGCCGGTCGCCGGATGCGGTGATGGGCACGATGGGCATGTCCGCGAGGGCTGCTCGCGGAGCCTGGTTCACGCTGCCTACCCTCAGCCGGGACACGAGAAACGGATTGTCGCCGATGCGCCATGGCCCGCGCAAGCGGACCCACGGGACGCGCCGGCGGGCCTATCGGCCCTTCGCCTCCCTGATCGCGGAGACCAGGGCCGGGACCACCTGCTGGACGTCGCCGATGATCGCGTAGTCGGCGTGGGCCAGGATGGGCGCCTGAGGGTCGGTGTTGATCACCATGATCCGCTTCGCCCCCTTGGCCCCGACCATGTGCTGGATGGCCCCACTGATGCCGCAGGCGATGTAGACGTCCGGCGCGATGCGAACCCCCGTCTGCCCGACCTGGTCCGTGTGGGGACGCCACCCCAGGCTGGTGACCACCCGCGAGCACCCGACCACGCCCCCCAGGAGCTCGGCGAGCTCCTCGAGCGGGCCGAACCCCTCCGGGCTCCCTACGCCCCGCCCGCCGCCCACGACGACCCGGGCCTCTGGGAGGGACACCTTGCCGGGAGGGCGCCCCTCCTGCCGGGCCACCTGCACTCGGAAATCCTTGTCCTGCAGGGCGGGAGAGAACTCCTCGACGGACCATCCGCCGGCCGCGGGGCCTTCCTCGGCCTGGACGGCATGGGGGGCGACGGTCAGCAGCTTGACGTCGCCGCGTAGGCGGGCCTCCTCGAGGAGGCTGCCGCCCCACCGGAGCCGGGTGACCAGGTACTGGTCACCCGGCTCCACCTCGGTGCAGTTGGCGGCCACCGGCAGCCCCGTCCGGGCACCGACGTGGGCCATGACCTCGTTGCCCCGGTCGCTCCCCGGAGCCAGGACCGCGCTCGGGCGGGCCCGTGCCATCAGGTCATCGACGCACGCCGCCCAGGCCTCGGGCGCGTAGCCATCGAGCCGATCGTCAACTGCGTGGTGGACGGCCGAGACGCCGTAGGCGGCGAGGCCGTCCACCACAAGCCGGGCCTCCGATCCGATCACGAGCGCGGCCAGGGGGACTCCGAGCCGCTCCGCCAGGTGCCGCCCCACCGTGAGCACCTGGAGCGACGGCTCCGAGGCGACCCCGCCGTCGTGCTCGACCAGGCCGACGATCACGACGGCATCACCCCGATCTGACGAAGGACCTCGACGGCCCGCTCGACCCCGGCGGCCCCGTCCCCCAAGATCTCGACCTGCTTGTCGCGCCCCTGGGGGAGCCGCATTCGCAGCTTCTCCAGCCCTGGTTCCGCGCGCTCCGGTTGGATCCGCTCGACGGGGGCCTTCTTGGCCCGCAACCTCCCCGGGATCGACGGATACCTGGGCAAGTTGATCCCCTCCTTCACCGCGATGACCGCGGGAAGAGGGATCTCGAAGATCTCGAAGCCGCCGGGCCCCTCACGGCGGGCGACAGCCGTTCCATCCAGGATGTCGAGCTGCTTCACGCCGGTCACGCAGGGCAGGTCGAGGAGGTGCGCCACCCGGACCCCGACCTGATAGCCGCCGGCGTCCGCCGACTCGTTCCCGAACAGGAGCAGGTCGTAGGCGATGCCGACGTCGCGGTGGTCCGCGATGACCCGGGCGATGGCGGCCGCCGTGGCGCCCCCATCCCACTCCGGGCCCTCGGCCTCGAGCAGGACCGCCCGGTTGGCCCCCATGGCCATGGCGTCCCTGAGCTGTTCTTCCGCGGCAGCCGGCCCGAGCGTCAGGACCGTGCTCGAGCCGCCAAGCACGTCGACCAGCCGGACCGACTCCTCGACGGCGCACTCCTCGTGTGGGCTCACGGTGAACCCCAGGTACCGCGTGTCGATGTCCTGCTCGTCCTCGGTGAGCGAGATGCGCCCGCCGGTCACCGGGACCCGCTTCACGCAGACCAGGACGTCCATCGAGGGCTAGCGCTTGAGCCGCTCGTTCGAGGGGTCGAACAAGGGGGTGCTCCCCACGGCCGCGACGGTCACCGCGTATCGCTCGCCGAAGTACTCGACGGCGAGCTCCCCACCGGCCTTCGCCCGGTCCGGCGGAAGGTACGCCATGAGGATGTGCCTGCCCACCGACGGTCCCGAGCCCGCGCTGGTCACGTAGGAGCGCCGGCCCTTGGCGTCCACGAGCGGCTCGCCGTCCCGAGACAGGATGGGCTCGCGCCCCAGCATGTATCGCTTCACGCCGGATGCCGACGTCGGATCGTCCACGGTGAGCGAGCACAGCACCGCGGCGGGCTCCTCGGCCCGCTGCTTCAGGTACGCGTCCCGGCCGATGAAGTCCACGTCCTTGACCATCGGCCCGGCCATGCCCGCCTCGACCAGGTCGTACTCGAGCTCCAGCTCGTTCCCGTGAGCCCGGTAGCACTTCTCGAGCCGGGCAGTGGTGGCGTAGACGCCGATCCCCACGGGGGCGATGCCGTGGGGCTCTCCGGCTTCCCACACCAAGTCCCACAGCCGGGCGCCCTGCTCCATGGGCACGTACAGCTCCCAGCCGAGCTCGCCCACGTACGAGATTCGCGAGGCCAGGACCGCGAGCGTGTCCACCTCGATCCACCGGCAGGTGGCGAAGGGAAAGCCTTCGTGCGACACGTCGTCCCGGGTGACTGCCCCCAACACGTCTCGGGCCCGCGGGCCCCACAGGCCGAGCGTGCACCACGCCGAGGTCTGGTCGTGGAGCTGGGCCGAGCCGTCCTCGGGAAGGTGTGAGGCGAACCACTTACGGTCGGCCATCCCCGAGAACCCCCCGGTCACCACGCGGAACCGGTCGTCTGACAAGCGCATGATCGTGAGGTCGGCCTTCACGCCTCCGGCCGGGTTCAGGAGCGGCGTATACACGACGCGTCCCACGGGAACGTCCATCTGCTTGACGGCCATCCGCTGCACGGAGTCGAGCGCCGCCGGCCCGGCGATGTCGAAGATGGCGAACGCCGACAGGTCGACCATGGCCACCCGGTCCCGCATCGCCAGGTGCTCGGCGTTGATGATCGGAGACCACCACCGCGCATCCCACTCCGCCTCGCGGGGCATCACGCGTTCGCCGTACTCGTCGAGGAGGCCCTGGTTGGACCCGTACCAGAACGGCCGCTCCCACCCCGCCGTCTCGTAGAACACCGCGCCGAGCTCCCGCTCCCGCCCGTTGAACGGCGACAGCCGCACGTCCCGGTTGGAAGCCCACTGCTCCATGGGGTGGACGATGCCGTAGGTCTTGTTGTAGCCCTCCGCAGACCTGGCCAGGATGTGCCGCTGCGTCCGTTGGTGGTCGTAGAACCGGGCGATGTCGGAGGAATGAGGGTCGATCTCGGGGCACCCATCCGTCATCCACTCGGCCACCGTGCGCCCGAACCCCGGACCCTCCTTCACCCAGATCGCCGCCACCGACCACAGCCCCCGGACCTCCGGCGTCTCACCCACGAGCGGCATGCCGTCGGGCGTGAGCGAGATGAGCCCGTTGACGGCGTACTTCACGCCCACCCGCTCGTCGCCCACGATCTCGGGGAAGAGCTCCAGTGCATCCTCCATCTGCGGATCGAAGTCGTCCTTCGTGAACGGCAACTCGGTGGGCGACTGCGCCGCCTGCTCGATCGAGGGGATGCCGTCCGGCTCGATGAGGATCGGCCGGTGGGCGTAGGAGCCGATCTCGAACTCGCTCCCGTGCTGGCGCTCGTACATGTTCGTGTCCACGTCCCGGACGATCGGGTATTCGATCTCCCCCACGGTCTTCTCGAACAGGGGCACCGGCCCCACGTCGATCATCTGATGGACGGCCGGCGTGAGCGGGATCGAGGCCCCGGCCATCCCGGCGATCCGCGGGCTCCACACCCCGCAGCACACCGCCACCACGTCGGTGCGGATGTCGCCCGCGTCGGTTCGGACCCCGCGGACCCGCCCGCCCTCCACGTCGATCCCCCGCACCTCGGTCTTCGCGTTGATGGCGATGGCGCCCAGCCGCTCCGCTTCCTCCCGCATGAGCGTGCCGGCCCGAAGGGAATCGACCACCCCGATCCCCGGGCAGTAGAAGCCACCCAGGATGATCGTCTCGTCGATAAACGGGACGAGCTCCCTCACCTCGGAACGGGTGAGCAGCTCGGCCGGCTCGATCCCCCACGATTTGGCCGAGGCCATGCGGCGCTTCAGCTCCTCCATCCGCTCGGGGGTCCGGGCCACCTCGACGCCCCCGCTCTCCGTGAACACCCCGAGCTCCTTGTACTGGCGGACGCTGTCGAGCGTGATCTCCGTCATCTCCTTGGAGTGGTCCACCAGGAAGATGAAGTTCGACGCGTGGCCGGTCGACCCGCCGGGGTTGGGGAGCGGCCCCTTGTCCAGCTGGACGATGTCCTTCCACCCCAGCCGAGCAAGGTGGTACGCGATGCTGTTGCCCACGATGCCCGCGCCGATGACGACGACGCTCGCCCGGTTCGGCAAAGCGTTCACTGCTTGGGGATCTCCTTGGTCGGGTCGAAGTGCGGCATGGTCACGACCGTCGCGGCGACCCGTCCGGACTTCGGGGTGTCCACCTGGAGCCCGGTCCCGAGCTCCGCGACCTCGACCGGCACCATGGCGAAGCCGATGTTCTTCTCGAGGCGCGGCGAGTAGCAGGCTGAGGTCACCCGGCCGACCTGGCGGCCGTCCACGTGCGCGGGGAAGAAGTCGATCATCTCGTTGTCGATGTAGGTGCCGAGTGGCTCGCCCCCGATGTCCACCCCGACGAGCTTCTGCTTCACGCCCTGCTGCTTGATCCGGCGGAGGGCCTCCTTGCCCATGAAGTCGGCCTTCTGATCGAGGTCGACCATCCACGTGTAGTGGTAGCCGACCTCGAAGGGGTTGTTCTCGTACCACATGTCCGCGCCGAAGGCGAGGATGCCGCCCTCGATGCGGCGGATGTGGCACGGGCCGATGACCTCGAGCCCATGCGGCTTCCCGGCCTCGAGCACCGTGTCCCACAGCTTCTGCCCGTGCCGGCTCGCGTCGTGCAGGTAGATCTCGTAGCCCACCTCGCCCGTGTAGCCCGTCCGCGACACGACGACCTTCATCCCATCGAGCTCGGCCTTCATCAGCCCGTAGTACGGCACCTCCAGGACCCGATCGCCGAACAGGTCCACCAGCACCTTCTTCGAGTCGGGTCCCTGGATCTGCACGGGGGCGACGTCGATCTCCCTCACGGTCACGTCCATGCCCTTGGCGGCCGCGATGCCGAGCGCGTACAGGTTCACGTCGGAGTCGGCGAGCGAGAGCCAGAACTCGTCCTCCTCCACCCGCAGCAGCACCGGGTCGTTCAAGATCCCGCCGTCGGGCGCGGTGATGAAGACGTACTTGCACTGGTCCACCGCGCACTTGTGAAGGTCGCGCGGGACGATCATATTCGCCAGGTCGAACGCGTCGGGACCCTTGATCTGGATCTGCTTCTCCACCCCCACGTCCCACATGGTGACGCCGTTCACCAGGTGCCAGTACTCCTTCACGGGATCCCCGTAATGGCGCGGGTGATACGTGTGGTTGTAGACGCTGTACCGCGCCACCCCGTGCTTGCGGGACGCGTAGAAGTAAGGCGACTTGCGGATCCTCGTGTACAGCAGGATCCCCGGGCTCTCATTGACCGCCAACTGACTGACTCCTTTCCGCATACCCCAACCGGCGCGACACGGCCGCCGCAGCATCCCTCGCCATCCTCGCGACACGCGGCAGCTCGGCGGGCCGCATCCGAAACGCCGGACCGGCGATGCTCACCGCAGCCACCACCACACCGTCCGCGCGGCGGACCGGCGCGGCTACCGCGTTCAACCCCTCCTCCAACTCCTCGATCGTCTGCGCCCAGCCCCGCGCTCTGACCTCCTCGAGCTGGGCGCGGAGTCGGTCCGGGTCGGTGATCGTCCGGGGGGTCCGGGCCTCGAGCGGGAGCGCCAGGAGCCGGTCGAGCTGGGGATCGTCGAGGTGCGCCATAAGGACCTTGCCGTTCGACGTGCAGTGGTACGGCGTACGGTGCCCGACCCAGCTCACGCTCACGACCGAGCGGGTCCCCGCGATCTGGTCGATGTTCAGCACCTGGTCGCCGTCGAGCACCGCGAGGTTCACGGTCTCATGGGTCCGGTCCGCCAGATCCTGGAGGAACGGCCGCGCGTGGCCGACCACGTCGAGGGCGGCGATCGCCGCTCCTGCCAGGTGGATCAGCCCGAAACCGAGCCGGACCTTGTCCGTAACCGGATTTCGATCGACCAAGCCGCGGTCCGCCAGGGTCGCGACCAGGCGGGAAGCCGTCGCCTTGTGGACGCCGAGCCGCCGCCCGAGCTCGGTGATGCCAAGCTCCTCCTCGGAGTCGGCCAGCATCTCCAATATCGAGACCGCACGCTTGACCGAGCGCACGACCGTTCCCGCCTGGCCAGTCGGAGGCTGGTGGCTGTTCCGCATCACGCAACCGTGTCATTCACAATGCAACGCGCGAACGATACCTGCGGCACTCCAGGGGGTCAAACTCGAAACCGGCCTGATGACGGTCCGGGGCTACGAAAGGTCGATGACGATCGTCTTCAGCTCGGTCAGCCGCTCCATCGAGAAGGGCCCGCCGACGCGCCCGACGCCGCTCGCGGATCCGGAGCGGCCGCCGAACGGTAGATGCGATTCCCAGTAGTTCGTGCCCTCGTTCACGTTCACCCAGCCCGCGCGGACTGCCTCCGCGTACCGCAGGCCGCGGCGCAGGTCGCGCGTGAAGATCGCCGACAGCAGCCCGTAAGGGGAGCGGTTCACGGATTCGATCGCCTCGTCCTCGCTCCGGATGGTCGAGATCGGCACCACCGGACCGAAGGTCTCCTCGCGCGCGATCTCCATCTCCTCGGTCACGCCCTCCAGGACGGTCGCCTCGTAGAACAGGTCGCTCCCGAACCGTGGCGCGCGGCCCCCGCCCGCCACGACCACGGCTCCGCGGTCCACCGCGTCGCGGACATGCCTCTCGGTCTTGGTCACGGTGGGTTCGTTGTTCAGCGGACCCATCGTCGTGGCATCGTCGAACGGGTCCCCGAGGCGGATCTCCTTTCCGAGCGCTTCGGTGAGCAGCGAGAGGTACTCGTCTCCGACGTCTTCGTGAACCAGGATGCGCTCCCCCGCGGTGCAGCTCTGCCCCGCGTTCAGGAAGCACGCGCTGAGCGTCGCCATCACGGCCGCGTCGAGGTCAGCGTCCTCCATGATCACCAGGGGACCGTTGCCGCCCATCTCGAGCAGGAGCTCCTTGCCGGCCGCGCGGACCGCGACCGCGTGCCCGGTGGCGATCGAGCCGATGAACCCGACCGCCTGCGTTCCGGGATTGCCCGCGATCTCGTCCCCCACGATCGGGCCGGGACCGGTGACCATGTTCACCACGCCCGGGGGAAGCTCGGCCGCCTCCAGGCAGCCCGCCAGCTTCACCGCGCAGATCGACGTCGTGGGCGCCGGCGCCCAGACGACCGTATTCCCGTAGGCGATCGCCGGCGCGAGGATCTCCCCGGGCATCGTGTACGGCCAGTTCCACGGACTGATGATGGAGACCACACCGCGCGGCACCCGCGTGAGCAGCACGCGTTTGTTCGCGTCGACGGACGGGGGCATCAGCCCATCCATCCTGCGAGCATCGGCCGCCGCCATGGCGAAGTACTCGATCAACTCCTCGACCTCGCCGTTGGCCTCCGCGCGGAGTGGCTTGCCCTGGTCGAGCGTGAGCGTACGGGCGAGGTCCTCGCGCCGCTCGTCGAGCACCGCGGCGACGCGCTCCATCGCCCTGGCCCGTTCGAATGCGGACAGCCCGGCCCACGCCGGCCACGCCTCGTTGGCCGCGGCGATCGCTCGCCGGGCATCCTCTCGCGTTCCCTCCGGGACGGTCCCGATCACTGCGCCCGTCGAAGGACTCGTGGCCTCGAAGACCTTGCCGCTCTCGGAGTCGACCCACGTGCCCCCGACGAACATCTTGGGCCGGTCGCCCATCCGTCACCCTTCTGCCTCGAAACGCGGGGGCGACCCTACGGGCCGCCCCTCGCGCGTCGTATTCGTCAGGCCGTGACTAGCCCGCCGCGTTGGCCGCGTCCATCCATGGCTGCCACTTCGTCGGGTTCGCGTCGAGCCACTTCTGGGCCGCGGCTTCCGGCGACATGCCGGCGCTGATGTCGAGGCCGATGCCGTTCTGATCGTCGTTCGTGTAGTTGATCGCCGACAACAGCGCGAAGGCCTGGGGGGCCCTCGTCTGCAGGTCCGCGTTGAACGCCTTGTAGAGGTCGTCCTGCGGGTAGGCGCAGGCGTAGCCCTTGCCGCCCTCGTTGTTGGCGGCGTTCGTGCACGCCGACGTGACCTCGGGGAGCTGAACCATCGTCAGGTCGTACTTCGCCTGCGCCCAGTGAGGCGTCCAGAAGTACAAGAGGACCGGCGACTTGTTCGCGAACGCCTGCTTGACCTCGGTCAGCTCGGCAGCTTCGGACCCTGCGTATACGACCTTGTAGTTCAACCCGAGGCTCTTGATGATCTCGCCGTCGAACGTGACGTAGCTGGGGTCTCCGTCCAGCAGCTGGCCCTGGCTGCCGGTCTCGGCCGTCGCGAACAGCGAGGCGTTCTTGTTCAGGCCCTGCCATGTCGCGAGCTCGGGATGCTCCTGCACCATGTAGGTCGGCAGCCACCAGCCGATCTGTCCGATCACGCCCAGCTTGCCCGCGTCGATGACGCCGGCGTTGCCCTGGATGTACTTCTTGTAGTCCGCCCCGTGACCGGAGGGCCAGACTTCCAGCGTGGCGTCAAGCTGACCACGAGCCAACGCCGGGAACTGGGCGAACTCGTCGATCTTGACCAGCTCGACCTTGTATCCCAGTTTCTCCAGCAGGTCCTTCGCGAGCCCCGCGTTGGCGGCCGCCCCGACCCAGCCATTCACCGCGAGCTTGATCGTGATGTTGGCGTTGGCCGGGTTCGCGCCAGCCGAAGCGGAGCTACTGGCGCCGCCACTGCCCACATTGCTGCAGGCCGCGGCCAGCATCGCCGTCACGGCTACCAGCGCGATTACGGCCCACTGCCGTCGGAACGTCATGCTTCCCCCTTTCCGGACTCCTCTGCTCCTTCGGATACGTTCGCCGTGCCTTCCTCGGCTCGGGGCGGCCGCATGGCGCGGAAACTGGTCCACCAGGTGAGGCCGCCCGACCCGACCGGGCCTCGGGTCGCCCGGGGGGCCATGCCCATTGCCTGCGTGATCCGGTCGATCACGATCGCGAGCAAGAGGATCGCGAGACCGGCGATGATCCCGAGCCCGATCTCGTGGTAGAGGCCGTTCAGAACGTCCAGCCCCAGCGCCCCGCCGCCGATCAGGGCGGCGATGATCACGACGGACAGGACCATCATGATCGTCTGGTTCACCCCCAGCAGGATCGATGGCCGCGCCAGCGGCAGCTGCACCTTGCGCAGCAGCTGCCACCTCGTCGCCCCGTAGGACTCGGCGGCCTCCACGGTCTCCTTCGGCACCTCCCGGATCCCCAGGTTCGTCAGGCGGATCGCCGGGGGCAGCGCGTACACGACCGACGCGACCACGCCGGGTACCCGCCCGACGTGGAACAGCGCCACCACCGGGATCAGATAGACGAACGCGGGCATGGTCTGCATCGCGTCGAGGATCGGCTTCAGCACGCGTTCCACTCGGTCGCTCTGCGAGGCCCAGATCCCGATGCGGGATCGCGAGGCCGATCGAGAGCACCACCGCCACCAGCACCTGGCTGAGGGTGTCCATCGCATCGGCCCACATCCCGACGACGCCGATCACGGTCAGACAGATCACGCAGAGCACGATCAGACTCGCGCGACGTGACGCTCGCCACGCGAACAACGCGGTCCCGGCGACGACCATCCACCACGGCAGATCCTGGAGCAGGTTGCGGAGCGGATCCAGCCCGTACTTCGTCAGGAAGTCGCCGATCGCGCCTCGTCACGCCTGCCGACGTGCAGGGTGATCCAGTTCACGGCGGTGTTCGTGGGGCCGGCCACGGAGATCGTCCACCGTGTCGGGAAGTCCTGCTGCACGAGGACGTCCCTTCCGATGAACACCGCGACGACCGTCGCCGCGGCGGCGAGCACGACGACGTGCCACCGCCGCAACGTCCAGCTTCCGAGCATTCACGTCGGTCGTGCGCCGGCGACCGCGCTTGCCCCAGGTGTAGCTCACCCGGTCGAGCACGATCGCCATCACGACGATCGTGATCCCGGCGTTCAGCGCCTTCCCGATGTCCAGGGTCTGCAAGGCATCGAGGACCGACCGACCGAGCCCGCCCGCCCCCACGATGGCAGCGATCACGACGATGCCGAGCGCCATCATGATCGTCTGGTTGACCCCGAGCATGATCGATGGTTTGGCCAGCGGCAGGTGCACCTTCCGAAGGCGCTGCCGGTTCGTGGCCCCGAACGAGTCGGCTACCTCGAGGATCGTCGGTGGTACGCCCCGCAGGCCGAGGCTCGTGAGGCGGACCGCCGGCGGCAACGCGAAGATCACGGTCGCGATGAGCGCCGTCGGGAACCCGATCCCGAAGAAGAGCACCAGGAACGCAGGTAGGAGAACGCGGGGACGGTCTGCATCCCGTCGAGGATCGGTCGCAGCACCCGGTCGACCGCGGGGCGGCGGCCGGACAGACCCCGAGCGGGACGCCGATCAGCAGAGCGCACGCTGACGGAGACCAGCATCAACGCCAGCGTCTCCATGCTTGCGGCCCACAACCCGAAGAGCCCCAGCCCGAAGAATCCGACGCCCGCGAGCACCGCCATCCTCCAGCCGGCCACCACGCCCGCGATCGCGGCCGCCGCCACGATCACCCCCAGGAACGTCATCCGGTCCAGCACGTTCGTGACCCCGGTGAACAGCGACGAAAGAACTGCTGGATCGGATTGAGGAAGTCGACGAACAGCGGGCTCGTCTTCTGGTTCTGGATCACCCACAGCTCGAGCGAATCGAACTTGCTCGCGAGGTCGACCACCCATCTCTGGGGAACCCCCCGGTGAGCTGCAGCCCGACGATCACGGCACGCCACGCTCACACCGAGACCACATCGAGCGACAGGCCAGGGGTTGGGCGGCGCGTGGTGGACGGGCGGCGGCCCCCGCGCCGACCTCGAGCGCTTCGGACGGCTCCGTCTCTCGGGTGGCGATCGCCATCAGCTCGCGCTCCTCGACCATCGCGTGCATACGGCCGTCGCGGTCGATGACACCCACCATCTCGTCGCCCTCCACGACGCGTAGCGGCGCTCGGAGTCGGCCACCATCGGGATCAGCTCCTGGACGACGGTGTCGGCGGCGACGTCGCGCGCGTACCGCCTGCCGTCACCCGCCGACGCGGCCGCCATGATCGTGCGCGCGGTCAGCACGTGCGCGCGCGGAACGTCCGTAGTGAAGTCCGCCACGTAGTCGTCGGCCGGGCGCGCCACGACCTCCTCGGGGGTGCCCACCTGGACGAACTCCCGTCCTTCATGATCGCGATGCGGTCGCCGAGCTTCAGCGCCTCCATCAGGTCGTGGGTGATGAAGATCATCGTCTTCTGCACCTCGCGCTGAAGCCGGATCACCTCGTCCTGCATGTCGCGGCGGATCAACGGGTCGAGGGCGCTGAACGGCTCGTCGAACAGCATGATCTGCGGATCGGTGGCCAGCGCTCGCGCCAGTCCCACGCGCTGCTGCATGCCCGCCCGACAGCTCATCTGGGAAGGAGTTCCCCCAGCCCCCCAGGCCCACCGTCTCGAGCACCCCTTCGGCCCGCCTGGTTCGTTCGCCCTTCTCGACGCCCTGGATCTCGAGCCCGAACGCCGACGTTCTCCACGATGCGCCTGTGAGGGAGGAGCCCGAAGTGCTGGAACACCATGCTGACCTTGCGCCGGCGGAGGTCCCGCAGCCGTTCGGCGTCCATCGTGAGCACGTCGTCGCCGTCGATCAGCACCTCTCCGGCGGTCGGCTCGATCAAACGGCTGATGCAGCGAACGAGGGTGGACTTCCCGCTGCCGGACAACCCCATGACGACGAAGACCTCGCCGGGCGCCACGTCGAACGAGATGTCTCGGACCGCGGCGACGCAGCCCGTCTTCTCCAGGAGCTCCTGGCGCGGCAGGCTCGCCTCGGGGGACCCGATGATGCGGTCGGCCTTCGGCCCGTACACCTTCCACACGTGGTGGCACGCGACGGTGATCTCGGTAGCCTCGTCCAAAGGACAGCCCCCTCGCCGCGAGAACCCGGCCGGCCCGGTCGGATGGATATTGGGCCATTTCGCGTCCTTGTGCGCAAGGCAGGGGTTGCGGCATGAGCAACAAGGGGGAGCACCCCGCGCCAACTTGGTGCAGACTCCGAGGCCGGACAGGAGCGAGGCCGGCGAGGCATGGCACCCACGCAGCACGACTTCATCGTCATCGGGGGGGGCTCGGCAGGCAGCGCCCTCGCGAACCGGCTGAGCGCCGACCCCTCGAACCGGGTGCTCGTGCTCGAGGCCGGGAGACCCGACTACATCTGGGACGTCTTCATCCACATGCCGGCGGCGCTCACGTTCCCGATCGGGAGTCGGTTCTACGACTGGAAGTACGAGTCTGAGCCGGAGCCATTCATGCACGGGCGCCGGATCTACCACGCCCGGGGAAAGGTGCTCGGCGGCTCCAGCAGCATCAACGGGATGATCTTCCAGCGCGGCAACCCGATGGACTACGAGCGGTGGGCCGCCGATCCGGGCATGGAGACCTGGGATTACGCCCACTGCCTCCCGTACTTCAAGCGCATGGAGAATTGTCTGGCCGCCGAGATCGAGGACGAGTTCCGCGGCCGTGCCGGGCCTCTCGTGCTGGAGCGCGGCCCGGCCACCAACCCGTTGTTCGGGGCGTTCTTCGAGGCGGTGCAGCAGGCCGGCTACCCGCTCTCGGACGACGTGAACGGCTTCCGGCAGGAGGGGTTCGCTCCTTTCGACCGCAACGTCCACAACGGCAGGCGTCTGTCCGCCGCTCGCGCCTACCTGCATCCCGTGATGGGACGCCCGAATCTCCAGGTACGTACCCGTGCGTTCGTGACGCGGATCCTGTTCGAGGGCACGCGGGCGGTCGGCGTGGAGTACACGCGAGGCAGGGGCGCGCCCCACCGGGCTCGTGCGGGAGAGGTCATCCTGTGCGGCGGCGCGATCAACTCGCCGCAGCTCCTCCAGGTCTCCGGCGTGGGCAACGGTGAGGAGCTACGGGCCCTCGGCGTCGACGTCCTGCATCACCTGCCCGGCGTGGGCGAGAACCTCCAGGACCACCTGGAGGTCTACATCCAGCACGCGTGCAAGCAACCGGTCTCCGTGGCCCCGTACCTGCAATGGCGGTACCGACCGTGGGTCGGCTTCCAATGGCTCTTCTTCCGCTCGGGACCGGGGGCGACGAATCACTTCGAGGCGGGCGGCTTCGTCCGGAGCAACGAGGATGTGACCTATCCCAACCTGATGTTCCACTTCCTGCCGATCGCGGTCCGCTACGACGGCTCGGCCCCCGCGGGAGATCACGGCTACCAGGTGCACATCGGGCCGATGTACTCCGACGCCCGGGGCTCCGTGAAGATCAAGAGCCGCGACCCGAGGGTCCACCCCGCTCTGCGGTTCAACTACCTGTCCACGGATCAGGATCGGCGGGAATGGGTCGAAGGCATCCACGTGGCTCGGAAGATCCTCGGCCAGCGGGCGTTCGATCCGTTCGACGCGGGGGAGCTGTCACCGGGACCCGAGGTCCAAACCGACGCGCAGATCCTGGAGTGGGTCGCACGTGACGCCGAGACGGCCCTCCACCCATCGTGTACCTGCAGGATGGGCACCGACGAGATGTCGGTGGTCGATCCGATCGGTTTGAAGGTGCACGGGCTCGAGGGGCTGCGTGTGGTAGACGCCTCCGTCATGCCCTACGTCACCAACGGAAACATCTACGCGCCGGTCATGATGGTGGCCGAGAAGGCTGCCGACGCGATCCTGGGCACGACACCCCTGGAGCCGGCCGCCGTCGACTTCTACCGTTACCCGGGGAAGGTATCGGCGAAGCAGAGGGTCAGCCGCCCAGACCGAGCATCAGCAGCCCCGCGACGACCAGGAGAACCCCAACGCCCTGGCTGACGGCCGGACGCTCCTTCAGGAAGATCACGCCTCCCGCCACGGGGATCAGCGTGAAGGTCGCCGAGGCAGCGGCCACCACGGAGACGAACCCGAGCTCCGCCCCTCGGGCGTAGGCCGATCCCCCCAAGACATCGGCGACGCCGACGACGATCGCTCCGAGCACCGCCCCGGCCGCACCTCGCCGGATCGGCGGTCGTACGAGGATCCCAGTGACCAAGAGAACCGTCGTCGTCCAGATCCGGGACAGGGTGAGCGATGGGAGCCATCCCACCTCCTGCGAGTATCGGCCGAGGAAGAACGTGGCCACGCCGAACAGAGCCATCGAGCCGAGCGCGTACCGAAGCCCCGTCTGCCGGGAACGCCCGGGTCGGCCGAGCTGGCGCAGGTCGGCCGTGGTCAACACCACGCCGGCGACCGTCATGAGGGCCCCGGCAAGGACGATCCCGGGGAGCGCCTCCCCGAGGAATGCGATGGCGAGCGCGATCGTGATGACCGCGTACGCCGCGACGACCGGGGAGACCAGCGCGACCGGCCCGAGCTCGAGCGCTCGGTACAGGAGGAGATACGCGGCGGCCGCGACGATCCCGTTCGCGGCGATCCCGGCCATCGTGCCTGCGGGCACGTTCCACGCCGGCTGCGCCGCGAGCACGAGGAGGAGGAGCGTCAGCAGGCCGGCGAGCTGTGAGATCACCACCGTGGCCACGCTTCCCAGCCGCCGGCCCACGATGGCCGCCCCGAAGTCGCCCACTCCCCAGCCGAGCGCCGCGGCCAGGCCGTAGATCACTCGGGGGGCCGGGCTTCCGCCAGCGCGTCCACGGCGACGGCCCCCCGGCTTCCCACGATCAACGGGTTCGCCTCGAGCGAGGCCAATCTTCCCCGCAGGTCCGCGGCCGCTCGGGCGATCCCCTCCACCGCCCGGGCCACGGCGGCGAGATCGTGCGCGCGCGGGTCGAGCCCGCTCGCCTGCGCCTGTCGTTCCACGAAGCGCCCGGCCTGCTTTCGGGTGAGCGGCGCGGCCACGAACGTGGCCGCGCCGGCCTCGGCGAGCGCTCCTCCCGGCCGGATGGTCACGGCCGGGCCGAACCGCTCGTCCACGACCGCGCCCACCAGCACCTCGGTGCCCCGCACCATCCGCTGCACCAGCACCCGGGGCCGCCTGGCCCCGGCCCGCCGGGCCGCGGCGAGGACCTCGGACGTGGCGGCGCGGACGGCCGCCGCGTCCGCCAACCCCAGACGGATCCCGCCCAGCCGCTCCTTGTGGGGCATCTCCGGAGCGAGGGCCTTCACGGCGACGGGGAAGCCGACGGCACGAGCCGCCCGGCCCGCGTCCTCCGGCGTGTCGACGGCCCGCTCCGCGGGCCGTCGCACGCCGTACAGCTCGAGCACCTTCGCCGCCCGGACCTCGTCCAGCGGTCCAGTCATGCCCCGCAGCACCCGAAGGGCTTTCCCCCGGTTGGGATGCGGTCGAAGGGCGGGCACGGATCGCTCCATCGCATCCTGGAGGTCGACGAGGGCGCGGACGGCGCCTGCCGCAGCCCGATGGCCCTGGAGGAACGGGATCCCCGCCCGGTCCACGAACTCCTTCGCCGTCTTCCCGTACGACAGTGCGCTCATGGCCACCGAGGCGAAGGTCACCCCCGTCTCCTCCTGGAGCTCGCGCACCCGGGCCAGCACCGGCTCCGCCCACACACCCTCCGATTCCAATCGAGGGGGGAACGCGTCGAACGCCACGAGCCCGACGCTCGGGTCGCCGGCCAGCGCCTCCAGGGCGGCCACGTACAGCTCGGTCTCCACGGCGGCCTGGCCGGTGACGTCGAGCGGGTTGTTCTGCCCGGCGAAGGCCGGCAGAGCCGTTCGAAGCCGACGTCTCGTCGCCGCAGCGAACTCGGGGAGCTCGAGGCCCGCATCGGCCGCGGCCTCCGCGAACAGCGTGCACGCGCCGCCGGACTGCAGGGCCCCGGCGACCCCGGGGGCGCGCAGCACACGGTGGGACGAAAGCAGCACTGCCGCCTCGAACATCTCCACCGGGTCGGCCATCAGGGTGGCTCCCCGCGCGCGCAGCCACGCGTCGCGAAGCTCGGTGTTGCCCGCCAGGGCCCCCGTGTGGGCCACGATCGAGCGCTGTGCTGCCTCGCTCCGCCCCGCCGGCGCGCACATCAGGACGGGCTTGCCCGCAGCGAGGAGCGCGTCGAGCCCGCGTCCGATGCCCTCCACGTCGCGCATCGTCTCGACGTAGGAGGCGACGAGCTCCGTATGCCGATCGGCGGCGGCCCATGCGAGCATGTCGCCGAGGCCGATGACCGCCTCGTTCCCCACCCCCAGGATGATGCGGAGCCCCAGCCCACGGTCCGAGGCCATCTGGCCCATGGTCCAGGCCACCGTGCCGCTCTGGGAGATGACGGAGACCCCTCCGGCGATGGGATCGGGAGGCGGCGTGGTCCCGTACGGCGCCACCCGGTCCACGTAGTTCACGAACCCCTCGACGTTCGGTCCGAGGACGGGCAGCCGGTGCCGCCGGGCGACCGCCCGCAGCTCCTCCTGGAGCTTCATCCCCCCTGGCCCGGCCTCGGCGAAGCCGCTCGAGACCACCATCGCGGCGCGTACCCCGGCCCGGCCGCAATCCTCCACCGCGCGCACGGCGATGGAAGCCGGGACGACGACCACGGCGAGGTCCACCCCTTTCGGAAGCTCGAGCACCGAGGAAAGGCAGCGACGCCCCCACACCTCGTCGTACTTCGGGTTGACCGGATACAGCGCGCCCCGGTAGCCGAGGTGCTGGAGGCTCCGGAGGATCTCGGGGGCCCAGGAATCGGGGGACTCAGAAGCCCCGATGACGGCGATCGATCGCGGTGCCAGCAGCGCCCGGAGGTTCACGCGCCCTTGTCCCGGAACCGCGCGTCCCTCCAGGCGATGGCGGCCTTCAGCCCCTGCTCCTTCGTGATGCGACGGAACTCGTCCCGCTGCGGGAGGTTCGCCGACTCGATCATCACGTCGAGCTCGACGTTCGCGGCGACCCCCTCGCGGATCCCGGACAGCTCCCACACCCGGTTGATGGCCCGCTTGGTGGCCCGGACCACGAACGGCTCGTTCTTCGCGATCTCATCCGCCAGGCCCAGGCTGGCGTCGCCGAGCTCGCCGGCCGGCACGACCCGATTGACCAGCCCGATCCGAAGCGCCTCCTGGGCAGAGATCCGGTCCTCCCCGGTGAACAGGAGCTCCTTGGCCTTTCGGGCTCCGACCACCCAGGGAAGCAGCATCGTGACGACACCCGATCCGAACCGCACATCCGGGTAGCCGAAGAACGCGTCGTCGGAGCAGAGACACAGGTCGCAGGCGAGCATGAGATCCGTGCCACCGGCCAGGCAGTAGCTGTGGACCTGGGCGATGATCGGCTTGGGGTGGTCGATGAGCTCGAGCATCTGGGCAGCGGAGCGCTCGAGCTCCCGGTACCACCCGGCAGAGTCCATCGGCCCCTGCCCCGCGTCCTCCTCCAGGTCGTAGCCGGCGCAGAACGCCCGCCCCGCCCCCCGCAGGACGAGCACGCTGACCCCGTCGTCGTCTGCGGCCTCGGCCAGAGCTCTCGACAGGGCATCGACCAGCTCGCCGTTCAGGGCGTTCAGCCTCTTCGGGCGGTTCAAGGTGAGCCGGCGAACCGGCCCGATGTCGTCGATGAGCAGGACGGGTTCGTCGCTCGGTGCGTCGTCGGCCATGGAACGCCTCACAGGGGTCGCGTCGGGGGCCGCATCATACCGGGCTCCTGAACGCCGCTTCAGCCGGCCGGGGTTGGGTTGCGCGACCGGGACGCTTGTGTTACTCAGCGTTTTGAACGTCCGGTCAAACAAGGGAGGTTTCCATGTATCCAGGTTCACGCCCCCGAGGGCGGATGAGCCGGCGAGACTTCCTGCGGCGATCGGCGGGCGCGGCGGTGACCCTTCCCGGCGCGGCTGCCATCCTGGCTGCGTGCACGAAGCCCGGACAGTCGACCAGGACGTCGATCGAGGAGGAGCTCCTGGCGAACCCGGCGCGCCCGGACCATCCGGTGACGCTTCCCCTGTACCAGGACCCCATCGCGGCCTCCACCCCCATCGAGAAGGGCGCGACCCTCCAGGTCTACAACTGGACGGACTACCTGTGGCCGCACCTGTTCCGGGAGTTCGAGGACAAGTTCAGCAAGTACGACGTCAAGGTCAGCCTCACGACCTTCAACGACATCGACGGGGGGGTCGCCAAGCTCTCCGCCGGACAGGTGGCGCCCGATGTCTTCTTCCCCGATCCGTCGGAGCTCACGAAACTGGTCGTCTCCAAGCTCATCCAGCCGCTGCAGCACGACCTGCTCCCCAACCTAGCGGCCAACTACTGGCCCGAGTTCCAGAACCCCTTCTACGACAAGGAGTGGCGGTACACCGTCCCGTACACCATCTACACGACGGGCATCGCCTACCGGCGGGACCACATCCCGGATTCGAAGGTCCAGTCGATGTCCAACCCCTACGAGATCCTGTGGGATCCGGAGTACAAGGGCCGGGTGACGATCTACGACGACCGCCGGGAGACCATGTCGATGGCCCTCATGAAGAACGGGATCAAGGACGTGAACACGGGGGATCCGAAGCTGATCAACATGGCGAAGGACGACGTCCTGAAGCTGATCGATGCCACGAACGCCCAGCTCACCATCAACGGCGTCTACTCGAAGATGGCCGAGGACGTCTTCTGGGTGGGCTCGTCGTGGTCGGGCGACGTGTGCTCGGCTGCGTTCTACTACCTTCCCAAGGGCGTTTCCCCGGACGTCCTGGGCTTCTGGTACCCCCCCGACGGCGGCGGCGTGATCGGCAACGACCTGATCGTCATCCCGGCGAGCGCCCATAGCCCTCGCCTGGCCCATGAGTTCCTCAACTTCATGCTGGACAAGACCAACTCCTTCGATAACTTCACGCATTACAACGGATACCAGACCCCCATGAACTCGATCAACCCGCATGCGCTCGTCCCGAAGGTGGTCCCGCCCAGCCTGAAGGAGGCCGTGGTGGTCCCCGGGTTCTTCGACACGGGCTCGTTCATCCTGGGAGTGAGCCCGGCCGTGGACGACCTGTACAACCAGGCCTGGGACCAGATCAAGGCCGGTGGGTAGCGAGGCGACCACTGGGACCGAGGTAGCACCAGCCGTCCCCCGGGCGAAGCGTCGGCGCACTCCTCGCGGGAAGGGCGGCGGCGAGGGCGCCCGCGTCTCCCGGGTCCTGTACCCGAGGTGGTACTGGCCGTCGTTCGCCGCGCCCGCCACGATCTGGCTCGCGCTCCTGTTCGTCCTTCCCTTCTACGTCGTCTTCGCCGTCGCCTTCGGCACGTCGGACCTCTTCGGGAACGCCCTACCCGTCTACCAGCCGTGGTACTGGAGCGGCTCGACGTTCACGAGCATCCTGAACAGGTTCTACGGAGGGGACGCCTTCTATCAGCCCGCGCTCATCCGGACGCTGGTCTACGTGCCGGCGGCCAGCCTCCTGTGCCTGATCCTCGGCTACGGGGTCGCGTACTACGTTGCTCGGCACAGCGGCCGGCGGAAGGGCTTGTACCTAGTCCTGTTGATCTCCCCGTTCTGGATCAGTTACCTCATGCGGATCTATGCCTGGCAAGGCCTGCTCCAGGCGGACGGGCTGATCAACAAGATCCTCACGCAACTCCATGTGATCTCGTCGCCGGTGAGCTGGCTCCAGGGCCGGCCGCTCACGGTGATCCTCGGCCTGGTGTACGGCTACATCCCGTACATGGTCCTGCCGCTGTTCGGTTTCCTGGACCGGATCGACCAGAACCTGCTCGAGGCGGGCCGCGATCTCGGTGCCGGCCCGGTCAAGACGTTCATCCGGGTGACGCTTCCGCTCTCCCGGCAGGCCATCCTGGCCGGCATGGTGATCGTGGCCCTGCCGATGTTCGGCGACTACTTCACCAACGACCTGCTGGGGTCGACGAAGACCTCCATGTACGGCAACCTCATCGACAATGCGCTGTCTCTGCCGGGCGAGAGCCCCCAGGCCGCCTCGCTGGTCCTGATGCTGATGGTCCTCCTGATCGTCCCGCTCCTGTACTACCTCCGGAGCACGAAGCGGGCCCAGGAGGCGCTGTGAGCAAGGCTTCGATCGGCGGTCCGGCAGCCATGGTGGCGGAACCCATGGCGAAAGCCCCGGTTCCTCCAGGCGCTGACGTGGGGCTACCTCGCGTGGTCCATCCTGCCGGTGCTCATCGCCGTGGCGTTCTCGTTCAACGCCGGCCGGTCGCGGAGCGCATGGCAGGGCTTCTCGTTCCGGTGGTGGGTGGGAGATCCGACGGCGGCGGAATCGCTCCTGTACCGGGCCGACCTGCGGACCGCCATGTTCCAGACCGTGCGTCTCGGCGTCCTCACCATGTTGCTCGCCGTCCCGCTCGGCACCCTGTTCGCGATCGGCATCGACCGTTGGCGGGGACGGGGTCCGGGGCTGGCCAACTTCACGATGCTGCTGTCCTTCGTCGTCCCCGAGATCATCGTCGGCGTGTCGCTGTTCCTGGCGTTCACGTTCCTGCTCAAGTTCGTGAACCTGGGGACGACCGCGCAGATCCTCGGCCTGGTCACCTATCAGATGTCGTATCCGGTGATCGTGGTGCGAGCCAGGTTGCTCTCGATCGGGAAGGAGTACGAGGAGGCGGCCATGGACCTCGGGGCCGCCCCGACGCAATCCGTGCGCCGTGTGCTGCTGCCGCTCCTGTACCCGGCCATCTTCGCCAGCGCGGTGCTCGTGTTCGCCGACTCGATCGACGACTTCATCACGGTCCGCTACCTGTCGAGCACGGCATCGAGCGAACCGCTCTCGGTCAAGATCTTCGACGCCGCCCGGGCGGCCCCGCCGCCGTCGGTCAACGCCGCCGCTACGTTCATGCTGGTCGTCACGCTATTCGCCATCACGATTGGATTCATCGTGTATCGGCGGGTGACGAGGGGCGAACGCGGCGAAGCGACACGCGAGTTCGTCGGGTACCAGGTCTAGCGACGTTCAGGAGGCCGGCTCGCCGATCGACCGCGACCGACTCGCCGACGGGGGCACCGTCGACCAGCACCCGAAGGGCGTCCACCGGCAGGTGCACGGTCACCGGCGTGCCCTGTCCGTAGGGCAGGCTCTCACCCTGGTTCTGGATCCAGGCCTGGAGCGTCCGTCCCGGCGCGAGGTGCACGATGACCTGGAGGATCGAGCCGACATAGACGACCCGCTCGACCATCCCCGGGACGCGGTTCTCCCCCGTCGCCCCTTGCCGCTCCAGGCCGACACGCTCCGGCCGGATCACGATCTTCGCCTCGCCCAGTGCGTCGCTCTCGCCCTGCCCGGCGAGCAGCGTGAAGTCGCCCAGGCGGACCTTGCACCGGCCGCTCCCGTCCGGGCCCTCGGCCTGGGCGTCCATGAGGTTCGACACGCCGAGGAAGTCGGCGACGTAGGTCGTCCTCGGTTCCTCGTAGACCTCGTTCGGTGTCCCCACCTGCTCGACGCGTCCGTTCGACATCACGGCCAGCCGGTCGGACATCGTGAGGGCCTCCTCCTGGTCGTGCGTCACGTAGATGAACGTGATGCCGACCTCCTCCTGGAGGGCCTTCAGCTCGATCTGGAGGGCCTTGCGGAGCTTGGCGTCCAGAGCCCCGAGGGGCTCGTCGAGCAGGAGCACCGCGGGGTTCAGCACGAGCGCGCGGGCCAGGGCCACCCGCTGCTGCTGGCCGCCGGACAGCTGCGATGGTCGCCGCTTCTCCAGGCCCTCCAGCCGAACCAGGGCCAGCGCGTCGTGGACCCGCTGCTTGATCTCCTGCTTGGAGACCTCCTTGTACCGGAGGCCGAAGGCGACGTTCTCGAACACGTTCAGATGGGGGAACAGCGCGTAGTTCTGGAAGACCGTGTTGACGTTCCGCTTGTGGGGCGGTACCTGAGCCATGTCGGCGTCGTCGAGCAGGATCTGGCCCTCGTCGGGCCGCTCGAACCCGGCGATCAGCCGCAGTGTGGTGGTCTTGCCGCACCCGGACGGGCCGAGGAGCGAGAAGAACTCACCCGGCTGCATCTCCAGGTTGATCCCGGCCACCGCCGTGACGTCGGCGAACCGCTTGACCAGGTCGACGAGCTTGACTTCGCCTCCACCCATGGCAGGCGGAGGATAGCGCAGGACGCCCTCGTCACGCCCGACCGCCCGGATCGTAACGACGGAGGGTTCGCGAACAGCCGCCGGCGAGCCGGCGGCGCGCGGAGCGGCGTCTGGCGGGAATGGGCTCGGCTACCTCGTCGTTGTAGTTGACACTGACAGACGAGCGGAGCGATCAACAGAGGAGCGAAGCGTGCCCGAAGTGAGGGACTGGAACCAGGGGATCGTCGAGGAGTTCCGCAAGAACGGCGGCCGGGTGGCGAGTTTCGGCAGCCAGCCCCTCCTGCTGCTGCACCACCGCGGCGCGAAGACCGGCATCGAGCGAGTGAACCCGCTCGCGTACCAGGAGCTCGACGGAGGGTACGCGGTCTTCGCCTCGAAGGGCGCGGCACCGACGAACCCCGACTGGTACCACAACCTGATCGCGAACCCCGAGGTGACGATCGAGGTGGGCGACGAGACCGTCGCCGTCAAGGCGCGGGTCGCGGAGGCCGAGGAGCGGGAGCGCATCTGGGAGGAGCAGAAGCGCCGGAACCCGGGCTTCGCCGGCTACGAACGCAAGACGAGCCGAGTCATCCCCGTGGTGATCCTCGAGCGCGTCCGCGCTGCGCGTTGAAGCCGGCCGAGACTACTCGGCCAGGTTGATGTAGATCGACTTCTTCTCCAGGTAGTCCTCGACGCCATCCTTGCCGAGCTCCCTGCCGATCCCCGACTGCTTGTAGCCGCCCCACGGCATCTCGGTAGGGGCCGGCTGCGTGTCGTTGATCCACACGATCCCGGCCCTGAGCGCCCGCGCGGTGTTGATGGCCTTCTTGATGTCCCTGGTCCACACCGCGGCGGCCAGGCCGTAGTCGTTGTCGTTCGACAGCCGGATGACCTCGTCCACGTCCGTGAACGGGATGACCGACATCACCGGGCCAAAGATCTCCTCCCGCGCGATCCTGGCGTCGTTCTTGACGTCGGCGAAGATCGTGGGCGGCACGTAGTACCCCATGGCCAGCTTGGGGTCGCTCGGCCGCTCGCCCATCACCGCGAGCTTGGCCTCGTTCTGCCCCACCTCGATGTACCTCTCCACCCGCTCCCGCTGCTCCTGGGAGACGAGCGGCCCCATCGTGGTGTCCTCGTCGAGCGGGGACCCCAGGCGCACGTTCCGGGCGTGCTCCGACAGCGCCGACAGCGCGTCGTCATAGATGGGCTTCTCCACGAACACGCGGGAGCCGGCCGAACAGATCTCCCCCTGGTTCCAGAAGATCCCGTTCGCCGAGCCCTCCATGGCCGCGTCGAACTCGGCGTCGGCGAACACGATGTTCGGCGACTTGCCGCCCAGCTCGAGCGTGACGCGCTTCAGCGTGTCGGCGCCGGCCTTCATGATGATCTTGCCCACGTCGCGGGAGCCGGTGAACCCCACTTTGTCGACCAAGGGGCTGGCCACGAGCGGCGCGCCGGCAGTCTCGCCGAACCCGGTGATCACGTTCAGCACGCCGGCGGGGAGGCCGGCCTCCTCCAGGATCTTGGGGATCTCGAGCGGCGTCATCGGGGTCTGCTCCGGCGGCTTGAGGATGACGGTGCACCCCGCCGCGAGCGCGGGGGCCACCTTCTGCGTGGCCATCATCATCGGGTAGTTCCACGGCGTGATGCAGACGGCCACGCCCATGGGCTCCTTCACCACGAGCGTCATCGCGTCGGGCCCGACCGGGGGAATCTCGCCGTCGATCTTGGTGGCCCACCCGCCGAAGTACTCGAACATGAAGGCGACCTCGTCGATGTCCTCCCGGGCCTCGCCGATGGGCTTACCGCTGTCCAGGGCCTCCATCTCGGCCAGCCGGTCGCGCTCCCGGCGCACGATCTCGGCCGCCCGAAGGAGGATGCGACCCCGCTCGCGCTCGCTGGTGCGAGGCCACCACGTCCCCTCGTCGAACGTGCGGCGCGCGGCGTCGACGGCCCGGTCGGCGTCCGCCTGCTTGGAGTGGGGCGCCGTGGCCAAAACCTCGCCGGTCGCCGGGTTGAACACGTCGAACCGCTCGCCGTCGACGGCATCGACCCACGCGCCGTCGATGTAGTTCTGGAGCTGCTCCGCCACGGGTATCCCTCCAGGGATGATCAGGTCACCGGTAGGGTACCGGAGGTTACGCCGACGTCGTGTGCCACTCGCCGTCGGTCCACGACGGCTCGCCCTCGAGGAGCGCCATGATCTTGCCGAAGTTCTCGTCGGTCTTGGGGTCGTGGACCATGGCGAAGTACGAGTCCTTGTCCTCGAAGATGACCGTCACGACGGCCTCATTGCCCTCGTCGGCCACGAGGAGGCTGGAGAACCGGAAGCCCTTGGCATTCGCCCCTTCCGAATCGGTCATCAGACGAACGAGCTCGTCCATCTTTCCCGGCTTCACCTTCATCCGACCCACGGTCCCGAACACCTCGGCCTCCTTCACCCGGCGAACGGCCGGAGCATACGCCGCGCCGAGCGGCCCGCGATAGGCTCGCCCGATGGTCGAGTCACACACGGTGAAGGGGGACGGCGGCGTCCGGCTGGCGGTTCGGGAGTGGCCGGGCCAGGGGCCGTCGATCCTGCTCCTGCACGGCCTGGCCTCCTCCTCGCACATCTGGGATCTGGTGGCGCCCCGCCTGGCGCCGCGGTTCCGCGTCGTCGCGTACGACCAGCGGGGCCACGGCCTGTCGGGCAAACCATCGAGCGGCTACGGGTTCGACCGGCTGATCGCCGACGCCGCCGCCGTGATCCGAGCGCTCAGGCTGGGACGGCCGGTGGTGGTCGGCCACTCCTGGGGAGCCAACGTGGCCCTCCAGCTCGCCGTGGACCGGCCCCGGCTGGTCTCGGGCGATGTCCTACTCGACGGCGGCTTCCTGTCGATGCGCGACCGGATGGACTGGCGGACGGCCCGCACGATGCTGGCCCCGCCGCAGCTGAAGGGGATGTCGCTCGAGCAGTTCCGCGCCGGCATGCGCAACTTCACGCGAGGGGCCGTCGAGATCACGCCCGAGGTGGAGGTGGTGTTCCTGTCGCTGATGCGCGTGGACCGCAACGGCGACATCCATCCCCGGCTGTCCAGGGCCAACCACCTTCGGATCCTGCGAGCGCTGTGGGAGCAGGACGCGCAGGGCCGCCTTCGGCGTGTACGGGTGCCCACGCTGGTCCTGGCGGTGCGCTCGGCCCCGGGGGAGGCCGATTCGGCCGGGTTCATGGAGGAGAAGGAGCGGGCGGCGGAGGTGGTGAAGGCCATCGACAAGCCCGTGCGGTTCGAGTGGATCGAAGGAATCCACGACATCCCCATCCAGCGCCCAGACGCAGTGGCCGAGCGCATCGAACGGTTCGCCCGGGAGGTCGTAGGATGAGTTCCATGTTCGTCTTCATCCTCATCCTGCTCCTGCTGGCCGCGGTCTTCGGCATCCTCGGCATCGTGCTGAAGACGGCGCTCGTGATCACGCTGGCGATCCTGCTCACGATCGCGTTCCTGTCGATGTTCGCCTACTACTGGTTCCGGTACCGCGTGTACCGGTTCCGCCGCGAGCTCGAGCGCCGCAGCCGCTACTCCTAGGGCTTCAGCCACCGCTCGGCGGCTACCGTCCCCGGCGGTACGCCTCGGCCACCTCGTTCAGCCGGCCATGCATGCCGCCGTACGCGTCACCGCGGGGCAGGTACCGCTTTGCCACCTTCGTCACGAAGGTGTAGTTGGGGTCGCACACGTTCGCCACGGGGCTCTCAGAGACTTGCGTGAGGAACTGGTAGGCGTCGAGCGTCTCGAACCCGTACTCCTCGCACAGCCACGAGACCATGTCCACGTGCGCGATGCGAAAGGCGTCCTCCAGGGGCCGGGCGGAGCCCGTGGACATGACGTGCGAGTCGTTCTCCACACGCGGCCAGGGTGTGGCCCGCCCCTTGACCAGGTCGATGGCGATGACGGTGTCCATGGCCGCCTCAACTGCCACGCCGCACGTCTCGCCCTCCCCCTGCCGGCAGTGGCCGTCCCCGATCGAGAACAGGGCGCCTTCGACGTTCACCCCCAGGTAACACGTCGCGCCGGCCCGCATCTCGGGCGTGTCCATGTTGCCGCCGTGAGCGTCGGGGACGAGCGAGGACCGAGCCTCGAACGACGCCGGAGCCACTCCCACCGTTCCGTGCATCGGGTCCAACGGGAGCTCGACGGCGTACCCGCCGGCCCGGGCCCGGTAGGTGACCGTCCGCTTCGCCGCGTCCACCTCGTAGATCCACACGACCTCCGGCAGCGGTTCCTGGAGCGTCGCCGTCTGGTGGGTCGACGTCAGGGCGCCGAACAGCGGGACGGTGCACGATGCGGCCCAGTCCCGCGAGGGCTCGATCGAGACGAAATGGACGGCGAGCGTGTCGCCTGGCTCCGCACCCTCCACGTGGAACGGCCCGGTCTGCGGGTTCACGAACGGGAACTCGATGACCCTGGAGACCACGTCGTCGACCGTCCGGACCTTGCCCCCGAAGGCGTCCTCGGTCCACAGCTCGAGCACGTCGCCGGGTTTCACCTTCCGCACCGGCGGGACGCCGCCGAAGGTCCAGGCGAACTCCGAGGGATGGGGCCGGTACGTGACGACGTCCATGGCGCCTCCTGCCCGCGTGAAGATGTCGGCGCCGGTCAGACCGGCGCCGACACCTCCGCCACCTCTTCTTCGATGAACACCTTCGCCGTGTCCTTCAGCCGCTGCGGAGCCCTCGCGGACAGATAGATCAGGTACACGATCCCGATGGCGTACCAGATGCCCACGACCGGGCCCGCCACGTTGAACGGATAGGTCAGGGGGGCGATGAAGCTCAGCACCGAGCCTCCGACCCCGATGGCCACCAGGAAGGCCGGCACGAACGCGGCGATGCCGGCGATGGGGACCACCCCGTGCAGGAACCAGTTGAACTCGCTCGGCCGCTCCCTCAGGTAGTAGACGAGACAGGCCAGGTTGACGAGCATGTAGATGGCGATCACGACCACGCCGATGATCGTCCCCAGGATCCCGAACACCGTGAACGGGTTGTTGTACTGGGCTCCGAGCCACAGGGCCACGCCCACCCCGATCACCAGCTGAACGAACACCGCCATGTGCGGTGAGCGATACCGCGGATGGGTCCGCTGCAGGATGGCTGGCAGCAGGCGGATCCGGCCCATCGCATACAGGGTTCGCGTCGCGGCGTTGGAGCCGGCGTTCGCGTTGGCGATGGCCGAGTTGGCGATGGCCAGGAACACCAACACCCACCCCGCGCCCCACACCATCCGTGCGAGCGCATCCCAGGGGTTGCCGCCGCCCGCTGCGGGGAACCCGGCGTACCGGGCGGGGCCGAAGAACACTGTCGAGGCATAGGTGGTGAGGATGTAGAAGATCCCGATCCCGATGCACGAGTAGACGACGGCCCGCCCGATCGTCCGTCGCGGATCCCTGGCCTCCTCGGCGAGCGGCGCCGCCGCCTCGAACCCGATGAAGGCCAGGATCGTGTAGACGGAGCCGGCGATCACCCCCGAGATGCCCGTGAACCCTTCCACGGTCGCGTACTTCGTGCCGAACACCTCCAGCGTGTTCTTGTCGCCCGCCTTCACGATCAACCACACGGCGAGGACGGCGAACACGCCGATCTCGAACAGTCCGAGCAGCGTGCCGATCCGAGCACTGATCTGGATCCCGAAGTACCCGAGCAGGAAGACCAGGACCGCGGCGGCCAGCGCGGCGACGACCCACCAGATGCCGAAGTTCCAACCGAACTCGTCCCGTAGGGTCCCGGCCACCACCCCGGCGAAGACCATGTACAGGGCAGGGGCGATCAGCGGCTCCACGAACGCGTAGCCCCACGCCACCAGGAACCCAACCGTCGGGTGCAGGCCCCGTGCCGTGTAGGTGTAGAAGCCGCCGGCCGACGGCAGGTGCTTGGCCAGCTGCCCGATGGAGATGGCCACCAGGAGGCAGCCCACCAGGGCGAAGATCACGGAGAGCGGCTCGGCCCCCCCGGCGAAGTTGGCCCCGATCACGATGGTGATGGCCACGGCCGCGGCCGGCGCCATGTGCGTGATCGACTGGAACAGCACCTCGCGGAGCCCGATGGCCCCCCGCGCGAGCTCGTTCGCGGGCGGGGAAGACCCCGGCGAGGTCGTGCGCGACGACGAGTCCATCACAGCCCTCCTGTTTCGATGGATCGCCGGATTATGCGCCGCAGCGGCCTCTGGGGCCAAGCGAGCAGCGGACCTCGTGTAGCCGCACGGCGATAGCCTGGAATCGCCATGGACCGGGCGGTCGTGCTGTATGACGAGGACTGCGGCTTCTGCCGATGGGCCACCGGAAAGCTCCTGGCCTGGGACCGGCAGGGGCGCCTCCGGGCCGTTCCCCTCCAGGGCCGCGAGGCGGCTCGGCTCCTTCGCGGCATGGACCCCGAGCGCCGGATGGCCACATGGCACCTCGTGGCCCCGGACGGGCGCGTGCGTTCGGCCGGGCGAGCCATCGCACCCCTCCTTCGGCTCCTTCCCGGCGGCACGCCCCTCGCCGTGCTGGCCGAGACGTTTCCCCGCACCACCGACCGCCTGTACGGCTGGACCAGCCGCCACCGCGGACGACTGGGAGCGTTCCTCGGGGCGCAGCGCTGCGCCGTCGACCCGGCGAGGAAGCGCGGCTGAGCCATCGCCTGGGCGAAAAGGACGGAGGGGGCGCGGGCGCCCCCTCCGTCCGGTCCTCCGGTTGCCCGGTCGGCGTCAGTCGTCGGCCGGGACCCTGACCACCTCTCGATCGGGAATGACCACCGGGGCCATGGTCGGCTCGTGGCCCTCCACGTGGATCTGCGGCAGCCACTGGAGCCACTTCGGCAGGTACCAGTTCACGTCGCCGAGCAGACGCATGGCGGCCGGAACGAGCAGGGTCCGGACGATCGTCGCGTCCATGAACACGGCCACCGCCAGGCCGAACCCCATCTGCTGGAGCGGACCGAGCCGCCCCGCCGCGAACCCGGCGAACACCGCGACCATGATCAGGGCCGCGCCGGTGATGATGCCGGCCGTCGTGCGAAGACCGTAGGCCACCGCTTCCGTGTTGTCGTGCGTCTTGTCGTATTCCTCGCGGATCCGCGTGAGCAGGAACACGTGGTAGTCCATCGACAGGCCGAACAACACGGAGAACAGGAACAGCGGAAGCCACGCCTCGATCGCCGGCGTCTTCTGGAACTGGAACCCCAGGGCGTTGAAGAACCCGATCCCGACGCCCTTCTGGAACACGAGCGTGAGCGCCCCGTACGCGGCGCCGACCGAGAGCAGGTTCATGATGATCGCCTTGAGCGGCAGCACGATGGAGCGGAACACCACCGTGAGGAGCACGAACGACAGCCCCAGGACGAACGCCAGCACGATCCACTGGTACCGGCCCACCGTGTCCAGGAAGTCGGTGAAGAAGGCCGGGTTCCCGCCGACCTGCACCTGGACGTCGCTCACACCCTGGAACGCGGAAGGCACGATCCGGGTGCGAAGATCGCGGATCCCCTGGAAGGCCGCGTCGCTCGAGGGGTCACCTCGGAAGTAGGCGTCGACCTCGATCGCGGTTCCGTCCTGGCTGGTCGTGACGTTGGTCTTCGGAGCGAACGTCGGGTCGCTCGCGATCGCTTCCTGGAGTTGCTGGATGGCCGCTTGAACCTCCGGCGACTGGACGTTCCCGGCGATGACGATCTTGGCCGGGTCGGTCAGGCCACCTGAGAACTCCCGCTGGAGCGTGACGAACGCCTGCTTGGACGGGAAGTCGTCCGGGAGCGTGCTCACGTTCTGCGAGGTCCCTCGGTGCAGCTGGAAGTAGAAGGTGCCCAGGCCTCCCAGCACCAGCAGGCTCGCCAGCAGGAACACGACGGGCCGGGCCATGACGCCGCGTGTGAGGCGGTCCCACGCGCCCCCCCGCGGGTCGTGGTCGGAATCGATCCGGGCCCGCTTGGCCAGCCGGGGCCAGTTCACGCGGTCCCCGAGCAGCGCCAGGATGGCGGGGAGGAGCGTCATCGATGCGCCGAGCGCGGCGATCGTCACGAGGATGGCGCCGCCGGCCAGCGACCGGAAGATCGTCGCCGGGAAGATCATCATGCCGAGCAGCGCGAGGACGACGGTGAGGCCGCTGAAGAAGACGGCTCGGTTCGCCGTCGCGCCCGCGGCGCCGATGGCATCGAGCTTCGCGAAGCCCTTCTTCCGCTCCTCACGGTAGCGCGACACGATGAACAACGAGTAGTCGATGCCCACCGCGAGGCCGATCATCGTGACCATGTTCTCGACGAACAGGTTGAAGCTGAAGAGCTGCCCGATGAGCGCCACCAGGCCGAGCGCCACGGCGATGGCGAAGAGCGCCATCACGATGGGGACGACGGCGGCGACGATCGAGGCGAAGACGATGATCAGGACGATCAGCGCGATGCCGATGCCGATCGACTCGCCCTTTCGCAGGTCCTCCTCGGCGATCTTCGTGAAGTCGACGTTCAGCGACCCCGTGCCCGCCACCTGCACGGAGAACCCGTCCGCGCTCGATTGGGCCGAGGCGGCGATGTCCCGGAGCTTCTGGATGGTCGCGTCCTCGAAGTCCTTGAGCCGGACCTGGATCAGCGTGTAGTGCTTGTCCTGCCGAGACCAGGCCCGCGGCCTGCTCGGGCGCCTGCTGGAGGACGTCGTAGTACGTGGCCGGCTGCGCCGCCAGGATGCTCCCGTCGAGGGCCGCGACCCGGCTCTGGAGCCCCTTGACGAACCCCTCGAACTGCGGGTCGTCGACAGTGAACGCGTCCGAATGGACGATGAGGAACTCGGTGTCCTCGGTGCGGCTCTGGCCGAACTTCGCGTCGAGGATGTTCTGGGCCTTGACGGACTCCGGCTGGTTCGTGAACTGGATGTCCTGGGTCAGGACGCTCCGACAGGAGGCTCGAGCTCACCGCCCCCATGGCCACGATCAGGACCAGCCACGACGCCGATGGTCCGCCAGGGGTGACGGCTGCTGGCCCTGGCGATGGTCTCCGGATTCAGCTTCATGCTTCCCCCTACTCTGTCGGCCCGGGTCCTTGCCCCGGGGGTGGCTTACGGCATATGCTTACGGCGTCAGGTAGTCTATCCGTACGATGTAAGGTGTCAACCCAGACAACGAGGAAATATGCCCGAGAAACTTGAACATCTGGAGAACGGGAGCCTGGAGCCCGAAGAGGGCGACGGGGAGGACTCCGACCCCGCACCGCCGAGAGCCTCTGACCAGGGAACGGATCCTCCGAGCCGCCCTCCGACGTCATGGACGCAGGAGGGCCTGGAGGCCGTGACCATGCGCCGCCTGGGCCGCGAGCTCGGCGTCGAGGCCATGTCCCTGTACAACCACGTGGAGGACAAGGAGGCACATCCTCGAGGGCATCCTCGAGATGGTCATGGCCGAGTTCGAGTTCCCGGAGGAGACCGGGGACTGGGAGGCCGACGTCCGAGCGGGGGCCAGGGCCTGGCGCCGACTGATGATCGCCCACCCCACCGTGATCGCGCTCTTCGCCGAGAGCAAGCATCCCGGCGTCCTCGCCGGAGCGCCTTCGGCCCATGGAGTGGGCCTTCGACGTGATCGGCAGGGGTGGGCTCTCGGAAGAGGAGGTCGTGCACGCTTTCCGGGCCTTCGGCGGCTACATCATGGGCTCCGTGCTGAACGAGGTGGCCAACCCCGTGCCGGGGATGGCCGATCGGGACCACAGAGCCGAGCACGAGCAGCTCGCCCGCGCGCTGCCCACCGAGGAGTTCCCGAACCTCGCGCGGCTCCTTCCGCTCATGGCCGAATGCGACGCCGAGGTCGACTTCGAGTTCGGCCTGGATCTGCTGATCGCCGGCCTCCGGGCCAAGGCCGATCGGCCTGCTCGCTAGAGCAGGCCGAGCTCGCCCCCAACGCGCCCGAACGCCTCCAGGGCCTCCTTGAGGTCCTCCTCGGTGTGGTCCGCGGTCACGATCGTGCGGACCCTGGCCCGGCCCTTGGGCACGGTGGGGAACACGATGGCCGGCGTGAACACACCCTCTTCGAAGAGCCGCCGGGCGAACTCCTGGGTCTTCTCCTCGTCGCCAGTGATGACCGGCGTGATGGGGGTCTCGCTCTCCCCGGTGTCGAAGCCCAAGGCCTCCAGGCCGTCCTTGACGATGCCCGTGTTCGCCCACAGGCGCTCCAGGCGTTCGGGCTCGTCCCGGATGATGTCGAGGGCGGCCATGCACGCCGCGATCACGGCGGGCGGGGCGCTCGTCGAGAACAGGTACGGCCGGCCCCGGTTCTGCAGCCACTCGATCAGGTGCGGCGGCCCGGCGATGAACCCACCGAGCACCCCGATGGCCTTCGACAGCGTCCCCACCTGGACGTCGACCCGGCCGTGAAGGCCGAAGTGGTCCACGGTCCCGGCGCCGCCCTTGCCCAGGACCCCCGAGGCATGCGCGTCGTCCACCATCATGATCGCGCCGTGCTTCTCGGCCACCTCCACCAGGTCCGGGAGCGGCGCGATGTCCCCGTCCATGGAGAACACGCCGTCGGTGATCAGCAGCTGTCGGCGACCGGGCGCCTTCGTCTGCGCGAGCAGCTCGTCCGCCGCCCCGGCGTCCTTGTGCGGGAACACCTTGATCTCGGCCCGTGACAGCCGGCCGCCGTCGATGATCGATGCGTGGTTCAGCTGGTCGGAGACGATCACGTCCTCCTTGTCCAAGATGGCCGCAACCGTGCCGGCGTTCGCCGTGAACCCCGACTGGAACATCAGCGCCTCCTCGGCGTGCTTGAACGCCGCGAAGCGACGCTCCAGATCCCGATGCATCGCCATCGTGCCGGCGATCGTTCGGACCGCGCCGGTCCCGGCTCCGTAGTCCGCCGCGGCGCGCGAGGCCGCCTCGTTCATCCGGGGGTGGTTGGCCAGGCCCAGGTAGTTGTTCGACGCGAGGTTGATGACGTCCCGACCGTCGAACCGGGCCCTGGCTCCGGTCGGCCCCTCCAGGACCCGTTCGTGGAGCAGCAGCCCCTGCCGGCGGAGCTCCTCCAGCTGTTCTCCGAGGTAGTCGAGCGCGCCCGACATCGCCCGAAGACGCTACCGCATTAGGCTGTGCCGAGAACCGTTTCAGACGAAGGAGCTGACGTGACCTCGATCCAGGTGGAGGGGTTCCTCGCGGACTCCGTCGTCACTGCCGAAGGAAAGATGTACGTCCAGGGCGCGGGGTGGAATCGGATCTCCGCGGCGTCCTTCCCGGTCGTTCACGATCGGATCGGGATCGGGCTGCTCTTCCGGTTCGAGGTCTCAGGGGTGAGTGAGTCCCATCGGTTCGAGTTGAGACTCGAGGATGCGAAGGGGAACGAGCTCCCGCTCGGTGACGCGCCTCCTGGCCCGCAGTCGCCGGGCAAGATCACTCGGATCGGCGGGGAGTTCGGGGCGGGGCCGGGCGCCGGCGCCGCCGAACAGCTCGTGCCGATCGCCATCAACCTGAACGGCATGGCGTTCGAGGGCCCGAACGCCTTCCGCTTCGTCGTCTCGGTGGACGGGGAAGATGTGAAAACGCTTCCGTTCCGTGTCGAGCAGTTCGCGCCCCAACGCCCGCAGGTCACAGGTGGAGGCGGCTACCTCTGACGGATCAGTCGCCCGGGAACATGATGACCTTGGCCGAGCGGCCGGAGGCCGTGGTCTCGAACGCCTCCTCGAACCGGTCCAGCGGCAACCGGTGCGTGATTACCGGGGTCACGTCCACCCGGCCGGTCGAGAGGAGCGTGGTGGTCTGCTGCCACGTCCGGAACATCTCGCGTCCGGTGATGCCCTGGAGGCGGGCCTCCTTGAAGATGACCTGGTCGTTCAGGTCCAGCGTCACCGGCCCGTCGGGAAGACCGAGGAGCGACATCCGCCCGCCCCGGGCGAGCATCCTGGTGCCCTGGTCGATCGCGGTCGCGTTGCCGGACATCTCCAGCACGACCTCTGCCCCGGTCCCGTTCGTGGCCTCCAACACCACCTGGACCGGGTCCTCCCCCTTCGGGTCGACGAGGATGTCGGCGCCCATCTTCGACGCGAGCGCGCGCCGCTCGTTGTTCGGCTCGATGGCGATCACCTTCCACGCCCCGGCGGCCCGGGCGATGCCCACCGAGAACAGCCCGATCGGCCCACACCCGATCACGGCGACGGGGTTGGTGGCCAGGTCCTCGCCGCCCGCCGTCCCGAAGGCGGCGTGCACGGCGTTGCCGAACGGCTCCATGAGTGACGCGGCGTCGGGGTCGATCCCCTCGCCGACGATCCACGCGTTCTGGGCCGGGATGACGACGTACTCGGCGAAGGCCCCGTCGGTGTCCACGCCCAGGATCCGAAGGTTCTCGCAGATGTGGGCCCGGCCAGTCCGGCAGGTCGAGCAGTGGCCGCAGGCGATGTGGGTCTCGGCGGCCACGAAGGCCCCCGGCTGGATGTGGTGAACCTCGGGACCGACGGCATCGACGTGGCCCGCCAGCTCGTGCCCGAAGGTCATGGGGGTCCGGATCCGGGCGGCGGCCCACTCGTTCCAGTCGTAGATGTGAAGGTCGGTGCCGCACACCGATGCGGCGTGCACCCGGACGAGGATCTCCCCCTCCCCCGGCTCGGGGACCGGCACCTCGACCAGCTCGGCGCCCGGACCTGGCCGGGTCTTTCGGAGGGCGCGCATCGTGGCGGACATCGTTTCGAGCCTACCCCAGCCCGGATCGGTCCAGCCGACCGGCCGGCTCGAGGAACGAAGTAGCCCTCAGGCGGCGTCGAAGGGCGGACGATGAATCAGTGGCGGCTCGTGAGATGAGGACCCGTGCCCTGGCCGTTCCTCTCGTTGCGCTCTCCCTGCTCGCCGCGGGGTGCGGCCGGCTGACCAAGGCCGGGAGCGGGGGCATCGACCATCCGACCGGTCCGGCCGACCTCGTGCTCCGGATGGATGTCGGCGGCGGATTCGTGGCGCCGTCGTACGAGCTTCGGCGGATCCCCACCTGGTCCCTGTTCGGAGACGGGCGGATCATCACCGAGGGACCGCAGATCGAGATCTACCCGGGCCCGGCGCTTCCGAGCGTCCAGGTCCAGAAGATCACCGAGGAGGCCGTCCAGGCCATCCTGGAGGCGGCCAAGGCCGCCGGTCTCCTGGGGCCGGACCGGACCTACGACCAGGGCTGCGTGGCGGACGTCCCCACCACCACCTTCACCCTGTACGCCGACGGCGCCAAGCACATCGTGAGCGCTTACGCCCTGGGCATGGTTCCCGGATCCTGCCCCGGAGAGGACACGGAGGCGCGAGCCAAGCTGGCCGCGTTCGCCGCCAAGCTGAGCGACCTGGCCAGCTGGCTGCCGAAAGGCTCCCTCAGCGAGCAGGGCCAGTTCGAGGCCTCCGAGATGCGGGTCTACGTCCAGCCCTACGCCGGATCCCCCGAGCCGGGCCTGCACCAGGCCGCCATCGACTGGCCCCTCTCGGATGCGCTGTCCTCATTCGGGAAGGCCGACGCCACCTACGGGGATTCCGCTGCGGCGTGGTGGGCGGCACCGACCTCGCGAAGCTCCTGCCCGACGCGCAGCGGGCGAACGAGCTCACGCCGTGGCGGAGCGGCGGGGCCGACTACTCGTTGATCTTCCGCCCGCTGCTCCCCGACGAGCACACCTGCTGAGGCCATCTCGGCACGCCCCCTGGCGGGCCCTCTCGCCGACCCCATCCCCGGACGGGGGATGACCCTTTGCCGCTCAAGCCCACGATGGCCGGGCGCCGATAGGTAATTCGGAGCGGAGAGAAAGGGCCATCTCCCGGTGACGGCCGAACCGAAGGCACCCTCTGTCGAATCGCGCTTCGCGTCGCTCGACGCCGTGCGCGATCTCTTGATGCGCCGGGAGGACCTCCCGCAGGGGGCCATCCAAGCGATCCAGGCCCTCTCGGGCGAGCTCCGCCGGGCCACGGAGGAGCTGAGCGATGCCGACGCCCGCTACAGGGCGGTGGTGGAGCAGATCCCCGCCATCGTCTACACCGACGTCGTGGATGAAACGATGAGCACCACCTACGTGAGTCCACAGATCGAGGAGCTGCTCGGGATCTCGCCCGAGGAGTACATCGCCGATCCGGACCTGTGGGTCAAGCAGCTGCATCCCGACGACAGGGAGCACGCGCTCCAGAGCTACCTGTTGGGACGAAAGTCTGGCGAGCCGTTCAGCTTCGAATACCGGTTGCTGGCCAGGGACGGACGGGTCGTGTGGTTCCGCGACAGCGCGGTCATGGTGAACGACCGGTCGGGCGTCCCGGCCTTCGTCCATGGCGTGATGTTCGACATCACCGAGCGGAAGAACGCGGAGGAACAGGTCGCCTTCCTGGCCTACCACGACAACCTGACCGGCCTGCCCAACCGGACGATGTTCGAGGAGCTGCTGGAGCTCGGCATGGCCCGAGCCCGCCGTCATGACCTCTCCGTGGCCGTCCTCTGCATCGACGTGGACGACTTCAAGCTAGTCAACGAGAGCCTCGGCTACGAGGCCGGCGACGAGCTGCTCCGCGCGGTCGCCGATCGCCTGCGGGAGGCCACTCGCGAGACCGACCTCGTGGCCCGGCAGGGTGGCGACGAGTTCCTGCTGCTGCTGGCCGACATCGAGGGGAGCTCGGCGCCTGGGTTCGAGGGCACGGACGGCGCGATCCTGGTGATCGAATCGGTCGCCGCGCGGGTCCACGAGTCGCTCCGCGCGCCGTTCAACGTCGCCGGCACCGAGCTCTACGTCTCGGCGAGCATCGGCATCAGCATGTTCCCCCACGACGCCGACGATGCCACGGCGCTCCTGAAGAACGCCGACGCCGCCATGTACCAGAGCAGGAAGACGGCCCCCGGCAGCTACCTCCTCCACTGGAGGCAGAGCGAGGAGGCCCTCGGCAAGCTCTCGCTCACCACGCGCCTTCGAAAGGCCGTGGAGAACCGGAACTGGCAGCTCCACTACCAGCCGGTGGTCGAGCTGGCGGAGGGCAAGATGGTCGGCGTCGAGGCGCTGATCCGGTGGGCGGACCCGAACGGCGGCCTGGTGCAGCCCGGTGATTTCATCCCGCTGGCCGAGGAGATGGGGCTGATCGAGGCCATCGGGGACTGGGTCGTGGAGGAGCTGAGTCGCCAGGCCGCCGCGTGGCGGGCCGAAGGCCTCGAGCTCGACGTGTCCTTCAACCTGTCTCCCCGGCAGCTGTGGCAGCCCGACCTGACCGAGAAGATCCTCGAGCAGCTCGGCGCGGCGAATCTGGATCCGGGGAGGGTCATCGTCGAGGTGACGGAGTCGGCCGCCATGGCCGATCCCGAGCGAACCCTGAGGATCCTCCGGGACCTGAACAGCAGGGGCCTGCGGCTGGCCCTGGACGACTTCGGGACCGGGTACTCGTCGTTCGCCCGGCTCCGGTACATGCCCGTCGACCTGTTGAAGATCGACCGGCTGTTCATCCGAGACGTCGCCCACGACAGGCAGGCCGCCGACATGGTTCGGGCCATCATCCAGCTCGCGCAGGGCCTGGGGATGACCCCGCTGGCCGAGGGCATCGAGACCGAGGCCGAGTGGCGGTTCCTGGTCGATCAGGGGTGCCGGCTGGGCCAGGGCTTCTTCTTCTGCCGCCCGGCCCCGGCCGAGGACATCCTGGCCCTGTATCGCCGGTCCGGGTTCTCGCTGATCGAATCGGCGAGCTAGCGGCCCTCCCGGCCGTTCAGCGGCGACGGCGGGCGCGCAGCGAGGAGCGGCGGCCGCCGGTCGAACCGGAGAACACCACCCGGGGCGGCGCGACGGTCATCCCTTCCTCCTCGAACTCGCGTTGGAGGTCGAGGCGAGCGGCCATCCGGCTGATGTCGCCCTGTTGCTCCGAGGTGACGAGGGTGATGCCGGTGCCGGCCCTCCCGGCGCGAGCGGTTCGGCCCACCCGGTGGACGTAGCCCTTGTCGTCGGCGGGCGGATCGAAGTTGACCACGTGGCTGATCCGATCGAGATCCAGCCCTCGGGCGGCCACGTCCGTGGCGACCAGCACATCGCAGCTGCCCGACTCGAACCGCTTCAGCGCGCGCTGCCGGGCCGGCTGGGTCAGGTCGCCGTGCAGGGCCTCGGCCCGTACCCCCTTCGCCTTCAGCTTGTGAACGAGGCGGTCGGCTCCTCGCTTGGTGCGGACGAAGACGAGGGTCAGGTCCCGATCCCTCTCGAGCAGCTCGATCAGCGCCTCCACCTTGCCGTGTGCCGACACCGGGACGAACCGGTGGTCGACCTCCTCGACGGTCTTGCTCTCGTACTGGATCTCGTGCCGGCGGGGATCACTCGTATAGGACGCCGCGAGGTGGCCCACGGCCCCATCCAGCGTCGCCGAGAACAGCATGGTCTGGCGAGCCCTGGGGAGGTGGCGGACGATCCGATCGACCTGCGGCTGGAAGCCCATGTCGAGCATGCGGTCGGCCTCGTCGAGCACCAGGATCTCGACGTGGTCCAGCCTCACCAGCCGCCGTTCCACCAGGTCGGAAAGGCGGCCCGGCGTGGCGATGAGGATGTGGGCCCGACCGACGCCCTTGCCCTGCTCGCGGATGGAGATGCCACCGTAGGCCACGGCGACCCGCACCCCCTTGGCCGCTGCGATGCCGGCGAAGTCCTCCGCCACCTGGACGGCGAGCTCGCGCGTCGGCACGAGCACGAGGGCCGAGGGCATCGGGCCGGCGGGGTCGATCCGCTCCACCAGCGGGATGGCGAAGGCGAGGGTCTTGCCCGAGCCGGTCTGCGACTTCGCCAGGACGTCGTGTCCGGCGATGGCGTCGGGAAGCACGAGCGACTGGATGGAGAACGGGGCCGTGATCCCCAGTTCGATCAGCGCTCGAGCGACGGCCGGGGACGCGCCGAGGTCGATGAAGGATGGTGCGGTTGTCATGTTCCACTCCTTGTGCCGCGACGCGGGGTCACGGCTCGGTCCGGGGAGGTTTTGCGACACCCGAAACCGCCACCAGGAGGGACGAGGAAGCGAAACCTCACGGGACGGCGATGGCCGTCCGTTGAGGCAAGGGTACCAGGGATCCGCGCCGAGGCGGGGAGGACGGTACCCTGACCTCGATGCGCGGCCCCACCGGCGACATGGCCCACCGCCTGGCCGTCGCCCGAGGCGACGACCCCGCCGACGTCGTGCTGGCGGGAGGCGCGCGTGCTGTCGGTGTTCACCGGCGAGCTCCTGGACGCCGACGTCGCCGTAGCCGGCGAGCACGTGGCCGGTGTGGGGCGATACGAGGGCCGCCAGAAGGTGGACGTGTCCGGGCTGATCCTGTTACCCGGGTTCGTCGACGGGCACATGCACATCGAGTCCACCAAGCTCCCGCCGGACGAGTTCGCCCGGGCGGCCCTGCCGTGGGGGACGACCACGGCCGTCCTCGATCCCCACGAGATCGCGAACGTCTTCGGGCTCGACGGGGTTCGGGCGTTGCTCGAGGCGTCTCGCGGCATCCCCTTCGACTTCTTCGTGATGGTGTCGTCGTGCGTCCCGGCGAGTCCGTTCGAGTCGAGCGGCGCCACCGTGGACGCGAACGACATCGCCCGGTTCCTGGCCGAGGAGCCGAACGCGCTGGGGCTTGCGGAGATGATGGATTACCTCGCGGTGGTGGCCGGCGAGGAGGGGACGCTGGCCAAGATCGCGGCCGCCGGTGGCCGGCACATCGACGGCCACGCGCCGGGCCTGTCCGGGGCCGCGCTGAACGCCTACCTCGCCGCCGGCGTACGAAGCGATCACGAGTGCACGACGTACCAGGAAGGGCTGGAGAAGCGACGGCTGGGGATGACGATCATGATCCGAGAAGGGTCCGCGGCGCGGAACCTTGAGGCGCTGCTCCCCCTAGTCCTGGAACAGGGTCCCGCGAACTGCCTCCTGTGCACGGACGACCGGGAGCCCGACCACCTGCTGGAAGAGGGCCACATCAACGACGTGATCCGAAAGGCGGTGGCCCTGGGCTGTTCGCCGGCCGATGCCGTGACGATGGCAACGCTGAACGCGGCGCGATACCACCGCCTGTACGAGCACGGGGCCATCGCGCCGGGGTACGTGGCCGACGTCGTGGCGGTCGAGGATCTGCAGCGGTTCCGGCCGGTCCGCGTGTGGAAGCGGGGCCGCCTGGTCGCCGAGGAGGGCAAGCCACTCGGCGTGCCGCGATCGCCCATGCCGGACTGGATGCGCGGCAGCGTGCATGTCCCCCACCTGACCCCCGGGAGCTTGCGGATCGAGGCGAACGGCCGGGTCCGGGTGATCGGGGTGGAGCCGGGCCAGATCGTCACTCGGGCCCTGGTCGAGGACGTGACCCCAGTCGACGGTCAGGCGGTGGCCGACACGTCCCGGGACCTGGCGAAGATCGCCGTGGTCGAGCGGCACAAGGGGACCGGGCGGATCGGCTTGGGGTTCGTCCGGGGCTTCGGCCTGAAGCGAGGGGCCCTGGCGTCGACGCACGCCCACGACGCCCACAACGTGGTCGTCGTGGGCGTAGACGACGCCGACATGGCCGCCGCCGTGAACCGCCTGGCGGAGACCGGCGGCGGCCAGGTCGCCGTGGCCGGCGGCGCCGTCCTGGGCGAGGTCCCGTGCCCGTTCGGAGGCCTGCTCTCCGAGCGGCCCGCCGAGGAGGTGGCCGCCGCCGTCCACGCCATGGGCAAGGCCGCCGAGGAGTTGGGCGTGAGCCTCCCCTCGCCGTTCATGGCCATGTCGTTCCTGGCGCTGTCGGTCGTGCCCGAGCTGAAGCTCACCGACCGGGGCCTGGTCGACGTGGACCGCTTCGAGCTCGTTCCGCTCCAGGTCTAGAGGTCAGGCCAAAGCGCGGCGGATCGCGTCCGCGATCTTCGGCCCGGAGATGCCCGCCCAGTCCCGAAGCTCCTCGGGCTTCCCCGAGCCAGGCATCTGGGTCACCGCGAGCTTGAGGACCCGGCCCGAGAGCTCCCCCTCGCCGGCCAGCGCCTGCAGCACCGCATCGCCGAGCCCGCCGTCGATCCAGTGGTCCTCCACCACGACCACGAGTCCCGTCTCGCGGAGCGCGCCCGAGAGCGTCGCAGCGTCGATGGGCTTCACCGAGTACGCGTCGATCACGCGGACGGCGATACCCTCGCCCGCCAGCTCTTCGGCCGCCTTCAGGGCCTCGAACACGGTCACGCCCGCCCCCACGATCGTCGCCCGGTCGCCGTCGCCCGACCGAAGGACCTTGCTCCCGCCGAGCGGGAACCGCTCGCGGGCGTCGTAGAGCTTCGGCGTCGGCCTCCCGCGTGGTGCGGATGTACGAGATGCCCGGATGATCGGCCATGGCCGCCGTGAGCTTCGCGGCCGCATTGCCGTCGGCCGGGTACAGCACGGTCGAGCCGTGGACGGCCCGCATCATGGCCAGGTCCTCCAGGGCCATCTGCGACGGCCCGTCCTCGCCGATCGACACGCCGGCGTGCGACCCGGACAGCCGGAGGTTCGCCCGGCTCACCGCGGCCATCCGGATGAAGTCGTAGGCGCGGGTCATGAACGCGCCGAAGGTCGCCGCGAACGGCGTCTTGCCCAGGACCTGGAGGCCGACGGCGGCGCCGACCATGCACTGCTCCGCGATGTACATCTCGAGGAACCGGTCGGGCGCGACCTTCTGGAAATCCTCGGTGTGCGTGGAGTTGCCCACCTCGCCGTCCAGGACGACGAGGCGGGGGTTCGCGGCCATCGCCGCGAGGGTCTCGCCGAACGCCTTCCGAGTGGCGATGGCGCCGTCGTACGTCGGGACCTGGTACGTCCAGGGCTTCGGAGGTTGCGGGATCCGGAGCTCGGGCTTCGGCGGCGTGATCGTGATGTTCCTCGGCCCGCCGAGCTCGGCGATGGCCTTCTCCGCCTCCTCCCTCGACAGGGCCTTGCCGTGCCAGCCCTCCTTGTTGGCCAGGAAGGAGACGCCGTGGCCCTTCTCGGTCCTGGCCACGACCATGACGGGCCTCCCGGCCTCGGCTTCCTCGGCCTCCCGGTAGGCGGCGTCGATGGCCGACACGTCGTGGCCGTCGACCTGGATGGCGTGCCAACCGAAGGCCCTGGCCCGCTCGGCGTAGACCTCGCCCTGCCACTCGACCATGGTGGGGCCGCGCTGCCCCAGCCGGTTCATGTCGAGGAGGGCGATCAGGTTGCCGGCGCCGTGGAACCACGCGTTCGCCATGGCCTCCCACACCGAGCCCTCGGCGGCCTCGGAGTCCCCCATCAGGACCCACACCCGGGCCGGGCTCTCATCGATCTTCATGGCCAGGGCCATGCCGAGGCCGATGGGCAGGCCCTGTCCGAGCGAGCCGGTGGCCACATCGATCCACGGCATCTCCGGCAGGGGCGACGGGGTGGCCCTCCAGAGGGCTGCCGAACCTCCGGAACGACAGGAGCTGCTCGTCGGTGATGGCGCCGATGGCTTTCAGGACCGAGTAGATGAGCGGCGAGGCGTGGCCCTTGGACAGCACGAAGCGGTCGTTGGCCGGGTTCTTCGGGTCGGACACGTCGTAGCGCAGGTGGTCGGCGTAGAGCACGGCCAGCAGGTGCGCCGCGGACATGGACGAAGTGGGGTGGCCGGACCCGGCCTCCGTGGACGCGCGGATGCTGTCCACCGCGAACTGGGCCGCGAGCTCGTTCCACTCCTGGACCTTGTCCATCTCGTCCTCCTGTTTTCGACCTGTGGCATCCGACCCAGTTCCAGCTTATCGACCGACCGTGAGAAGGTTTGCACGTGACCCTTGCCCAGGGGGACCGGCCAGGGATATCGCCACTCCACCCCCGGGCAGGGAAGATAGCTCCATGCGCCTGCCGGTCATGCCACCCGTCGCCCCCATGCTCGCAAAGCCCATCGAGGACATCCCGACCGGCCCGTTCAGCTTCGAGCCGAAGTGGGACGGCTTCCGCTCGATCGTCTTCCGTGATGGAGAGGAGGTCGAGATCGGCAGCCGCAACGAGCGGCCGATGACCCGTTACTTCCCGGAGGTCGTCGACGCGATCAAGGCGAACCTCCCGGAGCGGTGCGTCGTGGACGGCGAGGTCGTCGTCCCCGATCCGGCGGGTCGGCGCCTGGAGTTTGAGACGCTGCAGCAACGGATCCACCCGGCCGACAGCCGGGTCATGCTGCTCGCCGAGCGGACCCCGGCGCATTTCGTGGCGTTCGACCTGCTCGCCCTGGGAAACCGCGACTTCACCAGGGAACCGTTCGCACGGCGGCGTCGCACGCTCGAGGAGGCCCTCGCCGGCGCCGCCTCGCCCATCCACATCACGCCCGCTACCACCGACAGAGAAGTGGCCCGCCGGTGGTTCCGCACCTTCGAGGGCGCGGGGCTCGACGGCTTGATCGCCAAGCCGCTCGACGGGACGTACCAGCCGGGTAAGCGGGTCATGTTCAAGATCAAGCACGTTCGGACCGCTGATTGCGTGGTCGCCGGCTACCGCGTGTACAGGAACGAGAAACAGGCGGTCGGGTCGCTGCTCCTCGGCCTCTACGACGAGCAGGGTGAGCTTGCCAACGTGGGGGTCGTCGGCGCGTTCCCCATGGAACAGCGCCGGAGGCTGTTCAAGGAGCTTCAGCCGCTCGTCACGACATTCGATCAGCATCCCTGGGACTGGGCCAAGCTCGAGCCCGGGCGCGCGAACCCCCCGCAGCGCCGAAACCAGCCGCTGGAGCGCCGGAAAGGATCTCTCCTTCGTGCCGCTGCGACCCGAACGCGTCGTCGAGGTCCGCTACGACCACATGGAGGGGCCGCGCTTCAGGCACACTACCCAGTTCGTCCGCTGGCGCATCGACCGCGACCCACGGTCCTGCACCTTCGCCCAGCTCCAGGAGCCGGTCCGCTTCGACCTCGTCGACATTCTGGGCTCGTGACGCCTCACAGGCCCCTGCTACCCTGTGCGCCATGGCCGATTTCAAGGAAGTGCGGGTCGAGCACCTCTACGTGAAGGTGCCGAACACCGACAAGCTGCGCAAGACGGCGGCCGGCCGGCACCGCTACCTCTTGGCGACCGGATGGCGCGAGATGGAACGGAAGCTTGAGTTCGACCACGTGACCGTCCGCTACGAGCGGACGGGCCACACGCCGCTCAAGTCCCGCCTGCCCAGGGGCGAGGCCGAGGTCCCCCGCATGGACCGTCGTCCCCGCCAGTTCGGCGGCGGCGGCCGGGGCTTCGGCGGCCGTGGTGGGGGGCGCGGAGGGCCTCGGGGAGGACCCGGCGGCGGCCGGTGGACGTGGTGGTCCTGGAGCCGGGCGAGGGCCCGGAGGACGCGGCGCTCCGCCACAGACGGGCGCTCCGCCAGCTGCCGGCGCTCCGCCACAGACCGGCGCTCCGCCACAGACGGGCGCTCCGCCAGCTGCCGGGCCGCCCGCCCCACCGCCCGAGAGCGCCCAGACCTAGCTCCAGGCCGAAGATCCTTCGGCCATTCGCCTCCAGAGCCGGACAGATCGTCCGTACGATAGGATGGTGTGTCGTTCCGTTCGCCGCCTCAGGTTTCCCGGGAGTGCGGCCGAGTAGGGATGAAGGGAGGTCGGGTGAGCGAGGAGCAGGCGGTCCGCGGCAAGGTGCGAGCGGCCCCGGCACGAGCCCGGGCAAGGCGCACGCCGCCGAACAGCCGTTCCCCTACCCGCTGAAGCGGGCCTTCGTCGAGCCCGACTGGACGCGCCTCCCCGCCTACGCCGCCGTCACCGCCGAGGAGTGGGAGAGCGCCCAGTGGCAGCGCGCCCACACCGTGAAGAACCTGGCCGAGCTGAAGCGGGCTCTGGGCGATCACCTGGACGACGAGCTGTACGCCGACATCGAGCGGGACCAGCAGGAGCGAGCCACGATGTCGATGCTGATCCCGCCCCAGATGATCAACACCATGGACGAGCGCGACCTGCGGAACGATCCGGTCCGCACGTACATGGCGCCCGACGTACTCCGACCGCGACCCCGAATGGACCTCCCACCCCATGGCCGCGCGGGACAGCCTCCACGAGGCCGACATGTGGGCCGTGGAGGGCCTCACCCATCGCTACCCCACGAAGGTCCTGGCCGAGATGATCTCGACGTGCCCGCAGTACTGCGGCCACTGCACTCGCATGGACCTGGTGGGCAACGACACCGCGCAGATCCTGAAGTACAAGTTCGAGGCGAAGCAGCAGGAGCGATGGGACGCCATGCTCGACTACCTCCGGCGGACCCCGTCCGTGCGGGACGTGGTGGTCTCCGGCGGCGACGTGGCGAACATCCCGGTCAAGCGCCTCGAGGAGTTCGTCCTGGCCCTTCTCGACATCCCGAACATCCGGGACATCCGGCTGGCCACGAAGGGGCTGATGGGCCTCCCGCAGCACTTCCTCCAGGACGACGTGCTGAAGGGCTACGAGGTGATGGCCACGCGGGCCCGCGAGCGGGACGTGGACATCGCCATCCACACGCACATCAACGCGGCCCAGCAGGTCACGCCGCTCGTGGCCAGGGCCGTGCGCAAGCTCCTCGACATGGGGTACCGCGACGTTCGGAACCAGGGGGTCCTGCTCCGCGGGGTGAACACGACACCCGCAAGCGCTCCTGGAGCTCTGCTTCACGCTCCTCGACCACGGCAAGGTCATGCCCTACTACTTCTACATGTGCGACATGATCCCCAACTCCGAGCACTGGCGGACCTCGCTGGCGGAGGCCCAGGACCTTCAGTACGCGCTGCTCGGCTACCTGCCGGGCTTCGCCACCCCGCGCGTCGTGTGCGACGTGCCGTTCGTGGGCAAGCGGTGGGTCCACATGGCGAAGAACTACGACCAGGACCCGAGGCATCTCCTACTGGACGAAGAACTACCGCACGGGGATCGAGTTCGACGACCCCGACGCGCTCATCCGCGAGTACCCGTACTACGACCCCATCTACACCCTGCCCGAAGAGGGCCAGGAGTACTGGCGCGAGTACATCCGCAAGGGCCGGCGCGAGCTCCAGCCGGTCTGACCCGGCTCAGGCCTCCGTGACCTGGTTGAACAGGTCGAAGTACTGCTGGAACTCCTCCTCGGACAGGGCCTTGTACTCGTACAGGTTCGCCTCCGACGGGTCGTCCGGCGGGAACAGCAGTGGACTCTGGGACAGGGTCTCGTAGTAGCGGCGGTTCCCACCCTTCGACTCCCGGGCCTTCTGCGCCATGAGCTCCTGCACCCCCTTGACCGGCGTCATGTACAGGACCCAGTCGGTGACCTGCATCGCGATCTCGGGCCGGTAGAACCAGTCCAGGAACAGGTGCGCGTCGGTGGGGTGCTCGGCGAACTGCGGGATCTCCATCGGCGTCACCCAGATGACGCCGCCCTCCTCGGGCACCACGAACTCGAGGTCCGGAGCCCCCCCGAGGTACTTGTAGTAGAAGACGTCGCCTGACCAGGCCATCGTGGCCCAGGTGTCACCGGCAACCATGGCGTCGGTGTAGTCCTGTCCGTAGTACTTGCGCACGACCCCCGAGTCGCGCTGCTCGATGAGCTTCTGCTGGGCTCGGGCGGCGTCGTCGATCGTCGCCTTCTGCGGATCCACCCCGAGCATGAGCAGGGTCAGGGTCATGGTGTCCACCATCTCGGTGAGCATGCCGACATGGCCGGCCAGCCGGTCGTCCCACAGGTCCGCGAACCGCTTCAGCTCGAAGCCGGTGAGCTTGGGGTTGTAGGCGATGCCGGTGATCCCGCCCTGCCACGGCACGCTGTGCGCGTTGCCCCGGTCGTAGATGGGATCTTTGAACGCCGGCAGGAGGTTGGCCTCGACGTTCGGCAGCCGGTCGTGGTGGAGCTCCTCCAGCCACCCTCCCCGGTTCATCCGCGTGACCACCCAATCGGAAAGCGTGATGAGGTCCCACCCAGTGGGCTGATCGGCCTGGAACAGCGGGACGAGCTTGGCGAAGAAGTCCTGGTTGTCGTTGATGATCTCCCGGTACGTCACGTCGATGTCGTACTTGGATTGGAATGCCTCGAGCGTGGGGCGGTGGCCGCCCTTGGCCCGGTCGATGTACAGCGGCCACTGGGCCACCGTGAGCTGGTGCGAGAGCGGAGGGAGGGTGCTGGGCGCGGCTCCCGGCGTCTCGTTGCCGGCGCATGCCGCGAGGAAGGCCGCCGCGGCCACACCCACCCCGCCCCGCCCGGCGCCTCGAAGCAGCTGCCGGCGCGAGAGCGATCGATCCATCCACCTCGAGCTGTCGGTCACTTCTTCCCCCTCGTGGATCCGGAGCCGTGCGTTCGGCGTATCCTGCCACACCGCCGCCGAGAACCTGGGTCGGGGCCGTCAGGGCGCCGGCGGGAGCTCGAACACGTACCAGCCGTCCCGCACGGATGCGGCCGGTAGCGATCCGAGGGGCGACCCCTCCGGCGGCGGCATCGGAAGCACCACGAACAGCCGGTCGCTTCGGGGGACGGAGCCTCGGAGCGCCCCGAGCGACGCTGCATCGGCCCCCCGAAGGCCTCGCCCCGCGCATCCCGATGCGAACGCGACCTGGGGGAAGCCGGCGGCGCTGGCGGCCACGCAGGGACGGCCGGCCGCGAGCCGGTGCACCTCGACCCCGACGGCGGCGACCGACCCGCGGGCAGCCGCCGCATTGGTCCCGATCGATCGGGCCGTTCCCACCTGCCACACCGTCAACCCGGCGAGAACGGCCACCCCGGCGGCCCCGGCGATCCGACGGGCCATCCCGCCGGTCAGGAGCCAGACCAGGCCGACGGCCGCGGGGAGCGAGAGCAAGGCGTACGCGGGCAGCAGGAACCGAGGCGCGAGGCCCGAGACGAGCACCAGGTACTCGGCGGCCATGGCCGAGCCCGCGAAGACCGCGCAGAGCACGGGCCCGGACATCCGGGTGCCTCGCGTGCGCACCACGCCGACCACTGCGAGGGCGACCGTCGTACCCCACCACAGCGCGCCGGCGAGAGGCACGTGAGGGGGCGTCTCGGGGCCGATGGTCGGCCCGTTCGTGAGCGCGAGGTTCTGGAGCATTCGATCCCCGATCCCGAGCGTCGTCAGATGGCCCAGGGCGGCGGCCTCACGCATGGCCCGCACCGGACCACCGAAGCGCACGGACATCTCGATGAGCCAGGGCGCCAATCCGATGGCCAGCCCCGCGCTCAACGGGACCAACGCGCCGAGGGACGACCGGTGGAACAGCACGATGTACAACGCCAGCGCCACGCCCAGCACAAGGGCGTCGGCCGGCCGAACCAGGGCCATCAGCCCGAGCAGCACCGAAGCTCCCACCGATCCCCACCGGGCGCCCCCTTCCGGTCGCCGAACGAGCGCTCCTGTCGCCGCCACTGCCAGGATCGCGGCCCACAGGTTCGGCATGACCTCCGAGCCGTAGAACAGCCCGAGCCAGGTGAACCCGAACAGGAAGGCCGCGCCCGGCGCAGCGAGCCCCAGGGCCGGGATCCAGAGGAGGAAGCTCGCCGCGAGCGCGACCGACGAGGCGGCGGCGAGGAACAGCCGGACCGTTGCCAACGACCCACCCGCCACCGCGACGGGCGCCACGAGGAACGTGATGCCACGCGCGCGCGAGGGGGCGAACGCGATCGGGTGAACACCGGGTGTCACCTGGGAGAGGTAGATGGCCTCGTCCCACGACGGCGCCCGGTTCGGGGAGAACAGAAGAAGCTGCGCCACCAGGTACGCCGCGCCCACAAACAGGAGCAGGCGCCGGGCCCACCGCGGGTCCAGGGATCCCGTGGGGCCGGCCATCCCCACCATCATGCCCGACCGCGTGGGCCGGCGGGCCGAACCTCGCATCGCGTTCGGTCGAATGGAAGCCGAACGCCGTGGAACCCCTCCGCCGCTTCGCGCTCGTGGCCGCCCTCGCCATCGTGGCCGGGGCCTGCGCGGCCGTGGCCAAGGGTCACCTTCAGGGCCGAGCGGAAGCGACGGGCGGCATCCACACGATCCGGCACGTGATCGTGATCATGCAGGAGAACCGGTCGTTCGACTCGTACTTCGGGACCTATCCGGGCGCCGATGGGATCCCCATGCAGCGCGGACGGCCGACCGTGTGCGTCCCCGATCCCCAGATCAACCGGTGCGTCCGTCCGTTCCACGATCCCTCGCTTATCAACGAGGGCGGACCGCACGGCTATCCGGACGCTACGGCAGACATCGACGGCGGGAAGATGAACGGGTTCGTGCGCAGCGCACTGGAGGGCGCGCCACAGTTACTGCGCCCTGAACCCGTTCAGCCCTGACTGCACGCAGTTCGTGGGGCGGCGAGGACAGCCCGACGCCATGGGGTGGCACGACGCCCGCGAGATCCCGAACTACTGGGCCTACGCCCAGCACTTCGTCCTGCAGGACCACATGTTCGAGCCGGTCGCCTCCTGGAGCCTCCCCGCCCACCTTGCCATGGTCTCCGGCTGGTCGGCGTCGTGTCCGGTTCCCGACGACGTGCAGCGGTGCCGGACAGACCTGTACCGGCAGGCGTACAAGCGCAGGGAGCCGGCCAACGACCCCACCCCGTACCAATGGACGGACATCACCTACCTGCTCCACCAAGCCGGCGTGAGCTGGTCCTACTACGTAGCGCCCGGCACGCAGCCCGACTGCGCGGATGCCGCGATGTTCTGCGCCCCCGAGCTCCAGGGCGTGGGCACGCCGGAGATCTGGAACCCACTGCCGGAGTTCCAGACCGTGCACCAGGACGGCCAGCTCGGCAACATCCAGCCCGTCCGCCAGTTCCTCGCGGCGGCCCGGACCGGCAGCCTCCCGGCGGTCTCGTGGGTCGTTCCGAACGGCACGGTGAGCGAGCACCCGCCGGCCTCCATCGGCGCGGGACAGGCGTGGGTCACCCGGCTGGTGAACGCGGCGATGACGGGACCCGACTGGACGAGCACCGCGATCTTCCTGTCCTGGGACGACTGGGGCGGGTTCTACGACCACGTCGTCCCGCCGGTGGTGGATGGGGCGGGCTATGGCCTCCGCGTTCCGGGCCTGGTCATCAGCCCGTACGCGAAGCCGGGGTACATCGACCACCAGACCCTGTCGTTCGACGCGTACCTGAAGTTCATCGAGGACGACTTCCTCGGCGGCCAGCGGCTGGACCCCGCCACCGACGGCCGCCCCGATCCCCGCCCGACGTGCGCGAGGACGCCCCCATCCTGGGCGACCTTCGAGCCGAGTTCGACTTCTCGCAAACCCCTCTGCCGCCGCTGCTCCTCCCCCGCTATCCACCGCCTGGGCCCTCCTCCACGGCAGGCGGCAAGTAGCTCGCCTTCTGGGATAGGTTCCCCGGATGCGCGGTGACCCCCGCCGTCCCTCGAGACAGGCCTCGTCCACCGCCGCGCTCGCCTCGGCGCTCCTGCTCGTGGCGGTGGCGTGCTCCAGCGGCCTGCCTGACTGGAATCCGTTGCCCCCCACGGATCTCGGGACGCGGCCCGAGCCGATCGACGCGGCATCGTTCGCCACGAGATGGCCGATCAAGCACGTCGTGTTCATCATCAAGGAGAACAGGACGTTCGATAACCTCTTCGGCCGGTTCCCCGGCGCCGACGGCGCGACGACCGGATTGGATGGAGGAACCGTCCGGCCGCTGACGCCCGCCCCGGACCGGATCCCCGTCGACATCGTCCACTGCTACGCGTGCGCGCTGAAGGCGTGGAACGGGGGGAAGATGGACGGCTTCGCCTCGGTGAGCGCGCCGGCGGACCGGTACGCCTACACGCAGTTCGGCCCGACGGACCTGCCGGCCTACTGGCATTGGGCGAAGCGCTTCGTCCTGGGGGACAACTTCTTCGCCTCGGCCCAGGGCCCGTCGTTCCCCAACCACCTGTACACGATCGCGGCGCAGTCGGGTGGGACGCACGACAACCCCGTCCAGGACCTCGAGCGACTCCGGGAGCGCCACCGGACGACCGGCCTGTTCAAGGCGTGGGGATGCGATTCGATCGAGCAGAGCTACGTTCCCGTGCAGGACAGCGAGGGCAAGGAGGTGAAGGTGCCCCCCTGCTTCGACTTCCTGACCGAGGGCGACCTGCTGCTCCGGGCGGGGATCCCGTGGGCCTACTACTCGGCGACGAACATGCAGAACGGCTACCTGTGGTCCGCGTACGACGCCGTGCGCCACATCCGTCAGGACACGCAGTTGTGGCAGTCGCACGTGTTCCCGGTGGACGGGTTGGTGCAGGACGTCCGGGACGACCGCCTCCCTCCCGTCACCTGGGTCACGCCGCGCTTCGAGCTCTCCGAGCATCCCGAGTACAGCTTCTGCTGGGGCCAGAACTGGACCACCCGGATCGTGAACGCCATCATGGCCAGCCCAATGTGGAAGGACACGGCCATCTTCATCACCTGGGACGACTACGGCGGGATCTACGACCACGTCCCGCCTCCCCAGGTGGACCGGTTCGGCTTCGGGATCCGGGTTCCGCTGTTGCTCATCTCGCCATACGCGAAGGTCGGCTACGTCGACCACACCCTCGGTGAGTTCTCCTCGGTGCTTCGGTTCATCGAGGACAACTGGGGCCTGTCACAGCTCACGCACCGGGACCGGGACGCCCGCAACCTGTCCGAGGCCTTCGACTTCTCGCAGGTGCCCAGGAAGCCCGATCCCCAGCCGATGCGAACCGACTGCCCCGGCCCGCAGTTCCCGAACGATCCGGCCCCTTCAGTCCAGGGGTGAGCCGATCGTGCGGGCGAACGGCCAGCTCGGGGCGAGCTGGGCGAACGTCGTGCCGTACGGACAGTCCTGTCGCGAGCGGGAGCACCAGCTTCTTGAACCTCGGGTGCTCGAAGTCCAAAGCGCCCGAGAGCGGATCGGCGTTCGCGTCCCGCTCGGTCATGGGATCCAGCCCGAAGGCCAGCTCGATGAACCGCAGCACGCTCGAGAACTCGTAGACCGTGTGGTCGACGGCCCCGCCGTTCGGGCTGTCACCCGACACCGCGTACGGCGAGATGATCAGCGCCGGCGTTCGCGGCCCCAGGCCCATGTGGTCGAGGTGCGGAGGTGCGACCGGATCGTAGAAGCCGCCGAAATCGTCCCACACCACCACGATGACCGTGGACCGCCAGAACTCGCTCTTCATGATGCTGTTGACCAGGTTCACGGTCCAGTTCTCGCCGGCGCACACGCTCTTTCCCAGGCCGGGATGCTCGTTGTAGGACTCGGGCGGGATGACCCACGACACGGCAGGCAGGTCGCCCCGTCGCACGTCGGGGACGAAGTCGCCGGGTGGCCGGACGTGCCGCCACATCGAGCCGAACCGGACGTGGCGGATCATCTGGAGCGCGTTCATCCAGGCGTTCTCCTCCGCGTAGTACTTCCAGGAGATGCCCTCGGCCTGGAGCTGGTCGGGCAGGACCGGGATGTCGAAGCACAGCCGGATCCGATCCCAGTACCGGCTCAGCGCGTAGGTGTTGTCGCCGTTCGCGTCGATCCGGTCCTCCAGGTCCGTGATCGATGCGACGTCCTCCGGCGACAGCCCGGGCCGGAAGCGCGTCGCGAACTCGGTGGGATCGTCGCAGTAGCTGCCGACGTGGTCCGTCGAGCTCTTGTTGTCCACGATCCCATTGGCTTGCGCCGCAACCGTGTACAGGTGCTCGGGGAGCGTGGGCCCGTACATCGAGGTGAAGAAGTGGTCGGCGAGGACGAACCGGTCGGCGTAGGCCCAGTAGTTCGGGATGCCCTTCCGATCGAAGTACGTGTAACCGGAGAGGTCGCGGCCGAACAGCCTGGCTCGTTCGGCGTCCATGGGGATGGGCCCGTTCATCCAGTTGAACCCGTTCATCTTCCCGCCGTTGATGGCGGTGAGGGCGCACCGGAAGCAGTGCGTGAGGTCGTGGGCCTGGACGTCCCGGGCTCTGTGCAGCTCGACGGCCGGCCCGTCCCGGCACCCGTCCACGGAGCAACGGATCGTGCCGCCGGTCGTCGCCCCGGCCGCGCCCGGGTAGGTGGCGAAGTAGTTGTTGAACGTTCGGTTCTCCTTGACCACGAAGACCACGTGCTTGATGGGCGTCGATCCCGGTTCGATGGTCGAGGTAGGCGTGGGGGACGCGCTCGAGGGCGAGGGTCCGGGGGGTGGAGCGCTCCCGTTCTCCTCCCCTGGCCCTTCGCCACGGCGGTCCGCCCATGCCAGCCCCGCGATGAGGAGCGCGACGACGAGGAGGAAACCGAGGTAGCCGCGCCTTCGCTCGAACAATCGTCCGAACGACCCGGATCGGGACGGAGGCAGATCGGGGTCGGGCGCGTCCTGCACCAGGCGAACGCTAGCAGCAACCCCTCGGATGGGCGCCGCGGGTCTGAAACGAGCTCAGCCGGCCCGGAGCGCGTCGAGCTCGGCCGAGAGCCGGGCCCGAACGGCGGCGTAGGCGGGATCGGCCGCCCGGTTCTGGAGCTCGTAGGGGTCTGCGGAGCCGACGACGCCGGCCAGGTCGTACAGCTCCGTCTCGCCCGTCGCCAGCTCCACGTAGGCGAAGTCCGCGGTCCGCACCTCCCACCACGGCGGCACCTTTCGATCGCCGACGTACTCGTTCAGAAGGCCGGTTCGCCACGGAGCGGACGAATCACCCTGGAGCAACGGAACGAGGCTCATCCCGTCGACGGGTGAGGGCGGCTGGATCCCGGCCAGCTCGGCGAACGTCGGCGCCAGGTCCACGTTGGAGACGAGGCGCGGATCGACGTGGGGCGAGGCTCCCGGGTAACGCACCAGGAACGGCGTCTCGATGCACTCCTCGTACTCGCACGTCTTGCCCACCCACCGGTGCTCGCCGAACGAGAAGCCGTTGTCGGTCATGAAGACGACGACCGTGTTCTCCAGCACGCCGCGGTCCTGCAGCGCACGGATCACCCGGGCCACCAGATCGTCCACCGAGAGGAGCGCCTCGAAGGACCGCAGGTGGATCGCACGGAGTTGCGCTCGCCGCTCTGCGTCCATAGGAGAAAGGGCCTGGACCCAGGCCGGCTTGTCGGACACGTCCTCCTCACCAACGCTCGGCGGCTCGGCTATCCGCAACCCCGCGAACGCCCCGACGTCACGAGGGGCTTGCGTCCAAGGACGGTGCGGGGCGGTGGGGGCGACCTCCAGGAAGAACGGGCGCCCCGAGGGCGCCGAGCGGATGAACGAGGCTGCGGCGGCGGCGTAGACGTCGGTCGAGTAGTTCTCCGGGCCGTCGCCGCGGTAGGCCGGGAACCCCTGATCGATCAGGATGTACCGGTAGTAAGCGGTGGCCTGGTCGCCCTGGCGCTTCACCAGCCACCGGTCCCATCCGGCCGGGACGTACGAGCTCGGGCCGAACGGATAGCCGTTCACGTACTTGCCGATCAGGCCCGTGTGGTACCCGGCTGCGTGCAGCCAGGTGGCGACGGTCGATGACTCGTCGAGGTTCTCGCCGTCGTAGTTGGTCCTGACCCCCGTGTGGTGTGAGTACCTCCCGGTGAGGATCGAGGCCCTGGACGGGCAGCACAGCGGCGTGTTCAAGAAGGCGTTGGAGAACGTGATCCAGTGATCCGCCGGGTCTTCCATCATCGATTGCAGCTGAGGCATCACGGGAGGCTCGTGCGGGAGCGAGTCGGGCGACTGGTCGTCGGTGAGGATCAGGACGATGTTGGGCCGCCGGTCCGGCGGCGGCGGGGAGGAGGGGACGAACGCCGCCACGAGAAGCACAAGGAACGCGAGAAGCGACGCCCCCACGGTCCTCCGCACCGAGGGCCGCCCCATCTACCAGGGTTTCCGGAGCTTCCAGATGTTCTCGCCGGGCCACCGACGGGCCCACCCGATCTCGGCGTAGTCGCGGTAGGTGGACCGGGCGTTGGCCGGCGGACGCGGTTCGATCAGGTCCTCGAGCTCCAGGCCGTTCGCGCGGAACAGGCGGATCCACTCGCCGTACGGGAGCATGAAGTTGACCGATTCATCGTCCTCCCACTTGTGCATCCCGAAATAGTCCAGGTGGAGCCGGTCGTCCACCGTCTCTTTCTCGTCGTTCCAGCACACGAAGTGGATAGGGCTCTCGATGTTGAACGCGAACAGTCCGCCGGGCCGGAGCAGGCGGGTGGCCTCCGGGATCGAGCGGTAGGGGTCGGCGAAGGTCGTGGCGCCGTGGTCGCAGAACACGACGTCGAAGCTCGCATCGGCGAACGGGGTCCGCTCGGCGTCGGCGTTCACGAGCGGGAACGACACGCCCGCCCGGGCCATCAACCCCTTCGCGTGCTCGAGCTGTCGGGCCGAGAGGTCCATGCCCACCGGGTACGCACCCATCCGGGCCAGGGTGATGGACCACTGGGCGGCGCCGCATCCGAACTCCAGCACCCGCCTGCCCTCGACGTCGCCCAGGACGTTCAGCTTGGACTCGGGCGCACCCCATGTCCCCCATGAGAGCCGGTCCCACCGGTTCAGCTGAGAGGCGTGCTCGCGCTGGTACTCGTCGCTGGTCCGGTCCCAGTCCTTCCGGTTCTTGCGAACGTGGCGCTGGGTGCCGCTCATGGCCTCAATCGCCGGTCCATCCAGCCGGCGTCCCGGCCGTGCTCGGCCGCCACGAGCCCCGCGGCGATCGAGAGCGCGATCTCCTCGGGCCGCTGGCCGCCGAGGTCGAGGCCCACGGGGGAGCGGATCCTGGCCAGCTCCTGGTCGGTGAACCCCATGGCCCGGAGGTCGTCGAGGTACGGGGCCACGTGGCGACGGCTGCCCATGACGCCGATGAACCGTGCCGGCGAACGAAGCGCCGCGCCCAGCATCCCGGCCACGTCCGGCGCGTCGTGGTCGGTGAACACGACGTCGGTCCGCTCGTCGAGCAAGCCGTCGAGCGAGGGTGCCGTGCCGCCCGGCGCGCCCGCGTCCTCGGCGGTGACCCGCTCTCCCCTCGGCTCTACGAGGATCGTCTGGTAGCCGAACGGCGCAGCGAACCTGCGCAGCGCGCGAGCCACGTCGGTCGCCGACACGACCACGAGGCGCTTCGGCGGAAGGTGAGGCTCGAAGAACACCTCGACGTCGCCGAGGTCGTGATGGAGCGTCCGGGTCTGCGGTTCGCCCGACGCGAAGACCTCGGCCGCATCCGCGATCGCCTGCTCGTCGAACTCCGCGCAGCCGAGCGTCCCGCTCACGGGGCCACCGGGGACGATCGCCATTCGGTTGCCGACTCGGCACGGCGGCGAGCCGACGACCTTGACTGCCTTGGCCTCGACCCAGGCCCGAGGACCATCGCCTGCGGCCGGCTGGAGCAGTGTCTCGGCATGGCCGGTGGGATGCGCGCCGGTCGCGCCGGCGAGGAGCTCCAACGCATGCGGGAGGACCGGCAGGACCGCGTCCAGGCTCTCCCGAACGCCGGCGGGGCTGCCGGGGAGGTTCAGGATCAGGGTCCCGCCCCGGCTCCCGGCGACGGCGCGCGACAGGGCCGCCATCGGCGTCTTCTCCAGGCCCGCCCTCCGCATCAGCTCCCCCAGTCCCGGGGCCTCGCGGTCGATCACGGCCCTGGTGGCCTCGGGCGTGACGTCGCGGGGGCCGAAGCCGGTCCCACCGGTGGTGACGACCAGCCGCACGCCCTGGTCCGCGAGGGCCACCAGGCGAGCCTCGATCTCCGGCCGCTCGTCCGGGACGGACGAGCGGCCGGCCACGTCGAAGCCTGCCCCGCGGAGCATGTCCTCGGCGGCCTCGCCCGACTCGTCCGAGCGGGTCCCGGCCGTCACGCCATCGGACACCGTGAGCACCGCCGCGCGGAACGCCTGGCCCATGCGCCATATCCTGCCAGACGGGACCCGCGAACCGGGAGGAGAACCATGGAGGACTGGATCGACCAGCTCGCCGAGGCCCTCGGCGAGGACACCCTGAGCTCCCGAGAGACGGCGGAGCTGCTCCAGGCGGCCCGCGACGTGGCCCACCGCGTCGAGCGGCGCATCACGCCCCTCGCGACGTTCCTGCTGGGCTCGGCGGTGGGCCGGGGCCTGGCCGGTGACGCCCCGCGCGAGGACGCCTTTCAGGCAGCCCTCGACACGGTCCGGTCGCTCCTGCCCGAGGGCTCACCGGCGGAGGGTTGAGCGACTCAAAGGCTGATCGGGCCGGCCTCGCCATGGCCGGTTCCACGCCGCAGGAGTAGCCTGGAGGTTCGACCATGGACACCTGGCAGCCACCCGAGACCGTCCCGCCCTCCGAGGGCTCGCTGATCGACACCTTCGGCCGGGTGGCCGACGACCTGCGTATCTCGGTCACCGACCGCTGCAACTTCCGTTGCGTCTTCTGCATGCCAGCCGAGGGGCTGAAGTGGCTGCCCAAGGAAGAGATCCTCACCTTCGAGGAGCTCACCCGGCTGCTCGGGATCTTCGTCTCGCTCGGGGTCCGCTCCATCAAGGTCACCGGGGGAGAGCCCACCGTCAGGGCCGACCTGCCGACCCTGGTCCGGATGTTCCGGGAGACCGGGCCCGACCTGGACATGTCGATGACCACGAACGGGATCCTCCTCGACCGGTTGGCCGAGCCGCTGGCCCGGGCGGGCCTCGATCGGGTCACGGTCTCGTGCCACTCGCTGATGCCGCACCGGTTCGAGGGGATGACCCGGCGCGACGCGCTGGACAAGGTCTTCGCCGGCTTGCAGGCCGCCGACAAGGCCGGCCTGACCCCCATCAAGATCAACTGCGTCGTGATCGGGGGGAGAACCAGGACGAGATCGTGGACTTCGCGGCCTGGGCCCGAGAGACCGGGTACGTGATCCGGTTCATCGAGTACATGCCGCTCGACGCCGACCACGCGTGGGAGCGGGCCAAGGTCGTGCCCTCGCGCCAGATCGTGGACGCCATCGACCGCGTGTTCCCCTGGCGTCCGAGGGACCCGACCACGAGCCGGCCGCCTCGTACCGGTTCGCCGACGGCGCGCCAGGCGGGATCGGCGTGATCGCCTCGGTCACCGAGCCGTTCTGCGAGACCTGCAACCGCCTGCGCCTGACCGCCGAGGGCCAGGTCCGCTCGTGCCTGTTCGCCCTGGAGGAGCTGGACCTCCGGGAGCCGCTTCGAGGCGGCGCGAGCGACGGCGAGCTCGCGTCGATCATCAGGACCGCCGTGTGGCGCAAATGGTCGGGACACCGCATCAACCACCCCGACTTCGTCCAGCCCGAGCGAAGCATGTCGATGATCGGCGGCTGAGCGGCTGCTTCGAAGGCGTCGAAGGGCTCAGAGCGCGGCCAGGCGAGCCAGCCCCGAGATCTTCCGCAGGACGAACCGCCGTCCGTCCCGCTCCACCAGTCCCCGGCGCTGGAAGTCCGACAGGATCCGGGTCACGTTCTCCCGGCTGCCTCCGCACAGGCTTGCCAGGTCGGCGTGGGTCACGATGGCCGGCAGGACCGCGCCGTCCTCCGGGAGCTCATCCAGGCTCGGGGACACCAGCTGGAGGAGCCGCTTGGCCACCCGGCCCTTGAGGTCCAGGAACAGCAGGTCGTCCACGAAAGCCTCGTGCGCGCTCACCTGGCGCGCGAGGGCACCGAGAAGGGCCAGCGAGGCCGTGGGCTCGTGAGCCAGGAAGTCCTGAAACGTCTGTCCCGGGGTGACCCAGACTTCCGTTTCCTCCAGGGCGAGGGCCGCCGCGGTCCTCGGCATCCCACCCAACAGGCCGAGCTCCCCGAAGAACTGCGGCTGGTCGATCGTCGTGTGCAGCATCCGCTGGCCGCTGGCCGAGAGCGAGCTGATCTCGACCCGTCCCTCCATGAGGAAATGGATCTCCTCCGACGGGTCGCCCTGATGGAACAGATACGTGTTGCGCCGGTAGTGGCGGAGCGTCCCGCTGGACGCCAGCTCGTGGATGGCAGCGGAGTCGGTCCCCTCGAACAGCGGCGTCCCCGCCATCTGCTCCTCGATCGCCGCCCTCGACCGCACCGCTCGCGCCATCGTCGGAAAGCGTACCCATTCGGTCTGCCAGCAAGCCAGCCCAGGGGATGGGGACGGGCCCGGCGCGAAGCGCCGGGCCCGTCCAGGGAATCGCGGTGCAAGAACCGTTACCTGACCGTCTTGCGAAGCGCCCTCTTCGTCACCCGCGTCGCAGCCTTCTTGGAGCTCTTCGTGGCCTTCTTGGCCGCTGGCTTCCTCGGGGAGACCTTCTTCCTCGCCACCCGATTCACCTCCTCCCACAGATTCTCATCACAGCTTCATCGGCATCCGATGGCTCCATCCTGAAGACTGCTCACCTGGGAAGGGGTGTCGCCCGTCACCGACCCGGGGGTGACGTCGGTCACACCGAATGATGTGACGCACGTCACATGGTGGGCTGCGGTCAGTCGAGCTCGGGGAGATCCAACGGATCAGGGCGAGGCGTGCAGGCACCGCAGAACAGGGCGTCCTCGACGACCAGCGCCCTCGTGACGTCGCCCCCTCGATACAGCTCGAGAACGTACGGAAGGGTCTCGACGTGATCCTCGCAGATCCCGCGGCCGCAGAACCGGCACGTTCCGACCGCGGTCCTGCGACAGTGCCAGCAGTCCATCTGCTCACTCCTCCCGTCGGCGAGCTAATGCTGCCACGTTCGCTCCGCGTTCGATGACGGTCTTCAGGGTCCCCTTTCGAAACGCCGCCGCCATCAGCCCGTCGAAGCCGTCCCGGTCCAGCCGGAACGCCCGGACGGGGGTCCTGGCCACCACGCTCGCCGTCCGGGGGACCCGCTGCAGGAGCGCGATCTCGCCGAAGTGCGCCCCCGGGCCGAGCGTCCGCACGAGCGTCCCGTCCTGTTGGACCTCGACCTGCCCCGAGCCGATCGCGTAGAAGGCGTCGCCCGGCTGGCCCTGTTCCACGATCGGCTCGCCGGGGGCCACGTTCACCCACCGGCCGTGCTCCAGGATCTCGGACAGCTCGTCGGGCTCCAGGGCCGCGAAAGCGGGGAGCGCGCGGAGCTCGGCCACCGCCTCGAGCGTCGGCGCGAACTCCGGCACGTGGACCATGTCGGCCAGCAGGCGCTCGAACGTGCTCTTGTCGATCTCGAACAGCTGCGCTTCCTCGATGGCCTCGACCGTCGCCGTGCGGGGCGCCGCCTCCGCCAGCCCGAGCTCGCCGAAGGACTCGCCGCGGCCCCAGGACCCGCAGGACCCGCCGGTCCCCGGTCTCGTGGATCCTCCTCCACCACCTGGAGGGCTCCCCGGCGGACGACGTAGAAGGCCTGGGCCCGGTCCCCCTGGCGGATCACGGGCTTTCCCGCCGGGAACGTGCGGAGCCGGACCCGCCCTGCGAGATCGGAGAGCACCTCCTCCGGGAGGTCCTCCAGGATCGGTAGCCGGTCGATCAGCTTGGCCGCCTCGACCCTCCACGACGTCTCCAGGCGGAACCGGACCTGCTCCCACACCGCGCGGAGCCTCCGAAGCAGCGCCCGCGCCAGTTCGATCAGGCCCCGCAGGAGGGGACCGGTCACGAACACGCCCAGGGCGAGCAGCAGGACCCGGCCCACGACCCCGCCGTTCCACAGCTTGCCCACGAGGCCCCCGAAGATCTCCCGCCAGAAGTAGAAGGAGGTGGCGAAGGCGAAGATGCGTGAAGACCACCCCGAGCGTCCCGTACAGGCCCAGGCCGGCCTCCTGCTTGGAGAACCGTTCCCGGTTCCGGAGCTTCCTCCACAGGTCGTACCGGATGAACTGGAGCGACATCGGTCGGAGGTCGGGCACCTGGATCAGGTCCGACAGGATCCAGTACCCGTCCAGCTCGAGCAGCGGCACGAGGTTCAGGAAGATCACGAAGTAGTTCAGCAGGGCGAACTTGTACAGGACCGGTGCCACGACGGAACCGGGGAACGCCCAGACCACGGTAGCCGCCGCGCCGGCGATGATGAGCTCGGCGTAGGGACCGGCGAACGACTGCACGATGCGCTGCCGCCGCTCCATCATCAGCCCGTCCGAGGAGTCGACGAAGAAGGCTGGGGCGCCGAAATAGATCATGAAGCCGGCGCTCTTCACACGCCGCCCGTAGTGCACGAGCACCGACGCGTGGGCGAGCTCGTGGATGAACGTGAGCAAGTAGTTGAGCACCAGGATGACGAGCGAGGCCGCCGCCGCGGACTCGCCGCCGATGTCGAACCGGCCCGAGCGGTACACGGCGATGAACGCGAAGAAGCCGGCGACCGCGATCAGCCCGACGGACCACGCCACCCACCGCTTGAAGAACCATCGCACGCCGTTCCGGTACCACCAGGCCACCATGTCCTGCGCCCCCGACCAGTCCACGGAAAGCGTCCTGAAGAACTGGCGGCCCTTCTGCCGGGCCGCGGACATGGGGTTCAGCGCCCGGCGGACGGCGCCCGCAGAGTCCACGAACTTCGTCTCCAGGAAGCTGCCCGTCCGCAGCTGGCGCACGAGGTCGGCGACGGCCGAGAGCTCCAGGTCGCCCGACTCCCGGAACCGCTCGACCACGATCTCCCGGACCGTCCTCGAGCCGTCCATCAGCCACAGGAGCTCCACCTCGCCCGGCTCGAGCCGGTAGTGCAGCAGGTCTCGGGGGTTCGCCACGACCGCGTAGTCGTTGCCCCACCGAAGCGAGAACTGCTTGACCTCGACGTCCGGGGCGAGCTTGGGCCGAAACTCGACGGGATCGACCTTCACCGCAAGGTCGTCCCACAGGCCACCCTCGCCGTCCGAGGGCTGCGCGGCCACCCGGTCGGACAGGGTCCGCCACAGGCCGCTCGGCGATCGACCGGCCGTCACGGGGCGGGGGTCTGGGCCCGGCGTTCCTCGTCCATCCGTCGCTGGATCGAGGAGTATACGGACAGGCGGGGCGGCGGCCGCCGCGACGACGCGAACAGGTTCCCCAGGAACGCCCCCCCGAGCAGCGCGACGCAGACCGTAGCGATCACGGCCCCCCAGGAGACCCCGCCCCCACCTTTCCCGGCCTGGAGGGAACGGGTCACTGAGGACGTCAGCCCGGCGTCGTCCGTCGCGGCGAACCGGAACCGCGCGTCCGCCGGGATGCTTCGCACCACGGCGGCCGTCGCGGCGAGGGAGATGTTCGCGCCTCCTGTCGTGACGACGACTTGCGCCCCGCTCACCCGGAGGTAAGAGCCGGCGACGAAGCCCACCGGTCCCGGCGAAGACCTCCTGGTCGCCGATGGCCAGCTTCTGGCCCTCGACGTCGTACGTGATGGTCTCGACCGCTTCCCCTCCCACCAGAGCGAGAAGTCGAGGCGGTGCAGGCCCAGCCACCCACCGACCTCCGCCACGTCGATCCGAAGCACCAGCCGGGCTCCTGGCGTGAGCTCCCCGGAGGCGCTCCCCTCGACCCTCGGCCCCTGCGGTCGCCGCTTGAGCCACCCCGACCGCCCGCCAGGGCGAGCAGGATGGCGGCGCCCACCAGCGCGCCTGCGGTGGCGACACCTCGACCCCTCCTCACGGCCGCGCCATCTTCGTCCCCGCCCCCGACGCACCGCAAGGCCAGCCCGGTTGCCTGGAGGCTACCGGAGGTGACGGACGGCACAGGGGGTCGGTAGCGACGGTCACCGAAGCCGGCCGGGCCGCCGCCTACGCTCTGGCAATCGGGAAGCACGACACGCAGGAGGCGATGGAGATGCTGACCGGAGAGATGGCGAAGTACCGGATCGACGACCGGGTCCGCGAGGCCCAGGCCGAGCGCCTGGCCCTCTCGACCCGGGCCGGCAGGGCCGGGGAAGCCAGAAGCGGCGTCCGGCGCGTGGTGGTGGCCGTCGCGGCCGCGATCCTGTGGCCGATCAGGCACTGAGCGGCTTCGTCCGTCCGCCCGCGAGGTGACGCGGGGGGAGAGGTCCTCACCGCCTCCCCACCACGACCCGGGTCACCTTGAGCTCGCCGCCGGCCGTGCTCCGCACGTCGCGCAGGCCGTGCCGCCTGACCACGGTGGCCACGGCTCGGGCCCGGTCGGGACTCACCTCGATCAGCAGCCAGCCGCCCGGCTTCAGCCACTCGCCGGCCTCGGCGGCTGCGCGATCGACCAGCCCTAGGCCGTCGAGGCTGTTGTCGGTGAGCGTGTGGGCCGGCTCGAACCGGCGGATCTCATCGGGCAGCTCTCGAAGCTCCCTCCGTCCCACGTACGGCGGATGAAGGGTGATGACGTCGACCTTTCCCTGGAGGTCCTCGGGCAGGCTGCCGAACAGATCGCCGGTCACGAAGGTCGCCCGCAGCTTGAGCCGCGCCGCGTTCTCCCGGGCTACCCGGATGGCGCGCGCCGACAGGTCCGTGCCGAACACCTTCACCCCTCGGGTCTCGTTGGCCACGGCCAGGGCCACGGTCCCGCCGCCCGTGGCCAGGTCCACGGCGATCGCCCGCCGACGTCCCCGCAATCGCCGAACGGCTTGCTCCGCAAGGAACTCCGTGGAGTCGCGAGGGACGAACACCCCGGGTTTGGCGATCAGCTGGATCCCCCGGAACTCGGCATAGCCCTCGATGAACTGGACCGGCTCGCCCTTCGCCCGGCGAGCCACCATCGGCCTCGAACCGCCGGGCGGCTCGGGCGGGGACCTCATCGCTCGGGTCGAGCTCGTCGACCTCGACGCTCCATGGCGAAGCGCCAGCAGTTCCTCCGACTCGATCTCCTCGCGGTCGCTCTGCCAGTGGTCGATGGCCGGCGATGCCTTCAGGGTCTTCACCGCCCGCGCAAGGAGATCCTTCGCCTTCGCCATCGCCGACGAATCCTACCGACCACGCCCGACCTGACCGCCCGCACGCGGAGGCTAGAATCGCGTCGAGATGCCCCGCCAGTCCAGCGCCCCCTCGACCCGCCGGAAGAAGCGGCCGCCGAAGGAGGACGTGCGGCTGACCGGAGATCGCATCGTCGTCCGCAACCCCGATGACGGCGAGCGCAAGACCCGCGGGGGCCTGCTGATCCCGGCCACCGCCGTCCCCGCTCCGAAGCGCTGCCTATGGTCCTCGGTCGTGCTGGTCGGCCCCGACGTGCGGGCCGTGAAGGCCGGCGACCGCATCCTGTTCCTCCCCCAGTCCGGCCTGGAGGTCGAGCTGAACGGCGAGGAGTTCCTTCTGCTTCGAGAACGCGACGTCCAGGCCGTGGCCTCTCCCCTCGACGGGCAGGAACGGACCCCGGGGCAGTACCTGTAGCTAGCCCGCGAGCACCGAGACCCGCACGCGGCGCCGGTCGTTGTCCCGGTTCGGGTCCACGATCACGACGCTCTGCCACGTCCCCAGCACCAGCTCACCGCGGTCCACCGGCAGCACGAGCGACGGCGAGACGAGCGCCGGCAGCAGGTGGTCGCCTCCGTGCCCCCGCGCGCCGTGGCGGTGCGCGTAGCGGTCGTCCCGGGGAAGCAGCCGTTCGAGCAGCTCCTCGAGATCTGCCTCGGAGCCCGACCCTGTCTCCATCAGGGCCAGCCCCGCAGTGGCGTGCGGCAGGAACACGTGGGCAAGGCCGCTCTCGTTTCCCTCCGCGACGAACGCTCGCACCCGGGAGGTGATGTCGACCACCCGTCTCCCGCTCGTGTCGACCTCGAACTCCGTGACCCGCATGCTGCCGAGTGCCTTCTCCTTCGGGCTCCCCGGGGAGTCTGGCACCCCCGTCCAGGCATATCCCTTGGGGCCTTGGGGCCATGGGGCCTTGGGGCTTGACCATTACGTGTAATGGTGTAATTATCAGCCTCATGAGAGGATCAGTGCACGTTTCCGAGGAGGAACTGGCCGGCTGGTTCGCCGGGCGGCTCCCCGCAGGATGGTTCGCCGGCCCCCCGGAGGTCTCCGCTGACAGGGAGGAGATCCTGGTGGTGGGGACCCTCTCCGAGCCCGAGCTGGCCAAGGACGCCGCAGCTGAGGCGGTTGCCGCGGCGCGCGCCGCCCGGATCGACGGCTTCCGAGAGGACACGCGGGGGCAGCGGATGCGCATCGCCGACGAGGCTCAGGGCCGGTTCGGCCGGCGGGTCTCCTGGGGGGCGCGGTGCGGGGACCTCACCAAGCTGTTCACGACGGTCTCGGTCCCGGCCATGACCCGGCTCCGGATGCCCGAGCGACGCGTGCTCGACACCCTGGTCGATGCCGGGGTGGCCAGGTCTCGCAGCCACGCGCTCGCCTGGTGCGTGCACCTGGTGGCCGAGAAGCAGGACGAGTGGCTGAAGGACCTTCGCCAGGCCCTTACCGGGGTGGAGAAGGTTCGCTCGGAGGGCCCGAAGACCTAGCGGGGCTCACTCCTGTCCCAGGCCCATCCGGTAGATGCGTTCGCCCCGGATGCGGTCGTGCAGCACGACCTCCTCCACGCCGTTCTCATAGAGATCGCGCCACGCCGTGCTGAGCCATTCCTCGGCCGAATCGGTGTCGGGGAAGGGCTGCGAGTGCCCCAGTTCCTGGCCCGCCGCGTCGAGGTAGGTCCACTCGAACATCGGCCCGGAAGCCTAGTGCACGCCCGACCGCCGATGGCTCAAGGTCGCCGCGCCGGGGGCCGAGGTGGCAGGCATGGCACCGTCCATCGGCGCCGCGGTACCCGCGGCATAGGTCCCCCAGGGCGCCGGGGGATCGGGCATTCAGCCGCTTACCTCCAGCTCGCGTTCCAGGGCCGCGCGCTCCTCGTCGGTGAGGGGCCGGGACTTCCCGGTCGACGGGTCCCGAGCCACCACGACCGACTCGGCCTCCGCGGACACGGTCCCGTCGAGCTTGGCCACCTCCTCCCGGGTCCGCAGGCTGGCCCGGCCGATCGAATCCAGGCGGCAGCGCACCAGGACCTCGCCGTCGTCCGGCGTCAGCTCGGCCCGGTAGTCGATGGCCACCCGAGCCAGGACGAAGTCCCACGTGTTGGTGACCGGCCCCAGCACCTTCTGGACGAACGCGTCGCGGGCCTCCTCCAGGTAGTTCAGGTACACCGCGTTGTTCACGTGGCCATAGGCGTCGATGTCGCGCCACCGGATCCGGATCCGCTCCTCGTGCATCAGGACTCCTCTTCGATCCGGTCCACCTGCACGCCCTGCTCGGCCAGCCATGTCACGGCCTTCGCGACGGACTCCTCGGTCCCCTCAATCTCAAGGATCACCCAGGCGTGACCCTCCTCGATGTTGGCCCGGCGGATGTTGGTGACGAGGTCGAAGTCCATGCCCACGCGGTGGATGACCGGCTCGTTGATCAGGCGCTCGGGGAAGGTGAGGTGGAACTTCGCCCTCACGCCCTCCCCTCCGGGTTCATGCTTCCCGAACGGAACCCTTCGAGGTCCAGGGTGACGTAGCGGTAGCCCAGGGCCTTCAGGCCGTCCACCACATGCGCGCGGATGCCCGGCTGGGCCAGGCGCGGGAGGTCGGCCAGCTCGACCTCGACCCTGGCCACATCGCCGTGCACGCGGACCCGGCACTGGGCGAACCCCAGGTCCTTCAGCAGCCGTTCGGCCCGTCCCACCTTCGACAGCTCCTCCACGCTGATCCTCACCCCGAACGCGATCCTCGACGAAAGGCAGGCCGACGCGGGCTTGTCCCACGTCGGGATGCCGAGGTCCCGGGCGGCCTCCCGGACCTCCGCCTTGGTGAACCCCACCTCGACCAGTGGATGGCGGATCCCGTGCTCCTTCGCCGCCCGGAGCCCGGGCCGGTAGTCCCCCAGATCGTCCAGGTTGGCCCCCGAGACGACCACCGAGCCGCCGGCGTCCTCGGCCACCCGGCCGAGGACGCCGTACAGCTCCGACTTGCAGTGGTAACAGCGATCCACGCCGTTCGCCAGGTAGGCCTCGTCCTCGGTCTCGCGGGTTCGGACGGCCCGGTGCCGGACCCCGATCAGGCCGGCCACCCGGCGGGCCTCTGCCAGCTCGCCCGGCGGAAGGGAGGGCGAGACCGCTGTCACGGCCAGGGCCCGCTCACCGAGAGCCTGGGCCGCCGCGGCGGCCACCAGCGTCGAGTCGGTGCCGCCCGAGTAGGCCACCACGACGCCGGGAAGCGGCTCGAACCACCGTCGGAGCTGGAGCACCTTGGTCGAGACGTCGGCGGCCACCATGGCCCGAGGATTGTGGCACGCGGGCCGGTCCCGGAGATGGAGACGGGCCCCGGGGCTTGCAGCCCCGGGGCCCGTCTCGCCGGAGAGAGAGGGGCTCCGGCCAGTTCTTCGCCGGAGCCCCCCAGGCGGTTCGAAGGCGTTCGTTGCGGTTGTGTAACGGCCTAGAAGTCGTCCATCCCGCCGCCGCCGGGCATGGCCGGCATCTTCTCCTTCTCGGGCTTCTCCGCCACGACGGCCTCGGTGGTCAGGAACAGCGCGGCGATCGAGGCCGCGTTCTGCAGGGCCGAGCGCGTGACCTTCGTGGGGTCGATGATCCCGGCCTTGAACATGTCCACGTACTCGCCGGTCGCGGCGTTCAGGCCCCAGCCGGGATCGAGCGTCCGGACCTTCTCGATCACGACGCCTCCCTCGAGGCCGGCGTTCGCCGCGATCTGCTTGAGCGGCTCCTCCAGCGCCCGCCGGACTATGAGCGCTCCGGTGAGCTCATCACCCTCCAGGTCCACCTTGTCCAGGGCCGACTGGGCGTTCAGCAGGGCCACGCCGCCGCCGTTCACGACGCCCTCCTCCACCGCGGCCTTGGTCGACCGGACGGCGTCCTCGATGCGGTGCTTCTTCTCCTTCAGCTCGACCTCGGTGGCCGCGCCGACCTTGATGACCGCCACCCCACCGGCCAGGCGGGCCAGGCGCTCCTGCAGCTTCTCGCGGTCGTAGTCCGAGTCGGTCTTCTCGATCTCGGCCTTGATCTGGTTGACCCGGCCCTTGATGTCCTCGGGCTTGCCGGCGCCCTCCACGATCGTAGTGTCGTCCTTGGTCACCACGACCTTGCGGGCCTGACCCAGGAGGTCCAGGGTCGCGTTCTCCAGCTTCAGGCCGACCTCCTCGGAGACGACCGTTGCGCCGGTCAGGATGGCGATGTCCTGGAGCATGGCCTTGCGCCGATCGCCGAACCCGGGGGCCTTGACGGCCACCGAGCGGAACGTGCCCCGGATCTTGTTCACGACCAGGGTGGCCAGGGCCTCGCCCTCCACGTCCTCCGCGATCACCATGAGCGGCTTGCCGCCCTGCATGACCTTCTCCAGGACCGGCAGGAGGTCCTTGACCGCCGAGATCTTGGCGTTGGCGATCAGGATGTACGGCTCCTCCAGGACCGCCTCCATGCGCTCGGCGTCGGTGATGAAGTACGGCGAGATGTAGCCCTTGTCGAACCGCATCCCCTCGACCAGCTCGAGCTCCATGCCGAAGGTGTTCGACTCCTCGACCGTGATGACGCCGTCCTTGCCCACCTTGTCCACGGCCTCGGCGATCTGCTCCCCGATCTCCGGGTCGGCGGCCGAGATGGCGCCCACGTGGGCGATCTCGTCCTTCTCCTCCACGTCCCGCGACTGGTTCTTGATGGCCTCGACCGTGAGCTCGACGGCCCGCTCGATGCCGCGCTTCAGGCCCATGGGGTTCGCCCCCGCGGCCACGTTGCGCAGGCCCTCCTTGACGATGGACTGGGCCAGGACGGTGGCCGTGGTGGTGCCGTCCCCGGCCACGTCGTCGGTCTTCTTGGCGACCTCCTTGACCAGCTCCGCCCCGACCTTCTCGATGGGCTCCTCGAGCTCGATCTCCTTGGCGATCGATACGCCGTCGTTCGTGATGGTGGGTGCGCCCCACTTCTTCTCGAGGACGACGTTCCGCCCCTTGGGGCCGAGCGTGATCTTCACCGCGTTGGCCAGCTGGTCCATGCCCCGCTCCAGTGCCCGCCGCGCGTCCTCGTCGAAGACGATGATCTTCGGTGCCATCGTTTCCTCCTCCTTGTTCGTGCCGCTCCGTATGGTCGGCCTCGGCCCTTGCAGCCCGGCCCGCCGACCGCTAGCACTCTCCCGTCCCGAGTGCTAAGGCATTGTAGCGGCTGGACCGGGGGGAGTGGCAAGCCGGGCCAACCGAGCCAACCCGGCCCTCGTACTACCTGCAGGCCGAGACCACGCCGTACTGCGAATGACGGATGCGCGTCTGGGCCGAGGAGCCTAGGTTGACCAGGGATTTTGGCGCTCTAGGGCAAGGAGGTGCTGGATGAGATCGAGGATCCTGGCGGCCGTGTTGGGGCTGCCTCTGGTAGCGGCGTTCGCCCTCACCGCGGTCCCCGCCGCGGTGGCGACGTCCGACGCGTCCGTGCTGGTGAACGTGGGGAGCCCGGCCACGCCGTTCTCCCAGAACAAGCAGAACGAGCCGGCCGTGGCCATCGACCCGGCCCACCCGAACGTCGTCGTCGCCGGGGCCAACGACAACATCGACGAGGAGGCCTGCAACGCGGGCGACGACACGACCTGCCCGTTCACGCTCGGCGTGAGCGGCTCCGGCGTCTACTTCTCGTTCGACGGCGGGCACACATGGACGCAGCCGACCTACACGGGCTACTCGGCCCGAGGTTGCCTCGGGGTGGTGGGAAACGCAGACCCGCCATGCGCCCCCAACCCGTCGGGGCTGATCGGGACCCTGCCCAAGTACTTCGAGAACGGGCTGGTCGCCGACGGCGACCCGGCGGTGGCATTCGGGCCGAAACCCGGCGCATCGGGCACCTTCTCGTGGGCGAACGGCTCGCGCCTCTACTACGCCAACCTGACGTCTGCGAACCCCACCGTGGCCTCGACCTTGCTGAAGGGCGTCGAGGGCATCGCGGTCTCCCGGACCGACGACGTGGCGACCGCGGCAGCGGGAGGCGTGGCTGGCAAGGCCGCCTGGATGGACCCCGTGATCGTCTCCAAGCAGTCCTCGGCGACGTTCGCCGACAAGGAGCAGATCTGGGCCGACAACGTCTCGGCCAGCCCGTTCTTCGGCAACGCCTACGTCTGCTTCGAGAAGTTCAATGGGGCCGGCGCGGCGCCCATGGCGGTCTCCACATCCGCCGACGGCGGGGCCACGTGGGCGACCAGGCAGATCAGCCCGGCCCACAACGTGGCGCCCAGCCACTTCGGCCAGTCTGGCTGCACCGTCCGCACCGACAGTCAGGGCATTGCCTACGTGTTCTACGAGGAGTTCCAGAACGCGAGCGTGTTCTCGCCCCCGATGGGGACGCACTTCATGGTGAAGTCCGTCGACGGCGGCCTCAGCTGGTCGCGGCCTGTGGCCATCGGCCGGGTCACGGACCCGTGCGTCGCGATCCAGTTCGACGGCACGAGCGGGCGGTGCGTCTCGGACGGCTTGGCCGGCGCAAGGAACGACCTGTCCGCGTCGCCCAGCGTGAGCATCGCGAACGGCGCTCCGACCGGGGTCGGGGCCACAGACGAGCTGGCCCTCACGTGGGTCGGATTCGACGCCAACCAGCACATCCACGTCTACGTGCGCACGTCGACCGACGGCGGAGCGCACTGGACGGACCCAACCGCCGTGGAGACCGCAGGCGACCGCGGCTACTACTCCGCCCCCGCGCTCTCACCGGACGGGAAGGACCTGTACCTCGTGTACAACGCCTTCACCACCCCGTTCCGGAGCAACACCACGGATTCCCGGGGCCTGGTCGGCGTGGTGCTGCATGGCGACGTCGCGGCGAACGGCACCGTGGGAACCCTGACCGAGTTGAACCGCGGGGCCGTGGGCGATCCCCGGGCCTCCAGCCAGAACAACCAGTTCCTGGAGTTCCTGGGCGACTACGTCTACGCGGCGGCCACCAACGACTACGGCGTAGCCGTGTGGAACGACACGCGGAACGGGGCCGACTGCCCATTGGTCGACGCGTGGCGCGCCCAAGCGCAGACTACCCGCTCGATCGCCGGCAGGCGGGCGCCGCAGCAGGACTGTGTGCCTGTTGGCGGCAAGTTCTTCGGCAACAGCGACATCTTCGGGTGGAGCGGGCTGGACCCGACCACGCCCTAGGGTCTGAAGCAGACGCAGCAAGAGGGGCCGGCCCGAAAACGGGCCGGCCCCTCGAGCTTGAGCTCGGGCGCTACTCCTCGGTGCCGGCGCCGGCCTCGACCATCTCGTGGATCTGCTCCACGACCTCGGCGTTCGCCAGGGTGGTGACGTCGCCGAGGGCGCGGCCCCTAGCCACGTCGCGGAGTAGCCGGCGCATGATCTTGCCCGAGCGGGTCTTCGGCAGGTCGTTGGTGAAGATGAGGGCGTGGGGGCGGGCGATCTTTCCGATCTTCTTCGCCACGTGCTCCCGGAGTTCCGCGGCGATCGTCTCGTCGCCCTCGTAGCCCGACTTCAGTGTGACGAACGCCACGATGGCCTCGCCAACCACCTCGTCGGGCCGCGACACCACGGCCGCCTCGGCCACCTTCGGGTTGTCCACGAGGGCGCTCTCGATCTCGTAGGTCGACAGGCGGTGGCCGGCGACGTTCATCACGTCGTCGATCCGCCCGAGCAGCCAGAAGTAGCCGTCCTCGTCGCGCTTGGCGCCGTCGCCCGCCACGTAGACCTTCGGCCCGTACTTGCTGAAGTAGGTCTGCGACGTACCGGTCGGGATCCCCCCAGATGGTCCGGGCGATGGCCGGCCACGGGCGTTTCAGCACCAGGTAGCCCCCGCCACCGAGCGGCACCGAGTTCCCCTCCTCGTCCACGACGTCGGCTTGGATCCCGGGGAAGGGCAACGTGGCCGACCCCGGCTTCAGCGGGATGACCCCGGAAGGGGCGTGATCAGGATGCATCCGGTCTCGGTCTGCCACCACGTGTCGACGATGGGGCACCGGCCGCCACCGATGTGCTTCCAGTACCACACCCACGCCTCGGGGTTGATGGGCTCGCCCACCGTCCCGAGCAGCCGGAGCGACGAAAGATCGTGCTTCTCCGGATACTCGGGTCCCCATCGCATGAAGGCTCGGATGGCCGTCGGCGCCGTGTACAGGATGTTCGCCTTGTTCCGTTCGGCGATCGACCACAGCCGGTCCTTGTCGGGCCAGTCCGGCGCACCCTCGTACATGAGGCTGGTGGTGTGATTGGCGAGCGGCCCGTACACGATGTAGGAGTGCCCGGTGACCCAGCCGATGTCGGCGGCGCACCAGTACACGTCGTCGTCGTGGATGTCGAAGATCAGCCGGTGGGTGGCGGTGACGGCGGCCAAGTAGCCCCCGGTCGTGTGGACGATCCCCTTGGGCTTCCCGGTCGTCCCGCTCGTGTACAGGATGTACAGCGGGTCCTCGGCGTCCATCTCCTCGGGCGTGCAGTCGGGCTGCTGCTCCTCGATCAGCTCGTGGTACCAGTGGTCCCGCCCGGGGGTGAACGCGTGCTCGTTGCCCGCCCGCTTCACCGTGACCACGTGCTGGATCGACGGGCAGCCGGCCAGGGCCTCGTCGGCGTTGGCCTTGAGGGGCACCAGCGCCCCTCGGCGATACCCCCCGTCCTGGGTGACCAGGACCTTGGCCTCGGCGTCGTTGATGCGGTCCCGGAGCGACTCCGCGGAGAACCCTCCGAAGACCACGGAATGCGGCGCCCCGATGCGGGCGCACGCCAGCATGGCCACGGGGAGCTCGGGGACCATCCCCAGGTAGATGGCCACCCGGTCGCCCCTCCCCACCCCGAGCGACTTCAGGGCGTTGGCGAACCGGGACACCTCGTCGAGCAGCTCCTTGTAGGTGATGGTCCGTTGCTCGCCGGGCTCGCCCTCCCAGTGATAGGCCGCCTTGTCCCCGCCGCCCGCCTCCACGTGCCGGTCGAGGCAGTTGAACGAGGCGTTCAGCTTGCCCCCGACGAACCACTTCACCCACGGCGGCTGCCAGTCCATGACCGAGTCCCACCGCCGGAACCAGGCCAGGTCGCTCGGCCTGCTCGGCCCAGAACCCCTGGTAGTCGGCCTCGGCCCGCTCGTAGATGGACCGGTCCTTCACGAGCGCCCCGGCCACGAAGTCGGGCGGCGGCTCGAACACCCGTTCTTCGGACAGGAGCGCGGAGATGTGATGCGGGACCTCGGTCATGTGCTTTCCGCCCCCTCGAGGCCGGTCGGTACCCGAATGCTATGCGGGACGGGTCGCCCGCGGCGACCCGGATTCGTGCCCGGCAGGTGCTTGCATCCGTGCCTGGGAAGGGGGAGCATCGTGCCTGCGAGGCCGCCGATGGAGGCGGCCTCGCAGCCTAGTCGGGGAACGATCGGCCCAGATCGGTCGGCCGGAAGGAGGCCAGGGGTGGCCAAGTATGAGGCGTACTGCGTGAAGTGCCGGGCCAAGCGCGAGTTCGAGGGCAGCGAGGTGACCCTCAAGAACGGTCGCAGGGCCGCGCAGGGCAACTGCCCGGTGTGCGGCACCAAGGTCATGCGGATCCTGGGGAAGGCCTCCTAGCCGGCGACTCACCAAGCCGGGGGCTCACCAGGAGGGACCAAGGAAGGCCGGCCGGGCCCTAGGGCAGCCGGCTGAGCAGCTCGTCGGAGGAGAACACCGGTCGCGTGGGCGCCATCCGCCGGTGGCGCTCGGCCAGGTCGGCTACGGTCGTTTCCTCGAACACCCCCTGGATGGCTCGGGCCACGTCGCCCCAGAACCCCTGGAGGCCACACCTCGAGTCCTGGAAGCACGTGTGGTCCGAGGGCTCCAGGCAGAACATGGGGAACAGCTGCCCCTCGATCGCGTCGGCGATGTCGGCGACCCGGATGTCGGCGGGGTCCTTGGCGATGCGGCACCCGCCCCCCGCCCCCCGGAAGCTCTCGACCAGCCCCGCCTTGTGCAGCGCCCCGAGCTGCTGCTCGAGGAACCGCAGGGGGACCTGCTGGGCGGTGGCGATCTCCCGCGCCGGGATCAGGCCGCCGTCCTCGCGGCGGAGCGCGAGCTCGATCATGGCCCGCATCGCGTATTCGAGCCTCTGGGAGATCTTGAGCACGACCGACTCCTGCCGGGTCTCGCGGCCAATGTAGATTCGGGGTTTGGCGGTGTCAACGCGCCGCCGGGGCAGCCTTCCAGCGGTACTCCCCCAAACCGAACCCGCCGATTGGCCCGGTCGAGCTATCCAGAATTGGCCCTCCCATACCGAGAATCTGGTGGAGGAGGAAACGTGCGCGTGCTGGTGATCGACGACGAGCCCGATATCCTCCTCCTGTGCCGGGTCAACCTGGGGTTCGCGGGGCACGAGGTCCTGGAGGCCCCCGACGGCGAACGGGGCATGGAGCTGGCGATGCGTGACCGGCCGGACCTGATCGTCCTGGACGTGATGCTGCCGACCCTCGATGGCCTGTCGGTCCTTCGGCTGCTGCGGGAGCGCCCGGAGACCGCCGAAACGCCGGTGATCCTCCTCACCGCCAGGGCCCAGATCGACGACCAGGCTCGGGGCTGGGAGGCGGGCTGCGCCGAATACGTCACCAAGCCCTTCTCGCCGGTAGCGCTGTCGAGCATCGTGGCCCGAGCCGGCGAGATGACCCCTCAGGATCGGCGGCTTCGACGGGACCAGGCGCTGGCGGACCTGGCTCGAGCCTCGAACCTCTGAGCCGGGGCCGAACCAGCCGCTAGACTGCGCCTCATGCTTCCCACGGTTCCGCTGGCAGACAAGCACGTCGACGAATACGTCATCCCGGCGGGCGAGGAGGCAGTGGAGCGCCTGCGCAAGGCGGCCCGGCCGTTCGCGGGCGCCACCATGCTCCACCTGAACAGCACGGCCTACGGGGGCGGGGTGGCCGAGCTCCTCCAGTCACAGCTCCCCCTGCTGAACGACCTCGGCATCCAGGCCACCTGGGCGCTGCTCGAGGGCTCCGACGAGTACTACGCGGTCACCAAGACGGTGCACAACGCGTTGCAGGGCGCGGAGGCCCCGTGGACCGAGGAGATGCGGGGGGCCTACTGGGACAGGATCCGGGCCAACGCGGCGGAGTTCACCGATGGCTACGACTACGTCTTCGTCCACGATCCCCAACCCGCCGCCCTGCTCACCGTGCTGGAGGAGGAGGGCCGGCGCTCGGGCCGGTGGATCTGGCGGTGCCATATCGACCTGTCCACCCCGTTCCGTCCCGTGTGGGAGTTCTTCGAACCGATCGTGAACCGCTACGACGCGGCCATCTTCACGATGGAGGACTTCGCCCAGCCCGGCGTCACCGGCCCCACGCTGGCGTTCATCCCCCCCTCCATCGACCCCTGCTCGACCAAGAACTTCGACCTGGCCGACGAGACGATCGCCGACTTGCTGCAGACCTACGGGATCGATCCGGGCCGGCCCATCGTGGTGCAGGTGTCCCGGTTCGACCCGTGGAAGGACCCACTCGGCGTGATCGACGCCTTCCGGTTGGCCCGCAAGGAGTTCCCCGGCTTGCAGCTCATCCTGGCGGGGTCCATGGCGCACGACGACCCCGAAGGCATGCGGTTCCTCGATCTCACCGAGGAGCACCGGGCGGGCGATCCCGACATCCACCTGCTGACGAACGTGCACAACGTGGGGAACCTGGAGATCAACGCGTTCCAGCGAGCGTCCACGGTCGTGGTCCAGAAATCCATCCGCGAGGGGTTCGGACTGGTGGTCGCGGAGGGTATGTGGAAGGACAAGCCGGTGATCGGTGGGAACGTGGGGGGGATCCGCCTGCAGATCATCGATGGCGAGACCGGCTTCCTGGTGGACTCGGTGGAGGGATGCGCGGAGCGGATCGTCCAGTTGCTCGAGGACCCGGACCTGGGGAGGACGATCGGCCGGGCCGCGCGGGAGCGCGTACGCGATCGGTTCCTCACCCCGCGAGAGCTCGAGGACTACCTGGGTCTGATGACGTCGCTGCGATGAGCACGCTCGACGCCCCGCTCATCGTCGCGTCCAACCGCGGCCCGGTGACCTTCGAGCGCGACGAGTCGGGCGAGCTGTCGCCGCACCGAGGTTCGGGGGGACTAGTGACCGCGCTGGTCGGAGCCCTCCAGGCCTCGCGTGGGCTGTGGGTGGCGGCCGCGATGTCCCAGGGCGACCGTGAGGTCGTGGCCCGCGACGGCCGAGGGTTGGTCGACATGGAGGCGTACGGTTCGCCCTACCGTGTGCGGTACCTCGACATCCCACCGGCCACCTATGACGCGTACTACAACCACGTCTCCAACGGCATCCTGTGGTTCGTCCACCACTACCTGTGGGACACCGTCCGCTCACCGTCCTTCGACGACGACACCGAACGAGCTTGGGCCGAGTACGTCGATGTGAACCGAACCTTCGCCCAGGCGCTGGCCGACGAGGGCGACCGCCAGCGGTCGCAGCCCGCGTACCTCATCCAGGACTATCACCTCTCGCTCGTCCCCCGGTTCCTTCGGGAGCTGCGGCCCGAGGCGCTCATCGCCCATTTCTCGCACACCTCATTCGCGGGGGCCACGTACCTTCGGACCCTGCCGGGCAAGATCCGTGAGGGGATCATCCGGGGACTCCTCGGCGCCGACGTGCTGGGGTTCCACTCCCAGGCGTGGGCGGAGAACTTCATCATGTCGGCGCGCCTCCTGCCGGGCGTCCGGGCCGACCTGGCCCGATCCCGCATCCTGGTCGAGGGCCGCGAGGTCCTGGTCCGGATCCATCCCATCTCGATCGACGCCGGGCCCATGCGGGAGACCGCCGCCTCCCCGGAGGTCCGGGAGCTCCGCAGGCAGCTGAACCGGTGGAGAGGCAACGCCCGGCTCATCGTCCGGGTCGACCGCTTCGAGCTCACGAAGAACATCGCGCGCGGCTTCAAGGCCTTCGGCCTGTTCCTTCGGCGGCATCCGGACTGGCGGGGGCGGGTCCGGTTCCTGGCGCTCCTCTCGCCCTCGCGCACCGAGGTTCCCGAGTACCGGGCCTATGCGGAGGAGTGCCTGGCCGAGGCGGACCGGGTCAACTGGGAACTCGGCGAGGAGGGATGGCAACCGATCGAGGTTCGGGTGAAGGACGACTACGAGGGGGCGATCGCCGCCTACGGCTTGTACGACGTCCTCCTGGTCAACCCGATCTACGACGGCATGAACCTCGTGGCCATGGAGGGTCCGGTCCTGAATCGGCGCCACGGCATCCTGGTGCTGTCGAGGAACGCCGGGGCCTATTGGCGCCTGGGACGCTACGCGGTGGCCGTGAACCCGTTCGACCTCGGCGAGATGGCCGACGCGCTCGCCACCGCCCTGGAGATGCCGGCGGACGAGCGGGCCCGGCGAGCCCGGGGCCTGTCGCGACTGGTGCTCTCCAACCCGCCGCAGCGGTGGGTCGGCGCGCAGCTCGACGACCTGGAGCGGATGCGCCGGCGGCGCCTCGGCGCTCAGGCCAGCTGACCCAGCAGCTCCACCAGCCCCTCCGGTCCATCCACCACCACGTCGGCCGCCTCCAGGAGCTCCCCAGGCGTCTCCTCACCCCGGACGGCCACCTTGACGGCGAGGAGGCCCTGCTCGGCCAGCCCGTCCAACGCGCGAAAGGCATCGAGGTCGGCCACGTCGTCCCCGGCGAACAACGCAGCCGACAGCTGGTTCTCGCCGACAAGGCGCTCCACCGCCCCTCCCTTGCGGGGCCGGCCCGCAGGGACGAGCTCGACGACCATCTTCCCCTCGACCACCTCCAGGCCGGCGGAGGATGCCACCTTCTCGAGCGCGGCGACGAGCTCGGCCCTGGCTCGGGGCGGGTCCGGAGCCTGGCGGTAGTGCACCGCGATGGATGCGCCCTTGTCCTCCACCCAGGCCTCGGGAACGGCCTCGGCGGCCGCCTGGACCCGGGGCGCCACTACCGCCATGAGCTCCGGCGCGGCCTCCTCCATCCCGTAGAGGCCGAAGTACCGCAGTCCCGGCACGTCGAGGAGTTGGGCGACCTCCTCGGAGCGGCGGCCGGAGATCACGGCCACCACCCGGTACCGGCCGACCAACGACGCGAGGGCCTCCCTGGCCCCTCTGACCGGCCGGGCTTCTTCTGGCCGCGCGACGATGGCCGAGAGCGATCCGTCGAAGTCGAGGAAGACGCCCGCCTCCTCGGCCATGCCTCGGAAGCGGCGGAGGTCAGCCTTGCGCGCTGGCGTAGTCGTTGCCGAGATAGATCGCGACCTGGACCTTCTTCTCCACGTTCGTCGCGCTGGCCGGCAAGCGAGAGATCTTGACGTCAAGGCCCGTGAAGAAGTTCGCCGCCAGGGCCTCGGCCTCAACCCGGTCCTCCGCCGTCCGGTAGTAGATCGTGGTCACGGCGACCGGGGAAGGCGCGTCGGTGACCTGCGCGGGGACATAGCCGTACCGCTTCTCGAGCGTCGATGCCGTGGTCGCGGCGAGCCCCGTGACGCCGGCCCCATTGAACACGCCGATGCGGACGCCGACGATCTGGGGGCTGGGGGTCCCCGACGGCGAGGACGACGGCCTGGTGCTGGGGGACGTCGAGGGGCTCGAGCTCACCCCGGGAGCGGGCGCAGCGACCCCGCCCTTGGGGAAGGCCTGATCGATCAACACGACGCCCCCCACGACGAGGGCGACGATGAGGGCGAAGCGAAGTGTGCTGGTGGCCAAGGAGAAGTAGAAGCTCCTGTCGCTCGGGGGTTCGTGCCTGCCGGACATCCTATCCCGTTCCTCTCGGACCCGTCCCAGGCCGGCCTAGAGCTCGAAGCCGAGCTGGCGGGCGAAGCGTTTCCGCCGCCGGCTCTCCCGCAGGCGCCGGAGCCTGCGCACGAGCATGGGGTCGTAGGCCAGGGCCTCGGGCCGGTCGATCGCTCGGTTGAGGAGATGGTGATAGCGGGCCAGGGAGAGCCCGAACCGCTCTCGGATCTGGCGTTCCTTGGGGCCGGTGTGCTTCCACCACTCGCGCTCGAAGTCCAGGACCTGGCGCAGGCGCGGATCGAGCTCCGGGGCGGCCTCGGGGGGCGGGGCGCTCACGTCCGGAGGCTAGCAAGCCCCGCCGACGGTTCAAGCACCCGGTGGCCTGGGGGCGGCCGCTCAGGCGGCCAGGGAACGAACCTGGCGAAGGGCCACGGTCATGGCCGCCAGGTCGTTCGCACCCTCCAGGGCCAGGGCCCGCATGAACCTGGACAGCCGGGCGAGCGCCTCCGACCGGCTGTCGAGGAAAGCTGCCACGGCATCGTCCACCGGGCGGTTCCCCGCCTCGTCCAGGACCTTCTCCGTTGCCAGCCGGCGGACCAGCAGTAGGTCGTCCTGGACGGCCTGCACCGCCCACCGGTGCCACTTGCTGGGTGCCGGGAAGCTCGGCAAGCCTGCCCTCCAGCCAGTCGATGAATAGCGCCTCACCGACCAGGAAGAAGGCCCGGGCAACCTCAGGAACGGGCCTGCCGGTCCGCTCGGCCACCGTGATGACGTTCGGCCCGTGCACCAGGCCCTGTTGGAAGGCGTGCCGCCGAGCGGTCTCCTCGGGCACCCCCTGGTCGACCAGCCGCCAGGCGTATCGCTCGAGCTCGTGGCGCGAGGCCTCGGTCACCACCTGCGGCAGCGCGTCCGACAGCTGGCGGAACGGCTCGCGGTGGGCATCGATGGCCCGGCCCAGCCGGTCCGGCATGTTGGCCAGGTACCAGCGAGATGTCAGCTCGACCAGCCGATCCACGCCGCCGAGGAGGTCGTCCAGGATGGACGGCTCGACCCGCCCCACCAAGGCCTCGATGGCCGACCAGCGCTCGACGGCGCCGGTGACTTCACGCGCAACCCGGTAGGCCCGGACCACGTCGGCAGCATCAGCGCCGGTCTCGTTCGAAAGGCGCGTCACGAACGTGATCCCTTGGGAGTTCACCACGTCGTTCGCCACGATCGTGGCGATGAGCTCGCGGCGCAGCGGGTGCTCCGGGAGCAGGTGGCCGAACCGTTCGACCACGAGCGGAGGGAAGTAGCTCCGCAGGTCCTGTTCGAGGTACCGAGAGTCCGGGAGGGTCGAGCCGATCAGCGCACCGGCCAGGCCCTCCTTCGCGTAGGCCAGGAGCACGGCGAGCTCGGGCCGGGCCAGGCCGCGCCCCGTCCGCCGGCGCTCGCCGAGCTCGTCGGTGGCCGGGAGGGCCTCGAGCTCGCGGTCCAGGACCCCTTCGGCTTCCAGCGCCTGCATGAGGTCCTCGAACGCCTCCGTCCTCGAGACGGACTGGTCCACCTCCTGCGACAGGATCTGGGCCTGGAGGAAGTTGTCGTAGATCACGTGCCGGACGACGTCCGGCTCGACCCGGTGCAACAGCTCGTTCCGATCCTCGAGCGAGAGCTCGCCTCGCTGCACCGCCAGGCCGAGGAGGATCTTCAGGTTCACCTCGTGGTCGGAGCAATCCACGCCTGCGGAGTTGTCGATGAAGTCGGTGTTGATCCGGCCGCCGGCGAACGCGTAGTCGATCCGGCCACGCTGGGTGAATCCGAGGTTGCCGCCCTCGGCCACCACGCGGCACCGGAGGTCCTTCCCATCGACGCGCACGTTGTCGTTCACCCGGTCGCCCACGTCCGTGTGCGATTCGGTCGAGGCCTTCACGTACGTGCCGATCCCGCCGTTCCACAGCAGGTCCACGGGGGCCCGGAGGATGGCCTTGATGACCTCGTCGGGGGTCAGGGCCTCCCCTTCGACGCCGAGCGCCCCCCTTGCCTCGGGCGAGAGCGGAATGCTCTTCTCCGTCCGGGCCCACACGCCGCCTCCGTCGGAGATCTTCGACCGGTCGTAGTCGTCCCAGGACGAGACGGGGAGCTCGAACAGGCGCTTTCGTTCCGCGTAGCCGGCGGCCGGGTTGGGGTTGGGGTCGATGAAGATGTGCCGGTGGTCGAACGCCGCCACCATGCAGAGTTGGTCGGAGAGCAGCATCCCGTTGCCGAACACGTCGCCGGACATGTCGCCGATGCCGACCACCGTGATGGGCTGGATTTCAGGGTCGGTCCCCATCTCGCGGAAGTGGCGCTTGACCGACTCCCACGCGCCGCGAGCGGTGATGCCGAGCTTCTTGTGGTCGTAGCCGGCCGAGCCCCCGGAGGCGAATGCGTCGCCCAGCCAGAAGCCGTACTCCGCCGCCACCTGGTTCGCCGTGTCGGACAGCGCGGCGGTCCCCTTGTCGGCCGCCACGACCAGATACGTGTCGTCCTCGTCGTGGACCACGACGTCGGGGGGGTGAACGACCTTGCCGTCGGCCAGGTTGTCGGTCAGGTCCAGGAGCCCGCGCATGAACCGGATGTATTGGCGGCGGACCTCCTGGCGGAGCGCCTCGGGATCCTGCGGCGATCGCTTCAGGACGAAGCCGCCCTTGGATCCCGTCGGCACGATCACCGCGTTCTTCACCATCTGGGCCTTCATCAGGCCGAGGACCTCGGTCCGGAAGTCCTGCCGACGGTCGGACCACCGGATGCCGCCCCGCGCCACCTTGCCACCGCGGAGGTGGACGGCCTCCACCTCCGTCGAATACACCCAGATCTCGAAGAGCGGCATGGGCTTGGGGATCTCCGGGACCATGGCCGAGCGGAACTTGAAGGCGATCGACTCCGCTCCCGGCAAGTAGGCGTTCGTCCGCACGGTCGCGTCGATCAGGCCCAGGTGGTTGCGGAGGATCCGGTCCTGTTCGAGCGACTTGACCGCGTCCAGGTCCGCCAGGATCTCGGCGCGAAGGGCCTCCACAACCTCCGGATCCTGCGGCCGGGCCGGATCGAACTTCAGCTGGAACAGCCGGGACAGCTTGGCCCCGATGTGCGGGTGCGCGGCGAACGCGTCGTTCTTGTACTCGGCGGTGAAGCCGGCGTTCACGCGATGGTGGTACTTGCGGTACGCCCGGAGGATCTCGACCTCGCGCCAGGACAGCCCCCCGGTCACGACCAGCCGGTTCAGCGAGTCCGACTCCGCCTCGCCCCGCCAGACGGCCGAGATGCATTCGGCGATCCGCGCTCCGGACTCGGCCACGTCGAGGGGGCGGCCGTCCGAGCCGAGCACGCCGAAGTCGTGCAGGAACCGCTCGTCGGCGTCGCCGACGAGATGGGTGGGGACCTCCTCGACCACGCGGAGTCCCAGGGCTTCCAGCGTCGGCACGAAGTCGGACAGCTGGATCTTGCCGCCGACCTTGTACAGGCGGACGCGGGTCAGCGTCTCGCTTCCCAGCGTCTCGTTCACCAGGCCCACCACGAAGGCCTGGCCACCCTGCTCGAGCTCCTCGAACCGCTCGATGTCGAAGGCGGCGAGGTCCACGTCGGTGGAGGACTTGTAGTAGTCGGGGAACCGGGGGACCCATCGCTCGAACAGCTCGATGCCGCGCTCCGCCCCGTGCATCTCGATCAGGCGCTCGCGGAGCCGGTCGTCCCACGTCTGCGCCAGGCGGACGACCTCCTCCTCCAGCTCGGCGAAGGACACGTCGGGCACCTGGCCGAAGCCGACGTGGACCGTGAAGTGGATCCCGGCCAGCTGGCTCTCGCCGAGCGAGAGGTGATAGTCCACGCTCGAGCCCTTGAACCGCCGGACGAACAGCTCCTGGAGCTGCTTGCGGAGCTCGGGGTTGAACCGGTCCCGGGGCAGGGCCACCAGGATCGACACGCTCCGCCCGTACAGGTCCCTCCTGATGAACAGCCGGACCTGGCGCTGCTCCTGCAGATGCAGGAGCCCGATGACGGACTTCCGGAGCTCCTCGGGGGACGCGGCGAACAGCTCGTCCTTGGGGAAGCTCTCGAAGATCGTGACCACGGTCTTGTAGTCGTGGGAGCCCTCGATGAGGTCCTCGGCCTCCAGGATCTGCTTCAGCTTGCGGTGAAGGACCGGGGTCCTGGCGGCCGGCTCCATGTACGCCTTCGACGTGAACAGGCCGACCATCCGCAGCTCGCCGACGATCCGGCCTTCCGGCGAGACCCGTCGGACGCCGATGTAGTCCATCCTGGCCCGCCGGTGCACGGTCGAGGGTCGGTTCGTCTTGGAATAGATCAGGAGGTCGCCGCCCTCGATCCGGGCGCGCAGGTTCGGCTCGATCCGCGACAGCGGCTCCGGCGTGTCGTAGGAGGACCATCCCGGCTTGGACAGGATCCCCAGGCCCGACTCCGGAACGGCATGCAGCGCACGGCCTTCGGCCGTATCGATCAGCTCGTACTCGCGGTATCCCAGGAACACGAAGTTGTCCTGGAGCAGCCATTCAAGGAAGGCGACGGTCTCCGAGACCTCCTCCTCGCTGTACAGCACCGACGCGGCCTTCGCGGTCACGACCATCCGCCCCAGGCGGTCCTGCATCGTCCGGAAGTCCCGGACCGCCAGCCGCACGTCGCCCAGCACGCCCCGAACGGCATCCTCGAGCTCGACGAGCTCCGCGCGCTCCAGGCGATGGTCCACCTCCCAGTGCATCACCGACTCCGGGGTGGAGGACTCACGCACGTGCACGATCCGCTCGATGTGGCCGTCGGCATCGCGCTTGATCCCCATGACGGGGTGGAAGACGCGGCGAACCGACAGCCCCCGGGCCCGCAGCTCCTCGTTCACCGAGTCGAACAGGAACGGCGAGTCCTCCGTGTGGGTCTCGACGACCGAGCCGAGCGTCTGGTAGCCGTCCTCGCCGAGCGTCGGGTTGAAGGCCCGGACCGCGACCTCCTGCGATCGTCGGCCATCGGCCAGCCGGAAGGCCCCCAGCACCTGCCCGAGGAGCTCGTCGGCCGTGACCCCGGCGAGGTCCTCGGAGGACAGGCGGCGCGTGTAGCGACGGGCGAACTCGCGCACCGCCTCCACCCGCTCCGGGGGGACGTTGCCCTCGACCTTCTCCAGGACCTGTTGGACGATGGGGCTCTCGTCGGTCGCGGCCTGGTCCGTCACGCTCACGGAGACATCGTACCGGCGGGCGAGGCGCGGACCGGGGGCCGCTCCCCGTGGGGGCCTATCTCACGACCAGCGTGCCCTTCATGCCGAGCGACGCGTGGAACCGGCAGATGAACGGGTAGGTCCCCGGAGACAGTTCGACCGTGATCCGCGAGGCCTGGCCGGGCTGGGTCTCGACGTCGATCCCGCGGCCGGTAACCGTGAAGGTGTGGGGGATCTGGCTCACGTTGTCCACGGTGATCGTCTGACCTCGGTTCACTGTGACCGTCGAGGGGGCGAAGGTGTATCCGTTTCCCGGTCCCTCTCGGACGGTCACGGTGCCTCCGGTCCGGGCACTGGCCTGCTTGGAGCACGCCACGGCGAGCACCCCGAACAGCGCGACCACGACCAGCGCCCAGCGCACCGACGACGAGCGGCTGCTCATCATGTGCTTCGTCCTTTTCGTTCTTCGAGAACTTGGTCCCGGTTCCAGCGCTCATACCGTTGCCTTGTTGTTCACGGCGATCTGGGTCAGCGAGACGTAGCCCGAGAACTGGTCGAACTCGTATCTGGTCACCGACGGCGCCGTGATCGTTATGTTGGTCGCCCACAGGTACGGGACCCACGGCACCACGTTCGTCATCACGTTCTTGTCGAAGGTCACCCAGCAGGCTCAGACGGGGCTGGCCGGCCATCCCTTCGCACTGGTTGATCATGCCGTCGACGCTCGGCACGCCGCCGGCGGGGTAGGCGATCCCCATAGCTCGAGGCTTGAGACCGGGTCAGGCCGACCAGCGAGTAGTTGACGTTTCCCGAGGGGATGATCGAGGAGCTCGAGAACAGCGGTTCCGCGAACGTGTACGGATCCGCATAGTCCTTCCCCCATCCGGCGTTCAGCGCGATGCGGGATCTCGTTCCTGACGGTCTGGATGGTCTGGTAGGCGGCGCCGGTATCCAGCTCGCGGGGGACGACCCCGATGCCGATCTTGCCCAGGTCCTGGGCCACGACTGGATTCCATGTCCGTCCAAGGCGCGTAGTTCCGATTGGTCATCACCAGACCCTGGCACGCAGCGACGTCGCACATCCCGTCGTGCTTGGGGTCGTACTTCGACAGCATCATCTGCTGCTTGGCGAGCGTGAGGGACGCCTGCCTCACCGGGCGTGGCGTACGGGTCGAAGCTGCTCGTCAGCTGGTTGTCGAGGATCGTCGGCGGCATGACATGGGTGGCGATCTGGCCGTGCGTGGGGCCTCCCCACGCCTTCAGCAACCCGGCCTTGTCGATGATGTCGTTCACGGCCTCGCGGACGTGGATATCGTCGAATGGCGGGGTCGAGAGGTTCATCGTGATGAACCAGGTCCGGTCACCCGAGTCTGCGTGGTAGTCGGGCCGGAGCGAAGAATTCGTCAGATATTGCTGCCCGATCGCCGGCAGGCGGCGTGTCGGCCAGCGAGCCATCGAGCGACCCATTCTGGACCTTCTCGAAGATGTCGGTCACGTTCGAGTCGACGATCACCGAGATGCCGTTGACGAGGTTCGACCGGTCGCTCGTGCTGTCGGTCGCCTGGTGGTAGTTCGGGTTGCGGACCAGGGTGAGGTGCGTCGTGGGATCGAACCCGGACATCGGCGTGATGGCCTTGCAGGATGAGATGTCGACGTCTTGGGCTGCCCTGGATCATGTAGGGGCCCGACGAGACCACGTCGCGCCCGTACCCGCCGCCCGTCGGGAAGCACCCCGCCGACCTCGTGCGGGATGGGCGCGGTGGCCGGCAGCGCCAGCCGGTAGAGGAAATCCCCGGTCGGCTTCGTGAGGTGGAAGACGATCGTGCTCGTCGTCCGGGGTGTCGATGCCCGAGATCGGCGCGGGCGGGCCACCGTGCTGGCTCATGCCCTGGACTACGCCGTCGAAGTAGAACGCGTACTGGGCCACCTCGGGCCTGGAGTCGATCCGCTCGAAGGCGTACGCGATGTCCTGCGACGTGATGGGCCGGGACACCGGCGGGCCGAACTCGATGCCCGGCCTCAAGTGGAACGTGTACGTGAGCCCGCCATCGGTGGGCTGCGGCACCGACGGTGGCCAGGTCGGGGACCAGGACGTTGCCGGCCGGGCCGGCCACGTGGCGATAGGTGACGAGCGTTCGGAGCATGGCGCCGTAGAAGTCCCACGCCAGGCCGAGGTACTCGCCGGTCGGATCGAAGCCGCCGGTGAACCCGAAGCTCGAGATGGCCGTCCGGTAGACCCCTCCCCGACGGACCTGCCCGCCGGAGCCGGTCGACTTCGAGGTGTTCGTGCCGCACGCAGTAGCCACGATCGCCAGGACGACGACGGAGGACACGATGGCGGAGCGATTGGTGCTCATGCTGGACGCCTCCTCGAGGATGTATCGCCCGGCCCTCTCCGGCGTCCCGTTTGGTTCCGCTGAGATATTCGACCGAACCGCTGCGCGGGTTCTCGTCCGGACGGCGTTGTCACAAAGAGAGCAAGGATCTCGCCCCGGCCGGAGGGAGCTACGGACAGCTCGCCCGGGCGCTGCCCGCATCGACCATGCAGGACGAGACGTCCACCGCTTCGAACGCGGACGCCGGCACGGTCTTCAGTTGGTCGAGCAGGGCGTTCCGCCACCGCCGGTCGCGGGTCCCCTGGAAGTACCAGTCCGAACCGTTGTCGGCCAGGATCAGCCCGTACCGCTTCATGGCCCGGAGCACGACCCGGACCTCGGGGCTGAACCCGGATAGGTCGAAGCCGGCCGTCAGGCGGAACCGGGCACCCATGGGCGGACACCGTCGGTCGGACGTTCCCGCGTCGTGCCGGGCCGGCCACAGGTGCCGGTTCCGCGTGCACTGCGCGGTGAACCGGATGGCGTGCCCGATCGCTCCCGCCTTGACCTCGTCGAACCGGACCAGTCCGGGGAGGATGGGGAGACCGGCCGCGTCGGCGGAGGTCCATCCGTCCGGCCGAAGTGCGTTCGAGGACAGGTCGAACACTGCGCCGCTCCCGGCCGTGGGGTTCCCGTGGTTCCAATCGGCATCGAACAGCTCGTACAGCGTGCAGGTGCTCCTGTTCACGAGGAGGGCGTGGCGGTCCGACCCGTTCTCGATGGGGGTCCTCGGCCCGAACGGGTAGCGGACCCGGTCGCTCTCGCTCGCGTACCGGAACTTGATGCGAACGAGACGATGCCGGTTCGACACGATGTCGAACGGCATGCCGTAGCTCGGCGGCCCGAAGTCGGGGTGGAGGTTCGTCGAGCCCGCCTGCATCGAGGCCAGCCACACGGCGCTCTTGGGATGCACGGGCAGCGCGTCCACACGGGTATTCCAGATGTTGTCGGCGGGGAAGACCGTGCAACTCGTGTCGGGGACCGGGCCGAGCGCTCCGACCTGGGCTCGCGCCGTGGACGGAAGCCCGCCCACGAGGAGTGATCCCATCAGACAGCCGAGCGCCAGCCGGTTCCGCATGGTCAGGTCATCGGCTCCCCGGCCGGCGGAGCTTTACCCGGAAAGGATCGGTCCGGCTGGAGCTGCGGTCGGATTCGAACCGACGACCTGCTGTCTACAAGACATGCCGAACGCTTCGTCTACCAGCGGATATTGGCGCTCTCACAGGTCAGGACCACCACAGGAATCCCAGGAGTGTCATGTAGCGCTGCTTCGCACCGGGTGGCGTACTGCCTCGGGACTGCCTCCAGAACCTACAGCTTGAACCCTAGCTTCTCCATGGCCGCGGCCCAGGCGATGGTGTCCTCCGCCGAGGGACGGTCTCGCCCCCTCCCACCGGGCGATCGTGGACTGGTTCACGCCCACCATGGCGGCAACTTCCCGGGTGTTGAGCTTGGCCGGTTCCCGCATCTTCCGGTCCGCGCACGAGACCCGAACCTGAAGTTCGGGCCCATCGACCCGGCCAAACGTCCCGGTCGGGCCGGGCGAAGTCCCGCCCAGGCCGAGCCACACGCCCCATGGCGACGTCCCCGTGGCTGGGCAACCTCGTACCCGTACAGCCTGCACCAAAAGGAAAGGGGTACGAGATGAACAGGAAGGTATGGGACCAGCTGGCCAGCGCGGCCGGCGCGCTGATCGCGGTCGCCCTGATCGTCCTCGGCGGGCTCGCCGTGTACGGCGGGAACTTCGGACGGGACAACGTCCGCGACCGTCTCGAACCAGAGAAGGTGTTCTTCGCGCCGCTCGACGCGATGTCGCCCGAAGAGAAGGCGTCGGTCGGGGAGTTCGCGGGGCAGCAGGTCGTGAACGGGACGCAGGCCGAGGGCTTCGCTCGGTACATCGCGGGCCACCTCGAGTCCGTGAACGAGGGAAAGACCTACGCGGAGACCAGCGCCGCGGCGCGCCAGGAGGGGCTCGACCCCGACGTGGCGGCCGAGCTGCAGGGCAAGGCCGACACACTGTTCAAGGGTGAGACCCTGCGGTCGATCATGCTAAACGCCTACGGATGGTGGACGGTCGCGACGATCGCGCTGTGGGCTGGGTACGGCATGGTGGCAGCGGGCATCGCCCTCGGGATCCTCGCGATCCTCGGCTTCCGCCACGCGAGGCGCGTGGCCACGGCCGGGCCGGAGCCGGTCGTGCACCGCGCGGACGCGACCCAAGACGCGTAAACCGGCCGCCTGAGAAGCGAACGACCGCCCGGTCCGCCGGGCGGTCGTTCGTCCCTCGTGGCCGGTCGTGACAATGAGCACGTACGCGCACAGCCTGAGGAGCCTGGACGAGCGGCTAACAGATGGTCTGGAGGAGACGTTCCGCACGGCTTTGGAGTTCTAGCTAGGGTGCGCGAAAACGGCCCATACTCGAAGGTCGCCGTCGGAGAACCGGAAAGCCTGGCTGACCAGGGCATATGCTTCGAGCTGGCGGTCGGATTCGAACCGACGACCTGCTGTTTACAAGACAGCTGCTCTGCCACCTGAGCTACGCCAGCCTGCGGCCGAGTCTACCGCTCAGCTCCGACGCGACGGCAGGACGTAGGCGTACAGGACGGCTGCCAGCGATGCCGCGGCGTTGAGCGAGGCCACCCGCCCCCGCATGGGCAGGCGGACCAGCACGTCGCACGCCTCGCGCGTCAGGCGGGAGAGCCCCTCGCCCTCGGATCCCACCACCACGGCTACCCGGCCGGACGGGCATGGCGTGTCGTACACCGTGGCCTCGGCCTTTTCGTCCAGTCCCACAACGGAGAACCCCGCGTCCTTCAACCGCTCGATGGCCCGGGCGAGGTTGGCCACCCGGGCGTGCGGCAGGTGCAGCAGGGCCCCGGCCGAGGCCTGTACCGCGGCGGGGGTCACGGCCGCGGCCCGCCGGATCCTGGTCACGAGCATGGCCGCCCCGGCGGCCTCAGCCGCTCGCGCCGCGGCGCCGAGGTTCTGGGGGTCCGTGATTCCGTCGAGCACGACCACCACGTCGTCGTCCCCGAACGGCCAGGAGGCGAGATCCCGCTCGCCGAGCTCGGCGGTGGCCTCGACCAGCGCCACGACCCCGTGGTGCTCCCTGGCGAACGCGTCCAGCTCGCGGCGCGAAGCCTCCCGCACCGGGACGCCCGCATCCTTCGCCGCATCGAGCAGGTCCGAAAGGGCGGGCGTGGTCCGAGCCCCCCGGGCAACCAGGACCTCGCGGGCACGGCCGGCCCGAACTGCCTCCAGGGCCGCGCGGCGGCCGGCCACCGCGTCACGACGCGCGACACCGACTTCCGCCCGCTGGCGCGGGGGTCTCACTCCCCGGTCAACACGGCGAGCGCGATGCATCCGACCCCATCACCCGACAGTCCCAGGCCCTCCGGCCGGGTGGCCTTGACCGACACCTGGTCCACGCCGATCCCGAGGGTCGCCGCCACGTTTCGGCGCATCTCCTCCCGGACCGGCGCGATCGCGGGACGCTCGGCGATGACCGTGACGTCCGCGGAGTGAGGGCTGAGATCGCGCTCCCGCACCAGGACCACCGTCCGCGCCAGCAGGTCCATGCCGGCGATCCCGGCCACCGCCGGGTCCGCCTCGGGAAAGTGCTCGCCGACGTCCCCCAGCGCCGCCGCGCCGAGCAGCGCATCGGCCACGGCGTGGCACACCACGTCGCCGTCGGAGTGGCCGAGCAACCCCGGTTCCCCGGGGAACCGCACGCCCCCCAGGAAGAGCGCGCCGGCCCACGGCGGCGCGGTGCACGTCGAAGCCCAGGCCCGCCCGGTACTCAGCCACGCGCTCGCTCAGCCACGCGCTCGCTCCGCCGCGACGAGCTCCGCGAGCGCGAGGTCCTGCGGCGTCGTGATCTTGAAGTTCTCCGGGTCCCCGGCGACCGCCGCCACCCGGTACCCCGCCCACTCCAGGGCCGCCGCGTCGTCGCGTGAACTCCCGCCCCGCCTGCGCGGCGCGGGCATGGGCGTCGCGGAGGGCGGACGCCGGAAGGCCTGCGGGGTCTGGGCCAGCGCCAGCTCCTCTCGAGAGCCCTCCGTCCGACTACGAACCCGCCGCGCACCCGCTTGACGGTATCCGACACCGGCACGACGGGGACGGCGCCGGCCGCATCGGGCGTCACCTCGAGCGCCCCCAGCACCAGGACGAACTGCTGGGGCGAGGCGAACGGGCGCGCGGCGTCGTGGCACACGATGAACGAGGCCGAATCGGGAACCGCCGCGAGGGCGGCCCGGACCGACGCGTGGCGCGAGCGGCCTCCGGACACGACGACCACGGGCTTTCCCGGCGCCACCATCGTCTGGGCGCTCCGCTCGTGGCCCCTCGGTACGGCCACGACGAGTGACCCGACGGCGGGGCAGGCCGCGGCGGCCTCCGCGGCGCGCACGACCATCGGCGTTCCCGCGACCTCGAGGAAGGCCTTGGGCTCGCCCCTCCCCAATCGGTCGCCCGACCCGGCGGCCAGGACGATCGCGACGGCCCCCGCCGTCACGAGCCGGCCGGCCCCTGGAGCTGGGCGAAGACCATCCGTCCGGTCACGGTGGTGATGACGTTTCGGGCCACCACCGGGACCTCGGAGCCGATGCGGTCCGTGGCGTTCTCCACGACCACCATGGTCCCGTCTTCCATGTACCCGACGGCCTGCCCGTGCTCCCGCCCCTGCTTGACCAGCTCCACGGTCAGCTCGTCTCCCGGGCCGACCGGCACGCGGAACGCCGCGGCCAGGTCGTTCATCCGGGGAACCGCCACCGACAGCGCCTCTGCCACCTTGGCCAGGTTGTGGTCGGTGGTGAGGAGGGAGGCGCCGCGCTCGCGCGCCAGGCGCACGAGCGCGGCGTCCACGTCCGCCACCGCCGACTCCTCCACCAGGTGGACCTGGACGGTCGGCGCCCTCTGCAGCTCGGTCACGGCATCGAGGCCCCGCCGGCCCCGGGCCCGTCGCTTGGGGTCGGAGGAGTCGGCGATCTGCTGGAGCTCCTGGAGGACCGCGCCGTGGACGAGCAGGTCGCCGGTGAGGAACCCCGTCCTGGCCAGGTCCACCACCCGGCCGTCGATCAGCGCGCTCGTGTCCAACACCGCGATCTCACCTCCCGCCGCACCGGCCGACCGGGGCTTCAACCCGATCAGCCCGAACAGCTCGCGCTGCTTGGACCGCCCGACGCGGTACCCGAGATAGGACAGCGTGACGTAGACGAAGGCCACGGTGGTCCACGCCGCGAGAGCAGGGAGGCGGAAGAGGGGGACGCTCCCGAGGGCGGCCACTCCCAGGCCGATCAGCAGGCCGGCCGTCCCCGCAACCAGCTCCGGCGCCGGAACGCGGCGGAACTCGCGTTCCATCTCGCCCACGGCGGCCGCGGTCTGCCGCCCGAAAACACCCCCCAGCACGAACCCCGTCCCGGTCCCCAGGACCACGCCGAGCAGGGTCCGAGTGGTGTTGGGGTTGTTCAGCTGGGTGGCGATGGTGTACCCGCCGGCCGCGAACAACAGCACGAAGATGAGCCGGACGAACTCGACGAGCCGTCCCCTCCGGACGGCCGGGCGTTCCTCGGTCGATCCGCTCACCCGCCTACCGTGACCCCCCATCCAGGGCTGCGCAAGTATGGACCGCCGTCGCGGCCAGCTACTGCTTAGGGGGTGAGGGGAGGGTTAGGCCTCGGCGACGAGGACCCGGGAGCGGTGCGACTCCTCGAGCACCTTGTCGATCATGGCCTCGGCCTTCTCCTCCGTGCCGACGGTGGCATAGGCCAGCTCGGAGATGAGGATCTGCCGGGCCTTGGTGATCATGCGCTTCTCGCCGGCCGACAGGCCACGCTCGCGCTCGCGGATGGAGAGGTTCCGGACGACCTCGGCAACCTGATAGATGTCTCCGGACCGCAGCTTCTCGATGTTGTTCTTGAACCGGCGGCTCCAGTTGGCCGCCATCTTCGACTCATCCTGCCGAAGGACGTCCAAGACCTTCTTGACCTCGCTCTTGGATACCACCTGGCGCAGGCCGACCTCCTCGGTGCTGTCCACCGGGACCATCAGGGTCAGATCGCCGTACGCCACCCGGAGGACGAAGTACTTGCGCTTCTCTCCCAGGATCTCCCGTTCCCGAAGCTCCTCGATGACCGCTGCACCATGTTCCGGGTGCACAACCGTGTCGCCTTTGCGGAACACGAAACCCCCTCGAGTCGGAAGCTGGACCGTCGCGGACATCCAAGATAGCACGCGAGGCTCCTCCCCCGCAAATGAAATCCCTGGTCAGAGGCCCAATTGGTGTCGTTTTGCCTGTTCGGAAGGCTTACGCAACCCGGTCCTTCTTGGCCCGTGAGCCAGCTCCGAAGGCGGCCCATTCCAGGGCATCTGCCACGTGCCCAACCCGAACCGCCCGCAGACCATCGGGCATGGGACCGGGCTCTCCCGCACAGAACACAGTGGTGAGGCCGGCCGCCCGGGCCGCGGCCAATCGGCCGGCCATCGCGGTCCCCGGGTGGACCCGCCCGGTGAGCCCGATCTCCCCGACGAACGCGCTCCCGGGAGGCGGCGGGATCCCGGACGCGGCCGAGGCCAGCGAGGCCGCCACCGCCAGGTCGCAGGCGGGATCGTCGATCCTCACCCCTCCGGAGGCCGCCCCGAACAGCTCGGCCCTCGCGAGCGGGACCCTGGCCGCCCGATCCAGCACCGCGGCGACCAGCTGGAACCGGCCCGGCTCCAGGCCCGTGGCCTGGCGGCGGGCCGGTCCGTCGGTCGGCACCACCAGCGCCTGGACCTCCACGGCGAGCGCCCGGCGCCCCAGGCGTGGGAGCGCGGTGGCCGACCCGGGCTCCCCCTCGCCGGCGCGGAGCAGGCCCCCCGGGTCGATCTCGTGAAGGCCGTCGGTTCCCATCTCGAACCACGCAACCTCGCCCTCTGTCCCGAACCGGTTCTTTCCCCCGGAGAGCATGCGAAGCCCGGAGCGCGGCTCGCCGTCGAAGGTGAGGACGACGTCCACCGCATGCTCCAGCGTCCGGGGCCCGGCGATGTCGCCGTCCTTCGTCACGTGACCGGCCAGAAGGACCGCGATCCGTTCCGCCTTGGCCAGCCCGACCAGCGCGTCCGTGCAACAGCGGACCTGCGCGGGGCCGCCCGGCACCTGTCCTCCCGCCGAGTCCCGGAGGCTCTGGATGGAATCGACAGCCAGCAGGAAGGGCCGTTCCGCCCTGGCCGCGTCCACGAGCGGCCCCAGCTCACGGCCGGAGACGAACGCCACCCGGTCGCCCGGGATCCCCAGGCGCCGGGCGCGTAACGCCACCTGGTCTCGGGACTCCTCGCCCGAGGCCAGGAGGCAGGAGAGCCCGGCAGCCGACAGGTTCGCCACCAACTGGAGGAGAAGGGTCGACTTGCCGATGCCGGGCTCGCCGGCCAGCAGGGCCACGGTCGCGGGAACCAGGCCGCCGCCCAGGACCCGGTCGATGCCGGGGATCCCGGTGGACGCCCTGGGCTCGCCCCTCGCCTCGTGCTGAAGCGTCTGGAGGGTGACCGGTCTGGAGGCGGCGCCGGGGCTCCGTTGCTCCACGGTGCCCCACGCGCCGCAGCCGGGGCAGCGACCGACCCACTGGCCCACCTGCTGGCCGCACGCCGAGCACGACATGAGCGTCCGCGCCTTGCCCACGCCGGGACGCTAGCAAGGGGGTCTGACACGGTCTGACAGGCTACGGATGGGGCTGGCGCATCCCCCGGAACTCGACGACCCAGTCCCACCGGTTGCCGTCGTCGAAGTGCTTGAAGGAGACCAGGCGCCCCTCCTCGCCCCCGGGCAGGAGCACCGGCAGGCCGACGTGCTCCTGGCCGGGCCACAGCTCCTCCCGCACGCCCTCCTCCATGTTGAGCCACGTCATGGGGTGATCGCCCGTGCGGTCGAGGGGCTCTCGCCACTCCTTCTCCTCGACCGGCCGGAACCGGACGAACCGGGGCACGCCGTGCAGGAGGACCGGCTCACCGGGCTTCTTCCAGGCCTTGCCGAAGAACCGCCACCGCTCGCCGTCCTTGGAGGTCTCGACGGCCCAGCACACCTCGCCCTCGGCCATGGGAGAGAGGCTAACGCTCCGCGGCGACTTCAGGAAACCGAGAGGCCCAGCAACCGCGAGGTTGCTGGGCCACCGGTCTTGAAGTAGGGCGGCGGGAGCCGCCCTACGCCTTCGACCGCCCTACGCCTCCGAGGACCCCGCCAGCTCGACCGGCGGGGTGTCGGGCGAGACCGGCGCCTCGAAGGTGATCTCGCCGTCGCGGACGTCCACGATCACCGTCTGGCCGGCCCGGAACTCCTTGTACAGCAGCTTCTCGGACAGCGGGTCCTCGACCATCTGCTGGATGGTGCGCCGGAGCGGCCGAGCGCCGAGGGCAGGGTCGTAGCCCTTCTCGGCGAGCAGCTCCTTGACCGCGTCGGAGAGCTCGATGTCGAGGTCCTTGGACTTCAGCTGCTCACGGACCCGCTTCATCATCAGGTCGACGATGTTCTTCACGTCCTCGCGGGACAGCGAGTGGAACACGATGACCTCGTCGATCCGGTTCAGGAACTCCGGCCGGAAGGAGCGCTTCAGCTCCTCCATGACCCGTTCCTTCATCTTCTCGTAGGTCATCTTCTCGTCGGGACGTGCGGCGAACCCGATGGCGGGCCCCTTCTGGATGTCCCGGGTGCCCGAGGTTCGAGGTCATGATGATGATCGTGTTCTTGAAGTCCACCTTGTGGCCCTGGGCGTCGGTGAGGTGCCCGTCCTCCAGGATCTGGAGCAGCGTGTTGAACACGTCCGGGTGGGCCTTCTCGATCTCGTCGAACAGGACCACCGAGAACGGCTTGCGCCGGACGGCCTCCGTCAGCTGGCCGCCCTCCTCGTACCCGACGTAGCCGGGGGCGAGCCGATCAGCCGGGTGACCGGTGTGCTTCTCCATGTACTCGGACATGTCGAGCTGCACCAGGGCGTCCTCGTCGCCGAACAGGAACTCCGCCAGGGCCTTGGACAGCTCGGTCTTCCCCACGCCGGAGGGGCCGAGGAAGATGAACGAGCCCGACGGGCGCTTGGGGTCCTTCAGGCCGGCCCGGGTCCGGCGGATGGCCCTGGACACGGCCTTGATCGACTCGTCCTGGCTGATGATCCGCTTGTGGAGCTCGTCCTCCATGCGGAGCAGCTTCTCGGTCTCCTCCTCGGTGAGCTTGAACACCGGGATGCCGGTCCAGGACGACAGGACCTCGGCGATCTCCTCCTCGTCGACCTCGGACAGGATGTCCATCTCGCCCGACTTCCACTCGCGCTCGCGGCGCTCGCGCTCCTGGCGCAGCTGGTTCTCCTCGTCGCGGAGGGCGGCGGCGCGCTCGAAGTCCTGGGCGTCGATGGCCGATTCCTTGCGCAGGCGGACCTCGGCGATCTTCTCGTCGACCTCGCGGACGTTCGGCGGCGCCGTCATGCGGCGGATCCGCATGCGCGAGCCGGCCTCGTCGATGAGGTCGATGGCCTTGTCCGGCAGGAACCGGTCGGAGATGTAGCGGTCCGAGAGGTTGGCCGCCGCGACGAGCGCATCGTCGGTGTAGGACACCCGGTGGTGCGCCTCGTACCGGTCACGAAGGCCCTTCAGGATCTCGATGGAGTGGGCGACCGTGGGCTCCTCGACGTTGATCGGCTGGAACCGCCGCTCCAGGGCCGCGTCCTTCTCCAGGTGCTTGCGGTACTCGTCGCGGGTGGTGGCCCCGATGGTCTGGAGCTCGCCCCGGGCGAGCATGGGCTTCAGGATGCTGGCCGCGTCGATCGCGCCCTCGGCCGCGCCGGCGCCGACCAGGGTGTGCAGCTCGTCGATGAACAGCACGATGTCGCCTCGGGTACGGATCTCCTTCAGGACCTTCTTCAGCCGCTCCTCGAAGTCGCCGCGGTACCGGGACCCGGCCACCAGGGCGCCGAGGTCCAGCGTGTAGATCTGCTTGCCCTTCAGGGTCTCGGGAACCTCGCCCTTCACGATGTCCTGGGCCAGGCCCTCCACGATGGCGGTCTTGCCCACGCCGGGCTCGCCGATCAGGACCGGGTTGTTCTTGGTCCGCCGGGAGAGCACCTGCATGACCCGCTCGATCTCCTTCTCCCGACCGATGACCGGGTCGAGCTTCAGCTCCCGCGCGAGCTGCGTGAGGTTCCTGCCGAACTGATCCAGGACCATCGAGCCCTGGCCCTGGCCGGCCTGCTCCCCGGGGGCCTGCTCCTTGCCGCCCGTGTAGCCGGACAGGAGCTGGATGACGGTCTGGCGGACCCGGTTGAGGTCGGCGCCGAGCTTCTGGAGGACCTGGGCGGCCACGCCCTCGCCCTCCCGGATCAGGCCGAGCAGGATGTGCTCGGTGCCGATGTAGTTGTGCCCCAGCTGGAGGGCCTCGCGGAGCGAGAGCTCCAGGACCTTCTTGGCCCGGGGGGTGAAGGGGATGTGCCCGGTGGGCGCAGCCTGGCCCTGGCCGATGATCTCCTCGACCTGCTGGCGGACGGCCTCGAGCGAGATGTTCAGCGACTCGAGGGCCTTGGCGGCGACGCCCTCACCCTCGTGGATCAGGCCGAGCAGGATGTGCTCGGTCCCGATGTAATTGTGATTGAGCATCCTCGCTTCTTCTTGAGCGAGGACTACGACTCGCCTGGCCCGGTCGGTGAACCGTTCGAACATGTCAGTGTCCCCTGGGCCGGAGCCCTCCTATTGAACGGCCTCGAGGATCATCGGACTACGTCCTACCCCCGAGGCAGGTCGGGCGCCCCTGCGGCGCCTCAGCGCGCCTTGGAAGCGCCCACGGGGGGAAGTATACCCCTGCCCCCCGATACGCCCGGAGCTGCGTCCTCTTCCCACCACCCCATCCGATCGACGTTCTCCTACCCGTTATTCGGAACGGAACGCGTCCGGGATGAGCCGTAGGACGAAAGTGTCGCCCCCCACCCGGTCGGGCTAAGGGAAGTTCCCCCGAACGGGCCGTTTACGAAGGCGGCAACCTTGGGCAAGATTCGGCTTGTAGGAAGTTGGGACAAGCGCCTTCCCCCCTGGTCTTCCCCGTCAGGAGACGATTGACGTTGCGGGTGCTGGTCGTCGACGACCACCCGGCGTTCCGCCGGGCGCTCACATCTGCCCTCCGGATGGTCAAGAGCATCGAGGTAGCAGGAGAGGCGGGGGGCGGGGTCGCCGCCACCCAGCAGGCACGAGCCCTGGCTCCCGACCTGGTCATAATGGACCTGTCGATGCCCGACCTCGACGGGATCGCGGCCATGCGGGAGATCCACCAGGCCAGGCCGGAGCTCCCCATCGTGTTCCTCACGGCGCACGCCGACCCGGGGGTGGAGCGAGAGGCCAGGCAGGCGGGGGCGTCGGGATTCCTGGCCAAGGGGGTCTCGCTGGAGGATCTGGTCATCGTGCTCCACGAAGCAGCCGACCCGCCGGACCAGGACTGACCCGCGACGTCCTCAGGCCGCGGCCAGCGCCGCGGGACAGCAGGGCGGCCGGGCTCAAGGCGAAGGGCTGCCCGGTCAGTCCCGTAGCTCCTCGGGCCGCATCTGGGGGAACAGGATGGTGTCCCTGATCGAGGGGGCGTCGAGGAGGACCATCAGGAGCCGGTCGACCCCGATCCCGATGCCGCCGGCCGGCGGCATGCCGTGCTCCAGTGCGCGAAGGAATTCCTCGTCGAGTGGGTGGGCCTCTTCCTCCCCCGCCGCCTTGGCCCGGGCCTGGTCCTCGAACCGGGCCCGCTGCTCGTCGGGGTCCGTGAGCTCCGAGAACGCCGTCGCCAGCTCGATCCCGGCCATCACCAGGTCGAAGTGCTCGGTCAGCCCCCGGTTCTCCCGATGGGGCCGGGCGAGCGGGGAGACCTCGCGGGGGAAGTCGCAGACGAACGTGGGGTCGAACAGCGTCTCCTCGACGAGCTTCTCGAACATCTCCTGCACGATCTTCCCCGGACCCCACTTCGGGTCGACGCCGACACCGTGGCGCTCGGCCAGATCGGCCAGGTCCGTCCGTTCCAGGGTGACCTCCTCGCCGACCGCCTCCGACAGGCTGCCGAGCACCGTGATCCGCCGCCAGGGGGGCGTGAGGTCCAGGTCGCTCCCCCGGACGGGGAACCGGAGCGATCCTCGGATAGCCCGGGCGCACTCCACCACGACCTCTTCGGCGAGCCGCATCATCGAGTGGTAGTCGCCGTAGGCCTCGTAGGCCTCGAGCATGGTGAACTCGGGGTTGTACGTGGGTCCGATCCCCTCGTTGCGGAAGTTGCGGCCGATCTCGTAAACCCGCTCCATTCCCCCGACGAGCAGACGCTTCAGGTACAGCTCGAGCGAGATCCGAAGCTTGAGCTCGACGCCGAGCGCCTGATGGAAAGTGGTGAACGGGCGGGCCAAGGCTCCGCCCGCCACCGGCTGCAAGACCGGCGTCTCGACCTCGACGAAGCCACGCTCGTCGAGGTACGCCCGCATCGCCTTCAGCATCATCGCCCGGGCGTCGACGATGCGGCGCGAGTCGAGGTCGGTCGCCAGCTGGAGGTACCGGTACCGCTGCTGGAGGTCGGGGTCCTTGAGCCCGTGCCACTTCTCGGGGAGCGGCCGGAGCGCCTTCGTCAGGATCGCCACGCGCTCGACGAAGATCGACAGCTCGCCCTTCTTCGTCGTCCCGACGCGTCCGGTGGCGCCCACGATATCGCCGAGGTCGACGTCGCCGAGCAGCTCGAAGCTCCCCGGATCGGTGTCGGTCGCGGCGACGAGCTGCAAGTCCCCCGACCGATCCCGCACCACCACGAACATGAGCTTGCCCATGTCGCGTCGCAGCACCACCCGCCCTGCGACCGTGCGAACGGCGTCGCGCACCTCACCCGGCCCGAGCTCGCCGAACTCCTCCCGGATGGCGTCGATGCGGTCGGGCTGTGGCACGCCGAGCGCCGACTCGAGGTTCAACGCGAAGGGCTCGATCCCCTTGGCCCGCAGCCGTTCCAGGGTCTCGCGCCGGGCCTTCAGGACCTCCCGTTCCCGGAAGCCCTCCTCAGTCATCGGCCGGCCCGACGTTCCTGTCGAAGACCAGGCGGAGCCCCTCCAGCGTGAGCCACTCATCGTGGTGATCGATGCTCCGGCAGGAGGGCACGACGACGGAGGCGAGTCCGCCGGTGGCTACGACCGTCGCGCCGTCGCCGATGTCGGCCTTCATTAGCTCGATGATCCCGTCGGCCTGAGCCGCCGCACCGAAGATCAGGCCGGCCTGGATGGCCTCCACGGTGTTCTTGCCCACCACCGACTTCGGGGCGTGCAGCTCGACCTGGGGGAGCCGGGCCGTGGCCGAGGACAGGGCCTCGTTCGACACCTGCACGCCGGGCACGATGGCCCCTCCCAGGAACTCCCCCTGGTCCGAGACGGCGTCGAATGTCGTGGCCGTGCCGAAGTCGATGACGATGCAGGGCCCGCCGTACCGGTGATACGCGGCCAGCGCGTTTACGATCCGATCGGCACCGACCTCGCGGGGGTTGTCGGTGAGGATCGACAGGCCGGTGCGGGTCCCCGGCTCGACGACCACCGCCGGGAAGCTGAAGTACCGCACGGTCATCTCCCGCAGCGCCCGCGTGGACGTGGGGACCACCGAGGCGATGGCCACGCCAGTGATCTGGCGGCTGAACGAGAGCTCGTGCTGCTCCAGAAACGCACCGAAGATGACGGCCAGCTCGTCGGCGGTCCGCTCGGCCTGGGTGGACATGCGCCAGGACCACTTGAGCTCGGCGCCTGAGAAGACGCCGAGGACCGTGTTCGTGTTGCCGACGTTCACCGCGAGCAGCACGCGCGCGCCACCTCCCGTGAGCCGGCGCCATTCTCGCCCACCGGGTGGACCCCTGGCACGCTTCGGGGTGGCCGGTTCAGGAACCCGTTCAGGACCCCGGGAGCAGGAGGTTGTCGATCAGCCGGGTCTCGCCGAATCGCGCGGCGACCAGCGCCCGGGCCGGGCCGGTGATCGTCCCGACCTCCTCGAAGGTCTCCTCGTCCACCACGGCCGCGTAGTCGATCCGGGCCTCCGGGGTCGCGCCCATCTCCCGGGCCATCGCGGCCACCAGTGTGGCGGCGTCCCGTTCCCCACCCCGGGCCATCTCCGCGGCCTCGGACAGGGCCAGAAACAGGCAGCCGGCGGCCTCGCGCTGCTCCGGCGACAGGTAAGCGTTCCTCGACGACGTGGCCAGGCCGTCGGGCTCTCGCACGGTGGGAGAGCCCACCACCTCGATGGGAAGCGAGAGGTCGCGGACCATGCGCCGGACCACAGCGAGCTGCTGGGCGTCCTTCTCCCCGAAGTAGGCGGTGCTCGGGCCGACCACGTCGAAGAGCTTGGCCACGACCGTCGCGACGCCCCGAAAGTGGCCAGGGCGGCGGGCCCCTTCCAGCCGCTCGCCCAGCGGGCCGGGATCCACGGTCACCTCCTGATGCCCGGCCGGGTACATCTCCTCGACGTTCGGCGCGAACACCACCTCCACCTCGAGCTCCCTGGCCATCGACAGGTCCCGCTCCTCGTCCCGGGGATACCGGGAGAGGTCCTCACCCGGTCCGAACTGGAGCGGGTTCACGAAGATCGACACGACGACGGCGTCCCGTTCATCTCGCGCGCGCCGCATGAGCGAGAGGTGGCCGTCGTGGAACGCCCCCATCGTGGGGACGAACCCGACGGTTCGGCCGGCCGAACGGGCTGCGTCGCAGGCCTTCCGGGCCATGGCGATGGCGCGGATCACCTCCACGGGTCCAGCACCTCCTCCACCGCCGCGCGCGCCTCGTTCGAGAGCCGTCCCGAGCGGTGCGCGAGCTCCAGCGCCACGTCCGCCAGCGCGACGTAAGCGGGCAGGGCCCCCGGCGCGTGCTTCACCAGGGCCTCGAGGTTGGCGGCGACCGTCCCCGCGTCGCCGCGGACCGCCGGCCCCGTGAGGGCCGCGGCCGGCCCCATGGCGGCCACGTTGTCCAGCGTCGCCCGCTGGAGTGGGAGGAACAGGTCGACGGGCTCGGGCAGGCCCGCATCGCGGAACAGCTCGTCGGCCAGCGCCGTGATGGCGACCAGGTAGTTGGAGGCGAACACGGCGGCCGCGTGATACAGCGGCTTGGCCTCGTCGGAAAGGCGGAAGGGGCGTCCGCCGACGTCGCGCGCCAGCCGCTCCCCCAGGAGGTACCCGGCCTCGGAGAGGGCCGTGACCGCGATCCCGCTCCCGGGGATCCGGGCCAGGGCCGCATCCACGTCGGGGAAGGTCTGGAGGGGATGAACGGACAGGACCTCGGCACCGGCGGCCCGCGCCGCCGAGAGGGCGTCGAGCGAGGTGGCCCCGGACAGATGGGCGACGGTCTGGCCCTCGCCGACGGCGCCCTCGTCGGCCAGCGCCGAAGCCGTCTGCTCGATCAGGTCGTCCGGCATGCCGATGACCACGACCTCCGCCCCGCGCGCTGCAGCTGCTGCGGAGTGGATCGGCACACCCGGCAGGTAGCGAGCCGCGCGATCGGCCGTGGCCTCGCGACCGGAGAGGGCAACGATGCGGTGTCCCGCGTCGCGCAGCCGGACGGCGAGCGCCGTGCCCACGCGACCCGCACCGATGACGGCGACATCCATCGAGCCGAGTATCCCAAGTCAGCCCGGAACCACGAGCGGCGGGGCGAATGGGCGGACACCCAGGACCGTGCTCCGCGCCAGCCGACGTTCGGAGATCCGGCCGCGGCCGGGAAGCACCGGGTCTGGATCCAACTCCATCAGCGGAACGAGCACGAAGGCTCGCTCGTGCATCCGAGGGTGGGGGATGACCAGGTCCGGTTCGTCGACCTGTTCCTCATCGTAGGTCAGGATGTCGATGTCGATGATCCGTGGACCCCATTGCTCGTCCCGAACTCGGCCCATGCGTCGTTCCACGTCCATGCACGCCGCGAGGAGCTCGTGGGGCGACAGGCTCGTCTCGACCTCGATGACCGCGTTCAGGTACTCGGGCTGAGGAGGGCCGCCGACCGGATCGGTCTCGTAGACCCGCGAGGATCGCTCGACGCTCAGTCCCGGCCGTGCCGCGAGGAGGTCCACCGCCCGCTGGAGGTTCGCCAGCCGGTCGCCGAGGTTGGATCCAAGGCCGAGGTAGGCGCCGGTCCTCTTGACATCCGTCGCGACTCAGCTCCCGGATTCGGCGGTGGCCGCGGCGGCGATACCCTGGATCTCACTCGACCGGGCCGCGGCGGGCTTGTGCACGATGGCGGTGGCTCGAACGACCCTGGGGAGACCCGCGACGGCTCGCGCCACCTCGCCGGCGAGGGATTCGAGGAGATCGAGGGACTCGCCGGCCACGACGTCCCGTGCGGCCTGGACGAGCTTGCGGTAGTCGGCCGTCGCGGCGATGTCGTCCGAGGAGACGTCCACCTCGACGTCGAGGTCGACCACGAAGTCCTGCGGCTGGTCCTTCTCGCCGGGGTTGGCACCGTGTCGGCCGCTCGCGGTGATGCCCGTCAGGAACAGCCTCGAGGTCGTCACGCGAGCCTCCTCTATCGGCCGGGCGGTCGCCGCTCCAACGAGATGGAGACGGCCCCCGGCTCGCCGTGCGAGTGCGGCCGGCCCAGGTACTTCGACCGAAGATAGTCGAACGCGAGAGGCGCGATGGTCTCCGGCGCGTCCTCCGGCAGGAGGTAGGAACAGCCCGGCAGCACCGCCAGGCTGGATGTCGGGATGGCGTCGTTCAGCCGTTCCGCCACCTCCACCGGGAGGTGGGGGTCGTTCTCCCCCCACAGGATCAGCGTGGGACAAGTCAGGTTGGCGAGCTCGTCCTCCCTGCCGGTGAGCCCAACACCGTCGGCCGCATGGATCCCCCGGAAGAACGCGCGGACACCTTCCTGGCCGATGAACGGTGCGAGGTACGCGTCCCGGAGGGAATCGGTGAGTCGCTCGGGCTTGGCCATCGCCTTATCGAGGAACGCGTCGAACGCTCCTCGGATCACGTCCTCCCGCTGTTCATCCGGGGCCAGCCGTTGCAGCGCCTTCGTCGCCTCGCTCGGCCAGGCGTCGAAGGCGATGGAGTCCACCAGGACCATGGCCTCGACTCCGCCCTCCAACGCAAGGAGCTGCGCGATCCCGCCGCCGTGGCCATGGGCCACGACGGCGAAGCGGTCAACCCCCAGCTGGCCGAGGAGCTCGCGGACGTATCCCGCCTGGGCCCGGATGTGCAGCTCGCCCCGCTCCGGCGTGCCGGAGTCCCCGCAACCCAGCAGGTCGGGCGCCAGGACGTGGGTCCACGGGGCGAACAGCGGCACGAACTCCCGCCACAGGAACGACCACGTGGGGAAACCGTGCAGGAAGACCACCGCCGGGTTCTCCGGATCGCCCTCCTCGATGAAGGACATGTCGACCCCGGACACCCGGGCCCGGCGGCGCTGGAGGTCGATCACCGTCCGGCCCGCGCGATGGCGTCGACCACTCGGACCACGCGAACCATCTCCCTCACGTCATGCACCCGGACGATGTGAGCGCCCCTGGCGACGAGCCAGGCCACCGCCCCGGCGGTTCCCTCGACCCGCTCGTCCTCCGGCAGGTCGAGGAGGGCGCCAATGAACCGCTTGCGCGACGGGCCGACCAGCACCGGCCGGCCCAGGTCGAGCAGCGCGTCCAGGTGGTGCATCAGCATCAGGTTCTGCTGAAGGTCCTTGCCGAACCCGATGCCCGGGTCCACGCACAGTCGCTCGGGCGCGATCCCGGCGAACTCGGCGGCTTCGATCCGCTCCCGGAGGTACTCGTGGACCTCGGCCACCACGTCGTCGTAGTGGGGCGCAACCTGCATGCTCTTCGGCTCGCCCTTCATGTGCATGAGGACCATGCCGGCGCCCGCCTCCCGGGCCACGTCGAACATCTCCGGGTCCCTGGCCCCCGAGATGTCGTTCACGATCACGGCGCCGGCTTCGAGCGCGGCCCTGGCCACGGCCGGCTTCCGCGTGTCGACCGAGATGGGGACGGTCACCTTCGCGGCGAGCGTCTCGACCACGGGGACGACGCGGTCGCGCTCCTCGTCCGAGGAAACGAGATCGGACCCCGGCCGGGTGGACTCCCCGCCGACATCGACGATGTCGGCGCCCTCGTCGATCATCTCGATCCCCCGGGCGACCGCCGCGCCGGGATCAAGGTACTGGCCTCCGTCGGAGAACGAGTCGGGCGTGACGTTCAGGATGCCCATGACGAGCGTCCGCTCGCCGCAGTCGATCTCGATATCCCCAACGCGCCAGATGGGTTCGCGGCCCACGTCACCATGCTAGCCCGAAGCGAGATATCCCTTTGGGACGATCTAGCCGCACCCGTTCAGGAAGACCCTCCCCGAGTGTATCGTCCAGGGCTCCGTCTTCTCGCTCGTCGAAGTGACCACGAGCCGGTCGCCCTGGAGGACCATGGTGGTCCGGTAGACCAGCCAGAGGTCGGTCGAAGGACTCCCCGTGGCTTCCGCATGGATGGACACGAGCTCGCGGTCGCCATCCGAGCCCACACGGCACTCGACCGGGCTCTGTGATCCGGAATCGAACCCTCCGCCGAGAACGGCCGGCCCGGGTTTCACGAAGGGGCGATCGTCTGGCCCCGGAATCACCAGTGGATGGATCCCGTCGGGGTCGACTCGGAAGAACCTTACGAAGTCGACGGCGGCGCCCGGTCCCACGTCGATCGCCAGCTCGTCGCGGCCATCCCCGTCCAGATCAGTCGACGCGAACACGTTCCCGCAGAGCCCGCCGCCGCAGTCGGTGAAATGCTGGTCGACGGTCTCGCCCGATCGGAACCGAAGGACCAGTTCCTGGGATTTGAGGTTCTCGACGACCGACCCGCCATCGTCGCAGGAGACGGTGCCCCAAACGACCTCGACGAACTCAGCGCTGTCCGGGGTGCCGTCGCCGTCGAAGTCGCCTGATGTGCGCGCCTGCACGCAGCGGGTCTCGGTCACGGACGGCGACGATGTAGCCCCGCCCACGATCGAAATCGGCTGCCAGGCGATGTCGCCGGCCACGCCGTACTTGTCGACGTCCTTGTTCGACAGGCGTCCGACGGCCGAGCCGTCGGGGTGCATGATGTAGAGCGCGTCCTGTGGGCTGAAGTCGGCGGTCGTTGGGTTGCCGACAAAAGCGATCAGCTTCCCGTCAGGCGACCACACGGGGTCGTCCACATACCTGCCCGGTCCCACGATGGCGTGCTCGCCCGTACCGTCGGCGTTCACGACCCATATGCCCCAGTCCTCGTTCCGGATGGCCGCGAAGACGATCTGTTTGCCGTCCGGCGACCAGCTCGGAGAGAAGTCACTCCCCCCCTCGCCACTCGAAACCTGCCGAACCCGAGTGCCGGCGGCTTCCATCACGTAGATCGCAGTGGCGCAACAGTTGGGTGCCCGCGCGAACGCGATCTGGGAGCCATCAGGCGACCACGCCGGGTGATACTCGGGAGCGGGATCGGACGTGAGGCGTGTCACCTGCGAGCCGTCCGCCTCCACCGCATAGATGTCCGTCGGACATCGGAAATCGGTGCCGGCCACGCACGTCCCGATGCCGGGGTCGTACCGCGTGCTGGAGAAAGCGATCCTCGCGCCGTCGGGAGACCACGAGGGCCATCCGTCGTTGACTCCCTCGGTCAAGCGTTGGGCGTCACTGCCGTCGGGGTTCGAGACGTAGATACCGCGGCTTCCCACCACGGGATCGACGAAGGCGATCCGATCGCCATTCGGGGACCAGGCGATCTGGGAGAAGCGCGGGGGCTGCGAATCGAAGACCAGCCGCTGGCCCGAGCCGTCGGGCTGGACCTCGTACACGAAGCTCGGGCCGTCCCCGCCCCCGACGCGGAACCAGATCGAACCGTTCTCCTTCGGTTGCACGGAGGCGGTAGCCCCTGGCTCCCGGGCCTCCATCCCGATGAACGCCCGCGCCGCCAGAACGATCGCCCCAGCGGCAACCACGAGTGCGACGATCGCCGTCGCCGCCCGGCGGCCCCGGGGGGCCACCGGCGGAGCGGGCCGGGGCTCCCGCCGCTCGATGCCTGGCCACAGGTCCGGCGCGCGCGTCTCCTCCAGAGTGCCGAACCGATCGGACAGCTTCATCCCTCGTCTCCCAGGAGCTCGCGCAGGCGCCGGCGTCCGCGCATCAGGTGCACCCGGACGGCCGCAGAGGTCGAGCCGATGAGGTGGGCGACATCGTTCACCGGGTACCCCGTGGCGTGGTGGAGCACCACCGCGGTCCGCTGCTTCGCCGAGAGCTTCGCCAGGGCCGCGACCAGCTCCCGGGCCGGCTCCTCCATCTCGTACGATCCCTCCTCCTCGACCCCCGGCGCCTCGCGCCGACGCTCCTTCAACGCGCCCGCCGCGATCCGGAAGGCCGCCCGCCACACCCATCGCTCCGGGTCGCGGATCTCACCGCCCCGTCTCAGGGCCTGGGCGAACGCCTCGGCCACCGCGTCGCTGGCCACCTCCGGGTCGGCGGTGAACGCGAGCAGCGCGCGCCACATCCGGCTCCCCTGCTCCCGGTACAGGCGCTCGATCTCCTCGTGTCGGCGCACGCCCGCCGGCGCGTCTCGCACCCTCCTCATTACAGGAGCACAGACCGACCGAGATGTGAACGCGGTTCCGAAAAGTTTTTGGGCCTCAGCCTCGTTCGATGTGGCTGAGGGCCTCCTGGCGGGTACGGGCGTCGCTTCGGAACAGTCCCCGCACCGCCGACGTCACCGTGAGCGACCCGGGCTTCTTCACGCCGCGCATGGTCATGCACAGGTGCTCGGCCTCGATCATCACGAACACCCCTCGTGGCTTCAGCGCTTCGTCGATCGTGTCGGCGATCTCGGTGGTCAGCCGTTCCTGGACCTGCGGCCGCTTGGACAGGATGTCGACCACCCGCGCGATCTTCGACAGCCCGGTGATCCGCCCGTCCTTGTTCGGGATGTAAGCGACGTGGGCCTTCCCGTTGAAAGGCAGCAAATGATGTTCACAGAGAGATTGCAGAGGAATGTCCTTGACCATGATCATCTCGTCAAAGTTGGCGCCCGGGACGATGCTGGCAACCGGGGTGGGATCGACACCGACGCCGGAAAAGATCTCCTCGTACATCTCCGCCACGCGCCGGGGCGTGTCTACGATGCCCGCGCGCTCGGGGTCGTCGCCGATCCCCTCCAGGATCAGGCGGACGCCCTCCTCGATCTTCTTGCGCTCGACGTCGTTCACGCCGATCCCAACTCTACCCGGGCACCAGGCGGTCCAACGTGTCGGGCAGGTCGGCAAGGTCCGGGAGCTCGGCGGCCCGCGGAAGCTCGGAGCGCTCGCCGAGCCGGTTGATCCATACGGCCGTCACGCCGAGGTCCCGGCACGGCGCGATGTCGTGGAACAGAGACGCCGCGACGTGCGCATGCCGGAAGCGATCCGCTTTCGTCTCCTCGAAGAACCGTTCCCAGTGACCGTAGGCCGGCTTGTACGAGCCGGCCTGGGCCGCGGTGATGCGGAGGTCGACGGGGACGCCGATCAGCGACAGCGAGGCGTCGAGCATGTTGGGGTCGGTGTTCGACAGGATGGCCAGTCTCCATCCACGCTCCCGCAGCGCAGCGAGCGCCTTCGGCACCTCCGGGAAGGGCGGCCACGCCGGAAGCGAGTCCGCGAGCGCGGCCCGGTCGTCCTCCTCGAGGTGCAGTCCCTCCCGGCGGGCCAGCCGCTCCAGCGCCTCGGTGAGCACCTGCCGGTACGGGATCGACCGGCCCCGCTGCACCTCGGGCTCGATCTCGTGGTACGCGCCGAGGAGCAATTCCGCGTCGCGCTCGGGCCACAGCTCCGACAACGTGTCGCGGATGCCCGACATCCAGTCGATCAACGTGCCGTAGCAGTCGAACGTGGCCCACCGCGGATCGCTCACGTCGACGAAGTGTAGAGGCGTGCCGGACCACCCGCCGCATCGACCACCGGACCGCGACTAGCCGAGCGGCTTCGGTCCCTGCTCCCTCTGCGCCCGGACCGCTCGGCGGGACACCGCGAGCCCCGCGCCGCGCACGGCCTGGTCCCGCTGCGCTCGCTTCGTCACGTCGGTCAGGAGCCGCTCGACCTCCTCCTTGTCGATCGTCTCCCGCTCGATCAGGAGTGCCGCCATCTGGTCCAGCTTCGACCGATACTCCTGGAGGATCTCCAGGGCCTCGTCGTGCGCCTGGTCGATCATCCTCCGGACCTCGTTGTCGATCTCGAACGCCACCTGTTCCGAGTAGTCGGGCTGCGTCGTGAAGTCCCGGCCGAGGAACACCTCGTGCTGCTTCTGTCCCAGCGTCAGCGGGCCGATCGTGTCCGACATGCCGTACTCGGTCACCATCTGGCGCGCGATCTTCGTGGCCCGCTCGAGGTCGTTCGCGGCACCGGTCGTGATGTCGCCCACGATCAGTTCCTCCGCCACGCGTCCGCCGAGCAGCATGGCCAGCTCGTCGGACAGCTCCTCCCGGGTCAGGAGGAACTTGTCCTCCTCGGGGAGGGTGAGCGTGTAGCCGAGGGCCCGTCCCCTGGCGATGACCGAGATCTTGTGCACCGGGTCCGTGTTCGGAAGGACGTGGGCAGCGAGGGCGTGCCCCGACTCGTGGTAGGCGATCACGCGCTTCTCCCGGTCGCTCATGAGCCGGCTCTTGCGCTCGGGGCCGGCCATCACCCGGTCGATGGCCTCGTCCACCTCGCGCATCCCGATGGCCTTCCTGCCCCACCGAGCCGCGAGGAGCGCCGACTCGTTGATCACGTTGGCCAGGTCCGCCCCGGTGAACCCGGGGGTCCGCTTGGCCACGGTGTCGAGGGCCACGGTCTCGTCGAAGGGCTTCCCCTTGGCGTGGACCTTGAGGATGCCCTTGCGACCCTCGAGGTCGGGCCGGTCGATGACCACGTGCCGGTCGAACCGCCCGGGCCGAAGGAGCGCCGGGTCCAGGATGTCGGGGCGGTTGGTCGCCGCCATCAGGATCACCGCGGTCCGCTGGTCGAACCCGTCCATCTCGACGAGCAGCTGGTTCAGGGTCTGCTCGCGCTCGTCGTGGCCGCCACCGAGGCCGGCGCCTCGGTGGCGCCCCACGGCGTCGATCTCGTCGATGAATACGATGGCCGGCGCGTTGGTCTTGGCCTGCTCGAACAGGTCGCGCACGCGAGCGGCGCCGACGCCCACGAACATCTCAACGAAGTCCGAACCGGAGATCGAGTAGAACGGGACCCCGGCCTCACCGGCCACGGCCCGGGCCAGCAGTGTCTTCCCCGTCCCCGGCGGGCCGAACAGCAGCACGCCGCGAGGGATCTTCGCCCCCATGGCCTGGAACTTGGCCGGGTTTTGGAGGTACTCCTTCACCTCCTGGAGCTCCTCGATGGCCTCGTCCACGCCGGCCACGTCGGTGAACGTGGTCTTCGGCTGGTCCTTGGACACGACCTTGGCCCGGGACTTGCCGAACTGCATGACCCGGCCCCCGCCGGCACCCTGGGACTGGTTCATGATCCAGATGAAGGCCCCGATGATCAGCACCACCGGGATCAGCTGGAACAGGAAGGACAGGATGGCGGAGCCCTTCTGTGGATCGACCGCGACCACGACCCCCTTGGACTGGAGCTCCTCGGTCAGCTTCTCCTGGACCGCGGCTGGGTAGGCCACCTCGTAGGTGGTGCCGTCGGAGAGCTGACCCTTGATCTTCTGGTCCCCCTCGAGGAATGTCGCGGTCTTGACCCGGTCGTCGCTCACGAGCGACTGGAACCCGCTGAAGTTGAGGCTCTGGCCCGGGGGCTCCCGGTTGGCGAAGAGCACGAACACCCACAGCCCGAACAGGACGAGCAGGATGTACACGGCGGGTCCCCGGAGGATCCGGCGATAGGGGGACTCGGGCGGCAGGGAGGCGCTCCTTTCGTTCCGGCGTTCCGGCCTGCAGAAAACTTGGGGCCCCGCGCGATCGACCCGCGCTCTGAGCCCGAGGCGATGGTAGCACAGGGGTGTTGTTCGGCCGATGCCTCGCGAGCGGTGTTGCGCTACCGGATGCCGCTGTCGACGGGGACGTTGACCTCGACGAACGCACCGCTCGTAACGGTCACATCCACGGGCTTGGCGGACATCCCCGGCCCGCCCTGCTCGACCACCGCTTGCAGCACGTAGTCGCCGGGTTCGAGGGCCACCGTGAACCGCCCGTCGCCGTCCGATCGAACCGTGGCCACCACGTCGCCCCCCTGCAGCACCTGGATCTGGACGTCAGCCAATGGCCGGTCCGGGCAGGGGCTCTCCATCGTCTCGACCGGACAGGTCGGGCCGAGGAGCACGGTGCCGCGGACCCCGGAGTCGCCGGAGGGGGACGAGGCGCGGCCGGCGCAGGCCACGAGGAAGAGGAACAGGACCGAGAGCGCCGCCGTCCGTCTCATGGCGGGTTGGACGCCGGACTCCCCTCGGCTGTTCCGGCTCATGCCGGGTCGGTGTAGGCCTCGGGTTTCAGCGTGGCGATGTAGGGGAGGTTGCGGAACTTCTCCGCGTAGTCCAGGCCGTAGCCGACCACGAAGTCCGGGGGGATCTCGAACCCGATGTACCGTAGGTCCAGGGCCACCCGCTGGATGCCCCTCTTCTGCAGCAGGGCGCAGACCTCCAAGGTCGCCGGACGGCGGCCCCGGAGGTTCTTGAGCAGGTAGTTCAGGGTGAGCCCGGAGTCCACGATGTCCTCGACGAGCAGGACGTGGCGGCCCTCGATGTCGCGGTCCAGGTCCTTCAGGATCCGGACGACCCCGGACGTCTGCGTGGCCGCCCCGTACGAGGCGACGGCCATGAAGTCGAAGTCGACCGGCAGATGGATGTGCCTCGCCAGGTCCGCCATGACCATGAACGCGCCCTTCAGCACGGCCACAAGCAGTAGGTCACGGCCCTCGTAATCCTTGGTGATCTGTTCCCCGAGCTCCCGGAGCTTGGCCTGGAGCTGTTCGTTGGTGACCAACACCTTGTCGATGTCGCCGTCGTATGCCTCAGCGAACGGCTCGGCCATAGGAGAAGTCGTTGCTGTGTCCTTCTGGTCGGTCAGCGCGACATAACCTTCCATCTCGCCCCCCTTCACGCCCGGCTCTCGGGGGAAGTGCGAGAGAGGGAAACATACTCCCTGTCCCGCGAGGCCACCAATCCACCGGCCAGGTCGCGCCGCCGGCCGGGCCGCCCCGCCGCGAGGTCCAGCACCGCCTCGATCGCTTCCTGGGTCGGCGCCGCCTTCAGGCGGTACAGGAGGTCGCGGACCACCCGAGCGGCGATCGGCCGCGGCACGGTGAGCAACCCCACCGCGTCGATCCCGAACCCGCCGGGTTGCTCCTCCACCAGCTCCTCGGCTCGCTTCAAAGGCCTGCCGCTTCAGGAAGTGCTCGTCCTGGCGGATGGTGTCCGCCGTGCGGGCCAGGGTGGCGCGGACCTCACGCCCCACCGAGCGCTCGATCGCCGGAAGGACCTTCAACCGAACGGCATTCCGGAGAAGCCTGGTGTCCTGGTTCGTGGGATCACGACGAGGCCGCAGCCGGAGCGCGCGGCAGAAGGCCTCCACCTCGGTCCGCCTGACGTCGATCAACGGCTGGACCTCGCCTCCGAGGGCCGGCTCGATCCCCCCAGCGCGTCGAGCCCACCGCCCCGGATGAGGGCGATCAGCACGGTCTCGGCCTGATCGTCCATGGTGTGGCCCTCGGCCAGGCGCTCGGCCCCCGTCTCGCGCCGGACCTCGGCGGAGTAGTACATGCGCATGGCGCGCCCCCACGCCTCGATCGACTCCCCCAGTCTTCGGTTCGAACTCGCAGATGCGCGGATGGAAGGGAAGCTTCAACCGGCCCGCCAGTCGCCGGACGTACTCCGCGTCCTTGCCCGAGTCCCGGCGGATCCTGTGGTCGAGATGGAACACCTCGAGCTTGACTCGGAGCAGCCGACGCAGACCGTGCAGCGAGTACAGGAGACACACGGAGTCGGGCCCGCCCGAAACCGACGACGAGCACCGTCTGGCCCGGCAGGAACATCTCGTAGCGGCGCGCCGTGGCCGTGACCCGCTCCAGCACGCGGGCCACCGCCGGCGGCCGGGACATCAGCTCCCGGCCACCCTGGCCAGCCAGAGCTGGGGGTTCGCGACCTCCTCCAGCGACGGCAGGTTCTCCTCCCGCTGCCACACGAGATTGAACCCCTCGATCCCCGCACCCTCGATGGCCGAGCGAACGAAGAACTCGCCCGCGTCGTACTGGCGGACCTTGTACTCGAACCCGATAGCACGTTGGAACGTGCGCTCCATCCCGCCCGGACGCCGCCGGTCCTTGAGGCTCCGCCGCATCCGCTCCAGGTCGCGGACCCGGCCGACGGCCACCGAGTTCATCACGTAGGACGCGTGGCCCTCGAGCAACGACATCAGCGACTGCATCCTCGAGAACAACTCGCGCTGCTCCGGGGTCATGAGCAGGAACAGGCCGCCGGGCCCTCGCCACTCGCTTCCCGCCCGGGCCTCCTCCACCGCTCGACGGAGCTGATCCAGGAGCTGCCGCGTATCGAGCTGCACCGTGTCGAGGTAGGCGTCCACGAGGCCCGACAGGTGCGGCCGGAGCCACGGCGTGGAGCCGAACTGCACACGGTGCGTGACCTCGTGGAGGGCCACCCACAGGTGGAAGTCGTGGGGCGGAAGATGGAACCGGCGCTCGACCTCGGCCAGGTTGGGCCCCACGAAGTACAGGAGCCCCTCGTCGTCGGGCGGCAGGAACACGTCGTACTGGCCGAGCACCTTGCGGGACACGTAGCCGAGAAGCACGCCCACCTGGAAGCCGAGCGCCTTGCGGCGCAGGTCGGATCGGGGACGGTTGTCCGCGAGGATCCTGCGGGCGAGCGGCTCCAGGAGCCGTTGCAGCCCCTGGAGGTTCGTCGAGACCCACTCGCCGCGAGACATGACCCACGCCCGAGAGCGGAACCCGGTCATCGACAGGCCGGTGAACTCCGAGACGAGCGACTGGGCGTGGGGGACGATCTCGGCCAGGTCCTCGCGCAGGCGCGCGCGCTCGATGGCGTGAAGGGACGGACCCCGACCACCCACCCGGCGACCGATGTCGGCTGCGGTGCCCCAGTCGACCAATCGGGCCGCCTGCGACCCCATGGACCAATCGACCTTGGTGGTCTCCATGGGCGTCCGGCGCTAGCCGCCGGCCTTCTTCCTGGCAGCGAGCAAGGCGACCCGCTTGGCCTGTCCCTCGGCCACGCGCCGGTCCGTGCCCTTCGCCAGGAGCTCGGCCAGCGTCTTCTCATACGTTTCCTGGTCGAGCGTCACCTCGCCGCGATGCTCCGTCGCGGGCGGGGCGGGGGCGGGCGCAGCTGCCGGTGCGGCGGCGAGCGCGGGCTCCACCCCGGCAGGTGCGGCGGCGAGCGCGGGCTCCACCGCGGCAGGGCAGCGGCAGGGGCAGCGGCGGGGCAGCGGCCGGCGCTGCGGGTGCCGCGACGACGGCGGGTGCCACGGCCGCGGGCGCGGCGGCCGTCGCCGTGGGGATCGGAGGCGGTGCCATGACCGGCGCGCCGGTGATCTTGACCGGCCGCCTCACTTCCCTCCCCGGCTGGAGTCGGGGAGCCTTGACCGATCTCGTCCTCCCCTCCTCGCGTTGGAACCGCGGTGCGAACCGCATGTACCCGAACACGATCAGGAAGGTCACGAGCACACCGAGGACGACGAGCACCCAAGCCATGCCGTAGACCCACCCACCCGTGTTGATCGTCGGTGTATCGCTGGGACTGACGAACACCTGGGCCAGCATGCAGGCGATTCTAGCAAGGACCCGTGGATCGCCGGTGCCGAACGCGATCACCCACCGTGCCCATGGGGTTGCGCCGCGGCCTGGCCGATGGCCTCCACCAAGCAGCGGTAGCAGATCGGCGCTCCGCACCCGCGCTCCCCGCAGAACTCACAGTGGTCGATGCTCGCCCCACACCTCGCACAGGCGATGGCCACGTCCCGCTCGGTCATGTTTGCCCTCCGTGGGAACCGTGCTCCTTCTCGTGGAGTTCCAACGCCGCCTTCGCCGCATCCTGCTTCCGCAGCAGGCCGACCAGCCGTCCATCGGACGTGGTGATGGGGGAGCTCTCGAGGTCGTGTTCGATCATGAACCCCGCCATCTCCTCGATGGAGACGAACGGCCGGAAGGTGCTGGGGCCCGGGCGCATGGCCTCCTCGATCCGAAGGTCCGGGTTCGCCTCCAGCTCCTTCGAGCGGAGCAGGCCGAACACGACCCGGTCCTCGTTCACGACCACGCAGGCGTCCCATCCGGCCTGCCGGACCCGCTCCCGCACCTCGCCGAGCCGCTCATCCAGGCGGCACGTCGGCACGTCCTTCCGAGCCACGTCCCCGGCACGGGGGCGTTCCGCGTTCGTACCCTCGGAGGGAAGTCCCGCCGCGAGCCAGTCGAGCTTTCCATCCACGTAGTCGTACACCTCGGTGAACCCGAAGCTCTCGAGCCGCCACGCGGCTCGTGGGCTGAGGTCTCAGGCCGAGTCCCAGCAGTACACGACGATGGGCCGGCCCCGGTCCAGCGCGGTCCGGGCTTCGCTCCTCGAGCCTTCGAAGCGGCATGTTGATGGCACCGGGCAGGTGGTCCTCCTCGTACTCGTTCGCCGGAAGCACCTCGACGAGCTGGGCTCCACGGTCCACGAGGCGGCGCACCTCGTCGCGGTCGATGGGTTGGGGCATGATCGCCTCCTCGCTGGTCCCCCTGCCGATCCGCCTGGAGCCGGAGGTGGGATTCGAACCCACGACCTACCACTTACGAGGCGGTTGCTCTGCCTGGCTGAGCTACTCCGGCGGGTTGGCTGAGTCTACCCAACGCCGCCGGGCAGGCCGCGCTTGGGGATAATGCAAGGCGCGCATGTCGAACCGAGAGCGACCACGAGAGGCTCCCGCCGTGGGCCGGGTCATGGTGGCCACCGACCGTTCGGAGACGGCAGACCGCGCGGTGGGGTGGGCCGCCCTCCTGGCCGACCGGTACGGGGCGGAGCTCTACGTCGTGCAGGTGGTCGTGCCCGGCAAACCCCGCGGTCACCGAGTACGGGGCGGCCGAAGCCACCCAGGCCGGCGCGGCGGCCGACGAGCTCCAGCGGTACGCACTGGGGCTGGCGGGGGAACGAGGTCGGTCCCGCGTGATGATCGACGACGACCCGGCCATGGCCATCGTCCGCGCCGCCGAGGAGGAGGCGGCCGACGTGCTGGTCGTTGGCAACGCCGGCATGGCGGGTCGCAAGGAGTTCCTGCTCGCGCAACGTGCCGAACCGGATCTCCCACAACGCCCGGTGCACGGTGATCATCGTCAACACGATCTCGCCCGACGGGGACGTGCAGGTCATCCGGCCCCGGACGGCCATCCGGGCGAGCGAGTTCCCCGAGACCGAGCCGCACCTGGCCGCGCGAGGCGCGCGGATCGCCGCGGTCATGGCCAAGCACGGGCGTGAAGGCGCTGTTCGGCAGGCCCGGGGAGGATGGCGCCACCGGACGCCGGGCCAGGCCCGGCACCTCCGGAGCGCTCTGGAAGAGCTGGGGCCGACGTTCGCCAAGCTCGGCCAGGTCCTCTCGACCCGTCCCGACCTGCTCCCGCCCGAGTTCATCGAGGAGCTCGCGACGCTCCAGGACAACGTGCCGCCACTCACCGAGGAGGAAGTGGTGCGTGTGATGGAGCAGGAGCTCGGCGTGCCGTGGGAGGACGTGTTCGACACGATCGACCCCGCGCCGCTGGCGGCCGGGACGATCGCCCAGGTCCACCGGGCCACGTTGACCGACGGCGAGCGCGTCGTGGTGAAGGTCCAGCGTCCCGACGGCTCGCGAGGAGATCGAGCAGGATCTCGCGCTGCTCGAGCTGTTCGCGGAGAAGGTCGTCGGACCGGCCAGGGCTGAAGCAGGTCATCGACATGGGCGCCGTGTTCGAGCACCTCTCGAGCTCGCTCCACCGCGAGCTCGACTTCCGCCAGGAGGCCTCCAACATCGAGCGGATGGCGGAGGTCCTGAAGGGCTACCCGCGCCTCGACGTGCCCGGCGTGTTCGGCGGCCTGTCGACCTCGCGGCTGCTGGTGATGGAGGAGATCCAGGGGATCCCGATCTCCAAGGCGCCGCAGGGACCGGAACGCAAGGAGGCGGCCCGGCAGCTCCTCGAGAGCTACTACAAGCAGATCATGGTCGACGGGTTCTTCCACGCCGACCCCCACCCCGGGAACCTGATGTGGTGGAAGGACCGGATCTACTTCCTGGACTTCGGGATGGTTGGCGAGGTCGGGGCCGACATGCGCGAGCAGCTGATGCTCCTGCTCATGGCGTTCTGGCAGGAGGACGTGGGGTTCCTCACCGACGTCTCGCTCATGCTGGCCGGTGCCATCGACCGAAGCGACCTCGACGTGACGAAGTTCCAGGAGGAGATCGGCGAGCTGATGGCGAAGTACCGAACGTCCTCGCTCGCGGACATCCAGCTCGGCCCGATCCTCCAGGAGATGACCGAGGTGTCGATCCGCCACGACGTGCCGCTCCCGGCGTCGCTCGCCCTGACCGGCAAGGCCCTGGCACAGATGCAGCTCGCAACCGCGGAGCTCGACCCCGAGCTCGACCCGTTCGACGTGGCCGGGAAGTTCCTGATGCGTCAGGTGCTCACCGGGATGGGCGCGAAGCTCGAACCCGAAGGCGCTGTTCTACCGGTCGCAGCGGCTCAAGGTCCGGTTCCTGCGGATGGTGGAGGCCATCGAGCGGCTCATCGGGGCTCGGCCCGGCCAGAAGCTCGAGGTGAACTTCCGCGCCGCGTCGCTCGAGGACACGATCCGCCGGGCCGGGCGGAGGCTGGCCATCGGCCTCACCGCCGGCGCGGCGGTGCTCGCCTCTGGGCTCACCGCGGTCTCGGAGCGCGTCCCCCCCTGGGTTCCGGTCACCTTCGGCATCGTGGGGGGGTTCCTGACACTCTCGCTCGTGGCGGACCTGTTCGTGCGGCGCCGATAGGCCCGGGCCGGGAGGGCCGCCGCCTCAGCCGTCGGCCTCGGCCGGCTCGATCTCCGAGCCCGTGCCCTTGAGCGCCGTCGGCTGCGAGGGCTTGGCCTTGGTCTCGCCCTTTCGGATCGAGCGAACGACCGCGCGTTCCAGGAAGAACGCAACGAGGCCCAGGATCAAGCCGACGACCCACCGCTCCATCCGGCGGAACACGCTCTTCGGTCGCTTCGTCGGTCTCTTCGGCGGGTCGGCCATCCATCCTCTCCCTAGTACAGGACCCTGAACGCTTCCACCGTCTCCTGGCGTCCCTTGACGTGACGGTGGCCGATGGGCTCGACACGGACATCCGGCGCCGCGGCCACCGTCGACACCGCCGCCACGATCTCACCGCCCGCCGCCTCGCTCTGGAGCCGCTGGGCGATGTTCACGGCATCGCCCACGACGGTGTACTCCAGCCGGCCGCCGCCGCCGATCGTCCCGGCCACCACCATGCCGGTGTTGATGCCGACCCCCATCCGGAGCTCACCCAGCGTCCCGCTCCACCCGTCGCGGTTCAGCTCCGCCTGCTTCGCCTGCATGGCGATGGCGCACCGGAGGGCCTGGGCGGCGTGGTTCGGTAGGGGATACGGCGCGCCGAAGATGGCCATCACCGCATCGCCGGCGAACTTGTCGATCGTCCCTCCGTGCTCGGCGATGACGTCGGCCATGGCGCCGAGGTGCCGCGCCAACACGTCCGCGATCTCGGTGGCCGAAAGCTGTTCGGCGATGGCCGAGAACCCCCGGATGTCCGAGAACAGCACGGTCACCTCGAGCTCCTCCTGCGTCAGGGCAACCCCCGACTCCAGCTTCTCGGCGTACTGCGAGGGGACGTAGGAACGGAACGTCCGGGCGGCGGATGCCCGGTCCACCACGGCGGCATGGAGCCGCTTGAGCTCGTCGACCGCGGCGCCCCCCTCCCCGGCCGTCGCGGCCAGCCGCCCGAACAGGTCGGTGACCCGACGATCCACCGCCTCCTGGGTGGTGCCCAGGGCCTCGGCCATCTCCGCGTATCCCAGGCCGCGGCCCATCATGTCGAGGATCTCCCGGTCGGCGCCGGCGGTCTCGCGCCGGCCCGATAGCCGCTCGGCGATGATGGGATCCACCGCCGAGCCCCCGCGAGCCACTTCCCGGATGGCCCGGATCAGCTCGTCGCCCTGCGCGATCCGGTCCTTCAACAGGTACGCCAGCCCGCTCTGGCCCTGGCCGAGGAGCGCGATGGCGTAGGCCTCGTCGTCGTGCGCCGAGAGCACGACGACGCCGGTCTCCGGATGCTTGGAGCGGATCTCGTGGGCGCAGTCGATCCCCTCGAGCTGGAAGTTCGGCGGCATCTTGATGTCGGTCACCACGACGTCGGGCCGTCGCGCCTCGGCCTCGGCCAGGAGCGACGGCCCGTCCGCCGCCACGCCCACGACCTCGATGTCCTCGAGGGAGTCGAGCAGGGCTCGAACTCCCTCGCGGACCAGGACGTTGTCCTCGCCCAACACGACCCGGATGGTCACGCTGCCCGGCCCTCCAACGACTGTACGATTCCCGCATGGTACGCGTGGTCTTCGCGGAGGATAACTACCTCGTCCGCGAGGGGACGGCGGCGCTGCTCTCGGCCTCCGAGGAGGTCGAACTGGTGTCGCTGGCCTCGACGTACGACGAACTGATGGCCGCCGTCGAGCGGGACAACCCCGACGCGGTCCTGACCGACATCCGCATGCCGCCGACGAGCACGACGGAGGGGATCGACGCGGCGCGCAAGATCCGGGCAGACCACTCCGGAGATCGGGGTCGTCGTGCTGTCGCAGTACGCGGAGGAGGAGTACGCGTACGAGCTGCTGAAGGACGGCGCGGCCGGCCTTGGCTACCTGTTGAAGGAGCGCGTCGCCGACCTCGACGAGCTGGTGCGGGCCCTGAACGAGGTTGCCCGGGGCGGCTCCGTCCTGGACCCCAAGGTGGTCGAGGCCCTCGTGGCGAGGAAGGACCGGGTGGCTCACTCGCCGCTCGGCCCAGCTCACCGAGCGCGAGCGCGAGGTCCTGGGACAGATGGCCCAAGGCAAGAACAACGGCGCCATCGCCAAGTCCCTGTTCCTCACGGAGCGAGCAGTCGAGAAGCACATCAACTCCCTCTTCCACAAACTGGGCCTGACGGAGGAGACCGAGGTCCACCGCCGGGTCATGGCCGTCCTGGCCTTCCTCCGTGACACGGAGCACGCCTGAGCGAGGCCGTGTCGCAGACGTGCATCGTTACTGGGCCGCCCGCGTGTCCACGATGAGCACCGAGCAGGGCGCGTGGCGCAGCACCAGGTTGGGGACGCTCTCCCGGACGTGCCACCGGGGGCCGTGCACCCCCTTGTTCCCGAGCACGATCGTGTCGACACGCTCTTCCGCGGCCACCTCGCAGATTCGCTCGGCGGGATCCCCCGGCTCGCTCCAACTACGGATCCGGATTTGCGGGAAACGCTCGCTCATCCGGGCCAGATACCGCTGCGGGTCGGCGGGCTTGCGGGGATCGGCCGCCTCGGTCGCCCGGTCGTCCGAGCGCACGTACAGGACCAGTAGCTCTGCCTCACGCTCTCCGGCAAGCTCGGCGGCGGCGCTGACCGCCATGTCCGCCGATGCAGTGGTGTCGGTCCCGACGAGGATCTTCCGCATCATGGGAACCACCTCCAGTCGACGCTCCGAGCGTACGCCCGGGCCTCGCGAGGCACGAGCATGAGGCCACGAGAACCGGCAGGTGCAGGACGCGTGAGACGAGGTGATGCCAGCACCCCCGGTGAGGTGGTGAAGCCGGCCTCGTCCGGGCGGAACCCACCCTTTCCCCCGGCCCCTCCCCGGCCCAGAATCAGGTCATGGCAGTGAGCACGGGGCACGCGGTCGGACCAACCGGCTTGCGGCGACAACGGGTGGCCTCCTGGGTCGCCTGGGCGGCGTGGGGGATCACGGCAGCTTCCCTGGCCGCCACGATCGTCATCTCCATCGTCGCGAAGACCGACGAGACCGATCTCTTCACCTACACCGTGGCCCCCATCGCGGTGATGGGCTTCGCGACCGTCGGAGCGCTCATCGTCTCGCGCCGGCAGGGCAACCGGATCGGCTGGCTGTTGTGCTGGGTGGCATTCGCCTTCGCTTTCTCGGGGCTGGCCGGCGCGTACGCGCGGTACGCCCTGGACGAGGCCGTTCGGCTGCTCCCCGCCACGACCCTCGCCGCTTGGCTGAACAGGGTGGGTGCTCCGGCCGTGCTCCTGCCGCTGCCGCTCCTGTTCCTCCTGTTCCCTGATGGGCAAGTCCCATCCAAGAGATGGCGGCCGGTTCTCTGGACGCTTCTCGCCGGCATCGCCGTGAACATCGCGGCGTTCGGACTCACGCCAGGGCCGCTCAGCAGCGGCTTCACCGAGATCCGGAGCCGGGTGGACAACCCGATCGGACTGCCGCTTGCCTGGAAGGGAACGGTCGAGGCCGTCGCGACCGTAGCGGGCCTTGTGGTGTTGCTCGGCGGCTTCGTTTCGGCCGTCGCATTGATCCTGCGGTTCCGCCGCTCCCGCGGCGACGAGCGCCAGCAGATCAAGTGGCTGGCCTATGTGGGAGCCGCCGCCTTGATCATCCCCTTGACCGGCCTCGCCATCGGCCTGGTCCGAGTCGTCGCCGGGATCCACGCGCCCGAGAACGACCCGATCGGCAATGCCCTGTTCATTTCCTTCTTCGTCATCCTGATGATCGGCATCCCCGCCGCGTGCGCAATCGCCGCCTTCAAATATCGGCTGTACGACCTCGACATCGTCGTGAAGAAGACGGTGATGTTCGGGCTCATCGCACTCGCGATCACGGGCGTCGGCCTCGCCTTGATCGCGCTCCTGCCAACGTTCGCGCTCGGGATCGGCTCGGACATCTCGCTCCGGTCGCATGCTTCTCGGCCTGGCGCTCGGCCTGCTGGTGTGGCCCTTCCGGCGGTTCGCCGGCCGCATCGCCGACCGGGTCGTGTACGGCACGCGAGCGACCCCCTACGAGGTGTTGTCCGAGTTCTCCGGCCGGATGGCGGGGACGTACTCGACGGACGACGTGCTGCCCCGGATGGCGGAGATCCTGGGGGAGGGCTGTGGCGCGGAGCGAGCCAGCGTCTGGCTCCGGGTGGGGACCGAGATCCGACTGGCCGCGTCATGGCCGGATGAGGCCGACGCCGGGTCCCCGCGGATCCCCCTGATCGGCGACGATCTTCCGGATTTCGCCGGCGCCGACCATGCGTTCCCCGTGCGACACCAGGGCGAGCTGCTGGGGGCGTTGACGCTCGCGATGCCGGTGACCGATCCGATGAACCCGGCTCGGGCGAAGCTCGCCCGCGATGTCGCCGCGCAGGCCGGCCTGGTCCTTCGGAACGTCCGGCTCATCGAGGAGCTCCGCGCCTCCCGGCAGCGCATCGTGTCACTGCGCAGAACGAGGAGCGGCGAAGGACTCGAGCGAAACATCCACGATGGCGCACAGCAACAGCTCGTCGCCCTGTCGGTCCAGCTCAGGCTGGCCGAGTACCATTGTCGGGAAAGAACCGGCGAAGGACCGCCGAGCTCCTCACGCGATCCAGGCCGCCACGGCGGAGGCCCTCGAGGACCTCCGCGACCTCGCTCGCGGGATCTATCCTCCGCTCCTGGCCGAAGAGGGCCTGGTGTGGCGATCGAGTCGCAGGCTCGCAAGTCGACGACTTCTCGATCGATGTCGAATCGGAGGCCTGGGCCGCTACCCACCGCACGTCGAGGCAGCCGTCTACTTCTGCGCGCTCGAGGCCCTAGAACAACGCGAAGTACGCGGGAGCCAGCCGGGCTTCAATCCGCCTCTCGAATCACGAGGGGTACGTCGTCTTCGAGGTCAAGGACGACGGCTCCGGCTTCGACCTCGATCGGACCGCACGGGGGACCGGGCTGCAGGGTATGGAGGATCGCCTGGAGGCGCTCGGCGGACGGCTCGAGGTCACGAGCGCGCCGGGCAGGGGAACGACAGTCGAGGGACGGATCCCCGTCCACCCTGGAGATCGAGGGTGACGTCCTCGACGAGGTCCCGACTGGCGCTGGCCCTCTGGCTGGTCCTCGTGCTGACGCTGGCCGGTGCGCTCGCGTTGAGCGTCCGCAACGGCTCGCTGCAGCAGGAACCGGCGTTCCTCGTCCTGGCGATCGCGATGATCATCGGCTACGGGACCGTGGGGGCCTTCATCGTGGCCCGAACTGCTGGGAACCCCATCGGCTGGCTGATGATGGTGGCCGCCGCAGCGTACGTCCTGGCCGGCCTGACGAGCGAGTACGCCACCTACGCCTACGTCACGTCGCCCGGGTCGGTCCCGGTCGGCGAGCTCGCGGCCTGGCTCTCCAACTGGCTGTTCCTGATCGTCTTCGCCCCGATCCCCATCCTGGTCGTGCTGTTCCCCACGGGGCGGCCGCCATCCCCGCGATGGAAGTACCTTCCTGCGGCCACGATCGCCGCGTTCGGCCTGGGACTTCTGGGTACGATCCTTCGCACGGGGCCGATCGAGGTGGGCACCGACGCCGGCGGTCCCGGCGTCAAGGTCCCCAACCCGACGGGCGTGGCGGGCCTTCAAGGCTTCCTCGACTCCGCCCTGCCCGTCGTGGCGGTCCTGGCCATCGCGGTCTCGGTGCTGGCCACCGTCTCGCTCGTGATCCGGTTCCGACGGGCAGCGGGCGACGAACGCCAGCAGATCCGCTGGCTCGCCTACGTGGCCGCCATCAGCGTCGTCCTCTTCGCATCGACGCTCGTTTCCGCGATCGGCCTGGAGGCCGAACGAATCCAGCGCCGTCAACGACATCTTCGGGTATGGGTTCCTGGTCTGTATCGGGATCGGGATCCCGTGGGCCGCGGCGTCGCCATCCTGAAGTACCGGCTGTGGGACCTGGACATCGTGTTGAAGAAGACGGCCGTCGCGGCCGTCCTCGTGATCCTCATCATCGCCGCTGCGCTCGTCCTGCTGGCCGTGGTCGGTGGCATCGTCGTCGGGGCCGCTCTCGGACAACCCGGCCGCCATGCTGCTGGCCGGGCTGGCCATCGGGCTCCTGTTCTGGCCGCTCCGGCGGCTGGCTCGCCGGATCGCTGATCGCCTCGTCTACGGCGGTCGCGCGACGCCCTACGAGGTGCTCACGGAGTTCTCCGAGCGCCTGGCCGAGACGTACTCGACCGAGGACGTCCTCCCTCGGATGGCGAACGTCCTGCGACGCGGCGACGGGGGCCGCCAGGCGACCGTCTGGCTGCGGGTCGGATCCGAGCTCCGGCCGGCGGCATGCGTGGCCGGCCGACGGCGATGCACCGCCGGCGTTCCCGCGCCCGCGGCCGAGATCGCTGCCGCAGCTGCCCGGCAGACCTCGCTGTCGAGGTGCGCGATCAGGGCGAGCTCCTGGGGGCTCTCACCGTCACGATGCCGGCGAACGACCCGATGGATCGTCCAAGCGAGCGCTCGTCCGCGACCTCGCCGCGCCAGGCCGGGCTGGTGCTTCGGAACGTCCGCCTGATCGAGGAGCTCCGAGCGTCGCGCCAGCGCCTGGTGACGGCGCAGGACGACGGAGCGGCGCACGCATCGAGCGCAACATCCACGACGGCGCGCAGCAGCAGCTCGTGGCGCTCGCCGTGAAGCTCCGCCTGGCGGATAGCGATGGTCGGACAGGGACCCGGCGAAGGCACACGACGCTGCTGACGCAGATCCAGACCGAGACGAACGCGCGCTCGCAGGACCTCCGCGACCTGGCTCGCGGGATCTATCCGCCGCTCCTGGCCGACAAGGGTCTCGCGGCCGCCGCTGGAGGCGCAGGCGCGAAAGTCCCCGGTGCCGGTCGCGGTCGAGGCCGACGGCATCGGCCGGTACCCCCAGGAGATCGAGGCGGCGGTGTACTTCTGTGTCCTCGAGGGCTCCAGAACGTCTCGAAGTACGCGACGCCGTCAGCAGGCGACGGTTCGGCTGGCGACGACCGACGGCGTCCTGACGTTCGCAGTCGCCGACGACGGCGCGGGGTTCGACCCCGCGGCCGTGCACACGGCACGGGCCTGCAGGGGATGGCCGACCGGTTGGATGCGATCGGCGGGACGCTCGAGGTGCGAGTCCGCGCCTGGCGAGGGGACGACGCTGACGCGGCCGGTTGCCGGTCGAGGACAGCGTCCTAGCGACGCGCCGGTCGCCGCGGCCCAGGCCGCCTCGAGCCGGTCCGGGCCGAAGGCCGCCTTGGGGATGTACGCGGCGGCGCCGCACTCGGCGGCCCGGGGCGCGTACTCCTCCTCCTCGTAGGTGGAGAGGAGCAGGATCACGATCCGGGCGCTCGGATCGCCGTCGAGGATCTTGCGGGTGGCGTCCAGGCCGTTGATGCCGGGGAGGTTGACGTCCATCAGCACCAGGTCCGGCTCGAGCGTCGGCGCCATCTCGACGAGTCCTCGCCGGTCTCGGCCTCGCCCACGATCTCGAAGCCGTCGGTGGCGTCGACGACCATCCGCGCCGCCAGGCGGAACGGCTCCTGGTCGTCCACGATGAGCACCCGAACGGTCATCCGCGCATCATCCTCCACTCGAACGTGTCTCACCGGTGCCCGGCTCCGACAGTGATGCCAGCACCACTTCGGGCGGGTGCGCCCGCTACGCTCCAGCCTCGGCGAGTTGGAGGAACGCCCGCTCCAACACCAGCCGGGGGTTGAGGTTCAGCTCCTCGGCCAGGGCGGCCCGGGCCTCCTCGACGCGCCGCCAGGCGGAGGCCGCGAGGTCCTCGCGCCGCCCCGATCTCGGCCCCCGCTCCGGGCGCGAAGTCCAGGTTGATCGCGAGCTCGCCCCCGCCGCCGACGGCGGCCACGACGCGGTCACGGAGCAGCGACGGAGACCGCCAGCAGCACCCAGTCGACGTAGTCGCGCTCCGCCCGCTTCACCCGCCGCTTGTGCCGCTCCTCCAGCCGGCGGATCGCGCCCCGGTACGCCTCCTCGGGCCTGCCCTCGTTCGTCCAGGAACGGCGCGAGGTCCACCTCGAGCTGGTCCTTCAAGCCCTTCCGGTACCGCTCGGCCGCCTCGAGCACGACGTCGGCGGCATCGAGCGCTCCCCGAGGCCCGGTCGCGGACAGGCGGAGCGCCTCCGCGCCGACGTCTCGGAAGCGCAGAGCCCGTCGGGGCCGGTGGCCAGGCGCCGGGCTCGTCCCAGGTTCCCGCCGGCCAGGCGGGCGGCGAGCAGCGCGCGAGCGAGCGATCGGCGCCCTCGCCGACAGCGTCGTCGGCGACGAACGCCTCGGCGAGCGGGCTGGAACGTCACGACGTGGCACCGCGACAGCACCGTCTCGGGGAGCTCGTCGCGGCCGAGCCGACAGCAACACGATGACGGCGTCGGCCGGGCGGCTCCTCCAGACCTTCAGGAGCGTGTCGGCGGCGGCCGGGTTCAGCCGGTCGGCCTCCCGGATCAGGAACACCTTCCGCCCCGGCTCGGGCGCCGTGCGGTACGCCGGGTGCCAGACCTCCGTCGCGGATGGTGTCCACGTGGATGTCGCGCCCCTCCGGCTCGACCAGGAACTCGTTCGGGTGGCGGTCGTCCAGCGCCAGCCGGCAGTCGCGGCACTCGCCGCACCCGCCGCGCTGGCACAGCAGGGCCGCGGCGAACGCCCGCAGCGGCGAGCTGCTTCCCGCATCCCTCCGGCCCGGCCAACAGGTACGCGTGGTGGGGCCGGGCCGCGGCCTGCCGGAGGAAGGCCATGGCCTGGTCCTGGCCCGGGCACCCGGTCCGAGCACGACCGGCCCGAGTCACGCATCGGCCAGGCACCGCCCTCGCTCCTCCTCCTCGTCGCTCCTTCAGCACCCGACCGCAGCGCCTCCTTCACCCGCTCGTGCGACGACTCTTCGGGCGAGGCCGCTCGCGTCGATCACCACGAACCGCTCGGGATGCTCCTCGGCGATCTTCAGGTAGGCGTTGGACACCTTGGCGTGGAAGTCCCCGCGACTCCATCTCGATCCGGTCGGGCTCCTCGAGCGAGCGGAGCAGGCCCGCCTCCGGCTCCAGGTGGAGCAGGATCACCAGGTCCGGGAACAGGCCCTGCGTGGCCCACACGTTCAGCGTCAGGACGTCCTGCTCGCCGAGCCCCCGCCCCCACCCCTGGTAGGCGACGGAGGAGTCGATGTACCGGTCGCAGATCACGACCTTCCCCTCGGCCAGCGCCGGGCCGGATCACCGAGGCGACGTGCTGCGCCCGGGCGCGCCGCGAACAGCAGTGCCTCGGTCCGGGGCTCGATGTGCCCGGTGTCGTGGTCGAGCAGGAGGTCCCGGAGCCGCTCGCCCACCTCGGTCCCGCCCGGCTCCCGCGTCACCAGCACGTCGTGTCCGCTCCGACTCCAGCCACTCCTTGGCCAGGCGGATCTGCGTCCCCTTGCCGGAGCCCTCGACGCCCTCGAACACCACGAAGATGCCCCTCCTCGGTGGCCGCTTCAGCTTCGGCACCGAGGGCGAGCGGCTTCGGCCGGCTCACCCGGAACCGCTTGAGCCCTCGCCGGGTGACGTCGGCCGCGATGATCACGCCGAGCACCCGCGACCCACAGGGCGATCCTGGTGCCGGCCAGGTCGATCCGCTGCGTCCCGATGAATATCTCGTGGTCGGAACCGACCACGCCGGCCAGGGCCGGGAACGCCGCGAGCGAGAGGAACAGGCCGAACCGCGACAGCACCGTGAGCGAGCCGAACGTCCGGCCTCGGTACTCGTCGGCGATGTTCTCCTGCAGCAGCACGTAGCCCGAGACCCACGCCGCCCCGCAGAAGCATCCCAGGATCACCGTGAAGATCGCCGCGAGCGTGATGCTCGGCATGGCCGCGAGGACGAACAGCGTGGCGGCCGCAGCGGTCAGCGACCACACGAAGAGGCGGTCCCGCTCGGCGAACTCGACCAGCTTGTTCACGGTGGCCATGCCGAAGGCCATCCCGATGCCGAACGAGGTGACCAGGACCCCCCACCCGGTGGCCTGGGCGGCGAGCGTCTTCTGGGCGAAGACCGGTCCGATCGCGAGCACGGCACCCACCGCGCTGAAGGCCGCGACGATCCCCACCGTCATGGACGAGGCCAGCGGGCTCTCGCGGACGAACCGAACCCCTTCCACGATGTCCCTCCACACCCTCGACATGTCGAACTTCCCGGTGGTCCGGGTGGGTGGTGCGGGGATGGAGATCCGGCTGATCATCAGGGCGGAGAACCCGAACGTGCCCGCGTCGAGCCACAGCGCGAGGTACTCGGGACGGACGTTGAAATAGGGGATCAGGCCCGAGGTGCCGGCGAGGAAGGCGAAGATCGCGCCGCCCAGGGGAAGGGTCCCGTACGTCGAGACCAACCCGAGCGAGTTCGCGTTGGCCAGCTGGCGCCGTGGGACCAGGTTGGGCAGGCTCGCGTCGCGGGCCGGGGTCCACAGGAGCGACAGGCACTCGATCACGAACGACACGGCGAAGATGGCCCACAGCTTGCCGAGGAACGGCATCGAGGCGTAGAGCGCCCCCCGGGACAGGTCCGCCGTGATCATGATCCGCTTGCGATCGATCCGGTCCACCAGGACTCCGGCCACCGGCCCGAACAGGATCGACGGCAGCATCCGAGCCACCATCACGCCGGCGACGGCGTACGCGCCGACGCTCCCGCCCAGCCTGGCGACGAGCGACGCCACCGCCACGAAGCCCACCCAGTCTCCGAGGGACGAGACCGTCTGCGCCGCCAGCAGCCGGGGGAACGGCGGTCGGGTCAGGAGGTCCTTGAAGCTCGCCGACCGGGTGCCGCGAAGCTGCGCGACCTCGTCGGCGAGGCTCGACACCTACCCCTCCGCAGCTGACTCGGCCACGGCTCCAACGATAGTGCCGCAGCTGGTGCACTTCGTGGTGCCGTCCTTCTGCTGCACCATGAGCGAGCCGCAGCTCGGACAGGGGTCGGGGACGGGCCGCTGGCCCACGGTGAAGTCGCACTCGGGGTAGCGGTTGCAGCCGTAGAACAGGCTTCCCCGCTTCCCCCGGCGGGCCCGCTTCACCACCAGGTCGCCCTGCCCGCACTTGGGGCACTTCACGCCGGTCTTCTGCTCCTCGCGCTTGATGTACCTGCACTCGGGGTAGCCGGTGCATCCGATGAACGGGCCGAACCGCCCCCACTTCTTGGCCAGGGGCTTCCCACACTCGGGGCACGTCTCCTCCAGGACCTCGGGCTCCTTGCGCTCCTGGCCGTCGAGGTTGCGGATGTAGCTGCAGTCGGGCCAGTTGCTGCAGCCGATGAACTTGCCGTACCGGCCCAGCTTGACCACGAGCTGCCCGGGCTCCCGCCCTCCTTCGGACACAGCGGACAGGTCTCGTCCAGCACCTCCTCGAACCGCTGGATCTCGCCCTCGTTCTTCTCCAGCAGCCGCTCGAACGGGCCGTAGAACTCGTCGAGCACCTGGACCCATCGCAGCGTCGCCCTCGGCGATCTCGTCCAGGTCCTCCTCCATCTTGGCGGTGAAGTTCACGTCGACGATGTCGGGGAAGTACTCCATCAGCAGGTCGGTCACGACCTCGCCGACGTCCTCGGGGAAGAACCGCCTCTCCTCCAGCCGGACGTACCCGCGGTCCTGGAGCGTCGAGATGATCGACGCGTACGTCGAGGGCCGGCCGATGCCGAGCTCCTCCAGTGTCTTGACCAGGGAGGCCTCCGTGAACCGGGGCGGCGGCTGCGTGAAGTGCTGCTCCGGCAGCACCTCGAGGAGCCGAAGGACCTGTTCGGCGGTCAGGCGCGGGAGCGCGGACTCGGCGTCCTCGTCGGCCGCGTCGTCCCGCCCCTCGAAGTACACGCGGCGGAACCCGTCGAACTTCAGGGTCTGGCCGGTGGCGCGGAGCAGGTACCGGTCGTCGCCCGCGGCGGCCTCGATGTCCACCGACACCTGGTCGAACCGGGCCTCGGCCATCTGCGAGGCCACGGTGCGCTGCCAGATCAGCCGGTACAGCGCGAGCTGGCCCTTGTCGAGCGCCGCCGGCGACCCGGTCGGGCGTGCGCATGGCCGAGGTCGGCCGGATGGCCTCGTGCGCCTCCTGGGCCCCTCGCTGCTTGGTCTTGTACCGGCGCGGCTGCTTCAGCGCGTACTCGGGCCCGAACTCGGTCCGCACGACCTCGGCGATCTCCCGGAGGGCCGACTCCGCGATGGTCGTCGAGTCGGTCCGCATGTAGGTGATCAGCCCCACCTGGCCCTCGCCGGGGAGCTCGATCCCCTCGTACAGCTGCTGGGCCAGGCGCATGGTCCGCCTGGCGCCGAACCCGAGCTTGCGAGCGGCCTCCTGCTGGAGGGTGGAGGTGGTGAACGGCGCGGCCGGGTTCCGCTTGATCTCCTTCTCCCGGACCTCCAGCACCCGGTACGCGGCCTCCCGCAGACGGTCCGCGTGAAGAGCGGCGTCCGCCTCGGCGGACAGGGTGATGCCCTTCTTGTCCGGCGAGGTCGCCAGCTTGCCCTGGGGGACCTCGATCAGGCGGGCCAGGAAGGGCAGCCTCCTCCGTCCTCCGGGGTGAGCCGGACGTCCACGCTCCAGTACTCGACCGGGACGAAGGCGGCGATCTCCCGCTCCCGGTCCACGATGAGCCGGAGGGCCACCGACTGCACCCGGCCGGCCGAGAGGCCCGGCCGGACCTTCTTCCACAGGACCGGGGACAGCCGGTATCCGACCAGCCGGTCCAGGATCCGGCGGGCCTGCTGGGCCTCCACCAGGCGGAGGTCGATGGCCCGGGGACTGCTGGAAGGCCTCCAGGATCGCGTCCTTGGTGATCTCGGTGAACGTGACCCGCTTGGCCGCGGCGGGGTCCACCTTCAGGATCTCGGCCACGTGATAGGCGATGGCCTCGCCCTCCCGGTCGAAGTCGGTGGCCAGCACCAGCTCGTCGGCCTTCTTGTGGGCGGCCCGAAGGGCCCTGACGTGCTTCTCCGAGTCCTCCGGGACCACGTACTCGGGCTCGAACTCCCGCTCGGTGTCCACGCCGAGCTTGCTCTTGGGGAGGTCACGGATGTGCCCGTAGGAGGCCCGGACCGTGTAGTCGGGCCCCAGGTAGCGCTCCAGGGTCTTGGCCTTGGTGGGCGATTCCACGACCACCAGCGTCTTCGTCATAGCGGCAACCATCTCTTCATCGTCGTAAGGGGAGGAGGCACGGCGGACGGAGGCCGCCTCCGGGCGCAGGGTACCAGCCCCCGCCCTCGTCGCCGGGGATTCTCCGGCCCCGGGGGCCCGGGCAGGAGGCGGCTCCCCCACCCGGCCCCTTGGAACGCGGTGATACCCTCGCTGCATTCCCGGGCCTCCGGAGTCGGACCGTGCTCGCCCTGTTCGGCCAGGCTCGTCACGGAGGAGATCGCCAAGTACGGCTATGCCGCGATCTTCCTGCTCATGGTGCTGGAATCCGCCTGCGTCCCCATCCCCAGCGAGGTCACGATGCTCTTCGGCGGGGCCCTGGTGAGCGCGCCGTTCCTTGCTCCCGAGCAACAGCTGACCTGGTCGCCGTGGCCCTGGTGGGGGCCGTCGCCAACCTGGTCGGATCCTGGCTGGCCTACTGGGCCGGGTACGTGGGGGGCCGGCCCCTGGTGGACCGGTGGGGCCGATACCTCTTGTTAGGCCCCACGAGATCGACCGGGCCCACGCCTGGTTCGAGCGGTACGGGCACGAGGCCGTGTTCTTCGGCCGGCTCCTGCCGGTGGTCCGGACGTTCATCAGCCTCCCCGCCGGGGTGGCCCGCATGAACTTCTGGAAGTTCAGCCTGTACACGCTGCTCGGGTGCCTGCCTTGGACCTTCGGCCTGGCGTTCCTCGGCTACAAGCTGGGGGAGCGGTGGGACGAGGTCGAGCGGTTCATGCGGCCCGTGTCCTGGCTCATCGCCCTGCTCGTGGTCGCCGGAGTGGCCTGGTGGCTGTGGCGCAGGGTCCGCTACCTCCGGGCGCACACCGCTTCCGCCGGCGGTCGAACCCGACGAGCGAGCCGAGGAGCAGGAGCCGGCGCCCCGGTAAGCGCCGCGTTCCTTCGGCGCCAGCTGGATCTCGGGCGCCACCGACTGGAGCCCCTCGATCCCCACGGCCAGGAACTCGTCGAGGGGAAGGCCGATCGACCCCTCGACCGAGGTGACCTCCTCGCGGTTCACGCCCGGGGCGAAGGCCTTCTCCTTCAGCTTCTTCTTCACCGAGGACACCTTCATGCCCACGGCCTTCTCCGGCCGCACCAGGGCCGCGGCCACCAGCAGCCCGGCCACCGCGTCGGCGTGGACCACGGCCTTGGACATGCAGGTCGGTCCGGTACTGCTCGTGTGCGTGGGCCAGGACGCCGTTCACCACGCGCTCGTCCACGCCGGCCTCCCGGAGCCACTCGGCCGCGAGGTACGCATGGCGGTCCGGGTCGTCCTGGGTCTGGTCCTGGTCCAGGTCGTGGAACAGCCCGGTCAGGGCCCACAGGTCCTCGTCCTCCCCGAACCGGCGGGCCAGGGCCCGCATCACGCCCTCGACCGAGATCAGGTGACGGACGGTCGTCTCCTTCTCGGCCTTCTTCCTGCACAGCTCGATGGCGGCATCGCGGTCCATCACGACTCCTCCAGGGCGAAGGGTACGCTCGACAGGATCACCCGGGGCTCGTACAGGAGCAGCCGCTTGACGAACAGCGCCGCCTGGTTGTGCAGCAGCCAGTGGCGCCACTTGCGGACGACGAACTCGGGGAGGACCACGATCACCAGGGTGTCGGGACGCGCCGTGAACCGGCGGACCTCCTCCAGCATGGGGCCCGTGAGGTCCCGGAACGGCGCCTCCACGATGTCGAGCGGGATCTGGCAGCCGCGCTCGCCCCACTCCTCCTGCATCCGGTGGGCCGCCTCCGGATCCAGGTCGAAGTAGATCGGCCCGGGTCTCCGAGGCCTCGAGCGACGCCGCGTAGTTCAGGGCCCGGATCGTCCCGTCGTGCACCCCCGAGACGAACACGAGCGCGACCGTTCGGGTGGGGATCAGCGGCCGGCCGTCGACGCCGACCGGCTGTCCATCCTCCACGTACACCGGCACGTCGGTGACCACGATGTTGGGCTCCCGAAGCAGGCCGGCCTTCAGGCGCACCAATGCCCTTCGACGGATCAGGTAGCCCGCCAGGCTCTCCCGGACGACCTCGGGGATGAACACGTTCACGAAGTCGCTGGGGACTCGCGTCGATGCCCCGCACGTACCTTCGGACGGCCTCGAGCAGGTCCCCATCGGGGGTGGGGAGCGGCTCGAGGTCGGGGGCACCCATGGAGAACTCGCGCCACCGGTCCCGGAGCTCGGCCGGGATGCCCGTCGTTCGACGGATACACCACGCGCCATTCGGTCGGGCGGATCGAGCGGATGGCCCCCAGGGCCTCCGCGGTCGCGACGTCCAGATCCCTGACGAGCAGCACGAGGTGGTTCACGCCGACTTCGCCGGCCCGCACCCTGCCCCGCCGGAGCTCCGCCAGCGACGACGTCGTAGTGCCGGTGGATCGACTAGGAACATCAGCACGATGAACGGCATCGCCGCGATCACGATCCAGGCGCCGTGCTTGAACTTCGTGTACGTCACGACGACCAGCACCACGAACGTGGCCGTCGCGCCGATCCCGTTGATGACGATGGAGCGGCGCCAGCCCCGCGCGGCGTTCGGCCCCTTGCGCTTCTCCTTCAGCCAGTGGCGGACCATCCCGGTCTGCGACAGCGTGAACGACGTGAACACGCCCACCACGTACAGCTGGATCAGCGCGTGAGGTCGGCGTCGAAGACCACGATCAGCAGGCAGGCCAGCGCGGCCGAGCACGATCACGCCGTTGGAGAACACCAGCCGGTCGCCGCGGTTGGCGAACTGGCGGGGCAGGAAGCGGTCGCGGGCCAGGATCGACGACAGCCGCGGGAAGTCCTGGTAGGAGGTGTTGGCCGCCAGGACCAGGATCGCGGTCGTGAAGACCTGGACCACGTAGAAGAAGAGGCCGCCGCCGAACACCGTCTGGCGCGATCTGCGCCACCACGGACCGCTCGTCGCTCACGATGCACGTGCATCCGGCTGGCCAGGAACGAGATGCCGAGGAACATCGTGATGGCGATCGCCCCCATGATGGCCAGGGTGTCGGCGGCGTTCTTGGCCTGCGGCCGGCGGAAGGCGGGCACGCCGTTGGAGATGGCCTCGACGCCGGTGAGGGCCGTCGAGCCCGAGGAGAACGCGCTGCAGGATGACGAACAGCGCCGACGGGCCGGCCGCCGGCGCCAGGTCGGCGGCCGGGGCGATCGGCTCGACCGACGGGGCATCCGCCGAGGCACCGGAACAAGCCCGACGCCGATCACGTCGACGATCGACGACGATGAAGGCGTATGTCGGGAAGGCGAACAGCGTGCCCGACTCGCGTCACTCCCCGCAGGTTGGCCAGGGTGATGAGCACGACGAACCCGACGAGAGCTCGACCCTGTGGTCGGTGCAGCCACGGGGCCGCCGACGTGATGGCGAACACGCCCGCCGCGACCGACACCGAGACCGTGAGGACGTAGTCGATCAGGAGGGCCGCCGCGGCGACCAGGCCGGGGAGGGTCCCGAGGTTCTCCTTGCTCACGATGTACGCGCCGCCGCCGTTCGGGTAGGCGCGGACGGTCTGCCGGTACGAGCGCGACCACGATCAGCATGAGCGCGGCGATGGCGATGGCGATCGGCATCACGTATCGGTAGGCGAGCGCGGCCGCGCCCGCGAGCAGGACCAGCAGGATCTCCTCGGTCGCGTACGCCACCGAGGACAGCGCGTCCGAGGAGAACACCGGAAGCGCCAACACCTTCGGCAGCAGCGTGTGCTCGAGCTGGTGGGTGGCCATCGGCGCGCCCGACCAGGATGCGCTTCAGCGACGTCCGGACCGCGGTGCGCTGCGTGGCCCCGTGATGCCACGTCGGGCGATTCTAGTTGGGGGGTTCGGAACGCTCGGCGATCCACCGGTATCCCACACCTGGCTCGGTGAGGATGAGGTCCGGCGCGGCCGCCCGGTCGCCGAGCTTCGTCGCAGAGGCCCGCACGTAGACCCGGAGGTAGTGGCTCTCCTCGCCGTACCCGCGACCCCACACCTTGCGCAGGAGCCATTGGTGGGTGAGCAGCTTCCCCGGGTTGGTCACGAACGCCTCGAGCAGCGCGTACTCGGTCCTGGTCAGGTGCACCGGCGCGCCGGCCAGGGTCACCAGGCGCCGGGCCAGGTCGACCTGGAGGTCGCCGAACCGGAGCACCGCCGGGCCGGCTCCTCGGGCTGGGCCCGGCGAAGCTGGGCCCGCAGTCGGGCCAGCAGCTCCTCCATCCCGAACGGCTTGGTCACGTAGTCGTCCGCGCCGGCGTCGAGGGCCGCGACCTTGTCGGCCTGCCGTCGCGGACGGACAGGACGATGACCGGGCACCTCGGAGAACGATCGGACCCGCCGGATCACCTCGGTCCCGTCCAGGTCGGGGAGCCCGAGGTCCAGGAACACGAGGTCGGGCGCGGCCTCCGCCGCGGCCACAACGGCCTCCTCCCCGGTCCCGGCCGTCTGCACCGTGTAGCCGTGCGCCTCCAGGCTGGTCCGAAGGGCCCGGCGGATCTGAGGCTCGTCGTCGACGACGAGGATCGTGGTCATCCCGAGGGCTCCTGCCTCACCGGCTGGGCGTCGGTCACCGGCAGCTCGAAGACCACCGCGGTGCCGCCGGAGGGCGACCCCTCGATCCAGATCCTCCCCCCGTGGGCCAGCACGACGGCTCGTGGCGATGGCCAGGCCCAGGCCGCTCCCGGTCCGCGCCTCGCCCGCGTCGCGGCGGATAGAAGGCTTCGAAGACCCGCTCCCGCTCCTCCGCCGGGATCCCCGGACCCTGGTCGGCCACCCGGACCCGCACCGTTCGCTGCCACGGGGCCGCCGAGATCAGGATCTCCCCGCCGGGGGGCGTGAACCGGGCCGCGTTCTCCAGCAGGTTCGACAGGACCTGGTCGATCTGGACCGGATCCATCGGGACCTCGGGGAGGTCCGGTCGGACGACCGTCCGCACGCTGCACGCGCGACAGCACCGGCTCCATCCGGTGCAGCACCGACTCGATCACGCTCGTCGACGGCCGTGGGCTCCTTCGCCGGGACCAGGGCCCCGGCCCGGACCCTCGCCAGGTCCATGATGTTGCCGACCAGCCGGTTCAGCCGGTCGGTCTCCTCCAGGACCGTCCGCAGGAGCTCCCGCCGCTGGTCGGGATCGAGCGTGACCCCTTCGTCGAGCAGGCTGGTGACGCCGGCCTTGATCGAGGCCAGCGGCGTGCGCAGGTCGTGCGTGACGGAGGAGAACAGCGCCGCGCGCAGCTGGTTGGTCTCGGCCTCCAGGCGCGCCCCTCCACCTTCTTGTCCAGGCGGGTGCGCTCCACCGCCACGGCCACCTGCTTCGCGCACGCCTCCAGGAGCGCGCGTCGTCGTCCGAAGGGCCCGGGCCTCCCGCCGGACGGCGACGAGCGTCCCGAGCTCGGCCTCCCCCACCAGCAGCGGCACGCGAGACGGAGGCACCTTCCGCAGCGCCGGCCCGTTCGGCCCTCCCGTCGAGGACGAGGTCCGCCGGCCCGGACGTGGATCTCGCACCGGGCCAGCGCGAAGGGCTCCAGGAGCGCGTTGGCGAAGTCGTCGAGGACGCGCTCCAGGGGCTCCCCCGACAGGAGCTTCGAAGCGAAGTAGTTGAGGAGCCTGGCCTCCCGCTCCCGGCGGGCGGCCCGGTTGCGTCCCTCGAGCGCGCGCGCCAGGAGGGTGCCGACGATCACCGCCACGATGAGGAACACGAACAGCGCGAACAGGTCCTCCGCCTTGCTCACCCGGAAGGTGTGCTCGGGCGGCGTGAAGAAGAAGTTCAGCCCGAGGAACGAGAGGACAGCGGCGGCAAGGCCGGCCCACAGCCCGCCGACGGCCGCCGCCGCGACGACCGCCAGGATGTAGATGGAGACCGCGCTGGCGTCCCCGCCGTGGAACGACAGACGCGAGGAGCGTCGCGGCGGCCGGCGCGCCGGCCGCCGCGGCCGCCGCCCGGAGCCAGGGGCTCCGGGCATCGCGCAGCACGCCGCTTCACGGCTCCACGCTAGCCGCTTTTACGGGATCTTCATGCCCTCCCGCCCGTCCTTCACGGATCGTTTACGCCTCCCGGACCGAACCTCATGGGCAGGAGGTCCAGGGATGGCGACGAAGGAAGCGGCAACCGAGGCGGCGGTTCGGCCGCGCCGCCCGGTCGGCGCGCCCGCGCGGCCCTCCCCCAGGGACCGGGCTATGCGCTGAAGCGGGCCGTCCTGGGGCCGGCCCTGCCCACCGCCCACCTGGTCGCACGAGCGCCTGGGCAAGCCGACCGCGCTCGCGGTGTTCGCCTCCGACAACCTCTCGTCGGCGGCCTACGCGACCGAGGAGATCCTGAAGGTCGTGGTCCCCGTCGTCGGCGCTGGCGGCGTTCTCGCTGGTCATGCCGATCACGTTCGCATCCTCGTCGTCCTCGGCGATCCTGCTCTTCTCCTACCGCCAGACGATCAAGGCCTACCCGAGGCCGGCGGCGCCTACATCGTCACCCGGGACAACTTCGGGCTGCTGCCCGCCCAGGTCGCCGGCGTGGCGCTGCTCACCGACTACGTCCTCACGGTGGCCGTGTCGGTCGCCGCCGGCATCGCGGCCCTCACGTCGGCGTTCGCCGGCCTGTACGCCGTACCGGGTCGAGCTGTCGGTGCTCTGCATCTGGTTCATCGCCTGGGGCAACCTCCGCGGCGTGCGCGAGTCGGGCCGGATGTTCGCCGTCCCCACGTACTTCTTCATCGCTGATGATGTTCGTGCTGCTCGGCGTGGGGCTGTACCGGGCTCGCTCACCGGCGACGCTGCACCCGCTCCCGCATCCCGTCGGACGCGAGCATCGGCACCGGGGCCGTCGGCGCTGTTCCTCGTGCTCCACGCGTTCGCCTCGGGCGGCGCCGCGGTCACCGGGGTGGAGGCCATCTCCAACGGCGTGCCCGCATTCAAGCCGCCCGAGTGGCGGAACGCCCGGACCACGCTGATGTGGATGGGGACGCCTCCTCGGGGTCATGTTCCTCGGGCTGTCCTTCCTCGCCGTCGAAGCTGCGGGTGGTCCCGAGCGAGACCAAGACCGTCATCTCGCAGGTCGGGCGGGCCGTGTTCGGGGGTGGCGCCGCCGGCTACGCGCTGTTCCTTCTGCTCCAGGTCGGCCACGATGCTGATCCTGATCCTGGCGGCCAACACGTCCTTCGCCGACTTCCCGCGGCTGGCCAACTTCCACGCCACCGACAACTTCATGCCCCGCCAGCTCACCAAGCGCGGGCACCGGCTGGTGTTCTCCAACGGCATCGTCGGCCTGGCCATCGCCGCGACCGTGCTCGTCGTGGTGTTCCAGGCCGACGTGCACCGGCTGATCCCGCTCTACGCCATCGGCGTGTTCACGTCGTTCACCCTGTCCCAGGCCGGCATGGCCCGGCGCCACCTCCGCATCAAGGAGCCCGGGTGGCGCCACGGCCTCGCCATCAACGGGCTCGGCGCGGTCACCACCGCCGTCGTCACCGTGATCATCGCCTTCACCAAGTTCACTCACGGGGCGTGGGCGGTCATGGTGTTCGTCCCCGTCATGGTGTGGCTGCTCGTCCGGATGAACCACCAGTACGAGCGGGAGCACGAGGAGCTCGACGAGGACCTCCCCCCCTTCGACGCCGCCGGCATCGGCCGCCCCATCGCCGCTGGTCGTGGTCGAGGACCTCGATCGCAAGACGGCGCACGCGCTCCAGTACGCCAAGACCATGCGGGCCCTGAGCGTGCAGGCGGTGCACTTCGAGACGGAGGAGGGATCGTCGAAGGAGTTGGAGCGCCGGTGGCGGGAGCTCGGGCATCGGCGTCCCGCTCGAGGTCGTCCGCCACGACGGCGACGTGGCCAGCTGCCTGGCCGGCTACGTCGGCGCGCTGCCCGGACGATGCCGACGTGAACGTCATCATCCCCGGCCCCGCGCACATGGGACCGTTCGAGCGGTTGCGCCGAGGGCGGCTCGGCGCACACCTGGCCCGGGCGCTGCTCCCCTACGACCGTGTCCGCATCACGCTCGTCCGCGATCACGCCGGACCCGGTCACGTCCTGACCGGGAACTGCGGACGGCCGCCCCAGCTCCGTGTCCTTCCCCGCGGCCGAACCATCGGGTCGTCGTTCCGGTGGACAGGCTCGGACCGGGCGGCGCTTCGTGCCGTGCGCTACGCGCTCGGCCTGGGGGCCACCGAGGTCCGGGCCGTCCACGCGGCGGTGGACCAGGACAACCAGGAGCAGCTCATGCGGCGGTGGATGGAGCTCGGCATCCCGGTCGAGCTCGACGTGATCGAGTGCTGGGACCGGAACGTTGCCCGGTCCCTGGAGCGGTACGTCGTGGAGCTCATGGGCCGGAACAGCGAGGTCACCGTGGTCATGCCCCGCCGCGACTACGCCCGGCTCCGCTACCGGCTCCTGCACGACCGGACCAGCCGCAAGATCGCGCGAGCCCTGGGGCGGTACGAGCACGTGGACCTGGCGGCCGTGCCGTACTACTTCGGCAAGCGGCGCGCCTCCGGCGGCGTGGGTCGGCTAACCTAGCGACCCGTGCGGGTGATCATCGTCGGTTGCGGGCGGGTGGGCTCCGAGCTCACCATCCAGCTCAGCAAGGCCGGCCACGACGTCACGATCGTGGACAAGCGACCCACGGCGTTCGACCGCCTGCCCCCCGGCTTCGAGGCCCGCACCATGGTGGGCCTGGGGTTCGACCGGGAGCTGCTGGAGGAGGCCGGGATCAAGGAGGCCGACGCCTTCGTCTCGGTCACGAACGGCGACAACTCCAACATCGTCTCCGCCCGGGTAGCCCGCGAGTACTTCCACGTGCCCAAGGTCATCGCCCGGATCTACGATCCGCGCCGGGCCGAGATCTACGAACGGCTGAACATCCCGACGGTGGCCACCACGACGTGGGGCGTCAAGCAGATCCTGCTGATGCTGTCCCACCCCCGCGATGAGATCAAGGAGAGCCTGGCGGGCGGCGACCTGTTCCGGATGCGGCTGGAGGTCCCGGCGCACCTGATCGGCAAGCCCGTCCGCTCGTTGATCGTGGACGGAAAGATCCTCGTCGCCGGCGTGGATCGGGGGGGGCACGGGTTCATCCCGATCGGATCGAGCGCCTTCCAGGAGGGCGACATCGTGCACCTCATCGTGCACAAGGACGCGGTGGACCTTCTCGACGAGCTGCTCGCCCAGGCCACGGAGCACTAGCGATGCGCGTCGTGATCTCCGGAGCGGGGGCGGTCGGGCGGTACCTCGCCTCCGACCTGGCCGGGCGAGGCCACGAGGTCCTGCTGATCGAGCAGGACCCCGCAACTCTGGAGGTGGCCAAGGAGTGGGCCCCGGATGTGGGGTTCCTGCTGGGCGACGCCTGTGAGCCCTGGGTTCTGGAGAAGGCCGAGCTGAAGACGGCCGACGTGGTCGTCGCCGCGACCGGCGACGACGAGGACAACCTGGTGACCTCGCTCCTGGCCAAGCAGGAGTACGCGGTCCCCCGGGTGCTGGCCCGGGTGAACCACCCGCGCAACGAGTGGATGTTCAGCGAACAGTGGGGAGTGGACGTCGCGGTATCGGTCCCCCACCTGCTCACGGCACTGGTCGAGGAGGCGGTGACCGTGGGCGACCTGGTTCGCCTCCTCCGGCTGGAAGGTGGCCGGGTGGGGCTGCTCGAACTGACCGTCCCCGACACCTCGCCGAACGCCGGGCGGCCGCTCTACGAGCTTCGCCTGCCCACCGACTCCGCCATCGTGGCGGTCCTGCGGGAGGGCCACGTCATGATCCCGCAGCCGGAGACCGTGATCACGCCCGGCGACGAGATCCTGGCCCTGGCCTCCAACGAGGCGGAGGTCACCCTGCGATCGGCGATCATGGGGGAGCCGACCCGCTAGCGTCCGGCGCGCAGCTGCCAGCGATACCCGATCCCCGGCTCCGTCACGATGGCCTGGGGACGGCGCGGGTCCGGCTCGACCTTCTTGCGGAGCTGGCTGACGAAGACCCGGAGGACGTCGACGTCCTCGGTGTACCCCTCACCCCACACGCGCTCCAGGAGCCAGCGGTGGGTCAGCAGCTTCCCCGGGTGCCGGGCGAAGGCATCCAGCAGGGACCACTCCGTCCTCGTGAGCCGGACGTCCTCTCCGCCGCGGACCACCCGCCGCTGCTTGAGATCCACCTCCACCTCACCGAGCACGTATCGAAGGTCCGTCCCGGTCTCCGGCCCCTCCGCCCTTCGCAGGAGTGCGCGGACGCGCGCGAGGAGCTCGTCGATCCCGAACGGCTTGGTCAGGTAGTCGTCCGCGCCCAGGTCGAGCGCCGCCACCTTGTCCGACTCGTCCTCCCGGACCGAGAGGACCAGGATCGGCACCGGGCTCGCCACCGGATCCTCGCGGGCCACCTCCAGGCCGTCGAGTTTGGGAAGGTTGAGGTCCAGCACGACGAGGTCCGGGTGGAACTTCTCCGCCAGCTCCACCGCCTCGCAGACCGTCCGCTGCGGTCTCCACCACGTACTCGCGGGCGCTGAGCGCCCTGCCGAGGGCTCGGCGGATCTCGATCTCGTCGTCGACGACGAGAACGCGCTCCTTCTTCACGCCGCCTTCACGCAGCCTCCGACGACCGCGGCAGGGAGAACGCGAACGTCGCACCACCGCCGGGCGTGTCCTCCACCCAGATCTCCCCGTCCATGAGCGAGAGGAAGCCCTTGGCGATGGCCAGCCCAAGCCCGGGCCCCAGACGCTTCTCCCGCTCGTCGAGCCCGTAGAACGGGAAGAACAGCTGCTCGCGCGCCGAGGCCGGGACGCCCTTCGCCGTGATCGATCACCCGGACGGTCGTCCGCCCGCCGTTCGGCCTTACCTCCACCTCGACCCCCGGGCGGCCGGCCCTCCAGCCGGTCTTGGCCCCGTTGTCGAGGAGGTTGAAGAGGACGCGGTCCAGGAACACCGGATCCGCCCGGACCAGGGCGGCGGACTCGTCCACGCTCGTTCGAACGTCGACCGAAGGCCACCGCGACGTGAGGTGGTCGGCGCAGGCCGTGACGGCCTCGTTGACGTTCACCACCTGGATCCGCGCCTTCAGCACGCCGGCCTCGATCCTCCCCATGTCGAGGAGATTGGCGATGAGCACGTTCAGGCGATCGCTCTCCTTGTCGATCGTCTCCAGGACCTCGCGCCGCTCCCCATCGCTCCGCGAGACTTCCTCGGACAACAGGTCGGTGACCGAGGCCTTGATGGCGGCCAGCGGGCTCCGGAGGTCGTGGGACACCGCCGCGAGGAGCGACTTGCGCATCTGCTCGCCCTGGCGGTACACCTCCGCTTCGGTCGCGGTCCGCAAAAGCCGGTCGCGTTCCAGGACCAATGCCAGCTGGTCGCTGATGGCCCGGAGCACCCGGCTCTCGGCCGCCGTCGAGTTGGGGCCCGGTCGCCTCGGAGCACGATGAGCCCGAGCGTTCGGCCCCCGACCGAAAGGGCAGGCGCTCCGGTGCCCGGGCCCGGGAGGCGCGGGTCCCACCCCGGTTGGATCTCGCCGGGCTGCGCCCCCGACCGTGACCCGCTCCTCCAGGCCCCGGTCCGGGCCCTGGACGAAGAGCGCGCCCGCGTCGAAGCCGAAGCCGTCGACCGACCTTGTCCGAGGAGCATCTCGTAGGTCTCCACGCCGGGCCCCTGGACCACGAGCATCCGGCTGAGCTCCTGCAGCATGCGAAGCTCGGCCTCACGGGCCTCCGCAGCCTCGGCCCGGTCGGTGGCCCGGGCCAGCAGGATCGAGACCAGCACCGACACGCCGAGGAACACGAACAGGACGACCACGTCCTCCGCCCGCGCGATCACGAACGTGCCATAGGGCGGGATGAAGAAGAAATTGAACGCGAGGAAATCCAGGACCGAGGCCACGATCCCGGGTCCGATCCCGCCCACGCGCGGCGCTCACGACGACGAGCGCCAGGAACACGAATCCCAGGGACAGCGGACGGATGCTCCCCCGGAAGGGCAGGAGCGCGCCCACCAGCGCAGCCGTCCCCAGAACGGCGATCGCGTAGCCCGCGGCACGGCGACGAGGCCGGGTCGGCTCCGGAAGCAGGCCGATGAGTGGACCGCCTTCCCATGGTCGAAAGGATGGCACAGGCGCGACCCCTCCGCCCCGCCTCCGTCGGCCTCCGGGAGTGGTTCCAACGAATCCCGTAGAGTCCTGACCTCCTTCTTCATGGGTCCCTTAGGCCGGCCTCCTAACCTGGCATCGAGAGGACCGGTGATCTCAGGATGGCTGATGTCGGGCTGCTGGCGCTGAGCGTGGCGTTCTTCGCGCTGGCCTTCGCCTTCGCCGCGTGGATGGACCGCATATGAGGCTCGCGGACGTCCTGGAGCTGATCCTGGCGGTCGCGCTCCTGGTCTACCTCACGTACGCGCTCATCCGTCCGGAGCGCTTCTGACGATGGGCACGATCGTCCTGTATTCGGTCCTGCTCGTCGTGCTGACGCCCCCCCTGGGCGCATACATGTACCGCGTGTACACCCGCCCGGGGCGAGGGCGGCTGGAGGGGATGGTCTACCGGCTGATCGGCGTGAACCCCGACGCGGAGCAGTCCTGGCGCCGATACGCCTCCTCGGTGCTGTGGTTCAGCGCCATCAGCATGCTCTTCGTCTACTTCCTGTTCCGGCTCCAGAACCACCTCCCGCTGGACCCCCAGGGACTTCCGGCGGTCAACCCGTACGTCTCCTTCAATACGGCCGCGAGCTTCATGACCAACACGAACTGGCAGGCCTACGGCGGCGAGACCACGATGAGCTACCTCAGCCAGATGCTCGCCCTGACGTTTCAGAACTTCGTCTCCGCCGCCGTCGGGATGGCCGTGCTGATCGCGATGATCCGGGGGTTCACGCGCTCGGGGACCGGAGACCTCGGCAACTTCTGGCGTGACACCGTCCGGGGCACCCTCTACATCCTGCTTCCGCTCTCGGCGATCGTGGCCGTCGTCCTGATGAGCCAGGGCGTGGTCCAGACGCTCGGCCACTCGCAGCGTCGCGGGGGGATCCAGGGCTTCACCCAGCTGATCGCGAGGGGCCCCGCCGCCAGCCAGATCGCCATCAAGCAGCTCGGGACCAACGGCGGCGGCTTCTTCAACGTGAACTCGGCCCACCCCTTCGAGAACCCCACGCCGATCTCCAACTTCGTGGAGGCGTTCTCGATCCTGTGGATCCCGGCTGCCCTCACGTACACCTTCGGCAAGATGGTCGGGAGCGTGCGGCAGGGATGGGCCCTGTTCGCGGCCATGTGGATCCTGATGGTGGTCGGCTTCGCCATGACGGTCCCCGGAGAGCAGCACGCCACCCCGGCCATGGAAGCCGCCGGCATCTCCGCCTCCGCCCCGAACATGGAGGGCAAGGAGGTCCGCGATCGGGACCGGACGAGTCCTCGCTGTGGGCCGTGGCCACCACCGACGCGTCGAACGGCAGCGTCAACTCCATGCACGACTCCTACCAGGCGATGGGCCAGCTCGCTCCGATGTTCAACATCGGCATCGGTGAGGTGATCTGGGGCGGCGTCGGGAGCGGGCTGTACGGGATGATCTTCTACGTCGTCGTTGCGGTCTTCATCGGCGGGCTCATGGTCGGCCGAACGCCCGAGTACCTGGGGAAGAAGATCCAGGCGCGGCAGGTCAAGCTCGTCGTCATCGCCATCCTGGTCCCGTTCCTGGTGGCGCTGGCGTTCACGGCCGCGGCCGTCGTGCTGCCGGCCGGGCTGGCCGGCAGGCTGAACGGCGGCCCGCACGGCTTCAGCGAGATCTTCTACGGCTACCTCTCGCAAGGGAACAACAATGGCTCGGCGTTCGCCGGCCTCACCGCGAGCAGGCCCTTCTACGCCGTCACGGGCGGCATCGCCATGCTGATCTCCAGGTTCGTGCCGCTGCTCGCCGCCCTGGCCCTCGGGGCCAGCGTGGGTCGGGAGAAGACCGTGCCGTTCACCGCGGGGACGCTCCGCACCGACACGGGCCTGTTCGTGGGCCTGTTGATCGGGGTCGTGCGTCATCATCGGCGCCCTCACGTTCCTGCCCGGTTTGGCGCTCGGGCCCATCGTGGAGCACCTGATCCACGGGAGGCTGTACTGATGGCGGTCCAGGCGCCTCCGCCAGCCCAGCCGAACACGCCGGCGCCGTCCGGGCCAAGCCGCTGTTCGATCCCTCGATCGTCCGGCGGGCCGTCCTGGACAGCTTCGCCAAGCTCGACCCCAGGACGCTCCTCCGCAACCCGGTCATCTTCGTGGTCGAGGTCGTGTCGGTTGTCCTGATGATCCGGATCGTTGCCGACATCGCGCGGGGAGGACCGGTCGCCTTCGACACCGCGATCGCCGTGGGACTGTGGTTCACGGTGCTGTTCGCCAACTTCGCCGAGGCCATGGCGGAGGGACGGGGGAAGGCCCAAGCGGACAGCCTTGCGAAAGACGAGAGCCGACCTGGTGGCCCGAAGGCTTACCCCAGACGGACGGGAGGAGACCGTCCCCGCATCGGAACTTCGGGCCGGCGACGTCGTGGCGGTCTCGGCCGGCGAGCTGATCCCCGGGGACGGGGAGATCATCGAGGGGATCGCCTCGGTGGACGAGTCGGCGATCACGGGAGAGTCGGCCCCCGTCATCCGGGAATCCGGCGGCGACCGGTCGGCGGTGACCGGCGGGACGAAGGTCCTCTCGGACTGGATCAAGGTCCGGATCACGGCGCAGCCCGGCGAGTCCTTCATCGACCGGATGATCAAGCTGGTCGAGGGGGCCGAGCGCCAGAAGACCCCGAACGAGATCGCCCTGTCCCTGTTGCTCGTCAAGTTCACGATCATCTTCCTGATCGTGATCGTGACGCTCCAGCCCTTCGCCATCTACGCGGGGAGCCGGCGTGAGCGATGCCGTGCTGATCGCGCTGTTCGTGTGCCTGATCCCCACGACGATCGGCGGCCTGCTGTCGGCCATCGGCATCGCCGGCATGGATCGCCTGGTTCAGCGGAACGTCCTGGCGATGAGCGGTCGCGCCGTCGAGGCCGCGGGCGACGTCTCCACGCTGCTCCTGGACAAGACCGGCACGATCACGCTGGGGAACCGGCAGGCCGTCGCCTTCATCCCCGCACCGGGGATCACCGATCAGGAGCTCGCCGAGGTGGCCCAGATCGCCTCGCTGGCCGACGAGACGCCGGAGGGCCGGTCCATCGTGGTCCTGGCCAAGCAGCGGTACGGGATCCGCGAGCGGGAGCTGCTGCCAGCCCGCGCGCAGTTCGTCCCGTTCACCGCGCAGACCCGGATGAGCGGCGTGGACCTGCGACGGGACGCAGATCCGCAAGGGGGCCGTGGACGCCATCGTCGGCTGGTCGGGCCACGACCTTCCGCCGGAGCTCGCAGCGGCGGTCGAGCGGATGGCCCGAGCCGGCGAGACGCCGCTCGCCGTGGCCCGGGACCGGGTCCCGGTCGGCGTGATCGAGCTGAAGGACATCCTGAAGGAAGGCCTGGCCGAGCGGTTCGCGCAGCTTCGGAGGATGGGCATCCGCACCGTGATGATCACGGGCGACAACCCGCTCACGGCCGCCGCCATCGCCCAGGAGTCCGGCGTGGACGACTTCCTGGCGGAGGCCACCCCCGAGACCAAGATGGCGCTCATCAAGAAGGAGCAGGAGGGCGGCGTGCTGGTGGCCATGACCGGCGACGGCACGAACGACGCCCCCGCCCTGGCCCAGGCCGACGTCGGCGTGGCCATGAACACCGGGACGTCCGCGGCCAAGGAGGCCGGCAACATGGTCGACCTGGACTCCAATCCGACGAAGCTCATGGACGTCGTGGAGATCGGCAAGCAGTTGCTGATCACCCGGGGGGCCCTGACGACGTTCTCCATCGCCAACGACGTCGCCAAGTACTTCGCCATCATCCCGGCGATGTTCGCCGGCACCTACCCCGCGCTGGACACGCTCAACGTCATGAACCTGAGGACGCCGCAGTCGGCCATCCTGTCCGCCGTCATCTTCAACGCGCTGATCATCGTGCTGCTGGTCCCGCTGGCGCTGCGAGGCGTCCGGTACCGGCCCGTTGGCGCCGAGGGGTTGCTGCGGCGCAACCTCCTGATCTACGGCCTCGGAGGGATCGTCGCGCCGTTCATCGGCATCAAGCTCATCGACCTCGTCCTGGCCCTGGTGCGCTTCCCATGATGCGCAACGCGCTCCGGGCCCTGATCGCGACCGTCGTCCTGGCGGCCCTCACCGGATTGATCTACCCGCTGGCCATGACGGGGATCGCCCAGCTGGCCTTCGGGGCCAAGGCGGACGGCTCGCTGGTGCACGCCGACGGCCGCGTCATCGGAAGCGCGCTGATCGGTCAGGAATGGCAGGGCCCCGAGTGGTTCTACGGTCGCCCGTCGGCGACGTCCACGCCCTACGACGCCTCCACGTCGTCGGGATCGAACCTCGGGCCGCTCTCCCGCGAGCTGGCCGGCGACATCAGCGCAGCGCGCCGAGGCCATCCTGAGCTGGAGGGTCCCTACCACCCCGGGTTGACGGCCTCGGCGATCCCGGTCGACCTGCTCACCGCGTCGGCCAGCGGGCTCGACCCGGACATCTCGGGATGCCGCCCTTCCAGGCACCTCGGATCGCTGCGGCTCGCGGCATCCCCCTCGCGGGTCACGCGTTGATCGATGGCCACACGGAAGGCGCACCCTCGGATTCCTCGGCGAGCCGCGCGTGAACGTGCTCGAGCTGAACCTGCGCTACAGGGGTTGGTCCGAGGTGAAGGACCTCAACCAGGACCGTGCTGCTCCTGGGGCGAACCGCTCCGGATTCGACGCGGCGAGCCCCGCGCTGCGCCGGGTCGAGCGAGCTGGTCGTGTTCGCCTCGGCTGGCCGCTGCGGCAGGCAGCGGCGTAGTCGCGAGGATGACGGAGCGCGGGGGATCGTGGTGACGCGTCACTCGCTGGCTCACCGCGCGAGGGGATGGCGACTCGTGCCGGGACGTCGTTCGTCGTCCCGCGGCCGGCGGGCAAGCGGCTGGCGCAGCGTTCGGCTCCGCCCGTCGCGATCAGCGCTCTCGCCGCGCGATCACGTGGATGTCGATGTTCGTGGCCTTGCGGATGAGCTCGTCGACGAACGAGCCGCGGAGGAGCTCCTGCCATCCCGATCGAGGGCTCGCCCACCAGGATCTGCGTCACGAACTGCCGGTAGGCGAAACCCAGGACCGCGTCGACCGGTTCGTCCGAGTCGATGACGTCGAAGGTCCCCCCCAGGTCCTGGGTCAACCGAGCGACGTCCTTCAGCCAGGAGGCACCGCGGTCGTGGCCCTCACGCACGTGCACGACGAGGAGCTCCCCCCGGGCCCGCTGGGCGATCCGCGCCCCTCGGCGGACGAGGTCACTCGGAGAGCTCCTGCCGGGACACGCACACCAGGACCCGCTCCCGGGTCTCCGGAACCTTCGACCTTCGACCATCTGGCGAGCAGCGTCTCGTCAACCTGGTTCGCCACCCGCATCAGGGCGAGCTCGCGAAGGGCGGTCAGGTTCTCGGTGGTGAAGAACCGCTGGAGGGCGATCTCCGCCTTCCGCGGGTCCGGATAGACGTTGCCGTGCATCATCCGGCGCCGAAGGGCGTGGGGGACATGTCGACCAGCTCGATCTGATCCGCCAGGTCCACCACCCAGTCCGGCACCGTCTCGCGCTGGCGGATGCCGGTATGTCGGCGACCACGTCGTTCAGGCTCTCGATGTGCTGGACGTTCACGGTGGTGATGACCTCGATCCCGGCGGCAGGAGATCGAGGACGTCCTCCCACCGCTTGGCGCGGCGGCTGCCGGGGATGTTCGTGTGGGCCAGCTCGTCCACCAGGGCGACCTCCGGGTGGCGTTCGACGACGCCGCCGCGTCCATCTCGTCGAAGATCGACCGCGATACGTCACCGGCCGCGGCGGCACCAGGTCCAGGCCCTCGAGGATCTTGACCGTGGGGACGGCCGTAGGTCTCGGCCCAGGCCGACGACGACCGAGGTGCCGCGGTCTTCCTCCGCCGGCCCTCGGACAGCATCGCGTAGGTCTTGCCCACCCCGGGCGCCGCGCCCAGGTACACGCGGAGCGGCGCCCGCTTGCGGCGACCGCCTGATCCCGGGTCCAGCTGGGGGCCAGCGATGGGCTCGGGAACCTCGCGCCCGACGAGGGCTTCGACCGATTCCCCGCCCGTGTCCTCGCGCCGTCTCGCTCCGCCGGCCGCTCCTCCACGACGCCGATAGCGGGAGCGCCAGCGGCGGGCCGGCCGCGGCCTAAGCGGCGAACTCGAACGTTGGGTTCACCATCTTCAGGCCGCCGCGCTTTTCGGCCACGACCCCTTCGACGACGATCCGCGTCCCCAGGGTGAGCCCGCCGATGGACCGCCGGCCCATGCACAGGACCGACAACCTCACCGGTCCCGTCGGTGATGAGGGCCTCGAGCGACTCGATGTCCCTCCAGGGGCCGAACCGTGATCCGCTTCACCACGCCGGCCGACCTTGACCCGGCTCCGGTGGGAGCGTCCCGGATCCGGACCGTGCCCGGGACCGTCGCCGCCCATTCCGGATCTCCTCGGCCAGGCGCGCCTCGTCGGTCTCGGCCATGCGGAGGAGGAACCGCCGGAAGGGGTCCAGGACGCTCATCCGCGATATCGAAGAGGGTGGAGCGGGCGGCCGCAAGTTCCCGGACCGATCAGGTTAGGAGACCGAGGCGCCCTGCCGGGCGGGCGTCTCGTCCGCCGGCACCAGCAACTCCGGCTTGCGGGTCTTCGAGTACCAGATCATGGCCCCGAGCACGATCGCGCAGCCGACCGCGATGGCGATCCCCCAGCCTCGCTTGCCCGGTCGTCGGCGTACTGCGACCACGAGCGGCACGATCAGGAGCGACACCAGGTTCATCACCTTGATCAGCGGGTTCAGCGCGGGGCCCGCCGTGTCCTTGAACGGGTCGCCGACCGTGTCTCCGATGATGGCGGCCTTGTGGCGCTCGCTCCCCTTGCCGCCGTAGTTGCCCCCCTCGACCAACTTCTTCGCGTTGTCCCACGCGCCGCCGGCGTTCGACAGCATCACGGCGAGCAACTGCCCGGTGAGGATGGCGCCGACCAGGAACGCCCCGAGCGCCTCGGCCTTCAGGCAGAACCCGACGATCGATCGGAGAGAGCACGGCGAGCAGCCCCGGGGTCGTCAGCTCCCGGAGCGACGTCCTCGTGCAGATGTCGACCACCGCGCGCGTAGTCCGGCTTCTCCTTGTACTCCATGATCCCCGGGTGGTCCCGGAACTGGTTGCGGACCTCGACCACCACCTGCGAAGCGGCCCGCCCCACGGCCCGGATAGCAGCGAGGCGAACAGGAACGGCACGGCAGCCGCCGAGCAGCAGGCCGACCAGCACGTCGGGATGGTCCACACGAACCGAGGAAGTCGGAGCCGGCGGCCCCGCAGGCCTCCTCGGCGAACGAGCCGAACAGCGACGTCGCGGCGATGACCGCGGTGGCGATCGCCATCCCCTTCGTGATGGCCTTGGTGGTGTTCCCGACGGCGTCGAGGCCGGTCATGATCTCGTCGGCCCGCTCGCCCAGACCGCCCGACATCTCGGCGATGCCCGTGCGCGTTGTCGGAGATCGGGCCGTACGTGTCCATCGACACGATGACCCCGACCGTCGTGAGCATCCCCATGCCGGTCAGCGAGATGAAGTACAGGCGCTCGGCGGTGGTGTCGCCCGAGCGCGAACGCCGAGATCACGGCCGCGCCGATCGACCAGGACGCCCACACGGTCGACTCCAGCCCCACGGAGAAGCCCGGACAGGATCGTGGTGGCCGGCCCGGTCAGGGTCGCCTCGGCGATCTCCTTCACCGGCCTTCTTCGGTCGGTGAAGTACTCGGTGAGGACCTGGATCAGGCCGGCCAGGATCAGCCCGAACAGCACGGCCACCGCCGGCCGGTAGCTCTTCATGTACACGCCGGACAGGACGAACACGGCGGCCGCCGAGAGCGCCGCGGAGATGAAGAACCCGCGGTTGATCGCCCGCATCCCGGGCTCGTTCTCGCTGCGCGGGGCGACACCGCCAGGATCCCGACGATCGAGGTCATCACGCCGATCGGCCCGGACGAACAGCGGGAACATCACGCCGATGATCGCGCCCTGCGGCGAGCCCGCGAAGGCCGCGGCGCCCAGGATCAGCGAGGCGACCAGCGTGACCTCGTAGGACTCGAACAGGTCGGCGGCCATGCCGGCGCAGTCGCCCGACGTTGTCGCCGACGTTGTCGGCGATCGTCGCGGCGTTGCGGGGGTCGTCCTCGGGGATCCCCTGCTCGACCTTGCCCACCAGGTCGGCGCCCACGTCGGCGGCCTTGGTGAAGATCCCGCCGCCCACCCGCATGAACATCGCCAGCAGCGCGCCGCCGAACCCGAACCCGACCAGCACGCTCGTGGCATCGGACTTGTAGATCATCAGGATCACGGTGGCGCCGAGGAGTCCCAGGCCCACGGTGAACATGCCGGCCACGCCGCCCGTCCGGAACGCGAGCCGAAGGGCCCGCCGCAGGCCGGACTCCCGGGCCGCGTTGGCCACCCGGACGTTCGCCCGCACGGCCAGCCACATGCCGGTGAACCCGGTGACGGCAGAGAACACGGCGCCCAGGATGAACGCGAGCGACCGCCCGACCCGGACGAACATGACGCCGTGAGCCGTGCCGCTCGGCACCGGGAGGATGAAGAACAGGGCCACGGTCAGAAGCGCGAGGAAGACGCCGACCGTTCGGAACTGGCGATTCAGGTAAGCCCGGCTCCCCTCCTGGATGGCCCGGGCGATCTCCTTCATCTTCTCGGTGCCCTCGGGAGCGGCCAGGACCTCGCGGACCAGGTAATAGGCGAACACCAGGGCCACGAGTGAGATGGCCGAGCACCACCCACAGGGCCCGGTCCTCGAAGGAGCCGAAGACCGCGTTGATGGGCCCGCCTTCGGCGGCCAGGACGTGCATGCAACCCCCTCGGTGGTGCGAGAGAAGACCCTCTATCCAGCGGAAACGGACCGATTATAGGAGGAACTCGCGCCCATCGAACTCGGCCGGCGGCCCCCGGAGCGGTCGCCAGCCTCAAGGTCCTCCGTCAATTTGAGGCTCGCTGACCTTCCTAGGGCCAACGAAGGATCAGGAGCGCGAGCGCACCCGACAGCACAGCCGCGGCGAGCACCCCAATCGTTGCCACCTGGACGAGCGACGCGGGCAATGCCAGTTCCGAGATGAAGATCGAGACGGTGAACGGGATCCCCGCCGCCGCCGCAGCACCCACGACGTGGCGGGTCCCGACGTTCGCGGGCAGTCGAGCGTTCAACAGACGGACCGCGAGGAACGCGGCGAGGGAGATGCCCGCGGTCTTGCCCACCAGCCTGGCCACCACGATCCCGACGGCGACGGGGCTCCTCGCCGCGTCGACCAGCGCGCTCGCCGACAGCAGGACCCCCGCGTTCGCCAAGGCGAAGAGCGGGAGCACCAGGAAGCTCGTCCAATGATGCAGGACGGTCTCCAACCGAGTGAGCGGAGATACCGCTTCCTTCGATAGCTCGGCGAGGTAGAGCCACTGCGCGGCGTCGGCGTCCGGTGGCTCAGGATCGTCGACGGTCGCGTCGGCAACGCGGTGGGCCTCCTGGCTCACCGCCTTGGGGCGCTGGAACGCCGTGGCAGGCGTGAGGACCCCCAGAGCCACGCCGGCGAGGGTCGGGGAGATGCCGGAGCCGTGCAGCGCGATCCACATCCCGACTCCAAGGAGGAGATAGGCCGCGATGGCCCGGACCTGGATCTGACGCAGACCAACGGTGGCGGCGCCCAGCACGGCGGCGAAGGCGACGGCGCCCCAATCGATCCCGGCAGAGTAGAACAGCGCGACCACGAGGATCGAGCCCAGGTCGTCGATGATCGCCAAGGCAAGGACGAACGCCCTCAACCCAGCGGGGATCCGCGTCGAGGCGAGCCCCAGGATGCCGAGGGCGAACGCCAGGTCGGTGGGCATCACGACCCCCCAACCCTGGGAGGCCGGGGGATGCGGGTTGAACGCGAGATAGATCAGGGCTGGCAGAACCATGCCCCCCACCGCGGCCACGACCGGCAGGAGGGCGGCGCGCCGGTGCCGGAGCTCCCCGGTCAGCACCTCTCGCTTGATCTCCAAGCTGGCGACGAGAAAGAACAGGGCCATGAGGCCCTCGGTCACCCACCCCCGAAGCGACTCCGTGATCCCCCAGGGGCCGAGGTGAACGCTGAGGGCCGTCTGCCAGACCTCCTGGTAGGAGGAGCGCCACGGGCCATTCGCCCAGACCAAGGCGGCGGCCGCGGCTGAGAGGAGGACCATCCCGCCCGCGGCCTCCTCGGCGAGGAACGCCTGGAGCGGCCGGACGACCCTGCGGGGGATGGGGCGGTCGGATCGGGACCATGTCGATCGGACGCCTGCTGTGACCCGGTTCGTGCTGGTTCGGCACGGTTCACCCCATGCCGACCAGACTTCCCGGCTCACCCTCTTGACGTCTCCATGCTATCCGGAAACGCGATGCGCGAGTCGAGACCCGCGAGGTGGTTGTGAGAACTCGCTCGCGCCGGTAACCTCTGCCGCGATTTGGTAGAAGGCCGCCATCGCCCGACCCCCCAGCGGCGCTTCCCCCCCGCGGTGTGGATCGTTCCCACGGCGCTCGTCGCGCTGGGCGTTGTCCTGTTCCTCCTGTTCCGAGGCGGAGGCGGCGGCGGAGGGATCCTCGACGGTGAGGACGACACCATCCCGGCCTTCGACTTCCGCGTGACCAGGGCGATCCCCATCCTCGTCACCGACAAGAAGCCAAACCAGTTCGACTCCGCTGCCCGGGACGTGGCCGGCCAGGTCGGCGACACGATGACCACGCTGTACACGGAGGCCTTCCTGGACCCCGCCAACTGGCGCGACGGCTCCTACGACGAGGTCTGGCCCCTGTTCGAGGACGGGTCCCAGGCAGCCGCGCAGCAGGCCGGAACGACCATCACCCTCGGTCCGTCCGCGGGCGATCGGTTCGACACGGTCGACCAACCCCTCGGCACGCTCAGCGTGAAAGTCTTGCTCGACAGGACCAACAAGCCGGCCACGGCGGTGGCCATCGTGAAGTTCAAGGCCCTAGCGACCGCCAAGGTCGGGGCGCCCATCCTCGTCGTGAGCACCGGCCAGTATTTCCTGCGACAGGCCTCCGATGGCTGGTTGGTGTATGCGTTCAGCGTCAGCCGAGACGACCACGAGGTGGTGCCCTCGCCCGGCCCGTCCTCCAGCCCGACGGCGGCGGCCTCGTGAGGCGCCGGATCGCGCTCGCATCCCTGGCCATGGCGGCGTGGATCGCCGGGTCGACGATCGGCGCGGTGACCCCGCCCGAACCCGCTGCAGCCCAACCGCTCTTCGAGATCGAGCAAGCACACGCTGGCTACGTGCCGGCGCTCGACGGCTCGAAGCCGATCTTCATCCTGTTCATCGGGAGCGGCGCGCGGCCGGGCGACGACGTCGAGCGCTCACTGGCCGACTCGATCCACATCGTGTCGATCGTCCCTGCCAAGCACAAGGCGGCCATCCTGGGCATCCCCCGCGACTCGTACGTCGAGATCCCCGGACGCGGAACCGCGAAGATCAATTCCGCGATGTTCTACGGCGGACCACCACTCCTCGTGCAGACCGTCGAGAGCCTCACCGGGATCAAGCTCGACTACTGGGCCCTCACCACGTTCTGGGGCTTCCAGGCCATGATCAACTCGATCGGGGGCCTGACCGTGGACGTCCCCTTCGCCATGCAGGACTCGGCCTCAGGCTCCAATTTCGAGCCCGGGCGTCCAGAAGCTAAGAGGCGGCGAGGCCCTGGCCTTCGCCCGGGACCGGCACAGCCTGCCCGCGGGCGACTTCGGCCGGTCCGAGGACGGAGGGAGGCTGCTCATCGCGGCCCTGGCGCAGTTCCGCAAGGAGTTCAACAAGGACCCGAGCCGGTTGCTCACGTGGGTCGCCGGGGGCTTTCGCAACGTGCAGACCGAGGCCCCGCTCGACGAGGTGCTCGCGCTCGCTTTCACCTGCACCTTGGTGAACCCCAAGCAGGTGGAGAACGTGGTCGCCCCGGGCAGCACCGGGACGGCCGGCGGGATCTCCATCGTCAACCTGTCCAGCCAGGCCCAGACGATCTTCGACGACATGAAGAGGGACGGGCTCGTCTCCAAGCGGAACATCCCGCCGAGCCCCAACGCGAGCCTCCTCGGCTAGCGGCTCACGCTCCGGGTCTGGTAAGCACGTACACGACGTACGTCGCGTAGAAGCCGCCCTGCAGGAGCAACAGGGGCGCCGAGAACCGCCGCCGAACGCGGATCGTGAGGTACAGGACCATCCCCGCCGCCAGGGCGATGACTCCGGCAACCAGGGCCTCGTGGGCCAGGTGCCACGGTGTCAGCAGGAGTCCCACCGTGACCGGGAACGACGACTGGAACACCATGGCCCCCGTCATGTTCCCCAGGGCCAGCGTGTCCTTGCGGCGGCGGACCCAGATCACGCTATTGAACTTCTCGGGGAGCTCGGTGGCGACGGGGGCCACCAGCAGGGCGAACACCAGGGGCGACAGGCCGAACCGGTCCGCAATGACGTCCACGGCGTCCACGAACAGCCGGGCGCCCCCCACGATCAGGATCAACGCCACCGCGACCTGGAGGAAGGTCGGCCAGTTCGTCGAGTCCTTCGCCCTTCCCGGAAGCTCCTGGCGGGGTCGCTTCAGCACGGTAGAGGCATAGAGGGGCTTGACCTCGCTCCCCCCTTCCTGCTCCAGGCGGGCCACGACGGGGGCCCGGAAGTGCCGGCGCGCGTAGAACCCGTACCCGACGACGAGCACTACCGCGAGCACCCAGTGCAGCGGCCGCACGTGCACGAGGCCGGCGGCCAACGCCAGCGCGTACATCACCAGGAAATAGCCGAGGTCCTGGCGGAGGACCACCCGATCACCGTCGAGCTCCAAGCTCCGGCCGTTCGCGCGGGCGTAGGCGAGCACCGCGACGGCGATCACCAGCATGGCCAGGGTCGTGAGCATGAAGGGAGCACCGATGATGGCCCCGATCCCGATCTCCTCCCCGGCCGCGTGTCCCGACAGGATGGCGATCAGGGGAAGGACGGTCTCGGGCAGGGCCGTGCCGACTGCCGCCAGCACGCTGCCGACGGCCCCCTGCGAGAGGCCGAACCCCTCGCCCACCCACTCG
>CAVVVF010000009.1:0-175867 GCA_963751665.1 uncultured Actinomycetes bacterium | reverse complement strand
GGCGAGACCCCCTTGTTGCCCTGGGATTACGAGATCCTGGCGGACGCCGGCGACGAGATCGCCGTGCGCTTCAGCGTGCAGAGCCGCGCGCTGCCACTGCGCCTGGAGCGGACGACGTGTTCTGCGTGCGGATGAGCCGGGGCTGACGCTGGCGGAATGCGTCCGCAACCTGGGCGACGCCGGCCCCGTTCACCTGGGGCATCACTTCGTCCTGGGCGCGCCCTTCCTGGAAGAAGGATGTCGGCTGGAGCTGCCGGCCGGCGTCATCATCAGCCCCGACGTTCAGTTCGAGCCTGCGACCGCGGCATTGGCGCCCGGTCAGCGGGAAGCGTGGCCGCTGGCGCTGGGCCGGCAGTCCGACCAACGTGTGGACCTCCGCCAGATACGCGGTCCCAAGGCGCACACCCACGACGATGTGTTCCTGGGCGAGCTGGCGCGCGGCCACTTTTCGGTGACCAACGCCCGGCTGGGGTTGGCGGTGAGCCTCGACTGGGACGCCGAGGTCTTCCGCTACGTCGTGTTGTGGATGCCCTACGGCGGCTTCGACGCGCCGCCGCTGACGGGCATGTACGGACTGGGCGTGGAGCCTTGGGTGGCGCGCTACAATCTGGCGCGGGTGATCGCCGAAGGCCAGGCGCGCATCCTGGCGCCGGGCGAATCGCTGGAAACAGCGCTGCGGGTCACCTACGCCGCCGCGGGAAGTTGATGATGGCAGCAATGGCCACTTCGCGTGCACGGCGCGCGACGCTCAAAGATGTTGCGCAACGGGCGGGAACGTCAGTTGCGACGGCGTCGCGGTGCTGGCCGGCGCGGGCCTGGCGGCCGAGCAGACGCGGCAGCGGATCGAGGACGCCGCGGCAGACGCTGAACTATCAGCCGAACCTGCAGGCGCGCGCGCTGCGCCGGCAGTCGAGCCGTGCCATCGGGCTGGTGATGCCGAACCTGCCAACGCCGGCTACACCGCGCTGGCCGATGCGGCCAGCCGGATCCTGGCCAGCGCGGCTACCATCTGCTGCTTTCCCCGACGGGCGACGATCCGCACACCGAGGCCGAAACCCTGCGCGACATGATCGGCCAGAACGTCGACGGGTTGATCCTGGTGCCCTCGGCCGTGGACAAAGCGTTGGTCGACTCCCTGGTCGAACACGCGTGCCGGCCGTCGCCGCCATCCGCCGGGTGCCAGGCGATGGGCTGGACACGGTGACCTTCGAGGATTTCGCCGGGGCGGTCGCGGCGACCCATCACCTGCTCAGCCTGGGCCACCGGCGCATCGGCTACATCGGCGGCGATGTCCACCACAGCAGCAACCAGGCGCGCTGGCAGGGCTATCAGGCCGCGCTGCGCGAGCACAACCTGCCGGTGGCCGATGAGCTGGTTCGGCTCGGCGCGCTGCGCAACACCTGGGGCTCGGTCGCCACGGCGAACCTGATGCGGCTCGCCGATCCACCCACCGCCCTGTTCGTCGCCAGCATCGCGCTGATACCCGGCGTGATCGCCACGCTCCAATCCTATGGCGTCGTCGTGCCCGATGATGTCTCGCTGATCTGCTTCGACGACGTCGAATGGTTCAGCTTCACCGTGCCGAAGATCACCGCGATCAGCAGCAGCCAATCCCGGCTTGCCGAGGCCGCGGTACGCTGCTGCTCACGCGGATCGAGGAGCCGGAGCAGCGCGGCCGGGCGCCCAGCTTGATGGAGATCAAGTCCGAGCTGATGCTGCGCGGCTCGACGGCCGGCCCGCGGCAAGGTGAACTCGCTCTTCGCGGATGGAACGGCAGCGGCACGCCGTGCCGTGAGAAAATGGTTTCATTCGCGGACGCCAGCACCGGTTCACCCAACCTGATCTTCGAGCCAAGCAAGTCAACCCCATAGGGAGTCCAATCATGCCTGATGCAAACCCGATCCACCGGCTCAAAGACACCCATCCGGGACTTGAGGTCTGGTGGGATTCCTCACCGCTGGTGTATGCCGACTGGCTGGCCGGCGCGGGCCGGGATCACCGCGACGCCAGGCTGTTTGACGTTGTCACCGGCCCGGACGGCCAGACCCTCTTCGCCCCCGACAGCCTGCTCGACGGCGCGACCACGAACCAACCGCTCACCTGGCAGGTGCTGGAGAAGTATCCTGAGGTCTGGGCCGAGTGGCTGGCAGCTCAGCGCGCAGCGGCGGGCAACCTGGACGTGCGCGAGGCGATGTGGCGGACTCACATCGAGATCGCGGCTCGCGGGGCCGACATGCTGGCGCCGATCTTCGAAGCGACGGATCGCCGGCGCGGGCAGATCTGCTGCCAGGTGGACCCACGCGATCTGACCGATCTGCCGGCGATGCTGGCGCAGGCGCGGCGCATCCATGCCGGCGGCCGAACATCATGGTGAAGCTGCCGGGCACGGCGGAGGGCATCGAGGCGGTCCGCATCCTGACCGCCGAGGGCATCCCGACGAACGTGACGCTGGGTTTTACCGTGGCGCAACTGGTGGCGACCGGAGAGGCGGCGCAGGCCGGGTTGGCGGAGGCCCGGCAGCGGGGGACCGACCTGGGCAACTGGCGCTCATGCGCGGTGATGATGCTGGGCCGCTACGAGGACGCGCCGCCGCTGAAGGAGCAGGCGGCTGAGCGCGGCATCGAGCTGAGCGAAGCGGACGTGCGCTGGGCGGGTATCGCGATCTTCCGCAAGGCCCACGCCCTGTTCCAGGAGCGCGGCTATCCGTCGAAGCTGATGGCCGCGTCCATGCGCCTCGGGCCGATCGTCGATGGCCGACAGCGTGTTTGGCATCTGGAGAAGTTGGCCGGATCGAACGCGGTGCTGACGGTCTTCCCGAACATCTTCGAGGCTTTCCTACGGCGTACGCCGGTCAGGATCTGCGGCCGCAGATCAACGACCCGGTCCCCGAGGACGTGCTGGAGCGCCTGACGCGCATTCCCTATTTCGCGGACGCCTACGATGAGCACGGCCTGACGCCGGTGCAATGGGTGGAACATCCGGCATTACAGGCGACGGCCAACGTGTCGTGCGCTCGATGGAAGCGATCGAGCGTTTCGCCGCCCAGCACACGTGAGTGTTGATGCAGACGCATGCCGGGCGAATTCTTGGTTCCGGCTCGCAGGGTCGGGGGTTTACGCGGCCGGCTTGAGAGTGTACGTCCATCCGTAAGGATCGGGCGTGCGGCCGTACTGGATGTCGGTCAGCGCGCGGTACAGATGCCGGGCCACCGGGCCTGGCTGATTGTCGTTCACGGTGACCGTCTCGTCCTCGGAGCCCAACTTCCCGACCGGCGCGATCACGGCCGCCGTGCCGATGCCGAACGCCTCGGTGATCCGCCCGCTGCGGATGTCGGCGAGCACCTGGTCCACGTCGATCCGATCCTCGCTGACGGTGTAGCCCAGGTCGGGCGCCAGCCGCAGCACCGAATCACGCGTGATGCCGGGCAGGATGCTGCCGGAGAGCGCCGGCGTGACGATGTGCTTTCCCTCGTAGACGAAGGCGATGTTCATCGCGCCGACCTCTTCAACGTAGCGCCGCTCCACCGCGTCCAGCCACAGCACCTGCTGATAGCCCAACGCCGTGACCTTCTCCGCGACGAAGAGGCTGGCGGCATAGTTGCCGCCGGTCTTGGCGGCGCCGGTGCCGCCGCGGACGGCGCGCACGTGGTCCCGGGAGATGTAGACGGCCACCGGGTTGAAGCCGGTGGCGAAGTAGGGCCCCACCGGGCCGACGATGATGTAGTGCAGGTAGTTGTGGCTGGCGTGGACGCCCAGCCCGACATCGGTGGCGATCATGGTCGGCCGGATGTAGAGCGAGGCGCCGTCCTGCGCGGGCACCCACTCGTGCTCCAGGCTGACCAGTTCGACCATCGCCTCGACATGGTCCTCGGGGTCGACCGGCCATGGCCATGCGCGCGGCCGAGCGATTGAAGCGCGCGGCGTTCTCCCAGGGCCGGAACAGGTTGATGTTCCCGTCGGGCCGGCGGTACGCCTTGAGGCCCTCGAAAATCTCCTGGCCGTAGTGGAAGACCACGGTGGCGGGATCGAGGGTCAGCGGCCGGTAGGGGCCGATGCGGGCATCGTGCCACCCTTGCTCGGGGGTGTAGTGCTGGATGAACATGCGGTTGCTGAAGTAGCGGCCGAAGCCCAGATCGGCCGGGAAGGGCTTGCAGATCGCCTGGCTCCAGAGGTTCGATGGTGATCTTCATGGACAGTCGCCTTTCATGGGATATCTCTGACGGCCCGCGGCTCCGCCTGCGGCGCCATCCCGATGATCCCATCATACATCCTACCTCCACCTCGACGGCAAGCTATGGGGGGCGCATTACTCGGTTCGGCGGCCGATGCGGTATGATGGGCGGGTGAGGTCTCATCCGATGAATTCAAGGAGATTTGCGCCATGCTCGAGAAACTGCGTGAAGAGGTCTAGCGCGCCAACATGGCGCTGCCGGCCAACAACCTGGTCACCTGGACCAGCGGCAATGTCAGCGGCCGCGACCCGGAGACCGGCCTGGTTGTCATCAAGCCCAGCGGCGTCCTGTTCGATGAGCTGACGCCCGAGAACATGGTCATCGTTGACCTGGACGGCAACGTCGTCGAAGCCACACTGGGGCCCTCCACCGACACCGCCTCGCACCTGTCGATCTACCGGCACCGGCCCGATGTCAATGGCGTGACCCACACCCATTCGAACTACGCCACCGCGTTCGCCGCCGTGGGCAAGTCGATCCCGGTTTACCTGACCGCGATCGCCGACGAGTTCGGCACGACGATTCCGTGCGCGCCCTACGTGCGCATCGGCGACCAGGAGATCGGCGAGACGATCGTGCGGCACATCGGCACATCGGTGGCGATCCTGATGAAGCAGCACGGCGTGTTCACCATCGGCGCCACGGTCAAGAAGGCGCTGAAGGCCGCGGTGATGGTTGAAGACGTCGCCCGGACGGTCTGGCTGGCGTTGCAGATCGGCCAGGTGGAAGAGCTGCCGGCCGAAGAGATCGCGGCGAACTTCGACCGCTACCAGAACCGCTATGGCACCTTTGCGGCGAGCAAGATCGGCCCCTGATCAGCTATCGAGGGTCGCGACTCAGTAGTTCGGCCGCCCATCCTGCCCAAGGACAGGCGCCGCAACACGGCGATCTTTCCAGAGCGCGCCGGGCAAGGCGAGTGCTGCAACATCCGCACCCGCTCCAGGCCCCAATGCCCGGCGCATTCCCTCCTGTCTTCCTGACAATAACCCCGATGAAACGTCCTCAAGCCATTTCTTTTTGACTCAGAATCTCATACCAAAGTACATATTTGCATCAACTTACTGACAATTGTATTGTGCAATACTTGAACTAAGGTCGGAGCGGCGCACAATTCTGACAAGCAAGATGGGCTGACACAACCACAAAGTGCGCTGATGAGGCTGAACACAGATTCAGACGCCTGACGCAGCAGGCCAGTCAACGCGTCGGGCAGCAGGCAAACAGGAGGGATGTCAATGCCAGTTACTCCGACCTATCCGGGTGTCTACGTCGAAGAGATCCCCAGCGGCGTACGCACCATCACCGGCGTCTCGACCTCGGTCGCGGCGTTCCTCGACTTCTTCAAGCGCGGGCCGCTGAACAAGGCCATCCAACTTTTCAGCATGGGTGACTTTGGCCGCGAGTTCGGCGGGCTGGACGCCAACAGCGAGGCGAGTTACGCCATCCAACAGTTTTTCCTGAACGGCGGCACCGAGGCGTGGGCTGTGCGAGTTGCCTCCGGGACGCCGGCGACATTGGCCAAGGCAACCGCTGTTCTCGCGGCAACGGCGGGCGGCGCTGCGGCGCTGACCGTCACCGCGATCAGCGAGGGGGCGTGGGGCAACAACCTGCGGGCGACCGTAGACTCGGTGGGCGCGGCAGCGGGCGAGTTCAACCTGACCCTCTCGGAATTTGCCGTGGTCGGCGGGGCGGCCGTGTTGGCGAACCAGGAGGTGTTCCGCAACCTCTCGATGGACAGCACGAAGACCAACTTCGCTGCCACGGTCGTCAACGACCCCAACTCGGGATCGAAATTGGCTCGCGTGACGCCCGCCGGCGCGACCGCACCGCTCATCAACGGCACTCAGTCGGGCGATCTCGCCGCCTTCCCCGCCCTCACCGCGGCCACCCCGGAGGTGAACGTCACCATCGGGACCGATGGCCCCCTCACCGCCAAGTTCGGTTCCAAACCGACAACGCTGGCTGCAGCCCGCGGCGTGCTCGAATCCGCCCTCCGTGCGGCGGCGGCCGACAAGCCAGCGTTCAGCGGCGCCACGGTGACGGTGCTGAACAACAAGCTCTCAGTGCTGGCAGGAGGCGGCAACCCTGCGGCGACGATCACCTTTGCCGTCAGCGCGGCCGATGCCACGACTGCCGGCGAGCTCAAGCTGACCGGCGCAACCGGCGCAAGCGTCAACGTCCAGGCGTACAAACTAGGGCTGACTGCGGCCATCGCCGGCACGGCCCAATTGGCAGGGGCCGAAGGGAAGGATGGCACACCGCCCGACGCCACCAGCCTGATCGGCGACGAGAACGCCAAGACCGGCCTCTTTGCGCTGGCTGACGTCGACCTGTTCAACATCCTGTGCATCCCCCGCACCGCGGTCGTCTCAGGAGCCAACGCGCTGACCGCCGTCCAGGCCGCCACCGTGATCGCCGCGGCGACGCAGTATTGCGCGCGTCGCCGGGCGTTCTTCGTGGCGGACACACCGAACAACGTCGACGACGTGACCGAGATCAAGGATTGGCTCAACACCAACGCCACCCTGCGCAGCCGCAACGCCGCGCTCTACTTCCCGCGCCTCAAGATCGCCGACCCGCTCAACGACTTCCGGCTGCGCTCCGTCGGGGCCAGCGGCACGGTCGCCGGCCTCTATGCCCGCACCGACGCGCCCGCGGGGTCTGGAAGGCGCCGGCCGGCACCGAGGCCAGCCTGGTGAACGTGCAGGGGCTGGACTACCGGCTGACCGACCCGGAGAACGGCGACGCTCAACCCGCTGGCGATCAACTGCCTGCGCACCTTCCCGGTCTACGGCAACGTGGCGTGGGGCGCGCGCACGCTGCGCGGGCGCCGACCAGCTGGCTCGCGAGTGGAAGTACATCCCGGTGCGCCGCCTGGCGCTCTTCATCGAGGAGAGCCTCTACCGCGGGCTCAAGTGGGTGGTGTTCGAGCCCAACGACGAGCCGCTGTGGGCGCAGATCCGGCTCAACGTCGGCGCGTTCATGCACAACCTGTTCCGCCAGGGCGCGTTCCAGGGCACGACGCCGCGCGAGGCCTACTTCGTCAAGTGCGACAAGGAGACCACGACCCAGAACGACATCAACCTGGGCATCGTCAACATCCTGGTCGGCTTCGCGCCGCTCAAGCCCGCCGAGTTCGTGATCATCAAGATCCAGCAGATGGCCGGGCAGATCGAGGCCTAGAGGAGGACAATCATGGCTCAGTTCAGCGTCAATCGCGCAGCGCTTCGATCCGTACAAGAACTTCAAGTTCCGCGTCAAGTGGGACGGCCGCTACGTCGCCGGCGTCAGCAAGGTCGGCGCGCTCAAGCGCACCACCGAGGTGGTCAAGCACCGCGAGGGCGGCGACCCCAGCAGCAGCCGCAAGTCGCCGGGCCGCACCGAGTACGAGGCGATCACGCTCGAGCGCGGCGTCACCCACGACACCGAGTTCGAGCAGTGGGCCAACAAGGTCTGGAACTTCGGCTCCGGCCTGGGCGCGGAGGTCTCGCTCAAGGACTTCCGCAAGGACATCATCATCGAGGTCTACAACGAGGCCGGGCCAGCTGGCGCTCGCCTACAAGGTCTTCCGCTGCTGGGTGTCGGAGTTCCAGGCGCTGCCCGACCTCGACGCCAACGCCAACGCCGTCGCCATCCAGCACATCAAGCTGGAGAACGAAGGCTGGGAGCGCGACTACGAGGTGGCCGAGCCGGCCGAGCCGAGCTTCACCGAGCCGCCGCTGTAAGTACGCCTGATGCACAGCCTTGTCAGCCGCCGAGATCCTGGGACGTCTGGGAGCGCGGCGCCGGCCAGGCGCCGGCCGAACGAGCGCTGGCGCTGCTGGCCGCGGCCGTGCCCCGAGCGCGACGTAGCGACGAGCTGGCTGCGCTGCCGCTCGGCGACCCGCGATGCGCTGCTGCTGGCCGCCCGCGAGCAGGCTGTTCGGCGCGATCTCGCGGCTTCGCCCGCTGCCCGCTGTGCGCGAGGCGCTGGAGTTCACCGCCCGGTCGCCGATCTCCGGGCCGGGCCGCCGGTCGAGGAGCGCGGCGAGCGCGGCAGCCCGCCGTTTCGCGCGACGTGCTGCCAGTGGGGCCGGACGGCCCCGCGGCCCACGTGATCTACCGCCTGCCGACGGCGGGCGATCTGATCGCCTTCCAGGATATGTCCGATGCCGCGGCGGTCCGGCGGGCGCTGGCCGACCGGTGCATCCTCGAAGCGACGTGGGGCGGCGTCGAGCCGTATCGGCCGAGCGAGCTGCCCGATGACGGTGCTGGCGGCCCTGGCGGCCGAGATGAGCGCCCGCGATCCGCAGGCCGAGGTGCTGCTGGACCTGACCTGCCCGGCGTGCGGCGCGAGTGGCAGGCGCTCTTCGACATTGCGGCGTACTTCTGGGCCGAGCTGGCCGCCGAGGCCAAACGGCTGCTGCGTGAGGTGGACGCGCTGGCGCGGGCCTACGGCTGGCGCGAGGCCGACATCCTGGCGCTGAGCCCGCGGCGGCGGCAGGCGTATCTGGAGCTGATATGGACTTCCTGACCCGACTGGCGCAACGCGTGACCGGCGAGCTGCCGACGGTGCAGCCGCGGCTGCCCGTGCGCTTCGAGCCGACCGCAGGGCCACGCGCGGTGACGTGGAGCGAGGCGCCGGCGGAGGTCGCGCCGATCCCCGCCGGCGTGCGCCGAAGAGTTGACTGCGCCGCCGCATACGGACACGAGCCTGCTCCAGCAGCGCCCGCGGCCGCTCGCACCCCGGGACTGCGCCGACGCCTCGATCCGCCCGTCCGCCGATGAACATGCCGCGCAGCGACCGAGCTGTCGACCCACTCCGGCACTGCCATTCCGGGCAGCCGACAGAAGCGCCGAGCATCCACGGACTCCACCGGCCAGACCCCGGCTCACACGATCCGCCAGCCTGCGCCGCCTCTCACGCCGCCGCGGCGCATCCGTGCCGGTGCCGAGCCGCCCGGCCCGCGCTGCCGGTCGACGCCTGCCCGGCGCATGCAGCCTCGCGGCCGGAGCGCAGCGCTCCGAGACGACGCCCGCCGCGCCGGCCTGGTCAAGCCGGTCGCCGAGGCGGTCGACCGCCGAACAGGACCGCGCCGACATTCACGTGCACATCGGCCGGATCGACGTGCGCGCCGTGATGCCACCTGCGCCGCCGCCCAGGCCCGCAGCTCGACCGGCTGCGCCGCGCAGCTCGCTGGAAGATTATCTGAGCGGCCGCAAGGGAGGCTCGCAGCCATGAGCAACGCGCTGGCCATCGCGGCGGTCACCGCCGTGCTCCGGGATCTGCTGAACAACGGCGTCGTCCAACACGACCTGTCGGCCAACGTGGGCGTCGTCAGCGTGACATCCAAGCCGCCGGACGTGATCAACACCGGGCCGAACGAGGCCGCGCAGTTGAACCTGTACCTCTACCAGGTGACGCCCAACCAGGGGTGGCGCAACGTCGGCCAGCCGGCGCGCGACGCCAGCGGCGCGCGGCTGACCAACCCGCCGTTGGCGCTCGACCTGCACTACCTGCTGATGGCCTACGGGGGCGACGATTTCGTCGCCGAGATCCTGTTGGGCTACGGCATGCAGGTGCTGCACGAGACGCCGGTGCTCACCCGCGACGCGATCCGTGCGGCGCTGGCCCCCCAGTCGCCGGTGACCGGCGCCGCCCTGCCGCCCGCGTTCAAGGCGCTGTCCGCCGCGGACCTGGCCGACCAGGTGGAGATGATCAAGATCGTCCCGGAGGCGTTGAGCACCGAAGAGCTGTCCAAGCTGTGGGCGGCGTTCCAGGCGCACTACCGGACGTGCGCGGCCTACCGGGCATCGGTCGTGCTGATCGAGAGCGCCCGCTCGACCCGCTCCGCGCTGCCGGTGCTGAAGCACAAGGTCTATGCGCTGCCGATGGAACGCCCGACGATCGAGCAGGTGACCTCGGCCGCCGTGCCCCCGGCCGACCCGCGCATCACCGCCGCCAGCACGCTCCGCATCCAGGGCGCGGGGCTGAAGGGGCCGGTGACGCTGGTGCAACTGGGCGAGACGCTCGTGCCCGGCGCGGCGCTGACCGTGAGCGACACGCAGATCAGCTTCGCCCTGTCCGCAGCTCCCGCCGCACGAGCGGGCGTGCAGAGCGTCCAGGTGATCCACCAGGTGTTGATGGGCGAGCCGGAGCCGGGCACGCCGCACGCCGGGATCACGTCCAACGTGGCCGCCTTCGTGCTCCACCCGACGATCACCGTCCCCGCGACCGTGACGGCCGCGTCCAAGCAAATCGCGGTGGGCTTCAACCCGCCCGTGGGCAAGACGCAGCGCGTCACGCTCTTCCTCTACGAATTCAATGCGCCGGAGGGCCGTCCGGCGCGCGCCCACAGCTTCCCCGCGCCGAAGGCTAACGGCATCACCGGCCCGGCGACCGAGACCGCTTCGATCACGTTTGCATTCGACGGCGTGGCGCCGGGCGACTACCTGGCCTACGTCCAGGTGGATGGCGCCGAGAGCCTGCTGGGCCTCGATGGCGCGGGCAAATTCGCCACGCCCAAGGTGAAGATCACATGAGCGCGCAGACCGGCTGGCTGGAGCTGAACCAACGCTATCTGATGGCGGAGGCGGCGCGCGTGCGGCGGGCTTTGGAACGGACCGCCGGCCTCGCCGGCGATCCTCCCGGACCGGCGCCCGAGCCGTCGCTGCTCGATTTTCCGGACGTCGCGCCGCCCGCGCTGGTCCGCCTGGCCGAGGCGTTCGGCCTGTCGCCGTTCGAGCGGGATGTGCTGCTGCTTTGCGCCGCGGCCGAGCTGGATGGCAGCGTCGCGCCGCTCTGCGCCCGCGCGGCCGGCGATCCCGCCCGCCCCTACCCCACCTTCGGGCTGGCGCTGGCAGCGCTGGCCGAACCGCACTGGAGCGCGCTGGCGCCGGTCGCGCCCCTGCGCCGCTGGCGGCTGGTCGAGCTGGTCAACGCCGGGCGTCGAGCCATTGGCGACCACCCGGCTGCGCATCGACGAGCGCGTGCTGCACCACCTGGCCGGGCTCGACTACCTGGATGAGCGGCTGGCTGCCACGGTCAAGACCCTTATGTCTACCGAGCGAATTGACGCCGGAACAGGCGGAACTGGCCGCATCGCTCGCCGGGCAACTGCGCCAGACGAACGGCCCGACCGCCATCCAGCTCTGCGGAGACGACCGGGCAGGCAAACATGCTGTCGCGGCGGCCGCTTGCAGCGCGATCGGCGGCTCACTCTACGAGTTGGCCGTGGCCGACATCCCGACCGGCGCGCATGAGCGCGAAGATCTGATCCGGTTGTGGGAGCGCGAGGCAGCTCTGTCAGCGGCCGTGCTGCTGCTGGATGCAACCGGCGGCGAGGCCATCGAGCGCCGTCAGCGCATTCGCCGAGCGACTCGGCAGCTCACTGCTGATCCTCAGCCGGGAGCCTCTGAGCCTGGCAGGACGCACGACGGTCACTTTCGACGTCAACCGGCCGCGCTGGCAAAGCCCGCACGCGGTGCGCGCCGCCAACTCGCACCCCGGCGCCGGTCGCATGGACGAACTGGCGCAGCGCATCGAGCCGGTGGCGACCTGGGACGACCTGGTCCTGCCGGAGGCGCAGCGCGGCACGCTGCGCGAGATCGCCATCCACGTGCGCCAGAGCGTGTCGGTCTACGACGACTGGGGCTTTGCGGGCAAGAGCGCGCGCGGGCTGGGCATCAGCGCGCTCTTCGCCGGCGCGAGCGGCACGGGCAAGACGATGGCCGCCGAGGTGCTGGCCAACGAGCTGGCGCTCGACCTCTACCGCATCGACCTGAGCGCGGTCGTCAGCAAGTACATCGGCGAGACGGAGAAGAACCTGCGCCGGGTGTTCGACGCCGCCGAGGACGGCGGCGCCATCCTGCTCTTCGACGAGGCCGACGCGCTCTTCGGCAAGCGCAGCGAGGTCAAGGACAGCCACGACCGCTACGCCAACATCGAGGTCAGCTACCTGCTGCAGCGCATGGAGGCCTACCGCGGGCTGGCGATCCTGACGACCAACATGCAAGAGCCGCGCTCGACCCGGCCTTTCTGCGCCGCATCCGCTTCGTCGTCAACTTCCCGTTCCCGGACGCCGCCAGCGCGCCGAGATCTGGCGGCGGGTCTTCCCGCCGCAGACGCCGATCGCTGGGACTCGACTTGGCGCGGCTGGCGCAGCTCAACGTGGCCGGCGGCAACATCCGCAACATCGCGCTGAACGCCGCGTTCCTGGCCGCCGACGCCGGCGAGCCGGTGGCGCATGCCCCACCTGCTGCGCGCGGCGCGGGGCGAGTACGCCAAGCTGGAGAAGCCGATGAGCGACGCCGAGTTCAGGAACTGGTGACATGGACATCGTGATCGAGATCGACGAGTTGGTCCTGCACGGCTTTCCGCCCGGCGACCGCTATCGCATCGGTGAGGCGGTGCAAGCCGAGCTGGCGCGCATCCTGGGCGAACGCGGCCTGCCCGGCGTGTGGACAGACAGGCGCCGCGACCCGGCTGGACGGCGGCGCGTTCAACATCGCCCCGGCGATGCCCGCGCAGCGATCGGGACGGGCGTGGCGGAAGCGGTTTACCGGACCTGACTGACATCCCTGGGAGGCAAGGAGGGTCGGATGATCAGCCGCGAACTGACCCACCAGAGCCGTGACCAGCCGCTCCAGACATACACCTCACAGCCTCATCCAGCGCCGCCCGCTCGTCGTCAACCTGCCCGGCGACCGCTTCGAGCGGGAGGCTGACCGTGTAGCCGACGCGGTGATGAACGGCCGAGGCCCGGCTCCCGTTCACGCTCTCGGCCGTGCCCGATCACGCGCGTTCAGCGCGAGGACGTGCCCAAGGAAAAGACGGACGAGGAGAAGTATAAAGGAAGCCGCCGACAAGCTCAGGAGGCGTTTCTGGAAACCCCGTTGGGCAAAGACTTGGCAGGAAAAGGTCAAGCAGGACAAGCTGGTGAAAGGCGCAACCGAGGCCGGCAAGAGCTTCATCGGCACGCTGCCCGGCAAGATCATCACTGGTGCGGCCGCGGCCGGCGCGGTGGCGACGTTGGCCGCCACGCACAAGGAGTTGCCTGCGCAGATCCCGGAGATCCCGCTGGACGTGCTGACGCCGGGCCTGAGCGTCGAAATCACCTACAAGGGCCCGGTGGACAAGCCGACCGAAGCGATGATCACGTTCAAATACTCGGAGCAGGCACCGGGGGGAGGCGGCGAAAAGAAACCGGCCCTGACCCGAGCGGAAATTCAGCGGGCCGAAAACGCCCGCATGGCGGCCGATCAGGCTAAATTCCGGGCGGGAATGAAGTATCCGCCCGGCTCGCCGGAGGACTTGCAGCAGAAGGCTGAGGACGCGGCCGCGAAGGGCGCTCTGGCGAAGTATGCGCCTGGTCCGGATCTGGATGCGATGGTGAAGAAATATCCGTGGCTGGGCGTGAAGAAGCCGCAGGACGGGCCGCAACTGACCCCACCCACGCCGTCCTTCGGCTACAAGCTGCCTGCGCTGCTGGGCGATGAGTACAAGCTTAAGCTGCCGGGCGATCAGAAGAAGAAGAAGATGAACCAGGTGCTTCAACGCCAGGCGTCGAGCGCAGCGACCGTAGACGCGGCGCCGCCTGTAGTCCATGAGGTCCTGCAATCCCCGGGTCAACCGCTCGCTACGGACATACGAGCTTTCATGGAGCCGCGCTTCGGCCACGATTTCGGCCAGGTACGCGTCCACGCTGACGCACGTGCAGCCCAGTCGGCCCGGGCGGTGAACGCCGTGGCGTACACGGTAGGGCGAGATGTGGTTTTCGATGCGGGTCAGTATGCCCCGAACAATCGTGAAGGCCGACGGCTGCTGGCACACGAGCTGACGCACGTGGTGCAGCAGGCGGGGTCGGATGGAGTCGTTGCAGGGTTGCTAACAATGGGTGCCATCCCATCTGGAGCTGGCCTGGTGCAGCGGAGTGAACGGTATCCCGACGAACTGGCCGCTATGGCTAAGGAAGATGAGGCACTCAAAGAACGAGCCAAGGGCGTGTTGAAGGGTAAGCCGGACATGGCCGTGCATGAAGTCATGTGGCGACTCATCAAGAACTATGGTCTGGATACGCACTTCGAGCTGAGCGGCAGCCGATACGATAAGAAGCAGAAGGGGGTTCTGGTCGTGTTACGTAGTGACGTGAAAGGGCCTAGAACCACCGGTCAAATCGTGGGGGGCGATGAGGTCCTGAGCGGGTTGCCGCCGGCCAGGCAGCCCAGGTCGCGAAGGAAATCGAGATCCAGATCGGCAAGGTCCACAGTGCCAGGGGAACCGTCGATTACGTGTTCCTCATGGGCGCCTACGTGCCCAACTCCGGCAACAAGTCGATACTGAGGCGAAGAAGTTCTTCAAGACCGCATACCCTGGAGCGCGGAGTCGATCTGGTTTTCGATGTCATCGGTGGCGACATCCAGAAGCGGTCCGCGGGTCTGGTTCGAGCCGGAGGAACGCTGGTGACCGTTGTCGGGCCGCCCGAGGCGCGGCCCGCGGACGGCCTGGCGATCGACTTTGTTGTCGAGTCCGATCGCGTCCAACTGAGTGAGATCGTCCGGCGGGTGCGTGACGGACGGCTGCGGACGAACATCGGCAACGTCGCGACCCTCGACGATGCCGTTGCGGCCCTCAACCCGACCGAGCGACACAAGGGGAAGACGATCATCAGCGTTCGTCCATAACGACCCGCAGACAGCAGACCCCCGTTACGTCGTAACGGGGGTCTGGCAGGCGCTCGCTGCGCGGTGAGGCGCCCAGCGTCCAGCCGACGTCGCCGCCGCGGTCGGCGGCCGCCGTCGGAGGGCCGGAGGCTCGGAGCGGAGGGTAAGCCGGCCGCTGGCGCCGGCGTGAGCCGGCGCCCTTGATCCTGTAGAGCCAAATTCGGCAGTGCAGAGCCTGAGGTCGTTGTCTGGTACCAGGACGTGGTTGACAGTCCGGTCCCAGGACAAGACTTGGTGGTCGCCAGGATCGAGCGGGAGGCGAGCGTATATGTCCGCACCCGAGGCGCGCGAGGGTGCAACGGCGCCACGTCTCCCCCCGGCCGGCTTCAGCGAGTCCTGGACCCCTCTTCCTTCTAGTCCATAGCCGCTGGTCTTGGGTCTCCTGGGGGAGAGATCGGGCAGGAAACGGCGAGGCCGGAGGGAGGACAGAGGGAGGTGGAGGAGGGGAAATCGCAAGAAATCGAGGCGCCTGGCTCGTCTGGGCAGAAGAGGCGGGGGCTTTCCAGGAACCAGCTAAGCCACTCGACCCCACTCGTTCGCGGTCACCCACACCCCCTGACCCGGAGCTACGTGGTTCTTATTGTGTTCCCTTCGCCTCCGCTGAATGACAGGAATCTAATTCAGGAGGTAGAGGGAGCCAAGGCCGTAATAAGCTCCGCCCTATCCGATGAAGCGCTCGATCTCGGCCGCCGTCACGTCCGGCAGCTCGAGCGGCGGGAAGTGGCTCACCCCATCGAGGCGCTTGACCGAGAACCATGGGTTCGCGGCCGAAAAGGCCTCCTGCGCTGCGAGGAACTCGGGGGCGCGCGGCTGCGCGAACACGTGCAGGGTGTTCGGCTTCGGATCGATCTCCGAGAGCGTGCGCAGCGGGTTTCCATACTGCGCGTAGTCGGCCGTGATCGCGCGCGCCGCCCGCGAGCACATGTCGAAGTCGTAGACGTCCATCTCCCGGCGTATTTCTTCTACGACGCCCTCCGGAGCACCCGTCAACCACATCGAGTAGAGCTGCTCGCGAGCCTCACGCCACCGCACCTTGTCCTGAAGCGCCTCCAGCACGGCAGCGAACTGCGGCGGCGGATCGAGCACGAGCCAGCTTGACGCGACGATCTTCTCCACCCGGTCACCGAGGCGGCGGCGGAGCTCGATCGCCGCCCAGCCGCCGTGCGCCTGAGTCACCGGCACAACGCGGCGGGCGCCGCTCGCCTCGATGACGGCCATCGCGTCATCGGCCAGCTCCCCATGGCCGAAGTCCTGGGGTGGTCGACCGGAGTCCCCGTGCCCGCGCCAGTCCAGCGTGATCACCCTGTGTCGAGCGCTCAGGCGCTCCGCGAGCGGGGCGTAGAAACCCCGATTCATCCACCACCCCGTCAGGCAGAGCACGGCCGTATCGACGCGGGGTCCCTGGTCGTCGTACGCGATCCGTACACCACCTGCGTCCGCGTACCTTATCGAGCGCCCCTCCTTCGTGCGCATCGTAGCCGCCGGCGTCGGCCTGAGTAGTCGGACTGGCCACGGCGGACCGGGAGCCGAGTTCGATAAGCCTGGCGCACTCTCTCTCCAGGTCAGGAAGGGTGTAAAGCCTACCCGCCCGACTCCGCCAGTTGGCGGATCGTGAATCGTCAAGCAAGGAGCGGCACGGCTCGGTCGCGAGACAACTCGGCCGCGACAGGATCCCCACGGATCCTTTACGCCCACGGCTCCGGCCGCATGACCGCCGGCGAAGAATCGGGCCATGTCTCAAGCCACTCGGCCCCAGGAACGCGTGCTCACCCAAAGCTCCGGGCCAGGCTCACCGCGGTTCGTACGCTGTAACCTTCGCCTCCGCCACGCCGTGACCAGCGGAAACGCGCGAGCGAAGGGAACAGTTGTAAGAACCGGGGCGCGGGCCCGATCGCTGAGCCGAAGACCCTGGACGGCGACCTGAGGCCGATAGGCAAGGGTCTTCTGTCCTCGCATCAGACGCCCGACCCCCAGCGACGCGGCAGCGCATAATGTTGGCGTGACCAGAGCGGTCGGTCGAGCGACCCTCGTCCTTACGTAGCCGCGAGCGCGGTCAAGCGCTCGCGGCATCCTCGGCTGTCTCCCTCGGAGCCGTCAGCTCTCTTCCGCCGGGTAGACACAGCGGCCCCGCGCCGTTCATCGCGTGCACCCGATCACCCTGAGGACAGGGAGGCCCACACATGACCGCACCATCAGAGGACGACGGGTACGATCCGTCAGCGATCGAGTCGAGGTGGCAGGCCCGCTGGGCCGCGACTCGTTTGTGGGAGATCGACGTCGAGCACGTTCCACCGGATCGCAAGTTCTACAACCTCGTCGAGTTCCCATACCCCTCAGCCGAGGGTCTCCACGTCGGGCATGCATACACGTATTCGGGGGCCGACACCTACGGTCGCTACCTGAAGATGCGGGGCCGGGAGGTCTTCCAACCGATCGGCTTTGACTCCTTCGGGATCCACACCGAGAACTACGCCCTCAGGGTCGGCGAGAACCCCGGCACCTTGACCGAGACGCACGATCACCAACTACCGGCGGCAGCTCGGATCCCTGGGTGCGGCATGGGACTGGAGCCGCGAGATCGTGACTAGCGACCCCTCCTATTACCGGTGGACGCAGTGGCTCTTCGTCAAGTTGTACCGGGCGGGGCTGGCGGTCCGTCGCAAGGCCTCGGTCGTGTGGTGTCCATCCTGTCTGACGGTGCTCGCGAACGAACAGCTCGAGGGCGACCGCTGTGAGCGCTGCGGAACCCGCGTTGTGCAGCGGATCATGCAGCAGTGGTTCCTGAGGATCACCGCGTATGCAGAGGAGCTACTCCGAGGCCTGGACCACATCGACTGGCCCGAGTCGGCCAAGAATGCACAGCGCGAGTGGATCGGGCGGACCGAAGGTGTCGAGATCGATTTCGAGGTCCCGGACCCAGGACTCCACCTTCGCGCGTTCACGACCAGGCCGGACACGTTGTTCGGCGTGACGTTTCTGGTTCTGCCCCCCGAGCATCCGGACCTCAACGCGCTCACGAGCGGAACCGGTATGGAGCCGGACGTTCGCCGATTCGTCGAGGAGGCCCTGCGCGACCGTGTCTCGGCCTTCGGGCGCAGCGGCGCGGCGGGGCTTCCTCCACAACGAGGCGCGTTCACAGGGTCGTACGCCGTCCATCCCGCCACCGGAGACCGAGTTCCGATCTACGTCGCCGACTACGTGGTTGCGGCCTACGGCACCGGTGCCGTGATGGGCGTGCCGGCGCACGACGTGCGTGACTTCCAGTTCGCGGCGATGAGCGGCCTCCCAGTCGTCAAGGTGATCCGGCCACCCGTGGATGCGAAAGCCCGAGGGGACGGGCCCTGGACCGGCGAGGGCGTGCTGATCGAGTCCGGTCCGTTCTCCGGTATGCCCTCCGAAACGGCTCGCGATGCGATCGCCGGATGGCTCGAGGCACGCGGTTCCGGCCGGAGTGTCGTCAGGTACCGGCTCAGGGACTGGCTGATCTCGCGGCAACGCTACTGGGGACCTCCTATCCCGATCGTGTACTGCCCCGACTGCGGCACGGTGCCGGTTCCGGAGGATGAGCTCCCCGTCGTCCTTCCCCACGTCGACGACTTCCGGCCGACCGGCACCGGCGTCTCGCCTCTCGCCAGCGCCGAGTCCTTCGTGCGCACCGACTGCCCCTCCTGCGGCGGATCCGCGAGGCGCGAGACCGACGTCTCCGACACCTTCTTTGACTCTGCCTGGTACTTCCTGCGGTATCCCTCGAGTGACGTTCATGATCGAGCGTGGGACCCGAACCGGACCGAGCGGATGCTGCCCGTGGACTCCTACGCGGGCGGGCCCGAGCATGTCATGCGACATCATCTGTACGCGCGGTTCGTAACCCACGCCCTCAACGACCTCGGGCTGGTGCCCTTCGCGGAGCCGTTCCCGCACCTTCGGCTCCACGGGATGCTCACCAAAGACGGCGCAAAGATGAGCAAGAGTCGGGGGAACGTCGTGAACCCCGATCGCTATATCGCCGAGCACGGCGCCGACGTCACCCGGATGTACCTGCTATTCATCGGACCGTGGGATGAGGGCGGCGATTTCTCGGACGCTGGCATCGCCGGCATCGAGCGATTCCTCCGACGCGCCTGGCGCCTCGTGACTGAGCCTCACGAACCAGGAGGCGGCGGGGTGGATCTTCGCCAGGTGGACCGAGCCATCGCGGCGATCGGCGAGCGACCTAGGGGAGATGAGGTTCAACACCGCGATCGCCTCGCTCATGGAGCTTGGCCGATGGGCTCGGCGAGAGCGCGACAAGATGTCGAGCAAGGAGTGGGCCAGGGTCTCAAGCTCGCTCGTACTGCTCCTAGCACCGCTCGCCCCGCACCTCGCGGAGGAGCTCTGGTCGAGGATCGGCGGTGAGTACTCGGTTCACCAACAGCGCTGGCCGGCCTTCGACCGGCGCGCGCTTGTCGACGCTCAGGTGACACTGGTGATCCAGGTCGACGGCAAGACCCGCGACAGGATCCAAGTGCCCGCCGGGCTCGGCAAGGAGCACGCGCTCGAGCGAGCGAAGGGCAGGGAGAAGGTTCGCCGCCACCTCATGGATCGCGATCCGAGGAAGGTGATCTTCGTTCCTGACCGGCTGATCAACCTGGTCACGAATGCAGGCGAGACGCAGGCTTGATCCTTGCGATACGAGGCCGAACACTGATCCGCTCGGTGGCTTCCCCCAGAGCCGGTGTCAGCTCGGCCGAACGGTCAACCGAGCGGACCCCACCCTCGGGCGCTCACCCACACACTCCGACCTGGGGCGTTTGGGTTCTTACAGTGTTCCCTTCGCCTCCGCGAAGGTTCCAGAGTACGAACACCGGGCGCGACGAAAGGACGGCTGGATCGATGCGCGTGACTCCACGACGACAGAGCTGACAACGGCAGCGAGGAGCTCTTTGACCTGCTCCGGCCCGCTGGCCGCGACCGCCTCAGCCACTCTTCCCCGGATGTCCCCGAGGAGCGAAGCCGAAGGGGACGACGGTGCCAGATCTCGCTCCGCCTCCAGGGCATCACCTTCCGCCTCAAGCGTCGTTCGCGCCTCCGGGAAGTTCACCGCGTAGGAGGCACATGCGTCCGAGAGCCCGGAGCCCCGATTGGGTTCGTGCTATCGGTCCGATCCAGGACGCGTCGGCCCTGGCCGGGGAGTTCGTGGCATCCATACACTGCCCCTATGGCCTACGAGGTCGAGCTGATCGGCCGGGAAGCAGAGCTTTCGATGCTGACGGATGTCCTGGCCGAGGTTCGGAGTGGCAAGGGCGGGCTCGTCCTGATCGCGGGCGAGCCAGGAGTGGGGAAGACCAGACTTGCCGACGAAGTTCTCGCCCGCAGCGAGCTCTTCGTTCTGCGAGGGTCGGCCCCGCCGGAAGGCACGCCCTACGGACCGATCGTCGGCGTGCTGCGTGCGTACCTGCGGGCCGTGCCCGACGGCCTGCGGGGCGTTGGACCCCTCGAACGTTACCTCGGGCTGCTTCTTCCCGAGCTCGGCTCGGCGCCGGAACGGCCGGACATGCAAACGTTGGTGGAATCCATCCGGCGGGCCTTCCACGAGATCGGCCGCCGCGACGCGTCGGTGGTGTTCCTCGATGATCTGCATCGGGCCGACGAGGCAACCCTCGACCTGCTCGACGGGCTGTCGGTCTCGCTCGAGGACGAGCGACTGCTCGTCCTGGCCGCCTATCGAACCGACCAGATCCCTCGGGGGCATCCGCTGCGCCGGCTTCGCGCCGAGTTGCGGCGAGCGAACAGATTCCGGGAGGTGCTCCTCCACTCCCTCGACGCGTCGCACACAGCGGAGCTGGTGGCCCGCATCCTCGGAAAGGCTCCCACTAGCGCCCTGGCGACTGCCGTCTACGAGCGCACCGAGGGCCTTCCGTTCTTCATCGAGGAGCTCACGGCCGCCCTCGCCTCCACCCGACGACTTCGAGACGGGGGCGAGGTCGTGGATCTCCGTTCGGCGGAGGACGTGCCGCTCCCTCAAACGATCAGGGACGCGGTCCTCCTGCTGACCGATGGGATCTCTGAGGGAGGCCGGAGGGCTCTGGAGCTCGCCGCGGCGTCGGGGACTCACGTCGATCCGGATGTCCTCAACGACCTTGTGGATGACGATGACCTCGAGGAGCTGATCGAGGCAGGACTCCTTGTCGAGACGCTCGACCGGGCCGCGGCCTTTCACCATGACCTGGTTCGAGAGGCGCTGTACCGGGATATTCCCTGGACGAGAAGGCGCGCTCACCATCGTCTGCTCGGCGAACGCCTCGAGGCTCTGGGCGCGCCGCCTGGGGCGATCGCCGAGCATTGGGTGGCCGCTCGGGAACCCCGTCGGGCCCGACCGATGCTCCTCGCCGCCGCCGAATCGTTCTTCGCCCTTCATGGCTACCGGGAGGCGGCTCGCGCCCTTCGCCGGGCGCTCGAAGTCTGGCCCGAAGGTGAGGACGAGCCCGGACGGCTTGCCGCAGTGGAGCGCCTGGGGCAGTGCGCGGAGTTGTGCGGCGAGCTTTCCCAGGCTATTCGGGCGTATGAGGAAGTCGCGGAGGGCCGCCGGGCCACTCGCGACAGCAAAGCCCTTGCGGAGGCAGAACGCCGCCTTGCAAGCCTCTATGAGCTCCAGGCCAACTGGGAGCGGGCGCTTGCGGCGCGCGCGAGCGCGGCCGAGGAGTTCGCGCGGGCAGGCCTACCCGGCGAGGCTGCTTCAGAGCGCCTGGCCACTGCCTCTCATCTCCGATCGGCCGGCGATCTGACCGCCGCACTCCATCTGATCACCGTCGCTGCTTCAGAGGTCGAGCGAGCCGGCCGTCCGGACCTGAGGGCACTCTCCCTAGCGATCGAGGGTGGCGTGCGGGCCAAGCTCGGGCAAGGTCGCGCAGGTGTGGAGCTTTGCCGCGAGGGTCTTTCGCTGGCCCTCGCACATGACCTGCCCGGGGTGGCGGCCCAGGCCTACTTCCTGATGGCGGACGCGCTCGAGAACTCGCCAGACTACCCGGCGGCCATCGATGCGTACACCGCGGCCTTCCAGTTCTGTCAGGCGAAGGACCTCCGAGACGCGGCTCAGGTGTGTTTCGCCTGCCTTTCCCCGGTCCTCATGCACATCGGCCAGTGGGATCGAGCGGTCGCCGTATGCCGACAGGTTCTGAATGAAGCCCAGGCGCCACCGGTGGCCCGCCACGCGGCGATGGTGGAGCTCGGGATGATCCACGCGCTGCGCGGCGAGACGGAGTCCGCTCGCCGGCTGCTCGCCTCCGCGCTTGCCTTCGGTCGGGCCAGCGAGCTCTTCCCGATGGAGATCCACGGTCTACTCGGACTCTCCCGGTTGGATGACCTGGAAGGGAAGGACGTCTCGGCCGCACAGCGAGCCACCGAACTGGTGGAGCGGTGCTGGGCCAAGGAGGAGCGACACTATTCCGTGCCAAGCGCTCCGCTGGGCGACGACGTTCTTCGCTCGACGAGGCGAGCAGGCCCAAGCCGCCGCGTGCGCGGAGCTGCTGTCCAGCATGGCCGCCACCGGTGGCACGTCGGAGACCGTTGCAGCGCTCGCCCACGCCCTGGGCGAGATCGCGCTCATGGAGGACGACGGGGAGCGTGCCACGGGCCACTTCGAGCGGGCTCTCGACGCTCTCTCCGGGCTCACCGTTCCGCACGATCGTGCGGAGATACAAGTGCGGGCGGCTGTGGCGCTCGTCGCCGCCGGAAGACGCGACCGTGGGATCGAGCACTTGGTGTCCGCATACCGGGCGGCCCGAAAGCTGAAGGCCCGACCCCTCGCGGCCCGTGCGGTCGAGGAGCTGGCGTCACTGGGAGAGAAGGTGGAGCGGCGGCTCGGCCGGAGGGCTCTCGCAGACCTGGAGCGAGGTGGACTCTCCAGGCGCGAGCTGGAGGTCGATTCGTCTGCTCGAGCTGGGCCGGACCAATCGGGAGATCGGGCGCGAGCTATTCCTCAGCGCCAGGACCGTCGACATGCACGTCCGCAACATCCTCGCCAAGCTCGGCTGCCGATCGCGCCTCGAGGCGGTGCGGAAGGCGGAGGAGCTCGGTCTTCTGGAGCCCGCGGCCGGGTAGGGGCTTCGGAGATTCGGGGGCGGAACCCCGGAAATACGGCAATCTCGCCGTTCCTCGATGCTTCTCACCGACCTAACGTCACGTCTGTCACGACGAGGGAGGAGGTGAAGAGGAGTGGAGGGGCAGCAGATCCCGGGCAAGGCGTTCCTGGAGGCGCTCACGTCGCGCGATTTCGAGGGAGTAGAGGCGAGCCTTGATCCGGATATCCGGTTCCGTGGGCTGCTGCCGGGCGGCCTTCGCGAGCTGAGCGGCGCCGCCGCGGTCACGGATCAGCTCAGAAGCTGGTTCGAGGAGCCCGACGCATTCGAGGTCGAGGGGAGCGGCGCGGAGGACGTGGCCGACCGCCTCCGGATCAGCTATCGGTTCCGTCTGCACGACGAGGAGGGCTGGGCGGTCATCGAACAGCTAGGCCTTCTGTGACGTCGACGATGGGCGGATCGAGCGGATCGACCTGGTGTGTTCGGGGTTCCGACCGGTCGCCGAACCCGAGGCCGGGGACGTCCACCGCTTCGACGCCGGCGAGCTGGGCTGCGCGGATGGGCTGGCTCAGGAGTTCCGGCGCCGCATCCGGGCCATCCCGGTGGGTGACGCGCTTGTCGTGGCGACCCGGGATCCGGCCGCGAAGGAGGAGCTCCCTCCCCTGGCACGGCTGCTGGGCAACACGGTTCGTTCGGTCGAGTCGCTCGATGACGGGCGGCTCCAGATCACAGTGGAGCGAGTGAAATGAGCGAGAAGCTGATCTTCACCTGCACGCACGGTAAGGAAGACCCAGAGCGGGCGACGCTGCCCTTCGTGGCCGCGAACGTGGCCGCCACAGCGGGGCAGGAGGCGGTGGTGCTCTGCACGATCGACGCGGTCTGGTTGGGGGCCCAGGGCGGCACCGATGGAATCGCGTACGAGGGGCTGCCGGTCTTGGCGGACCTGTACACGGAGTTCATCGAGAACGGAGGGCAGGTCTGGCTGTGCGGGGCCTGCACCAAGCCACGGGGGATCACGGAGGACCACGTGGTCAAGGGAGCCACGATCGTTGGAGCCGCAAAGGTCGTCGAGGAGATCGTGGCGGGCGCGAAGGCGGTGGCGTTCGCCTGATGGCAGCTGGGCTGATGCGTCCTCAACCCGCCCTTGCCAGCATGCCGCCGTCGTCCTGACTGCGGCGGCATGCTCCATATCGACCTCTCGTCCACGAAGGGCGTGCACTATCCTTCGGGGTTGGTGTCCGCCTGATGGAAACCTCATGGGGCCGCTCACCCGCCTAACCCTTTGGTGAGAGCGGCAACCCTCTCAGGCCACTCGGCCCCACGAATGGCCCCCCACCCAGAGCTCTGGGCCGGGCTCACCCGGTTCGTACGCTGTAACCTTCGCCTCCGCCACCTGCGTATACATTCAGCATCCGATCGGGGGGGAGACACGATGACGATGGAAAGCACGACTGATCCGACCGAAGCTTCGCCCGTGAGCATGGACGAGGAGAGGACCGCGGCTCTGGTCGAGCGGCTGTTCGAGGCCGCATTGGGCGCCGTTGACATGGTCGCCGTGTACCTCGGTGACCGCCTGGGGCTCTATCGGGCGCTTGCCGATTCCGGTGCATCGACACCTGCGGAGCTCGCGTCCCGGGCCGGCATCCACGAGCGGTACGCTCGCGAGTGGCTGGAGCAGCAGGCGGTGACGGGCATCCTGGAGGTCGACGACCAGGCGAAGCCGGAGGGCGAGCGAAGGTACTCGCTTCCTCCCGGCCCATGCCGAGGCCCTGATCGACCTGGACAGCATGTTCTCCATCACGCCGCTGGCCCGGGCCTTCGTGGCGGCGATCCAGGCGGCTCCCCAGCTGATGGACGCGTTCGCGAACGGAGGGGGCGTTCCGTGGTCCGCCTTCGGTCCGGACATGATCGAGTCGCAGGGAGACTTCAACCGGCCGTGGATCCTGAGCCTCTTGGGGACCGAGTACCTGCCGTCGATCCCCGACGTCCACGAGCGTCTCCAGTCCGACCCACCGGCCCGCGTGGCCGATGTGGCTTGCGGCGTGGGCTGGGCCTCCATCGCCATCGCCCGGGCCTATCCCACGGTGAGGGTGGACGGTTTCGACCCGGACGAGTCCTCCGTCGAGATCGCGCGGGGACTCGCCCAAGAGGCCGGGGTGAGCGACCGGGTCCGGTTCGAGGTCCGCGACGGTGCCACCCTCGGGAACGAGGGCCGTACGACCTGGCCATCGTGATCGAGTCGATCCACGACATGGCCCGGCCGGTCGAGGTGCTCGCGGCGATCCGGGACAGCCTGGCTCCCGGGGACCCTATCGTGGCCGACGAGAAGGTGGCGGAGTCGTTCACCGCCCCCGGTGACCCGGTTGAACGGCTGATGTACGGGTTCAGCTTCCTGGTGTGCCTTCCGGCCGGGTTGTCGGAGGAGCATTCAGTGGGGACGGGTACCGTGATGCGTCCCGACACGTTCCGGCGGTACGCCGGCGAGGCGGGGTTCGAGGAGGTCGAGATCCTCGACCAGGTCGAGCACGACTTCCTGCGCTTCTACCGGCTCAGGCCGTGAACTGACGAGGGGTCGTCACCCGCGACCGGTCGTTCGAGACCTCGGAGACCGCACCATCCTCTTGGGCCTGACGGAGTCGTTCGAGCTCCTTGTCCCCGAGGTGCTCGACCCCGACCAACTGATCCCGGGCTTGCTCCGTGACGTGGATCAGCTCGTCGAGCTTCACGTGGATGGCGGCCGAATCCCGGTTCAGCGTGTTCTGGATGAGGAAGACCATGAGGAAGGTGAGGACCGTGGTGGTCGTATTGATGATCAGCTGCCAAGCATTGGAGAAATGGAAGATGGGTCCGGAGAGCGCCCAGGCGAGCGTCAACAGGACCGCGACCCCGAACGTGAGGCCATGACCCATCCATCGGGCGGCCAGGGTGGCGAACCGATCGAACGTGGGCCGTCGGTGCTTGCTCTGGTGGTCTGGCACCTCGTCCCGCTGGTCGGGCATCTCGTCTCCCCTTTTCTTGGCGGTCTGTGTGCGTCCTGTACCCGTGCCCCAGCCTGTGGAAACCGATGGGTAGAAGCAGGCCCCAAGGGGTACGGTAGGGAGGACGGGACGTCTCCTTAAGGAGGGCGATCATGGACATCACGGGCAGGATGGAACGCGTGCGCAGCGGAGCCAGGCAGCGCATGATGGAGATGAAGGCCGATCGGGCCGAGTCCCAGAACGAGCAGCTGAAGGCGGAGAACCGCGTGCTCCGCGACGAGCTCGAGGAGAACCGCTCCGAGCGTCAGCGCGTCATGGACTTGCTGGAGAAGGCCGCAGTTCACGGTGGAGGAGCCCAAGAAGCGCCGGTTCCGCGTGTTCCGGCTGCTCCTCGCGGCCGGCGCGATCTACGCCGTCGGCACCCGCACCGGGGCCTTCGACCGGGTCAAGGGGTGGATCAACGAGATGCGCGGCCAGATGGACGAGATGGCCGCACAGGGCACCGAGAAGGCCTCTGAGGCCGGCTACAAGACGGGCGACGTCGTCGAGCACACCGGCCGCAAGATCCAGAAGGCCGGCGAACGCGTCGAGGAGGCCGGCGACCGGATGGAGCAGAGCGCCAAGGAGATCGGCACCGGCGCCTGACGAGCGGGTTCCATCGAGAGGGCGAGCCTCGGGACGCACCCGTGCGTCCCGAGGCTCGTCTCTCGTTTCGCTCTCTCAGCAGTTCGGGTCGACCCACTGCGGCCGCGGGCCGATCGGCACCCCGGCCTGGTTGGCCATCCGCTTCAGCTTCCGCCGGAAGATCCGCATGTCCGCGGTGCTGCCAGTCGCTGTGGGTCAGACACCGCCACGACGGATACAGCTCGTGGTGATAGGGGCTCATCAGGGTCTCGGCGTGCCCGATCACGTTTCGGACCTCGATCCCGAACTTGGCAAGCAGCCATAGCGTCAGCTTGAGCGCGGCTCGGAGCTGCGGCATGCGGTCGAGGATCTCCCGGTCGCTCGTCCCGACCATCTCGATGCCGATGGCCGTCCAGTTCATCCCGATGGCGTGCCGGCATCGGATCCCCAAGTTCACGAGCTGGTAGATGGTGCCGTCGGTGTCGACGATGAAGTGCGAGCACACGCCGGGCATCTCGCCCAGGTGCAGGCTGTTCGCGGCGAAGGTGTTCCACGCGCTCGAGAACGACGGCCCGTCCGTGTAGTGCTCAACCACCACGTGGGGGTCGGTGAGCTCCCACGTGCGCTCGCCGTAATGCCGCTTCGAGTACGCCGCCATCTGCCGCTTGCGCTGCGCGCCGAACGGGATCTTCTTCCACACGATGGTGGGCTTCAGCGAGGACGGGTCGACGAGCCGGGCTGCATGCTGCCCTGCGGAACCCAGCGCCTGGGGGCCCGGAACGAGGAGCGCCGTGCACGCCACGAACGCCAGCGCCGCCCTGATCGGTCGCGTCACTACGCGATCGTACCTAGACTCGGCGGGGATGCTTGCCACCGCCGAGGCCTTGTCTATGCTGGCCAGGTCCGCGATCTGGGCGCCCGACCGGCGCCTGATCGGAAGGGCCTGATTCGAGGGGGTGCGGTGCGAAGGAAGCCGATCGGACCGCGTTCTCGCCGTCTTGCCTCGATCGCGATGCTCGCGGTGCTCGCGGCGCTCGTCCCGTCAGGGGCCGGGGCCGACGAGCCGGCGGGCCAGTTCTGGGTCCGGTGCCGCTTCTCGCACGCGGCCATGGACGATCCCATCGTCTTCCCCGGCCAGCCCGGTGCCTCCCACATGCACGACTTCTTCGGCAACAAGACGACGAACGCCAATTCCACGCAGGCGTCGATGCTCGCCGGGGCCACGAATTGCCGGATCCCCAGCGACACCGCGGGGTACTGGTCCCCCACGGCGTCCGTCGGCGGCGTGACCATCAAGCCGCCGGTGATGCGCATCTATTACCTGGGGGTGAAGGACGTCGCGGTCGAGACGATCCCCCAGGGCCTGAAGGTGATCGGGGGCAACAAAGATGCCCTCTCCCCGGCCGAGAACCCTCACGTGTTCTGGTACTGCGGAGAGACGGTCTCGGTGAAGACGCCGAAGATGGATGCACCGTACGACTGCGGGCCGTGGGCGCAGTACCGGTTCGTCGATGGCGTGGTCGGGGTGGTGGACCTCCCCAACTGCTGGGACGGCGTCGGCCTCGAGCCCTCCAACGTCGTCTACCCGGTCGGAGGAGCGTGTCCCTCGGGCTTCGACCACGTGCTGGCGAGGGTCAGCGAGCGGATCCACTTCGGGGTGATGAACCCGCTGAACCCGGACGGGACCGTCGGCCTCACGCTCTCGAGCGGCGCCTACTACACCCTGCACGCGGACTTCTGGAACACCTGGCAGCAGCCCAGGCTGGACCAGCTCGTGGCGGACTGCCTGGTGGCCCACGTTGGCTGCGGCTCGGTCACGCCAGCACCCAAGCCCGAATGGACCGAGGAGTTCGGGACCCTGCGCTATGACCTGGCCCTGGGGCTGGCCGAGGCGGCCGACCGGGTCTTCGTCGTGGGGTCCACGAACCTTGCCCTCCCCGGCCAGGACTTCCGAGCCCGGACCGATGCCTTCGTCCGGGCGTACGGCTCGAAGGGCCGAGAGCTGTGGACCGACGAGTTCGGCACATCCGGGATCGACCAGGCGTTCGCCGTCGCCGCGACCGGGAGCACCATCTTCGTGGCCGGCTCCACCGATCGGGCTCTCCACGGGCAGAAGCATCGGGCGGGCATCGACGCTTTCGTCCGGGCCTACAGCCTCCGGGGCGACGTCCTGTGGACCCGCGAGTTCGGCTCGACCGGGGACGACCGGGCCCTGGCCGTGGCCGTGAACGCCGGGGGTGTGTACGTCGCCGGCACCACCGACGGCAGGCTCGGCGACACCCGTCGGGGAGGCGTGGACGGCTTCGTTCGAAAGTACAGTCAGACGGGCACTGAGCTGTGGACGAAGCAGGTGGGGACAACGCTCACCGACGATGTCCGCGCCGTCGCCGTGGACTTCCTCGGCGTGTACGTCGCAGGCTCGACCGACGGGGCGTTCGAGCACGCGAGCGCCGGAGGGCTCGACGCGTTCGTCACGGCGTACCGGCCGAACGGGGCCAAGCGGTGGGTGTCCGAGTTCGGCACCACCGGCACGGACGGGATCCGGGGCGTTGCCGCCGGGCCCTCGGCGATCTACGTCTCGGGCTCCACCGACGGGACGTTCCCGGAGCAGGTGGCGCAGGGAGGGATCGACGGGTTCGTCCGGCGCCTTGACCACCGCGGCAACGAGGTGTGGACGCGGCAGTTCGGCTCACAGGGGACCGACGACGTCCACGGGGTGGACGTGACGGCCGACGGGATCTTCGTCGCCGGCTCGACCGACGGAGCCATCCCCGACCAGACCCTGCTCGGCGAGACCGACGCGTTCCTGGCCAAGTACAACGCCCGTGGCGTGCAACTGTGGACGACCCAGTTCGGGACGGGCGACTTCGACACTGGATCGGCCCTCGCCGCGAGCGCGGAGGCCGCCTACGTGGCCGGCGAGACCCACGGGGCGTTCGAGGGAGAGGTCAACAAGGGCGACCGCGATGCGTTCGTGACGAAGATCGGCTTCGCCTGATCAGGCCGGTCCCGGCGGCGTGCCTGCTCGCGACTAGCCCGTCTTCACCTTGCCGATCCACACGGCCCCCTGGTCGTCGAACGCCCTGGTCTCCGAACCGACGGCGATGAGCTTCTGTCCCCAGCACGACGAGGCCGTTGATCCGCTGCCGCCCCTGGCCCCCGAGGGGTGACGACGCGACGGGACCTTGTCTCGTCCAGTTCGTGCCGTCCGTCGAGAGCCAGATCGCGCCGTTGGAGTCGCCGGCGGCGGTCTCGGAGTATCCCGCGGCGATGATGCTCTTGTCGAAGACGCATAGCGATGACATCCACTGCGCTCCGCGTCCACCGAATGTGTCCTCCACGTGAGGGACCCGGGTCCAGATCCGACCGTCCGTCGAGGTCCACACCGCCGCGTCCTATCGCCGCCTGCATCGTCGGTTCCCACCGCCACCAGGCCCGGCCCGGCCCGCAGGACCGCGTTGATCTGCTGGTTCCCCGAACCACGGAGTGAGTCCTGGTCGACCATGGACCATCCGCCTCCCGACTCGACCCATATGGCCGCATCGCGATCGCCCGCGTCGGTGGTCACGAAGCCCACCGCGAACACCTCGGCTCCCATGGCCGCGGCGTCGAGCATCTCCTCGTGGCCGGGGCCACTGAAGGAGGCAGTGGTGAGGCTGGTCCAGTCCATCCCGTCGCCGGACTTCCATACCCTCGCGTCGATGCTCTCAGTGGTGACCACGTGACCCACGGCCACCAGACCCTCGGGCCCGCGCACGACTCGATGCATCAATTGGTTGCCGAGGTCATGCAGCCCGCTCGTCGGGGAGTCGACCCGGTGCCACCTCGAGCCGTCGTCCGAGGACGTCCACGCGGCGGCGTCGGTGTCACCCCCGATGACCTCCGCCCCGACCGCAACCAACAGACCATCCAGCACTGCGATCCCATCCATGTGCTCCTCGCCGCTGTTCACGAAGGCATCGCTTGGGACCCGTTCCCATCGGGTCGCGTTCGACGAGGTCCAGACGGCCGCGTCGTCGGTGCCTCCCGACTCATCGTGACCGACGGCCACGAGCGTTCCATCCACCTTGGTCGCCGCCGACAGCGCTTGGTTCAGGGGGCCGCCCAGGACGTTGCGGACGTCCGGGACGGGGATCCACGAGAGCTTGAGGGGTGCAACCGATACTGAAGGGGATCCCCGGGGCCAGTCGGTCCACCCCTCTCGGGAGGGTGGCGGAATAATCCGAAGAGCAGGGCCGCGCCCATCAGCACTGCGACGCCGGTGACGACCGCGCCCGAGACCACCGCGACGCGTCGTCGGCGGGCCTGTCTCGCGCGCGATCGCGTCCCCGGTCGCGCACCCTCAGGAGCGCGGGCGGGCGGTAGCGCCGGAGCAGGAGCGCCGGTCGCGCGTCCGGCAGCGACCGCGAACTCGCGGCATGTCGCGAAGCGATCGTCCTTGGACTTGGCCATCGCCCGCGCGACCACGTCGCCCACATCCGCGAGCGCGGGCAAGAGCTCGCTCACGGAGGGTGGGTCGTCCTCGAGGTGCGCGTAGATCGTCCCCACCTCGGTCTCACGAGGGAACGGCACACCGCCAGTCAGGCACCGGAACAGGACGCACCCGAGCGAGTAGACGTCGGCCCGGCCGTCCACGTCTTTCCCCCGGATCTGCTCCGGCGCCACGTAGTCCACGGTGCCGACGAACTGGCCGGTTCGGGTGAGCCCCGCCCCCGAGTGCAGGCGCTTCGTCACCCCGAAGTCCGAGAGGTATACCCGATCGCTGGGCGTCCTCCCCTCCGAGGAGAGCAGGATGTTCGCCGGCTTCACGTCCCGGTGGACCAGGCCCTCGGCATGGGCGGCGTCCAGGGCTGCGGCGCATTGGGAGATGATCGACACAGCTCGGGGCGGCTCCAGCTTGGTCACGCCTCGGAGCAGCCGCTCGAGGTCCGTCCCTTCCACGTACCGCATGGACAGGTACAGGACCCCGTCCGCTTCCCCGGCGTCGTAGACGGTGACCACGTTGGGGTGGTCCAGGCCGGCGGCGATCCGGGACTCCCGGATGAACCGCTCTCGGAAGTCCTCGTCCTCGCCCATCTCGGGATCCAACACCTTCAGGGCTACTTTGCGGCCCAGGCGGAGGTGCTCGGCCAGGTATACGACGGCCATGCCCCCGCGGCCGATGACCGAAAGGATCCGGTGGCCGGCCAACTCGGTTCCGACCCGGGGATCGACTCCCATGGGGCCGGTTGTAACACTCCGGCGACAGGCCCGGATAGGGGCGGGTTGACCGCGAGAAACCCTCGGGCCAGCATGAGGCCGGTTCCGCGATGACTCCAGTCTCGTCCTCGGGCGCGGACCGCGTCGTCGGGAGGGGGAACGAGCTCTCCCGGCTCGACGCCTTCATGGACGATGTCGCCCACGGCCCGGCCGTCCTCCTGCTCGAGGGCGAGTCCGGGATCGGGAAGACGACCCTGTGGAAACGGGGCGTGGCCGCCGCGGCCGAGCGCGGTTGGCGCGTGCTTTCCACCCGGCCCGCCGAGTCCGAGGCCAAGCTCTCGTACGCCGGCCTGGCCGACCTGCTCGAAGCATCCGACGACGTGATCCAGGCCCTCCCCGACCCCCAGCGGAACGCCCTCGAGGTGGCACTGCTCAGGGCCGGGCCCGAGGAGGGCTCGTCATCCGACGCGCGAGCCGTCTCCGCGGCCGTGCTGACCGCGCTTCGTGAGGCAGCGGCTGCGGGTCCCGTGCTCATCGCGCTCGACGACGTGCAGTGGCTCGATCCCTCCACCGCCTCAGCGCTGGGGTTCGCGGTCCGCCGGCTGGAGAGCGAGCCGATCGGGCTCCTCCTTGCGAGGCGCGAAGCCGGAGCGGCGCTTCCGTTCGGACTGTCTCGGGCGTTCCCCGAGGACCGAATCGCTCGGATCCGTCTGGAGCCGCTGTCCGTCGACGACCTGGGCGTGCTGTTGCACGCCCGACTCGGCGCCAGCCTCCCCCGTCCGACCCTCAAGCGCCTGCACGAGATGTCGGGCGGCAATCCGTTCTTCGCCCTCGAGATCGCCCGAGCTGAACTGCGGGGGGAGCTGCGCCCCACAGGGGCGGCGCTTCCCGTCCCGCAGACACTGCGGGAAGACCTACTCCGCGACCGGCTGAGAGCTCTTCCCTCCTCCAACCGCGAGATATTGCTGTACGCGTCGGCCTGCTCGCGACCAACCGTCGAACTGCTCGAGGCGGTGGCTGGATCCACGGATGTGGCCGGGCATCTAACGAAAGCGGTGGATGCGGGCATCGTGGAAATCGACGGTGACGGGGTGAGCTTCACGCACCCCTTGTACGGCTCAGCGATCTACGCTGAAGCATCTCGCGAGCATCGGCACCGAGTCCATCGACAGCTCGCGGAGGTTATCGAAGATCCGGAGGAACGCGCCCGGCACCTCGCACTGGGCACGGATGATCCAGACCCGGAAGCGGCCGCCGCCCTCGAAGTCGCAGCTCAGGCAGCGGTCGCTGCGAGGTTCGCCCATTGCGGCCTCCGAGCTCTGTGAGTTGGCCGTGCGGCTCACGCCTTTCGAGGAGGTATCCGCCGTGCGGCGCTTGAAGATGTCAGCCGCAAACTACCTTCTCCTTGCTGGCGACGCTCAACGCGCGCAGCAACTCCTCAAGCCGGTCGTGATGGATGCTCAACCCGGTCCGGAACGAGCGGACGCGCTCTTTGCGTCCTCGGCCGGGTCCTCCAACGCCTAGACGACGACCGTGGAGCGTCGAATGCGTTCGCGGACGCCCTCATGCGAGGGTGGTGTCCCAAGGAAGGTACTCAGTGGTGATCCACGCATGTCGGGCGCTGGGCCGTGTGGTGGTTGGGGCGACCTCCAAGAGGCGGAGCGGCACGCGAGAGAAGCCCTCGAGCTAGCAGAGCTCGATGCAGACCCACCCTCGCTCGTTCGAAGCGCTCAGCACCATGATCTGCGATGCAAGCGGCGCTCGGCAAGAAGATCTCGGCAAGTCTTATGGAGCGCGCCTTGATGTTGGAGGGAAGCATCCAAGCCAGTTCTTCGTCGGCGGCCGACCACGCGCGGACCGCGCTTACCAGACGTCTTTGGGCAGGGGATCTCGACGAGGCCAGGGAAATCTGCGCTCGCACTCCTGGACGATGCGAACGCGATGGGAGTCGAAGATTCGATCGCCGAGGCTGCACAATCGAGTTGGGTCGGATAGAACTTGCTGCGGGCAACTGGGAAGCTTCGCTCGGACGCACCATTCGCCAGTCGACGCTCGGGCGTCGCGCCCGGACGACACGCTGCTGGGTCAGATGGGAGACCTGGAAGCTTACGTGGGCGACATCGAAACCGCCACGGCAGGTGCCGAACAGGTTGCTAAATCCCTAGTCGAAGCTGATACCGATTTACGGAGATCGTCGCACGGTCGACGCTGGGGCTCGTCGAGCTTTCGCTTGGGCGTGCCGCCGGCGCGAACACACACCTCGCGCGTGCGTGGCAACTCCACCGCGGATGGGGTATCGGGGAGCCGGCCATGTTCTTCTTCGTCGCCGATCACGCCGAAGCCCTGATCGAACTGGGCCAGCATGACGAAGCCCGTCGAAGTCCTGGACTGGCTCGAGGAACGGGGCCAGGCCCTCGACCGGCCGTGGGCGCTCGCGGTCGCAGCCCGCTACCGCGGCCTGCTTGCCGCCGCAGATGGCGATTTCCAGACCGCCTTCGCCTCTCTCGACCGGGCGCTGAAGGAGCATGAGCGCCTGCCCATGCCCTTCGAGCTCGGCCGGACGATGCTGGTCCTGGGCACGATCCGGCGCCGTGCCAAACAGAAGCGGCCCGCGCGGGAGGCGCTCGAGGAGGCCCTGGCGATCTTCGAGCGGCTCGGTGCTCCGTTGTGGGCCGACAAGGCTCGCGCTGAGCTCGCCCGGATCGGTGGCCGACGATCCGCCGCGGGGCAGCTCACCGAGGCCGAGACGCGCGTGGCGAAGCTCGCTGCCGCCGGAAGGACCAATCGCGAGATCGCCGATGCCCTCTTCATGAGCGTTCGGACGGTCGAGGGCCACCTCTCACACGCGTATGCGAAGCTCGGCGTCCGCTCACGCACGGAGCTCGCGCTCTTCTTCGACTAGATCGAGCCATCGCCGCATTCCTAGGTAGTCGCGCGACCAAACGCGCGTAGTCCCGCGGGTTTCCCACAACACCTCCGTCCCTAGCGTCGCCTCCAGGCCCCAGCGAGGGCCACGAGAGGACGGAGGCGATCGAACATGAGGCTCATCCTGACCCCCACTACGATCCGGATGCTCGCTGTGCGGCCGGATCGGCCAGAGGGCGCGACCACTTCGCCATCCGTTGGCCCGCAAGCGATCCGCGATGCGCGCATTGGTGATCGCGGTGGTTCTCACCGTCGTGATCGCCACCCTGATCTCGGTTACCCCCGCCGCCAGCCCCGAGTCGGCGGCAGGGCCGGCTGCCGTCGTTGCCGGCAAGCCGAACGTCCTCATCATCCTCACCGATGATCAGCGGATCGGCACGATGGACGTGATGCCGGCGACCCTCCTACGCTTCGCCGACCAAGGGACGACGTTCCCCCACGCCTTCGCGACGACACCTCTTTGCTGCCCGTCCCGCTCATCGATCTTCACCGGACGCTACGCGCACAACCATGGCGTGCAGAGCAACGCGAGGCACGCCCCCGACGTGCTGGATCAGGGGACGACCGTGCAGCGGTACCTCCAGGACGCTGGGTACCGCACGGCGTTGTTCGGCAAGTACCTCAACCTGTGGCCCGTGGTCGACAACCCGCCGCACTTCGATCGGTGGGCGATCACTTCGCCCAGCCACCATTCGAGCGGCTATTACGGCGGCACCTGGAATGTCGAGGGCACCCTCCGCACCGTCGATCGGTACTCAAGCGACTTCATCGCAGAGCAAGGGGTGCGGTACATCACCGACCAGGAATCGAGCGATGCCCAGCCCTGGTTCTTGGAGCTCGCCGTGTACGCGCCGCATCTGCGAGCCGTCCCAGAGCCCGCATACTCCGATGCGCAGGTGCCGTCGTTCCACACGAGCCCCGCCATCCGAGAATCCGATCGGAGCGACAAGCCACGGTACCTTCGGCGGAGCACCCCGGCCGGGATGGGCGGCATCCTGGCCACCCGCACGAAGCAGCTCCGGACCCTGATGTCCGTCGACGACCTCGTTGCCAAGGTCTTGCGAGCCCTTGCAGCGACGGGCGAGCTCGACCACACCCTGGCCTTCTTCCTATCCGACAACGGCTTCTTGTGGGGCGAGCACGGGCTCAGGGCGAAGATGCACGCGTACGACCCTTCCATCCGCGTTCCCTTCTATATGCGCTGGCTGGGGCACGTGCGGTCCGGGTCGGTGGACGATCGCTTCGTCGCGAACATTGACATCGCGCCGACCATCCTCGCGGCCGCAGGCATACCACAGGATGCGGCGACACCCATGGATGGGCGGTCGCTCCTTCGACGCTACGTGGAGGAGGGACCAGATCCTGACGGAGTACTGGCGTCCGAAGCCTACCGACCCGCCGACCTGGGCCTCGCTCAGGACGAGGACCTACCACTACATCCAGTACTACCGACCCGATGGGACGGTCGTGTTCCGCGAGTACTATGACCTCACCGCGGATCCGTGGGAGCTGGTGAATCTCCTCCACGACGGTACGCCGGGGAACGACCCGTCCGTGGGGCCTCTCGCGGCTGATCTCGCGGCCATGCGGAAGTGTGTCGGCGCGACATGCTCTTGACTCGGAGAACACGCTTCCTGATGAGGGGCGCGACCTCCGGCCCACTCCGGGCCGGAGGTCGCCGTATCCTCGGTGGGTCCACGATCGGTCGACCCAAGATGAAGAAGCTCGCGTTCGTGCTCGGGATCCTCCTGCTCGGCTCGTTAGCATCGCCGTCGCCCGCGCGGGCCGAGCAGATCGGCCCGGCCGGCCCCTCCCAAGCCGCGACCTCGTATGTCATCGGGGCCGCCGGCGACATCGCTTGCAACGCCGACCCGTACCCCGAGACCAAGCCGGACAACTGCCAGTACGACGACACGGCCGACCTGCTCACCGGGCTCACCCTGATCCTTGCCCTCGGCGACAACCAGTACCCGACCGGCTCCTACACTGGGTACACGACCTACTACGACCCCACATGGGGCCAGTACCTGGCGAACACCAATCCCGTTCCCGGGAACCACGAGTACGCGCAGGATCCGAGCTCCACACCGCGTGGGTACTTCCGGTACTTCGGGGACCGGGTGAAGGGGCCCGACGGCCTGGGCTACTACAGCTTCGACGTGCCCCAGGGATGCACTCCCGGGCAGGGTGTCTGCTGGCACTTCATCGCGCTCTCCTCCGAGCTTTGCTTCGCCAGCGGCGGCTGCGGCGCCCCATCGGATCCGGCCAATCCGGGGCTCGGGAACAAGATGCACGAGTGGCTGAAGCAGAACCTCTCGGACCACCCGGCCTCCGCCTACGCTTGCACCCTCGCCTACTGGCACCACCCGCTGTTCTCGTTCTCGAGCGGCAGCGGCGAGTCACCCGCGATGAGGCCGCTATGGCGCCTGCTGTACCGAGCGCATGCCGACGTCGTGGTGAACGGCCACTCCCACAACTACCAGCGGTGGAGGCCCCAGGCTCCGGGCGGGCGGTTCGCCCCCGGCCATGGGATCCGCGAGTTCGTGGTGGGGACGGGAGGCGCGAGCAAGTACCCGCTGCCCACCGGCCAGAGGCCGGCCAACCTGGCCGTGGCCCAGGACGCCGCCTTCGGGATCCTGCGGATCACGCATCCGGCGGGCGGGTTACTCCTGGGAGTGGGCCACGGCCGCCGGTCAGCCGGGCAACTTCACCGACGCCAGCACGACCACCGTCAAGTGCCGGTGACGGATGCGTCGGGCGGATCGCCGACAACGGCTTGCGCTCAGCCCTTCACGCCCGTCAACGTGACGCCCTCGACGAACACCCGTTGGGCCAGGAAGAACAGGACGATGACCGGCAGCATGAACAGGACCGAGGCGGCCATCTGGATGTTCCACAGCACGCTTCGGTGCACCGTCTCGCTGTACTGGGACAGGCCGACGGCCAGGGTCCAGATCTTGGGGTTGCTCCCGCGTATACAGCAGCGGCCCGAAGAAGTCGTTCCAGCAGTAGAGGAACTGGAACAGCGCCACCGCCGCGATGGCCGGCTTCGCCAGCGGCATGATCACCCGGGTCATGATCCGGAACTCCCCCCCTCCGTCGACCCGGGCGGCGTCGGAGAGCTCCTGCGGGATCGTCAGGAAGAACTGCCGCAGCAGGAAGATCGTGAACGCGTCGCCGAAGAACGCCGGCACGATGAGCGGCTTCAAGGAGCCGATCCAGTGGAGGCGCACGAACACGACGTACAGGGGCACGATCGTGACCTGAACCGGCAGCATCAGCGTCGAGATCACGAGCAGGAACGCGACGTTGCGCCCTCGCCAGCTCATCCGAGAGAGCGCGTAGGCCACCGGGATGGACGACGCCACCACGCCGATCGTTGCCAGCACGGCGTACACCAGGGTGCTGTACGTGTATCGGATCAGCGGGATCTCGCTGAAGACCTTGGCGAAGTTCCCCCACTGGAACGGGCTGGGCCACAGATGGGTCGTCAGGGCCTGCTGCTGGGTCATCAGCGCGGTGACCAGGATGAAGAAGAAGGGCAGGACGAAGACGGCCGAGATGACGATGGCGATGGAGTGATTCGCCACCGCCATCAGCAGGCGCCGTCGCCGTTCTTCGACGGGGATGGCCCGAGGCACGATCTGCCTGCGGATGGCCGGGCCGGTGACGGAGGCGGTGGCTATCGGAACCCTCCCTGGTAGTGGACCCACCGCCTGGACGCCTTGATGAGCACCACGGTGCACGCCATGACGACCAGGAACAGCACCCACGCGAGCGCCGACGCGTAGCCCATGTGGGAGTACTGGATCTGCTGGAACATCCACACGGCGTAGAACCGCATGGACCCCTGGGGCTCGCCCAGGTGGAGCTGGCCGCCGGAGGCGATGTAGGCCTGGGTGAAGTACTGGAACCCGAAGATGACCCCGATGACGACCGAGAAGAAGATGACCGGCGAGATCATCGGCAGGGTCACGTGCCGGAACTTCTGCCACGGCCCCGCGCCCTCCATGTCGGCCGCTTCGTACAGCTGGCGCGGCACGTCGAGGAGGGCCGCGAGGAAGATGATCATGGTCTCTCCGATCGCCCACAGGCTCAGGCCAACCAGCGCCGGTTTGGACCACTGCGGGCTGGCGAACCACAGAGGCTGGGGGATGTGCAGGAGCCGCAGGATCGTGTTGATGGGGCCCGAGGGGTTGAGCAGGAACACGAACGCCAGCGTGGCCGCCACGGCGGGGACCATGGTCGGCAGGAAGAACATCGTCCGGTAGACGCTGGACCCCACCTTGACCCGGGTGAGCACCATCGCCGTCCCCACCGCGAACACGATGGAGACCGGAACGCCGAAGACGACGATCCAGACCGTGTTCCTGACCGACTGCCAGAACAGCGGATCGTGCAGGAACATGAACTTGTAGTTGAACAGCCCGACCCATTCAGGAGGCTGAAGCAGGTTGTACCTGGTGAAGGAGAAATACAGGCTGGCCAGCATGGGGTAGAGGATGAACGCGAAGAACCCGATGATCCACGGCGACATGAACAGCAACACGATCGCGATGCGTCGGAACCGCCCGCTGCGGGGGCGGCGCCGGCGGATCGCCGCCGGCGCCGCCCCGCCGACCCTCGCGCTCAGGGTCGTCGCCACTCAGCCGCCCGCCCTCACCCTCACCCCAGGCCCACCTGCTGGTCGACCGCGTTGGCCAGATCCTCCAGCCCGGCCTGGAGGTCGGAGACCTTGCCCGCCTCCCACTTCCCCTGGAAGTCCGCCAGCAGGTCGGCGGGCGCCGAGGCCGCCGGCGTGAGCGGCAGGAGGTAGGAGTGCTCGTTCTGGAAGATCTCCATGAACGGCTTGAACAGGGGGTCGTTGGCGAGCTTTGGATCCTTGAGCGCCTCGTAGGTCGTCGGCACGTTGCCCAACAGGTTGGCCAGCGTCTCCACCGCCTTGGTGTCCGTGGTCAGGAACTTGACCAGCAGCCAGGCCTCCGAGGGGTGCTCGGCCGTCCTCGGGATGCCGACCACGGTTCCGCCCACCTGGCCGGAGCCGTACAGCTCAGGCCTGTCGTCGGCGACCGCGAACGGTGCCGTCCCGAAGTCGACCTTTGACTTGTCGTCCGAGATGAAGGTCCCCCGCCACTCCCCGTCGTAGAGCATCGCGATCTTCCCTTGCTCGAAGCCGTGGGCGGAGGACCACTCCGAGTTCGGACCGCCGAGCTGCTGGAAGAACGTCTGGAGGTCGTTGTACCCGTAGTAGTCCACCATCTCCTTGTTCCACGCGAGCATGCCCTTCCACGCCGGATCGGTCGCGAATGCCGATTTCCCGTCCTCCTGGTACCACTCGGTACCCCATGCGTTCCCGTTGTACATGTTGGTGTTCTCGTAGAACGTCGAGAGCGGCATGAAGCCCACGACCTTGAGCGACCCGTCCGGGTTGCGCACGGTCAGCTTCTTGGCCATCGCGGTGAGCTCGGAGAGGGTCTTTGGCGGCGTCGAATAGCCCCCGGCCGCCAGCATGTCCTTGTTGTAGTACAGCCCGTACGCATCGGTGAGCAGCGGCAGCGTGCACTGCGCGCCCTGATAGCTCGTGTATCTGAGCGCCGCGGGCGGGATGATGGCGGTCAGGTCCATGCCGTCGGCCTCGAGGTACGGCGTCAAGTCGACCAGCCCCCCGGTCGAGCAGTAGAAGGGAACGTTGGTCGACTCCGAGTCGATCGCCACGTCGAACGTCTCACCGGCGTTGATCCCCCGCACGAACTCGATGGGCCGCTTGCCCGGAACGACGTCCACCGTGATCCACGGGTACTTCGCCTTGAACTGGTTCAGCACGCCCGTGAGGTTGCTGAGCTCCCGTTCGGTGAAGTAGTCCCAGACCGTGAGCGTGACCGGCGCGTGCGACCCGCTCGGGTTCACCGTCTCCACGGGCTCCTTGCTCCCGCCGCCTGCGGTGCAGGCCGCACCGAACAGCGCGAACGAGGCCAAGACGCAAAGCATCCGCTTCATCCCACTACCCCCTCTGTCCTCGATCGGGTCCGAGTGAACAGCTGATCCTGGGCCGCCTGGAGCGACAGTGCCACGGCCCCGTGCAGCTCCGCGTCCTCCCCCAGGGCCGACATCTCGAGCCTGGGGAGGAACGGGGAGATGGCGCGGAGCTCTTGTTCGATGGGCTCGAGGAGGAGATCGCCGTTCCGGGCGATCCCGCCGCCCAGGATCACGAGCTCCGGATCCACCACCGGGACCACAGCGGCGATGGCGAGCGCGATGCGTTCGGCGACGAGCGCGACCACGCCCCGGGCTCGCTCGTCGCCCTTCCTGGCCGCGGCGAAGACCTTCTTCGGCGTGAGAGGCGCCGTCATCCCAGCTGCGCGGGCGGCCTGCACGACGCCCTTTGCACCGAGGGCCGACTCCAGCGCGCCTCGGCGCCGGTTCGCGGGGTCGTGGGGATCGGCGGCGGCGAGAGGGAGGTACCCGACCTCGCCGGCCGCGCCGGTCGCGCCCCGGTACAGCTCCCCGTTCAGCACCAGCCCCATCCCGACGCCGGTCCCCACATGCAGGTATACGAAGTTCGCGACGTCCTTGCCCAGGCCCCGCCACTGCTCTCCCACGGTGGCCAGGTTGACGTCGTTCTCGAACGCGATGTTCGTGCCGAGTTCCCGCTGGACCGCCTCCACCAGGCCGTGACGCCCCCAGCCCGGCAGGTTGTGGGCGAGCGAGACGAGGCCGCGCGAGGGTTCGAAGACGCCCGGGCTCCCCACCGTGGCGAACGTGACCTGCTTCCACTTGATCCCGGCCTCGTCGGCCAGCGCCCGGGCAACCTCTCCGATCTGCGAGATGAGGGTGTCGGCCCTGGTCGCCCTGGCCCGCTCGTCGCGGCGCGCCACGATGTCGCCGTTCAGGTCGCCGATCGCGGCCCGGACGACTGACCTTCCGACGTCGATCCCGACCACCCAGCCGGCCCGGGGGTTCAGCTCGTACAGCACCGCGCTCGGCCCCTTGCCCCCGATCGACCGGCCGGCCGGCCGGACCAGACGACCTCGCTCCAGGGCCACGAGCGCCTGCGAGACCGTGGGCTTGGACAGGCCGCTGTCCCTGGCGATCTGAGCTCGCGAGACCGGCCCGACCTGGCGGATGAACTCGAGGACCGTGCGCTCGTTGATCGCCTTGAGCAGGCTCGGTGTGCCCGCCGCGAAGGTCTGGTCGGCGCCCGTTCGTCCCCCTTCGTTCCAGTGCTAAGGAAACTTTCCTAACTATTCGGGCGGATGCTACGCTCCCCCGGCGTCGGCGGTCAAGACAACCGCAGTCGGGAGGAGAGCCGGATGGACGAGTTCCCCCGTTTCGACCTGAACGGGCAGGTGGCGCTGGTGACCGGCGCCGCGCGCGGGCTGGGGCGCGCCATCTCGCTCGCGCTGGCGAACGCCGGCGCGGACGTGGCGCTCGGCCTTCGCGACGCGAACGCCGCCGGCGACGTCGCCTCCGAGGTCGAACGCTTGGGCCACCGCGCGTTACCGCTCCAGATGGACGTGACCCGCATGGAGCAGGTCTTCCGCGCGGTGGACGACACCGTGGAGCGGCTAGGGCGGCTCGACATCCTGGTGAACAACGCCGGACTCGGGCCCGAGAACCCGGCCGAGGACGTCCGCGAGGAGGACTTCGACCTGACCGTCGCGGTGAACGTGAAGGGGACCTTCTTCGCCAGCCAGGCCGCCGGCAGAGCCATGATCAAGCAAGGGAACGGGCGCATCATCAACCTCAGCTCGCAGGCCGGCTTCGTTGCCCTTCCCACCGAGTCCGTCTACTGCTTGACCAAGGCCGCCATCGTGCATCTGACGAAGTGCCTGGCCGTCGAGTGGGGCCAGCACGGCATAACGGTGAACGCCGTGGCGCCGACGTTCATCTCCACCCCCGGAACCGAGGCGGCGCTCGCCGATCCCGAGTTCCGGGCCGACGTGCTGGAGCGGATCGCCGGGCTCCACCGGATCGGCGAGCCGATGGACGTCGCGGGCGCCGTGGTGTTCCTGGCCTCACCGGCGGCGTCGCTCATCACCGGCGAGACGATCCTGATCGACGGGGGCTGGACCGCCCGCTAGCGCCCGCGCTGCGTGAAGTCAGCCCTTGACTGCGCCCGACGAGAGCCCGCTCACGATGTAGCGCTGGAAGGCGAACGCGATCAGGAGCGGTGGGATGGCCGCCAGGATCCCACCCGCCGCCACCAGCCCGAAATCGACCGTGAACCGCCCCTGGAACTCCGCGATGGCCACCGGGATCGTCTTCGCCTGCGCCGAGCTGGTGAAGATCAGCGCGTACAGGAACTCGTCCCACGCCAGGAGGAACCCGAACAGGGCGGTCGCCAGGAGCCCCGACCGGGCGAGCGGCAGGGTGACGCGGAACAGCGCTCCCAGCCGGCTGGCCCCGTCGATCCTGGCCGCGTCCTCCAGGTCCCGGGGGATGGTCCGGAAGTGCCCGCTCAGGATCCACAGGACGAACGGCGTGATGAACGAGCAGTACACGATGATCAACCCGATCTTCGTGTCGAGGAGGTGGAGCCGCACCATCGTCAGGTACAGCGGGATCAGGATGGCGATGGGGGGAAGCATGTACGTCGACAGGAAGAACAGCAGCGACGTGCGGCGGAACCGGAAATCGATCCGGGCGAAGGCATACGCGCCGAAGATCCCGACGGCCATGGAGATGGCCACGGAACTCGACGCGATGATGGCGCTGTTGATCATCCCGGAGCGGAAGTCGGCCGCCGCGTCGTTCGTTCCCGCGTGGAAGATGCTCGCGTACCGGTCGAACGAGATGTGCGCCGGGATCCACTTCAGGGGCCGGGCCAGCAGGTCGACCGGGGAGGCCACGCTCGAGATCAAGAGCCAGGCGAACGGCGCGAGGACGATCGCCGCGGTCAGGACGGCCGCCGCGTAGATGAACACCAGGTACGCGGCGCGCTTGCCGCGCCGTCGCCTCCTGCGAGCCTTTAGCACCTCAGTACGCAAACTCGGTCCTCAGCAATCTCATGTAGATGAGCGCGAACACCAGGATGAACAGCGCGATCACGTACGCGAGCGCGCTCCCGTAGCCGAACAGCTGGTTGGAGAAGGCCTGGATGTAGGCGTAGTAGGCGATGGACTGGGTCCCGTTGGCCGGCCCTCCCCGGGTCATGATGTAGATGATGTCGAACACCTTGAACGCCTCGATCGTCCGCACGACCAGGATGATGAGGATGCTCGGGACCAGCAAGGGAAGCGTCACCCTGAAGAACCCCCGGATGGGCCCCGCCCCGTCCACACGGGCGGCCTCGTGGAGCTCCCGGGGGATGGTCTGCATGCCGGCGAGCACCAGGAACGCCGCGAGCGGCGTGGTCTTCCACACGTCGGCCACGATCACCATGTTCAGCGCCAGGAGCGGGCTCCCCAGCCAGGACCGATAGCCCGAGATCACGTGGAGCTGGGTGAGGAGCGCGTTCAGAGCCCCGTACTCGGGGTTGAAGATCCACCGCCACATCAGCCCGTTGACGATCGTCGGCAGGGCCCAGGGCAGGATCACGATGGCCCGCAGGACCCCTCGCCCGTGGAACCGCGCGTTCAACAGCAGGGCGAGCAGGATGCCGAGGAGGAGCTCGAACCACGTCGAGACGACCGTGAAGTACGCGGTCCGCCGGATGGCGGCCCAGAACGCGGGGTTGGTGAACGTCCGCCGGTAGTTCCCTAGGCCGACGAACGGGTAGTGGCCGGGGAACGGGCTGTTCACGTCGAAGAACGACGTGTACAGCGTGCGCCCCAGCGGATAGACCACGATCCCGAAGACGACGATGAGGCTGGGGACGAGCAGCAGCAGAGCCGTGCCCGCCGCGCCCGGCACCGGAACCTGGAACGGGCCCAGCCGACGCTTGCGGCGCACGCTAGCTCTGGAGGAGCCCTCCCCACGCCTCGGCCGCGTCGTCCAGGGCCTGCTTCGGCGTCTTGTTGCCGGTCAGGGCGTTCTGGATCTCGAGCTGGAGGGCCGCCGACGCCTCGTTGTAGCTCGGGACCTGGGGGCGAAGGATCATGTCGTTCAGCTGCGTCTTGGCCACCGCCACGACCTCGGGAAGGGTGCTCACCACCTCGGGCTGGTCGTAGGAGCTCTTCCAGATGGGGAGCGACAGCTTCGCGTACTGGTTCTGGATGTCCTGGCTGGTGATGAACTGGATGAACGTCCAGGCCTCATCTTTGTGCTGGCTCCCCGAGCCGATGCTGAGGGCCATGCTCCCGTTGCAGCCGGGCGCCGCCCCGCCGGGGCCGCTCGGCGTGTGGGCAACCGCGACGTTGCCGGCCACCTGGCTCTGGCTCGGGTCGTTGGCCAAGGAGAACATGAACGTCCAGTTGAGCGCCATCGCCGCCTGGCCCTGGGAGACGATCTTGACCACATCGGTCTCGAGCGACTCCGCCGAGGCCGGGTTCGTGGTCCCGTCGTCCATGCTCTTCTTCATGATCTCGAGCGCCGTGAGGCCGCCGCCGGTGTTGAAGGCGGGCTTGCCGCTCGAGTCCAGGAACTGCCCGCCGTACGCCCCCAGCAGCTGCGCGTAGTCGCAGATCACGGCCTCGGCCTGGGCCCAGCTCCAGATCAGTGGGTACTGGATGATGTGCCTCGACTTGATCTGCTTGGCCGCGGCGAAGACGTCGTCCCACGTCTTGGGCGTGGACTTGACGCCCGCCGCCTTGAGGATGTCCTTGTTGTAGAAGAAGTACTTGGTGTCGAGGATCCACGGGACCCCGTAGAACTTGTCCTGGTACTCAGCGGTCTGGAGCGCGCCGGGGAAGATCTCGCTCGTCCAGTTCGACGGGAACTTGTTGGTGACGTCGATGATCTCGTTCTTCGTGGCGAACTCCGGCGGCCAGATGACGTCGATCAGCACGACGTCGTACGTGCCGGCCGGGGCCGCGGTGACGATCTTGTCGTGCAGCGACTCGTAGGCCACGAAGGTCGGCTTGACCGAGATCTTGGGGTTGGCCTTCTGGAAGGCGTCAACCATGCCCTGGACGTCGGTGTTGCTGTACGCCGCCTGTTGCATGAACAGGGCGTTCAGCGTGGTGGTGCTCTGGCTGCTCTCGCTGCTGCAGGCCGCCAGGATGGCCGACATGCTGGCCATGCCGGCGCCTGCGGCGGTCAGCTTCAGGAAGTCCCGCCGGCTGAGGTCGTCCAACCCGTTCATCCCGGCCCCCTCGCTTCCCGTCCGAGGCTCCCCGCAAGCAGTGCAAGCGCGAGCCGCTGAACTTAGTTAGGAAACTTTCCTACCGGATGGCCCGCACGATACGCCCGGCCCCCGGCGAAAGTCAAGGCAACGGCGGCCGGTCTGGGAAGAAGCCGGGCAGGTGCTTGCGGTTCGCCTCCAGCAGCGCATCGAGGAGCGGCGCCGCCGTCCGGTAGTCCCGGACCAGCGGGTTCGTCATCAGCGCCTTCAGCGCGATGGTCCGATCGCCGGTCATCGCGGCTTGGACGGCCAGTCGCTCGTACGCCTTGACGTGCTCCACCAGGCCGAGCATCTCGGGCGCGAGGGGCGCGACGGGGATGGGATGCGCGCCCTCACGGTCGATGCGCGCGAGGATCTCGACCACCGCGTCGTCGGGGAGGTCGGGCATCGCCCCGTCGTTTCGGACGTTCACCACCTGGACGTCGCCGGTCCCCTCGTGGAGCGACGCGATCAGCTGCGCCGCGGCCTCGCTGTAGAACGCGCCGCCCCGGCGCTCCAGGAGCTCCGGCTTCTCGGCGAGGTCCGGATCCCGGTACAGTCTCGAGCAGGCCGGCCTCGATATCCATGACCTCCTCGGCCCGGGTGCGCTCGGTCCGCTGCCGCTCGATGACCTCGTCGGTCAGGTAGTAGTAGTGAAGGTAGTAGGAGGGGATGGCGCCGAGGGTCTGGATCAGCTCAGCCGGCATGTCGGTCTCGTCGGCGACGAGCTCGATCCGCTCCGAAAGGATCTCGGGCAGCCGGTCCACGCCGTCCACCCGAACCGCGCGCTCCCACGACAGGTGGTTCAGGCCGACGTGCTCGAGCTCGACTCGCTCGGGCTCCACGCCGAACGCCGCCGCGAACCGCCGCTGGAACCCGATGGCCACGTTGCAAAGGCCGATGGCCCGGTGCCCCTCGTCGAGGAGCGCCTGGGTCACGATCCCGGTGGGGTTGGTGAAGTCGACGAACCACGCGCCGGGTGCGCCGCGCTTTTCCGTCTCCTCGGCGAGCTCGAGGACCACGGGCACGGTGCGAAGCGCCTTGGCGAACCCGCCCGGCCCGGTGGTCTCCTGGCCGATGCAGCCGAACTTCGGCGGGATGGTCTCGTCCAGGTACCGCGCGGCCTGGCCGCCGACCCGAAGCTGGACGAGCACGAAGTCGGCGCCCTCGAGAGCCCGGTCGCGATCGCCGGTGAGCGTCGAGCGCTGCCCTCGTACGCGGCCTTGGCGAGCATCCGGCCCGCCAGGCCACCGACGACCTCCAGCCGCTCGGGGTCGATGTCGAGGAGCACGAGATCGTCGACGGGGACGCGGTCGGCGCGGAGTGACGAAGCCCTCGACCAGCTCGGGCGTGTAGGTGCTCCCGCCACCCGACCACGGCGACCTTCACACCCATCGCGCGGCATCGTACACTCCGTCAGGTGAAATCGTTAGGAAACTTTCCTGACCCTTTCCTGGGAGAGATCGCCCGCCAGCCCGAGGCCCTCCGGCGCGCCGCGACGGCCCTGCTGGAGCAGCGTCGGCCCTGGAGGAGATCCGTGAAGCGGGCACCACGGCGCGCACGGTCGTGTTCACCGGGATGGGGAGCTCCTACGACGCTTGCTATCCGGCGGTGAACGACCTCGCCGGGCGAGGCGTGCCCTCGCTCCTGGTCGACACCGCCGAGCTGCTGCACTTCCGCCGGCCGATCCTTTTGCGCGAGACCCTGCTCATCATCGTCAGCCAATCCGGCGAGAGCGCCGAGATCGTCAAGCTGGTGGGGGAGCTGTCGAAGCAGCGACGGCGGCCCACGGTCGTGTCGATCACGAACGGCCTGGACAACGACCTGGCAAGCGGGCGGACATCGCGCTCGACACCTCGGGTGGGAAAGGAGACCGGGCCCTCCACGATGACCTTCGTCGCGGCCATGGCGCAGCTCTGGGCATCGCCGGCTGGTGGCGGGCGATGGCGTGACCCGCCATCGATCGCACCCGGACCGCGGCCGAGGGTGCGGCCCAGGCCGTGGAGCGGCTGCTGGACGACCCGGAGGCGAGCGCCGCCGAGCTGGCGGAGTTCCTGGTCGGGACGGGCGTGCTGTGGTGCTCGGCCGCGGCCCCGCACGGGCCGCGGCCGAGATGGGCGCCCTCACTTTGAAGGAGTGCGGGGTCATGGCCGAGTCCTTCAGTCCGGCGCAGTTCCGCCACGGCCCCCTGGAGCTGGCCGGGCCGGAGATGGCCGCGATGGTCCTGGCCACCGAGCCGGAGACCCGGCAGCTGGACCTCGGCCTGGCCGCCGACCTGGTGGAGGCGGGCGCCGCCGTGCTGGTCATCACCCCCGACGGCGAGTCGCCGAAGGGCGCGCACGCCCTGGCCACCGGCTATCAGGACCGCGCGCTGATGCCCGCCGTCGCGATCGTCCCGGTGCAGCTCCTCGCGTGGAAGCTCGCAGCCGCCGGCGGCCGCGCGCCGGGCGTGTACACCCGGGCGTCGAAGGTGACGACCCGTGAGTGACGGGGTTCGCGTCGCGCTCACCTTCGACGCCGAGCACCCCGATCGCCCCCACTGCCCACCCGGCAACGCCGAGCGCATCCTCGATGCCCTCGACGAAAACGGCGCCCGGGCCACGTTCTTCATCCAGGGCCGGTGGGCCGAGTCGGAGCCCGAGACGCGCGAAGCGGATCGTCAGCGACGGCCATCTGATCGCGAACCACTCGAAGTACCACGCCCGCATGACCCTGCTCACCGACGAGGGCATCCGAACCGACGTGCGAGAGGCCGAAGTGGCCATCCGCGACCTCACCGGCGTCGATCCACGTCCCTGGTTCCGGTGCCCGTTCGGGGACGGCCGCGACGATCTCCGGGTGCTCGCGACCCTCGAAGGCCTGGGCTATCGCAACGTCCACTGGAAGGTCGAGGGGCTCGACTGGGACCCCGCACGAACTCCCGAGGACGTCGAGCGGATCACCCTCCAGGGCGTCGCCGAGCACGGCGATGGCGCCGTCGTCCTCTTGCACACGTGGCCCGGCTCCACCGCCGACGCTCTCCCCCGGATCCTCAAGCAGCTGGCGGAGGACGGTGCCCGGTTCGCCGCCGTGGACGAGCTGGAGTCCCTGCCGTGAAACCCCCGGCCGTGCTCGCGGTCGATGGCGGAGGCTCGAAGGTCGACGCGGCCCTGGTGGCGGATGACGGGAACCTGGTCGGGGCGGTGCGGATACGAAACAGCGATCACGACGGGCCCCACAGCTACTCGTACCTGGAAGGCGTCGCCGTCACCGTGGAGGCGGCCTGCCGGGAGGCCGGCATGGATCCCGACCACCGGCCGGTCGCCCGGCTCGGTACGTACTGCCTGGCAGGGGCGGACCTGCCCGCCGACGATCGCCGCATCCTGCGCTGGGTCTCCAAGCACGGCTGGACCGAGGACGATGTGGTCCGCAACGACACCTTCGCCATCCTCCGCGCGGGGACCGATCGGACGTGGGGCGTGGGCGTGGTCTGCGGCTACGGGACCAACTGCTCGGCCGTCGCCCCCGACGGCCGGACGTTCCGGTTCCCGGCGATCGGCGACATCTCCGGCGACTGGGGCGGCGGGATGGACATCGGGCGGATGGCGCTCTGGTATGCCGTCCGCGCCGAGGACGGGCGTGGGGATGAGACCGAGCTCGCCGGGCTCGTCCCGTGGCATTTCGCGCTCAAGCGCCCCCGGCACGTCATGGAGGCCATCCATCTCGGCCGCATAGACAGGGACCGCCTGGCCGAGCTGCCTCCGGTCGTGTTCCGTGCGGCCGCCGCCAACGACGTTGTGGCGCGCAGCATCCTTCACCGGCAGGCCGACGAGATCGTGGCCATGGCCGGCACCGCCATCCGCAAGCTGCGGATGGCGAAGCTCGACGTCCCGGTGGTGCTGGGTGGCGGGATCTTCCACAACGACTTCGCACCGTTCTTCGATCGGATCGAGGAAGGGCTGCGCCGGATCGCTCCCGACGTTCGCGTCACCGTGCTGTCCGCGCCACCGGTGGCCGGGGCCGCCCTCCTGGGGTTGGACAGGATGGACGCGCCGGAGGCCTCCAAGGCCCGGCTCCGGACTGTCTTGACCCACGAGCGTCTGTCGCGGACCCTGAGCGCCGCCACGAGGGAGGATTGAGGCATGGCCGGCATCGTCCTTGAACGGGTCTCGAAGGTCTTCGCGTCCGACGTCGTCGCCGTGGACGACCTCTCGCTCGAGATCGGCGATGGCGAGTTCATGGTCCTGGTGGGTCCGTCCGGCTGTGGGAAGTCGACGATCCTTCGCATCCTGGCCGGCCTGGAGGAGGTCACCGCGGGTGAGGTCTACATCGACGGCAGGCAGGTGACGGACCTGCCTCCGAAGCAGCGCGATGTCGCCATGGTCTTCCAGAACTACGCGCTGTACCCGCACATGTCGGTGGAGCAGAACCTGGGGTTCGGGCTCAAGCTCCGAAAGACGCCGAAGGCCGAGATCAAGCGGCGGGTCGCCGACGCGGCCAAGATCCTCGGGCTCGAGCCGCTCCTGGCCCGAAAGCCCGTGGCCCTGTCCGGAGGCCAGCGCCAGCGGGTGGCCATGGGCCGGGCCATGGTCCGCGAGCCCAAGGCGTTCCTCATGGACGAGCCGCTGTCGAATCTCGACGCCAAGCTCCGGGTGCAGATGCGCGCGCAGCTGGCGAAGCTCCACGACACCCTGATGACGACCACCGTGTATGTGACCCACGACCAGGTCGAGGCCATGACCTTGGGCGAGCGGGTGGCCGTCATGCGCGACGGCGTGCTCCAGCAGGTGGACACGCCGCAGAACCTGTACGGCAATCCGTCGAACCTGTTCGTGGCGGCGTTCATCGGCTCGCCGCCCATGAACCTGGTCGAGGCGAAGGTGACGGACGGCAGGGTTGCATTCGCCGGGTTCGAGGTCCCGCTGCCGGTCGGAACCGACCTCGGCGACCTCGGCGGCAGGACCTTGATCCTGGGGATCCGACCGTCCGACATGGAGGACGCGGCCGAGTGGTCCAACCCGGACCTGCCGACCATCGAGGTCACCGCCGACGTGACGGAGGACCTGGGCTCGGAGGTGAACGTGCTGTTCACCGTGGACGCTCCACCCGTCGGGGTGGAAGAGGTGATGGAGGCGGCCGACGAGCCCGTGGAGGAAGCCGCCTTCCTGCTGGAGGAGAACCGCGCGGTGTTCTGCGCGCGGGTCGACGCCCGCTCGCAGGCGCGCCCGGGGGCGCGCGTGCGCCTGTCCGTCGACCCGCGCCGCTTCCACTTCTTCGACCCGGAGACCGGCCTGGCCGTCGGCGCGGCGAAGCCGGCCGCCGCCCCCGCCTGACCGCGGGCTTCGCTACACGGGTTGCTCGCCCGAAGTTCCGGCGCTCGCCGGGAGCCAGGTCTCCACTGTGGTGCCGCCGCCGGGCTTGCTGTCTATCCGGCACCATCCTCCGGCCAGCGCCGCTCGCTCCACCATGGTGGGCAGTCCGATGTGGCCGGGGGCCGGCTTCCCCAGCTCATCGATGTCGAAGCCATGGCCGTCGTCGGCCACCAGGAGCCTGATCCCACCGTCCTGGGAGGAGAGCACCACGTCGAGGCGCGCCGCGCCGGCATGCTTCAGGGCGTTGTTGATGGCCTCCTGGCCCATCCGGAACAGCGTCCGCCGGACCTCCTCCGGTGGTTCGCCGTCCAGCTCGTCCTTCACGCCGAACGCGAGGCCAGGCTCGCGGTGGGCGATGTAGGTCTCCAGCGCCGTGGACAATCCCTCCCGGTCGAAGGCCGGAGGGAGCAGCTCGAACAGGAGCTTGCGGAGCCGGTCCACCGCGAGCTGGAGGGTCTGGTGGATCTCGGCCACCTCGCGCTTGAGGGCGGGATCCTCCAGCATCCGGTCGAGCGCGGCGAGGCGAAGGTCGGCCGCCGTGATCACCTGGATCGAGTCGTCGTGCAGGTCGGCGGCGATCCGGCGGCGCTCCTCCTCCTGGGCCTCCTCCAGCCGGGCCAGGATCGATCGCCGCTGGGGCCTGCTCACGTCGCGCTCACAGCTTGTACCCGAACCGACGCAGCATCGCCTTGCGCTCACCGATGTCGTCCTCGTTCTCCACGCCGAGCGGCGAGCCCCCGTCGATCACGCCGAGGATCCCGCGGCCCTGCTCGGTCTCCCCCACGACAACCTCCACGGGGTTGGCCGTGGCGCAGTACACGGTGCACACCTCGGGGAGCGACTTGATGGCGTTCAGCACGCTGATGGGGAACCCGTCCTTCAGCAGGACCACGAACGCATGGCCGGCCCCGATGGCCTTCGCGTTCTTCACCGCCAGGTCGATCAGCTCCTGGTCGTTGCCGCTCCACCGCACCAGCCTCGGGCCGCTCGATTCGCAGAACGCGATGCCGAACTTGAGCGAGGGCGACGACTGCACGAGCGCCTCGTGGAGGTCCTCCACGGTCTTGATGAAGTGCGACTGCCCGAGGATGAAGTTCAGCTCCTCCGGCTTCTCGAACCGGACGGTGGAGATGTCCATCGGTGGAGCCCCCTAGGGAAGCGTGCCGAGCCTGGAGATTATCCCTGCCAGGAGCGAGATACGAGGAACCACGCTCGTGAGGTCGATCCACTCCCTCGGTCCGTGGTCGTCGCCGCCCACCGGGCCCAGGCCGTCCAGGGTCGGGACGCCCGCCGCCGACGTGGTGTTGGCGTCGGAGGCGCCGCCGGTCGCCGCGTCGCGCAGCTCGAACCCGAGGTCCTTCGCCACCCCGATGGCCAGCTCCGCGAGCCGGGCCCCGGCCTCGCTCTTCTCCATCGGCCGGTGCCACCCTCCGCCGTCCACGTTCACTCGTACGTCCGGGACGGTGGTGGCGTTCGCGATCCGCCGCACCTCGGCCTCGGCGGCCGCGAGCGTGTCCTCGTGCGGGGAGCGGACGTCGACGTGCAGGACGCACCGTTCGGCGACGACGTTCGGCCTGGTCCCACCCTCGATCACGCCGGCGTTGACGGTGACGCCGGGCCACCGGCCGTTCAGCTCGTGCAGCGCGATGACCTCGTGGGCGGCCTCCAGGATCGCGCTTCGTCCCCGTTCCGGCTCGACGCCGGCGTGGGCGGCCCGGCCCGAGGATCTCGATCCGGAAGTCCGAGACCCCCTTTCGGGCCGACACGATGTCCCCGTTCTCCCGCGCGCCCTCCAGGACGAACGCGGCGTCCGCGTCCGTGGCCGCCTGCTGGATGTGCGAGCGGGAGAAGGGCGAGCCGATCTCCTCGTCGGGGTTGCAGATGTAGGTGATGGAGCCGAACCCGTCGAACCCGGCCTCCCGAAGGACCTCCACCGCGAAGAACCCGGTGAGCAGGCCGCCCTTCATGTCGGAGACGCCGGGGCCCGTCGCACGGTCGCCCTCGATCTGGAAGGGGCGTTCGGCCGCCGTTCCCGGCTCGAAGACGGTGTCGGTGTGGCCGATCATCAGGACGCGCGGACCGCCTCCCCCGTCGAGCCGTCCGATCACGAGGTCGCCGAGCTGCGGCTCGCCGCCGCTCGGCGCGTGCGGGATCCGCTCCACCTTCCATCCGCCGGCCTCGAACCGCGCCTGGCACAGGTCGGCGATCTCGTTCACGCCCTCCGGCGTGTACGAGCCGCAGTCCACGTTCACCATGGCGCGGAGGTCCTCGAGGAAGTCCTCGTACCGGCGCGCGGCGATCCGCTGGAGCTCCTGGGGGTCCACGGGCCGAAGTATAGGAGCGCGCCGGTGGGCGGGGGTTCGAGGCCGGGCCTGGCATCGTTAACGCACTCGAAACACGTCGGATATTGCGGCGAAACAGCCACCGCCTATAACTCCGGAGAACCGGTCAAAAGGGGGTGTGCCGTGCCGAAGGTCGTTCCTGGCGATACCGCGTGGCTGCTGGCCGCCGCGGCGCTGGTCATGTTCATGACCCCGGGCCTCGCGCTGTTCTACGGGGGCTTGGTTCGGGCCAAGAACGTGCTTGGCATCGTGATGCAGTCGTTCGTGGCCCTGTCCGTGGTCTCCGTGGTCTGGGTCCTGGTGGGGTACACGCTGGCCTTCGGGCCGGACCGCGGGCTGGTCATCGGTGGACTGAACTTCCTGGGACTGAACGGCGTAGGCGCCGAGCCGAGCGCGCTCGCCCCCACCGTGCCGGCCAGCGCGTTCATGGCGTTCCAGCTGATGTTCGCCATCATCACGCCGGCCCTCATCACCGGAGCGTTCGCCGAGCGCATGAAGTTCTCCGGGTACCTGCTGTTCCTGGTTCTGTGGTCGGTGCTGGTGTACGCGCCGCTCGCGCATTGGGTATGGGGCGGGGGGTTCCTGGGAGCGAACGGGGTGGGGGCCATCGACTTCGCAGGCGGAACGGTTGTGCACATCAACGCGGGCGTCGCCGCGCTGGCCGCGATCCTGTACCTGGGGAAGCGACGGGGGCACGGATCGAGGGCCTTCGTCCCCCACAACGTGCCGATGGTGATCCTCGGCGCCGGCATCCTGTGGTTCGGATGGTTCGGGTTCAACGCGGGGAGCGCCCTGGCCGCCGGCGGCCTGGCCAGCAGCGCGTTCGTGGCCACGCAGCTCGGCGCGGCCGCGGCGGTGCTCGGGTGGCTGATCCCCGAGTGGCTCCAGCACGGCAAGGCCACCACGATCGGCGCGGCCACCGGCGCCGTGGCGGGGCTCGTGGCCATCACCCCCGCCTCCGGCTACGTGGGCCCGCTGCCTGCGATCGCAATCGGCCTGGCGGCAGGGGCGGTGTGCTACGTCGCGGTCGGCCTGAAGTCGCGGCTCGGCTACGACGACTCGCTCGACGTGGTCGGCGTGCACATGGTCGGAGGGATCCTCGGAGCGCTCCTGACCGGGGTGTTCGCCAGCCTGGCCATCAACCCCGCGGGTGCCGCGGGCGGCATCGCGCAGCTCGGCAGGCAGGCGGTGGCCGTCGGCGTGACGCTGGTCTTCTCGTTCGCCGCGACGTGGCTGATCCTGAAGGTCACCGACCTGCTGGTCGGCCTTCGCGCGAGCGAGGACGACGAGGAGGTCGGGCTCGACCTGTCGCAGCACGGCGAGGCCGCCTACGCCTGGACCGAGCGCGTGGCCACGCCGGTCGGCGCTGCCGGCGAGGGCACCTACGTGATCCGGGACGGCGACCGAGAGATCGAGATCCCCGAGGTCATCTTCCTGGAGACGGCTCGCCGGGTCCTGGAGCTCTCCCGGGCCGGGAACGGCGAGGTCGCCCGGACGGGAAGCGAGTAGGGCGCGGACCCCGGCACGGCCGGTAGCATCCGGCCGTGCCGGGGTCCGAGCCAGAGCTGAACGGGTGGTGGCGGGCCGGGCTCGCCATCGTCGGGCCGGCGCTCCGGCTCCTCTTCCGGATCCGGTCGGCAGGTCGTCGAACGGATCCCTCGAAGCGGCCCGGCCATCCTGGCGGCGAACCATGTGAGTGCCCTCGACGGCATCCTGCTCGCGTACCTGGTGGCCCAGCGAGGTCGCCCCACCAGGTACCTCGTGGCGGCGGAGTTCTTCGACAAGCGGTTCCACGGGTTCTGGCTCCGGAGGTTCAAGCAGATCCCCATCCGCCGGGGGATGGGCGATTCCGGCGCATTGGACGAGGCGGTTGCCACCGTTCAGACCGGGGCCATCGCCGGGATCTTCCCCGAGGGGACGGTGAACCCGCGTCCGGGCGCCCCGCTCCTTCGTGGACGGACGGGCGTGGCCCGCATCGCGCTCGCCGCCGGCGCGCCGGTCATCCCGGTCGGCATCTGGGGGACTCAGGTCCGGTGGCCCCGGACCGGGCTGACCTTCCGCCGGCCGCTCCGACCGTCGGTGGCCCTCACGTTCGGCCCGCCCATCGAGCCGAAGGGCGACCCCTCGTCCCTCGACGACATCCAGGCCTTCACGACGCTCGTGATGACACGGATCGCGGAGCAGGTCGCCGCCGCCCGCAACCTCGCCGAAGGGCCTGGCCCAACTCCAGCCTAGAAGTGCCGGAGGAACCAATCCGCGGCGAGCTCGGCGACGCGTTCCAGGGCTCCCGGTTCCTCGAACAGGTGACCCGCGCCTGGGATCACCTCCAGGCGCTTCTTGGAGCGGAGCAGCAGTAAGGCCTCACGATTCACCTCCACCACCACGGGGTCCTCGCCCCCGACGACGAGGAGCGTCGGGCCGGTGACCTGTTCCAGGGCCGCACCCGCCAGGTCGGGACGACCTCCTCGAGAGACCACGGCGGCGATCCCCGGCGAGAGGCGCGCCGAGACGACCAGGGCCGCGGCCGCGCCGGTGCTGGCGCCGAACAGGCCGACGGGGAGCCCTGCCGTTTCCTGCCGGGCCATGGCCCACCGGACGGCGGCTTCGAGCCGGTCGGACAGGAGATCGATGTCGAACACGTTCCCGCGCTCGTTGGCCTCCGCCGGCGTGAGCAGATCGAACAACAGCGTGGCGATCCCCCGTTCGTTCAGCGCTCGGGCCACGGCGACGTTCCGTGGCGACAGGCGGCTGCTCCCGGTGCCATGCGCGAACACGGCGATCCCGACGGCATCAGGAGGGACCGTCAGCTCGCCGGGCAGCGCGACCCGGCCGGACCCGATCTCGACCTGGCTCATCGCGACCCTCCGACGGCTCAGCGAACCACAAACACGCGCTGCGCGGGAACCGGGCTCCTGCGGCGGTGGTCAGGCGGTACAGTTGGCCGTTGGGAGAGTCTGTGAGAGCGGGAAGGCTCCGAGCCGGACTGGCCGCGTCGTTGGTCGTGTTGGCGGCCTGCACGTCCTCGACCGGCACGCCCAGCGGCCCGCCGAACACCGGAGGGCCCGGCTCCGGGACGCCAGGCGTTCGGACGCTCCTCGCCTCAGGAGACCCGCTGCCCAAGGGCTGTCCCAATCGCTCATCCAAGGCCGCCCAGTCCGTGGCCTTCGCCGCCGAGGGGCGGGCGTGGGCCCTCGATCCCTCGAGCGGCGCGCTGACCTGCCTGTTCGAAGCAGCGGACCCGGGGCCTTTCGTGTGGGGCCCGCTGGGGGATCGAGTCCTCCTCGGCGGCCTGCACATGGAGGCGATCGGCGGCCAGACCCTCCGGGCCCCGCTCGACGTCCAGCCCGGCCCGGCGGCATGGGGCCATCCCATGGGCACGGCCGTGGTGTTCGTCTCCGGCGACGGGACCGAGCTCGACAAGCGCTACCTCGACCAAAAAGGGATCTTCGACATCTCGCCGTTGCACGGGGTCTCGTATCTGAGCGTGACCTACCACCCCTCCGGCCTGGCCCTGGCTTTCGTGGCGGAGCGCAACGGCCGGCAATCGATCTGGCTCTCGTCGAACCTCGGGGAGGACCCCAAGCGCCTGGTGTTCAGCAAGGAGGGGACCGAGTTCGGCGCGCTCGAGTTCTCTCCGGACGGGCGGGCGCTCGTCTACGCGGCCCAGCACGCGGACGGGCACCCGGAGGTCCTGGCCCTGGACCTGGCGAACCGCAGCTTCGTCCGGTGGCTCTGGAGGGGCCAGCCGGGCCAGCGCGTCATGTCGGTGTTCCAACCGCCCAGCAGGACGGGACGATTCCTGGGACTCACGCTCGGAACCTCCTGCGCCGACAGCCGGGCCATGGTACGTGGGGCGGACCGCCGGCTGATCCCGGTCCTTCCCGATGCGTCCGGGCCCACGCGGGTGCTGGGCTGGCTCGACCGCTCGCAGGTGCTGGTGGGCACGGGAGGATGTGGGGAGGCGCTGGACCTCACGGCCTTCGACGTTCGTACCGACGCGAGCGTGCCACTCGTCTCGGGCGTGACGGCCGCGGCGAGCCGGGCGCCCGCTCCACCCTCGCCGACGTCGCTCCCCCAGGAGGTGCAGACCGAGGTCGGCTCCGGCGTCGGCTGATAACGAAGGTCCGGCGGCCGGTCGGCCGCCTCAGTGAAACGAAAGGGGGCCGGTCCGCGTTCGCGGACCGGCCCCCGCCGGTGATGAGCTCGCGGCGCCCTACAGGGCCACGGTCGAGATCAGGTTCGAGTCGCGAAGCTTCCGAAGGGCCTCGCGCTCGATCAGCCGCACCCGCTCACCCGAGAGGCCGAGCACCTTGCCGGTCTCCCGGAGCGACAGGGGCTGGCCGTTCTCCAGGCCGTAGCGGAGCGCGACGACGTGTCGCTCGCGCTCGTCGAGCACTCGCTCCACGGCGTCGCCGATCTCCTCACGGAGCAGCGCGTCCTCGACCTCGTTGAACGCGGCGTCGGAGTCGACCTCCTCGATGAGGTCGCCAAGCTCGGTGTCCTCGCCCACGGGCGACTGCAGGGACAGCGGCTCCCGGCGGCCCATCTCCGAGAGGTCGTCGATCTCCTCGACCGTGGTGTCGAGGGCCTTGGCCAGCTCCTCGCGAGAGGGCTCCCGGCCCATGGTCTGGGCGAACTGGAACCGGGTGCGGTTCAGCTTGCGCAGGCGGTCGTGGATGTGCACCGGAAGCCGGATCGAGCGCGACCGGTCGGCGATGGCCCGGGTGATGCCCTGGCGGATCCACCACGTGGCGTACGTGGAGAACTTGAACCCCCGGCGCCAGTCGAACAGCTCCACGGCCCGCATCAGGCCGATGTTGCCCTCCTGGATCAGGTCGAGCAGCGGCAGCCCCTGGCCCTGGTACTTGCGGGCCACGGAGACCACCAACCGGAGGTTGGCCATGATGAACCGCTGGCGGGCGGCCTCGGCCTTCTTCACGGCCTGGCGCGCCTTCAGGATGCTCTTCTCCGAGCGCAGCCGGCCGGCTCGGAGCTTGTCCTCCGACTCCTTGCCGTGCTCGATGATGATGGCGAGCTCGACCTCCTCCTCCTTGGTGAGGAGTGGCTCCCGGGCCGCAGCCTCCAGGTACAGCCGGAGGTCATCGGCGTCGTCTGTGCCCAACGGGCGGGCAGGCTCTGGCATCTAGTCCTTCACTCTCCTCCTCCGGGTCTCCCCAGGGCGTGGTTACTCGCTCGGGGAGGTCTCGGGGACCTTACATAGTACGTCGGCAGGCGGGCGCTCGAAAATGGAGCTACCGGTGGCATTCCGCGTTTCCCATGGTACGGGCGGTCCCACCCCTTGTAAAGGCCGCCACTTGTTAAGACATCGTGACGACCTGGTCTATTCCCCCAGCTACCAGCGGCTTTTCGGGTCCGAACGAGCCATCGCCGCCCCTGGCGTGGGGCCACATCCGTACCTTCGACGGCAGCGCCGGGAGGGTTCGACGGACGGCCCCGGCGGCCAACTCCAGGGCCCGGTCACGGGCCGGGCCCCAGGCCAAGCCGAACGCCCCTCGGAGCCGCCCTGGGAGGAGCCCGACGGTGCTCGCCCGGAGCAGGCCACGGACCGGCGCCAGGAGGGCGGGTGCGGGAGGGGCCAGGATCCCGCTCGCAAGGCGGCGGGCCTGGGGGGTCACCTCGAGGGTGGCCACCGCCTCCTGCACGTATCGGCGGAACCCGGCGAGATCCCCGGGCAGGATCTCCGGGGGAACCCCGAAGGCGCCGGCGAAGCGCTTCATCTCCTGGTAGTACCGCTCCTGGTCTCCCGGCGCGAGCGGTCCCACGAAACGCCGATACGTGACGAGCGCCGTGTCCACCAGGGTGGCGTGGACCCACAGCAAGAGGCCCGGGTCGAGGGCCGAATAGGACCGTCCGCCGCGGCTTCCGCCCACCCGTCGGTGGATCTCGGTCACGTGGTCCGCCGCGGCGATCGCCTGCTCGGTGTCTCCGAAGGCCACCGTGAGGACCGCGTCGAGCGTTCGCCATAGCCGGTCGAACGCTCCCGCCTCGAAGTCACTGTGGTCGGCCACGCCGGCGGCGACCATGGGATGGGCGATCTGCATCAGCAGGGCCCGCCCCGAGCCCAGAAGCATGGCGGTCTCGCCGTTCACCCGCCACACCATGGAACCCGGCCCGAACAGGCCCGGGTCACCCGGTCGGCCCGGTACGGGTCTGGGGAACCCTCGGAACACGCCGGAGACGCTCGGCACGGCGGTCGTGACCACGATGGCGATGCTACGCGGGGAGGAGCGTCAGGGCTTCGCCGCTACCTTCGAGCTCAGGTACTCCTGGATGCCCACCCGGTAGGCCTCCCCCAGCCACCCGCGGACCTCGTCGTCCAGGTCGTCCGGGGAGCGAACGTGGAAGGAGTAGATGTAGTTGTTCGGTGGGATGAACTCGACCTTGGCGAACCGCGGGCTCTCGATCCTCCTCTTCAGCCAGAAGTTCGCGCGCAGGCCGCCCTTCTGCAGGACGGCACCGGCGAACCGGACCCGGACCATGAATCCGATCCCGGTCTTCACCGCCACCGCCTTCACCCCCGGCCCCAGTTCGCGAACCATCCTGGCGAACCGGCGGTACAGGTCCACTACCTCTTTCGGGCGGCCCCGCATGTGATCGCCGACGGTCATCCGGACGCAGGAGTGCCACATGTTGGGCGAAACGAACCGTTGCCCGCACCGTGGGCAGGCCCACAGCGGCCGGAGCTTCGCATTCGCCTTCGCCGGCATCAGGCAGACCAGACGCGGACGGAGGTCACGGGGGCCAGGTGCTGGGCCACCGTCCTCCACGTCCGGCCGCCGTCGGCAGAGCCGAACAGCTCGCCCGACGTAGCGCCGAAGTACAGGCCCAGCGGATCGCCGCCGTCGTGCCCGAAGGCCTGGCGAAGGACGGTCAGGTACGCCTGTTCGTTCGGGAGCCCCTGGCCTCGCGGTTCCCAGGTCGCGCCCGCATCGCCGGTCTCGTACACGCGCACCTTGCCCTCGGGCGTGACCCGGTCGCGGTCGGCGACCAGCGGGATGACGAACGCTCGATCGGGGTCCCGCGGGTGCATGACCAGCGGGAAGCCGAAGTCCGACGGCAGGCCCTCGGCGATGTCGAGCCAGGTCTCGCCGCAATCGTCGGAGCGATACACGCCGCCGTGGAACTGCATGAACAGGCGCTCCGGCGCGACCGGCGACCGGTACATGTTGTGGACGCAGAGATCCTGCGTCGTCTCACGGGCCTCCTCCGGGACGTATCGGGGCACGAGGCCCTTGTTGCCGTGGCGCCAACTCCGCCCACCGTCGTCGGTCAGCCAGACCCCCACTGCGGAGATGCCGATGGCCATGCGGTCCGGATCGCCGGGCCACGGACAGATGGAGTGGAGGGCGAGGCCACCCTGCCCCGGTTGCCAGTTCTCGCGCCCCGGTTGATCCCACAGACCCCGGTTCAGCGCCCACGTGCGGCCGCCGTCCTCGCTTCGAAACAGCGCGGCGGGGGCCACCCCGGCCCACAGCACGCCGTCCTCCTCGCCGGGCTGCACGATCCAGATCCGTTCCACCGCCGCCCCGTCGGTCTCGGGAAACGCCGGACCCTCGGCCTGCTCCCAGTCCTCGGCCGTGGGGTCGTCGGTGAAGTACAGCCGGGGGCCGAACTGGCCGTGGGTGACCGAGGCGAAGGAGCGGCCGTTCCGCGGATCGCGGACGGCGAACTCGACGGTCTGTCCGGAGAACCGCCGGGCGGCGACGTGCATGGAACCACCTCGTTCCCCACGCAGGACGAACAGGCCCTTGCGGGTGCCCACCAGCACCTCGGTCGTGCCCGAGCCACCGGAGATGGCCGGGAGCACGTGGACCCGGTCGAACGCGGACACCGTGGCGTCGGACGCCGCCCGTTCCTTGTTCACGAACACCGCGATGTGTTCTCGGATCCTGCCCTGCTCGTCCAGGACCCAGCCCGCGAGGCGGGGGTTGGAGCGCTCGAGCGACCGAAGGACGTCGGCCACCGTCGCGCCCTCGACCTCGATCTCCCATCGCCCGCCCACAAGGTCGCGGAGTGGGGGCCGGAGCGCCACGATCGCCATACGGCGAAGTCTAGCCGGGCTCGACGACGGCGGAGACCTCCACCTCGACCAGGATGGCGGGATCGATGAACTCGAGGCCGCCCATCGTCGTGTTGGCCGGACGGACGTCGCGGAACACCTCGCCGTGGGCCCGCGCGGCCTCCTCCCAGCGCGACGCATCGGCCAGGAGGACGCGGGTCCTGACCACGTCGGCGAACGAGGCTCCCAGCTCTCCCAGCGCTTCTCCTATCGTGGCCAAGGCCGCGCGGGTCTGGCCCTCGACGTCGCCCGGTGAGAGGACGCTGCCGTCGGGCGCGGCGGCCGCCGTGCCGGAGACCTCGACGACGTTCCCGACCCGCACGGCGCGCGAGTAGCCCATCACCTTCGCCCACGGCCGGTTCGCCTCAACACGCTTCCTCATCGATCCGCTCCCCTCATCCGATCCGTGTCGAGCCTTCGAGAGGAGGGTGTCACACCAGGCGCGATTCCAAACTCAGTCCGACTGCGGCGCGCGCCCGTAGTACACATAGTCCGCGGTGTGTGGAGGGAGGAACGATGATCGAGAAGAGCCTGTACGAACGGATCGGGGGCGTCAACGCCATCGCCATGGTCGTCGACCGCTTCAGCGACGAGATCGTCAAGAATCCGAAGCTGAATGTGAACCCCCACCTGAAGGAATGGAACGCATCGGGTCAGTTGCCAGGCCTGAAATTCATGCGGACGCTCTGGCTCTGCCAAGCGGCCGGCGGGCCCTTCGAATACACCGGCAAGGACATGCACGAAGCGCACAAGGATCTCCACCTCACGTCTGAGGAGTTCGACGAGGTCGGCGCGGAGATCGCCAACGCCCTCGACCACTTCAAAGTGCCGGAGCGCGAAAAGCGGGAAGTCTTGGCCGCCATCGTCGCCAGGAAGACCGAGGTGGTCAATCCTTAGCGGCAAGCTGGCCGACCGGTCCGGAACGGTCTGACCTGCTCGCCGGGTCCCGGCAGTACGCTTGGCCCGTGGGCGAGCTCGACATCCCGGAGAGCCGGTTCGTCGACCTGGACGGACCGGTCCATTACGTGGAGTGGGAGGGGCCCCCGGGACGGAGCTTCGTCCTGATCCACGGCCTCGGCGGCTCCTACCTCAGCTGGGCGCTGGTCGGGCGGCGCCTGTCCGAGCACGGCCGGGTGCTCGCGCTCGACCTGGCCGGCTTCGGTCGCACGCCCCGCGACGGGCGGAGCAGCAAGCTCAGCGCGAACCAGGTGCTGCTGGCGCGATTCATCGACGAGGTGATCGGGGGGCCGGCGGTCCTGGTCGGCAACTCCATGGGCGGCGCCATCGCCATGCTCCAGGCAGCCTACGAGCCGGCGTCGGCTGAGGGCGTCGTGCTGAGCTCGTCGGTGTTCCCGTGGGCCCGGGGGGGCGTGCCGTCGGCCCTGGTCCTGACCGGCTTCGCCCTGTATCGAGCCCCGGGGATCGGCGAGTGGGTGGCCAGGAAGCGGTTCACCGCGATGTCGGCCGAGCGCATCGTGCGCCTGGGGTTCCGGATCGTCACCGTGAACCCTTCCACCGTGCCCGAGGAGCTCGTGAGGGCGCACATCGACCAGCTGCTCGAGCGGCAGAAGGATCCGGACATCGGACCAGCCCTTGTGGAGGCGGCCCGCTCGCTCCTTCGCCTGGGCGAGCGCGGCGAGCTGGCCCGCAAGGTCCTGGATCGCGTGAAGTGCCCGGTCCTCGTGATCCACGGCTACGGCGACCGGCTGGTGCCGGTGGCGTTCGCGCAGGCCGCCATCGCCAGCCACCCGAACTGGCGGGTTCGCCTGCTCCCGCGGGTGGGACACGTCCCGATGATCGAGGATCCCGACCGGTGGATGGCCGCCGTGACCGGATGGCTCGAGGAGGTCGTCGAGCCGGGGTCGGACTAGACTCCGGCCAGCCTCTCTAGCGGCATGGCACGACTATGCCCGGTGACGAACGCCCACCTCGTCGAGGTGGCGGAGGAGGTCGGCCGGGTCCTCGTACACGCGGTAGGCCCCGGCGCGCTCCAGCTCGTCCTGCCCGTAGCCGCCCGAGAGCAGGCCGACGCCCAGGGCCCTGGCGCGTCGAGCGGCGAGCAGGTCCCACACGCTGTCCCCGACGACGACCGACTCGGTGACGTCGACGCCCAATCGCTCGGCGGCGGCCAGGAACAGGTCCGGGTCCGGCTTGGCGTAGGCCACCTGGTCGCGCGTCACGACGGGGACGTCGTCGGGAACCTGAAGGAGCGGCAGCACGCGGCCGGCGCTCTCCATGCCTCCGCTCGTGGCGATGGCCCACGGGACCCCCGCGTCCGAGAGGTACGCCAGGAGCTCGCGGGAGCCCGGCAGCAGGCGCACCTGCCCGGCCCGCTGCTCGTACGCCTCGGCGTGGAACTTCTTCAGGCGCTCCCGCTCCTGGGCGCTGACCTCGCGCCCGGTCTCCCGAAGGAGCGCGTTCGCGAACAGGCCGCCGCTCATCCCGATCTTGCGGTGGATCCGCCACACCGAGAGCTCGATGCCCACGTGGTCGAGCGCGTCCTGCCACGCCAGGACGTGCTGGTACACGCTGTCGACGAGCGTGCCGTCGAGGTCGAACAGGAACGCGATCGTCCGGTCCACCCGGGGCTCCTTCCGGCCTGAGCGTACTCCAGCCCGCCGCGCGCTCGTCCGGCTACGGGACCTGCTGCTCCTGCACCGTCGTGGGCCGGGACAGGCTGGCGACGACAGCGCCCACCAGGATCAGCGGGCCGCCGAGCGCGATGCCGCCGGTGACGGACTCGCCGAGGAACAGCACGGCCAGTGCCGCGGCGGCGAGCGGCTCCATCGCGGACACGATCGCCGTCCGCACGGCGCCGACCCGCCGGATGCCCTCCAGGAGGCAGGCGAACGCCGCCGCGGTGGCCAAGCCCATGCCGATCACCGGCCACCACTCGCTCCATCCGGACGGGATCGTGCCGTTCCCGGTGAGCGTCGCGAACGCGAACAGGCCGAGCGATGCGCCCGCGCTCACCCACATCGCGCTCGTGAGGGGGCTCGTACGACGCAACACGCGATCGGTCCCGACCAGGTAGGCGCTGTAGGTGGTCGCGGCGCCGAGCGCCGCGACCACCCCTCGCGCCTGGATCGACAGTCCGCTCCCGGTCACCACGACCACCACCGCGCCCGTCACCGCGGACGCCAGCGCGAGGAGCGTGAGCGGCCTCGGACGGCCGCTCCCCACCATCCACGACATGAGCGTCACCACCACGGGATAGACGAAGAACAGCAGCGTCACGGCGGCCGCGGTCCCGTGCTCGAGCGCCAGGAAGAACAGCGTCGCCTCCACGGCGTAGCCGCAAACGGCGAGCACCGCGAGCCCGGCCCGCTCGCCCTCCGCCGCCGCGAGCGGACGGCGGAGCGCGATCAGCAGCACGAGGAGCACGACGGCGGCGATCCCGAATCGGATGGCGAGGAGCGAGTACACGGTGATGCCGCTCTCGAGCTCGTGCTTCCCCAGGACGACGACGGCGCCGAAGCACAGGGCAGCCAAAGCGACCAGCCCCCCGCCGACCGCTTCGGCCCGCGTCGCGGAGGCCCGGGCGCTACCGGTCGACAAGCTCGATCCGCATCCGCTTGAAGGCCTGGCCCTTGCTCTCGGTCTTCACCACGCGGATCCGGCCAACCTCGGCCGTCGAGCGGACGTGGGTACCGCCGTCGGCCTGTTTGTCGACCCCTTCGATGTCGATGACGCGGATGGGATCGACGTGATCGGGGATCAGGTTCACCTTCGTTCGGATGAGATCGGGGTCGGCCAGGGCATCGTCCCGCGGTACGAACGAGACGTGCACCGGGCGATCCCGGCCCAGCGCCTCGTTCAGCTTCTCCTCGACGGCCCGGCCGAACTCCGCCGACATGCTGGGGAGCTCGAAGTCCATGCGGGCCACGCCGAGATCCATGGACCCGCCCGTGACCTTGGCTCCGTAGTGGCGCCACACGATCCCCGACAGGGCGTGGAGCGCGGTGTGGGTGCGCATGAACGTGTGCCGCCGGTCCCAGTCGATCTCGGCGGTCACGCGGGCCCCGAGGGGGGGTGGGTCACCCTCGATGGCGTGCCGGAGCGCGCCATCCTTCTTGAACGTGTCGGCCACGCGGGCCTTGCCGCCGTCCCACGTGAGCCAACCGGTGTCCCCGGGCTGTCCACCACTCCTCGCGTAGAACACCGTCCGGTCGAGCACCACGCCGTCGGCGCCGGCATCGGTCACGGTCGCCTCGCACGTGCGCGCGTACGCGTCGGTCGAGAAGAGCTCCTCGGTCACGCGGCAGAGCCTACCGAAGGAGGAACTCGCCAACCCTCTGGACGAGCATGGGGATGGCCTGGAACAGCGCGATCTCGCTCTCGAACATCAGGAGCTCAGAGCTCGGCAGGAGGTCGTGCAGGATCCGGCCGAGCTCTGCCGGGTGGATGTCGTCGCCCTCGATGCAGATCAAGAGCGTCGGGGCCGTCACGTTGCGCAGCAGCTCGCGGTCGGGAACCGGCCAGTCCTCGATGATCTCCCGGATGGCCCGGGCCACGCCCTCGGGGTGGAGGTGCTCCCACATCACCTTGTCGATCTCCAGCCTCCACGGCGTCTGCACGTACTGGGCCACTCGCTCGGGATCCGAGACGATCGCCGCGAGCGCCTCCTCGGGAGTCTTGCCGTCGAGGCTCGCCGCGAGCTCCAGGTATCGGTCCTTGAACCCGAACGGAAGGTCCAGGGCGGCAGGCAGGAGCCACACCATCCGCTCGAAGCGGTCGGGCTCCCGGCTCACCAGGTTGGCGATGGCCCCGGCACCGAGCGACGTGCCGACGGCCCGGGTCGCTCCGTACGCGGTGGCCACGGCGACGAGGTCGCGCGCCAGGTCCTGGAACCGGTACCCGTTCTTCGGCGCGCTCGATTGGCCGTGGCCGCGGAAGTCGAACCGCACCTTGGTCCCGGGGACCATGCGGCGTGAGCGCCGCGAGCTCCCGGCAGTTGTTCGTCAGGCCGTGCGCGACGACCGTGACCGGGTCGCCGTCCCCGTCCACCTCGCAGTGCAGGGTGACGTCCTCGGTGACGACCTCCGGCATGGGAAGACCTCCGTTCGAGAGCTCGCGTACGATACACGCCGGGGGGCATCGCGTGGCCGAGATCGAGGTCAGGCGCGCGGCGGCGAGGATCTCGTGCCGCGGTTCCGCGTCATCGTCACGGACGAAGACGGGTCCACCACGACCCACGACGTCACCGTGTCGCTGGCAGACTTCGAACGGCTCGGCCGGCATTTCCGGGCCCTCGACGAATTCGTCCGGGCCTGTTTCCAGTTCCTCCTGGAGCGGGAGCCGAAGGAGTCGATCCTTCCCTCCTTCGACGTCTCCGTTATCTCGAACTACTTCCCGGAGTTCGAGGAACGGATCTGCCGCGCCTCACCGTTCTGATGGGCGAGCCCCAGGCGGGCCTGGTCCAGCTGGAACCGGTCGTGCCCGGCGATCAGCCGGAACGAGAGGTTCAGGCTCTCCCGGATCCGCGCTCGGCGTGCAGGCCGACACGCGCCTTGTCCGAGGGCGTCGCCCGGGCCCACAACGCGAGGTTGGCCTGCCGGAGCGTCTCGAACACGAGCAGCAGGGCATCGGGATCCTCGGCTCCTTGATGCAGTCGCTCCACCCACCGGTCCTGATCGTAGCCGACCAACGGTGGTTCGTCGTGTGCCACGATCCAGCGGTATCGCCCCGCGTAGACGATCTCCGCGTCCGTGGCGTGCCCCAGGCATTCGAGCGCCGACCACTCACTGGGCTCGGGCCGAACGGCCAAGAGGTCACCCGCCTCCGCGAGGATGGATCGCCACTCGGCCGGCGTCGCCGCCTGCACCTCGGCCGGGTCATCGTCGCCCAGGAGCGACAACAGATGGCGCTGGTACCCGGATGGGTCGCCGATCGGGTCCGGCGTGGGAGCCCGCATCATCGGGCCCGTCCGTCGCCCGTGGCGACCTGCGGGTCGCCGATGTCGTCCTGGCTGGCCAGCTGGTCCCGGATGCTCGCCGCCCACCGAGAGATGGCCGCCGTCACGAGCCAGGAAGACGACGCCCGAGCCGATCAGGATGACCCGCACCCGGTCATCGTTCCATATGAGCGACAGCACGAGGGCCGGCACGATCCACCCCAGGTTGTAGGCGATGTCGAACAGGCTGAACCCCCGGCCCCGGAAGTCGTCGGGGAGCGCCTGCTGCATGATCGTGTCGGCCGAGATCTTGCCCAGGAAGAAGCCCAGCGCGCCGACGAACGTGAGCGCCGAGTAGCCGGCGATCGTCTGGACCCCTCCGAACAAGATGACCCCGACGCCCAGCGCCGCCATGGCCGACACAAGCAGCCGGTACGGCGGGACCCGGTCCTTGAGCTTCTGCGCCAGAACCAGGCCGATCGCCGCGCCGATCGCCCCGCACGCCCCGGCGATGGCGACCACGGTCTTGTCCGAGTTGGAGCCGGAGAGCAGGTTGCGCGCTTGGAGCGCGAAGACCAGGGCCACAAACCCGAAGAACTCCATGCGCAGGGCCTGGAAGCCGGACACGCCGAGGGCCGCGGCCGGCCGGCCGAACACCTCGCGCAGGCCGGTCGCGATGTCGCGGAAGACGCGCCGCACCTCCTCGGCGAACCGGGAGGTGCGGCGCTCGTACTCCAGCCGGTCGACGGAGCGCGCGACGATCGCGGCCACCACGTACAGGCCGCGCCGAGGAGCGCGACGATCCACGAGGGCGCGATCGCCGTGCCCACGAGGGCCGCCCCGCCCCCCACGACCTGGAAGATGGCCCCGCCGGCCTGCGACAGCCCGTTCGCCTGGAGGAGGTCCCGGCCGTGGACGACGGCCGGGAGGCCGGCCGACTTGATGGCGAGCAGGAGCCGGGTGCATGCCAGCGCGACAAGGATCGCCAGGATCAGGACCGCGTCGGGAAGCGCATCCCCTCCCGCGGCGAGCGCCAGCGCCGCCAGCCGACCACCGCCGCGCGGAACAGGTTCGACCGGATGAGCAGGACCTTGCGGTCGTAGCGGTCGATGAACGCGCCGGCGAACGGGCTGACCAGCGTGTAGGGGACGTACAGCGCGAGGACCACGCCCAGCAGGTACCGGGCCGACGGCGCGCTGGCCACGTCGAACCCTTTCTCGCCGCCGAACGCGATCGACTTGGCCAACGATGCCTGAATCGATCCCGTCCGCCGCCTGGGCCACGAACTGCGTCCCCATGAGCGCCGAGAAGCTCCGGTTGGAGAACACCGCGAACAGCTCGGCGAAGAACCTGGAGACGCCCGCGAACAGCCGGTCGAGCCTCGGCTTGCCGACCCGGAGCCCTGCAGCCGACCGCCGTGGCCAGCCCGAGCGAGGCCCACCCGTCCGCGGTGGTGAACGGGGCCCGCCGGATCGACACCCCAGACGATGGCCGCGATCACGGTGAGCGCGATCGAGATGCCCGGGATCAGCGCGACCTTCAGCCAGACGTCCTCGAGCTCGAACCACCTCGCCGCGATCAGGCCCGGCACGACGAGCAACAAGGCCAGCGCGAACAGCACCCACAGCGTGTGCCCGGGGTTCCCGAAGATGCCCGGGTGGTCGGCGTAGAGCGCCGCGGTCTCGGCCTCCGCGGCGCGAGCGGCGTCGAGCGTCTCCGGCGACGGGGTGGCCAGGTTCGGTCCGGTCACCACCGCGATGTCGTCGCCGATCGTGACCAGGTTGTCCGGCAGCGGCTCCTGGTCCAACAGCGCGGCGTTGTCGGTGTTCCCGTTGAACTGCCGGACCAGGAACACGATCGGCGGCTGCGGATACCGCTCGCTCCAGGGCCTGAACCTCGGCGAAGAAGCCCCGCGACATCTTGTTGTACGTGGGGTCCGTGAGCACCGTGGGACGATTCGCCAGGAAGTCCTGCACGCTCCCGAAGTAGGACATCGACCGCTTCACGGCGTCGCCGGGGAGCCCGGTCCGCGAGACGTTCGTGAACGTCTTGGCCCAGCCGTAGGCCTGATACGTGTCGCCGAAGTTCAGGATGAACACGATGGGGTGGTCCGGCTCGCGGGCTGCAACCTCGCTCGCGGCCGAGAGCGCGGTCCGGGTCGGCTGGTCGATCCACTGGTTGCTCGGCTTGGCCCATTGCGATGCGTCGCGGCCCTGCACCCACACGAACGCCATGGCCCCCCCGAGGACGGCCACGCCGAGGACGGCCACCACGCGAGTGCCGCCCTGCCGGTTCAGAAGCCACCGCACTGCCACCCATAGCCCGAGGCCCAGGAGCGGCATGAGCGCCGCGGTCGCGTTCATGAACCGGTAGTAGGGATAGGTGCTGCCCGCCAGGAAGCCGAACACGCCGAGGAGCGGCAGCAGCCACAGCGCGGAGACCGTCCCGAACGTGTCGGCCGGCTGCCGTTCCCTCCGGGCTCGGTAGATGACCCACCCGATCCCCAGCAGGATCAAGGGGAACGTGATGAGCGGCTGCAGCGACCCCACCCATCCACTGAGGCGATGGAGGAAGACCTCCATCGTGTACGGGGGCGGAAGCGCCGCGTCGGCCAGGGACCCCTTCACGCCCCACGGTCCGGCCAGCCACGACCCCAGGCCCAGGATCATGCCGGAGCCCACCGAGAGCAGGCTCGGGCCCGTCCCGGCGAAGGGCCGAGGAAAGCGAGAACCGGCTGGTCACGAAGTGCAGGCCGAACACGGCGAGGAGCGTCACGCCGAAGATCACGCAGGTCGTGGGGTGGGTGAACGCGGCCGCCATGCCGAACAGGAACAGCGCCGACCTCGCTCCCCACGAGGTCTGCCCGGGCTCGTAGAACGGCAAGGATGAGCGACAGGAGGAACAGCACCGTGATGTTGTCGAGGTACCCGACGTATGGCGTGGTCATGAACAGCGCCGCCGTGGCCACCATCACCAGCAGGAACAACAACGGGTCGCGACGGCGGCGGTAGGAGAACGCGCCGAGCGCCAGACCCGTGAGGATGGGGACGCCGATCATCATGAACGCGCTGAACGTGTACAGGTCGATGCCGGCCACCCGCTGGAGGATCGACCCGTAGAGCGGGACCACGACCCGGTAGCCGGCGGAGAACATGCTGAACGGGCCCCATGTCCCGGCGATGAGGCCGGGGTCGTCGTGCATGATCAGGTTCGACCGCCACGTGTACCAGGCGGGATCGCGCGTCGGGGCGCTGATCGAGGGGTCGCGCAGGAACGTCCAGCCGAACGCCATCAGCAGGATCAGGATGGCGAGCACCAGCACCGCGGGACGGCGGAGGAGGCGGCTCCCCGGCTCCGGAGCCGGGACCAGGTCCTGGGCCGGAGCTTCCCTGGTCACCGCCATCCGGGTGGTCCTCCCCCCTTCGTTGCTCAGTCTCGCGCGCGCCTCGGGGAGGCACGGGAGCCGCGACAGCATAGACGAGGGGAATGCCGCCGAGAACACCGCGTCGTCCTCGTGGCCGGGGACGGGCGTGTTCCTGTTCTTGAACGTCTGCTGCTGCGTCATGCGAACGATGAACTGCGAGACGTCGTCGAGCGTGAAGCCGTTGTCCGCGAGCTCCTGCGTGTTCAGCCAGATCTCCGTGGCCCGGACCTTCTCGATCAACGGCACGCCGTCGCCGTCGTCGTCGAAGGCCTTGCGGACGAGCGAATCGATCTTGTTGACGTCGATCATGAACGCGCCGCTCACCGCGGGATCCCGCTGGGTCCCGTGATCCGCGGTGAGGGCCATGACCCACTTCCCCTTGCCGACAACGCGGTTGAGGAACGACACGAGCTCGCGAAGCGCGGCGTCCTGGTACCTGACCGCGTCGGACATCTCCACGCCGTCGGCGCTGAACAGGTGCCCGATCGTGTCGATGGCCTTGTAGTTCAGGGACAGCAGGTCGGGGACGTCGTCCTTCCCGAACCCCTCTCGCTCGATAACGGTCTCCACCAGCCTGGTCTGGTACGGCGTCCGGGCAGGCGTGTCGAACCCGTTGTGCAGCTCGGAGAAGGGATGCCCCGCCAGGCCTCGTCGAGCCTGCCGTCGGCCTCGTCGAGCGCGCGGGTGTAGGCCGTCACCGGCGGGAGCGTGTTCACGTAGCTCGGGAAGGTGTAGTAGGGGGTCATGGACGGCGTGAGGTTCCACACGTCCGACTCGGCTCCCGCGGTGGGCCCGAACTGCGCCTCCCGCGCGACCGCGAGGTCCCTGTCGCCGCCGCCCCACAGACGAGCCGTGGCCGATCATCATGATGTGGGCCGACAAGCTGGCGATGGCCCCGACGATGGGGCGGTTGCCCATGTCGCGGTCGTACAGGTCGGCCAGGCTGGGCTCCAGGAGGAAAGCGGGGCCGTTCGCGTTCGGCTTCTGGATCCTTCCATTCACCCGGATGTACTCGTCGACGAACCCGGTGCGCATGGGGAAGGCTCCGGTCCCGATGATCGAGTGCCCGGTCGGGGTGTTCGACGGCGACGCGCCGACCGTCACGTGGGTGAACCAAGCGCCGTCCGCACGAATCGAGCGCAGATACGGCCAGTCGTTCGGCCACCGGTTCAGCACGTCCATGCCGCCCGAGTCCCAGATCAGCGTGACCAGCAGCCGGGGGAGCGGCCGGCCGTCGGGGGGAAGCAGGGCCTGGCCCTGGGCGGTCCCGTCCGGCGCGTGGAAGACGTACTTCAGCATGGCGCCCTCGGTGGGCGCGATGTCCGCGAGCGTGATCGGCCGTTCGTACACGCCGGGCCGCACGTAGCCCGGGCCGTACAGGAACAGCGGAACCTCCTGCGTGTAGGCGAACGGCGTCGAGTGGGTGAGCCCGCCGTTCACGAAGTTCGGGTCCTTGGGAACGATCTGGATGTCGCCGCTTCGCCCGGGGAAGTACCCGTGCCAGGTGCGGAGGAGGACCTCGTGGGAAAGGTCCGCGCACACCTGCTTCGCCAGGGCCCGGCCAGAGACCTGCGTGGGGACCGGCGGGGTGGTGGTCCCGGCCGAAGGTGTCGACGACGTGCCGTCCGACGACGTGCACGCAGCGGCGAGAAGAGTCATGGCCACGAGCAGAAGACGAGACGACTTCACGGGCGAGCCGGCAACCTAGCAGACCCCACCCCAGAAAGTGCGGGCGGCCCGGTCCGGGCCTCGGAATCGCGATAGCGTGTCCCGTCGTGTTCGGGCGGCGCCTGCTCGTCCTCCTCCTGGTCCTCGCGGCGATCGGCATCCCCGCGGGCGTCCTGCGCGCGGCGTGCGCAGGGAAGTCGTGCACGGCGACCGTGGCGCAGGCGCGCGTTCCGTTCTGCCCGCTGCCGGCGGAGCTGAAGGCGAAGCTGGCAGCGGGTTTCCGTGAGGGCAGGTCGCCGGACGTCATGGCCGTGACCCGGAGCCGCGTCCGACGGTGCCGGCGCGGGGCCGTCGCCGGCCCCTGGCCCTCGGTCGCCGGCGCGTCCACCGATCACGGCCGTGCCGATCGCGTTCTTCGGCACGGGGATCCGGCCGGGCGCGGTCGTCCCGGCGGCACCGGCCTGGACGCGATCGCCCCGACGCTGTCGGAGGTCCTGGGGTTCCGCCGGCCTCACCCGGACGTTCGAGCCGGGACCGCGATGGACGGCGTGGCGGACGGCGAGCGGCCCCGGCTCGTGCTGGAGGTCGCGTGGAAGGGCGCGGGGAGCCGCGAGCTCCGTGACGATCCGGCGGCTGGCCCTTCCTCCGGTCCGCTCATGGCCAGCGCGGGGCGGGAACGCTCGCCGGCGACACCGGCTCCCTGCCGCTCGACCCCGCCGCGACGCTCACCACGATCGGCACCGGCGGCCTGCCGTCGCAGCACGGGATCACCGGGACGCTGGTGCGAAACGACAGGGGTGACGTCGTCGAGGCGTGGGGGCCGGGCTCGCCGTTCTCGGTCATCGCCACGTTGCCGGACGACCTGGACGAGCGCTGGGGAGCGGCCGCTGATCGGCCTGGTCGCGACGGACCACGCCGACCGCGGCATCATCGGCGGCAACTGGTACATCGGCCACGATCGCGACGCGATGCGTCGTCGCGACGCGGGAGCGATGCCGTGAAGGCCGCAGCCGAGCGACCGCTCGCCGACGGGTTCGGCCGCGACGACGTCCCGGACATCCTGGCCATCGTCCTGGCGGCTCGGTCGGCTCGATGGACCGGCGGACCCACGAGCTGGTGGCGGCCGCGACCCGGGCGCTCGGGCGGATCCGTCGTCGTGGCCGTCGCGGGCACCGGGAGCGGTGCCGGCGCCGACGCCGGATCGACCACCGGCCCCGCATCCGGGTCTCCGACGTCGTCGCGCAGGTCGACGCCGGGGTGACGGGCGAACCGAACGTGGTGGCCGGCGTCGTTCCGGGAGGGCTGTTCCTGGACCAGGACGTGCTCGCTCAGGAGCGGGATCTCGGGTGACGCTGCCGTCCAGGCGCTGCTGAAGGTCACCGGCTCCAGACGGGGCGCGGCTCTTCGAGGACGCGTTCCAGGGTTCGCCGTCTCCTTCGCGAGGTACTGCTGATGGCCGACGTCGCCGCCCCGCGGCCCGTCCGGAATGCCACCGCCCGCACCGCGCCCGTCATCGTCGCCGTCCTGGCCGTCGCCGCCGCCCTGCTTCGCGCTCGCTCGACCCGGCCGGGTCGCCTGGATCCAGACGTTCTTCATCGTCTTCGGCTCGCTGCTGGTCCAGGCGCATGCCGTTCGTGTTGCTGGGAGCGCTCGCCTCCGCGGCCGATCGAGGTGTTCGTGCCCGTCAGCGCCCTGGAGCGGCTGGCCCGCCTTCCGAGGCCGCTCCAGCTCCCCGCCGCGGCGCTCGCGGGCGTGGCCTTCCCCATCTGCGAGTGCGGCTCGGTGCCGGTCGCCCGGCGGCTGGCCGCGAGGGGGCTCACGCCGTCGGCCGCGGTCACGTTCATGCTCGCGGCGCCGGTGCTGAACCCGGTGGTCATCGCGTCCACGTTCGTCGCCTACCGGGGCCGGACCGCGCTGTGGACCATGGTGGTCGGACGGTTCGCTGCTCGGGCTCCTCGTGGCGATGGCCGTCGGATGGGTCCTCGGCAATCGGAGCAAGGACGAGCTGCTCCGGCCCCGCCCTGACGACGCCCCGGCCGTTCAGGTCGAGCGTGGAGCCGCCGGAGGCTAGATGGCGGCGGTTCTTCCTCCACACCGGCAACGACTTCCTGTTCATGGGCCGCTACCTGTTGCTCGGCGCGACGGCGGCGGCGATGGTCCAGACGTTCCTTCCCGCGTCGCTCGTGTCGAGGGTGGCCGGGCTCCGGTCCTGGACATCGTGGTGATGATGGGCCTCGCCACCGTGCTGTCGCTCTGCTCGGAGTCGGACGCGTTCATCGCGGCGTCGTTCGTGCAGTTCGGCCCGGCCGCGCAGCTCGCGTTCCTGGTGTCCGGACCCATGATCGACCTCAAGCTCGGCGCGCTGTACGCGGGCACGTTCCGCAAAGGGTTCCTGCCGATGCTCGTCGATCGACGGTGTTCGCCACGACGCTCGTCGGCGCGATGTGGGTGATGGTGGTGGCGGGATGAAGGACTCCGGGCGGTCCGGGGGCCGGCCCACGCGCGCTCGCCAGGCGACGAGTCGCCCAGGGCGTGGAGCCCGGCCGGGTCGCCGGCGGGCTGGTCCTCGCGGCGTGGGCCGCGCTGTTCTGGTTCCTGTTGCTCACCGGGCGAGACGACCTGTACCTGTCGACCCGGACGTCATGGGTGGTGCCCGTGGGCGCGGCGCTGCTCACGGCCACGGCCGCGGGGAGGATCGCGTCGGCGCGGGTGCGCTCGCCCGAGCCCATCCGGTCGCGCGAGGCCTGGGTCATGGGCGCTGATGGTCGTCCCGATCGTGATGGTCCTGGCCCTGCCGCCGGCGACGCTCGGCAGCTTCTCGGCCGGCAGGCGGCCCGGGTTCAGCTCGGCGGGATTCGCCACCTCCTTGGGTGACCCGGGGAGCGGCCCGCTGACGCTCGTCGACGTGGCCGCGGCCCAGTACTCGAAGCGCCGGTGAGCAGGCGCTCGCCCGGCGAGCCGGCGAGCAGGTCGACCTCGTGGGCATCGTCACGCGCTATCGCCGACACGCCGGCCGACGAGTTCCTGCTCACCCGCTACATCGTGACCTGCTGCGTGGCCGACGCCACCACCGCACAGGTCCGCGTGGTGAACGTCCCTCCGGGGAAGTTCCAGGCGAACGACTGGGTGGAGGTGAGGGGCCCGATCTACCCGCTCGGGCAAGCAGGTGATCGTGAACGCGACGTCGGTGGAGGAGGTCGCCCGGCCGGCCAGGCCCTACCTCACGCCGTGACCCGGCGCCGCGCCCGGCAGTCGGCGCACAACCCGAAGATGTCCGCCTGATGCGACGACACCGAGAAGCCCCGCCGCCTGGCCGCCGAGCTCGCCCACCCCTCGATCTCGCAGGAGGGGATCTCCACGACCCGGCCGCACCGCTCGCAGATCAGGTGGTGGTGGTGGCCGGGGTCGCACAGCTTGTAGGAGAGCTCCCCCTCGCCTGCCGGGAAGGTCCGGGCGAACCCGGCCTGGGCGAGCGCCTGGAGCGTCCGGTAGATCGTGGCCAGGCCCGGCCCGTTCCCTGGCTTCGCCAGCCGCGCATGCAGGGACTGCGCCGTGACCGGCCGGCCCTCACGTTCCATGGCCCGGACGATGGCCGTGCGCTGCCTGGTCGCACGAAGGCCCGCGTCGGCCAGCATGGCCTGGACCCCCCTCACGCCGCGGCTCTCCGGGGATGGCGGCGGGCGGCCCGCCGGCCGGCCACCGTCGAGATGGCGAAGACCGCCGCCGCCGTGATCACGATCGTTCCCCCCGGCGCGATCTCTCCCTGCGCCAGGGCGATGACCAAGCCGCCGAGCGTCGCGACCAGCCCCGCGGCGATAGCCCACAGCATCGAGCTTCGGAACGAGTGGGCCAGCCGGGACCCCGCGGCCACCGGCATCACGAGCAGCGCCGCGATCAACAGCAGGCCGACCACCCGCATCCCCGCCACGACGAGCAACGCCGTCAGAACGACCAGGAGCACGTTCAACCCATCCACCGGCAGGCCCGACGCGCGAGCCGTCTCCTCGTCGAGCGCCACGGCGACCAGCTCCTTGTAGAACAGCGCCACGGCCGCCACCACGAGCAGACACAGGAGCGCGATCGCCACGACGTCGAGCCACGTGATCGTGAAGATCGAGCCGAACAGGAACCCCATGGCGGAGGGTTCAGGCCGCCCCGCGACGGACAGGACGACCAGGCCGACGGCCAGTGCCAGGTAGAAGATCAGCGCGAGCGAGAGGTCTCCGGCCAGACGCCCCTTCGCCCGAAGCCACTCCAGCGCGACCGCCCCCGCCACGGCGATGGCCAGCGAGCCCCACAGCGGTGCGAGGCCCGCCGCGATGCCGATGGCCACGCCGGCGAACGCGAGGTGTCCCACCGCGTCGCCGATCAGCGACAGCCTCCGCTGCACCAGGAAGCACCCGATGACGGGGGTGGCGACACCGACCGCGCCGCCGGCGATGTACGAGAGGATGGCGAAGTTCAGGAACAGCCGGCTCACGGCGCCATCTCCAGGTGCGTGTGGAACTCCTCGTGGCTGATCTGCTTCAGGCGCCCGTCCACGATCACCAGGATGCGGTCGGACACCGTGTGGAAGTCGTCCGGGTCATGCGAGACGGCCACGACCGTCACGCCGGAGTCCGCCCGGCGGCGGAACTCCTCCGCGAGTGCCGGCCGGAGGCGCTGGTCGATCCCGGTGGTCGGCTCGTCCAGGAGCAGCAGCTCCGGTTCGGCCACCAGGGCCCGGGCCAGGATGGCCCGCTGCTGCTGCCCTCCCGACAGCTCGAACAGGCACTCGCCCGAAAGATGGCCCAGCCCGACCGCTTCGATCGCGCCGTCGACCCGTGACCAGTCGGCGCGCCCCATCCGCTTGAACAATCCCTTGGCGGGAGCCAGTCCTGCCGCAACGACCTCGGCCACGGATACGGGGAGCGACGTTGCCATCCGCAGACCCTGCGGCGCGTAGCCGATCCGTCGCCGCACCGCGGGGTCGACTGGAGAGCCGCCCAGAACGCTTATCGTCCCGGCATCGGGTCGAAGCAGCCCGACCATCAGCTTCAACAGCGTGGACTTCCCGCTCCCGTTCGCCCCGGCGAGCACCGTGAACTCGCCGCCGTGGAGCTTGAGGTCCACGTCCACCAGGATCGGTTCCGGGCCGTAGCCGAACCGGATGTCCATGAGCTCCGCCGTCACGCCGTGCACTGCAACCCCCGCTCGAGACTCGCCAGGTTGGCAAGCATCACCGAGAGGTAGTCGCCGGACGAAGGAGCCGACTCCAGCGTCCCGAGAGGCAACGCGGGGACGCCAACGTCGCCGGCGACGCTCTCACCGATCCGCCGGCCCGCGTCGGTCCCCTCGTAGAAGACGGCTGGCGCCGCCCGTCCCTGGGCGATGGCCTGGGCGGCCTGCTGGATCCTGGCGGCGGACGGCTCGCTCTCGGGCGTGATCCCCTCGATCCCAAGCTGGTGGAGGCCGTACCGGTCGGCCAGGTAGCCGAACGCCTCGTGGGTGACGACGAACGTCGTGTACGCACACTTCTGGAGCCCGGCCCGGAACGACGCGTCCAGGTCCTGGAGGTCGCGGAGCGTCGAGGTCTCTCGAGCCGCGAACCCCGCCGAGCCGGAGGCGTCCACCGCCTTCAGCGCGCCGGCGATCAGCCTGACCGCTCCCTCCATGTACACCGGGTCCAGCCACACGTGGGGGTCGAACGTCTGACCTGCCGGCGCCGTGATGTGGAGACCGGCCGTGACGTCGACGACGCGGCCGCCGGCATCGGCGACCGCGCGCTCGACGTCCGGCTGGAGCCCGATCTGACCCAGGTACACCACCACGTCCGCCGTCTGGATGTCCGCACGCTGGGCCGCGGTGAGCGTGGTGTCGTGAGCCTCCACGCCGGGAGGGGTCAGGTCCTCGACGGCCACCCGGTTCCCTCCGATCCGCTCCGCGGCCCAGGCAAGGGGGTACATCGAGGCCACCGCGGTCACGCGCCCGTCGGAGGAGCCGCTCGTGCACGCCGCCGTCGTGGCGAACAGCCCGACAGCCAGCGCGACGCCCAGCGTCATCGCTACCCGGCCTAGCGCTCGAGAAGCCACCACCATGTACGTGATCCTAGACGAGAATGATTATCACTTTCAACCTCTAGGAGCTCCGCCCTCGGGGAGCCTCGCTTGAGGGTGGCGATCAGACCCCGGTAGGGTGCCCGCCATGGCCGTCAACGTCGGCATCGGGCTGTTCACCGGCCAGATCCCCCCGAGCTCGGGGCGGACCTTCGCCCGCGAGTATCGGGAGACTCTCGACCTGGTGCGCCTAGCCGAGTCGGTGGGGTTCGACTCGGCGTGGGTCAGCGAGCATCACGGCGCCTCCGACGGCTACCTCCCGTCGCTGCTCCCGATGCTCGCCGCCCTCGCCGCCTCCACCGAGCGGATGCAGCTGGGGACCGGCGTCGTGCTCGCCCCTCTCCACGATCCCCTGCGCCTGGCGGAGGACGCCGCCGTCGTGGACCAACTCTCGGGGGGCCGGCTGATCCTGGGCCTGGGGATCGGGTGGCGGGAGGAGGAGTTCCGGATGTTCGGCGTGCCGAAGTCCGAGCGTGCGCTGCGGACGGAAGAAACGATCCAGATCCTTCGTCAGGCCTGGACGGGGCGGCGGTTCTCGTTCGAGGGCCGAGCCTTCCGGTACGACCGGGTCAAGGTGACGCCGCCGCCGGCGCATGAGGGCGGCATCCCGATCTATCTCGGTGGATACGCGGACGCGGCGGTGCGGCGGGCAGGACGGATGGCGGACGGGTACATCACCGATGCCGATGCCATCGAGGAGGTCCGGCCGGTCCTGTCCCAGCTCGACGAGGCCGCGCGGTCGGCCGGACGGGATCCGGGCTCGCTGGCCATCGCGCTCATCCAGAACGCATTCGTGGCGAGAGATGAAGACGCGTGGGAGACCGCGGGCGCGGGCGTCGCGCACCAGCTCGGATCGTACCGCGCGTGGGAAGCCGGCGCAGACACGCCTGACCACGACCGGCTCGAGCCGATCCCCCCGGATGAAGAGACGATGCGGAAGTGGACTCCGACAGGGACGCCCGAGGAAGTGCTCCAAGCTCTCAGGCCGCTCGTCGAGGCCTTCGGCGACCGTGAGCTCCACCTGATCGTGCGGCTGCACTACCCGGGGATGGAGCTCGAGCCCGCCGCCCGGGCCGTGGAGCTGTTCGGCCAGGAGGTCGTGCCCGCGCTGAAGGCAGGCTGACCGGGTTCCGGCAGGACCCGATTCAGGCCGGTCCCACCGGCGAGAACCGTTCGAAGATCACCCCTTCGACCGTTAGGTAGAGCTTCGTCCCAGGTTCGTTGCCGCGGACGTACTTCACGAACTCCTCGATCGCGGAACGGCATCGGTCCAGCGCCTCGGGCTTGACGCTGAACCGGGCCGTCCCGTAGAGCGGCATCGGAGCTAGGAGAGGCTGGTCGGCCTTCACCATGCCGACCTCGTGCCCCTCCGGGTCGGTGAATAGCCCGAAGGTCACCTCGCCCATCTCGGTGACCGGCATGACCACCTTGCCGCCGAGGTTCTCCGCCTGCTCCAGATATTTCTGGGGGTCATCCACCTCGGCGTAGATCCTGGCGCCCTGGCCCGTGCCCTCGCCTCCCAGGCCACCGTCGATCCCCTTGCCGCCGGCCTCCGTGTGCACGAGGCCGTAGTTGGGCATGACCTCGTGGACCTGCCAGCCGAAGAGGTCCGAGTAGAACTTGGTGAGGACCTTCAGGTCCTTCCCGTTGATCTCGAAGTGCACTACCGGTGCGCCCACCCGATCTCCTCCTTCCCGTGCCCTAGCCGTCCCCGTGATCGGGGCCGGGCTCTCCTCCCGCCGCGACGGTCGCCAGCCGCGGCAGGAAATGCTTCCACCCTCCGTCGTGCTCGGCGCGCTGGTCCGCCGGGAGGTCCCGGTGCACCAAGCGGAGGATCGTGCCCTCACCGTCGGGCGTGAGGGTTACCTCGACGGTGCTCGATCCAGGAGGGACGGCGTCGCTCCCCTCCCATCCCCACGTGAACACCACGCGGTGGGGGGATCGAGCTCGACGAACTCGCCCACCACGACGGCCTGTCCGATCTGCACGCGGTAGACGCCGCCCGGACGGGCGTCGAGCTGCGCCGAGTCGCCCTTCCACCGGGTCATCTTGTCGGGGTCGGTGAAGAAGGCGAAGACGGTCTCGGGCCGGGCCTCGATCCGGAGCTCATGGGTGATGACGTCGATCCCCTCAGCCTGCACGACCCCTCCTCTCCTCGGCCTCCGCCACTCGCTTGAGGGCAGCGAGCTCGATCTCCCACAGACCATCGATGAACTCGCGGAGCTCGGCAAGGCCCTGCGGGCGGATCCGGTAGATGCGGCGGGTCCCGTTCCGCCGCTCCAAGAGGAGCCCGGCGTCCTTCAACACTCGGAGATGTTGGGAGACCGCCGAACGCGTCACGTCGAAGTGAGACGCGATCTCGCCGGCGCTCATCTCCACGTCGCGGACGAGGCGGAGGATCTGGCGGCGGCGCGGTTCGGCGATGGCTCGGAGCGCGGCCTCCATAACTGCGGCAGGTTAAGCCGGGCCTTACGTTAGTGTCAACTTAACTACTACAGCCGGCGCAGGACAGACGACCTACGCGGTGGGGGCCGGCCTGGCGCCGATACCGGCGGTACCCGAGCCCATGGCGAACGCGATCGCGGCCAACGGGATCAGGTACCCCAGGCCCACGACGACGGCGAAGATCACGCCGAGGAACCCGTTGATCGCCCGATCCCACGCCTCGCCGAGGCTGGGCCGGTCGCGCGCCACTTGCCGAACGCCGACCACGGCGCCGACCTCACGGAGCGACACGTCGATCGTGGCGAGCGACGTCTGGTTCTCCAACAGGCGGAGCTGGCCCTTGATCTGCTCGATCCGAAACTGCACGTCCTGCAACTGGTTCTGGACCCGGAGCGTGGACTCGATCGAGGTGGCCCGCTGCATCAGCCGAAGCAGTACTGCCTCCTGGGCCTGCCAGGTACGAAGCCGAGCGTCGAGGTCGATGAACTGCGACGTCACATCCTGTCCCGAGATCGACTGCCCCTCCACCGAGCCCAGGCCTCGCAGGTCGTTCATGGCCTGCTCGAAAGCCGATGCGGGAACGCGGATCGTGAGCTCCCCCGCCTTGGCCTTGATGCCTCGCATCGACGAGTCCTGGACGTAGCCGCCGTACCTGCCCGCGATGGTGGTCGCGGCGTTGAACGCGGTCTCGAACCCGCCCTTCTTGACCTCGATCGAGATGCCGGCGGTCTTGACGATGTCGGGACCGATCGGGGGAAGCGATCCGATCGAGGAGAGTCCTCCGCCACCTGCAGCACCGGCGGCGTCGCCGTTCACAGTTCCCGGCACCATGACACCGTCGACCCCTTCGTCGCTGCCGACCGTTCCCAACACCTTGTCGGGGGCTCGGCTGGGCGCGCCCACGCCACCGCCGCCCGTCTGCCGTGACCCGGACCCGCCGCCCCATGTCGCGACGTATCCGACGATCCCGGCGAGCGCCAGGAACCCGATGATCGAGAGCAGGGCCTTGCGCATGGAGGGCCTCCCTTTAGCCGGTCCGAACGGGTTGACCGGTTGGACGGGCGTGAGGGCGGCTGCGTTCCCGTCAGCCGGACAGGCGGACGCGGCCGCCCGGGCGACCCGCCCGGGCAGCCGCCCCCGCATCGACCAAGCCGTCGGCGGCCAGGGCCGACACGGCCATGCCCACCCGCTCAAGGGGGGCGCCCGTCTCGCGGGCCAGGGTCGCGAGCGAGGCGTCCTCACGGGTCCGAAGCGTGCGCACCACGCCGCCGCGCACCTGGCGGAAGGAGCCTTCGAAGGCAGACTGGCGCCTCCGAGCCGGCTTGGGCTCCGAGCCCTCCGCCACGAAGCGGCACGATGCCCGGAGGGGACACTCGCCGCATCGAGGCCGAGGCCGGCAGTGCTCGCGGCCGAGGTCCATGAGCGCCTGGTTCCACGCGCCGGGATCGCGGCGGTCCAGCCACCCGTCGGCCAGCGCACGGACCTCGCGTCGGCGACACGTCGTCGGGCTCGGCCCCCAGGAAGAAGCGAGCCACGATCCGCCGCGCGTTCGTGTCGACGGCGGCGGCCGCTCGACCCGAACGCGACCGACGACACGGCCGCCGCGGTGTACGGGCCGACGCCGGGGAGCCGCTGCAACTCGACCGGGTCGGCCGGAACCGCCCCGCCGTGGTCCCGCACGATCGTGCGGGCCGCCTCCCAGAGCGCCACCGCCCGGCGGTTGTACCCCAGGCCCTGCCAGGCCGTGACGACGTCCCGCAGCCGCGCCCGCGGCGAGCGACTGCACGGTGGGGAACCGCAGAAGGAACGACCGGTAGGCCGGCACGACGCGGGATGCCTGGGTCTGCTGCAACATCACCTCGGAGACCAGGATGCGGTACGGGTCGCGCGTCGTTCGCCACGGGTACGTGCGGCCCCGCGGGGCGTACCAGCGAAGGAGAGCTTTGCGGCCCAACCGGCGAGGTCTAGGCTTGGACGTGGCCATGACCACCGTCCGGGACGTCATGAGCAAGGAGATCGTGACCGTCGAGCCGACGACGACCGTCGCGGAGGCGGCCACCGTCATGGGCGCGCATCACGTCGGCTCGGCGCTGGTGCTCGACCGGGGCAGACCCGCGGGGATCTTCACCGAGCGCGACATCCTTCGCGCCCTGGCAGCCGATTTCGACGCCGCGCAGCACCACATCTCCCAGTGGATGACCCCCGACCCCGTCACCGTCCCGACCGGCACCGATGTCCGCGAGGCCCGCGACATCATGCTCGATCGGGGATTCCGGCACCTGCCGGTGATGGACGGGACCGCGCTGGTGGGCGTGGTCTCCCTCCGCGACCTCTCACGGATCGGAGTAGCCTCAGAACCCGGGCTTACCTCGCGCCGAGAGATCCCCCGCAGCATCCTTCAGGGCCGCCCACACCTCCCGGAACACGTCGGCCGCGAACTTCGGCGGCTGGCTGTTCTCGCCGCCCAGCGTGCCCCGCACCGCGGACGTCGTGATGTCGACGGCCTTCTCGAAGAGCGCCCAGTCCAACTCGCGCGCCATCCCCCAACCTCCTCCTTCTGGCTTCATTCCGGCCTCGAACCTTCGGCGGCAGGCTACACGCTGGTCACTCGAAGGCGCGGAGTCCCGTCAGGGCCTGGCCCAGGATCAGCGTGTGGATCTCGCTCGTGCCCTCGTAGGTGAGGACCGACTCCAGGTTGTTCATGTGGCGGATCACCGGGTACTCGAGCGTGATGCCGCTCGCGCCGAGGATCGTGCGGGCCTCGCGGGCGACCGTCAGCGCCTCGCGCACGTTGTTCAGCTTGCCCATCGAGACGTGCTCCGGCAGCGAGCCGCGCCCTCGTCCTTCATCCGCCCCAGGTGAAGCGCGAGCAGCATCCCCTTGTTGATCTCGACCGCCATGTTCGCCAGCTTCTCCTGGGTGAGCTGGAACGCCGCCGATCGGCTTGCCCCACTGCACGCGGGTCTTCGCGAACTCGAGCGCGCTCTCGAAGCAGGCGCGCGCCGCACCCATGGCCCCCCACACGATGCCGTACCGCGCCTCGTTCAGGCAGGACAGCGGCCCCTTCAGCCCGACCACACCGGGCAGCACCGCGTCCTCCGGCAGCCGGACCTCGTCCAGGACGAGCTCGGAGGTGACCGAGGCCCGGAGCGACAGCTTGCGCTCGATGTCCCTGGTGGAGAACCCCGGCGTGTCGGTCGGGACCAGGAACCCGCGCACGCCGTCGTCGGCCTTGGCCCAGACCACGGCGAGGTCGGCGATGCCGCCGTTCGTGATCCACATCTTGGTGCCGGACAGGACCCAGTCGGAGCCGTCGCGCGCGGCCGAGGTCCGCATCCGCCCCGGGTCGCTGCCGAAGTCGGGCTCGGTCAGGCCGAAGCACCCGATCACCTCGCCGCGGGCCATCTCGCGGCAGGTACCGCTGCTTCTGCTCCTCGCTCCCGAACTTCCAGATGGGGAACATGCACAGCGAGCCCTGCACGGAGACGAACGAGCGGAACCCGCTGTCGCCGGCCTCGAGCTCCAGGCAGGCCAGGCCATAGGAGACCGCGTTCGCTCCCGCGCAGCCGTACCCGGTCAGGTGCATCCCGAGCAGCCCGAGCTCGGCCAGGCCCTTGGCCACCTCCCGAGGGAACTCGCCCCGCTCGAACCACTCGGCGATGCCCGGGCAGGATCTCGTTCCGCACGAACTCCCGGACGGCGTCACGGATGGCGCGTTCCTCGTCGGTGAGGAGGCGGTCGATCTCGAGGAAGTCGAGCGGATCGATCTCGGGGCCGGCCATCGCGGCCCTAGCGTACCCCTCCCCGAGAGCCGAACGTTCTCCGGATGGCCGGTCGATTCCGCCTGTCTCCGTTCGTCGGTAGGGTTGGAGGCGGCCACCGGGCCGCCACGACTGAAGGAGGTAGGCATGCGGTACTTGCTGCTGATCTACAACGAGGAGACCGGGCAGATGGAGGGCGCGTCGCCTGAGCAGCAGGCGGCCGAGATGCAGAAGTGGGACGACTACGGGAAGTGGCTGACCGAGAAGGGCTGGATCCGCGGCGGCGACGCGCTGCAACCGTCGGCCCAGGCGACGACCGTTCGGGTCCGCAAGGGAGAGACGCTCACCACCGACGGCCCCTTCGCGGAGACGAAGGAGCAGCTCGGGGGGTACTACGAGGTCGAATGCCAGAACCTGGACCAGGCCATCGAGGCGGCGTCCCGGATCCCGTCGGCACCGACCGGCTCGATCGAGGTGCGGCCGATCATGGAGTTCGACACGCCGCACAAGTAGCGCCCACGGCCACCCGTGAGGTCGTCGACCGCCTGTTCCGGCAAGAGCAGGGGCAGGCGGTCGCGACCCTCATCCGGGTCCTGGGCGACTTCGACCTGGCCGAGGAGGCCGTACAGGAGGCATTCGCCGTCGCGCTGGAGAAGTGGCCGGCCCAAGGCCTCCCCAGGAACCCGGCGGCCTGGATCACGACGACGGCCCGCAACCGAGCCATCGACCGGCTGCGCCGCGAGCGGACCCTGCGCCTGAAGACCGAGGCGCTGAAGCAGCTGACGGAGCTGGAAGCCCTGGGTGGGAGCGAGGACGACGTGAGCGGCATCCCCGACGACCGGCTCCGGCTGATGTTCACGTGCTGCCACCCCGCGCTGGCCATGGACGCGAGGGTCGCGCTCACCCTCCGAACGCTCGGCGGTCTGACCACGCCGCAGATCGCCCGCGCGTTCCTGCTGGCCGAGCCGGCGATGGCACAGCGCCTGGTGCGGGCGAAGCGCAAGATCCGCGACGCCGGCATCCCCTATCGCGTCCCTCCCGCGGATCTCCTCCCCGAGCGGCTGCCGTCCGTGCTCGCGGTCCTGTACCTGATCTTCAACGAGGGATACGCGGCGACCGAGGGGGCGCTCGTTCGAGTCGACCTCTGTGACGAGGCCATCCGGCTCGGCCGGGTCCTGGCCGAGCTCATGCCGGACGAGCCGGAGGCGCTCGGGCTCCTCGCGTTGATGCTGCTCCACCATTCGCGGCGTGACGCGAGGGTCGATGCGAGCGGCGAGCTCGTGCTCCTGGAGGACCAGGACCGCTCGAGGTGGGACCACGACATGATCGACCAGGGATTGGCCCTCCTCGAACGGGTGCACGGCCTCTCGGCTCTCGGGCCGTATCAGCTCCAGGCGGCGATCGCGGCGGTGCACGCCCGGGCGCCGCGACCCGAGGACACCGACTGGCCGCAGATGGCCGCGCTGTACGAGGCGTTGTCGGCCGCGGTGCCCTCACCGGTCGTGGAGCTCAACCGGGCGGTGGCCGTGGCCATGGCGGATGGCCCGGAGCGCGGGCTGCGGATGCTCGAGCCGCTGGCCGAGGCCCTCGACGGCTATCACCTGTTCCATTCCGCCCGGGCGGACCTGCTCCGCCGCCTTGACCGATTCGATGAGGCGGCCTCCGCGTACGAGCGAGCCCTGGAGCTCGTCACGAACCCGCAGGAACGCCGGTTCCTGGAGAGGCGTCTGGCCGACTCGCGACGCAGCAGGTAGGGTCGACGATCGTGGGCCAGCCCACGATCGACGACGCCCTCCGCCGCCTGGCCGAGGATCCCGCGGCCTTCCTGCCGGCGGAGCCGGGGGAAGAACGCATCGAGGACGCGCGGTACGTGATCTCGCTCCAGCCCGGAAAGCACCCCTGGTCGGTGGGTGTCCAGCGCCTCCGTCTCGAGCCGGGAGAGGTGGGATCCACGGTCGCCGAAGTCCGTGACGTGCTGAGGGCGCGAGGGCGCAGCGCGTCGATGTGGAGCGTGGGAAGCTCGGCCAGGCCGTCGGACCTCGCGGACCACCTCCAGTCCCTCGGCATGGTCCGCGAGGACGGCCCCGGCGAGGCCGCGATGGTGTTGGTTCGGCCTCCTGAGCCGATCCCTCCGACACCGTTCGTGGTCCGGCTGACGGAGACGCTGGAGGAGTACCGCGCCGCGGTGGAGATCATGGTCGAAGCGTTCGGCTTCGATCCCTCGGACGCCGCGGAGGCCCGCGCCCAGGCCGAGACGGCGTTCGAACGACAACGGGCGGGGGGTCACACCCGATTGGCGTTGGTCTGGGAGAACGACGTTCCGATCGCCACGGGCGGGTCACGTTCACGCCCTGGGGGTTCTTCCTGGGCGGAGGGGGAACCCTTCCCCCGGCCCGGGGCCGCGGAGCCTTCAGCGCCCTCATCCCCGTCGCGTGGCAGGAAGCGGTCCGTCGCGGGACGCCCGCCTGGTCACGTGGGCCCGGCGCGACACCTCCGAGCCGATCCTGGCGAAGCTGGGGTTCGACGAGGTCGCGACGATCCGCCAGTTCCGCGACGATCTCGGTGCAAGCCCAGACGCCTGAGGCAGCCGAGCTCAGCCGCCGATCGGCACCTCCGGCAGGTTCAGGAGCGCCGCCACCTCCGCGGCCGGGTCGAACTCCACCTCCGGCAGACGGGCGTTCAGGTAGTCGTCGTAGGCCTGCATGTCGAAGTGCCCGTGCCCGGACAGTCCGATCAGGATGACCTTCTCCTGCCCGGCCTCTCTGGCCGCGACGGCCTCGTCGATCGCGCCGCGGATGGCGTGGGCGGATTCGGGCGCCGGGATGATGCCCTCCGTCTGCGCGAACTGCACGGCCGCCTGGAACACCTCGTTCTGCGTGTACGCGGCCGCCTCCATGTGGCCCTCCCTGACGAGCAGCGAGAGCGAAGGGGCATCGCCGTGATAGCGCAGCCCGCCGGCGTGCACCGGAGCCGGGACGAAGTCGTGGCCCAGCGTGTACATCGGCAGGAGCGGCGTCATCTGCCCGGTGTCGCCGAAGTCGTACGCGAACTTCCCCTTCGTCAGCGTGGGACAGGCGGCGGGCTCGGTGGCCAGGAACCTGGCCGTGGACTTCCCCCGCAACCTCTCGGCCATGAACGGATAGGCCAGGCCGGCGTAGTTCGACCCGCCGCCGACGCAGCCCACCACGACGTCGGGCTCCTCGCCGGCCATCTCCATCTGCTTCTGAGCCTCCAGGCCCGACCACGGTCTGATGCAGCAACACGTGGTTCAGGACCGATCCCAGCGAGTAGTTCGTGTCATCGTTCGTCGCGGCCACCTCGATGGCCTCGCTGATGGCGATCCCCAGCGACCCCGTCGAGTCCGGGTTCGCCTCCAGGATCTTCTTCCCCACCTGCGTCGTGCTCGAGGGTGACGGCCGCACCTCCGCACCGAACGTCTCCATGAAGATCCGCCGATACGGCTTCTGCTCGTACGAGGCCTTGACCATGAACACCAGGCACTCGAGGTCGAAGAACCGGCACGCCATCGAGAGCGCCGACCCCCACTGCCCGGCGCCAGTCTCGGTGGCGATGCGGCGGACGCCGGCTTCCTTGTTGTAGTAGGCCTGAGCCACCGCGGTGTTGGGCTTGTGCGACCCGGCCGGCGACCCTCCCTCGTACTTGAAGTAGATCCTCGCGGGCGTTTGGAGCGCCTGTTCAAGCCGCACCGCGCGGTGGAGTGGGGTCGGCCTCCACAGCCGGTAGATGTCGATCACCGGACCGGGGACGTCGATCCACTGCTCGGTCGAGACCTCCTGCAGGATCAGGGCCTCCGGGAACAGCGGAGCGAGCAGGTCGGGCGTGATCGGCTCCTTCGTCCCGGGATGGAGCGGCGGGAGCGGCTGGATCCCCGCGCCGACCATGTCCGGCATGATGTTGAACCACGCCGCCGGGATGTCGTCGGGCGAGAGGTCGAACCTGGTGCGCTCCGCCATCGGTGCCTCCTGTGCGGGAAGTGAGGGCCGAGAGCGTACCCGAGGGCCTCGTGAGCGCGCCACCCCTTCCGGATCTTGGGTAGGGCGATTACGCGTCGCTCGCTGCGACCCTGAACACGTCGGGCTGGACGCTCGTCCCGGTGTTCAGCGCGATGAGGTCGGCGAGCGTGTGGCGGTACGTGATGCCGAAGGCCCGGTCGATGCGGGCGAGGTCGGGGTCGTTCAGGTAGAAGAACCGGTCGCCGTCGCGCAGCGCCTCGAACTGCCTCGTCCACATGGCGAGTTGCAGCGGTCCGAACTCCGTCCCCGGGACGTGGCGCTCGGACGAGCATCCCCACGAAGGCGTCGATCCTGTCGACGCTGCCGTAGATGGCTTTCAGGCGAGCGGCCAGGGTGGTCCGCCGGATCCCGGTGACGGCCTCCTCCTGGCTCCGTGGACCGAGCGGCTTGAGGATGTGACCATCTCGGTCCCGGAGCCGGATGAAATCGAGGATGCTCGGATCGTCGATGGGATCGGCGCGATCGATCCTCGGATCCGATGGGAACCGGCCCGTCGCCTCCCCGGTGATGGCGGTGAAGGTCCGCTTCGGCGAAAGGCCGTAGGCCCGCCGAAGGTCGTTGTAGGTCGGGATGCCGTGATCGCGCCCTCGCTCGATGTCGATGGCCCCGAGATCCTGGACTCCCGCGAAGCAGCCGGGCTGCACGACCGGCTGGCCGCACGCGGACGGGTTCGCCATCCCCGGGCTCGGGACCTGGAACAGGACGCTTCGAAGCGAGTTGTCGATCTGCTCGTCGTTTCGGTACTGGCGCTCTTCGCCCAGGCTTCGCAGGAGCCGCCCCAGGCCGACATGGGACAGGAGATCCGGGTTGCCGAACGCGACGGTCAGGGGGATCTGGAGCGACGGCCGCGCCGTCCTCCCTCTTCACCCCGACCCCTTGGGCGCGGAACGCGTCGAGCTGTGCGATCGAGTACGCGCCCGGACGGAACCGCACGTCGAACTGGCCGTGGACCATGCTGTGGCCGCGGTAGCCGACGGTGGCGAACTCGTTGGACACACCTGCGTCCATGGCCGGGTCGTAGCCGCGGTAGGGGTCGCAGGACGACGCCGAGCGCCGGGAGGAACTCGTTGTAGGTGATGAACTGGTTCTCGGCCCCGACGACGCGGCGAGCGATCTGGAACTTCTCGTCCTCGGAGAGGTTGCTCGGAAGCTCGGCCACGATCCGGTCGTGCTCCCGTGCGAACAGGGTCTGCACGGCGAGGAGCGCGACGTTCTCGTTCGCGCGCACGTCGCCGGCGACCCGCGCGATCTGGGGCGTCGCGGCGAGCCCACCGAAGAGGTCGACGGAGGGCGCCGTGGCGGGGTCCCCGCGAGCGTCGGCCCTCGGCAGGTAGCCGCCCGGCAGCAGCAGCAGGGCCCCGTTGTCCGCTAGGTCGCCGTCGACCGGGCCCTCGCGGAGCCATTCCAGGCGCGCCGGGTCGACGCCGTACACGGCAGAGCCGTCGATGTAGCTGCTCACCGTGTTGATCTGCTGGCGGGGCGAGGTGACGCCTGTGCCGGGGGCCGCGGGGGTGCGGGCGAAGTCGATCGCCCCGAGGTCGTTCGTGAACGCCTCGAGCGGATCATGCGGGTCGAAGGAGATCGGTACGGACTCGGCCGGCGCCTCGTCTCGGAGCCCGATGTCGTGGTCGACGAACTGTCCCCACACCCATCCCCACTGCGAGACGTCGTTCTCGGAGAAGAGGTTCTGGCCCAGGTCGTTGAAGATCCGGTTGCTGATGTACCGGGGCGACGGACCCGCGACCATCCCACCCACCCCGTCGGCGTAGGTCGGGGTGGCCACGCGGAGGTACTGGGTACCTGCCTGCCCCCAGGCCGGGTTGGGAAGGTTGTCGCCGCTTCCGTCGAGCGAGCGCACCGCCACCGCACCCATCCCCGAGCCCGGAACGGAGGCCTCCTGCCCGCATGCGGCAACCATCACCATGGAAATAGCAGCGAGCGTCACGATCCTTTTCGTGGTTACCTCCCTCCGCACGCGCCCATGGGGGCCTAGACAACCACACGGGCCTGGGGCGGGCATCAGCATCCGGTGAGAGTTCGCTCAGAGTATCGGCGCGGAAGCTCAGTGGCCGTGCGCGGCGGTGGCGTGCCACCGGTGGGGGGCGATGAGGGCGTCCGCCTCGGGTGGCCCCCAGCTTCCCGGCTCGTACTCCACGACCGGCGCGGGATGGTCCAACACCGGCTGGAGGATCTCCCAGGCCCGGTCCACACCGTCCTCCCGCAGGAACAGCGTGTGGTCTCCCTCCATGGCCTCGAGGAGCAGCAGCTCGTACGCGTCGGCGATCTGGCCCCCGAACTCCGTGCTCGTAGTCGAAGTCCATCGTGACGCGCTCCAGCTCGAGGCCCGGCCCGGGCTTCTTCGCGTTCACCGCGAGCGTGATCCCCTCGTTCGGCTGGATCCGGATCGTCAGGTGGTCGCGCATCGGCAGGTCGAGGTCCGTCCCCCGGAACACGTTGAATGGCACCTTCAGGAACTTGAGCGTGATCTCGCTGCACTTGGCGGCCAGCCGCTTGCCGGTCCGAAGGAAGAACGGGCACGTCCGCCCACCGCCAGTTGTCGATCTCCAACCTCAGGGCGGCGAAGGTCTCCACCGTCGAGTCGGGGGCCACGCCGGGCTCATCCCGATAGCCGCGGTACTGCCCCCGAACCACCTGCGAGGGGTCGCAGGGTTGGGCGGACCGCAGCACCTTGACCGTCTCGTCGCGCAGCCGGTCGGGCTCGAAGGATACGGGCGGCTCCATCGCCAGGAACGTCACGACCTGGAACAGGTGGGTCACGACGAGGTCGCGGATGGCCCCGGTCTGCTCGTAGAAGGCTCCCCGGCCCTCGATCCCGATGTCCTCGGCCACGGTGAGCTCGATGTGGTCGAGGTACTGTCGGTTCCACACCGGCTCGAACAGCCCGTTGGCGAACCGGAAGGCCAGGATGTTCTGGACGGTCTCCTTGCCCAGGTAGTGGTCGATCCGGAAGATCTGGGACTCGTCGAAGACCTCGTGGATCGCTGGCGTTCAGCTCCCGGGCCGAGGCCAGGTCGTCGCCGAACGGCTTCTCGAAGACGATCTTGGCGTCCCGGTGCAGCCCTGCCTCGGCCAGGCGCCGCACGATGTCGGGGTAGGCGGTGGTCGGCGTGGCGGCGTAGAAGAACCGCCCCCCTTCGGTGCCGAACCGCTCGTCGACCGAGGCGAGATGCTTCTCCAGCCGCGTTCATCGCGCCCTCGTTCGCGAACTCACCCGGGAGGTACGAGAGACGCTCGGCGAACTCCCGCCACGCCTCGTCGTCCGGAGTCCTTCGCCCGTACAGCTTGACCGACTCGCGGGCCTGCTCCCGGAACTCGTCGTCGGTCATCTCCGTGCGCGCGTACCCCGTGATGGCGAAGCCCTTGGGGAGCAGGCCCTGGACGAACAGGCTCCAGAAGGCCGGCAGGAGCTTGCGCTTCGTCAGGTCGCCGGACGCCCCGAAGATGACGACGGCCTGAGGCCGAAGCTCGGGGCTCATCCGGCCCTTCTTCCGAGGCTCACGCGTCGCCTCCCGCGGGGACCGGCATCAGCTCGATCCATCCCTCCTGCAGCCGAACGGGGTACGTCGGGACCGGATCCTGGGCCGGACCCTCGACGGGCTCGCCGGTTCGAAGGTCGAAGGCGCTCCCGTGGCACGGACAGACGACGGTGTCGGCCGACTCGTCGACCTCTCCCTCCGACAGCAGGCACCCCTCGTGGGTGCATTCGTCGCCCAGGGCGAACAGCTCGTTCTCGACGTGGGCCACGGCGATCCTCCCAGCGGGAAGCTCGAAGCCGCGTAGCTCACCCTCGGGCACCTCGGCCAGCGACGCAACCCGGATGTACTCGGCCACCGCCGCCCTTCCTTCTCGCTCTTTCGGTAACACTACCGCTGTGCCCGAACTGCCCGAGGTCGAGGCGTACCGCCGGTTCTTCGCCGCGCACGCGGCGGGCCGAACCGTACGGGCGGTGGACGTCCTGGACCCCGCCATCGTGAGGAACGCGACGCCGGGCGACGTCGGTCGCACGCTCGCCGGTCGCCGCTTCGAGGAGCCCGGGCGGCACGGGAAGTGGTTGGTGTGCCCGGCCCAGGGCCCCGCCCTGTTGTTCCACTTCGGCATGACCGGGGACCTGGTCTGGTCGGGGGACGAGCCCGACCGGCATCGTCACGATCGACTGGTGCTCGTGTTCGACGGAGGCGAGCTGCGCTATCGGAACATGCGGCGGCTGGGAGGGGTGTGGCTGGCGCAGGATGAAGACGAGCTGAAGGTCGTACTGGGGCGCCTCGGCCCCGACGCGCTCGCGGTCGAGCGGGGGGAGTTCCTGGAACTGCTCTCGCGCCGGCGGGGAGGCGTCAAGGCCGTCCTCATGGACCAACGGCTCGTGGCCGGGATCGGGAACCTCGTGGCCGACGAGGTCCTGTGGCAGGCCCGGATCCACCCGCGGCGCCGGGTCGAGGACCTCGACGCGAACGACCGCGCTCGCCTGTTCCGCACGATGCGACGGGTCCTCGGCTCGGCCGTGGAGGACTTCGACTACCTGGAGTCCCGGAAGCGCTGGCTCAGCCGGGTCCGGGGACGGCCCGGGGCCCGTTGCCCTCGGTGCGGGACGGCGCTCTCACGCACCGTCGCGGCGGGGCGGACGACCTACTTCTGCCCGTCCTGCCAGCGCTGATCCTGCGCGCGAGAGAGGCGTTGGATGGCCGACCACCCTCGCTGCAACATGGTGGCGCCCCCCAGCACCACGAGCACCACGAGCATCGGCACCAGGGCCCCCGGGACCGTCAGCCCAAGGATCATGGCGACGTAGCGCTCGAGTCGCTGGAAGAACCCCTCGGAGAGCGAGATCCCGGCGGCCTCGGCTTCCGCGCGCATGTGGCTCACCATCAGGGCGGTGACCAGCGTAACCAGCGAGAGGGCCGCGCTCAGCCGGTGCCCCTGTCCTGCCTCCGACCAGTACAGGCACCCGAACAGGATCATGTCGCCGATCCGGTCGAGCACCGAGTCCAGGAACGCGCCGACACGTCGATCCTCGCCGCGCAGCCGGGCCACCGCTCCATCGAAGACGTCGAACATCCCGGCCGGGATGAGCAAGGCACCCGGCAGGAACCGGCGCCCGGTGAGCAGGAGCAAGCCGACCACGACGTTCGCCACGAGCGACGCCAGCGTGAGCTGCCACGGACGCACCCCTGCCCGATACAACCCGGCCAGGATGGCCCGGTATGGCCAGGTGAAGACGAACCGCATGGCGGGACCGAACACGCCCGTGGTCTTGCGGGGGGCCGGCATGTCCCGCACGCGGGGCGCGGGCGCCGGGGGTTCGGTCCCTGGCGACTCGCTCATCATGGTACGGGAGGCTACCCCCCCGGCGAAGCGGCGGCGAAGCTAGCCGCCGTTCGGCCGGAAGCTGACCACGACGCAGCGGAACATGCCACCCGGCGCCTCGTAGGAGACCTGCTGTTCCGGGCGGGCCCCGAGGAGGGCCTGGCCGAGCGGCGACGTGGTGGTGACGGTTCGGACCCCGGCAGCCCGCTCCTCCGCCGACTCGGCCAGCAGATAGGTCTCATCCTCCGGATCGTCGTCGTCCAGTGGCCGCACGGTCACGAGCATCCCGGACGCGACGACGTCGGACCCCGACGGCGCCTCGATGATCTCGGGATCGCGCAGCATCCGCTCGAGGTTCCGGATCCGCGACTCCATCAGGCCTTGCTCGTTCTTCGCCGCGTCGTACTCGGCGTTCTCGCGGATGTCGCCGAGCTCGCGGGCGGCCTTCAGCCGTTCCGCCATGTGCGAGCGCCCGGATGAGGTCAGCTCATCGAGCTCCGCCTTGAGGCGCGCGTACGCCTCGAGCGTGATGGTCGCCGTCGGCTCCTGCCCAGGCTTCCGCGGTTGCCGGCTCGCCAGTTCTTCGGGAAGGTCCATCAGAACGCCGAATCTACCAATCGGCGGCCGGCCAGGGCCTTCCGAGCTGTGGCCTCGGCCCGTTAGGCAGCCAGCATGAGCAGCAGAGACTTGGGCCCCAAAGCCTATTCAGTGCGATATCAGGCGAAAGGTACCCTATCTAGATATTCGGACAAGATAACCTTAGGGAGTTTACCTTATCTTGTTGACAAGATAAGGTGCAGCGCGTACGCTTATCTTGTCCTCTAGCAAGAAAAGGATCCGGTACCGTGACCAGCTCCCGAGCAGGACATTATGTTCGACAGCCGGAAGGCTATCGCGCTTTCATCCCCAAGCCCCTTCCTCCCGAAGACCTAAAGATCGACGGGGAGCTCTTGGCCTTGGCATCCAAGGCCGACGTCGCCCTGGGGCGTCTCGACGGCGCGGTGAGGGTCATTCCAGACCCCGATCTCTTCGTTCTCCAGTACGTTCGCCGAGAAGCGGTCCTCTCCAGCCAGATAGAAGGGACTCATGCCTCCTTGATGGACGTCCTCGAGTTCGAGGCACAGCTGGAGCATGCGGAAACAAGGGTCGATGTGGCGGAAATCATCAACTACATCGCTGCCATGAACTATGGGCTGGATCGCCTCGCTTCACTACCTCTTTCCAGGAGGCTCTTGTGCGAAGTCCACGAAGTTCTTATGAAGGACGTCCGAGGCGGGGAGCCGCACAAGACTTCTGGCCAATTTCGTCTCTCGCAGAATTGGATTGGCGGCGGGTCTCCATCCACCGCGAAGTTCGTACCCCTCCTTATCAGCTGGTGGACGAATCGTTCGCAAATCTGGAGAGCTTCCTTCACGACCCCGAGCCGATGCCGCCATTGATCAAGGCTGGCATAGCCCACGCACAGTTCGAGACAATCCATCCCTTCCTGGACGGCAACGGACGCACAGGACGGCTACTCATCACTTTCTGGCTAGTCGAGCAAGGGATTCTTCAGAAGCCGCTCCTCTACACCTCGCTGTACCTCAAACAGCACAGGGACGAGTACGTCGACCGCCTCCAATTGGTGCGGGACGAAGGCGACTGGGAGCAATGGCTCGCATTCTTTCTTGATGGCGTTGCTCAAGTGGCAACTGAAGCGACGGATACAGCTACCCGGATCCTTGAGCTGAGGGAGTACGACCGAGCCCGGATCGGGAAGGAACTTGGCCGACGGGCCGGGAGAGCCTTTGCTTTGCTGGACGAGCTATTCAAACGTCCCGTGGTAACAGGAAAGGTCGTCGAGCGCGTCTTGGATGTTTCCCAACCCACGGCGTCCGCATTGGTTCGCGATCTCCAAAGGCTCGGGGTATTGGCTGAAATTACCGGGAAGCAACGCAACAGAATCTTCGCGTACGGTGACTATCTAGCCTTGTTCCCGGGCGCTCAGAGCCGTCAGTAAGCCCCAAACCCGAAACTTGGGAGGGTGCACGCGACCACTTCTGAAGCAAGTGGGAAGGGAGGGCGAGATGGGACGGCTGGACGGCAAGGTGGCGCTGATCACCGGGGGGGCGAGCGGCATGGGCAAGGTGGCCTCGCACCTGTTCGCGCGGGAGGGGGCGAAAGTCGTGCTCACCGACGTGGCCGACCAGGCCGGAGAGGAGGTGGCGGCGGCCATCGGCGACGAGGCGGCGAGGCGGCCTACGTGCACGCCGACGTGTCGAAGGCCTCCGACGCGCAGGCCATGGTGCGGTTCGCGGTGGACACGTTCGGGGGACTCACGTCCTCTACAACAACGCGGGCGTCTTCCCCGAACGGGATGGCTCGGTGACCGACACGCCCGAGGACGTCTGGGATCTCACGATCGACATCAACCTGAAGGGCGTGTACCTGGGCTGCCGGTACGGGATCCCGGCGATGATCGAGTCCGGCGGCGGCTCGATCGTCAACGTGGCCTCGTTCGTCGCGCTCATGGGCGCCGCCACCCCCCAGACCGCCTACACGGCGTCCAAGGGCGGCGTCCTGTCGATGACCCGGGAGATCGCGGTGGAGTTCGCGCGCAAGGGCGTGCGCGCGAACTCGCTCTGCCCCGGCCCCATCGAGACGCCGCTGCTCCAGGAGCTGCTGGCGGACCCGGCCAGGCGGCAACGTCGGCTGGTGCACATCCCGATGGGCCGGTTCGGCCAGGCCGAGGAGATCGCCAAGGCGGCGCTGTTCCTGGCCTCCGACGAGTCCTCGTACATGACCGGCGCCGCCCTGGTCGTGGACGGCGGGCATCACCGCCGCCTACGTGACCCCCGAGGACTGACGGCCATCGCACGCGCCCGGCCCCGTCCCACGGCTTGACGGTTCTCCCCAACGCATCCGATCGCACTTGACACGCCGGGTACCGGCACGGTTCGTCTAGCCACCTGCCAGCTCGAGAGGGAGGGGGGGAACGGATGGACGAAGCCGTCAGGCATGGCCGCTCCGCACCGAGCGCGGCCCAGAAGACCGACGTCGAAAAGCTCCACGAGCTCGGCTACGCCCAGGAGCTCAAGCGAGGGATGGGCGGGTTCTCGAACTTCGCCGTCTCGTTCACGATCATCTCGATCCTGTCCGGGTGCCTGACGCTGTTCGGGTACGGGATGGTGATCGGTGGTCCCGCGAGCTCCGCGTACGGCTGGCCCCTCGTCGGGATCCTGGTCACGTTCGTCGCGCTCGCGATGGCCGAGGTGTGCTCCAGCTACCCGACGGCGGGCGGCCTCTACTACTGGTCGGCGAAGCTCGCGACGAAGAACGGGCCCGGCGTGGGCCTGGTTCACGGGCTGGTTCAACTTCCTCGGCCAGGTCGGCGTCACCGCCGGCATCGACTTCGGGCTCGCCGCGTTCTTCTGCGCCTTCCTGAACATCGCGTTCGACGTCGAGATCACGAAGCTGATCCTGGTCGGCGTCCTACACCGGCGTGCTCGTGGTCCACGGGCTCTGAACACGTTCGGGATCCGGCTCGTCGCGCTGCTGAACGACGTGAGCGTCTGGTGGCACGTGGCCGGCGTGCTGGTCATCTTCGCGATCCTGTTCTTCGTTCCCGACCAGCACACGAGCTTCGGCACGATCTTCTCCTTCAGCAAGGACGCGTCGAACCCGAGCACGGTCCCCGGCTTCATCAACGGCTCCGGGTTCACGAGCGGGCTCTTCGGCTCGACGATCTACGTCTTCCTGATCGGGCTGCTGCTCGCCCAGTACACGTTGACCGGGTACGACGCGTCGGCGCACATGACCGAGGAGACGCACCAGGCCGACGTCTCCGGCCCGCGGGGCATCTACCACTCGGTCGTGATCTCGGTGATCTTCGGCTACATCCTGCTGCTGGGCGTCTGGTACGCGGTGCAGGGAGCGACCGGATACTCGGCCGCTCTGTCGTTCCAGCTCGGCGACCGCGAACGTCGCGGCGCCGGCGCAGATCTTCCTGGACGCGATCGGCAAGGGCCTGACGATCTTCATGCTGCTGATCGTGCATCGGCGCGCAGTTCTTCTGCGGGATGGCGTCGGTCACGGCCAACTCGCGGATGATCTACGCGTTCTCCCGCGACGGCGCGCTGCCCGGCTCACAAGTACTGGCACAAGATCAACAAGCGCACCCGCACCCCCACCAACGCGATCTGGCTGGCGTCGTCGGCTCTCGTGGCTGCTGGTCGCGCCCGCCTACTGGCGTGGCAGCGCGGTCGCCTACTTCGCCGTGACGTCGATCGCCGTGATCGGCCTCTACATCGCCTACGTGATGCCGACGTTCCTGCGGCTCCGCGCGGGCGACGCTTTCAAGCCGGGCCCGTGGAACCTCGGCAAGTGGTCGAGGCTCGTCGGCACGATCGCCGTCGTCTGGGTGCTGTTCATCTGCATCATCCTGATGATGCCCCAGTTCAGCCCGGGCGGCTTGGGCATCAAGACGATGGACGCCCTGAACTACGCACCGATCGCCGTCGCGATCGTGATCGGGTTCGCGGGCATCTGGTGGGTCGTGTCCGCCCGCAAGTGGTTCAAGGGCCCGAAGGTCATGGGCACGGCCGAGGAGCTCGCCGAGATCGAGCGAGACCTCGAGGCCGTCTGAGAGGAACCGGCGCGTACCGGGCGCGGTGGACCGACGGTCCCCGCGCCCGTCGCGTGTCCGGCGAGGAGGAGCGATGGAACGCCAGGGCATGCTGACCGTCAAGCAGCTCGAGGAGCTCGCCCACGCGGGCGAGATCGACACGGTCCTGTGCATGTTCACCGACCTCCAGGGCCGGTTCATGGGCAAGCGCATCGCTGCCGGACTTCTTCCTGGAGGAGGTGCTCGGCGAGGAGGGCCTCCACGCATGCCTCTACCTGCTGGCGATCGACATGGAGATGGAGCCGCTCCCCGGCTACCAGTACGCGAGCTGGGAGACCGGCTACGGCGACTTCCGGCTGGTCCCCGACTCGACGACGCTGCGCCTCGTGCCCGTGGCTCGAGAAGACCGCGATGGTGATCTGCGACATCGCCGACGAGGAGACCGACGAGCCGGTCGAGGTGGCGCCCCGCCAGATCCTGAAGCGCCAGCTCGCGAGGGCCGCCGCAGGTCGGGCTACACGGTGAAGACCGGCTCGGAGCTCGAGTTCTACCTGTTCAAGGACGTCTACGACGAGGCCGCCGAGCAAGCGGCTACCAGGACCTGCAGCCGCACGTCGACCTACATCATGGACTACCACATGCTCCAGACCACCAAGGACGAGTGGCTCATCCGCCAGATCCGCAACGGCATGCGCGGCGCCGGCGTCCCCGTCGAGTTCTCCAAGGGCGAGTTCGGCAAGGGCCAGCACGAGATCAACATCACGTACTCCGACGCGCTGTCGAGACGCCGACCACCACGCGCTCTACAAGCACGGCGCCAAGGAGATCGCCGCGCTGAACGGCGCGGCCGCTCACGTTCATGGCGAAGTGGACGATGGCGGAGGCCGGGTCGTCCTGCCACGTGCACTCGAGCGTGTGGAACGAGGACGGCACGACTCGCCTCATGTGGGACGAGGACGGACCCGCACCACATGTCCGACGACGTTCCGGTACTACCTCGGCGGCCTGATGGCCACGGCGCGCGAGATGGCGTGGATGTTCGCGCCGTTCGTGAACTCCTACAAGCGCTACCAGCTCGGGTCGTGGGCCCCGACCGCGATCGTGTGGAGCCGCGACAACCGGACCTGCGGGTTCCGCATGGTCGGGGCATCGCAAGGGCTTCCGGGTCGAGTCCCGGATCCCCGGGGCCGACGCGAACCCGTACCTCGCGTTCGCGGCGACGATCGCCGCGGGGCTGTACGGCATCCGGAACAAGATCGAGCCGCCCGCCGATGTTCGAGGGCAACGCCTACGAGGCCAAGGACGTGCCGCGGGTCCCCTCGATCCTGCACGAGGCGATCGACGCGTTCGAGAAGAGCGAGGTGGCACGCGAGGCGTTCGGCGACTTCGTCTTCGAGCACCTGCTGAACACGGCCCGCCAGGAGCAGATCATCTTCGACAACCCGCGGTCACCGACTGGGAGCTCGCGCGGTACTTCGAGCGCGGCTGAGGCACCGACCGAGCGGGAGACGCTCCAGCGCTGCCGGTACACTCGGAGACATGAAGCCGCTGCTCCTTGTGCGGAACGACGGGTTCGAGACGTACGGCCTGGCCGTGCCGGCGCTCCGGTCGGCCGGCGCCGACCTCCTGCTCGTCGACGCCTTCGAGGGGCAGTCGCTCCCGGCCCTGTCCGAGGTCGCCGGCGTGGTGATGCTCGGGGGGACCGCCAACGCCGACCAGGTCGATCGGCACCCGTTCCTCCTCGACGACCGAAGGCTGACGCGGCAGGCGGTTGACGCCGGCGTCCCGTATCTCGGGATCTGCCTCGGAGCGCAGATCCTGGCCCGGGCCCTCGATCGCCCCGTCGTGAAGGCGGCGCGGCGCGAGTTGGGATTCGAGCCCATCCATCCCACGGAGGCCGCCGGGGACGACCTCCTGCTCTCGGCCTTCGCCGACGGCGACCGGGTCTTCCAATGGCACCAGGACACCTTCGAGCTGCCGGACGGGGCGACGCTCCTTGCCACCGGCGAGGACGTGCCGCACCAGGCCTACCGGGTCGGCGAACGCGCCTGGGGCATCCAGTTCCACTTCGAGGTCGACGGCGCCGAGCTCGAGGAGTGGCTGGACGAGGCCGACGCCCTCATGGACCTCGAGGCCACGTGGGGGAAGTCCTCCGATGAGATCCGCGTGGAGGCCAAGGAGCACATGGCAGCGCACGAGGACCGGGGCCGCGAGGTGTTCCGCCGCTTCGTCGAGGTCGTCCGAGACACGGACCGCTAGCGGGCAAGAGGGATGGATACCCCTCAGGTCGCGGTGGTGGCCTACCATCTCCGGCCCGGCCGCGTCTCGTACTGGAACGTCGGCGGATACGGCGTCCCTGAGAACTACGTCGACGCGGTCCGAAGGGCGGGCGGGCGTCCGGCGCTCCTCCTGCCCGGCGACGACACGCCGCGTCGAGGTGCTGCTCGAACCCTTCGACGCCCTGCTCCTGGTGGGCGGCGGAGACGTCGAGCCATCCCGATACGGCCAGGAGCCGCACGCCGCGATCTACGGCCTCGAGCCCGATCGCGACGGCTTCGAGATCGCGCTCCTTCGCCACGCCGATCGGAGCGAGATGCCCACGCTGGCCATCTGCCGAGGCATGCAGGTGATGAACGTGGCCTTCGGCGGGACGTTGATCCAGCACCTCCCCGACCATGGGGAGTACCTGGAGCACGGGACCCCGAGCGGCAAGGATCTCGTTCGCCATGACGTGAAGCTGGCCTCCGGCAGCCGTATCGCGGAGGCGGCGGGCGTCGAGGTGCTGGCGTGTTCGACCCATCACCATCAGGGGGTCGACGGGGTCGGCGACGGCCTGGCCGCCACCGGTTGGTCCGAGGACGGGTTGATCGAAGCCATCGAGCGCGAAGAGGGATGGATGCTCGGCGTCCAGTGGCACCCGGAGGACAGCGCCGAGCACGACCGTGCCCAGCAGGCCGTGTTCGACGCGCTGGTGGCCAGGGCGGTGCGGGCGTGAGCGAGCTCCGTGTCGTGCGGGCCGAGGGCGACCCGGTCCAACGGGGTCAACGCATCGGCCGGGAGTTCCGCGACCTGGTGAACGAGTCGATCGACTTCTACGGACGGTACATGTCTCGCCGTGGGGTATCGACGCAACAGCTCCAGGAGCTGCTCACGCCGTACCTCGTGGCCGCCGAGTCGACGTTCCCCCAGTTCATGGCGACGCTGAAGGGCATGTCGTCGGGGGCGACGGTCCCGTTCCTCGAGTTGTTCGCGGTGAACGCGTTCGAGGAGCTCGAGCCGCTCCTCGAGGCGCCCGAGGGTGGCACGTTGTTCCTCCAGCGCAAGGAGGGGCGCTTTCCACCAAAGGGGACCAGGGACTTGAGAAAGAAGACGGCGCCCAGGATCGAGCGGTGCTCCAGCTTCACCGTCACCGCGCCGGGAGTCACCCTCCTCGGACACAACGAGCAATGGCTGGCAGGCGATCTCGGCAACGTCGCGGTCGTGATCGAGCTTCCCGACGACGGCTCCGTGCCCGTGGCCTCCCCCACGATCGTGTCCTGCCTGCCGGCCGTGGGCGTGAACGGCCACGGCGCGGCACAGGGCATCGGCTCGTTGACGGCTTCGGACGATCGAGTCGGGGTCCCGCGCGTGCTCGTGTCCCGGCACTCGCTGGAGGCGGCCGACCGCGAGGACGCCGTCCGGCGAGCCGGGACGGTGTCGCGCGCGGGCGGCTACGGCCACGTACTGGCTTTCCGCGGGGGTGACTCGGTCACGATCGAGACGACCGGGAAGGAGATGGCGGTCCTGGAGGGGCCCGGCACCCACACCAACCACTACCTCGACGGCCGCCTGGCCGAGCTGGGGGCCGAGCCATCCGAGGGGAGCCTGTCTCGCTTGTCTCGCCTGGACCAGCTCCTGGCCGAGCGTCGGCCGGACACCCCGGAGGCCGTCATGGACGTCCTGCGGGACCACGGCCCCGGACCCGAGGCCATCTGCCTGCACCCGGATCCGGCCGAGGGCGACGAGGCCACGGCGGTGATGTTCTCGATGGTGGCGGACCTGGAGGCCTCGCGGATGTGGGTGGCCCCGGGGAATCCGTGCAAGAACGACTACGTGGAGATCGACCTGACGGGGCGTGGCGTGAGGAGGCGGGAGCCCCGATGACCTGGACGACACCGCTCCTCTACGAGCGACTGACCTGGCCGGAGGTCCGGCGGGCGGCGGCCGAGGATCGGGTGTGCCTCATCCCGGCCGGCACGCTCGAGGACCATGGGCCGCACCTGCCGCTCGACGCCGACACCCGGATCGCCACCGAGATCTGCCGGCGCGCCGCCGAGGAGATCCCGGAGCAGATCGTGCTGCTGCCGCCGATCATCCACGGCTACACGCCGCACCACATGGACTTCCCCGGCCCCATCACGATCGGATGGGACACGTTCGTCCGCTACTGCACCGACATCGGGACCTCGCTCGCCCACCACGGGTTCAAGCGGATCCTGTACCTGAACGGCCACGGCTCGAACATCCCGCTCGTGGAGATGGCCGCCCGGCTGGTCGGCCCTGGAGCATCCCGACGTCCTGGCGGCGGCGGCCTTCTACCTCACCAGCCGAGAGTCCATGAAGGTCATCGAGGAGGTCCGGGAATCGAAGCCCGGCGGCATGGGCCACGCGTGCGAGCTCGAGACCTCGATCTACCTCCACCTGGACCCTGGCGCCGTCGACATGGACAAGGCCGTCGACGAGAACTCCTTCCCGGAGGGGCCCAACGCCTGGATGGACTGGTCGGACGGGCCGCTCAAGCTCATGCCGTGGTGGAACGCGATCAGCCACACCGGCGTCCACGGTGACGCGACGAAGGCGACGGCAGAAAAGGGCAAGTCGCTGTTCGAGGCCGCCGTCTCCGAGTGTGTCTCGTTCGTGCGGGAGCTCCGGGACAAGCCGCTGCCCGTGCGGTGGGAGCCCTCCGAACGTCCCTGAGTGACCCCTGGTCACCCCGCGGACCCGACCTCGGTCTGCCCCCCTGCCTGGAGCTTCGAAGGCCAACCGTGCTATACACGCCCGACGAGGTGGGCGCCGACGGCCCGTGTTCGAGGAGGCCGGCGGGTCGCCACCGGGCCCGGAGGGGAACCCGGGAGCCTCGGCCATTCGTACTCAGGTAACGAGGGCAGTCAACGACGGGGGGTGGCGGGCGATGAGCCTCAACGGACGAAGGAGCGGTTCCTGGATCAGGGCGGCGGCCGTGGTGGTGGTCGCCGTCGCGGGCGACAAGCTTCACCACCGTGGCGCTCGGAGCAGGACGCCACGGTCAAACCCAAGGAGAGCACGTTCATCTACGGGGTCACTGCCCCCCAACAGCTCGATGAACCCCCTGGTCGGCTACCTGGGCATCGACTACACGATCTGGTCGCTCGAGTACAACCTGCCGATCGAGTTCGCCACCAAGGATTTCGGCGCCGACCTCGAGCACTCCATCGTCACCAGCGTGGACACCAGTTCGGACAACATGTCCTTCACCTACCACATGCGGTCGGGATTGAAGTGGTCCGACGGGCAGCCGTTCACCGCGAACGACGTCGCGTGGACGCTGAACTTCTACAAGGAACGCAACATCAGCAACTACGCAGCGGACCTGAGCATCATCAAGAACGTCGAGGCCACGGACGACACCACGTTCGTCATCCACACCGAAAAGCCGACCTCGGTGCTCAACGGGCAGTCCGTGTGGATGTACGACTTCATCCTCCCCGAGCACATCTGGAGCAAGTTCGACGAGCCGAAGAAGTTCGAGAACGTCCCGGCGGTGGGCAGCGGCCCGTGGGTCGTCACGCAGCAGAAGCCCGGGGACTTCGTGAGGCTCGAGCGGAACCCGAACTTCTGGGGAACCCAGATCGGCCTCACGCCGCATGTCGACGTCATCATCGAGAAGGTCTTCAACGACGAGAACCAGATGGCGGCCGCCCTCCAGCGGGGCGAGATCGACTTCGGCTTCTTCGACTCCGCGAACATCCTGAACTCGCTGAAGACCAAGCCGAACATCAAGACCTGGGGCGCCCAGATCCCGCTGTTCGACGAGCTGGCGTTCAACAGCGGGTCGGCGTTCCAGACGGACAAGGCGGGCGGATTCGTCCCCCACGGCGACGGGATCCACGCGACGTCGGATCCGGCCTTCCGGCGGGCGGTCGCCGAGGCCATCGACAAGCAGACGCTCGTGGACAAGGTGTACGGCGGGCTACGCGACCGTGGCCGACTCGCCGGTGCAGCCGGGGGCCACGACCGGCAACTGGGATCCCCCGCCGGACCAGGCGCTGAACTTCGACCTGGACAAGGCCAAGGCCGACCTCACGGCCGCCGGGTATACGGACACCGACGGCGACGGGGTCGTGAACGATCCGAAGACCGGCGAGAACGTGGTGCTCCGCTACTACACGCGGACCTCCGACCAGAACACCATCAAGACCGCGCCATTCGTGAAGTCGTGGCTGGAACAGATCGGCGTCGGGGTCAAGGTCTTCGCCGTGAGCTCCGGCAAGCTCACCAGCATCATCGAGTCGGGCGACTACGAGCTGTTCCACTGGGGGTGGTTCCCCAACCCCGACCCCAACTACATCCTGGGCATCTTCACCTGCGAGCAGCGAGCCCCCAAGCCGGGGGTGTACGGCAACAACGACAGCTTCTTCTGCGACCCGGCGTACGACAAGCTGTACCAGCAGCAGCTCACCGCGACCAGCACGCAGCAGCGCGTCGACATCGTCCACCAGATGCAGCAGATCCTGTACGAGGAGCAGCCCTACATCATGCTCGCCTACACGAACTACCTGGAGGCCTACCGGACCGACCGGTTCACCGGGTACATCATGCAGCCGGAGGGCGTGGGTGACCTCCTGGCGACATGGGGCCCCTTCGCGTTTCATCAACATCCGACCGGTGACGGGGAAGCCGCTGGCGCCGCGAAGAGCGAGGGGATCCCTGGTTGGGTGTGGATCGCGATCGTGGTCGGGCTGGCCGTGGTCGTCGCGGGCATCATGCTGGGACGGCGGCGCAGGGTGAGCGACGAGGACCGCGTCTGAGCCGAGGCGGGTGAGCAGCACAGGGAGCGATCGACCAGGGTGAGCACGCGCCGGTACCTGATCTCGAAGGTGCTCCAGGCGCTCCTCACCCTGGCGTTCGTGCTGGCGTTCAACTTCTTCCTGTTCCGGGCGGTGGGCGATCCCGTGACCCAGCTCCTTCGGGGGCACTCGGGGATCTCGGGCCAGGCTGTGTTGCAGCTTCAGCACCAACTCGGGCTCGACCTCCCGCTCCCGCAACAGTTCGTCCACTACGTGAAGGAGACGTTCGAAGGACACCTGGGGTACTCGTACTTCTACAACCTCCCGGTCTCCCAGGTGATCGCGGGGCGGATCTGGCCGACGGTGCTGCTGATCGGGCTGTCGACGCTCGCCTCGACCGCCCTCGGCATCTGGATCGGGATCCGCCAGGGTGGCGGCGAGGGAGCAAGTACGACCAGGGCATGCTGGGATTCACTCTGTTCACGTACTCGATGCCGGAGTTCTGGTTCGGGCTCCTCGTGATCATGGCGTTCGCCGTTGGGGTCGGGCCCTTCCCCGCGCTGTTCCCCACCGGGGGCTACGAGACCACCGGCGCCGGCTACACGGGGTTCGGCCCACGTCGTCGACGTGCTGAACCACATGGTGCTGCCGTTCTTCGTCCTCACGCTGTCCTACCTCGGCGAGTACTCGCTGATCATGCGGTCCTCGCTCCTCGAGACCCTGGGCGAGGACTTCATCATCACCGCCCGGGCCAAGGGCGTGCGGGAGAACCGCGTGCTGTACGGACATGCCGTCCCGAACGCGCTCCTCCCCACGATGACGGTGACGATCCTGCAGCTCGGGTTCGTGCTCTCGGGCGTGATCACGATCGAGCTGATCTTCAACTGGCCCGGCCTCGGGCTGCTCACGGCGACATCCGTCGATCAGCGTGACTTCCCGATCCTCCAGGGCCTGTTCCTGCTGTTCAGCGCCTCGGTGATCGTCGCGAACCTCGTCGCCGACCTCCTGTACTCCTACCTCGATCCCCGCGTGCAGGGCGGGCTGAGCCATGCGACCCCAGCCGACATCCACCGAGCCCGTCGCCCCCGCCCCGGCCGTCCACATCGAGGTGAAGGAGCCGCCCCGCACGCCCGAAGCAGATCGCGCGGGCCCGCCGCAAGGCCGCGGCGAAGCGCGTGTGGAAGGAGTACCGGAAGAACAAGATGGGGATGGCCGGCCTGATCATCCTGGGGTTCTTCATCTTCGTGGCCATCTTCGCCCCGCTCCTCGCCAGCTCCTGCGGCCTCGATCCCACCTGTCCGTCCACGGGTCCCCAGCTCCAGCCACCCACCTTGAAGTACCCTCTCGGGCACCGACGACCTGGGACGCTCGGTGCTCACGCTCACGATCTGGGGAACCCGGATCTCGATGACCGTGGGGTTGGTCTCCACGGCCATCACGATGGTGATCGGCACCACCATCGGTTTGATCGCGGGCTATTTCGGGGCGTGGCGGGAGACCGTGTTGATGCGGTTGACGGACTGGTTCCTGGTGCTCCCGTTCCTCCCCCTGGCGATCGTGCTGGCCACGCTGCTCGGTCCGTCGTTCTACACGGTCATCTTCGTCATCGGCATCACGTCGTGGCCGAGCACCGCGCGCGTCATCCGGGCCCAGGTGCTGTCGCTGAAGACGCGCCCGTACGTGGAGCGAGCCCGGGCGCTGGGCGCGAGCGACTGGCACCTCGTCACCCGGCACATCCTCCCCAACGTCGGGCCGCTGATCTTCGCCAACACCGTGCTGACCGTGGCGGTGGCGATCCTCTCCGAGTCCACGCTGTCGTTCCTGGGCCTGGGCGATCCGCTCCACACGTCGTGGGGGACGATCCTGGAGAACTCGTTCGGGGCAGGCGCGCCCTTCGCCGGCAACTGGTGGTGGGTCGTGCCGCCCGGCCTGGCCATCGTCCTGGTGGTGCTGTCGTTCACGATGATCGGCTACGCCCTGGACGACATCCTCAACCCCAAGCTTCGGGCCCGATGAGCCTCCTGTCGGTTCGAGACCTCTTCGTGAACTACCGGACGCAATCCGGGCCGGTCCCGGCCGTGCGCGGCGTGGACATCGAGATCGGGAAGGGCGAGGTCCTGGGCCTGGCCGGCGAGTCGGGCTGCGGCAAGTCCACCATCGCCGGGGCTCTGCTGCGGCTCCTCCCCACCGGGACCGAGGTCACCGGCTCCATCCTGTTGAACGGCGAGGACGTGCTGGGCATGAAGCCGGGGCGGCTTCGGGCGGTTCGGTGGACGGAGACCTCCATCGTGTTCCAGGGCGCCATGCACGCGCTCAACCCGGTGCAGCGGGTGGGCGAGCAGATCGAGGAGGCCATCCTCATCCACCAGCAGGCCGGCGAGCGGGAGGCTCGCGTTCGGGTGGGTGGCCTGCTCGAGCAGGTCGGCCTGCCGCCCCGCCGCCTCAGGGACTATCCGCACGAGCTCTCGGGTGGCCAGAAGCAGCGGGTGATGATCGCCATGGCCCTGGCCTGCAACCCCAGCCTGGTCGTCGCCGACGAGCCGACCACCGCCCTCGACGTGATGGTGCAGGCGCAGGTGCTCCAGCTCCTGAACGAGCTCCAGCGAGACCTGGGGCTGGCCATGCTGTTCATCACCCACGACCTGTCGGTGCTTGATCGAGGTATGCGATCGGCTGGCCATCATGTACGCCGGCAGGATCGTCGAGGAGGGCCCGGCCCAATCGGTGTTCTACGAGTCGGCGCACCCCTACACGAGGGCCCTGGCCGACGCGTTCCCCGCGATCGGCGACGGGAGGTTCCGCAAGGCTCCCTCCGGCCTGCCCGGGGACCCGCCCTATCCGCAGGACCTTCCCACCGGATGCACGTTCCATCCGCGGTGTCCCTTGGCGTTCGAGGCCTGCCCCCACATCGACCCCGGGCTGTTCGACGTGAGCCCGAGGTGGCGGGCCGCGTGCCTCCTGGTCGATTCGGCAAAGCCGGTGCTGGAGGGCGCACGAACCCCCGAGGACGTCCTATGAGCGGTGCCCCACCCCTGCTCGAGGTCCGCGACCTCAAGGTCACGTTCGCCGGCCGGGTCGGCCTGGGGGCCGGCCTCCTCGGCCGCAAGGCCACGCAATCCAGGGCCGTCGACGGCGTCAGCCTGCAGCTTCGCCAGGGCGAGGTGCTTGCGCTGGCGGGTGAGTCGGGATGCGGCAAGACCACGACGGCCAGGGCCATCATGGGCCTCGAGCCGCCGAAGGAAGGCCAGATCCTGTTCCAGGGGCGGAAGATCTCGAAGGATCTGCGGGCCTATCGCCGGAAGGTGCAGATGATCTTCCAGGACCCAACCGGCGCGCTCAACCCCCGACAGACGATCTACGAGTCGGTCGCCGAGGGCCTGCGGATCCACCGGATCCACCGCGGCCCGAACGGCGAGACCGAGCAGGAGCTCGTGGCCCGCGCCCTCTCCCGCGCCGGGATGCGGCCTCCGGAACGGTTCTTCCTCAACTATCCGCACGAGCTGTCGGGCGGACAGCGCCAGCGCGTGGTGATCGCGGGAGCTCTGGTGCTCGACCCGGTGATGCTCGTCGCCGACGAGCCGGTGTCGAACCTCGACGCGTCGGTGCGCGGCGAGATCCTGCGACTGCTCCTCCAGCTCCGCGACGACCTCGGCCTGGCCATCCTGGTGGTGACGCACGACCTCGGACTGGCGTGGACCATCGCCGATCGGGTCGCGGTGATGTACCTCGGCCGCATCGTCGAGATCGGCCCGGCCGAGGACGTGCTGACCAAACCGCTCCATCCCTACACGAAGGCCCTGCTGAACGTGGTGCCCGAGGCCGGCGGGCTGGATCGGCCCATCCTCATCGGGGAGCCGCCGGACCCGACCAGGATCCCGCCCGGGTGCCGGTTCCACCCTCGGTGCCCGGAGGTGGCATCCGGCGCGGCCCGAGCGGCGGGGGTCGAGGAGCGGTGCCTCGGAGAGGACCTCGGCCTGCTGGAGCTTCGTCCCGAGCACTTCGCCGCGTGCCACCTCGCCGCCGTCGCCGTCGGCAAGGGTCAGGCGGTGACGATGGCTGAGCCCCAGAGCTGAGCCGTCAGGCGTTCGCCGAGCGCTCCTGCTGCTCCTGAGCGCCCTCGTGATCGCCCTTCAGGACGCCGAGGATGGCTTCCATCTCGGTGTCGCCGACCGGTATCTCGCGGCCTGACGCCCGCGCCGCGGTCAGGAGCGTGCGAAGGTTCGACTCGGCCATCTCGGCCCGAGCCTCGAGGTCCCGGACCTTGCTGGCCAGCGCCTGCGCCCGGCGCTCCGCGTCGTCCCGGGCCTCACGGGATTCGCGGGCCTCTTCCCGGGCCGTCCGCAGTCCGGCTCGCAGGGACGCGACCTCCCGCCCCAGCTCGATCATCCGCTCGATGGCCTCGCGGCCGATCTCCGAGTACGTGGGGCGGGACGGGGGACCCGGCTCGTCCGCCGGCTGGCGGCTGGACCTCGGCCTGCGGGGCCGGGGCACCTGCTCGCGCTCGCCGGGGTCGATCGGCCTGGGGTCGATGAGGCGGTACTTGCCGTCCACCATCTCCAGGCGGCGCCGTGCGAGCAGCGCTCGCACGGCGCGAGCGGCGGCGAGCGGTTCGGGCAGGCCCATGTCCCGCGCGATGTCGGCCGGGCTCACCTCCAGCACCTCGCCCGGCCCGACCCTGGACGCCACCGCGGCCAGGAAGGCGTTCGCCCGCTCGAGGCTCTCCTGATTCACGCGGCTATCGTGGCAACTTCCGGGCCGGACCGCCAGCCCGTCTGGCGCCGCGAGCGCCCGAGCGGCGGCAGGATTTGACCCCGCCGGGACGGCCGGTGTATATGTTCCGATGGAGCCGCTGGAACCCTCGGGTTCCGGCGGTTCCATCTTTGCCCCCGTAGCCCTCGTTGGTGGAGAGCCGGTGTCAGGCCACCGCGACGAGCCCGCCCCCAGAACGGCTGTCGATGCGCCCCTCTCCGGGGTGCGAGTGGTGGATTTCTCCAGGGTCCTGGCGGGGCCGCTCGCGACGATGATCCTGGCCGACCTCGGCGCCGACGTCGTGAAGATCGAGCGCCCGGGGACGGGCGACGACACCAGGCGGTGGGGGCCGCCATTCGTCGGCGAGGACGCCGCGTACTTCCTGTCGCTCAACCGGAACAAGCGCTCGGTCGTCCTCGACCTCTCGACGCCCGAAGGAAGGACGGCCGCCCGCGACCTTGCCACCCGGGCGGACGTGGTGGTCGAGAACTTCCGCCCCGGTCTCATGGCGAGCTTCGGCCTGGACTATCCGTCCCTCGCCGCTCAGGATCCGCGGCTGGTGTACTGCTCGCTGGTCGCGTTCTCCGAGGAGGGCCAAGGAGCTTCCCGGCCGGGCTACGACATCATCGTCCAGGCCCTGTCGGGCCTCATGAGCTTCACCGGCCAGCCAGGGGGCGAGCCCACCAAGGTCGGGGTGGCGCTCCTCGACGTGATCGCCGGGCTGTACGCGGCGAACGGCATCCAGGCCGCGCTCCTCGGCCGCGCGCGCTCGGGCCTCGGGCGGAAGGTCACCGTGTCGCTGTTCGAGGCGAGCCTCGCCGCACTGGTGAACCAGGCGGCGAACTACCTTCTGGGCGGCAACGTGCCGGGCCCGATGGGCAACGAGCATCCGAACATCGTTCCGTACCAGCTGTTCGAGTCCGCGGACCGTCCGTTCATCCTGGCGGCCGGCAACGACAAGCTCTTCCGGAACACGTGCGAGGTGATCGGACGATCCGAGCTCGCCGAGGACCCCCGGTTCGCCACGAACGACGCCCGGGTCCGGAACCGCTCCGAGCTGATCCCGCTGTTGCAGGACGCCTTCCGGTCGCGGCCGGCGGACGGATGGCTGCAAGCACTCGAGCTTGTGGGCGTGCCGTGCGCTCCCGTCCGCCGGTTGGACGAGGTGTTCGGCTCGCCGGAGGGCCTGGCCGTCGTGCAGGACGTCCAGGATCCTGTCCGAGGAGCGCTTCGTCTGGTGGCGAACCCCATCCGGCTCTCCGGCGAGCTCCTACCGGTGCGTCTCCCACCGCCCGTCCTCGGGGAGCACACCGACGAGGTCATGATGGAGCGGGACTGAGTCCGCCTACGGTGAGCCAGTGAACGCCGCGGAGCGATGGGGAGCCGCGCTGGCAAGCTGGGCCATCCCTGGACGAGATCCTGTCGCGGGCCACCGAGTCCCCCTGGACGTTTCCCCCGGAGCTGTTCCGGTCGCCGGGCCGACGCGGCCGCGGCCACCCAGGCGCGCGGCCCCACCGTCCTGGAGGCCCTCGAGGCGCTGCCGGACGCGCGGGACCATCCTGGACGTCGGCGTGGGGGCGGGGGCCGCCTCGCGTCCCCTGTGGCCGCGGGCATCCCGCGTCGCGGGCGTCGACAGCTCCGAGGCGATGCTGGATGAGTTCCGTCGGGCCGCAGCGGCCGCCGGGGTCGAGGCGGTCCCGATCCTCGGCCGGTGGCCCGACGTCGCCGCCGAGGCCGACGCCGCGGACGTCGTGGTGTGCGCGCACGTCCTCTACAACGTGCAGGACCTCGAGCCGTTCGCGCGAGCCCTGCACGACCATGCCCGCCACCGCGTGGTGATCGAGATCACGTCGACGCATCCGCTGGCCTGGATGAGCGACCTGTGGCTCCGTTTCCATGACCTGGAGCGTCCCACCGAACCCACCGCCGACGACGCCGAGGAGGCTCTCCGCGAGTCGGGGTTCGAGGTGAGACGGGAGGACGTCGCGAGACCACCCCGGAGCGGCGGGTTCGAGCGGCGCGAGGACGCGGTCGGGCTCATCCGGCGGAGGTTGTGCCTGACGCCCGAACGCGACGACGAGATCGCGGAGGCCCTGGGCGACCGCCTGGCCCAGCACGACGGGCTCTGGTCTGCCGGGCCGGAAGCGCAACGCCTGGTCACGCTGTGGTGGGACACATCCGCCCGGACCTGACGGAGCTGGGAGGGCCTACTGCGTCCGCCGGGACACGTAGTCCCGGACGATGAAGTCGCCGATCTCGCGGTCATCCATCAGGAACACGCGCCCCGCGGTGAGCTTGGCCAGGCGCTCCATGAACCGGATCAACCCCGGCGAGTCCTCCAGCATGAACACGTTCACCGTGACGCCGGCACGCGACAGCCTGAGCGCCTCGGTCAGCGTGAGCTGGATGGTCCTCGGGACTGGCGGCCACGAGAAGAACACCTCCTCGCCCTCCAGGTGGGCGGTCGGCTCGCCGTCGGTCACCATGATCACCTGCCGCGTCGCCCGGGGGTGTTGCGCCAGCAGTCGCCCTGCCAGGTTGAACGCGTGCTGCATGTTCGTCCCGTACACGCGCTCCCATCCCGCGGCCGTGAGGTCCTGGGGCTCCATCCGCCTCGCGTAGTCGGAGAACCCGATCATGTAGAGCCGATCGTGCGGGTACCGTCCCTCGATCAGCGCGTGCAGGGCCAGGGCCATCCTCTTCGCGTGGACGAAATGGCCCCGAAGCGGCATGGAGAAGGACAGGTCGAGCAGCAAGGCCGTGGCGGCCTCGGTCCGCTGCTCCGCGTCGACCAGCTCGAAGTCGTCGGGAACGAGGTGCACGTCGGCACCGGGTCCGCCTCGCAGCACGGCGTTGAACACGGTGCGCTGCACCGCGATCTGGCCGGTGTCGCCGAACGTCCACGGCCGTGTGGAACCGGTCGGCTCGGCCAGGCCACCGACCTCCCGAGCATCGTGGGTCCCCTCCCGGTCCCGGCGGAGCCGCTCGAACACCCTGACCAGCGCTCGCTCGCCGAGCTTGCGCGCGCCCTTCGGCGTCACCTCCAGCCGTCCCTCACGCCTGGAGACCAGGCCGGCCTGTTCAAGGGTTCGCTCGATCTGCTTGAGCCTTCGGAGATCGCGGGCCGCCTCTTCGCCCAAGGTGCGGCGGAGGGCATCCTCGTCGACGTCCTCCATGGATGCCCCCGCGTAGTCGCCTCGCATGGCCCGGTCCAGGTCCTCGTAGTCGTGCAGTCGCTCCATCGCATCGACCGTCGCCGACAGCGGCATGGCCTCCTCGCCGGCCGCCAGCGCCGGATCCCCCCACGGCATGTCGGGGAACATCGACGAGAGGTTGGCGCCTAGCCGGTCGACCTCGAACGCGAGGTCCATGTCCGCCATGACCTGCTCCGCCAGGCCTTGGAGCTCGGCCCGCTGCTCCGCCGAGAGCGAGGCCATCAGCCGCGAGAGCGCCGCCATCCGCCGGGCCATGTTCTCGAGCAGCTCGTCCAGCGTCTTCGGGTTGTCGGGGAACATGTCGCCGTACCGCTGCATGAACCCCTCGAAGTCATGATCCTCACCGCTGTCGCGCCGTTCGATCATCTGGTTCAGCTCGGCGAGCATGTCCTTGAACCGCTGGACCTGTTCGGGCGAGAGGTTGCGCATCCCCTCGGCCATGTTGCGGAAGTACGCCCCGAGCACCTGCTCCTTCAGGTGCTCCATCAGCTCGTCGAACTCCCGCTGGGCCTGTTGATCGACGAACCGGTAGTCGGACAGCTCGCGGATCTGGCCCGGGACGTCCGGCGGCAGCGAATCCAGGACGGCCTCGCGCATCCGCGCGTCTTCCTCGGCCTTGAACGACAGCGTCGAGCGCTCGCGTTCCACGATCTCGCCCAGCCGCTCCCGGATCTCCTCGAGTGGGCCCTGGAGGTTCAGCGCGGCTTGCTCGCGGGCTCGCGCCTCGCGGAGGCGCGCCCGGAGCGCGTCGAGGCCGCCGAACCGGCCGCGCATCCCCCGCCGCAGGAGGCCGGACATCGCGCCCTGCGCTCCGGCCCCCGACAGCAGGTCCTCGGACATCTCCTCGAGGAGCTCGGCGGCCGGGACGTCGGGCCCGAAGGGATCCTGGCTCCCGTCCCACTGCGAGTATCGCGAGCGCATCCACCCAGGGTACGCCGGGTCCCCCGGAACGTCCTTTCGACGGCTACGCGAACCCGAGCCCGGTCGTGAGCGCTCGCAGGGCCAGGCCGAAGCAGAAGAACGCGGCCCACGCGAACGGGACCCACGGCTGCGCCCGGAACGGCTCCTCCCGGGCGAACGCGTGAGCCACAACGAGCAGGACGAGCGGCCCGAACCCGTAGACGTAGTGGAGCCAGGTCTCCGGCCGATAGCCCAGCACGAGCAGCACGATCCCGATGAGGGCCTGCCCGACGGCCACCACCTGGATCGCCGCCAGCCATCGCCAGAACCAGTCCCCGGCCTGGCGCTTGGCGATCCAGATCCCGAGGCCCCACAGCCAGCCCACGGCGAACAGGGCGACGACGACGTACCCGATGTACTCGTGGACCCGAAGCACGGCCGGCAAATCCTACGAGGCGGAGGGTCCCTCGTACCGGTAGGCCCCCAGCCTGCCGGACTGCTCCTTGTTCAGCCGGCGCGAAAGATGCAGCCCCTCCAGGGCGAACTCGACGGCGGAGGCGGCCACGCCGGGGCTCTCCTCCTCCACGCCCAGCCGCTCCAGCAGCTTGGCCAGACCCGGGAGGTCGCCGAACTGGCCGAGCACCTCCGACGCCGGGGTGAGGTCCGAGGTCTCGGCCACGAACCCGCCGGCGAACTTCGACAGGATCGGCGCGAAGTCGAACCCGGACAGCCGGCGGCGGAACACCTCGAGCTCGGCGGTACGGAGGGCCCGCAGCAGGATCTCCTCCTCCCGGCCCTCCTCGATGGTGTCGAACTCGACCCGCCCGAGCGAGGCCTCCAGGACGGCCGGGAGGTCGCACACGCGAGGGACGGCCTCCGGCTCACCGGTTCGGGCCGCGCGGCGGACCGCGGCGGCCGAGAGGGTCTCCAGGTTCCCGATCGAGTACCGGACCGACACCCCCGAGCGATGGTTCACGTGGGGCGAGCGCCGGAGCTCGGCCGTCAGGGCGGCCAGGACCTCCTCCATGTACCGGGGAACGCGGATCGGCGCGGCTCCGGCCGGTGGGCGGGCTTCCTGGTCCATGATCCGGATCTCGTCGGCGAGCGTCTCCGGGTAGTGCGTTCGAACCTGGGTCCCGAACCGGTCCTTCAGCGGGGAGACGATCCGGCCTCGGTGCGTGTAGTCCTCCGGGTTCGCCGTCACGACCAGGAGCAGGTCGAGCGGGAGGCGGATGCGGTACCCGCGGATCTGGACGTCGCGCTCCTCCAGGATGTTGAACAGGGCCACCTGGATGCGCTCGGGCAGGTCGGGCAGCTCGTTGATGGCCACGATGCCACGGTTGGTCCGGGGGATCAGGCCGTAGTGGATGGTGAGCTCGTCGGCCAGGTACCGGCCCTCGGCCACCCGGATGGGATCGACGTCGCCGATCAGGTCGGCCACCGAGGTGTCGGGGGTGGCCAGCTTCTCCGCATACCGCTGATCCCGTCCGATCCAGGACACGGGGACGGCGTCGCCCTGCTCCGCGACCAGGGCACGGCACCGCGCGCAGATCGGCCGGTACGGGTGGTCGTTCACCTCGCAGCCCGCGATGGCCGGGGCCTCCTCGTCCAGGAGGCCCACCACGTTTCGGATCAGGCGGGTCTTGGCCTGCCCCCGCTCGCCGAGCAGGATCAGGTCGTGGCCGGCCAGGATGCCGCGCTCCAGGGCCGGGAGCACCGACGCGTCGAACCCGACGATCGAGGGGAACAGCTGCTCTCCCCGGCCCAGCTTGGCCAGCAGGTTGGCCCGGAGCTCCTCCTTCACGGTGCGGTCGGGATAGCCGCTGGTGCGGAGCTCGCCGATGGTGGCCGGGCGGGTCATGGGGACCAGGGTATCGTCACCTCGCCGAAACGGCCTGCCCGCGCTACAGCACGATGCCGCCGGGTTGGCCCTCCAACTTCCGCTCCGCCCGCCGGCGGCCGATCTCGGTGGCCAGCACCAGCAGCAACGAGGCCACCAGCACGATCGAGGAAACAGCGAGCAGCTGCGGGAACAGGAACGCCACCCGAAGCTGCGAGAACAGGTAGATCGGGTAGGTCGCCTCGTTCCCGGCCACGAACGACGCGATCGCGTACTCGTCGAAGGAGAGCGTGAAGGCGATCAGGAAGGCGGACACGACCGCTGGAAGGATCAGCGGCAGCGTGACCCGCCGGAAGGTCTCGACGGTGCCGGCCCCCAGGTCACGGGCGGCCTCCTCCAGGGACACGCTGATCCGCTCCAGCCGCGGGACGAGCGTGAGGATCGCGTAGGGCAGCGAGACGACCACGTGGCCGATCACGATGGCGTGGATCCCCACCCCGATCACCACGCCGAACGTCGGCGCGAGGACCCTGTCGATCATCCGGAAGAGCACCAGGAGCGAGATCCCGAAGACGACGTACGGGATGACCAGCGGAGACAACAGCAGGGCCGACACGGCCGGCTTGCCGGCGAACCGACGGCGCACGATCACGACGGAGGCGAGTACCCCCAAGGCCACCGTGATCGCGCTCGAGAGCGTCGCCACGGTCAGGCTCGTCCGTAGCGCACGGACCAGCGAGGGGTTGGACAGGAACTGCTCGTACCACCGCAGCGTGAATCCCGACAGCGGGAACGAGATCACGACGCTGTCGTTGAAGGAGAACACCACCAGGACGACGATCGGCGCATACAGGAACACCACCAGCAGGACGAAGAACGCCCTGAGGGCGCGGAGCCCGTTCCTGGAGGTGGCGATCTCCATCAGTCGGCCCCGACCGCGCGGGCCTGGAGTGATCGCCCGAAGGCCGCCATCAGGACGGCGACGACCGCCAGCAGGAAGACGGCCAGGACCGACCCGGTTCGCCAGTCGAGGCCCTGGGTGAACAGGTCGGAGATGGCGTTGCCGTACATGAAGCCGCCGCTCCCCCCGACCAGCAGCGGGGTGATGAACTCGCCGAGGGTCGGGACGAACACGAACACGAAGGCAGCGACCACCCCGGGGAGGCTGAGCCGGAACGTGACCCTCCAGAACACCCTCCACCGGCTGGCCCCAAGATCGTTCGCGGCTTCCAGGACCGAGCGGTTCAGGTTCTCCAGCGACACGAAGATGGGGAGGGCGACGAACGGCACCCACACGTAGGAGAGGACCAGGATCACCGCGAACTGGCTGTAGAGGAGCCAGGAGATGGGGTGATCGGGTGGACGCAGGTGCAGGAAGTACAGCAGCGAGTTCACGACCCCTCGATCGCCCAGGATGACTTTCCACGCCAGCACGCGCAGCAGGTAGCTGGTGAGGAACGGCGCGATGACCAGGAGGAGCAGGACGTACTTCCGCTTCCTGACACACAGCGCCAGGAAGTAGGCGACGGGGTAGGCCAGCGCCACCACCACGACCGAGGCGGTCAGCGCCATCCTGACCGACTTCCAGAACAGCCCCAGGTAGATCGACTGGCCCGTGAGGAAGCGCCGCCAGATGTCGAGTCCGCCGGGGACGTCGCTGGGGAGAAGCGAAAGCGCGCCCACGCTGTAGGCCGCCACGATCACCACCGGGAGCAGGAAGAAGACGATCAGCCACAGCAACGGCCCCGAGAGGAGCCCAAGCGTCCCCGGCCAGGTCCGCCGGCTCCCCCGAGGCCTGCGGTTCAGCTCGCCGGCGGCCAGCTCTGCCACGGCAGCCCGCCGCCGGAGTCGATCACGCTGCCTTCACCTCGTCCCACATCGCCTGGTACACGCTGCGGCGCGGGATGTTCTGTTCCGGATGGGAGTTGGGCTCCGCAAGGGCCTGGGGGTCGTCGAGGCTGAAGACCTGGACGAGGTCCTTCGACACCTTGCTGATGTCGATGGCGGTGTTCAGGCTCCCGTACGCGTAGTTCGTGACGAGCCATTGCCCCGACTGGGCACTGATCCAGGCGTTCACGTAGTCGTGCGCGTGATAGTAGTTCTTCGTCCCGTCCACCAGGGCGAACCCGCAGTACCAGGCCGTCCTCCCCTCTTTCGGGTTCATGTACACGGCGGGGTAGTTTGTGCTCTGCAGCTCGACGTAATGCAAGGGCCACGCGTAGGCGATCCATGCATCCCCGTTCGCCATCGTCTCCGTTGTCGGGTCGATCGACCACAGGATCGGGGAGACGGCCTTCTTCTTCGAGATCAGGAAGCTCTTGAGCATGTTGAGCTGGTCGTCGGTCATGTTCCAGGGATCCTCGATCCCGTTGACATAGGCGGCCGGGATGAACATGTTGAAGCTCTCCCACCACGCGATCTTGCCCTTGTACCGCTCGTCCCACAGAAGCCCCCACGAGTCCTCGGTGGGCTCGACCTTGTCGGGACGGTACAGGGGTGCGGCTAGCCCCCAGTCGACGGGAACGAAGTACTGCTGGCCGTCGAACTGGCCGCCCGGGATGAACGCCGGGTTCAGCTGGGAGAAGTTCTGGATGAGGGACGTGTCCCAGGGCTGAAGAACGGGGCTCCCGTCGGATCTGGTCAGCTTCACGTAGTCGGACCAGTAGTAGTGGCAGGGATGGACGACGTCGAAATCGACCGCATCCGGATTGACCGCGATCTTCGAGTAGCCGAACTGATCGTCCTTGTACGTCGTCCACCTGGGGGTCTGGCCGGGGAACTGGTTCGCGTAGGGCCGCCACAGCGGCTTCACCTCGTAGCCCGCCCAGTCGAAGATCTGCAGGTCGCCGGGCTCCTGCGAGACCGGCGGCCGAGGCGAGCCGGGCGCGCCGCCTCCGCTCGTCTCCGCCTTCTTGCAGGCGGCGAGCACGCCGGCACCGCCCAGGATGGCCGAATAGCGCAGGAAGTCCCGGCGCCCCAGGCGGCGCGCCAAGACGCGGTCGAGGTTCCCCTCCATGTGCCCCCCTCTCGGAAAAGCGTGTGGCCGCGGGCGAGGCGTATTATCCGCCGCCCGTCGGCGCTGCGAAAGTCACACCGCGGACTTGGTGCTTTCAGGACAGGCGGGCCGCGACCAGGCCCACGGCCAGCAGCACCATCGCCAGCGAGAGATACCGGAGCGCGCCCTCGGGGGCTCGGCGGAGCGCGGAGGCGTCGAGCGCCTCCGCGCTCCCGTCCGCGAGCGTGAGCTCCCCCGACACGGACCGGACATGCCGCCGCAATCGCCTGACCGGCGTCGAGAGCGTGCGCTGCGCTGCGGACAGCGCAGCGCACGCCAAAGCGACCACCACAGCGGGCCACGTGACCCGCCCGGTCTGGGCGAAGAACCCGGTCAGCGCGGGGAACGCCCCCCATGCGAGAGCGAACCACAGGTCCGAGTGGAACCAGCCTCCGAACGGCTCCAGGTTGTATGCCACCACGATGAACCCGCCGAACGCGATGAACGCGACCAGCCACCGACTGATCTCGATCACGCCATCGATCCCGAGCGCGATGGCGCCGGCGAGCCCGGCGATCGCGATCGCCCACAGCACGCGGTCGGGGATCCGGGTCGAGAGCGGCCGGCCGTGCAATTCGTCCAGCGCGTGCGCGGCCAATCCCATCCCCAGGAAGAACGCGACGAGGCTCTCCGCAAGCCACCTCCCGTTCAGCTCGGACGCCAGCGACGCCCCGATGGCCACGTACGACAGGTGCCACAGCGTGTACGGCGGGTGCAGCAGCGTCCAGTAGTCCCGCCATCCGCCGGGCGCGAGCGCGTAGAACGCCGGGCCCTCGGCCCGCTCAGACACCCGTCACCGCCGTGCGCTTCACTCCCCAGATGACGATGCCGGCTCCCAGTCCCATCGGCCGGCTCCGAACCCTGCTGATCCCGGCCTCCTGCCACATCCGGATCTGGACCGGCAGAGGGTAACGCTCGTAGAGACGCTCGATGCTCGGACCCAGGAACCGACCCGTCCGCTGCCATGCGTTGGATGCCACCCACCCCACCGCGGGCATCACCGTACGCGTATAGGCCCTCCATCCCAGGTGCGCGTACGGGTTCTGCGGAACATGGAACTCGAGGCTGGCGAGGACGCCGCCAGGCCGGAGCACCCGGGCCAGCTCGGCCAGCGTGGCCTGCGGGTCGTCCACGTAGCGCAGCAGGTAGGTGAAGGTGACCGAGTCGAAGGCCTCGTCCGGGAACGGCAACCGCTCCGCCTGCCCCAGGACGAACGAGATGCGGCCCTCCAGGCCCTCCTTCTCCACCGCCTCGACCCCACGCCGCAGCATGGGCTCGCTCTGGTCCAGCCCCACGATGCGGACGTTGCGCCGCCTGGCCAGCTCCCGAGCCACCAGCCCCGTCCCGGTGGCGACGTCCAGGACCCACGACCCGGGGATGGCGTTCACCCTGGACACGAGGAACCGGCGCCATCGAAGCTCCTGGCCGAGCGAGAGGACCGCGCCCATCCGGTCGTACTCGGGCGCGATCGCCCCGAAGAGCTGCTTGGCGAACCGCGTGCGCTGCGATGCCATCAGGTGGTGAGACTACGCCGCGAGGGGTACAGCTACCGGCTCATGTGAGCGGGAAGGGCGACTGCCACCACCACGGCGTGGAGCCGGCTTCGACCGTGTCCACCCATTTCACCCACCAGAACCCCCGGCGGCCCGGAGCGACCAGCCTGACCGGAGCCCCGTGCCCGGCGGAGAGCGGCTGCCCGCCCACGCGGCTGGCCAGCAACAGGCCGCGCGCGTCGGTGACGGGGAAGCGCCGGCCGTACCCGGTAAGCGATCCAACGCCGACGCTCCGAGCCTCGCCGACATCGCCGAGCAGCCTCCACAGCAGCACGCCCTCCCAGTCCTGCTCGGAGAACCAGCCGCCCGTGCAGTCGAGCGTCACCCGGACCCGGTCCTGGAAGGCAGAGAGCTCCTCGAACGTGACCGTGCGCTCGCCCCCGGGAGTTGTGATCTTCAGGCGCCACGCATCCGTATCCACATGAGGCACCGAGTCGTTCAGCCATTGCGTTACCGGCATGGCTCCGGGGTGGAACGAGGCCGCCTCATACGAGCCGGTGAACCTGCGGTCGGCTCCGGGCAGCGACGTCGCCCGGACCAGGCCCTCCATCGCCCCGTACGCCGCGACGGACCCGCCGAGGAGCACGCCGCCCCGGAGCAGTGCCCGCCGCGACAGGTCGGTCCTCCTCGGCCTCACCGGTCGTGCCACGATGTGCCACACGGCCAAAGGGATCGACGCAACCGCCGCTCCGACGTGGACCCGCATCAGATCGACCCCTCGGAGAAGACCGGTGGCGTGCATGACGCCTGTGACCACCGCGGTCACCACCAGGAGGGCCAGGGCAATCGACGGCCACGAGGCCGGCCCCCGCTTGCTGAACCCGCGGACCGAGATCGCCGACTTCCATGGACCGAGCAGGACGATCGCGACCCCCGCGACGCCATGCCCGATCGCGACCCACCGGCCCCACCCCGCGCCGATCGCGAACGCGAGCGCCCCGGTCAGGAGCACCACGCCGAGCAGCACGAGCAGGGCGAGGTTGGTCCTGCGGCCCGCGGGGAAGCGTTGCAGCCCCACCGGGCGAGCCTACGACGGGCGGAGGGATCGAGGGAGGTCGGCGATGGAGTCGATGACGTGATCCGGCTTGCCGGAAGGCCGCTCCAGATCCGTGGGTATGAACTTCCCGGTCCGGACCAGGATCCCCACGAGCCCCGCCGACTGCGCGCCGAGCACGTCGTTCACGATGTCGTCGCCGACCATCGCCGTACGCTCGGACGGCGTCCCCAACATCCCCACGGCCTCGTGGAAGAACGTCGGGGACGGCTTCCCGCACACCACCGCCTTCCGCCCCGTGGCCTCCTCCAGGCCCGCGATGAACGCTCCGCCGTCGAGCTGGAGGCCTTCCTTCGTCCGCCAGTACATGTTGCGGTGCATGCCGACGAGGACGGCGCCGGCCATCAGCATCCCGAAGGCCCGGTTCAGCCGCTCGTAGCTGAAGTCCGTCCCCGCACCGCCGATCACCACCACGTCGGCACCGTCCTCGACCAGCTCCACGCCCGGCAGATCGTCGGTGGGATCGCCGTCGGAGAGCAGGAACACCTTCGCCCCCGGGTGATGGGATCGAAGGTACGAACCGGTCATCACCACCGCCGTCACGACGTCCTCGCCCTCGACGTCGATCCCGGCGTCCCGAAGGACACTGGCCAGCCCGTGTCGGCTGTGCGTGGTCGTGTTGGTGATCAGCCGGAAGGGCATCCCCTGCGCTCGCAGCCAACCGACCGTCTCCGCCGCGCCGGGGATCTGCTCCCACGACACGACGAGGACGCCGTCGATGTCGAGCAGGACGCCGTCGATCCCGTCCACGGCGAGAAGTCTATTCAGCCTCCGTGGACGCCCCGCGCGCGGCCTGCGCCTGCGAACCGCCGACCACGGCACGGCGCCACTCCTGATAGGGGGCGATGTATCGGTACCGCGGGGGGAGGAGCGGCCGCAGGGCTCGCACGGCAGCCAATGTCGCGGCCACCGCTGCCCGCTTGGCCGAGCCAACGGAGATGCCGTACATCTCGCGGAGCTCGGGCGGGAGCGTGGAGAACGCCAGCCACGACACGCCACGAAGCACCGGCCGCCACTCGGCTTCCCTCGGAGGGTTCTGGAACAGCTGCGCAACGCGCCCAGCGGCCTCCGTCGGCTGCAGGATCCCGCTGTCCATTACGCCCTGCATGTAAGACCGAAGCTCCGGGACCGTCGGAGGGATGACCTCCCGCGGGATGCGCACCAGCTCCCCGGCCAGCATCTGCTCCTCGTGGAACCGCTGGCGGCCCGCATCGTCAAGCCTGCCCACCGTGAGCTCCTCGAACAGCAGAGCGCTGTCGACCAGGCACGCGTGGACCCACAGCAGCAGCTGGGGATCGAGGGCGTCGTAGGCGAGCCCGGTCACCGGGTCGATGCCCTTGATCCGGGCATGGACCTCGTTGATCCGATCGGCCGCCGCGTGCGCCTCGGCCTTGGACCCGAACGTGATCGCGTAGGTCAGCATCAGTGTGCGCTGGAGCCGCTTCCAAGGGTTCCGCTCGTAGAAGCCGGTCTCGCGCGCGCCGGCGATCACGAGCGGGTGCGCCGCCTGCATCAGGACCGCGCGGGCCCCGCCGAACAGGACCGTGACCTCCCGATGGACCTGCCAGGAGACGCTGTCCGGGCCGAAGTAGCCGGCATCCCGGGTCATGCAGCCACTGTACGGTCGCTCAGGGCCCGGTGACCCCCGCCAACTGCCGCAGCTCCTTGGCCACCGGTTCCGCCGCCAGGACGATGAGATGGTTGCGAGCCCGGGAGCCTCCGACGTACAGATATCGGGCCAGGTCCTCTCGAGGCTTGTCGTCCAGCTCGGCGAGGATCACCACGGGACGCTCCAACCCTTTGAACCCGTGGACGCTGGTCGCGAGGACGGACCCCGGCTCCGGGGTGTCGGACAGCCGGAAGCCGTCGACGCTTCCACGGCTGCGCAACCGGCTCTTCTCCTTGCCCGAAGGCGTGAGCACAACGATGTCTCCGAGGGGGACCTTCTCCCCCTCCACCAGGTCGCCCAGCACGACCGCGAGGACGTGCGCCAGATCGTCGTCGTCCCGATAGCCCAGGATCTGTGGTGGCCGTCCGGCCGGCCCTTTCGCCGTCGGCTTCCCCTCGCCCCGGTAGAAGACCGAGACGAACTCATGGATGGCCTGCGTGTTCCGCAGGTTGGTCGGGAGAGGAGGCACACGAAGCTCTGGGCCGAGCGGCAGTGCGCCTCCGTAGAGGTTCTGGTTGTCGTCGGCGAACAGGTAGAGCATCCCGTCGACGGGATCCCGGTGCAGGGAGAGAAGTGCCGGCCACCACCACTCCCGGAAGTCCTGCGCCTCGTCCACCACGATGGCGTCGTACCGAGGGCCGAGCTTGCGGGCCGCGCGTCCCAGCAACTCGGGGAGCTCGTGCTCGAAGAAATCCGAGCCCGGCTCCACCGAGTCCTGCGGGAGTTGGAATCCGGCCTCCTTGGCCACCCGGACGCAGACCTCGTGGAAATGGGCCACGTCGAGGCCCTCGACTCCTTCGGTGGATTCCCTCAGGTATTCGCCCAGACGCCGGTTGAAGCACGTGAGCAGCGTTCGATGGCCCTCCGCCGCAAGGCGCTTCGAGAGCTGGATGGCCAGCAGCGTCTTGCCTCCTCCGGCCGGGCCAGTGACGGCCGCGCGCTTGCGATGGGCCACGAAGCTCAGGATCCAGGCCTGATCGTTCGTGAGCTCGACGATCTTCCGGTCCTCCTCGCCGAACCGGACCGAGAGGGGCGTTCGGATCTCCACCCGGAAACCCAGAGCCGTGGCCAGGGCGTCCATCCCCTCCGAGCCGAACCTGCGGCCTCCCCGGCGCCAGAACCGCATCACCTCGGGAACGCGCTCGGCCAGCCGCTCCATGTCGTCGCGATCGATGGCCACCTCCGGCGGCGCCGCAGGGTGCGCCCTCTCGTCGTAGATGCCGTCGGGGAAGGCGACCCCGTACCCGTAGGACGGCTTCCACCGTTCCCAGCCCGGCTGGGCCGAAAGGATCTGCACGAGCGAGTGCATCTCGTCGGCGGCCTGGTGGAAGGGGTCCTCGTCGAGGAGGTGCCTCCCCGAGCGGCCGGACTGGCTCCAGCGCTTGGTCTGCGGGTCGTAGGCGAGCGAGCCCCCTTTCGCCTCGACGACCAGGACGCCGTCCTCGGGGTGGGCGATGACGAAGTCGGCCTCCCCCTGGATCGGACCATCCCGGCCGGCCAACACCCAGTCGACGCTGTGATAGACGACGTACTGGTCGTCGAGCTGGCGGAGGAACCCCTCGTACAGCCGCCGTTCGGCTGCACTGTCCGTGGGAAGCATGGGGAAGGGCACCATCCGGGCCATGGGCGCGATGCTAGCGGGCGGCCCTCGGCGCCCGCTGGACGTGGTGGGTCGGCCGGGGGAGAATCCAGGCACTCCCGCACATTGGACCGGGCATGATCCTCTTCCTCTCCGTCATCCTGCTGTCGGTGCTCATCGGGTACCTGGTTGGAGGACGGCTACGCGGCTTCGAACGGCTGCACCTGAGGTACTGGTGGCTCGCCCCCATCGGGCTGGGGCTGCAGGCGCTCCCGCTCCCCGACGCCCGCCACGGCACGGACTTCCTGGTGCGGATGGCGGTCCTGGGAGCCTCATACCTGCTCTTGCTGCTCTTTGCCGGGCTCAACATCCGGATCATCGGGATGCAGCTCCTGTTGGTGGGGCTCGCCCTGAACGCCGTGGTCGTCATCGCGAACGGCGGGATGCCGGTGAGCCGTCACGCGCTGGTGGTGTCGGGGCAGACCGAGGTGTTGAAGCTTCTCATCGCGGACGAGGGGGCCAAGCACCACCTCATGACCTCGGCGGATCGCCTGACGCCGCTCGCGGACGTGATCCCCATCCCGCCGCCCGTCGGGCAGGTGGCGAGCGTCGGCGACGTGTTCGTCTACGCCGGGCTGGCCTGGCTCATCGTGGCCGTGATGCGAGGGCGGACTGGGGAGCAAGCTCCCCCCGAGGAGGGGCGGTGGTACCGGGGGAAGCATCGGCCCGGCTCGGCTGGGCCTCCTGGCCCGGAACCTCCTCCTGCTGTAGCCACGACGTTGGGAACGTCACCGTGATCGTCGTCCCCTGGCCGGCCGCCGTTTGCATGTCGAACGTCCCGCCACCGACGGTGGCCCGTTCGCGCATCATGGTCAGTCCGTAGTGCCCCTCGGGTCCCGGCGCTTCCGAGTCGAACCCGGAGCCGTCGTCCTTCAGCACGAGCTCGACGTTGTCCCCGAGCTGCTGGGCCGTGAGCCACACGTTCGTTGCGTGCGCGTGCTTGAGGGCGTTCATCACGCCTTCGCGAGCGATGTGGTAAACGAGGAGCGCGATCGGAGCGGGCAGGGCCACCTCCGAGATGTCGGTGTGGAACCGCACCTCCGAGCCACGAGCCACCTCCGAGATGAAGCCATGAAGCGCCTCCTCGAGGCCGGCGCGCCCGAGCGGCGATCGGTGCAGATCGCGGATCAGCACCCGGATGCGGTCCGAGGTCTTGCCCTTGGTGTCCTTGATCTCCTCGAGGGTCTTCTCCGCATCAGCGAGCTTGCCCGCCGCGAGATGCCGCTTGGCGATGTCGACCTGGAGCGAAAGCTTGAACAGGAGCTGGGCCAAGTCGTCGTGGAGGTACGCGGCGATCTGAGCCCGTTCGTCCTGCCGCTCTTCGGCCATGCGAGTCGAAAGGGCCCGAAGGACCTGTTCTCGATCTTGGAGCTCCTTGTGCGCTTCCTCGAGCGCCTTGCTGCGGAAGAACATCTGCCGCGCGAGCAGCAAGGGTAGCGACGTACCCAGGACGACCCAGAACTCCACATCCAAGAACAGCTTCGCGACGACCAATCCGAAGACCGCCAGACCTAAGTAACTGATTAAGAACTCCCTGGGTCTCCCTATCCGGATCTGTGGTGATCACGCTCTTTGGGGCCATCCTGTATTGAATGCTCGCCGCAGAGCGGTGACAAGACCGCTATTTACGAGTAGTCCACCACCGCTGCGAGCATCGACCGCTCACCAACCAAGCCACTGTTCGCGACGTCTCGATTGACGCAAGACAATGAAACACTGCACTGGCAGCACATACAGACAATGCGACTTGGCAACGGTTGAACAACGCCCGGAGTGGGCTCACTTCCCCTTTAAATTCCCTTGGGTCAGACGCGGCGAGAAGAGGCGACAACGGCGGCTGCTGCAGGACTATAGAGAAAGCCAACTGCCATTAGCAGGGGAACCCCAGAGCTAATGTGTGTCCCTCTCCACAGCTGGAACAGGGAATAGTTCAACGAGCCCGATAATCGCGATCCAGCCGCCGAGAACAAGGATTCCCACTCGCGGAAAAATTCTCTGCTCCCTCGAGGAAGAAGAATTGCAGATGCCAGCAGCGTGGGCACTATGACCAAGCCTCAAAGGTCCATAAGGCCTACTCGAGACCGCGCCTGAGGCGTGCCTCCCGCGAGTTTCCCGTCTTCCTTCCCTCCTCGTTTCCCGCCCGTAACCTCGCCCATGATGAATGGACTGGAAAGGATTGGAACCACCCGAGGCGCCCCCGCAATTCACTGCCTAGCTCTACAGAGTTTGTTGTAGGGATTAGAAGGGGCTTGTGGGCCGTTCGGGGGTCACCCGATAGTGGCCCCTAGTATCCCCCAGGAGGGGACGACTGCCAGGGAGAGGGTGAGTCCCTTGGGGGTGACTTGGAGACTTGCCCGGCTCACGAGGGGAGGGAGGTGCGCCATGAAGCTAGTTTGGCGGCTCGCGATTGCCGCCGGCTCGCTCTTGGCGTTGGTCTTGGCCGGTGGCGCCCACGAGAGCGTGGCGAGGAACGCACAGCTAGGCCGTAGGCTTGGCTAGACCCCGAGGATCTCGGGGTCTAGCTGCTTTGACGAGGTTTCGGCTGGGAAGCCGAATAACGATCCTGTCCCTTCACCAATAGCTGTATTGAAGATGAATGAAGCCGCCGGCTAGCTCAATACGCTCCTTCATCAACTGCAAACCGAAATGCTTCTCCCGATCGACGCCTTCGGGTCAAAACCGTCGCCGTCATCCTCCACTATAGCCTCATGTCCGACCCCTCCCGCGGTCAGGCTTATGACGTCTGACTTGCGTCAGCGTGTTGACCGCGTTTCGTAATGCCTCGCGCGCCATTTGGTAAGCCAGTAGCTGGACGACAGGTGATCCTCCGACATCTTCCGCTCTCAACCGGATCTGGCAGCGAGACGCTGACTCCATCCTCCGTACCAAGAGTCGCAGCGTCCCAACGAGCCCACCGGCGTCCGAGGCCCGAGTGTCTGAGGTCTCGGATCAGCCTTTGGGTCGCTTGCTGGCTTCCTCGGTCGCGCCCAGTAGTTCTGGAAGATCGTCCTCCAAGTTCAGGAGTCTGCCCATCGCCAGGTCCTGCCGAAGGACCTGGCCCATCAATGGACTTTGTAAAATGGAGGAAGCAACTCATCGTGAAGCCCAGCTGCGACGGCGACCGCTCCTCACGCCTCTCATCTGCCATCTTTTCCGATACGTTCGAGAGCGCGCGATTCTTCTCAAAGATGGTCTCACGACATGTCAGTAATTGTGCAGTTCTCGACGAAAACCTGCCGAGCTAAGAAGAACAGGAATAAGGAATGCCAACAGCCCCCAGCTCCAGCTACTCGGTAAACGACAGCAAGAAGAACCGCGGCCAGACCGAAGCAACGTACGTCATCATGAAGGGAACTGGCTGTCGCCGAGAAGCCTCTGATCACCTCGCTCACTGCGCTCCCATTCGCTACCCGCCGAGCCAAGTGACGAGAGATGCATTCACGGTAATATCGAATCCGCAATCGAACCAGCATGCCAATGACGATTACGCTAGGCCAGCCTTCAGGTCACCGCCCAAGTGATGAAATACCCACGATGCTACATGACGCTGACCGCAATCTGACTTCGGTTGTAGAGCTGCGAGCCCGAACGCTAATCTGCCTTCGAGCTCGCGAAGGTCGCTTGTTCCGACAAGGCAAGAGTCCATGCCGCGACGGGCGGGAACACCATCCCGGCCGCCAATAGGATCGGCAGTGAAAGAGCCATGGTACTCTCGCCCAACAGGCACGGGCAGGAGATCTGATATAAATACGACGGCAATCACCATGGCACTAGGCTCAATACCTCGGGATCCAGCCGAGTGAAGCCGTCGGAATAAAGCGGAATCAAGAACCCGGCCACCGTGCAGAAAGACCCCCCATTCGAGAACTTCACCCGGAGACGGCTCCGGGGTCGGGCCATATACGCCGTCGCGGCACATGGTGGCGATGGCGCGCCTGCTGTAGCTGCGGACACGGGACCCCCTCCCGGCGTCTCACAGGAAGTTTAGTAACGACCACCGCCGCCAGGTCAAGGGTGACTTGAGTTCAAGAGCGACAATTTCCGGCTGTGCCGCCCTAAGCCCATCCGAGCCAAATGACCAGGTTGCCGCCAAGCCCGGCGGTACCATCAGGCTCGTGAAGCCGCGCATCTTGGTCGTGGAGGACGAACAGGCCATCGCCGAGCCGTTGGCGGAGAGCCTCGAACGGGAGGGATTCGCCCCTGAGGTGGCATCGACGCTGGCGGTCGCGCGCGAAGCGTGCGACCGACAGCTCCCGGACCTGATCCTCCTCGACGTGATGTTGCCCGATGGCGACGGGCGGGACCTGGCACGCGAAATCCGCAAGCAGTCAGACGTGCCCATCATCATGCTCACCGCGCGAGGCGAGGAGATCGACCGGGTGCTCGGGCTCGAGCTCGGGGCCGACGACTACGTCGTCAAACCATTCTCGGTCCGTGAGCTCACCGCGCGGATCCGAGCCATCATGCGGCGGGGCAAGCCACAGGAACGGCGCGCCGCCATCGAGGTGGGCACGATCCGCCTGGATCCGGCCTCCCGCTTCGTGACCAAAGAGGGCCAAGCCGTCGACATGGCGGCCCGTGAGTTCGACCTCCTCCACCTTCTCATGGCGAATGCGGGCGAGGTCATCCGGCGAGAGCACATCATGGACGAGGTCTGGGATCCACACTGGTTCGGGCCGACCAAGACCCTCGACGTCCACATCTCCTGGCTTCGCAAGAAGCTCGAGGACGATCCGGCCCGACCTCGGTACATCACCACCGTCCGGGGCGTGGGATTCCGCTTCGCCTCGAACAGGGACATGTCGAGCGAGGACACGAGCACGGGATAGGAGGGGCCACGAAGCTCCGCACCCGCCTGGTCATCGCCTTCGCCTACATCCTGGTCACCGTCATCGTCGCGCTCGAGGTCCCGCTGGCCATCAACCTGCAGCGCCGGGTGCTGTCAGAGGTGAAGTCGAGCGCCGAGTCGGACGCGCTCCTCGTCGCCGCCAACATCGGCGGGGCGCGGACGGCCCATCCGAAAACCCTTCAGGGCTATGTCACCCGGCATTTCCCCGATCAGGAGAACGGAAGGGTCATCGTGATCGACCGCGACGGTGTGCTCATCGCGGACTCCACCGGGAGCGAGAACCTCGGGGAGAAGTACGCCACGTCCGCCCGGCCGGAGCTGATGCGCGTGCTCCAGACCCCCGAGCCCACCTCGGAGATCCGTCACAGCGACACGCTCGGGCAGGACATCCTGGTCGCCGCCGCGCCCATCATCGAGGAGTCGACGTTCTACGGCGCGGTCCGCATCTCCGAGCTCATGGGGCAGGTCCAGGACCGGGTCCGCCGGGTGATCGCCGGCCTGGCCGTCATCGGCCTCGGCGCGCTGTTCGCCGGCCTCATCGTGGCCTTCGCCCTGGCCGGATCGTTCTCCCGACCGCTCACCAAGCTCGCCGCGGTGGCCAAGCGCCTCGGTGGCGGCGACCTCTCCGCTCGGGCGGAGACCACCCAGGGCGCGAGCGAGATCGTCCAGCTGGCCCGGTCCTTCGACGACATGGCCGACCGGCTGGAGGCAACCGTGAAAGCCCAGCGGGAGTTCGTGGCGAACGCCTCCCATCAGCTCCGCACACCGCTCACCGGAATGAAGCTTCGCCTGGAGGCTGCCATGGCCGACGCGCCATCGGAGGAGGTCCGGCGCCAGCTCCAGGCAGCGGACACCGAGGTGGACCGGCTGTCCGGGATCGTGAACCGGCTGCTGGTGATGGCCCGGCGGATCGAGGAGGGCGGTCCCTCGGAGATCGACCTCGACGAGGCGGTACAACGGGCCATCGAGCGGTGGGGGGAACGCGCCTCCCGACAGGGTGCGACCCTCACGGCGAGAGGCGAAGGCGGCCGGGCCTTGGGCGAGCCGGCCGAGCTCGACCAGATCCTGGACAACCTGATCGACAACGCAGTCGCGTACGCGCCGGGCCCGGTCGTGATCGAGACCGGTCGGGTCGATGGCCGAGCCTTCCTCGCGGTCGAGGACGTCGGGCCCGGCATCGCCGCCGACGAGCGTCACCGGGTCACGGATCGCTTCTTCCGGGGGAGGGGCGCGCCGAAGGGTGGGACCGGCCTCGGCCTGGCCATCGTCCGCGAGCTTGCCGAGAAGTGGGGCGGCTCGGTCGTGGTGGAATCGGCCGACGGCGGTGGAACGAGGGTGGAGGTTCGTCTCAGCCCGGCGACTTAACCTGCTCTTAGGACTTTCGGCACTACGCTTGGCGCACGATGAATCGAAAGGTCCGGATCTCCGTCTGGGGACTCGCCGGGATCCTTCTCACCGGAGGCCTCACCGGTGCCGCCGTCGCGGTGGCCGGCAACGGCATCGCCACCCCGGTCAGGCCGTTCAGCCTCACGAGCAACCGCGTAGAGCAGCCCGTTCAGCAAGCCTCCGAACCGCACGAGGGCCCAAGCCGGGGTCCGGGCAAGGGGGGCAGCGGTCAGACTGGTGAGTCGAGCGGCAGCAATGGCGGCGACTCCACGTCGGGCTCGAACTCCGGCCCGGGCTCCGAGTCGAGCGGTTCTGGCTCCGGCGACTCCGGCGACTCCGGCGGCTCCGACGGGGGCTCCGGGGACTCCGGAGGCGACCACGACGGGGGCGACGACTGAGTCGTCTGCATCCTTTCCCTCCCCTTAACCATCGTTTGGAGGGTCCGTAACCCTCGACTCTCTACGCTGTACCAAGCCGAGAGGAGGCTCATGTGAAGACGAAGATGCTGCTCAGGATCGCCGCCACGGTCGGGGCGTTCGTGCTGGTCGGTGGGATCTCCGTGGCTGCCCTGGCAAGGAGTGGGGCAAGCTCTACGGCGCCCCGTCTGCCCGTGGTCAGCACGCCCGAGGTACAGAACGATGCCACCGAGACTCCGGACCCTCAGGAGACCGAGTCGCCAGAGGCCCAGGACACGGAGACCCCCGAGCCCGCGGCCACCGGGACATCCGAGGCCGACGAGCAGGGCGAGGATCAGGACGCCGACGACCAGGGCGAGAACGCCGACGACCAGGGAGACAACAACGACGATCAGGGCGAGAACGCTGACGACCAGGGCGAGAACCAGGACGACCAGGGCGACAGCAACGACAACTCCTCGCAGGACTCGAACAACGACTCACAGGACGATTCCGGCGGGGACGACTGAGCTAGCCTGCGCGTAACGGCGACAACGCCCGCCGAACCCTCCCCGGCGGGCGTTTCGCTTTGATGGCGGCGCGTTAAGCTCCCCCGATGGGCAACGTCCTGGTTGGGATCTCCAGCTGGACCGAGCGTACGCTGATCAAGGAAGGGAACTTCTACCCTCCCAGCGCGAAGACTGCGGAGGCCCGACTCCATTTCTACGCAAACCAGTTCCCGATCGTGGAGGTGGACTCGACCTACTACTTCCCACCCTCCGAGCGGAACGCCATCCTGTGGATCGAACGCACGCCGAAGGACTTCACGTTCAACATCAAGGCCTACTCCCTCCTCACGAATCACCCGACGAAGCGCGAATCCCTGTACGCGGACCTTCGCGAGAACCTGCCGAAGGAGCTCGACGAGCAAGCGCAACCTGTATCGGGAACAGCTCCCCGACGACGCCGTGGAGCAGGTGTGGCAGCGGTTCCACGACGCTTTGATGCCCCTGCACTCCGCGGGAAAGCTCGGCGCTGTGCTGTTCCAGTTCCCCCAGTGGTTCGTGATCGGCAGGAAGAACAAGGAGTACGTCCTGGAGTGCCGTGACCGGCTGAAGGACTTCCGCATCGCCGTGGAGTTCCGCCACAAGAGCTGGCTCGAGGAGCGCAACCGGGAGGAGACGCTCGGGTTCCTGGAGGAGAACGGCCTGCCGTTCGTCTGCGTGGACATGCCCCAGGGGTTCGACTCGAGCCTGCCTCCCATCGCCGCCGCAACGTCCAAGGATCTGGCGATGGTCCGGTTCCACGGACGGGACCCCAAGGCCTGGACGACGAAGTCGGAGACGGCCGCCGAGCGGTTCCGCTACGAGTACAAGGAGTCGGAGCTCCGCGAATGGGTCCCGAAGATCAAGGACCTCTCCGAGCAGAGCCCGCGAGACCCACGTACTGATGAACAACTGCTATCGCGACTACGCCGTGAACAACGCGCGGCAGCTCCGGAGCCTCCTGGAAGAGGAATAGGGTCTGGCCCGGACCCGCGGGCACGCCCGCGTGGAAGGGAGGGGTAGCCCGGGCCAGACGCGTTCAAGCGTAACAGCGGGTGCCGGGTAGGCTCGGGAGAGCGAAGGGGAAGGGCGGAGCTGAGGTGTTCGGACGGTCGTGGCGGATCGGGACCATCTGGGGCATCCCCGTGAACATCGACTCGTCGTGGATCTGGATCGCGGTGCTCGTGACCTACAGCCTGTGGGCCCGATTCAACGTCGAGTACGGGAACATCCGGGGCGGCACCGCACTCGCGCTGGCCGTCTTCGCCGCGGCCCTGTTCTTCGGCTCGGTCTTCCTCCACGAGTTGGCCCACGCCGTTGCCGCCAGGCTCCATGGGATCAAGGTGTTCGGCATCACGCTGGTGGTCTTCGGCGGGTTCACCAGCGCGAGATCCGACGAGAAGGGACCGGGCCCCGCGTTCGTCATCTCGTCCGTGGGGCCGCTCACCAGCCTGGTGCTCGGGGCCCTGTTCTGGGCGCTGTCGGCGGGCACCGACGCGAGCGGCCCGCTCTCGGCCTCGTTCGGGTACGTGGGATGGGTCAACCTGCTGATGGCGGGGTTCAACTTCCTTCCGGGCCTCCCCCTGGACGGCGGCCGCATGCTCGAGGCGGCCGTGTGGCGGATCACCCGGAACCACGAGCTCGGCACCCGGATCGCCGCGTGGTCCGGGATGGGCCTCGGCAGCCTGCTGCTTGCCGGCGGGTTGCTCGGGGCGATCCGGGGCGACCTGTTCCTCGGCCTGTGGTTGGCGATCATCGGGATGTTCATCTTCCAGTCGGCGCGGGCGGCGGAGGCCCAGATCGGGCTGCGCCGGCGACTGGCCCAGACCACGGTGGCCGAGGTGATGGAGCCGCCGCCTCCTCCCATCCCCGCCGACCTGTCCCTGTCGGAGGCGCTGGACCGATACCTGCGAGGCCACGAGGGCGAGGCCTTCCCCGTGGTCGAGGACGGGAAGGTCATCGGGATGCTGACCTTCGGCTCGGCCCGGGACGTGGGGATGCTCGATCCGCTTCGTCCCGTCCGCGACGCCGTGATCCCACTCTCCCAAGTGCTCACGGTGGACGTTTCCGAGCCCCTGGAGGAGGCCGTCGTCCGTCTCGGTGCAGGGAGGTCGGCCCTGGTGCTCGACGACGGCCGCCTGGTCGGAGCGATCACCGGCGGCGGCGTGGCCCGGTGGGCGGCGGGCCGCCATCGGAGCTAGCGGGGCTGTCGGCCCTCGGCGGTAGCATCGCGCCGTGGCCCAACCTCTCTTCCAACTCGACCCGGCACAGCAGCGGATCCTCGACCACGATGCCGGTCCCCTCCTCGTCGTCGGCGGAGCGGGAACCGGCAAGACCGTGGCCCTCCGGGAGCGGTTCGCCCGACTGATCGAAGGCGGGGTCGATCCGGAGCGCGTCACGCTCGTGGTGGGCTCACGGCGGGCCAGGGACGAGTCCAGGGTCGCCATCCTCCGCCGGCTCCAGCGGTCCCTCCCGGGTGTGCGGGTGACCACGATGCAGGGCCTGGCCCATCAGCTGGTGAGCCGGCACCCCGATCTCCTCGGCTACGGCAAGCCGCCCAGGATCCTCGACGCCACCGACCAGTTCGCGTTGGTCCAGGACCTGCTCCGCGGCGAGCATCCCGAGGACTGGCCCGCGTACGGCGACATGCTGTCGCTCCGCGGGTTCGCCGACGAGGTGCGCCAGTTCGTCCTTCGGGCTCAGGAAGCGTTGCTGGAGCCGGATCGGATCCTGGAGGAGGCCGGTGAGGCCGGTCTCATCGGGTGGCGGGACCTCGCGGGGTTCTACCGACGCTACCTCGACGTCCTCGATGCGCAGGGCGCGGTGGACTTCGCAGGGTTGGTGGTGCAGGCGGCGGTGGCGGCCGCCTCGGCCCACCGGCCCTTCGACCATGTCCTGGTGGACGACTTCCAGGACACCACGTTCGCCGCGGAACGATTGATGGCCCGGCTGTCGCCCCACAGCCTGGTGGTGGCGGGGGACCCCGATGCTCACGTCTTCTCGTTCCACGGCATGACCGACGCGCCGATCCGTCGATTCGTCGAGCGATTCGGGGCCAGCCTGCTACGTCTTCCGACCCGCCATCGCGGCGACGCCTCCGTCGATGCCTGGCGCCTGCCGCATACCTCTGAGGAGCATGCGGTGGCTGCGCGGGAGCTTCGAAGGATCCACGTGGCCGACGGCGTCCCGTGGAACGAGCTCGCGGTGGTGGTCCGGCGGAACGGGCCGCACATCGGCGGGCTGCTCCGGGCCCTCGACGACGCGGGCATCCCCCGGAGCCAGGCCGGTGGGGGCCTGTCCGCCGCGGCGGCGCCGGCGACCTTCCCGTACGTCCTGGCCCTTCGCTGGATCGTGGCCGACCCCGATCGGCGGGACGACATGGTCGAATCGGTCCTCACGTCCGAGCTCGGCGGGATCTCTCCGGCCGCGGCCCGCTCCCTCCTGCGCCTGGCTCGGGCCGGGGGCCGCCGGCCGGCACAGGCTCTGGAGATCGACGAGGGACTCTCGGACCCCGAGCGAAGCGCGCTCCAGGAGCTTCGCGGGATCCTGGAGCAGGCCAGCGAGCGGCGGAGCTCGGTCCTCGACGCGTTCGCCGTGCTGTGGCGGGGCCTCCCCTACTCCCGGCGACTGGTCGCCGCGGCCGAGACCTCGGCCCAGGCCCGGGTGGACCTCGACGCGGTCCTGGCTTTCTCTCGCCTGGTGGGGGAGGTCGGCACCTCCTCCAGCCCCTCGATCGAAGCGTTCCTGGAGCTCGCGGAGGTGAGCGAGGGGGCACCGGCCGCCACGGCCGGAGATGACCGAGGGCGGGAGGAGGTTCGCGTGCTGACGGCCCATGCCGCGGTGGGGCTGGAGTTCGACACCGTGATGGTGGTCGGTGCGGTCGAGGGCGACTTCCCCAGCCTGACCCGTCCCGAGCCCATGTTCGACCTGGCCGCGCTGGACGGCGTCCGGTCACGCTCGGAGGTCAACCGGCTCCGCCTGGCCGACGAACGGCGCCTGTTCCGCTCGGCCCTGGCCCGCGCACGCCGCCGCGTCGTGCTGACCGCGAGCGATCCCCACGGGATGGCGTCCGAGGAGGCCGTCTCATCGCGCTTCGTCGAGGAGCTCGGCGTGGCCTGGACCCAGGTCCCGATCGGCTCGGCCGCGGACCCGGTGTCGGTAGGGGAGGCGGCGGCGGCGTGGCGTCGCACCCTGGGCGACGCCACGGCGCACGCGCCCGAACGGCTCGCGGCGGTGGCCGGGGTCCTCGCCCTCGGCGAGGACCCCGGCCGGTGGTGGTTCCAGCGGGAGTGGACCGCCCAGGATGCCCCGCCGAGGGAGCACCTCTCCCTGTCGTTCTCGCGCCTGGATCGCCTCGAGAACTGCGAGCTCCAGTTCGTGCTGGGCGACGAGCTCGGCCTCGACCCCGGCGGCGGCTACCAGGCCTGGGTGGGCCGCCTGATCCATCAGCTCATCGAGGACGGCGAGAACGGCAAGGTCGAACGGACGCAGGAGGCGTTCATCGACGCCCTGAACGAGCGGTGGCAGGAGACTCGCTTCCCGTCCTACGCGGTGTCCGAGGCCGAACGGCGCCACGCCATCCGGGTGCTGATCCCGAACTGGTTCAAACGGTACGCGGACATGCCGGCCGAGGCCACCGAGCAGGGGTTCCGCTTCGAGTACGAGGGCGCCGTGATCAAGGGAAAGATCGACCGCATCGGGCCGGTGCCCGAAGGCGGCCGCAGGATCACCGACTACAAGACCGGCGCGGCCGACAACGCCGGCCAGGCGGCCGAGAGCCTCCAGCTCGGCATCTACTACCTGGCCGTGAACGAGTGCGAGGACCTGGCCCCGTACCGTCCGGTCGACGCCGTGGAGCTCGCCTACCTGCCCGGCAGGAAGGGCAAGTGGGAGCTCGTCCCGCTGTCGTGGCAGGTCTCAGGGGCGGAGGAGAGATACAAGGGCACGATGCGCGAGCGCCTGTCCGGCCTCATCGCCTCGGTACGGCGGCTGGACCGGGAGGGAGCCCCCGTGCCGAGCACCACCGCCAACTGCTTCTTCTGCCGGTTCCAGACCCTGTGTTCGCGGTATCCGGAGGGCGGAGAGGTCTTCCCCGTCACCAGGCCGATCTCCCTGCAAGCCGCCACGGAGCCGAGCCCATGACCGGCTACCCCCGGCCGATCGCGGACTTCCTGGGAGCGGAGCCGACCCCCGAGCAATGGCGCGCCATCTCCATGCCGCTCGTCCCCTACGTCCTGGTGGCCGGGGCCGGCTCCGGTAAGACGTCGGTCATGGCCGCTCGCGTCATCTACCTGGGCATGGCGGCCACGCAGATGCTCGACGCCGGTCACGACGGGGTCATGCCCGGGAACGTGCTGTGTCTGACCTTCACCAACAAGGCCACCGAGCACCTCCTTCTGCGGATCAGGCGAGCGCTTCGCACCCTCGAGCTGGAGGAAGGCGAGGAGCCGGAGATCCTCAACTATCACGGCTTCGCCGCACAGGTCCTGGATCGCCACGGCATGCTGATCGGGATCGAGCCCGGCCAGCGGGTCATCACGCCGGCGCAGCGCGCCGAGCTGGTGGCCCGGGTCCTCGACCGGATGACGTTCGATCACCTGATCACGCGGTGGCAGCCGACCATCGTCGCCAACATCCTGTCTCTCGACGAACAGCTCCAGAACCACGTCGTTGAACCCCAGGAGGTCGTGGACTTCAACCGGTCGAACCTGGAGCGGCTCAAGACGGCCAAGTCCGCCGACCCCCACCGGGCCGCGCTCGAGCGGATCGAGCTGGCGGGGGCCGTCGAGCATTTTCGCCGGCTCAAGCGAGAGCTCGGGGTCATCGACTTCGGCGACCAGATCGGCCTGGCCGTTCGGATCGTCCGGGAGCATCCGGAGGTGGCCGAGGAGTATCGGTCCCGGTTCCAGGCGGTCCTGCTCGACGAGTACCAGGACACGAACCACGCCCAGGCCATGCTCATGGAAGGGATCTTCGGCCGTGGCCATCCCGTGACCGCGGTGGGCGACCCCGACCAGAACATCTACGGCTGGCGGGGAGCCAGCCTGCACAACCTCCTCCAGTTCCCCACGCAGTTCCCGAACGCCGACGGAACGCCTTCGGAGAAGCTCCCCCTGTACACGAACTTCCGTTCCGGCGCGCGGATCCTCGGCGCGGCCGACGAGGTCATCGGCCCGCTCCCGGCGAACCAGCGCCCCGATCCCGACAAGGAGCTTCGCCCGCACCCGCCGAACGGCCTCGGGTTCGTCCGAGTGGCCCAGTACGAGCACGAAGTCGCCGAGATGGAGGCCGTGGCGGACCAGATCCTCCAGCTGCACGAGGAGGGCGTGTCGTGGCGGGACTGCGCCGTGCTGTGCCGCACGCACCGGCTGTTCGAGCCACTCCAGCTGGCGTTCGCCGACCGTGGGGTCCCGGCCGAGTTCATCGGCCTGGCGGGACTGATCAAGCTCCCGGAGGTGGTGGAGGTCCTGGCGTACGCGCGCGCCGCCGCCGATCCCGGCGGCGGCGTCGCGCTGGCCCGCATCCTGACCGGGCCGCGGTACCGGATCGGCCGGGGCGACCTGGCACGAGTGGCGGCCTGGACCCGCGTGAGCGGCTTCGCCTTCCTCGACCGCATGAGCGAGCGGCTGCCCGAGGACGAGGACCTGTTGGAGGACCAGCCGTTCCTCATCGCGGAAGCCCTCGAGCACCTCGACGAGGTCGAGGGGCTCTCCGACGAGGGGCGCGCTCGCCTGGAGGAGTTCGCCAGGGAGCTGGCCGGGCTGCGCGAAGCGGCCCGCCGCCCCGTGGGCGAGTTCCTGGCCGAGGTCATCCGTCGAAGCGGGCTCCTCGCGGAGCTCGACGCGCAGCCCGACGTGGCGGCATCAACCGCCCGGCGGCGGAACCTCGCGGCGTTCCTGGACCAGGTGCACGCCTTCCAGCCGCTCGAGGGCGAGCTCACGCTCCGCGCGTTCCTGGACTACGTGGACTCGATCGAGGACGACCGGGAGTGGTCGCCGGTCCAGCCGAGTGAGGACGACACCGTGAAGGTCATGACCGTCCACGCGGCCAAGGGCCTGGAGTTCGACACGGTGTTCGTCCCGGGCCTGGCCAAGGACCTGTTCCCGAACGCGCGGATCCAGCAGAACCCCATGCGGAAGGGAAGCTCGCTCGACATCGAGCTCCGTCGCGACCGCGACCTGCTCCCCCGGTTCGAGGGCGTGATGAATCGCTTCGTCGACGCGCTCCGCGACCAGGAGGTATTCGAGGAACGCCGGACCGCCTACGTCGCCCTGACACGAGCGAAGCGCCGGCTGTTCCTGTCCTCGGCCATCTGGTACGGGGAGAACATCAACGCGAAGACGGTCGGCAAGTTCTTCACCGAGCTCATGGTGTGGGCCCGCCGGACCAAGCTGGCGGACATCCACATCGAGGGCGAGGAGAAGGAGGAGAACCCGCTTGCGGGGTTCCGGCAGCGTTTCGTCAGGCCCTGGCCGGGGCCGGCCCGGCCGGACGACGCCGACGCCCTGTTCCCCGAAGGGTGGCGGGGGGCGGCCCTTGCGGCCGCCTCGTCCGGCGAGATCAAGGCGAGCGCCCTCGCTACCCTGGAGCCGGCCGAGCGGGCCCGGTTCGAGGAGCTCGCGGCGGATCGGCGAGCGCTGGCCGGCCACCTTCTGGAGCGGGAGGCAGCGACGAACGAAGAGGTTGGGATGCCCACCACCGTGTCGGTGGGCGGGATCGTGGACTACGGACGGTGTCCCAAGCGCTACTACTGGAGCGCGGTCCGGCCCCTGCCGCGGTTCTCGGGTCCTGCGGCCCGAATCGGGACCGACGTCCACGCCTGGATCGAGCGCCAGTCCTCCGGACAGACCACGCTGATCGAGCTGGAGGAAGAGCCCGACCTCACCGCGGAGGAGCTCGCCGGCCAGCCCGGGAGGATCAAGCAGCTGCGGGACGCCTTCATGTCCAGCCGGTTCGCCGAGATGACCCCGCTCCACGCCGAGCGCGCTTTCCTGCTGTCGCTGGAGCGCTTCACGGTGAGCGGCCGGATCGACGCGATCTACGGGGTGCCCGACGGTGCGTGGGAGGTCGTCGACTACAAGACGGGCCGAAAGCCCCAGGACGACCCCCTGTCGCGGGTCCAGCTCGACGTCTACGCACTCGCCTGCATCGACGTCTGGGGCAAGCGGCCCGACGAGCTGACGCTTACCTACCTGTACCTCGCCACCGGCGACGAGGTGTCGTTCGCCGTCGAGGACGCCGAGGCCATCCGGGATCGGGTGCGGGCCTGGCTCTCGGCCATCGGCGCCGGGCGGTTCGAGCCGACGCCCGGCGAGCACTGCCGGTGGTGCGACTTCCTCTCCTTCTGCGACGCGGGGAAGGCGTTCGTGGGCCAGACCCGGTCGTGAGGCCCGGTCAGCTCGTCAGTCGCTCCACCTGCTCCTCGAAGCTCCGGTACTGCGACGCGGGATCGAATCCGCCCACCACGGCCCCAGAGACGAAGCGCACGGCCAGCCCGAGCTCTGGAGCCCGCGTGAGGAGCACGGCCCGGAACCACTCGAGATCTCCCGGTTGGAGGACGACGGGCCCGGAGGTGCCGGGATGCCGGAGTGCGGGATCGTCGATCGCGATCGGCGTGGGACGGAAGATCCGGTCCAGACCGGGCACCGAGGCATCCTTCACGTCGAGCCGGGCCTGCCTCCCGTCCCATGTCGCGACGGCCACGACCGCGTTGGGGGCATCGGGGCGATAGAGCTCCGCGCGCACCGGCGTCGGGCTATCCGGACAACGAGCGTTCCGTGCGCCGGAGCAAGGACGCGGTGTGTGACAGGAGCTTCACCGCGACGTCGGACTCGTCCTTCAGCATCCGTAGGAACGCGGTCCGTTTGAGCTCGAGCATCGTCACGGGCGTCTCGGTGGTGACGGTCGCGGTCCTGGCACCCCCGTCGAGGAGGGAGATCTCCCCGAAGAAGTCGCCGGGGAGCAGCCGGTTGACGGCCGTTCCCTCCGGGCCCACCACCTTCGCTTCACCCTGGAGGATGACGTAGAAGCTGTCGCCCTCCTGTCCCTCCTTCACCACCGGGGCCCCCTCCATGTATCGGACCTCCTTCATGGAGTCGGCGAGGCGCTTCAGGTGGCGCGACGAGAGGCCGGAGAACAGTGGGACCCGAGCCAGGGCCTCCTGCTCTCGCTTGCCCATCGCTTCGGACTCCCTCGCAACGATCCGGTCGGCGGGTCAGCCTACTCCGAGTGTGGCGGCGGTGTCGAAGCGGCGCCGGGATGTCACCGGCCCGCGCTAGGGTCGCGACGTGGAGGCCCGCATCGTCGATCTCGCCTCCCCCTCTCGCAGGTTCGCCCACGGCCAGGCGCTCGTCCGCCAGGGGCAGGCCGCGGACTGCCTGTTCCTGGTGCGGGCCGGGGTGGTGCGCCTGGCGGCCGCCCTGCCGAGCGGACACGAAGTGGTGGTGGGCATGCTCGGACCGGGGGACGCGTTCGGGGAATGCGCGCTCCTGGGGGACCCCTCCCCAGTCGAGGCCCGGGCGGTCGGGGCCGTGGAGGTGGAGGCCCTGCCCCTCACGGCCCTGCAGGCAGTGCTGGAACGGAACCCCGGCACCGCCACAGAGCTCCTCCGGATGCTGGCCTCCCGGCTGCACCGGACGACCGGCGCGCTGGAGGAGGCGCTGGCCCAGGACGTCCCGACCCGCCTGTGCCGCAAGCTGTGCGAGCTGGCAAGCCGCCACGGCGTGCGCGATCAGCACGGCGTGCGGCTGGCCCTTCCCCTGACGCAGGAGGACCTGGGGCGGATGATCGGCGCGTCCCGCGAGACCGTGAACCGGACCCTGGCCGCGCTGGTGGCGCGCAAGCTCATCCGGACCGAGGGCCGCCGCTACGTCATCCCCGACGTCGACGCCCTGGCCCGGGCCACGGATCAGGAGGCCACCGCTTGACAGCATGAGGGCCGCCTTGGTGAGCTTGGGCATGGACGACTACGGGCCCTCCACGTACGGCGACCGCATCGCCGACGTGTACGACGCCTGGTTCCACCCACCCTCGGACCCCGGCGCGGCCGTGGACTTCCTGGCCGAGCTGGCCGGCTCGGGTCCCGCGCTCGAGCTCGCCATCGGAACGGGACGCATCGCCCTTCCGCTTGCGGAACGGGGAGTCGAGGTCCGGGGGATCGACGCGTCCCAGGCCATGGTGGCCAAGCTCCGCGAGAAGCCGGGCGGTGCAGACATTCCCGTCACGATGGGCGACTTCGCCGACGTCGCGGTGGAAGGCCGGTTTCGGCTGGTGTTCGTGGTGTTCAACACTCTGTTCGCGTTGCTCACGCAGGACGATCAGCGGCGATGCCTGCGGAACGTCGCCGAGCACCTCACCGACGAAGGCGTCTTCGTGGTCGAGGCGTTCGTGGCCGACGTGGCCCGTTTCGATCGCGGCCAGCGAGTACAGACCCACCGCGTGGAGCCCGGCCGCGTGTTCCTGGACGTGTCGCTGCACGACCCCGAGCATCAGCGGGTGAGCGTTCAGCTCGTCGTCTTCGAGGAGGACGGGTTGCGGATGTTCCCCGTCGAGCTCCGGTACATCTGGCCGTCCGAGCTGGACCTGATGGCCGAGCTGGCCGGGCTTCGGCTCCGGGAGCGCTGGCAGGACTGGACGCGCGAACCGTTCACGGGAGAGGGCAAGCACGTCTCGGTGTACGAACGGGCGCCGGCCTAGCCGGACTCCTGGAGCACGGCGAGGCTGCACGGTCCGCACAGCAGACCGCGGCCCTTCACGGGCCGCCCGCATCGCACGCAGGTCCGGGGCTCCAGCAGCGTCCACCGGACGACGCCCGCCGTGGTTCGCCTCTCGGCGCGGCCCTCGCTCTCCAGCTTGATCAGGTGGGCCAAGACCGATCGCGCGGCCAGCTCGTGGAGCTCGGCAGGGTGGTCGCCGTAGATCTCAGGGACCACCTCCTCCGGCGTTCGCGGGCCGGAGACCAGCGCCGCTAGGACCTGCTCCTCCCGAGCGGCACGATGCTCCACGTATTCGTCCAGCTTGCCCGGGCCGTCGAACACGACCGGCCCGTGGCCCGGGTAGAGCACGCGCGGTGACAGCTCCCGCATCCGCTGGAGCGAGCGGAGGTAGGCCACGAGGTCGCCCTCGGGAGGGTCGATCACGCTCGTCCCACGCCCGAGCACCGCGTCACCGGTGAACAGGGCGCGATGGCGATCCCCGAAGAACGCCACGTGGTCCGGGCTGTGGCCCGGCGTCGCCACGGCGGTCAGTGCCATGTCACCGGCCACGATGCGCTGCCCGTCCCGCAGGCGCTGGCCACCGTCGGGCGGGCGCGCCGCGTACACGGGCGCGCCCGTCGCCTCGGCGAGCGCGGCCGCGCCCGGAGCGTGGTCCGGATGGTCGTGGGTGAGGAGGATGGCCGCGAGGTGGCCCGCCTCGCGGGCCACCTCGCGGACGTGCCCGGCGTCGTCGGGGCCCGGGTCGATCGCGATGGAGGGCCCGTCCCCCACGATCCACGTGTTCGTCCCCTCCAGCTCGCGGATCCCGGGGTTCGGCGCGAGGACGCGGATGATGCGCATCAATCCGGCTCGACCTGCGGGACGTGCAGGGCCAACACATCGTGGACCGTCTCACACGTGGCCAGCGCCTCCATCGTCTTCAGCGTCGGCCAGTACAGGTCGCACCTACCCTGCGCGAAGTCCCGGAGCACGTCGGCCGGCCGGGCCCACCAGGCCTGCTCGGCCTCGGCTCCGTCCGGATGCGGCTCCAGCCCGAGGGGCGCATCCACCGCGAAGAAGCGCGCGTCGAACCGGACCGGCACCTCCTCGGGAGCGACCCAGTGCGAGATCTCCCGCAGGGCGTCGGCGAGAGGGGGCGACGCGTGGACGGCCGAGAGTCCCCGGTCGTCGCCGATGACCTGGACCAGGCCGGCGCCGGTCAATGCCAGCCCTGCCTCCTCGACCAGCTCTCGGACGGCGCAGGCCCGCCCCGTTTCGGCAGTGGACCCGAACCACCGGGAGGCCAACCCGCCGTCCTGCGGCTCGACCGCCCCACCGGGAAACGCAAGATAGCCGGGCAGGAACCGATGCTCGCTCCCCCGCTTCAGCACCAGGACCTCCACGCCGTCAACGCCCTGTCGTGCGGCGATCACCGTGGCGGCCGGCCTGGGCTCACTCGGGCCGTCGGGTCTCACGTCCTGGATTCTGCCAGGTGAGCGGACGCCGGCCGAGGCGCGAGCGACCGGGAACGGCTCCCCCGCGTGCCGATACGCTGGCCGTATGAGCGAGGACGTCGCGGCCCGCATCCGCCGTGCCATCGAGGAACGAGGGCCGATCAGGTTCGACGAGTTCATGGACCTCGCTCTTTACGGGCCCGGCGGCTTCTACGACCGGCCGCCCGTGGGGCGGGAGGGACACTTCGTGACCAGCCCCCACGTCCACCCGGTGTTCGCCGAGCTCCTCCTCCGCGCCGTGCTCGACCTGTGGGAGCGGCTGGGCCGGCCCGAGCCCCTCGAGCTCCTGGAGGTAGGCGCCGGCGACGGCACCCTGGCCGCGGACGTCATCCGGCTGCTCGGCGAACGCCAGGGTCCCGCCGTCGACTACCTGGCCGTGGAACGGAGTCCCGGCGCGCGGGCCCGTCTCGCGGAGCTGCCGGTGCGAGTGAGCGAACGCGTCGCCGATGCCGGCCCCTCCGCTGCCACCGTGATGTTCGCCAACGAGCTCCTGGACAACCTGCCGTTCCGAAGGGTCCGCGGGACGAGCAACGGGGTGGTCGAGGTCGGGATCATCGCGGGCCGGGACCGCTTCGTCGAAGTCGACATCCCGTGCGACGGGGAGATCGCGGAGCTCGTCGCCGGACAGGGGCCGGCGCTCGCTCCGGGCCAGGAGGCCATCGTGCCCATCGGCGCCTTGCGGTTCGTGGACGACCTCGCGGCAACGCTTCGACGGGGCTACGCGCTCCTGATCGACTACGGCTCCGCGCGCGGTCCCTCGAGCGAGGTCCACGGCTATCGGGATCATCGGGTATTGGCGGACGTCCTTCGCGATCCGGGTTCGAGCGACATCACCGCCGGGGTCGATCTCGGCGCGATCGCCCGGAGGGCCGAGGCCCGGGGCCTTCGCGTCGCTCGGCCTGGCGTCGCAGGGCGATGCCCTGCTCGCCCTGGGGTTCGCGGAGTGGAACGAATCCCAGCGGGCCCGCCAGCAGGGCCTTCTGGCCGAGGGTGAGGGAGGGCGGGCAACGCGGGTGTGGGAGGGCCGCAACAGGGCCAGCCTGTTGGTCGATCCGGGGGGCCTCGGAAGGCTGAAGTGGCTGCTCCTGGCCACGGAGGGCCTGCCCTCACCCCACTGGATCGGGCCTCCCGCCGGCCTGGCCGAAGGGCCGATTGACTGATCGTTCAGCCCCGGGATAGCGTCGGGGCCGCCTTCCAACCGGACGCCCATCGAGGGGGGATCCGCGTGCGTTCCCGTCGGCTGGCCTCGAACTCCTTGCTGCTCATGGCTTCGCTCGCGCTGCTCGCCGGGCTCGTCCCGTCGTGCCACTCCTCCTCGGGCACCACTCGGCCTCGCCCCCCCGTCGAGGGCCGAGGGCCCGAGCCCGCCGACGGAGAGCTCGAGGAGCAAATCACCACGGCCGAACGCCGGCACTCCGCGCTCTCGCGGGCCAGGGCGGCCGGGACGTGGGACAGACCGGCGCGCTCGCCTCCTACCCCGCCGCAGGGTGGGCCGGGGAGCTCCCCATGGATCGCACGGCGGACGACTGGGAGCCGGCCATCGCCGCCGACCCCAACGCCCCGTTCGTGTACATCCTGCACAACCGGTACGGAGGGGCCAAGGCCTGCTCGAACAGCTGCCCGGATCCGGCCATGATCCTCCACGTCTCGAGCAACGGCGGGAAGACCTTCGGGCCCGATCGGTTCATCTGCGAGTGCCGGAACGTCCGGGGCCAGTACGACCCTGATCGAGGTCGTGCCGGACACCGGAGCCGTATACGCCGTGTTCATGAACAACTTCGACATCCACTTCTCCAAGTCCCTCGACCATGGGCGGACGTGGTCCACGCCTGTGCCGATCTACGGCAACGTGGCCTGGGGTGACAAGCCGAACATGGGGACCAGTTCGGACGGGCGCGATGTCTACGTCGGGTTCAACGGACCGACCGGCGGCGACAGCTATGCCGCCGTCTCGCACGACGCCGGGGCGACGTGGACCCAGGTGAGGACGGTCTCAAGCGACCGCTACTACTTCGCGTACGGCGCCGCGGTCCTGTCCGACGGAACGGCGCTCCTGTCGGAGGTCAGCTTCTCCTACAGCGGCCCCAAGAAGACCGCGGAGGGCAACATCCAGGTCCACATGCTCCGGTCCACCGACGGGGGTGCGACCTGGTCCGACACGGCGATCGACACCCTCGAGATCGGGCCGTCGTGCCCGTCCGCAGGTTGCTACCCGGACTTCTGGGACAGCGGGCCCGCCCTTGCCGCCGATGCCCAGGGGAACCTGGTCTTCGTCTACAACGGCGCCCTGCGGGAGGGCGGCCCCATGCGCGTGTACGCGAGCTCTTCCACGGATGGCGGCTCGACCTGGTCCGACCGCGTCCCGCTCTCGCCGGCAGGGGTCAACGCGGCGTACCCGGCGGCGGCGGGAACCGGGAACGGCGACGTTCGCGTGTGGTACATGGATCAGCGCACCGGGCGGTGGAACGTGTGGTACCGGGCCTCCGCTGACCTGGGCGCGACGTGGTCGCTGGCCGTCCGCATCTCCGACGTCAGATCCGGCACCGCGTACAAGAACGCGAGGGTTTCCGCGAGGCCTACGGCGACTACGGCGAGATCGCCATCACGAACGCCGGCAAGACCGTGGCGGTGTGGGGCGAAGGGGCCAGCTACACGGTCCCGGCGGCGTCTGGTTCAACCGGGAGACCTAGGCCGCCGAACGAGAGGGCCTCGGGACGAGGACGGGGCCCGTCAGCGGTCGACGTCGCCGACCACGAAGAAGATCGACCCGAGGATCGCGATGAGGTCCGGGACGCAGCGTGCCCGGGCAGCATCGCCGGGATCACGCTGACGTTCGAGAACGACGCCGTGCGCATCTTCAGGCGGTACGGGTCCTTCTTGCCGTCGCCGACCACGTAGTAGCCCATCAGCGCCGAGCGGGTTCTCGGTGCGGACGTAGATCTCGCCCTCGAGCTTCAGCGTCTTCGGCAGCTTCGGCGCGCGGAACTCGCCCGGCGGGAGCTTGTCCATGCACTGCTCGATGATGTTGCAGACTCGCTTCATCCGCTCGACCAGCACCCACAGCCGGTCGTAGCAGTCGCCGGTCGTTCCCGACCGGCACCTCGAACTCGACCTCGGCGTACTTCTCGTACGGCTCGTCCTTGCGGGGATCCATCGGCCACGCCCGAGCGCCTGCAGCAACGGGCCCGGAGCAGCCGTACGCGATCGCCGTCTCGGGCGGGAGGACCCCGACGTCGCGACAGCGCGCGAAGATGATCTCGTTGCCCATGATCAGGTCTCGAACTCCTCGAGCTCGCTTGCGCACCGCGGCGAGCACCTCGGCGGACTCGCTTCAGGAAGCCGCGCGGCAGATCGTCCTTCAGCCCGCCGACGCGGCAGTACGAGTGGTGCATCCGCGCGCCGGTGGCCGACTCCATGAGGTCCTGGATCATCTCGCGCTCGCGGAACGCGTAGAACATCGGCGTCATCGCGCCGAGCTCCAGCGGGTAGGAGCCGCTGAACATCAGGTGGTTCAGGATCCGGTTCCACTCGGCGAACATCGTGCGGATCCACTGCGCGCGTTCGGGCACCTCGATGCCGGCGAGCGCTCGACGGCGATCGTCCAGCCCGAGCTCGTTGTTGAAGGCGCTGACAGCCAGTCGTGGCGGTTCATCAGCACGAGGGTCTGGCGGGCGTCGCGGAACTCGGCGAGCTTCTCGGCGCCGCGGTGCATGTAGCCGATCACCGGCTCGGCCCGGATGATCACCTCGCCGTCGAGCTCGAGCACCACCCGCAGCACGCCGTGGGTCGACGGGATGCTGGGGCCCGATGTTGAGGATCATCTCCTCGGTCTGGAACTCCCCGCGGGTCGCGACCTCGATGTCGAGGCCGCCGCCGCGGACCATCGCGGTGACCTCGGCGACGTCTAGAACGCGGGGCGCTCGTCGGTGTCCACCATCGCGATCCATCCTACGGGACCGGACGGGCGCCCGGCGGCCGCTGCGACCGGTCGGCGCCGGCGGCCGCGCTAGGCTCGGGCGATGCCATGGCCAGGCGCCGACGCCTCGCGCAAGGTCCCCTCGCTCGACGCGCTGCTGCGTCCGAGCCCGGGCAGCGCGCGGCCGCGACGTTCGGCCGCGCCGCTGCTCAAGCGACGCTGACCCAGACCCTCGAGGTCGTGCGAGCGGCCGCCGGCGCGAGGCATCGACCCGCCCGAGGACGACGTCATCCTGGCCCGCGCCGTCGCCACGCGCGTCGTGCGGCCGCCACCGGGCTCAGTCCGGTGATCAACGCGACCGGCGTCGTCCTGCACACGAACCTCGGGCGCGCGCCGCTGCCCGAACGCGCGGCGCGAGGCGGCCGCGCGCGCCGCGCGCGGCTACACCGACCTCGAGGTCGACCGCGACGACCGGCACTCGCGGCAAGCGCGGCGCCGCGCCGAGTCGATCCTGACCGCGCTCACCGGTGCCGAGGCCGCGCTCGTCGTGAACAACTGCGCCGCGGCGCTGCTGCTGGCACTCGCCGCGCTCGCCAAGGGCAAGCAGGTGCTCGTCTCGCGGGGCGAGCTGATCGAGATCGGCGGCGAGTTCCGGATCCCCGACATCATGGCCGCGTCCGGGCGCCAAGCTCGTCGAGGTCGGCACGACGAACCGCACCAGGCCGTCCGACTACCGGGCGCGCGGTCGACGACCGCGACCGGCGCGATCCTGAAGGTGCATCCCTCGAACTACCGCGTGGTCGGGTTCACGGCCGCGGCGTCCGCCGCCGACCTCGCCGGCGCTCGCCGCGAAGGCGCGGCGTGCCGTTCCTCTTCGACGTCGGCTCCGGGCTGCTGCGACCACGAGCCGCGGGCATCCCCGCCGACGAGCCCAGCGTGCGCCGAGGCGCTCGCCGACGGCGCCGACCTCGTCACGTTCTCCGGCGACAAGCTGCTCGGCGGCCCCCAGGCCGGGATCGTCGTCGGACGGGCCGACCTCGTCGGACAGGCTGCGCACGACACCCGCTCGCCCGCGCGGTGCGGATCGACAAGATGCAGGTCGCCGCGCTCGAGGCGGTCGCTCGCGATCTACGCGACCGGCGCGCGACGACGAGATCCCCGTGCACCGGATGCTGCGCGGAGCCGCCGACGACGCTGCCGCATCGCGCCCAGCGCCTGTCCGAGACGATCGGCGGCGACCTCGAGGGCGCGCACGTCGTCCGCTGCGACTCGGTGGTCGGCGGCGGGTCGATGCCCGGGCTACGCCGTCGCCGTCCTGGGGCGTGCGGGTCCGGTGCCCCGACCCGGCCGGCGTTCGCGGCCCGGCTCCGCGCCGGCTCGCCCGTCCGGTGTTCTGCCGCGTCGACGAGGACGCACGTGCTGCTCGACGTGCGCACGGTCGCCGACGAGCAGCTCCCGCGACCTCGCCCGGCGCGATCCTGTACGCCCTCGAAGGCGACGACCTCGACGACGAGGACTGACGCTGGAGCCGGCTCGCCGAGGCGCCGCTCCGCGTCGTCGCGACGGCCGGCCACGTCGACCACGGCAAGTCGTCGCTGATCGTCGCGCTCACCGGCATCGACCCCGACCGGTGGGCCGAGGAGAAGCGCCGCGGCCTCACGATCGACCTCGGCTACGCGTGGTGCGACGCTCCCGTGCGGACGCGAGGTCGGGTTCGTCGACGTGCCGGGGCACGAGCGGTTCATCCGCAACATGCTCGCCGGCGTCGGGCCGGTTCGGCTCGTGCTGTTCGTCGTGGCGGCCGACGAGGGCTGGAAGCCGCAGTCCGAGGAGCACCTGCAGATCCTCGACGTGCTCGGGGTCGCGCGGCGGCGTCGTCGCGCTGACGAAGCGCGACCTGGTCGACGACGAGACGCCTCGCGCTCGCCACCGAGGAGGTGCGCGAGCGCGCTCGCGGGCACGGTCCTCGACGGACGCGCCGATCGTGCCGGTCTCGTCGCACGACCGGCGAGGGCATCGACGCGCTGCGCGGCGGCGCTCGACGCGATGCTCGCGGCGAGCCGCCGGCGCCGGACGACGCGCGCGCGCGGCTGTTCGTCGACCGCGTGTTCACGATCACGGGCGCCGGCACCGTCGTCGACCGGCACGCTGACGGGCGGCTGCCTCGCGCGTCGGCGACGAGGTCGAGCTCTACCCGCCGGGGACCGGCGCGGATCCGCGTCGCTCCAGACCCACAAGCAGAGCGATGACCGTGCGCGTGCCGGTGTCGCGGGTCGCCGCCAACCTCGTCGGGCGTCGAGCGGGAGCGGCTCGAGCGCGGCGACGTGCTCGGCCGTGCCGGGCGCGTGGCGGCCGACCCGCGTTTCGACGCCGCGGCTCCGGCCGGTCCGCGGCCTCGACACCCGCTCACCGCCCGCGGGCGCCTTCAAGGTGTACGCCGGCGCGGCCGAGCGCGACGCCCGGATCCGGCTTCTTCGGAGCGGCGCGCCCGAACCCGGGACACGAGGCGTTCGTCCGCATCCGGACTCGCGATCCGCTGGTGCTCGACGTCGGCGACCGGTTCGTCGTCCGCGAGGCGGGCCGGCAGGAGACCGTGGCGGGCGGCGTGGTGCTCGACGTCGACCCGCCGCGCGCCGCGCCGGCCGCGCGGCTCGACCGCCTCGACGGCCGCGAGCACGCAGCCGAGCGACCTCCCCACGCTCCTCGTCTCGAGAACGGGCGCGGCCCGGCCGTCCGACGTCGCCACGCTCACCGGCGACCCGGCCCTCGGACATCGATGCGAGCCGACGGGCCGGACGCTGGTGGGTCGGCACGGGACTCTCGACCAGGTGGGCGCGGGCGCTCACCGCCGAGCTGCGCGGCGTTCCACCAGAACGCACCCTCTGGACGAGGGCTCGACCTCCCGGCCGCCCGCGCCATCCTCGTCCGCGGCGCTCCAGGTCGGCCGGGGCGCCTCCGACGATCCCGCCTGGCCGACGCGCTGCTCGAGCGCCCTCGTCCGACGTCCGGCCGCGTCGTTCGCGGACGGCGCAACCGTGCGGCTGGCCTCCCACACGGCGTCCCTGGCCGGCGCGCGAGGAGGAGGCAGCCGGCTGCGTCCGAGCCGTCGCCGACGCCGAGCCGACGCCTCCGACCGTCGCAGGAGCTGACCTCGGCGCGGGTTCGCCCGCGAGGTGATCGATGCGGCCGCCCGGGCCGGCCTGCTCGTTCGGGTCTCGCGCGACTCGTGTTGACCCCGGGGCTCGTCGCCCGCGCGGAGGCCGTCGTCCGAGGCTCGGCGAGCGACGGCATCACGGTGAGCGCGTTCCGGGAAGCCCTCGGGACCTCGCGCAAGTACGCCGTTGCCCCTGCTCGAGCACCTCGACCAGCGGAGATCACCGCTCAGGCGCGGGGACCTCCGGTTCCCCCGCGGAGACCGCCCCCTCGGCCTAGTCCACCTTCGCCAGCACGGTCACCTCGACGGGTGCCCCGAGCGGCAGCTCCGCCACCCCGACGGCGGCTCGGGCGTGCCTCCCGGTCTCGCCGAACACCTCGACCAGCAGGTCGCTCGCCCCGTTGGCCACCTTCGGCTGCTCGGTGAAGCCGGGCGCCGAGGCCACGAACACCGTGACCTGCACGATGCCGCGCACCCGATCGAGCGAACCCGAGGGCCTCCTTCAGCGCCGAGAGCGCCTGGAGGGCGCACCGCCTGGCGGCCTCCTGCCCCTGCTCCACCGAGACCTGGTCCCCCAGGTGGCCCGGGTGCAGGATCTCCCCGTCCACGATCGGCGTCTGCCCGGAGACGTAGGCCAGCTCCCCCATCAACCGCACCGGGATGTACGAGGCCATGGGCGCCGGCGGAGGCGGAAGCTGCAGCCCCTGGGTCGCCAGCAAGTCCTCGATGCCCATGCCCGGGATTGTGACAGAGGCCCGCCGCGGCGGGGCGCGTCGGGTGAAAGCGTCAGCCGGCGCGGAGCGCTCGCTCCCGGAGGAGCTGCCGCCGCTCCATCTCGTTCAACCCACCCCAGATGCCGTGGGTCTCGCGGATCTGGATGGCGTACTCCAGGCACTCATCGCGGACGGGGCAGCGGGCGCACAGGGCCTTGGCCTTGGCTTCCCGCCCCTCCTTCTCACCCCGCTTCTCGAAGTAATTGGGGGCGAAGAACAGCGAGGAATCCTCGCCGCGGCAGGCGGCATCGAACTGCCAGCCCCACATCCAGTCGACAGCCATGGCGTCGGTCGAAACGGCCAATCCCTCCTTCTGCCCTTCTGGGACCCCTCACTTACAGTCTTCGTATCTGGACGCTCGGGGGATTCCCCCCGGTTTCACCGGGGGTCCAGGAGGCACGGAAAACGCAAGGGTCGCAGCCGAGCCGGCCGGGTCAGTCCTCGTCCGGGGGAAGGTCGCCGCCGGCTCCAGGGTCCGGCTCGACCCGCAGTACCAGGCCGTCCACCCCCCTGACCCGGACCCGGGTCCCGGTCGGGATCGGCCCGTCGTTGCTCCGCCCCCGCCACAGCGTGCCCTTCACGTAGACGGGGCCCTCCGGCTTCAGCTCCCCCCGGTCTCCCCGACCAGCCCCACCAGTCCCCGCTGGGTGGTGGCGATCCGCTCCCGGGACCGCTGGGCCACCGTGAGGGCGAAGCCGTAGTACAGAACGCTTGCCAGGGCCAGGAAGCCGATCAGCCAGGGCGAGATCCGGATGGCGGGGGCCACACCCCGGAACGACAGGAACGAGCCGGCCAGGAACGCCGCCACCCCCGCCGCGGTCAGGACGCCGAGCCGGCGAAGGAGGACGTCGGCGCAGAGCATCACCACGCCCGCCACGAGGAGCACGATGCCCGGCCACGAAGGCCGGGACGACCGTCAGCCCGTAGACGGCCAGCGCCGAGCATCCCCAGGCCGGCGAACCCGGCGAACCCGAAGCCCGCCTGGGTGAGCTCGAACGCCAGGCCCGCCAACCCCAGCACCAGCAGGAGGTAGATGGCGGCGGGCGAGGCCACCGCGTGCAGGACCCGGTCGATCGGGCCGAGCTCGGTGAAGCGAACCTCGACCGGCTGCTCCGACGGGCTCTGCGCGATCCTCGTGTGCAGGGTCACCGGGCCGGCCGCCGTCTGGACGGTCGATCCATCGATCTTCGACAGCAGGTCGGGGAGCGAGGTGGCGACCTCTTGGGCGATGTGCCGTCCAGGGCGTCCTGCGGCCGGCAACGGCGCGCGAGGGGAACGCCGGCGCGGGCCTTGCCCCGGGCCTCCGCCCATCCTGACGGCCATCCGCTCCAGGGCGGCTTGGTCCGGGAGCGAGGCGTTTCGGGCATCCACCAGATCGACCGGCTCCAACGGGCCCACCCCCACACCGGGAGCCACGGCCGCCAGGCTGGAGGCGTACAGGAACAGGAGCGCGGCCCCCTGGGCCTTGGCCGGCGCGGGCCCCACCCACACGATCACGGGGACCTCCGAGCGGAAGATCCGCTCCGCCAGCTCGACGGCCGGCTGATCGAGCGTCCCGGCCGAATCCAACTGGATCACCACGGCCGCACCGGTGCGCTCACCCTCGGTGAGCGAGTCGGTGAGGTAGCCGGCGACCGTTCGGTCGATGGAGCCGTCGACCTTCGCCACCAGGACCCGGGACGTTGTCGGCGCCTGCGCGGAGGCAGTCCCGACCCACACCAGCGCCAAGAGGCAGACGGCGGACGCGATCGGGAGGGAGGCGCGGCGCATGGGCGGGACCCATCGTAACGGCGGCGGAGTATCCTGGGCCGACGCTCATGGAGGCTCCGCCGAGAGAACGAGCCGCGGACTGCCCTCGCCGTCACCCTGGCAATCGTCATCGTGCTCGCAGCCGGCGTGGTCGCGATCATGCTCTTCCTGCTGCTCGATCCCCTGGACGCGGGGACCGCGGCGCTGAACGACCGTCTGAAGGCGGCCGGCGCCTCCTTCACCCGCATCCCCCACCCTCCCGAACGCTCCACGATCTATGCCGCCGACGGTTCGGTGCTGGCCACGCTGTATCTGGACGAGAACCGCAAGATCGTCGGCCTGGACAAAGTCGCGCCCGTCACACGTCAGGCCGTGCTGGCCATCGAGGACGACAGCTTCTACACCCACGGCGCCATCAACGTCCCGTCCGTCTTCCGAGCGATGGTGGCCAACCTCATCGCCGGAAGGATCACGCAGGGCGGCTCGACCATCACGCAGCAGCTCGTGAAGAACGCCGTCATCGGCAGCGACGACCAGACCTTCGCCCGCAAGTTCCAGGAAGCCGCGCTGGCCATCCGGATGGAGCAGCAGTATTCCAAGGACCAGATCCTGGAGATGTACCTGAACGAGGTGTACTTCGGGAACGGCGTCTACGGGATCGGCACGGCGGCCCAGTACTACTTCCAGGTGCCGGTCTCCAAGCTCAGCCTGGGTCAATCCGCGCTCCTGGCCGGGCTCATCTCGGCTCCGGAGGACTACAACCCGGTCACCCACCCCAAAGGTCGCCCTGGCACCGGCGGGACCAGGTCCTGGACCGGATGGCCCAACTGGGCTGGATCGAAGGGGACAAGGTGGAGCGGGCCAAGGGCCAATCGCTCGACCTGGCCCAGACGGCGGGGCAGACCGGCCAGGTGGTGCAGCCGTTCTTCGTGCACTACATCACGCAGTCGATCCTGGACGACGACCGGGGCCAGTTCGACGCGTTCGGGAAGACCTACGGCCAGCGGAAGCACACGCTGTTCCAGGGAGGGCTGAAGGTCTACACGACGCTCCGGCCCGACTGGCAGCGCTACGCGCAAGAAGCGGTGAACGCGAGTTCGGCGATCGACCGGGCCAAGGGACCCGACGTCTCGCTGGTCTCGGTGGACGTGCGGACGGGAGCCATCCGGACCATGCTCTCGGGGAAGGACTACCGGCGGGATCAGCTCGACCTGGTGTGGCACGGCCGTCGGCAGACGGGATCGGCGTTCAAGCCGTTCACGCTGGTCGCGGCGTTCCAGAACGGCTTCACACCGGCCAAGGTGTACTCGTCCAAGTCACCCTTCTGCTCTCCGCTCTGGAGGAGCGAGACGGGCTGCGTGTCGAACGCGGAGGGTGCCGGTGACCGAGGCTACATCGACCTATGGACGGCCACGCAGGATTCGGTGAACGTGGTCTTCGCCCAGCTGGCGCTCGACGTGGGAGCGGAGGCCATCGTCGAGGCAGCCCGCAAGATGGGCGTCACCGCACCGCTCTCCGCGGTCCCGTCCATCACGCTCGGGACCAACGACGTGTCCACCCTCGACATGGCGTCGGGCTATTCGACCCTGGCCAACGACGGCGTCCACTGCGAGCCCTTCGCCATCACCAGGGTGGTGCTGCCAGAAGGGCGGAAGCTGTATCAACACCATCCGCAGTGCAAGAAGGCCATCGATCCGGGGATCGCCCATCTCGTCACGGCCATGCTCCAGCGGGTGGTGTGCTGCGGGACCGGGACCGCGGCGAACATCGGGCGGCCCATCGCCGGCAAGACCGGGACGGCCCAGGACTACACCAACGTCTACTTCGCCGGGTACACCCCGCAGGTGGCCACGGCGGTATGGGTGGGGTTCCCTCAAGGCCAGGTCCCGATGGACTCCTACTACGGCGGGTCCGTGTTCGGCGGCACGGTGGCCGCGCCGATCTGGCACAACTTCATGGTGAAGGCGATGGCCGGGATGCCGGTCGAGGGGTTCCCCGGGCCACCGGCGCAGCCGGGCGGGACCATCCCCAACGTGGTCGGCCTGCTCTCCGCGAAGGCGCAGCAGATCGTGATCGACGCCAAGTTCACGCCGATCGTGAAGAAGGTGGACTCACCGGCGCCGGTGAACACGGTCCTGGAGCAGGCGCCCCCCGGAGGCGCGACCGCCACCCTCGGAAGCGGAGTGACGCTCACCGTCAGCAGCGGCAAGGGTCAGGGCGGCGGTGGAGGGACCGGCCCCCCCGTCTACGTGCCGGCCGTGATCGGCCTGGCCGAGAAGGACGCGGTGAAGGCACTCGAAGCCTCGGGGCTCGTCCCGGCGGTGCAGTACGTGGACGTCACCGATCCCAAACAGCAGGGGATCGTCCTCACGCAGTCGCCGGCCGCCGGCGAACGGGTCCGGTCCGGAACGACCGTCGTGATCGTGGTGGGACAACGCGCTGGGGGCCCGCACCGGCGCCTGTAGCGCTCAGGCTCCCAGACGAGCGCGCACCCGGGCTTGCACCGCGGTTCCGTCCACCTTCCCCTTGGCCTTTCCCATGACGAACCCCATGACCTTGCCCATCTCATCGGGTCCGGTGGCGCCGGTCGCGGCGATGGCCTCATCGATCAGGGCATCGACCTCCGCATCGGACAGCGGAACCGGGGCATAGGGGTTCAGCACTTCGCGTTCGGTGGTCTCCTTCTGCACCAGGTCCGCGCGACCACCCTTCTCGAAGGCCTCGATGGACTCGGTGCGCCGCTTGACCTCACGGAGAGCCACCTCCCGAACCTCGTCGTCGGAGAGCTCATGGCGCACCTCCTTCTCCCGGTTGGTGATGGCGGCGGAGAGCATCCGCAGGGCACCCAACCTGATCTTGTCGCCGGCCTTGAGTGACTGGTGCATCTCGCGCTGGACCTTGGCCTTGAGCGTGGACTCGCCCACCGTAGACTTCCTCCGTGCTCCCTTGGCTCATCGCGGTCGCGGCTCTCGTCGTGGCCTGCGTGGCCTACGGGATCCTGGTCGAGCGGCGATGGTACCGGTTGGTCCGGCGCCGCATCCCCATCCTACCGACCACGGAAGCCACGGAGCTCACCGTGCTGCATCTCTCCGATCTCCACCTGACGCGGCGATCGGCGGCGATGCGCCGCTTCCTGTCCGGGTTGCCGGCGTGCGACGTCTGCGTGGTGACGGGCGACATCGTGGGCGAGCCGGAGGCCGTCGAGGACGCCGTCGCGGCCTTGCGGCAGTTGCGAGGGACCCGGGCTTCCTTCTTCGTCCTGGGATCGAACGACTACTACGTGCCCCGGCCCCTCAACTACCTCCGCTATTTCCGGAAGAGCCGCCGGCACCGGCCGGTCAAGCGGGGCCGGGCTCCCGATCTCGTCGCGCAGCTCGAATCGGACGGCTGGGTCCACCTGAGGAACGGGCGGCGCGAGCTCTCGTTCGACGGCCTGGAGGTCGAGGTGCTGGGCCTGGACGACCCACACATCGGCCGCCAGGACCTCCGGGTCGCGCCCCGAGACCGCCCGGACGCGTTCGGGCTCGCCGTGGTGCACTCCCCCGACCCCGCGCCGGAGCTTGCCGCGCTCGGCTACGACCTCATGGTCTTCGGCCACACGCACGGCGGGCAGGTGCGGTTGCCGCTCGTCGGCGCACTGGTGACCAACTCGCACGTCCCGCGTCGCCTCGCCGCTGGGCTGGTCAGGATGGGAAGGTCCTACGCCCACATCTCGCCCGGCCTCGGGACCAGCAAATACGCGCCGTTCCGGTTCCTTTGCCGCCCGGAGGCCACCATCCTCGAGCTCGGGCCCGCCGGAGCTACTCCGGTCCGACCATCTTCTCCGGCCTCACGAGCTCGTCGAACTCCTGCTCGGTGAGATAGCCGAGGGAGAGCGCGGCCTCCTTCAGGGTCGTGCCCTCGCTGTGGGCCTTCTTGGCGATCTCGGCCGCCTTGTCGTAACCGATCTTCGGCGTGAGCGCCGTCACCAGCATGAGCGACCGGTCGACGAGCTCGGCGATCCGCTCGCGGTTGGGCCGGACGCCCTCCACGCAGAACTCTCGGAAGGTCCGGCAGGCGTCGGCCAGGATCCGCGTGGAGTGCAGGAAGTTCCGGATGATGACGGGCTTGAACACGTTGAGCTCGAAGTTGCCCTGCGAACCGGCCACCGCGATGGCCACGTCGTTGCCCAGGACCTGGCAGCAGACCATCGTCATGGCCTCGGACTGGGTGGGGTTGACCTTCCCCGGCATGATCGACGAGCCGGGCTCGTTCTCCGGGAGCGAGAGCTCGCCCAGGCCCGATCGCGGGCCCGAGCCCAGCCAGCGGATGTCGTTCGCGATCTTCATGAGCGACACGGCGAGCGTCCGGATCGCGCCATGGGCCGCGACCAGGGCGTCGTGGGCGGCGAGCGCGGCGAACTTGTTCGGCGCGCTCGTGAACGGCAGCCCCGTCAGCTCGGCGATCTTCGCCGCGACGTCCTCGCCGAACCCGGGCGGCGCGTTGAGCCCGGTGCCCACGGCCGTCCCGCCGATGGCCAGCTCGTACAGGTCCGGCAGCGACTGCTCGATCCGGGCGATGTCGGCGTCGAGCTGCGCCACGTAGCCGGAGAACTCCTGGCCCAGGGTGAGGGGCACGGCATCCTGCAGGTGGGTCCGGCCGATCTTGACGATACCGGCGAACTCCTTCGCCTTCTCCAGCAGGGCATCGCGCAGGGCCCGGACCGACGGGAGCAGCTCGTGCACGATGGCCTGAACGGCCGCGATGTGCATGGCGGTGGGGAACGTGTCGTTGGACGACTGGGACATGTTGACGTCGTCGTTGGGATGGATGGGCTGCTTGCTCCCCAGCTCCCCGCCGGCCAGCTCGATGGCCCGGTTCGCGATCACCTCGTTCGCGTTCATGTTCGACTGCGTGCCGGACCCGGTCTGCCACACGAACAGCGGGAAGTGGTCGTCGAGCTTGCCCTCGATGACCTCGTCGGCGGCCCGCACGATGAGGTCGGCCTTGTCCTTCGGCAGCAGCCCGAGCTCCGCGTTCACCAGCGCGGCCGCCTTCTTCAGGAGCCCGAGGGCCCGCACGACCTCGACCGGCATCCGGTCCTCGCCGATCGAGAAGTGGTGCAGCGACCGCTCGGTCTGCGCGCCCCAGTACCGGTCCGCCGGGACCTCGATCTCCCCCATGCTGTCCGATTCCACCCGGGTCCCGCGGTCAGGCATCCCGCCCACCGCGTCCGTCCGCGATCACGCGCTCGAAGATCCCTTCGTATCCGGCCACCATCGCTTCCTTCGAGAACAGCCGCTGCACGCGTTCCCGGCACGCCCGGGGATCGATCTCATCGAGATGCTTGAGCTTCTCGGCGGCCTCTTGCGGGTAGTTCTCGACGCTCACGATCCAACCGGTCACGCCGTCCTCGATCACCTCGGGCACCGACCCGCGCGGTGTGGCGATGACCGGCGTGCCGCAGGCCATGGCCTCGGTCATGACCAGGCCGAAGGGCTCGGGCCAATCGATGGGGAACAGCACGGCCTTGGCCCGCCGCAGCAGGTCGACCTTCTCCTCCTGGGAGATCTCGCCCATCACCGTCCAGTCCTTCGGGATGATCGGCTTGATGTTCTTCTCCCACTCCTCCTCCTCGGTGGGGTGGGCGATCTTCACCGCGGACACGAGATTCTCGCCGGCCAGCTTCGCGGCCTCGATGGCTCGGCGCCACCCCTTCTCCGGGGCGGCCCGGCCCAGGAACAGGACGAAGTCCTCCTTCTTGGTGTTGAAGGAGTAGAAGGACATGTCGATCCCGTTGTAGACGACCCCCGCGTAGCGCAGCGACTCGTGGAACCGCTTCTGGGCCTGGCTGATGGCCACGAACCACGCGCGGTCGCCGACCAGATCGTACAGCCGGATCATCTCGGGCGTGAAGGATCCGTGGAGGGTGTGAACGGTGGGCAGGCCGGTCTCGATGGCCGCCGCGAGCGCGGAGAAGGGTGAGTGGACGTGCAGGGCGTCGAACCGTTCCCGCGCGCCGCGCAACGAGAAGAGCGTGTGGGTGGTGTCGAGCATGATGTCGTTGATGGCCTTGGAGCCCGGAGCGACCTCGAAGACGTACTCGAGCTTGGCCTTGGTGACGGAGTCACCCGTGGCGAAGAGCGTGACGTCGTGGCCGGCCTCGGCCAGGCCGTCGGCCTCCAGGGCCACGACCCACTCGATCCCGCCGTAACCCTTCGGCGGGACGGCGAGCCACGGCGGGCAGAGCACGGCGATCCTCATGCCGTTGCCTCCTCGTCCTCGGCCTCAGGGCGGATCCACGGGACGAACCGGCGATGCACGAACTCCTCCGAGTAGCTCGTCTCCCAGCGGTGGATGATGACCTCGTGCTCCGGGTGGTGCTCGAACGCCCGGACCTGCTCGACCTCGTCCCATTCGGAGACCACGACGAAGGTGCGAGGGTCCCAGGGGTCCCGGCCCACCTCGCTCCACCGGTGGCCCGGCTGAGCCTCGGCCAGCTCTCGGATGGCAGCCAGATCGCCCTCGAAGCGAACTCGGTCGGCCTCCTCGGCCAGGACGAAACGCAGGTAGGCGAGCACGGTCAACTGGTCGGGCTCCTCGGTCTCTCCGGGGGAAGCCTACCCGGCCGGCGTATCGGCCAGCCGCTAGACTGGCCCACACGGGACGTGGCGCAGCTTGGTAGCGCGCAGCGTTCGGGACGCTGAGGCCGCGGGTTCAAATCCCGCCGTCCCGACCGGTACCTCGGGCCGGGGATCCCTCGGAACCCCTTGCGGTGCACGGGGTCCCCGGCCGGGCTCAAGGCCCTGGTCGTTTCGCGCCGATACAACGCAGGTGTTTGACGGACCGGCATCTAGCCCGATAGGTTTGGCCGGGCTGCCATGAGCAGCCTCTTTTGTATGCGGGGAGAGCGAGCCGAGAACCGAGGTCGCGTCACGCGGGGTGCAGTCGCCCTGCTGATCACACTATCCGCCTCCGTCGCTTCCACCACCCTCTCCTCAGCCTCTCCGTCCCAACGGGACGTCCAGGCGGCCAAGGGCAAGCTGGATGCGCTGAACCAGCGCCTGGGGATCCTGGTCGAGCAGTACGACCAGGAGCAGGTGAAGCTGCAGGACATCCAGTCCCGCCTGGCGGCGACGCGGGCCGAGGCCGCGAAAGCTCTGGGGGCGGCGCTGCGGGCGGTGGCCGACCTGAACGATCGGGCCGTCCAGGCCTATCAGGGTGTCGGGTCCGAGCTCGAGATGCTCCTCGGAGCCTCGTCGTTCGCCGAGTTCTCCGACCGCCTGGAGTTCATGGGGAGCATGGTCCAGGCCGACGCCGATCTGGCGACGCGGGCCGCCACCGCGCAGCAGCAGGCGAGGTGGCTGGCGGCGAAGCTGTCGGACGCGCTCGCCCAGCAGCAAGATCTTCTGGCCTCGCTCCAGCAGAAGGAGTCCGAGATCCGACGGGGGATCGGGGAGGCCAAGTCCCTGTACGAGAGCCTGAACCGCCGGTACCACGACGCGCTCGCCGCGCAGCGGGCCGCCGTCGCCAGCACGTACACGATCTCACCACCGCCGGGCGGCCCGCCGCCGGCCCTCAACGCCAACGCCCAGGCCGCGATCGATGCGGCCTATTCGGTGATCGGCGTGCCGTACCAGTTCGCCGGGTCGAGCCCCGAGTCGGGGTTCGATTGCTCCGGCCTCACGATGTGGGCGTGGTCCCACGCCGGCGTCTCGCTCCCCCATTCCTCGGAGATGCAGTACGCGGTGCTTCCCCACGTCGCCCAGAGCGACCTCCAGCCCGGCGACCTGGTGTTCTTCTACTCGCCCATCCACCACGTGGGGATCTACGTCGGTGGTGGACGGATGATCGATGCGCCCTACACCGGGACCGTGGTCCAGATGCGGTCCGTCGAGTGGAGCGTCTACGTGGGCGCGGCGCGCCCGTAGCGGCCGCCGCTGCAACCGCCCCGCCACCCGTACGTCCGCACCGACGATAGGCTCTCGCGTATGGCCGAGGAACCGGAGGGCTCGGTGGCGTCGCCGGAGGACCTGCAACTGGTCCAGGCCCTCCGCGCCGGGAACGAGGTCGCGTTCATGATGCTCGTCGAGCGATATGGCCCGGCGATGCTCCGGCTGGCCAGGATGTACGTCCCCACCCGGGCCATCGCCGAGGACGTGGTGCAGGAGGCCTGGCTCGGGGTCCTGAAGGGTCTCGACGGGTTCCAGGGACGGTCGTCGCTTCGGACCTGGATCTTCCGGATCCTGGTGAACACGGCCAAGACCCGGGGGCAGCGGGAGAGCCGGTCGATCCCCTTCTCCTCCCTGTGGGCGCCGGACCCGGAGTCCGAGCCCGCGGTCGAGCCGGAGCGGTTCCGGCCGGCGGGCGACCAGTCGCCCAACAGCTGGCTCGACAAGCCCGACGAGCTGGGAGGGCGTCCCCGAGGACCGCCTGCTTTCGCAGGAGACCCTGGACCGGATCAAGGAGTCCATCGACCTCCTGCCACCGAACCAGCGCGAGGTGATCCGGCTCCGCGACGTGCTCGGATGGAGCTCGGACGAGGTCTGCGACGCGCTCGACATCAGCGACACGAACCAGCGCGTGCTGCTGCACCGGGCCCGTTCGAAGGTCAGGGCGGCGTTGGAGCGATACTTCCAGGAGGAGATGACGAAGGCGTGACGTCCGCGACCGAGCTGACGTGCCGCGAGATGGTCGAGCTCATGAACGACTATCTGGAGGGCGCGCTCGCCGAGGGCGAGCGCGCCCGGTTCGAGGCGCACCTCTCGATCTGCGATCCGTGCACCACCTACCTGGCGCAGGTCCGCGAGACGATCCGCCTGGCCGGGCGGCTCACCGAGGAGTCCGTGCCGCCGGCGGTTCGGGACGAGCTCCTGCAGGCGTTCCGCGATTGGAAGGACGCCTAGCGCCGGCAGACCCTTCAGCGGGCCCGGTCCGTCCCTACTTGGTCAGGCGGACGTGGCCGTTCGTGCCGGTCGCCTCGAGGTCCCAGTGGGTCCCGAAGGCGTGCATCCCGTGGACGTAGATGCGCCCGACCTCCTCGGGGACCCGGGGTCGATCCGCACCTCGCCGTCGAGCACGTCCAGCCCCAGCATGTTCCTGACGAACACGAACGGCGCGCCGGTGGCCCAGGCCTGAGGGCTGCACGCCGTGGGATACGGCACGGGGAACCGCCCGATGCTCCGGTCGAACCCGGCGAAGGCCTCGGGCAGGCGGAAGTCGCTGAACGCCGCCGCCTCCAGCTGGGCCAGGCCGATCCGGTTGGCCTCGTCGCGGAATCCCGTACCGGACCAGTCCCATGGCCGATGATCGAGTTGTCGTGAGGCCAGATCGTCCCCACGTGGTAGCCGATCGGGTTGTACCCGCCGTCGGTGCGCGAGATCGTCCGCACGCCCCATCCGGAGAACATGTCCTCGGACATCAGATGGTCGGCCACGATGCGGGCCCGGTCCTCCGGCACGATCCCCGACCACAGCAGGTGGCCCATGTTCGAGGTCATCGAGTCGATGGGCCTCTTGTCGCCGTCGAGCCCGACCACGTAGTAGCCGCCCCGCTCCTCGGACCAGAAGTCGCGGTTGAACCGCTCGTGCAGCTCGTCGGCCTCGCTTGCGAAGGCTCGTCGCGAGCTCCGCGTCGTCCATCAGCCGTTCGGCCATCTCCGCAACGCGGAGCTTGGCGTCGTACACGTAGCCCTGGATCTCCGCCGTGGCGATGGGGAGGTACGGGATGGTCCCGTCGAGTACTGGATGCCGTCCCAGGAGTCCTTCCAGCACTGGTTGCCCAGGCCCTGGGAGGACCGGGTGCCGTACTCCACGTACCCGTCGCCGTCGCGGTCGCCGTACCGCGTCGATCCACTCCAGCGCCGCCAGGACGTTCTTCCACCGAGCCCGGACGAACTCGTCGTCGTCACCGAGCCGCCAGTACTCGGACATCAGGATGAGATACAGAGGGGTGGCGTCGGCGGTGCCGTAGTAGGGGCTGTGGGGCTTCTCCCCGATGGATCGTGAGCTCGCCGTTTCGGACCTCGTGCAGGATCTTGCCCGGCTCCTCGTCCTTGAAGTCGTTGACCTCCTTGCCCTGGAGGGCGCCGAGCAGGTGCAACGCCCCCCGGGCCAGCTCGGGGCCGACCCAGATCGTCTGGAGCGCGGTGATCAGGGTGTCCCGCCCGAACAGCGTCATGAACCAGGGAAGGCCGGCGGCCGGCATGATGTAGCTCTCGCCGCCGAGCTCCCCGGCGATCCGGAGCGCGGCCAGGTCCAGGATCGACTTGTCGAAGACGTTCTTCAGGACCGCGTTGTCCGATTGGAACCGCGGCACCTCATCCAGCCAGTTCGTGAGGGCGCCCTCGACCTGCTGCTGCTCCTCGCCGAACTCGTCGTGCATCGGCTCCAGCACCGTCTCGTTCACGCGAACGGTCACGCGAAGGACGAAGACGAGCCCGGTCCGCGAGTCGAGCTCCACGTCCCACACCAGGTCGTTCCCGTCGATCGCAGGCCTGTGTTCCTGGAGCGGCTCGGGCTCCGTCATCGACGAGGGATCGAGCCGCTCCTCGAGGCCCTGGCGGATGACCCCGCTGCGACGAACCTCCACGTTCGTCTCGGCCAGGTAGCCCTCGTTCTCGTAGTGGAAGTGAAGTAGCGAGCAGCTCCGGATCGTGCTCGATGTCGATCTTGGCGCTTCGGTCCCGCACCACGCTCTTGACCTCGAACAGGTCGGCGAAGTCCGCGCCGACGCGCAGCCGGAGCTCGAAGTGAACGGCTTCGGACGAGGAATTGTACACGCCGACCTGCTCGTGCAGCCCGTTGCCGACGAATCGGAACCGCCGAACCGTCAGGGTGTTCGCTCGGAGGCCCGGCATCTCCGGTGTTCGTCAGGAAGAACGCGGCCGAGTAGTAGTCGACGACGCGGGACTTGAGCAGCGACAGGGGCTGGCCGTTCAGCGTGAGCTCCCAGCTGGACAGGAACCGCGTGTCGTCGTGCAGGAGGCCGCCGATGGAACCGGCCGGCACGTCCCCCAGGGAGTCGGAGAACATGAACGTCCGTCCCTCCAGGATGGCGATGGCGTCGGTCCCGAGCTCGGGGGGGTAGGACTTCTCGTCTCCGCCCTCCACCTCCGGATGTGGTTCCGGGTAGGGGTCGAGAGGCGTCGGCCGTCTCCCGGCGGCCGACGCCGGCATCGCCGGGGGGGCGGCGAGCCGTGCACGGCCGACACATCCTCCCTGCCGCCGGCGCCGCCGGCGACCGGCGGCATGCCGAGATCCGCCAGGCGGGTCTCGGCCTGCTGCACGAGTTGTTCGTTCCCGATGGCCCTCGCCTCCTCCAGGGCCTGGATCAGCATGTCCCTGGCCTGAGCCTTGCGGGCCTCGGCCTTGTCGGGCGTGGCGTACTTCAGCCGTTCGTCGGCCTTCACGATCAGGTCGAAGATCTCCTTCGCGTCCATGCGCCCCCCGTCAGATCCGGCCGATCTCCACGACCGTCTTCACGTCGTCCTCCCGCCGCTCCAGCGCCTCGTTCCACGAGGCCAGGGGGACCCACCGGGTCACCAGCCGGTCCAGCCAGCGCGCGGTCGGCCCGGCCAGCGCGTCCGCGGCCTGCTCGTAGTGCCGCCGGTTGGCGTTCACCGAGCCCAGCACGACGTTGTTGTTCAGCACCATCTGCTTGTTCAGCGCGTCCACATCGAGCGGCAGCGTGCGGCCCGCCGGGCGAGATGCCGGTCAGGCACATCGACGCCGTTCGGCGGCGAGGTGGTCGATGGCGTGGAACGACCAACGGCCCCACCCCGGTGCACTCGATGACGACGTCGAACATCGCCGGCCACGTCGTCCAGTGACGCCCGCGTGATAGGTCGCGCCGAGGTCGCGGGCCAGCTCGGGCTTCAGGCCCGGTCGTCGACCACGTCGAGGACGTGGACCTCGAGCCCCCGCTGGCAGACCGAGCATCGCGCCCAGAAGCCCGAGCGGCCCGGCCCCCGTGACCAGGGCCCGCTTCGCGGCTCCCACACGGCTCGCCCGCCGATCCGGTCCACGTGCTCCCACGCCTTGGCCACCACGCGAGGTGGGCTCGGTGAGCACGGCCAGGCGTCCGAGCGCCGGATCGGCCTTCACCGCGAACTCCGGCTCGATCCGGAACCGCTCCGACAGGTACCCGTCGCGGCCCTTGATGCCGCGCTCGGTGTACAGGCCGTTGCGGCACATGTCCCACTCGCCGGCCGCGCAGTTCTCGCACGGCACCGGGTCGGGCCGGCGGACGAACCCCACCACCAGGTCACCGGGCTCGAAGCCGCTGCCGGCGGGCGCCTCGAGCACGCGCCCCAGCGACTCGTGGCCCAGGATCAGCCGGTCCCTGCCCGGGAGGGGCCTCCGCCGTACTTCCCCTCGACGATCTCGTTGTCGGTGCCGTCGACCCCGACGGCGATGGTCTCGCACAGGATCGAGCCCTCGGCGGGATCGGGTTCCGGCACCTTCTCCAGCGCGGCCGAGTTCGGCGCGGGCGGCCCGACGGTGACGGCCAGCATCGTCATCAGTTGCCGGTCCTTGTTCTCCAGGTACTGGCGGATGGCGATGGCGGCCCCGGCGCCCTCGCCCACCGCGGAGGCCAGTTGCTTCGTGGAACCGGACCGCACGTCGCCCGCGGCGAACACCCCGGGCATGCTGGTCTGGAAGCCCATGTCGGTGGCGATCAGCCCCCGGTCGTCCAGGTCCACCGAACCCTTGATGAACTCCGTGTTCGGGTCGAGGCCGATGAACACGAAGCACCCCGCGGGGTGGAGCTCCTCGACCGTGCCGCCCGGAACGCTCTCAAGCGTGATCGACCCGAGCTTTCCGCTCCCGTCCGTCCTTCGCCTTGAACTCCTTCACCGACTCGGTTCAGCAGGACCTCCATCTGCTTGTGCATGTTCACCTTGTCCTGGAGCAGCTTGTTCGCCCGGAGGCGGTCGCCCCGCTCGACGATCGTGACCTTGTCCACGAACTGGGTGAGGAACAGTCCCTCCTCCAGCCCGCTGTTCCCGCCGCCCAGCACGACGAGCTCCTTGGCGCCCTTGTAGAACGGCCCGTCGCAGGTGGCGCAGAAGTGGATGCCCGCCCCGATCAGGTCGTCCTCGCCGGGCGCGTTCGTCCGGCGGTACGAGGAGCCGCTGGCGATGAGGGCGGCCCGCGCGTGGTAGTGGTCGCCGGTGGCGGTCTCGACGTCCACCTGGTCGCCGTCGCTGCGTGATCGAGAGCGACCGACACGGCCTGCAGGAGCTCGACCCCGTACCGCCTCGCCTGCTGGACGATCCGCTCGGCCAGCTCGGCCCCCCCGATCCCCTCCGGGAAGCCGGGGTAGTTGTCGAGCCGCTCGGTCACGCCGGCCTGGCCGCCCAGGCCCTTGCTGTCGATCACGAGCGTCTGGAGGTTCTCGCGGGCCGCGTAGATCGACGTCGTGAGGCCGGCCGGGCCGCCGCCGATGATGATCAGGTCGTAGACGTGCATCATGGCCATCCGCTCGAGCCCGATCTTCTCGGCCAGCTGCTCGTTCGTGGGCTCGGACAGGAAGGTCCCGTCCGGGAAGATGATCGTGGGGATGACGTTGTTGCCGTTGTTCCTGGCCTGGACGACGTTGACGCCGTCGGGATCCTGCTCGATGTCGATGCCATTCGAACGGGACCCGCTGGTCGCCCAGGAACCGCTTGGCCCGCCGGCAGTCCGGGCACCAGCTCGCCCCGTACACCTTGATCTCAGCCACCTGGAGGTCCCCTTTCCTGGCTCGGCCCCCCGCCATCGAGTATTCGCTGGACGCACGGATGGTGGATCGACCGTGTCGTCCAGGGTTCCGGGCGTTACAGGGCGCCGAGCTACCGACTGTAGCGTTTCGGGCCCTCGGAGGGACACTCAACGGGCGGGGTGAGACCGCCGTGGTTCCGAGCGCGCCGGGAGAGCGCGAGCCGGGAAGGGAAGGGCGGGGTCAGGTGGACGAGGGGAACCGAACGGCCGAGCCGCTCACGTGTCGTGAGCTCGTGGAGCTCGTCACCGACTACCTTGAGGGCGGCCTCACGCCCCTCGAGCAAGGCCGGTTCGAGGATCACCTCGCCGGGTGCGGGCCCTGCACGATCTACCTGGCCCAGATGAGGCGAACCCTCACCCTGGTCGGCCGTCTCACCGAGGGATCGGTGTCGGCGGAGGCCCGGGACGCGCTGCTGGGGGCCTTCCGCGACTGGAGGCGGTGAGTCCGGGACTCACCGCGAGAGCGTTGATCTCCCCCGCGGTACCCTTGCCGCGGCGGAAGGAGCCGGATCGTGCAGCTCGGGATGGTGGGCCTTGGCCGGATGGGGTCGAACCTCTCGCGCCGCCTGATGCGCCACGGCCACGAGGTCGTGGCCTTCGACGTGAGCCAGGACGCGGTCCGCCAGCTGGAGGGCGAGGGGGCCATCGGCACCGCCTCGCTGGAGGACTTCGCCAGCAAGCTCTCCAAGCCTCGGACGGCCTGGATCATGGTGCCCGCCGCCTTCGCCGGCCCGACCGCCGACCAGCTCGCCGAGCTCATGGACCGGGGCGACGTCATCGTCGACGGGGGGAACTCCTACTACCGCGACGACATCGAGCGGGCCGGGCGGTACGCGGCGAAGGGCATCACCTTCATCGACGTCGGGACCTCCGGCGGCGTGTTCGGCCTGGAGCGCGGGTTCTGCCTGATGATCGGAGGAGACGAGGAGGTCGTGCAGCGCCTCGATCCCATCTTCGCCGCCCTCGCGCCGGGCGTGGAGGCGGCCCCGCGCACGCCGGGCAGAGACGGCTCACGCAAGAAGAGCACGGCCGAGGCCGGCTACCTGTACTGCGGCCCGTCCGGCGCCGGCCACTTCGTGAAGATGGTCCACAACGGGATCGAGTACGGCATCATGGCCGCTTACGCCGAAGGCCTGAACGTGATCCGCAACGCCAACGCCGGGAACAGGAAGCGGGAGGCCGACGCCGAGACCGCGCCGCTCCGCGAGCCCGAGTACTACCGGTACGACATCGACACCGCCGAGGTGGCCGAGGTGTGGCGCCGGGGGAGCGTCGTCGCGTCCTGGCTGCTCGACCTGACCGCGGCCGCTCTGCTTCGAGGACCCCGACCTGAAGGGCTACTCGGGGAGGGTGTCCGACTCCGGCGAGGGCCGGTGGACGGTGCTCGCCGCGGTGGACGAGGGCGTTCCCCTGCACGTGCTCTCTGCCGCGCTGTTCGACCGGTTCGAGTCCCAGGGCCAGGCCGAGTTCGCCGACCGGATCCTGTCGGCACTGCGAAAGCAGTTCGGCGGGCACCTCGAGAAGCCGGGCTGAGGCTCGGATCACCCCGATGGCCGCGAACACGAGCATCACCCGGACCCCCGAATGGGAGGCCCTGGAGACCCACCGGGGCAAGATGGAGGGCGTCCACCTCCGAGACCTGTTCGCGGAGGATCCGGCGCGAGGCGAGGCCATGACGCTCGAGGCGGGCGACCTCTACCTGGACTACTCGAAGAACCTCGCCACGCCAGAGACGCTCGACCTCCTGGTGGCGCTGGCCGAGCGCTCGGGCCTCCGTCGCCGGATCGACGCGATGTTCGCCGGGGAGCAGGATCAACGTGACCGAGGACCGGGCCGTCCTGCACGTCGCGCTCCGGGCGCCCAGGGACGAGGTGATCGAGGTGGACGGGGAGAACGTCGTCCCGTGGGTCCACGCGGTGCTCGACAGGATGGCCTCGTTCGCCGAACGGGTCCGGTCCGGCGAGTGGACGGGCCACACCGGCAGGCCCATCCGAAACGTCGTGAACATCGGCATCGGCGGCTCGGACCTGGGCCCGGCGATGGCCTACGAGGCGCTGAAGGACTTCTCGGAGCGGTCCATCACGTTCCGGTTCGTGTCCAACGTGGACGGCACCGACGTCTACGAGGCCACCCGGGACCTCGATCCGCAGGAGACCCTGTTCATCGTGTCCTCGAAGACGTTCACCACGCTCGAGACCCTGACGAACGCCCGGACCGCCCGGGACTGGCTGCTCGCCAAGCTCGGAACCCCGAACGCCGTGGCCAAGCACTTCGTGGCCGTCTCCACCAACGCCGAGAAGGTCGCCGAGTTCGGCATCGACACCGAGAACATGTTCGAGTTCTGGGACTGGGTCGGCGGTCGGTACTCGTACGACTCCGCGATCGGGCTGTCGCTGATGGTCGCCATCGGGCCCGAGAGCTTCCGCGACATGCTCGCCGGGTTCCAGCAGATGGACGAGCACTTCCGGACGGCGCCGTTCGAGCGGAACATGCCCGTGCTGCTCGGGCTGCTGTGGACGTGGTACGGGAACTTCTTCGGCGCCGAGACCCACGCCGTCCTGCCCTACAGCCAGTACCTGGAGAAGCTCCCCGCGTACCTCCAGCAGCTCGACATGGAGTCCAACGGCAAGTCGGTGGACCTCGACGGGAACCCGGTCGACTACCAGACCGGCCCGGTCGTGTGGGGCACGCCCGGGACGAACGGGCAGCACGCGTACTACCAGCTGATCCACCAGGGCACGAAGCTCATCCCGTGCGACTTCATCGGGTTCGTGCAGCCGAGCCATCGCAGTCGGCGACCACCACGACCTGCTGATGGCGAACTTCTTCGCCCAGACCGAGGCCCTGGCGTTCGGCAAGACCCGCGAGGAGGTGGAGGCCGAGGGCGTCCCGGCCGCGCAGGTCCCCCACCGGACGTTCCGGGGCAACCACCCGACGAACACGATCCTGGCCGCCGAAGCTCACGCCGTAGGTGCTCGGACAGCTCGTCGCGCTGTACGAGCACAAGGTGTTCACGCAGGGGACCATCTGGAACATCAACTCGTTCGACCAGTGGGGCGTGGAGCTGGGCAAGGTCCTGGCCAACCGCATCGTGCCGGAGCTCCAGGCGGAGGCCGAGCCGAAGCTCGGGCACGATTCCTCCACCAACGCGTTGATCCGCCGGTACCGGCGGTTGCGATCCCGAGGGAGGAAGCCGATGAACCGGATCATCGACGTCTCGCTCCCCATCGGGCCCGACCTGCTCGTGTGGCCGGGCGACCCGGCCGGTGGAGATCATTCCCCGCGATCCAGATCTCGAAGGGCGACCCCGCCAACGTCTCGGAGCTTCGGATCGGGACCCACACCGGCACGCACGTGGACCCGCCGGTCCATTTCGTCCCCGGCGCTGCGGGGATGGATCGGGTGCCGGTGGACCTGCTGGTCGGCGACTGCGTGGTGGCCGACGCCCGAGGCCTTCGAGGCCAGCTGGGCCCGGCCGATCTCGACGCGCTGAAGATCCCGGCCGGTGCCACGCGGGTGCTGCTGAAGAGCGACAACTCGGAGATCTGGCGCCATCTGCCGGCCGCCTTTCCCGACGAGTACGTCTGCCTGTCGCCCGAGGGCGCGACGTGGGTGGTGGCGGCGGGCATCAAGCTGCTGGGCGTGGACTTCCTGTCGGTCGAGCAGAAGGGCGCTCCCGGGCACCCCACGCACGTCGAGCTGCTCTCGAACGGCGTGGTCATCGTGGAGGGGCTGGACCTCGGCGAGGTCGAGCCCGGCGAGTACACCCTGGCCGTGCTGCCGCTCAAGATCGTGGACGGCGACGGCGGCCCGGCCCGCGCGGTGCTGTTCGAGACGGCGTGAGCCCGGCCGTGAGCATGCCGACGGTCGTGCTGTTCGACGTCGACGGCACCCTGATCGACAGCGGAGGGGCGGGCGCGCGGAGCTGGGCCCACGCGTTCGACAAGCTGTACGGGATCTCCGCCGACATCGGCTCGCACACCGCGGCCGGGGAGACCGACCCGGTGGTGGCCCGGAAGACCTTCGAGGCCGCGGTGGGACGCGAGCCGAGCGAGCCCGAGCTGGCTCGCCTGTTCGCCGTGTACCTGCTGCGGCTCTCGGAGGAGGTGCGGACGTCCGAGGGCTACCGCGTGCTGGAGGGTGTCGAGGACCTGCTGCTCATGCTGTCCGACGCCGGGACGATGCTCGGGTTGGTGTCGGGAGCGATGGAGGGCGCCGCTCGGGTGAAGCTGTCCCGGGCCGACCTCAACCGGTTCTTCGTGTTCGGCGGGTACGGGTCGGACTCGGACGATCGGGCGATGCTCACCCGGGGCGCCATCGACAAGGCCGCGATGCTCCACGGCCACGACGTCACGCCGGATCGGGTATTCGTGGTGGGCGACACGCCGCTCGACGTGGAAGCCGCACGGGCCGTGGGTGCCGTCTCGGTGGCCGTGGCCAGCGGGAAGTTCTCGGTGGAGGAATTGCGTTCGGCCGGCGCCAGGCATGTGCTCGCCTCGCTGGCCGCCAGGTTCCCCGAGATGAGTGAGTGAGGAAGGAGGCCACACCGATGAAGACACGAACGCTCGGCGCCGACGGTCCGGAGATCTCGGTGATCGGCTACGGGGCCTGGGAGGCCGGCGGCACCGAGTGGGGCCCGAACGCCTCGGACGACGTCGTCGTGGACTCGATGCGGACGGTCTTCGACGTCGGGATCAACTGGATCGACACGGCCGAGGTGTACGGCCAGGGCCATTCGGAGGAGCTCGTGGCCCGGGCCGTCGCCGGCCGGCGCGACGAGGTCCTCATCTTCACCAAGGTCGCGCCCGACGAGGAGGGGTCGGGGATCCGGCCCGAGGAGATCCGAAAGGCCATCCGCGGCTCGCTCTCCCGCCTGCAGACCGACCACGTCGACCTGTACCAGGTGCACTGGCGGGACGACCGGATCCCGGTCGAGGACACGTGGGGCGGGATGGCCGAGGTCGTGCAGGAGGGGTTGGCGCTGCACATCGGGGTCTCGAACTTCGACCGGCCCCGGATCGAGCGGTGCCTGCCCATCCATCCGGTCACGTCGGTCCAGAACCAGTTCTCCCTCGTCCACCAGGACGATCGCGCCGAGCTCCTGCCGTGGCTGGCCCAGCAGGGCATCGGCTACCTCGCCTATGGACCACTGGGGTTCGGGCTGCTGACCGATGCCATCGGCCCGGACACGATGTTCCACCCGGGGGACTGGCGGGGCCAGCAGCGCGCGGGGTCCAAGAAGGAAGGGATCGGGCCGTTCTCCCCGGAGAACTTCGAGCGGAACCTCGAGCGGGTGGCGCGCCTCCGCTCGGTCGCCGAGCGGCTCGGCATCCCGGTCTCCACGCTGGCGCTGGCATGGGCGGTCCATCAGGAGGGCGTGACGGCGGCCATCGCGGGCAGCAGGAACCCCGCGCACGTCCGGTCGAACGCGGCCGCGGGCGACGTGACCCTGGACGCCCCTACCCTTCAGGAGATCGATTCGATCTTCGGCCCGGAGTGACCAGGGCCAGCGCCTCGGCCCGGATGGCCGTCCCGGTCCTGCAGTCGGTCGAGCCACGCGTGAGGCAGGCCGCCCTCACCCACGAGCGCGCCGAGGAGCGCGCCGGCGACGGCGGCGTTCGTGTCGGTGTCGCCCCCGAGCGACACCACGCGCCTCACCTCGGTCTCGAAGTCCCCCGTGCCGAGGAGCGACTGAAGTCCCACGCCCGCCGTGAACAGGCAGAAACCCTGGTCCGGGCCGTCGATCCGCCGCCCCACGCCGGCCATCTCGACCAGGTACTCCAGCTCTTCCCCTCCTTCCCGGTCCACGACGGCGGCCAATGCCGCGGCCACCGCTCCCTCCGGTGACTGGCCGCGGACCAACGCCGCGACGGCAAGGGCCACTGCGAGCACCGCCGTCCGGCACCGTTCGTCGTAATGCGTGAGCGCCGACAGCGTGGGCGCCACCTCGCGCCAGCTCCTCCGCGCGATCCGCGTAGGCCAGGCCGAGCGGCGCGCAGTACATCACCGAGCCGTTGCCGGCCGAAACCTCCGGGCCCGCGCTCCTCCCACACCGCTCTCGCGGCCTCGAACGCATCCTCGCCCCGATCGACCCGGGACAACACCCGCCGGGTGAAGGCGCCGACGTCGGGCGGACCGGACCGGAACCACTCCAGGTGCCGGGCCACCAGGTCGTCGGGATCGAACTCGCCCCGAGCGGCCAGACTTCGGACCAGGTTGCGGGCCATGGCCGTGTCGTCGGTGGTCGAGCCCGGTGGCAGGCCCATCCACGGGAGCTCCAGAGCCGGCAGCGGGTCGGGGACCTCCTCCAACATCCGGCCCTCGAACGGAGCGCCCAGGGCATCCCCGAGCGCCAGCCCCAGCACGCTCCCCACGATCCGATCGGCCACGTCCACGGCCCGCGATGCTATCGGCCGCGGTCGAACGCGCTTCCCGATTGGTAGGCTGACTGGCCGCATGGACAAGTTCGGACCTGCTCATCGCACCTGCCGCCGGGTCGGCGCGCCGCTCTGCGGCCGCCCCAACTGCCCGGCCAACAAGCGTCCCTATCCCCCGGGCCAGCACGGCCGGGGCCGCAAGCGCCTGTCCGAGTACCAGGTCCGGCTCCTGGAGAAGCAGAAGCTCCGCGCCATCTACGGCGTCGGCGAGCGCCAGATGCGGGTCTATTACGACCGGGCCTCGCGGCGGACCGGCGTGACCGGCGAGGAGCTCATCCGCCAGCTGGAGACCCGGCTGGACGCGATCGTCCTTCGCCTGGGGTTCGCGCTGACGCAGCGCCAGGCTCGCCAGCTCGTCTCCCACGGCCACGTCCTGGTGGATGGCAGGCGGATCGACGTGCCCAGCGCGCAGGTGAAGCCGGGACAGACCGTCGAGGTCGGCCCGAAGGGCCGCAACCTCGTCTCGGTCCGGGAGGCCCTGGAGATCACGCTGGACCCGCCGGCCTACCTGTACCGGAACAAGGACGAGGTGAAGGGCACGCTCTCCCGCCTGCCCGAGCGCGACGAGATCCCGCTCCCGGTGCCCATCGAGGAGCGGCTGATCATCGAGTACTACTCGTAGGCGCCCCGGCGTCCTTCGGCCGTCAACGCTCCTCGCACGAACGCGACGACCTCCCGTTCTCGGCGGTGCAGCGATGCGCGCCCCTTGTCCTTCCCCACCACCGCGCTGAGCACGCTGGCCTCGGTGAGCGAGCCGACCACCGCCGTGTACAGGGTGAACAGGAGCAACGCCTGGGCCGCCTGTGGATCTGCCCCTCCTTCATCCCCGTCTCCAGGAATGCGATGGCCCGGATGCGGAGCGGATCGAGCACGGCGGCGAACCGTTCGAACGCCTCGGGACCGAGCCGTCCGGCCTCCCGGACGAACATCGGGAACTCCGGCCACTCCTCGGCCAGGTGGAACACGGCGCGCACCCACGCCCTCCGCACGCTCCCAGTACGTCGCCTTGCCGGCCAGGGCCTCGGCGAGGGTCTCGGCCAGCCGCTGCCCGGCCGCCGCGAGGCTCGCCTCGAGGAGGGCC
>CAVVVF010000008.1:0-7086 GCA_963751665.1 uncultured Actinomycetes bacterium | reverse complement strand
CCACCCACAACCTGCTCAAGCTGTGGCGGCACTCTCGGACCTGAGGACCTGAGGTCCCTGCCCGCACCGAATCACGATACCGCGAGCTCTTCAATCAGCATCACTCCGCGATCAAGGGAGTGAGTTTCCGCGACACCCTCTTTTAGGCACCTAAGGGGGGGGGGCGTGCCCCCTTCAGCGATTCACCCCGCTTTTCGTGCTGGGGGTGCTTTCCAGTGCCGCATCTCTTGCTGCGAGAGCGGCCTCGACCTCGATCGCTCTGGCCTCGGCCCGCCGGAGCCGCTCCCTCCGCTGGACGAGTTCCTCTCGAGCGGCCAGCAGCTCGGCCTGGAGGTCGGCCACGTCCTCCAACCGCACCACCGAGAGCTCCGTCTGGATCGAGGCCGTCGCGCCCCTGAGTTGGTCTTGGGCAGCGGCGAGGCTCGCCACGAGCCACGCGACCTGCTGTTCCGCCAGACGGGCCTGCATCTCCGGGTTCACCGCAGCCACAGTCACGCCTTCAACGACCATGTAGCCCCGAGGGGCGATCCGCTCTCGACGCTCCTCGGTTGCGACCGCTCATCGTTGCCCTTCCAGTGCGCTCCGCTGAGCCCGCATCTTCCCGAACATCCTACATCGTCGGCGCGGGCAAATCTGCTCGGTCCAAGGGGGAAAGTCCTCCGAACGGAAGGGGGGGTGGGCCGAAAGGCGGCGGATGCTTCCGTGGATGGGGTCGGCCAACTGGCCGGCTGCCTCAGCAGCCCTTTGAGAAACCCTCAACGGGATCCGGAGGACCCACTGCCCCCCGCCCAGGGCTCGCCCAGCCCCCCGATACCGGCGTTCACAGCTCACCTCTACCTTGGATGCGGCGGCACGGGGGTGGCGCATGAGGCAATGGGAGCTTTACGGCATCACCGATGGCCAGGAGGCGGAGGGCGGACCGGCCGAGCGGCGAGCCGACGACGAACTCCCGATGGTCTTGTGGACCACGGATCACCTCCTCGAGTTCACGTCCTCGCCGGCAACGGGCCTCCTGTACCTCGGGCTGGGGTTCGATCCGCTCGCCTGCGAACTCCTCGACGTGTTCGGCCCGGAGGAGTCCGGCGTGAACGTGATCGATGCTCACGAGGGAGCGCTGGGCGGCTCGCCCGCGCATTTCGAGGTGCGCGGGCGGGATCGGACGGTCCGCTGCTGGGTTTCCCCATTGACCACGCCGGATGGGCGCATCACCGGAACCATCTGCATCGCTCTCGATGAGGCGATCGAGGTGGGCGTGAGGCCCAAGAAGACTCCGATGAGGCTGGTCCTGGCCGACTAGCGGGTCGACACCCAACAGGAGTCGGCGATCTGGATCAAGACTCCGGTGGGTCGGCAGCCCGGATCACGGCCTCGAGGATCGGCTCGGAGGAGCTGCCCTTCACGACGTAGGCCGACGCTCCTGCGTCTGCCGCGGCTTGCCTCAGATCCCGATCTTCGAAGGAAGTCAGGATCACCACGCGGGTCAAGGGGTGTGACGAGGCGATGATCCGGGTGGCCTCGATACCGTCCATGACCGGCATCCGAAGGTCCATGAGCAGGACGTCGGGTTCTTGCTCCTCGGCCAACAGGATGGCCTCGGAGCCGTTCCCGGCTTCCCCCACGACGACGATGGCCTCGCCCTCGAGGAGCTCTCGAAGCATCCCGCGTGTTTCAGCGTCGTCCTCCACGAGCAGGACCCGTAGGTGCCGGCCGGACCTCGAGGCGCCCGTCAACCGCCGGGCCCGGTCCGGAAGGCCCCCCCGCTGATGAGGATGTGATCCACGACTTCGTCCCTCGTGTCGAACCCTGCCCGACGATGTGTCAGGTACATCGCGGGGGGGCCTGTTTCTGTACGCCGACCACCGGGTGATTTCCCCCGCCCCATCGGGGGGACTGGCCTGGTGGCGGGGCAGGTGCCGATGCTATGACCGATGATCAGGGAGATTCGCGGGCTCATCGCCTCGTCCCGAACGGCGAACATTTTGGCCCCAAAGTCCGATGTACAGGCGGAAACCCACGGAGCCGAGGAGGAAGCGCTTGATCGGGTGCCTCAGCTGGTCGAGCGGGCCAAGCGGGGGGACAGAGATGCCTTCGCGGAGCTCTACCGCCTCCACCATGCCCGCATCTTCAGGATGGCCCGTCTCCACCTCGGCGACCTGGGAGACGGGGCCGAGGACGCCGTGGCCGAGACGTTCCTCCGGGCTTGGGTGGCCCTCCCCCGCTACCACGATACGGGAGCGCCGTTCGTCGCCTGGCTGTTCGGGATCGCCAGGCACGTCGTGCTGGACGAGCTGGCCAGGGGCCGTCGGGTCACGCCCCGAGGAGAGCTCCCGGAGCGCACGAGGGGTTGGACGGTGGATGACCGGCTGACGTTGGCCCAAGCCATGGAGCGGCTCCCCGCCGAGCAGAGGCGGGTGCTCGAACTGAAGTACCTGGCCGGGATGAAGAATGCAGAGGTTGCCTCGGCCCTTGGAAAGAGCAAAGGAGCCATCAACGCGATGCAGTGGCGGGCCCTCGGGACGCTCAGGCAGATCCTGGAGGAACGATGAACCCACGTCTGGAGGAAGATCTCAAGCGGTGGGAGGCGGGCTTGGCCCCGCTGGCTGAGCTCGAGGAACGCCATCCGGACCAGGACGTGCACGATCTCACCGAGCTCCACCGCCAGCTGACTGCCCTGAGCCGGGAGGCGACTCCGGACCCCGTCCGCGGCTGGCAACGGCTGAGCGCCCGCCTGCCGGAACGCGAGCCGGACATCATCCTCGTCGGACCCAGTGAGCCGAAGCGCCGGCAACTGCTCACCCGCAGGCGAGTCGCCGTCCTGGCGCTGGCGGCGGCCCTCACGCTCACCGGCGGGCTCGCCACGGCAGGGGTACTGCCGGATCCGGCGCAGGATGCCGTCGCCAACGTGGCAGGGCATCTTGGTCTTCACTTGCCTCACTCGGCCGACGTCCCCGATCAAACCTCCCATGGCAAGGAGGTATCCAACATCGCCCGCTCGACGCCGGAAGAGGGCTGCCAGAAGGGACAGGCGGTCTCCGAGGTGGCATCGTCGTTCGCGCAGAATCATCGGAACGGTGACCCTGAGCCGATCCCGTGCGACAAGGCCCAGGCCGCCGGCGGTCACTCCCATCAGGGCGGCCCGGGCTCTGGCAGCGGCGTCGGCCCGGCTGGAGGGTCGACCCATGCCTCGGATTCGGGCCTCGAGCACCGCGGAAGCCACGGCCCGCCCGGCTAAGGCCGTCGGCAGGCTGCCGGCGGTCCCCCACCTGGCGGACAGGGTCGGGCCATAGTCGTAGGTGCTCGTTGGCTTCGCGATCTGGGGGCGAGTACGCACTTCGGCCGTTGCGAGAAGGGCCGGCCGGGCCGCACACTTGTGCGTCCATGCCCGGCCTTCCCTCCCATTCGCGGACGCTCCGGGTACGGGTCTGGCGGATCGGGACCGGGCTCGTTCTCGTCGCGCTGCTCGCCGGGGGGGTGTCCCAGCAAGCGGGCGCGTTCTCCGACCCGCAGCTCAAGAAGGCCCATCACCAGCTCCGCCAGACGAGGGAGCGGATCTACGCCAAGGCGGCCAAGCTCCGTGCCATCCAGGAGGGGATGAACAAGCTCGCGACCGAGATCCACAAGACCTACGAGGAGATCGCCAGGACCCGGATCCAGATGGGGAAGCTCCAGGCCCAGTTGAAGCCGCTCCGCCGGCGCCTGATCTTCCTCAAGGGCCTCCTGGCGGCCAGGTCCCGGGAGGCCTTCATCATGGGACCCGGCGCGCCCATCCTGTATCTCCTGACCGCCACATCGGCCGGGAGGCCGCCTCACGGATCTCGCTGATCGACGAGATGAACCGGCGGGACGGCCTCCTGGCGGCGAAGGTCGGGGCAGCCGAACTCGGGCTCGCCCGCACGCGCGACACGCTGGCGAGAGCCCAGAACGCGAGCCAGATGCTGATCGACCGCCTGGCTGCCGACCGGAAGGCCCTGAACGAGAAGATGGCCCTCACGCGCCGGCTGTATCGACGCCCTCCAAGCTCGGAGGACGGAGATCCTGGTGGCCATCTCCAAGATCCATCCGTTCGCGGTCTGCCCGGTGAAGGGCCCCGTTGCCGTCGCCGACGACTTCGGGATCTGGGTCCACCACCCCAAGAAGGAGGGCGGCAACCACATTCACCAGGGGAACGACATGATGGCTGCCGCGGGAACCCCCATCGTGGCCCCGTTCGACGGAACGGCCGTCGTCGCCACCAACGGCATCGGTGGCTTGGCCGTGACGGTCGAGGGGCAGTTCGGGTACGTCTACAACGCCCATCTGTCGGCCTTCGGCACCCTTGGCCAGGTGGAGACCGGAACGGTGATCGGCTACGTCGGGGCCACGGGAAACGCAAGTGGAAACCACGACCACTTCGAGTGGCACCCCAACGACGGGCCGGCGGTCGACCCACACGAATTCCTGATGGCGGTGTGCTGAGTCTCAGCTGTTCCTATTCGGTGATCTCCACGTTCACGAAAATGTCGGTCTGGCCGAGGGGCGGCCCACCGCTGGTCCTGCCGTCGGTCCACACCGGGTAGAGAACCTCGTCCGAGGCCGCCAGCCCGTTGTAGTCGCCGATGAAGGCCCCGTTCGAGAAGAAGCCGTCATGGGGATCCCAGGCGACGGTGCTGATGTTCGTGTTCGTCCAGGTGGCGCCCCCGTCCGTGGATAGCGCCTGGAACGTCTCGATCAGTCGGTTCGCCGGATCGTTTCGGGTGTCGAACCAGATGGCGTGGTAGCGCCCGCTCTCATCCACGGCGATCCAGGGGAAGAACTGGTCGCCGGGGGCCGCCGTCCCCGTGCCCGTGATGCTGATGGGCTTGGCGTTCGACCAGGTCGAGCCGAAGTCGCTCGAGGTCTGGAGCGAGATGTCGGCGCCCGATACCGTCCGGTCCACGTTGTTCTGGTAGACGTACACGAGCCGGTTGCGGGTGCGTCGAACGCCAGCGACGGCGAAATCGGTAGCCGAGGGCTCTTTGCGGGCAACTTGTCCTGGCGATTCGGGTTGTCGGCGAACTGGCCCGGCTTGTCGATCCGGACAGGCGCCCCGAAGCTTCCCCCGCCGTTCGTGGACCGGGTGAAGAAGATGCCGCGGTCGAACGCCGTATTGCAGTCCTCGCTCACGTAGGAGACGTTCAGGCCGCCTGTGGTATCGACCACTGGCAGGCGCCCACTGGTTGGCGGATGCGCCGATCCCGCCGCTCCCGGGGGCGTCGGGGACGACCGCCGTGTGGCTCCACGTCGCGGTTCGGGGATCCGCCGTGGGGATGTTGTCGGTGTAGGCGAGCTGCACCGGGCAGGTGTCGCTCCCGCGTTGCCGCCGGGCATGTGGAACTTGATGAAGGTGACGTAGATCCGCCCGTAGTGGGGACTGGCCGGGTTGTTGTCGACCGCCATCAGCTCCTTGTCGTAGAAGACCGACGGGTCGATGGTGCCGTTTGACGCCCGGTTGGTGATGGCGATCGAGGCACTGGTCGAAGGGGTCCAGTCGGCGCCACCGTTCTCGGACTTCCACACCTGGACCTCGGAGATGGGGCTCGTGGAGAAGTAGCACAGCGTCGAGACGTAGAAGGCGGCATCGCGCCGGCTGTAGATACCGAGGGGCCGCTCCCGAAGCACCGCTCGCCGTTCGAGGTTTTGGGGTCCTTGAAGATGCTTCCCCAGGTCTGTCCGCCGTTGGTGGTGAACCCCATCCAGTAGCCGTCGCCGCAGAAGTCGTTGGCCGCGGCCACCGCGTTCATGGGGTTCGTCACGTTGAAGGCCACCAGGTTCTACTGCGGTAGGGGCGGGTCGCAGTCGGCATTGGCCTGGACGTTCTGTGGGTCTGCGGCCGTTGCCACCTGCGTCGCCGCCTTCGCCGCCGATCCGGCGGGGCGAAGCGCGAGGGTCGAACCTTTCACCTGGGCGGCCGCCAGCCGGGCCCGCACACCGTTGGAGATGCCACCGGAGAAGGACCTGACATGGACCACCCAGCGCGGCGCGGAGGCGGCCGATCCCGGTGCCGCCGCGGATAGGCCGATGGCCGCCGCTAGGAGCGCGAACGCAAGCAACGAACGGAACGCCCTGGCCATGTCGACCCCCTTCTTCGACTGCCTCCCAGGGCTTTCGGGGAGGACCCGAAGCCTACCCCGAGGAGGGGTGATCCGCGAGCCAACGGTCGTCCGCCACCTCACGTCACAGTCGGGGGTAAGGTCCAAGGAGGAGCAGTCGAAAGGAGGCCGCCATGCCGGTCCGGACCGCGGACGCGCAGTGGGAAGGCTCGCTGGAGGACGGCAAGGGGACGATGCGCATGAGCGCCTGGGAGGGCCCTACTCGTTCGTATCCCGGTTCGAGGAGGGCCCTGGAACCAACCCCGAGGAGCTGATCGCGGCGGCCCACGCCGGCTGCTACTCGATGGCGCTGGCCGGCGGGCTGTCGAAGGCGGGCCACGTCCCCGACTCGGTGCGCACGACGGCGAAGGTGCACATCGACAAGGGCGAGGCGGGGTTCAAGATCACCAGGATCGAGCTCGAGACCGAGGCCCGGGTGTCCGGGATCGCCGAGGGGACGTTCCAGGAGATCGCCGAGGCCACCAAGGAGGATTTCCCGGTGTCCCAGGCCCTGGAGGCCGTGCCCATCGAGCTCAAGGCGAGGCTTGTGGCCTAACTTCGGACCGGGCTACTCGCCGCCCTTCTGCACTAGCCCTTGATGAACTCCTCGGCGTTCTCCTCGAGGATCTCGTCGATCTCGTCGAGGATGTCGTCCAGGTCGTTCTTCAGGCCGGCGCTGGAGGCCGCGCTCGAGGCCTGCGCCTCCTCGACGTCTCGGGGCGCCTCCTCGTGGTGGTGGGTCCTCCGCCGCTCCTGTGCCTGGATCGCCACGTCAACCTCCTTACAGGGGGGTTTCGGCACCCCGAACGGCCGATGCAATGGCCCGAAGTAACCATTTGGGGCTACGACCGATTGGCGTTCCCGGACAACGACCGGGTAGCATCGGCGTTCTCCTGGTAGGGGAGGTTTTCCATCGTGAAAGGGCCCATCCGAGTAGCCGGCGCGGGACTGATCGTCGTTCTCGTCGGGCTGACGCCGG
>CAVVVF010000007.1:0-12135 GCA_963751665.1 uncultured Actinomycetes bacterium | reverse complement strand
CGGCCTCGGAGTCTCTGTCGCCTTACCCGCTCCGACCACGACCCCGCAACCGAAGCCGCCGGCCACCGACGCGCCACCTCCCAGCGCATCGCCGACCCCGCCTCCCGACGAACCAGTCTGACGGGCCGGCCCGGGTAACCGAGCGGTGGCCCTGACGTATCCTCCCTGGGAAACGGTGCACGATCGCCGAATGGGGGCCAGGGTCCGATGCCCAAGACCGAGCCGGGGGAGGATGCGCCCCACGTGCTCTCCGGGGACCTCGCGGCGATCGTCGAATCGTCACAGGACGCGATCTTCCGAAAGACCCTCGACGGCGTGATCGAGTCCTGGAACTGCGGGCGCGGAGAGCATGTACGGGTACCGGCCCGAGGAGATCATCGGTCACCCGGTCTCGACGCTGGCCCCACCCGACCGCAAGGACGAGATCACGGCCATCCTGGAGCGTATCGCCCGCGGCGAGCGCGTCGAGCACTTCTCCACCAAGCGCGTGACCAAGGACGGCAGGACGATCGACGTCTCGTTGTCGATCTCCCCCGTCCGTGACAGCACCGGCCGGATCGTCGGCGCCGCTACGATCGCTCGCGACATCACCCAGCAGCGGCTGGCCGAGAGGGAGCTGCGCCTGGCCCGGCAGCAGCTCGCGATCATCACCCGGGCCGGAGCCGACGGCATCACGATCCAGGACGCGACCGGCCGGATGGTCTACGCGAACGACTCCGCCGCGAGGATGTCGGGTTACCAGGACGCAGAGTCCTTCATGGCCGCCCCCATCGATGAGGTCCTCGGCCGGTTCGAGCTCCTGCACGAGGACGGCCGGCCCTTCTCGCCGGACGAGCTGCCGGGTCGCCGGATCCTGCGGGGTGAGGAGCACGCGGAGGCCCTGATCCGCGTGCTGGTGCGGACGATCGGGAGACGAAGACTGGACCCTGGTTCGTGCGGCTCCCATGCACGACGAGGACGGGGCGGTGAGCTACGTGGTCAACGTGTTCCACCACATCACGGAGCAGAAACGCGCCGAGCAACAGCTCGAGTTCCAGAACGCCCTGCTCGAGGCCCAGTCGGAGGCGTCGGACGTCGGGATCGTGGTGATCTCACCCGAGGGCGAGATCGTCTCCGCCAACCGCCGGTTCGCCGAGCTCTGGGAGATCCCTCAGGAGGTCCTGGACACCAAGGTGAACGAGGCGGCGATGGAGGTCGTGAAGGGGCGGTGGCAGACCCCGAAGGCTTCATCGAGCGCACACGCTATCTCTGGGACCACATGGACATGGAGTCCCGTGACGAGATCGCCCTGAAGGACGGGCGGGTCATCGAGCGATACACCAGAGCGCTCAAGGACGAGACCGGCGCGATCTACGGGAGGATCGGGTACTTCCGGGACGTGACCGAGGACCGCAAGCGCGAAGGGGGGCAACGTTTCCTGGCGCAGGCGACGAAGGAGCTGGTCTCATCTCTGGACTACCAGACCACGCTGTCTCGGATCGCCCGGATGGCTGTGCCGGAGCTGGCCGATTGGTGCGCCGTGGATGTCCTGGAGCCCGACGGCTCGCTGGAGCTGCTGGCCATCGCCCACGTCGACCCGTCGAAGGTCGAATGGGCGCGCGAGTTCCGCCGAAAGTTTCCCGTCGACATGTCGGCACCCACGGGGCTCCCGCATGTGATCCGGACCGGCGAGTCGGAACTGTACCCGTCGATCGACCCGGAGCTGCTCGAGGCGAACCTCGACGATGAGCAGATCGAGGTGATCAAAGAGCTCCAACTGAGCTCGGTCATGCTCGTCCCGCTTCGGGCACGCGGGCGCACGCTTGGCACCATCTCCTTCGTCTTCGCCGAGTCCGGGAGATCCTACGGGGAGGACGACCTGACGTTGGCCGAGGACCTCGCGTCCCGGGCCGCGATGGCCCTGGACAACGCGAGGCTGTACAGAGAGCGCGACGACATCGCAAGGACGCTCCAGCAGGGTCTCCTTCCCGGGCCGTTCCCCGATGTCCCAGGCGTCGAGCTGGCGGCGCGGTATCAGGCGGCCGGCGAGGGGATCGACGTGGGCGGTGACTTCTACGACGCGTTCGACACCGAGGACGGCTCCTGGGCCCTGGTGGTGGGCGACGTCTGTGGCAAGGGACCGAAGGCGGCGGCGCTGATGGGTGCGGCCCGCCACACGATCCGTGCGGCAGCGCTTCGCGAACAGAGGCCGAGCGCCGTACTCGCCATGCTGAATACCGCCTTACAGCAGCAGTCCCAGGACCAATGGTTCTGCACGGTCTGCTACGTGCGGCTCCGGCCGCAGCCCGGCGGCGCGCGCCTCACCGTGTGCACGGGTGGCCACCCGCTCCCTGCCATCCTCCGCGCGGACGGTACCGTCGAATTCTCGGGAAGGCCGGGCACGCTGCTCGGGGTGTTCAAGGACGTCGAGCTGGCCGACACCACCGCGGACCTTCGGCCCGGCGACGCGCTCGTCCTCTTCACGGACGGGCTCACCGACGCCGAACGAAGTGGCAAGGAGTTCGGCCAGAAATGGCTGGCCGACGTGTTGTCGCAGAACGTGGACCGATCCGCCGAAGAGATCGCCGCCCGGCTGGAGCGGGCGGTGGTGGGGGATCGGACCGAGGGGCTCCCCGACGACCTCGCCATCCTGGTGGCCAAGGTCAAGGACGAGCCGTGAAACGCACGACCTTCGTCCCGCGGCCCTGATCGCTCTCGGCGTCAGGGAAGAGCGCCCTGATGAGTTGCAGCCGGTCCATCGGGACCAGCTCCGACCCCTCGGGTCCTGGAGCTCCACCCTCCGGCCGGGTGGAGCCGCTCGTCACCTCCACCGCGATCCCGCCGGGCTCCAGCGACAGGGCGACCCGGATCGACCCGGTCACCCCGGCCTCCATCGCCTCGGCACACGCCTCCGACACGGCGAGCCGGAGATCGTCGGTCAGCTCCTCCTCCAAGCCGGCGTGACGAGCGACGGTTGCGGCGAAGAACCGCACGGTGCCGACGTGGGCGGGGTCGGCGGGGATGGTGATCGACACCGTCGAGCCGGCGGCGTCGATCCGATCAGTAGCTCGTTGCTCCATGGCGGTGCTCAGGTTCTTCCGGTCGCCTCGCCGACGGAGCCGTGCGTGGGGAAGACCTTGTCCAACCCGGTGATGCCCAGGACCTTCTGTACGGACCCCTCGCCGAAGACCAGCGCCAGCTCCCCGCCTCGCTCCCTGGCCCGCTTCAGCCCGGCCACGAGGACGCCGAGCCCGCTCGAATCCATGAAGCTCACGTTGTTGAGGTCGACCACGATCCGGTTCTCGCCCTCCTCGGTGAGTCGCAGGATGGCGTCTCGAAGCTGCGGGGACGTGTACAGGTCCACCTCACCCTGGACCTCCAGCACGGCCCAGCCGTTCTCGCTCCGAGATCCGAGCACGAGATCCATGGCCATCACCTCCACCCGTCTCGTCGTTCGCCGGCAGGATGTTCGGGAGCGCCAGTTTACAGAGGCGCTGTGCGGTACAGCTATCCAACGATCGACCAAGGCGGGGTGCGGTGTAGCGGGTACCCACGGTTGGCGCCTGACAAACCTGCGCATCTCCCTCCTGGAACGGGAGCCGGCCTGGTCAGCGCTCAGGCAAGGGGATGGGCCAGGAGCGAGGGGTGGTCCACGAACTCCAGCCTGGACTGGAGGTTCGTGAGCTCGAAGACCCGCTGGACCCGCTCCCGTCCTCGCACCAGGACCAGCCGGCGGCCGGCCGCCTCGGCCCTCACCGCAGCACCCAGGATCAGGCGCAGGCCGCTCGAGTCGAGGAACGACACCTCGCGGAGGTCGATCAGGATGACCGAGGGCTGTTCCGCCTCTGCGCTTCGGATCCGCGCCTCGATCTCATCGGCCGAGGCGATGTCCACGTCGCCGTCGAGCGGGACCTCCACGACATCGGTGCCGGACGGACGCTTCGTCCCCGCGCCGCTCACGCGCCCTCACGGCCGGGTGACCAGATCTTCCGGTCGCCCCCCAGCCTGACGCACGGCGCACCGCTCGCTCGATTCAGGACTCCTCAGGATAGCTCGTGAGGGTCCCGGCCCGCCCTGAACCAGCCGGCCCGAGGAAACCGAGGCGGATTTGTTTCGGCGGTGGACGGAGAGGGTACCGCTCAGCCCCGGGAGGGAGCCCCTACCATGGCGATCATGAACGTCCCAGTCGACGTCCGAGGTCGTCGTGACCGTGCCCTCCCAAGCCGCCTACGTTCACGTCCTTCGGTCGGTCGCGGCGAGCGTCGCCGCCCGCCTCGACCTCCCGATTGACGACATCGACGACCTTCGGATGGCCGTCGACGAGGCCAGCTCGCAGCTGCTCATGCTGGGCCCGAACGCCGGCACGCTGACGCTTCGGCTTCGCGCCGTGGACGGGGGGGTGGAGGCGGTCGTGTCGGTGGACGGGACCGCCCCCGCCGGCTGGCCGCCGCCGGCCTTCCACGAATCACTCGCCTGGAACGTGCTCTCGGGGCTGAGCAACGAGGTGGCGTTCGAACGACCGGGTGGCGCCCCGGCGATCAGAGTGGTGAAGCGATCCTCCGCGTCGAGCGGGGCGTGAAACGTGGCGTCTACCAGCCACGAGGAACGAACCGATGAACGCATGGCCGAGCTCTTCGGGCAACTGCCCGATCGCGGGGCGCGAGAAGAGCTCGTGCGGATCTATCAACCATTGGCCGAGTCCCTCGCCAGGAAGTTCTCCGGCCGAGGCGAGCAGGTCGAGGACCTCGTCCAGGTGGCGATGATCGGCCTGCTGAACGCGATCGACCGCTTCGATCCGAGCCGAGAGGTCCAGTTCCCCACCTACGCGGCGGTCACGATCATCGGGGAGCTCAAGCGACACTTCCGGGACAAGGGGTGGGCGGTTCGGGTGCCCCGACGCCTCCAGGAGACCGGCCTACGCGTCAGCCGGGCCCTGGGCGAGCTGTGGCAGGAGCTGGGACGTTCCCCCACGGTCAAGGAGCTCGCGGCCCGGTTGGACCTTCAGGAGGAGGAGATCCTGGAGGCCATCGAGGCCATGCAGGCGTACTCCGCGACCTCGCTCGAGGCGCCGGTCGGCGACGAGGGACCCACCCACGCCGAGCTCCTCACCGAGGAGGACGACTCGCTGGAGTTGCTGGAGGAGTGGGCAAGCGTCGCTCCGAAACTCCGGGAGCTGCCCACCCGGGAACGAGGGATCCTGTACCTGAGGTTCTTCAAGGGCCTCACGCAGAGCGAGATCGCCGAGCAGCTCGGGATCTCCCAGATGCACGTTTCACGCCTGCTCTCCCAGACGCTGGTTCGCCTACGAGAGGCGATCCGGGAGCCGTAACACGGCTCCCGGATCGCTGGGGGGGGCGAACGTTTGGGGCGCTGGCGTTATTTGAAGATGCTCACGCCCCCGGGGCCAATCAGCAGGCCGACGATGATTAGGACCACCCCGGCCACGACCCCTCCTCGAAGGAGCGTGACGATTCCGGCGATCACCAGGATCACCGCGAGGATCCAGAGCAACGTCGCGGCCCCTCCGGTAAGGGCAAGAACTCCGAACATGCGGCCTCCTTGGTCAGGCCCTTTGATTCCCGCCGCACGCTGCCGCCAAACATTGGGAGTTGAAGGACACGGTGTCCACCTCCGGACGAGACGTCCGGCTAGGGAACGATCCGGACCGCGAGGATGGCGATGTCGTCGGGCGACTCCCCCTCCGGGTCGGCCACGGCGTCGCGGAAACAGTCGATGGTTGCCATGGCGTCCAGGTCCCGGCACGTGGCCAGGAGCGCATCGAGCGCCACATCGTCGATCGGCTCTCTCCGGCGGACATCGATCAGCCCGTCGGTGTAGAAGACCACCGTGTCACCCCGTAGCAGCCCCACCGTCCGATCCTCGCAGCTGCACGTCCTCGAAGACGCCGACGAGGGTGCCGGGCGAGCCCACCGTCTCGACCGAGCCGTCGCGGCGAAGCACGATCGGGAGCGGGTGGCCGCCGCTCGAGACGGTGAGCGTGGCACCATCGTCATGCGACTCGAGGCGGCCCATGGCCACCGTGCAGAATCCCTCGCCCTCCTCGCGGCGCAGGACCTCGTTCAGGTCGGCGAGCACGGCGCTCGGGCTGACCTGGTGCACGGCCGCCGCCCGGATCGCGTGCCGGGCGACCCCCGTCATGGCCGCCGCCTCCACGCCCTTGCCGCATACGTCGCCGATCACGATGGCCCAGGCCCCCTCGCCAACCTCGAAGGCGTCGTAGAAGTCGCCCCCCACCTCGGTCCTGGCCAGGCCGGCCGGCTGGTAGAACGCGGCGATCTGCATTCCGGGGATGTCGGGCAGCTTCTGTGGCAGGAGGCTGCGCTGGAGCGTTCGGGCGACGTGGCTCCGTTCCTCGTACAGTCGCGCGTTGACGATCGCCACCGCCGCCCGGTGCGCCAGGTCCTCGGCAAGCTCCAGGTCGGCCTGGCCGAACCGCCTCCGCGACTCCGATGAGGCGAACGAGATCGCCCCGAGGGAACGGCCCTCGGCCACGAGCGGAACGACCATCGCCGAGCGCACGTCGAGCTTTCGGGCGAACTCGAGTCGCTCGGGGTCGTCGATCCGCTGCTCCAGCAGGCCCTGTTCGGGGATGTCCTCGAAGAGCTCTGACCGGCCCGTCTGGATGACCCGACCGATACCGGACTCAGCCGACTGGTCCGGAGGATAGCGGCGGCGGTACTGCCGGGCTAGGGCGACCTTCTTCGGGTCCACGTGGGCCACCGCGACCGACTGGATGGTGCCGTCGGGCTCGACCATCTCCACGCTGCACCAGTCGGCCAGGCGCGGGACCGTCAGCCGAGCGACCTGCCTCAGGGTCCTTCGCACGTCGAGGGACGAGGCCAGGATCACGCTTGCCTCCGCAAGGTAGGCCGCGCGCTCCCTGGCGGCCTCGGCCTCGGCTCTGGCGCTCCGCTCGCTCTCCAGCAAGCGAGATCGGAGCTCCTCGGTTCGCCTTCGGTCCGTGATGTCCCTGATGTATCCGGTGAACAGCGCAGGGCCCGGAAGCTCGACCAGCGTGACCGTGAGCTCGATGGGGAACTCCGATCCATCGGCCCGAAGGCCCGAGAGCTCCATCCGCTTGCCGAGCACGCGCCCATGGCCGGTTCGGCGGAACCGCTCCAGGGCCTCGCGATGTCTGGCCCGGAGGTGCTCCGGGATGATCAGATCCGCAAGCTCCATGCCTACCGCTTCGTTGCGATCGACTCCGAACATCCGGACGGCGGCCGGGTTCATCTCGACGATCGTCCCGTCCTCCCGCATCGTGATGATCCCCTCGAGTGCCGATTCCAGGATGGCCGTCTTTCGGGCCTCGCTCTCGGTCACGGCCCCTTCGACCAACTTGCGCTCCAGGAACTGGCCGATCTGGCGGCCGACGGCGGCGACGGTCTCCAGCAGCGGCCGGTCCGGCTCCCGGATCCGTGGGCTGAAGAACTCCACCACGCCGAGGATCTGTTCTCCGAGCGTGATGGGAAAGCCGAAGGCCGCGTGGAGGCCGGCCTGGGCGGCGAACGGGGCTCGAGGGAAGTTGTCGTCGAGGGCGACGTCGGGGATCCAGGCCGGAGCGCCGGACTGCCACACCCGTCCGGGGATACCGACCCCCGGCGGGAACAGAACTCGCGGCCGTGCGCCAGGAATCCCCGTGCACCGGCTGGCCCGCGAGCACCAACCGCCCGCGTACCGCAAGACGCCCGCTTCCTCGTCGACCTGCCATAGGTTGCCGAGCTCCCATGCGAGCGCGCCGGCGACGGCCTCGATCAGTTGCGGTGTGGCGTCCTCGACGCTCGACGCCTCGGCCAGGACGCGAGACACGGCGTACTGGACCGACAACCGCCGCTCGGTCTCCTTGCGCTCCGTGACGTCGGAACAGACCCCGGCCATCCGAACCGCTTTGCCCGACTCGTCCCGGAAGACCTGTCCCCTCGCGCTCACCCACCGCACGACGCCATCCGGACGAACGATCCGATAGTCCAGGACGTAGTCCGCACCTTCGGTCACGGCCTTCTGGATGGACTCGAGAACGCGCTCGCGATCCTCTGGATGGATGTCACGAGTCGAGTCCTCGAAGGTCCCGCCGAAGGTTCCGGTTCCAGGCCGTGGATCTTCTCCAGTCGATCGACCAGCCGACCCGGCCCTTTCGGATGTCCCAATCCCATGTCCCCATGCTGCCCGCGGAGAGTGCGATGCGAAGCTGTTGCTCGCTCTCCTTCAGGGCGAGCTCCGTCCGCTTGCGCTGGGTGACGTCGCGTTCCCGCCCCTGGATGCCGATGCGCCTTCCCTCCTCGTCGAGGAGCGGTCCCCACGAGGAGAGCGACCACTTGACGGCACCCCCCTTCGTGACCAGGCGGACTTCCTCGTCCCGATATGGCCTCCCGCCAGCAACCATCGCCATCGTTCCTCGACGTGCTTTCGGTCCTCCGGATGGACCCAGATCGAGGTATGTTCGCTCCCGGATCTCATCCGATGAGAAGCCGGTGAGCTCCTCGGCTGCCTGGTTCACGTACAGCAGCTTCTCGTCGAGGTCGTAGGCCAGGATGGCGATGGGCGAGTTCTCGGTGATGAGCCGGAGGTTGCGCTCGGATTCGCGCAGCTCGGCGACGAGCTTCTCCAGCTCTCTGCTCCACCCGCTTGCGATCGCGGATGTCGAACCAGGCCGTCACCACGCCGAGCGGCGCACCGCCCTCGTCGTGGAGGGGCGACGATGCAACGTGGACGAGCACCGTCGTCCCGTCGCTCCGCCGGGCCTCCCAGTCGCCTTCCCAGGATCCGCCGGTCCGAAGGCGTTTCGCGAAAGGCCCGATCCCGCATCGTCCTCGCCCGCGAAGAGGAGATCGGCGAGATCGCGGCCGACCGCCTCCGCGGGGCTCCAGCCGAACAGCGACTCGGCCTGCGCGTTCCACCGGGTGACGATGCCGTCCACGCCGGTGCCACCACTGCCGAACGGACATCCTCGAGGACGAACGTGTCGAGGATCTCCGGCCACGCACCGGGTGGGCGGGCCCGCTCCGGCACCAGACAGGCGTCGACCTCGAACCACACCCGAGTGGGAGGTCCATCCTGGACCCCCCACCGATCGGCGAGCTCGTCCACCAGGTACAGGCCCCACCCGCCGCTTCCGTCGGCCTTGGGGGGGCCCGGAGGCGAGAAGCCACCTCCGGTGTCCTCGACCTCCACGTGTGCGCGCTCGCCCACGACCTGGACCCGCATGATGACCGTTGCCTCGGATCCGTCGGGCCCATGCCTGATCGCGTTGGTGACGACCTCACTGGCCAGCAGTCGCAGGGTGTCGAGGCACGCCGGCCGGAGACGTGGAAGCAGCTGTTCCAGCTCTCGCCGGGCCCGTGCGACGGTGTCGGCCGAGACCGGGTAGCGCCGCTCAGATGTGGATGAGCCGGCGTGCCCTTCAGTCGAGGTCACGACGCCCCCCTGGAATCGAGCGCCTGGACGTCCGCCCCCTCCTGTGCCCTCCCTCCGATGGCCCTGCCCGAAGTCTAAGGATTCCCCCGGCCGTGCCTGGCCAAACCTCCCCCCGCGCGTCCATGTGGGTATCAACCCCGGGACCGAAGCGGTCGATAGGTTCACCCAAGAGGAGGTTCGCCATGAGGATCGGAAAGATCGTCCGAGAGGTGGAAGCCGTGCCGGATCCTCGGATCGTGGAGGCGCCGGTCGAGGCGCCCGAGACGGCTCCCGCGACGACGGAACCAGTCCCTGAGCCCACGGGGCGTTGAAGAAGGACTTCGGCCGCGACCTCGTGGTCGGTGGCTTCCGCGGATACCGCTGGTGGCGAGTGGGCCGGGCCGGATGGCTCGAGTCGCCCTTCTTCGGCCGCAGCCGTTGGGACCCGGCCTCGAACCGGGCCGAGTGCTTCATCCTGAAGTACGGGCGGATGTGGTTCTACTCCCGCCTGCGGGCGGAGCACCAGACAGGAGCCCCGGCGCTCAACTGCGACTGCGGGTTCTACGGGCTGAACGAGCCTGCCCACGGAAGCCCCCCGGGAGCAGCAGCGCCTGTCCCCGTGGGAGGTCGACCCGTGGGATTCGGGGTTCGGAGGCCTCGTCCTGGGCGTCGCCGAAGCATGGGGCAGGGTCCTGCTCGGCACCGAAGGCTGGAGGAGCCAGTTCTGCAAGCCGCTCGCCCTGTTCGTTCGACCCAAGACCTCGGCCTCGATCGACACCGGATCTCTCCAGACGAGGTACGGGATCCCGGTCGTGCGCGACCTGGACGCCCTGGTATCGGAGTGGGGTCCGGACCGCGAGCTTCAAGGCATTCCCGCAATAGCCTGAGACCGGCTCCCCGCGGCTCACACACCTCCTCGACCGCCCTCAGATCTGATCGACGCGATCCGCAAGGCGGGCTAGCGGCCGGACCTCGGCTCTGCGCGAGGGATCGGCGGCTCATCGGGCTGCGGTTCTCGCCCGGGGGGTTGCGGCGGGCTCGGCGCGGGTGGGGCCGGAGGGCCCGGGGCCGGCGCCGGCGGATCGGGCGAAGGGGGTTCTGGCGGGCTCGGTGGTGGCAGAGGATCGGGCACCGGAGCCGGGTTGGGGTCCGGGACCGGTCCGGGCACGGGCGTGCCCGCTCGCTTGCGATCGTCCCGCTCCATGCGCCTCTCCGATCCCTGGTGACATCGCAACCCTACCCGCAGGTCGAGCGACCAAACAGGGGACGCGCCCCGGGATTGGGCCACCGGGCCACCGGGTTAATGAATCGACGGATCACCCCGTGCTTGGGATGGCCGATATGCTTTGAACGGCGAGTCAAGACGCACCATGGATGGCGAGACGATGGGAACGAGAAACGAGACCGACCGGACAAGCCTGGAGCACCCGGCGCTCCTGCATGCGACAATGGGCCAGTTCCTGTCGTACCTGGTCCCTTTTATCCAGGCCGGCTCGACCTCATCCGGGAATGGATCCGGTACGAGTCGGTGCTGAACACGGTCCTCGCTCCGTTCCCCGTCTCGCTCATCTGCATCTACGACACTTCTCGGCTGGATCCCGCGATCGTGGCGAACGCCCGGCGAACGCATCCTGTGGTCTCCGACGGAAACGGGACGGAACGACCCAGCCCGGACTTCCGTACCCCGGCGAGCTGCTCCGCACGTGGAACCCGGAGCCGCCGTCGCCTCCGGCATGGGCCCCCAGGCTCGGTCAGACCACGGGTCTCTCGAGCGCTCGCCTGTTCCTGCGCGAGGAAGCGGTCAAGGCGGGGGTGACGTCCGAGCGCGCCATGGACCTGACGATGGCGGCGAACGAGATCCTCACGAACGCGCTTCGGTACGGACGTGGCGTCGTAGCGCTGTGGGGGTGGCCGGAGGACGGACGGTTCCTGTGCCAGATCCAGGACGACGGTCCCGGGATCGCCGACCCGTTGGCCGGGTACTTGCCTCCCGCCGACGCATGGAGGCCGGCCGCGGACTGTGGCTCGCACGGCAGCTCGTGGACCTGCTCCAGATCGTGCCGAACTCCACGGGAACGACGGTCAGGCTCTACGTCGACCGCTAGCGGCTCTCCCTCAGGCGTAGCGGCCGCAGAGCGAGCAGACCGACCCTTCGCTCGCGTCCCGTCGCATCTCGACCCGCTCCCCGCACCTGCTACAGGTCCGCAGATTCGGGTTGTCCGCGGAGGCCGAGAGGGCCCTCAGCCGCATCCGGGCATGAACGTACCGTTGAGGAGGTCCTCCTTCACGAGCTCGTCAGCCTGGGTGGCCATGAGTAAGCCTCCTTCCTTCCTGCCTCGCGTACTCCTTTACCCCTTGGAGCCCTCCGCTAATCAGGGCCACTATCCTTGGAGCGTGCAAGCAGGTGGTGCCGGAGGTCCGGTCTTGAACCACCTTCCCGCTGGCCCTCGTAGCTCAGTGGATAGAGCAACGGTTTCCTAAACCGTGTGTCGCAGGTTCGATTCCTGCCGGGGGCACCATGTGATGTCGTGTTCCGCGTGATGCTGGACGTTCCGGCTCACCTGATCCTGGACACGGCTTCGGCTGATCCTTGACTCCTGATCCGGCTGATCCTTGACACCTGATCCGGCTGATCCTTGACACCGGTCATCCTCCTTACGACCTCGATCGGAGCAGGAGGTGGCCCGTGTTGGTGGAGCTCAGCGTGGTGGAACAGCGCTCAGCCTGCGGAGAGAGCTTCCA
>CAVVVF010000006.1:0-12226 GCA_963751665.1 uncultured Actinomycetes bacterium | reverse complement strand
GGCTCTTCCTCGTGACCGCACACCTCTGCTCCTTACACTGACGCAGGCCCCTTCACGTCCGAACCGCGCATGCCGATGCCTTGACCGGAAGGACCTCGGAGGAGGCCATGGGACAGCTGTCCAGGATCGTGTTGGCGGAAACGTCGAGCTCGCCCGACGAACAGGACGCGACGCTCGACGACGGCGGGAGCTACGGCGACCTGGTGGACGAGCTCGACCGACTCCTCGCTCGGACGCAATCGGCTGAGGGCGAGCGCTCGGACGCATAGGCCATCGTTTGCGAATGTCCGCACCCCCGAATAGGGTGGTGGCTGGGGTGTCCGCCCGAGGGGAAGGGGGATGTGATGGCCACGTTCGTGAGCCTGATCAATTGGACGGAGCAGGGCATCAAGAACTTCAAGGACACACCCAAGAGGGCGACCGCATTCGAGGAGCTGGTGAAGAAGCGCGGGGGGAGCGTCAAGTCCCTCTTCTGGACCCTCGGCGAGTACGACATCGTCGCGGTGACCGAGGCTCCCGACGACGAGACCGCCACGGCGATGCTCCTCGAGATCGGCTCCCTCGGCAACGTCCGGACCACAACCATGCGGGCCTTCGGCCGCACCGAGATCGAGAAGATCATCAAGAAGACGTCCTAAGCGGCTGGGCCGCCGGCGACCCGCCGCACGGCCCGCAGCCTGCGGCCTTGGGCGGGTCAGCGGCCGGATGGTTCGTCCGTGCTCCGAGTCGTCGATGAGCGTGGCGAGCCGCCTTCTCCTGGTCTCTTCCCTCTTCGCGCTGACCACCCAGTACGTGGCGGTCGTTCGATACCCGGGAGGCTGCGCCTGGAAGAAGTTCCACGCCTTCCTGTTGGAACGGAGCTTCCGCTCGAACTCGGCGCCGAGCTTCGCCTGCCCCCGTTGCTCGTACGAGTAGGTCGCCGACCGGTCGTCCCGACGCGCCTCGAACGCCTTGCGGCCCGCCGGTCGCATGTGTCCCTGTCTGATCAGCTCCTTCGCGCGCTCGATGTTCACCGCGCTCCACGTGCTCCGAGCCCTCCGGGGGGTGAACCGGTTCGAGTAGCTCGTGTCATCGATGCCCTTTCGCATGCTGTCGATCCACCCGAAGCACATGGCCTCGTCCACGGCCTCTGGCCAGGTGATGCTGGGCTTGCCCGACCCCTTCTTGTGAAACCCGACCAGGAGCTCCGTGGCTGTCGCATGGTGCTTCTCCAGCCATGCGCGGAACTCGGACGGCGTGGCGAAGAAGGTGGGCCGCATCGGGTCATTCCATCACATCGGCCGAGCCGCACCGGGGCGCGGGTAGCATGTCGCCGATGCCCGAATCCGCCCCACCTGTCAAGCCTCTCCTCCGCGGCTGGATCCACCTGGTCGCGTTCTTCGTCTCGATCCCCGCCGGGGTGGTCCTGGTGTTTCTGGCCCAGAGCGCTGCAGCCCGCGCGGCGGCCGCCATCTACGCGCTGAGCCTCACCGCGCTGTTCGGGGCGAGCGCGGCGTATCACCGGGTCAGATGGTCGCCGAAGGCAAGCCGGAGGATGAAACGGCTGGACCACTCGATGATCTTCGTATTGATCGCGGGTAGCTACACGCCGATCAGCATCCTCGTGCTCCACGGTGCGTGGTCGGTCGTCATCCTGTCGATCGCCTGGGCCGGGGCGGTCCTGGGCATCGCGCTGAAGCTCGCGCGGATCGACGGCCTCCACTTGGTGACCGGCTTCCTGTACATCGGGCTGGGATGGCTCGCCACGATCGCGCTCCCGCAGCTCGTGCGAGGGATGACCGTTGCGCAGCTCGTGCTCCTGGTCACGGGTGGGCTCCTGTACACGGCGGGGGCCATCGTCTTCGCCAGCAAGCGTCCGGACCCGAGTCCGGCGATCTTCGGGTTCCACGAGGTATGGCACTCGTTCATGGTGGCGGCCGCCGCATGCCATTTCACGATGATCGCCCTGGTGCTGCGAGCCGTGGCCTAGCGCTCAGGCGATCTGGTAGACGAACTCCGCAAGCTGGCGCAAGGTCCTGGCCTCGAAGACACCGTGGCAGTTCGGTGCGTACGTCTCGATGATGGAGTCCGACGTGTTCCACTCGCGGCGGGGCTCGGGGTTGAGCCAATAGACCTTCCGGGCGCGCTCCTGGATAGCGCGCAGAGCCTCGAGGCCCGCATCCCGGTAGTTGTTGCGGGCGTCGCCGGTGATGATCACCGTGGTGCGAGGATCGAGGTCGGCGTGCCCATAGATGTGCCAGAAGCGCCGGAACACGTTCCCGTAGTCGCTGTGCCCATCGCTCGATATCACGTTCGTCCCGTACAGCAGATTTCGGGGGGCAAGCCAGTCGGAACCCTCGCGGAACCGCTCGGTCACCTCGTCGATCCCGTCGACGAACGCGAAGAGGCGGATCCGCGAGAACTCGTCTCTCGTGGCGTGAAGGAGGGACATCGTGAACCGGGCGAACTCCGACACCGATCCCGAGATATCGCACAAGAGATACACGTCCGGCTTGGAGGCCCTGGGGTGGCGGAAGGCGGGGTCGAGCGGCACGCCGCCGGCCGACAGGGAGCGCCGCATGGTCCTTCTGACGTCCAGCCTCCCGTGACGCCGAGATCGCTTTCGTCGAGCGATCCTCGCGGCGAGCTTGCGGGCCAACGGCCTGATCGCATCTCGCATCTGGCGGAGCTCGGCTGGCGACGCGGAGAGGAACTCCACGTCCTCGATGGGCCGGTCGTGGAAGACGTCCGCCGCCTGCCCGGCCCCCTTCAGCTCCACGAGCCGCCACCGGACCTCCTCGGCGATCAGGCTTCGGAACTCCTCGATCCGCCTGGTGAGCTCGTCCCGTGCGAGGCGGTCCCCGAGCGCCGTCCTCTCCTCCGTCTCCTGTCGCTGCTGGAGGATGGCCTGGCGAAGCAATTCGGACAGCTCGAGTTGGCGGAAGACGCGATAGAGGTAATAGCGCTCGGCCGCGGTCCTCTCCTCGCTGATCCCTCCGAACCGATCGACCGCCAGCGCGGCGAGGGCCCGCAGGGCATTCGCATCGTTCGATCGAAGGGCCTCCAGCATCGCCTTCAACAGGTCCGAAGAGGCGCCGTTTTCCCCCTGCACGAGTGAGCGTTCGCTCTCCACGTCGCCTGACGCCGTGGGACGGTCCAAGCTGGTGGCGAGGTCGCGTTCCTCGCGCTGAACGGCGAAGTAGATGTCGAACAGCGAGTTGAAGGCTGCGCGGTGCTCGGCCCGCTTGACCAGCGTCGCCCCCAGCGCCGCCTTGAGATGCGACCGGTTGGCGATGTCCACGTGCTGGATCGAGTGCACTGCGTCGAGTGCCTCGACCATCGACACAGGGATGGAGGCGTCGCGGAGACGGTGGACGAACCGCAGCAAGGCTGTCGGGAACGCGCCGATCAGCGGGGGTTCGGTCGGAAGCTCACTTGTGTCGCCCATGACCCGGCCGGTATGCTCCCGCGTGATTCCCGCACAGCTGTCCGGAATGCGAACATTACCGCACGCATGACCTATCGGCCAACGAGAGCCCCACGGGGACGACTGGTTCGCCTGGGGGTCGTGCTCGACACCAGGAACGCTCCGGATCGCCTTCAAGAGGTCGCCCGGATGTGTGACGGTGCGGGCATCGATGCCCTGTGGGTGCGCGACCACTTTGCATCCGCCGACGGGGCGCCCCGGCTGGAAGCGTGGACGGCGCTGACCCTCGCATCGATGGTGGCCCGCCGGGCCCGGCTAGGCGCGACCCTGAACATCGCGTTTCGCCCTCCTACGACCCTCGCCGCCATGGCCGGCACGCTGGACGCCGCGACCGGCGGGCGTTTGGAGCTCTGCCTGTCCGTTGGTTGGATCGAACGGGAGCACATCGCGTTCGGCTTCGACTTCCCCGACCCCGAGACTCGACTCCGCAGGCTCGAGCACTACGCGCGCATCATCAGCGGGCTGCTCGTGGGCGAGTCGGTCGCGGTCACGGGATCCTCGGAGGTTGGGAACGCGGAACTTGGCGTCAGCTCGCCGCAGCCTGGGGGACCGACGCTCTCGATCGAGGCGATCACCCCGGCGCAGATGGAAGTCGCAGCTCGCGTCGCCGACGACGTCTCGATCCCGGCAGGTACTGTCCGGGACGTCCAGGAAGGGCTCTCGATGATCCGTCGAGCGTGCCAGGCGGCCGAACGAGATCCGGCCACCCTTGGGATCGCCATGGAGCTTCCGGTCTCGATCGGCAGGACGAACGCGGAAGCCAAGGCCCGAGCCGACGCCGAGCCCCTGTTCGATCTCACGGGGCCTCCGGCGGAGGTGGGGATCTTCGGCACCCTGGAGGAGTGTCAGGACCGGGTGATCGAGCTGGCCCATGCCGGCGTGACCGACCTGCGGTGCATCCTGCCGAACAGCCCCGACGTGCATGATGTGATCGCTCAGCTCACCGCGATGGCCATCGGGACCATGGACGTGCTCGCTCCGAACGCGCCACGGTCCAAAGCCCCGGACCCGCCGGAGTCGTGGGGCGGACGAGCCAGCCAGCGCTGAGAGCCCGGCATCGGAAGGGAGGGAGGCAGGGTTGGGCCGACGCCGGTCGGCCGCCGTTCGAAGCCAGGAACTTCTCGAAAAGGGGGCAAGGTGGATACAACGGCTGGCATCACCGTGCTGATCGGACGGATCCTGTTCGTGATCTTTCCCGCGTACGTGTCCGGATACTCGTTCCACCTCAAGTACCCGAAGATGGCGGAAGGCTACGCGCAGTCGATGGGATTCCCGATCGTCGCGATGGCGGGGATCCCTGCAGGGATCTGGCTGGTGCTCGCCTCCATATCGGTCGGTCTGGGCATCTGGCCGGACGTGGGCGCCCTCATGTTCGTGGCCTTCGCCACCATCGCCGCGCTGTACTTCCACCGTTTCTGGTCGATCGAGGACCAGACCCAGAAGCAGGCCCAGACCCAGCTGTTCTATCGGAACGTCATGATGGTGGCGGCCTGCCTGATCATGTTCGGTTTCTTCGCCGCCGTCGACGAAGGCTTGCGCTTCACGGTGACGGGGTCGCTTATCGATCTGCACTAGACACTGCGACCACGGACCGTGGCGGGCGGGCGCCTCCGCTCAGATGGGTCAGCGTCGGGCCAACTCGGCGCTGATGCGCTCCGATGTCCCCTGCACCAGCGGCAGGAACTCCTTGACCACGCGATCCACGCTCACACGGAACGCGTGCGAGCAAACCGTGAGGGCGGCCTCGGCGCGCCCGTTCGGAGAGCGGATCGGGACGGCCAAGGATCGGACCCCCGCCTCCACCTCCTGGTCCACCAGCGTCCAGCCTCGAGCTCCGGCCTGCCGGATGAGCTGCCGAAGCTTCTTCTGGTCGGTGATCGTGCGCTCGCTGAGCGGCTCGAGCTTGACCTCCTGGAAGTACTCGTCGAGCCGGGCGGGGGGGAGATCGGCCAGGAGGACGCGGCCCATGGCGGTCGCCCATGCCGGCAATCTGGACCCAACGCCCAGGGTCATGCTCATGATCCGATTGGTTTCCACCCTGGCGACGAACACAATGTCGGTTCCGTCCAGCACCGAGGCCGAGGTCGTCTCGCGCACCTTCTCTGCCAGCTCTTCGAGGTGCGGCCTCGCAACATCCCACACCGGGAGCGACGAAAGGTACGAGTACCCGAGCTCCAGGACGCGTGGCCGCAGCGAGAATTGCCGCCCGTCGCTCTGGACGTACCCGAGATCCCGGAGCGTGAGCAGGAAGCGACGGGCAGCCGCGCGAGTGAGGCCGGTCTGGTCGGCGATCTCCGACAGCGTGAGGGAGGGCCGCTCCCGGGTGAAGCTCTTGATCACGCTGAGCCCACGCCCCAGGGATTGCACGAAGTCCGCACTGCGGGGTTGGCTTGACACGGCAAAACCCTCCGGAGAATAATCGCTGCCTGAAAAACGTACAGGAGTTCGCATAGCGAACGCAACCCCAGATGCGCTCCAAATCCAGGTCCGGGCTGCCGGGCCGACCCACGGGGGTGGATGAGGTGACCAAGTACGAGACCAAGTTCGGCTCCCTGAACAAGTACGAGAAGGGCATCCTGGAGGTCATCGACGACGACCCCAAGCACTACGCGTTCTCGAACATCTTCGAGGTCGCCTCGATGTCCAAGCCGTACGAGAAGGTCGCCGTGGCAAGAACATGGAGTACGTCCTCGAGGTGATCCGCGCCGAGGGCACGTCAGAGTGGCGCACCTGCGCCCACGACGAGTTCGCGCTGGTCATGGACGGCGAGGTCGAGTTCCGACTTCGTCAAGCTCGACGATGCCTCGTTGGTCCCCGCCGCCAGAGCAGGGGCTCCGTCGCGCTGAGCGGTGAGCCGACCGGGCCGCGCGGATGGGCCGCATCGGGCCCGCCGCGGGCACATGACGCTGCTGCCCGCCGGGGCCGCCTACCAGTTCAAGGCCGACCGGCCGGCGTCATCCTGCTCCAGACGATCGCCGGCGACGACACCGTGTACAAGTGGGCCGAGATCTGCCAGACCATTCCGCTGAGCCGGCGTCTGGAGCCGACGACGAAGCACGGAGGAGTGAGCGCGATGGCAATCGAGACCGCACCGGCGTCCAGGTGAATGCCGGCGACCCGAACGAGCACGGCTACCGGACCTTCCGTCTGGGCGAGTTCAAGTTCAGCCGGGACGAGTACTTCGTGTACGTGACCTGGCCGACCGGCAGCCATGTCATGTCCGCCGACGCCTTCCTGAGGGCGCTCCAGCGCGACGTGGCCTGGGACTTCTTCTACGGCATCGTCAACTTCGACGGCGTGGTCGGCACCGTGAACCACTACGGCACCGTCGACCTGTTCGCCGGCCGCTACAACGACGCCTACCGCAAGGCCGAGCTGGACCACCTCGAGAACTTCCAGACCGCCCCTCATCCGCGAGACGTTCAAGGCGATGCTCGACGACTGGACCAACGAGGGCTTCGACCCGTTCGCCAGCCCGACGGAGACCGGCTCGGCGTTCGGCCCCAAGAACGGCAGACAACCGGCAGGCGATCACGCGCCACCGGGTCACGGCCAAGCGGATGGTCGGACGTGCCGGGCGACGAGCCGCTCCGCACCGACGACAACGGGTACCCCGTCAACCGCCACTTCCTCGACGTCCCGCAGGACGAGCCGGAGGTCTACGCCGAGCCCGGGTTCGAGAGCGAGGTCGGCGCGTTCAACCTGTTCGCCTACCTGTCCCGCTCGGACGTGACCTGGAACCCGTCGGTGGTCGTCGGCCTGCAAGGACAGCCTGTACTGCCCGACGACCGAGGAGTACATCCTGCCCGATCATCCACGGCAACGACCGCGTCGAGTGGTTCGTCCAGCTCTCGCGACGAGATCTGCTGGGACGTCGAGGACCGGGACACCGGGCGGCCGCGGGCCAAGGTCGTCATGAAGCCCGGCGACGTCGCGGCCATGCCGGCCGACATCCGCCACCAGGGCTACTCGCCCGAAGCGCTCGATGCTGCTGGTCTGGGAGAACGCGACCCCCGACGCTGCCGGAGCTGATCGTCGAGCGGCAAGCTGCCGTCCGACCCGGTCGAGTTCTAGGGACGCGGGACTCCGGATCGACCGCGAGGCCTCGACGTGAAGGACAGGCTGTTCATCGGCGGCGAGTTCGTCGACGCGGTCGACGGCGCCACCTTCGAGGTGCTCAACCCGCACGACGGGTCGAAGCTCGCCGAGGTCGCGGAGGCCAGGCGGGCCGACGTCGACCGCGCGGTCGACGCCGCGCACGCGGCGTTCCCGCCTGGAGCGCGCACGGCCGCCGCCGAGCGCGGGCCGGCTCCTGCTGAAGCTGGCCGACGCGATCGAGAGCCACGCCGACGAGCTCGCCAGGCTCGAGTCGCTCGACACCGGCCATCCGATCCGCGACACCGCGGCCTCGACGTCCCGCGGACGGCCGCGACCTTCCGCTACTTCGGCGGCATGGCCGACAAGTTCCAGGGCGAGCGTCGTGCCGGTCGAGGCCGGCTTCCTGAACTACGTGCTGCGCGAGCCGCTCGGCGTGGTCGGCCAGATCGTGCCGTGGAACTTCCCGCTGATGTTCACGCAGCTGGAAGATGGGGCCCGCCCTGGCCGCCGGCAACACGGTCGTGCTCAAGCCGGCCGAGCTCACGCCGCTGTCCTCGCTGCGGATCGCCGAGCTGATGGCCGAGGTCGGGTTCCCGCCCGGCGTCGTCAACATCGTCCCCGGTCTCGGCCACGTGGCGGGGGCCCATCTCGCCGAGCACCCCGAGCGTGCACAAGATCGTCGTTCACCGGCTCGACCGCGGTCGGCCGCCGGATCGTCCAGGCCTCGGCCGGCAACCTCAAGCGCGTCCAGCTCGAGCTGGGCGGCAAGGGCGCCAACATCGTGTTCGACGACGCCGACCTGCCGCCGCCGTCGAACGGGTCGCGCGTTCGCCATCTTCCACAACCAGGGCCAGGCGTGCATCGCCGGCTCCCGGCTGATCCTGCACGAAGGGATCGCCGAGGAGTTCCTCGACCGGTTCATCGCCCTGGCCCGCTCCATCCGGCTGGGCGACCCGCTCGATCCCGACGACCGAGATGGGCCCGCTGACCTCCCCGGAGCACCGCGACCGCGTGCTGGCCTACGTCGAAGTCGCCCTCGACGAGGGCGGCGAGATCCTGACCGGCGGCAAGGCCCCCGACGATCCGGCGCTGGCGACGGCTGCTACGTCGAGCCCACGGTCGTCCGGGCCAAGGCCGATGGACCGGGTCGCCAGGAGGAGGTGTTCGGGCCCTTCGTCACCGTGACGACCTTCCGCGACGAGCGAGGAGGCGCTCGCGATCGCCAACGCCACGCGACTACGGCCTGGGCGGCGGGCTGTGGACGCGCGACCTCCAGCGCGCCCACCGCGTCGCCGGCGACATGCGCGAGCGGCATGGTCTGGATCAACTGCTACAAGCGCGTCAACCCGGGCTCGCCGTTCGGCGGCGTGCGGCCCGTCCGGCTACGGCCGCGAGATGGGCTTCGAGGCGATGCACGAGTACACGGAGGCGGCCTCGGTGTGGGTCAACGTCGACGCCGACCTTCCTCCCTGGTACGAGCGACGATGAGGGGGCGAACATGCCGGTCACCCAGCAGACCATGACGGACGAGCAGCGCAAGTCGGTGGCGCTCGAGTACCTCAAGGCTTTCGACAAGGGCGGCGTGACGTCCACGGGCGGAAGCATCCTCGACCTGTTCGCCGACGACGCGCAGGTGTACTTCCCCAAGTGGGGATTGGCCACGGGCAAGGAGCAGATCGGCAGGCTCTTCGGCGACGTGGGGACGACCATCAAGTCGATCGTCCACGATTACGCCACGTTCAACTGGGTCATGACCGGCACGGACACCTTTGGGTGCGAGGGGACCAGCTCGGGGGAGCACCAGGACGGAGCGTGGCGGGCAGGATTGACCCACGCGGGGCGCTGGTGTGACGTCTTCGAGGTCCGTGACTTCAAGATCCAACGCTGTTTCATCTACCTGGATCCTGACTACGCCGGACTCGACACCGAGCGGTACCCGTGGCTCGGGCAGAGCGGCCGCGACCCCTCGACGCCGCTCGGATGAGATCCTTCACGTTCGACGCCCTGCCGGGGCGGGTGGTCTTCGGGAACGGAAGCGTGGCACGCATTCCCGACGAGCTCCACCGGCTCGGGATCGCCAGGGTTCTCGTGGTGACCGACCCCGCCACGAAACCGGTCGCGGACGATGTGATCGCTGATCTTGGCGACGCGTTCGCCGGGGTCTTCACCGACATCCAGCTGCACGTCCCTGCCGAAGCGGCTGATCATGCCCGGCGGGCGGCGGCCGACGCCGGTGCGGACGGCGTGCTCACGCTGGGGGGCGGATCGACCACCGGGTTCGGCAAGGTCATCGTCCTGGAGGCCGGGATACCGCTGATCGCGGTGCCGACCACGTACGCGGGTTCGGAGATGACCCCGATCTATGGGATCACGTCGGACGGCCTGAAGCGGACGAGCCGGGATCTCCGAGTGCTCCCCAAGACCGTCATCTACGACCCCGTGCTCACGACGTCGCTCCCGCCGGCGGTGACCGGCCCGAGCGGCATGAATGCCCTTGCTCATTGCGTGGAGGCGCTGTACGCGAAGGAGGAGAACCCGATCACCTCGTTGATGGCGCAGGAGAGCATCCGCGCCCTGGCTCGGGGGATCCCGGCCTCCGTCCGTGAGCCGGAGAACCTGGCCGCGCGGAGCGACGCGCTGTACGGCGCGTACCTGGCCGGAGCGGCCCTCGCGGTCGTGGGCATGGCCCTCCACCACCGCATCTGCCATGTCCTTGGCGGGACCTTCGGGCTCTCCCACGGAGAGGTCAACGCGGTCATCCTTCCCCACGTCGCCCGGTTCAACCAGCCGGCCGCGCCGGAGGCCCTGGCCCGGGTGGCGCGGGGGCTCGGAGCGGAGGACGCCCCGTCCGCACTCTTCGACCTCGCCGGCTCCATCGACGCACCCACGAGCCTCGCCGAGCTCGGGATGCGGGAGGAGGATCTCGACCGCGCGGCAGCACTCACGGTCGAGCCGACCCCCCCATGGAACCCCAGGCCGGTGAGCGTGACAGAGGTCCGGGCGATCCTGGAGGACGCGTTCCTGGGGCGACGACCGTCGCCCGCATCGGGGAACTCACGAGGGGGTGGTCGAGGGGGAAACCAGGCAGGCTAGGACCGCCACCGACCTGCCCGCGCAGAAGGGGGCTGCCATGGACACGGCAATTCGACGAACCACCGAACGAACCACGAACTGGAGAACGATCGTGACCTCTCGGCCGCTGGCGGGTGCGCTGGTGGCCGGATTCGTCGCCACACATCTGGCCACCGTCACTGGCTACTGGTATCACGGGCTGGCTTTGACCTCGGGCAAGGGTCTTCCCGATCTCGGGTGGCCCGGGTTCAACGGTCTGTTGCTCGTGCCGACCGAGAGCGGTCTTGCCCAGTTCTGGACCGGCGCCATCTTTCACTTCCTCACCGGGATGGCGTTCTCGCTTGGCTTCGCGCTCCTGCTCTTCCCACTGTTCCCCTGGCGGAACACCGTTGGAGGGAACATCCTCAAAGCCTTGATATTCGCGTGGGTCCTGGGGACCATCAGCGCGGTCTGGTGGGTCCCCCAGCTGTTCCCTGCCATCAATGCCGGATTCTTCTCCAACCACCTGGGGTGGAAAACGGTCTTCGGCATCTACCTATGGCACACCATCTACGGCGTGAACCTCGGTGCGTTGTACAGTCCTCTTCCTCCAGAGGGAGTGTGATGCCGCGCCACCGAACGGGATGACCGAGAGAACGCTCGAGCGTTTCGCCTCTCCGGCGGAGGTCCGGGAACGGCTGGCCGGGGCCAGCTACCTGGCGGACGAACAGCTGGCCGTGACGGTCTATCTCGCCGACCGGCTGGGCAAGCCCCTTCTGTGCGAGGGCCCCGCCGGTGTCGGGAAGACCGAGCTGGCCAAGGCGGTCGCGACCATCACGGGCCACCGGCTGATCCGGCTCCAGTGCTACGAGGGGCTCGACGAGGCCAAGGCCCTGTACGAGTGGAACTACAAGAAGCAGCTCCTGCGGATCCAGGCCGATTCGAGGGAGCGGGATTGGCAGAAGGTGGAGCAGGACATCTTCGCCGAGGAGTTCCTGCTCTCCCGTCCCCTGCTCACCGCCATCCGCTCCTCGGAGCCCACGGTGCTGCTCCTCGATGAGATCGACCGGTTGGAGGTGGAGACCGAGGCGCTGCTCCTCGAAGTCCTGTCCGACTGGCAGGTCTCGATCCCCGAGCTCGGGACCATCCAGGCGAGCAGCGTCCCGTTCGTGGTGCTCACGTCGAACAACACGCGGGAGCTGTCCGAGGCCCTCAAGCGCCGCTGCCTCTTCCTCTACATGGACTACCCGACCATCGAACGGGAGAAGGAGATCATCCTGGCGAGGGTGCCCGGAGATCGACGCCGTCTTCGCAGAGCAAATCGCGAGGGTGGTCCGGTCGATCCGGGCGTTCGACCTTAAGAAGCCACCCTCCGTCTCCGAGACGCTGGACTGGGCCCGCACGTTGCTGCTCCTGGGAGTGGACAGAGTAGGGGGGGAGGTCACCCGGGAGACACTTTCCACGCTCCTCAAGTACCAGCAGGACATCGACAAGGTCAAGGCGGAGCTGGTTTTGAAGGAGCCGTGACGGAACAGTTGGCCTAGGAGCGGGTCGGGATCCGGCCGAGGATCGTGGTTCCCCTTCCCGGCTGCGACTGGATCTCCAAACCTC
>CAVVVF010000005.1:0-184336 GCA_963751665.1 uncultured Actinomycetes bacterium | reverse complement strand
TGCCATCATTCCGAGGACTGACCGAAGGGAGCCGTCGTGGACGAGGTGGTGCCGCCCGACCTGCCCGCGGTGAACTTCGACTGGGACCCCGAGACGTGGGAGAAGGCGGCACGGCGAGCGGTGGAGCTCGCGATCGACGTCTCGACCGGATGGGAGCGGCGCCGGCCGGGGCCGGAGGAAACCCCCGACCGGATCCTGACGCGCTTCCAGCAGCCCCTCCCCCGCTCGCCCGTACCGTTTGAGGCGATCGCCGACCGCCTCGAGGAGCTCGCGTCCCTGTCAACGTTCATCGGGCACCCAAGGTGGTTCGCCTACATCACCTCGTCCCCGAACCCCGTCGGAGTGGTTGGGGATTTCGTGACGTCGGCGATCAACCCGAACATCGGGCTGTGGCGCGGGGGGCCGGCGGCCACGGCGGTCGAGGTCCAGTCGATCGAGTGGCTGAAGGAGTTGCTCGGGTATCCGCCCGAGGCGGAGGGCGTGTACACGAGCGGGGGGCAGTTCGCCAACATCGTCGCTCATGCGGTGATCCGGGATCACGCAGCTGGATGGGACGTGCGCCGCGGGGGCATGAACCCCGGCGGAGGCGCGCCGAACCTTCGCGTATACGCGAGTGAGGAGATCCACTACTGCCACCAGCAGGCCGCGGAGCTCCTAGGCATGGGATCGGATGCCGTTCGCCTGGTTCCCGTCGACGAGGGCTACCGGATGCGCGTGGATGCCCTCGCCCGGATGATCGAGGAGGACCGGGAGCGCGGGAACCGTCCCATCGCGATCGTGGCGACGGCGGGGACCGTCGGCACGGGGGCCGTCGACCCGATCCCCGAGCTCCTCCGCGTCGCTCGCTCCGAGCAGATCTGGCTGCACGTCGACGGGGCATACGGGGCATTCGCCGTCGTCGCGCCGAGTGCACCCGAGGCGCTTCGGGCGTTGGCGGACGCCGACTCGATCGCCTGCGATCCACACAAGTGGCTCTACGCGCCCGTCGACGCCGGCGTGGTGCTCGTTCGAGAGCCGGGACTTCTCGCCGGCTCGTTCGCGTTCCACGCCTCGTACCTGCACGCGGGCGCGGATACGGATGGCCGGGTGGACCTGGCAGAGCTGGGCCCCGAGAACAGCAGGCGGGCTCGAGGGATCAAGGTCTGGATGGCGCTGCAGGCCTATGGGCTCGATGGTTACCGCGACATGATCGAGCGCAACATCCAGCTCGCGGACTATATGGAGCGGCTCGTGGAGGCCGCGCCCGATCTGGTGCTGGCAGCGCCGAGGGAACTGTCGATCGTGTGCTGGCGGGTGGAGCCCGAGGGCGTGCCCGACGATCGGCTCGACGCGCTCCAGGTCGAGGTGATTGAGGAGCTGGAGCGGCGGGGCGTCGCGATCGTGTCGAACGCGCGGCTGCGTGACGGCCGGACCGCGCTGCGGGCATGCATCGTCAACTTCCGGACGGGCCCAGGGGACGTGGAAGCGGTGGTGCGGGCGAGCGCGGAGATCGGCCGGGAGCTCGCCGGCCGATAGCCCCGGCCCGACAGGGAGCGATCACCCACTCCGACGCCTCAAGGACCACTCCTTAGAAAGGGCTCACGAAGCCTGGACTCCCCCGCCAAACCCGTGGGACGGCCTACAACGGCGTGGGCCAACCAGCGATCGCAGCGGGTGGTCCGACGGACTGATCAGGACGGATTAATAGTCCTTAGGGCGGATACGCGCGACCCATCCTCGCGCCGATACTCACCGTCGGACCAAACAATTTGGGGGGAACAATGTTCGGACACGTTGCCGGGCGTCAGCGACGGTCGCGATGGGCGATCCTGTCGTTCCTGTTCGCGCTGGCCTTCGCTTGGTCGTTCGCCGTCATGGGGGAGCGGAGCGGCCTCTGGAGCATTCTTCGGCTGGGATTGGCGGTTGGATTGGGCATCTCTCTACTGCGCCTCGTCCTCACGCTCGTCTCATCCAGAAGCCTCCGGCGCGGGCAAGAGGACGAGGGAAGGCGGGCGGAGGACGTACGAAGGGGCGGAGATGGAGGCCGAAGGGCAACCGCCGGCGGAGGAGCCGCCCACCGAGAAACGCGCTCTCACCTATGAAGAGGTCTTCCAGGTCCAACCCAATATCGACCTGGGAAGCCTCGCGCCCGCGCCAGAGGACGAGGAATGGCAGGCGGAGGGCGACGAAGGGGCGGACATGGAGGCCGAAGGGCAACCGCCGGCGGAGGAGCCGCCCACCGAGGACCGCGCTCCCACCTCCGACAGAGGACCTCCAGGTTCTCCAACCCGATCCCGACGGAGCGGTCGATCAAGTCGAGGCCCCCGAGGCCGATGTCGAGTCCCAGGACTCCCTGCAGCGCATGCGCGAGGAGTTCGCGGCCAGGGCCAAGGAGGCTGAGCTCCGGGTCAAGCAGCGGGAGGCTGAGCTCGATGAGGCCGCGTCCGCCCCGAAATCAAAGCGATAGGCGAGGTGAGGACAGGCGAGATGGTGGCGATCCAGGCCGGGACTCAGACGGCCGCCTCCATCGTGGCGGTCGGTGCCGCCGTCTCACGGGCCGAGGAGCCGAAGCGACCAGTCGCTTCGGGGGGAACGATGTTCGGATCCGTTGTCGGGCGTGAGCGACGGCGGCTGTGGGCGATCCTATGTTCCTGTTCGTCCTGGGCTTCGCCGTGTCTACGTTCATGGTGCACGCCGAGCGGAACGGCGCCTTCGACAGCGTGGCCAAGCTGGCGCGCGACGACGCGCAGCTTCTGACGGCCACCCTCACCGGCAAGCAACTCACCAAGCCGGTCACAGGCTCAAGCTACGACAGGCTCGCTGCGAAGATCCGGAGGTCCGTCTCGACAAAGGGATCCATCGTCGGCGTGACCGTCTGGTCCTCGCAGGGACAGATCCTTTTTTCGCTGAACGAGTCGCTGGTGGGGACGACCCCGGAGATGCAGACGCTCATCGTTGGGATCTCACAGGGACCGGGCGGGACGCGCGTCCTCGACGACACCGTGCAGACGTTCATGCCGGTCTCCAAGGCGACCGGGGGGCCGGTCGCGGTAGTGGAGCTCGACCAACCGTTCGCCTTCGTGGAGGCGCGGATCGGCGGCTTCTGGAGCATGCTTCGGCTGGGATTCGCGTTCGGACTGGCCGTCTCCCTGCTGCTCCTCGGCCTCACGCTCGTCTCATCCAGAAGCCTCGCGCGCGCGCCAGAGGACGATGAACGGCAAGCGGAGGGGGACGAAGGGGCGGACATGGAGGCCGAAGGGCAACCGGAGGAGCCGCCCACGGGGGAACCCGCTCCCACCTTTGAAGAGGACCTCCAGGCTCTCCAACCCTATTTCGACGCCTATTTCGACGGGGCGGTCGATCAAGACAAGGACCTGGAGGGCGATGTCGACTCCCAGGAGTCAATGCGGCAGCGGCGCGACGAGTTCAAGGCCAGGGCCAAGGAGGCCGAGCTCCGGGTCAAGAAGCTGGAGGCCGAGCTCCACGAGGCCCCGTCCGCCCCGAAATCAGAGCAATAGGCGAGGGGAGGAAGGGCGACATGGCTGAGATCCAGGCCGGCGACAAGACGGCCGCCCCCAACGTGCCCGTCGGTGCCGCGGTTTCACATGCCGCCGAGGAGCTGAAGCGGGCCGCCGAGCGGCTCCTGGCTGAGAGGAGGAACAGTCGAAGCAGGCTGAGCTCCGCGCGCGCGACGCGGCGGAGCGGGCCAGGAAGGCCGAGCTCCGGGCCATGGCCGCCGAGGAGCAGGTCAGGCAGGCCGCCAAGCTCATCCAAGCCGCGGAGGACAAATCCAAGCTGGCCGAGGACAGGATCAGGCAGGCCGAGCTCCGCGCGCAGGCCGCGGAGGACCAGGCCAGGGAGGCCGTCGAGCTCCTGGAGTCGGCGCAAGAGGAAGCGAAGCAGGTAGAGCGCCGGGTCCGGACCGCGGCGGAGCAGGTCAAAGCGGCCGAGCTACGAGCCACGGAGCAGCTCAGGGAGGCCGGGCTCCGCTTGCAGACCGCCGAGGAGCGGGCAACGCAAGCCGAGGAACGAGCCACGGAGCATGTGAGGGAGGCCGGGCTCCGCGTGCAGACCGCCGAGGAGCGGGCAACGCAAGCCGAGCTCCACGCGCAGCAGTTGGACGAGCAAGCCAAACGGGCAGCCGAGCTCATCCGAGCCGCAGATGGCAAATCCAAGGAGGCGGAGGACCGGGTCAAACAAGCTGAGCTCCGCGCGCAGGCCACGGAGGACCAGGCGAGAAAGGCCGACGTGCGGGCCCAAGCCGCAGAGGAGCAGGTCGGACAATTCACCCAGCGCCTTCAGGCCGCGGAGGAGCAGGTCGGACAATTCACCCAGCGCCTTCAGGCCGCGGAGGAAGAGGTCGGACAGCTCACCCATCGCCTCCAGGCCGCTGACGAACAAGCCCTGCAGGCCAGCGAGGTCATCCGGGCCGCGGAGGACGACGCGAAACAGGGGCAGGAGCGAGTCAGGCAGGCAGAGCTTCGGGCGACAGAGTCGGAGGAGCAAGCCAGGCAGGCCGTCGAACTTATGGAGGCCGCGGAGGACGACGCGAAACAGGGGCAGGAGCGAGTCAGGCAGGCAGAGCTTCGGGCGACAGAGGCGGAGGAGCAAGCCAGGCAGGCCGTCGAACTTCTGGAGGCGGCGGATCACGACGCGAAACAGGGGCAGGAGCGAGTCAGGCAGGCAGAGCTTCGGGCGACAGAGGCGGAGGAGGAAGCCAGGCAGGCCGTCGAACTTCTGGAGGCGGCGGATCACGACGCGAAACAGGGGCAGGAGCGAGTCAGGCAGGCAGAGCTTCGGGCGACAGGGGCGGAGGAGCAAGCCAGGCAGGCCAACGAGCTCATCCAGGTCGCGGAGGACCAGGCGAGAAAGGCCGACGGGCGGGCCCAGGCCGCCGAGGGGCAGATCGGACAGCTCACCCAGCGCCTCCAGGCCGCGGAGGAAGAGGTCTCCCAGCTCACCCAGGCCGCCGACGAGCAAGCCGTGCAGGCCAACGAGCTCATCCAGGTCGCGGAGGACCAGGCGAGAAAGGCCGACGGGCGGGCCCAGGCCGCGGAGGACCAGGCGAGAAAGGCCGACGGGCGGGCCCAGGCCGCCGAGGAGCAGATCGGACAGCTCACCCAGCGCCTCCAGGCTGCGGAGGAAGAGGTCACCCAGCTCACCCAGGTCGCCGACGAGCAAGCCGTGCAGGCCAACGAGCTCATCCAGGTCGCGGAGGACCAGGCGAGAAAGGCCGACGGGCGGTCCAGGTCGCGGAGGACCAGGCGAGAAAGGCCGACGGGCGGGCCCAGGCCGCCGAGGAGCAGATCGGACAGCTCACCCAGCGCCTCCAGGCCGCGGAGGAAGAGGTCTCCCAGCTCACCCAGGCCGCCGACGAGCAAGCCGTGCAGGCCAACGAGCTCATCCAGGTCGCGGAGGACCAGGCGAGAAAGGCCGACGGGCGGGCCCAGGCCGCCGAGGAGCAGATCGGACAGCTCACCCACCGCCTCCAGGCCGCGGACGAAGAGGTCGGACAGCTCACCCAGCGCCTCCAGGCCGCGGAGGAAGAGGTCTCCCAGCTCACCCAGGCCGCCGACGAGCAAGCCGTGCAGGCCAACGAGCTCATCCAGGTCGCGGAGGACCAGGCGAGAAAGGCAGACGGGCGAGCCCAGGCAGCCGAGGAGCAGATCGGACAGCTCACCCACCGCCTCCAGGCCGCGGAGGAAGAGGTCACCCAGCTCACCCAGGTCGCCGACGAGCAAGCCGTGCAGGCCAACGAGCTCATCCAGGTCGCGGAGGACCAGGCGAGAAAGGCCGACGGGCGGGCCCAGGCAGCCGAGGGGCAGATCGGACAGCTCACCCAGCGCCTCCGGGCCGCGGAGGAAGAGGTCGCCCAGCTCACCGAGCTCGTCCAGGCCACTAACGAACAAGCCGTGCAGGCCAACGAGCTCATCCAGGTCGCGGAGGACCAGGCGAGAAAGGCCGACGTGCGGGCCCAGGCCGCGGAGGAAGAGGTCGGACAGCTCACCCAGAGCCTCCAGGCCGCCGACGAGCAAGCCGTGCAGGCCAACGAGCTCATCCAGGCCGCGGAGGACCAGGCGAGAAAGGCAGACGGGCGGGCCCAGGCCGCCGAGGAGCAGATCGGACAGCTCACCCAGCGCCTCCGGGCCGCGGAGGAAAAGGGTTCACAGCTCACCCAGCGCCTCCGGGCCGCGGAGGAAGAGGTCACTCAGCTCACCCAGTCGGCCGACGAGCAAGCCGTGCAGGCCAACGAGCTCATCCAGGTCGCGGAGGACCAGGCGAGAAAGGCCGACGTGCGGGCCCAGGGCGCCGAGGAGCAGATCGGACAGCTCACCCAGGGCCTCCAGGCCGCGGAGGAAAAGGGCTCACAGCTCACCCAGCGCCTCCAAGCTGCGGAGGAGCAGGTCTCCCAGCTCACCCAGTCCGCCGACGAGCAAGCCGTGCAGGCCAACGCGCTCATCCAGGTCGCGGAGGACCAGGCGAGAAAGGCCGACGTGCGGGCCCAGGGCGCCGAGGAGCAGATCGGACAGCTCACCCAGCGGGCCCAGGCCGCCGAGGAACAGATCGGACAGCTCACCCAGCGGCTCCAGGCCGCGGAGGAAGAGGTCGTACAGCTCACCCAGGGCCTGGAGGCCGGGGAGGACCAGGCGAGAGAGGCCGCTGCGCGGCTACTCGCCGCTGAGACTGAGGCGAAACAAACCGAGGTCCGTGCACAGGCCGCGGAGGAGCAAGGCGCACAGCTCGCGCAGCGCCTCCAGGCCGCAGAGGACCAGGCCAGCCAGGCCTCTGCAAGCATGCTGGCCGCGCAGACGCAGGCTCAGCAGGCCGACCTCCGGATGCGGGCCGCGGAGGACAAGGCCAAGGAGGCCACCAAGCGCATGCAGGCGGCGGAGGACGAGGCCAACCAGGCCACCTCTGGGGCGCTGGTCGCAGAGACCAAGGTAAAGCAGGCCGAGGTACGCACGCGAGCGGTGGAGGATCAGTCGGCCCAGACCGCCGCGAAGAACGCCGAGCTCCTCCGGCAGCTGCAACAGGCCCGAGGCGAGTCGGTCGGTGCGGAGGAACGAGTGCGCCTGGGCGAGGAGCGACTCCAGGCCGCGAGCGAGCGGGTCGGGGTCCTGGAAGGGCAGATGAAAGAGATCAAGGTGCGGCTGGCGGTGGCCAAGGCCGAACTGCCGGTTGGCGCCGTTCCCGCCAATGAGCGAAGCGCGCTCCAGGACGCTGTGGCCGTCGAGGTGCGCCGGCCGCTGACGTCGATCCTGGGCGTCACCCTCGCGCTTCGGCACAACGATCCCGATTCCCGTGACGGCCAGGAGTTGGTGCGACAGCTCGCGATGAATGCCCGCAAGCTCGATCGCATGGTCGGCGTGCTCCTGGAGCTCGACAGGCTCGCCGACGGGTCCCTGAGGCCGTATCGCCGCCGGACCGACCTCCAGGCTCTGGTGCGCCGGGTAGTCGAGGAATCGCCGGATATGCCGGGCCGGAACGTACACGTAGAAGCGGAGAAGGTGGTGGCGGCGGTCGATCCGACGATGACAGAGCAGATGGTCGAGACCCTGCTGACCAACGCGAGCGGGCGGACGTCGCCGGGCAGTCCCGTGTGGATAACCGTTTCGAGCGATCCCGAAGGTGCCATCATCGCCGTCGACGATACCGGGCCCGACGTTCCCGAGGAGCTGCGAAACGCCCTCACGGCCTCACCGGAAGAGCAGAAGCGCGGCGCGGGGCGGGGTCACGTGCCGACCAGCTTGACCGTACTGCAAAGGCTTGCCGAGGTCCACGCCGGCAGGGCCTGGGTCGAGGAGCGTGAGGGTGGTGGCGCCTCGTTCCGCGTGTTCCTGCCGGAAATGGCGGACGGAGCCAAGGAAGCAGCCAGCCAGGCCGCCGCCGGCACCCGGGCCGCCGAGGACGCGGACGAGACGGTCACGATCTAGTGTCCTGAGTTGGAGATTCGCTCGCAATAGGCAGCGAGGTTCTCGAGGATCTCGTCGGCGAGTCTCGTCGCCGACCGGACGGTCCCCGAAGGGCCTAAACCTATCCGGGCTGCTGGGAGCTGAGCTCGCCCATCCGCTGAAGCCAGCGCTGGTAGTCTCCGGGTCGGTCGTCGACATCGGGATCCGAGTCTGTCGTGGACTCGATCACGAAGGCTGTGCCCGTCTCTTCTGAGAACGTGGGGGTCCCGGTGCCGGGCTCGGGTCCGGGAACGAAGGGCACTCGCTCTGCCGTCCTCGTCATCAGATCGGTCATCTCGGCCGACAGCTGGGCAAGGGCGCTCTGCATCTCGGAGATCCGCCGTTGCACGTCGGCCGCCACGTCCTCCGCCTTCGATCGGATCTGCGCGGCGGCCACCTGCGCAGCCTCCAGCACGGAGGCAACCTCCTCGCCGACAAGCGTGGCCAGGGTGCTTGCATCGGCCGGGCCCTCGGCGAGCCCAGGCGCCTCCAACAGCGGCATGGGGCTCGGCTCCCCTTCCGGGGGAGATCCGCCTTCTCGCAGGGAGGGCTCCCCCTCAGCCGGGGATGGCTGCAGCGTCGCAGCAAGCCCCCCCCAACCATCAAGCCCTGCGGTCGACCCGCCCGCCGCCTGGCCATCGCCCTCGAAGCCATCCATCGCAGACTTCCTCCCGCTCGTCGTCGCCCAGTGGGCACCCTGCCCTCTGTACATCGTGGAACCCCGGCCTGGTGCACGCAGGCGAACGGGTGATTTCTGGCTCCCCCATCGGGAGGACTCGATCTCGCGCCCACTGCCGATGCCGAAGGCACGAGCCGAGGAGGGCAACCGCGAACGCCGTGGACGAGATCGGGGCAACCGCCTGCCCCTACAACGGCGTCTTGCCAGACAACGGTCGCCCCACGGTGCTAGCGCGCAAAGGGGCTCGCTGCTGAGCCTCGGGCGAACGGAAGGGTAGAAGCCCTTCTTAGGTTGGACGGGCACCACGCCGAGAAGTGATAGCGGGACGGGTCTACTGGTCCGTCGTGGAGAGGCCGTAGGAAGCCTGAGGCACTTGAGAAAGGAGGGATTGGTCGGTGAGCTTGGGTTTGGACAAGGCCACGATCGCCAGGATAGAGGCGGATCGGATCTACGCGCTGATACTCCCGGAGACGAAGGACCAGGAAACGGTGACCGTGCCCCTCCCGTTCCTCGAGAACGTGCTGACAACCGGGCAGGACCTGGAAAGTTTCGCACCGACCTATATCAGGGTGGCGCTGGATAGGCTCACGGAGACGGCGAAGATCCACCGGTTCAGGAAAAAAGCCGTCATCCCGAAGCAGAGTCTTGCTTTCATCGCGGCCGCGTTTCGAATCGCAGCGGATTCGGCGGAGGGACGGTCTTCGTAAACCAGGCCAGCCGAGGCCCCTCCGCCCGCTTTCGGGCTTCCTGCAGCCGGCAGGGCCTTCTTAGCTTGGGGTTTCTCGCGTCGGCTCAGTTGGGCAAGAGTTGGAGAAGCCCCGTGCGCCTCGCCCGGTGGCAAAGATCGCCCAACCGGACGAGCGCGAAATAGGTCGACATCCCAGACGCGTGGAGCGTCGGGTGCGTAGTTGGGATGATGCTGGCCAACAACCAGAGCATTGCCCCAAGAAGAAGGGCCGGAGCCTGGCAGGCCCCGGCCCTTTCTTCGTCTTCTCCTTCGTCTTTTAGCGGCTCACTCCCATCACGGGAGCGTGAGCCACGCATCCGTGAAGCCCGCGAACGTAAGCGTGTAGCTGAAGCTAACGAGCGTGGGACTCCCCGAAGCGAATGCGGCGGTCCAATTCCCATTCGGGCAGGAGCCCGCCGGTGGCGACGTCGGCGCGGATGTTGAGAGCGCTGGCACGGTTAGCCGCCCATTCTTCGGGTTGAGGTTCCCGCTCGTCGTGTTAGTCGAGAAGCTCGTCGCCTGGGACTCGACATCGTTGTTCGGGTTCGTGCCCTTGTTGGAGCAGGTGACGTTCGCCGTGTAGTTGGCAGTCAAGCTCGCCGTCGCGTTCGCGTTGCCTACGCCGGCGACCTGGTACGAGGTACAACTGACGGTTGTGCCGCTAATCGTGCAGACCGCCGAAGTACCCGCCTGGAAATGCGCACCCGTCGGCCCATTCGCGGGGTTGATGGCAGCCAGAGCCACCGACGCCGACAAGGCCATCAACAACATCGACAATGCTGTGATTATCCCTACTCGTCTCATTTTCCTTCCTCTCATCACTGGCGCCGCGGTTCCGAATATCCGTGCGTCGATCGCCGCGAGCTCCCAGGGCTCGACGGCCGGGTCTCTCATTCCTTCTCTTCATCTCGTGAGCTCCTCCTCGAACTGTGAATTGCGTTGTGGAGGTTCTAAAGCGAACAGGTCAAACGTCTTGCGGGCACTCGTGATCCGGAACGGTCAATGAACCGATACGCATCCCCCCTCAGACGCAACCCTCGATCTGTTGTCCGCTACGCCGTCGGCCCATCTCGTGCGGTCGGACGCGCCCGGAGAAACGATTGCTCCGTTCGTGCTATCCCCCCTGTTTTCCCGCCTACCCCACGACGCCAACGGCTCATCGGGCTACAGAAACCGCCCGATGGGCCGATTCTTGTGCCCCTGCCATGAGGGCGCATCCCCAAATTGGGGCAGACGCGGTGGAGAACGTGTGGGAATCCTGAGGCGCGCCTGCTAGGCAGTCGGGGCGTTGTCCAGCCGACCGTGGGACCTGAGGATCAGGGACACAGCCTCCACGCGGGAATGCAGTCCCAGCTTGCCCAGGAGGCTCTTCACGTGGCTCCGGACGGTCCCGGTACTGATCCCCAGAACGCCGGCGATCCTCGCGGTGGAGTGCCCGTCGGCCATCGCCTGCAGGACCTCGATCTCCCGGGGGGTGAGCAGGAAGAGCCGGTTGAGCACCTCCGGCCCCGTCACCTGATCCGGGATCCCCCGCGCCGTTGCCGTGGGCCTGCCGGCCGAGATCCGAGGCCACCTGCTGGATCCTCCGCACCAGCGCCGGGCGCACCTCCTCGTCCAGCTCGCTCCACCTGACGGCGAGCCTCGATCTTGGAGTGCACGCCGAGCTTGGCCGGGATGCTCTTCACGTGGCTCTGGACGGTGAGCGGGCTGATCCCCAACTCGTCGGCGATCTCGCCCGTGGCCTCGCCGGAAGCCAGAGCTCGCAGGATCTCGGTGTCACGGGCCGTGAGACGCCGGAGCGCCAGCTCGGCCACGACCGTGGGCTCTCGGCCCGTTCGAAGCTCGTCGAGCACGATGGGGAGCTCGTCGTCGGACATCACGATCTCACCCGAGGCCGCCCGCCGCACCACGTCCACCAAGGCGTCGGCGGCACGCGTCTTGGACATGTAGCCGCAGGCGCCCGCGGCCATGGCGGAGATGATCAGCGAGGGGTTCTGCATGGCCGTCAGCACCACCACCCTCGTGCTCGGGGAGGCCTCGCGGATCCGCCGGGTGGCCTCGATGCCGTCGATACCTGGAGGGTCCACGTCCATGAGGACCACGTCCGGGGCCTCCACTCGGCATCGGGCCACGGCCTCCTCGCCCGCCGGAAAGGCCGCGACGAGCTCGATACCGGGCTCTCGCCCGAACAGCAGCGCGAGCGCCTCGGAGAACATCTCGTGGTCGTCGACCACGAGGACGCGCAGCATCCCGGCCATGTCACCAGATACATGGGCGCTCGATCGCTCTCACCTGAAGGGTGATCCGTGGGCGCTCGGGGGCGTGTTTGAACATGGCGTCGAGGCCTGCTAGGGTGCCGCCCGTCCACTGGAAAGGTTTCCGGTGGTTTTTTGTTGTCGCGCAACCGTCGAGTCGAAAGGGGGCCGATCGGAGGTACAGGCAGGAAGTCCATCGCAGGAGGAGGAGAAGTCCATGAAAGCCCGTGTCTCCGAACCCCTGGCCGCATCACCGTTCTTCTACGGCCCACCCGATCTCCGGCGACGGAAAGCCGGCAGGCCCCAGTCCCATCTCCCTTCCCCACAGCCCGAACGACAGCCCCAACCAGCACAGGCGTGGGCAAGCTCTGCTGTACGGGGAACTACTTACGCAAGCTCCGTGGAAGTCGGGATACCCAGCGGGGAGCCCGGCTCCTACCGTGGACATCTGGCGCGGGACATTCGTGCCACGGTAGAGGCGAGCCGAAAAGGCCGCCCTCCTCGAGAGGGGGGCAAGACTATGAAGGGAACCACCCGGACGTTCGTCATCGTGCTGGCGATCGCAGCGATCCTTGCCACGGTCGCCACCGGCGCCGCGGTGGCCGGAAACTCGCCATCGGGGTGCACATCGAACGCGCCGCGAGCCTCGATCGACAACACCTGGGCGTGGGGAGCTCCCGGGTCGTGGGGGCTCCCGGGCCAGCAGCTCACGTACGCGATCGACGTCCTCAACTACGATGTCGGCTGCGGATCGTCGAGCTTCGTCGTCACGTTGTCCGCGCCGGACGGGTTCTCCGTCTCGATGCCGTCGAGCACGATCACGCTCAACTCGGCGTCCAGTGGCTACGTGTGGGCGTATGTCACCTCGCCCACGACGGCCGCCGACGGTGACTACCCGCTGACCGCAACGGTCGAGCGGGCGGGGACTTCGAGTCCGGCTGCGACCAGCTCGTACAAGGTCTACTCGTCCGACACCGTCGCGCCGAAGATCTACTGGACCAACCCGTCGGACGGAGGTGCGCTCAGCGGCCGCTCCGCGTACGTCGGGTTCGCATCCAGTGACGACCACGCGGTCAAGAAGCTCGACCTCTCCATCGACGGCGTCTCGGTCGGGTCGAAACTCTGCGACAACGTCTCGTACGAGTGCCAGCTGTCGTACAAGTGGTCGCTCCGGCGCGTCCGCGGACAGCACACGGCGACCTACACGTCGACCGACTGGATGGGGAACGTCGCCACCCAGACGGCCACCTTCACCGTCAACTGATCGACGAGTTCCGGTACGAGGACGGGGGCCGGCTTGAGCCGGCCCCCGTCCTGGTGTCCGCTCCTATCGCGGACTCGCGATCTCTCGTTAGTCGTCTCTACGGATCGATCAACACCGTGCACGTGTAGGTGCCGGGCTCCAAGTCGTTGGCGTCGACCTGGGCCGGGTCACTGGGACCCTGGGGTGAGTTGCCGATGTTGCTGGCGAGGGAATCCACGCAGGTTATCGTGGACATCGTCCCACCGGCGACCTGTCACGTGGCCTTGATCGTGAGATCGGTGAGCGGGGTGTTGTGGAAGCTCACCGTCTCGCCGACGTACGTGGCGTCGCTGCACTTCGCGGCGTTGTCGACCGTCACCTGCTTGTCGTCCGCATCGCGCGTAACCGGCCGGAACGGTCTCGTGGACCGTGTACGTGGCCTGCGGGAGTCCGTCGAAGCAGGCCTCACCGTTCGCGTCGGTGGTCTTGGTGACGCCGTTGACCGTGAAGTCCACTCCCGACTGCGGGTGGTCGCCCGCCCCAGAGGCAGCGTGCTTGTAGGTCTTCGTGACCTTGATCGCACCGTTCTGAGCGATGTCCGTGAACGTCAGGGTCAGGTTCTGACTTTGCGCGAGCGTGAACGTGAAGGGCAGGGTCGCGTCCTTCGTGTAGCCGCTCGGCGTGTTCGTCTCGTCGATCGTGTACTGACCCGGGTTCAAGCCGGTGAATGACGGGCAGGCAGTCGCCGGCCGCGTTGACCGTACAGGTACCCACGACAGTTCCGGTAATGTCCGGCCCGTTGTAGAGCGTGAAGATCACGCCCGCTTGCGAGCCGCCGTCGTTTCCGACCTTCCTCACGCTGACCGAAGCACAGCTGCTGATCGTCTTGTTCTCGATCACGATGTCCTTGGTCGAGGAGACGAAGCTGCTTCCCGACGACCGGGACTCCCACACCGTCTGGGCGAACCCGGCGCACGACCCCGGTGGGATGATTCCCGCAGCGGTGAGGTTGACGCCGAACTCCGCGAACTGCCCGGCAACGAGTGGCACGCCGCTGATCGGGTTTTGCGCCGCTGTGATGGCGGTCGTGTTGACCCCGCCCTCGGCGACGGTCGGGTCGAGGGTGAGGACGGTCGCGCCCCAGCACGGGGGAAGATCGTTCCCGACGTTGCAGGCCCCGCTCGTGACCCACGTCAGCACGTGGAACTGCACTGCCTTGCCGCCGCCCAGGTAGTCGATCGCGATCATCTTGTCGTTAGCGGTCCGTACGGTGAGGCCGCCGGTGGGCTGCCCCGGGCACAGGACCGAGCTCTGCTTCAGCTCGATGTTCTCGCTCGCGTTCCCGTTCGCGGCGTACCTGATGGTCGCGCCGTAGAGGTACACGTCACCGTTCGACGCCACCTCGAAGAAGGAGGCGACGTTGGTGAAGTCGTCCTTCGGCGGGTTCTTGTGACCCTCGACCGTCGGACAGGTCGTGTCCTGCTTCTGCCCCGGCGTGAACGAGTCGTCGCTGTTGACGGCCGCCGCGTCCGGGCCGGTGAAGTAGTTCGGGCTCCCCGTTACGCTGGTGCTGATCCAGTCTGTGTGGGGGGCGGCGGGGGGGACAGGAAGGTTGTCGACGATCATGTTCCCGAGCCCGAGCGTGGGGTCGTTGCCCGACTCGAACTTGCTCGGGCTGCCGGGCAGGACAGCGGACGCCGGTACGGCGATCAAAGCCAGCAGCGCGACTACCGCGAAGAGCGCCGCGAGCTGGTAGCGGCGCCGTCGCCGACTTCCTGTAGAACCGAGGATTCGTACCATACGTGAACCTCCTGATCGTGGACTTCGATTGAATCGTGGTGGTCCCGGAGATCCGAAGATCCGCGCGTCGACGGCCGCCAGATGCGACTCGAGGCTTCGACGGTGGGACCGCTTACTCCTTCTTTGCATATCTCAAGCCTCCTCGAACTGGGGAATCGTTCCGGGAGGTTCTTGCGGGCATCCGCAATCCGTGCCGCATTCCCGGTTGAAGCGTTCATTCGACGATCGGCATCACCCCTTACTCACGCCTCGACTCGCGTCCGTTGCGCCATTGGTCAGCCGTGCAGTGGGATGGAGATCGCGCAGGTCAGCGTTCGCCACGCTCACGTCCAATCCCTAGCCCCCTCGCGTCCATCCAACAGGCAACGACCTTTTGGGCTACAGAAACCGCCCGATAGGCGGATTCTCGTGCCCCTGCCATGAGGGCGCATCCCCAAATTGGGGCAGGCGCGGTGGAAAACCTGTGGGGATCGTGCCTGGAACCGCCTAGGTGGATTCGGCGCTCCCCGAGTGACCGTTGGACCGCAGGATCAGGGAGACGGCCTCCACGCGGGAATGGAGTCCCAGCTTGCCCAGGAGGCTCTTCACGTGGCTCCGGACGGTCCCGGTACTGATCCCCAGAACGTCGGCGATCCTCGCGGTGGAGTGCCCGTCGGCCATCGCCTGCAGGACCTCGATCTCCCGGGGGGTGAGCAGGAAGAGCCGGTTGAGCACCTCCGGCCCGTCACCTGATCCGGGATGCCCCTGCGCCGTTGCCGTGGGCCTGCCGGCCGAGGTCCGAGGCCACCTGCTGGATCCTCCGCACCAGCGCCGGGCGCACCTCCTCGTCCAGCTCGCTCCACCTGACGGCGAGCCATGACGCCAGGGCCAGGAGGTCGTTCAGAGCGGCCGGCGCGTCGTCCGTTCGCTCCAGTTCGAGTACCTCGGTGGGCTCGAGGATCATGTGCACCGCCATGGGGCCACACTCGTGCAACCCATCCACGTGGTGCCGTGATCGTCGGCACCGCTCTTGCGTGATCCGCGACACAGTTGCGGCGTGACGCCCAACACGCCCACCTCCGCCATATGCAGGCCGAGTCCGAAGGTGCCCACGCCGACGAGACAGATTCGCTGCGGTGAGAGACAGGATTCGAGCGGGTAGGGAAGTCGTTGCGCCCCGCATCATCCATCCTTCCTAAGCCAAATCGGCCGGGGAGGTCCATAGGCCGAAAGCACTAGCCGGCCTCCCCCGCCCCGGGCTGGGTGGTCGAAACCGGGCCGGACACGCACAGACTGGGTGGGATGAGCACGAACCGCCCCACGAACCGCCTGGCCGGGGAGACCAGCCCGTACCTCCTCCAGCACGCCCACAACCCGGTGGACTGGTACCCGTGGGGCCAGGAGGCCTTCGAGCGGGCCAGGAAGGAGGACCGGCCGGTCCTGGTCTCGATCGGCTACGCCGCCTGTCACTGGTGCCACGTCATGGAGGAGGAGTCCTTCGAGGACGAGGAGACAGCGGCCCTGATGAACGCGTCCTTCGTCTCGATCAAGGTGGACCGGGAGGAACGGCCCGGACGTCGACGCCATCTACATGGACGCCGTCCAGGCCATGACCGGCGGAGGTGGCTGGCCCCTGACCGCCTTCCTCACGCCGGAGGGCGAGCCGTTCTACGCCGGCACGTACTTCCCGAATGAGGACCGCCACGGCCTGCCGGCCTTCCGTAAGGTCCTCTCCGCCATCGCGGACGCTTGGGCGAACCAGCGCGAGGAGGTGCGAGACCCAGGGGCGGCGAGTGGTGGACACGCTCGCCCGGGCCGGGGCGATGGATGTCTCGCCGGAGCCGCTCTCGGACGATCTCCTCCGGGAGGCGTTCGGCGGGCTCCGGCGCTCGTTCGACCACCGGTGGGGCGGGTTCGGCGGCGCGCCGAAGTTCCCCCAGCCCATGACCCTGGAGTTCCTGCTCCGCTGCCACCTCCGCGGGTACGAGGACGCCCCGGAGATGCTCCAGACGACGCTGGATCGGATGGCGGCCGGCGGGATGTACGACCAGGTGGGCGGGGGCTTCCACCGGTACTCGACCGACGCGATGTGGCTCGTCCCCCACTTCGAGAAGATGCTGTACGACAACGCCCAGCTCGCCCGGGTGTACGCGCGGGCCTGGCAGGTCACGCGGCAACGAGCGGTACCGGCGGGTGGCCACCGAGACCTGCGACTACCTGCTCCGCGAGATGCGGCATCCCGACGGCGGGTTCTTCTCCTCGCAGGATGCCGACTCCGAAGGGGTCGAGGGCAAGTTCTTCGTGTGGTCCCACGACGAGCTGATCTCGGTCGCGGGCGAGGCGGTTGCGGCTGCGTTCGGGGCGACGCCGTCCGGCAACTGGGAGGGGATCGAACGTGCTATGGCGTCCGCATCCGGTCGCGGCGGTTGCCGAGGAACTCGGGGTCGAGCCGCAGCGAGCTCGAACGCGACGTCGAGGCCGCGCGCAGCAGGCTGTTCGAGATCCGCGAGCAGCGGGTCCGCCCGGCGACCGACGACAAGGTCCTGGCGGCGTGGAACGGACTGGCCATCTCGGCCCTGGCCGAGGCGGGGCGGGCCTTCGGCGAGCCGCGGTACGTGGACGCGGCGGTCCAGGCCGCGCGACTTCGTGCTGACGCGACTGCGCGACGACGCCGGCCGGCTGCTCCGGTCGTGGCGGGACGGCAAGCCTGGACGGCCCGGCTACGCGGACGACCACGCGCTGATGGCCGAGGCCTGCCTGACCCTGTACGAGACCACGTTCGAGCTCCGGTGGTTCGAGGAGGCTCAGGACGCTCGCCGACGACCTGCTCCGGCTGTTCTGGGACCGGGAGCGCGGCGGGTTCTTCCAGACCGGCTCGGACGCCGAGGCCCTGGTGATCCGGCCGAAGGAGTTGTTCGACAACGCGGTGCCGTCGGGGAACTCGGCCGCGGCCGACGTGCTCCAGCGGCTCGCGCTCCTCACCGGCGAGCAGGAGTACGAGCGCGCGGGCGTGTCGGCGCTGCGGGTGGTCCGCGACCACATGGCAACCGCGCCGACCGGATTCGGTCACGCGCTCTCGGCGCTCGACCTCTACGTCTCACGCGTGCCCGAGGTGGCCGTCGTGGGCGATCCGAACGGCGAGGACACTCGGGCGCTGGCGGCGGAGGTCACCACGAAGCGGTTCCTTCCCAACCACGTGTTGGCCGTGGCGGCGGCGGATGACGAGCGATCCCGCGAGAAGGTGGCGCTGCTCCGGGACCGGGTCCCGGTCGACGGCTTGGCCACCGCCTACGTGTGCGAGCACTTCACGTGCAAGCTCCCCGTGAGCAAGCCGGAGGAGCTTGCCGCGCAGCTCACCAGCTGAGGTCCACCTCAGCGCTGAGGTCCGGCGACTCGCCCATCCGCGCCCGGAGTAAGCTCGCCCGGTCGTGGAGGTCCTGAAGGTCGTCGCGTTCGTGGTGGGGGTGGCGCTCGTCCTCTACACCATCCGCGCGGCCATCCGGTTGTTCCTGGTCCCCCGGGCCCTCCAGCTGTACCTGGCGCGCTTCGTGTTCGTGACCGTTCGCCGGGTGTTCTGGCTGTTCGCCAACGCTCGCCACGACTTCGTCCGCCGCGACAACGGTGATGGCCTTCTACGCGCCGGTGGCGCTGCTCTCGCTCTTCACCCTGTGGCTCGTCCTGGTGCTCATCGGGTACACCGCGATGTACTGGGCCCTGGGGAACGGGCCACTCTCGTTCGCCTTCACCGAGTCCGGGTCGGCCCTGCTCACCTTGGGGTTCGCCCGGGGCCGGAACCTGCCCACCATCGGGCTCATGTTCACCGAGGCGGCCATCGGCCTCGGCCTGCTCGCCCTGTTCATCGCGTACCTGCCCAGCCTGTACGGCGCGTTCTCCCGAAGGGAAGCCGGGGTCTCCAAGGTGGAGGTCCGTGCGGGACGCCCCCCGTCGGGCATCTACCTCATCCAGCTGGCATGGACCGTCGGTCGGATGGAGATCCTGAAGGCCCTGTGGCAGGAATGGGAGAACTGGTTCGTGGAGGTCGACGAGACCCACACCTCGTTCCCCCCGCTGGTCTTCTTCCGGTCGGGCCACCCCGACGAATCATGGGTCACCTCTGCCGGGGCCATCCTGGACGCCGCGTCGATGTACGTCTCCAGCGTGGACGTCCCCCGCATCCCCGAGCCCGAGTTCATGATCCGCGCCGGCTATCTCTGCCTGCGGCACATCGCGGCGTTCTTCTGGATCCCGGTCCCGGAGGATCCGGCGCCCACCGATCCCATCTCCATCGAGCGCCAAGAGTTCGACGCCGCCTACGACCGCCTCGCCGCCGGCGGCGTGCCGTTGAAGCCCGACCGCGACCAGTGCTGGCGGGACTTCGCCGGGTGGCGGGTCAACTACGACGCCGCGCTGATCGGGCTGGCCAGGCTGACCATGGCCCCGCCGGCCCCCTGGTCGTCGGACCGGTACCCCGACGGGCACTACCTGCCGCCCGCCCTCCCCTGGCTGCAGAGGCGTCGGCGCGCCGACTCGCCTCTGCCGAGACAGTCCCGATAGGCCGCCGCGACGCTACAAGGGCTCTGTACCACAAAGGCCTTGTACTACAAGGGTCTTGTACCACAAGGGCTTGCTTCTGAGGAATCCAACCGTGGCGAAGACGCTCAGAGCCTTACATGTCGCCGTCTCCCGCTGCTAGGTGGAAGCCATTCAGAGCGTAGAAGTGCATCCTGACCGAAGGCAGAGGTCTGGGGCCTGAGGACCGCCGATTCGAGAAGCCCGATGTCGGCCAGTCCTAGAGATCCTTGAGCTTGTCCAAGGCGACCGCGTATTGCTTCGTAGCTTGCTCCGCGAAGGCCCGGACAGCGGCCCGGTGACCCTCGGTAGCCAAGTAGTTCCTGAGAGCACGGAGGACTATCTCATTCGCCGGCTGGCCGGTCGCGGCCACGAGCACCCGGAGGGCCTCGTGAACCTCCTTTGGAACCCTCACATTGACCTGCACGGTTTCAAGCCTCGTCTTCGCGTCCAGCTCCGCCAGCTTGTCAACTCGCCTGGGCATCTCTGTTCCACCTCCTTGGACCCTTATCTTGCTATCAGCCTATCAAGCTGTCAAGGTATCGGCCGCGTTGCCGCCCTCTTGAGCGGCCGCCGGCTGGACGTTAGATCCAGCCGCGCCATGACTGGGCTGCCTGGCGTTGGGCCCCTCAAGCGAGCGCCTCGCGCGGCGAGGCGGTTCGGGGTAGCGTTCGGTCCCGAACGAGCCACCGGAGCGGAGGGAGAGGCATGCTCGGGCACCCCAGGGACCGCAGACGACCCCTCAGCCGGCGGGAGTTCCTGCGCCGCGCGAGCATGGCCGGGATCGCCACGCCGGGCCTGGCGGCCCTCCTGGCGGCTTGCTCCAGCAAGACCCCGAGCCAGGCGGGCAGCCCGTCGGCGGCCCTTCAGCTGGCCAGGCCCGATGCGCCGGTCACGCTCCCGACCCAGGACAACCCGGCGATCGCCGACGGGCTCCAGCCCGAGTCTGGCCCGCTGAAGATCCTGGGCTACAACGACTACATCCGGAAGTTCGTCCTCAACAAGTTCTCCGATCAATACGGCACCTCGGTGGACTGGACGATCTTCGACACCCCGGAGCAGATGGTCCAGATGATGCAGTCCTCCGGCTCGAACTGGGACCTCATCGTCTCGGTCACGCTCGAGAACGTCGGCAAGCTCGGGTTCGGCCACCTGATCCAGCCCCTGAACAAGAGCTACATCCCGAACTTCGCCAACGTGTGGAAGGTGTTCCAGAGCCCGTTCTACGACGTGGACGCCCAGTTCACCGCGCCGTACACCGTGTACTCGACGGGGATCGGGTGGCGGAACGACCGGGTGAGCGAGGACATCCCGGCCATGGACAACCCCTACGACATCCTGTGGGACCCGAAGTACGCCGGGCAGGTCCATCTGCTGAACGGCTCTCGCGACACCCTCGCCGCCGCCCTGCTCCGGATGGGGGCCGACGTCAACACGTCCGACCCAGGCGTCCTGGACCAGGCCAAGCAGATGCTCCTGGACGGCGTCGCGGCCATGAACTGGAAGTTCGACCACACCGACTACAGCGAGCTCGGGACGTTCGACGTCCACCAGACGTGGTCGGGGCAGGTCTCCTACTACCAGTACTACCTTCCGAAGGGCCTGCCCATCACGGCGTTCTCCTACCTGTGGCCGCCGAAGGGTGCGGGCAAGAAGCCCGGCATCATCACGAACGACGTGTTCGCCATCCCCAAGGACGCGACGAGCCCGGTCCTGGCCCACAAGATGATCGACTTCCTGCTGGATCCCTCGAACGCCGCCGTGAACTACGCCTACGAGGGGTACCAGCCGCCCATCACGTCGATCACGCCTGAGTCGATCCTGGCCGACGAGCTGGTCCCCAAGAACCTGTCGAACATCCTGATCACCGAGGAGGACTTCCCCCTGGGGGTCCAGGAGCTGGAGCTTGCACCGGCCGTGAACCAGCTGTACCAGCAGATCTACCAGGAAGTCACCGGCGGCGCGTGAGCCCCGCGGCCGGACCGTGACGGGCGGTGCCTGAGGGAGCGGGATCCGGTTCCCGGGGGGCGTGGTTCCCCTCGTGGTTCTGGCCGTCGTTCGCGGCCCCGGCGACGATCTGGCTGCTCCTGCTGTTCGTGCTCCCGTTCTTCGTCATCCTGGCCATCGCGTTCGGCCGGGTGGACCCGATCTTCCTGACGCCATCTCCCGTGTACAACCCGCTCGACTGGGACTTCGGCCCGTTCCGGGACGTGCTCTCGCAGATCTTCACGAGCGGCTCGGTGTACCGGAGCGACTTCCTGCACACGCTGACATTCGTGCTCGCGGCCACCGCCCTGTGCCTGGTGATCGGCTATCCGGTCGCGTACTTCATCGCCCGCCACGCGGGGCGCTTTCGGACCCTGTTCCTGGTGGCGTTCATCGCGCCGTTCTGGATCAGCTACATGATGCGGATGCTGGCCTGGATCAACCTGCTCCAGCCGAACGGCTACGTGAACCGGATCCTCGGCGGCTCGGGCCTGGCGAACGCGGACGCGCCGATCCAGTGGCTGAACGGCAAGCCGCTCACGGTCATCCTGGGGCTCGCGTACGGCTACGTGCCGTTCATGATCCTGCCGCTGTTCGGCGTCCTGGACCGGATCCCCTCCTCCACGCTGGAGGCCGCCAGGGACCTGGGGGCCGGGCAGGTCACGACGTTCCTCCGGGTGACGCTGCCGCTGTCGCGTCAGGGCATCCTGGCCGGCATCATCATCGTGTCGCTCCCGATGTTCGGCGACTACTTCACGCAGACGCTGCTCGCCGGGACCCGGAACACGGCGATGATCGGCAACCTCATCGTGAGCTCCATCCAGAGCTCGCTGGTCCAGACCGGGGCCTCGCTGGTCCTCATCCTTCTGGTCCTGCTCATCCTGCCGATGCTCTACTACCTGCGGGCCACGGCGAAGGCCACCGAGCTGGTGGCCCGATGACACGGGGCGTCCTGGCCTGGCTGTCGAACCCGTGGGCCAGGGCCCGATTCCTGTGGGCCGTGGCCATCGCCTACGTGGCCTGGACGCTCCTCCCTGTTTTCGTCGCCGTCCTGTTCTCGTTCAACGGGACACGCTCGCTGACGTCCTGGCAGGGGCTCTCCACGCAGTGGTACGCCGGAAACGAGAGCTCCGTGTGGCACGACCCGGCCCTTCGCTCGGCGCTGGTGCAGAGCCTGAAGCTCTCCGGCCTCGACCGTGCTGATCGCCGTCCCGCTCGGGGTGGGGTTCGCCCTGGCCCTGGACCGGTGGCGGGGCCGAGCCTCGGGTACCGCCAACTTCCTCATGCTGTTCTCGTTCATCACCCCGGAGGTGGCCATCGGGGTGGCCCTGTTCCTGTTCTTCATCCAGCTCGCGTCGGGGATCGGGACGGGGTTCGGAGCGCAAGTCATGGGCCTGTCGATGTACATGATGGCCTACCCGGTGATCGTGGTCCGGGCCCGGCTGCTGTCGATCGGCAAGGAGTACGAGGAGGCGGCGATGGACCTGGGGGCCTCCCCCACGCAGGCCCTCCGCCGGGTGCTGCTGCCGCTCCTGTTCCCGGCCATCTTCGCCAGCGTGGCCATCGTGTTCGCCGCGTCCATCGACAACTTCGTGATCTCCCAGCAGCTGTCGAGGGACGCCTCCACGCAGACCATCCCCATCCTGATCTACAGCTCGGCCCGCCGCGGGCCGCTCCCGTCGCTGAACGCGCTGGCCAGCCTCACGCTGCTGGCCTCGACGACGCTGATCGCAGTAGCGGCCGTGGTGTATCGGCGGTTCACCCGGGCCGAACGGCGCGCAGCCTAGCCAGAAGCCAAAGGGGCCTCGCACAGACGGGAGAACCCGCCTTCAGCCCCGCGAAGGCACGTGTCGTTCCCCGCCCCGCCGTTCATGCCGTCGAACCCAGGGCCGCCGGAGAGCAGGTCGTCCCCGCCCTCCCCGTAGAGGAGGTCGTTCCCTTCGTCCCCTTGGAGCCTGTCGTTGCCAGCACCGCCGTAGACGAGGTCGAACCCGTCGCTCGCCCGAACGGTGTCGTCGCCCGCGCCCGCGCAGATGACGTCGCTCTCCGCCGTGCCCGTGAGCACGTCGGCGTCGTCCGTCCCGGAGATCGTGCAGACCGGAACGGGCTGCCAGCTGGGCGCGAGGTCCGGGGAGGGGTCATTGGTCAGCCGGGTCTGGCCGGTCCCATCGGCGTTCATCACGTACAGGTCGATGTTCCCCCCGCCGGCGGGAAGGCCGGCGTAGGCGATCATCGTCCCGTCAGGGGACCACGAGGGCTGCGACTCCTCCACGTCGGCTGTCTGCGTCAGGTTCACCTCGCCGGTCCCGTCGGCGTTCATGACGTAGATCTCGTTCGTCCCGTCGGGACAGCATCGGACGAAGGCGATCCGCGTCCCGTCGGGCGACCAAGCGGCGTTCGCGTCCACGTAGCCGTTGTTCGTCAGCCGGACCTGGCCCGTCCCGTTCGCGTTCATCACGTACAGCTCGGGGAAGCCCCCGTCGCGATTGGAATCGAACAGGATCCGCGTGTCGTCGGGCGACCACGCCGGGTTGGCGTCGTAGGTCCCGGCCGCCTGCGTGGTGAGCTGCCGTCGGCCTCCACCGCCTGCACCGATGACGAAGATCCGGAACGGACCCGGAGGGCTGGTTCGGCTCGAGTAGGCGATCATCGTGCCGTCGGCCGACCACGCCGGGCTCCGCTCCGTCACCTGCGTGGTGGTGAGGCGGATGCGACTTCCACCGTTCGCGTTCATCAGGAACAGGTCCGGCTTCGTCGTCTGCTTGATCCGCCGGGCGAACGCGATCATCGATCCATCCGGCGACCACGCGGGATCGAGATCCTGGACGCTGGTGCTTCGGGAGAGGTTGGTGAGCGAGCCTCCCGACGCGTCCATCGTGTAGATCTCGCCTCGTCCGCTCCGGTCCGTGCGGAACGCGAGGAGCCCGCTCGTGCTGGGGTAGGCCGCCGCGGAGGGCGCGGGCATCGAGGCGGCGATGACGGCCGCCAGCACGATCACGAGTGGGAGGTTCTTCCGGATCACGGGCACACCTGTAGGATGGGCGGACCGTGAAACCTACCATCCCCCGTCCCGCCACGCTCACCGTCGCGCTCGCATTGCTGGTGAGCGCAGTGATGACGTCGCCCAGTGTTGCCGACGAACGGTCATTGCGGACTGGGCAGGGCGCGCTGAGCAGGATCACGAAGACCATCGCCCCTGGCCTCAGACTCACGAAGATCGCGCAGAGGAAGCCGCCGCTTCGGATCTTCGTGCTGACCGTCGATCTCTCCACGCGCTTGACCATGGACGTCGCGCTGGCCGGACCGAGGATGCCGGCGCGGGCGGCGACCAGTGATATCGCGAAGAAGAACGGCGCGATCGCCGCAGTGAACGGCGACTTCGGGTCGAGGTACGGACAGCCCGCCAACCCATTCGAGCGTGACGGGGAGCTGGTGCGAGGCTCGAGCTCCCCAGGGGTCCTGTTCGCGGTGTCCAAGGACGAGCAGACCTTCACCATCGGCCATCCCGCGCCCCTGATCACCGCGACGGACTCGGACGGACGAACCTGGACCATCGACCGGTGGAACGACGGGCCGCTCGGGCCGGGTGAGATCGGAGGATTCACCCCGGTGGGCGGAACGCTTTGGCCGCCCCCAGGGGCCATGTGCTCCGCTCGGCTGCTCCCGACCGGGGCCTTCGCGCCATCATCGGACGGTCAGGGATTCGAGCAGTCGTTCACGGTGGAGCAGCGGGGCTGCTTCCAGTCGGCGCTCCCGGCGACGGGAGCGGTGGTCCTGTCCGCGCTTCCCACCTCCGACGAGGCCCTCCAGCTTCTGTCGCTCCAGGCTGGGTCGGCGATCACCATCAGGTGGAGTCTGGGATTCACGAACGTCTGGGACGCCATCGGAGGTTTCCCGATTCTCGTGGCGGACGGTCAGAACGTCGTCGTGAATTGCACGACCTGGTTCTGCGCAAGTCGCAATCCGCGAACCGGCGTGGGGTTCACCGCCGACGGCAAGGTCATCATGGTAGTGGCGGATGGCCGCCAGCCGAAGTGGTCCGTGGGGGTCTCGCTGCCCCAGCTTGCCGGGATCTTCCGACAGTTCGGAGCGACCTTCGCGCTGAACTTCGACGGCGGAGGGTCGACGACCATGGTGGTGAAGGGCGAGGTGGTGAACCGGCCGTCGCTCGGCCATCAGCGGCTGGTGTCGACGGCCTTGATGGTGCTGCCGGGCGCGGATCCGGGCGAGCCCGGCTAGGGGCGGTTCAGAGCGACTGTAAGCACCGGCCAATGACAGCCGAATGGGCGGTGGCTGCCCCGTGTTGCCCTGCAAGCCTTTCGGCTCATGCCCAACAGCTCTTCACCCAGGCCTGGATGTTAGGCCGAGAAGGCGCGTGGCCGGTTCTCCTTATCCAGGCTAGCCATTCGGCCGATGATCGGGAAGGACGGCCCCGCGTATCATCGAGGCCACCGTTCGAGAGAGGACCCACCCTCTTGAAGAGGAACGCCCTGGTGCTGGCCACGGTCACCATCGCGCTTGGGATGACCGCGGCCTCTCCCTTGGCCGCGTTCGCGGCGGGGCCGAAGGACGCGTCTGGCGACCAGACCGCCTTGCACACGAGCGGCATCGGAGAGGCCTGGCTGGCCCGACTCGACCCCGGCCTTCAGATCCCCCGGGATCTCGCCTTGAAGTTCGGGCAGGCCGCCGTGGCGCAAGGCCTGACCAAAGGCCAGGCGCTGGCAATGCTGAACGACCTGCGGTTCGCCGCGGCGGTGGGGTCCCAGGACCAGGGCTATGGGCTCCTCGAGGCGATGATCGCGAACCCCGACTACATCGTGAGGGCGCACGAGCTCCTGGCCGACCGGAGCTACTCTTCCTCGGGAGCAGACTCTCTGCAGAACGCGATCATGGCCGTGGTGCCGCAACTGCGGAACGCGTATCTGAAGGATCTTGGGCTGATGGCCGTGAAGGGATCAGCGGGTGTCCTGGTCCTCGTGGACATCGAGACCGGACGCCAATACATCGGCCATGACCTGCTCGGTGCGCAGCTCCGAGCCCCCGGTGGCGGACCGCTTCCGTCCCCCTCCATCTCCCCGGAGGAGGCGGCCGCGCAGATGTGGGAGCAGGCCGAGGCACATGCCGCCGCATCGCCAACCCCTGAGCCCGGTGGCCTCTGGAAGGTCCAGGATCACCCTGACAGAAGTTGGCTCACCTCCCCCGGCCTGTATGTGGGAGTGGCGCTCTTCCTCATGGCCTGGGTGGGCTGGGGGGCCGTCGCGGTCGGTCGTCGCCTCCGGCCGCGCTGAAACCCGACCTCCCCGGCAGCGAGCGACTCCTCACAGGCACGAATCCCGCGGTCAAGGAACCGAAAGAGCACGTCAGCGGTCTTCATTTTGTCCATTTGGCCGATGCGCTGGCTCCCCCTCTTGGGGTACAGAAAGCGCAGGAGACGAGGCGCACCTCACATGAGGGGGGGCTATGGGCGCTCGTAGACCACAGATCGGCTGTCGCCTGGCTCGGAGTCTCGCGGTCGCAACCGTGCTCGTCGTGGGTGTGGCAGTTCCAGCCGCCGCTGCCGATCCCCCGACCATCACGTCCTTCTCGCCGACCTCGGGGTCGGTGGGGACCTCCGTGACGATCGTCGGGACGAACTTCATCGATGTGACCGGGGTCAACTTCAAGAACGCGGCGGCACCCTTCACGGTGAACTCGTCGGCACAGATCAGTGCGACGGTTCCCTCGGGCGCCACGTCCGGGAAGATCTCCGTCATCACCTTGAGTGGTACGGCCCACAGCTCGACCAACTTCGCGGTCACCCCTCCTGGGGCTCCGACGATCGCCTCGTTCTCTCCAGCGAGCGGCCCGGTGGCGACGTCCGTCACGATCACCGGCACGAACTTCACCGGCGTCAGTGACGTCAAGTTCAAGAACACGTCCGCCACCTTCACGATGGACTCATCGACCCAGATCACGGCCATCGTCCCTTCCGGCGCATTGACCGGACCGATCACGGTGACCAACCCCAGCGGAACGGCAACGAGCTCGTCGAACTTCACCGTCACCGTCGCCGGCGCCCCGACGATCTCCTCGTTCTCGCCTGGCAGCGGGCCCGTCGGAACCTCGGTCGTGATCGTCGGCACGAACTTCACCAACGTGACGGGGGTCAAGTTCAATAGAACCTCCGCGTCCTTCACCGTGAACTCGTCCACGCAGATCACGGCCACCGTTCCGCCCGGCGCGACCTCGGGACCCATCTCCGTCACCAACCTGAACGGGACCGCCACGAGTTCGACCAACTTCACGGTGGTGGCCGCGCCCACGATCACCTCGTTCTCACCGACCTCCGGGCAGGTTGGGACCACCGTGACGATCACCGGAACCAACTTCACCGGCGCCACAGGGGTGAGATTCAATGGCGTGACTGCATCCTTCGTCGTGAACTCCTCGACGAAGATCACGGCGACCATCCCCGTGGGAGCCACGACCGGGTCCCATCTCGATAACCGCTCCCGGTGGCACCGTCGCGAGCTCCACCAGCTTCACCGTCCTCGGCCCGACCCACCCCCGGACGTTGTCCTTGCGGCTCGCGAGGCACCTGGTGGCTTCGGGAGCCGTTCATGTGACCGATGGGTTCACCGCCTGCGGGCAGAACGTCCCGGTGAGGATCCAGCGGCTCGTCTCGGGGACCTGGCGAACGATCGCCGAGGTCCTTACCGCGAACGACGGCTCCTACCGGACTCGGGTTGCCGACCGCGTCGGGAAGTATCGGGCCAGGGCGATCCGGCGGGTATTGGGCAGCGGGGACGTCTGCGGGCGAGCGACGTCGGCAATCAAGCTCAACAGCTCCTGAGGGCATGCGCATCGGAACTCGGAGGTCGAGGAGGAAGAGAATGAGCCTTCCCCAGCATCGGGCTGTGGCACGCTTCGCCGGAACGATCGTCATGGCGGGTCTGCTGCTCGCCGGCTTGGCGGAGCCGGCCGCCGCGGCTCCATCGATCGGCAGCTTCTCGCCGACCAGCGGCCCGGCCGGCTGTCAGGTCGTCATCAGTGGGTCCGGCTTCAGCGGGGTGACGGCCGTCAGCTTCAACGGTCACACCGCCACGTTCACCCAGAACTCGGGCTCACAGATCACCGCGACGGTGCCGGCGAGCGCGACGACCGGCCCCATCGCCGTTACCCAGCCCAACGGCACCGCGACGAGCTCGAGCGACTTCACGGTCGGCTCGACCTCCTGTCCGACGATCTCGTCGTTCTCACCGGGCTCCGGGCCGGTCGGAACGTCGGTGACCGTCAATGGAACGAACTTCTCGGGCGTGACCGCGGTCGCCTTCAACACGACGCTTGCGACGAGCTATACGGTGAACTCCTCCGCCAAGATCACGGCCACGGTGCCCTCCGGGGCGACGTCCGGCCCGATCAAGGTCACTGCATCAGGTGGTAGCGGCTCGAGCCTGTCCAGCTTCTCGGTCACGACCTCGATCCCTGCTCCGACGATCGGCTCCTTCTCCCCATCCTCAGGCCCGGTGGGGACTTCGGTCACCATCAACGGGACCAACTTCAGCGGGAGCGGCTTCACGACCTCCGCGGTCACGTTCAACAACGTCTCGGCGTCGTTCACGGTGAACTCCTCGACCAAGATCACGGCCACCGTGCCGTCGGGCGCCACCGATGGGAAGATCCGCGTCACCACGCCGGGCGGGACGGCGACGAGCTCCAACAGCTTCGACGTGACCTCGCCGCCGGCCCCGACGATCACCTCGTTCTCGCCGAGCTCGGGCCCCGTGGGCACCTCGGTCACGATCAACGGGACCAACTTCGTCAACGTCAGCAAGGTGACGTTCAACAACGTCTCGGCGTCGTTCACCGTGAACTCCTCGACCAAGATCACGGCCACCGTGCCGTCCGGTGCCACCGACGGGAGGATCCGCGTGACCACGCCGGGCGGGACGGCGACGAGCTCCAAGAGCTTCGACGTGACGACCCCGCCCAAGCCGACCATCAGCTCGTTCTCTCCCACCTCGGGGCCCGTGGGCACGTCCGTGACGATCAACGGAACGAACTTCACCGGATCCGGTTTCACGACGACCTCCGTCAAGTTCAACAACGTCTCGGCATCCTTCGCCGTGAACTCCTCGACCAAGATCACGGCCACCGTCCCATCGGGCGCCACGACGGGGAGGATCACGGTGACGACCCCGGGTGGGACGGCGACCAGCGCCGCGAACTTCACCGTGACCGGACTGACCCACTCCCGGAGCGTGTCGGTGCAGTTGCGACGACATCTCCGGGCCTCCGGCTTCGTGATCGTAGAGGACGGGTTCTCCTCGTGTGCCACCAACGTGCCCGTGAAGATCCAGCGCCGGCGGTTTTCCGGCGGTCATTGGCGGACCGTCGCTTTGATCTCTACGGATTCGTCCGGCTTCTACTCGGCCCACCTGGCTGATAGGCCGGGCCGGTACAGGGCCAGGGCTGTCCGACTCGTCTTGGCGAGCGGGGACGTGTGCGCCCGCGACACGTCAGGGATCAGGATCCATCGGGTCTAGGTGTCGCGATCCCGAGTACGCCATGCTCGAGTGGGTGGACTGGTTCAACCATCGGCGGCTCCTCGAACCATCGGCAACGTCCCGCCGGCGGAGATCGAGGCCGCCCACGCAGAGAGGAGGTGAAGGCCGGTTACGCTGCAAGACTCAAAGAACCGAGCCTCCGGTAAACGCGGGGCGGTTCAGACGTCCGCCGGGTAAAGCGGTTCGCCCGCCGGGGACGGCGCGCATGCGACGCGAAATGGAAGCTGGTCTGCGCACCCAACAGGAGTCGGCGATCTGGATCAAGACTCCGGTGGGTCGGCAGCCCGGATCACGGCCTCGAGGATCGGCTCGGAGGAGCTGCCCTTCACGACGTAGGCCGACGCTCCTGCGTCTGCCGCGGCTTGCCTCAGATCCCGATCTTCGAAGGAAGTCAGGATCACCACGCGGGTCAAGGGGTGTGACGAGGCGATGATCCGGGTGGCCTCGATACCGTCCATGACCGGCATCCGAAGGTCCATGAGCAGGACGTCGGGTTCATGCTCCTCGGCCAACAGGATGGCCTCGGAGCCGTTCCCGGCTTCCCCCACGACGACGATGGCCTCGCCCTCGAGGAGCTCTCGAAGCATCCCGCGTGTTTCAGCGTCGTCCTCCACGAGCAGGACCCGTAGGTGCCGGCCGGACCTCGAGGCGCCCGTCAACCGCCGGGCCCGGTCCGGAAGGCCCCCTCGCTGATGAGGATGTGATCCACGACTTCGTCCCTCGTGTCGAACCCTGCCCGACGATGTGTCAGGTACATCGCGGGGGGGCCTGTTTCTGTACGCCGACCACCGGGTGATTTCGCCGGGCCCCATCGGGGGGACTGGCGCGGCGGCAGGGCAGGTGCCGATGCTATGACCGATGATCAGGGAGCTTCGCGGGCTCATCGCCTCTTCCCGAACGGCGAACATTTCCGCCCCGAACTCCGATGTACAGGCGGAAACCAACGAGTCGAGGAGGAGTCGCTTGGTCGGGTGCCTCAGCTGGTCGAGCAGGCCAAGCGGGGTGACAGGGATGCCTTCGCGGAGCTCTACCGCCTCCACCATGCCCGCATCTTCAGGATGGCCCGTCTCCACCTCGGCGACCTGGGAGACGCGGCCGAGGACGCCGTGGCCGAGACGTTCCTTCGAGCTTGGGCGGCCCTTCCCCGGTACCGCGATACGGGAGCGCCGTTCGTCGCCTGGCTATTCGGGATCGCGAGGCACGTCGTGCTGGACGAGCTGGCCAGGGGCCGTCGGGTCATGCCCCGAGCAGAGCTCCCGGAGCGCACGTGGGGTTGGACTGTGGATGACCGGCTGACGTTGGCCCAAGCCATGGAGCGGCTCCCCGCCGAGCAGAGGCGGGTGCTCGAACTGAAGTACCTGGCCGGGATGAAGAATGCAGAGGTTGCCTCCGCCCTTGGAAAGAGCAAGGGAGCGATCAACGCGATGCAGTGGCGGGCCCTCGGGACGCTCCGGCAGATCCTGGAGGAACGATGAACCGACGTCTGGAGGAAGATCTGGAGCGGTGGGAGGCGGGCTTGGCCCTGCTGGCTGAGCTCGAGGAACGCCATCCGGGCCAGGACGTGCACGATCTCACCGAGCTCCACCGCCAGCTGACTGCCCTGAGCCGGGAGGCGACTCCGGACCCCGACCGCGGCTGGCAACGGCTGAGCGCCCGCCTGCCGGAACGCGAGCCGGACATCATCCTCGTCGGACCCAGTGATCCGAAGCGCCGGCAACTGCTCACCCGCAGGCGAGTCGCCGTCCTGGGGCTGGCGGCGGCCCTCACGCTCACCGGCGGGCTCGCCACGGCAGGGGTACTGCCAGATCCGGCGCAGGATGCCGTCGCCAATGTGGCGGGGCATCTTGGCCTTCACTTGCCTCACTCGGCCGACGTCCCCGATCAAACCTCCCATGGCAAGGAGGTCTCCAACATCGCCCGCTCGACGCCTGAAGAGGGCTGCCAGAAGGGACAGGCGCTCTCCGAGGTGGCATCGTCGTTCGCGCAGAATCATCGGAACGGTGACCCTGAGCCGATCCCGTGCGACAAGGCCCAGGCCGCCGGCGGTCACTCTCATCAGGGCGGCCCGGGCTCCGGCAACGGCGTCGGCCCGGCTGCAGGGGCTACCCATGCCTCGGATTCGGGCCTCGAGCACCGCGGAAGCCACGGCTCGCCCGGCTAAGGCCGTCGGCACGCTGCCGGCGGTCCCCCACCTGGCGGACAGGGTCGCGCCGATGATCGTAGGTGCTCGTTGGCTTCGCGATCTGGGGGCGAGTACGCACTTCGGCCGTTGCGAGAAGGGCCGGCCGGGCCTCACACTTGTGCGTCCATGCCCGGCCTTCCCTCCCATTCGCGGACGCTTCGGGTACGGGTCTGGCGGATCGGGACCGGGCTCGTTCTCGTCGCGCTGCTCGCCGGGGGGGTGTCCCAGCAAGCGGGCGCGTTCTCCGACCCGCAGCTCAAGAAGGCCCATCACCAGCTCCGCCAGACGAGGGAGCGGATCTACGCCAAGGCGGCCAAGCTCCGTGCCATCCAGGAGGGGATGAACAAGCTCGCGACCGAGATCCACAAGACCTACGAGGAGATCGCCAGGACCCGCATCCAGATGGGGAAGCTCCAGACCCAGTTGAAGCCGCTCCGCCGGCGCCTGATCTTCCTCAAGGGCCTCCTGGCGGCCAGGTCCCGGGAGGCCTTCATCATGGGACCCGGCGCGCCCATCCTGTATCTCCTAACCGCCACATCGGCCGGGGAGGCCGCCTCACGGATCTCGCTGATCGACGAAATGAACCGACGGGACGGGGTCCTCGCGGCGAGGGTCGGGGCAGCCGAACTCGGGCTCGCCCGCACGCGCGACACGCTGGCGAGAGCCCAGAACGCGAGCCAGGTGCTGATCGACCGCCTGGCTGCCGACCGGAAGGCACTGAACGAGAAGATGGCCCTCGCGCGCCGGCTGTTCGATGCCCTCCAGGCTCGGAGGACCGAGATCCTGGCGGCCATCTCCAAGATCCATCCGTTCGCGGTCTGCCCGGTGCAGGGCCCCGTTGCCGTCGCCGACGACTTCGGGATCTGGGTCCACCACCCCAAGAAGGAGGGCGGTAACCACATCCACCAGGGGAACGACATGATGGCTGCCGCGGGAACCCCCATCGTGGCCCCGTTCGACGGAACGGCCGTCGTCGCCACCAACGGCATCGGTGGCTTGGCCGTGACGGTCGAGGGGCAGTTCGGGTACGTCTACAATGCCCATCTGTCGGCCTTCGGCACCCTTGGCCAGGTGGAGACCGGAACGGTGATCGGCTACGTCGGGGCCACGGGAAACGCAAGTGGAAACCACGACCACTTCGAGTGGCACCCCAACGACGGGCCCGCCGTGGACCCACACGAGTTCCTGATGGCGGTGTGCTGAGGCCCCTCACGCCGTTCCTATTCGGTGATCTCCACGTTCACGAAAATGTCGGTCTGGCCGAGGGGCGGCCCACCGCTGGTCCTGCCGTCGGTCCACACCGGGTAGAGAACCTCGTCCGAGGCCGCCAGCCCGTTGTAGTCGCCGATGAAGGCCCCGTTCGAGAAGAAGCCGTCATGGGGATCCCAGGCGACCGTGCTGATGTTCGTGTTCGTCCAGGTGGCGCCCCCGTCGGTGGATAGCGCCTGGAACGTCTCGATCAGCCGGTTCGCCGGATCGTTTCGGGTGTCGAACCAGATGGCGTGGTAGCGCCCGCTCTCATCCACGGCGATCCAGGGGAAGAACTGGTCGCCGGGGGCCGCCGTCCCCGTGCCCGTGATGCTGATGGGCTTGGCGTTCGACCACGTCGAGCCGAAATCGCTCGAGGTCTGGAGCGAGATGTCGGCGCCCGACACCGTCCGGTCCACGTTGTTCTGGTAGACGTACACGAGCCGGTTCCGGGTGGCGTCGAACGCCATCGATGGCGACATCGGTAGCCGAGGGCTCTTTGCGGGCAACTTGTCCTGGCGATTCGGGTTGTCGGCGAACTGGCCCGGCTTGTCGATCCGGACAGGCGCCCCGAAGCTTCCCCCGCCGTTCGTGGACCGGGTGAAGAACATGCCGCGGTCGAACGCCGTATTGCAGTCCTCGCTCGCATACGAGACGTTCGAGGCCGCCTGCGGAATCCACGACTGGGAGCGCCCACTGGTTGGCAGATGCACCGATCCCGCCGCTCCCCGGTGCGTCCGGGACCACTGCCGTGTGGCTCCAGGTGGCGGTGCGGGGATCCGCCGTGGGGATGTTGTCGGTGTAGGCGAGCTGCACGGGACAGGTGTCGACTCCGCGCGTTGCCCCCCGGCATGTGGAACTTGATGAACGTGATGTAGATCCGGCCGTAGTGAGAGCTGGCCGGGTTGTTGTCGACGGCCATGAGCTCCTTGTCGTAGAAGACCGACGGGTCGATGGTGCCGTTCGACGCCCGGTTCGTGATGGCGATCGAGGCCCTGGTCGAAGGCGGTCCAGTCGGCGCCACCGTTCGGACTTCCACACCTGGACCTCGGAGATGGGGCTGGTCGAGAAGTAGCACAGCGTCGAGACGTAGAAGGCGGCGTCGCGCCGGCTGTACATCGACCGAGGGGTCGGCTCCCGAAGCACCGCTCGCCGTTCGAGGTCTTGGGGTCCTTGAAGATGCTTCCCCAGGTCTGTCCGCCGTTGGTGGTGAACCCCATCCAGTAGCCGTCGCCGCAGTAGTCGTTGGCCGCGGCCACCGCGTTCATGGGGTTCGTCACGTTGAAGGCCACCGAGGTCTCATCCTGCGGTAGGGGCGGGTCGCAGTCGGCATTGGCCTGGACGTTCTGTGGGTCTGCGGCCGTTGCCACCTGCGTCGCCGCCTTCGCCGCCGATCCGGCGGGGCGAAGCGCGAGGGTCGAACCCTTCACCTGGGCGGCCGCCAGCCGGGCCCGCACACCGTTGGAGATGCCACCGGAGAAGGACCTGACGTGGACCACCCAGCGCGGCGCGGAGGCGGCCGATCCCGGTGCCGCCGCGGATAGGCCGATGGCCGCCGCTAGGAGCGCGAACGCAAGCAACGAACGGAACGCCCTGGCCATGTCGACCCCCTTCTTCGACTGCCTCCCAGGGCTTTCGGGGAGGACCCGAAGCCTACCGCGAGGAGGGGTGATCCTGCGAGCCAACGGTCGTCCGCCACCTCACGTCACAGTCGGGGGTAAGGTCCAAGGAGGAGCAGTCGAAAGGAGGCCGCCATGCCGGTCCGGACCGCGGACGCGCAGTGGGAAGGCTCGCTGGAGGACGGCAAGGGGACGATGCGCATGAGCGCCTGGGAGGGGCCGTACTCGTTCGTATCCCGGTTCGAGGAGGGCCCTGGAACCAACCCTGAGGAGCTGATCGCGGCGGCCCACGCCGGCTGCTACTCGATGGCGCTGGCCGGTGGGCTGTCGAAGGCGGGCCACGTCCCCGACTCGGTGCGCACGACGGCGAAGGTGCACATCGACAAGGGCGAGGCGGGGTTCAAGATCACCAGGATCGAGCTCGAGACCGAGGCCCGGGTGTCCGGGATCGCCGAGGGGACGTTCCAGGAGATCGCCGAGGCCACCAAGGAGGGTTGCCCGGTGTCCCAGGCCCTGGAGGCCGTGCCCATCGAGCTCAAGGCGAGGCTCGTGGCCTAACTTCGGACCGGGCTACTCGCCGCCCTTCTGCACGTAGCCCTTGATGAACTCCTCGGCGTTCTCCTCGAGGATCTCGTCGATCTCGTCGAGGATGTCGTCCAGGTCGTTCTTCAGGCCGGCGCTGGAGGCCGCGCTCGAGGCCTGCGCCTCCTCGACGTCTCGGGGCGCCTCCTCGTGGTGGTGGGTCCTCCGCCGCTCCTGTGCCTGGATCGCCACGTCAACCTCCTTACAGGGGGGTTTCGGCACCCTGAACGGCCGACGAAATGGCCCGAAGTAACCATTTGGGGCTACGACCGATTGGCGTTCCCGGACAACGACCGGGTAGCATCGGCGTTCTCCTGGTAGGGGAGGTTTTCCATCGTGAAAGGGCCCATCCGAGTAGCCGTCGCGGGGCTGATCGTCGTTCTCGTCGGGCTGACGCCGGCTGTCGTCGCCGCGGACCAGCGGACCACCGGCAAGCGGGATGGCGCGGCGCGGCGCGTGGTCGTGCAGCGGGTGACGGATGGTCAACTTCGCCTTCCGGCCGAGGAGCCTCACGATCTCCGCCGGCACGAAGGTCCGGTGGGTCGACAGTGAAGGCACCCACTCGACCACGTCGAACTCCGGCGTGTGGGATTCCGGCGTGCTCAGCCAGGGAGAGGCATTCGGCCGCGTCTTCCGGAAGGCCGGGACCTTCAAATATCACTGTTCCGTTCACCCCTCGGCCATGAGAGGGGTCATCACCGTCACGTAGCGGGTGGATCGTCTGGAAAGGCTAAGGAGGGGGCGGACGATGTTCCGGAGAACGAAGGTCCTGGTAGGCCTGTTGGCGCTGGTCGGGGCGATCGCCCTGCCGGCCACGAGCGCCGGCGCGGCCACGACGTACGAGGTCCAGGTTGGCGCGCCCTTTGTTCGCGCTGCCCGCGGCCAATGGCGCTCCCGCCGATGGGATGCGTTTCTAACGCCCCGCCGCTCAAGGTGCATCAGGGCGACGTCATCACGTACGGGATGGCCGGGTTCCACACGGCGACGATGCTCCCCGCCAACACCGACGGGGACACTTGGGTTTCCGCGAACGTTGCCGGCCTGGGCAAGCCCTACTCGTTCGTGGCCGCCGGACCCCGACGAAGGTGCCGCTGGCCTCAAGTACAACAACAACGACATCCTGCCGTCGGCGCTGGACTGCGGAGACGCCACGGCTCCGTGCCCATATGACGGCTCGCAGGTCGTGAACTCAGGGATCGTGGACGCGAACGACGTGAACGGGCAGCAGTACAACTTCTCCGTGCAGGTCAACTCCGCCGTTGGGAGCACGACGACAGTCCTGTGCCTGATCCACCTGGGGATGCGGCTCCAGATCGCGGTCGTCGCGAGCACCGAGACCGCCACCACCCAGGCCGAGATCGACACCTACGCAGGTCAGAAGGCGAACCACGACGCCCGGGCGGCACTCAGGCAACACCGCTCGCTGCTGGCGACGTCCTCCCGCCCGCAAGGCGGAGTTGTCCAGGCCTACGCGGGCTACGACGGACCGCACTTCGCGCTCGACTTCTTCTACCCGCCGAAGATCGAACTGAAGAAGGGCCAGCGGGTTCAATGGCACTTCGACCAGCTGAAGTTCGAGGATCATACGGTGACGCTGCCGGCGAAGAAGGCGCTGCGGATCGCCCAAAACAACTTCCTGCCAATGTGCGATCCCGACGGGGACCTCGGGACCATGCCCGATACGCCGGCGGACATGAAGGCCACGACGCTGGCCACGGTGTGTCCGGGGGGCGTTTCGCAGATCAGGTCAACTTCGACTTCCGGCCGAGGAGCTTCGCGCCTCTCCGCCGGTCGACGGTCCGGTGGGTCACCAGTGAAGCACCCGACTTCGACCACGTCGAGCTCCGGCGTGTGGGATTCCGGCGTGCTGAACGTCGGGAACACGAGCATTCACCGCGTCTTCCGGAAGGCCGGGACCGTTCAATATCACTGTTCCGTTCATTCCCCCGGCCATGCGGGGGGTCATCACCGTCACGTAGCGGTGGATCGTCTGGAAAGCGCCAAGGAGGGGGGCGGCCGATGTTACGGAGAACGATGGTCTTGGTGGGCCTGTTCGCGCTGGTCGGGGCGTTCGTCCTACCGGCCACCGGCGCCGGTGCGGCCACGACGTACGAGGTCACCATAGGCAAGTTCCTGAAGGGAGCGCCCGCGGAGTCCATGCGGTTCTTCCCTGAGACGATCGACCTGCATCAGGGGGACACGCTCCACTTCACCACCCCGAGCTTCCATACGGCCACACTTCTGCCGGTGGGACAGGGGGTGGTGGATTGGTACGACGCCAACGCCACGATCGGCCAGGCCGAGCCGTACTCCCTGGTGGTGCCGGACATCGAGGACACGCCTCACACGTACAGGTTCGGCAACGCCGCGGTCTTCCCGACCAGCTCGACCTGCGGCGGCGCGGATCAGCCGGCGTGCTCGTACGACGGGACGAGCGTCCTGAACTCGGGCGCGCCGTTCTTCGGCCCTGTGGAGCTCAGCGCCACGATCAACGCCAGCGCCGGGAGCTCGTTCTGGGTCCTCTGTCTGATCCACGGCCCCAACATGCGGATGAAGGTCAACGTGGTCGCCGGCGCCGAGCCGGCGTCGGACCCAGCGGACCTGACCGCGGCGAACAAGCAAGCCATCGCCCAGGACACCGCCACCGCGGCCGCGCTGAACGCCAAGTACAGCGCGAAGCAGACGTGGCACACGGAGGGCCGCCACCGCGTGTGGGACGCATGGGCCGGAGTGGACACCCGCCACCTGTCCCTGTACGGGATGTATCCGCAGACGCTGAACATCGCCAAGGGCGACACCGTGGAGTGGCACTTCGATAGCCTGACCTTCGAGCAACATACGGTGACCTTCCCGATCGACACGGCGAGAGAGATCGCCAACGGCGGAGGTCCTCCCGCGTGCGACCCGGACGGGGACGCCGGGCCCGCGCCGGATGGCCCGCCGGACAAGATGGAGCCGCCGTTCTGCAACGACCCCACCCACCTGGAACTCCATCTCGACCCGCGTTTCGTTCCCAGGGTCGGGAACGGGACGTTCGCGGGGCACGACCTGGAGAACTCGGGGGTACGCGGCTCTGAGTTGCCGGACGCGAACTACCACCTCAAGTTCGGCGCCCGGTCGTCCACCGGGTTCAAGTACATCTGCATGATCCACACGTTCATGCGCGGCCGGGTGGTGGTGCGGTAGCCGGCCGGGACCGAGCGAAGGAATAGAGGACCTCCTGGGCACGTTCAGGGCTCAGGAGGTCCTCTTTCCATGATGCCCCAGCCCCTGCACCCATCCGACGGAGCCGATGAGCTCCGGAACCCCGACGAGGACGCGGCGCTCGATGCCTATTCGCGTGTCGTCACCTCGGTGGCCGAGCGGCTCACGCCCTCGGTGGCCAGCCTTCGCGTGACCAAGCGCGTCCCCGGCGGGCGCCGTCCCGAGGGGGCGGGGTCGGGCTTCGTGATCTCCTCGGACGGGTTCGGGCTGACGTCTGCCCACGTGGTCCAGGGGATGGACGGAGGGAGCGCCACCTTCGCCGACGGGTCGGAGTGGCCCTTCGACATCGTGGGGACCGATCCACTCTCGGATCTCGCCGTGCTCCGGGTGGACTCGCGCGACCTCGTTCCCGCAGAGCTCGGAGATGCCAGGAGCCTGCGGGTGGGGCAGCTGGTCGTGGCCATCGGGAACCCGATGGGCCTGGGCGGATCGGTCACGGCCGGGGTGGTGAGCGCGCTCGGCAGGGCCCTTCCGGTTCGCTCCGGCAGGAATCAAAGGGTCGTGGACAACGTGATCCAGACCGACGCCGCGCTGAACCCGGGGAACTCCGGCGGGGCGCTCGCCGACGGTGCTGGCCGCGTGGTCGGCGTCAACACCGCGGTTGCGGGGGTCGGGCTCGGACTGGCGATCCCCATCGACGACGTGACCAGGCGGATCATCGCGGCCCTGATGAACGAGGGCCGGTTCCGCCGGGCCTACCTGGGGATCGCCGGCGGCGGCCGCCCCCTTCCGCCCAAGGTGGTGAAGGAGGTAGGCCGCGAGCACGGCGTCGAGGTGGTGCAGGTCGTCTCGGGAAGCCCGGCGGCCGCCGCCGGCATCCGGCCGGAGGACCTGATCCTCGACGTGGACGGGACCCCGGTGAAGGACACCGGGGACCTCCAGCGGATGGTGATGGAGGACCTGATCGGCCGGCGGGTTGTTGTCCGGCTTTTCCGCGACGGCCGGATCCTGTCGGTCCCGGTCGTGCCGACGGAGCTCACCGAGCGCTGATCAGCGGCTGGCGAAGGCCGAGTACTCCGCCTGGACCAGGGGCAGGACGTTCAGGACGTAGAGGCCGCCGGCGCATCCCCGGCACCACGATGACGCGTTGATGGCCGTCGCGGTGGTCGCGGCCGGCGCGCAGTGCGCCAGGTCGTACAGGATGGCGCCGTAGCCGTAGCTCGACTCGGGGATCTGCAACGTCTCCACGGTGGCCTGCAGTCCCACCTCCAGCGAAGGGAAGTTGCGGACGCCGACGGCGTTGAATGCCGTCGACCCCGGCTTGTCGTGAGTCGTCGCCAACGGGTTGTAGGCGGCCGCGGTGCCCTCGGCGACCTGCCAGGCGACGAGCGCCGTCAGGTTGTCCTGGCACTGGGGGGCGCCGAGCTCCGACAGCAGCAGCGCCGCCCAGTTCCCGAACGTCTCCCCGGCCCCCGTGACCTCTGGATCCGCCCGGAGCGAAAAGCGCTGCACCAGCTGGGCCGCTCTCCTCCGCTGGGCGTTCAGCTGCGCCAGCTGCCGCTGCTGCTCGAGGAGCCCGTCCCGAAGGGCGGCCTGGTGGGACTGGAGCTGGACCGACTGCCCGGTCTGCCTGGAGGCCAGGGCGTCGAGGTCGCGCGTCGCCGCCGACAGCCGGTCCGCCTCGTCGGCCACGCCGTCCGCGACCTCCGCGTTCGCCACCTGGATGCTGTTCAGGTACTGGTACCGGTCGAGCAGATCGGTGAGCGAGGTCGCGCCGAGGAGCGCTTCCATCGGGGCCAGAGGGCCCTGCACGTAGGCGGTGCGGGTCACGCCCTGCAGCCGATCCCTCGAGGCCTCGTACCTCGCCTCCGCGTCAACCAGGCGCTGCTGGCTCGTGGCCAGCTGGGCCTGCGTCTCCTGGAGGGCCGCCTGGACCCGGGCCAGGTCGCCGGCCATAGCGTCGAGGCGGGTGTGCTGCTCGGCGATGACCACCTGCTGTTGCTCGATCTGCCGCTCCAGCGAGGCCAGCCTGGCCCGGGCGCTCCCCAGGTTGCCGGCGCCCGCCGGTTCGACGATCAGAAAGGACGCCAGGACCAGCCCCGCGACGAGCAGGCCGAGGGGGCGGAGGGGCCGCATGGTCCGGAGAACGAATGAGCGTGGCTGGGTCGGCACCCAGCCCTTATCGGCGGGCGGGAGCGGGGGCTCAAGGGGAAATCAAGCTGTGTTCAGGGGGATACCTGGCCCCTGACCGGGAGGCGTTCCTCGATCCTCAGCCGGAACTGCTCGGCCAGCTCGGGGTTGGCCGCCAGCAGCTCCAGCATCGAGGCCTCGGGTACCACCATGAGCTCGGTGTCCTGGAGGGCCTGCGCCGTCTTCGTGTGCACGGTGTGAAGGAGCAGCGAGAGCTCGCCGAACGAGGCCGTCGGGCCGATGCGGGCGACCTCGGCTTCCTTACCGTCGAGGACGTCGAAGATTCGAACCTCGCCGGAGAGGACGATGTACAAGGCCTCCGACGGGGTCCCCTTCTCGAAGATCGTGGACCCCGTCCGCCAGAACAGGTTGATAGACGCCCCCACGATCGCGAGCAGCATCCGATCGTCGAGCGCGGCGAAGTCCGGGACGGTTCGGAGCGACTTCACCAGGCTGTGGGAGACGGGGTTGGGCACGGCCGAAACCTCCTCGTCTATCCTAGGCGCGGCGACGAGCAGGCGCGACGCGATCCGATCGGTGGAGGGACCCCGAAGCATGGAGATCACCGGCATCCCCCTGCGGGTGGCGCAGATCAGCGACATCCATTGCGGCGAGCCCAGCTTCCGCGAGGATGCCATGCGCATGTCCATCGACGAGATCAACCGGATCCGGCCCGACGTCGTTGTGGTGGCCGGCGACCTGACGGCGGCGGGCTACGAATGGGAGTTCGAACAGGCCGCGGAGTGGCTGGGGCGCATCGAGGCCCCGAGGGTCGTGATCCCCGGGAACCACGACTCGCGCAACGTCGGCTACATGCACTTCGAACGGTTCTTCGGCGATCGGTTCTCCCGGTACCGGCAGGCGTTCGACAAGGAGCGGCAGGAGCGGCTGGGGGCCACCGGGTTCATGGTCGTGGGCGTGGATTCATCCGAGCCGGACCTGGACGAGGGGCACGTGGGGCGGGAACGCTATCCCTGGATCCGCGAGCAGTTCGACGATCAGCCCGATGACATCAAGCTCTTCGCCATCCATCACCATCTCGTGCCGATCCCAGGGACGGGACGGGAGCGCAACATCATCACCGATGCCGGCGACCTGCTGGCGGTGCTGTCGCAGCTCGACATCGACATCATCCTGTCCGGCCACAAGCACGTTCCCTTCTTCTGGGGCCTGAACGGGATCCTCGTGTGCAACTCGAGCACGGCCGCGACCAGGCGCGTGAGGGGCCTGACCCCGTTGTCCTGGAACGAGCTCCAGATCGACGCCTCCACGGTCAAGGTGTACCTGCACTACGAGGACGGCCGCCGGGAGCTGTCGGTGATCTTCAGCCGGAAGACCCGGGCCATGACCCGGGAAGCGTTCTACCTCACGGAGGACTTCATGGCCTCCAACCACGTCCTGGCCACGTGAGCTTGCGGCTGGGCCCGTGGGAGGGTGTCGTCCTCTCGCTCTCAGGTGCTCCCGATCAGTGGCCGCGGCCCTCGGGCTGCGTGTGGTCCAGCTTCTCCGGGAGCCACCACCGCGTGGTCACGACCTTGTGGCGCGTGTAGAACCGCATGCCGTCCTTGCCCGTGGCGTGCAGGTCCCCGAAGAACGAGTTCTTCCACCCGGTGAACGGGAAGAACGCCATCGGCGCCGCCACCCCGATGTTCACGCCCAGCATCCCGGCCTCCGCGCGGCGCTTGAAGGCGCGCGCGTTCGCCCCCGACGTGGTGAAGATCGAGGCGGCGTTGCCGTACGAGCTGGCGTTCAGGATGTTCAGCGCCTCGTCGATGTCCGACGCCCGGACCACCGAGAGCACCGGCCCGAACAGCTCGTCCCGCCACAGGGCCATGTCCGGCGTGACCCGGTCGAAGATCGTCGGGCCCAGGAAGAAGCCCTCGGACGGCCCGACGCCCCGGCCGTCGGCGACGAGCGTCGCGCCGGACTCCTCGCCCTGCTCGATGTAGCCGATCAGTTCCTTCTTCCGCTCCTCCCGGATCACCGGTCCCATGTCCGTGTCGGGTTCCATGCCGGGCCCCACCTTCAGCCGGCCGGCCTGGGCCGTGAGCTCCTGCACCAGCGCGTCGCCCAGCGAGCCCACGCCGACGGCCACGCTCCCGGCCAGGCAGCGCTGACCGGCGTTCCCGAACGCCGATGACAGCAGCGCCGTGACCGTCTTGTCCAGGTCGGCGTCGTCCATCACCAGCAGGTGGTTCTTTGCCCCGCCCAGGGCCTGCACCCGCTTCCCGTTCGCCGCGCCGGTGGCGTAGATGTACGCGGCCACGCCCGCCGAGCCGACGAACGACACGGCGGACACGTCGGGATGGGTGAGGAGCGCGTCGACCGAGTCCTTCGCCCCGTGGACCACGTTGAACACGCCGTCCGGAAGGCCCGCCTCGGTCAGGAGCTCGGCGATCCGGATGGCGGACAGCGGCGTCCGCTGCGAGGGCTTGTGCACGAACGTGTTCCCGCACACTATGGCCAGCGGGATCATCCACAGCGGCACCATGCTGGGGAAGTTGAACGGCGTGATGCCGGCCACCACCCCGACCGGGAACCTGACGAGCTCCTCGTCGATCCCGTCAGAGATCTGGTCCAGGTTCGTGCCCATCAGCAGGGAGGGCGCGCCGCAGGCCAGCTCCACCACCTCGATGGCCCGGCGGACCTCGCCCCGGGCCTCGGGAAGGGTCTTGCCGTTCTCATGGGTGACCAGCCGGGCGAGCTCCTCGAACAGGTCCTCGAGCAGGGCCTTGAACCGGAACATCACCTGAGCCCGATCCGGCACGGGCGTGTTGGCCCAGGCCGGGAAGGCCTCCGCCGCCGCCCGGATCGCCCCGTCGATCTCCTGGGGCGTCGAGTACGGGAGCAACGCGATGGTCTCGCCGGTCGCGGGATCGTAGATCGGGTCCACCTCGTCGGACCCCGACTGCTCGAACCGCCCGCCGATCAGTGCCGGCACTCGCTCGGCGCTCATGCCTACCAGCTCCTTCGTTGGACTCGACGTGGACTCAGAACGCCATCCGGGTGCGCGGGATGTACGTCCCCTGGCCCTCCTTCGCGTGGAACTCGCCATCCTCCACCAGGACCGCCCCGCGCTGGAGGACCACCTCCGGAAGGCCCTTCACCTTCATGCCCTCGAAACAGGAGTAGTCGACGTTCATGTGGTGGGTCTTGGCGGACAGGACCCGCTCGTGGTTGGGGTCGAACACCACGATGTCGGCGTCCGAGCCCGGCGCGATCGTGCCCTTCCGAGGGTACAGCCCGAACATCTTGGCCGGCGCCGTCGCCACGAGCTGCACGAACCGGTTCAGGCCGATCCGCCCGTCGTGGACCCCTTGGAACATCAGCGTGTACCGGTCCTCCACGCTCGGCAGCCCGTTCGGGATCTTCGAGAAGTCGCCCTTGCCCAGGTCCTTCTGGCCCTTGTAGTTGAACGGGGCGTGGTCGGTGGCCACGATCTGGAGGTCGCCTTGCCGCAGGCCCGCCCACAGCTCCTCCTGGTGATCCTTGGGGCGCAAGGGCGGGGAGCAGACGAACTTCGCGCCCTCGAACCCGGGCCGGGCCATGTCGTCCGAGGAGAGGTACAGGTACTGGGGACACGTCTCGGCGTAGGCCGGTAGCCCTCGGTCCCTGGCCTCGCGCACCGCGTTCAGCGCGTCGCGCGAGGTCAGGTGGACGATGTAGGCGGGCGTGCCGGCCAGCTCGGCCAGCTTGAACACGCGGTGGACGGCCTCCCCCTCCATCGCCGCGGGGCGGGACATCCCGTGGTACTTGGGCTCGGTCTTTCCCTCCGCGACGTACTTCTTGACCAGCACGTCGATGGGGCCGCCGTTCTCCGCGTGCATCATGATCAGGGCGCCGCTGTCGGCCGCCCGCTGCATGGCCCGGAAGATCGACGCGTCGTCCAGCATGAACACGCCCGGGTAGGCCATGAACAGCTTGAACGAGGTGACCCCCTCGCCGACCAGCTCGTCCATCTCCTTCAGGACCTGGTCGTTGACCTCCTTCACGATCATGTGGAACCCGAAGTCGATGTGGGCCTTCTGGGCCTTCTCGTGCCAGGTGTCGAGGCCCTTGCGGAGGCCCTCGCCGGTCCCCTGGAGCGCGAAGTCGACCACCGTGGTGGTCCCGCCGAAGGCGGCCGCCCGGGTTCCGGTCCCGAAATCGTCCGAGCAGAACGACCCGCCGAACGGCAGGTCGAAGTGCGTGTGGGGGTCCACGCCGCCCGGCATGACGTACCGGTCGGTGGCGTCGATGACCTTGTCGGCCTGGACCGACATGTCCACGCCGATGGCGGCGACCCGGTCGCCCTCGATGACGACGTCGGCCCGCGTCGTCTCGGTGGCCGTGACCACCGTGCCGTTCCTGATGAGCGTCCTCACGACACGCCCTCCTGCACTCGACCGAAGGCGACGTCGAGGGTCTCGACGGCTCGAGCCGCGTCCTCCTCGGTGACGATGAGCGGGGGCGCCAGCCGGAGCGCGTTGCCGTACAGGCCGCCCTTGCCGACCAGCAGGCCCTGCTCCTTGCAGGCCTCCAGGACCTGGGCCGCGCCGTCGGGATGCGGCTCCTTGGTCTGGCCGTCCTTCACCAACTCGATGCCGATCATCAGGCCCTTGCCCCGGACCTCGCCCACGACGTCGTACCGGTCCTCCAGCTCCTTCAAGCCGTCGAACAGGTACTTGCCCACGCGCTGCGCGTTGTGCTGGAGGTCGTTCTCCTCGATGTAGTCCAGATTGGCCAGCGCGTAGGTGGAGGCCAGCGGGTTGCCGCCGAACGTGGAGATGGAGTTGGCCCGGAGCGAGTCCATCATGTCGGCCCGGCTCACCACGGCGCCGATGGCCATCCCGTTCCCCAGCCCCTTGGCGCACACCATGGCGTCGGCCTGCACGCCGTAGCTCTCGATCCCCCAGTAGGCCTCGCCGGTCCGGCCGAACCCCGTCTGCACCTCGTCGGCGATGAACGGGATGCCGAACTCGTCAAGGATCCCCTTCGCGATCTGGAAGTACTCGGCGGGCGGCGTCACGAACCCGCCGACCCCCTGGATGGGCTCGGCGATCATGGCGGCCGGCTCGCCGGTCGTGGTGGTCTCGATCACGTTTCGGATGTCCTCGGCGCAGGCCACGCCGCAGTCGGGGTACTTCAGCCCCAGCGGGCACCGGTAGCAGTACGGGGCCAGCGCGTAGGACACGTTGAGCGGCGAGAACGAGGTGGCCGACCACCCCTTGTTGCCGGTGATGCCCACCGCCCCGAACGAGCGCCCGTGGTAGGAGTTGCGGAGGGCGATGATCTCGTTCGACCGCCGCCAGCTGGTGGCGAAGAGCAGCGCGGCCTCGACGGCCTCGGTCCCGGAGCCGACGAAGAACGCCTTCACCCCCGACGGTGAATCGATGGGGGCGAGCTTGGTCAGGCGCTCGGCCAGCTCCACCATGGGCCGGATCAGGTACAGGGTGGAGGTGTGGGCGATCTTCTCAGCCTGCTCGGTCAGCGCCGCGACGAGCTGCTCGCACGACGTGCCCGGAGATCGTGGTGACGATGCCGCCGAAGAAGTCGAGGTACTCGTTGCCGGCTCCGTCCCACACCCGGGTTCCCTCGGCCCGGACCAGCTCGATCGGCTCCTTGTAGTACAGCGCGATCCAGTTGGGCAGGACCTGGCGGTGCCGGGCCAGCAGCTCGGCGGCGCCCCCGTCGTCCCCGTCGCCCGGTACGCCCGGCGAGCTCACGGCAACAGCTCCGTGAGCTCCCCGTAGGTCTCGGGGCGGCGGTCCCGGAGGAACTGCCACGTGTCCCGGACCTCGCGGATCTTGTCCAGGTCCAGGTCGGCCACCAGCACCTCGTCCTCGGAGTCGGACGCCTGGGCGATGATCTGGCCCCGAGGGTCGCAGAAGTACGAGGACCCGTAGAACTTGGCCGTCGACAACGGCTTCTCCACCCCCACCCGGTTGATCGCGGCGATCCAGTATCCGTTGGCCACGGCGTGGGCCGGCTGCTCCAGCTGCCACAGGTACTTGGAGAGCGACTCGACCGTGGCCGAGGGGTTGAACACGATCTCCGCCCCCTTCAGCCCGACCGCCCGGGCGACCTCGGGGAAGTGCCGGTCGTAGCAGATGATCAGGCCGACCTTGCCGACGGAGGTCTGGAACAGCGGGTACCCCAGGTTCCCCGGCTTGAAGTAGAACTTCTCCCAGAAGCACGGCCCGACGTGGGGGATGTGGGTCTTGCGGTACTTGCCGAGGAGCGTGCCGTCGGCCTCGATGACCGCGGCCGAGTTGTAGTACACGCCGGTCTGGGCCTCCTCGTACCACGGCACGACCAGCACCATGTTGTGCTGCTTCGCCACCTCGCGCATGCGCGTGATCGTCGGGCCGTCCTCGGGTTCGGCGGTCCGGTACCACTTGGCGTCCTGCTCGGCCGGGAAGTACGGCCCGTGGAAGATCTCCTGGAGGCACGTCACCTTGGCGCCGTCCGCGGCGGCCTTGCCGATCAGCTCGACGTGCTTCTCGATGGCCTCTTCCTTCGACATGTTGGCGTAGCACTGGATCACGGCTGCCCGAACCGTGGTCATGGCCTACCTCCTCCTCCGAACGCCGGGATCAGCTGCTTCCCGAAGCTCTCGATCACCCCCGCGGGGTCGTCGACCATCGAGTAGATGTTGAACTGGTCCACGCCGAGCGCCTCCAGCTCCTTCAGCTTGGCCAGGCACTGCTCGGCGGTGCCGATCACGCAGAACCGGTCCACCACCTCGTCGGTGACGAACGAGGCGTGCTCGGCGCCGGTGCTGCCGTGGTCGGCGTAGTCGTAGTGGTCACGCGCCTTGATGAAGTCGGTCAGCTCCTGCGGCAGGTCGGTCGTCGCGTACCGCTTCACCAGGTCCATCACGTGGTTGGAGACCAGCGCCGGGAACCACCGGACCTGATCGCGGGCGTGCTGGAGGTCGTCGGTGACGTAGGCGGGCGCGGCGCTCATGATCTGGATGTCCTCGAACCGCCGGCCCGCCTCCTTCGCCCCCTCCTTCACGTACTGGAGCGACCACTCGATGATGAACGGGTCGGCGAGCTGCATGATCAGGCCGTCGGCCACCCGCCCGGCGCACCGGAGGGCCTTGGGCCCGTAGGCCGCCACCCACACCGGCAGCGGCCCCTTGGCCCACTTCAGCTGGGTCGGCGTGCCCTCGTAGTCCACCTCCCGACCCTCCGCCAGGTCCTTGATCGTGCGGCACGCCTCCTCCAGCCGCTCCACCGTCACCGGCGGCTTGCCGATCACGCGGCGGGCGCTGTCCCCCCGGCCGATCCCCATGACCATCCGGCCGCCGGAGATCTCGTTCAGCGTGGCGAGGGCGCTCGCCGTCACGGTGACGTCGCGGGTGGCGGGGTTCGTGACGCACGGCCCGATCCGGATCCGCTCGGTGTTCGTCGCGATCAGCGTGAACACCGGGTAGACGTCCTGCCACAGGACGTGCGAGTCCCAGGCCCAGACGTAGTCGAACCCGTTGTCCTCGGCCAGCTTGGCCCACTCCACCACGCGCGACGGAGGCGGATCGAGCATGAACGTGACGCCGAAGGACAGCATCACCGCTCCTTTCCTCGAAGGGCTCTCGCCCTACTCACCGCCGGGTGTCACGTTGACCTTCAGCTTCTGGTAGTCCGCGCCGTTCACGTCGACGCCTTCGTCCTTCAGCGCCTGCACGGCCGCCTCCGCGAGGTCCGTCCGATACGCGTCCGAGCTGGCGGCCTTGGAGATCACAGCGTACTTGAGCGCGATGTCCGCCGTGACGCCGAACAGGTCGGCGTCCATGACGCCCACGCCGAGCGGTGCCGGCCAGATGAGCGCGTTGATCTCGTTCAGCTGCCAGCGCTGATGGCCCTCCCCCAGGGTCGGTCCGTTCGCCAGGACCGTGTTCAGGCAGCTGTCGAAGTTGTCCCGGCAGTAGGCCCATCCCTTCAGGGAGGCCTTCAGGAACCGCGTGGTGATGTCCTGGTTGGCCGCATCGGCGATCCAGTCGCCCCGGACGAAGATGCCGTCCTCCAGCATCCCGGTCCCCACGTCGGCGAGCTTGATCACGTTCAGGTCGGAGAGCTGGTACAGCTTGCCGGTCTTCGGGTTCTCCGTCTCCAGCACCTGCGCCAGCTCGTTGTAGGTCATGGCCGCCGCCGCGTCGACGTCCCGGTTCAGCAGGAGGCTCATGTCGAACGGCTGGTCCACGATCTGGACCTGCGAGGAGTCCTTGGGGTCGATGCCGTTCTTGTCCAGGGCCGCGAAGAGCTGGTACTGGTTCCCGCAGCACCACACGCCGACCTTCTTGCCCGCCAGCCCGGAGATCGAGTCGATCCCGGTGTCCTTCCAGGTCACCTCGGTGATGCCGGCCCGGGTGAACACCTGGGCGATGTTCACGAGGTCCACGCCCTGGTCGCGCTGGGCCAGGAGGCTGGGGAGCCAGTCGATGCCGAACTCCGCGCCCGCCGCCCGCCACGACCTGCTCGGGCGTGATGTCCGGGCCGCCGGGAATGATGGTCACGTCGAGCCCCTCGTCGGCGTAGTAGCCCTGGTCCAGGGCCGCGTAGTACCCGGCGAACTGCGCCTGGGTCACCCACTTGAGCTGGAGGGTGACCTTGTCGGCGCCACCGCCCCCGCCGGTCGTCCCCTCCTCACCGCACGCGGCCGCCACCACGGCCACGACGGCAAGCACCATCAACCAACGCCACTTGAACGAACGCATCGAACCCCTCCTTGCCTCGACGATCCGAGCCGGCTACTCCACCGTCGCTTCCCGCTCCACCCCCCTCCTCAGCCCGTCCGCGTGCCTCGCACGGACGGGTGCCACCGCAAGACGGATCGTTCGACGAGCACGACCGCCAGGTAGAAGGCCACCCCGAGGACGCTCGCAACGACGATGGCCGCCCACGCCTCGGGGAACCGCGCCAGCGCCGCCCTCTCCTTGATGAACAGCCCGAGCGAGGTCGTCCGAAGCCCGCCGAAGTACTGCGACACGACGGCGCCGATCATCGCCAGCACGCTCGCCACCTTCAGCCCGGAGAACAGGAAGGGCAGCGAGTTCGGGATGCGGACGCGCCGGAATGTCGCGGTCTCGCCGGCGGCGTAGGAGCGCATCAGCTCGATCGAGGATGGATGCACCGACGTCAGCCCGCGCAGCATGTTGACCATCACCGGGAAGAACACGAGGACGGCGGCGATGGCGACCTTGGGGATCGGGCTGACCAGCCCGAACCAGTTGTTGATGATCGGCGCGAACGCGATGATCGGGATGGCGTTCGCGGCGATGGCGTAGGGCAGCAGCGCCCGGCCGAGCGGCTTCCACCGCGCCAGGACGAGCGCCGTCGCGATGGCGACGGCGCTGCCCACGACGAAGCCCGCGACGGCCTCCCTGAACGTGTACAGGCCGGCGTAGCGCAGGAAGGTCCAGTTCTCCCGGAGCGCCGTGGCGATCTCCGTGGGCTTGGGCAGCAGGAACCGCTGGATGTCGAGGGCGGTGACCAGGCCCTGCCAGGCCACGATCCCCGCGACGAGCACGGCCGCCGGCCGGGGCCCAGTCCCGGGCCCGTCGCCTGGCCCGGCGGAAGGCGTTCGGGGGAAGCGGCACGATCGCGCTCATCGCTCCTCCTCCACCAGCAGGAGCTCCTCCTCCGCCAGGATCTGGCTCTCGTCGGCGCCCCCCCGCCGAAGGCGCTCCCGCATCTCGGTCACCAGCCGGAAGAACCGGGGCTCCTCGCGCGTGTCCACCGTCCGCGGCTGCGGCAGGTCCACCTCGACGATCCCCACCACGCGACCGGGCCGCGCCGACATCACCACCACCCGGGTGGAGAGGAACACGGCCTCGGTGATGCTGTGGGTGACGAAGACGACGGTGGAGCCGCTCTGCTGCCAGATCCGGAGCAGCTCGCCGTTCAGCCGCTCGCGCGTCATCTCGTCGAGCGCCCCGAACGGCTCGTCCATCAGCAGGAGCGCCGGAGAGAACGACAGCGCGCGGGCGATCGACACCCGCTGCTGCATGCCGCCCGACAGCTGCCAGGGGTAGTGGCCCTCGAACCCGCCGAGCTCCACCAGGTCCAGCATCTCGGCCACCCGGGTGGACCGCCGCTGACGGTCCCAGCCGAGCATCTCGAGGGGCAGGGAGATGTTGCGGGCCACGGTCCGCCAGTCGTACAGCACCGGGTCCTGGAACACGATCCCGTAGTCGCGGTCCAGACGGGCCTGGTGGGCCGGCTTGCCGTTCACCAGGACCCGTCCCTCGGTCGCCGGGATCAGGTCGCCGATGATGCGCAGGAGGGTGGACTTGCCGCACCCCGAGGGCCCGATCAGCGAGACGAACTCGCCCGGATGGACGTCGAGATCGATGGGAGAGAGCGCGGTCACGCCCGGCCCGGCCCCCACCGCGAAATGCTTGGACACCCCGCGGAGCGAGACGGCGGCGGGGCGGGGCATGGGCCCGGCACTCACGCGACGTGCTCCGGCGCGCGGTGGACCACCAGCCGCTCGGCCACCACGACCACCCCGAAGAACGTGATCCCGAGCGAAGCGGCGACGACGTTCGTCGCCCACAGCGAGGCCGGGGAGGTGATGTAGTACTGGTTGTAGTTCAGGATGGCCCCGCCCAGTCCCTCCTGGATCGACGACGGCAGCTCGCCGATGATGGCCCCCACCACGCTCGCCGGCGCCGAGATCTTCAGCGCGGTGAACAGGTACGGCATCGAGGCCGGGATCCTGAGCTTCCACAGGACCGACCGCCGGGTCGCCGCGTAGGAGTCCATCAGCTCGTGCGCCCGCGGATCGGCGGAGCGGAGCCCCCGGAGCGTGTTGATGGTGACCGGGAAGAAGGTCAGGTAGGCCGCGATGATGGCCACCGAGAACAGGCCGGCCCCCAGCCATACCACCACCATGGGGGCGATGGCCAGGATGGGGATGGTCTGGGAGGCCACGATGTACGGCAGGAGGCCCCGCTCGAGCAGCCGCGAGTGCGCGAGCGCGATCCCCAGGACGAAGCCGGTCGAGGCTCCCAGGACGAACCCCAGGGCCGCCTCCCGCGCCGTGAACAGCGCGGCCTGGAGCAGGACCGTGACCAGGGGCGGCCCGTTCCTCCGGGAGGGCTCGAACAGCTGGCCGAGGATCTCGTGGATGTGGGGCATGGACCGCTCGTTGACCGGGAATGGCCAGGTCAGGCCGGTGGCCTGCCCGATGGCCCGATAGCCCTCCCACAGGGCGACCAGGCCGATCAGGACCGCCACGAACGCAAGGAAGCCCCGCACCCCCCTCCGGGCCAGCATGGGGTAACTCTGCCCCGGGTTGCCCTCCCCCGGCAAGGCAGGCCGGGCGCGGGGACTACGCCTTCCAACCCTCGATCGTGGGGGTGGTGGAGTCGGCGGCGTGGCGGAGCCGCCCGAAGCCCCATTCGTCCTCGATCAGGCGGAGCAGCGAGTAGTGGTCGGCGGCGACACGGATCTTCGTCGAGTCTTTGGCCCCCGGCCCGGCGATGACGGCCACCACGTGTCCGCCTCCAGTGCCGAGCGAGCAGCAAGCGGCATCGCTCGAACCCTCGTCGAACAGGACCATCACGACGCCGTTCGTCCCGAGCGCCGGGATGATCCTCGGCACCCAGGTCTTGAGCCACGAATCCCCCGTTGCGATGGGGCACGAGTGCATGTCGCTGCACTCGTTCGGGGTGATCCAGGCGAATCGCGGCAAGCCGCTCTTCAGATCCTTGTGGAACTCGGTGAAGGGCACGATCTTCTTGCAGCGGGTGGCATCTCTCCGGACGTCGTTGAAGTACATGAACGGATCGTGCTTCTTGGCGTACTCGTTCGGCGACGTGCCCGCCGACGGACCCTTGTAGCAGGCCCCAGGCATCGACTGCATGTATGCCTTCCACGAGATCCCGTGGGCCTCGAGCTGATCGACGATGTTCCTGCCCTTCACGTTGCAGTCGGTGCAGTCGGAGGTGATCCCGAAGGTGGAGCCTCCGGTGAGCGCCAGGTAGTTCGGCAACGACGGATGGGCGACCGCGTACTCCTTGGTGAGGAGCACCTTGCGCTTGGCCAGCTTGTTGAGATACGGCGCATCCGGCGACCCGATGATCTGGTCGTACTCCTTGTTCTCCATGAGGATCACCACGATGTGGGCGGCCGGGCTGGAGCTCGCGGAACGAGTCGAGGCTGCCGGACGGCCGTTCGTCGCCGCACCAGCGGAGGCGCACGCCGAAAGCAGCACGGACAGGACGATGAAGAGCGCGTGCGCGGGCCGAACCTGCATCGGGCCCAAGGCTAACTCACCCCTGCCGAAAAGGTCGGACCCACGGATCGCGGTCGCGTCGATCGATGTCATCAGCGGTAGACGCCGTTGTGGCCGAGGCTGTATCGGCCCGGCTGCGGGAAGAACGCGAGGCCGTGGGGGCTGCTCCCAACGGGGATCACATGGATCAGGTGTCCCGTCCTCGTGTCGATGACGGAGACCGTGCCGTCGAACCGGTTGGACACCCAGAGCTCCCGCCCATCGGGTGACACCTGCATCATGTCGGGGCTTCCACCGACCTGCCAGGTCGCGACGACGCGGCGAGAGGCGAACGCCACCACGGAGATCGATCCGGCCAGCCGGTTGCTGACGTAGAGGAAGCGGGCATCCCTGCTGACCGAGAGCCCATGCGCGCCGGTCCCGGTGGGGATGAAGGCGACCCGGCGAAGGGCCCGGGCATCGATCACGGACACGCCGTCGAGCCGCTGGTTCGCCACGTAGAAGACGGATCCGTCCGGGGACAGACGAACGTCGATCGGAGCGCCTCCCACCAGCAGCGACCCCGTCACCTTCATCGAGGTGGTGCTCACCCGGAACACCTCACCGCTGAACTCGGCGCTGACCAGCAGAAAGCGGCCACCGGCCGAGAAGTCCAGGTGATCGGGGCCCGCGGCGGGGATGGGGACGCTCTTGATCAGCCGCCAGCTCCTCGGGTCGCGAAAGTCGAGGCGCCGGTCCCGCTCGGCCACCACGATGGCCTTCGAGCCGTCGGGCGTGAAGTAAAGGTTGTAGGGATCCGTGACGGGGATGACCCGTCCGGTGGGCCGGCCGGTCCTGGGATCGATCACCGCAAGCGCATTGCCGTACGTCTCGTCGATATACAGCCAACGGAGGTTCCATGAGGGCGTGATGTGCTCCGGATAGCTCCCCACCGAGAAATGCGACACGACCCGGAAGGTCGCCGGATCGATGACGTCGACGGAACCCGACTCGCTGTTGGGGACGTAGACGCGTTCGGGGTCGCCCGCGACGGCCGGGCTCATCCCATGCTCGGTGGAGGCATACACGTTCACCGGGCGGGGCCCGTGCGCAGCCGCGCCGTGCGGCATCGGCGTGCCGGGGTCCCGCGATGGCGACAGCCCGGCGTTCGGGACGAGGTCCCTCGAACGCGCTGCGTCGTCGACGTCCATGGCCGCGACCACGACCCGCGTTCCGCCGATGACCCCGCCCACGGCGAGCACCAAGATGAGGAAACGATGAAACGCCGCGCGGGTGCGTGGGGTGGGCATCCGTCGTCACCCACTCCTAGCGTCCTAGATGCGGACGGGTCAACGGCCTCGGAGAGAAGAACACAACTTCGCAAGGCCACCGACCCCGACGTCATGGATCGGTCGTTCGTCAGAGGTGGATCTGTCGATCAGACGGCGGCGGGGCTCGCGATCAGGCGGACCGTCGCCGTATGGGTTCCGGTCCCGTCGACCCAGGTCACCTTGATCTGCTCCCCCGGGTCGTGCCGGTGGATGGCCGTCCCCAGCGCGTCGGCCGACGAGACCCTTTGCCCATCTACGGCGGTGATCACCGACTCCGGTGTGATCCCGGCCGATTCCGCCGGCGAACCCGGCCGGACGCTCAACACCAACGCTCCCGAGGTGACGTTCAGGCCCAGCCGAGCGGCCGTGTCCGAGTTCAGGTCCTGCACGCCGACGCCGAGGAACCCCGTCGGCCCGATGATGACGGTCGAAGTCTCGTTCCCCGACCGGATCTGCTGCACGATCGCCAGCGCGTCGTTGGAAGGGATGGCGAAGCCGATGGTCGAGGAGGACTGGCCGAAGTCGCTCCGTGATGCGGCGGTGATCATCCCCACGACCTGAGCGGAGGAGTCGACGAGGGGACCGCCGGAGTCGCCCGGCTGGATCGGCGCGTCCATCTGGATGAGCCCCGTCAGGGGCTTCGGGCCCGACAGGCCGCCACCCACGGTGATCGAACGCTCCAGGGCGGAGATCGTGCCCTCGGTGACGCTCGGCGAGCCGCCCTGTCCCAGGGCGTTGCCGATGGCCACGACCTCCTGGCCGAGGACCAGGTTGGATGAGTCGGCGAGCGTGACGGTGGGAAGCCCGGAGACGCCCTGGACCTGCAGCAGGGCCACATCGTCCGTCGGATCCGCCCCCACGACGGTGGCCGCGTAGGTGCCCGAGCGCCCGGTGATCGAGACCTCGATCTTCGTGGCCCCCTGGATGACGTGGTTGTTGGTGAGGACCTCGCCCGAGGAGGAGATCAGCATGCCGGTCCCGGCACCCCGGCCGGTCTGCCCGAGGGAACCCTGGATCTCGGTGTTGATGTCCACCACGGCCGGCTCGAGACGATCCGCGATGGCCTGCACGTCAAGGCTCGTCGCGGCCTGACCGTTCGACGAACCGGCCCGCGCGGGGGACGACCCCTGGTCTCGGGTCAGTCCCCATCCCAGGCCGGCCCCCGCGCCCAACAGCAGGAGCGCGGCGACGACGGCGGCCACGATGCGACTTGGCCGCCGCGCGGCCGGGGGCGGGGAAGCGGGTGAGGGGGCGGGCGGTGGCGGAGGCCAGCCGCTCACGGGTGAGGGGTCGGGTGGACCGGGCAGGGTCGGGTGCTGGTCTGCGGGTACCTCGTCCATCCCACCATTATCCGGTTCAGCCATCGAAAGCCTCCTGGAGTCGTCTCGACCCGTCCATCGTCTGGTTCCGCCCTGAAGGTGAGGTTGGAGGAACCTCAGGATCTCCTGTGAACCTCGCCCTCGACCCCCTCCCACGGGTCGTAGTCCACCTCGAGCGCTTCCTGCGGCGGGCGCTCGGCCTCGGGCACGTTCCGCAGGTTGAGCCGGATCCTGGTCCAGGTCGAGCTTCGTCCCCGCATCGAGTCCACCAGCACGTCGGCAGGTCTCGAGATACGACCACGCGTCCGGGTGCTTCTTCCTCCAGCGCTCCAGCCCTTCCCTGGCCTCGGCCTCGGTGGCGGCCCTGGCGACCTCGATGAGCGGCATGGTCGTCCGCCGCCTCCCGGTGGGCCCGGCCGTCTTGCCAGGGGCCGGCGGTGGCACGACGCCCTCACGTTCGGGCTGCCCGCTTGCCTTCCGCCGCTTGGAGGGCTGGACCCGGGGGGCTCGCCGGCCTGCTTGGCGAAGTGGGGCGGCCACGGCGCGTCGCCGAACCCGGCCTTCTCGTGTTGCGCGGAAAGCTCGAGCAGCCGCTCCAGCGAGTCGCTCGCTTCGTCCATCCGTTCGAACGGGTCGCCGATCTGCGCGAATCGCTTCGGGACCGTGTCGATGGTGAACGCCTCCGACTCGCACCCCGGCACCTCGTCCCACGACAGCGGGGCGGACACGCGGGCATCGGGGGTCGGGCGCACCGAGTACGCCGACGCGACCGTCCGGTCCTTCGCGTTCTGGTTGTAGTCGATGAACACGCCGTGGCGCTCCTCCTTCCACCACCTGCTGGTGGCGAGGTCCGGCGCCCGTCGCTCGACCTCTCGGGCCAGGGCCAGGGCGGCCCGGCGAACCTCGGGGAACGTCCATCGCGGCTCGATCCGGCAGTAGACGTGGAACCCTCGGGATCCGGAGGTCTTCGGCCACCCGTGCATCCCCAGGTCGTCAAGGACCTCCTTCGTCACCATGGCCACGTCGCGGATCTGCGGCCAGGACACGCCGGGGATGGGATCGAGGTCCACCCGGAGCTCGTCGGGATGGTCCAGGTCCTCGGCCCGGACCGGATGCGGGTTCAGGTCGATGCACCCCAGGTTGATCACCCAGACCAGCTGGGCCGCATCCCGGACGACGATCTCCTCCGCGGTGCGCCCGGAGGGGAACGAGAGCTCGACCACCTCGATCCAGTCCGGCCTGGAGGTGGGTGCCCGCTTCTGGAAGAAGAACTCGCCCTCCGCCCCGTTCACGTAGCGCTTCAGGGCCATGGGCCGGCCGGCCACCCCCCGCAGGGCGCCGTCGGCGACGGCGAGGTAGTACCGGACGAGGTCGAGCTTGGTGTGGCCGGTGCGGGGGAAGAACACCTTGTCCGGGTTGCTGACGGTCACCTCGCGCCCGGCGACCTCCAGGACCTCCTTGCGAGCCGGCATCCGAACACCTTACGGGCCGGCCCTCTAGGCAGCACGAAGGTGCACATGCTTTCATCCGCACGTGAGGTGCCCGGAATGCGGGTTCGAGAATCCCGAGGGCTTCCAGTTCTGCGGGTCGTGCGGGGCCTCGTTCGCCCAGACGTGTCCGTCCTGTGGCGCTGAGGTACCGCTCGGGTTCCGGTTCTGCGGATCGTGTGGGCGGGCGATCGACGCGGCTGCGCCCCAACCGGGCATGGCGGGGATGCCGAGCGAGCGGCGCCCGGTCACCATCCTGTTCGCCGACCTCGTCGGGTTCTCCTCCCTCGCCGAGGATCTCGACCCCGAGGACCTTCGAGCCCTCATGACCGGGACGTTCTCCGAGCTCACCGCATGCGTGGAGGCGCGGGGGGGCACGGTGGAGAAGTTCATCGGCGACGCCGTGATGGCCATCTTCGGCGCGCCCGTCGCACACGAGGATGATCCCATCCGCGCGGTCGATGCTGCCGTCGCCATGCTCGAAGCCGTTCGAGCGCGGTCGAAGGATGCGCCCTCTCCCCTCCAGCTCCGGATCGGGATCAACACCGGCCTGGTGGTGTCCGGCACGGTCGGGGACGGCACACAGGCCGGCGTGATGGGGGACGCCGTCAACGTGGCGGCGCGTCTCCAGCAGGGAGCCGGCTCGGACGAGATCGTGGTGGCGGAGTCCGTGTGGCGGAGGATCCGACATCGCTTCGACGGCAGCCCGATCGGGGCGCTCGAGGTGAAGGGGCGAGACCAGCCCGTGTCCGCCTATCGGATCGGTGGTGCCAGGACGGCGGCCCCCAGGCTCCAGGCTCCCTTCGTTGGCCGCGGGGAGGAGCTCGCCCTGCTCGACCTCCTCTGGTCCAGCGCCGTCAAGGGCAACGCCCACGTTGTGAGCGTGGTGGGCGAGCCCGGTGTGGGGAAGTCGCGACTGCTCGCCGAGTTGCCGGTGCGGCCCGACGCGCTGGACATCCGCGTGACGTGCGGCGGCGAGCGAGCCTTCGGCCCGTTCCTGGACCTGCTCGAGCGGATCCTGGGCGGCATCCCTGAGGACCTCGCCGACCTGAAAGAACGTGCGGGGTCTCTCGGAGTGGACGAAGACACCGCGGTCATGCTGGCGGCCTTGCTCGGCCTGGCGGGCGCGCCTCCCGCCGTTCGCATGGCCGACGAGCAACAGAAGCGGCAGGTCTTCGCCGGGGTGTGGCAGTTCCTGTTGGCGGTGCCGGGCGGCCGGCCCGCCTTCTTCGTGCTGGACGACGTCCATTGGGCCGATCGTTCCTCGCTCGACCTGCTGGGGTTCCTGCTGGAACGACTGGGCGGGGCATCGCTCATGCTCGTCCTCGCGTACCGTCCCGGATTCGATCAGGTGGAGAGGACCGCCCTTCGGGCGAGCCACACCGCGGTCCGCCTGGAGCCGCTCACCCCAGAGCAAAGCGTCGCCCTGGCCCGCGGATACCTCGGCGTGCTGGAGCTCCCGGCCGACCTCGAGCGCATCGTGGCGGACCGGGCCGAGGGCAACCCGTTCTTCGTGGAGGAGCTGCTCCAAGCCCTCCTCGAGCTCGGCTCCCTGGCCGTGGTGGATGGCAAAGCCGTGCTGGCCAGGATCGAGGTGGACGTCCCCGACACCGTCCAGGGCACCATCCTGGCCCGTGTCGATCGGCTGGACGCCGGAGCACGAAACGTGCTCCAGCACGCGGCCGTGATCGGCCGCAACTTCTCCGACCGACCTGCTGGAGGCGGTCGTGGGGAGCGGGGACATCCGCTCGCAGCTGGACTCCCTGGTGCGGGCCCAGCTCCTCGTGGAGCAGGAGCCCGGTCGGTGGACGTTCAAGCACGCGCTGATCCAGGAGGTCACGTACGACACCCTCCTCCTCCGGCAGCGACGGGAACTCCACCGGAACGTGGCCGAGGTCCTGGAGTCGCGGGTCGGCGACGACCCGGCATACTTGGAGATGCTGGCCGAGCACTACGGCCGAGCCGACGTTCCGGAGAAGGCTCGCCGATACGCCCTGGCCGCCGGGGACCTCGCGGCCGAACGGATGGGCTTCGTCGAGGCCAAGGACCGCTACGAGACGGCACTTCGCCTGTGGGGCGAAGGTGACGAGGAGGGACGGCTCGGGCTGCTGCACAAGCTGGGGTGGACCCGCATCATGGCGGCCGACCTGAGCGGCGCGCGAACGGCGCTGATCGAGGCGGAGGCGGGGTTCCGCGTGATCGGCGACCACCAGCGGGCGGCGCGGTCCCTGGCCACGCAGGGCCGGCTCCTCTGGATGTTGGGAGAGGGCGAGCGAGGCGCGGAGGTGTTGGAGCGCGCCATCGAGCTCCTCGAGCCGCTCGGCGCGACTCCCGAGCTGGTCCAGAGCTTCGTGTGGGCCTCAACTCTGCTCATGCTCCAAGGGGAGACCGGCCGTTCCATCGAGCTCGCGGAGCGAGGGCTGGCCATCGAGCTGGATCTCGAGCTCCTGGGACCACGGTCGCAGCTGATGAACAACGTCGGCATATGCGAGTGCATGCTCGGCGATCCGGGAGGGCTGGACCGGGTCCGGGAGTCGATGCGACTGGCGGAGGAATCAGGGGATGCCGAAGCCATCGGACGCGCATATTCCAACCTTCCGGCCACGCTCGCGATGTACTTTCGCCACCGCGAGGCCGCAGAGATCAGCAACCGGGGCCGCGAGGTCAGCCGCCGGCTGGGGGCCCCGGGCTACGAGTGGTTCCACGCCGCCAACGAGGCGTCATCGCTCGCGGAGCTCGGCCGGTACGAGGATGCCGAGGCGCTCGCGCGGGAGTCGCTCGAGCATAACCGTACCGTGAAGGCCGCCCCTGGGATCGCCAACGCCGGGGCCACGCTGGTCCAGACTCTGCTCCCCCGAGGGCGATACGAAGAGGCGAGGGAGATCGTGGACGAGATCGTCCCGATCGCGCGCGGCCTCGGCGGGAACGAGTTCCTGGCCCTGTGCCTTCGACTGGAAGCCGACCTCGAGCTGGCTCGGGGGAACATCAACGCTGCCCGGCTTGCGATCCAGGAGGCGCTGGACGTCGTGCTCGCTACACCCGCGGTATGGCACGTGCTCGAGCTCCTCCTTCCCGACGGCGCAGCTCCTCCCGGAGCGGGCGGAGGCTTTGCTGGAGCGGGTCCGGCCCGCTGTTCGGGATCCCGCGTTCCAGGCGACCGTAGAGGAAGCGGAGGGTGTGCTGTACGGGGACCGCGACCGGTTCGCCGGCGCGGCGGACATCTACCGCTCGTTCGACGTTCCGTACCGGGAGGCGCGGTGCCGGCTCGAGGCGGGCGATCTGGAGAGGGCGCGCGAGCTCATTCGGCGGTTCGGGCTGGAGAACGGGCCCCTCGGCGCCCGCCTTCGAGAGATCGAGTCGGCGAAGCGCTGACGGACATGGGAATCGAACCAGAGCGGCTACTCGCGCTGGCCGATGAGATGGCCGGCCGCGCCGCTGAGGAAGACGCGGGCCGCGCAGCCCTGGCGGTTCTCGCCGCCCACGCCACACTGGAGTCCGTGGTCAACCAGCTGGGAGCCGAGACGATCCCAAGCTTCAACTACCGCGCTCGGTTCCTCCCCAAGTGGCACGACCTCTGTGAGCGAACCATCGGACGCCAGTTGGAGCCCGCTCCCGACCTCGAGCGGATCCAGGCCCTCCGCGACGCCGTTGTCGGATACCGCGGCGAGGCCGAGCGGTTGGACCGTCGCTCCACCTCCCAGCCGCCCGAAGCACCACTGGAGATCGGAGTGGGAGAGGCACGGTGGGCCGTAGAGTCGGCCCGCAGGGTGATCGCCGAGTTCTACAGCGCCGCCGGCCGCGATGCTCCGAGCTGGCTGTGACGAGCCATGGTCACCATCCAGGGGAAGTAAAGAGTCCTCAACTTGGTGATTCGGGACCGGTCCGGCCCGCAGGGCCTTAGAAGATGTCGGCCGAAGTGACGGCTATCGACGCTCTTCTTCCACTTCGCCACTCCGACGAGTACCGCCTCACGAGACCTTCCGTCGAGGGCGACGGCATCGATCTCCTCCTCGGGTAGATACTCACACGATACGGCCCTTCGAAGTTGAGCGGAAGGTGCTCAGGCTTGGTCCGCGAGTTCCTGCCCGAGACGCCGAGAATTAACAGCTGCCTGATCAACCGATCGAGCTCGCAGGGCACACCCCAGGGGTTCGCGCGGCCGATCCGCCTGCCTCAGGCTCCCCGCGGCCGATCGGAGACAGCTCAGGGAACGTCGCTGGGAGTGACCGAGTCTGCAACGTGATGGTGTATGCGCGCTCCTGCTCACGGGCGATAGGGAGGGCGAGCCGGCGCCTGCTTGCCGGAGGGATCGTGCTGGCGTTGGTCGCCACAGCCTGTGGCTCGGGACCCTCGGTCACGCGGCACGCTTCGCCTCCGGGTGCTCGCGCATCGATGAGCGGCGCTTCGCATGGGGCGTCCCTGGTTCCCCCCGAGCGAGCCGACGGACACGCCACGACGCGGTGGCCGATCAAGCACGTCGTCTTCCTGATCAAGGAGAACCGCACGTTCGACAACCTGTTCGGGACGTTCCCGGGCGCGGACGGCGTTTCGTTCGGCTACGACCGAAGCGTGCGGCGGCCGCTCACTCGTGGGACCGACGGCAGCATCGGCTCCGAGGACATCCCCCATTGCTACACGTGCTCGCGCGAGGCGTGGGACCACGGGAAGATGGACGGGTTCAACCAGGGCGCGGTCTCGGACCGGTGGTCCTACACACAGCTCCACCGATCCCAGCTTCCCAACTACTGGCATTGGGCCCATGAATTCGTGCTCGCCGACAACTTCTTCTCCTCGGCCCAGGGGCCCTCGTTCCCGAACCATCTCTACACGATCGCCGCCCAGTCCGGAGGCGCTCACGACAACCCCAGGCGCACCGGGCCGTTCCGCTCGAGCAACACGTTCGGCTGTGACGCGCCGATCGGGCAGACGGTCACGATCGTCGACTCGGAAGGTCACGAGAAACAGGTCCAGCCGTGCTTCGACTTCGTGACCGAAGGGGACCTCCTCACGAAGGCGGGGATCGACTGGGCCTACTACGCCGCCGAGCCGGACCAGCTCGGCTACATCTGGTCTGCGTACTCGGCCATCCGCCACATCCGGGAGACGAAGCAATGGCCCCGCCGCGTGCTCCCGGTGGACGACGTCATCGGCGACATCCGGGCCGATCGGCTGCCTCCCGTCACGTGGATCACCCCACGGTACGAAGTGTCCGAGCACCCCCAGTACAACTTCTGCCTGGGGGAGAACTGGTCCACGCGGGTGATCGATGCGATCATGCACAGCCCCATGTGGAAGAACACGGCGATCTTCGTCACGTGGGACGACTACGGCGGCTTCTACGATCACGTGCCCCCACCACAGGTGGACGGCTTTGGGTTGGGGATCCGCGTCCCGTTGCTGGTCATCTCGCCGTACGCGAGGAATGCCGTCATCGACCACCAGGTCGGCGAGTTCTCGAGCGTGCTCAGGTTCATCGAGGACAACTGGGGACTTTCGCAGCTGACCGACCGCGACCGCGCTGCGACCGATCTCTCCTACGACTTCGATTTCTCGAAGCGACCACGCAGGCCCGATCCTCTCCCGCTTCGCACTGACTGCTTCTCATGAGGTTGGCCTGCTGCTCCGGGGCGGAAACGACACTCTCTTAGTTCTCGGGTTAGCTCGTCTGTATTGGGCCGGTAGGGCCTGCCCGCCGTCGTGCGTCGCTCGGGTTCGATTTGCGCCCGCTCCTGCGCCCCTTCTACCCTGATGCGACCAGACGCCGTCGGCTCCCCGGCGATCGAGGCGTCGCCCAGGGCGTCTGGGAAGAGGAGGGAAGACATGATTTCATCCCGCACAGCTGGCTCCAGGTACGCAACCCGCTCCGTGCTGGCGTTCGTGACGATGGCGGCCCTCGTGCTTGCGTTCACCCCGGGCGCGGTGAGCGCCGCCCCAGGAGCGCTCGTCGCACGCGATGCCACGAACGTCGGGTTCTGTGGCGGCGACGACTGGGAGCCCGAGATCGCGGCCCACGAAAGCAACGTGTACGTCGGGATCGCCCACTTCCCCGGTGACCCGTCCTGCGACCAGGCCTCCGGCGGACCGCGGGAGATCTACGTCCGGTCGTCGGCAGACGGCGGTCGCACGTTCGGGCCGCTCGTGGCGCTGCCCCGGCTCGGGTACCCCAGGGTCGTGGACGTCGTGGTGGCCGTGGACGATGTCACGGATGACGTGTACGTGAGCTTCCTCGCGTATGGGCTGACGGCCGACGTCGACGTCCTGGTCGCGAAGTCGAGCGACTTCGGCAACACATGGACCACGACGAAGATCAACGGCCCGCTGTGCACGGCCTGCGACCACCCGTGGCTGGTGGCGCACGACGACAACGTCTACGTGATGTACGCGTCGGGCGAGGACCATTTCCTCTCGCGATCCGACGACGGCGGCGCGACGTGGACCGAGAGCCTCGTGCTGGAGGACACGCACGTGGCGTTCCCCGAGGGGGCGGTGCTCGACGCGGCCGGGAACGCCTGGTTCGCGTGGGGCGACTGCTTCGGGAGCTGCACGGGCAGCACGGCGGCCATCTACCAGGTGTCGAGGACCACCGCGGCGACCTCGCAGACGACGTTCGCCCGCGTGGCGGAGGGATCCGCCGGACCGCACTGCCCACCGTCGGTCTCGTGCGGGTTCGCATATTGGGGTCCCCAGGACGACATCGCGATCGACGCGGCGGGAAACCTCTACCTGGTCTGGCAGGACAACCTGCCGGACAAGCCGGGCCGGCCCCCGATCGTGCAGCTCTCGAGCTGCTCAGCGGGCTCGAACTGCGCGTCTTCCGCGAACTGGCACTACGTGGGCCGCGTGGACGACAAGACGGCGTCCGGGTGCGCGGGCGGTGCCTGCTACGCACTGTACCCACGGATCGAGGGAGGCACGGCGGGCAAGATCAGCGTGATCTGGATGGACGACCGCCTCGGCGCCCCGCTCGACCACAACAACGGATGGAACGTGTGGTACCGCACGTCGACGAACGGAGGGCTGTCGTGGACCGGGCCGAGCGTCCGAGTCTCGCAGTTCGACCCGGCACGATCCGAGTCGCACGCGAACGGCTTCGAGTTCCCGTACGGCGACTACCAGGGGATCGACCTACTCGGGAACCGGGCCGCGATGGTCTGGGGCGAGGGCCACAACTACGTGGGCGGCCCGACGAACCCGGGCCACGTGATCTACCGGTCGATGCTCACGTAGCGGCGCGGGCGCCCGCATTGAAGGATGAGCGGGGAGCGGCCGGAGTCTCGCTCGTCGTCACCTCCACGAGTTCTCCGACGAGCTAGGCATCCTCCCCACAGTTGTTACCTCACGCCCGCGACTAATGTCACGGGATCGGCGTGCTCGAACGTGAGCGTTACTCGGACCGTTCCGTCGATCGCGAGGTGCCGTCGGAGACCCGTGAGCATGAGCCCGTACCGGCCGCCGCTGAACGAGATCTCCGAGCCGGCCGGCAGGGGGAGCCGCTTGATGATCTTCGATCGGTCTTTCAGTGCGGCAGCAGCGGCGATCGGGGACGACGCTCCGGTGAGCACGTCGTCTGTGGAGCCGTGGTTCGAGAGGATGAAGAACACGCTCGCTCGTTCGCCCGCGGACGAAGCCCACGCGCCTTCCGCCCGGATCGGGGACCCGATCCCCATGGGGCCGCCCGCGTTCACCTTCGGAGCGGGCCCATGAGAGCAGCCGGCCGCAGCGAGCATCGTGATGACGACCGCCATCATCGAACCAAGGTATTTCCTCACGCTTCCACCTGCCGCGACCGAAGCTACCATTGATGCCGCGAAGGTGCGGTTTCCCGGAGGCGGCGACGCCGCGTGACGCTCGCACTACGTGAGGGAGGAGCCCATCGGCGACCGGAGCCGCCGGCAGGATGGGTGCATCTGGCCGCGCCGGGTGGGCCCGAGGAGCGCGTCCCAGATAGACAGTGCCCGGGGTGGGACTCGAACCCACACGCTCCTTTCGGAGCAGGTGCGTTTAAGCGCACCTCGTCTGCCGTTCCGACACCCGGGCATACCTGATTCTAAGCGACTGGCCTCGCGCCTGCGGGACTCAATACTTGATGAGCTTGCCGATGCAGTACGGCTCGTCGAGCTCGTCCTCTTCGGGACGGCACGCCAGTTGGTCGACGGTCTCCGGCGGGTGTGGGCCCATCGACAGGGTCAGCGAGACGCCCTCGCCCTGCCCGAGGAGCGAACCGCCCCGCGGCGACTGGGAGATCACCGACCACCTGGGATGGCGGTCTGCGACCGCGACGATGTTCCCGAACTCGAACCCCGCATCGAGGACGGCGTGCGCGGCGTCTTCCCAGTCCTCGCCCTTGACGTCGGGAACACGGATCTGCTCCCCCGCGGCCTCGGTCGGTGAAGGGTGCACCTCCATGGGACCGCCGGCGTTGAATCCCGGCGAGCCGCCCGACGACCGGTTGTCGGCACTCGAGGCGCAGCCCACCAGCAGCAGGGCAGAGGCGACGGCCGCATACGCCACGGAACGCATCGCTCCGGCGCGGGGCGGCCCATCCATCGTTCCCTTATACGATGGTCTCATGGGTGGCGCTTGCGGTTCCTTGCCACCCACTACGAGACCTTGATGGTGACGGCATCGATGTACACGGTTTCCGCCGGGGGGCCATCTGACGTGCCGCCTTGGATCGAAAGTCCTGCGATCTTCTGCACTACGTTCATCCCCGAGACGACGTGTCCCACGATCGCGTACAGTCCGCTGTCGCTCGGCGCCAGCGCCGCCTGCGCGGAAGACGACGTGACGATGAAGAACTGACTGCCCGCGGTACCCGGGGGGTCTGAGCCTGTCTTCGCCATGGCTACGGTCCCAACCGGGTACTTGGCGTTCTTCGGCGGCGGACTGACCGTCGAGTAACCGGGACCGCCGGAGCCGGTGCCCGTCGGGTCCCCGCCCTGGATGACGAAGTCACGAGCGATCCGATGGAACGTACTGCCGTCGTAGAAGTGCTGACGGACCAAGAAGACGATGCTGTTCACCGTGTCGGAAGCGATCTTCGGATCGAGCTCGATCTTGATCGTGCCGCAGGACGTTTGCATCGTCGCGATGTAGGTCGTGCTCGTGTCGATCGTCAGCTTCGGGGGGTGCGAGTACTTGTCGTTGAAGCCACTCACCGTCGGCGCGGCGGGAGGGACCTTCCCGCCGCACGCGACGCCGAGCGCCGGTGTGGGACTGGTCGTCGGCGTCGGGGTCCCGGAAGCGGAGGTCTTGGACTTCCCACCGACGAACGCCGCGAAGGCCACGACGCCCCCGATCAGGGCCACCACGAGGGCCACGGCGATCACGGTAACCCGCTGTCGCTGATGCCGCCGGCGCTCGGCCTGCCTGCGGACGGCGAGCCTGGCGAGCTGGCGGTGGTGGGTCTTCCTGGGCACGGCGACAGAGGTTACAGGGTCGCCAGCAGTTCCAGCGCCAGGCCATCGAGGATGTCGGTCTCCGACACGAGCGCCCGGTCGAACCCGAACCGGCGCATCACCTCCACCAGGATGACGGCGCCGGCCACGATGACGTCGCCCCTTCCCGGGGCCATGACCGGGATGGCCGACCGCTCGGCCGTCGTCATCTTCGCCAGCTCGCCGAGGACGCGCTCGGCCTCCGCCACCGAGAGCCACGAACGGTGGATGGCCTCCGGGTCGTAGAAGGGCAGCCCGAGCGAGATGGCCTGGATGGTGGTGGGCGTGCCCGCAACCGCCACGAGCGTCCGTGCCGTCCGAACCGGTACGGACCGTTCCACCTCGTCCAGGATGTCGTGAACGGCTTTCTCGACAGCGGCCAGCTCCTCCTCCGACGGCGGGTCGGATCCGGACCAGCCGTTCGGTCAGCCGAACGCTTCCCATCGGCGTCGAGATGGAGGCTTCCGGCTGCTCCGTTCCCACGGCGAACTCCGTCGACCCGCCCCCGATGTCGAGCACGAGGAATGGGGCCGGCGCATCCAGCCCGTGGGTGGCCCCCAGGAACGACAGGGCCGCCTCCCGCTCGCCGGTGATGACCTCCAGCTCCGAGCCGGCATGCGCTCGCACCGCGGCCTCGAGCTCGTCGCGATTCGAGGCCTCCCGGACGGCGGCGGTGGCCGAGACGCGGATCCGCTCGGCGTGCAGGGCCCGGGCCCGGCGGCAGTACCGTGCCAGGACGTCGACCGTTCGCGCCAGCGCCTCCGGGTCGATCCGACCCGTTCGGTCCACCCCCTGGCCGATCCGGGTGATCACCATGTCCCGGGCGAACTCCTCCAGGCCCCGGTCCTCGCCGGGACCGGCCGAGGCCACGAGCAACCGGATCGAGTTGGTGCCGAGGTCCACGACCCCCACCCGGCCGGGCTTCTCCTCCGGATGGACCGGCTCGATCTCCCCCGCCACCCAGGCGCCGATGGGGTCCCGGCCGCCGGCCACGTGGTTCGCGTAGTGGGCGTGCAGGCACTTCACGCCGCGCGCAGCTCCCCCCACCCCGCCCCACGCGAGCGCCTGCGGGAACCCGCGCGAGCGCTCCCGCGCGTACTCCTCGTGGGCGGCGGCCAGCGCGGTCGCGAGGGCCTCGTCCTTCTTGGCCCGGGCGTTCCATCGGCCGATCCAGCCCTCGGACTCCAGGCGAGCGGCGGCCTTCACCGCGACGGGGCATGTCAGCCAGAACAGCGTGGGGAACGGATGACCGTCCCGGTCGATTGGCGCGTTTCGGATCACCAGTGGGTGTCCGCCGGGGCACCGGGCTTCGACGGTGAACGGGACGGTGGGCTCGCGGCCGAGCTGCTCACGGACGATCGAGAGGTCGCTTCCCCGGAGCTCGCCCACGGGGGCGCGCTACTTGCGCTTGTGCTCGACGGAGCGCTTGAAGTCGACCTGGCGCTCCTCGCTCTGGCGCATGAACTTCTTGAGCATGGACTCGAACCCCGGGTCGCTCCCCCTGCGGGGCCGAGGTGGGGCCGGGTCCTGGAGGGCCTTGATGGAGAGGTCGATCTTGCCGTCCTCCTTGATGGCGATGACCTTCGCCTGGACGACGTCGCTCTCCCGGAGGTGCTCGTGGACGTCCTTGACGTAGTTCCGGTCGATCTCGGAGATGTGCACGAGCCCGACCTTGCCCCCTTCCAGGGTCAGGAAGGCCCCGTAGGGGGTGATGCGAGACACGGTCCCTTCGACGACCGCGCCAACCTCTAGATCAGCGATCTTGGCTCCTTTCCACAGCCCAGGGGGCCGTTTTCCACACCCCAGGCGCCGGGCGAACGGCCACTATCCCACCCCCTCCATTGCAGCGTCAAGCACCCCCGGCGGAGGGAGAGAGGGCGACGCCCGAAACGAGCGCGAAACCGGGACATCCGTCACGGCCTCGCCCTTGGGCGGGCGGACGGAGGAGTGCGAGGGCCCACTTCTGGGCCTTCGGTGCTTCGTCCTGCTGCCCGTTCGGGCCCGGAGTTCGAGACAGGTCAAGCGACCTCGACGAGCGCGGCCGTTAGCGTCCCGAGAAGTGGTGGGAATTCGGGGTGGACTTCCGGGGTGGAAATCCCCGTGACGTAGATGGCCACCGCCATCCTCATCGACAGGAGAGTCGGATGAGGAGGGACGATGGCCACCCCCAGGATGGACATCACGTCGTTCGTCGGCAAGCTGCTCGAGCAAGACGACGTCGATGCGCTGCGTGAAGGCGTTCGGGTGCTCGCCCAGGCGGTGATGGAGACCGAGGTCTCCACCCAGATCGGCGCCGCGCCCTACGAGCGGAGCTCCGAGCGCGTCGCCTACCGCAACGGCTACCGCACCCGGACCGTGGGACACCCGGGTCGGCACGATCGAGCTCAAGATCCCGAAGGTGACCGCCGGCGCCTACTTCCCCTCGCTGCTCGAGCCTCGCCGGCGCGCCGAGAAGGCCCTGCACGCGGTCGTCGTCGAGGCCTACGTGAAGGGCGTCTCCACCCGCAAGGTCGACGACCTGGTGCAGGCGCTCGGGATCGACGGGATCTCCCGCTCGGAGGTCTCCCGGATCTGCAAGGTGCTCGACGAGGAGGTCAGGGCGTTCCTCGCCCGCCCGATCGAGGCGAGTGCCCCTACCTCTGGCTCGACGCGACGTTCCACAAGGTCCGCGAGGCCGGTCGGGTCATCTCGGTGGCCACCGTGGTCGCGATCGGGGTCACCGACCAGGGCGAGCGCACGGTGCTTGGAGCGCGCGACCGGGCCGAGCGAGGACCACCAGTTCTGGACGTCGTTCCTGCGCCAGCTCGTCAAGCGCGGCCTGAAGGGCGTGCGCCTGGTGATCTCCGACGCCCACGAGGGCCTGCGCCAGGCGATCGCGAAGGTCCTTGCACGAGGCCACCTGGCAGCGGTGCCGCGTGCACTTCATGCGGAACCTGCTCTCGACCGTCCCCAAGCAGGCCCAGGACGCCGTGGCCGCGATCGTCCGCACGGTCTTCTCCCAGCCCGACCACGCCTCGGCGATGACGCAGCTGCACGAGGTCGCCCGGATGCTCGCGCCGAAGTTCCCCCAGGCGGCCGAGCTCCTGCGAGGACGCCGCCGAGGACGTGCTCGCCCACCTGCACTTCCCGCGGGAGCACCGCCGCAGGCTGCACTCGACGAACCCGCTCGAGCGGCTGCACAAGGAGATCAAGCGCCGGACCCGCGTCGTCGGGATCTTCCCGACCCGGGACTCGCTGATGCGGATGGTCGGGACGCTGCTCGCCGAGCAGGACGACGAGTGGCAGGTCGCCGACCGCCGCTACTTCAGCGTCGGCTCGATGGCCAAGGTGGACGCGCTCGAAGGAGGTGAGGACCCCAAGGAGCTGCTCGCTCAGATCGCGTGAGGAGCGAGGATGGCGGAGCGGAATCTCCACCACTTGACGGGACACGATCGCGCGGCCTGTGTGACGTGTATCGCGCCGCTCTAGAAACTTAGCCCACCAGGAACATTCGGCAACACTCTCGCAGCGTGGGGTCACGTCCCTGTGTGTCTCTCGCTACTGTTACAACATGGACGAGTCTGGTTACGACGCGGAGGAGGAACGGGCTTGCGTGAAGTTCCGCTATCTCAACAAGAGATGGAGCCAGACCCTGCTGTTCACTTATGCGCCGATCCAACTCCCACACAATCCGGGCGAGCGCGTTCAGCAGATCGAGGTAAGTCCGTTCGCAACGCTGCCGAAGCCTCTGTTCACGGGCCGGCCGGAGCTGATGGCTTTGCTCATCCGCAGCTAGCTTCCGCTCGGGTGTTCGGCTTCGATAAGCCGCTTGATTTCCTGATCCCTGGCCTTCGACGAGCGCCTGAGGTAAAGAAGGAGGATCATCCACCACAGCGGCTTCAGGGTCGGGCGAGGCTCGAATTCGGCCACTCTCGACATCCTGGTCCCATCCGTGGTGGCTTCCAGGGTCCCCCGCATGGAGTACGACCGTATTCCCATGCCCGCCACGGAAAACGCGAACGCGAGGGCATGGGGCGGGTCAAATTCCGTGACCGTGCACGTGATCCGTCTCTCGAATCCGAGAAACACCGCTCGGCCCTGCAGGGTCGAGCCGAGCGCCATGGGGCCGGGCGAGGTCTGACGAAGTCCGAGAAAACCGCCGGCGCGAGGGAAGTTGAAGGGGTTCGTTGCGAACGCCCAGACCTCGTCGATCGGGCGATTGACTACCACGCTCGATTCCATGCGCATCGGTCACTCCGCCAAGCTCTAGCCTTGGCCCGCTTCGATGAGCCGCTTGATTTCCTGATTCCTGGCCTTCGACGAGCGCCTGAGGTAGAGAAGGAGGATCATCCACAGCGGCTTTAGGTTCGGGCGCGGCTCGAATTCGCTCACTCTCGTGACCCTGGTCCCATCCGTGGTGGCCTCCAGCACAAGGCGAAGTGAAGCCGACCGCAACCCCATGCCCACCACGGAAAGCGCGATCGCGCCGGCATGGGGCGGGTCAGATTCCGTCACCGTGCCCTCGAACCGTCTCTCGAATCCGAGAACCACCAGCCGGCCCTGAAGGGTCGAGCCGAGGGCTATGGGGCCGGGCGAGGTCTGACGAACTCGGAGGAAACGGCCGCCGCCGCCGCCGCGCGGGAAGTTGAAGAGGTTCGTCATGTACGCCCAGACCTCGTCGATCGGGCGATTGACCACCACGCTCGATTCCATGCGCATCGGTCACTCCGCCAGGCTCTAGCCGCCGGCCGCCGGGGCGCCGAGGAGGGTGGGAAGGACGGTCCCGAAGAGGTACCCGGCGATCCCGGCGAACGCGCCGATAAGGAGGATCTCCAGCCCCGAGGTGACCGGGTGGGCATGGGTCCACCGGGCCTTCACCACCCCGATCCCGAACAGCACCCCCGCCGTGGCCAGGATGGACAGGTACAGGGCCAGGCCCACGGGGAGCAGGAGGTAGGGGAGGATGGGCGCAAGGGCCCCCAGCCCGAAGGCCACCCCCATCACCGCGGCCCCTTGGAGGGGAGAGCCCTGGGCCTCCTCGATGGCCATCCCGAACTCCTTCTCCACCTTCACGGTGAGGAGGGCCTCGGGATTGCGGGAGACTATTTCGGCCACCGCCCCGGCCTCGTCGTGGGGGAGCCCATCCTCCTCCAGGAGGTAGGCCAGCTCCGCCTGGACCTCTCCTCGCCGCCCCGCCACCTTCTCCCGCTCCTCCGCGATCTGGGCCAGGACGATCTGCCGGTGGCTCTTGCTGGAAAGGTACTCCCCGGCGGCCATGCTGAAGATCCCGGCCAGCGCGGTGGCGATGCCGGCGATGAGGATGGCCAGGCGCCTGTCGGTGGCCCCGCTCACCGTGCTCACCACGGCCAGTGTGCTCACCAGACCGTCCTGGGCCCCGAAGATCGCCTCCCGGATGTCGCCGAGGAGGCTGACCCGGCGACGCTCCTGGTCCACGCGGACCCCGATGGCGGCGCGGTCGAAGCCCTCCGCTCGGTCGGTGGGCGCCGCGTCCTCGGCCATCGGGTGCTCTCCCAGCCTAGGCGGGGCATCATATTCCCGCCGGCCGGAGGTTCAAAGTCGTCCGCGGCTCGCGAGTGTGATATCTCGGGACAGCGTGCACACGTGTGCCGGGACATCGTTCCACGTTCACCGCGAGCGGTGCTGCTGGTAGTCCCGGGTGGGGTCGAGCGTGAGCTACTGCAGTGTCTTCAGTCACGACGCGATGCTTGTAACGGTTGCGGAGATTGCCACGACAGCGGTGGCAGCGACTGCGCGGTCGACGCAGTCCCAGGAGCCGCGATCCCGGCCCCCCGGCTGATCGGCAAGGACCCGGTGCCGACAACACCGACGTCTACGCGTTCGTCAGCCCGGAGCAGCCCGACATGTCACGCTGATCGCCAACTTCATCCCGCTCGCAGAAGCCGGACGGGCGGCCCGAACTTCTACGAGTTCGGCGACGACGTGCTCTACGAGATCAAGATCGACAACGACGGCGACGGCAGGCCGACGTCGTCTACCAGTTCCGCTTCCACACCGAGATCCGCAACCCGAAGACGTTCCTCTACAACACCGGCCCGATCGACCTCGCTCGACAGCCCAACTGGAACCGCCCGCAGTTCTACTCCGTGACCCGGGTCGAAGAACGGCAAGCAGCACGGTGCTCGCGCAACGACCTGCGCTGCCCGCCCGTGCAACATCGGGCCGCGCTCGCACGCCGGACTACGCCAGCGCTGGCCAGCGCGGCGGTGCACCGCCTCGGCGCGGCGCGACGGTGTTCGCCGGGCAGCGCGCCGACGGCTTCTACGTCGACCTCGGCGCGTCTTCGACCTCGGCACGCTGCGCCCGTTCCAGAACCTGCACCTGATCCCGACGCGCGGAGGCGACGGGCGTCGACGCGACGCAGGGCCTTCAACGTGCACAGCATCGCCATCCAGGTGCCGATCAGGCGAGCTCACCCGGCGACGGCAACGACGCCGACCGACGTCGCTGGACCCGGGCTCGGTCATCGGCGTGTGGGCGACGGCCAGCCGCCGCAAGTCGCGGATCCTCGACGCGAAGACGGCAGACCGACGGCCACGGCCCCTGGAGTCCAGGTCTCGCGGCTGGGCAACCCGCTGTTCAACGAGGTCATCGTCCCGATGGGCGAGAAGGACGAGTGGAACGTGCGCGCTCCCGACGGACGACAAGCAGTTACGCGAAGTACGTCGACCACCCGGAGCTGGCCAAGCTGCTGCCGGTGCTCTACCCGGGCGTGTTCCCGAACCTGGCGACGTACACGAAGGCCCGGGCGGACCTCGACGCGATCCTGCTCACCGGCATCCCGACGGGGGTCGTGCCCGGGTTCCAGAACTACACCGGGCCCGTCGAGTCCGACATGCTGCGGCTGAACGTCGCCGTCCCGCCGACCACGCGACCCGAACCCGCTGGGCTCTGGTGGCCGGCGACCTCGCCGGCTTCCCCAACGGGCGGCGGGTCTCGACGACATCGTCACCATCGAGCTGCGGGCCATCGCCGGTGCTCACGATCCCGCTGGTCGACGCTGACCCCCGGGGTTCAGCAGGGGGCGGGCTCGGCGTCGCCGGTGCGAGGCCCGGTGACGAAGGCGATCTCGCCCGCCTGCCACCATGCCCAGGCACTCGCGAGCCAGGCGCTCCTTCTCGGCGCGGGTCGTGGAGCCGGACGATGTCCGCCTGGAGGGTGGCGTTGGCCCGTTCCATCCCCTGGGTCTTGCGCTCCAGCTCCGCGATGTGACCGCGCTCCGACAGGTACTCGCGGAACGGAGCCGTGGCGAACACTCCGAGGAACGTGATCACGATGAGGAGGAACCCGGCCCGGCCGGTGAGTCGGGGCCGGGAACGCTCCGGGCCACGGCCCGGACCGTCATGCCGGGCCTCGCCTGATGGCTCCGCCACCGGCGTACCGTGCCGCGTCGCCCAGCAGCCCCTCGATCCGAAGGAGCCGGTTGTACTTGGCGGTTCGCTCCGCGCGCGCCGGCGCCCCGCTCTTGATCTGCCCGGCGTCGAGGGCCACCGCGAGGTCGGCGATCGTGGTGTCCTCGGTCTCGCCGGAGCGGTGCGACACGACCACCCCGTACCGGTTCCGCGCGGCGAGCTGCATCACGTCCATGGTCTCGGTGAGGGTCCCGATCTGGTTCACCTTGATCAGGATGGCCGTGGCCACCTCGTCCCGAAGGCCGCGCTCCAGCCGCTCCGGGTTGGTGACGAACAGGTCGTCCCCCACGAGCTGGCACCTCGGGCCGAGCTCGGCCGTGAGCTTCGCCCAGCCGTCCCAGTCGTCCTCGGCCAGGCCGTCCTCGATCGAGACCACGGGGAACGAGTCCATCAGCCCGCGGTAGAACGCGATCATGTCGTCGCTGCTCCGGTCGGCTCCCTCCAGCCGGTACGTGCCGTCCCGGTACAGCTCGGAGGAGGCCGGGTCCATGGCCAACGCCACCTCGTCCCCCGGCTCCAGCCCTGCCTTCTCGATGGCCCGGACCATGAACTCGAGGGCCTCGGACGCCGTCGCGATCTGCGGGGCGAACCCCCCCTCGTCGCCCACCCCGGTGGCCAGGCCCTTGTCCTTCAGCAGGCCCTGCAGCGCGTGGTAGATCTCCGAGCCCCACCGGAGGGCTTCGGAGAAGGAAGCCGCGCCCACCGGGGCCAGCATGAACTCCTGGAGCTCGAGCTCGTTGTCGGCGTGGACGCCGCCGTTGATGACGTTCATCAGCGGCACCGGCAGCACGTGCGCCCCCGGCCCGCCGAGATAGCGGTACAGGGCGACGCCGAGGCTGGCCGCCGCGGCGTGGGCGGTCGCCAGCGACACCCCGAGCATGGCGTTGGCGCCGAGGTTCGACTTGTCGGCCGTGCCGTCGAGGTCGAGCAGGCGCGCGTCGAGCCCCCGCTGGTCCAGGCCGTCCTGGCCCTCGACGGCCGGGCCGATCACGCTCCACGACGTTGTCGACGGCCCGCAGGACCCCCTTGCCGCCGTACCGGCCGGGGTCGCCGTCCCGGAGCTCGAGTGCCTCGTGCGCTCCGGTGGAGGCTCCCGAGGGGACCGCGGCCCTTCCGGCGGCGCCATCCTCCAGGAACACGTCCACCTCGACCGTAGGGTTGCCCCTGGAGTCCAGGATCTCGCGGGCGGCCACGGAGGCGATTGCAGGCATCGGGGGGAAGATTCTAGAGCGGTCGTAACGCCGAAGCGGGCAGTTCGAGCGGTGAAGTCTCGCCCTGCCGCTCGGAGGTGTGAGCTACGCCGCGGGATCGGAGCCCGAGGCGTGGCGCGAGGATTCGGGCAGGACGACCACCCGTCCCCGCCCCTGCTGCTTGGCCTCGTACAGCGCCGCGTCGGCCCTGGCAACGAGCTGATCGGGCCCGCTCAGGCGATCCCATTCGGCCACGCCGATGGAACAGCGAGCGGCGGGGACGGCCGCGCGCAGGCGCTGGGAGATGGCCGCGCCCATCTCGAGGGTGCACCCCGGCAGGAGCACGGCGAACTCGTCGCCGCCCATCCGGCCGAGCACGTCGCTCACGCGAAGGATGGCCTGCCAGGCCGCCGCGGCCTCCTTCAGCAGGAGGTCGCCGGCCTGGTGGCCGTTGCGGTCGTTGTATCCCTTGAAGTCGTCGAGGTCCATGACCGCGACCGTGACCGGCATGCCCTCGTGCTGGGCCCACGTCAACGCCCGCGTCAGCTCCTCGTCCCACGCCCGCCGGTTCGCCGCCCCGGTGAGGGGGTCCGTACCGGCCAGCAGCCGAAGCCGACTGGTCTGGCTCCGCAGCTGGGTGAAGAACCGGTTGAGGACGAAGCCGATCGACCCACCGATCGAGACCATGGCGATGGCCCTGACCCAGTCCGGGTCGGTGGAGCCCTGGGAGAACAGCGGGATGGCCAGGGCGGCCGTCGCGCCGGCCACCGTCACGCCGAGCTCCAGGACCGTTCCATAGACCGCCACCCACAGCACGGGAAGGAGCGCGAGCTGCGCGAAGGTGGAGTCGGCCCCACCGATCGCCTGCCGAACCAGGACCGCGACGACCAGATAGACGAAGGGGAGCGCCCGGTGGACCACGCTGGGGAGCCGGTCCCAGGGGACGAGGATGATGGCGGCCACGGTGAGCACGGCGAGCGTCGAGGCCTGGAGGAGGCCACCGGCCTTTCCCGGCGAGACCTGCCGGGTGGCCATCGACATGAACCCCAGCAGGACCGCGCCTACCAGGCACCCCATCTGGCGAAACAGGGACTCACGGCTGAGCGGATCGGTCCGCCGTTGCGTGGTGGGGCTGGCCTGCGTGGTCGTCACCGCATCCCCTTGCTGGTCCTGGTCTCCCCGGTGGCCCGAACCCGTCACGTTCGGGCCATCCAGGGGGGTTATCGGCAGGTAGGCCGCCGCGGGACGAGTCCCCGGCCGAAGGATTTCGCCGTTCTCCGGCGGCCGATGCCCCCGGTCCACCACCCGGGGGACGTTCGCGCTCAGCCCTGCCGGTAGTAGGCCAGGAGCTCGTCCTCGCCCAGCTCGGCGAGGTCCACGCCCTCCCGGCGGGCCCTGGCCAGGAGCCGCTCGTAGCGATCGGCGAACTTCGTCGTGGTCCGACGGAGGGCGCTCTCGGGGTCCACCCCGAGCCTGCGAGCCACGGACGCCGCGGCGAACAGGACGTCGCCCAGCTCCTCCTCCGCCTCCTCCGGGGTCCCGGCGACGGCCAGCTCGTCGACCTCCTCGCGAAGCTTGGCCATCGCTCCCTCCGTGGTCCGCCAGTCGAAGCCCCACCCGGCGGCGCGCCGCTGCACCTTCGACGCCCTCGCCAGGGCCGGGAGCGTCGGCGGGATGTCGTCCTCGACGGGCCGCTCCCCGGTCTCCTCCGCCTTGATCTGCTCCCAGTTCACCAGGACCTCGTCGGCGCCCGACACCTCCACCTCGCCGAACACGTGCGGATGCCGCCGGATCAGCTTCTCCACGATGCCCTGCGCCACGTCGTCGACGTCGAAGGTCCCCTCCTCCGCCGCCATCTGGGCGTGGAACACCACCTGGAGGAGCACGTCGCCCAGCTCGTCGCGGAGCCGGTCCGGGTCGCCGGCATCGATCGCGTCCAGCACCTCGTGGGTCTCCTCCAGCAGGTGCCGAGCCAGCGTCCGGTGGGTCTGCTCGTGGTCCCACGGACAACCGCCGGGGCCGCGGAGCCTGGCCATGACGCGGACCAGGTCGAGCAGTCGCTCGCCCTGCCGGCTCGACGGGACGGGGCCCTCGGGTACGTGCGGAGAGCGGATCGTGGTCGGGACGATCGGTCACGGCGTGGCGCCGGCCGCCGGCGAGCTCGTCGCTGCCGGCGACCCCGTGGCGGTGCTCCTGATCGGCTCGACGTTGCCGGTCGACGGATCGAACCGCCCGTACTTCGGGTTCACGGTGATGCGCCGGCTGCCGAGCTGCTCCTTCAGCCAGTCGGTGAACGCCCTGGCCTGGAGCGGCCCGGCCAACTGGTCCCGGACCTGATCGAGCGGCTGCACGTCGACGCTCACGAGCTGGATGATGTGCCACCCGAACCTGGTGTGGACGGGTTCGCTGATCTGGCCGGGCTTGAGCGCCAGCGCCGCCTGGACGAACGTGGGGTCGAACTGGGCTGCCGGCACGAGGCCGAGGTCGCCGCCGTTCGGTGCCGACCCCGTGTCGATCGAGTCCTGTTCCGCCAGCCGGCCGAAGTTGCTCGCTGTCACCTGCTGCTCGATCCGCAGGGCCTGAGCCTCCGTCTTGACCAGGATGTGCTTCGCGTGGATCTGGGTGAACTGCAGCCGCTGCTCCAGGTAGAGCTGGCGCACCTGCGCATCGTCCACCCGGGACGCCGCCACCGCCTTCTGCACCTGGTTGAACAGGAGGATCCGGCCGATGATGTCGTTGAGATCGCGCTGGGTCAGGCCCTCCGCCGCGAGCTGCTGATCGAGGGTGTCGCCCAGCGCGGATCGAAGGTCCGTCAGCGACCGCGTCACCTCCGCCCGATCCACGGTGATGTGGTGGTCACGCGCGTAGCCCTTCACCAGGTCCTCCTGGATCAGGGTGGTCAGGGTGAACCGGGCGCAGGCGGACTGAGCGGTCTCCCCGGCGATGGCCTGCCCGCAGGGCGCCTGGTTGATCGCGGACAGGAACCGGAAGGCCGAGATGTCCTGGGCCAGCTGGTCGTCGGTGATGCGGTCGTCGCCGACGGTCGCGGCGGGCGGCGCGGCGGCGCCGCACGCCGCGAGCACGACGCTCAGCGCGATCGCGGCGAACGAGGTTCGAAGGAGGGAACGGGGGATCACCGGCCGATTCTAGCAACGGCCCGGCAACGCCCCGGAGTTGATGCTCAGCCGGTGACGGACGCGGGCTCGCGTGCGCCTGCGGCCGCGCGCAGCGCCCGCTCCACCCATCGGGCCAGCTCGGCCCCGCGCTCGCGCCCGGGCGTGAGGTTCAGCGTGGAGGTGGCCTCGTGGTAGGTCGCTCCGGCCACCCGCTCGGCCACCGCCAGCGCGTCGGCGTCATCGAGCGCGACGGGCTTCACCCGGACCTGGTCTCGGTAGGTCGTGACTTCCTGCACCCCGAGCTCCAGGCACGTGATGCGGAGCGAGGCCACGGCGAGGAGCGTCTCGACCTCCTCCGGGAGCCGCCCGTACCGGTCGACGGCCTCGGCGCGCACCTCGTCCAGGCGCTGGTGGTCGCCTGCCGTGGCGATGGCCCGGTACAGCTCCAGACGCAGGGCCTCCTGGCCCACCCACCCGACAGGGATGTACGCCTTCAGCGGGAGGTCGATCCTCACCTCACGCTCCTGCGGCATCGGCTCGCCCCGGAGGTCGGCGACTGCCTCCCGGAGGAGCCGGGCGTAGGTGTCGAACCCCACCGCCGCGATGTGGCCGTGCTGCTCCGCCCCCAGCAGGTTGCCGGCACCACGGATCTCGAGGTCGCGCAGGGCGATCTGGAAACCGCTCCCCAGGGCAGTGTGCCGGCTGATGGTGGCCAGGCGCTCGTGGGCCTCCTCGGTCAGCTGGCTCACCGGGGGGAAGAAGAAATAGGAGAAGGCCCGTTCGTGCGACCGGCCCACCCGGCCCCGGAGCTGATACATCTGCGACAGGCCCAGGCGGTCGGCTCGGTCCACCACCAACGTGTTGGCGGAAGGGACGTCGAGGCCGGACTCGATGATCGTCGTGCACACCAGCACGTCGGCGTCGCGATCCCAGAACCGCATCATCTGCTTCTCCAGGAGGTCCTCGTCCATCTGCCCGTGGGCCAGCGCGATGCGAGCCTCGGGGATCTCCTCGGCGATCCACCCGGCCTGCCTGTCGATGGTGGCCACGCGGTTGTGGACCCAGAACACCTGTCCCCCGCGAAGCAGTTCCCGGCGGACCGCGCCGAGCGCCATCCCCTCGTCGTAGGGCCCGACGTAGGTGAGCACCGGCTGGCGGTCCTCAGGCGGCGTGTCGACCACGCTCATGTCCCGGATCCCGGTGAGCGCCATCTCCAGGGTCCGGGGGATCGGGGTCGCCGACATCGTCAGCACGTCAACCGATGTCCGGAGCTTCTTCAGCCGTTCCTTGTGGGCCACGCCGAACCGCTGCTCCTCGTCCACCACGACCAGGCCGAGGTCGTGGAAGGCGACGTCGCCGGAGATCAACCGGTGGGTCCCGATGACCACGTCGATCTTCCCGCGACTTCACGTCGTCCACCACGGGCTTCTGCTCGGCCGGCGACAGGAACCGCGACAGCATGGCCACCGTCACCGGGAACGGGGCGAAGCGCTCGGAGAACGTGACGGAGTGCTGCTCCGCCAGGAGCGTGGTGGGGACGAGCACGGCCACCTGCTTCCCGTCCATGACCGCCTTGAACGCGGCGCGCACCGCGATCTCGGTCTTGCCGTACCCGACATCGCCGCAGATCAGCCGGTCCATCGGCTTGGGGGCCTCCATGTCCCGCTTCACCTCGTCCACGGCGGCGAGCTGGTCGCGGGTCTCCTCGAAGGCGAAGGCGTCCTCCATCTCCCGCTGCCACGGCGTGTCGAGACCGAACGCGTGGCCGGGCACGCTCATCCGGACCGAGTACAGGCGGACGAGCTCCCCGGCCATGTCCCGGACGGCCCGCTTGACCCTGGCGGTGGTCCGGGCCCAGTCGCTCGACCCCAGGCGATGAAGGCGCGGCTCCTCTCCGCCCACGTACTTCGCCACCATGCCGACCTGGTCGGTGGGGACCGACAGCCGGTCGCCCGCGGCGTACTCCAGGACCATGTAGTCGCGTTCCGCGCCGGCGACGGCGCGACGCTGGATGCCGAGGAACCGGCCCACGCCGTGGATGCGGTGGACGGCGTAGTCCCCCGGCTCGAGCTCGATGGCCACCGCATCGGTCCGGCGCCGGGCGATCCGAGGCGCCGACCGCGTGTGCCGCCGCGACCCGAACAGGTCCTCCTCGGTCGCCACCGCCAGCTTCCCCGGAGCGAACACGAATCCGCCGGAGAGCTCGGCCTCGACCGCCATCACGTCGCCTGGATCGCCCAGTCGCAGGCCGCGTTCCGCCAGGACCTCGCGAGCCCGCTCCAGGCTCCCGTGGCCGAGCGCGGAGACGACGAGCCTGTAACCGCGCGAGGACAGGTCGGCCAATCGCCGGGCCACCTCCGGCGCGTTGCCCTGAGCCGAGCCCCACCCTTCCAGGCCGAGGTCCACGCCCTCGGCGAACTCGCTCAGGTGAAGCTCGGTCAGGCCGGCCAGCGCCTCCGGGAGCGGCCTGGCCACCGGCGGGCCAGTCCAGCCGGACGCTTCGGCCAGGGCCTCCGACTCCTCCACGGCCTGCCGGGCCCGGTCCAGGGTCCGGCGGGCCTGAACCAGGACGGCCCACGAGCCCCGGGGCACGAGCTCGGCCACATTCGGCAGGCGGTCGAACAGCAACGGTGCTAGTCCCTCCATCCCCTCGAAGGCCAGGCCGTCGGCGAACCGGGTGAGCTGGTCCCGGAACCGGTCCGTGAACCGCGGGGCCAGTCGCTCGCCCCGCTCACGGAGCTCCGGGGTCGACAGGAGCTCTCGTACCGGATGCACCTCGACCGCTCCCACCGGAGCGGTCGAGAGCTGGGTCGCCGGGACGAACTCGCGAAGCGACTCGATCTCGTCGCCGAAGAGCTCGGCACGGACCGGCCGGCGGGCCGTCCCGGGGAAGACGTCGACGATGCCGCCCCGCACGGCGAACTCGCCCCGGTGCTCGACGACGTCGGCCCGCGTGTAGCCCAGGCCGACGAGGCGCTCGGCCAGCACGTCGGGAGGAAGCGTGGCCCCCGGCGTGAGCACCAGCGGCTCGGTCTCCCCGAGCGTCGGCACGATGCCCTGCAGCACGGCGTGGGCCGGCGCCACCAGGGCGAACGGCCCGCTCGCTCGACGGAGCGCGCGGGCCGCCTCCGACCGCCTCCCGGCGGTCTCCGGCGACGGGCTGATCCCCTCGTAGGGGAGGGCCTCCCAGGAGGGGAACAGCGCCACCCGGTCCTGGCCGAGGAACGCCGTGACCCCTCGGGCGAGGGTCTCCGCCTCCGGTGGACCGGGGGCCACGGCAAGGACGGGAGCATCGAGCGCCCGCGCCAGCGCGGCCACCACGAAGTCCGAACCGGCCTCGGCCCGGCCCAACACCGGCCGGGCCCGTTCGAGCAGGAGGCGCTCGAAGGGCTCCGAGCCGGTCATGTCGTCGAGCAGCAGATCGAGGGTCACGTCGCTCCATCGCGTGGTCCGGACAGCACGAAGAGGCCTCGTCGACGGTGCGACGGGGCCTAGTCAGCCGAGTGTACCTGCGGCGGGATGGAAGGGATGACACCAGACGCCAGACGCTGGAGGAGTTCAGACCGCTCGCAGGCGCCCGACGCTCTGATGGGCCATGCGACCGCGCGGAGGCCGGCGCTGAGCCCGAGCTCCGGCCGTGCGGGCCTCGAGCCACCTGGTGGCCTCCTCCGCCGGAAGGGGGACGCAGAGGTGGTAGCCCTGGGCCTGCTCGCATCCCATCTCGGCCAGCCGCGCCAGGGTCTCGACGTCCTCCACGCCCTCGGCCACGACCCGAAGGCCGAGGTTGCGGCCGAGGTCGACGGTGGCACGGGCGATCATCCAGTCGTTCGGATCCTCCCGCATGTTCACGACGAACGACCGATCGATCTTGATCTCGCGGATGGGGAGCCTCCGAAGGTGGCTGAGCGAGGAGTACCCGGTCCCGAAGTCGTCGATCGACAGCGTGATCCCGACCTCGGACAGGAGCGACATCACGCCCACCGACCGCCCGGAGTCGGCCATCAGGAAGCTCTCGGTCAGCTCGAGCGTCAGGCGGGAGGGCGGCACGTCCCACTGGGTGAGGAGCTCGGCCACCTGGTCGGGGAGCTGGGGGTCGAGCAGGCTTCGAGGCGACAGGTTGACCGCGACGTCGGGCATCAGCCCGTGCCGCGACCACACCCGGGCCTGACGGAGGGCCTCGTCGATCACGTAGAGCGTGAGCGGGCGGAGCAGCACGGTCCGTTCCACCATGGGGATGAACTCGTCGGGCTCGATCAGGCCGCGCTCGGGATGCTGCCACCGGATGAGCGCCTCGACCCCGGCGATCCGACCATCCTTCACGGACACCTTCGGTTGGTAGTACAGGACGAACTCCCGGTTCTCCAGGGCGGGGCGCACCTGGCCGGCGAGGGTGAGGCGCCCCGGACTGTGGCGGTCCAGAGACGCGCTGTAGACCTCGTAGCCGCCTCTGGATTCCTTGGCCGAGTACATGGCGACGTCCGCCCGGCGGATCAGCGCCTCGACGTCCCGGCTGTGCTGAGGGTAGATGGCGATCCCGATGCTCCCGGTGACGTCGAGCTGGAGGCCCTCGACCGACAGCGGCTTCTCCAGCTCCTCCAGGATCCGCTCGGCGACCCCGATGGCGGTCTCCACGTCCGGGATGTTCGGGAGGAGGATGCCGAACTCGTCACCACCAAGGCGGGCCAGGAGGTCCTCGTCGCGAAGGACGGTGGAGAGCCGGGGACCGATCTCCTGCAGGAGCAGGTCGCCGAAGTGGTGGCCGAGCGTGTCGTTGATCTCCTTGAAGTGGTCGAGGTCCATCAGCATCACCGCGACCAGCTCGTGGCCGTCCCGCTTCGACCTTGACTCGATGGTCTCGCGCAGGTTGCTCTGGAACAGCGCCCGGTTGGGCAGATCGGTCAACGCGTCGTGCAGGGCTTGATACGCGTTCTCCTGCTGACGGGCTTCGAGCTCGACCGTAGCCTCCTGGAGCGACTGCGTCCGGGTGAACATCTGCCGTGCGAACGCGAGCGGGGCGATGAAGACGGCGATCGACCACGGGCCGATGCGGACGAACGTGGTGGCCACGATGACCGCGAACAGCGCGAGCCCCATGTACGACAGGACGAACTCGCCGAACACCCCGACGTGCATCTGGCGGAGGATGCCGAGCGTGGGCTGGCCCGTCCGGATGTGCAGATACCGGGCGACGAGCAGGGTGTTGACGGCGTACCCCACGAGCGCGCAGAGGAGCACCGCCGGCCCCAGCCCGAACCAGGGCGACTTCAGCGAGCCGAGCTGATGGAACAGCAGGCTCTCGATCACCACGGACCAGGCGATCTGGGACCGGTTCCACACGCCCTGCAGGAACGGGATCTGCCGGCGGAACTCCCTGGCGTCGCTGCTCCCGAGCAACGCGACCACGCCGGCCACCGGAGCCGGATAGATCAGCGCCACCGAGAGCTGAAGCGGGAAGCTCAGGCTGAACGGAAAGCCCACGGGCGTGGGGACGGGCAGCATGTCCACGATGGCGATGGCCACGATCCACTCGAGGAGGAGGGGGTCGGACACCTCCGCCGGGGCCCGGGTGAAGGACCAGCCGAGCCAGGCGAGCAGCGGCAGGATGACGGCGAGCTCGTAGAGACAGACGGCGGTGGTCCGCTCGGGTGGCTCGGCCCGGAGGGACTGCAGGACCCCGGACGAGCCTTCCGGCAAGGTCACCTCAACCGACATCGTGCACGCCCTGGGGCATGGCCGCCGATCCCCGGGATCGTTCCCTGGAGGGCGCGAACCGGCCGAGCATCGCCGCCACCACGAGCCACACCACACCGGCGTAGGCGATCAGGTCCCCAGGGCTCGCGACCATCTGGATGGGACGGATGGGCACCACGTCGCCCAGGAACAGCAGGCGATCGCCCGGCCCGGCCAGGTGGTGCTTGGCCCCACCGTCATCGAGCAGCACGGTCAAGGTGTCGGCCTGGCCCGAGGCCACGAGGGCATCCCGGGTCACCGGCATGCCCTGGTTCAGTCCGATGACCGTGAAGTTCAGGGCGATGCCGATCAGGATGAGCCAGAACCCCGCCACCCCAGCCCGGACGTTGGCCACGGCGAACGCGAGCAGTAGCACGAACGAGACGTACAGCAGGCCCAGGGAGAGGGCGCGCCCGGGAACGGGGATCACCTGGAGCCCCAGCCCCACGATGGCGAGGGGCTGCCACTTCACCCGGAGCGATGCCACCGAGGACAGCCGTCCACCGAGCAGGTAGCCGATGACGACCGCGATGGCGAGCGACGCTGCGATCAGGCGCATCGGGGCTCGTGGGGGGCGAGCGGCGCTGCCAACCGGATCTCCGTTCGTCTCGTGGGTCGCGTGGTGGGAGGGGTCGTCGAGTGGATCGCCCCCGGCGCGTCCCGCTGAGGGGACGCACCGGGGGCTCCTGTCCAGATGTCCCGCTAGACCTTCCAGCCAGCCCCGACCGCGAGAGCAAGGGCGACGAGCCAGCCGAAGGCGTACAGGACCCGGCGCACGCGCACGGTGATCCTCCTTTCCATGGCCCGCCCTACACCTTCCACTTCGCGCCCGCGGCCATCAGGAGTGAGGCCAACGTGGCACCGGAGAGCAGGATGCGACTGATCTTCGCCCGCATCGAACCACCTCCGCGCCGAGTGTTTCCCATCCGCCGGGTGGGGTACATCGGCCGGGGGGATGGAATGTCGGTCGGCTGGGGAGGCGCCCACCCGTCCCCCGGGGCCCGCCCCCGCGTAGGTCGAAGGGTCTAGGCCCTAGCCTTCCGACCTCGGCCCCGACCGGTTGTACCGGTCCTGGGTGGGGGACAAGCCGTGCCTGACGAGCGACAGGGCGGCGTCGGCGGCGTCGTCGATCAGGACCGCGACCACCTCCGCCTCCTTCTTGGAGAAGGGCCGGAGGACGAAGTCCAGGGGGTCCTGCCGTCCCGGAGGCCGCCCGATCCCCAGGCGCAGCCGGTAGAAGTCGGGGGTCCGAAGGGCGGCGACCAGCGAGTCCAGGCCGTGATGCCCGGCCGTGGATCCCCCGAACTTCACCCGCAGGGCTCCGAATGCGAGGTCCAGGTCGTCGTGGGCCGCGATCACCTGGTCAGGCCGGACCTCGTGCTTCCTGGCCACCGACGCGTACGCCGGCCCCGACTCGTTCATGAACGTGCGGGACTTCACCAAGAGCACGCGTTCGCCGTCGGCCTTGATCTCGGCGACGTCGGCGGGGACGAACCGGGCCTTGCGGAACCGCTCGCCGGCCCTTTCCGCCAGCTCCTCGACCACCATGGCGCCCACGTTGTGCCGGGTCCTTGCGTAGCGCTCGCCCGGGTTGCCGAGGCCGGCCACGAGCCAGGTCATCGGGTGGCGTGCGGGGACGCCTCGCTCGGCATGGCCGAGCTAGCCCTCGCCACCCTCCTCGGTGGGAGCCTCCCCCGCCGGAGCGGCCTCGCCCTCCTCGGCCTCCGCCTCCTCGCCCTCCGCCGCCGCGGCCTCGACCTCCTCGACCACGCGGACCTGCGGGATCACCACAGAGATCACGCTCTCCTCGGGCGGGGTGAGGACGGTGACGTCTTCAGGCGGCACAAGGTCGGAGACCCGAAGCGAGTCGCCCACCTGGAGTTCCGAGACGTCGGCGTCGATGCCGTCGGGCACGTCGCCGGGCAGGCACTCCACCTCGAGTTCCCAGAGATGGTGCTCGAGGACGCCGCCCGCCTTCACCCCGGGCGACTCGCCGATCACGCGGACGGGCACCGAGATCGTCACCTTCTCGTCCCGGCGGACGGCCAGGAAGTCGACATGCAGGTACCGACCCCTGACGTGGTCGCGCTGGATCTCACGGGGCAGGGACAGGTGTTGCGTGCCGTCGACCAGGAGGTCGACCAGCACGTTGGTGCCGGCGCTCCCGTGGAGCAAGTGGAAGAGATCCTTGGCGTCCACCGACACGGGGATCGGCCCCACGCCGTGCCCGTACAGCACGGCCGGCACGCGGCCAACGGCCCGTAGCTTGCGCGCCGCGCCCTTGCCGCTCTCCTCCCGCTTCTCCGCCTTGAGCTTCAGCTCCATCGGTGACCTCCGGCCGCGAATCGTACCAACGGCCGGAGGAAGCCGACCCGGCTGGGGAGTCCAGCTTAGAGCTGGTTCTCGCCCCGGAAGATCTCGGAGACCGAGCTGTCCTCGAACACGGCCCGGAGCGCGCTGGCGAAGAGCGGCGCGATCGAGAGCACCTTCAGCTTGGCGAACTGCTTCTCCTCAGGGATCGGCACGGTGTTCGTGAGCACCACACCACTGATGGGTGCCTCCTCGAGCAGCTGCACCGCCTTGCCGGAAAGCACGCCGTGGGTCGCCGCGGCATAGATGGGACCCGCGCCCTGCTGGGCCAGGGCCTCGGCGCCCTTCGCAACCGTTCCCCCCGTGTCGATCATGTCGTCGACGACGATGCAGGGCCGTCCGTCGACCTCACCGACCACCGCCATCTCCTCGATCTTGTGGGCCTCCCGACGGGACCGCCGCTTGTACAGGAACGCCAGGTCCGCGTGAAGGTGCTCCCGGAGCCGCTCCGCCGTGCGGATGCGGCCGGCGTCGGGGGCCACGACCACGACGTTCTCGTGGTGCAGCCCGAGCTCACCCGACAGGTAGTCGGACAGGATGGGGAGCGCCGTCAGGTGGTCGAACGGGAAGTCGAAGTACCCCTGCGTCTGGCCGCTGTGGAGATCCACCGAGATCACCCGCTGGGCTCCCGCTACCGTGATGAGGTCGGCCACGAGCTTCGCCGAGATGGGCTCCCGGGCCAGCCCCTTCTTGTCCTGCCGCGAGTAGCCGTAGTACGGGATCACCGCGGTGATCCGCTTCGCCGACGCCCTCTTCATGGCGTCGAGCATGATCAGCTGCTCCATGATCGACTCGTTCACCGGGTCGGCGTGGGTCTGGATCACGAACACGTCGGCGCCCCGGACGCTCTCCTCGGACCGGACGTAGATCTCGCCGGACGCGAACCGGGAGATCTTGCACGGGGACAGCTGGATGCCGAGGTGGCCGGCGATCTCAGCGGCCAGCGCGGGATGGGTGGTCCCCGAGAACAGCATCATCTTCTTCTTGGTGACGATCTCCACGGCTCCCCCTTACCGCTTCCCCTTCGCCTTCGCCCGTTCGCCTTCTGGGCGGACGTGGCCTTCCCCTTGGCCGCGGCGTCGGCATCCTTGCGCTTGCGGTATCCCTTCACCACGCGTTGCTCCGAGCGCTCGACGGCGAGCGACCCGGGAGGAACGTCCTTGGTGATCGTCGATCCCGCTCCCGTGACCGCGCCCTTCCCCACTCTGACCGGCGCCACGAGCATCGTATCCGACCCGATCCGCACGTCGTCATCGATCACGGTGCGGTGCTTCTGGTAGCCGTCGTAGTTGACGGTGACGGTCCCCGCACCGATGTTCGTGTCCTTGCCGATCCTCGTGTCCCCCACGTAGGACAGGTGCGGGACCTTCGATCCCGCCCCCACCTCCGAGGCCTTGATCTCGACGAAGCTGCCGACCTTGGCTCCCTCCTTCAGGACGGTCCCCGGACGGACGTGGGCGTAGGGCCCGACGGTGGCCCGCTTGCCGATCCGGGACCCCCGCACCACGGAGAACTGGACGGCGGCCCCATCCTCTATCCGCGAGTCGACGATGCGCGTGGCCGGACCGATCTCGGCTCCGGCGCCGATCCTGGTAGCCCCCTCCAGGAACGTCAAGGGGTGCAGGACCGTGTCCGGCCCGATCCGGACGTCCACGTCGATGAACGTCGTCGCGGGGTCGAGGATCGTGACCCCGTTCGCCATGTGCCGCTCGTTGATCCGCTCGCCCATGATCCGGTCAAGGGCGGCCATCGTCTCTCGAGAGTTCACCCCGGCCCACCCTCCGAAGTCACCCTTCACCGCCGAGACGCGCTCGCCCTTGTCCATCAGGATCCCCAGAACGTCGGGGAGGTAGTACTCGCGCAGGCGGTTGTCCCGCCCCACGAGCGGCAGCGCTCGATACAGGTCGTCCCTGCGGAACACGTAGACGAGCGTCGACATCTCGCGGACGGCGCGCTGCGACGGCGTGAGGTCGGCCTCCTCGACGATGCCGGTCAGGCGGGCGCCGTCGCGGATCACCCGCCCGTATCCGCCGGGTCGCTCGACCTCGGTCGTCAAGATGGAGGCCGCCGCCTTCGTTCGACGGTGGACGCCGAGGAGCCGTCGGACGTGGGCTCCCTTCGACCAGTGGGTCGTCGCCCGCCATCACGAGGACCTCGGCGACCCGGCCCACGGCCTCTTCGGCCGCCGCAACGGCGTGGCCGGTCCCGAGCAGCTGGCCCTGGCGGACGAAGACCGGCTGAGGCGCGAGGCCCCAGGACCGCACGGCCTCCTCGACCCGTTCGGCTCCCTGGCCCACCACGACCACCAGCCGACCGGGCCGTGCAGCCATCGCGGCCCGGGCGACGTGCCACAGGGCAGGCCGGCCCCGTACCGGCTGAAGGACCTTGGGGAGCTTGGACTTCAACCGCTTGCCCTTGCCCGCGGCGAGCAGCACCGCGGCGAGGGAAGGAACGGTCTTCTCGGGCACAGACATCCTTCGTCGATCGACGCCGCATCCTTTGTACCGGGGCCCGCTCCCGCTGACAAGGCGCGCCGCTCTGGGGGAAGGAGTTCCGGGGGGAGGAGTCGAACCTCCATCGAGGGCTCCAAAGGCCCGCGTCTTGCCGTTAGACCACCCCGGACCGCCTCCCGATTATCGCCGACGGAGGAAGGCGGGACCGCCACTCGGCCCGCCCAAGCTCATGGCGGCCCGGCCACCACCCGCGCCGACGGCCACCGCTTGGCCAGGGATCCCGCGTGGGCCTGGTCGCGGGCCAGACCCGCCACCGACGATCCGCTCCCGCTCATCACGGCGCCCAGCGCCCCCGCCTCGAGCAACGCCGCCTTGGCCTCGGCCAGGTCCGGGTGGCGCGCGAACACCGGTCGCTCGAGGTCGTTGAACAACAGCGGCCCCAGCGTCTCGGGATCCCCCTTCGTCGCGGCCAGGAGGAGTTGGGCGGGATCCGGTCCGGAAGGAGCCCGGTCCTCGTCCCACCACCGATACGCGTCGGGGGAGCGGATGCCGAAATCGAACGAGCGCAGGACCCACCACAGCCGGTCCACGGTGGTGGGATCGATCACGTCGCCCCGCCCCTGCACGAGCACCGGGCCGCCGGCCAACATGGCCGGGACGTCGGACCCCACCCGTGCGGCGATGTCGGCCAGCGCCTCCATGTCGAGCCGGCATCCCCACAGCTCGTTCAGCGCCCCGAGGGTGGCCGCGGCGTCCGCGCTCCCGCCCCCGAGCCCGGCCGCCACGGGGATCCGCTTGTCGATCTCGACCTCGGCCCCGCCCGCGTGCTCGCACTCGTCGGCCAGGGAGAGCGCCGCGACCAACGCCAGGTTCAGGCCACCGACGGGGACCTTGCGGGCGAGGTCGTCGACGCCCTTCATCGTCACCCGCAAGTCATCGGCGGGCCGGGCCGTGATCCGATCGGCCAGCGAGACCGGGACGACGAGGCTCTCGATGTCGTGGTAGCCGTCGTCCCGAGAACGAAGCACGCGGAGGAACACGTTGATCTTCGCGTTCGCCTGGCGCCGGACGGGGGTCCGTCGGGTCACGCAAGCACCCCTTCTCGCCGAAGGGCCTCCGCGAGCCGGGCGAATTCCGGCAGACCCAGCCGTTCGGCCCGGACGTCCGGCTCCAGCCCTTCGGCCCGAAGGACGCGCGCGGCCGAGGGCCTGTCCAGGCCCAGGCGCCGGAGCGCGTTGCCCATCGTCTTCCTCCGCTCCGCGAAGCCCTCCTCGACCACCCGGAAGAGCGCGCCCCGATCGACGTCGACCGGCGCGGGCCGGGGCGTCAGGCGCACCGTGACCGACTCGACCTTGGGGCGAGGCCAGAAGACGTCGGCCGGCACCCGCCGCACGATCTCGGCGCGGGCCCGGTAGGCCACCCTCACGCTGGCGGCGCCGTACGCATCCTCGCCGGGTTGGGCCGTCAGGCGTTCGCCCACCTCGCGCTGCACCATCACCAGGTACTCGCTGATCCGCGGGGCTCGGTCCAGCATGTCCACCAGCAGCGGCACCGCCACGTTGTAGGGGAGGTTCGACACCATCCTCCAGTCGCCGGCCGGGAGCGCGGCGTCCCAGTCCATCCTCAGCGCGTCGCCCACCTCCAGGCGAACCCGGGGAAACGGCGCGAGGACCTCCTGGAGGGCCGGGACGAGCGCCCGGTCGAGCTCCACGGCCAGCACCTCGGCCCCCGTCGCCGCCAGGGCCACCGTGAGCGACCCGAGGCCGGGACCCACCTCCAGGACGCGATCCCCCTCCCCGATCCCGGCGTCGGCCACGATGGCCCGGGCCAGGTTGGGATCGGCCAGGAAGCTCTGGCCGAGCGCCTTGGAAGGGTGGATCCCGTGGCGGTCCGCGAGCTCCTTCAGGGCCGAGCGGCCCAGTCCGGAGCTACCAGGTGAGGCGGACCTGCATGACGCCCTGGCTGAGGGGCGCGAGCGCCGCGAAGGCCTCGTCGGAGAGGTCGATGATCCGTCCGCCGAATGGTCCACGATCGTTGATTACCACGTCGATGCTCTCGCCGGTAGCGAGGTAGGTCACCGTGACGACCGTCCCGAACGGGAGCCACGGGTGCGCGGCGGTGAAGCCGGAGCCCGGCGCGAACCCGTACCAGGAGGCCTCGCCCGTCTCCGAGCCGTGGACCACCGAGTCCGCTCGCCCCATCACGCGGAGCGTCGGGACGGCGGTCTGCAGGACCCTCCGCGTCATGACCGTCTTTCGGACCACCCGCCCGTCCACCACCTTGACCCGGTAGGTGACGAGCATCCTGCCCGTGGCTCCGGACCGCGTGATCTTCTCCGTTCCGGGGGTCAGGTTGGCCGAGTACGTGGTCAAGGTGTGGAACGGGATGGGGACGACCACATGTCGCGTCCGCACGTCGATGTCGACGAACCGAACGGACGCCCCGTCGAGGAGGGGGGTCCTGGGTGGCGGAAGGACGCGATCGCTCCCGTCGGGCTCGATCCCCATGGCCGAGAGGAGCTCCCGGACGGTGGCCGCATTGGTGAGCACGTCGTGAGCCTTCCCTTTCACGACGACCCGAGCGTCCACGATCCGAGTCGGCCCGACCGGTTCTCCCGCGGAGAACCAATTCTCGGTGTGCTGGATCGCCAGCTTCGCTGACGGTCCGGTCACCCCAACCACCACCCAGACCCCCACACCGGAGGCGGCCTGAACGAGGCCGCCGGTGTCCACCACGACCGTCATCCCGTCGGCGAGGGGGGTCGCCGCCGGTGGGGCCACGTAGTCCTGTCCGTCCACGACGATGCCCCGCGCATCGAGGAGCTGTCCCACGTTGGAGCTCAGGGTCCGAACGGCCTGCGGCTGTCCGTCCACCACGAGGGTCACGTTCTTCTCGAGGACCAGATAGAGGGAGCCGACGGCGAGGACCGCGACGACGATCGCGGCGTTGCCCGTCGTCCTGCGGATCCGCAAACGGCGGACCCGAGTCGGCCGAACCAGCATCCTTCCCCCTACTGGAAGAAGGCTTCGGGGGGAGTGCCGGCGATAAGCCGGACCGAAGCCTCCATGAGCACCTGCGGCGACGCTATCAAACCCTCAACCCTCACTGCAAACTTGAAAGCGAACATATGTTCGAGGGTTTTCCCCAGCCTGAACCGCTACGACAGCCGGTCGAAAGCGGCACGCGCGTTCACCGACGTCGCGTCGCGGACGGCTTCGAAGGACGTCGCGCGGACCGTCGCGATCTCGCGGATCACCTCGACGACGTTCGCCGGGGAGTTGTCGCGCCCCCGGAGGGCCTGTGGAGAAAGGAACGGGCTGTCGGTCTCGACGAGGATGCGGTCGAGCGGCGTGGCTGCAGCCGCCTCCCGCAGGTGCTGGTTCTTCGGATACGTGAGGTTGCCGGCGAAGGACAGGAACCACCCCCGGGCCGCACACTCCCCGGCGATCGAGGCATCCCCGCTGAAGCAGTGGAGGACCACCCGCTCCGCCGAGCCCTCGTCAAGGAGTCGAAGCGCGTCCGGCCATGCATCTCGAACGTGAACCACCACTGGAAGCCCGGTCTCACGGCTCAAGGAGATGTGGAGACCGAAGACCCGCTCCTGATCCTCCCTCGGCGATCGCATCCGGTAGAAGTCGAGCCCGCATTCCCCCACGGCCACGACCCGGGGCAAGGCCACCATCTCGGTGATCTCGCGCCAGGCTTGGGCGTCCAACTCCGCGGCGGTGTGAGGGTGCATGCCGACCGTGGCGAAGACCTCGGGCAGCGACTCGGCGAGGTCGATCGAGCGACGGCTGGTCTGGGGGTCGACACCGACGCAGACCAAGGTCCCCACGCCCACCCTCCGCGCCGCCGCCACCACCTCGGCGGGGTCCTCCTCCATGAGGAACAGATGGCAGTGGGTATCCACCGCGGCTCCTGCGAAGGTGGCTCAGGCTGCGAGGAGGCCATGGAGGGCCAACGATACCGGCTCTCGACCTCGGTCGACAGGCGACCGGGCAGGCGGTGAACCGGGACCGCCGAGTGTCCACCCGGAGTCGAGGGAGGGAGTCTCACGTGAAACGCGCCGGCGCCAACCCTCACCTAGGAGTCGAGGCGGGGGAACAGGGCATCGCCCTTCGTGGTCCTGGTCCCCGGAGAAAGGCGGCCCCACTCCGCTGCTCCCGGTAGCCGCTGGGCCGAGAGGGGGTCGGATATCCCCAGCTGTGTCCACAGCCTGCCGGCCGCGCCTGGCATGATGGGCGACAACAGGACTGCGAGGATGCGAAGGGTCTCGGCGGCCGCGTAGAGGACGCCCGCCAGCTCGTCCCGGCTCCCTTCATCCTTGGCCAGCCGCCAGGGCTCCTTCTCCACCAGGTACTGGTTGGCCCGGCCCACGATCTCCCAGACCGCGGCCACAGCAGGGGTCAACGCCACGTCGAGCATGAGCCCGTCGTAGCGGCCGGCGACGTCCTTGACCAAGGCGGGGAGGTCGCCCTCGGCACGCCGGAGGCAGCGGCTTCGGGGACCACGCCGCCGAAGTAGGACCCGAACATGGCCAGGACCCGGCTGGCCAGGTTGCCCAGGCCGTTCGCCAGGTCGGCGTTGTAGCGGTCGACCATGGCCTCCCAGGAGAAGCTCCCGTCCTGGCCGAACTGGATCTCGCGCAGGAAGTAGTAGCGGTAGCGCGTCGACGCCGAACTGGTCCACCAGCTCGGACGGGTGGATGCCGGTGGCGTTGGTCTTGGACATCTTCTCGCCGCCGACCGGCAGGAAGCCGTGGGCCCAGACCTGCGTCGGGCGGCTCGAGGCCGGCGGCCATCAGCATGGCCGGCCAGTAGACCGCGTGGAAGCGGAGGATGTCCTTGCCGATCAGGTGGATGTTCGCCGGCCACAGCCGGGCGAACCGGTCCGGGTCGCGAGCCGTACCCGGCCGCGGTGATGTAGTTGGTCAGGGCGTCGAACCAGACGTAGTTGACGTGGCGTCGGGTCCCAGGGCAGCGGGATGCCCCACCGGAACGACGTCCGGCTGATGGAGAAGTCCTGGAGGCCCGCCGCGGATGAGCCCGAGCACCTCGTTGCGCCGGATCTCCGGCTGCACGGCCTCGGGATGCGCCTCGTAGTGCTCGAGCAGCCGGTCCGCGTAGGCTGAGAGCCGGAAGAAGTAGTTCTCCTCCCGCATGCGGCTCGACCGGCCGGCCGTGGATCGGGGCACTTGCCGTCGACGAGCTCGTCCTCCGTGTAGTACAGCCTCGCACGCCACGCAGTACAGGCCCTCGTAGATGCCGAGCTCGATGTCGTCCCGGCCGTGTCGTGCACGGCCTGGAGGAGCTCTCGCACCGCCTCCTCGTGCCGCGGCTCGGTGGTGCGGATGAAGTCGTCGTTGGCGATGTCCAGGCGGGCCCACACCTCCCGCCACCGCGGCTCCATCGGTCGACCCACTCCTGCGGGGTCATGCCCGGCGGCCTCGGCGGCCCGCTGCACCTTCAGGCCGTGCTCGTCGGTGCCGGTGAGGAAGAAGACCTCCTCGCCGCCGGAGGCGGTGCCACCGGGCCAGGACGTCGGCGGCCACCGTGGTGTAGGCGTGCCCGATGTGCGGGCACGTCGTTCACGTAGTAGATCGGCGTGGTGATGTAGAAGACGTCCCGGCCCATGGTCGGGCCATTCTAGGGGTCAGGTGGTCGGGGAGCTCCCCTCGGCGCCGTGTCCCTCCAGCAGCGCCCTGTAGATGGTGTTGGCGGAGGCGCCCGCGCTTCCTGGCCACCTCGGAGGCGGCGTCGCGCTTTCGCATCCCCGCCCGCACGAGCGCCCGGGCCTCCCCCACCAGCTCGTCCTGGTCGAGGACCTCCGGCCGGCGGCTGCCCTCGAGACCACCACGACCTCGCCCTTCAGATCGACGTCCGGCAGGCCCGCCAGCACCTCCGAGGTCCGGCCCCGGATGACCTCCTCGTGCAGCTTGGTCAGCTCCCGGGCGATGGCCACCCGGCGGTCCCCCAGCTCCACCAGCACGTCCCGCAGGAGGGCGGCCACTCGATGGGGCGACTCGAACAGGACGACGGTCCGCCGGTCGTTGGCCAGGCCCCGGAGGCGCATGCGCCGCTCCCCGGCCCGGCGAGGAAGGAACCCCTCGAACACGAACCGGTCGGTGGGCAGCCCCGAGACCACCAGGCCCGACAGGACCGCGGACGGGCCGGGAACGACGCGCACCTCGATCCCCTCGGCCGCCGACGCCCGCACCAGGCGATAGCCGGGGTCGGACAGCCCCGGCATGCCGGCATCGGAGACGATGGCGACGTCATGGCCGGACGGAGCTCCTTCAGCAGCTCCTCGGTCCGCCGGTCCTCGTTCCCCTGGAACAGCGAGACCATCCTGGCCTCGATGCCGAAATGGGCCAGGAGCCGCCCCGTCCGCCGTGTGTCCTCGGCGGCGACCACGGTCGACCGCACCGAGCGTCTCGCGCGCCCGATCCGTCATGTCCCCGAAGTTCCCGATCGGCGTGCCGACCAGATACAGGATCCCGCTCACCCGACGATGGTGCCACGGTTTGCATTGAACCGAGAACCGCCGGAGGTCCTAGGAGCCATCCGCCGCGAGTACAGTTGGCGGCCCATGCCGACGGCGGCGCACAAGGATTACTCGGGAACCCCGCTGCCCAGGAAGCTCGGAATCCGGGAAGGCTCCCGGGTCCTGTTGGCCTCCGCACCGCCCGGCTTCACGCTCGGCCCGCTCCCCCCCGGCTCCGAGGTGCTCCGCCGGGCCGGCGGGACGCTCGACGTCGTGGTGCTGTTCGCGACCAGGCGGAGCGAGCTCGAGCGGCGGTTCGCCAAGCTGGCCAGCGCGCTGGATCCGGCGGGAAGGCTCTGGGTGGCCTGGCCGAAGAGGGCTGCGAAGGTCGAGACCGACCTCACGTTCGACGTCGTGCAGGAGGCCGGTCTCTCGGCGGGGCTGGTCGACAACAAGTCGGCGTCGCTCGACCAGGTCTTCCAGGGGCTCCAGTTCGTGTATCGGCTGAAGGACCGGCCCGGCAGCCGGCGCTGATCCTCCTCGCGAAGGCAGGGCCCTCTCGTACCATCACCCCGTGCACAGTCCCGCCACCAGGGTGGAGGCCCCCGCTCTGCAGGTCGCCCGGGCCTCCGGGATGGAGGCGGTTCGCCGCTTCATCAACAGGCCGGTGGTCGCGGTGGTGGCCGTGGGGCTGATCGCCGGGATCCTCCGGTTCGTCAACCTCGCCACGCCACCGACCCGGGTATTCGACGAGATCTACTACTCGAAGTCGGCTTGCATCTACCTCGGCTACTCCAACGCGCGCTGCGACACGACCAGCAACGACGAGAAGTTCTGGCGAACGGACAAGAACGACACCGGGGCGTGGGTGCATCCGCCCCTCGGCAAGTGGGCCATCGCCCTCGGCGAGCTCGCCTTCGGCACCGATGCCTTCGGCTGGCGCGTGTCGTCGGCCGCCTTCGGCACGGCCACGGTGATCGTGCTGGCGCTGATGGTGCAGCTGCTGTTCGGGAGCCCCGTCTGGACGCTCACCGGGGGACTGCTCCTGGCCACGGAGAACCTCAGCTTCGTGCAGTCGCGGGTGGCGATGCTCGACGTCTTCGTGGCCTTCTGGATCGCGGTCGGATTCCTGTTCCTCCTCCTGGACCGGAGGTGGATCGAGCGGCGCACCCCAGCGCCGCCGATGGTTGGCGAGGGCGCGTTGGTCCCGGCGCGCGCGGACCTGCTCGAGGCGCCGCCCGCGTCCGCCGTTCGCGTCCCCACCCCGCTGCTCCGGCCTTGGCGGATCGCCTCGGGCATCGCGTTCGGCGCGGCGATCGCCACGAAGTGGTCGGGGGTTACGGGGATCATCGGAGCCGTCGCGTTGTCGGTCATGTGGGAAGTGATGCGGCGCAAGCGGGCCGGCGTGAGCCGTCCCGTGTGGCAGGCGATCCAGTGGGAGTCGTTCCCCATCGTCCTGTTCTTCCTGGCAGTGCCGGCGGCCGTCTACGTGGCGTCGTACCTGGGGTGGTTCCTTCACTTCGGGTTCCACCTTGGGGATTGGCTCCGGCTCCAGGGGGCCATGGCCAGCTACCACGAGCACCTGCAGGCGATCGACCCAGAGACCCACAAGCCCATCCACCCCTACCTGGCACAGGCCTGGAAATGGATCTTGCTGTGGCGGCCCGTCCTGTACTACGCCCGGTACGGCGACGACGTGCGGCGGGTGATCTATGCGAACGGGAACCCCGCGATCTTCTGGGGCAGCCTGGTGGCGATCCCGTACGTGGCCTACAAGTGGTGGCTCAACCGAGACTGGGTCGCCGGCTTCGTCGTCATCACCATCGCGGCGCTGTACCTCCCATGGTTCCTGGTGACGCGGCCGCAGTTCTTCTTCTACGCCACGCCGATCGTGCCGTTCTTCGTCCTCGCCTGCATCTACGCGCTGCGGCACCTGTCGGAAGCCCACATCGCCGGCTCCAGGTCGCGCCCCTGGCTGCCGCTCGCCGTCGGGTTCGTCGTGGTCTCCGTAGGCCTGTTCCTGTGGTTCTGGCCCGTCCTCACCGGCAGCCCGCTGTCCGGGTACGCCTTCTCGCTCCGGGCCTGGTTCCCCGAGCTGGACGTGAGGTGACCACCGGTCAACGGATCGCTCGGAGGCCGGCGACGAGGCCGGGCTAGGATTCGCGCCGATGCCGACGACGTCGAGGCACACGTTCATCACGATGGCCGACGGCGTTCGGCTGGCTGCAACGCTCTACGTACCCGACGGCGAAGGGCCCGTGGCCGGCGATCCTTGAGGCCCTGCCCTATCGAAAGGACGACCTCACGTCGTCGTATCGGACCGAGTACCTGCGGCTGCTCGCGAGGCGGGCTACGTCGCGTGCCGGGTGGACGTGCGCGGCACCGGGACCTCGGAGGGCGTGGCCGAGGACGAGTACCCGGAGATCGAGCAGCGCGACATGAACGAGGTGATCGCCTGGCTCGCGTCGCAGGACTGGTGCACCGGCAACGTCGGGATGTACGGGACCTCGTACTCGCGGGTTCAACTCGATCCAGGTGGCCATGACCCGGCCGCCCGCGCTCAAGGCCATCATCCCCATCTACGCCACCGACGACCGGTATGCCGACGACGTCCACTACTTCGGCGGCGCGCTGAAAGCCCTCGACCTCGTCGACTACCCGCCCTACATGACCGCCGATGAACGCGCTGCCCCCCGTTCCCTCCTTGTACGGCGACGGGTGGCGTGAGGTGTGGGAGAAGCGGGTGCAGCGAGACACGAGCCGTGGCTCATCCGCTGGCTGGAGCGAGCAGACGTTCGGGCCCTACTGGCAGCACGGCTCGCTCCGGCCTGAGCTATGGGGAGATCGAGGCGGCCGACGATGATCATCGCCGGCTGGGCGGACGGATACACGAACAACTCGCTTCGGACCGTGGCCGCGCTTGCGTGCCCCAAGCGGTTGATCTTGGGTCCGTGGGCCCACGCGTCGACCGAGACGTCACTCCCCGGCCCGAACGTGGACCTGCTGCCGGAGATGGTGCGGTGGTGGGACCGGTGGCTGAAGGGCGTGGACAACGGGGTCGATCGAGAGCCGCCGATCCTGGTCTTCGCCCGCCGCTCCACGAAGCCCCAGCCCGACCTCGTGGAGGTCCCTGGGGAGTGGCGATACGAGGCGGGGTGGCCGCTCGATCGAGGCAGCGAGCTGCCGCTGCCCTTCGGGAACGCGGTCGCGGTGGGGCGTCCGGCCTCAGACCCCGACCAGCTCGAGGTCCGAGGCGACGTGGGATGGACTGCCTGGATATCCTGCGCCGGGCACCTGCCGTACGGACAGCCCCAGGACCAGCGACCCGACGAGGCATGGTCCCTCGTGTACGAGTGGCCGCCGCTTGCGGAGGAGCTCGAGATCCTCGGTCACCCCCGCGTGGACGTGACGGTCACGTCGTCGGCGCCCGTGGCGTACCTCTCGGCGAAGCTGTGCGACGTGTTCCCCGACGGGACCTCCGCCCTGGTGACCCGGGGGCTGCTGAACCTGGCGCACCGGGAGTCGCGCGAGCGTCCCTCGCCGCTCGAACCCGGAACGCCGTATCGGGTCGCGGTGGAGCTCGAGGTGACCTCGTGGGCCTTCGAGCCGGGCCACCGGATCCGCCTCGACCTGGCCGGGTCGGACTGGCCGAACGCGTGGCCGCCGCCCGCGGCGGCCACGCTCACCTTCGAACGCGGTGGCTCGGCGCTGATCCTGCCCGTGGTCGATGGGCCCTCGCCGATCGGCGAGCGGCCCGTCCTCCAGGAGCCCACCAAGCGGCAGGAGCGCTACGAGTCGGCCAAGGGCAACGCGGTGGACACCGTCGTGTGGCGGATCGAGCACGGCGTCCTGGACCGCCAGACCCGGGCGGTCGCCGAGAGCTCCGGCACGACCGAGGCGGAGGGCGAGCGACCCCGGTTCCACGAGCTCTACGGAGGGACCGTGGCCGTCTCGACGCAGGACCCGGCGGTCGCGACCGCCGAGTCGCGTTCATCCCTGACCATCGAGTGGCCGGAGGCAATCGTCAACTCGGAGGTCCGGCAGGTGGTTCGAAGCGATGCCGCGGCCTACCACCTGACGATCGAGCTCGACGTCTCGGAGAACGGGACGCAGCGATGGTCCAGGCGGTGGGAACGGCGGATCCCCCGCCGGCTCCAGTAGGCCAGCCCGGGGCGAGACGGGACCACCGCCATCACCTTCCACCCGTTCGGCTAGGACTGCGTCGCACCGGCCGGGCGCGTGTTCATCCGGTACCCGATGGAGCATCGCGTTCCGCGCCGGGGCCCCTGCACGGTGTGGAACGGCCGGCCGTCCCTGGACCCGGCGAGCCCGGGGGCGCGCATCAGGGTCAGGCTGCCCGGCCCGGCGTCCCACCGCTCGAGGACCTCACCGGCCCGGTCGCGGCACACGCTGAACGGCGCGGTGCCGTGCACGGTGACCACGGCCACCAGCCGCCGATACCACTTGCCGTCCAGGTGGGGGGTGATGCCGATGGACCCCGGTCGGTACCGGGCCACGCCTGCCTCATTCGGCCACCACGTGGCCAGGCCGCGGATCCCTCGCCCCTGTCGCCGAAGCACGCCGGCCAGCTCGTCGCGGAGCTCGGCCACGAGCGGGAACCCCTCCATCGGGTCGGGGACGTCGTAGCCCTCGATCTCCTGACGGACCAGCCCGAAGGATCCCTCGAATCGCTTGAACGGGCCCTTCTCGAGCTCCCTCCACAGCGCGCGGACGAAGGCGGCGTCGACCGCCCGCGACACGTGCGCGTACCCGCGCTCGGCGGTCGCCGCAAGTGGGCGGCTGAGGTCGAGCCCCGTGGCGAGCGCCATCGCTACGACCCCGGGAGATGGGTGCGGAACAGGATGTAGCCGAGCCCGGCACCGACATCGAGCAGGAAGTGGGCCACGACGAGCGGCCACGTCCGCCTGGTGCGGGTGAAGAACAACCCGAAGAAGAGCCCGAGCGCGAGGTTGCCGCCGAACCCGCCCCATCCCTGATACAGGTGATAGGCCCCTCGAAGGAGCGCCGATGCGCCGACCGCCGCCGGTTCGGAAACCCGGAGCTGCTGGAGCCGGGTGATCAGGTAGCCAACGACGATCACCTCCTCGACCAGCGCCGCCTGGGCCGCGTTCAGGAACAGCACGGGGACCGTCCACCAGTGGCCGAGTGGCGGCACCGGCACGACGAACCGGTTCACGCCCAGGGCCACGGACGCCAGGTAGATCCCGATCCCGGCCGCACCGACGATGACGAAGAGCACCAGGCCCGAGGCGAGATCCCGGCGGGGCCGGTCCCACGCCAGGCCGATCGCGCCCACACCTTCGCCGTTCCGGCGCACCAGGTACGCGACGAGCCACACGGGAGCCAGGCCGAACGCGAAGTTCGCGAGCTGGGTGGCCAGGCCGACCTGGGGAACGACGAAGACCGTCGCGCCCTTCACGGGCGCGGACGTCAGGCTGATGACCGCGTAGACCGCACTCGCCAGGAGCGAGAGGGACAGGACGACGAGGCACTCCTCGACCAGGGTTCCCTTCGAGACCCCTCCCGGGAGCGGCGGGTGCGGCCGGGGGCGCTGCGAGGGACGGGTGGGGGCGGCCACGGGCCAAGCCTACGACGCCCTCCGTCCCGGACGAGGACGAACGATACTGATGCGACGCCGATGAGAACCCGGGCACGCCGGGACCTGCGACCGGAGGGCGGGATGCGCGAGGGCTGGACGGGTGACGACTTCGAGGACCTGGCGCGTCCGAGCGGAGCGGGCCCGGGACCCGATGCCGCGGCCCGCCTGGCCGCCGACATCACCGCGGGCCTGGAGGAGGCGGCCGGACACCTGGAGGTGGTCTCCGATCAGGGCGAGATGGCATGGCTCGTTCGGGACGGTCGCCGCGTGTCGTGGTTCAACCTGGCGGCCGCGGAGCGGGCGGGCGGCGTGCGCCGAAAAGGATTGGTCCGCGCGTTCGCCGAGCTGATCCGACGTTACGACGCGCAGCGTCCGGTGATCGAGGGCCTGGTGGTGGGTGGCCGCTACCGGTTGCACTACAAGAACGACGAGATCCGCAGGATCTTCCGGGTGAAGGCGGTACTCCAGGCTGTCTCGGAGTTCCGTCACGCCGAAGGGGTGACCGGCGCCGGGTGGACGCTGACGCTCGAGTCGAAGCCCGCCTTCTACCCGCCGGTCACCTTCGACGTCGACACCTCGACGCTGGTGGACATCACCCCACTCTGACGCCGGCGCTCAGACGCGCACGTCGACCAGCATCAGCTCCGTGGGCGCGTCGGCCTCGAGCGTGATCTTGGGCTCGTCGGCGATCTTGGCCGCATCACCGGTGCCGAGCTTCTCGTCGTTCAGCCGAAGCGATCCCTCGATCACGTAGAGGTATCCCCCGTGCCCGGGGGCGAACGTGTGCTCAACCTTCGCTCCGGGCTCCAGGTGCGAGACGTACACCGCCGCGTCCTGATGTACCAGGACCGCGTCACCGTCATCACCCGAGATCACCTTGAACAGCCGGTTCGTCCGATCCTCCGTGGTGAAGACCTTCTGCTCCACGCCGGGGGGAAGCCCGCGTTCGGCGGGCATGATCCACAGCTGGATGAACCGGAGCGGCTCGGTCTCGGAACCGTTCTGCTCCGAGTGCCACGCGCCCGATCCCAGGGTCATCCGTTGCACCGATCCGGCGGGAAGCATCCCCGGAGGCCCGCCCACGTCGTCCTGGTGCCGGAACGTCCCTTCGACCACGTAGGTCAACCCCTCGATGTCGCGATGGGGGTGGAGCGGCCAGACGGCGCCGGGGATCAGGCGGTCGTCGTTGAACACGCGGAGGGTCCCGAAACCCATGTTGGCCGGGTCGTAGTACTCGTCGAACGAGAAGTGCCACCGGGCGTGGAACCAGTCACCGGCCTTCTCGTAGATCTCGGGGTCACGACGAACCTCGATCATGGCGAACCCCTCTCGAGGAAACGATGCCACGACCTAAGGAAGATGTGACCGTGGACGAGTGAACGCTACCAGCCGCCGGTGCAGGCGGCAGCGGTGGCCGCGTCCGCACGGCCGTAGCTGACCACGCCGCCGCTCACCGCGGCGCACAGGTACCCGGAGCCGGTGGAGGTCACCAGGACGACGCTGGTCGGGGTAACGCCGCGAATACTGACCAGGTCCGGAGCCGCCGCGCCGGTCGTGTACCTGACGGATGGGTCGAACAGCACGGCCGCCTGGGGGTCGAACCCCGCGAACGTGGCGTTCTCGGCGAAATAGGCGCTCGCGCCCCCCGACGGCCGTCTGCAGCGTGGCCTGCGCGCTGACGTCCCTAGCTCGGTCGATCTGTGCGATGGCGTCCTGGTCGTGGCTGGCTTCCTGATGCCCGGCCAACGCGAACGGGATGACAACCAGGGCGCCCGCCACCAGGGCCACGATCAAGAGGAGCCAGAAGCTGGTAGCGCCGAGGTCGTTCCGAGCCCGCATGATCCCGCGGCCGGGGGTCGATCCGGCCTCACCGGGTCCATCGGCACCGGGGCCGGGACCCTGAAGTGGCTGGTCGCAAGCCTAGAGCTGGACCACGCCTAGAGCTGGAGCACCGGACAGGTCAAGGTGCGCGTGACGCCCTCGACCGCCTGGATCGGCATCACGATGGCCTTGGCCAGCTCGTCCAGGTCGTCGGCCTCTCCCCGGGCGATCACGTCGTACGGGCCGGTCACCCCGTCGACGGCCGAGATGCCCTTGATCTTTCCGATCTCCCTGGTGACGTTGCTGGCCTTACCGACCTCCGTCTGGATCAGGATGTAGGCGCTGACCACGGGAACCCCCTCGTGCTGATGTCTCGGGCAATCGTATGCGAAAGGCCGGTCCTCGCGCGAACCGCCATTCCGCCCGCAGGTACACTCCGCCCGTGGCTCGGGTCGTCATCGTGGGAGCGGGCAGCGTCGAGTTCACGCGGAACGTCGTGGCCGACCTGTGCTCCTACGAGGAGCTGCACGGGGGCTTCACGATCGCCCTCCACGACATCGACGAACAGCGACTCTCGTACTCAACCCGCGCGGCCGAATCCATCGTCCGGCGTACGGGAGCCGGCTATGTTGTCGAGGCCCACACCGATCGCCGAGCGGCCCTCGAGGGGGCCGGGTACGCCGCGGCCGCCTACGCGAACCTCACGGGCGTCAGGACGCTCGAGCTCATCGTGACCGGTGCAGGCGACGGCATCGGCAACGACCACGCCGACTGGGCAGGAGCTCGCGTCGCCTGCGGATAGCTAAAGGAGACCGACCTGGCGCCGCATGGTCACCGTCACTACATCCGAGCCCTCGCGAAGGGGAGATCGTCTCGCCGGCTGGGACGAACCCGCTCCGCTCATACAGACGCACCGCGTCCGCGTTGGATTGGGTGACCCGAAGCTCCAGTAGCGTGGCCCCGATCCGACCGGCCCACCGTGCGACCTCCTCAACAAGGGCTGTACCGTTGCCCCGGCGACGCTGCGTGGGATCGACCCACATCGCGTAGAGGTGCGCCACAGCGCCACCACGTTCCCAGCGGACCCCGACCGCCAGCCCCAACCCCGCGTCCCCTTCCATGGCCAGCACCGTCAGTTGCTCGGCGCCGCTCCAGCCGGTCACCCACGACCGCCACTCCGGCTCGGCCTTACCTCGTTCCGCCTCGTAGGTGGAGCCGAACGCATCGGGCGCATCGAGCAGCGCCCGGAGCCGCACGTCGCGGATGGCCTCCCAGTCTTCCTCGCGAGCGACGTGAACCTGCATCCAGTCACCCTCCGAGCGGAAGGACCTCGGATAGCTTCGAGAGCTCGAGGGCACGCTCCAGATCCAGCCGCCCGGCCCCAGGCATCTCCGCGTTCGCCGCGGCCGCCCCCAGGGCCAGCGCGAGCGCGTCGGCCCACATGGCACGGCGATCGAGCGCCGTGACCAACCCGCCCAGGAAGGCGTCGCCGCTCGCCACCGGGTAGGGACCGCGCTCGTACAGCCGAGCCCGAAGCACCGCGCCGTCCGGGGTCACCACGACGGCTCCTTCGGCGCCGCGGGTCACGATGGCCGCCCGTCCATCGCCGTCCATCCGCCACCGGATCTCCTCGGCTGCTGCCCTCACGTCCTCAAGCGTCTCCACCTTCGTCCCGAGGAGTCCCCCGGCTTCCTCCGTATTCACCTTCACCACCTGCGGCCCAGCCGAGACCCCGAGCAGCAGCGCCTCATCCCGCGCGTCGAGCGCCACCGGGACGCCCGCCTCACGAGCCATGGCCACCAGCCGGGCGTAGCCGTCGTCGGGGGCGCCGACCGGCAGGTTTCCCGAAAGGGTCATCCAGCCCGAGGAAGGCAAGAGCTCCCGAACGATCCGCTCGAGCTGCTCCCACCCCACGGCACCGATGTCCCATCCACGTTCGTAGAACTCGGTCAGGCCCCGGCCTGTCCGGTCGGCCACGGAGAGCGAGGCCCGGGTCTCGCCGTCCACCCAGGCGAACTGCCCCCGGACCCCTTCCGCGGCAAGGGCCTCCTCGATCCACCGTCCCGCGTGCCCGGCCAGGACACCGGTCGCGGTCACCTCCGCCCCCAACGCGTGCGCCGACCGAGCGACGTTCAACCCCTTGCCCCCGGGGACCTGGACGAACCCGTTGGGACGATGGATGGCGCCGATCTCGACCCGCTCGACCTCGAAGAGCTTGTCGACGGATGGGCTTGCGGCGACGCAGAGGATCACGCCACCGACTCCAGGGCTGCCACCGCCTCGTCCATCGTTGGCTGGGCGGCCGTGCCGCCGGCGGCTCGCGTCGAGAGCGAGCCGCACGCCACGGCGAGCTGGAGGCATCGGGACAAGGGGAGGCCGGCCAGCCGCCCTGCCAGGAACCCGGCGTCGAAGCTGTCACCGGCGCCGGTCGTGTCGACGACGTCGGCAGGGATGGACTCGGAGCGGACGACCTCGTCGCCCCACAAGGCCAGGCCACCGCCCTGCCCGAACTTCACCGCCACGACCGAGCCCCGCTCGGCCAGTGTGAGCGCCGCGACGTCGATGTCGTCCACGCCGGTGATGGCCCGGGCCTCCACCGAGTTGGGGAGGAAGCAATCGGTCCGCGACAGCAGCGACAGCAAACCGCCGTTCCACTCCTCCGCCGGATCCCAGTTGGGATCGATCGACGTGCTGGCCCCGGCCCCGTGTGCCTCCCGGAACAGCGCGGAAGGTCGGGGCCAGACCAGCCTGCAGGAAGTAGGACGACACGTGGACGTGGCGGGCGCTGTGAAGCAGAGCGGGGTCGACGATCCCTTCCCGGAGGTCGGCAATCGTGCCCAGCGCGCTGAGCGTTGCCCGGTCCTCGCCCTTCGACAGCACGATCGAAAGGCCCGTTGGCCGGCTCGGGTCAACCAACATCCCGCTCGTGTCCACACCGCGCTCCGTCAGAGCGTCCAGCATGAACCGGCCGAACACGTCCTCCCCGACGACGCCGGCGAAGGCAACGCGCAGTCCCAGGCGTGCGGCTCCGCACGCGGCGATCGCACCTGATCCCCCGATCACCAGGTTGGCCTGATCGACGAGCTTCTCGGCCTGGCCGAACTCCGGCGTCACGTCACCGCGCACGATGAGGTCGGGGTTCGTATCGCCCAGGACCAGCAGATCGAACCGCGCAGCCACGCGGCTAGCCTAGCGGCAACCCCCCAGCGGATGACGCCGGCCGGGCGGCTACGATCGCTCGCAATGCCCAGGATCGAGCTCGTCCAAGGCGACATCACCGACGAGCGCGTCGACGCCGTCGTGAACGCCGCGAACTCCTCGCTCCTGGGGGGCGGCGGCGTCGACGGCGCCATCCACCGCAAGGGCGGGCGGGCCATCCTGGAGGAGTGCCGGGACCTCCGCCGGACGAACTACCCGGACGGGCTCCCCACCGGCAGAGGCGGTGGCCACCACCGCGGGCGACCTCCCGGCGCAGCTGGGTGATCCATACCGTGGGCCCGGTCTTCTCCGGTCCGAGGACCGCTCGGCCCTGCTGGCGAGCTGCCACACCGAGGCCCTCCGGGTCGCCGACGAGCTGGGGGCGAGCTCGGTCGCGTTCCCGGCCATCTCCACCGGCGTCTACGGCTACCCGCTCGAGCTCGCCGCACCCGTCGCCGTTCGCGCGGTGAGGGAGGCGGAGACACGAGGTCGAGGAGGTCCGGTTCGTCCTGTTCGGCGCGGATGCCCTTCGAGCCTTCCAGCGGGCGCTGGCCGAGGCCTCCTGAGGCCGGGCGGCCCCGTCGGTGACCACGCTGATAGCATTTCGCACCTGCATGAGCGACGTGAGGACGGACCTGACCACCCCGAGGGGCGCGTACGAACGGCTGGCCGAGATCCAGCTCGTGGACTGTCGCGAGCCCTACGAGTGGAACGCGGGACGGGTCGAGGGCGCCGTCCACATCCCGCTCAACACGATCATGGCGGGCGAGACCGCCGACCTGGATCCCGCCAAGCCCGTCGTCGTCGTCTGCCGCTCCGGCAACCGGAGCGAGCTTGCCGCGCTCATGCTCCAGGCCAGGGGGTTCCAGGCCTTCAACCTGGAGGGCGGGATGGAGGAGTGGGAGCGCCAGGGCCTGCCCTTCACCACGCCCGAGGGGCAACCCGGCCGGGTCGCCTGACCGACCGAGCCACATCGGCGTTCCTCACGCGCTAGCCTGTTCGCATCGCCATGGCCGATGTCGATGCGGCCCGCCGCGAGCTGGAGGAAGCCCTCGGAGCATCCGAGGTCCTGTCCGATCCGCTCGCCCTGACCCTGTACGCGCGGGACGCTTCGATGGTCGAGGGCGGATGCGCCCTCGTCGCCTTCCCCCACACGGTCGAGGACGTGGTCACGTGCATGCGGGTGGCCGCGCGGCACGGCCTGCCGGTCGTGCCGCGCGGCTCCGGCACCGGCCTGGCCGGCGGGTCCACGCCGATCGGCGACGCGCTGGTCGTGGTCACGTCGAAGATGGACCGGATCCTCGAGGTCCGGCCGGAGGATCGCCTGGCGTGGGTGGAGCCGGGCGTCCTCAACCTCGACCTGTCGAACGCGCTTGCGCCCCTCGGGTTCACCTACGCCCCCGACCCCTCGTCGCCAGCAGACCTGCTCGATCGGGGGCAACGTCAACACGAACGCCGGCGGCCCGCACTGCCTGGCGTACGGCGTCACGTCGAGCCACGTGCTCGCCGTGGACGTGGTCCTGCCCGGACGGCGAGGTGGAGCGGTTCGGCTCCGAGGCGCCCGAGGCGCCCGGCTACGACCTGCGAGGCTTCGTCGTCGGCTCCGAGGGGACGCTCGGCATCGTCGCCGCGAGCGTGCGTTCGCCTCACGCCGCTCCCGCCCGCCGTGCGCACCATGCTGCTCGACTTCGACACTGTCGAAGGACTGCGCCGCAACCGTGTCCGCCATCATCGCCGGCGGCGTCGTGCCCGGCCGCCGTGGAGATGATGGACCAGCGGCATCATCGTGGCCGCCGAGAACTTCGCCCACGCCGGCTACCCGACCGACGCCGCCGCGGTCCTGCTCGTGGAGGTCGACGGGCTCCCCGAGGCCGTGGACGCACAGTCCCGCGCGGTGGAGGGCGCCGCCCGCGAGCACGGCGTCGCGCACGATCCGCGTGGCCAGCGACGACGCCGAGCGGGCCCTGCTGTGGAAGGGACGCAAGAGCGCGTTCGGCGCCGTCGCCCAGATCGCGCCCCACTACTACCTGCACGACTGCGTCGTGCCGCGCTCGAAGCTCGTCGAGGTGCTGGCCGGCGTCTACGAGATCGCGAGCCGGCACGACCTCATCGTGATGAACGTCTTCCACGCCGGCGACGGCAACCTGCACCCGCTGCTCTCGTTCGACCGGCGGATCCCCGGGCACGCTCGAGCGGGTGCTCGCGGCCAGCGAGGAGATCGTCGCGCCTGTGCGTGGAGTCCGGCGGGTCCCTCACCGGCGAGCACGGCATCGGCCTGGAGAAGCGCGACTTCATGCCGCTCGTGTTCTCCGACGTCGACCTCGGCGCGCAGGCCTGCGTCCGCGCGCGCCTTCGACCCCGAGGGCCGGATGAACCCGCAGAAGGTGCTGCCGGCCGGCGCGCGCTGCGGCGACTTCGCCATGGCCCGAGGAACGGATGCGGCCGCAGGCCGCCCAGAGCATCCCGGAGGGATCGTGGATCTGATCCACCCGATGGACAAGCTGGACGTGGTCCAGGCGATGCGCGAGGCGACCGCCGAGCGCCGCCGGGTGCTGGTGGTGGGCGGGCGGACCCACGTCGACAAGGGCGAACCCGTGCGAGGTCGACGCCGAGCTGTGGACGACCCAGCTCGACGCGCTCGTGGCCTACGAGCCGGCCGAGATGATCGCGGTGGTCGAGGCCGGGATGCGGGTCGGCGACCTCGACCGCATCCTGGCCGAGGGAGGCCAGGAGTGGCCGTGCGACGCGCCGCCGCGGGCCACGGTGGGTGGCGTGATCGCGGCGGCGGCCAACTCGCCGAGGCGCCTGCGGGTCGGGCCGATCCGCGACACCGTTGTCGAGATGGAGGTCGTCGACCGGCGACGGCCGGCTGGTGAAGAGCGGCGCCCGGACGGTGAAGAGCGTGACCGGGTACGACGTCCACAAGCTGATGACCGGCTCGCTCGGGACCCTCGGCGTGATCGTGCAGGTCGCGGCTGAAGGTCCGGCCCCGTCCGCAGGCCCGGCGAACCGTCCGGGTCGCCGGAGGGCTGGAGGTTGGCCGGCGGCTGCTCGACGCGGTGCCGAACCCGGCCGCCGTCCTGGCAACCCCGGAGGTGGTGGAGCTTCGCCTGGAGGGATGGCCGGAGGAGGTGGAACGCCAGATCGAGGCCACGGACCGGGTCGGCGCCGGTCAGCGTCGTGACGGACGAGGAAGCGTTCCCTTCCGAACGCCCCTGGGAGGCGAGCGCCGGTGGTCGCCGAGGCCGCCGTGCCGCCCTCTCGCCTGCCGGAGCTGCTATCCCCGCCGTTCCCCGATCTCCTCGGTCCCCACCTCGGATCGTGGGGCGCGCTGCTCGGCGTGGGGATCGCGTGGGTCGGGCTCCCCTCGTCCGACGGTGAGCTGGACGCCCTTCGGGCCAGGGCTCGAGCGCTCGGCGGGATCGCGCCGGTGGTCAGGGGACCCGGAGGGCTGGGGCCCGACGTTCCGCCCGGCCTGGACGTCCACCGCCGGCTGAAGGCGGCCTTCGACCCGGCGGGGGTCCTTGCGCCAGGCCGGTTCTGGGGAGGGATCTGACGTGGCGGACCTCGAGGAGCGGGGTGTGCCTCCCCTCGGATCCGTCATGCCGGAGGGGACCAGGTTCATCGGCCCGGTGGGCCTGGCGGCGAACTGGCGGCCGGGCGACGCCCCATCCGACGACGACCTGGCCACCTGCGTGGCCTGTGGGCTGTGCCTTCCGCACTGCCCGACCTACCGGCTGACCGGCGAGGAGTCGGCATCGCCTCGCGGCCGGATCGCGGCGATGCGGGCCGTGGCCGACGGTCGGGCGAACGTCGATTCGACGTTCGCCCGGTTCATGGACCTGTGTCTGGAATGCCGGGCCTGCGAGGACGTGTGCCCGTCGCACGTCCCGTTCGGCCGGATGATGGAGCGAGCCAGAGTGCAGATCGAGCCGCTCCGAACTCGCCGGGCCCGGTTCGTCCGGTGGCTCGGCCTGAGCGTGGCCCTCAGGCGGCGATGGATGCTCTCGCTCGCCAGGAGGCTCATGCCGCTCGCGCGCCCTTTCCTGCGCAAGCGCATGCGCACCCTGGTGCCTCGGGGCTCGCCAGGCCGCCGCGTGCCGAGGGCCGTGGAGCCGGAGGGATCGGCGAAGGGGACCGTCGCCATCCTCACGGGCTGCGTCCAGGACCAGTGGTACCGCTCCGCGAATCGGGCCACCGTCCGGGTTCTCGCGCGGAACGGCTGGCGGGTGATCGCCCCTCGCCGCCAGGTGTGCTGCGGCGCGCTCCAGGCGCACAACGGACGGCTGAAGACGTCGAGGAAGCTGGCCCGGCGGAACCTCGCCGCATTTCAGGACGCCGACTGGGTGGTGGTCGCCGCAGCCGGGTGCGGCGCGCACCTGAAGGACTACGGCGACCTGCTGGGCGGCGAGGAGGCCGCGGCCTTCTCGGCGCGGGTCCGCGACCTGATGGAGTTCCTCGACGAACAGGGCGTCGAGCCGCCGGTCGATGGACCGGCGGGCGAAGACCCGGTCCGGGTCGCCTACCACGACGCCTGTCACGCGCTCCGGGCCCAGCGGATCCGGGAGCAGCCCCGCGCGGTGCTCCGAGGGATCCCCGGCGTCGAGATCGTCGAGATCTCCGATGGCGACCGGTGCTGCGGCGCGGCAGGCCTGTACAACGTGCTCGAGCCGGAGATGTCCGACCGGCTGATGGAGCAGAAGGCGGCCTCGATCGCCGCGACCGACGCGACGATCGTCGCGTCGGCGAACCCGGGCTGCACCATGCAGATCGCCGCCGGCCTGCGGAACGCAGGCCGGCGGCTCGAGGTACTGCACCCGGTGGAGCTGCTCGATCGCGCGTACGCGTACACGGACGCAAACGCGGCCGGCCGCGGATCGACCCCCGAATAGGCGGAGGCGGCTCCCGAAGGAGCCGCCTCCAGTACGTCCGGCCGGACGCGATCGCTACATCCCGAGCGCCTTGCGGGCCTTGGCGTTGTCGGTCGTCACGATGACGCCACGGTCATGGGTCGCCATGTACATGGCCTGGATGTTGACCCCGGCGTTCGCGATCGCCCGTGCCATCTTGCCGAGCTCTCCGGGCTTGTCCGCGCCCCCAGCCACCTCGGCGACCATCGGATCGGCCTCACCCTCGACCTTGATCCCTGCCGCCTCGAGGGCCTTCCGGGCCGCCGCAGCATCCTCCACCAGGACGTGGATGATGCCGCGGCCCTCAACGCCGAGCCCGCAGATCCCCTCGATGTTGACGCCGGCCTTGCCCAGCGCCTCACCGAAGTCCGCCAGCGTCCCCGGCCGGTCCTCCAGGGATACCGTGAGGTCCTTGGCCATGGACCACCTCCCTTCCGAGTGTAGGAGCGGTGTACTCCTCCAGGCCCCGGCCGGTCAATCCCCGGTGCCCGGTGGACCGCCAACCCGCGAGTGGCGCTACAGGTAGCTCCGCAGGTCCCAGAGCTCGGGGAAGAACCGCTTGCCGAGCGTCGTCCGAAGGTACGGGACGCCGCTCGAGCCCCCGGTCCCCCGCTTGGCCCCGATCTCCCGCTCGACCATAAGGACGTGGTTGCTCCGCCAGATGGCGAAGGACTCGTCGTGGTCGAGAAGTCCCTCGGAGACGGCGAACAGCGCGGTGAACGCGGGCTCCGTGGCCCCCCGGAGCAGGCTCTTCCGACGGGCTTCCTCGTCGTCGGCGGGCATCGGCAGCCCGTTCGCCTCGAGCAGCGAGCGGAAGCCGTCCCACAGCGTGGGCTCCTCCAGCCGCCGCTCCAGCCGGGCCCGTTCCTCTGGCGATGACGCCAGGTCCTCCATGTATCGCACGTCCTTCAGTCCCGAGACGAACTCGATCTCCCGGAACTGCACCGACTGGAAGCCCGACGCCGGCGCCAGATGGGACCGGAACTCCAGGAAGTCCTGCGGCTTCATCGTCTGGAGCACCTCGATGTGCTCGATCAAGACCCGCTCGATGGCGCGGACCCGCGTCAGCTCGTGGCGTGCCCGCTCCGGATCGTTCGCGAACATCCTCTCCCGGATCGATCCCAGCTCGAACAGGAGTTGCGTGAACCACAGCTCGTAGGCCTGGTGCACCACGATGAACAGGTGCTCGTCGTGCACCGCTGGATCCGAACGAAGTTGCTGGAGCGAGAGGAGCTCGGGGATCTTGAGGTACTCGCCGTAGGTGAGGAGCCCTTCCTCGGTCGGCTCGGTGAGCCGCCCCATGCGGCGAACCCGCCCGGGCTGCTCCGGCGTCCCCACCCCATCGATTCTATTCGCCGCCGCCCGGATCCCGGGCGCGAACCCTTCCGAAGTGGAGACCGGCGCGCTTCCCTCATCTGGGTCTTCGGAGGATCGATTCACTGCACCGTGGCCGATACGGTGGCGGTGTTGATGCCGGTCAGGGGCGCTGCGCCTCCGTTTACGACGACGATGTCCGTGATCTTCTCCGCCACTCCGCCGACCCCCGGCCGCACGGTCACTGGAAGACGCACTGGCCCGGGGTGGTGGAGATCCCAGTGTTGGTGCCCGCGGTCATGACGTTGACCAGCGCCACACCGGCCTGGCCCACGAGCACCTGCACGTTCGTCGGGGCGGCCGCCCCGGCTGCGCGGCTCGTCGTGGCGTCGCTCACCGCGATGTGGGCCCTCACGATGGGCCGCGGGGTCGTGTCGAGGAACGGGAACGCCGCGCCGGCTCCGAGGCCGGTCAGGATGGCGCTCTCGGAGATCACCTCCTGGTTCGGGCGGATCGCCGTCGCGCCCTGCGCGAGCGACACGACGATGAGCGCCGTAAGCCCGACGAGCTCCAACCTCCCAGCGGTTGGCCCTGTCACCGCGATTGTCCCTTCGCCGATGCCCCGCAGTCGAATCATGGCGTCAGCCGGCGAGGACGCGCGACAGCTCTTCCAGGCTCTCCAGGTTGTGGCCGGGGAGGAACACGTCGATCGAGGGAAGCGCCGCGGCCATCCCTCTGGCGAGCGGCTCGTAGCGCGGGCTCCCCTTCAGCGGGTTGACCCACACGATGCGGCGGACCAGCCGGCGAAGCCTGGCCATCTGCTGGCGAAGGAGCTCCGGCTCGCCCCGCTCCAGGCCGTCGGAGCAGATCACCGCGATCGAGCCCCTGAGGGCCGCGCGCTGGCTCCACCGATCGAGCAGCTGCTTGATCGAGGGGCCGATCCTCGTGCCGCCCTCCCAATCGGCGACCAGCCGGCCCACCTCGCGGAGCGCCCGATCCGGATCCTTCGTTCGAAGCGAGCGGGTGACGCGGGTGAGCCTGGTGCCGAAGCAGAACACCTCCACCTTCCGGCCCGCCGCCATGGCGGCGAAGGCGAACTGCATCAGCGCACGCGAGTAGGGCCCCATCGACCCCGACACGTCGAGGATCAGGACGAGCGGCCGGCTCCGGTTGCCGGGGCCCCGCCAGGCCAGGTGGAACGGCTCGCCCTCGGTCCGAAGCGACCGCCGCAGCGTTCGGCGCATGTCGAACCGATCCCCCGACGGGGAGGGACGAAGGCGCCGGGTCTTCCGCACCGGCGCCGTCACCGCGAGCCGCCGGATGAGGTGGGTCACACGCCGTCGCTCCTCCTCGGAGAGCTCGGCGAAGGACTTCTCCCGGAGCACCTCGGCCGCGCTGGCCACGATGCGGATCGCGGCCTCCCCCTCGGGCTCCTCGGCCTGGCCGGCGGATCGCCACCTCGCCGCGACCAGGCCCTCCACGGCCTTCATCTCACCCGGCGACGAGGCCTCACGCGCAGTCGCGGGCGTCCCCGGCACAACCAGGCGGGCGATCGGCGGGAGCCCGGCTCCCACCCCGAAGTACTCGTCGAACGCGAGGTCGAAGGCCTCGCGATCCTCGGGCCTGGACACCAGCGAGGACCTGGCCGCCCAGTACAGATCCTCGCGTCGAAGCGGCAGGAGCACCGCCGCCGCCCGGAAGAACGTGAGGATGCGGCCGGTGCCGACGGGAAGGCCGCGGCGGCGAAGCTCGCGCCCGAACCCGATCAGGCGATCGAAGCCCTCGAGGCCGCCCGGTTCAGCCGTCGACGTCGCCGACCACCTCGGCGATGCGCGACTCGGCCAGCTCCTGGTCCTCGTGGTCCTTCAGCACCGCCCCCAGGGTCTCCCTGGCCGTGCCCTCGTCCAGGCGCTCGACGCCAAGGAACGCGAGCGCGTTCGCCCAATCGATGGTCTCCGCCACCCCCGGACGCTTCGCCACGTCGAGTGACCGGAGGCGAGCCACGGCCCCGGCGACGTCTCGGGCGATGGTCTCGGACACGCCCGGCGCTCGCGTTCGCACGATCTCGACCTCGCGCTCGAGCGAGGGGTGATCGATCCAGTGGTACAGGCATCGCCGCTTCAGGGCGTCGTGCAGCTCGCGGGTCCGGTTCGAGGTCACGACGACGGCCGGCGGTTGGTCCGCGGCCACCCGCCCGATCTCGGGGATGGTCACGGCGTACTCGGACAGGATCTCCAGTAGGAACGCCTCGAACTCGTCGTCGGCCCGATCGAGCTCGTCGACCAGCAGCACCGCCTTCGAGCCCGACCTGATCGCAGCGAGGAGCGGCCGCTCGACCAGGTACTCCGGCCCGAACAGGTCCTCCACGTGGGTCTCGGCCGTCCCGTCCTGCATCGCCCGAACCGCGATCAGCTGGCGTGAGTAGTTCCACTCGTACAGCGCCTGGGACGCGTCGATCCCCTCGTAGCACTGGAGCCGAATCAGCTCACGGGACAGGAGCGACGCGAGCGCCTTGGCCACCTCGGTCTTGCCCACGCCGGCCTCGCCCTCCAGGAGCAGCGGCTTGTCCAGCGACACGGCCAGGTAGATCGCCGTTGCCAGCCCGCGGTCCGCGAGGTAGCCCTCCCCACGAAGCCCCGCTTGCAGATCCTGCACCGAGTCGAACGGAAGCCTGCCCGTCACGCTTCCAGCGTAGCGGCTCCCGCCGGCTCCGGCCTCCGCGAGGCGTAGACGATCATGCCGACCACGACGCCGAGCAGAAGAGCGAACGACCCCGAGACCACGTGTCCGGGCTCGAACCCGATCGCGTGGTCGATCGAATACCTCCCCGGCCCGGTGAACGCGACCGCCGCTGCCACCGCCGCGTTCGTCAGGGGGAACTCGAACCCGCCCTTCGTGTTCCAAACCCCCTTCGGAAGGTGCACGGACAGGATGGCGTTCAGCATGGCGCCGATGATGGCGGCGGACCCCAGCGGCGTGAGGAACCCGAGTGCGAGCGACAGCCCGCCAAGGGTCTCCGCCATGCCACCCAACATGGCCATGACCCTCCCGGGCCGGTATCCGAGAGATGCGAAATTGCGGGCGGTGCCGTCGAGGCCGCCACCGCCGAACCAGCCGAACAGCTTCTGCGTGCCATGGCCGACGAGCAGAAGGCCGACCACGAGGCGCAAGAGCAACAGCCCGATGGACATAGACCCCACCTCCTACCGGGGCGTTCCTTGTCCATTCTCAACCCGTTCGAACCGAAAGGGGTCTCGATCGTGCCCTACGAGGGCGAGCCGGCGGAGGCATCGCCGGGCCTCGGTGAGACGGCCGGCGGGAAGGGCACACCGATACCGCGTTCGGACAGGCGGCGGGTGATGCGCTCACGCAGCCGGCGTTCGGCGTCCCATCGCTTCGAGGGCCTGGTGTCCGCCACCACCCGCACCACCAGGGCGTAGTCGGCCAGGCTCTCCACGCCCAGGATGCTCGGACCCTCCATGATCCAGTCCTTGAACACGGGATCCTTGCGGATCTCCTCGAACAGCTCCTCCAGGATCTCCCGGACCTTGTCCACGTCCTCGCCGTAGGCCACCCGGACGTCCACGATGGCCCGGGCCCACCCTCGGGACTTGTTCGATACCACCTGGATGTTGCCGTTCGGGACGACGTGGAGCGTCCCGTCGAACGCGCGGAGGGTGGTGACTCGAAGACTGAGGTCCTCGACCTTGCCCGAGACGGGGCCCGCCGTGGTTTGGACCTCGATCACGTCGCCCACGCCGAACTGGTTCTCGAGGAGGATGAAGAACCCGGAAAGCGTGTCCTTGACGATGCTCTGCGCCCCGAAGCCGAGCGCGACTCCGACGACGCCCGCACTGGCCAGGAACGGCGCGAGCTCCACGTGCAGCGTCCCCAGGATGAGCAGGAACGCGATCGTCCAGATCACGACGATGATGGCGGTGGACAGGGCGTGGGTGAGCGTGGCGGCCCGCTGGAGGTTCAGCTCCTGTGTCAGGCTCGGCTTGCCCTCGAGCTTGTGGCGGAACCGTAGGACCAGGAATCGGGTCACGATGGTCACCACGATCGCGACCACCATGATCGCGATGGTCCTGACCCCGTTGTTGTCGAACCAGCGTTCGAAGTCGAAGTGCGGTGCGGCCACGGGCGGCATGCCCACCATCTAGGCAGACCGAGCCTCGGCCGTCAAAGCTTCCGCCCGGCTACCGAGACATTGCCTCCTCGAGTGCCCGGCGCACGAGCACCTTCGACAGCTCCTTGCGGTACTCCGCGCTACCGAACGTGTCCGACGGCGGGCTGGTGCCCTCGTCGGCCCGCTGGGCCGCGGTCGCCGGGTCGGCCCCACCGACCAGGGCTTCCTCCACGCCGGCCGCTCGAAGCGGCCGCTCCCCCATGTTCGTGAGCGCCACGGCAGGACCGGCCCCATCGCCGGCCACGGCGGCCACCCCGACCATGGCCCAGTCCTGGGCCCGGCGGTGGAACTTCAGGTAGCTCCACCCGCGCCCCGTAGTCTTGGGGACCCGGATCTCCGCGAGCACCTCGTTCGATGCCAGGTCGGGCTCGAACAGTCCCTTGAAGAAGTCCGCCGCCTTCACCGTGCGCGACTTCCCCTTCGGGCCCCGGACGACGAGCTCGGCTCCGAGGGCCAGGAGCACCGTCGGCATGTCCGAGGCCGGGTCGGCATGCGCGCACGAGCCGCCGATCGTGCCGAGGTGACGGACCTGGGGGTCCCCGATCTGGCTCGCGGCGTACGCCACGATCGGCGCCAGCTCGCGGAGGGCCTCGCTGTTCGCCACGTCGTGATGCCGGGCCAGCGCGCCGATCGCGACCTGGTTCCCGTCCTCCCGGATGTACCCGAGGTCCCCGATGCGCGAGATGTCCACCAGCATGGCCGGCCTGGCCAACCGGAGCCGCATGAGCGGCAGGAGCGAGTGGCCGCCGGCGATGATCTTCGCCTCGTCGTTGCCCGACAGGAGCTCGATCGCGTGGTCCACCGACTCGGCGCGGGCGTAGTCGAACGGCGCCGGGATCATGCCGCACCTCCCTTCGCCTGGCGAATGGCCCTCCACACCCGCTCAGGCGTGGCCGGCCGCTCCATGTCGGTGATCCCCAGGTAGGAGAGGGCGTCGATGACCGCGTTGATCACGGCGGGAGGCGACGCGATCGTGCCGGTCTCGCCGACCCCCTTTACTCCGAGCTCGTTCGTCGTGGACCAGGTCTCCGATCGGCCGAGCGTGATCGACGGCACTTCGGAGGCCGCCGGGACCTCGTAGTTCGTGAGCGTTCCGGTCAGGAGAGTCCCATTCTCGTCGTAGATGGCCTCTTCGAAGAGGGCCTCGGCGATGCCCTGGATCACGCCGCCCTGCACCTGACCGTCGACGATCTGCGGGTTGATGATCCTCCCGACGTCGTCGACGGCGACGTACTTCAGCACGCCGACCTCGCCGGTTTCGGTGTCCACCTCGACCGCGCAGATGTGCGCCCCGTACGGGAACACGAAGTTCTGCGGGTCGTAGGCGGCCGAGGACTCGAGGTTCGGCTCGAGACCATCGGGGAGGTTGTGCGCCGTCCACGCGGCGAAGGCGATCTCCGGGATGGTCTTCGCCGTGTCCGGCGCGCCTCTCACCGTGAACGTGCCCGCCTCGAACTCGAGGTCGTCCTCCGCGACCTCGAGCTCGTGGGCGGCGATCTTCCGGGCCTTCTCCACGACCTTCATCGCCGCCCGGTGCACCGCGACCCCGCCGACCGAGATGCTCCGGCTGCCGTACGTGTCCATGCCGAGGGGTGATAGCTCTGTATCCCCGAACGTCACCTCGACGTCCTCGATCGGGATCCCGAGGTCCTCGGAGACGATCTGCGCGAATGTGGTCGCGTGCCCCTGGCCATGGGGGCTCGTGCCGGCCGCCACGACGACCTTCCCCGTCGGCGAGACCCGGATCTCCGCCGCGTCCCAGCCGCCGGCGGCATAACGAAGGCTTGCCAACACCCGGGAGGGGGCCAGGCCGCACATCTCGAGGTATGTCGAGAACCCGATCCCGATCTGCTTGGCCCCGCCGTGCTCCCGACGGATCTGCTGCTCCTTCAGGAGGTCCTCGTACCCCACGAGCTCGAGCGCCTGGTCCAGGGTCTCCCCGTAGTTGCCCGAGTCGAGCTGGAGCCCGCCGGGCGAGGCGGTCGGCTCCGTGAACGGCTGGAGGAAGTTCATCCGGCGGATCTCCACCGGGTCCTTACCAACCCTGCGGGCAAGCGCTTCGATGGCGCGCTCGATGGCGTAGGTGGCTTCGGGCCGACCCGCGCCGCGATAGGCGTCGGTGGGGACTGTGTTGGTGAACACGCCGGTGAACTCGACCTGGTACGCCTCACCGCTGTACGGGCCGCAGTACACGAACGCGCCGAGAAGCGGCGTGCCGGGCGTGATGATCATGAGGTAGCCGCCCATGTTCACCAGGATCCGGGCCCGGTAGCCATGGATGCTCCCCTCCTCGTCGGCGGCCAGCTCCATCTCCTGGATCTGGTCCCGGCCGTGATGCGTCGCCAGGGAGTTCTCCGAGCGCGTCTCCGTCCACTTGATCGGCCGTCCCAACCGCTTCGCCAGCGCCAGGGACAGCATCTCCTCCGGATAGACCTGCAGCTTCGACCCGAACCCGCCGCCGACCCGGGGTGCGATCACGCGGAGCTTGGACTCGGGGATCCCCAGGCCGAGGGTCATCGCCACCTTGACGATGTGCGGGATCTGCGACGAGGTCCACAGGGTGAAGTCTCCCTGGGCGGGGCTGGGGGCTGCCAGCACCGAGCGGGTCTCGATCGCCGTGGGGATCTGTCGCTGGATGACGTAGCGCTCCTTCACCACGACGGGAGCATCGGCGAACACCTTGTCCACGTCGCCGTTGGTCAGGGTCCACGTGTAGCACTTGTTCGTCCCGAACTCCTCGTGCACGAGAGGAGCACCGCTTCCCAGCGCGGCCTCCATGTCGACTGCGACCGGGAGGGCCTCGTAGTCGACCTCCACAGCCTCCGCGGCGTCGGCCGCCTGGGCCCGCGTCTCCGCAACCACCACGGCGACCCCGTCCCCCTGGTACCGGGCCTTGTCCTTGGCCAGCGGCCAGTGCGGCGGGTTGTTGATGTCCTCGGTCACCGGCCAGGCCATGAGCAACGGCCCGGTCCAATCGCCGGCCAGGTCCTGGCCGGAGAACGCCGCGACCACGCCGGGCATCGCGAGCGCCTTCGACAGGTCGACGCGGCCGATCCTCGCGTGCGCGTAGGGGCTGCGCACGATGTGCATCCAGAGCATCCCGTGGACGACCAGGTCGTCGGTGTACTTCGCCTGGCCGGTCAGCAGCTCCGGGTCTTCCTTGCGAAGGACGGGAGTGCCGATCACGCGCGATTCGGTCTTCGCCATCTCGGCCCCCTCACGCCTTCGCGCCGCTCAGCTGCCCGGCGGCGTCAAGGATCGACTTCACGATGTTCTGGTAGCCGGTGCACCGGCACAGGTTGCCCTCCAGCGACTCCCGAACCTCCTCCTCCGTGGGACTCGGGTTCTCCTTCAAGTAGCTCACCGCGGCCATGATCATGCCCGGCGTGCAGTACCCGCACTGCAAGCCGTGGTTCCGATGGAAGGACTCCTGGAGCGGATGCATCTCCCCGTCCGACGCGAGGCCCTCGATGGTCGTGACCTCGCGCCCGTCGGCCTGGACGGCGAGCATCGTGCAGGACTTGATCGACTCACCGTCGAGTAGGACGGTGCACGCGCCACAGGAAGAGGTATCGCATCCGACATTGGTGCCGGTGAGCCCGAGGGACTCACGGAGGAAGTACACGAGGAGCGTGCGGGGCTCGACGTCGGCCTCCCGCTTGGCCCCGTTGACGGTGACCTCGACCCGCGCCACGGCGCGTCCCCCTTTCGCCAACAGCCGCTGAGGATTCGGATAGTAGCCCGGTCCGCCCGGGAGCGGGAAATCGGTTAAGGGGAGGGCCAGGCGGCCGGCGCCGCGGCGCCGGCCGCCTGCCCGCTGCAGTCGGTGCCGCGGCCGTACACCGTGGGCCGCCCCGGCCGGGCCCGGACCCAGAAGCAGGCGCCGGTCTCGGCCCGGGCCGCCGCGGCCCACATCGTGTTGGTGGCGAGCACGCTGATGACCTCGGCGTTGTTCGAAGACTCGTCGGGGTCGATGAACAGCAGGTCGGGCTCGGCCTGGCGTAGGCGAGGCGCGCTCGCCGCGGCGAACGATCCCTCCTGGCCCCGTACCGTCTCCGCCGCGGCGAGCGCCGTCCGCAGGTTGTCGCGGGCGGTGAACTCCGAGGCCCGCTCGGCCGCCGGCCGGTTGAGCAGGATCAGGACCAGGAGCACGGCGCTGGCCGCGGCCATGAGCCCCACCACCAGCCAGAACCCCCGGTTCGACGTCCTCGCCGCTCCCCCCATTTCCCACCGAAGATAGCGCGGGGCGATAATGGGCCCGCCGTCCGGGAGCGCCGCTCGTCCGTAGACCTGGGGGAGGTTCACATGCTGCCGGCACCGTTCGAGTACCACCGGCCGTCCTCGCTGGACGAGGCGGTCCGGCTCCTGTCCAGCCTCGATGAGGCCAAGGTCCTTGCCGGGGGACAGAGCCTCATCCCGCTGCTGAAGTTCCGGTTCGCCGCTCCCGCCCACCTGCTCGACGTGAACCGCGTCCCGGGCCTCGACGGCATCAGGGAGGAGGGTGGGTTCTTGCGGATCGGCGCACTGGTCCGGCACAACCAGATGGCGGAGTCCGATCTGCTATCGGCCCGCTATCCGACGCTCGCTGCGGCGGCACCGCAGATCGCCGATCCCATCGTTCGCAACCTGGGGACGGTGGGCGGGTCCCTGGCCCACGCCGATCCGGCGGGCGACTGGGGGGCGGTGATGCTCGCCGTCGGCGCGAGCGTCGTGGCGCGCAGCGCGCGCGGCGAGCGAGAGATCCCCATCACGGACTTCCTCCAGGACATCTTCACCACCGCCCTTACGTCCGACGAGATCCTGACCGAGGTTCGCGTGCCGGTGCCGGCCCCCCGGACCGGCGGCGCGTACCTGAAGCTCGAGCGGAAGGTGGGCGACTTCGCCACCGTTGCCGCCGCCGTCCGCGTGTCGATGGACGACGGGACGATCGGCCGAACCGGGATCGGCCTCACCGCGGTGGGGACCAAGAACATCGAGCCGGCTGAAGCGGAAGCGGTCCTGAACGGCAAGGAGCCGAACGAGGCGCTGTTCGCCGAGGCCGGCCGCCTGGCCGCCGCCGCGTCCAACCCGGTCGCGGACGTCCGTGGTTCGGGCGAATACAAGCGCCACGTCGTCGAGGTGTTCGTACGGCGCGGCCTGGCCCGAGCCGTCGAGATGGCTCGCGCGGCCTGAAGGGGGCAAGCATGCAGATCAGCGTGAAGGTCAACGGGACGGAGCGAACCGCCGACGTCGAGCCTCGCCTCCTCCTGGTCCACCTCATCAGGGAGGCGTTCGGCCTGACCGGGACCCACGAGGGCTGCGACACCACGAGCTGCGGGGCGTGCACGGTGCTGCTCGACGGGACCCCGGTGAAGTCCTGCACCCTCTTCGGTGTCCAGGCCGACGGCCGCGAGGTCACGACGGTCGAGGGACTCATGACGGGTGGCGAGCTGCATCCTGTCCAGGTGGCGTTCAAGGAGGAACACGGCCTCCAGTGCGGCTTCTGCACGTCGGGCATGATGCTGGTGGGCAAGGCGCTGCTGGAACGGAACCCCGATCCTTCCGATGACGACGTTCGGTGGGCCATCTCAGGGAACATCTGCCGGTGCACCGGCTACATGAACATCGTGAAGGCCATCCAGCTCGCCGCCCGGATCAAGGCCGGCGCGACCGAGCCGGCGAAGGTCTAGAGGGGAGCATCGATGTCAACGGAGACCGAGGAGATCCGCGGCCTGGGACACCGGGTCAAGCGCAAGGAGGACGACCGGTTCATCCGGGGCAAGGGCACCTACATCGACGACATCACCCTGCCCGGCATGCTGCACATGGCCATCCTGCGAAGCCCCTACGCGCACGCCACGATCACCGGCATCGACACGTCCAAGGCACAAGCGGTCCCCGGCGTGGTCGCGGTGGTGACGGGCGAGCTCATGGCCCAGCACAAGCTGGCCTGGATGCCGACGATGTCGGGCGACACGCAGGCCGTGCTGGCGACGGACAAGGTCCGGTTCCAGGGGCAGGAGGTGGCCGCGGTGATCGCGGAGGACCTCTACACGGCCAAGGACGCGCTCGAGCTGATCACGGTGGAGTACGAGCCCATCGAGCCCATCGTGACCCCGCAGCGGGCCATGGAATCCGACGCGCCGGTCATCCGCACGGACAAGGAGGGTCAGGACTCCAATCACATCTACCACTGGGAGTCCGGCGACAAGGACGCCACCGACAAGGCCTTCACCGGCGCCGACGTCGTGGTCGCGCTCGACACGTTCTATCCCCGTTCGCATCCTGCCCCCGTCGAGACCTGCGGCTGTGTGGCCGACGTCAACCCGGCCACGGGGCAGGCCACGATCTACATGACCTCGCAGGCGCCCCATGCCATCCGGACGGTGTTCGCGCTGGTGGCGGGGTTGCCCGAGGAGAACATCCGCATCGTCTCCCCGGACATCGGCGGCGGGTTCGGGAACAAGGTCCCGGTCTACCCGGGGTATGTCGTGGCCACGGCGGCCTCGCTCCTGCTGGGGCGGCCCGTGAAGTGGATCGAGGACCGGACCGAGAACCTCATCTCCACCGGCTTCGCCCGCGACTTCCACATGCACGGCGAGATGGCCCTGAAGAAGGACGGCACCATGCTCGGCCTTCGCGTATCGCTCCTGGCCGACGAAGGCGCCTTCCACGCCGACGCCCAGCCGTCGAAGTTCAAGGTTGGGCTGTTCCACATCGTGACCGGGTCCTACGACCTGCCGGCCGCCCACGTGACTGCCGATGGCGCGTACACGAACAAGGCCCCCGGCGGCGTGGCCTACCGGTGCTCGTTCCGGGTCACGGAGGCCTCGTACTTGATCGAGCGGTTGGTGCAGAACGCCGCGTACGAGCTCGGCATGGACCCGGCCGACCTCCGGTTGAAGAACTTCATCGAGAAGGACCAGTTCCCGTACACGTCCGCCACCGGGTTCGTCTACGACTCCGGCGACTATCACGGCGCCATGAACATGGCCCTGGAGAAGGTCAGCTACCGCCAGCTCCGCAAGGAGCAGGAGGAGGCCCGGGCCCGCGGCGAGCTGGTGGGCATCGGGCTCGCGTCCTTCACCGAGGTCGTGGGGGCGGGACCGCACAAGGACTACGACATCCTCGGATTGAAGATGAACGACGGGGCGGAGCTCCGGATCCATCCGACCGGCAAGGCCATCCTGAAGATCAGCGTCCAGACGCAAGGTCAGGGCCACGAGACGACGTTCGCCCAGATCGTGGCGGAGGAGATCGGGATCCAGCCCGAGGACGTGAAGGTCATGCACGGCGACACCGACAACACGCCCTACGGCCTCGGCACCTACGCCTCGCGGTCGACCCCGGTCTCGGGCGCGGCGACGGCGATGGTCACCCGCCGGGTCCGCGAGAAGGCGGCCAAGATCGCCGCGCACCTGCTCGAGGTATCGGAGGAGGACATCGAGTTCGCGAAGGGCAAGTTCGCGGTGAAGGGCGCCCCGGACAAGGTGGTCACCATCCAGGACGTGGCCTTCGCGGCGTACACGAACTTCCCCGACGGCATGGAGGCCGGCCTGGAGGGCGTCTACTACTACGACCCGCCGAACCTCACGTTCCCCTTCGGGACCTACGCCGTGGTGGTCGAGGTCGATCCCGACACCGGCGTGTGGAAGGTCGGCCGCATGGTTGCGGTCGACGACTGCGGGGTCCGGATCAATCCCATGATCGTGGAGGGCCAGATCCACGGGGGCCTGTGCGAGGGGTTCGGGATCGCCGCCATGGAGGAGATCACCTTCGACGAGAACGGCAACTGCATGGGGGCGAACTTCACCGACTACCTGTTGCCGACGGCCTGGGAGACCCCGAGGTTCGAGCTCGGCGAGACCGTCACGCCGTCGCCGCACCATCCGATCGGGGCGAAAGGCGTGGGAGAGTCGGCCACGGTCGGCTCCCCGGCCGCGTTCGTGAACGCGGTCATCGACGCGCTGTGGCCGCTCGGGGTCCGCAACATCGACATGCCGCTCACCTCGGCCAAGGTGTGGGAAGCGATCCAGGCCGCGGGCGGTTCCACCAAGACGTGAGGCCCGAGGTCCTCGAGGTCGCGGCGGAGCTCTCGAAGCGTGGAGAGCCGTTCGTCCTGGCCACGGTGGTGTGGCGGCGGGCTCCCTCCTCGGGCAAGGAAGGCTCAACCGCGTTGATCACCCCAGATGGCCGGGTGCGTGGCTGGCTGGGAGGGGCCTGCGCGGAGCCCACAGTGATCAGGGAAGCGCTCCGCGCACTTGAGGAGGGAACCCCTCGCCTCCTGTTCCTGGGACCGCCCGAGGAGCTGGAGGCGCGAGGACGTCAGGGCCTTGTGACGGTCCCGATCGCGTGCCAGAGCGAGGGCGCGCTGGAGGTGTACGTGGAACCCGTGGTGCCCCAACCGCATCTCGTCATCATCGGGCGCTCCCCCGCAGTGGCTACGCTGACGGCGATGGCAGGAGCCCTGGGCTGGAGGACCGTCGTCGTGGACGACGGCGGTGATCCCGCCAACTCCCCGGCCGCCGACCGGGTCGTGACGTCGCTCGATATGGAGCAGGCTGCCGTCACCGAGCGGTCGTGGATCGTCGTGGCCACCCAGGGCCATTACGACGAGGACGCCCTGGAGCGGGCCCTGGCCACTCATGCCGGGTACGTGGGGTTGGTCGCCTCGCGGAACCGGGCCCAGGCGGTGATGGGCTACCTGCGCGACCGCGGCGTTTCGGAAGAAGCGCTCGCCAGGGTGCACGCACCGGCCGGGCTCGACCTGGGGCGCGTATCGCACGAGGAGATCGCCGTGGCCATCCTGGCCGAGCTGGTGCGTGACCGGGCCGCCGGCGCGCTCGAACGGGGCGTCCCGGCGGCCATCCGCCAGCACGAAGCGATCGACCCGGTGTGCGGCATGGCCGTGGACGTGGCGACGGCCCGGCACCGTTCGACCCACGACGGACGCACGTACTATTTCTGCTCGGCCGGCTGCCGGGAGCGGTTCGAAGCCGACCCGGCCCGGTTCGAAGCCGTCACGGGATAGCCTTCAAACACCGGGCGGGGCGGGAGCGATGAGCGAGATCAGCGACGTCCTCGGGACAATCGAATCGCTGCACGCCCGAGGGGAGAAGATGGCTCTGGCCACCATCGTGGCCGTTCAAGGCTCGACCTACCGTCGCCCCGGGGCGCGCCTGCTGGTCCCCGAACAGGGCGAGCTCATCGGCAACATCAGCGGCGGCTGCCTGGAAAACGACGTCGCTGACGTTGCCCGCATCGTGATGCACGAAGGGGTGGCCCGGGTCGTCTCGTTCGACCTCACCGCCGACGATGAGGCCGTGTGGGGTTGGGGCCTGGGCTGCAACGGCGCCATCGAGCTGTTCGTGGAGCCGGCGGAAAAGGCCGCCGAGGTGGCGGGGGCGCTCCGTATGGCACTGGAGGAGGAGCGGCCCATCTCCATGGTCACGGTGCTCCACTCCTCCATCCCGGGTGTCGACCAGGGGAACCGGCTGCTCGTCCGGCCCGATGGATCGACCGAGAAATCACTCGGCGACTCCGCGCTCGACGCGGAGGCGAAGGAGGCGGCCCTGGAGCTTCTCTCGCGGGATCGAAGCGAGATCCGCACGCTGACAGGCGCATCGGGTGAAGCCAAGGCGTTCGTCGAGGTGTTGGAGCCACCGCTTCGGCTGGTGATCTGCGGCGCCGGCCACGACGCCGCACCGCTCGTCCGGGCGGCGGACGGGCTGGGGTGGCGTCCCATCGTCGTGGACGACCGGGGGGAGTTCCTGAACCGCGAGCGCTTCCCTGAAGCGGCCGGCTTCGTCCAGCTTGAGCGCCCGGAGGACGTGGCGAAGGTGGCGCCGATCGACGAGCGGACGTTCGTCGTGGTGATGACCCACAACTTCCTGCGGGACAAGGACTACGTGCGGTCCCTTCTCGGCTCACCGGCGCGCTTCATCGCCATGCTAGGGCCAGGTGCTCGCACGCAGCGACTGATGACCGAGTTGCGGGAAGAAGGTACGGCGATCACCGACGAGGACCTCGAGCGGATCCACAGTCCGGCCGGCCTGGACGTCGGGGCCGAAGGGCCCGAGGAGATCGCTGCCGCAATCGTGGCCGAGATCGTGGCCGTCAAGCGCGGGCGCGAGGGCGGGTTCCTCAGGAACCGTCCGGGCCCAATCCACGACCGCCCCGCTCCAGCTCGTCACGGCGTGTCTTAATTCCAGTCCTCGGGTGGGCCCTTGTACTCCTGGATGATGTTGCCACCATCAACCACGATCGACCGGCCCGTTACATAGCTCGACGCCTCAGAGGCGAGGAACGTGACGACCTCGGCCACCTCGTCGGGGTGGCCGGGACGCCCAACCGGCGTGTGCGTGCCCGCCATCAACTCCTCGGGAAGCGACGAGCCGGTCTCGATCCATCCTGGCGCCACCGAGTTCACCGTGATCCCATGGCGAGCCACCTCCAGGGCGACGCCGCGCGTGAGCCCGTCGACCCCGGCCTTGGCTGCCCCGTACCCGACGCTCTCGGGAATCGCGACCAGGGGCCCCGTTGTGGACGAGACGTTCACCACCCGGCCATAGCCCCGCTCAACCATCCCGGGGAGCACGCACCGCGTGACGTTGAACGTGGTCTTCAGGTTCATCGCGATCGCACGATCCCATTCGTCCCCGGTGAGATCGACGAACCGCTTCGCGGCAGTCTCCATGCCCGACTGCGCCATCCCGGCGTTGTTCACCAGCACGTCGATACGGTCGTAGAGCTCCAGCACTGACTCGACCATCGTCCTTGCCTGATCGAAGGCCGTGAGGTCGGCCACGAATCCGGCCGCCGTGTAGCCGTGCTCCCGCAACTCGGCCTCCCGTTCGCGGATCCGGTTGGTCGTCGACGTGATGGCCACCGTCGCGCCCTCCCGCCCCAGCACCCGAGCCGTAGCGAACCCGATGCCGGTGGGGCTCCCGGCACCCGTGACCAGAGCGATCCTCCCCTGCAGACGCGGCGGCATCCTCACCTCCCGGGCGGCCGCGAGCATAGCCCGGGCCCATATGGCGGGGCGACATCGGCCTGAGTAGGCTCGGGGTTCAGAGACATCCTTCCCGGAGGCGGCCCCGTGCTGATCGAGAACGAGTTCCAGGTGCCGGCATCGATCGATCGAGCGTGGGCGTACCTGCTCGACGTGGAGAAGATCGCGCCCTGCGCGCCGGGTGCCGAACTTACGGAGGTCGTCGACGACCACACATGGAAGGGCAAGATCAACCTGAAGCTGGGGCCGATCGCGATGTCGTTCGCCGGCACGGTCACGGTCGCGGAGCGGGATGAAGCCAACCACCGGGTCGTGCTGAAGGCTCAAGGCCAGGAACAGAAGGGGAAGGGAGCGGCGAACGCGACCGTTACCTCCTGGCTGGAGCCCGCCGGGGCGGACGGCGCGACGATCGTGAAGATGCAGGCCGACATCACGCTCACCGGCACGGTCGCCCAGCTCTCGCGGGGCCTCCTGCCCGACGTCTCCGCCAGGCTGACGAACCAGTTCGCCGACTGCCTCCGCGACAACCTGACGGCCGGGGAGAGATCCCCCACCCCTGCGTCCGCGGCGTCTCCAGCTTCGCCGAGGCCGCAGCAACCGCCGGCGGCCATCGGCGGGATCAGGCTGGGTCTGTACGCGATCGTCAAGGCGATCGGCCGGTTCTTCGGCCGCCTGTTCGGCCGCACGCCTTCGTGATCACGGCGATCGTGCTGGCCGCCGGGACCTCGTCCCGGTTCGGGCAGACGAAGCAGGTGCTCGAGCTGGAGGGCAAGCCCCTCGTCCAGCACGCGATCGACGCCGCGGCCGACGCAGGGCTGGACGAGATCATCGTCGTGCTCGGCCACGACGCGGAGCGGGTCCACGCCTCGCTCCAACTCCCCGCGCGCGCGAGGACGGTGCTGAACCCGAGGTACGAAGACGGGCAATCGACCTCGCTGGCGGCCGGGCTCGACGCCGCCGATTCAGCGAGCGTGGCCGCCGTGGTGCTCCTGGCAGATCAGCCAGGCATCACGCCGAAGCACATCCGCGCGCTCCTCGATGCGTTCGAGGCCAGCCGCCCGCGGATCGTCCGGCTCCGGTTCCGCGACGGCCCCGGTCCCGCGCTGCTCTCTCGGGAGGTCTGGGACGAGGCGCGCGCGCTCACCGGCGACACGGGCGCCCGCGAGATCATCGCGGCGCATCCCGAGTGGGTGGAGGAGGTGCCGGTCGACGGCGACGTCCCGGTCGACGTCGACCAGCCTGCCGACCTCGACCGCTTCGGTAAAAACGAGCGACCCGGGCCTCTTCGCGGCCCGGGTCGCTCTCCCTACAGCTAGGTCGGGAGGGGCTAGCCGTAGAAGATGACGGTCACCCAGAAGCTGCCGTTGGAATGGATCACCCCGACGGCGGCATGGTCGAAGGCCGTCCGCAGGATGTTCTTACGGTGCGGCCTGCTCTGCATGAAGGCGCTCTCGAGACCGTCAAGGGTCGACCCGACCCCCACGTTCTCCCCGCCGATCGACCAGTCGAGGCCCTTCAGCTTCGAGGCCAGGTCGGCGGAGTGGAACAGGTAGCCCTTCGTCGCCATCTGGCGGCTGTGACGCTTGGCGTACCTCGAGAGCGCCGCGTTGAGCTTGAGGGCGGCCTTTTCGCGCTCCACGCGATCGCCGTTCGTGAGCGAGAGCATGTGGGCACGGCGCCGGTGATCGCTCGATGCCGGGGCTCGGTCGGCCGCCACGCCCAGTGCGAGGAGGACGACGAGGAGGGCGAGCGCGACGCGGGCGGGGCCCCGTCCCCTGGTAAGCGCTCGATCCATGGCCACGGCTCCCAACCCATGGGTCCCGGTGGAGACCGGGTCCCCGGGCTGGGGCCCTGGTCTTCGGCAGCTCGGCGGCCTTCGCTCCCTTCTGAAGCGGTGAGGCCCGGAGCTTTGCGCCCCGCCGTTCCCGGCGGTTTGCCTTTTTCGGGACCGACCCTTCCGTCCCTTCCTTCCAGGTGGAGTTATCGGCTAAATGGGCCCGCCGATTGAGGGACAAGGGGCCTATCCCTCGAGCCGCGGAGGGTGAGCGGTCAGGTGGCCGAGCCGAGGCGACGGTGCCGGAGTGCGGGCAATCGCTGGCGCACCCGACGGACCTCCTCCAGGTCGAGGTCGGCGAACGTGACTCCCACCCCGTCCGGCGCCCTGGCCAGGACGCGGCCCCACGGATCCACGGCCAGGCTGTTGCCGAAGCACCGGCGGTTCTGCTCCAGTGGGCCCCACGTCCCCCACTGCGCCGGGGCGAGGACGAACGCCTGGCTCTCGATGGCCCGGGCCCGGATCAGGACGTCCCAGTGATCCTTGCCGGTCTCGAACGTGAAGGCCGAGGGGACGAAGACGACCTCAGCACCGCGGGTGACGAGCGAGCGGTACAGCTCGGGGAACCTGACGTCGTAGCAGACCGACAGCCCGGCCACGCCGAACTCCGTCTGGGCCGTCACGACGTCCTCACCGGGCGCGTACGTGAACGACTCGCGGATCGGCGGCTGCCCCGGCAGGTCCACGTCGAACAGGTGGATCTTCCGGTACCGGGCGACGAGCTCACCACCTCGGTCGAACAGCAAGCTCGTGTTGAACACGGTGCCGTCGTCACCGGCCTCCAGGACGCTCCCGCCCAGGATCCACATCGAGCGCGTACGGGCCACGGACGCCAGCCACTCGCTGGTCGGCCCGGGGATCGGCTGGGCCACCTCTCGGTGGCGCCGGGCTGAGCCCATGTACATCCACACCTCGGGGAGCGCGGCCAGGTCGGCCCCTCCGTCCGCGGCCTCGCCGAGCAGGTCGCCCGCCTTCGTGCGGTTGGCTTCGACGTCGTCGCCCGAGTTCATCTGGCACAGCGCGACACGCATGACAGGCATCCTACGATTGGCGGCATGCCGATCGGCCGGTACACGGTGATGGACGGGGACGGGAACCCGGCGGGGACGGAGGACTTCCGTTCCGCCCCGGGGCCGGCCGGGTGGCGGTACTTCTCCGACATCCAGACGAACGTCCCAGAGCCACACCACGAGATCGTGGACCTGGTCGCGGACTCCGGATGGAGGCCGGTGCGAACTCGGATCAACACCGGGTCACACGAGATCCTGCTGATGGCCCAGGGCGAGCGCCTGACCGGCTACCGGGACGGCGTCGCGGTGGAGTTGGCCTGGGGGCCGGACATCGAGCTCGACTACGCATCCCCGGCCTACAACGTCCTCACGGCGAACCGGCTGGGCCAGACGGCGGAGTTCGACGTCGTGTTCCTGCAGCCGGTAACGTGCCAGCCGGTCATGGAGCGCCAGCGCTACGAGCGTCTCGGAGACGAGGAGGTCGCGACCCCCGCCGGACGGTTCGCGTCCGTGAGGTGGCGCTACACCGCTCTCTCGTCCGGCTGGAGCCGCGACCTGTGGATCGCCGGCGACGTCGTGGTCCACTACGAGGGGCTGTACGAGCTGGAGTCCTACGAGCCCGGCGCGAGCGGGCCGCTGCCGCTCGCCTGACGGCGAGCGGCAGCCCGAACCTTCCTTACTTCTCCAGGTAGGCTTCGACGGCGATCTCCAGATCGACCTTCTTGCCCACCAGGAAATTGCCGGCCTCCACGACCATGTTCCAGGTCATGTCCCAGTCCTCTCGGTTGATCGAGGTCTTCGCCTCGAAGGCCATGGTCGTGCGGTCCTCCAAGGCCGGCCCGAAGCCCAGGAACTCGGCGTCGAGCGTGACCTCCCGAGTGATGTCCTTGATCGTGAGGTCGCCCACGATCTGGAAAGTGTTCCCGCCGGTGAGGCGGACCTCCTTGCTCCTGAAGGTGAGCTTCGGGTACTTCTCGATCTCCAGGAAGTCCCCGCTCCGAAGGTGGGAGTCCCGCTGCTCCTGGTTGGTCTGGATGGTGGCGGTGTCGACCTCGACCTCCACCCGGGAGTCCTCGGGGCGCTCCGCGATCTCGATGGTGCCGTCGAAGCCGGTGAACCGTCCACGGACCTTCGCCAGCATGTGGCGGGCGACGAACTCCACGGACGTGTGGGCCGGGTCGACCTTCCAGGTCCCAACCGGGGGGAGCCCGATGCCCTCGGGGGTCTGAGCTGGTTGGCTCTGCGACACGGTGTGCCTCCTTCTGCCGGGCCTCGTCTTTCTCCAGGCCGCTTCTACTCCTATAGCGGCTAACTTTTCGGTAGTAGAATGTATTCCCGAGGGACCGCCAGGAGAGGGCCAGGGGAGGGAAGGACACCATGCCACGGGCAATACCAGTCGGCCACCTAGCCGCGGGGCCCATCTGCCAGCACTTTCGCCAGGCGGCAAGGGTCGTCGGCCAGCGGTGGAACCCTCAGATCCTGGCCGTCCTGCTGGCCGGTCCCAACCGTTTCGGGGGTATCAGGACGGCCGTCCCGGGGATCTCCGACCGCCTCCTGTCCGAGCGCCTGAAGGCCCTGGAGGCCGAGGGCATCCTCCGCCGGGAGGTAACGCCGGAGACCCCGGTCCGGATCGAGTATTCGCTCACGGAGAAGGGCGCCGGACTGGCCGATGCGATCGACGCACTCGCCGAATGGGCCGAGCGGTGGGCCGACGTCGTGCCCACGACCGTCTCCGCGCTCTCTCCCGGTTAGCTCGGATGGCGAGGGAGCGGTGCGAGTGGGCCCAGGGAAGCGACGCCCCGATGCTCGCCTATCACGACGAGGAGTGGGGAACGCCAAGCCGCGACGAACGCCATCTGTTCGAGATGCTGACGCTCGAAGGAGCGCAGGCCGGGTTGTCGTGGCAGACCATCCTGAACAAGCGGGAGGGGTACCGGCGTGCCTTCTCCGGCTTCGATCCGGCCAAGGTCGCGCGGTTCGACGCGGGGAAGATCGAGCGACTCATGCGGGATCCTGGCATCGTGCGGAACCGGGCCAAGATCGATGCGACCGTCGCCAATGCGCGGACGGTGCTCGCGCTCCGAGCGGACCTCGGGCCGCTCCCCGAGTACCTGTGGTCCTTCGTCGACGGCGAGCCTATCCACAACCGGTGGCGGCGCCTGTCTGAGATCCCGTCCGAGACGGCGGAGTCCCGGGCCATGAGCAAGGACCTGAAGAAGCGGGGGTTCCGGTTCGTCGGGCCGACGATCTGCTACGCGTTCATGCAGGCGGTGGGGCATGGTCAACGACCACACCACGGACTGCTTCCGCTACTCGGAGCTGACCGGCTAGATCCGGCCGCACTTTTCCGCGGTCATGACCCGACCGCCGCGGCGTCGGCCGAGTCGACGTCGGCGGCGACGAGCGCTCGGTCCTCGTTCGTGTCGGGCAGATGAAGGATCGCCTCCATCCCACCGCCCGGATGACGCCTGAGCTCGACCCGACCGCCGAGCAGCTCCGCGATCTTGCGTGCCGCGAACAGGCCGATGCCCAGGCCTCGGTTCGCTCTGGTCGTGGACTGATCCCCCTGTGTGAACGGATCGAACGCCCGCTCCAGGAACTCCGGGTCGATGCCGGGACCGCGATCGCGGACCCTGACTACCACTTCGCCGAAGGTCCGGGCGATCGAGATGTCGACCGCGCTCCCAGGAGGAGAGAACTTCAGCGCGTTCTCGATGAGGTGCCGCAGGAGCGGCTTGAGCATGGCCGGATCGCTCAACACGGCGTCTCCGTCCGGGGTCGCCACGACGCGCACTCGGCCGCGGGCATCGAACGCTGAGAGCCGATCGACCACGGCATGGATGAGGTTGCTCAGGGCGACCGGCCGGCGCTGCACGTGAGCCTCCCGTTCCATCCCTTCGGCCGCCGCGAGCAGGGCCTCCACCAGATCGGCCAGCCGGTGGCTGGCATTCCGAAGGCTGTCGAGCATGGAGCGTCCGGCCCCCACCACCAGGTCCTGCCGCTCGAGGGTCTTCGAGACACCCTCGATGATCGTGAGCGGGGTCCTGAACTCGTGCGACACGGTCGCGATGACGGCGGCCTTCCGGAGCGCCAGATCGCGTTCCTCGTTGGCCAGTCGAAGCTCTCGGTCCGCTTGGCGCCGAAGGCGTCTGGACGCGGTCGCGACGATGCGGAATAGTGCGGCGTACAGGAGCGCCAGGCCTCCGAGGAGCACCAGATACAGCCGGTGACTGTCGCGTGCGATCGCGGCCTCGATCGGTCGGTACGGAAGATAGAGCTCGAATGCTCCCGCCGGCGCCGGATCGCCCGGGAATGTCAGGGGGACATAGACCTCGAGTAGCTTGCCATAGCTTCGGTCGCCGACGTTCTCCTCCTTGGTGAGATCGGACACCTCGGAGGCGACGCGTCCGTCCAACGCCTCCTCGAGCTCATCGGACGAGGGGAAGGCACGACCGATGAGCTCGGGGTCGTCCGAGTACACCACGCGGAGGTCGCGGCTCCAGATCTTGACCCGCGCGATCTCCTCGCCGACCAGCCCGGCATGAAGGACCTGGTCGAGTCGCCGAAGACGCTCCGGTGTGAGCCCCTGGCTGAGGTCGTCCGGTGTCAGTTGCGGCTGGATGTCGAGTCGGGCAACGAGCGCGGCCAGCTGCCGGGCGCTCGTCAGGGCTTGGTCCCGGATCTGGACCTGGAGCGTCTTCGCCAGGACCAGGCCGAGGAGCACGATCGGGATCAGGCTCACGACGGCGAATTTCCCCAGGAGGCTGAGCCTCGGCAAGCGGACGGCGACCCTCGACGACGCCACGCGATCCTTCTCTCCGTTTCGGTCGAGTATCGGCATCGGCACCAGGCGCTTGAGATGCAGGGAACCCCCCACGCTCGTGCCGGCGTCCAAGCTCGGTCGTACCCGACCGAAGGAGGCACGCCATGCGCCGACGGATCGTCTTCCTGGTGCCAGCCACACTCGTCCTTCTCCTGGCCGGCGGCCCGGCTTGGGCCTGCGGCGGGCTGGTGAACGCGAACGGCAGCGTCACTCTCGTCCGCACCACGACCCTCGCCGCGTACCACCTCGGGGTCGAGCACTACGTGACCTCATTCCAGTTCGCCGGGGTCGGCGGGGAGTTCGGCTCGATCGTTCCCCTGCCCGGCGTGCCTTCGAAGGTCGTGCGCGCCGGGGACTGGACGCTCCAGCGACTTGTGCAGGAGACGCAACCGGTGCTCCGGTTCGCCGCGCTCGCCTCCCCCGCGGCCGCCGACGCCAAGGTGCTCCTCGAGACCCAGATCGACGCCCTCGACGTGACGGTCCTGAAGGGCGGGGGCACGGCCGTCGGCAACTGGGCTCGCGAGCATGGGTTCCTGCTCCCGCCCGACGCGCCGGAGGTCCTCGACTTCTACGCGAACCGCAGCCCAATCTTCATGGCCGTCCGGTTCAACGGCGACCGGGCCAAGGAGCAAGGGATCTCGCAGGGCGAGGGCACGCCGGTGCACGTGGTCATCCCAACGACGAACCCGTGGGTCCCCCTCCGGATCCTGGGGCTCGGCGCACCCGCGGATGCGCCCATCGAGGCCGACGTCTTCCTGCTGACCGACCGCGAGCCCGCGTTGCTCCCCGCGCCCGTCGAGGCCGGCGGATCGAGCTCGCCCCTCATCGGAGTGGCCCCAGAAGGTTCGCCCCGACCGGGGCTCGTGCTCGAGCGCAGCGAGCCTGCCTCGGGATCGCTCCTCTCCGATCTCCGCTCGGACAAGGGGATGCAATGGCTTCCGGCATCCGGGATGTGGCTCACGTACATGCGCGTGGACGCGAACGCCGGTGCCCTGAAGTACGACCTCGCCGTCGATGCGACCGGCGCCGGACGGCCCTCGCCGGTCGCGGCCGGCCTGTCGCCTCGCGACGCTTCAGCGTTGGACGCGGCCGCCGGTCGCATCTGGCCGGCGGCTCTCGCCGCCCTGGCCCTGATCGCCGGGATCGCGACGGGGGCCTGGCTCGGCCGCAGCCGGCTCCGTCCGAGGGTGGGGTAGACAGCAATGAGGGGCGGCCTGCGGCTGGTGCTCGCGATCGCATTGATCGCGGTCCCGGCCGCATGCCGCCCCGCAGCCGCGAACCCGGGAGTGCGAACGGTGGAGATCACCATCCACTACTCGCACTTCGATCCCTCGAAGCTCGAGTTCGTCCCGGGCACGACCGTCCGGTTCGTGGTCCACAACACCGATCCCATCGATCACGAGTTCATCCTGGGCGATGCCAAGGTCCAGGAGGTCCACGAGCTGGGGACCGAGGCGCACCACGCGCCTCGTCCCGGCGAGATGTCGATCCCCGCGGGCACGACCCGGACGACGACCTACACCTTCGTTCGGTCGGGCTCGCTCATCTTCGGCTGCCATCTCCCGGGGCACTACGCATTCGGGATGCGAGGGTCGGTGACCGTGGCCTGAGGCTGGTGGCCAGCGCGGCTCGCCATGGAGAACCCGCTGGCGGGGTCACGCCAACCTAGCGGCGAAAGGTCCACCGCCGGCGAAGCCCTCCGCGGCCGCGCGCACCTCGCCTGCGGCCGGCGCCGCGAAACAGGAAAATGAGGAGAAGAACCCCCACCACGCCGACCACCACCCAAAGAACCGGGTTGTCCATGAGCCGCTTCCTCCCTCCGCTGGCCGAACTTGGTAAGGAGCGTCTTTCTTGAGCCTTCCTGGGCTAGCTGAAGATGCTCACCCCACCTGGTCCCACGAGCAGTCCAAGGATGATGAGGACGATCCCGACGATGACCGCTCCCCTGAGGAGAGACACGATGCCGGCAATCACAAGCACGGCAGCGATGATCCACAAGATGGTGTCGGTGTTGCGGCCGCCCTTCGCCGCGAGCATCCCGAGAGCTCCGAGCATGTCGCCCACCCCCTTTAGCCTCTAGCCACTATATAGGTGGCGCCGCTCGGTCGCTGACAGCGAGCGAGACCGCGGCGGCGACCAGCCCAGGGGCGTGGTCCGGTTGCTCCCAGCTCGGTTTCGTCATCTACTTCCGGGCGGGATGCACCACTCGATCGGAGACCTGGCGGAGGTCCTGGACAACCTCGGGGTCTTCCGCGCTGCGCCTCGGGACCTGGTCGAGCTGTGCCCGTCGGGGTTTCGCCGGGTCCCGATCTCGACGGGGTCGGACTACTACCTCTCACTCCAGTGCTTCGCGCCTCACCAGATCGCCTACGCGCACACCCACCCGGACTCGGAAGAGTGGGTGACGGTACTCGGTGGCAAGGGTCAGGCGCGCTTCGGAACGGAGGAGCCTCTGGCGCTCAATCCGGGGATGATCGTAGGGCGGGCCGACCGCCACCCGCACGGGTTCCTGTCCGGGCCCAAGCCGATGTACCTGCTCTCGATGCAGCTCCCGCGCCCCGCTGAGGGCGCGACCTCGTGGGACGAGCCCGGAACGACGACGGATCCCGTTCCATGTGGGAAGACCGGGGCGCCCTGCCGCCGGTGTCCTCGTTGCGGCGGCCACAGCGCACCGGGTCCGACCGGCGCGTTCCTCTGCGAGAACTGCTCGTTCACGTTCTGAGCTCGCGAGGAACCGCTTGGACTTCGGTGTACCGTAGACCCGATGAGTGAGCCCGACTCGACTACCTGCCCCATCTGTGGTGAGGGCACCCTGCGCACCATCGACTTCGGCGACCAGCAGCCCGAGAGCCGTCAGGTGCAGACCTTCACGTGCGGCCACGAGGTCGAAGGCGCGCAGCTCAAAACCGCCGACGCCGATCGGCTCGACGTGGAGCGCCGCACGTCGGACGAGACGGTGACGCCCGTCGACCCCGAAGGGTAACCGTTCATGAGCTAGCTCTTGCCACGAACCTTCCGTCCGAGCTTGCCAGCAGTGTCCTGGACGGTGCCCTTGGCCTTCTGTACGGATCCCTTCGCCTGAAGACTCCGATTCTTCGTTGCCTTTCCGACTGCCTTCTTGGCGGACCCTGCGACCTTGTTTGCCTTCCCTCTCGGCCTGCCTCGCTGTTCCTGCCATCAAGCACCTCCCGGCGCCCTTACTTGAGATGAAGGTTGACCCCGAAGAGGACCAGGGGCCACAACAGCACTGCGAGGACTGCCGAGGCGATCGGCTTCGGCGAGCCGAGATGCTCGAAGTAATGGTGTCCAGCCGCCACGACCAGGCCGATGATGATGTAGACAACGAACAGCACTGCGCCCAACGTGCGGCTCATGCTCGCCTCCCTACCTTGTGGTCTTCCGGTTCGCAGGATCGTTTCGTTCAGCGACGCCTCACGAAGTAGACGATTGCCAGCACGATAAGAACGACCACGATGATGCCGACGATACCGAGCCCTCCGCCAGCCGCAAGCATGTTCCTCCTTCGACGCCGAACCAGAGCCTCGGCCCTCGGGCCGGGCTTCGTGTGCTTGGTGTCGCTCTTGTGCGGCCGGGCCCGGTTTAGGGCGTGCCCCAGTCCCGCCGCTCCTCGACGCGCTCCTGTCCCGTAGGCGTGTTCTTGACGTTCTCGACGGTTGTCGAGCTCCTCCGGCTGCCGGTCACCAAGATCGCGATCCCGATCACCAGGACGACGATCCCGACGACGAGCAGGATCCAGCCCGCGGTATTGATGTTGAACCCGCGTGTGTGCACGGTGATCGCGAACGCCATGATCGCGCCGACGACACCCAGCACGACGCCGAACACGATGAGTCCCGTTCCTGTTCCTCTGTTCATGCCCCCAGGGTAGGCCACTGTCGCCGCGCATTCAACCCACAGCTCGCGACAGAGCCTCGAGTGGAATTGTCCGAGGTGTTCGAGCCTCTCTTTGCACGGCCGAGTCGAATGAGGCGTTGAACGTGGAGGTGAGGGGATTTGAACCCCTGACCCCTGCCGTGCGAAGGCAGTGCTCTACCGGTCTGAGCTACACCCCCGTGCTCGGCTAGCCTAGCAAAGGCCGACCTCGCTACTTGCCAAGCACATCCTTGGCGTGGCGATCGAGCGCGTCGCGGAGCTGCCGCTGGACGATCGCGATCGACAGGTCGCCGCGGGTCTTCTCGATCAGGCTCCGGGCCACGTCGGTGGAGCGCCGAAGGTTCATCGTGATGGCGTCGGGATAGTCCATCGACACCAGCACGTAGTAGATGTCGTCCATCGCCGAGAGGATGGCCTCGCCCCGGTCCACCTCGCCATGGCGGAGCAGGTCCAGGATGTGGCGGCGACCCTCCCCGATGGCCTCGGACATCCCGTTCAGGAACGGCGCGTCCTCCACGCCCAGCTCCTCGGGAGTGGGAAGCTGGCCGGCCGCGGTCACCACTGCCTCGGTGATGCGGGCCTCCGCGTACTCCTTCTGGGCGTCCTGGAGGTACCCGGCGAACCGGATCTCGGGATGATCGCGCACGGCCGACAGGCCCTCGTCGATGGCCGCCTTCGCTTGGTCCATGAGCATGTGAGCCTTGTCCCACTCGGAGCGGTGGATGGCCCGGATCGCGTTGGCGCAGGACCGGATGGCGCGCCGTGCGGCGGGGAGGGCGCGCTCACGGGCCTCCATCCGCTGGTCGAAGCGAAGGCGAACGTCGTCCGAGATCTGATCCAGGTTCATCGCGGCCGGAGTCTAGACGCCGGGCTAGGCGCCGGCCACGCCGACCTTTCGGACCGGCCGGACCACGATGTTGGTGAGGTCGTCGTGGTCGAAGACGCCGAGCCCGCTGTACGCCGGCTTGGCCAGCTTGCCCTCCGACACATAGCGATGCCTGACCGGCCTCGGGCGGTCCGGCACATTCGCCTCCTGCACGCTTCGCCTCGCCGATGCCTCGGCACCCTGTTTCTTCATCCACAGGAGCAACCACACGTACGCGCCCAATGCCGCCACCAGGATGCCGGTCACGGCCCACATGGGCCGAAGAGGCGGCACCAGGCCGATCAGGAACGTGAGGCCGATGCTCTCGAGAAGGGAGACGAAGACCCGGCGCCGTCGCTCCCGGGCCCTGGCGCTGGGAACGGGCGTCGGGTCCGAGGAACGGGGTCCCCTTGCGTGGGGTGATGATCCACCGCCCATCTTCGTGTCGTCCTGTCTCAGCCAACAGCTCCATCTTCCGTTCGAAGTCCTCCACGCTCTCCACAAGCGAACCGCTCCGGCGGCTCTTGGGGAGGAGGAAGGCGGCCCATACTATGCCCAAGGCCGCAAGCGTCAACCAACCCACGCGCCCAGCCTTTCGTTCGCGGTTTCCCCGGCCCGCCACCACGTGTACAACATGTGGTCTGTGTTCGGACGCTAGCACCCACATGTGGCGTGCTCAATCACATACGTGTGATTCGCGCGAACTTCTCCGCGCGCGGCCAGCGCTCAGCCGGCCCGGTAGTCCCCGCTCTTCCCGCCCTTCTTCTCCAACAGGCGGAGCCCGTCGATGCGAGCGGCTCGGTCGAAGGCCTTGGCCGTGTCGTACAGGCTGAGCGCGGCGACCGCCGCCGCCGTGAGGGCCTCCATCTCCACGCCCGTCCGGTCGCGGGCGGTCACGCGCGCCTGGACCCGGATGCGCCCGGTCGACCGATCGGGCTCCACGACGACCTCGGCCCCAGTTACCGCGATCGGGTGGCAGAACGGGAGGAGGTCGGGTGTCCGCTTCACACCCATGATGCCCGCCACCCGGGCGGCCTCGATAGGGTTTCCCTTCGGCGTCCCCGCCTCGAGGTGCGCGCAGGCCTCCGGGGTCATCGTGATCACGCACTCGGCCATGGCCTCTCGGTCGGTGACCTCCTTGCTACCGACGTCGACGATGCGCGCCGCGTCGCCGGCCGCCATCAGTCCTCCGGCGCGCGGAACAGCATGACCGTGACCTCGCTGCCCGCCGGCGCCGTGTCGACGCCGGAGGGCACGATGGCCAGGCCGTTCGCCCGGGCCACGGTGGAGATGAGGTTGGAACCCCGGCCTCCGGTCGGTGTGGCGACGTACCCGTCGTCGTCCGGCCGCACCAGCACACGCGCGAACTGGGTCTTGCCCTTCGGCCCCGAGACGTCGGCGGTGAGGCGCGCGGTGACCTCAGGGCGGAACAGGCTCGTTCGGCCCATCATCTTCAGGATCGCCGGCCGGATGAACACCTCGAACGAGACGAAGACGCTGACCGGGTTCCCCGGGAGGCCGAAGTAGGGCTTGCCCTCGATGTGGCCGAACCCCTGCGGCATGCCCGGCTGCATAGCCACCTTGAAGAACTCGACGTCACCCCGGCGGAAGAAGGCCGCCTTCACGACGTCTCGCTCCCCCACCGACACGCCTCCCGAGGACACGAACGCGTCGGCCTGGGCCAGGCGCGAGAGCACGGTGTCGCGGAGCTCGTCCACCTCGTCGCGGACGATGCCGGCCAGGACCGGGGCGGCGCCCGCCTCCCGAAGGGCACCGAACAACAGGTAGGCGTTCGAGTCGCGGACCTGACCGTACGCAGGCGAGCCCGGCGGAGCGATCAGCTCGTCCCCGGTCGAGAGCACCACGACACGTGGCCGGGGGTGGACCAGCGGGTGCGAGAAGCCCGCCGTGGCTAGGAGGGCCAGCTCGGGGGCGCCGAGCCGGCGCCCCCGAGCGACGAGGATCTCGCCGGCCTTCACGTCCTCGCCCGTGGGACGGATGTGCTTCCCCTCCGGCGATGCCGCCAGTATCCGGACCCGGTCCCCGGCAGCCTCGCAGTTCTCGATGGGCACGATCGTGTCTGCGCCCGCGGGGACCGGCGCCCCGGTGGCGATTCGGACGGCCTCCTCGCCTCCAACGGTCGCTTCGGGACGCCGACCGATGGGGGCCCGCCCGGAGATCGTGAGCTCGACGGGCGATGCCGGCGACGCTCCCGCCACATCGCTCGAGCGGACGGCGAACCCGTCCATCGCGGAGGACGGGAAGTCCGGGAGGTCGGAGGGGGCCACCGCGTCCTCCGCCAAGACGCAACCGTGAGCCTCGGTGAGAGGGAGGTTGATGGTGGCGAGCGGTTGGACCTGCGCGAGGACCTTCTGCCTGGCGTCCTCCACCGAGAGCAGGCCCTCACCGCTGTCGTGGTCGTGGACGTGCGTCGCGCTCGTGGCCATCCCGGGCAGTCTACCGACCGGGCTGGAAGCGGGCCGTTACAGGATCTTCTTGCGCTGCACCAGGTCCGCCAGGTACTCGCGGATTTCCCTGCCCACGTCCTCTCGATCCACGGCGAGCTCGATCGTGGCCTTCAGGTAGTCCAGCTTGTTGCCCACGTCGAACCGGCCGTTCTCGAAGACGTAGGCGTATACGGCCTGTTCCTGGGCCAGGTAGTTGATGGCGTCCGTGAGCTGAATCTCGCCGCCCTTGCCGGGCTCCACGGCGCGCAGGCTGTCGAAGATCTCCGGCGTCAGCACGTAGCGGCCGATCGCCGCCAGGTTGGAAGGAGCCTCGTCCGGGGCGGGCTTCTCCACGATCGAGACCACGCGGGCCAGGCGCTCCTCGACGAACTCGGGCTCGATCGAGCCGTACAGGCCGATCTCGTCCCGGGCCACCTCCTGGACCGCGATGACGCTCCGGCCGTACCGCTCGTGGATCCGCAGCATCTCCTGGAGGAGCGGCGTGGTCCCGGCGATCAGGTCGTCTCCGAGCAGGACGGCGAAGGGCTCGCCGGCGACGTGGTCCTCGGCCACCAGTACTGCGTGGCCCAGGCCGAGGGGATCGCGCTGGCGGATGTAGTGGATAGTGGCCATCTCGGAGATCTCGCGGACCTCCTTCAGCTCGTCGAACTTCCCTCTGGCCTCCAGGAAGTTCTCCAGCTCGACCGACCGGTCGAAGTGGTCCTCGATGGAGCGCTTGCCCCGACCGGTGATGATCAGGATGTCGTTCAGCCCCGCCCGCACGGCCTCTTCCACCACGTACTGGATGGCCGGCTTGTCGACCACCGGGAGCATCTCCTTGGGCTGTGCCTTGGTGGCCGGGAGGAAACGGGTCCCCAGGCCGGCGGCGGGGATGACGGCCTTCCTGACCTTCATGGGACCTCCCCCCAAAGGGTAGGTGAGTCTACTCCGGGCCGCCCACGGCGCTCCAGTCGCCCGGTCGCCCTAGTGTGGACTCGCAGCGTGTTCCCCTCCCGCGGACGGACCCCTTTCAAACCCCTCACTTGGCTGGATGGATACCCCGCTCCGATAGAATCGATGCACGATGCCCACCTACGAGTACGCCTGTACGAAGTGCGGACAGCACGTCGAGGTGTTCCAGCGGATCAGCGAACCACCGCTCACGACCTGCGGGGTGTGCGGGGGACCGCTTCGGAAGGTGTTCCACCCGGCCGGGATCGTGTTCAAGGGATCGGGCTTCTACGCCACGGACAGCCGGTCCAAGTCCGCCGCCGGTTCCTCCGAGACGAAGCACCCGGAGTCGAAGCCCGAGTCAAAGGGCGACTCGAAAGGCGACTCGAAAGGCGACTCGAAAGGCGACTCGAAAGGCGATACAAAACCGGCCGGCGAGAAGGCCACGACGGGCAGCGCCCAGGAGAAGAGCGCCTGAGCACAGCGGAGATCGGCGTCTTCGGGGGGTCCGGGTTCCACTCGTTCCTGGAGTCCTCGGAAGCCGTGGACGTGGACACGCCGTACGGCAGTCCGTCCGCCTCCCCAGTGATCGGCGAGATCGGTGGCCGCCCGGTCGCGTTCATCCCCCGCCATGGGGTGAAACACGAGTTCCCGCCGCACCGGATCAACTACCGGGCCAACCTGTGGGCCATGAAGGAGCTCGGCGTCCAGCGGATCTGGGGGCCGTGCGCCGCCGGCTCGCTCCAGCCGGGCGTGCAGATCGGTGACTTCGTGGTCTGCGACCAGCTCGTGGACCGGACCCGCTCGCGGCCGCACACGTTCTACGACGGTCCCATCACGACGCACATCGCCTTCGCCGACCCCTACTGCCCCACGATGCGCGAGGTGGCGGTGAAGGAGGGGACCGAGCTCGGCATCTCCATGCACGACGGCGGGACGATGGTCGTCATCGAGGGTCCGCGCTTCTCCACACGCGCCGAGTCGACCTGGTTCAACCAGATGGGATGGCACACGCTGAACATGACGGGGTATCCCGAAGCGCTCCTCGCGCGAGAGTTGGAGATCTGTTATGCGAACGTCTCGCTCATCACCGATTACGACGTCGGGGTGCCGGGAGTCCAGCCGGTCACGCACGAGGCGGTGATCGAGGTCTTCGAGCGGAACAACGCACGACTCCGTGAGCTGCTGTTCGCATCGATCCCCGCGCTCCCGAAGGAGCGGGATTGCCCATGCGCCACCGCGCTCCAGGGAGCACGGTTCGAGGTCTAGCGGCGCGGGTACGATGGGGCCATGGCCACCGAACCAGTCCTCGTCACCGTCGAGCTCCGCTTCAAGACGTCGTTGGACCCGCAGCAGCTCGGGGATCGGATCCGCGAGTCCGTCGCCCAGATCGTAGGCCAGCCGGCCCTGGAGGAGTTCCGGGTCCGGGTCCTGCCCCTCGGGGAGAAGAAGCCCCGGAGAGTGTGATCCGCCTCACGGCACGCGACCGGCGCATCCATTAGCGTCGGGCCGCTCTCCCTACTCGCTTACTGGGGGGTGATGCGTGTTCCGGCGCCGGTGGTCGGCGACGTCGAAGGCCTTCGCGTTGTTAGCGGTCGTGGCGGCGGTGGCGGCCTACGGGCTCGTCCAGGGGTACGCGGCTCGGCTGGAAGCGCTTCGCCCGGTGGTCGGCACGATGCAACCGGTCGTGGTGGCCGCCGCCCCGATCGAGCGGGGAACGGTCCTCACCGAGTCGATGCTCCGCGTCGCCGAGATGCCGTCCTCGTTCGCGCCGCCGGGGGCGCTTCGGTCGGTGTCGCTCGCCGTCGGGGAGACCGTCGGGTCCGACGTGGCCGAAGGCGAGCCGGTGACGCGGACCCGCCTCGGCGCAGCCGAGGCGGGTCCGGTCGCGTCGTTGGTCCCATCGGGGTTGCTCGCGTTCCCCGTGGACGCGGCGGTTCCACCGGGCGCCGTTCGTGCCGGCGACCGCGTCGACCTGTACGCCACCTTCGGCGGGCCTCACCCCCACACCGAGACCGTCGCCACCGGCCTCGAGGTGTTGCTGTTGCTCGGGGACGAGGGCGCTGAAGGGACGACCGGCCTCACGTCCGGCTCATCGTCCGGGCTCCTCACTGGTGCTCCTGGTCAGCTCGGAGCAAGCCGAACGCCTGGCCTACGCCACAGCCTTCGCCGACCTCGCCATCGCCATCGCGGGGCCAGCATAAGGCGGAGCCGGGTAGCATCAGCGCCGTTTGCCTCGCCGGAAGGGACCGCTACGAGCATCCTGCAGGCCATCGTGCTCGGCATCACCCAGGGAGTCACCGAGTTCGCGCCGGTCTCGAGCTCGGGCCACCTCATCATCGTGCCGTGGCTCTTCGGATGGACCATCCTGCAGAACCCCGAGCTCAACAAGACCTTCGACGTCGCGCTCCACGTGGGGACGTTGATCGGCGCGCTCGTGTACTTCCGCCACGACGTGGTGCGGTACCTCGCGGCATGGGCCGGTTCCATCCGGCGCCGTTCCATCGCCACCATCGACGAGCGGCTGGCCTGGGCGCTGGTCGTGGGGACCATCCCCGGCGCGCTCGCCGGGGCCCTGTTCGAGACCGTGATCGAGGACAAGCTGGGCCAGCCATGGTTGATCGCGGTGATGCTGGTCGCCTTCGGCGTCATCCTCGTCGTCGTGGACTCGGTCGCTCCGATCCGTCGACGCATGGCGGATCTGTCCGTGCGTGACGGGCTGGTGTTGGGCGTGGCGCAGGCGGTGGCGCTCCAGCCCGGGGTGTCCCGCTCCGGCGTGACCATCACCGCGGGGCGGGCCCTCGGACTGGATCGGGAGTCCGCGGCGAGGTTCTCGTTCCTGCTCGCGCTCCCCATCATCGCGGGAGCCGGGGCCCTCAAGGGCATCGACGTCGCGCGGACCGGCCTCCCCCCCGGCATGGGGTGGCCCTTCCTATGGGGCATGGTCTCGTCGGCCGTGAGCGGGTTCCTGGTGATCTCGTTCCTGCTCGCGTACCTGCGGCGCCACTCGTTCGTGGTCTTCCTGGCGTACCGGATCGCGGTTGCCGCCGTCGTGTTCGCGGTGATCGTCGCAGACGTGAGGCCCGCGAGCGGCCTCTAGCCGGCGGCCCACAGCCCTTAGGTCTCCCGGCCTCCCCCGAGCACCCGGCCTGAGGGCCGCCGGCAGTCCCCCTCGGAGCGGCAGAAATGGCCAGACAGCCGTACTGAGCTTGCACACCCCTGGCCGATACTCGGAGCCATGGACAAGAGATCGAAGCTTCGCCTATGGCGGTCCCTGGTGATCGTGTTCGGGTCACTGCTGATCGTTGCAGGAGCCGGCATGGCGTTCGCTCGAACGTTCTCTGGCCCCCCGTTCGAGCAACAGACCACCGACTGCACGGCCACCACCCCCGATTGCCAGCAACAAGTCGACCCGGTCCAGGAGCGCCAGCGGGTCGAGGACTTCTTCAGCACTGTCCAGAACGACTGCGGGACGGCCTTCCTGGGCCAGGCCGATCTCGGCGACCAGCAGACCACGGACGCGTTCGGCGCGCTCGTGGACGGGCTCGAGTCCGGGCAGACCAGCCACATGGTCCAGTCGGTCCGGGTCCTCCTTCAAAACTGCGCGGACCACCCCAACGACGGCCTGATGAACGCGCTGTATCACCACGGCCTGAACTGGCAACGCCACTACGAGCACGAGCTGTGGTTGGAGCAGAAGTTCGCCGACAAGTGGCCCGACGGCAAGCCCGGGAAGCCGGGCAAGCCGGACAAGGTCCACGGCAACCCGCACGACGTCGAGGGTGCCACGAGCGGCGGCCACGGCCACGGGAACGGACACATCGAAGGTTCGTAGCGTCATCGCCACCGGCGGGGCGAGCCCCCTCCGCCCCGCCGGGTCGGCGGCGAACTAGACGCCGGCCACCGTCATCTCCGCGATCAGGATGGTGGGGACGCCCACCGAGGTGAAGAACCGGAGGTCGTCGCCGACCGCGGCGATGCCCTTCAGCATCTCCGGCACGGTGCTGGCGACGGTCATCTCCCGGAGCGGTTCGCCCAGCTCCCCGTTCGCGATGCGAAGGCCGGTGGCCCCCACCGAGAACTCGCCGCTGATCGGGTTGGCCCCGGAGTGGACTCCCGACACGTCCTGGATCAGCACGCCGCCCTCGGCCTGGCGAAGGATGTCGGAGATCGGACTGGCCCTCGGTTGCACGAAGAAGTTCGTCGTCCCCACACCCGGCGGCGTCCGGTAGCCGCCGCGCTTGGCGTTGCCGGTCGAGTCGGTCCCCCCTCGCCTGGCCGTGTACGTGTTGTGGAGGAATGCCATCAGCGTGCCGCGGGCGATCAGCTCGGTCCGGCCCGTCGGCACCCCCTCGTCGTCGAACGGCGCCGCGGCCGGCCCGTCGAGCGTGCGCCCGTCGTCCACCAGCGTCAGCAGGGGCGAGCCCACCGGTTGTCCGAGGAGGCCGGCGAACAGGGACCGCTGCTTCTGCACCGACTCGGCCGACAGGGCTCCGGCCAGGACCCCGAGGAACGAGGACCCGGCGAACGGATCCAACACGACCGGCACGCGCCCCGACGCCGGCTTGACCGCCCCGAGCAGTCGGGCCGACCGCTCGACAGCCTCCTGGGCCACCGATCCCCAATCGAGCTCGCCGAGCTCCCGGGCCACGCGGAACGACCACCCGGCCTGCGTCTCGCCGTCTCCTTCCGCGAGCGCCGAGACGACGGCCCAGCAGTCCGTGCGCCCGTACTCGGCGGTCACGCCGGCCGTGGACGCGATGGCCACCCGCGACACGGCGTCGCCATACCCGGCCTGGTCGACCTTGGTCACGCGCGGATCGGCAGAGACCGCGAGGTGTTCGAGGTCCAGGGCCACGCTCACCTTGCGCTCGGTGGGGAGCGTCGCCTGGTCCTGCCGGAACAGCGCCGCGATCGGCTCGACCGGCTTCGCCGGAGGGAGCGCGTTGAACTCGTCCTCCGTGGCGAGCTCGGCGTTCTCGCGTGCCCGGGCGACGGCCTCCCGAACCTCGTCGAGCGACGGGTCGGCGGCGTAGGCGTAGCCGAGCCGGCCGTTCGCGATCAAACGGATCCCGACCCCCAGTGACTCGGCGAACGTGAGCCCCTCGACCTCGCCCTTGTGCGCGGTGACCTCCGTGCGCCTGGATTCCTCCGCGTAGGCCTCCACCGCCTCGTGGTCGGCAGCGGCCTCGACCGCGGCAGCGGACAGATCGGCCAGGTCGGCCACGCGTTCAGCCACCAGTGCCGCCCACGGTGATCCGGGCGATGCGAAGCGTGGGCGACCCGCTCCCCACCGGCACGCCCTGGCCGTCCTTGCCGCACACGCCCTCCCAGGTGTCGAAGTCGTCGGCCACGGCATCGACCGCGGACATGACCTCGATGGCCCTGCCGGTGAGGTTGGCGCCCGCGAACGGGCGACGTGACCTTGCCTCCTTCGATGAGGTACCCCTCCGAGACGCCGAACACGAAATCGCCGGAGGCCGGGTTGGTCTGTCCGCCGCCCAAGGCCGTGACGTAGACCCCTCGTTCGGTCGACGCGAGGACGTCGTCGGCCTTCGACGGCCCGTTCAGGATGTAGGAGTTGGTCATGCGCGGGATGGGGGGATGCGCGTAGGACTGGCGCCGACCGTTCCCGGTCGAGGCCACGCCGTCCTTCTCGGCCCGGAGGCGGTCGTACATCAGGCCCTGCAGCGCACCGTCCTGGAACAGGACGGTGCGCTGGCCCGGCACCCCTTCGTCGTCGAAGGAGAACGACCCCCACGCGTTCGGGATCGTCGCGTCGTCGACGCCCGTGACGAGCGACGACGCGAGCAGTTCGCCGATGCGGCCCCGGTAGACCGACGCCTCCTTGTCCACGATGTCCGCCTCGAGCGGATGCCCGCAGGCCTCGTGGAACAGCACGCCGCCCATCCCGGGCGCGAGGACCACCGGCATCTCGCCGGCCGGCGCGGGTCCGGCGTCGAGCATCGTCACCGCGCGCTTCGCAGCGACCTCGGCCGTCTTCGCCGGCGGGTGCTCGTCGAAGAACTCCACGCCGGCCAGGCCGGCCGGCCCGTGGAACCCCGTCTGGATGACGCCGTCGCGCCCCGCGACCACCTGGACCCCCAGCCGGATCCGAGGACGCGACTCCTCCACCCACCGTCCGTCGGACGTGGCGACGAGCACCTTCTGGACGGAATCGCCGTAGGACGCGCTCACCTGGCGGACGTGGGGGCTGAAGGCGCGGGCGACGTCGTCGACCGCGCGCAGCCACGCCACCTTCTCGGCGGCCGGGACGGCCTCCGCCGGTCGCTCGGCCCGGTGGACGACCGGCGGATCCTGGGCCCGCAGGTCGACCACCTGGCCGGCGGCGCCCTCGGCCACGGCAGCAGCCGCGGCCGAGCCGCCTCGAGCAGCGCGTCGGGGTCCAGCCGGTTGGAGAACGCGTAGCCGAACGAGGTCCCGTGGCCGACCCGCACCCCCGCCCCTCGGTCCAGGCCGGAGGTCAGCTCCTCGATCTTCCCGTCGTCCAACCGGATGGTGAGCGAGGATCGCTCCTCGACGAACAGCTCGGCGAAAGACCCGCCCCGGGCCCGCGCCGCTCGGAGGACCTGGCCGGCGAGTTCGCGGTCGAGCATGGGCCGGGATTGTATCGGCGGCCACTTGATACAGTCCGAGCCCGATCGGTGAAGGACCCCATGCACAGGATGGCCATCGCGCTGCTCGTCTGCCTCGCCGGAGCGGCCACCGCCTGCAACGGGGGTGCCGAGGTGGGACCGACACCGACTGGCGGCCAGACCCTCTCCCCGGGCCAGCTGCCCACCTCCTCTGCCGGCGCCGCAAGCGGCAACGTTTCCCAGGGCGAAGCGTCGGTACAGGTGGCGGGCGATCTTGAGGCGGAGTTCTCCTCGCCGCTCGCCGCGCCGACGGCCTATGCGCCGCCGCCCGGTGGCGTTCGCCCTGCGGTGGGTGAAGGGGTCGGAAGGGGTGGGCATCGCCGGTCTCACGTTCACCGGGACCCGCCCGACGTCGTCCGCGCTCTCGATCGTCATCACCGTCGACACGGGCGCCGCGACCGCGTTCTTCCGCTCGATCAAGGACGAGTGCGACATCACGATCGACACGGCCAAGGCGAATGAAATCGCCGGGAGCTTCACGTGCACCGGGTTGAAGAGCGCCGACGGCATGGCGACCATCGACGCGTCGGGCCGGTTCTCGGCCTCCGGTTGAACGGCTCCGGTACCCCCGAAGGCCGTGCAACCCGGACCGACCTGATCGCTCTGGGAGCGCTCGCGGCCGGACTGTTCGCATGGTACGTCGGGCTGTTCGTGGTTCGAGGGTTCGAGTTCCCCGTGGGGCCCGACGGGCCCGTCTACCTGTGGTGGACCCGGCTGGCAGGCCACGACGGGCTCTCGGCCGTGTCACGGCCCGGCGTTCCCGCGGTGGCGCTGGCCCTGCAGGGGACGTTGCACCTCCCGCTCTCCGCCGTGCTGGCCGCGTTGGAGTGCGTGCTGGGGGCCGGCGTGGGGCTCGCCGCCGCGGCGCTCATCCATCACCGCCACGCGGAACCGAGGCCGGACGCGGTGCTCGGCGCCAAGGACCCGTGGGAGCACCGGGCGGCCTGGCTGTTGGCCGGCGTGCTCGCCGGGACCTTCGCCGTGCACCTGGCCGCCGGGTACCTGGCAAACCTGGCCTTCGCGGCGCTGTTCCTGGCGGCCGCGACCGCCCTGGCCCTGGCCACCCCTCGCGCCACGGTCGCGGCCGGGCTCCTCCTCGGCGCTGCCGGCCTGGCCCATCCGCTCTTCCTCCTCCTCGGAGTCCCCATCCTGGCCATGGCCGCCGCGCTGGCGTGGCGAACCGACCGGGCGGAGGCCCGCCGGGTCGCGACGGCGTCGGCCGCGGGCTGCGCCGTCTTCGCGGCGGGAGCCCTGGCGCTCCTGGCGGGGCCGGGCCCGCTGTCGGTGATCACATCGCGCGACGGCATGCTCCGAACGGCCGGGCTGATCGACGTCCTTCGAAGCGCGTACGTGAACCGGCTGGTTCACCGATGGACCCGGTACGTCGAGTGGGCGTCGATCCCCCTCGCCGTGTACGGGCTTGGGGAGACGCGCGGCTTCGTCCGGCGCTTCCTGGTGGCCTGGGGGACGGTGAGCCTGGGCGGCGCCCTCATCGGCCTGGCGACCGGGCTGTTCCCCGCCGATCGGTTCATCACGTTCGGCTTCGTCGTCCCCATCCTCGCGGGTATGGCCTGGTCCGGCTGTGGCGTGTGCTCGCGACCCGGCGGCTCGTTGCCACGGCCGTGACCGGAGGGCTCGTCCTGGCCATGACGGCGGGGGCGCTCATCGCGTGGGCCCGCCAGGAGCCCTTCCTGTCGACGGCGGAGGCCGACGCGGTGACCGCGGCCGGCCGGTATGCGGCGGCGGCGCCACCCGGGACCCCGCTGCTTTTCGCCGTGAACGACCGCGACGTCACCGCGACGTTCCTGGCCACGCAGGAAGCGAACGTCATCCGGGCCGCGCTCCCACCGGATCGCATCCGCGATGCGTACGTGGTGGTCCCTCCCCCAGCGGCCGACCGGGCCGCGACGAGGGAGCGCATCGCCCTCACTCGCGTCACGTCGGCGGACGCCATGGAGGCCATCCGGGCATCGGGCTTGCCGCCGCTCTCGTTCCTGCTCGCGCCGTTCGACCGGGTGGACCGCCCGCCCCCGTCCATGACGAGGGTGGCCGACGGCGTGTTCGTCGACGCGGGCTCGGCGAGCACCGCGCTGCCGCCAGCGTCGCCTCGTGCCGTCGATCCGCTGGAGCCGTCCTCGCCCGGTGGGATCCTGCTGGCCACGTTCGCCGTCCTCTCGCTCCTGTTCGTGGCGGGCTACGGATGGGCGGCGGCGTTCGCACCTGACGCCGTGGCTCGGCTGGCGCTCGCTCCGCTGTGCGGGATGGCCGCCCTGGTCCTCGCCGGCATCGCGCTGGAACGCCTGGGGGTTCCGCTCACCGGTTCGGTCGGGCCGAGCGTGGTCTCAGCGTCGGCGGGCGGAGGCGGCTACCTCGTCCGGTTGCTCCTCGAGCGGCGTGCCGATCCGAAGCCGTCGAACGAAGTCCACGACGAGCCAGGATAGGACCCCCACCGCCACGGGCGTGAGGACGTAGTGGCCGAAGAGCACGTTCACGTCGTAGGCCCGTGGATACCTCGTCGGCTCGGTGGCCCATTGCGACACGGTGAGGAGCGTTCCGATCGACACGACGGTGAGGCGAGGCACTCGAGGTAGCAGCCACGCGAGTGGCAGCGTCCAGGCCAGGTACCACGGCAGCAGGACCGGCCCAAGCAGCATCAGGAACAGCAGGCTCCATCCCCATGCGGCGCCCTGCGCGTTCGCCGGGATGGCTGGGGCCCGCCGGACCAGGGCGCGTGCGATCAGGAACAGTGCCAGCACGAACGCCACGGCGAAGGCCACCCTGGCCACGATGCCCAGCGATTCCCCGGTCATCGCGTCGAGCACGCGGCCGAAGAACCGCGATGGGGCGAGCCACCCCTGATGCCGGGCGAGCTCCACCATCCCCAGGGTGGGGTCGCTCGTCTGCAGGAACGGGAGGGCGAACAGGAGCGCGATCGCCGCCGCCACCGCCAGGTGCGCGGCGAGCGCGCGGGCCCGCCGGCCCGGCTCGGTCCGGGCCACGGCGGCCACCACGAGCAGAAGTAGCGGCACCGCCGCCGTCGCCTTCACCATCGTCCCTAAGGAAAGGACCGCGGTTGCCGGGAGGTCCTTCCCCGCGAAGACCAGCGCCAGGGCCCCGGCGATCGACAGTGCGACGAGGAGGTCGTTGTGGCCGCTGGCGACGGACTGGAACAGCACGACCGGGTTCAGCCCGATGATGGCCACAGCGAAGGCCTCCCGGTCCGGACGGATCTGGCGAACCAGGCGGGCCACGATCACGATCGTCGCCACGCTGGCGACGATCGCCATGACCCGGAACGCGGCGATCAGGGCCGTGACGCTTCCGAACATCCGCGCCACGCCCGACGAAAGCAACGTGAACAGCGGACCGTAGACGGCCGGCGTGCCGACCCACCGGGGCCCCACGAACAGCGCCAAGGGGTCGGACGGGAAGTCCGACGGCGTGGCGACGTACGGGTTCGCGTGGTAGACCGCGGCGATCCGTCCGTAGTACGCGTACGAGTACACGTCTCGCGAGAACAGCAATGGCAGGAAGAACACGACCACGTGGTAGGCCACCGCGAGCCCGATCACGGTGCGCGCCGAGACCGACCCCCGCCAGGCCTCGCGAAGGACGGCCAGGAACGCCGCCGCAGCCAGGGCCACGGTGACGACCGAGACCACCACCAGCGCGCTCCCGTTGAGGGCGTCGAGCCCCGTGACGCCGGCCAGCCACCGGAACGGGCCGGAGGGTCCGGCCGAGCCGGGCAGGACCGGCTGGAAGGGAGAACGGGGGACCGACGCGACGATCGCGACCAACGCGACGGAGGCGATCGAGCCGGCGATGGCGGCGTTGCGGGTCGTGGATGCCTGCACCGTCGCCGACTGTAACAACCTACGCAGGTACAGTCGGATGCGGGCTCCGCCGATGCCCAGCAGGATGCGACCGATCCCAAGGCTGCGACGGATCCTCGAGTCAGAGCGCGCCGGCGATGCGCGACGGCTCCTCCGCCTGGCCTTCCCCCTGGCACTGGGGGTGGCCGGCGCCTGGCTCGGCATGGCCGTGTGGGGGGCGTCGAGGGTCGACATGGGGCCCTTCGTGGTCAGGTTGGACACGCAGTTCGGGCGGGGCGTCACGGACATCGTCCTTCCCCCGCTCGGGCACCTGAGCGCCAACACCCACGCGGCCCCGCTTCGGCTGAGCGCCACCCTGCTCGACGTGCGGATCAACGAGCTCACCAAGGACCTGTCGGCCGACGGGATCGACGGTCTCGTAGCCCGGGTCCAGGCCGACTCCCGGCACGCCCTGCCACTGCACGCGCTCAGGACCGTCGCGGTGGCCGGCTTCGGCGCGTTCCTCTTCGGCGCCCTGGCATTCCGCAGGCGGTGGGTCCCGCTCGTCTCCACGATCCTGGTTGCCGTGATCCTGGTGGGAGGGTGCGAGATCCTAGCGCTGGCAACGTTTCGAAGCGCAGCGTTCGCCACACCGACCTTCTCGGGGTCGCTCGCGCTGGCGGCCGACATCATTCCGCCGGTCCGCTCCGCGGCGACGAAGTTCGACGAGTTCCGGGCCCAGCTCGAGAGAGTCGTCGACGGCGCGATCAAGGTCTACACGTCGATCCAGACGAGCCCCGTGGGCGAGGCCGGTGAGATCCGGGTGCTGCACATCTCCGACATCCACCTCTCGCCGCTCGGCCTCGAGTTCGCCAAGCAGATCGCTGACGGCTTCGACGTGGACTTCATCGTCGACACCGGCGACACCACGTCGTTCGGCACACCACCCGAGAACGTCGTCCTGAACGACATCGCCTCGATGGGCAGGCCGTATGTGTGGGTCCGCGGCAATCACGACAGCCGGACGTTCCAGGAGGCCATGAAGAAGTTGCCGAACGCGATCGTGCTGGACGGCACCACCGCGGAACTGGACGGCCTTCGAATCTACGGCAAGGGCGACCCGATCAAGCCCCCGACGATCGAGCGCCTGTCCGACGCGGTGTTCGAGACGCGCGTCCTGGCCGTCGACCCGCTCGTCCTGTCCGACGTCGAGCGCTCGCCTCAGCCCGTCGACATCGTGGCGGTCCACGACGACCGCATGGCGCAAAGCGTCGCGGGACATGTGCCGCTCGTGATCTCGGGGCATTTCCACGTGAACGGTTCCCGGGCTCAGGACGGGACGTTGTACCTGCGGGTGGGGACGACCGGCGGCTCGAACTTCGCCACGTTCCTTCCCGATGAGGGCATCCCGCTCTCAGCCGAGGTTCTTTACTTCGAGCCGGGAACCCCGCCCCGACTTGTGGCCTACGACCTCATCGAGCAGTCACCGAAGACCGGCGCCCTTACCGTCACCCGCCACCTGGTCGAAGGGGAGTTCGGAACACTCACCCCGAGCCCTTCGCCGAGCCCTTCGCCCCGCCCGTCACCGGCCGGAGGGGTCGCTGGCGCCGCCTCCAGGACGCCCTGACTCCCCGCGAGCCTCAAGCACGGGGGGCCCCAGGACGAAAACCATACGGAACCGCCTCGAGGCGAGGATCGAAACTGCCATGGACGTAGCCGATCTGCTGCGCTACGCGGTCGAGAGGGGGGCGAGCGACCTCCATCTGTCCGCGGGGAACATCCCATTCATCCGCGTCGACGGGGAGATGCTGCCGGCCGCCTTCCCGACCCTCGACGGGAGCGACACCGAGGCGGCCGCCGAGTTCCTCACCCCTCCCCACAAGGCAGCCGAGTTCGCCACGACGAACGAGGCGGACTTCGCCTACTCGCTCGAGGGGTTCGGGAGGTTCCGGGTGAACGTGCTTCGCCAGCGGGGGACGGTGGCCCTGGCCATCCGCCGGGTGAGCTCGGAGGGCCAGACCTTCGCGGAGCTCCAGCTCCCGGCCGTGGTCCAGAGCTTCGGCGAGGCCAGGCGGGGCCTGGCCCTGGTCACCGGCCCGACCGGATCGGGCAAGACCACCACGATCGCCTCGATGATCGGGTTCATCAACCGGACCCGCCGGGCCCACATCGTCACGATCGAGGATCCCATCGAGGTGATCCACACCGACGACATGTCGGTCGTCTGGCAACGGGAGGTCGGGCCCGACACCACGTCGTACGCCGTGGGGCTCCGGCAGGTGCTTCGCCAGGACCCCGACGTGATCTTCCTGGGCGAGATCCGTGACGCGGACTCAGCCCTCGCCGCCATCCAGGCCGCCCAGACCGGCCACCTCGTCCTTTCCACCATGCACACCATCGACGCCACCGAGACGATCGCCCGCGTGGTCGAGCTGTTCCCCCAGCAACAGCAGGGACAGGTCCGAGCGTCGCTAGCCGGCGCGCTGCGGGGCATCGTCTCCCAGCGGCTCCTGGAGCGGATCGACGGCCTCGGCCGGATCCCGGCCGTCGAGGTGCTGATCAACACGGGCCGCGTGTCCGAGCGGATCCTCGACCGTGAGACCACGGGCGACCTGCCGGAGATCATCGCCGACAGCGGCTTCGACGGGATGCAGACGTTCGACCAGGCCCTGATGAAGCTGGTGCAGGGAGGGCTCGTGGCCGAGGAGGATGCCCGGGCCGTCGCCACCAACCCGCACGACCTCAGCCTGGCGCTTCGGGGAGCCATGGCCCGCGAGGGGGCCTGAGCCCGGATGGAGTCCGCTGCGGGCTGGGCCGTTCCCACCGAGGAGCCGCACGGTCCCTCCGCCGAGGAGGACGTCGCGATCGTCTGCGAGGCCTGCGGGGAACGCAACTCTAACCGAGCCCGGTTCTGTCAGCGGTGCGGCGCAACGCTCGTCGCGGTGGCAGCTGAGCCGCAACCTTTCGAACAGGACGTCCCACCGACAGACCAGCCGATCGTCACGGCCGTGGTCTGCGAGGTCTCACCACGTGCCGGAGCCGAGGACGCCGGCGAGGGGACCACCGAGATGTGGGATGCGGCCGGCGCATTGGAGGAGATGGCGGGCACGCTTCAGCAGATCCGGGGCGTGCTGGAACGCTATGGCGGCACGGTGGACAGCCTCGGGGGAAGCCTCAACACGCTGGTGGCGGTGTTCGGGCCGGAGCCGGCCGCGGCCGACGGCCCGCTTCGGGCCGTCCGGGCGGCGGCCGAGATCCGCGAGGCCATCCCGGCGGCGGCGGCCGGCGACCTCGGGCTCGGTTCGGCGACCGTGCTGATGCGGACGGGCGTCGGGACGTCGGAGGTGATGGGGTCCGGACCCGAAGCCTCGGGTCTGTGGGAGCAACGGGTCGTCGACCTGGCGGTCCGGCTCCAGCGCATGGCCGAGCCCGGCGAAGTCATAGTGGGCGAGGGCGTGTACCGGCGGATCGGCAACGCCGCCGCGGTCCAGCCCGTGGACGGGCGGGCCAGGATGGATGGGGGCCAGCCGGTGGGGCCGCTTCGCCTCCTGGAGGTCGTGGCGGATCCCACCCTCGCCTCGCTGCCCGAGCCTTCGTTCGTGGGACGGGAGCAAGAGCTCGCGCGCCTGCGGGAGACCTTTCAGCGAGTCGTCTCGGAGCAGGTCGCATCCACCGTGTGGATCACCGGCGATGCCGGTATGGGCAAGACCGCCGTGGCCGAGGAGTTCCTGCGCGGCCTGGAGGGCGAGGTCTCGGCCCGGGTGATCCGGATCCGGTGCCGTCCCCCGTCCGAGGGCGGGACCATGTGGCCGCTCGCCGACATCGTCGAACAGGCGGCCTGGGTGAACGACCGGGATCCGCCGGAGGAGGTCCGGGCCAAGATCCACCGCCTTCTCGGCGAGGGAGACGAAGCGGGCCGGGTGGCCGTGCGGTTGATGCCGGTCCTGGGGCTCTCGAGAGGCCTGGCCGTCCCCGAGGAGACCACGTGGGCCATCCGCCGGCTGCTGGAGGCCGCCTCTCCGAACGGCCCGCTGGTGATCTTCATCGATGACGCCGACCGGGCCGGGGTCGGGTTCGCGGGCGTCCTGAAGGACGTGATGCTCCGAACACAACACGCTTCGGTTCTGCTGATCTGCTCGGCCCGCTCGGAGCCCAATCCCGATGAAAGGGCCACGATGATCCGGTTGGGACCCCTCGCGAACGTGGAGCTCGCATCGCTCGTGGCTGAGCTCACCGCGAGCCCGGAGACCGAACCGGCCCTCATGGACCTGATCGCCCGGACGGCCGGGGGGAACCCGTTCGCCACGGAGCAGCTCCTGGCGCTGCTGGTGGATCAGGGGAGGCTCCGGTTCGAACACCGCCGGTGGGTCCCCGCCTTCGACCCCTTCGCCCCCGACCCTCCCCTGCCACCTTCGACGCAGGCGATCGTGGAGGACCGGGTGAAGGGCCTGGATCCCGATCAGCGCTCGGCCATCGGGCTGGCCTCAGTGCTGGGCGAGTCGTTCCCCTGGGCGCTCTTCGCCGCGCTGGTCCCCGAGGAGGAACGCGATGCCGTCCACGACCATCTGGCGGCACTGACCTCGAAGCGGTTCCTTCGTTCCGAGGTGTCCGCGACGACGGACGAGGAGCTGTACTCCTTCTCCCACTCGCAGTTTCGCACCGCCGCATTGACCGAGGTGGACGAGGGGGTCCGGGCGGACGTCCACGAGCGCTCCGCCGAGCGCCTCCAGGAAGCTGCGGGAGAGCGCCCGGAGCGCCACGCGGAGCTCATCGGCTCGCATCTCGAGTCGGCCTGTCGATCGCGGCGGCAAGCAGGGTCGGCGGCGCAGGACGACGAGCTGGCTCGCCGGGCGGCCGGGATGCTGGCGTCCGCGGGGGCTACGGCGGCGGCGCTGGGCGATCCCCACGGCGCCGTCCAGCTGTGGCTCCGCGCATCATCCCTCCTGTCATCCGACGACCCGGTGCAGCCGCAGCTCCTGCTCGAGACGGCGCTCTCGATGGCCGAGCTGGGGGAGCGGTCCATGGCCGAAGGCCTGTTGGCGCAGGCTGCCAGAGCGGCCAGGTACGCCAACGATCGAGCTGTGGAATGGCGAGCCAGGCTGGTCCGAACGAGCCTGGGATTCGCGGACGGGGTGGACCGGGAGGCGCTCGAAACCCTTCGCGAGACGGCGGACTCGGCGATTGCCGCGTTCCGCGAGCTCGGAGACGACGTCGGCCTGGCCTGGGCCTGGTCGGCTCGGGGGGTGGTGCGCCGGCACCGCGGACACTTCGCGGCGGCCGCCAACGCAGCAGAGCGAGCGGCGGACCACGCCCGGCGGGCGGGCCGAGATGGCGACGAGGTAGCGGCGCTTCGCGACCTCGCCCGGGCCATCGTGGATGGTCCTGCCCCGGTGAAGGACGCAATGGTGCGATGCCAGGGGATCCTTGCCACCGTCCGGGGACGACGCCCCGCCGAGCAGGAGGTCGCTACGACGTTGGCAGTGCTCATGGCAAGGGGCGGCGACGTGGACGAGGCGCGAGCGATGGTGGCTCGATCGGTCACGGAGGTCGAGGACCTCGGCCTGGAACGGGAGCTCGCGATGTGCCTGCTTCGCTCGGGACAGATCGAGGTGTACGGGCAGGAGCTCCGGACTGCGGAACGGCTGATGCGCCAGGCGTGGGAACACGCCGACCGGCTTGCGGATGCCGGGCTGCGCGGGGAGGTCGCCGCGTCACTCGCCCATGTGGCCTGCGACCTTCGGGATCTGCAGGGGGCGCTCGAGTTCACCGAGCTGGCGGAGCGAGACGGCGCCCCGGGTGACCTGTGGACCCAGGTCCGGTGGCGGTCGGCCCGGGCGAAGGTCTTGGCAAGAGAGGGAAGGCCCGATGAGGCGAAGTCCCTGGCCCGCCAGGCCGTCCAGCTGGCGGATCAGACGGACCTGATCGACCTTCGGGCCGGCGCGCTCCTCGATCTGGCAGAGGTGCTGCGACTGACGGAGCGTCCCAACGAGGCGGTGCCGTTCGCCCGGAGGGCGCTGCGAACGCTGGAGCGAAAGGGCGCGGAGGCACCCGCCGCCAGGGCCCGCGCGCTGCTCGAGGAGATCGATCCCCGGGCGGCCGAGCGCGCAGGGTAGCGCGTTCCAGGCACCCTCGCTCGAGGATTCCCGACACCGAACACCGACACCGTCGCCGATCCGCCGGGCCCATGCCTGGTCGCGTTGGTGACGACCTCACTGGCCAACAGTCGCAGGGTGTCGAGGCACGCCGGCCGGAGAGGTGGAAGCAGCGTGTTCCAGCTCTCGCCGGGCCCGTGCGACGGTGTCGGCCGAGACCCGGGTAGCGCCGCTCAGATGTGGATGAGCCGGCGTGCCCTTCAGTCGAGGTCACGACGCCCCCCTGGAATCGAGCGACTGGACGTCCGCCCCCTCCTGTGCCCTCCCTCCGATGGCCCTGCCCGAAGTCCAAGGATTCCCCTGGCCGTGCCTGGCCAAACCTCCCCCCCGCGCCTCCATGTGGGTATCAACCCCGGGACCGAAGCGGTCGATAGGTTCACCCAAGAGGAGGTTCGCCATGAGGATCGGAAAGATCGTCCGAGAGGTGGAAGCCGTGCCGGATCCTCGGATCGTGGAGGCGCCGGTCGAGGCGCCCGAGACGGCTCCCGCGACGACGGAACCAGTCCCCGAGCCCACGGGGCGTTGAAGAAGGACTTCGGCCGCGACCTCGTGGTCGGTGGCTTCCGCGGATACCGCTGGTGGCGAGTGGGCCGGGCCGGATGGCTCGAGTCGCCCTTCTTCGGCCGCAGCCGTTGGGACCCGGCCTCGAACCGGGCCGAGTGCTTCATCCTGAAGTACGGGCGGATGTGGTTCTACTCCCGCCTGCGGGCGGAGCACCAGACAGGAGCCCCGGCGCTCAGCTGCGACTGCGGGTTCTACGGGCTGAACGAGCTGCCCACGGAAGCCCCCCGGGAGCAGCAGCGCCTGTCCCCGTGGGAGGTCGACCCGTGGGATTCGGGGTTCGGAGGCCTCGTCCTGGGCGTCGCCGAAGCATGGGGCAGGGTCCTGCTCGGCACCGAAGGCTGGAGGAGCCAGTTCTGCAAGCCGCTCGCCCTGTTCGTTCGACCCAAGACCTCGGCCTCGATCGACACCGGATCTCTCCAGACGAGGTACGGGATCCCGGTCGTGCGCGACCTGGACGCCCTGGTATCGGAGTGGGGTCCGGACCGCGAGCTTCAAGGCATTCCCGCAATAGCCTGAGACCGGCTCCCCGCGGCTCACACACCTCCTCGACCGCCCTCAGATCTGATCGACGCGATCCGCAAGGCGGGCTAGCGGCCGGACCTCGGCTCTGCGCGAGGGATCGGCGGCTCATCGGGCTGCGGTTCTCGCCCGGGGGGTTGCGGCGGGCTCGGCGCGGGTGGGGCCGGAGGGCCCGGGGCCGGCGCCGGCGGATCGGGCGAAGGGGGTTCTGGCGGGCTCGGTGGTGGCAGAGGATCGGGCACCGGAGCCGGGTTGGGGTCCGGGGCCGGTCCGGGCACGGGCGTGCCCGCTCGCTTGCGATCGTCCCGCTCCATGCGCCTCTCCGATCCCTGGTGACATCGCAACCCTACCCGCAGGTCGAGCGACCAAACAGGGGACGCGCCCCGGGATTGGGCCACCGGGCCACCGGGTTAATGAATCGACGGATCACCCCGTGCTTGGGATGGCCGATATGCTTTGAACGGCGAGTCAAGACGCACCATGGATGGCGAGACGATGAGAACGAGAAACGAGACCGACCGGACAAGCCTGGAGCACCCGGCGCTCCTGCATGCGACAATGGGCCAGTTCCTGTCGTACCTGGTCCCTTTTATCCAGGCCGGCTCGACCTCATCCGGGAATGGACCCGGTACGAGTCGGTGCTGAACACGGTCCTCGCTCCGTTCCCCGTCTCGCTCATCTGCATCTACGACACGTCTCGGCTGGATCCCGCGATCGTGGCGAACGCCCGGCGAACGCATCCTGTGGTCTCCGACGGAAACGGGACGGAACGACCCAGCCCGGACTTCCGTACCCCGGCGAGCTGCTCCGCACGTGGAACCCGGAGCCGCCGTCGCCTCCGGCATGGGCCCCCAGGCTCGATCAGCCCACGGGTCTCTCGAGCGCTCGCCTGTTCCTGCGCGAGGAAGCGGTCAAGGCGGGGGTGACGTCCGAGCGCGCCATGGACCTGACGATGGCGGCGAACGAGATCCTCACGAACGCGCTTCGGTACGGACGTGGCGTCGTAGCGCTGTGGGGGTGGCCGGAGGACGGACGGTTCCTGTGCCAGATCCAGGACGACGGTCCCGGGATCGCCGACCCGTTGGCCGGGTACTTGCCTCCCGCCGACGCATGGAGGCCGGCCGCGGACTGTGGCTCGCACGGCAGCTCGTGGACCTGCTCCAGATCGTGCCGAACTCCACGGGAACGACGGTCAGGCTCTACGTCGACCGCTAGCGGCTCTCCCTCAGGCGTAGCGGCCGCAGAGCGAGCAGACCGACCCTTCGCTCGCGTCCCGTCGCATCTCGACCCGCTCCCCGCACCTGCTACAGGTCCGCAGATTCGGGTTGTCCGCGGAGGCCGAGAGGGCCCTCAGCCGCATCCGGGCATGAACGTACCGTTGAGGAGGTCCTCCTTCACGAGCTCGTCAGCCTGGGTGGCCATGAGTAAGCGTCCTTCCTTCCTGCCTCGCGTACTCGCCTTACCCCTTGGAGCCCTCCGCTAATCAGGGCCACTATCCTTGGAGCGTGCAAGCAGGTGGTGCCGGAGGTCCGGTCTTGAACCACTTTGCCTCTGGCCCTCGTAGCTCAGTGGATAGAGCAACGGTTTCCTAAACCGTGTGTCGCAGGTTCGATTCCTGCCGGGGGCACCATGTGATGTCGTGTTCCGCGTGATGCTGGAAGCACCGCTTCTCAGGGCACCGGTCACGAGCCACGATCGGGCCGTGGTCGCACCCTTGGGCGCTGTGCGGACGGATGGCTCGGGAGCGGGCTCCCTCCGGACTCTGCGTTGGACCCTCGGGTCTGTGTCCTGATCCTGGACACGGCTTCCGTCGTGCTCGCCGTCTTGAACGCCTCGGTCGCTTCGGCTGGACTGTTCGCGGTGGTCGCCCTCGTCTCACTCACTGCGCTCGTGTACGTGGGCGTGGGCTGGTTCATCGAGGGTCGGCTCTCCCGGAACCCGATCGGCTGGCTGTTGTCCTCGATCGGGATCGCGCTCGCCCTTGTCATGTTCGCCGAACAGTACGGGCTTCGAGCGCTCGTCACCGCACCCGGCTCGCTCCCTGCCGCCCGGTACGTGGCCTCCCTGGGGAACGGAGTGGCCGTGTACCTGGTCGGGACTCTGCTTGCTCGTCGTCCTGCTCTTCCCCGACGGCCGGCCGCTCTCGCCGCGCTGGCGTCCGCTGGTCTGGTTGGCCGTGATCGTCGACGTCGTTGGCACCGTGGGCTTCGGGCTGCAGCGGACGCTGGTGACCGGGATGACGAACTCGCTGCAGGACCACCACGTCGCGTTCCGCAACGCCCTCGCCCTGTACAGCAGTCACGGTCCGTCGGCCGTCGCGTTGGGCGTGGCCGTGGCCCTGGGGGTGGCCTCGGCGGGGGCGGCCATCGTCCAGCTCTTTCTTCGCCGCCGAAGAGAAACACCGCGCTTCGCCGGCAACTCGCGTGGCTTGGCTACGTCGCCGTCATCGCCCTCGGAGTCTTCGTCCTGGCGATTCCCTTCGGCGAATTCAATGGCTGCTCGGCACCCTCCTATGGTCCGCGCTGATCATTGACATCCTCCTCGGGATCCGGGTGATCCTTTGACATCCGGTCATCCTCTCCTCTACGAGCTCGACTCGTAGTCAAGAAGACGCTCGTCTTCGGCGCCCTGGCCGCCGCGTTCACCCTGGTCTACGTTGCTATCGTCGTCGGGATCGGTGCCGCGGTGGAGCCATCGGGTGGAACGCAACGCTCACCCTGGTCGCGGCGGCCGTGGTAACCCTGCTTCCAGCCGATTCGATACCGGCGAGGTTCGCCGACCGGCTCGTCTACGGGAGCGGGCCACGCCGTACGAGGTCGTGTCGACCTTCGCCGATCGGGTCGGTGGAACGTCCTCGACCGAGGACGTCCTGCCCCGCATGGCCCAGATCGTGGCGGCGGGGACGGGGGCCGCTCGGGCCGACGTCTGGCTCCGGGTGGGGACGGAGCTGCGGCTGGCGGCCCGGTGGCCGGACGACGATGGACGGCTCGCTCCGTCGCCCGGGCTGCTGTCGGCCGACGACGAGCTTCCTCCGATCGCGGGAGCCGATGGGGCATTCCCGGTCCGCCACCGAGGTGAGCTCCTCGGGGCGATCGCCGTGGCCATGCCACCCGCCGAGCCGCTCGACCCAACCGAAAGACAAGCTGATCGCGGACATGGCTGCGCAGGCCGGCCTAGTGTTGCGCAACGTCCGCCTCATCGAGGAGCTCCGCGCCTCACGCGAGCGGTTGGTTTCCGCCCAGGACGCCGAGCGCCGGCGGATCGAACGGAACATCCACGACGGGGCCCAGCAGCAGCTCGTGGCCCTCGCCGTGAGGATGCGCCTGGTCGGCTCGATCCTCCAGCACGATGCCGGGAAGGCGCAGGAGATACTGGCCCAAGCCGAGAGTGACCTCACTGAAGCCGTGGAGACGCTCCGGGAGCTGGCCAGGGGCGTCTATCCTCCGCTACTGGCCGACATGGGTCTCACCGAGGCCCTCCGGGCCCAGGCCCGCAAGGCCGCCCTACCGGTGACCGTCGATGCGGAGGGGATCGGGCGATACCCGCAGAGCGTAGAAGCTGCCGCCTACTTCTGCTGCCTGGAAGCCATGCAGAACGTCGCCAAGTACGCCCATGCGGAAGAGGCGACAGTCCGGCTTCGCGAGGTCGACGGCTCCCTCGTGTTCGAGGTCTCCGACGACGGAGAAGGGTTCGACGTCCCCTCCAGCCCGCGCGGCACCGGTATCCAGGGGATGGCCGATCGGGTGGAGACGCTCGGTGGCTCGCTCGAGGTCCGATCCGCCCCGCGCGCGGGCACCACGGTCACCGGGCGCCTTCCGATCCGCATCCGCTGACTCAGCCTGCCCGCTCCTAACCCTTAGGGGGATGTACTCGTCCACGACGCATGAGAGTACCTGCCCCTAGCGACTGGTCTCCATATGAGCTGGAACGATGCGGGGTTCAAGGCACCCCAGGAGCTTCATCTGACGGCGTCTTGACGGCATGACCGGTCGTTAGTGCCGAGCGGTGGGTGGTCGTTCTCCCGCAGCATGCCGACGGCTTCATCCTCGGACATGCCCTCATCCTCCATGCGCAGGAGTCTGGCAGACAAAGGCTGAACGTCCTGACTGCCGCTGATAGCGTGCGTTTGCGGAGGTCCCGCAACGAGAGGTACTGAGAACGCCTACCGTGGCGGATGCACGGTCGATACGACGACGGGAGGACGGGCCTATGTCACATGTACGACGCTTCGACCACGTCGGCCTCACGGTCGCAGATCTCGACGTCGTGACCGCCTTCTTCGTGGCGCTGGGCCTGGAGGTCGAGGGCAGGACGTTCGTCGAGGGCGAGTTCTTGGACACGGTCTGCGGCATTCCCGACTCCCGCACCGAGATCGTCATGCTGAAGCCGCCCGACGATGGCACCCGCCTGGAGCTCTCGAGCTTCGTGCGACCCGACTCCGTGCCGGGCTCACCGGCCGCCATGGCCAACGAGCTGGGATTGCGCAACGTGGCCTTCGAGGTCAACGACCTGCAGGCGGCTGTCGATTGGGCAGCTACCGAGGGCTACGGACTGGTCGGTGGCATCGGCGAGTACGAGGGCGCTTGGCGGATGGCCTACGTCCGGGGGCCGGAAGGGATCATCGTCTCGCTGGCCGAGCGCATCGGCTGAGCCTCGCAACGCCCGCATCTGCCGCGACCAAGCCTATTGGCGGATGCGATGTCCTGGGGAGGCCCTTCCATGAGCCTCGGCGATGACGCCTGTTCAACCCGTCCCTGTGCCGATGACCGTGGAGGACTTGGCGGGCTATGTGCGTCCGTACACCTGCTCCACCAGCGCGAGGTGCTCGTCCGGGGCGGACGACTCGAGATCCTCGAGGTAGGCGACGAACTCCTCCTTGTTGCGGTGTGAGAACAGCTCGAGTACTGTATCCGATCCGCTCGAGAACGGGGCTCTCCGTGAGCAGCACATGGCACTCCCTGTCAATGAACGTGGCGTCGACGTGCGGGAGCAGTGTCGAGATCATCCGGACGTCGTTGGTCATTCCCGGTCATGAGACTCGACCTCACGAACGGGACGCGACCCAGATCCTAACGGCCTTGCTTGCTTAGGTTCGTACGCCTATCGCCGCCTCCGCGATCGGGAATGGAACTCACGGGCTTCGGCGGGCGGTAGTAGCCGCCTCGCCGAATCTTGGCGTCGCGCTTGCTTAGGGCGACCGGAAGCCCCTCTACCTGCGGACATTTTTTTGACTTCTGTCCAGTTGGGTGCACTCATACATTCACCGAGCAAAGTTAGGTGTTTCCCCTGGTTCCCCTATGCATTGAACGGCCTAGCTTCCTATCCAGGTGACCCGTCCACCAAGACGACCGGTCCAGACTGGAAGGAGTAGGGAGATGCAAGCGAGCAAGTTCAGACGGGTCCGGGTTCCGCCCATCGAGAGCCCCGTGACACGCAGGAAGGTTGGATGGAGGCTGCTGATCGTGATTCTTGCCGTTGCTGGCGTTCTAGCCGCGGGATGCGGCGGCGGGGGCAACGGCAGCGGCGGCGAGTACGAGCAGAACGGCGTCCATTTCAGGGTCGATGGGGCACAAGGTGCAGTCATTGACTCTTGTCTTGGTTCGTAGGAGGTCGGACAGCGGGGCTCCCCAAGAAGCGGAGCTCCGCTGGCCCCCGCTGATCCGTTCCTTGGGAAGCTTGCCGATCCCAACCTCCGAGTCGACATGCCGCCCTTCACTTCATGTCCCCGGCACCTGTCCAGGCGCTCAACCTGCCGGACTCGACTGCCCGAAGCCCAGAACATGATTATCGTCGTCCGACAGCCGCTCAACTTCAGGGACAACTTTCTAACGTTTGCTCGACCGCACGACGCGCGTGGCAGCAGTATGAGCGGCCATAGTGGTCCCGCTACTGCGCGCCGAGGAAAGTCAGGACGAGCTGGTCGAACTCCTCGGGGCGCTCAAGACTCGGCACGTGGGCGGCTCCGGGGATCTTCCCCTCGCGCGCGCCAGGGATGCCGGATGCGAGCCGCTCGGCGATTGCGAGTATGTCGGAGACGTCCTCGCGCCCTACGAGGACGAGCGTCGGGACGCGGAGCTCGATGTAGCGGCTCCCCACATCAGGCACGAGCAGCTCCTCTTCCGCCTCCTCCCACACCGGAAGCTGCAGCTCGAACGCGTGGCGCTGCATCTCGCCAACGAGGCGCCGCACGGTCGGATCGACCTCGTCCGGCCGGCGGCGGGGCCCATCGACCCACATGCGCAGGTTCGCCTCGACGGCTGCCTCGAGATCGCCTCGCGCGAGCGCGGCCTCCTCCTCCTCGCCGAAGCGGCGCACAGCGTCCGACCACTCGTGGCCCGGGAGGCTGGCCCCCACGAGCACGAGCCGGTCGACGAGGTCCGGCCGGGCGAGCGCCACCTCGAGCGCGACGCGCCCGCCGAGCGATACGCCGACCATCGCAGCCGGGCCCATCGCCAGTCGGTCGAGCAGCTCAACAACGTCGCGCGCGTGGGAGTAGCGCTCCGAGGGAAGCGGCGTCCGCCCGAAGCCGCGCAGGTCGCACCTGATCGTCCGATGGGCCTGCGGGAACGTCCGCCACTGCGGCTCCCACATGCGGCTGTCGCAGATGCCCTCGTGGATCAGGAGGACGGGCGCGCCCTCACCCGCGATCTCGTGCCAAAGCTCCACGCGTTGATCCTCTATGATGCAAGCCGCTTCGGGAAGCGCTCGATGTGAGCTGCCTCCGGTCTGCTCCCTCCGAGCGTGGAGCAAGGGCCCGCCCGCCGAGGGCCGTTCGACCCTGGTGAGCTGTTGGCTGGGGCACAGGGTATTCGTGCCGCCTGAAGGGTGGCTTCCCACGGCCGGAGCGGCCGAGATCGAGGAGGTCGAAGGTGTGCCGGATTACGAATAGGAAGTCGATGCTGGTAACGCTGGTGCTCGTTCTCGGCCTGGCCGGCGTAGCGTGCAGCAAGGGTTCAACGGCGTCCCCGACGGGAAGCACGTCGGCCCCCGGAGGCGGAGGGGCTACCCTCGAGCAGGGCGCAGGCGGCGCTCTGGTGTTCGCACCGACGGAGCTCACGGTGAAGCAGGGGACCACGATCACGGTGACGAACGTCGGCTCGGTTCCGCACACGTTCACGGTCACGGGCCAGAGCATCGACATCGAGAACCAGCCGGGGCAGTCTCAGCAGGTCGCGATGGACCTGGCTCCCGGCACGTACCCGTTCATCTGCCGGTTCCACGTGAGCGAGGGTATGAAGGGAACGCTGATCGTCCAGGGGTAGGGCCATCGCGAGACGGCGAGCCACGGCGGTCTTCGGCCGTCGGATGACAGCAGGCGGGATGGCGTTCCCTCCGCGCCATGCGAGACCACCAGCCTTCCGAGCGCATCGAACGTGGCCTCAAGCGCCATCCATCGGGAGAGCAACCCGAGCGACGAGGAGCGTCAGATCGTGGTGGTCCGGTCGGGGTCGGGCGAGCGGGTCATCAACGTGGAAGGGCCGGAGTAGCCTGGGAACGTGCTCGCTCCGGAGGCCCTTTGACAACGTCGTCGCGTCGCTCATGGCGTTCCGTGTCGTGGGTGTTCCTGGCGTTCCTTGCCGCGATCGTCGTCGCCTCCGCCATAGCAGAGTTCGTCGAAGGAGGGGTCCCCACGCGAGCCGCGAGGCTGTCCCCGGCCGAGAATTCGTCGCCCTTGCCCTCCCCGCCTCGGTCTCGCCTGGTCCGCCGGACCGTCCGGCTGGGGCGTTCGGTGCAGGGTCGGCCCCTCGCGGCGAGCGAGGTCGGCGACCCGTCCAGTCGGAACACCATCCTGGTGGTCGGATGCATCCACGGCAGCGAACCCGCCGGGATCCCCGTGGTCCGAGACCTGCTGAGCGACTCGCCACCGAGGGGCGTCAACCTTTGGGTCATCGCCGACCTGAACCCCGACGGTGTCGTCGCACGTACACGTCAGAACGCGCGCGGGGTCGACCTTAATCGGAACTTCCCATGGCGCTGGCAGCCGATCGGGGCTCCCGCCGCCTTCGACTATTCGGGCCCTCGGCCATTGTCAGAACCGGAGTCCCGAGCGGTCCACGCCCTAATCCTCCGGATCCATCCACGGATCACCATCTGGTTCCATCAGGACGAGGCGCTCGTAGACGAGTCGGGAGGAAGCGTCGCCGTCGAGGGCCGGTACGCCCGGCTGGTGGGCCTTCCGCTCAAACGGCTTCCGCGGTATCCAGGGAGCGCTGCGGGCTGGGAGAACCACCATTACCCGGGCACCACGGCCTTCGTGGTGGAGCTCCCGCCCGGAGCGCTCTCTTCGACGAACGTCGAACGGTTCGCCGATGCCGTCTTGGAGCTGAGCAGAGCCCGGTGAGCACCGCTCGCCGCTAGTGGCTCACCTGGAAGCAGGCCACGTCGTACTGCGAGACGGCGTTCGGGCTCCCGGCCTGGGTGGCCGACACGCCGTTGCCGGCGTAGACGCTGCCAGCGATCCCGCCGTTCTCGTTGAAGGCTGAGCCCGGCGCGTTGGCCGCCTGACCCGGTTCGTTCGGGGCCGACGAACTCAGGCACGACTGCGAGGGCTGGCCCGTTCCGGGCGGGTTGGCCGCAAGCGCCGATCCACCCCAAACAAGAAGGAGTGTGGCCACCACGACTCCCACGATGGCCTTTCGCATCGGTGCCTCCTTTCGCGTCCGAGGTAGGAGGAATCCGGACGCGGTGGATATACGGGCGGCCGGGCCAAATGGTTCGAGTTGGATGCAGGAACCGTACGCGGATGAGCTTCTGGAGAAAAGCAGGACCATCCGAAGCATTCTCCAGGCCAAATAGGGGGAGGGTCCGATCGGCGACCCGAGCTTCCCGGACCTGTACGCGGGGGAGTTCGCCGCAGTGTTTCGCGCCGCCTACGCACTCAAGGTCCCGGTCTGTTCGTGCTGATGAGGTCGCCGCTGCCAAAGAGGAACTTGCCAAGCGCGACCCGAGGGACTCCCCGAGCTTCCAAACCCTGCCCAGGAGGCATCAGACAGACGGAAGTTGAGCTTCGCCGCCGGGTCCACCCGAGCCGTGGTGGCCGCCATGGGTCGGCCGCTTGGAATGACTGGGGAGGCCCGGATGGCCGTGGTGGCCATGGCCGCCGCCATTTCCGTGGTTGGCGTGGTTGGCGTGGTTGGCGTGGTTGGCGTGGTTGGCGTGGTTCCCCTTGCTCCCCTGCGGGCCTTGGTGGCCGTGGTCGCCGTGCGGCTTGCAGCCTGCACCGTGATGGCCCCTTTGGACGTGGTGCCCCTGGTTGCCTTGCGATCCGTGGTCATCGTGATGGCCGTGGTTGCCGAGCGGAGCCTCGTTCGCGATCGGATGCGAAGGTCCTCCGCACCCCTTCGTGTCGGTGTTTCCGCCGCCCTTTGGGGACGGAGCGACAACTGACTTCGACGGCGAAGGGCTCCGGGACTTCGCCACCATCCCCAACCGGTCTGGCATGGTGAGCGCCAGTGCAGCGACCATCAACACGATGAGTGAAGCCGCGGCGATCAGAACGATCACGCCACCTCGGCGGATGCCCTCGCTTACCGGACTCGTCGCGATGGGCTCCGGCGCAGGCTCCCGCCGCCTCATGCGGGCAACGGCGGCGGGGATCCGCGCGGGGGCCTCGATGCCGGTCGGTGCAGTCGCTCTTTCGCGCAGAAGGGCCAAGCGGGCCACTCGTCGCACGGCCCTTCCGAGGTCCTGATACACGCGCGACGGCTCGACCTGCTCGTCGGCGACTGGAGCGAGGATCCCCGGGGGCCACACGACGACGATCCCGGCGTCGGGGAGCTTCCCCCGCGCGGCGAGTACGGCCATCGCGCCCACATTCGCGTCGAGGACGATCGCGGTGGGCTCCTCGGCGGCAAGGACCCGCTCCAACTCGTCGGGGTTCGACGCCTGTCCGACGATGTCGAACCCTTCGTGCTCGAGCACAGAGCGCAACGGCCCGGAATGCGTCCCTGCCGCCTCCCCCAAAACCACGCGTACCGCGGCCGCGGGTCGCCGGCCCACAAGTCGTCCCTCCAAACCTTCCTGTTTCTCGCCCGCGGCCTCTTCCAGCACGTCGAGGGCGGGCACGGGTGGTCGACAGAGACTCCTCAGCGCGGCGACCAGATCCTTGAGCCCGAATCCCTCCTCGAGATCGGCGTCCGCCCTGTACTCGGGCCCAGCCACGGATGCCTCATCAGGGTGAGGAGTAAGGAGCACGATCTTCGTCCACGGTGAGGTTAGGCGGATCCACTGGATGACATGGGATCCGCCTTCGATCGTGAGATTCCCGTGGAGGACGACAGCGTCGGGTCGATGCTCCGCGACGAGTCTCGCGGCCTCAGCACCACCTGAGGACTCGCCGACCACCTCGAAGCCCTCCTCCTGAAGGAGGAATCGCACGAGGTGTCGGTCCAGGGGTATGTCATCAGCGATGACCACCCTCAGAGGTCCCGCCGGGGGCATCAGCTCAGGCACCGCCCGAGCTATTTTCAGTTCCCATGATTCACCTCCCGGCTACAACGAGTGTCGCCAAGGAGGCACCTGTTTGGCTAGTGGGCCAACGGGCTCCATTCTGCGCCCAAAAGGGGCTACGGACTTTGCCCGATACCGCGACCACTGGGGTTCCGATCACCCGACATACCGTTCGTATCTATCGTGGGAAGGCGAGGGGCGGCCATGGCGGACGATGAGCCCGCTGGTGATGGTCTACGCGTGGAGGCCGTGGACGGCGGATCGAGCACCTCGCACGGCTGACCCACCAGAAGGGGGCCAGTCAAGCTGATGCTGGTTCGCTGTACAGGAGGTCGTGGATGAAGCGCTCCAAGCGGACCAGTTCCAAGCACCCAGCGGAAGGCCACCACCAGGCGCCGGCTGAATACGATCGCGATGTCCGGTCTCGCCTCGCGCTTCCGGGCGTCGGTCTCGCCGCCCGCTTCGACATCGCTTACCGACGGTAGCAGCGGATCAGGGTTCCGAAAGCGCTCTCGCGAATCGGTCGCGAGGGTGCCAATGGTCCGAGCACCGACGATGATGTGTGTGGTGATCGCTGCTGGTTCGTGGGTGGTGGCGCACGTCGGTGTCCCGGGTCCTGCGCCATTCATCGCCATGGGGCTGTTCTTCGCGGGGTTCGGCGCCGCCTACGGGGCCTACTGGTTCTTCAATCATCCGTCTCCTCCCCTGCAACGGGCTCCCGCGGTCGGGCTCGGGGTGATCGCCTTCGGTTGCTTCGTGCTGGCAACGATCTTTCCGTTCCTCCTCGGCGCGCGTCCCTCCCTTGGGAGACCGTCGACGACGGCCCGACTCGAGATCATGTCGCCGCATGAGGGCGAGGTGTTTCGAGGCGATCCCGCCTCGATCCCGATTGGCCTCCGACTTAACGGTGGCAAGGTCGTCCCGTTCACCTCCCTTCGCCTGGTGCCGAACGAGGGACACATCCATCTGTATCTCGACGGCTCGCTCGTCTCGATGACGACCGCTCTTGGCGCTCAGGTCACCGCTTCACCGGGGCAACACGAGCTGCGGGCCGAGTTCGTAGCCGTGGACCACAGCCCGTTCCAGCCCCGCGTGTTGGCGACGGTGACGTTCTGGGTCCGCAGGTGAGGCGGTTCGGAAAGGCTCGCGTCGATGGTCGGCGTAGGATCGTCAGGTGGCGCGGAGCTGTCGATTTCGCCGCTCCCCGTTCGTCTTATAGGCGACCATCCCGAGAAGGAGGAAGCGATGAAGTACATGCTGCTGATCCATCAGGGCGACCACCCCGACGCCGCGGTCGCCGGAGGCGTGGGCGACGCCTCTCGGAGGACGAGCAGAAGGCCGTCTACGCCGACTACCAGGCGATCAACCAGACCCCGGGCGTCACCCCCGGCCTCCAGCTGGACGCCGCCCGAGACGGCGACCACCGTGCGGGTGCAGGACGGCAAGACGCTGACCACCGACGGCCCGTTCGTCGAGATCAAGGAGGCGCTCGGCGGCTACCTCCTCTTCGAGGCCGACGACCTCGACGCCGCGATCGAGCTGGCCGCGCGGATCCCGGCGGCCCGCCTGGGCGGCGCGATCGAGGTGCGCCCGATCGTGGAGTGGTAGCGATCCTCGAGCAGGCCTTCCGCGACCAGTGGGGCCGCGTCCTCGCTGCGCTGATCGGCTTCCTCGGCGACTTCGACCTCGCCGAGGAAGCCGCGCAGGAGGCGTTCGCGATCGCCGCCGAGCGCTGGCCGCGCGACGGCGCGCCCGGCCAACCCGGGCGCCTGGCTGGTGACGACGGCGCGCAACCGGGCGATCGACCGCATCCGCCGCGATCGCACGCTGGCCGCGAAGACCCGCCTGCTCGAGGTGCCCGAGGCAGCGGAGGACGACGATGGACGAGACGACGTTTCCCGACGAGCGGCTCGAGCTCATCTTCACCTGCTGCCATCCGGCGCTCGCCACCGAGGCGCAGGTCGCGCTCACCCTGCGGACGCTCGGCGGCCTGACCACCGACGAGATCGCCCGCGCCTTCCTGGTCCCCGAGCCGACGATGGCCCAGCGGCTGGTGCGCGCGAAGCGCAAGATCAAGGCCGCCGGGATCCCGTTCCGGGTGCCGCCCGACCACCTGCTGCCCGATCGGCTCGCCGCCGTGCTCGCGGTCGTCTACCTGATCTTCAACGAGGGCTACGGCGGCCGCGGCGAGCTGGCCGCCGAGGCGCTCCGGCTCGGGCGGGCGCTCGCCGAGCTGATGCCCGACGAGCCGGAGGTGCACGGCCTGCTGGCGCTGATGCTGCTGCACGACGCCCGCCGCGAGGCGCGGTTCCGCGGACGGCGAGCTGGTGCTGCTCGCCGACCAGGACCGCTCGCTCTGGGACGCGGCGCAGATCGCCGACGGGCGGGCGGTGCTCGACCGGGCGCTCGCCCTGCGCGGCCGCGGCCCCTACGTCGTGCAGGCGGCGATCGCGTCGCTGCACGCCGACGAGCCGCGCGACTGGCCGCAGATCGCCGCGCTCTACGGCGAGCTCGCCCGCCTCACCGGCTCGCCGGTCGTCGAGCTGAACCGCGCCGTCGCGGTCGCCGAGGCGCGAGGGTCCCGAGGCGGGGCTCGACGATCGTCGACCGCCTCGCCCTCGACGACTACCGCTACCTGCACTCGACGCGCGGCGAGCTGCTGCGCCGCCTCGGCCGCACCGACGAGGCCCGCGACGCCTACCGCCGCGCGCTGGCGCTGGTCCACGACGACGCCGAGCGGCGCCTGCTCGAGCGGCGGCTGGCGGAGCTCGGCAGGGCTACCGGCCCCGCCCGGCAATGACTGATCGGGGCGCCGGAGCATCTCGCGTCGGTCGTTCGACGGCGCTCGCCAACCTGAGCGGGACCCGGCGGAACGGCACTGACCCGACGTCGCCCTGCCTATGGCCGCGATGAGCGTTCCATAGGTTGGCGGTCGCCGGCTCCACTCACGTCTGGTGGCCATCGCCTCGCCCGGCATGCCGGTGGGCCGTTTGGCCATGCTCAAGGGGGACCTCAACTCTTCCGAATCAAGTCCTGAAGGAACTAGGTGCGTGACGGATCCCCTGAGGCTCCATCGGCGAAGGCGATCGGCGTGCTGGGCCGTCCTCGGGCTCAGCCTCGCCCTGCTTTGTCCTGCTTGCTCGGGCGCCCCTTCCGCCCGTCCCGGGTCCGTCATCGGCGTGGCCGTCAAGGACTTCCACATCGGCCCTGGGAAGACACACGTCTCGGCAGGGCAGGTGGCATTCGATATCCACAACGGCGGGCCTTCCACTCACGAGTTCGTCGTGGTGCGGACCGACCTGGGAGATGCCGACCTCCCTCTCGGTCCCGACGGGCTGTCGGTCGACGAGGACTCGCCGCAGATCCACGTGGTGACGGAGGACTCCGAGCTCGACATCGGGGAGTCTCGGGTGCTCGTGGTGAGTTTGCCTCCCGGCCACTACGTCTTCTACTGCAATCTCGAGGGCCACTACCTGGGCGGCATGTACGCTTCCCTGGTCGTCTCGTGACGAGGCGAGTCTTGAGCGAGAAGGTAGCGGATCGGCTGAGCGGAGCGGCCCGGGGCCGAGACCGGCGAGCGCGGCGGGTCGGGCAGGTCGGCTCGGAACGCCGGCTCCTCCGGATCGTGGCCGTGTACCTGCTCGTGATCGGGACGATCCTCGGATACAACGCGATCGCGACGGCCAGCGAACGCGACGCTGCGCTTGTCGTCAACGTCGCCGCTCGTCAGCGGGCCGTTGCCGAGCGATACATCAAGGATGAGCTGCTGAGCCTGTCCGGCTACCCCGCTGACCCCCAAGCCGATGCGCAAGCGCTCCAAGAGAACGCCGTCGCGCTTCTCGAAGGGGGGACGGTGGATGCGGTCCAGGGTGCGGATGGCCGCGTGCACATCCCGCCGGCAAGCAACGACTGGAAGGTCCTGGCCAAGCTCGAACAGGAACGGCTGCTCATCGCCAAGCTCGTCGCGACCGGCGACGACCTGCTGGCGCGAGGTCCCGGCGCCCGGGATCTCCACCAAGGGGTCCTCCAACTTCGGATCATCGGCGCACAGGTCAGCACCATCACCAACGATGCGGTCGGGCAGATGACTCGCAACGTGGATGCAACCCTGACGCGACTGGTGCGTGTCGGCGTCATCCTGGGGATCCTCGGGACGCTCGCCGCCCTGGCCATGGGGTTCCTGCTTCGCCGCGCAAGTGCCCAACGTGCAGCGCAGTTCCAGTCTTTGATCCACAACGCTTCCGATCTCATCACCGTGATCGACCCAAGACTTGAGCATCCTGTATGCGAGCCCCTCCGCCGGGCGTTTCGTCGGCTACTCGCTGCAGGATCTGACCGGCAAGAGACTGTCGGAGCTCGTCCACCCGGAGGACCTGCCCGCCGTGCAGCAGGCACTGGACGGTCTCGTCGAACATCCAACGTCGACCGTCAACGTCGACTACCGGCTTCGATACATCGAGGAGTCCTGGCGCCACGTCCAGACCGCGGCGACGAACCTACTCCACCATCCCCTCGTCGGGGGCATGGTGCTCAATACTCGAGACATCACCGAGCGTGTCATGGCGGAACGTCAGCTGCAGCGCCTCCAACTGGAGCAGGAGAAGCTGCTCGAGCGGACCGTTCAGGCGACGGAGCAGGAACGAAAACGGGTGGCGGCTGAGCTCCACGATGGACCCGTCCAGCACCTGACCGCCCTGGACGTGATGCTGGAACGAGCTCGCCGGACCCTCGATCAGCCGTCCGTGGCCTCCCAACGAGAGGCGATCGAAAAAGTCCAAGGTCGCATCCGAGAGGAAGTGAGCGATCTCAGAAAGATGATGAGCGAGCTCCGGCCACCCGCCCTCGACAACCTCGGACTGGTCGCCGCCCTCCAGGAGCAGCTCGCTGCAATCGGGCGCGAGGCGGGCCTCGAGTCCTCGATCGATTCGACGCTCGGCACACGCCTTCTACCGGCGCAGGAGATCGTCCTGTACCGGGTAGCCCAAGAGGCGTTGACGAACGCCGTCAAGCACGCTGGAGCCGATCGGGTGTGGATCTCGCTGAAGCCCATGGACGGTCACGTGGTACTCGAGGTTGGCGATGACGGAGCCGGATTCGACCCCTCCGAGGCGGCGGCTTCCGTGTCGAGCGGTCACTTCGGCCTGCTCGGGATGCGGGAGCGCATCGAGATGGCCGGTGGGAAATGGGACCTTGTCTCGGAGGCCGGGTCGGGCACGGTGGTCCGAGCTTGGCTGCCATGGGCGGTGGACGGCGGGTGAGCGTCGTGGCTGATTCCCCTCGCACCTCGTCGCGCCTCCGGGTCCTCGTCGTCGACGACGATGATGTCCTTCGCGACGCGCTGTGCGGCCTGCTGTCAGACGAGGGGTTCGATGTCGTCGGTCAGGCAGGCGACGGAGACACCGCTGTGGGCATGGCGAGGGATCGCCAGCCCGATGTCGTGCTCGTTGACTACCGGATGCCGGGGATGGACGGGATCGAGGCTATCGGCTTGATGAAGATGGAGGCGCCGCTCACGCAGGCGGTCATGCTGACGGTGTACGACGATCACGCGCTCAATCTGGAAGCGGAGCGTGCGCAGGTCTATTGCCTCCTCGTCAAAGGATGCCCTCCAACGCTCATCGTCGACATGGTCGGACGCGCCGGCACGTACAAGCGCGAGCTCGAACGCCGACAACGATAACTCCCAGACCCGCAGGCCTCCTCCCCGCTCCCCCGTGGCGCTCGAGCACGGTTCGCGCCACCAAGGCGCCTGGATGAGACTCTTCCGCTTCCCTCGACCACGGATTTGTACCGAAAATGGTTCACCGCTACAGTTGAGGCCTCAAGGTTTCGACTGAAGGAGGATGGGATGGCAAAGCTGGAAGCTAAGAACCTTGATTCTCCAGACGAGACGCGGCCCTTCGCTGACAAGGGAAAGGCCGACATCGTCAAGCTCGGCGGGGTAACGGTGGGGCGGGCTGTCTTTGAGCCCGGCTGGAAGTGGTCAGAGCACGTCAAGCCAATTGCAGGCACCGAATCGTGCCAGTCTTCACACACGGGATACGTCATCTCGGGGCGACAGCACATCCTGATGGACGATGGCACAGAGTTGGACCTCAACCCGGGAGACGCCTTCGTGATTCCTCCTGGGCACGACGGTTGGGTGGTTGGTGACGAGCCTGCCGTAGCTCTCGACTTCACTGGCATGGAGCAGTACGCCAAGCGGGCCTGAACGCCACCCGATATGTCTCGGGACATCGTTCCTTAGCTGCGCCGATGCATCTCGTGGTAGCTTCCGGACCGCCATGTCCTCGGAGGAAAACAAGCAGCTCATTCGCCGTTACTTCGAAGCTATCGACGCTGCCTGCGAAGCAGGGGAGGCCGGGATCATCGACCAATTCCTTGCGCCCGACTTCGTCGAGCGCAACCCGTTCCCTGGCATGGAACCCACCCGGGAGGGATGGAAAGAGACCTTCATGGAGTTCGTGGCCGGCGCCCCCGGCTACCACGTGGTGGAGGATCTGGTCGCCGAGGGGGACAAGGTCGTGGGACGTATCACGGCGTACGGCACCCACAAAGGCATGCTGTTCGGGATCCCTGCGACCGGGAAAGACATCCAGGTGACGGGCATCGCGATCTGGCGCATCGCGGACGGCAAGTTCGTGGAGCACTGGCACCAGACCGACGCAATGGGTCTAATGCAGCAGCTGGGCGTCATCTCACTGCCCGGGTAGCTCCTGGGACGAACAGCGTCGCGGTGGCTCCGGACGGTGAACTGCGGGCAGAGTGGGGTCGATGGGCCCCCAGGTGGGCTTGAATGGCGAGCACACCCTGGTCCTTCGCTCTTCGAGCCGATCACATCGCCAGCTCGGCGCTCTTCTCGTCGAACACATGCGAATGCAGGTGCATGTCCTTCGGCATCCTGGCCGCCGGTGTCGGCTGCACCAACAGCGTTCAGGGGAGAACCGTGAAGCGGTCGATGGCGACCTTCGTGCCCTCGGACCTCGGCCGGGAGGTGCCGAGCACCACGATGCGGAGCTCGTGCTGACCGAGGTCCAGCCCGGTGAAGGACCTCGGCTGGACCGACGTCACGGCGTCGTAGTTGTCCACGGTCGTGGCCAGCACCCCGTCGACGAAGACGCTCGCGCGCCCCTGGTCGGGGCCGCGCACGGTCGCCCACTCCACCCCGGTGCCCCAGAACGCGAAGGCGGCCTCCGACCGACCCAGGTCTGAGGTCGCGACGCTGCCGCGGGATGCCGCTCTCACCCTCGACGTCCCCCAGGACGGTGTCAGCTCCGGGTTCGACACGACCCTCGAGCCCACCGCGAACGCATCCACGACGACCTGCGTGTCGGTTCCCGCCGAGGATCCCTTCACACCGACGACCCTGATCGTGATCGTGTGCTCGCCCCGTCCAAGGCGCCGGAACGTGCGGGGCACCCGGACGTGCAAGGCGGGGTCGTACTGGTCGAACGTGCCCCGGAAACGCTGGTCGATCGACACCGAGGCCTTGCCCTGCGTCGGGCCCGTCGCCGTGTACCAGGTCACCGAGCTCCCGGTGAACGCGAACATCGCGGTCGCCCCTGCCGAGCGCTCAACCACGTACGAGCGGCCGTACGCCCTCGGCGCCCGGACCTGCCGCCAGGTGTAGGTGATCGCCGGACTGCCCTGCTCGACCTCCGTCGGCGGAGCGAACGCCTGCTCGACGGGCGTCGCCGGGTTGCCCGGCAGGTCCACGATCTGCGGCACGACGCCCGCAGGGTTTACGGCCGCCGTGTAGGTCTGGCCGGGGATCAGCGGGCTCGCTCGGCGTGAGGATCGCCGTGATCACGTTGCCGGAGGCGCAATCGACCCGCGCGCCCCTCTTCGACCAACACGTAAGCGTCGAGGGCACCGTGCTCCCCGTGCCCAGGGCCGTCACGGCGACGTTTGCCTTCGTCACGTCGTGGACGATCTCGCTGAACGAGACGGTGAGGGGCCCCACGACGCCGGTGGGGGTCGCGAGCGTGGCGACCGGGGCGGCCGTGTCGGGTGAGGGGATCGTGACCGGCGTGAAGTCCGAGCTCTTGTACCAGTCGAGGTCGACGCAGCCCTGGATCCCGGGGACCGTGCCGCAGTTGCTGTACTGCCAGAACGCCCAGCCGTTGCCCTGCCAGTCGTTCGCCGGCACCGTCGGCTCCGAGACGAACCAGTGGGCGATCCAGAGCAGGGTGTACCCCGCGTCGGCCACCGCGGTGGTGTCCCCGGTCCGATTGGCCCATCCGTTCGGGCTCGTGTAGACCATGGGCCGCACGCCGGTGCGGGCCGTGACCTCGCCGAGCCATGCGAGGATCCACGCCGTGAGCTGGGCCTGCGTGAGGTCCCCGGAGCGCTCGAGGTCGAGGACCGGCACGATGTTCCCTGGGCCGAGCTGGGCGGTGTCGACGAAATGGTCGGCCTCGCCCATCGGGTCGTTGGGATGCAGATCGGGCCGGGCGAAGTGGTAGGCGCCGAACACGAGCCCCGCCGCCATCGCGCCGGCGCGGTTCGTCGCGTACGTCGGGTCGACGGAGAGCAGGCCCTCGGTGGCCTTCGCGATGACGAACCGCTGACCCGAGGCCGCCACCTGTGCCCAGTCGATCGTGCCCTGATGGTGCGACACGTCGATCCCCGGTATCGCCCAGCTTTGCAGCGCAACACCGGTGTGCAGCTTTTCGGCAGGCAGGCGGCCGGCAAGCTCGCGCCAGATCGCACCGGTTCCGCCATGCAGCGGAAAGCTGAATGTGTTGTTGGGTCCCCAGGAGCAGTCATCGCGGCCGGCAATAATAGTGTCCATAATGCGCTTGACATCCGGAACGGCCACGCGCTCGCCGATCCAGTGCGCATCCAGCATTTCCGGAGGGTAGGCCCATACTTTTTTGTTGTAGGGAATCATGAAATGCTTCGCCAGACCGTCTCCGAAGCTGTGCATGATCCAGTCAAGGAATGTTGAGCGCTCAAAGTCAAATGCCGTGTTGGAATTGCAGTGCATCAGTCCGGCAAGGCATTCCAGCATATCGCGCTGCGGCAGCCTCCCGATATTGTATTGCAGCGGATAGGGGATAAACCGGTTGCGCATCCAGATCCAGCTCTCGCGCTCATGCGCGAGCCACCCCTGGGCCGGAATGAGTTCCTGCATCAGGCGGTCATAATAATCGTAGTGTGAAAACAGTACATGTCCGCCTATGTCCCAGGTAAAGCCCTGCTCATCGGTAAAACTGGCAGAAAGGCCGCCTGCGAAGTCGTTTTTTTCATACACCGCGTAGTTGTCGACTCCCAGTTCCTGCAGGCGCCAGGCAGCACCCAGCCCGCAGGGCCCGGCCCCGATAATGACAAATTTTTTGTTTCCCGACGGCATGTCTGTTCCCATGGGAGATTATCGCGTCTGTGCGGCACATGTTTGTGCCTTCACCGTTGCGTCAGCGGGTATTATAAACAACTGCGCACCTCTGTCAACAGGGCTTTTATGAACACGCCTGACGGGTTCTTCCGGTATGAGCGTTTTGTTGTTCGCCATACATGCGCACTCCGGATATCTTTTCGGGTTTTGTGTTGACATAGCATCAGGTGCCCACCTATAATTGCCGTCTCTAAGGCCGTGTCTTTTTACCATGAGCGGAAAAAGTTTTTTGTAGGTGCGATGAAGCAGAAAAAAATTCCCGTTAACATCTGAGTCCACGCCCATGGCGTTGTCTGCTGCCGCCCGGTGGCGCTCGTGCGCGCGACGTGCCTCGACCGCGGCGCCGCGCTCCCACCCGAAGCCTCGAGCTCGGCGGGGCCTGCCTCCGCCGCGCCGCCGGTGGGCACGGCGGGGGAGGGCGCGCCCCCCGTGGGCACCGAGGACGGGGACGGGCGGCTGGTGGTGGTCCTCGATTGTCCGCCGGCTCGCCCCCGGAGGTGCTGGCAGGGGCCCTCAGCGTGCCACCCTACGAAGCCGGTCTTCTCGTCAGGCGCGGCGGGCTCCACCTGCACCGTGTTCTCGAACGCCACGCGGCCCGGGCAGAGGCCCAGCGGCTTCTCGCGGGCGGCCTCGCCGTCTTTCTCGTGCCCGAGGCGGAGACCCGCGTCCGCCCGCTGCGGGCGGTGGGGGGCGAGCGGAGCGACGGGGTGCTCACCCTGCGGACCGAAGAGGGGCCGGTCAGCCTCCGCAGCGGCGCCGTGGCGCTCGTCGTGCGGGGAGCGATCACGCGGGAGTACCAGCCGTCCTCGAGACGTCGCCGCGTCGACACGGCGCGCCTCGAGCCGAGGTACCGCGTGCACTTGCACCGGCGCGACGAAGGGCGGGCGGTGGAGATCGACGCCCTCGCCTTCGAGTTCGGCTTCGCCCTCACCGGCTCCGCGCGCCTCGAGCTCGACGCCTGGGTGGGGGAAATCGCGCTAAACACGACCATCGACGACGGCTTCCGCCGCCTTCCGCCCGCACTCGGGCCGGCGGGGGCGGAGCCCAGCGGGGCGCTCGCCGCCGCCGGCTCGCTCGCCCTCGCCACGAGAGGCCGGCGAGGGGGGCACGACGAGACGCCGGTCGTCCTCGACAACGTCGCGCAGTTCCGCTTCTACTCCGGCTGGCGCGCGGCCGTCGAGCGGCTACGCTAGGCCACGGCTCACGCCCGCGCGTCGGGGCGTGCTAGGGTCCCCGCCATGTGGGCTCCGTCCGCGGGGAGGGGGCGCCGCGTATCTCCCCCCGCTCCTCCTCCTCGCCGCGGCTCCGGGTTCTTGCCTACGCTCCCGCGTGGCTCAACGGCCGCCTCCTCGCTCCCGGAGACGGCGCCGCGCTCCACCTGCCGCTGCGCGCCGAGGTCTGGCGCGCGTGGGGCCGCGGGGAGATCCCTTCCTGGAATGCGTCGGTGTTCTCCGGGGACGCCGTTGCTCGCTTCGTACCGCCCCGGAGCGCCTCCACCCCCTCACCGTGGCGCTCACTCCGCTCGCCCCGTTCGAGGCCTTCCAGTGGCTCGTCCTCTCGTCTCTGGCGCTGCTGGGCCCGCTCACGTTCCTCTACGCGCGGCGCCTGGGAGCTGATCGCGTCGGCGCCCTCGTGGCCGCACTCGGCTTCACCCGGGGCCCCCCCCTCGTCGCCCCTACCTCGGCGACACCTCGATGGTCCTGGCGCGGGCCCCCGCGGTGCCGCTGCTGCTCCTCGCGGCGGAATCCCAGCTCGCGCGTGCCCGGGCCACGACCGCCGCCGCCCTCGCGGTCGCGGTCGCCCTGCTTCTCCTCGCCGGGTCGCCGGAGGCAGTCGGCGCGGGCGCGCTGCTCCTCGGCGCGCGCCTCGTCCTCGCGCCGCGCGTCGGGTCCGGGGGCGAGGGACGGGGCGTGGCGGGGGTTTGCGCTGCCCACTGCGGCGCTCATCCTCGCGGGTCTCCTGCTCGCGGCGCCACAGCTCGTCCCCACCTTCATCGCGCTGCACGAGGCCGGGCCGGGAGGCATCGGGGTGGCCGGCCAGGATGTTTCGGCCATCGCGGGCCTGGCCGGGCTCGTGGTCCGTTACGTTTCCCACTCGCCCGCCGCCGTCTTCGCGCTGGCCGCCGTGCCTCTCGCTGGCAGGCCCCCCGTCCCTGCGGCCGCTGGCCGCGGTCACGGGCTTCGCGCTCCTCCTTTTCGCCGGGCGCGGGGTTCCGGAGGGTGCGGGGGCCCTGCCGCTCGCCTTCGACTTCGCGCTCGCCCTCGTCGGCGGGCTCTCCCTCTCCGCCCAGTGGCGCGCCCGCGCACGAGCCGCGCGGCCGCCGCCTGCGCGCGACGGCTCGCCTTCATCACCGCCCTGTTCGCCGCGGCGTCCCTGTCGGTCGCCACCACCGTGACCGGCCCGCTCGCGCCGGGGCTCGCGGCGCCGGTCGGGCTGCTCGCGCTCGGCTTCATCCTCTATTTCGCTCTCGCCGAGAGACGGGAGGGAGTGGTGGCCCATGTCTTCGGCGCCGCCCATGCTGGCTTCGCTCCTCCTGCAGCCATCCGGCCGGGGACGCCTGGGCGGGAGCGCCCACGGTGGCGGAGCTCGAGCAGCCGACGCCCACCCGCGAGGCCCTGGACCACGCGATGGGAGAGCGGCGCTCACAGCGAACGCTCACGCTCGCCACCTCGTGGCCTCGCGCGCGGGAGCGCGACCTCGCCTGGGCGAACCGCGCCAGCCTCACCGGGCACCGCAACGTCAACGGCTACGACCCCATGGTCCCCGCTTCGCGCCGCGCTGTGCTCGACGGCATGGGCTCGAATGAAAATAATTGCTTAATTAGAATGTAGCCAGGCCAAACAGAGAAACATCAAGCTTGAATGTGATTTTCAACAACAAATGTTTCTAAATTTTATATATGATACTCCCATATTTAGGCAACAGGTGTTAATTACCCACTCGAAACAGCAAAGAACTGAAAAAAGTTCCAACTCATGACAGGAATAGGATAATTTTACATCTAAAAAAGCGAAGCCATTTTTGTAAAAATTTTTTTCATGGGCAGAATCCTGATTCTCGCTAACTGTCCCTATCTCCGACTTCGATAATTCAGCCTTGACTTGGAATTATCGGATTAACTCCGCCCATATCTCGTTCTCAGTTAGAGCTTCTTCAGTCGCCCTTGTTAGGTGTTACTTTGATTACTCCGTCTGTAGTGCCCGTAATGTTTCCAGCTGGAGTCTGCTGTATGCGTGCCAGTTTTCTTGCAGTACTACCTACATTTTTAGTTACATTACCAGTTGCGCTTTGGTTTTTAGTAGTGGTATAGTTTTCAGTATAATTTTCAGCCGGAGTTACTGCTGTAACAGGCATTTTAGCTTCAGTTTCAGTTACTACTTCAACTGGAGTTTCAGCTTCAGTTTTAGTTACTACTTCAACTGGAGTTTCAGCTTCAGTTTTAGTTACTACTTCAACTGGAGTTTCAGCTTGAACCGGAGTTACTGTTTCATTTGGAGTTACCGGTTTATTTCCCGCGCATCCTATTGCGAGGAATACGCCAAACAACACTATCAATATAATCAATGCTTTTCTCATTATTTCCCCCCATACAATCTAAGTTGCGTTATAATTAATATTTTAAGTTATAATTAAATTCCTATTAGCTACTGAACATAGTTATTCTTATGATCTGTCATTTCCCCCTACAATCTAAGTTGCGTTATAATTAATATTTTAAGTTATAATTAAATTCCTACTAGCTACCGAATAGTTCTTCTTGTGATCTGTCTTATGGTACCATAATTCTCTGAAAATAGGGATCTTCAGTTAACTCAATGCACTTCTTTATCTTCTGGTGTCACGTTCTCCTAAATTACGAAAGAAAAGTTTATAAAAGTTGGAGTGTAAGGAACCATATTCAAGATTGGTCATCAATTATGAAAACAATTTCACCTCATCGACAAGAAAATAGGGTATAGAATGATCTAAAAAAGTGAAATCGTTTTTAAAAGACTTTCTCGATAAAGTGAGATTTTTCGGCAATTCCGGCATCTCAAGTATCTAATGTCATTTGCCTTGTATCTATCTTACTTCTTCACTGTTATATTCCTATTACTGTGTCGCGTGAATCGAATACTGGTAAAAGTGCTTTTTCGGTAAACACGAACTTATATGTTTCTTATTATGGTTGCCAAATGAAAATTCACAGCTACCGCTTTATGCGTTTAAGAATTCTTATATAACCAGAATATGATAGAATCATATATTTATTAATATGTAAATGGGTCATATGCTTCTGTTTTCTCTATACAATTCGAATTTTTATCTTGTGTTTATTGATTTTGGATATTTTTCATTTTTTGAAGATACTATATCGAAGCGATGCGTTTTTGTAAAGAACTACTGTATCAAATAGTGGGATCAGTCAAATTGACGATATGACAAGCGAATTACGCTATAAAGTAAGTGTCTGGACTAGAGGCAGAGTTCTGAGTCTCCAATTAAACGATTTAGTAAACATTTTTAGAAGTTACCTGACTACAGTGGTCCTAGTTGCAGTAGTATTATTGCCTTTTATAGTGGTCCTAGTTACAGTAGTGTTGTTACCCTGTATAGTGGTCCTATTTACAGTAGTATTATTGCCCTGTATGGTG
>CAVVVF010000004.1:0-658814 GCA_963751665.1 uncultured Actinomycetes bacterium | reverse complement strand
GTCGCCTCGCAATCGGCGCGGGTGAGCCTGTCTTCGTTTATAAGGGAGTTTACGCCGTGAATGAACTCGAAGAAGACGCCCAGGCCGCGGGATATGTTCAGGTCGTCGTCGACCGCCTCGGTGAACTCCGGCGATCATCTCGTCCGAAAGTCTTTGCGCCTCCGGTTTGGGCGCCGCCTTCTTTCCGGATGTCCCTGAGGCGCACGATGAGGTTGTCGATCCGCTCGAGGGCCTGGTCGGCCTGGCCGATCCCTTCCAGCGTGAAGTTGAACTGCTTCCGGTAATGGGCCGATATGAGAAGATACCGGATCGAGCGCGGCGAGTAGCCCTTTTCCAGGAGGTCGCGGAGGGTGTAGAAATTCCCCTTCGACTTCGACATCTTGGTCCCGTTCACCAGGAGGTGCTCCGCGTGTATCCAGTGACGGACGAACTTCTCGCCGTAGGCGGCCTCGCTCTGGGCGATCTCGTTTTCATGGTGCGGGAAGATGAGGTCCACGCCGCCGGTGTGGATGTCGATGGTGGTGCCGAATATCCTGCGTATCATGGCGGAGCATTCGATATGCCAGCCGGGCCTTCCCTTGCCGAAGGGAGTCTCCCAGGAGATCTCGTTTTCCTTCGGCGCCTTCCAGAGCGCGAAATCACGCACGTCGTCCTTGTCGTACTCGTCGGTGTCGTACCGGAGGCCGGTCTTTATCTCCCGGGTGTCGAGGCGCGACAGCTTCCCGTACCTCTCGAATTTCGAGATGCTGAAATACAGCGAGCCGTCCTTTTCGTACACGATGCCCTTTTTCTTCAAGGCGGTCGATGATGTCGATCATCGCGTCGATGGATTCGGTGGCGCGCGGCATGTGCTCCACCGGCTCGATGTTCAGGGTCTTCAGGTCCTCCAGGAAAATCTCTGTGTAGCGGCCGGTATATTCCTGCGAGGGATATGCCCTCGCCGTTCGCCCCGGCGATGGTCTTATCGTCGACATCGGTGATGTTCATGGCGTGGTCGACCCGGTAGCCCCTGAACTTCAGGTACCGCCGGAGAGGTCGTTGAAGATAAAAGTGCGGAAATTGCCGATGTGGGCATAGCTGTATACGGTGGGGCCGCAGGAGTAGATGGTCACCGGCGGATAATCGGCGATCGCGTTCCTTCCGGACGCCGCCGGGAATCAGCTCGTCCGGCGTGCCGGTAAGGGTGTTGTGAATTGTAAGGGCCATGCCGGTATCCTTGGAATAAATGGCCGGTGTCCGTGGCCGTGCGCGGGATTATCGCATCGCCGCGCTCCGATGCGGTACACCGTTACAGGTATGTCGCCATTTGCAGTCGCGGTTGTTGTCAAACATTTTTTACGGGTGAACTACGGGGTGCTATTTGCGCTTTTTTGATTTTGGCATTGAGGGGTAATTCGATTTCTTCCACATCTTCGAATTCCAGTTCGCGCTCGGCCTTTTCCGTTCTAAGGCCGGTCCCCAGGGTCTGCATGAGCATTTCGGGGGAGACCTTCAGTTTCTTGAGCTCTTCTTCGCTCGGTCGACAGGTGGGCGAGGAGCAGGTGGAGCTTTTTGATGTATTCGATCAGCTCCCTGAGCTTTTTGTTCTTCCGTTCGATTTTGATCCGGGCGTCGGTGATGACTTTTTTCAGGAGCTCCCCCTGCTGGTGGACCTTTTTCTGCAGCTGCATGGCGGTTTCGTAGTATTCCTTGTTTACCTTCTGAAAATCGATGCGGGCGAGGATTATTTCATCGGACTCGCTGCCCTTGTCGATGGACTCGAGTATCTCGTTCAGCTCCTTGATTGAAAAGAGGTCCTCAGTGGAGGTCTGGATCCACTTTTTCCCCTCCGCATCGGTATATTCGGTGATGTCCGGAATTATGGCTTTCTTGGATGACTTTTTCATTATTGTTGAGAGTATTGTTTCTTATATTTAATATCGGCACCAAACGCCATGATTTTCACCCTTAAAGGGGCGATAGCAGCTCCTAAATGCAGAAAAATCTGCGCCGGGCGTGCATCAAACAAACGCTGCGTGCCGGTCAGCGTCATCAATCATAATATAATTGACATTGCATATAGTTTTCAAAAGAATGAAACAGATCAATCCGGCTGTCAATTCATTTTAAACAGATTTCGGGCGCCCCGGGCAACCTTGAAATCGGGCGGCCGGGCAGGTTCGTCATCGAAGCGCGAGAAAGGAAAAGCCTTATCATGGAACAGACCGCTGCAGTATCCCGTAAGATAATCGACGCCCTTACCGGGTGGGGGCGCGTTATTGAAAATCAGCCGATGAAAGATTACACCACCTTCCGGACCGGGGGCCGGCCGAGGTGCTCGTTATACCGACCGACAACCGGTGTGTTGCCTGTATCGTGTCCCCCGTGCGGGACGCGCGGCTGCCCCTCACGATCATCGGCGGTGGATCGAATCTGCTGGTGGGAGACCGCGGATCCCCGGCGTCGTCATGCGGCTGTGCGAGGACGACGCGCACCCGGCCGCGATGTCCGTTCTCGACGATGGAAGCGTGTACGCTGATGCCACTGCCCGCAAGGACTTTTTCATGGAATTTGCCATCTCTTCCGGCTTCGGCGGAGTCGAGTTCATGGCGGGGATCCCCGGCTGTGTCGGCGGCGGGATCATGATGAACGCGGGCACCTACATGGGATCCTTTGCCGATATCCTCGCCGATGTCGACATTGTCGATGCGGAGGGCAACGCCCGCACGATGAAGATCGACAGGTCGATGTCCTCGTACCGGCATATGGATATCGACCGCGGGGCGATAGTCACCGGTGCCCGCTTCAGGCTGGAGCGGACCGATGACCCCGGACTGGTCCGCGGTCGCGTCGCCGGGATTCTCGCGGACCGGAAAGGAAAGCATCCGCTCGACTATCCTTCGGCGGGATCGGTGTTCAAGAATCCCGATGGCCATTCCTCCTGGAAGCTTATCGACGAGGCGGGGCTCAAGGGCGCAAGGATCGGCGGCGCCGCCGTATCCACGCTCCACACTAATTTCATTATTAACATCGACAATGCAACGTCCGGCGACGTTCGTGCGCTCATCGACCATGTGCGCGAGACCATAAGGAAAAAATTCGGCCTGGAAATGGAGCCGGAAGTAAAAATGATCGGGTCGTTTTGATTCGAATGGATTACTCGTCAAAAAAATTATCAGAAATGACGTTCTGCGCGCTTGATCTTGAAACGACCGGGACCAACCCGGTATTTCACGAGATCGTCGAAGTCGGCATCATCCGGTTCACCCGTGACCGGACGCGTGAGGCATATGAATCGCTGGTGAACCCGGGGATGAAGATCCCCCGGGAAACGATTGATATCCATGGCATCACGGACGAGATGGTGCAGGGCTCCCTGCCGATCGGAGACATCCTTGGCGACATCGCCGAATTCATCCGGGGATCGCTCCTTGTCATCCACTGCCCGGAATTCGATATATCATTTCTCCGGGAGGCCTTCAGGAAGAACGACATGCCGGTGCCCGAGATGATCGCGGTGGATACGGTAAGACTCTCGCGCCGTGCATATCCCGGCCTGCCCAATTACCGACTGGACACGATATGTAACCATTTACGCTACGAGATCATGCATCACCGGGCGAGCCCGGATGCACGCGGCTGCATGACCATATTCAGCGACATCATCCGCCGTGAAGACCCGGACGACCGCTGGAGCCTCTCCGACCTCAGGAAGTACCATGGCGATTTTATCCGGATGACCGGCGGCAAGCGGATGAAGCGGATCGGCGTGAAGGGTAAAAATATCCGGGGGATAGAGCTGGGCACGGCCGTGGACATCACGTACATGGACAATGCCGGGAAGGTCACCACGCGAAAAATCCAGCCGCGCGAATTCATTACCGTTGGCGAAGACGTCTATGTCCTTGCCTATTGCTATCTTCGCGGGGAAACGAGATATTTCAAATTGGACCGCATCATAGAGTCCCGGTAGCAGCCCTCACCACTTGTTGTAAATGTTGAAATAAAAGTATCCGTGGTTTTTCTTCGTGGATAACAGGTAGTCCCATCCGTACTGAAAATACAGCTCGAAATGGTCTAGTAGCAGCACCCGAATCGTCGGACCGCCCACGAACCCGAATTGCGGTCCGGTGAGATCCCTTTTTGAACCGTCAAACAGGGTCATGTCAAAATAAGCGCCGATGTATAAAAAGTCACGATATACCGATATCCGGTATTCGTTGGACACGGCGAGGACGTTCTTTGAAAAATAGGACATTCCATAGAATCCCTTGAAGGCCGGTCCGCTGACGGAGCCCTCCTGGTAAAAGGGCGGGTTGAAAAAGGTAAGCTGGTAGGTGATGGCGCCGGAATAGATGCTCCGGTCCTTGAATTCATGGTCAAAGTACCCGATGAGCCGCAACTGGTTGAACGTTTTCTTAAGAAAAAAGAAGTTATACACAAACGCAATTTCTTTCTTGAGCCTATTTTTCCGGAGCTCGTAGACCGATTTTCCTTTTTTACTGAAATCGTATATGATCCCCGCCTCCAGATAATTATATACATCGGTCCGCCAGTCGTCGCCTTTTCCGAACTTGGTCTCCATGAGATCCCGGAAGTTCCGGATATCGTCCTGCCTGATCTCTCCATTGAACAGGGGAGCCGGGTTTATGGTGAGAGACTGGAACTGGATCATTTTCTGGAGCAGGCTCAGGTCGAACGCCTTGTTCTTGAAGAGGAAGGCGGTTTCAACGCCGAAACCTGTGTAAACATTGAACTTCCTGAGCAGTGTTATCCCCGGCGCCAGCATGCCGTTGAGGATCAGGAAATTGTATTCCTGGAGGCCGAGGTCCGGCCGTGCCGACTTGGAATAGAAAAGGTCAAACTTCAAATGCGGCGTGAAGACGTCCTTAAAGGTCGGCGGGAAAAAGTAGTTCGTATTCAAATTGTAATAGGTGATGCGCGGAGGCTTGTTGAACTTGCTGTCGATACCGTACATTACGCCGAGAGATGTTTCCAGCATCAAAAAATCGCTATTTGACAGAAGTCCGAGCTGGTAGTATTTAAGGTACGGGATGAAGCCCTTGTAAAAATGTAGTTTCAGTCCGTAATCGAACTTGTTCAGGATGCGCTTCTTGCCGCCGGTCTTTTTCTTCTCTTCGATGGCCCTGTCGATATCGGCCTTTTTCTCGCTGTCGGGAGCACTGTCGTCGATGCTGTCAGGAATTATGCTTTTTGAAAATACAACCATCAGGTTGTATTCGGGGATACTTATCGAAGATGGGCAGATGCTTTTTACCGATGAGGGGAAGGTTGAGCTCGCGATCCAGTTGAAAGAATGAGTTGTTGTACTCCTTGACGGGCTTCAGCTCGTAGGTGATCTCCTTCCACCGCTTGCCCTTCTTGAGCTTCCTGATGTTCTCAGTGATCGTTTTGATGTTGAAAATCTTATTTTTGAACCTGAAAGTGATCTTCAGGTATATCGTTGTGAAATCATCCATATTGAGAAAGATTATCTTTCCGAGCGCCCCCTCGTCCACGTATATCTCAAGGCTGGCATCGGTTTTCTCGATCACGTATACCTTGACCGGGTGTATCCCCGGGCGCCGTAAAAAGGAGATAATCGAGTCAACATTGGAGCTCGTCGGAGCGGTATCCGGTGTCGAGGAGGAGCGCGCCCATGCCGGCTTCCTTCAGGAACGAGCGGGCCACCTCCTCCGCTCCCAGCTCCGCCCGGCGGGCCATGTAGTCCAGGGGCGAGGCGAACGGCTCGAGGCCCAGTACCGGGCGCACCACCGCCGGACGGCCAGGCCGAGAGGAGAGTCGAATCGGCTGGTCCCCGCGGGGGGCGGGTCGGAGCTCTCGGTGATGAGGTTCTCGAACCCGGCCAGGTCGAGGTCCGCCTTCACCACGCCATGGCAATGGTGGTCGATGAGCCGGAGTCCCTCCACGTCGACCGCCGACACCGCCGGATCCTCTCTCCCACAGTCCCCCACCGAACGCGGGCCGAGCATAGCCCCGCCTCCTGAGCACGTGCTCGTTGCGGTCGCGTCCCGCCGCCCGCGGATGCGATGATTCGGCCCCGCGGGAGTAAGTCGAGGGTAGGCACCGGGAGGTGCGGTGGTGCAAGGCGAAGAGGGATCTCCGGACGAGATGGTCCGCCGCGCCGATCAGGCCAGGACGCTGGCGGAGTCACTGTCGGCCCAGGGCATCCGGGTCGTCGCGCTCAGCCAGGTCGACAACGCCGGCGTCACGAGGGTGAAGACCGTCCCGGTGTCGGTCCTCGAGCGGGCGGTGAAGTACGGGATCGGCATGTCCCCGGTCTTCGAGGTCTTCATGGTCAACGACTCCATCACGTCGAGCGACGAGGTCAGCGGGCCGGTCGGGGACCTCCGGCTCATGCCCGACCCCTCGGCGCTGAAAGTGCTCGCCGCGCAGCCGGGGTGGGCCTGGGCTCCGGTCGACAAGCACACCCAGGAGGGCGAGGTCTATCCGGGCTGCCAGCGCACCTTCGCCAAGCGCATGGCGCGCCGGGCGGCCGACGCCGGGATCGAAGTGCGGATGGCGTTCGAGCTGGAATGGTTCCAGGCCGCGGCGGGCTCGGAGGTGGAAAACCCCATCCACACCGGTCCTGCGTACGGGCTCCCGGTCCTGGCGACGATCTCGGATTACGCCCGGGACCTCATCGCCGCGCTCGAGGAGGAGGGCGTCGGGGTCGACCAGTTTCATCCCGAATACGCCATTGGGCAGTTGGAGATCTCCGTGGCGCCGGAGGATCCGGTTGGAGCTGCCGACACGACCGTCCTAGTCCGACAGACGATCCGGGCCATGGCGGCGAGGCACGGGATGCGCGCGTCGTTCTCCCCCATCGTGATCGCGGGCCACGTGGGAAACGGCGGCCACGTGCACTTCAGCCTGTGGCGCGACGGCAAGAACCTGTTCGCCGAAGGCCAGGGTCCGTATGGGATGACCGAGACCGGCGAGGCCTTCGTGGCCGGCGTGCTCGCCGAGCTTCCAGCCCTGGTGGCCGTGGGCTCCCCGAGCGTGCCGAGCTACCTCCGGCTGATCCCGTCGCACTGGGCCGGGGCGTTCGCGTGCTGGGGGCGTGAGAACCGGGAGGCCGCCATCCGATTCGTCACGGGGATGGTCGGGACCCGCCAGACCGCGGCCAACACCGAGGTGAAGTGCTTCGACCAGAGCGCCAACCCTTATCTCGTGGCGGGGGCGCTCATCGCGGCCGGCCTGGCCGGCGTGGAGAGAGACCTGCGGCTGCCCGACGAGGTGACAGTGGATCCGGGCGGGCTATCGGATGAGGAGCTCTCCAGCCGGGGCATCCAGCGGCTGCCTAAGTCCGTCGAGGAGGCCCTGTCGCACCTGGAGAAGTCCGACGTCCTGCGGGACGCCATGGGCCCGATGCTGTTCGGGCCGTTCGCGGCGGTCCGCCGAGCGGAAGCCGAGGCCTTCGCCGGCCTGGAGCCGGAGAAGATCGCGGCCGCCCACAGGTGGCGGTACTGAAGCGCACGTCGCCCCAAGCCCTGGGTTGATCCCAGAGAGATTCAAGTCGGGCTCAGGACCCGGTTCGACTCGAGACCTCTAGACCGATGACCCGGCTGAGCCGCTCGAGCCAGGGCTTCGCCTTCAGGCGCTCGAAGATCCCACCCGCCTCCTCCAGGATCCGCGCCGCCTCCTCCGCCCGCCCCTGTCCCACCAACCACTCGCCGTGCTGCAGTAGCGTGACTGCCAGCCAGAAGGCGATCCCTGCTTCTCGGAACGTGCCGGCTGCCGCCTTGAACGCTGGCTCCACCTGGCTTTGCTCTCCTCGAGCGACGTCCAGGAGGGCACGCAACCTGGACCCGTTCGCACGCAGGAAGGACGGTAGCGAAGCAGCCGGTACGCGTTCCAGATCAGCGATGAGACCCTCTGCCGCGCTCAGTTCCCCGGCCTCGACCGCCGCCTCCACCGCCTCGACGAACCCTTCTCTCAGGTTCTCCTGAAACAAGCCCACGGTTACCGCGATCTCGATGGGCTCGGTCGCGGATCGGAGCGCCGCCGCTGGGTCACCTTTGGCTCGAAGGAGGATGGCGCGCGCGACCGCATAGTCGGCACGCTCCAGGATGCCTCCCGTCGTCTCCGAGCCCTTCATCCTCGCGAGGTGTCCCTCCGCCACGTCGATGGCGCCCCGGTTCACCTGCATGCGGGTGTAAGCGACGAGCGTTCGGCTGAAGGCGATGAGCCCGATCGCCTCGGTTGATCGGTAGACGCTCTCGAGGTCGGCCAGGGCCTGATCCCAGTCGCCGGTGAGGTAGAGGTCCACCGCGGCGCTCGACGACAGGTTCGACTCCCAATAGCGGTTGCCCAGCTTGCGGGCGAGGGTCAGCCCCCGCTCGGCGTACTCCCGGGCCGCCTCGTAGCTGTCGCGTGAACGAGTCGCATGCAACAGGTTGAAGTAGGCGCGGAATGCTGCAGACGGCACATCGGCCTCGAGGGCGATCTCGAGGGAATGTTTCATCAGGGCCAGCCCCTCCTCGCGACGGCCCCGGCTTTCCAAAAGGATCGCCTTCGTATTTAGAGCCTGGGAAAGGACCTCCGGAAGCCGGAGGCGTTCGGCGATCTCGAGGGCCAGTTCCAACCTGGGTGCAACCCGGTCGACATCGCCCTTGAAGTAATGGAGGCGGCCCAGCTGCGCCGCCAGGGTCGCCAGATCCGCGTCCGGCTCGTCCCCGACCAGGACCTGAAACGCCTCCTCCATGCGGTCGATGCCCTGCTCGATGTGTCCTTGGTCCCACAGGACCTCGGCCAGCCGCGCGGCCACCCGGGCGGCAGGGTGGGTCCGCCCATCCGCCTCGAACAGGCGGATCGCTTCTTCGTAGTCCCGCGTCGCTTCTTCTCCCCTACCTCCGGCCCAGGCCATCTCCCCGGCGCTTTCGAGGAGCTCAGCGCGGGCGATCGGTTCGTCGGCGAGCTCCGCCCCCCGCTCGAAATAGCGCTGAGCCTCGAGGTGGGCGGCGAGCGACTGAGCCCGGCGCCCAGCGGCTGCCAGGGCGTCGCGAGCCTTCGCCTTGATGTCGGGGGCGTCGGGGGCGTCGGGAGCGGCAGAGTACGCATCGAGGTAGTGCGATGCGACGATCTGCACGATTTCATCTTCGTCTCCGGCCCAGTTGGCCTCGAGGTACTGCGCGGTTGCGAGGTGGCGGGCCTTCCGGTCGCGTTTCGACAGGGTGTCGTAGGCGACCTTACGGACCAGCGCCTGGAGGAAGCCGTACTGCCCGCGCTCGGGAGACCGAGGATCGTTCTGGAGTCCCAGGACCTCCTTCCGGACGAGGGAGTGCAGCAAGGGCTCGACCTCTTCCTCGCTCTTCGCGGTCAGCGCGGCCAGAGCCGGGACCGTGAAGGTCTTCCCCAGCACCGAGGCATGCTGCAGCAGCGTCCGTTCCTCCGGCGTGAGCCCGTCCAGGCGAGCCGCGATCAGCGCGTGCAGCGTCTCGGGGACCTCCAGTTCGGCGACCGGGCCGGTGAGCGCGTACGTCGCGCCTTCCTGCTTCAGGAGTCCCCTGTCGATCAGCATCCTGACCGTCTCCACGGCATACAGGGGTACGCCCTCGGCGCGGTCGCGGATCCGCTCACGGAGGTCCGCCGGCAAGCCAGGAACCAGCCCACGCAGCAGCTCGTCCATGCCATCGGCGGAGAGCGGCTCGAGCGCGAGCGAAGTGAAGTTCCGACTGCCGGCGCCCCACGTCGATCGTCGGTCGGCGAGCTCGGGCCGGGACAAGGTGATGACGAACAACGGATATTTGCGCGACCACTCCAGCAGGTACTCGATGAACGCCATCAACGCCTCGTCGGCCCACTGGAGGTCCTCGAACACCATGACGACGGGCCCCCGCTCAGCCAGGCGTTCGAAGAACAGCCGCCACCCGGAGAACAGGTCCTCCCGGCTCGCGGTGGTTCGGTCCTCCAGGCCCAACAGCTGGGCCAGACGCGGCTCGATCCACCGGCGGTCCTCGGCGTCGGGAGCAACGTCCTCGACCGTGGCCCGCAGCTTGGCCATCGCCGACCTCGGGTCCTCCTCCTCGGCGATCCGGGCCCGCATCCGGACCATCTCGGCGAGGGCCCAGTACGTCACGCCCTCCCCGTAGGCAAGGCACCGTCCACGGTGCCACCAGGCCGTGTCCACCAGCCCGTCCAGGTACTTGAAGAACTCCCAGGACAAGCGGGACTTGCCGATTCCGGCGATCCCGACGACCGATAGCAGGTGGGCCTTCCGCTCATCCGCGGAAGCGTGGTACAGCTCCTTGGTCAGGCGTAGCTCGCGGTCCCGGCCGACGAAGGGCGCCTCCAGGCCGCTCGATCGGAGCGCCCCGCCCCGGGTGGCAACCACTCGGACGGCTCGATGCAACTGGAGCGGCTCGAGCTTTCCCTTCAGCTCGTGGGCGCCGGCGTCCTCGTAGACGATGGCGGCTTCAGTCACTCGCCGCGTGCTCTCTCCAACGTAGACGTGGCCGGGCGCGGCGCAGCCCTGCACCCGGGAGGCCGTGTTCACGAGGTCGCCGGCCACCATGCCCTCATGCGTCGCGCCGATGGTGACGGCGGCCTCGCCGGTGACCACTCCCGCCCGCGCCTTCAGGTCCGGCGCGCCGGTCTCGGCCCCGAGCTCCGAAACCGCCGCCACGAGGTCGAGCGCCGCCCGAACAGCCCGCTCAGCGTCATCCTCCTGAGCGGTCGGGGCGCCCCAGACGGCCATGACGGCATCGCCGATGAACTTCTCGACGGTCCCGCCGTAGAGAGCGACCAGGCGACGCGCGATGTCGAAGTATTGAGTGAGGAGCTCCCGGACCTCCTCGGGATCGCGGATCTCGGCGAGGGGCGTGAAACCGACGAGGTCGGCGAACAGGACGGAGACCAACCGCCGCTCCGCTACCCCAGCGCCCACGTGCTGGGCCAAGGCGCCGGCGGTCACCGCTGTGCCCGCTGAGTGCTCCAGCGCGGTCGCGTCCAAGGGTTTCCCGCAGCTCCCGCAGAACAGGTCCCCGTCCTCGAACGAGGAGCCGCAGGCGGGACACGTGAAGGCCAGCGACGTCCCGCACCGCCGGCAATAGCGATTCCCCTGTGGGTTCTGGGTCCCGCAGTTGGGACAGATCGGCAACGTACCTCCGCGCCCTCGCGTTCGGCCAGGGAAGCCTACCGCCGTCGATGGTACGCGCCTCCGGTTCCTTGAGGTTCGGATCTGTTCCTGTAGCGTTGCCTGGCGGGATGTCAACCTTGAGGCAGGACCCGACCAGCCGGCAATGGGCGGTGATGGCGCCCGTGCGAGCCGACCGGCCGCATCAGCCGGTCGTGGTTCCCCGGCCCGAGCTCCCCGAGCTCGACCCGTCCTGCCCGTTCTGCCCCGGCAACGAGGACCAGACGCCGCCCGAGATCCTCCGCGACCCGAAGGAGGGTGACTGGCAGGTCCGGGTCGTCCCCAATCTCTTTGGGGCCCTGTCGGGCGACGGCTCCGTGGCCCGTACCGGCCCTCCCCTCTTCCGGGAGATGCCCGGCGTGGGGGGCCACGAGGTCGTGATCGAGTCCCGCCGCCACGACGGCCGGATGGACGAGATGAGCCAGCAGGACCTTGCCCGTGTGATCGACGTGTGGCGGGCCCGGTACCGCGAGCTGATCGTCCAACGCCACATCCGCGCGGTGGTGGTGTTCAAGAACTTCGGGCCGCTGGCCGGCACGTCGCTCACCCACCCGCACTCGCAGATCGTGGCCACGCCGGTGTTCTTCCCCGGCTGCTCAGCCGGGTCGATGTGGCCACCCGCTACTTCGACGAGAACGGCAGCTGCGTGTACGACGACGTGATCGCCGGAGAGCGCGCGGCAGGAGTCCGGGTGGTCGAGGAGTACGGCGGGTTCATCGCCTTCGTGCCGTTCGCCGCGGGCTCCCCCTACGAGACGTGCGTGATCCCGACGTTCCACCAGGGCTCGTTCGGCAACCTGGCCGACGAGGAAGTGGACGACCTGGCCGGCATCCTGATCCGAACGCTCACTGCCATCCGCCGGGCCTGTGGCGATCCCGACTTCAACCTGGTCATGTCCTCGGCGCCCATCGAACGGTCACACCGACGAGGTCTTCCACTGGCACATCAAGATCCTGCCCAAGCTCTCGACGCCCGCCGGCTTCGAGATGGGCTCGGGCATGAGCATCAACACCGTGCTCCCCGAGGACGCCGCAGCCGCTCTCCGAAACGCCCTCGCACCCGCTGCAGCTCGCCGGCGCGCGTAGGGATCAGCCGGCGGCGGCTCGGAGCCGAGCCACCGTGGCCTCCCGGCCCAGCAGCTCCAGCGACTCCGGGAGCGGCGGCGAGACGTTCGAACCAGTGACCGCGGCCCGGATGGGCTGCCAGCCCTTCGTCCGGTTCAGCCCTGCCTCCTTCGCCACCTCGTCCAGCGCCTCCTGGATCCGCTCGCTCGGTCCACGGCTCGACGTGCTCGAGCACGTCGGCCGCCTTCCGCAGGTAATCCGGTCCGGCCTGGGCGATCAGCTCGGCGGCCTTCTCGTTCGGCTTGACGTCGTCGGTGAACAGGAACCGGAGCAGCTCGGTGGCGTCGGTGAGCCGCTTCATCCGTTCCCGCACCAGCGGCATGGCCCGCCGGAGAACCTGCGGGTCGGGCAGCAGGCCGTCCTCCGCCAGGAAGTGCATGCACCGCGCGGCCAGGTCGTCATCGTCCAGCGACTGGATGTAATGGTTGTTCATCCACTCGAGCTTCTGCGGGTCGAACGCCGCCGGGTTGCTCGACACGCGCGACAGGTCGAAGGACTCGATCAGTTCCTCGCGCGACAGGAACGTCGTCTTCTCGTCCTTGGACCAGCCGAGCAGCGCCAGGTAGTTCATCAGGGCCTCCGGGAGGATCCCCTGCTCCCGGAACGCCTCGACCGAGGTCGAGCCGTGCCGCTTCGACAGGGGCTTGCCGTCCTGGCCCAGGACCTGGGGCAGGTGGGCGTACTCGGGCGGCGTCCCGCCGAGCGCCTCGATCACCGCCATGTTGCGGGGCGCGGCGGAGAGGAGGTCGTCGCCCCGGATCACCTGGGTGATGCCCATCAGCCAGTCGTCCACCGCGACGGCCAGCAGGAACGTGGGCGAGCCGTCGGACCGGAGGATCACGAAGTCCTTCACGCTCCCCGCCGCGAAGTGCACGTCGCCCTTCACCAGGTCGTGCACAGTGACGTCGCGCTCGGGCATGACGAACCGGAGGGCGAACGGGCGGCCCTCTGCCTCGAAGGCGGCGCGCTCCTCGTCGGTCAGGTTCCGGCACCGGCCGTCGTAGCCGGGGGCCTCGCCCCGAGCCATGGCGGTCTTCCGCCGCTCCTCGAGCTCCTCGGGGGTGCAGTAACAGCGGTAGGCCCGGCCCTGCGCCACGAGCCGTTCAGCGTGCTCGTGGTAGATGTCGAGCCGCTGGGACTGGCGGTAAGGCGCGTGCGGGCCGCCCACGTCGGGTCCCTCGTCCCAGTCGATCCCCAGCCACCGGAGCGATTCGATCAGGCCGTGAACGGCCTCCTCGGTGACCCGGCTGGCGTCGGTGTCCTCCACCCGCAGCACGAACAGGCCACCGTGGTGCCGCGCCGTCAGCCACGAGAACAGCGCCGTGCGGGCGTTCCCCACGTGGATGGATCCGCTCGGTGCCGGCGCGAAGCGCGTGCGGACGGTCATGCCCGCCCACCAACCGGGTTCATCAGCACGCCGATCCCGTCGATCTCGACTTCCACCTTGTCTCCGGGCTCGAGCTTGCCGACGCCCTCGGGGGTCCCGGTCATGATCACGTCGCCCGGGCAGCAGCGTCATGAACTCGGTCACGAACTCGATGATCGTGGCCACGCCGAACACCATGTCCGAGGTGCTCGCGGACTGGCGGACCTCGCCGTTCACCCGTGTCTCCAGGTGGACGTCGATCGGGTCGAGCTCGGTCTCCACCCACGGTCCGAGCGGGCACGAGCCGTCGAAGCCCTTGGCCCGGGCCCACTGGTCGTCCTTCTTCTGGAGGTCCCGGAGCGTGACGTCGTTCCCGCAGGTGTAGCCGAGGATGTAGCGGAACGCCTCCTCGGCGCGCACGTTCCGTGCGATGCGGCCGATCACGACTGCCAGCTCCCCCTCGTAGTCCACGCGGTGGCTGATCGGCAGGAGCGGGATCGGATCGCCCGGGCCGGAGACGCTGGTCGAGGGCTTCAGGAAGAGAGTGGCTCCTCGGGCACCTCGCCGCCGAACTCGGCCGCGTGGGCGGCGTAGTTCTTGCCCACGCAGACCACCTTCGACGGCAGGATCGGCGCCAGCAGGCGGACGTCGTCGAGCGGGACCTCCTCGCCCGACGGCACCGGGTTCTCGAAGAACGTGCCGGCCAGAGCCCGGACGGCGTCGCCCTCGACCGACGCCGGTGGCGATGCGGTCGCCGAACCGGAACCGGACCAGCCGCATGGGAGCGCTATGCACGCGGCCAGCGCTCGAGGTAGCGTCCCGCCGCCGCAACGTGGCGCCCACGCTCCGGTAGTACGCCGCCGATCATCTCGCGAGGCGCGATCGACGTGAGCTCCTCGACCGGGGACTCGCCGAAGGTGAGCTCGGCCTCGCCCTGCCAGACCTCCGAGCCCTCCCAGTCGAAGCTCTTCATCGTCACCAGCTCGTCCATCGACGGCTTCTCCGCCGGCTCGATCGACGGGAAGTACCGGGTGGAGCATCGGCAGGCGTTGACGAACCCGGCGGTGTCGCGACGGGCCGGTGATCGTGAAGCGCGCGTCGATGATCCGGCGGTCGTGCACCGACACGCTGGCGCCGAACCGACCCCCGGGCTCGAGGCGGGCCCGGCCTTCCCGTACCGCGACCGGCCGGGTCATCCAGATCGAGCCGAGCTTCTTCGGGTAGCCCTGGTGCCACCCGCGAGCCAGGGCGAAGTCCTTGTCCACCCAGATGGAGACGCACCGCGAGTAGTGCTCGCCCGCGGTACTTGCAGCGCACCACGACGAAGCACTCCTTGTATTGCGAGCGCACCGGGTCGAGCAGCTCCTCGAACGAGTCCGAGCAGGACTGCCAGTCGGCGAAGACGACGGCGACGGCGCCCGGGTCCTCGTCGGCCGGCTCGATCGCGATCGGGCAGCCAGGCCGCGACGGCCTTCGGGTCCGTCCGGTACTCGATCGTGAGCAGGTCGCCCGAGTAGTGCCAGGGCGGGGCCGGCACGATCGAGGCCCGCCCCTCCGGCGAGAGCGGCGGCATGAACCCCTTCAGCTCTGCCACGCGCGCCATACTAGCGGCGCCGATGGAGACCCGACGGATCCTCCTCGACGGCCGGGCCGATCGAGGTCACGCGCGAGGGCGACGTGCTGGTCGCCCCCGACGGGCGTCGCGTCCCGATCGACGACGCGACCCACCTCCCGCCGGTCCAGCCGATCGAAGATCATCTGCGTCCACCTGAACTACGAGAGCCGGCGTGCAGGAGTTCCTGGCGACGCTGCCGCCGGCGCCCACGTACTTCCACAAGCCGGTCTCCGCGCTGAACGCCCACGGCGGCGACGTCGTCCGCCCGCCCCGCTGCCGGTTCCTGAACTACGAGGGCGAGATCGCGATCGTCATCGGACGGGAGTGCCGTCACATCGGCCCTGATGAGGCAGGCGAGTACATCGCTGGGCTACACGGTGGCGAACGACTTCGGGCTGCACGACTTCCGCGACACCGACGCCGGCTCGATGCTCCGGGTGAAGGGCTCCGACACGCTCTGCCCGCTCGGGCCCGGCCTGGTGGACGACTGGGACTTCCACGGCAAGCGGATCCGACCCTCGTGAACGGCGAGGTGAAGCAGGACGGGAACACCGACGAGATGATGTGGGACATGCACTACCTGGTGGCCGACATCGCCCGGACCATCACGCTCGTCCCGGGCGACGTGATCCTGTCGGGCACGCCGGCCAACTCCCGGCCCGTCCAGCCCGGCGACGTCGTCGAGGTCGAGGTCGAGGGCCTCGGCACGCTCCGCAACCGATCGTGGAGGGCGACGTGCCGGTCCGTGAGGACGTCGGCGCTCAGCCGAGCGAGTCCGAGGAGGTCATCTCGACGGCCTTCGGCGGCGACTGGGAGTTCCGCGGCATCCGCCCACCCCGTAAGGACTGAGCCACCCCGCCGCGAGCCGCAGGGCTCGGTTATCCTCGGGCTGGTCCGTTCGGCACCGAAGGAGCGTGGATGGAACCGAAGGCCCGGCAACTCCGCCTGATGTATCCGGACATCCTGGGGCTGGAGCGGGGCAAGTACCTCCTGGGCGACTGGACCGGCCGGGCCGCGTTCTGCGTCGGCGTCTATCCCGCTCACCCTCGACAAGGAGATCCTCCCCATCCCGGGCCTCCAGTTCGACGTCGGGCTGCCCGACATCGAGGTCCACCTGGACGTCGATTCGATGCGGCCGGGCTGGGAGCCGGACACCGTCTTGGGGATGGGCGACGCCGAGCTCCGGGGCGAGCCCTGCCCGGTGGATCCGCGGCAAGTGCTCCGAAGAGCCGTCGAGCCGTGGCTGGAGCGCGGGCTCACCCCGCAGGTCGCCTACGAGCTCGAGTTCTACCTGATGGAACCCGACGGCGAGGGCGGCTGGCGTTCCGTCCCGATGCCGTCCCATCGGGTCTACGGGACCGGACCGGCCATCGATCCGGGCGGCGTGGTCGACGAGATGGTGCGGGCCGCCACCGACGGGGAGTTCGACGTGGAGAGCTGGGGAAGCGAGTTCGACACCGCGCAGTTCGAGGTGAACATCAAGTATCGCGACGCCATCGCGGCTGCCGACGACGCGTTCCTGGTCCGCCTCCTGATCAAGGAGATCGCGAGCCGGAACGGGAACCTGGCCACGTTCATCGGACGGCCCTTCGCCGACCGGGGCGGAAGCGGGCTGCACGTGAACCTCAGCTTCCGAAAGGAGGACGGCTCGAACGCCTTCCACGACCCCAACGCCTCCGATGGCGTGTCCCAGCTCGCGCGGCACTGTCTGGCCGGGATGCTCGCCCACCACGAGGGGATGGCCGCGATCCTCGCGCCGCACACGAACGCGTACAAGCGGCTCCAACCCGACATGCTGAACGGCTACTGGGCCAACTGGGGGTACGACGATCGCACGGTCGGGATCCGCGTGCCGCCCGGCCGGGGCGCCACGAGCCGGCTCGAGCAGCGGACCGCCGACGGGGCGGCCAACCCCTATCTGGCCGCCGCCGCGCTCCTGCACGCGTCCCGCCTCGGCGTCGAGAACGAGCTGGACCCCCCGCCGGCCCAGGAACCGGGGGCCGAGGTGAACACCGACGTCAAGGTTCCGCCCACGTTGGAGAAGGCCCTGGAGGTGTTCCAGGCGGACAAGGAGCTGTGCGAGGCCCTGGGGTCGGAGCTGGTCACGGCGTTCACGATGCTCAAGCAGGCCGAATGGGAGCGGTACGTGAAGGCCACGCCGAACCCTGACACGACCGAGCCGGTCGAGTGGGAGCTCCGGTATTACCTCCCGTTCTTCTGATGGGTGGGAAGGCCGTGGCGCTCGGGGAGATCGACCTGGTGGACCCGGACAGCTACGTCGAGCGCGTCCCGTTCGAATGGTTCGACTTCCTGCGGCGCGAGCATCCGGTCTCCTGGCACGACGAGCCGCCACCGAACCACGGCTTCTGGGCCGTCACCCGCTATGACGACCTCGTGACCGTGCACATGGACTGGGAGACCTACTCCTCGGAGGTCGGGGCGGTGGCCCTGGAGGAGCTGGACGAGGAGCAGCTCAGGATCAGGAAGACGCTGCTCGAGACCGACCCGCCGCGGCACCGGGAGCTCCGAAACATCTGCAACAAACGGTTCTCGGCCCGGGCCGTCGGCCGGTTCGAGGACTTCATCCGCGACGTGGCCCGCCGGGTGCTGGATCGAGCCCTGGAGAAGGAGGAGTTCGACTTCGTCCCCGAGATCTCGCGGGAGCTGCCGATCCGGTTCCTGTGCGCGATCTTCACCGTGCCCCAGGAGGACGCGCCGAGCTTGATCGAGTGGGGGGACGCCCTGATCGGCAACCAGGACCCCGAGTACTCGGCGGCTGTCGTGGACCAGGTGGATACCGAGGCGTTCAAGTACCTCCAGTTCCGGAGCCCCGTCGCGCAGAAGGTGTTCGACTACGCGGCGGTGCAGCGGGACCTGTCCCTGGACGAGCCGCGGGACGACGTCATCACCGCCCTCTCCGTGGCGCAATCGGAGGGAGTGCTCTCAGAGCGCGAGTTCCAGAACTACTTCGCGCTGCTGCTGATCGCGGGGAACGAGACCACTCGCCACACCATCAGCCACGGGATGCTCGCGCTGATGGAGAACCCTGAGCAGTTGCGCCGGCTCAGGGAGGACCGCTCGCTGATGCCGGCCGCCGTGGAGGAGATCCTCCGATGGGCCACGCCGGTCCTCCACTTCCGGCGGACGGCTACCCGAGACACTGAGCTCCGCGGGGTCAAGATCCGCAAGGGTGACAAGGTGGTGACCTGGTACATCAGCGCCAACCGGGACGGCGAGGCGTTCCCCGACCCCGACCGGTTCGACATCACGCGCCAGCCGAACGAGCATGTCACCTTCGGCCCCGGCGGGCCCCACTTCTGTCTGGGTGCTCACCTGGCTCGGCTGGAGACCCGGATCCTGTTCGAGGAGCTGCTGCCCAGGCTGGAATCGATCGAGCTCACGGGGCCCGTCGAGCGGATGCGCTCGAACTTCGTGAACGGCATCAAGCACATGCCCGTGCGGGTCAAACTGGCCGGGAGATCCTGAAGCGCTACTCTCCCCCGCCGCCTCCTGCGCCAACGGCGGGGGCCAGCTCGGTGAGCAGCTGCTCGTCGGTCTTGCCCCGCCTCGTCCGCTGAGAGATCGCGTAGATCGCGATGCCGGCGATCACCGAGATCGCGGCGATGCCGAACATCCACCAGTTCCAAGCGCGAAGCTCCCACCCGGTTGGGTTCGAGTCGGACTTCGGGTACCACGAGCCCACGAAGATGAACAACACGGCGAGGATGTTGACGACCGTCCCCACCACTCCGCACACGTAGAGCCACCCCAGTGAGATCCGTCGCGCCTCCTCGAACTTGGCGGGCGCGGCTCGCTTGGCGAAGAAGATGTCGAGGAACAGCAGGGCGGTGGAGATGCACCACACGATCGTGAGGCCGGCGTACAGCGCGAAGAAATACCTGTTCGAGTCTCCTTCACCCGCACCGAGGACGACGTACACGAGGATCGTGATGATCGCCGCGATCACCGTCTGAAGGATTACGGCGTTCGCCGGGACCTTGTTCCTGTTCACCCTTCCGAACTGGTGAGGCAGGCGCTTCTCCAAGCCGGACACGAAGAGCAGCCGGGCGAACGCGTAGTTGTAGACCACCGTGGCCGTCAGAAAGACCCACGCCAGGATCCCCGCCACCAGGACCCCTGCCCACTTGCCCATCGCGATGCCGACGGCTTGCGCCCCGCCGGTCACGCCGTTCGCCCCTCCGGCCTTGATCGCGACCATGTTCCCCCAGGTGGTCCAGAGGTAGGCGGCCATCACGATGAGGCAGCCCCAGAGCAGGTACGTCCTGATGGCCTTCTCACCGCCGCGCACCTCGACGCCCATGTTCAGGGGCGTCTCGATGCCGAGGAGCGCGAGGATGGCGAAGGAGAAGAACGTCAGGTTCGCGGGAAGGCCCAGCGCGAGCTTGTCTCCCTGGAACGGGTTCCAACCCGATCCGAAGTCCGTCGCCGACGGGTTCCCCTTCAGGAGCCACACCACCCCGGCCAGGCCGATCAGGAAGATCGCGGCCCCGTAGGCGAAGAACTGGACGTTCACGTAGTTCTGGGTGAGTCGCATCCGCAGGAGCGACAGCGCCGCGCTGAACCCCAGGACCGCGAGGACTACGATGCCGATCTCCCAGTTCTTGGTGAGGATCGCCTTGTCGAAGAACGCGCCGATCTGCTGGACGAAGTTGGCCACCAGGACCCCCGACGCCACCATCACCATCGGGCCCGGCCACCACGCCACGAACCCGGCGAAGAACCCCCAGAAGGGTCCGAGGGCCTTGTGGGTCCACACGTACAGGGACCCCTCCTCGGGGAACATCCGGCCGAGCTGAGCCGTGACGAACCCGCCAGTGATGAGGAAGGTCGCGAAGGCGACGATCCAGATGATGAATATCGACGGACCGGCGAACTGGAGGCCGGCCGAGTTGATGATGAACAGCACGATCGCGACGAAGATCACGACCAGGTCGAACGGGCCGAGCGTCCTCGCCACCAGGACCGGAGCGATCTTCTCCGAGAGCATCCGATCCTCGGTTTGCGTCGCCATATCCACCCCCTCTGAAGGCGGCGGAGAGAGGGCACCGACTACGAAGCGCCCACTCCCCCCCGAAGCCTCAACGACGGACCGGGCGAATTCTGCGCCAGCGGCCAGCCTCCTGTCCAGCCGAGCGGGGTCAGGCGTGGAACGAGGTGGGCGGGTCCTTCATCGTGAGGATCTCGCGGTCGAGGGGCCAGGCCGAGATGTCGGACTCGGCCTTGCCGTCGAAGACCAGCTCGACGAGGGACTTGCCGAACACGGCGGCGAACTTGAACGCGTGCGCGGCCCCCTGGCCCACGGCGGCGTGCTCGTGCCCGGGCACCAGGTCGATGACGAAGTCGCGGTCCGGGGTCATCGTGTACAGGCAGGTCCGGACGGCGATGTGGGGCCCGAATCCGCCCGGCAGGTGCTCTCGCATGAACCCGTCGAGCTTCTCCGTGTACCCGGGATCGGGCTCGAAGCTCCGCGAGTCTCCGGTCACCTCCGCGCCGCCGGCGTCCATGCCGGTCTTGGGACCGGCCTCCCCGAACGACGGCACGCCGTAGAAGGAGGGGATCCCCATCCAGATCCAGACGGGGAAGCGTTCCGGCAGGAACGCTTCCCCGTCGATCGGCGTGTAGTAGGCGACCTGCTCCTGCGTCACGGTGAGGTTGATGGGCCGCCACAGCCGAGCCAGCAGCTCGTTCGTCCACGCGTCGGCGGTGATGACGAGTCGCTCGGCCCGGTAGGTCCCCCGTTCGGTCTCGAGCTCGTACAGCCCCCCGGCCTCCCGGACCTCGGTGACGCGGGCCTGGTCCACGAGCGTGGCCCCCAGCCCCTCGGCCAGGCGGCGGTGGGTCGCGTTCGCCAGGGCCGCCGCGACGAGGCCCGACGCCTCCTGAAACATCACCCGGACGTCGTCGGTCAGTCGCCACTGCGGCCACCGGCGCATTGCCTGAGAGGCGTCCATCCACTCGTTCGCCACGCCGACTTCATCGAGGGACTTCCGGTAGTCGTCCATCCAGCCGTGGGCGCCCTCGGGGTACAGGTCGAGGCCGCCGGTCCGGATCATGAGCCGCTCCCCGGCCTCCTCCTCGACCTCGGCCCATGCCCGGTACGCGTCCTGGGCGAACCGGACGTAGGCGGGCGTGTGGTACGAGAGCCGGATGATCCGGGAATGGTCGTGCGAGGCCCCCCGGTCGTGTCCCACCTCGAACCGCTCCAGGCCGAGCGCACCCGAGCCGGCCCGTTTGGCCGCCCGATAGAGCGCGCTGCTCCCGATGCCGCCCAGCCCCACGACCGCGACCTCGAACTCGCGGCGCTCCCCCATCAGGCCTCAGGTCCCCGCATGTTCAGGACTCGGTCTCGGTGTGGCCGTAGTACTCGTAGGCGGACATGGCCTTACCGGTCTCCGACCTCCACTCCCGCTCGTCCTCCGGGAGCTTGCCGATGGCTCTGGCCATGGCCCGGACGTGCTCCGCGACCGAGCCGCAACAGGACCCGATCACGTTGATGCCGGCCTCGTTCGCCCTGCGGGCGAACGACGCCATCTCGCCCCGGGAGAGCTGGAGCGGGGACAGCGCGTACGGGAAGTTGGGCGTCGAGGTGAAGTCCGGCCGCTCCGTCGTGGTCCGGTAGGCGACGGGCTGGCTGGCCACGTAGCCCGGAGACGGCCTGGCGCATCTCGAGGGCGATCGGGAGCTGCTGGTCCGGCCCGTTCAGGCAGTTCACGCCCACGATGTCGGCGCCGGCGTCCGCGAGCTTGCGCGCGCAGTCGCCCGGCGTCTCGCCCTCGTATGAGCGCGGCTCGGCCTGCTCGAAGCACATCGTGACCATGACCGGGAGGCCGGTGGCCTTGGCTCGCTCGACGAACAGCAGTGCCTCGCCGACGAAGCTGAACGTCTCGCCGACCCAGAAGTCCGGCGGGCCCGCGTCCAGCATGTCCTGGAGCTGGCGGTCGAACAGGGCGCGAACGTGGTCGGCCGATGCGGCGTCCTCGGGCTGGTAGGCCCACGTAAGGGAGAGGTCTCCCGCGACCAACGCGTCACCTTCAGCCGCGACCTTCCTGGCCACCAGGACCGCGTTGCGGTTGATCTCGTCGACCTTGTCCTTCATGCCGACCGTGGCGAGCTTGTCGTCGCTCGCGTAGAACGTCATCGTGGTCAGGAACTCGGCGCCCGCCCGCATGAACTCTCGATGGAGCTCGGCCAGCGCATCGGGGTGCTCGATGGCCACCTCCGGCGTGAACGGTCCGGCCTGGACGTAGCCCCGCTTCTCCAGCTCCAGCAGGTATCCGCCGTCGCCGAGGACCGGTCCGTCGGCCAGGCGCTCCAGGATCCCCCTCGGCATGTCGGCACCGCCCTCTCGCTCGGATCCGGTCAGTCAGCCGAGTGTAGACAGCGCTTCGGTCACGGGCCGCACACGGCCCGTGACCGAAGGTCACCGTGCGTCGTGGTCCCTAGTCCTGGGCCAGGATGGCGTAGACCTTCTTCCGGGCCTCGGCCGCGATCTCGGCGGCCTGCTTCATCTGCTGCGCCGAGCCCGTGCGAGCCACCTGCATCATCGCCGCGGCGAGCTGGAAGAAGGCGTCGCGGAGCTGCATCTGGGCCTCGCCACCGCCGGCGCCGAACTCCCATGGCGGTACGCCGCCCGTGCGCTCCTTCCGCTCCTCGACCTCCGCCTTGCCCGCCTCGGTCAGCGAGTAGACCCGCTTGCCGTCCTGATCCTCGCTCGTCACCAGGCCTCCGTCCTCCAGCATCTGGAGGGTGGGGTAGATCGAGCCGGGGCTGGGTCGCCACGCGCCCCCGCTCCGCGATTCGAGCTCCTGGATGACGTCGTAGCCGTGCATGGGCTTCTCGGCGAGCAGCGCGAGCAGCGCTGCCCTGACATCCCCCCGCCTGGCCCTGCGCCCGGCCCATGGCGGCGGGCCGAACCAGCCGGCCCCGAACGGACCGTGCCGCCCCCTGAAGGGCGCGTCCGACCGCTCGTGATGGTGCCTCTCGTGCCTGCGACGTGTCTCGTGCATGTCCCTCTCCTCTCCTCGCACGATGTCTCGGCAATCTGTCGCGATATATCGTAACCCATCGTGTCAAGAGGCCAACCCGGCACCTCTGAGGGTTCCGAAGGCTCGTCAGCCCGCGCCGACGCCACAGGTCGTCCAGGATCTCGGCGAAGGACGCGACCGCGAGCGACAGGTGGCCGTGCTCCGGCTACAGCCGCGCGCGGGCGGGGGCGTGGGCCGCCAACCATTCCCCGTGGGCGAACGGCACCATCCGATCCTGGGCGCCCTGCCATACCGTCACCGGGACGGCGATGCGCGACCGGGTCGAACCCCCAGTCCCGGACGAACGCGAGGTCGTCGTCGAACCAGCCCCAGCATCCCGTTCCGAAGGCGATGCGCGGAGTCCTCGACCAGGAAGGCGCCGCAGCTCGCCCGTCAGAGCTGGCCCTGTCGACCTCGCCGACCAGGTCGCCCGAGCGCCGCCATGATGTCCTGGCCGGCGACCCCGCCTCGCCCAACGCGGCCGCGTGCCTTCCTCGATAGGACCGTGAGCGCGTCCGGGCCCTCCATCGCCGCGCCGAACTCCTCGACGTTCTCCTGTCCCATGCCGCCGCGAGCAATCCGTGCCGTCGGCGCGCCATAGGGCGCGGCCCCGGCGACCGAGACGCCGGCGAGCGACCCGGTCGGGCGCCAGCGCCGCGCAGGCGAGCGCGTGCGGCCCGCCGCCCGACCCCCCGCCCGTGTAGAAGCGGTCGTTCCCCAGGTGCTCGAGCACGCCAGCGGCGTCCGCCGCGCAATCGGCCGACCGTCCGGCCCGTCCGCCGCGTGGAGTCTCCGTAGCCCGGCGCGAGTACGTGACCAGGCGAAGTCCCGCGCCGCCAGCCCTCCTCGAGAGGTAGGGCTCGAACAGGTCGCCGCGCCCGGGGTTCCGTGGTGGAACACGAACGGCGTCCGTCGGCAGCGTCGCCCTCGACCGCACACGTCGAGGCTCTCCCGTCCGTCGGCGCGACCTCGACCGTTCCACGTCCACGGCTCGCGAGTGTAGACTACGCCGTGATGGCGGCGGCGAACTCCTCGAAGTTCTCGACGTAGCGCCTGGTGTCGTCGACCGTGTGGACGACCGAGGTCGTCCAGGTTTCCTGCTTGGACCAGGGCGACTTGAACACCCCGCGGTTCTGCTGGAACAGCCAGGCGAGGTAGGTGATCCGCTCGTCGATCCCGATCGCGTCGCGGTACTCCTTGACCGGCGTGGCGCTGTAGATCACGGAGCCCTTGGCCCCCACGCCGGCGACGTAGGCGGGCAGCCGGTACTTCTCGATGGCCGCGGTGCATCCCTCCGCCAGCGAGCGATGGAGCTCGTCGAGATGCTCGTACGCGTCCCGGGTGAGGACCTGGGTCAGCGCAGCTTTCGACGCCGCGAGCGTCAGTGGGTTCCCGTTGAACGTCCCCGCCATGTCCATCTCGCCGGTCAGGACCGGCTCGTACAGCTCCTCGGTCGCGCCGATGGCACCGCACGGCAGCCCGCCGCCGATGGACTTGGCCAGGCAGACGATGTCCGGGGTGACCCCGAAGGCCTCGACGGCCCCTCCGTAGGCGACGGTGGCACCGGTCTTGACCTCGTCGAACGCCAGGAAAGCGCCGTGCTTGTGGAGCAACTCCTTCAGGCCCTTCAGGTAGCCGGGGTCGGGCAGGATGACCCCGCAGTTCATCATGGCCGGCTCCACGATCATCCCCGCGACCTTCCCCTCGTTCTCCGCCAGGGCCCGCTCCACCTCCGCCAGGTCGTTGAACGGGACGACCCGTACCAACTCGGCGAAGGCCTGGGGGATGCCGGGGACCTGCGGTAGCGTCACGGGGTGCTCCCTGGGCCCGATCAGGTCGGGGTCGGGGATCACGGAGAACATCAGGGAGTCGTGGTGCCCGTGATAGCTCCCCTCGATCTTGATCAGGAGGTCGCGGCCGGTGACCGCCCGCATCAGGCGGACGGCCTCCAGGGTGGCCTCGGTCCCGGAGTTGCAGAACCGCCACAGGGGAAGGCCGAACCGGTCGACGAGGTTCTCCCCCACCACGTCGAGGTCCCTGGTGGGTTGGGCGAAATGCGAGCCCCGGCGGATCTGCCGCTCCACCGCTTCCACGATCTTCGGGTGGGCGTGGCCCACGACCATGGCGCCGTAGCCGAGGTGGAAGTCGATGTACTCGTTCCCGTCGATGTCCCAGATCCGCGAGCCCTGGCCCCGGTCGATGTAGATGGCGTGGGGAGCGGAGTCCTGCCAGCTCGAGGCGACGCCGCCAGCGAGGGTCCTCTCCACGACCTTGCGGTACTCGATCGAGGCCCGATGCTTGGGCTCGAGCTTTCCCTCCTCGTCGGCGACCAGGTGGTCCATCCGCTCGAGGTCCAGCTCGACGGTCTCCCTCACGGACATGTCGCTCGGAGCCTCCTCATGTTTGAACGGCCGTTCAATGATACCCTCCCGTCAAGGCCGGAAAGGGGCCGTTGATACAATCGGCGGCGAGCGTGGTGGCCGTAGCTCAACCGGTTAGAGCACCAGGTTGTGGTCCTGGGGGTTGGGGGTTCGAGTCCCCTCGGTCACCCCACAGACCGAGCTCATCAGCTTGGTATATTCGCGCGCGCGGGCCTCTAGCTCAATCGGATAGAGCAACGGACTCTTAATCCGCAGGTTCCGGGTTCGAGTCCCGGGGGGCCCACCGGAAAGCCGCAGGTAGGCGGCCTGTCAAGCGAGCTCTAAGCGCCATTCGTCGTCCTGTGGGGTGCAATCATTCGGTTCCCCGCCCTGACCTGCAGGTTCGTATTCCAGCGTTGTGCCGGCCTGGCCGGACTGGTATGCCGTCGAGTGGAGGATTGCCGGGCCCCCGCGGCTACTTCGCAGAACGATCCCTGAGTGGGAAGCACTCAACCTTTCCTTGACCAGCTGGGCCGCGCCAGCGCCTCTCAAGGCGGGGCAGGCTCAGAGCGGACAGGGCTCCGGCGTGGTCCGTCCAGCGTCCTTTGAGCGCGGGAGAACTCGCTGGTCTCAGGGCGTAACCCAATAAATGCACCCCCACAGGGTCTCGGGCATGTTCGAGCGCCTGCGGCCGTGCGTGGTCCGTACAAGGACCGATTCGTGAATGGGCAGGTCGCGGGCGTGATCAGAGTTCTTGTGCCCTTCAGGCTAAGCTTGTTCGGTGCCGCCCGACGAGCGGAGCACGAAGAGCGCTGAGCGCTGCGACCTCCATCCGGCGAGCCCCTCCGTCGCGAATTGCGACGGCTGCGCCCTGCCGCTCTGCCTGGCGTGCGCCGATTACCCCTCGTTGAAGATCAGGTAGACCACGTGCATCACTCCGGCGATCCGGTCCGAGCGTACGCCCGGCGCGGGCATCCGGAACTCGGCGGCTCCTGCTCCGCCGGGAGCACGACGGCTCCCTCGTGATGTCGAACCAGCGGGAGTGGGCCGGCCTCGTCGACGGCGCCCCCCACGGGATCTGTCTCGACGCGAAGGGCGCCGTCTGGTACGGAGACGTCCCGAACCAGCGGTGCGTGCGGATTGGGGAGGGTGAAGCGGTGCTGCAGACGATCAACCTCGACCGCGGATGCCTCGCATGCGCGCTCGGCGGCGTCGACGGACCCACGCTGTTCATGGTCGCGGCCAAGTGGCCCGTGGCCACGGCCGAAGGCGCGCGAACGGGCCAAGTCCTGACCGTCGAGGCGCCCGCACGGCGCGCCGGCTGGCCGTAGAAGAGAGCGCATGATCTACCGTCGCCCTGGCCAGAGAAGGGAAGAGCACTGTGGCAAGTCGACAGAGACAAGGAGACCCCTCGACAGGCAGTTCACGGCGGTCCTGCAGAGGAGCCCCGGCAAGGGCGGCTGGACCTACGTGGTCATGCCCGATTCGGTCGAGTTCTTCGGGACTCGAGGCCTCGTCAAGGTCCGAGGCACGATAGACGGCCGCCCGTTTCAAAGTGCCTTCATGGCTATGGGCGATGGCACGCACATGCTCCCCTTGAAGGCCAAGGTGCGCCGAGCGATCGGGAAGGAGGAGGGTGACAGCGTGAGTGTCCGTCTCGAGGAGCGGATAGGAGACCGATGACGACGCGTGAGGAAGGCGTCCCCGTACAGGACAAGGCCACGGCTAGCTCTTCTCCGAGCCGACGGCGAGCCGCGTGGAGGATCGACGTTCCGATGAGTGACGCGAGCTTCAGAATGACCGGGGTCTGGGCATGACCCGGACCCGCACGGCCCTTGTGATCGGCGGCGGCATCGCCGGCCCGGTCGCAGCGATGGCTCTGCCGTTCGTGTTCTTGGCTCTCGTGTATCTGTTGCTGCGCCGTGTAATCCGGTTGATCATTGGCTCTTCCAACGAACTGATGAACACCGAAGTCAAGCGCCTTGACCTCGTCGGGCGAGAGCCGCTCGAGCGCGGTGGAATCCCACGTCGGCGAACAGGACGGTGATCGGCCCTCGTCGCCCCGTTCAATGCCCAGGGAGCGCGACTCCCCCGGCTGGCCGATCGAGTGTCGAGCGTCACACGCCGGCACCGGCGAACGTCACGTGGGCCCGGTGGCGGCGGTCACGGAACCGCGGGTCGGTCCCGCCTACGCTTCGACCATCGAACAGGACGGAGAGGAAGGGGGATCCGATGAGCGCAAAGGCCCAGAGCCTCCCGGTGGCGGTCCGGCCTCACATCCGGATGTGGCAGGTCTTCGCAGTGGTGATCGTGCTGGCGATCGCCGCGACGCTCGCGCTGACGTTGGGGCGCAGCTTGGGGAGCACCACCCCTGCGCCGGCGAAGGGAATCGCTCCGACACAGACGGTGCAGGTCGGCGGGGGCGGGCAGTTCCAGTACAAGCCGCTGCCCTGAGCGAGCGGCAGGCTTCGGACGGCCGGCCTTCGGGCCGGCCGTTTCGTTTTCGGGGGTCAGCGCGGGCGAGGACCTCCACTCCGACCTCGACGGGCAATCGCGCGTCCCGCCACTCGGGGAAGCCTGTGAGGTAGGCCGCTGGCTGGTCGGCAAGCTGTAGGCGGCACTGTTGCATTGGCTGCCGGCGTCGCATCAGGGAGACTCGCGCGATGAGATCTCGCCGACACCTTCGTCCCCGACCCAGCGCCGCGCTCAGCCTTCGCCGGGTACCGGTTCCCGCCCGAGGTCATCACCCTGGCGGTCCGCTGGTACCTGCGGTTCGGCCTGTCCTACCGGGACGTCGAGGAGCTCCTCGCCGAGCGCGGCATCGAGGTCGACCACGTCACGATCTACCGGTGGGTCCAGCGCTTCGCGCCGGAGTTCGCCGAGGCCGCCCGAGCTCGACAGCACATCATCGGAGATCGCTGGCACGTCGATGAGACCTACCTGAAGGTCGGTGGGACGTGGCGCTACCTGTTCCGGGCCATCGACCAGTTCGGCCAGGTCATCGACGTCTTCCTCTCACCTCGCCGGGACGCCAAGGCAGCCCGCCGCTTCTTCGACCAGGCGATCGGCCGGACCCGGATCTCACCCGTCGAGGTCACCACCGACCGGTACCGGGTCTACCCCCGCGTCCTCGATGAGCTGCTGCCGGCGGCCTTCCATGACACGGAGGCCCACGCGAACAACCCGCTGGAGACCGACCACGGGCGCCTCAAGGCCCGCCTTCGACCCATGCGAGGGCTGAAGCGTGACCGAACCGCCAGGGTGATCGTCGCCGCGCCATGCCTTCGTCCAGAACCTCCGCAGGGGCTTCTACGATCTCGGGACCGATGTCCGTCCGGCCTCTCGTCTCGCCGACGCGTTCGCCGAACTGGCCCTCGTGATCTGATACGCGTCAGCGCTGGATCGCTCCCTCTTCGCCCGGCGTTCAGCCAATGCAACAGTCCCGGAACCTCTGCTCCAGTGCACCCAGGCGCGTGTCGAAATCGGGGACCAGCTCCGACAGCCGCCCCTCACGGTCCGGCGCGGGACTCTTCAGATAAAGCAGCCGCGGAGTCCCGGCCGACAGGACGTACTCGTCCTCGAGCCCCGAGACACTCTCGTCTGGCGCCACCCAACCGTACCGCTGCCAGTAGATGCCGACGAAGATGTGGCTCTGCGCGAGGTAGGCTCGGTACAACTCGCGGGGCGGGTGCGGACGGGCGCCCAGTTCGAACATCACCGGTGTGAGGTGCAGCTGTTCGATTGCGCGACGGACAACGATACGCTCCGGGGCGAGTTCGTCCAGCGTGTAGCTGACAAAGACCCGCACACGCTGGTCGGGGGTGCGGATCATCCCTGCAGTATCGGGACCGGCATCGGCCGTCGCCCCCACCTCCCCGCGGTTCGGTTTCGATTCTACCCACGGCCCGATGGTGGCAGAACCCATTGAGTGTGCACGGATCTCGTCCCGTCTTGGCCCCGTGACGTACCGGGAAACGACGGGAAGCGACGCGTGAGGCTGAGCAAGGAAACACTTGATCAGACGCCTCGTACTCTCCTGACCCGTACTCCCCGACCAGACTCTTGATCCGCAGGTTCCGGGTTCGAGTCCCGGGGATGGCGATGGCCGTCGCCGGGGATTAGTCGGGACGTCGCCCTTCGATCGCGCGGTCGTGCCCGTCGCCATCGCGGTGCACGCGGATCTCCGAGAAGCCGACGTCCGCCAGGGTCGACGCCAACTCGCCGGCCTGGTCGCCGCCGAGCTCGAGGAGCACGCTGCCGCCGGGGCGGAGCCAGCGCGCGGCTGCCTCGGTAGCCCGCACCAGCACCGTCGTCCCGCGCGGTCCGCCATCGAGCGCGTGACGGGGCTCGTTGGCGAGCACGTCCCTCGGCAGGAGGTGGAGCTCCTCGGTGGGCACGTAGGGAACGACGGCCGTCATCACGTCGACGTGCCCTCGCAACGACTGCGGCAGTGGCTCGTCGAGGTTGCCCACGAACGCACGGATGCCGTTCCGTCGCGCGCACGCGACGGCCGCCGGGTCGACGTCAGTGGCGACCACGGCGGCTCGCGGACGCGCCGCGCCGAGGACGGCGGCCACCGCTCCGCTGCCGGTGCACAGGTCGACGGCGATCCCGACGGCCGGCAGAAGCGTCACGGCCCGGCGCGCCATCGCCTCCGTGTGCGGCCTGGGCACGAACACTCCGGGGTCGACACGTACACGAACGCCGCAGAAGCGCACCGACCCGGTGATCCAGGCCAGCGGCTCCCCACGCAGCCGACGAGCGATCAGCTCCTCGATCGGTCCGACGCCCTCGCTCGATGCCCGGAGCAGCGCGTCGGCCTCCGCGCCGGGAGCGACGCAGCCACCGTCCGCCAGTGCGCGGACGACCCACGTGCGTTCCTCGCTCCTCGCGCCTGCGCAGCCCGCTGGGCTCGGGGAGCGCTTCGACCTCACCATCAGCGGTCGACGCAGTAGATCGCAAGTTCCACAAGCTGCAGGATAGAAAGGCACCGGGCATGACGGCCACTCGGGAGGCCGGCCGACGAAGGAGTACCCCGGGGGCAATAGGTGTACGCAGTTGACCTTCGAAAGAGCGACGGAGACCGGAGCGGAGGTCGCGGACGAGCACACCGGACACTCGTCCGGACTCGAGTAAATTGAGAACGCTTCGGGAGGGGCGAGATGTCGTACTTCGTGGTGTGGGATGGTGCGATCCAGGAGGCGTTCGACACGCTCGAGGAGGCGACCGCCCGGGTCGTGGAGCACCCCGGGGCTCGGGTGATCGGGGACAAATGGCTGACCCTTGGAAAGGCCAAGGAACGCGTGGATCAGGCTCGCCGGGCCCTTGACGAGGTTGCCACGATGATTGACCCGTTGGAGGTCCAACGGATGCGAGAGACATTGGACGAGCTGGACGCGATGTTCGACGAGGCGTGGAGCCGCTTGGGCTGGCAGGCAGCTAGCCCTCTCGTTCCCACAGGCCTGCGCTATCGCTGGATGACCACCGGGGTGCCGAGGGGCAGGGTTCGGAGCGTCTTCATGTCGGAGTTGTAGACGCGGATGCAGCCGTGGGACACCTGCTGCCCTCGGTCGCCCGGATCCGAGGTGCCGTGGATGGCCATCCGTCCTCCGCCGGGCCAGTCGGAGAGGACCGGCGAGAATCCCGACAGCCCGAGCGCGTAGATCCCGTACGGCCCGTACCACTCGTCGAAGTTCACCTTCTGCCACACGTAGAACGTCCCGATGGCCGTGGGGTACTGTGGCTGCCCCACGCCCACCCGGAACCTGTCGACCACCTTGTCCTCCCGGAAGTGCGTGAGCGTCCGCTTCGATAGGTCGATCACGAGCTCGTCGTGGCGAGGGACGACGTGCACCTCGTCGTCGCGGACCCACGCATCGGCCCCGTTCGGACGGATGGGGAGCTCCACCTTCAGCCATCGACCGCCGCTGCCGTCATCGCGCTCCGCCGTGACCAGCATCCGACCGAATCCGACGCCGGCCAGCAGGGTGTCGAAGACGAACGCGGGCTTCGGATCGGTGGGCCTGTTCCACATCTGGACGTACCGCTTCAGGGGGACGACGGCCCAGGCTGCAGGCTCCGGCTTCGGGGTGGCGGGTGATGGCTGGGATGTGGGTTGCTGCACCGCCGCCGAAGGGGAGGGCCCGGGTTCAGCACCCCTGCACGAGAGGAGCAGGATCCCTGCCAGGACGACGATGGACGCCCGTCGAACCACGACGCCCATTATGCAGATGATGATGGTCAAGTGACGTCGAGCTCGAACCATATGGTGGTGGGGCCCGAGTCCTCGATCCCCCACCGGTCCGCCCCCGCCTCGACGATCTCGAGGCCATGGGGGCCGGGCCTCAGGTCACGCCGATCGAAGCCATGACCTGGGTCCTGGACGTCCACGTGGATCGTGCCTTCCCACCGCTCCAGGCCGATCTCGACGCGATCTCCGGGAGCGACGCCACTGTGGCGGACGCTGTTGGTCACCAGCTCGGAGAGGAGCAGGAGCAGCAGGTTCATGTGGTCCTGGGGCAAGTCGCCGCCCCGCTCTAGAAGCCACCGGCGGGCCTGGCCGGGTGCCCCTGGTGACATGCGGAACTCGACGCTGTCGTGCTCCGGCGGCGTTGCCCTCGACATCCCCATTGTGCGTCCCTTTCAGCTGGCTACAAACCTCCCACGCGCGGACTCCTCGTGTATCCCTTTCCCTCCGATCCGCGAGGGAATCCCCGTTTGCAGATCCATCGCAGGGGTGGCTTGTGACGGTCAGGAGCAGTCCTCGGCGACGGCCCACCAGTCCCCGTGGTACTGGCCGAACCCCACCACCTCGGCACCGGTCGAGAGGAGCTGCACCCGGGCGTCGTGGCGGATGTCGTGGAAAGCGAGGTCGCCCTCCTCGTGGAACGCGTGGAAGCCGCCGAACCGGCAACCTGTGGACGTCGAGTGGGTCACCTCGAGGTTGTAGACGTCGAGCGGATCCCCCCGGCCGCCATCCCAGTACCTGGACAGGAAATGCGCGATCCGGTCCATCTTGGCCGGCCGATAGATGGTGTGCACCCGAAGCGGCGAGGGGCTCGACTGCGGAGAGGCATGCGCAGGCGGACGATCCGAACCGTGGCAGGCCGCGAGGAGGACCAGCAGCGCCGCAAGGAACCATCTCGCGCCGAGCCCTGCTTCGCGCCCCGCCGCCCCGCTCATACCTCGGGCTCCCTCCCTGCCGGCCCGACCCGCTTCGACTGTACCTCCGTCTACACTCTGGATTCACCTCGGCGAGAGTGGCGGAACCTGGCAGACGCGCCGGACTTAGGATCCGGTGCCCGAAAGGGCGTGGGGGTTCAAATCCCCCCTCTCGCACCGGTCAGATCCGAGGACTCGCCGCCACCGCTCCACGAGGCGTAGCATCCTTGCGGTGGGGGGATCGGCCGACCAGGCCTCGGGCGCGGCGCCCGGCGCGTCCCTCGGCAAGCACCGGCGACGCCGTCCGGCAGGCGAGCCGCCTCCGCTTCCGCGCGACCTCCATGGATTCACGCCGCTCTGGATCCTCGTGGTTCTCTTGCTGGCGCTCGCATATCTTTGGGGTCGCTCGTCCGGGGTGGCCGGCGAGTTCCAGCGGGCGGTCGACGGGTTCGTGCACCGTCACGTCCCCGACATGAGCTCATCGTGGCAGCGCGGCGCCGGGAGGGTGTTCGCCCGGGGTGTCGGATGGCAGGTGCTGGTCGCGCTGCGGTGGGCCATGGCCCTTCTCCTGATCGTCTGGAGGAGGTGGCGTCACCTTGCCGTGTTCGCGGGTTCCGTGGCCCTGGTCGCGGTGACGGTGAGGTGGTTCCCGACCGCTGGGGTACAGGGAAGCGGGATCCCCTCACACCCGTCGTTCGCAGCGGCGGGCGTGGCGGTCACGCTCGTGGCGGCTGCGTACGGGTTCGCTCCTTCGGGTCGGTGGCGAGTGCTCGCGAACGTCGCCTCGGTTGCGATCTGTCTCGGGCTCGCGGCCCTATGGATCGCGACCAGACAATTCACCCCATCCGAGATCGCGATGGGGTTCGGCATCGGCCTAGCAATCCCGTTCCTCAGCTTCCGGGTGTTCGCTCCCGAGTCGGTGTTCCCGGTCACCTATCGCCGCGGAAGGACCGCTCACCTGGACGTCGAGGGGCGGCGGCTCGAGGCGATCATCACGGCCCTTCGCGAGCAGCTCGGGATCCGGCAGGTCGCGGTGGAGCCCTTCGGCCTGAGCGGCTCGGGCGGCTCGACCCCGCTTCGGATCACCCTCGCCGACGGACATCACCTGTTCGCCAAGCTTTACGCCGTGAACCACATGCGAGCAGACCGCTGGTACAAGCTCGGGCGCACCGTCCTATATGGAGCACTCGAGGACGAGCGATCGTTCAACTCGGTCCGCAGGATGGTGGAGTACGAGGACTACATGCTCCGGTACCTGCGAGACAACCACGTCCCCACCGCCGACCCGCACGGGTTCGCCGAGATCACCCCAGAGCGCGAGTACTTGCTGGTGACCGGGTTTATCGAGGGCGCCAGGGAGATCCTCTCAGCCCCGATCGACGACGCGGTCATGGCGAGTGCGATCGACGCGGTGCGGGCGCTCTGGGACGCCGGCGTCGCGCACCGCGACATCAAGCCGGCGAACGTGCTCGTTCGCCGTGGCCGGGTCTACCTGGTCGACGCGTTCTTCTGCCAGCTGCGGCCTTCGGCCTGGCGTCAGTCGGTGGACCTCGCGAACATGATGATGATGCTGGCGTTGGGCTCCGACTCCGCCCAGGTGTACGAGGCGGCGCTCCGCCGATTCACCCCGGAGGACGTCGCCGAGGCGTTCGCGGCCACCCGCGGGGTCACGGTCCCCCACCAGCTTCGGACGATGGTGAAGCGCGACGAGCGGAGCCTGGCGAAGGAGTTCGCGCAGCTCGCGCCGCCCCGCCGGAGGATCCCGGTCCAGCGATGGACGCTCCGCCGCCTGGCGATCGCGGGGGCGTTCTTCATCGGCTCGTGCGCCGCCGTGGCCGCGACCGCGCTGAACCTCCAGTCCATCGGTTTCAGCCCTTAGGCTTCGTTCTGCGCCAAGCCGGACGAAGGAGGATGCCAACGAGCACGGCACCGTCTCAATCGCGGGCCCTTCGTACGCTCGAGGAAGAGCACGAGTCAGTCCGCGAGCTCGTAGAGCGGCTCGGGAGCGATGACTTCGTTCGCTCCGCGACGATCGGCGGGGGCGACTGGTCGGCCAAGGACCTGGTCGGCCACCTGACCTCCTGGGAGGAGCACGCGCTCGAGGCGCTCGCGGCCTGGCGACGAGACGAGCCGGCTCCCATCCAACGGGCGCTCCGTGTCTACGGACTAAACGGCGTGAACGAGGAGGCGGTGGCGGCCGATCGGGAGCGATCGGCCGCCACGGTCCGCCGCCGGTTCGTCGACATCCATCGCCGCCTGGTGGCCGAGATCCGCTCGATGCCCGAACCGACCTGGGACGCCCCGCCTACGACACGGTCGCGGCGGTCGCTCGGCCACGTCGTAGGCGGCATCGTCGGAGGCCCGGCCGGGCCCTTCACCCACGCCTCATCCCACCTCCCGCACCTCCGGGCGTACGTGGCGTGGGTCATTGATCCATGGCCACCAGCTCCCGGAGGGCCCGGAACGCCCGGCCCCGGTGGCTGATGCGGTCCTTCTCCTCCGGAGGGAGCTCGGCCATGGTCTCGTCCCACCCCGCGGGGACGAAGATCGGGTCGTAGCCGAATCCCCCGGTCCCCCTAGGCTTCGACACCAGCGTCCCCTCGCACGTCCCTTCCGCCCACACCTCGCGGCCGTCGGGCCAGGCCATGACTGCGACGCATCGGTATCGCGCCGTCCGTCCCTCCGCGGGGACGCCGGCCACCGCGCGGATCAGCATCCGGAGATTCTCCTCGTCGGTCGCCTCCTCCCCCGCGTACCTGGCCGAGCGAGGCCCGGGCGCTCCGCCCAGCGCGTCTACCTCGATCCCCGAGTCGTCGGCCACCGCGGGGACGCCGAGGGTCCCTGCCACCGCCCGGGCCTTCAGCAACGCGTTCTCGAGGTAGGTCTGCCCGGTCTCCTCGACGTCGGGCCATGGGCCCTCGTGCTCATCGGCGGTGATCCACTCGACCGGCCAGTCGGAACAGATGGATCGGATCTCGCTGATCTTGCCGGGGTTCCGGGATGCGATGGCGATCCGGTCGGGGAAGCTCACCCGCCGAGCACGTGCCGCTGCAACTCGGTGAGCTGCTGGATGCCGGTCTCGGCCAGGTCGACCAGCGCCGTGAGGTCGTCGCGGGAGAACGGCGTGCCCTCGGCCGTGCCCTGGATCTCCACCAGCCGGCCCGAGCCGGTCATCACCACGTTGAAGTCCACGTCGGCCGCCGCGTCCTCCTCGTAGGACAGGTCGAGCACGGGGCGGCCTCCCACCAGCCCGGCCGAGACCGCGGCGACGCTGTCGGTGAGGACCTCCTTTGTGACCGTGCCGCGCTCCTGGAGCGCTCGCAGCGCGAGCGCGAGCGCGAGGTAGCCGCCGGTGATCGACGCCGTGCGGGTCCCGGCGTCGGCCTGGAGCACGTCGCAGTCGATCCAGATCGTGCCCTCTCCGAGCTTGGCCAGGTCGGTCACGGCGCGCAGCGACCGGCCGATCAGCCGCTGGATCTCCTGGGTCCTACCGGACGGCCGGCCCTTGCCCACTTCGCGCGAGGTCCGTTCCGCCGTGGCCCGGGGGAGCATCGAGTATTCGGCAGTCACCCATCCCTTCCCGGTGCCCTGGAGGAACCGCGGGGACCGATCGTCGTATGACGCGGCGACCAGGACCTTGGTCCGGCCCATCTCGAGCAGCACGGACCCCTCGGCCCACTCCTGGTAGCCCAGCTCCACCTTGACCGGGCGCAGGTCCGCCGGCCCCCGGCCGTCGGGACGCTCGTTCACTTCCCCACCTCGTACCGTTCGCCCTCGGTCGCCAGCTCGACCGGACCGTCGAACTCCTCCGCGGCCTGCGCTCGCGAGATCTCCCTGTCCGAGGTGGGCCAGATGTGCGTCAGGAGGAGCAGGCCGGCGCCGGCCTCTCGGGCGTGCACGGCCGCCTGCCGGGCCGAGAGGTGGAACGGCAGCAAGTCGTCCCCGTCCTGCCACGTGGCCTCGGAGAGCAGCACGTCGGCGTCGCGCCCGAGGTCCTCGACCTTCGAGGTGGGCCCGGTGTCGCCGGTGTACGCCAGCGCGGTTCCGTCGGCCTCCATCCGAAAGCCCAGCGCGACCAGCCCCAGGTGCGACATCGGCTCGGTTCGAACCCGGAACGGGCCGACCTCCAACCGCTCGCCCGGCGACACCTCGTGCCAATCGAACGCCGTGCGCATCACGGTCTGGCTGTCCTCCGAGACCAGCTCCCCGGCCCGGGCCGGGAAACCCGTCGGCGCGTACACAGGCAGGTGCGGCTTCCCCAGCTTGCCGTAGTGGCGGGCGTAGAAGCACGGGTACAGGTCGACCATGTGGTCGGGGTGCTCGTGTGAGATGAAGATGGCGTCGAGCTCGGCCAGCTGGATGTGCCGTTGCAGGTTGGCCAGGGTCCCGGTGCCGGCATCCACCCAGACGTTGAACCCCTCGTGCCGGACCAGGTACCCGCTGGTGGCCGCCCCGGGGACGGGCCACGTGCCGCTCGCGCCGAGGACGATCAGCTCCACGGGCCACCCCGTACCGGTTGCACGGCAACGGCATCGATCGTGCCCAAACCGGGACCGAGGAAGTGGTGGGCCACAGACCGGAACTGGTCCGGGTCGCCGGTGCACAGGAACTCGTGCCGGGGCTCGGCCCGCGTTCCCATCAGCAGGTCGAGCGAGCGGAGGGTGGCGTAGACGTCCTTCGCCGTCTCCTCCGCCGAGGAGACCAGCACGACGTCCTCGCCCATCACCATCTGGATGAGCCCCGACAGCATCGGGTAGTGGGTGCAACCCAGGATCAGCGTGTCCACGCGCCGGTCCCGGAGCGGCGAGAGGTACGTCCGGGCCGCGGCGAGCAACTCGTCGCTCGAGGTGTCGCCGGCCTCGACGTGCTCGACGAACGCCGGGCAAGGACGGGAGAACAGGTCCACGGAGGCTCCGGTCGCCGCGACCGCCCGGTCGTAGGCCCCGCTCGAGATGGTCGCCACCGTTCCGATGACGCCGATCCGGCCGTTGCGGGTGGCCCGGACGGCGGCCCGCGCCCCCGGGTCGATCACGCCCACCACCGGAAGGACGTCGGCGTCGGTCACGTCGCGGATGGCGGCGACCTCGATGGCGTTGCACGCGACCACCAGCATCTTCACGTCGCGGGACACGAGATAGTCGGCGACCTCGAGCGCGAACGTCCGGATCTCGTGGAGCGGCCGGGGGCCGTACGGTGCGCGGGCCGAATCGCCGACGTACACGATGGGCTCGAACGGCAGCAGGTCGAAGACGGCCCGAGCCACCGTGAGCCCTCCGACCCCGGAGTCGAACACGCCGATCGGGCGGCTATCGGGCATCGGCTACCACCACAGGGTCTCCGAGACGCTCTTCTCGGCCCGCTCGAGCTCCGCCGCCCAGGCCTCGGTCGACAGGTACTTCCATCCGCCGTCGGGGAGCAGGCAGACGATGTCCCCATCCTCGATCTCGGCGGCGATCCGCTGGGCCACCGACACCACGGCCCCCGAGGAGATGCCGGCGAAGATGCCCTCCTTCTCGGTGAGCTCCCGGGTGGCCCGAAGCGAGTCGGACGAGCTGACCAGGAACTTCCGGTCCAGCACGGACTCGTCGAAGATCGGCGGGATGAACCCCTCATCGAGGGACCGCAGGCCGTAGACCATCTCGCCGAGCTCCGGCTCCGCGGCGATCACCTTGATCCCGGGGTCGTGCTCGTGGAGGCGACGCCCGACGCCGGTGAGCGTGCCGCCGGTCCCGAGCCCGGCCACGAAGTGAGTCACCTCCGGCAGGTCCCGGAGGATCTCGGCCCCCGTCCCCTCGTAGTGGGCGAGCGGGTTGGCCGGGTTCCCATACTGGAAGGGCATGAAGTACCGGTCGTCGCGGGCCAGGGCCCGGGCCACCTCGATCGAGCCGTTCGTCCCCTTGTCCCCCGGCGAGTACACGATCTCGGCGCCGAACAGCTCGAGCAGGCGGATCCGCTCCTCGCTCGCGTTGTCGGGGATGACCACGGTGAGTCGATACCCCATCCGGCGGGCCACCATGGCCAGGGCGATGCCGGTGTTCCCCGACGTGGGCTCCAGGATGGTCTTCTCCGGCGTGAGCTGGCCCGAGGCCCGGGCGGCCTCGATCATCCTCTTGGCGATGCGGTCCTTCAGCGAGCCGCTGGGGTTCTGCCCCTCGAGCTTGCCCCACAGCCGGACGCCCGGCTTGGGACTCATCCGGGGAAGGCCGACGAGCGGCGTCTCGCCGATGGCCTCGAGGATGTCTCCGTAGCGCACGCGCTCGATTATCCCAGCGGGCCGGGCAACGGCCCGCCTCAGGTCGTCGTCCCGACGATCGCCCCCTGGTGCGGCGGGGCGCTATTCGGGAACAGGGCCAGGATCCCGGGATCGTCCCCCGAAGCTGCGGAGCCCACGCCGACGGTGATCGGCTTGGCGGCGTCGCACGGCCGGCCGCCCCAGAACCCCGGGCGCACGAGCGGCGAGATGGCGAGCGCCGGCTGGGTCACGTCGAGTGTCGGCCCGTACGTGCCGGTCACCGGGTCGAGGTCGCCCGCCACGTCGCAGTTCACCGTGGGCACGTCACCCGAGAACCCTTCGGTGCACACGCTCACCTGATAGCTGAGCACGTGGTCGGCGGCGGAGAGGCCCAGCGCCTCCGCATCGCCAGGGCGCGCCGAGCGCGAGGAGGGCGACGAGCGACATGGCGAGGACGGCGCGGAACTTCATCGTGGAAACCCCCTGTCAGAAGACGGCCCGGTGCCCAGGGCCCGAGCGAGGGGGAGCATACCGTGGGGGTGGTTCGGCAAGGCGTAGCCCCGCCCGCGGCGGAGCTACGCCCGGCCGCCGGCCACCGCGGGCAGGATCGAGACGGTGTCGCCTTCCTTCACGCTGGTCTCCAGCGCCCCGAGGTACCGCACGTCCTCGTCGTTTACGTAGACGTTGATGAACCGGTGGAGCCCGCCGTCGTCGGCCACGATGTTCTTCGTGATGCCCGGGTACCGCGACTCCAGGTTGGACAGCAGGTCGCGAAGGGTCGCGCCCTCGGCGTCTACCAAGGCCTCGCCGCCGGCGTGCTTCCGCAGGATCGTGGGGAGCTTCACGCGAACGGACATCTGGGTCGTCACTCCTTCTTGGCTACGCGGTGGTGGACACGCCGTGCTCGGCCTCGGGCGGGGCCTCCCCCGGCGCCAGGCCGCAGAACGCCTCGTAGTCGATGAGCTCGGTGATGGTCGGTTCCTTGCCGCAGACGGGGCAATCGGCGTCCCACCGGACCCGCACGGCTGGTGAAGTCCATGGCCTGGGCATCGAACAGCAGCAGGCGGCCGATCAACGGCTCGCCCACGCCGGTGATCAGCTTGATGGCCTCCGTGGCCTGGATGCTCCCCACGATGCCGGGGAGCACGCCGAACACGCCGCCTTCCGCGCACGAGGGGACGGTGCCCGGGGGCGGCGGCTGGGGGAACAGGCACCGATAGCACGGCGCGTCGTGGCCCGGCATGAACACCGTGGCCTGGCCGTCCCACTGGTAGATCGATCCGTACACGAGCGGCTTGCCCAGCATCTGGGTGGCGTCGTTCACCAGGTACCGCACGGGGAAGTTGTCGGTACCGTCCACCACGACGTCCCACGGTTCGAGGATCTCGAAGGCATTGGCCGAGGACAGGATGGTGTCGTAGGGCACGACCTCGATGGTCGGGTTGATCGCCTGGAGCCGGTCCACGGCACTCGCCACCTTGGGCCGGCCCACGTCGGGCGTCGAGTGCAGGATCTGGCGCTGGAGGTTGGACTCGTCCACCCGGTCGAAGTCCAGGATCCCGAGCGTCCCCACGCCGGCGGCCGCGAGGTACATGGCGACCGGAGACCCGAGGCCGCCCGCCCCGATCACCAGGACCTTGGAATCGAGCAGCTTGCGCTGCCCCTCGCCCCCGATCCCCGGCAGGATGATGTGGCGGGAGTACCGGCGGACCTGCTCCTCGGTGAAGCCCGGGCTCATCGGATGCTCAGCTCCTCCTCGGCGACCTCGCCGTCGGTGATGCGGAAGGCCCGGACCTCCGGCTTGTCTCGGTCGGACAGGGACACGATGACGTAGCGAGCCTCCGGATAGAAGGCCAGGCGCCGGTCGGTCTCCGAGGGGTAGGCCTCGGTGTGGGTGTGGGTGTGGTAGATCCCGAACAGCTCCAGGCCCTCGGCGTCCATCCGGTCGAACACCTCCAGCTGCTCCTTGGGGTCCAGCCGGTAGGACATGGGGCTCGCGTCCATGTTGCGCATGGCGAACACCTTCACGGCGCTTCCGTCGCTCCCCGCGATCAGCCCGCAGGCCTCATTGGGGAACTCTCGCAGCCCGTGTTCCACGATCTCTTTGGCGAAGAGGGTGTCGAGCTCGACCATTGCAACAGCGATAACTGTAGCAGCGGGCCCCTATTCCCTGAACCGCCGTTCAGTCCGGCGTGAGCCTGCCCTCGACGGTGATGTGGCCGGGCTCCCCGGCCTCCGTGAGGCCGACCTCCACGGCCTGGACCCCTCGCTCCACCAGGCGAAGCCGCATGTCCTCGGGGTCGGCGGCGACGATCAGCAGGCCACCGGAGGTCTGGGCGTCGGCCAGGACGAGCTGCTCGGGCTCGGTGAGCTCGCCCCAGTCCACGTGGGGAACGAGGAAGGCATGGTTGCGCCTGGTGCCGCTCGGCACGACGTCCGCGCGGGCCAGCTCGAGCACCTCGGCCAGGACCGGCACGCCGCCGGCGAAGACCGAGGCGGCCACGCCCGAGGCGGCCAGCATCTTGTGGAGGTGCCCGAGGAAGCCGAACCCGGTGACGTCGGTGGCGGCGCGGGCGTCCCCCGCCACCATGGCGGCCGACGCGTCCGCGTTCAGCGTGGTCATGACCTCGACCGCCGTCTTGATCTGGAAGTCCGTGGCCTTCTGCCGCTTGATGGCGGTGGTGATGATGCCCAGGCCGAGGGGCTTGGTCAGGAACAAGGCGGCGCCGGCCGGCGCGGTCGAGTTCCGCACGATCCGCTCGACCGGCACGAACCCCATGGCCACCATGCCGTACTTGGGCTCGGGGTCGGTGATGGAGTGGCCGCCCACGACGGCGACGCCGGCCTGCTCGGCGATGTCCTGTCCCCCCTGCATCACCCGGGCCAGCAGCTCGAGCGGCAGGTCGTCCACCGGCCAGCTCGCCAGGTTCAGGGCCATCACCGGGTAGCCGCCCATCGCGTACACGTCGCTGAAGGCGTTCGCCGCGGCGATCCGGCCCCAGTCGTAGGCGTCGTCCACGATGGGGGTGAAGAAGTCCACCGTGGCCACGAGCCCCCGCCCGTCGGGCAGGAGGTACACGGCGGCGTCGTCGCCGGTCTCTGCGGAGACCAGCACCTCCCTCGGCATGGCCGGCGCCCTGAGCTGGCTCAGCACCTCGCCCAGATGGGCGGGGCCGAGCTTGCAGGCGCAACCGGCTCCGTGGCTGAACGTGGTGAGGCGAACCTCGTCATTCATGGGAACGAGGATACGCCCGGCCGCACCTCGTTCGAGATGCCACACTTCCTCGCGTGCGGACGGCGGTGGTCGGCCACGTGGAGTGGATCGAGTTCGGCAAGGTGGACCACGTCCCGAAGGCCGGCGAGATCGTCCACGCCACGGAGTGGTGGGAGGAGCCGGCGGGAGGCGGCGCGGTGGCCGCCGTGCAGCTCCACAAGCTGGCCGGCGACTGCACGTTCCTCACCGCGCTGGGCAAGGACGCGGTCGGGAAGCGAGCGCACCTGGAGCTCGAGTCCCTCGGCCCCCGGGTCGAGGCGGCCAGGCGGAGCGAGCCCACCCGCCGGGCCGTGACCTTCATCGACGCGAGCGGCGAGCGGACCATCACCACCCTCGGCGAGCGGCTGGAGCCCCACGCCGAGGACCCCCTGCCGTGGGACGAGCTGGCCTCGGTCGACGCCGTGTACCTGACCGCCGGAGACGTCGGGCGCGGTCCGGGCGGCTCGCACAGGCTCGGATCCTCGTGGCCACGGCACGCGTGATGCGCCTGCTGACCGCCGCCGACGTGCCGCTCGACGCCCTGGTCGGCAGCGGGCGCGACCCCTCCGAGCGGTTCGACCCCTCGGCCCTCTCCCACCGGCCGGGCCTGATCGTGAGGACCGACGGCATGAACGGCGGCACGTACGAGACCGCCGACGGCGCGTCGGGCACCTACGACGCGGTCCCGCTGCCCGGCCCCCTGGTGGACACCTACGGAGGAGGCGACAGCTTCGTCGCCGGGCTCACGTTCGCCCTGGGCGCCGGCTACGCCGTGCCCGATGCCCTGCGCCTGGCGGCAACCTGCGGGGCCTGGTGCGTGGCCGGCCGGGGACCCTATCAAGGTCAGCTCACCGCGGCCGATATCCACTGACATCGGGGGGCGCCGGCGCCGGGCGGCGCCCGGCCAACCCCGCGGTCCTCGAGCATCGAGGAGACAGGGTGGAGAAGAACCGCTGCGCCTGGTGCGGGACGGACAACGATCCCGCCCTGACCTCCTGCACGTCGTGTGGCACCCGCCTCGTCCCTCTCGAGGAGGGCGAACCGATCTGGGCGGTCCCGCCCGAATCCGTCGCGCCCGTCCCGCCCCGATCCACCGCGGGATGGGCCGTACCATCCGAGCCGGCCGCGTCGCCCCCGGCCGAGGGGTGGGGAGGCGTCCCGCAATCCGGAACGCCACCGGTTCCAGCGACGCCGCCGGGGATCCTCCAGAGCACCGCGGCCGTCGCCTACCCACCGCAGCCGCTTCCCCCTCCGAACTGGGCGCCCCCGGCCACCTGGCCTGGTTCCGTGCCGAAGGCGAGCGGATCGATGCCCGGTGCATTGTGGGCGGCGATCGCCATCGTCGTCCTTGCCGCCATGGGCTTCTTCCTCTACCAGAAGATGCAGTCGGCGATCAGCTTCCCCGACACCCTCGGCGGGTATCAGCACGACGACTCACAGATCGCGAAAGCCGCAACCGACACCATGGAGAGCTACATGAAGGGCGTCGTCGGCATCGAGGCCAAGACTGCCATCTACGGTGACATCGGCGCCCCGGCCTTCATCGTGGTTGCTTTCCACACCGGTGGGGAGCCGCCTCCGGGTTCCCTCGACGAGTTCATGAGCGGCTTCAACACCACGAGCGGCTCCGGCGCCTCGCTGGGCCATCAGGTGATCGAGACCAGGGACGGCGTGACGTACAAGTGCGGATCGATCGTCTCGCAGCAACCGGGCACCAGCTTCAGCGCTCAGGCGGTGTGCCTGTGGGACGACGACTCAACGGGAGGGTTCGTCATCAGCACGGTCTCCTCCGACCCGAAGAGCGCCGTCGACCTCACCGCACAGGTCCACGACGGCGTCGTCGGCTAGCTCGACGCCTCAGGGCATCCCGCTCTCCCAGTGGTGATCCCGTACGTGCTGTGCGGCCGCCACGGTGGAAGGTCCGAGCGTCCGGTCCCTGCCGGGCAGGTGCTTTCGGATCTCCTCCAGCTCGCGCCGGGTGAACTCGCACCTCGTGGTGATGGGATCGACGCCGTACAGCCGAGCCCCGTTCAGCCCCAGGATCTTCGCCTTCAGCCGCTTGGACAGCCGGGGATAGCGGTACCGCTCCTGGAGCTCGTCGCTGATGTGGAAGGACCGCAGGGCCTGGATCTGGTCCTGGGGCGAGCCGTAGAACAGGCAGTCGGTCCCCCACACCACGTTGTCCTCGCCCACGTACCGCAGCAGCTTGCCCAGGACATGCGCGGCCTGTTCCGGCGCCCGGAACACGCTCCACCAGGTCGAGCCGAGCTCGGCGTAGACGTTCTCGTTCGGACCGATCCCCGACCGCTTCAGCGAGGAGACCAGACGGTTGATGCCGACCTCGGCGGTCGCCGCCGTGTACGGGCCCTTCGGGGAGGCCGGCCTCGTAGCCCGAGTGGTACACCACGAAGTCGACGTCGGGGTGGCGGCGAGCGGCGGGACCGATGTCGACCGGCGAGGCGAACCGGCTACTTCCGGAGAACCCCTTGTGCGTGCAGATGCGCGGGATCCCGAGCTCCGACGGCCTTTCGGATGAACGCCTCACCCACCTGCGGCAGGCCACGTTCGTGGTCGTCGAGCCACCAGGCGTTCCCGTCGTGCTCGAAGACGTCGGGGAAGTGGGTGAACGTCTTCCACGCGACGATGGGGTACTTGCGCGCCAGGTCCTCCATGGCGTCGAGGTTCGCCCGGAGCGGACCGACGTTCGGCAGCGCCTGGCCGTGGAGCAGCACGCGCTCGTCCCGGCACAGGCCCTCGGCGACCCGGCGGGTCTCGGCCATCACCTTGGCCGACAGCGGGCTCCCCTCTGGATAGATCGGGAGCGCCGACAGCACGAGCATCGACGTGTCGCTCCGCAGGAACATCAGCTCCATGAAGTGGTCGATCGAGTAGCACGTACGAGGGTCGTCCTCGCCGCAGTAGCGCTGGGGGAACCGCGTCCAGAAGTCCTGCCCGTTCAGCACGGGGTTCAGGTCGTACTCGAGGAGGTGTCCCTGGATGTCGAACACGAACTCCTCTCCCCCGATCGCGTCGTGGGCGGCATCGGGCTCGGTCGTGGCCTCGGGTGGGATGGAGTACCCACCGCCCGGGGTCGCGCCGGGCGAGCCGGAGACGTGCCGGATGGCCTCGCGTGTGCACGCGTCGAGCACGAGGAGGGTCGTGGCCGCGCCGCAGACAGAAAGGAGGAACTCGCGCCGGCTCATCCCCAGGCGCTTGGCGTTCCGATCGCATTCCTCCCGGGCCCGGCGGACCGTCTCGCGCATGACCGGCGAGAGCGGCTGGGGATCGTACTCGCCGTTCGAGCACGGCCCGAACTTGATGGGGAGCCCAGGGTCGTCGTCGCGCCAGCCCACCACGGTCGAAGGGTAGACCGGACGGAGGTGGTGCGGGTTCCCCTGAGCTACTCGGCGTCCGCCGGAAGTGATGAGCCGATGGCGTGGTACCCGCCGTCCACGTGGAGGATCTCCCCGGTGATGCCCGAGGCCCAGTCCGATAGGAGGAACACGGCGGCCTTCGCCACGGGCGTGGGGTCACCGGTGTCCCATCCGAGCGGGGCGCGCTCGCCCCATCCGTCGGCCAGGGCGTCGAACCCAGGGATGCCCTTGGCCGCGATGGTTCGAAGGGGGCCGGCCGACACCAGGTTCACCCGGATCTTGTGCCGGCCGAGGTCGCGCGCCAGGTAGCGCGCGACCGACTCGAGGCCCGCCTTGGCCACGCCCATCCAGTCGTACAGCGGCCACGCAACCGAGGCGTCGAAGTCCAGGCCCACGATCCCGCCCCCGTGTTCCTCCATCAACGGCAGCATCCCCACGGCGATGGCCTTCAGCGAGTACGCGCTGGTCTGCAGGGCCGCCTGGACGCTCTCCCACGGCGTGTTCAGGAAGTTGCCGCCGAGCGCGTCCCGCGGCGCGAACGCGATCGCGTGCAGGAACCCGTCCACCCGTCCCCATCGCTTGGCCAGGTCGTCGGCCACCGCCTGGATGTGGTCGGGGTTGTTCGCGTCCATCTCCAGCACGTCCACGGCTTGCGGCAGCCGCTTCGCGCTCTTCTCTGTGAGGCTCATGGCCCGGCCGAACGACGTGAGGACGATCTCCGCTCCCTGCTCCTGGGCGGCCTGGGCTACCGAGTACGCGATGCTGTCGCGCGTCAGCACCCCGGTGATCAGGAGCTTCTTGCCTTCGAGCAGCATCCGTCCCCCTCGCGACCCGGACCGGATGCTAGCCGCTCGCGTGCTCACGCGCCCTCGCGCGCGCTCGCCCGCCCTCCCGCACCCGCGCGCGGGCGGCCGCGTCTAGGCTGCCGAGCCATGGACCTCCGCGCGCTCCCCAAGGTCGAGCTGCATCGCCACCTGGAGGGCGCGATCCGGCTCCAGACCATCATCGACCTGTACCGGGACGCGGGGGAGCCGCTGGCGGCCCGGACCCCCGAGGAGCTTGCGCCCGAGGCTCAGGTGCTGCGGCCCATGAGGAGCCTGGCCGAGGTCCTGACGTACTTCCGCGTGGCGCAGGGAGCGTTCCGCGACTACGCGGCGGTGGAACGGATCGCGTTCGAGGCCGTCGAGGACCTGGCGAACGACAACGTGCGGCTGGCCGAGCTCCGGTTCTCGCCGGACTTCTTGTGCCGGCCGCACGGGCTTGACTGGGACCTGGCCATCGAGGCCATCTTGGCGGGGGTCGAGCGGGCCCGGGACCTCGACGTCGCCGTGGGGCTCCTCGCGATCGTCAGCCGGTCCTACGGCGTCGAGTCGGCGGAGCGCACCGTCGAGTTCGCCCTTCGCCATCGCGATCATCTCGTCGGCTTCGACCTGGCCGACGACGAGATCAACCATCCGCCCGCGATGTTCGCGCGGGTGCTGGCGCCCATTCGCGACGCCGGCATCCCGCTCACTGCGCACTACGGGGAATCGGCGGGTCCCGAGTACGCCCGGGAGGCCGTTCAGGCCCTGGGGGTCAGTCGGCTCGGCCACGGCGTGAGCGTGGCCTGGGATCCGTCAGTCACGGCACTCGTCATCAACCGAGGCGTCGCCCTCGAGATGTGCCCCACGTCGAACGAGCGGACGAATGCGGTCCCCAGCCTGGAGCATCATCCGGCGCGGTGGCTCCTCCAGGAGGGCGCGCTGGTGACGATCAACACCGACGACCCGGGGCTGTTCGGCATCGACCTCACGCACGAGTTGTCGGTGGCCGCGGACGTCCTGGGGTTCGACGAAAGCGAACTCCGGCGGGTCACATCGAACGCGCTCGAGGCCAGCTTCCTGCCCGAGGACGTGAGGGCCGACGTGCGCCGGCGCCACTTCGGCTGGGTCGACGCAGCCTGAGGCGAGGCTTGCGGCGCAACGCGCTGTCGGCCCCCCGGATTAGGATGAGGGTATGAAGGGCGACAGGGTCGAGATCGTGATCGACATCGGGACCGGCGTGCAGACGTTCGAGATCGACGCCAGCAAGTCCGGGAGGCGGGTGGAGGTCACGACGTCCCGCGGCGTCGTGGAGGTGGCCGAGGTCACGCGCACGGGCAAGACCGTTCGGAGCGGCCGGTTCATGTCCGACCGAGTGGTAGCCCTGGTGGAACACCCCGCCGAGTCGCTCCGCCGCCGCCGGGGACAGCGAGTGGCCCGGGGCCAGTCCGCCCTGCTCTGAGCAACCTGATCAGGCGGGTTTCGTCGCCTTCAGCGAGTACATGAGGGGCATCGTCCCGTCGAGCTCGCCCGGCATCCACCACCGACCGTCCCGCTTCTCCAGGAACGGGACCTCCCACTCCAGGAACGGCCACTCGTGGAGGAACTCGATCTGCAGGCCGGCCTGGATCAGCGCGGTGACGACCTCACCGAGGCCGTGGTTCCATTCGTAGTCCTTCTTCGTCTTCACCTCGGCGGTGGGGTCCGCGTACGACCCTTGGATGTCGAAGGAAAATGGCTCCTCATGCTCCCAGTAGGGGAACTTCAGCGTGAAGTCGTCCTCGTAGGCCTCCAGGATGGGATGGGTTTCGGTGATGTAGAAGCACCCGCCGGGCTTCACGAAGCGCGCGACGACGTCGGCCCACGGCCGGATCCTCGGCAGCCAACAGAGCGCGCCCCGCGACGTGTACACCACGTCGAAATCCCCATCGAGGCGCTTGGGCAGCTCGTACACGTCCGATCGGATGAAGGACGCGTCGATGCCGAGCTCGGCCGCCACTCCGGTCGCGAGCTCGATGGCCCGCTCGGAGAAGTCGATGCCGGTGACCTTCGCCCCCAGGCGGGACCACGAGAGCGAATCGATTCCGAAGTGGCACTGGAGATGCAGCAGGGACTTGCCGGCGACGTCGCCGACCTCCTCGATCTCGTAATCGCGAAGCCGGATGCCGCCCCGCTTGAAGTCCTCGAGGTCGTACATGCCGCTGCGGGCGTTGATCTCGGCCCACTCGTCCCACAGGGCTCGGTTGGACTCCAGGTGCTCGTCCACGGTCCGTCAAGGATGGCAGACGGGCCCGAGCCCGCCCAGGCCGGGCTCAGCGGATCGAGCGGAGCCGCTCCAGCGTGGACCAGTCGGCCGGCCTGGTGATGGGGAACGTGTAGTAGCTCCCCCCGATGGCCCGCCGCCCCCGGACCGCGTCGACGAAGCCCGCGGTCTCGGCCTTCGTCGCATCGCCTCCGATCCCGCCGATCACGTGGATGGGGACGGACCAGTCCCCCGTCTGCTGCCGGATGATGTCGATGTTGCCGGCCGTGTACCAGCGGGCGCCGAACCTGCCGGTGACCCGGAACGTGAAGTAGGTCATGGGAAGGAACACGTCGTACGCGTCGGCCAGCCGCTGGTACGGGAAGTGCGGCCAGTACAACGCGTCGTCCTGGAGCCGGCGAGGTGAGGGGATGATCGCGCCGAGGGCGTAGCCCGGGCCCACCGCCTCGCGCAGCCGAGCCGACAGCGACAGGAGGCGCCTGGTCCGGCGAACCGGACGCCCGACCGCGTCGGACTCGATGTCGAGCGCGAACGAGTCGAACGAGTTCCCGAGGGGCGTCTGGTACAGGATCGCGCCGAGCGATCGATGGACGTCGAGGGCCGGGTCCCGAAGGCCGGGCAAGTACCAGGCCACAACGGCGATCCCATTGCGGTGCGCCGCGTCCAGGAACCGCCGGACGCCGTCGGGGAACACCATCATCCTGCCCCGGCTGAAGTTAGAGGTCTCGAGATACAACGTCTCGACGCCGCGGGCCTTCATCCGCCGCACGGCCGTCCCCGGATGCTTCCAGGCGACGTCATAGATGTCGATCCACGTTCCCAAGCCTCGGTAGACGTCGACCGATCCACCGGCCGCCTCCGGAGCTGGAGGGACGACCCATCCCGCCGCAACCAGGCCCATGTTGGCTGGAGCCATATGGGTGGCGGCGAACAGCCAGACCACCAGGTCGAGCAGCAGGAAGAGGGCGGCGACCTTGATCCGCCTGGTTACGGGCATGGTCCAAGAGAGGGTACGGCCGATGGCAGGCGAAGTCCCGTAGTAGCCGTGCCAACTAGGATGAAGAACCGCCGGGTCGGGAACCCGGAAGCGGCATGGAGGGGAAATGAAGGACGGGGTCGAGCGCGCGCGAGCCCTGGTCGACGCCTATTGGCAAGGGCTGATCGAGGCCGACCCCCTACTCGGGACGTTGGTCGGGGATGAGCGGTTCGACGACAAGCTCCCCGATCCGAGCGAGGCGGGCCGGTCCAAGCGAGAGGCCATGCACCGGCGAGCTCTGGAGGACCTGCGGGGCCTCGATCGGGACGTATCCGACGTGGGCGTTCGGACGTCGCTCGACATGCTCGAGGCCATCGCCCTTCGCGACCTCGCCGAGATCGAGCATCGGCTCGACCGGCTCCGGGTGGTCAGCCATCTGTGGGGTCCCGGCCAGCTGCTCGGCGAGCTCGGCTCGCTCCAGCGAGCGGACACCCCCGAGCGCCTGAATCGCTACCTGTCCCGCCTGGCCGCCGCCCCCGACTTCTTCCAGGCCGTGAACGACGTCGTTCGGGAGGGCGTGCTGACCGGCGTGATCGCCCCTCGCGTGGTGGTCGAGCGCTCGGTTGCCCAGGTCGAGCGGCTCCTGGCCACGCCGCCGGAGACCTCCCCCGCGGTCATGCCAGTACCGGAGTCAGACCAGGCCGGCCGGGGCCGCGTCGCCGACGAACTGCGACGGACGGTCATGCCCGCGCTGGAGACCTACCTCGGGGCGCTCCGCGACTACCTCCCCGACGCCACGGAGACCATCGGCCTTTTCGCGTTGCCGGACGGCGACGCAATGTACGCGGCGGAGATCCTGTCGTGGACGACGCTCCCCCTTGAAGCCCGGCGGGTCCACGACCTCGGCGTCGAGGACCTCGAGCGGATCCAGGAGGAAAGGGCGCTGTGCGCCGAGCGCCTGGGGTCATCGGACCCGGCCGCCGTGACGGTCGCGCTGCTGGCGGACCGAAGCAACACGATCGGGAGCAAGGACGAGTTGGTTCGGATCGCCGAGGACCAGGTCACCCGAGGGTGGGAGGCCGCCCCCCGGTTCTTCGGCCGACTCCCCAAGAGCAACTGCGAGGTTCGCCCGGTCGAGGAGTTCCGAGAGGCCGACATGCCGTTCGCCTTCTACCAGCCGCCGTCAGAGGACGGGTCGCGGCCGGGCATCTACTACGTGAACGGGTTCGAGCTCGAGAGCCGGCCTCGCTACCACCTGGCGACCACCACGTATCACGAGGCGAATCCGGGCCATCACTTCCAGATCGCCATCGAGCAGGAGATGGGCGACCGGCCGAACATCAAGCGGTTCGGCGGGCTCCTGGCCGGAGCGGCGTTCGCCGAAGGCTGGGGCCTGTACAGCGAACGCCTGGCCGACGAGATGGGGCTGTTCCTGGACGATGAGGAGCGTCTGGGCATGCTCGACGCGCAGGCGCACCGGGCGGCCCGGCTGATCGTCGACACAGGGATCCACGCGTTCGGGTGGTCCAGGGAGCGGGCCATCGCCCAGCTCGAGGAGGCCGCCGTCCCCCACGTGGACGCCGTGATCGAGACCGACCGCTACATCACGCTCCCCGGGCAGGCCCTGGCGTACAAGATCGGGCAGTTCGAGATCGAACGGCTCCGAGCAGAGGCGGCGAAGGCCGAAGGCGACGCCTTCTCTCTCTCGGAGTTCCACGACCGCCTGCTCGCGCTGGGCTCGCTCCCACTGCGAGCGCTCCGCCGGGAGGTGGAGACGGCCTAGTCGGGCGGCCTCGGCTTGATCCCGGTCAGCAGCAGGTAGTCGATCATCCCCCGCCGCCACAGCAGCTCGACCTGGGAGAGCATGGCGCGGGAGGCCAACCGCATCGCCGGCGGGGCCTCGTCACCCCCGACGTCAAGCTTGCGACGGACGAACGCGAGCGCCGGGGCGATCACGCGCTCACCGACGAGCCGGGCGTCAACGTTTCGAAACCCCGCGCCCTCCGCGGCGTCGACGATCTGGTCGGCCGTGGCGACGGCGGCGGTCGACAGGCCCCACGCCCGGAGTTGGGTCAGCCCGGCCAGCAGCTCGCCCGGACGACGTGGCAACCGCTTCACCGGGACGTCGGACATCGAGAGCACGCCTCCCGGCCGGAGCACCCGGAACGCCTCGGCGAAGAAGCGGGTTCGGGACGGGAAGTGGAACGCCGCCTCCACGCTGATGACGCCGTCAACCGTCTCGTCGCGGAGCGGGATCCGGGTGGCATCGCCGTTCACCGGCACCGCGTTCGCTTCCGCCAGGCGGCGGCGACCCGCGCGGAGCTGGGATTCCGTGATGTTCAGGGCGATGAAACGCTTCGGCCGCGCGATCTCGGCGATCAGCGGGTCCTGCGCGCCCAGGCCGTTGCCGACGTCCAGGAGCACACCGCCGCGCGGCAGCGGCTCCGTGAGCGTCGAGACCAGGCGACGCACCGCTCGGGGAGCTTCGGACGGGTCGGTCCCGTCGCCCTCCCACAGCCCGAGGTTCAGCCATCCTTCGTCCAGGGCCAGGAAGAAGTCCGGTCCGATGCTGTCGTAGACCCTCGCGGCAGGGTTCCGCCCCTGCCACAGGAGCGACGCGGCATGACGCACGTTCTGTCGGGTCAAGCCAGGGCGAGCCACGCTCTAGCCGGGGAGCTGACGCTCGCACTCGGCGATCCGCTCCGCGAGGCCGGCCATGAGGCGCAGGGCGACCTCGGGCTCCTTGAGCAGGAGCTTGCGGAACGCGGGCCGCTGGATCCGGATGGTGTCGAGCGATGTCTCCGCGATCACCGAGGCGGTCCTGGGCCCACCGGTCAGGAGCGCGAGCTCCCCGAAGTAATCGCCGGGCCCGAGCTTCCTGAGGGTGCGCCCACGTCGCGTCACGCGGGCCGTCCCGTCCAGGATCACGGCGTAGAAGGAGGAGCCAGGCTTCCCCTCCTGCACCACCACGCGGCCGGGGTTGAACCACGTCTCCTCGGCCAGCCCGGCGACCCGCCGAAGGTCCCTGGCCGAGAGGCCGGCGAACAGCGGCACGTGAGACAGGAGACGAACGCTCGAGGCCCCGAGCGGCGCGACCGTCCCGACCGTCGGCCCGATCCGCATCGTGCGCTTGCCTTCCATGGCCATGGCGCTCCCCTTCCGGTCGTGGTCAGCGTACCCGGGCGGCTCGCCGGCGTGCCACCGATGGACGGTTGACGCAGCCGCGGGCACACGCCAGGCTCCCGCCCGGAGATAACGGGGAGGATGGAGTGGGACGGACCATCGATCGGGAGAACCTGCGGGCGCTTATGGCCCGCGAGGTCGAGCGCTTCGTGGCCGAGCATCCTCGCTCCGGCGAGCTGTTCGAGCGGGGCAAGCGCTCGCTCCTCGGCCGGGGTGCCGATGCCGTGGATGACCGAGTGGGCCGGCCCGTATCCGGTCTTCGTGGAGGACGCGGAGGGCGCGCGGTTCACCGACGTCGACGGCCACGACCTACGTCGACCTCTGCCTCGGCGACACCGGCGGCATGACCGGGCACGCGCCGAAGGCCGCCGTGCAGGCCATCGCGGAGCAGGCCGCGAAGGGCATCACGCTGATGCTGCCGACGGAGGACTCCATCTGGGTCGGCGAGGAGATGGCCAGGCGATTCGGCCTCCCCTACTGGCAGTTCTGCCTCACGGCGACCGACGCGAACCGCTTCACCATCCGCCTGGCCCGCGCCATCACCGGCCGGCCGAAGATCCTGGTGTTCAACTAGTGCTACCACGGCTCGGTCGACGAGACGATCATCTCGATCGAGGACGGGGTCGCGGGCTCGCGCCCCGGGCAACATCGGGCCGCCGGTCGATCCGACGGAGACCACACGGGTCGTCGAGTTCAACGACGTCGCGGCGCTCGAGGAGGCCCTGGCCCACGAGGACGTCGCGTGCGTGCTGGCCGAGCCCGCGCTCACGAACATCGGCATCGTCCTGCCCGAGCCGGGCTTCCACGACGCGCTCCGCGAGCTCACGCGGCGGCACGGGACGCTACCTCGTGATCGACGAGACCCACAGCATCTGCGCCGGGCCCGGCGGCGCGACCAGGGCGTGGGGCCTCGCAGCCCGACTTCCTCACGATCGGCAAGCCGCTCGCGAGCGGCGTCCCGGCCGCGTGCTACGGCATGAGCGAGGAGGTCGCGCGCCGGGTCCAGGCGTTCATGGACTCGCTCCCGACGACCGACGTCGGCGGGATCGGCGGCACGCTCTCGGGCAACGCGCTCTCGCTCGCGGCGATGCGGGCCACGCTCGAGCACGTCCTGACGGACGAGGCGTTCGAGCGGACGATCGCGCTGGGCGAGCGATGGGCGGCCGGCGTGAAGGAGGCCATCACGAAGCACGCGCCTGCCCTGGGAGTGTCCAGCGTCTCGGCTGCCGGGCCGAATACTGGTTCCGCCGACGCCGCCCGCGAACGGGCGGCGAGGCGGCGGCGGCCGACGACCCGAGCTCGCGCGCTCACCCACCTGTACGCGCTGAACCGCGGCATCCTGCTCACGCCGTTCCACAACATGGCGCTGATGTCACCGGCGACGACCGCCGAGGACGTGGACCTGCACTCGCGGGTGTTCGACGAGATGTGCGCCGAGCTCGCCCGCTGACGTCGGGTCGCGCGTTGCGCTACCCCTCGACGCGCAGGACCTCACGGATGCGGACACGCCCGGTACGCAGCACGGCGCGCGAGTACACGCGTGTGGCCACCGGGATCAGCGCGATCGTGGCACCGACGCTGATCGCGGCCGACAGCAGCGCCTGCCATGGCGAGAGTTGGCCGAGCACCATCCTCGTGGGCATCACGAGCGGCGCAGAGAACGGCAGGTACGAGGCCACCGACGCGAGTGTCGACGACGGGTCCTGGACCGCCCCGATCCCGATGAAGAACGACGCGACGATCAGGATGGTGAGCGGCGTCATCGTGGCCTGGAGGTCCTCCTGTCGAGACACGATCGACCCGGCCACCGCGAACAGCGTGGCATAGAAGAAGAACCCGAGCACGAACCAGGCGAGGACGATGCCGATCGCTGAGAACGCGCCCACGGGGAACCGGAGGGTCCCGACGGCTCGGGACGCGACCAGCCCGGCCGCGCCGATCAGCAGCAGCTGGCACAGGCCGAGGACCCCGATCCCCAGGATCTTGCCCCGCAACAATTGGGAAGGACGGATCGTGGCCAGCAGCACCTCGACCACCCGCGAGGCCTTCTCCTCGACCACCCCTGCCGCGACCCAGTACCCGTAGGCGAACAGCTGCCCGTACAGCGCCAGCACCCCGATGAACGCCACCGCGGAGCTCTGCCGACGGCGCTCGTCAACGGGCTCCAGCGCCCTGACCGGGAGCGGCGGGACGTTCAGGACCTCGTCGATCCGATCCGGGGGAAGGCCCGCCCGCTCCAGGGCCTGACTGGCCCGGTCCCTGATCGAGACGGCCTGGATCACCGCCAGGAGCTGTTGGGGCGGCTGCGACTTCACGATCACCTGTGATCCTCCGACGAGAGCCGCGTCCGCCGAGCCGCTGCGGACCGCGGCCTCCGCCTCCGTCTGGTTCGGGTACTCGCGGACCGTCACGGCGAACCCCAGGGCCTTCCCGCCTGCGACCACCTGCTCCGCCGTCGCTCGCGCGTCGGCACCCACCACGCCGAGGTCGAACCTCGTCCCATTGTTCAGAAGCGATGTCCCCACGATGAACCCGACCAGGATGATGATCGTGATGGCCGACGAGATGAGGAAGCTCTTATCCCGGACCCGCTCGACGAACTCCCTCCGCGCCACCAACCGATACGCGCCGCGGTCGGTCTCGATCCTCACGTTCGCACCGCCTCGCGGAAGATCTCCGTGAGCGAGGGCTGCACCACGCTGAAGTGGCGCACGTCCCCGGCGGCCCGTGCGGCGTCCAGCACGTCGCGTTCCCGCAGGGAGTCCGACAGCTCCAGGATCGCGCCGTCGGGCAAGGGATCGAGGACTCGAACGCCGGGGAGCGTCGACGTACCAATCGGGAGGGGCTCCGAGGACCTCCACCCGGACCAGCCGCCGGTGATCGCGCGAGCGGAGGTCCGCGATCCGGCCCGCGGCCACGATCCGACCCTTGTTGATCAGCACCACCGATTCGCACAGGCGCTCGACCAGGTCCAGCTGGTGGCTGGAGAACACGACCGGGACCCCGGCCTCGGCCCGCTCCCGAAGCACCCCGGGAGCACGTCCACCCCAACCGGATCCAGTCCCGAGAACGGCTCGTCCAGGACGAGCACCTCCGGCCGGTGGACCAGGGCCGCCGCGAGCTGCACCCTCTGCTGGTTCCCGAGCGACAGCGCGTCGGTTCGGTCCCGGGCCCGGCCGGCCACGCCGAGCACGTCGATCATCCGCCGGCCGCCGCGGTGCACGTCGGCCCTGGACAGGCCGTGCAACGTGGCGAGGTACACGAGCTGGTCGAGCACCCGCATCTTCGGATACAGGCCGCGCTCCTCCGGCATGTAGCCGAATCGGCGGCGCACGTTCTGGTCTACTGGCTTGCCCCGCCACCTGACCTCACCGCTGTCGGGCGCCAGCACGCCGAGTGTGATCCGCATCGCGGTGGTCTTGCCGGCGCCGTTGGGGCCCACGAAGCCGACCATCTCGCCCTCGGCCACGGAGAACGACACGGAATCGAGGGCCACGACGTCGCCGAACCGGCGTGACAGGCCGATCAACTCGAGCATGTCTCGCTAGGGTACGGGCTCGATCAGCCTCCAGCGGGGAGCCGGGCTAATCGATCGTGAGGATGGCCTTGCCGGCCACCCGGCGCTCGAGCAGCGCGTCGACGGCCGATGCCGCATCGCGCCAGCTCACCCGGAGGTCGATCCGCGACTCGAGCTCACCGGTCGCCGCCAGCGACGCGAGGTACGAGAGCTCCTTCGCGCCGATCCGCCCGTGGAGGAGCTCCCAGGTGACGAAGTAGCCCTCGATCCGGACCCCGCCCTTGCGATAGAGGACGCGGGGGTCGAACGACGTCGTCTCGTTCGACGAGTTGCCGAACGAGACGACGATGCCCTCCGGTGCGAGCCGGGCGATCGACGCCGCGAGCGAACCGCCGCCGGCCGACTCGAGCACGAGGTCGAAGGGCTCGCCCTCGGGCTCCAACCCCACCACGACGTCGTCCGCTCCGAGCTTCGCGAGGCCCTCGGCCCGCTCCGGACGTCCCACGATGGCGGTCACGTGCGCGCCGCCCCGATCCCCGAGCTGCACCGCGAATCGGCCCACGCCGCCGGCCGCGCCGGTCACCGCCACCCGCTTGCCGAGAAGCGCGCCACCGCGAGCCAGCGTGCCGAGGGCGGTCAGCCCAGCGACCGGAAGCGTGGCGGCGAGGTCGAAGGCCAGCCCCTCCGGCAGCTCCGCCATGTGGTCGGTCCGAACGGCCACCCGCTCGGCCCAGGACCCGCCGTTCACCCATCCCACGACCCTGGCACCGGCGGCCGGCCCGGTCCCGTCCGCGGCCTGCTTGACGACGACCCCGGCCAGGTCCCACCCCGGCCGCCAGCCCTCCTCGGTCTGTTGCCGCAGCGTGACGCACTCCCCGCGGTTCAGGGAGACGGCGCGAACCTCGACCACCGCCTGGTTCGGCCCGGGCTCCGGATCCGGCACGTCGCGGAGCTCGATGCCGCCGGGCGCGCCGGGTGCCGCCACGAGCGCGCGCACGTCGTGGCCTAGGAGATCCGGACCCGCGTGGGCCGAACCACGATCGGCACGGCGTAGTCGGCGGCGAAGCTGTCGGGCGTCCAGCCGTAGCTCTGGATCAGCCGCCGGTACTTCTTGATGTATTCAGGAAAGGAAGTCGCGGGGTCACCGTCGCGAACGATCTTCGCCCGGCCCTCGAAGACCACGATGTCGTCTCCTTCCCGGCCACCCTCGAGGTGCAGCGACACGCGGGGGTTCGCCGAGATGTTTCGAAGCTTGGGCCGCCGCGGCTGGCTGAACAGGTGGAAGACGTCGCCGTCCCACAGGAACCACACCGGCGAGGACTGCGGTTGACCCTGGCGGGTCACCGTGGTGAGCCAGATGATCAGCTCGTCGCGGAGGCGCTTTGCCGCGTGGGCGTGCTGGCGCTTGCGAAGATCGAGGAACGCCACACGGCTAGCCTACGCCACGGCGGCGCGCGGCTCTTCGGCTGCCGGCTCCAGCGCCAACGCCAGGACCTCGTCCACCGTCTCGACCGGGTGGAACGCGATCTCCTCGCGCACCTTCTCCGGCACGTCGTCCAGGTCGCCCTCGTTGCGCTTCGGCAGGATGACCTCGGTGATGCCGGCCCGGTGTGCGGCGAGCACCTTCTGCTTCACGCCGCCGATCGGGAGCACCCGGCCCTGCAGCGTGACCTCGCCGGTCATGCCGACCGTGCTCTTCACCGGCTGGTCGGCCAGGAGGCTGGCCAGCGCCGTCACCATGGTCACACCGGCGGACGGTCCGTCCTTCGGCACCGCTCCGGCGGGCACGTGGACGTGGAACCGGCCCTTCAGCCGCTCCGGCTCGATGCCGAGCTTCGCCGAGTGCGAGCGCACGTACGACAGCGCGATCTCGGCCGACTCCTTCATCACGTCGCCGAGCTGTCCGGTGAGCGTCAGGCCCGGCTCGCCGTCCATCCGGCTGGCCTCGATGAACAGGACGTCGCCGCCAGTGCCGGTCACGGCCAGGCCGGTGGCCACGCCGGGGACGCTGGTCCGATCGCCGGCCTCGAAGAAGAACTTCGGCCGGCCCAGGTATTCACGGATGTCCGAGGCGTCGACCGTGGCGGGCGGCGTCACCGCACCCGACGCGATCCTGGTGGCCACCTTGCGCAGCACCTTGCCCAGCTCGCGCTCCAGGTTGCGCACGCCCGCCTCCCGGGTGTAGTCCCCGACGACCGCGCGAACCGCGTCGTCGGTCACCTCGACCTCGTTCTCCTGCAGGCCGTTCCGTTCGACCTGCCGGCCGAGCAGGTGGTCGCGGGCGATCGTGACCTTCTCGTCCTCGGTGTAGCCGTCGATCCGGATGACCTCCATCCGGTCGAGCAGCGGGCCGGGGATCGTCTCTGCGACGTTGCCGGTGGCGAAGAACAGCACCTCGGACAGGTCCAGGTCGACCTCCAGGTAGTGGTCGCGGAACGTGTGGTTCTGGGCAGGGTCGAGGACCTCGAGCAGCGCGCTCGAGGGATCGCCCCGCCAGTCCGAGCCGACCTTGTCGATCTCGTCCAGCATGAACACGGGGTTCTTGGTCCCGGCCTCCTTCAGGCCGCGGACGATCCGGCCGGGCAGCGCGCCGACGTACGTGCGCCGATGCCCCCGGATCTCGGCCTCGTCGTGGATGCCGCCCAGCGACACGCGGACGAACTTGCGGCCCAGCGCCCTGGCGACCGACTCGCCGAGCGAGGTCTTCCCGACGCCCGGCGGGCCGACCAGCGTCAGGATGGCGCCGGACCCGCGCCCGGTCACCTCGCCCAAGCCGCGCTCCTGCCGAAGCTTGCGCACGGCCAGGTATTCGATGATGCGGTCCTTCACGTCCGACAGGCCGGTGTGGTCCTCGTCGAGGATCCGACGCGCGTCGGCGATGTCCAGGTTGTCGTCGGTCCGGACGCTCCAGGGGATCTCGGTCATCCAGTCGAGGTAGGTCCGGATCCACCCGTACTCGGGCGACTGCTCGGACATCTGCTCCAGCCGGCCCAGCTCGCGCTCGGCCTCGCGCCGCGCGCCCTCGGGCATGCCGGACTCCTCGATCTTCCTCCGGTACTCGGCCACGACGTCTCCGCCGCCCTCGTCACCGAGCTCCTTCTTGATGGCGTCCATCTGCTGTCGGAGCAGGTACTCGCGCTGGGTCTTCTCCATCCCATCGCGCACGTCTTGGCGGATCTTGTCCTTGAGGCTCAGCTCGCCCAGGACCTCCCTGGCCCATGCCAGGACCTTCTCCAGGCGCTGCTCGACGTCCAGGGTCTCCAGGACTTCGACCTTCTGCTCGAAGGACAGGTCCGGGGAGTACCCGGCCATATCGGCCATGGCGCCCGGGTCCTGGATCCCCCGGAGGAACTCGGCGACCTGCGGGACGCCGCGCGACTCCACGATGTTCTCCAGGACGGCCCGGTACTCGCGGGCCAGCTCGCGCGCCCGCTCGGTCGGCTCCGACGGGTCGGGCGACGGCTCGACCTGGACCCAGGTGGCGTCGCCGGTCCCGGGAACCCCGGCGCCGATGGTGGCGCGGTGCAGACCACGGATCACCACGGCCTCCATGCCGGAGGGCAGGCTGCCGACGTCCTCGACCTTGCCGACGGTGCCCACCAGGGCGTAGCGGCTGTCGACCCGCGGCACGAGCAGGAGCTCGCCGCCGGTGCTACGGGCCGCCGAGACCGCCTTGCGCGCCTCGTCGGACTCGACGGTAAGGGTCACGACCATGCCGGGTAGGACCACCCCGGTGGTCAAGGGAAGAAGGGGAAGGATCTGGGTGTCGAGCTTGGACATGCCTCTCTCCTGGATTGTCGGGCCTTGTATATGCAGTAACGGATGGCCCGGGGGTGCCTATTCCGGCCCGTAATAGTGATTACACCACCTGGGAACGGGTTCGTCGGAGGCTCGGCGGGCCGCTAGGATGCGCGGATGGCCGACCAGATGATCCGCACCGAGGGCCTGCGCAAATCCTTCGGGCAGGTGCAGGCCCTGAAGGGCGTAGACCTTGCTGTGGAACCGGCCTCCGTGTTCGGCCTCCTGGGGCCGAACGGCGCCGGCAAGACCACCGCAGTCCGGATCCTGACCACCCTCCTCGCGCCCGACGAGGGCCACGCGGAGGTGGCGGGGTTCGACGTCGTCCGGGACGCGGAGCCGCTCCGCCACGTGATCGGGCTGGCCGGCCAGAACGCGGCGGTGGACGAGAACCTGACAGGCCTGGAGAACATCGAGATGGTCGGCCGGCTGTACCACCTGCCGGCCCCGGAGGCCAAGCGGCGAGCCATCGAGATCCTGGACCGCTTCGAGCTGACCGAGGCCGCGCACCGAACGGCCAAGACCTATTCCGGCGGCATGCGACGCCGCCTGGACCTGTGCGCCAGCCTGGTCGGACGGCCCACCGTGCTGTTCCTGGACGAGCCGACGACCGGCCTGGACCCTCGCAGCCGCATCGAGATGTGGGACATCATCCGGGAGCTCCAGCACGAGGGCACGACGATCCTGCTCACCACCCAGTACCTGGATGAGGCGGACAGGCTGGCAGACAGGATCGCGGTCATCGATGTCGGCCGGGTGATCGCGGAAGGAACGCCCACCGAGCTCAAGATGCGCGTGGGCGGCGAGGTCCTGGCCATCAGGGTGGCCGACCGGGCGAGGGTCGGCGAGGCGGCCGGTGCGGTTCTCGGGCTGGGGCCGGGAGGCGGGGCGGTCGACAACAGCACCGGTGAGATCACGGTGCCCGTGGGCGATCAGGGACCGGCCATCCTCACCGAGGCGGTCCGCCGCCTGGACGCCGCCGGCATCGTCCTGGCGGACATCGCGCTCCGCCGGCCGACGCTCGACGACGTGTTCCTGGCCCTCACAGGGCACGCGGCCGAGGAGGCCGAGGAACCGAAGGCCAACGGCAAGCGCGGACGGCGAGGGAGGCGAGGATGAGCGCCACGGTCACCGCGGAGCGAACGGTCGGCACCGAGCAACGGTTCCGCTACGCCGTCGCCGACGGCTGGGTCCTGACGAAGCGCAACCTCATCACGTACGTTCGGAAGCCCGACCTCCTGGTGTTCTCCACGATCCAACCGGTGATGTTCGTCCTGCTGTTCGTGTACGTCTTCGGTGGCGCGATGAAGCTGGCGCTTCCCAAGGGGTTGCCGTACGTCGACTTCCTGATGCCGGGGATCTTCGTGCAGACGGCCATCTTCGCGGCGACCCAGACGGGGGTCGGCCTGGCCGAGGACCTGAAGAAGGGCCTGGTGGACCGGTTCCGATCGCTGCCCATGGCCCGTTCGGCCGTCCTGTCCGGCCGCACGCTCGCCGACAGCGCAGCCATCGCGTTCCAGGTGGTGCTGATGCTGATCGTCGCCGTGCTGGTCGGCTTCCGGCTCCATGCGGGAGCCTCCAAGGGGATCCTCGCGCTTGCCGGCGCCCTCTCGGTGGGGTACGCGTTCACGTGGATGTTCGCGTTCGCCGGCCTGTCGCTGAAGAGCGTCGAGGCAGTGCAGGCGGCGAGCTTCACGTTGATCTTCCCGTTCGTCTTCGCCAGCTCGGCCTTCGTGCCGTCGAGCACCTTCCCCCACTGGCTCCAGTCCTGGTCCAACGTCAACCCCGTCTCGATCTGGGTGAACACGTTCCGCGACCTCACGCTGGGGCCGCTCAACCCGGCGGGCGAGAACCTCATGACGCACCTGTGGCAGTCGACGGCGTGGTTCCTGGCGATCCTGGTGATCTTCGTGCCGCTGTCCGTCCGGCTCTATCGCAGGACCTAGGCCGGGAACAAACCCTCGGGACGGTCGGTTCCCTTACACCGTATCCTTGCGGGAACTCACCACGGGAAAGGGGCTGGTCGTGCCGCTGTTCGGGTTCGAGGGAGACAACGCCAGGGAGAAGGTCATCGTCCTTCTGACCATGTGCTTCGCCCTGGCCATGGCCATGCTGGACAACACCGTCGTCAACGTGGCCTTGCCCACGATCTCGGACAAGCTCGGGGCGGGGGTCTCCGGCCTGCAGTGGATCGTCGACGGCTACGTCCTGGCGTTCGCCTCGCTGCTGCTCACCGGGGGGATCCTCGGCGACCGGTACGGCCGGAAGAAGATGTTCCTCTCGGGCCTCGCGGTGTTCACGCTGGCGTCGCTGGGCTGCGGCCTGTCCCACAGCACCGGACAGCTCATCGCGTTCCGGGCCATCCAGGGGATCGGGGCTGCCCTCCTCATGCCCGGCACCCTGTCGATCATCACCGTGACGTTCCCAGCGCAGGAGCGGGCCCGGGCCATCGGGCTATGGGCGGGTGTGTCAGGCCTGGCCCTGGCCCTCGGCCCGACGGTCGGTGGGTTGATGGTCGAGCACCTCGGGTGGCAATCGGTGTTCTTCCTGAACGTCCCGATCGGCGTGGTCGCCTTCCTTACCGCGACCCGGACGGTCCGGGAGTCGGTGTCCGAGGTCGCCCGCAAGCTCGACATCCCGGGCCTGTTCCTGGGGACGGCTGCGCTGTTCAGCGCGACGTATGGGCTCATCGAGGCGAACCAGCTGGGGTGGGGCGACCCCGTGATCGTCGCGTCGCTGGCGCTGTTCGGGGTTCTTGGCGCGGCGTTCTTCGCCTGGGAGCTCCGGAACCCCGACGCCATGATGCCGCTGCGGTTCTTCAGGATCCCGGCGTTCTCCGCGGGGAATGCCGTCGCGTTCTCGGTTTCGCTGGGCATGTTCGCCGCGTTCTTCTTCCTCAGCCTGTACATGCAGCTGATCCACGGCTACTCGGCGTTCCAGGCGGGGGTCCGGTTCCTGCCGTTGACGCTGGCCATCATCGTCACCGCGCCGAACGCGGGGCGGTTCGCCCAGAAGCACGGGTCGCGGGCCCCGATGACCTACGGCCTGCTCCTGGCCGGCGGAGGCCTGCTGGCCCTGGGACTGTGGCTGAAGGCCGACACGTCCTACGTGCTGCTGATCCCGGTGTTCATCATCATGGGCCACGGCATGGGAGCGACCATGGCGCCCATGACCGCTGCCGTCATGAACTCTGTCGGGCCGCAGCGCGCCGGTCTCGGCTCGGCCATGACCAACACCTCGCGCGAGGTCGGCGGGGTATTCGGGATCGCCTTGCTGGGGACGATCCTCACGACGAAGCTCAAGAGCACGTTCGCACCCGCCCTTGCCACGCTGGGCCTTCCGGCCACCCAGCAGGCTGCCATCGCGGCCTCCGCGAGCCACGGGACGCTGGAGCCGGCCGCCCTGAGAGGACTCTCGCCCGACCAGGTGGTGGCGGTGCAGCAGGTATTCGGGCAGTCGTTCATGGACGGGTTCCATCTCGCGCTGATCTTCGGGGCTTGCGTGCTGCTGGTGGCGGCGTTCGTGGCGAACCGGTTCATCCCGAGCGGCGCCCCGGCGCGCGAGGGCCGTCCGGCGGAGCAGGAGCAGCCGATCGTCGCCGAGGTGTAGCCGGCGCGGTAGGGTGGTCGACAGGAGGTCCGGCCATGGCAGACGAGGACGTCATCACCAGGATCAACGACTTGGCCCACGAGGAGCACCAGCTCTTCGAGAAGGAGTCCGAGGGCAAGGCCAGCACGAGGGAGCGCGAGCGCCTGAAGGAGATCGAGGTGCAGCTCGACCAGTGCTGGGACCTGCTGCATCAGCGGCGGGCCCGGCGTTCGGCGGGCATGGATCCCGACCAGGCCGCCGTGCGGCCCGAGACCACCGTGGAGGGCTACGTCGGCTGATCCGGGGCGCATGATCGTCGGCTGATCCGGGGCGCATGCCTCGGTCGCGTCCAGGGCTTCCAGGAGGCGCGGATGGCGCGGATCGACCTGTTCCGCATGGAGCGGATGCAGTCGCAGTATTGGCACCAGGTCGAGTACGACCTGTCCGAGAGCGGGGTCACGCCGCTCTCGATCGAGGAGCTGCTCGGCGACGAGCACGACCCGCGCGAGCTGCTCCGGACCGGCCTCGGGTATCCGCTTTCGGAGGGGTCGGAGCGTTCACGCGAGCTGATCGCGCAGTGGTATCCGGGCGCGGCGCTCGAGAACGTCACCATGGTGAACGGCGGCTCCGAGGCCAACCTCATCAGCCTGTGGACGCTGCTCGAGCCGGGCGATCGCCTGGCGTTCATGGTCCCCAACTACATGCAGGGCTGGGGCCTGGGACGGCATTTCGGCGAGGCCACGGACGTGTTCAGGCTCAAGCTGCGCGACGGACGGTGGGCACTGGACGTGGACGAGCTCGACCGGGTGGTGACGAGGAAGACCCGCGTCGTGATGGTGTGCAACCCGGACAATCCGACCGGCCACATCTTCACCGACGACGAGATGGACGCCGTGGTGGACGTGGCCCGCAGGGCGAACGCATGGCTGGTGGCGGACGAGGTCTACCGCGGTGCGGAGGTGGACACGGACGAGACGTCGCCGACGTTCTGGGGGCGGTACGACAAGGTGATCGTGACGGCGGGGCTGTCGAAGGCGTTCGCCATGCCGGGGCTTCGGGTGGGGTGGGCGGTGGCTCCCGAGAAGCTGATCGAGAAGCTCTGGATCCACCACGACTACACGACGCTCACGCCGGGGATGGTGAGCGACCGGCTGACGGCGATCGCGATGGAACCATCTCGGAGGGAATGGATCCTCCGCCGCACTCGCGGGATCCTGCGGTCCAATCTGCCACGGTTGGAGGAGTGGATCCGCGGCCATGAGGGCGTACTGACGTACGTTCGCCCTCAGGCCGGAGCCATCGCGTACGTGACCTACCGCCTGCCGATCACTTCATCGAAGCTGACTGACCTGATCCGCGAGGAACAGTCGGTCCTGCTGGTGCCCGGCGACATGTTCGGACTGGGCAAGGGGTTCCGGATCGGCTTCGGCCAGGACATCGAGAAGACATTGAAGGGCCTGGCCCGGGTGGACGAGGTCCTCCGGCGGCTCTAGCGCCTCGAGTCGAGCAGGGGAACCACGCGTTCGGCGAAAGCCTCGAGCTGTCGGATCTCGTCATCGACCGGCCACAGGAACACGAGCTGAGCCCCCGCCTCGTCGTAGCTCGCCAGCCTCTCTGCGCAGGCGGCAGCGGACCCCACCAGGAGCCGCTCGCTCATCTCGCTCGCCGGCCGGTGAAGCGTCGGCCCGATGCGTTCGGTGAGGATCCGTTCAGCCAAGGTCTCATCTTCGGTGATGAAGAAGAACATCGATGCGATGGCATTGGGGAACGTGTCCGGGTTCCGCCCGATCTCACGCAGCCGCTCACGGAGGCCACTCAAGTTCTCGGCGAAGGTTTCGGGCGTCGCGTTGTATCCGGACGCAAGCCACCCGTCGCCGAGGCGGGCCACCCGTCGGAGGCCGGCATTCGACCCCCAGCTCCCCACCCAGATCGGGGGACCCCCAGGTTGCGCGGGTGACGGCTCCAGGCGGACATCGACCGTCGAGTAGAAGCGTCCCTCGAATGGCTCCCCCTCTCGCCACAGCGCCCGAAGCGCCTGTATGGCCTCCTCGAACCGGGGCCACCGCTCCACCCAGGGGATGCCCACCGCGGCGTAGTCGCGATCGAGCGAGCCCGGGCCCACCCCGACAACCACACGACCACCCGAAAGGACGTCGATGGCCGCGAGGGCCTTCGCGAGCGGCACCGGGCCCCGAACAACCGGCAGGGAGATCGTCGTGGCGAGCGTCATGTCCCCCGTCCTCTCCAGCACCGACGCCAGGGCGGTCGGGCCGTCGAGCCACGGCCTATTGAACACCAGGTGGTCGTTGGTACTCAGAGCGCGAAAGCCGAGGCGCGTGGCCGTCTCTGCGTAGAGAAGCAGGGAATCCAACGTGAACGCTTCTCCACCCCACGCCATGACCGGGAGGTGGACCCCGAACTCCATCCAGCGAACCTCCGGTTTCGTGCCCTCCGGTAACGTAATGAAGGTTCGCGGACACCATCAAGTCGGACCAGCCGAAGGAGGTTCGTTGAGGGCGACGTTCGCAGCCGGATGCTTCTGGGGCGTCGAGGCCGCGTTCCGGTCCGTTCCCGGCGTCACCGCGACCCGGGTGGGCTACACCGGCGGCCACTCGACCGACCCCACCTACCGGGATGTCTGCGGCCACCAGACCGGCCACGCCGAGGCGGTGGAGGTCGAGTTCGACCCGGCGCAGGTCTCGTACGAGGACCTGCTCGGCGTGTTCTGGTCGATGCACAACCCGACGGCGCCGAACCGCGGGGCGGGCTCGCAGTATCGCTCGGCCGTCTTCGTCCACGACGAGGAGCAGGGACTGCTGGCGAAGGCCTCGAAGGAGGCCGCGCAGTCCAGGTTCGCCGCGCCGATCGTCACCGAGATCACGCCGGCCCCGGAGTTCTGGGAGGCGGAGGACTACCACCAGCAGTACTACGAGAAGCACGGCATGGCCGCGTCCTGCCACACGGTCGCCGCGGGCTAACTGACCGCCCTCACAAACCCGTCGCGGCGTCCTTGGACAGGCGGCGTAGGGCGTCGATCACCCGATCCACGTCGGCTTCGGTGGACAGGTAGTTCACGATCCCGGCTCGCAGGTACGTCCGGCCGCGGAGCTTCGTCGTCGAGACCCAGCCCTCGCCGGAAACCTCGAGCGCGCGCTGGAGCCGGTCCTGGTAGGCGTCGAGCTTCGGACCGGGTCCAGCCCCGGCGGCACGTGGCGGAAGCACACCACGGAGAGCTCCGGCTCCTCGGGCTCGACCTCGAACTCGCCGGACTCCTTGCATCGCTTCACCAGATACGCGGCCAGGTCGTCGTTCTGCTCGATCAGCCGGCCGAACCCCTCCGTCCCGAGGTGCTTCCACGACGTCCACAGCTTCAGCGCGCGGAACCGGCGCGTCCCCTCGATCGAGTACTGCATACCAGTTGAGCGGCGCATCCTCGGGGTTCGGGTACGCGGTAGTACTCGGGCTCGCGGTGGAACGTTCTGCACCAGATCCTCGCGCCGCTTCACCACCAGCGCCCCGATGTCGTAGGACTGGAAGAACCACTTGTGCGGGTCGATCGTGACCGAGTCGGCTCGCTCGAGATCCGGCACGCGGCCCGCGTCTCGCTTGGAGAACCGCGCCGCTCCCCCGTACGCCGCGTCGACGTGGAGCCACATGCGCTCGCGTTCCGCGATGTCGGCCAGCTCGCCGACCAGATCGACCGACCCGGTGTTCGTCGAGCCGCTCACGGCGGCGATGGCGAACGGCAGCAGCCCGTTGGCACGGTCCTCGGCCACGGCCTGCGGCCACGGGCCTGCCCTGCAGCCGGAACCGCTCGTCCGAGGGCACGATCCGGAGCGTCTCCGGCGGGAACCCCAACACGGAAAGCCCCCGCTCGATGGAGAAGTGGGCCTGGTCCGAGGCGTACACACGCACGCCCTCGAGCGCGCTCCCGCGCGGGGGCTCCGAGCGCCCGAGCAGCATCGGCAGGTGCACGTCGCGGGCGGCCGTGAGGGCCATGATGTTCGCCATCACGCCGCCCGAGGTGAGCACGCCCCAGCTCTCCTCGCCGAACCCGACCAGCTCCCGGAGCCACGCCGTGACCTCCTCCTCCACGAACGCCCCGATGGGCCCCGCCGCCCACACGTCGACCCCCTGGTTCAGCCACTGCGCCAGCACCTCGCCGGAGATCGACATGGGGAGCGGCGGCGGCGTGAAGTAGCTGTAGGACCCGGGTGCTGCGAGCTGAACGCGAACGGCGCCACGCGCTCGCGGAACTCGGTCAGCACCTCGCTCGAGGTGGTCGGCTTCTCGGGCGGAGGCGCCGGCACGTCGGCCGGCCCGAAGAACTTCCCGCGCATCTCGGGATACGAATCGGCCGCCACCGGCCGGCGCATGGCGTCCTCGTAGAGCCAGTCGAGCGCGGTGCCCCACGTGAGCCGGCCCAGCTCCTCCAGCGCCGCCCGGGCCTCCCCCGGGTCGCGGAAGCCGATCAGTTCGGGTTCGGGATGCCAGGAGAACGGATCGGGCACGCGCGGAGCCTAGCAAACGCCCTGACCGCGACCGGCGACGCGATCACGTGAGTGGCATCAGTCAGGCGATGAGCGCCGCCAGGATCGCCACGCCGGCCACGATCACGACCACTCCGATGAGCTGAAGGCGCGTCAATCGCTCGCGGAACAATACCCGGGCGGCGAGCGCTGAGAGCGCCGCGAACTGCGCACCGAGCACGGCCGTGACCGCGATCCCGTGGCGGGCCCCGATGGCGAACGAGGCGAAGCCGAGGACCTCGCACACCCCCGCCGCCGCAACGAGCGGGACCGCGCGCCGGGTGATGCGCAACCGAGAGGTCAGCGCGAGAGGGACCGCGACGGCGGCGACCCCCACCGCCCGGGCCGGGAGCACCGCCCAGGGGATGGGCAGCTCCTGGCTGATCCGGCCGGTGGCGTAGACGCTGATTCCGAAGGACAGCGCGGCGCCCACGGCCAAGAGAGCCGCCAGGGCTTCCCGAGACTCCGTCCTCTCGTCGCCCTCTCCCGTCAGGGCTGCCAGGCACACGCCGGCGGCGATGGCGGCGAGGGTCACGCCGGCGCCCGGGGAGATGCGCTCGCCGGCGAACACGGCGATCAGGGCGGCGATGGCTCCCTCGGTCGATGCGATCGAGGAGACCACACCGACCTTACCGAGCCGAAATGCCCGGTACTCGAGGAGCAGGCCGAAGACGTTCCCTCCCCCCGCCACGACCAGGCGGCCGACCGTCGCGCCATCGAGGTTGGCCGGAACGCCCGAGGCGGCCACGACCGGGAGCGTGATGGCCAGGCCGACCAGCATCACCCAGGCGAGGGTGGAGCCGACGCCGATCAGCCGGCTGGACCGGGACGAGCAGATCGTCGTCACCGTCCACATGGTCGCGGCGCCCAGGCCGCCCAGGATCGCGAGCATGCCCTTCCCTACCCGCTGCGACCGCTCCTGGCAAGCATGCAGAGCCCGCCCGTTGGCGTGAGCCCGTGGGAGCCGGGAGAATCAGCCGACATGTGCACCGTCGACGCCGATGTGGTCCGCCGCCTGAAGGCCAGGGAGGACGAGCGGTTCCGTAAGGCTCATCCGCGCTCGCTGGACCTGCTGGAGCGGGCTCGGGCGTCGATGCCGAACGGCGTGCCGATGGCGTGGCTGGCCGACCGGGCCACGTACGACCACCCACCCGTGTGGGTCACCGAGGGCAGTGGCTCCCGGTTCCGCTGCGTCGACGGCCACGAGTACGTGGACTTCAACGTGGCGGACATGAGCATGTTCTGCGGCTACGCACCGGAGCCGGTCGTCGAGGCGGTGTCCCGGCGGATGGCCGCCGGCAACCAGTTCCTGCTCCCGGTCGAGGACTCGATCTGGGTGGCGGAGGAGCTGGCACGGCGATGGGAGCTGCCGAAGTGGCAGTTCACCCTGTCCGCCTCGCAGGCCAACACCGAGCTGATCCGCGTCGCGCGGGTCGCGACCGGCCGACCCAAGGCCCTGATGTTCGAGGGCAAGTACCACGGCCACTTCGACCAGGGACTGGTCACCCTGGAGGACGGCCGCGAGGTCCCGGAGGAGCTCGGGCTGCCGCCGGATGTGACCGAGCAGACCAGGGTGATCCCGTTCAACGACCTCGAGGCCGTGGCACGCGCGCTTGAACCACGCGACGTGGCGGTGGTCCTGCTGGAGCCGGCCATGACAAACAACCAGGGGCTGATCCTTCCCCAGCCGGGGTTCCACGAGGAACTGCGCCGCATCACGCGCGAGACCGGCACCGTCCTGGCCTACGACGAGACCCACACGCTCGTTTGCGGGCCGGGCGGGCTCACGACGACCTGGAACCTCGAGCCAGACGCGGTCTCGCTCGGCAAGTCGATCGCCGCCGGCGTGCCGATCGGCGCGTACGGCATGACCGAGGAGCTGGCGAGCGTGTTCGCGTTCCCGGACACCTCGGAGGGCGGGCACTCGCCGCACGGCGTGGCCACCGGCGGGACCCTGTTCGCGAACGCCCTCACGGCCGCGGCGGCCCGGGCCGCCCTCGGCGAGGTGCTGACCGAGGACGCCTACGCGCACACGGCGAAGCTCGGGACACGGCTGGCCGACGGGATGGAGGCGGCCGTCCAGGATGTGGATGTGCCGTGGACCATCCACCGGTTCTTCCCCCGGTCCGGCTACACGTTCGCCCCGCGGTTGCCCAGCAACGCCTCCGAGGCGCGCGCGTCCGAGGATCGCACACTCGTCCACTTGATCCGCGTCTACCTGGCCAACCGCGGCGTGTGGGAGGCCATCCCCGGCGCCGGGCCGACCGTGCCGGTCCCGGCGACCGAGGACGACGTCGATCGCTACACGTCCGCCTTCGCCGACCTGCTCGGCGAGCTCACCGCCTGAGAGATTCCTCCTCGCAACCGGCCGGAGGCTCTCGACCCGTACGCGTCCTCGCTCGTCAACTAGCCACGAGCGCAGGCCACCGCATCTCGATCGACGACGGCAGCTCGGGTCTATCTGTCACGCTTATCTTGTTGGCCGGGATGACCGCGCGAGTTGAGCCACTTCACCGGATCAGGCGGGAGAGCCTCCGGTCGGCCAGGACCTTGCCGCCCGTCTGGCAGTTCGGGCAGTACGTGACCTCGTGCGACTCGTACGAGATCCTGCGGAGGTCGCCACCGCAACGCGGACAGGGGGTCCCGTACTTGCCGTGAACCGTGAAGTGGTCGCCGATCTTCGTAGGCAGGCCGCCGGTTCGGCGCCGCTCCTCCTCGAGGGCCTCGGACAAGATCTCCCGCGTGGCGTCGAGGAGGGTTCGTCGCTCCTCCTTCGAAAGAGACGCCAAGCTCGCGTAGGGCGAGAGTTTCGCCCGATGCAGGATGTCGTCGGAGTAGCCGCGCCCGATCCCCGCGACCGTCCTCTGGTCCCGAAGGATCGTGTGGACGCGCCGGGTGTCGTCGCCATCCAGGATGAACCCCCCGAACTCGGCCGAGTCCGGCTCCGGCCCGAGCTTGGCCAGCGGACCGTCGTCTCCCTCGGCCAGCACCCACCAGCCGGCCTTGCGCTCGCGGCCGAACTCCTTCACCAGCACAGTGGGCCGTCCTTCGAACGACAGGCGCACCACGGCGCCCCGGGGCCGAGTCTTCTTTGGCGGGTCCTCCACGTCGATCCGCCCGCCCTGTGACAGGTGGACCAGGAGCCGGTGGCCGCCGAACTCGAAGACCAGGAACTTGCCCCGCCGGCCGACGCGCTGGAGCGTCGCCCCCATGAGCGACTCCGGCCGGGGCGTCACCGTCTTCAGCGAGGAGAACTGGAGCACCCCCGCACCGCCGAACGGCGCGCCGGCAACGGCGGCATCGAGCCGCTCGGCGAGCGCCTGGACCTCGGGAAGCTCGGGCACGGGGTCAGGTGCCGGCGACCGCGCGTCCGATGATGTCGATGCACTCGTCGATGCGGTCGCGATGGGTTCGATGCGACAGGATGCAGGCCCGGATGGTGAATCGGTCCTGGACGATCGTGCTCGACATGAACACCCGACCCGACGCGTTGATCCGCTCCAGCAGCCGCCTGTTCGCGTCGTCGTCGCCGTCCCGGAGGCGGAACGGAACGACCGTCAGCTCGGGCTCCCAGGGGAGCTCTAGCCCGGGGATCCCGCACAGGCCGTCGTACAGGACGCGGGCCAGGTCCAGCTTCTCGTCGAGGGCCTCCCGAAACGCCGAAACGCCGTGGAGCTTGAGGGGGAACCACACCCGGAGGCCGCGGAAGTCGCGAGAGAGCTCGGGCGAGTACTCCGAGAAGTTCGGGATCTCGTCGTCCCCCGCCAGGTCCTGGAGGTAGGCGGCCCCGGTGAAGTGGGCCTCGCGCAGGCGCTCGCCCTCCCGAACGACCAGCGAGCCGGTGCCGTAGGGAAGGAACATCCCCTTGTGCGGGTCGAGCGTGATCGAGTCGGCCCGCTCGATCCCACGGAACCTCGCCCGACCTCGCTCGGTGAGCTGGAAGAACCCCCCGTACGCCGCGTCCACGTGGAGCCACATGCCTTCTTCTGCCGTCAGGTCGGCGACGTCGGCGATGGCGTCCACGGCGCCGGTGTTGGTCGTGCCGGCCGATGCCACGACCATGAACGGACGAAGGCCCGTGCCGCGGTCATGACGCACCATGGTCCGAAAGCGGTCGACGTCGATCTGGAGCTCGGGCGTGGTCGGGACGACGCGGATGTTCCGCCCAGCGAATCCGGCCAGCGCGGCGGCCTTGGTCACGGACGCGTGGACCTGGTCCGAGACGTAGAGCGCCCCACCCAGGAAGTTCTCGGGCAGGAGCGCCTTGCGGGCCGCCACGATGGCCGAGAAGTTCGCCATCGACCCGCCCGAGGTCAGGATGCCGCGGGACTCGGCGGGATAGCCGAACAGGTCGCACAGCCACCGAACGACGTTGTTCTCGATCTGGGCCACGACGGGCCCGGCCGACCACAGGTTCACGTACCGGTTGATCCCGGTTGCCAGGAAGTCGGCGAGCGTCGCGGTGAACAGCCCGCCGCCGGGGATGAACGCGAGGTACCCGGGGCCCGTCGTGCCGTAGGCCTTGGCCGCCGCGAGCTCGATGGTCTCCATGAGTGGCTTGAACTCCCCGCCCTCCTCGGGCGGCGACTCGCGGACCGATCGGGCAGCCTCGAGCCCACCGGGCTCGCCGCCGGCCGGCAGGTCGGGCTGCCGGCCGAGGAACTCGATGAGGTAGGCCAGCGCGGCCTCGCCCATCTCCTGCATCTGCTCGGGCGCGGGGTCGAGCGGCAACATGCGGCTCATCCTAAGGTGTGCGGCCGGCCCTCAGGCCCGGCGCACCGGCGTGACGGCGTCGAGGAGCTTGCGCGACGCTTCGGCGACGTCGTCAACGGCGGCGTCGAACGCCTCGGCGTTCCGCTGCGAGGGCACTCGGTAGCCGCTGACCTTCCGCACGAACTGGAGCGCCGCCTCCCGGATCTCTTCCTCGGTGGCGGGGCCCTCCTCGGTACGCAGCCTCTTGATGCTTCTGCACATGCGATCGATGGTACCGGCTCCTTGCGCGGACCCCAGGCGGGTCCTACACTCCTCGAACGCATGTTCGATGCCCTGGAGCGCCTGAACCCGGCCCAGCGCGAGGTGGTGGACCACCTCGGCGGTCCCCTCCTGGTCGTGGCCGGCGCGGGCAGCGGGAAGACCTAGACCCTGGCCTGCCGGGTGGCGAAGCTGGTCGATCGGGGCGTCCTCCCCGAGCGGATCCTGCTGCTCACGTTCACCCGGCGGGCGGCGCGGGAGATGCTCTCGCGGGCCGAGCGCCTGACCGGCGAGCGCTCGGTGGGCCGGGTGTGGGGCGGCACGTTCCACTCCGTCGGTAACCGGCTCCTGCGGCTGCACGGGCGGGCCCTGGGCCTTCGTCCGGACTTCACGGTCATGGACCGGACCGACTCGGCCGACCTGATGGACCTGATCCGCGGCGACCTGGGCCTGGCGGCGACCGAGCGCCGGTTCCCGCGGAAGGACACGCTGGCCGACATCTACTCGCGGACGGTGAACGCGCAGACGAAGCTCCGCGAGGTGCTCGAGACCGACTTCCCGTGGTGTGCGGAGGAGCTCGACGGCATCCGGGAGATCTTCGAGGACTACACGGAGCGCAAGCGCGAGCACCACTGCCTCGACTACGACGACCTCCTGCTGTATTGGCATGCGCTGGCCCGCACGCCTGACGGCGGGCAGGTCGCCGCGATGTTCGACCACGTCCTGGTCGACGAGTACCAGGACACGAACGCCCTTCAGGCCGACATCCTGCGCGCCACCCGGCCGACCGGCCAGGACCTCATGGTCGTGGGCGACGACGCCCAGGCCATCTACTCGTTCCGCGCGGCGACGGTGCGGAACATCTTGGAGTTCCCCGACCGGTTCCCCGGTACGCGCCTGGTTCGCCTGGAGCAGAACTATCGCTCGACCCAGCCCATCCTGGACGTCTCGAATGCGGTCATCGCGATGTCACCGCAGCGGCACGAGAAGACCCTGTGGTCCGAACGAAGAAGCGAACGGCAGCCCGTCCTGCTCACGTGCCTGGACGAGCCGGAGCAATCCGACGCGGTCTGCCGCGCGGTGCTGGAGCACCGGGAGCAGGGCGTGCCGCTGAAGGAGCAGGCCGTGCTGTTCCGGGCCGGACACCACAGCGACCTGCTGGAGGTGGAGCTGTCGCGGCGCAACATCCCGTTCGTCAAGTACGGCGGCCTGAAGTTCATGGAGGCCGCCCACGTGAAAGATGCCCTCGCCGTGCTCCGGGTCCTGGAGAACCCCCGGGACGAGGTCAGCTGGTTCCGCGTGTTCCAGCTCCTGGAGGGGTCGGACCCGCGACGGCGCGGAAGCTCGTGCGCGGGCTCCAGCCTCTGAACAGGGAGGTGGTCGAGGGGTGGCTCGGCAGGCTCGCCACCGACGGCGACGTCCCCGGGCCGGCTCGCCTCGGGCTGGACGAGCTCGCGTCGGTGGCACGGGATTGCGGGGACGACGTGCCACCTCCGGCACAGCTCGGGCGGGTCCGCCGGTTCCTCGAGCCGATCCTGGCACGCCGCTACGACCACGCGGACGCCCGCCTTCGAGACCTCGAGCAGCTGGAGCAGCTCGCGGCGGGCTACCCAACGAGGGGGCGATTCCTGGCCGACCTCGCGCTCGACCCCCCGACGTCCACCGCCGAGCTGGCCGGCCCGCCGCTCCTGGACGAGGACTACCTGATCCTGTCGACGATCCACTCGGCGAAGGGCGGCGAGTGGGACGTGGTCCACGTGATCCACGCGGCCGACGGCATGATCCCCTCGGACATGGCCACCGGCGACGAGGAGCGGATCGAGGAGGAACGTCGCCTGCTGTACGTGGCGCTCACCCGGGCCCGCGACGCCCTGTACGTGTACTTCCCCCTCCGGTACCACCGGCGCAACCATGGGTACGAGGACCGCTACCACCACGCCCAGATCACGCGGTTCCTTCCGGAGGACGTGCGCGGGCTGTTCGAGCGCCGAACCACGTTCTCCGATGACGAGGCGTCCGAGGCCGAGCCGGTCGGGGCCGTCGCCGCGCGCGGACGCGGACCGGACGAGCTGCTCCGATCGCTCTGGTCCGACGTAGCGGAAGCCGGAGGCCTTCGCGGGGGCGCGCTCGCGAACGCGGGACGCGGCCGCGAGCGCCCCCTCGACCTCCTCGTCGTCCGGCTTCCGCCCCGCGTACCGCTCGCCCTCAAACGTGCGCACGACCACCTCGGCGTCACTGAACAGATCCCGAGGCAAGGCGCCGTCCCGCTCGATCCCCCGCAGGAACTCGGTCGGGGTCTGGTGCTCCGCCCTGGGATGGCCCCGGTCCCGCAGCGCCTCCGACAGCGCGATGAACGCCCTGGCGGCGCCGCTCGGCGGCGCACCACGTGCGCGCGTCGCACGGCGGCGGCGAAGCCACAGGGCCGCTGCGACGACCAACCCCGCGAACCCCACCGACAGCGGCCACGACGCGAGCACCCCCCGTGCCGCCGCGCCGATGGCCGAGCCGGCCCACCGGGCCACCGCCTTCAGCGGCTCCGGCGTCACCTTGGCGATGAACCGCCCGATGGCCCGGATCACCTCCGGCGCGATGAACCGACTTCCAAGCCCCGGCGCCGCCGAGGGCACCCCGAACGTCGGGTCGTACTGCACCCATCCGACACCCGGATAGAGCACCTCTACCCACGCGTGCGCATCGGACTGGTGGATGTCGTAGTAGCCGGTGAACGGGTTTCGCTGCCCCGGCCCGAACCCGGTCACGAGCCGCGTGGGGATCCCTACGGCCCGGAGCATCAGGGCCATGGCGCTCGCGATGTGCTCGCAGAACCCTTCCCGGCGGACGAACAGGAACTCGTCCACGGCGTCCACCCCGGGCGGATCCCGTGGGATGTCCATGTTGTAGCTCGTGTTGCGGTGCAGCCAGTCCTGGACCGCCATGACCTTGCCGTACGTCGTGGGCGCCGAGGCAGTGATCCGCCGCGAGAGTGCCACGTCTCGCTCCGGAAAGTCCGACGGGAGCTGGGTGTACTGGTTCATCTCGGCCTTGCTCCACACGGCCGGGGCCGCCCGCAGCATGCTCGGCGTCGTGATGGGGACGGTGGACACGACGCTGTAGATCAACCCCGGGTCCAGCAGGATCGGCGAGTGGATCGAGTCGTACCGATCCACCGTCAGCACCGGCGCCGGGAAGTAGACCTGCTGCGGGACGTAGGCTGCGAACACGATGTTCGGCTGATTCGACTGCACGTAGAACGTCGTGACGATCCGCCGGGTGGGGACGTCGCTCACGCCGGAGGGGATCTGGAAGCTCTGATCGAAGTCCTCCCCCACGTCGACCGTCCCCGTGTCGGACGCCGTCCAGGTCGTCCCGTCGTACACGTCGTAGGCCTGCCCTCTCCACAGTGCCGCCTGGGGAGAGCGGACGCGCATGACGACGGCGCGGGACAGCGTTCCCCTGGCCCGGAGATCCACGTTCGACCCGAACCCCGGATAGAGCATCTGCGAGAAGTCCACGACCCCGCCGCTCCCACCTCCCCCCGGCAGCCAAGGGTTCACCACCTGGCCCTGGAACCCCGGAGCCGAGACCGCGGTTCGGATCGCGAACGGGGGGAGCCGGACGAAGGCCCCCGGGAACCGGGGCGTGAGCATGAACACGACGGCCACGGCGGTCAGGACGGCGGTCATCACGAACGCGAGCGAACGTCCGGCTGCGATGCCGGTCATCCGATCCGGGGAGCGGACCTTCCGAACGAACGCGGGCTCGGGCACCTCGTCGCGCGCGGGTCGCTGGGACAGATACAGCCACAGCGCGGCCAGGCTCACCCACGGCACCAGGAAGACCAGGAAGCCCGTCCCGAGCGACAGCGATCCGGCCTCGGCCACCAGGATCAGGCTGGACACGACGGAGAACGACAGGTCGCGCCGCCGCGGCACGTCGAAGGAGTGAAGGACCTGGACCCACACGAACAGCGAGGCCAGGGGGATCCGGGCCTGGTCCACCGACTGGGCGAACCGCACGTTCTGAAGGAACGCGCCCAGGGCGGCCAGCAGGCCAACGACCAGCACGACCTTGGTCCCGACGTTCGCCTTGTGCCGCTGGAAGTACGAGAACGCGTATCCAGCGGGGACCAGGAGCACCCCGCCGATCCAGGTGAAGGCATCGACGGCGCCCTGGGCGATCACCGCGAGGAGGGCCACCATCACCATCGCCGCCACGACCACCCGAAGCCGGATGGAGTCCTCGGGCGGCTCTTTCTCCCGGGTCACGACGCGAGCGGGAACGGTTGCTGCAGGCACTCTGCCAGGTCCTCTCCGGAGCGAATGCGGTAGACGGTCACGCCCTGGGACGCCAGCTCTCCTGACAGCCGCTCGACCTCCTGTGGCGACAACACCGGGGCCCGCCGGTCGGGGGGGAAGGTGTGGCTCTCGATCAGGGCGACGGCCACCGCGCCCGCCTCCGACCGCAGGGCACCCGCGGCATCGGCGAAGCCCCCGTTGGCCCGCCACGTGGGCACCGCGAGCAGCACGGTGTGGACGCCGCGAAGGTGGTGGTCGAGCTGGGCCATCACGTCGGCGAGCGGCATCCCGCCGAACGAGCTGAGCTCGGCGAGCCACCCAGCATGCCGCGCGGCTCGGCCCGAGTCAGCACGTCGACCGAACCGTCCCTCGCGGCCACCAGGCGAACCCCGTGGCCCCGCCCGAGCGCGGCGAAGGCCACCGAGGCGGCCACCGAGCACGCCGAGTCGAGCGGGGTGTCCTCCTCCCCCGCGTCCGCCCACGTGTCCACCACGATGGCCAGCCGCCGGGTGTGCTCCTGCTCGAACTCCCGGACCATGACCTGCCCGTGGCGGGCCGTGGAGGGCCAGTGCACGTGCCGCATGCTGTCGCCGACGCGGTACTCGCGGATCCCGAGGTACTCGGGGCCGGAGCCCCGGCGAGGCTCGGTGTGCATGGCGACGTCGCGCGTGGGCGCGAGGTCGATCAGCGGGACCCTTCCGAGCTCGACCACCGCGGGGTAGACGACGGTGCGACCGGGAGCGTCGACGGCTCGGCGGGCCTGCGCCACGCCGAACGGAGCTGCGGAGCGGACCGAGACGGCGGTGGACTCCTGCACGCCCCTGCGGGCGGCCCGCCGGGTCGTCCCGATCACCGTGCGATCCCCCGCTCCGAGCGGCGGGACGATCATCCGGGTCCGGGCCACGTGGGGATCCTCCACCTCCAGCCCGAGCTTCATCCCCCGCCCGCGATTCGTCACGGTGAGCTCGATCGCGACGACCTCGCCCTGGAACGCCTCCTCCGGAGCCCGCCGTTCGACCCTCACCCCGCGGACCATCCGAAGCGGCAGCAGCAGCCCGGCGAGCGCCGCGCCGAGCAGGACGGACGACAGGACGAGGAGCCACCCGGCCTGGACGCTGGTCCCCACGGTGAACAGCAGCGCCGCCCCAACGACGAGCGCCCCGATGCGCCGGCGCGGCCTTGGCACGCTACGGCCTTTCGGGATCCCCAGGGGGACCGGGACCTGGTCCAGCACCGAACGGACGATCTCGACGGCCCGCCCGCCACCCGTCCCCGCGTGGGACTTCAGGATCAGACGGTGGGCGAGCACGTCCGGCGCCAGGGCCTTCACGTCATCGGGTAGGACGTAGCCCCTGCCCTCGGCGATCGCCCGGGCCTGCGCGGTGTGGGTCAGCGCGAGCATCGACCTGAGGCGACGCCCCGAGCAGCACTTCCGGATGGGCACGGGTGGCCTGCACCAGCATGACGACGTACTCCACGATGCCCTGGGCGACGTGAACGGCCCGGACGGCGCGCTGGTGCTCCACCACTTCCTCGGCCGACAGCACGGGCGTGAGGTCCTCGATGGGATGGCGGACCATCTGCCGCCGAACGACCTCCTTGGCCGCCTCGTTGCCGGGGTACCCGACGTGCACGGTCATGGTGAACCGGTCGAGCTGGCCCTCGGGGAGCGGGTAGGTGCCGTGCTGCTCGATGGGGTTCTCGGTGGCGATCAGCAAGTACGGCTGGGGGAGGCGATGGGTGACGTTCTCCACGGTGACCTGGCGCTCCTCCATGGGCTCCAGGAGCGCGGACTGGGTGCGCGGCGTGGTCCGGTTGATCTCGTCCACCAAGGACCACGTTGGCGAAGATGGGCCCGGGGACGAACCGGAACTGCTTGGCCTCCTGGTCGTAGACCGAGATGCCGGTGAGGTCGGAGGGCAGGAGGTCAGGGGTTGCCTGGACCCGGCTGAAGGTGCCGTCGATGGATGCCGCGATGGCCCGGGCCAGCATGGTCTTGCCCACCCCAGGCACGCCGTCGAGGAGCAGGTTCCCCTCGGCGAACAGGCACACCACGGCGGCCTCGACGGCCTCCCGGCCGCCGGCGATGACCCGCTCGACGTTGTCCACCACGCGCCGGAGGGCGGCGGACGTGCGGGCGAGGTCGGGCTCGGTGGAGATCATCCTGGAGGTCCATCGACCAGGCACGCCCCGCGCTTGAACCCGCGTCTGGCTTGGGGGTGTCGGCGCTTCTTGAGGTCGGAGAGGATCACGCGGGCGGCGTTCGCGCCGGGCGCGCCCGTGATGCCCCCGCCCGGGTGGGCGCCCGAGCCGCACAGGTACAGCCCGTCGATCCCGAACCGGTACCGCGCGTGGCCGAGGAGCGGGCCGCCAGGCGAAGAACTGGTCCAGGCCGGGCTCGGCGTGCAGCGGGTGCCCGCCCGAGAGCCCGTACTCGCGCTCCAGGTCGACCGGCGTGATCACCTGCCGTGCGGTGACCAGCTCGCCCAGCCCGGGCGCGTACTGCTCCATGGTCTTCACCACGAGGTCGCCCACGCGCTCGCGTTCGGCTTCCCAGTCGCCCTCGCGGAGCCGGTACGGCGTCCACTGCACCAGGATGCTCATCACGTGCGTGCCCTCGGGCGCGAGGGTCGGATCCAGCAGGGTGGGGATGGTGGCCTCCAGGTACGGCTCGTCGCTCACCCGGCCGTACTTCGACGCGTCGAACGCTTTCTCCAGGTAGTCGATGCCCGGGCGCGATGACGATGCGGCCGGTCAGGCGCTCGGGTCCTCGGCGCCGGCGAACGCCGGCAGGCCCGACAGGGCCAGGTTCACCTTCGACACGACGCCCGGGCGTGCGGATGTTGCCGGCCCGCCACATCAGGTCGGGTCCGACCACGACCGGGTCGAGCAGCGTCGTGATGGTTCGCTTGGGGTCGGCGCTCGATACCACGACTCGCGCGTGGAGCTCCTCGCCGTTCGCCAGGCGACGCCCGATCGCGCGGTGCTCCTTCGTCAGCACCTCGACGACCTCCGCGCCGGTGCGGATCTCAGCGCCGAGCGACCTCGCCGCCGAGGCCAGGGCCTCGGCCAGCGCGCCCGGCCCGCCGCGAGCGAACGTCGACTGCCCGGCCGCTCCCCCGTCGTTCCCGGCCGAGTCGCCGAGGAACACTGCGGTCGTCCCCGCCGACCACGGCCCCATCGCGGTGTATTGCACGGCCCGCGATGCGACGGCCCCGCGAACGGCTCGGTCTCGAAGGACTCCGCCACGTAGTCGGCGATGGCCATGGGCATGGCCCGGGTGGCCTCGCGCGACGCCTTTCGGCCCAGGCGCCGGAAGGCGTTGCCGATCCGGACCCCGCTCATGGCGTCGGCGAACGAGGGCTCTTCACGTCGGGCGGGGTCGCGGCGTACAGGTAGGCCAGGAAGCTGGCCAGGGCTCGGACCCGCGGTCGAAGCGCGGGTACGCATCGGCGTCGTGCGGACGAGCGCGCGCGCAGCTCCTCGGCGGTCCGCGCGGGATCGGCCCACAACGTGAGCGCAGAGCCGTCCGGCTGCGGCGCGAACACGCGCACCGGCGGATCGATGAGCGCGAGGCCGTGCCGCTCCAGCCCGAGGTCCTCGATCACCGACCTCCGCAGCCGCCCGACCGTGTGCGCGATGCCCGGCGCCCTGACGCCGGGCGCGACCTCGTCGGTCGTCGAGGATGCCGCCCACCCTCTCGCGGCGCTCCAGCACCAGCGACCGCTGCGGCCGGCCTTCGCCAGGTACGCCGCGGCCACCAGGCCGTTGTGGCCGGCGCCGATGACGATCGCGTCGTAGGTCGCCGTGCCGCGTCACGCGGCCCTCCACCGGCCGGCCCTCCGCGCCTTCAGGACCTCGAGCGCCGCGATCCGGCCCGGGCGCGCCCATGATGCCGCCGCCGGGATGCGTGGCCGACCCGCACATCCACAGGTCCTTGATGGGCGTGCGGTACCGCGCCCAGCCCGGCACCGGCCGGTTGAAGAACAGCTGCTCCAGCGACAGCTCGCCCTGGAAGATGTTGCCCTCGGTCAGGCCGGTGATGTCCTCGATGTCCTGCGGCGTCAGCACCTGCTGGTGAGGATCAGGTTTCGGATGTCGGGGAACCGCTCCTCGATCGTGTCGATGACCGTGTCGCCGAACGCGTCGCGTGCCGCTCGTCCCATACGCCCCGTCGGCCAGGTGGTAGGGCGCGTACTGCACGAAGCAGCTCATGACGTGCTTGCCGGGCGGCGCCATCGCCGGGTCGACGAGGGTCGGGATGATCATGTCGATGTACGGACGCCGGCTGAAGTGGCCGTACTTCGCGTCGTCGTAGGCTCGCTCCATGTAGTCGAGCGCGGGGCTGAAGCTGATCGCGCCGCGCAGGCACTCGCCCGTGCCCGGCATGCACGCGAGCTCGGGCAGGCCGTCGAGCGCCAGGTTCACCTTCCCCGACGAGCCGCGGTACTTGTAGCGCTGGACCTCGCGCAGGAACTCGTCGTCGAGGGTCGCCCGGCTCGACGAGCTTGACGAACGTCGACGCGGGATCGACGCTCGAGAGCACCACGCGGGCCGGGATCTCCTCGCCGCTCCAGCGTCACGCCGACGGCACGGCCGCCCTTCACGTCGATGCGGGCCACGGGCGCCTCGGTCCGGATCTCGGCGCCGAGCGACCGGGCCGCCGACGCGATCGCGTCGCTGATGCCGCCGGTGCCGCCCTTGCGGGATGCCCCAGGAGCGGAACGCGCCGTCGATCTCGCCCATGTAGTGGTGCAGCAGCACGTACGCGGTGCCGGGCGAGCGCACGCCCAGGAACGTCCCGATGATGCCCGACGCCGACATCGTCGCCTTCAGCAGATCGGTCTCGAACCACTGGTCGAGGAAGTCCGCGGCGCTCATCGTCATCAGCTGGACGAACGTCTGCTGGAGCCGCTCGGGGCAGCTCGGAGAAGCGCCTGGCCAGGCCGGCCACGGGCAGCCACTCGAGCGGGTCGATGCCGGCCCGGGTCCGGCGGGATCATGGACAGGATGGGCTTGACGAACCGGGCCATCTCCACCATGGCCGGCCGTACTCCTCGTAGGCCTCGGCGTCGTTCCGCGACCACCGGCGGATCTCGCGGATGGTCCTGCCGTGGTCGTTCACGCGCCACAGGTAGTCGCCGTCGAGCGGGCGTGAACGTGCCGTCGAGCGGCAGGATCTCCAGGCCGTGCCGCGGCAGGTCGAGGTCGCGGATGATCTCCGGGCCGCAGCAGCGACACCACGTAGGAGAAGACGCTGAACCGGAAGCCGGGGAAGACCTCCTCGGTGACGGCCGCGCCGCCCAGGACGTGGCGGCGCTCCAGGACCAGCACGCGCTTGCCGGCCTCGCGCCAGGTACGCCGCCGCCGTGAGGCCGTTGTGGCCGCCGCCGATGACGACGGCGTCGTAGCGCTGCGCCATCCCTTCTCCCCCAGCCGGATCGGCGCATACACTACACGCCGTTCCCTTCGGCTCGGAGGTCGTGCGAGTGACCGTCGGTACCGCGTTCCATCCCCGCACGTCGGGGCTCAACCAGAAGCTCGCGTGGGGCGAGTGGTCCGGGTACCTCTCGGCCCAGGTGTACTCGGACTTCCACGACATCGAGTACAACGCGATCCGCGAGGCGGCCGCGGTCATCGACGTCTCGCCGCTGTACAAGTACGTGATCTCCGGACCCGACGCGATGCGGCTGGTGGACCGGGTGATCACCCGCGACGCGACGAAGCTCGCGGTGGGCCAGGTCTTCTACACGCCGTGGTGCGACGAGCACGGCCGGGTGATCGACGACGGGACGGTCACCCGCCGCGAAGAGCAGACGTACTTCTGGACCGCCGCCGACCCCTCGCTACCGGTGGTTCACGCATGAACGCGCACGGGCTCGACGTCGTCGATCGAGGACGTGTCCGAGGACGTGGCCGCGCTGGCGTTGCAGGGCCCGAGCGCGCGCGATGTGCTGGAGGCCGCCACCCGGCAGGACTGGGCCGACCTTCGGTACTTCCGGCACCGCCGGACCGAGGTCGGTGGGATCGAGACGGACGTGACCCGCACCGGCTACACGGGCGACCTGGGCTACGAGCTGTGGGTCGATGCCGGGGCCGCCGTGGAGCTGTGGGACGCCGTGTTCGAGGCCGGCCAGCCGTACGGGATCCGCCCGGCGGGGATCCGGGCCCTCGACGTGGCGCGGGTGGAGGCCGGGCTGATCCTCATCGAGGTCGAGTACACGAGCTCGCGGCTCGCCCGGTCCGCCGAGCAGGAGTACTCGCCGTTCGAGATCGGCCTGGGACGGATGGTGGACTTCGCCAAGGCCGACTTCGTGGGCAAGCGCGCCCTGGAGCTCGAGCAGGCCGGGGGCGGCCCGGGGCGGCGGCTGGTCGGGCTGGAGCTCGACTGGACCGGGATCGAGGCGGTGTTCGCTCGCCACGACCTCCCGCCGGAGGTCTCGGCCTCGGTGCACCGGGACCCGGCGCCGGCGTTCAAGCAGGGCCGGCTGGTGGGCCGGGCGACGAGCGTGACGTGGTCGCCGACGCTGAAACGGATGATCGGGTTCGGGTCGCTCCCCCCTGGCTGGCGGAACCGGGCACGCGCGTCTCGGTGGAGTGGATGGTGGAGGGCGAACCGGGGAAGGTCCCCGGCCACGGTGGTCGAGCTGCCGTTCCTGGACCTCGCCCGCAAGCGAGCTTGAGAAGACCCTGGATGATGGCTGCGCGGGTCGCCCGTCAGGAACCTGACGTCACCCGCTGAGGAATACCAGGTCGCACCTGCTGTTCTTCCAGGCCGACCGTCAGGTCCCTGACGACCGGCGTCCGAGGGACCACTTCGCTCTCCGCAACCATGCTCCCTCCGAAAGCCGACATGCTTTGGGACAATCGGACGCGCCGTGGCCCCATCTTCCAAACGCGTGTTCCTCTTCATGACCCTGGCCGAGGCCCTCGTCGCGGTCGTCGTCGCGTTCGAGCGGGGGCTGATCGCCGGGGCCATCGCCGGCGTTGTCGTGCTCGTCGTGACGCTGGTCATCGGAGCATCGATGCGGCCGCGACCCGAAGGACCGGCGAACCCGGGGAGGCGGCGACTCCTCGGCGTCATGGGCCTCGCCGGCATCGCGGCCGTCGCCGGGGGCGCCGGCATCGGTCGGGCCCTCCGCCGTCTCACCCGCCCGGACCCCAAGCCGATCCTCGACGCGATGGCCCGCGATATCGGGGCGGACGCCCTGGAGCTCGTCCGGCGGACGTATCGCCCCGGCCGCTCGGGCGACCTCCAGCTCGTCCTGGCGCCGTGGTCGAGCTCGAACTATCCGCAGGAGTCGGTCTCACTGCTGCCGCACGACCCCCGGTCCAGTCACGCGCTCCCGTGGATGTACCTGGAACGGGTCCCCATCGCCGTCCACGCGCCGGGCATCGTCGAGCCCTCCGACAGCACCGAGCGGGTCACGCTGGCCGACCTGGCGCCGACGACGTCCCGGCTGATGGGGTTCGACGGGTTCGAGGCACCCGACGGCGTCTCGCTCCCCGACACCCCACGCCCGTCTGTGCCGCCGAAGGTCATCGTCACGTTCGTCATCGACGGTGGCGGGTGGAACGTCCTGACCCACTGGAAGGACGCATGGCCGAACCTTCGACGGCTCTTGCGCGAGAGCGCCGTGTACCGGAACGCCATCACCGGATCCTTCCCGGCGGTGACGGCGTGCGCCCACGCCACCATCGGGACCGGGGCCTTCCCCCGGACCCACGGGATCACCGGCCACAACCTCCGCGACGGCGACAGCGTGCGGAAGGCCTACGGGACGCCGGGACGTGCGCAACCCTCGGACATCCTGGTCCCCACCCTGGCGGACCGATGGATGGAGGCGACCAACAACGGTGCCTGGGTCGGCGAGATCGGCTATCAGATCTGGCACCTGGGGATGCTGGGCCGAGGCGGCACGCCGCTCGGCCGAGAGCCCGTGGCGGTGTACTGGGACGAGGCCCGAACGGGGAGCTGGCAGCCCCAGAACCCGGACCTGTACCGTCTGCCGGACGAGGTTCCGCCACTCCAGGTCCTGCAGGAGCACCAGGCGAGCTACCACGATCCCGGGGTCGACGGGCAGTTCGACCGGTTCGCCCCGGGCCTGCGTGCGGTGTGCTGCTCACCGCCGATCATCCGGTACCAGGGCGACCTGATCGAGGCGGCGTTCGACTCGGAGGGGATCGGACGTCACGACGGGACCGACCTGCTGTACGTCAACTACAAGTCCCCCGACTACACGGGGCACGTCTACAACATGCTGTCGCTTCGAACGAAGTTCGCGCTGGCCGCGGTGGATGAGCAGCTCGGACGGCTGGCCCGGATGCTGGCTTCCAGGTTCGCGCCCGGCGAGTACGCGCTGATCGTGACGGCCGACCACGGGCAGTGTCCCACGGTGGACCTGGCCGGCGGCGTCCGGCTCGACCCCATCCAGCTCCAGGAGGATCTGGACCGCGAGTTCGGCGGCCCGGTACTCGATGTCGTCACCAGCGTCGTCCCCTCGGAGGTGTACCTGGACGGCAGGGCGTTGTGGGATGCCGGCGCCACCCGGGACGATGTCGCGGCGTTCCTCCACGACTACCGGTACCAAGACAACATCGGCCCCTACGTGAGCCGCGACGCGATCGAGTGGAACCGACTGGACCAGAGGCCGTTCGCCGCCGTGCTCTCCACCGACTACATCGAGAGGCTCGGCGACAGAGACCTGTCGAGCTTCGGGCCGGGCCGATTCCTCGCCGAGTCCGATCCCGGCGTCCCCCCGATCACCTGGTAGCCCGCCGTGAGGGCCCCGGCGAATGCCGGGCCCCAGGTGGTACCGTTCGCCTGCCCGCGGAGCAACGTCGCAACCACCTGGCGAACAGCACGAACGGAGGCCCAATGGTCGAACACCGCCTCGCCACCAAGATCGACCGGATCCTGCAGGGACAGGTGCCGCTCCTCCGGTTCTTCAGTGAGTCCGCCTGGTCCACCCGGGACCCGGCCGACCCCGACAACGCCGACTTCGTGGCGGGCAACCCCCAGGAGATGGTGATGCCGGAGTTCGTGGAGGTCCTCAAGAAATGGGCGGTGCCGAAGGACAAGGACTGGTACGCCTACAAGTTCAACGAGCCGTACGCGCGGGCCGCCGCGGCGGCCGCGCTCCGCGACGGCCGCGGCGTCCCGTTCGAGGACGAGGACATCTTCCTCACCGACGGCGCGTTCGCCGGCCTGAACATCTCGATCGGGACCGTCACCGACCCCGGCGACGAGGTGGTGTTCACCTCGCCGCCGTGGTTCTTCTACGAGGCCCTGATCATCGGCCACGGCGCGACACCCGTTCGTGTACGCGTGAAGCAGCCGTCATGGGACCTGGACATCGAGGCCATCGCCGGCGCCATTACCGACCGGACCCGGGCCATCATCGTGAACTCGCCGAACAACCCCACCGGGCGGATCTACCCGGCCGAGCAACTTCAGGAACTGGCCAGGGTGCTGACCGAGGCCTCCGAGCGGAACGGCCGTCCCATCTACCTGGTCTCCGACGAGGCGTACTGGCGCATCGTCTTCGACGATCGCGAGTACGTCAGCCCCACCGAGTTCTATCCGTGGTCGTTCCTGATCTACACGTACGGCAAGACGCTGCTCACGCCGGGACAGCGGCTCGGCTACATCGCGCTGCCGCCCACGATGCCGGACCGCGAGGCCATGCGGCAGGCCCTGACGATCGCGCAGCTCACGATCGGCGGGAACGGCGTGCCGAACGCGGTCCTCCAGCGAGCCCTGGGCGACCTGGAGAAGCTGTCGGTCGACGTGAAGGCCCTCCAGCGCCGGCGGGATCGCATGATCGAGTCCCTCCGGGCCAGCGGATACGATGTCCACAGCCCGGAGGGAACATTCTACCTGCTGCCGCGGTCGCCGATCGAGGACGACGTGGCCTTCACCGAACAGCTGGCGAAGGACAAGGTGTTCATCCTGCCGGGGACGCTCGTGGAGATGCCGGGGTGGTTCCGGATCTCGATCACCGGCAACGACGACATGGTGGAGCGGGCCCTGCCCGTCTTCGAACGGGTGGCCAAGGCGTCTCGCTGACGCCCTAACACCGTGTCGGTCCAGCTCTCGGCGGACGACCGCGCGATGCTCGACGGCGAACGCGGCGAGGCCGCGCGGCTGGCTATGCGGATCGTTGTCGACCTCGCCGGGGTGATGGAGGCCGACCGCCTGATCGACGTGGCTTCGGGCCACGTCGACGGCTGCCTCTATCACGGCCCGGCCAGCCTGGAGTTCGTGGAGCGGCTCGTCGGGGGCGGCGGAGCGGTCTCCGTGCCGACCACACTGAACACGGGATCCCTCGACCTGCTCCACCCCGAGCTGGTGCGCGAGACGCCGGAACGCGCGAGGGCCGCACGGCGCCAGATGGACCTCTACGTCGAGCTGGGGTGCCGCCCTACGTGGACCTGCGCGCCGTACCAGCTCCCCGGTCGCCCGTCGCTCGGCCAGCAGATCGCATGGGCCGAGTCGAACGCCATCGTGTTCGCCAACTCGGTGCTGGGGGCCCGGACCAATCGGTACGGGGACTTCATCGACATCTGTGCGGCGATCACCGGACGCGTGCCCGACGCGGGCCTTCACCGCGAGGAGAACCGGCGCGCGGAGATCGTCTTCCGTCTGGCGGGGGTCTCCGACCGGTTGCTCCAGGAGGACGTCCTGTACCCGGTGCTCGGGTACCTGATCGGCAAAGAGGCCGGCAGCGCGGTCGCCGCGATCGTGGGGCTCCCACCCGAGACGAGCGAGGACCGGCTGAAGGCCCTCGGCGCGGCGGCGGCGTCGTCGGGTTCGGTGGCGTTGTTCCACGCCGTGGGGATCACGCCGGAGGCGCCGACCCTGGAGGCGGCGCTGGGCGGACGCGGGCCGTCACGCCATGTCGACGTGACGATGGAGATGTTGGGACACGCCCGGGACGAGCTCAGCACGACGTCACGGGACGACCTGGCCGCGGTGAGCCTCGGGACTCCGCACCTCTCGCTCGCCGAGTTCGAGGTGCTGCTGCCGCTCCTCGACGGCATCCGCGCGGATCCACGCGTGGACCTGTACATCTCGACCAGCCGGGACGTCCTGGCGGAGGTGAAGCGTCGCGGCTGGCTTCCTGCCTTGGACGCGGCGGGCGCCCGGATCGTCACGGACACGTGCACCTACATCACCCCGATCATGCGAGTGGAGGACGGCCCGGTCATGACGAACTCGGCGAAATGCGCCTGGTACGCGCCGATGAACGTCGGCGCTGAGGCGGTGTTCGGGAGCCTCCAGGAGTGTGTCCGTTCCGCGGCGATCGGACGCGTGTGGCGCGACGAACGCCTGTGGGTCGATGGCTGAGGGCCGGACCCTCGTCGGCGGCGAGGCACGTGGACCGGCCCTCGTGCTGGACGAGCCTTTGAGCTTCTGGGGCGGCATCGATCCCAAGACCGGCCGGGTGATCGACGTGCACCATCCCCAGCTCGGCGTCTTGGTGACCGGTCGCGTGCTGGTCATGCCGTCGGGCCGGGGCTCGAGCTCCAGCTCGAGCGTCCTGGTGGAGGCCATCCACGCCGGCACGGGACCGGTGGCCATCGTGATGCTCGAGCCCGATCCGATCATCGCGCTGGGCGCCATCGTGATACGAGAGCTGTACGGGACGCGCTTCCCGGTCGTGGTGGTGGATGAGGCCACGTACGGCTCGCTTCAAACGGACGCGGTCGTGCGGGTCCGAGCGGAGGAGACGATGGCCATCGTGGAGCCGGCGTGAGCTTCTTCGACGTCGCATACGAGGGGACGCCGCCTTGGGACATCGGCAGGCCGCAAGCCACGATCGTGCACCTGGCCGAGGCGGGCGAGATCGCCGGGTCGGTCCTCGATGTCGGGTGCGGGACCGGCGAGAACGCGCTGTACCTGGCGGAACAGAGCCACGAGGTGGTCGGCGTGGATGCGGCACCGGCGGCGATCGAGAGGGCGCAGGCGAAAGCGCGAGATCGGGGCATCCACGCTGAGTTCCGAGTGTGGGACGCACTCCGGCTTGCGCAGCTGGAACGCGTCTTCGACACGGCCATCGACGTCGGCCTGTTCCACTCGTTCCAGGACGAGGAACGTCCGGTCTACGCCGAAAGCCTGCACGCGGCGATCGAGGCTGGCGGTCGCTACCTGATGCTCTGCTGGAGCGAGCGCAACGAGTGGGGCTATGGGCCCCGCCGTGTGACGCAAGCGGAGATCCGCGAGACCTTCGCCGAAGGCTGGACCGTGGACTCGATCGAGGACGCAGCGTTCGAAACGAACGAGCCAGGCTGGAAGATCCATGCCTGGCTGGCCCGCATCACGCGCGCCTAGCAGCCCAGCAGGCCCGCCTCCCTCGTGCCATTGCCCCGTCACGCCGAACCAGATGGTCGCCGATGGCGCCCGACGAAGATCATCGGGGCGACGCATGGGCTCGGCAAGCTCACGGTCGCCTGGATCTCCATCGGCGATGGTCGGGCAACTCACGATCGCCCGGAAAGGCATAGACGACCGGGGACAAGTCTTGAAAACCTCAGTGGAGGTGAGGGGAATCGAACCCCTGTCCCTCGGCGATCGTTCGGGTCTTCTCCGGGCGCAGCCGGTGGTAGATCTCGCCTGGAGGCTCCCACCGGCGGAGGACCTCTCGGCCAGCCCGGGTTCGCTGTCCGGCGGTGGCCCCCGGACGGAGCCGCCTCCGTGAGCCTGCTCACGACGCCCGACCCCCGATCGCAGGCGGATCGAGGCGGACGGCTACCTAACTACTTAGGCAGCGAGCGCGTATTCAGTGTTGGCGCTTGTGTTTCTCCCGGCTTTTAACGAGGCATCCGGGAACCTCGGCCCGCTTCCCCCGAGCGATATCCGCCCAGGTCGAAGCCAGTACACCCCCATATGTAGTTGTGGTTCGAGTATACGACCGAACGGTGCGCTCAGCGCCGGCGCCGCGCGGCCTGCTCCATCTCGCGGCGGTGCTCTCGCTCCAAAGTCGCCTGTCGCTTCTCGAATTGCCGCTTTCCCCGGCCCAGCCCAACCTCCACCTTTGCCAGGCCGTGCGAGAAGTAGACGCGGAGCGGGACGAGCGTGAGGCCCCGCTCCTGGGTCTTTCCGACCAGCCGCTCGATCTCGTTCCGGTGCAGCAGCAGCTTCCGCCTCCGCACGGGTTCGTGGCCGCGCTTGTCCCCCTGCTCGTACGGCGGGATGTGCATCCCCTCCAGCCACACCTCGCCACCCTGCACCCGCCCGTACGCTTCGGACAGCGAGCCGTGGCCCCCGCGGAGCGACTTCGACCTCCGATCCGGTCAGCGCGATCCCGGCCTCGAACCGCTCGAGGATCTCGTAGTCATGCAGCGCCCGGCGATTGGAGGCGACGGTCTTCTGGCTGGGGTCGGCCTTAGGGCCCACACCCGAAGCCTAGACGTCGAGGAAGCGGCGCATCCCCGCCATGCTGGCCACCACGGCCACCACGGCCCCCGCGACCAGCAGCCACGGGATCACGGCGATCACGTCGCGGTTGGTCACCCAGGGCACGAACTGGATCGTGCCGTACAGCGGGTTGATGAACGCGACCTTCAGGCCAAACAGGAACAGGACCGCAGCGCCCGCGCCGATCAGGCTCTCGAACAGGCCCTCGATCAGGAACGGCGCCCGGATGCGCCAGTTGGTGGCGCCGACGAGCTTCATGATCCCGATCTCCTTGCGCCGGGCGAACAACCCCATGCGAACAGTGTTGGCGATGAGGATGGCCGCCGCGATCAGCATGACCATCGAGACGATCAGGACCCCCACCCGGAACACGCGGGTCACCGCGAACAGGCGGTTCAGGAAGCCGCTCTGGTCCACGATGCGGTCGATGCCCGGCTGGCCCTTCAGGACCGCGGCAACCTGCGCGTACTGCTGGGGGTTGTCGAGCTTGACCCGAAGGGACGCCGGCAGCGTGCTGCAGTCGACGTTCTCGACCAGGGCCTTCTGGCTGGCGAAGATCGTCTTGAACCGGGCGCAGGCCTCGTCCTTGGTCTCGTAGTGGACATTGGAGACGACCGGGAGCCCCTGGAGCTTGCCGGTGAGCGCTGCGACGGTCTGGGGGTTGACCGGGTCCGTGAGGTACACGGCGACCTCCACGTTGCCCGTGGCCGCCTCGATCATCAGGTTCACCTGGCGGGAAATGAGCAACGCCAAGCCGAACAGCAACAGCGCGATGAACGTCGTCGACACGGCGGCGAACGCGACCAGCCCGTTCCGCCGGAGCCCCGTGGTGACCTCGCGGAGCATGTAGTCGGCCCGGCGCGGCAACTAGCTGTACACCCCTCGGGACTGGTCGCGGATGACCTTCCCGCAGTCGAGCTCGATCACGCGCCGTCGCATCGCGTCCACGATGGCCTGGTCGTGGGTGGCCATGACGACGGTCGTGCCGATCCGGTTCACCTTGTCCAGCAGTCGCATGATGTCCACCGACGTGCTGGGGTCGAGGTTCCCCGTCGGCTCGTCGGCGAGGAGCACGAGCGGCCGGTTCACCACCGCCCTGGCAAGCGAGACGCGCTGCTGCTCGCCGCCGGAAAGCTCGTCGGGGTAGCCGTTCAGCTTGTCCCCCAGCCCCACCAGCTCGAGGATCTCCGGTACCCGCTGGTCGATGACGTGCTTCGGCTTGCCGATCACGTCGAGCGCGAAGGCGACGTTCTCGAAGACCGTCTTGTCCTGGAGCAGCTTGAAGTCCTGGAACACCGTGCCGATGTTCCGGCGGAGGTAGGGCACCTTCCACGGCGACAACTTGGCCAGGTTCTTCCCGGCGACGTAGATCTCGCCCTTGCTCGCCTCCTCCTCCTTGAGGAGCAGGCGGATGAACGTGGACTTGCCCGAGCCGGACGCGCCCACGATGAAGACGAACTCGCCCTTCTCGACTTCGACGCTGACGTCCTCGAGGGCGACCACGCCGTTCCTGTACACCTTGGTGACGCCCTGAACGGTGATCATTCCTCTGCTTCCGGGGGTAGGAGGGATGAAACCGCGGCAGAGTGTAGCAGCCGGCCCCCGTGAACGGAACGAACCTCCACTAGGCTGAGCGCTCATGAGAACGCTCGAGCGGGGAGTCAACACGCGCCGGCCCAGGGCCACTCCGGTGCCGTCCCCGTTCCGGCGGGCAGCCCGAGCGGCCGCGGGCCCTGCGCTCATCGTGGCCTCGGTGCTGATCGCGATGCGGGGGTTCGCCTTCGCGGACCTCCTGTCGAACCAGCATCCGGACGTCCTGTCGTTCTGGCTCCCCCGGTCCTGCCTGATGGGCCGGAGCCTGGCCGCGGGGCACGTTCCCCTGTGGAACCCCTTCGAGATGGCTGGGACGCCGTTCGCCGCGGATCCTCAGTCCGGCTGGCTGTACCTGCCGTGGATGCTGCTGTCGTGGCTGCTCTCCTGCGGCGTGGGCCTACGCGTGTTCATCGTGCTCCAGCCCATCCTGGCCGGGTTGGGGTTGTTCTGGTTCCTGCGGAAGGAGCGCTTGCACACGGTTGCGGCCACGGTCGGCGGACTGTCGCTCGCGATGATGGTCGCCGCGTCGAATATCGCCATCAGCCTTCCATTCGCAGCGACGCTCGCGTGGACGCCTTTCATCCTCGTCGGCGCCTCGGGCTTCCTGTCGGAGCGGAGATGGTTCCGGCGGCTTTGGTGGCTCGCGCTCGGGGCGCTCGCGTGGGGTCAGGTGGCCAGCGCCCATTTGTCGCACGGGTTGCTGGTATCCACGGCCGTCGTGATGGCCTACGTCGCCTCGCGGGCCATCCACGACGTCCGGACCCGGAGGTCGGCGGCACGGGGTGTCTTCGGCATGGCGCTCCTCTTCCTGGCGTTCCTGCCGCTCGCGAACCTGGCGATCCTTGTGCCCCGGTTCGCGCTGATCCCGAACACCAGCTTGCGGGGCGGCTACGCGGCACTGGGTGGCACGCTCGCTCGGATCTCCGGCGTTGAGGATCGTCCGCTGCCGACGAGCGGGATCTGGAGCGCGTGGCCGCTTTCGCTGGCGAGCGCGCCGGGCGCGTACGCGGGAGCGGCCGTGTTGCTCATGGCGCCCGCGGCGTTCCGAGCCAGGGGCCACCGGTTCCTGACGGCCGCCTTCGCCTCGGCCGGTGGGGTGGCGTACCTGTTGACGCTCAACCTGTTCGTTGGGGCCGGGTGGTTCCGGGATCTCGTGCTGCGCCTCCCGTACGGCGACGTCTACCTGCACAACCCGGGACGGCTGCGATATCTCGTGCTGCTCGTCGCCCCAGTGCTCGGAGCCATTGGGCTGCAAGGGTTCCTGGAACGGCTTCCGTCGCGTCGGGAGGCCGCCTGGTGGATGGGTGGAGCGGCGGGGCTCTTCCTGGCACTCCCGGTCCTTCTGGGCGCGCACCCGAAGCGGTTCGTGGTCTTCGCACTCGGGATGGCCGCGACGGTGCTGATCCTGCTGGCGCTGTTTCGGGGAAGGGGGTGGGCCGCCCGGGCACTTCCGGTGGTGCTCGCATCGGAGCTGCTCGGCGGGGCGCTGTGGTCCTCGGCGTACCAGGGCGGCACGGTGTACGTCGGCCTAGAAGGTCACACGCACCCGGCGCTCGCGCCTCAACCGCTTCGATGGCCCGAAGTGCCGATGCACCGATACCTGGATGCGGGGCCCATCGGCCGCTACCTGCTGCGCTCAGGCGGCGAGGCTCGGTACCTGGCGTGGATCCCTCCGGCCGCCTACTTCAACAAGGGCTACCTGTTCTCGCAGAAGCCCGAGGACTGGCCGGCCATGCTGCTCGGCCGGGCCGTGCTGTTCCGGTTGCACGACGCGCTGGGGTACTCGCCGATCCAGCTTCCTCGGTACTGGTCGTACATCCGGGCCACGAACCGGCTGCCGGTCTTCTACAACGCCGCGGTCCTCCAGCTTCCGTCGCTCCAAGACCTGCGGTTGCTCGGCGTCCGTTTCCTGATCGCGGTGCACGGGGTCGGTCTTCCTCCCGGCCTGTCCGGCTCGGTGGTCGCCTCCGAGCGCGGGTACGAGCTGTACGAGGTGGCAGGGTCCGAACCACGAGTCTCGGTGGTCTCGGATTGGAGGGAGGTCCCGGACGGCGTCGAGGCGCTCGCGGCGATCCGGGAAGGCGGGTTCGATCCGGGCACGAGCGCCGTCGTGGAAGGACACCCGGACCGCTCCATCCCGGGCCAGCCGGGCGGGACAGCGGGCAGCGCGACCTACCGCGAGGTGTCGTCGGAGGATGTTTCGATCACCGCGTCGGCCACCGCACCCTCCATCGTCGTGGTTCGCAACGCGTGGGACGGCGGGTGGTCGGCCACCGTCGACGGGCGGCCGGCGCCGGTGCTTCGAGCCGACTACTTCCTGCAGGGCGTGCCGGTCCCGGCCGGGACGCACGAGATCCGCCTGACCTACCGCGACCCGATGATCGGGCGCGGGCTCGCGCTCTCGGCGCTTGTCTGGCTGTGGTGGATCGCCGCCCTCGTGGCGGCCTGGATGGTGCCCCGGCGGCGCAGCTTCCGAACCGCTCGTGTGACTGGCGAACCTAGGCGGCGCGGCCGTTCTCGGCCCGGCGGCGGAGCTCGGCCTCGATGAGCTCGTCGATGTCCCCGTCCAACACCCGGTCGACGTCGCTGACCTCGAGGTTCGTCCGATGGTCCTTCACCAGCCGGTACGGCGCGAGCACGTAGGAGCGGATCTGGGAGCCGAAGTCGATCCCCCGGCGCTCCCCTCGCAAGCTCTCCAGCTTCTGCTGCTGCTCCCGTCGCATCCGCTCGGCCAGCCGGGACTTCAGGATCCGCATGGCCACCGCGCGGTTCTGGAGCTGCGACCGTTCGTTCTGGCACGCGGCGGTGATGCCGGTGGGGAGGTGCGTGATCCGCACGGCCGAGTCGGTCGTGTTCACCGACTGCCCGCCGGGTCCCGTGGACCTGTACACGTCGATCCGGAGGTCCTTGGGGTCGATCTCGATGTCCTCCTCATCGGTCTCCTCGAGGAGCGGGATCACGTCGAGGCTGGCGAACGAGGTGTGGCGGCGCTTGGCCGCGTCGAACGGCGAGATCCGAACGAGGCGATGCACCCCTCGTTCCGTCGAGAGCAGGCCGTAGGCGTTAGGGCCGTGGACGATGAACGTCGCGCTCTTGATCCCCGCCTCGTCGCCCGGCAGGATCTCGTCCACCTCGACGTCGAAGCCGTGGCGCTCCGCCCACCGCAGGTACATCCGGAGCAGCATCTCCGCCCAGTCCTGGGACTCCGTGCCGCCCGCCCCGGCGTGGAGCGTGGCGACGGCGTCGTTCCGGTCGTACTCCCCACCCAGGAGCGCAGTCAGCTCGAGCTTGTCGATCTCTGCCTCGAGGGCCTCAACGGTCTGCTCGAGCTCTCGCTCCAGCTCGGGATCGGCCTCCTGTCCCAAGAGCTCGTCGATGGCTCGGGCATCGGCCAGGCGGCGTTCCAGGGAGTCGAAGCGCTCGACGTCGGCCCGCAGGCGGGCCAGGCGCGTGGTCAGGTCCTGGCCACGCGCCGGGTCGTCCCACAGGGACGGATCAGATGCCTGCCGCTCCAGCTCGGCCGCCCGCACGCGCTTTGCCTCGACGTCAAAGGAACTCCTTGGCGGAGGCGATGCGCTTGGACAGGTGCTCGATCCGCTCGGTGAAGTCGCTCACGCGACCCATCGTACCCGCCCCCCCAGCGCGTGCCGCACATCACCGCGGATCCGTGGCGCCCGGCACCGCGACGAGCGACCCGCGGGCCGTACGGTGCGTGCAGAGCTGCGGGACGCGCATCCCGGGTGAAGGAGGAGAACCATGAGCGTGAGGATCGAGACCCTCGGGACGAGGACCCGGAACCCGCAGGCCGCATTGCTGGTGCTGGTCGCGGGGCTCGTGGCGTTCGTTGCGGTCCTGACCCTCCTCAGCAGGGTCGCTCCCGACACGAAGGCCCCGGTGCGGCCGCCGGCCGTCGCCACCACTGTCAGCTCCGCCCCCGGCGCGGCGATCAAGGCCGTGGCCAACGACCCGTACCTCCGGTTGCGGCCGTCGCAGAGCTCGACCCGGGTGGCCGGCGTCGAGGCCACGAAAGCCTCCCTGCAAGAGCCTGGGTTCGGCCCGAACTTCAACATGGGCCGGGCCTGCCCGAAGTGCTGGTAGCAGGGACCGCTACCGCACTGGAGCCGGCTGGGCGGGAACGCCCTGCCGGCTCCTACGTTCGCTGAGCAAGGACCGCCCTCAGGCCACGGCGCCGTGGCACTTCTTGTACTTCTTCCCCGAGCCGCACGGACACGGGGCGTTACGGGGGACCTTGCCGCTCTTGGCCTGGGAGCCGCCGGCGCTCTCGTCGGCCTCTCCGCGGCTGGTCACGACACGCTGGGGCCGTGGCCGCGACGGCTCGTCCTGGCGGACCAGCTCGACCCGGAAGATGTAGCGCACGAACTCCTCGCGGATCCCCTGCGTCAGCTCCTCGAACATGTCGAAGGCCTCCCGCCGGTACTCGGTGAGCGGGTCCCGCTGGCCGTACGCCCGCAGGTGGATGCCCTCCTGCAGGTAGTCCATCTCGTAGAGGTGCTCGCGCCACTTGTTGTCGGTCAGCGACATGAGCACCATGCGCTCCAGCTCCCGCATAACCTGCGATCCGACCGCTTGCTCCTTCTCCTCGTACAGGGCCAGGGCATCGGTCAGGACCATCTCGGTCAGCTCGGGCGCCGTCGCGGCCTGCTCCAGGTCCTGCTTGGTCAGCCGGGTCGGGTACAGCTCGGCGAGCCCCGCCATGAGCGCGTCGAGGTCCCACTCCTCGGCGAACGTCTTGTCGCCGACCCACTGTGAGACGGTTCCCGCCACGACCTCGGTGACGAAGTCGAGGGCCTGGTCCTTGAAGTCCTCGCCGTTCAAGATCTTCTCGCGCTCGCCGTAGATCACCTGGCGCTGCGTGTTCATCACGTCGTCGTACTTCAGGATGTTCTTGCGTCGTTCGAAGTTCAGCTCCTCGATCTGGCGCTGCGCGCTCTCGACGGCCCGCGTGACCATCCGGGCCGCGATGGGCTCGTCCTCGGGCCATTTCAGCCGGTCCATGATGGAGGACACGCGATCGGAGGCGAACATCCGCATCAGGTCGTCCTCCAGCGAGAGGTAGAACCGGGACTCCCCGGGGTCGCCCTGACGGCCGGACCGCCCTCGGAGCTGGTTGTCGATGCGGCGGGACTCGTGCCGTTCCGTCCCCAGGACGTACAGCCCGCCCAGGCCGACGACCTCGTCGTGCTCGGCGTCGGTCTGCTGCTTGAACTTGCGGAAGATCGGCTCGTAGTCCTCCTCGTAGGCGACCCGTTCCTCCTCGTCCATCTCGAACATGAGGTAGCGGTCGTTGTCCCACTCGCGCGCGGCCATCTCCTGGCGGGCCAGGTACTCGGGGTTGCCCCCCAGCAGGATGTCGACGCCGCGGCCGGCCATGTTGGTGGCCACCGTGACCGTCCCTACCCGGCCCGCCTGGGCAACGATCATGGCTTCCTTCTCGTGCTGCTTCGCGTTCAGGACGTGATGGGGGATCCCCCGGCGGTTGAGGTAGCCGGAGAGCTTCTCGGACTTCTCGATCGACACCGTGCCGACGAGCACCGGCTGGCCGGCCTCGCTCCGCTCGGCGATGTCCTGGACCACCGCGTTCCACTTCGCGTCCTCGACCTTGTAGATGAGGTCCTGCTCGTCCGCCCGGATCATCGGCTGGTTCGTGGGGATCTCCACCACGTCCAGCTTGTAGACCTCCTGGAATTCCGCGAGCTGGGTCTTGGCCGTACCGGTCATGCCGGCGAGCTTCTCGTACATCTTGAAGTAGTTCTGGATGGTGATCGTGGCCAGGGTCTGGTTCTCCTCCTTGATCCGAACGTTCTCCTTGGCCTCGATGGCCTGGTGGAGACCCTCCGAGTACCGCCTGCCCTCCAGGACCCGGCCGGTGAACTCGTCCACGATCTTCACCTCGCCGCTGGTCACGATGTAGTCCACGTCGCGCTTGTACAGCTCCTTGGCCCGGAGCGCGTTCTGGAGGTGGTGCACGAGCGGGGTGTGGACGTGCTCGTACAGGTTCTCGATGCCGAGGGCCTCCTCGACCTTGGCCACACCCTCCTCGGTGACGGCCACGGTCCGCTTGGCCTCGTCGACCTCGTAGTCGTCGTCGCGCCGCAGCCGGGGCGCCAGGCGAGCGAACGTCTGGTACCACTTGGCCGAGTCGGCCACCATGCCGCTGATGATGAGCGGGGTCCGGGCCTCGTCGATCAGGATCGAGTCCACCTCGTCCACGATCCCGTAGTGGTGGCCCCGCTGCACCATGTCCTCGCTCCGCATGGCCATGTTGTCTCGGAGGTAGTCGAACCCGAACTCGTTGTTGGTGCCGTACGTGATGTGGGCGCCGTACGCCGGCCGGCGCTCGGCCGGCGTCATCTGGGATTGGATGAGCCCCACGGAGGCTCCGAGCGCCCGGAAGATCGGTCCCATCCACTCCGAGTCGCGCTTGGCCAGGTAGTCGTTGACGGTGACGATGTGCACGCCTTCCCCAGCCAGGGAGTTCAGGTACGCGGGCATGGTGGCCACGAGGGTCTTGCCCTCGCCGGTCTTCATCTCGGCGATGTTGCCCTCGTGCAGGACGATGGCCCCCATGACCTGGACGTCGAAGTGGCGCTGGCCGATGGCCCGCCTGGCGGCTTCGCGGACCGAGGCGAACGCCTCCGGGAGCAGGCCGTCAGGGGACTCACCGGCCTCCAGGCGCCCCCGGAACTCCTCGGTCTTTCCCCGGAGCTGCTCGTCCGTGAGGTCCTCGATCTCGGGCTCGAACGTGTTGACGATGCGGACGAGCTGCTCGAGCCGCTTCAGCTTCCGGCCTTCGCCGAACTGGCCGATCTTCTCCAGGCCCAAGGTCGTTCCTTCGCGTCGGTTTGGGGGGGTTCGGCTTTCGATTGTAACGGAGGGGTCGGGGAAAACCGGGGCAGACGAGGCGAGCCCGGGAGAGGCTCAGGTGATCTCGAGCAGCTTCTCCCGCACGGCGTAGACCACGGCCTCCATCCGGGAGTGCAGGTGGAGCTTCTCCAGGATGTTGCGGATGTGGTTCTTCACCGTGTTCTCCGAGATGTACAGCTCCTTGGCGATGTCCCGGTTGTTCATGCCCTTGGCCACCAGCCGGAGGACCTCCATCTCCCGGTCGGTGAGCCGGGGGGCCGGGATCTGGGCCGGTCCCCGCTGGCCTTGCTCATGGCGGCGAACTCGTTCAGGAGCTTGGACGCCATCGAGGGCGAGATCCTGGACTGCCCGGCCCACACCGATCGGATGGCGTCGGCCACCTCCTCGATGGGGATCTCCTTGAGCAGGTACCCGGAAGCCCCGGCCTTGATGGCGTCGTACAGGTCGGCCTCCTCGTCGGAGATCGTCAGCATGAGGATCTTCACGTGCGGCAGGAGGTCCTTGATCTGCGAGGCGGCCTCGATCCCCGAGCGCTTCGGCATGCGGACGTCCATCAGGATCACGTCGGGCATGAGCTCCTGGGACTTCTCGACGGCCTCGACCCCGTCGGACGCCTCCCCGACCAGGTCGATGTCGGGCTCGGCCTCCAGGACCATCTGGAGCCCCCGGCGGAACAGCGCGTGGTCGTCGGCCACCATCACCCGCAGCCGCTCGGGCGGGCCGGCCGGGGCCGATCCCTGGACCTCGTCCGACTCCTCGCCTGGTTCTGTTCGCTTCGGTGTCACGCGACCTCCGTGGACCCCGGGCCCCGGCGGCTCACGTCGAGCCGGCGGGTTCCTGGCCGCCCTTGGGCGATTTTAGACGACCGGCCCCCGTGATCAGCCGCGTTCGCCTCTTCGAGTTGTGGTCCCGCAGCTGTCGCTCCAGCTTCTCCACCAGCTGGTCGAGGGCGGAGTCCACGTCGTCGCCCCGGGCAGTGGCCCGGAACGTGTGCCGGGGAGTCTCGAGGGCCCCCTCCACCCGCTTGATCCCGCCTTGCGTGGGGTTTCGCTCCGTCAGGATCTCCACCTCCAGCCGCATCACCCGGGGGTCCATCCGCTCCAACCGGGTCAGCTTTCGGGCCGCGGCGGTGCGCATGTGGTCGGTGATGCGGGTGCCCCGGCTCTTCATGACGAGATCCATCCGCCCGCTTCCTCCCCGCCACCGGCCGCCCGGCCGGCGTTCGAGCCGGGTGGGTCGTGGGCTCACGCCCGGCTGACCTGGTCTTTGACCCCACACTCGCCTGCGGAGGGGTTCGCCGTCCAGCGGACGCCTTAGCACCTTCTCCCGGGCGGACGTGCCGCCCGGGGCAGGGCTTACATCTAAACCGCACCATGCTCAGCGACCAACGGTCGCCTTACGTGGGTCGTTTCGCCTGCGACTGGCATCGACTACCGGGAGGATGTCCCCCGGGCAACCACAGACCCAGGCGTGAGCCCGTCGCGAGTATAGCGAGCGGGGTGAGGCGCAGAGACGGCCCTGGCCGCCGTGAGCACGGTGACGTGGCGTGCGCCCGCCGCCCGCAGGGCGCGGGCGCACGCCGCCGCCGTCGCGCCCGTGGTGAGGACGTCATCGACCAGGAGCACGCGGGGCGGGGATTGCCCCACGGACCGGAAGGCGCCGGCCATCGCGGCCCGGCGCTCCGCGCCGCCCCGCCTGGCCTGCGGCGGCAGGTCGATCGTCCGCTCGAGGAGGGGCCCGCACCGGACGGACGAGGAGGAGCTCACGGCCTCCGCAAGGGCCCGGGCCTGGTCGAAGCCTCGCTCGGCCAGGCGGCGGCGGGACAGCGGCACCCAGGTCACCGCGTCCGGCTCGGCGGCAGCGGGCCACACCGCAACCATGGCCCGGCCGAGCGCGCTCGCCACCGGACGCCATCCGGCGAACTTCAAGCGGTGCACCGCGTTTCGGGCGGGCCCCTGGAACAGGAACGGAGCCCTGGCCAGGTCGATCTCGGGCGGAGGACACTCCGGGCATCGCGGACGCGGGTCGCCCGAGGGAACGCCGCACCGCTCGCACCACGGCGGGCCGAGGGCGATGAGCGCCACGCCGCAGGCGGCGCAGAACGGCCAGGGCCCGCTGCCACACCCCGCGCAGCGCTTGGGGAACAGGACGTCGAGCAGCCGCGCGAGCACCGGACGAACCCTAGCGCGTGGCACCGACACCACCGGATCGACCAGGAACGCTGGCCGCGAAGGAGGACCCCGCCTACGGCAGCCGAACCTCCAGCGTTCCCTGCCCGGCCCGCGAGCCAGCCTTCACGTCGATGCGAAGGTTCGAGTGGGCCCGGAGCAACGGGTAGGCCACCACCTTGCCCCGCCCGCTCGATCCCTCGAAGTCCGACTCCAGGACGGGCAGGCGCCCTCCGTCGGCCGACAGGCGCACGGTGACCGGCTCCGGCGGGGTCACCAGGACGTGGACCTTGATCGAGTCGCCCCCGCAATCGATCTGCTCCACCTTCACGGTGGCGCCGCCGGGAAGATCGATCTCTCGGCCCACCGGTACCTGGCCCCGCCGGACCGTGGCCCTGGGCCACGCGACCGCGAATCGCCTGCCTCCGGGGAAGGTCTTCGGCCTCCCGTCGACGTCGAGATCGCACTCGAGCTCGTACCAGCCCGGGTCCAGGTCGGTCACCGCCATCTCGAAGGGGACGAAGACGTCCCGGCGGGGCGCCACGTCGAGGGTGGCCGCGGCCATGGTGATGGGATACGCCTGCGAGCCTCCGATCGACACCACCCGAGCCTCGCGGAACACCACCTGGTGGGGGTCCGAATCCTCGCCCCGGAGGATGAACGCGCCCTTGACGGTGGCGGGGAACCGCTCGAAGCGGGCGCGGACCGAGACGGCCTCGCTCACGCCGCCCCCGGCTACGTCCCCTGCTCCCACGACCGCAGGTACTCCTGCTGCTCGGGCGTGAGCTCGTCGATCTCCAGCCGCATGGCCCGCAGCTTCAGCGTCGCCACCTCGGCGTCGATCTCGGCCGGGACCGGGTAGACGCCGGGCGAGAGCGCGCCCTTTCCCTTCACCACCCACTCCACGGACAGGGCCTGGTTGGCGAACGACATGTCCATGACCGCCGCGGGATGGCCCTCCGCCGCCGCCAGGTTCACCAGCCTCCCCTCGGCCAGGAGGTGGAGGCGCCTCCCGTCGGCCAGCCGATACTCGTCGACGAACTCCCGGATGCGCCGCTTGCCGGCCGCAAGTCCCTCGAGGGCGGCCTTGTCGATCTCGACGTCGAAGTGCCCCGCGTTGGCCATGACCGCGCCGTCCCGCATGACCTCCATGTGCTCTTGCCTGATCACGCCCCGGTCCCCCGTGACCGTGACGAACACGTCGCCGATCCGGGCCGCGTCGCGGAGCGGCATCACGCCGTAGCCCTCCATCGCCGCCTCCAGCGCCCGGATGGCGTCGACCTCGGTCACCACCACCTTCGCGCCCATGCCCCGGGCCCGCGAGGCCACGCCCCGGCCGCACATGCCGTAGCCGCACACGACGACCGTCCGGCCGGCGAGCAACAGGTTCGTGGACCGCATGATCGCGTCGATCGTGGACTGGCCGGTGCCGAACCGGTTGTCGAACAGGTGCTTGGTGTCGGCGTCGTTCACCGAGACGATGGGGTACTTGAGCGCGCCGTCGTTGGCCATCGCCCGGAGGCGGATGATCCCGGTGGTGGTCTCCTCGGTCCCCCCGATGACCTCCGCGATCTGGTCCTGGCGCTCCCGGTGCAGCAGGCTCACCAGGTCGGCCCCGTCGTCCATCGTCACGTGGGGCCGATGGTCAAGGACGGCGTTGATGTGCCGGTAGTAGGTCTCGTTGTCCTCGCCCTTGATGGCGTAGACGTCGATCCCGCTCTGCTCGCAGATCGCCGCCGCCACGTCGTCCTGGGTGGACAGGGGGTTGGACGCGCAGACGGCCACCTCGGCCCCCCCAGCCTTCAGCGCGTCCACGAGGTTGGCGGTCTCGGTCGTGACGTGCATGCACGCCCCGATCCTGATCCCCTCGAGCGGGCGCTCCTTCTCGAACCGCTCCCGGATCAGCGCCAGGACGCCCATCTCCCCCGCGGCCCACTCGATGCGCTCGCGCCCCTTCCCGGCCAGGCCGAGGTCCCTCACGTCGCAGTCCATCCCGCTCCTTTCGAAAGCACGTCCGCGATCACCGCGCCGATGGCCCCGGCCACCCTGTCCGAGGCCTTCAGGACCTCCTCGTGGCTCACCTCCACGCCCACCTTGTTCGTGACGAAGAACAACCCGAGCACCCGCATCCCGAGCGCTCGGGCCGGGACGGCCTCCGGGACCACCGACATCCCGACCACCGCGGCACCCGAACCTCGAAGGAACTCGATCTCCGCGGGCGTCTCGTAGCTCGGTCCGGCCATCGCGGCGTACACCCCGCGGGAGACCGGGACGCCGAGGCGTTGCGCCGCGTCTGCGGCCAGATCGGCGAGCTTCTCGTCATAGGCCCCGACCATGTCCACGAACGGCGGCGTTCCGTCGGGGTACCGCCATCCTCGGAGCGGGCTCACCCCCATGAAGTTGATGTGGTCGGTGCCCACCACGAGGTGCCCGGTGTCCAGTCCCTCTGCGATCCCGCCGGTCGCCGCGGTGAGGATGGCCGTCCCCGCGCCGAGGAGCCGGGCCAGCCGGACGGGGAGCGCGCAAGCCGGCATGTCGTTCCCCTCGTAGAAGTGGATCCGCCCCCGGAAGGCCGCCACGGGCACCCCGGCCAGCTCGCCCAAGACCAGGCGGCCGGCGTGGCCGGGCACGGTTGGCCGGGGGAACCCGGGCAGCTCCTCGAAGGCGAAGGAGGCCTCCTCGACCAGGTGCTCCGTCGCCGCGCCGAGGCCCGATCCCAAGACGATGGCCACGGCGGGGGCGAACGCGGTGCGCGAGCGGACCACCTCGGCCGCCTGATCGGCGAACGAGTCGCCCGGCCCGGGCAGCCGTGGCACGCCTCACGCCTCCGCGAGCGCTCGCTTCACGCGCTCGATGGCCTCGATCGGCGTGGGGTCGATGCCCCGGGCGATCCCCAGATAGCTCGTCGTGAAGTCCCCCAGGAGCGACAGCGAGAGGAACCGGGAGAGGGTCGACCCTCCCGATGCCCACACCTCCTCGACGAGGGCGCCGGCCGCCCTGGCGATCTCGAGGGACGGCCCGAACCGAGCGGCCACGTCGGGAGGCTCACCCTCGTGTCGAAGCGCCACGATGAAGGAACGGGACCCCGCCCCCTGCGACCATCCGACGACCTCGTTGTGGTCCAGCTCGGGGAGCGACGAGGCCCACGCCGGGACCTTGGCGTTCTCGTTGAACTGGGTCTTCCACCTGCCGGCGGCGACCGAGCCGATGCCCTCGCCCCCCCACACCACCGGCGTTCGATCGCCGATCTCGCGGGCCAGGTGCTTGGCCCGGTTCACCGCTGAAGGCGCGGACGGCGCGCACGTCGCGGCGAGCGCGGTCAGCTCTGCGGACGCCGCCTCCACGTCGTGCTCCAGCGGAGGGACGAACCCGACGGCCTCGAGCGCCCCCAGCGCCCCGAGCGCGATGTACCCGAAGGCGGCCCGGGGCATGAACCCGCCCGGGAGCGCCACGCAGGCCAGCTCCAGCTCCTCGGCCCGAGCGGCGAGCTCCCCGCCTGAGGCGATGGCGATCACGCGGCACCCCCGCTTCATGGCCTCGTCGAAGCAGGCGAGCGCCTCCGCCGTGCCGCCGGAGTGGGAGGAGACGAGCACGAGGGAGTGGGGCCCGCAGAACTCGGGCAGCTCGGAGGACCGGACCACCACCACCGGCACCGGGAGCCGGTCGGCGTACAGGGTCCGGATGACGTCGCCCGCCACGGCCGAGCCCCCCATCCCGCAGAACGCGATGGACCGAACGTCCTGCACCTCCGGCAGCGGCGCAGCCGCTCGGCCCAGGCGATACCCCTCGCGGCAGTGTTCGGAGAAGGCCGCCACCGTCGCCAGCATCCCGCCGGGATCGCCGGCTCGAACGGCAAGCTCGTCGTCGAGGTCGATCACCGGCGCTTCTTCTTCGCCGACCCCGGCTTCTCCGCCTCGTCGATCAGCATCACGGGGATCCCGTCGCGAACCGGGTACCGGTAGCCGCACGTTCGGCACACGATGACCTGCTCCTCGGCGAGGTAGTCGATGTCACCTCGGTCGTTCGGGCACACGAGGATCTCGAGCAGCTCGGGATCGATCGTCACGGACCCTCTCCTTCGGCTCGGATGATGTCGAGCACGGCCTGCGTCCCTTCCTTCAGGAGCTCCTCGGTCTTGGCCTCGACGTTCAGCCGCAGGAGCGGCTCGGTGTTGGATGGACGGACGTTGAACCACCAGTCGTCGAACTCCACGGTCAGGCCGTCGGTCCGATCCTGGCGCCCTTCGGCGAACGCCGCGGCGATCCTCTCGATCGCTCCCTGCTGGTCTACGACCGGGGTGTTGATCTCGCCGGAGCTCTTGTACCGGCGGAACGGCTCGAGCAGCTTCGACAGCGGCAGGCCCGCCTTCGACAACTGTTCCAGGACCACGACCGCGGCGATGAGCCCCGAATCGGCACGGTAGTTGTCGCGGAAGTAGTAGTGGCCCGAATGCTCCCCGCCGAACACGGCCCCGGTCTCCGCCATGACCTGCTTGATGAACGAGTGGCCGACGCGGGTTCGGACGGGGGTGCCCCCGTTCTCCAGGATGACCTCGGGGACGGCCCACGAGCAGATCAGGTTGTAGACGATCGGCGAGCCCGGATAGCGCTTCAGCATGGCCTGCGCCACCAGGGCGGTGACATCCGATCCAGACACGCCCTCGGCTCGTTCGTCGACCAGGAACACCCGGTCCGCGTCGCCGTCGAAGGCCAGGCCGATGTCCGCGTTGTGTTCGAGGACGGTCCGCTTCAGGTCCCGTTGGTTCTCGGGCTGGATGGGGTCGGCCGGGTGGTTCGGGAAGGTCCCGTCGAGCTCCGGGTACAGGTGCACGAAGCTCACCGGCAGCCGTGCCATGACCGGGGGCACGACCAGGCCACCCATCCCGTTGGCGGTGTCGGCCACGACGGTGAGCGGCGCGATGCTCGACGGTGCGATGAACGACAGGACGTGCTCGACGTAGGCCTCGAGCATGTTTCGGCCCTCGACCGTCCCTCGCGAGGCGGCCGGCGGGTACTCGTCCTGCTCGGCCAGGGCCCGGATCTCGCCCAGCCCCGTGTCCTGGCCCACCGGCTTGGCCCCGGCCAGGCAGAACTTCAGGCCGTTCCACTGCGGTGGGTTGTGGCTGGCGGTGAGCATCACGCCGGGAACGTCGAGGGATCCCGACGAGAAGTACAGGAGGTCGGTGGAGCAGAGCCCCAGGTCCACCACGTCGACGTCCCTCGCGGCGATGCCCTCGTGGATGGCCGATGCGAGCGAGGGCGACGACAGGCGGCAGTCGTATCCGACGGCGATCCGGGGAGTGGCCGCCCACTCGGCGAAGGCCGACCCGATGCGCCGAGCCACGTCCTCGTCGAGGTCGTCGGGGACGACGCCCCGGACGTCGTAGGCCTTGAAGATGCGGCTCAGGTCCCGATGCGGTGCCACGTCACCGCATCCTACTGAAGACGGGGCCGGCGTTAGTCCTTCGGCGCCACGGTCCCGATGACCGACTGGAGCGGCACGGCCCGCCCGTCCCGATACCACCACTTGGCCTCACACAGGTGGCAGGTGGTGAACGCGAGCTCCCGGCCGCCTACGGACATGGTGATGGAGATCAGGTCGCCCTGCTCACACACCGGGCAGGTGCCTTCCGTCTTGTCGTCCATGTCCATATGTTCGGCGAACACCGGCCATTCGACCATAGCCTCTTGACCTCATTTCACTCTCCCCATTCGGCCCCGTGACGCCGTCGGCCGCCGAGCGGTCACGGCTCCCACGGGTGGATGAAACGGCCTACCCCGGGGGAGGCCGAACGGCCGGCTTCGTGGGTGGACGCCCCTACGGCCGCGCCATCGGCACCGGAGCCCGCTCGTCCTGGACGCGCCACCCAACGGGCGGGCGGAGGCGCTCGACATGCTGTGAGCACAGGTCGACCAGGTTCGGGTTGGGCTCGGGGACGAGGTCTCCGACCACGACGAGCCGCCCCTCGTAGGACAGGCCCACCGTGGCCACGGCCTCGTCGGTGCACCGCATCTTGTCGCAGACTCGCACGGACCGCATGCTAGATCACACGCTTGTGATTCTCAAGCACGCGCGGTGCCGGGCTTTCCCAAGTCGTCGGGGCCGGCTAGGGCTTGATGATGACCTTGGTGCCCACCGGGACGAGCGGGTACAGGGCCTCGGAGTCGGAGATGTACATCCGGATGCACCCGTGCGAGGCGTAGCTCCCGATCGAGTACGACGCGTACGTCCCGTGGATCCGGATGCCCGGCGCCGAGAGGTAGAGCGCCCTGGTCCCCAGGGGGTTCCCCGGGCCGGGCGGGATGTACAAGGGCTCGCCCGCCCCCCAGCCGTCGGGGGCCGGGTTGTACCAGCCGGGGTTCTCCACCTTGTTGACGACGTCCCACGACCCAACCGGCGTGCTGTAGCCGGCAGCGGCCGTAGCCACGGGGTACTGCTTCTCCACCTTGAACCCGTCGTACAGGTACAGCTGGTTCTCCGACAGGTCCACCACGATGGTCTTGCCGAGCGACGCGGCCGTCACCTTCGGTTGCACGGCCTTCACCGGGACCTGGACCAAGGACACCTGCCGATCGAGCGCCGTCAAGATCCGGGCCGTGGCCGCTTCCGCTTTCAGCTCCTCGCCCGGCTTGGGCTTCTGCATCACCAGCTCGCCGTCGACGAGGTCGATGCCGGCATCCACCGCCGGCTCGGCCACCTCATCGTACGCCTGCTGGACGAATGCCTGGACCTTGGCCTGGTCGTGCGCGAAGCCCACGCGGATCTCGACGTCCACGGGTTGGCCGGCCACCCGGTGGTAGACGCGGGAAAGGAGTGACAGCCGGTTCGCCGCCGTGAAGGCCTGGTCCACCGCGCCCTCCACGTCGGCCCGCGTGCCGAGCGCCGCCGGCGTGACGTGCCATGAGTATCCGGCCGCCGTCACCACCAGGTCGCCCGCGAGCGACGTGTCGGCCCGGGCGGTGACGGCACGGATGGCCTGGTCCCGGGTCATGCCGCCCACGTTGACACCCTCGACCGTGACGCCGGGCAGGATCCGGGTCTGGCTGGAACGGTCGTAGCCATAGGCAGCGAAGGCGGTGCCCGCGCCGAGCAGCACGGCAATCAGGACGGCCAGGAGCCCCATCCACCAGGCTCGACCGAACATCTTCCTCGAGTGTTTGCCCTGAACCATGCCCCGTTCCCGCTCTCCAGTATCGGCCGGTGGTGGTGCCTTACGTAGCCGCCGCGACGCCGACCGATGCCCTCACGCCACGCTCATTCTACGGATGCATACCCCGAGGGTCACGACGGTATCCATGTTTCCGGGATCGGAACCCCCAACGAGACCGCGTAGGTCGCGATCCCCTCCTGGCCGAGCGAGTACGACGCCGCCGCGGGGACCAGGGTTCCCGACTCGGCCGTCGCCAGGATCGCGGCGAAGGGCTTGGCCGTCACGAACAGCTTGGGTCCGGCAACGGTACGCCCCGGTTGGATCGTGACCGTCACCGGTGGCGGAACGGTCCCGGGTCCCGAGGGAAGGAGCGAGAGCCTCACGACGGCCGGCACCTCGCCGGGGTTGGAGAGGATGAGCCCGGAGTGAGCCGGCGTGCCGGCGACTGAAGGAAGGACCACCCACGCGGCGGCCGGCGCGGAGGCACCGGCCGTCGAGCCCTGGTCCGAGGAGACGCCCAGGGTCCGAAGGGCCACCACCACGCCCGGCGTCGACCGCACGTCCAGGGTGGACGGTCCCTCCATGGTCAGGGGGTACGGCTGCGCGGAGCCGCCGTTGGGCGCGTTCTGCACCAGGCTCCCGAGCGGCTGGGAGGTGTCCTTGGAGAGGAGGGTGGCCTGGAGCTCGGGGCGCGCGTCCCCCGTGTTCATCACGACCAACGTGGAGGCTCCTTGAGCGAAGCCGGCCGGAAGGATCGTTCGTTCGGGTGGGGAGCCGGCCACGCCGATGCTGCTCCTGATCCCACCGAGCTCCGAGAGGCCGAGCGAGGCGGCGGCCACCCGGCCCACCTTCACGTCGACGAGCGTCGAGACGGCGCCCTCGCCCAGGGCCTTGGCGTTCAGCCGAAAGGCCCGGCTCCGGCGCGGCCCGAGCACCACGTTCGTCCAGGTTCCCGCGGTGATCGGGGCGCGCTTCTGCGTGTACAGGGTCAGGGTGAAGATGGCGTCGGTGGCGAACGGGTTCATGATCACCACGTAGGCATCCTGGCGCTCGGTCGTCAGCCCGTCCGGCAGGAACCACCGCACCGCGGACTGGGGAAGGCACGGCTCGGCGGCGACTCCCTTCTCTCCGCCACCCGCGTGGATCACCCAGCCGGCCGCCACCCATCCTCCGAAGTACTCGATGAACGAGGCGCTCTCTCGCGCCTCGGCCGCCTCGTGGACCAGGAGCTCGGCCCCCGGCTCCACGGAGAAGGACTGGGGCGTCGAGGGCCTCCGTCCCGAGAGTCCGGTCACACGTACCTTCACCGGCGAGGTCCCGGGGTTGGCCAGCTCCAGGGTGACGGCCCACTCGGGGCCGCCCCCGTGTGGACAGAACCACGCGCCCGACGGGGCCGCCCCGGACGAAGCGGCGGCCGAAGCCTTCGGTCCCACCTCCCGTTGGAGATAGACCCCACCCGCCACGACGACGGCCAGGACGAGCATCGCCCAGCCGACCTGGCCGCGCAGCCTCATCGGACCACCGGCCGGCGGGTGATCCACAACACGGCGAGCCACAGGAGGGCCAGCGCGATCATCTCCGAGGTCCGGATCCACTGATCGGCGTAGGTCAGGCGAACGGGACCAGGTGCCGCGTCGAACCCGATCCCCCAGCCGAAGGCCCGCTCCGTCCCGAGCGTGCGCCCCCCGGCCTGCACCCGCCAGCCCCCCTCATCCTGATGCGAGACGAACCCGAAGCCGCCCGTGGACGTGCCGCCGAAGCCGCCCGGCAGGGGCTCGAGCGTCGTGGCGTCGGCAGGAGGAAGGGAAGCGATCGGCTCGAGGTCGGTGCCCGCGGCGGCGGCGGCGAAGGGGGCCGACGAAGTTACGAAGGCGGGAGGGAGGGTCCGGGCGTTGTCGTAGATGACGAGCCCACCGGCAGGGGTCAGGTTCAGGTCGAGCTGGGCGTCCAGCCGGGCCGCGGCCGCGGCCGGGAGATCGCCTTCCCCGGCCACGATGAACCGGATGGCCAGGGGAGAAAGGAGCGCGCCGCCGTGGCTGGTCTGGCCGGCCAGGAGCTCGGTGAGCGCGCGCCTGAGGTAGTCGTAGCCCGCCCCCACCTCGGCCCTTCCCGTGTCCAGGGCTGTGATCCCGTCGCGGTCGGTGAGGGCGAAGCGGACCGTTGCCGCTCCGGCCTCCACGACGCCTCGGGGGTCGCCACCAGGCGCCGGGAAGGGGTCGCCGGCCCGCCCACCGAGCCACAGGATCCGAAAGTCCCCCGGCTCGTTCGAGACGAGCGGCCACGCCGACGGCAGCGCGTTCGGACCGATCGTCCAGTTCCCCAGGGCAGCCTGGAAGGTCTGGCCTACCAGGCCGCCGGCGAGGAGCAGCGCGACGACGCCTGCGGCTACCTGCCGGTACCCGAACGCCTCGCGCTGCATGCCCGACCCGATCGAGGCCAATCCGTAGGCAACGACGGCTGCCTCGGCCCCAGCGGCGAGCGCGAGGTAGGCGGGGGCGTTGGTGAAGGTCGCGGGCAAGTACCCGGCGGCGGAGGCCCACGCCAGGAAGACCCCGGCGATGGCGGCCAGCGTGGCGCGCCAGGCTCGGGCCCGGTAGCCCGGCCCCACGACGCTGAACGCGAAGAGGGCGGCGGCGGGGAGGAACCAGGCCACCGGCCAGGTCCCCGGGCCCGAGCCCGGGGACAGCCGGGCGAGCAGCGAGAAGCTCGGCTCCCCCACCAGCGAGGAGAGCGCCGGCCCCGGCGACGTGACGATGTCCGGGACCATGGGCGCCACCAGGATGGCCGCGGCGGCGGCGGCGGCGGCGGTCAGGGCCAGGCCGCGGCCCCGTGAGCGGCCCGTAACCAACTGGAGCGCGGCCAGCGCTGTTACCGGCAGGAGGATGCCGGGGAGGAACGCCACCCCGATCGCAAGGGCGGCTCCCATCCCCACCACGAAGCGAAAGGCCGACCGGGGCGATCCCCGCCCGAAGGCGGCGTCGAGCCTGTCCGCCACCGCCGGCAGCACCGCCAGCGCCACCAGCACCTCGATCCGCCCCTCGGAGAACGCCCAGAACACCATGGCAGAGAGGGCGTAGGCGCCCGCGGCGACCACGGAGGCCACCCGCTCCCCGGTCTGGCGAAGCATCGAGCGGTACATGACCAGGGCGGCGACCGGCGGCAGAACGGCCAGGAGGACTTTCTGGGCCAGCCCGGTGCTGGCGAACGAGACCGCGGACAGTCCCCCCAGAGCGCCGAGCGCGGGGCTCGCGGCTTGGGTCCCGCCGAGCACGGTCGTCCGGAACCCCGACACGAGCTCGTGGAAGAAGCCGGTTGGCCCCGGGGGGAACGCGGCGAGGGCCCCGCCCTGAATGACCTCCGGCCCCACCAGGAACCGGAAGGCAAGGGCCATGATGCCCAGGCCGAGCGTCCACGCCACCAGGACGGGGTGCTGGCCGGCGAGCGAGGCCATCCGGGCGCGAACCGGCGGCCGCTCCGCCTTCTCCTCCAGCTCGATCTGCTCCCCCAGGATCCGTTCGGCCTCCAGGAACCACCTCGGAGGCCGGAAGAACTCCGACTCCATGAACCGGCGGACGACGCGGTCCGGGACCGTCCGCACCGACTGGGCACGGACCCGCCGCCGGAGCGTCGAGGGAAGGTGGGCGAGGTTCCATGCCCACGCGGCGAGCAGCTCGTACGCCTCCTCCAACCGTCGGGCCACCGCGAGGTACGCCAGGCGCACGGCCTCGATCGCGAGGTGAAGGGGAAGGAGCCACAGGAGGGAGAGCGCCCCGTAGTTCTTCAGCATGGAGGCCACCGCTACCCGCTCCGCCTGGTACCGGGGGCCCCGCTCGTGAGCCGCGGCCCGGCCCCCGCCGCCCTCGGCGGCGAGGTGCCGGGCCTGGGCGAGGGGGGTCATGAGGACCCGGAACCCGGCCAGGCGGGCCCGCCAGCAGAAATCGAGGTCGTCGTGGTACCCGCCGTAGCGCTCGTCGAAGGGGCCGGTCCGCTGCCAGGCCTCCCGGGAGATGAGCATTGCGCAGGACGAGACGTAGAGGACCTCCAGGATCCGGTCGTACTGGCCCTGGTCCATCTCCCCGTCTTGGAGCGGCATGTGGGGATGGCCGAACCGGTCGGTGGAACGGCCCACCTCGCGCAGCACCCGGGGGTCGTCCCAGTCCACCACCTTGGGTCCCACGATGCCGACCCGTTCCACCCCCCGAATGCCCTCGGCCGCCTCCACCATGCGAGTCACCGCGTCGGGCGCCAGAGCTGCGTCGTCGTGCAGGATGAGGACGTAGTCCGCGGCCCTGGCCACCGGGAGGTCCAGGGCCGCGCGCAACGCGCCGGACAACCCTCGGTCCTCGGGGAGGGCGATGACCCGCTGCTGCCCCAGGGCCTGCTGGAGGATCTCGCGAGACCCGTCGGTGGAACCGCCGTCCACGGCGACCACACCGAGCCTGGGATGGGTCTGGCCGGCCAGGGAGCGGAGGCTCTCCCTCAGCCAGCGAGCTCCGTCGCTCACCACCAGCACCACGAGGACGCTCGGGGTGCGGACGGCGTCGGCTACCGGAGAGCGATCGGCTGTCGTGGTGACCATCGGGTGCGCGTGCGCGGCGCGCAGCCTAGCACGCAAGGGACTCCGAAAACCGAGGAAGGGGGGCCGATACGCCCCCCTTCCCGGAGATACCGCCGAGGTCGCGCGCTACTTCGCCGCGCTCTTCCTCTTCGCGGTCCGTCTCTTCGTGGTCCGCTTCTTGGCCGCGGGCTTCCGCGCCGCGGTCCGCTTCTTCGCGGTCCGTCTCTTCGTGGTCCGCTTCTTGACCGCGGTCTTCCGCTTCGCGGTCTTCCGCTTCCGTGTCTTTGCCGCCTTCTTCGCGGCGGTTGAGCGCTTGGCGCTCTTCCGCTTCCTGGTAGCGGCTCCCTTCTTGGCGGCCGCCTTCCTCTTCGCGGTGGATCTCTTCTTTGCGGGAGACATTGTCACCCCCTTTCGATGCTCAGGACGCCATACGCTTCAGGCGTCGCCGTTCCCGCTCGCTCATCCCTCCCCACACCCCGTACCGCTCATCGCGGCGAAGGGCGTAGTTGAGGCACTCGATCCGAACGGGACAGTCAGCGCAGATCCGCTTGGCCTCCCTCGATGACCCTCCCTTCTCGGGGAAGAAGATCTCGGGATCGTGGTCTCGGCAGCGGGCCCGTTCTTGCCATGGGATGTAGTGATGCACCGCTCTCTCCCCCCGCAAATCACACGCCTGTGATTCTGAGGGATTCCTCCCCTCCTTGACAAGAGGGAATTCCTCATTTGTTGGCGCATCTCCACATACGTCTCCCGTATGGAATGTTCGACAGAGAAACCGCAGGTTTCAAGCCATTTCGGTCAGAAATTTGCCCGTCAACCCTATTGACGAGTTAGGTCAAGGTGATTGACGGAATCGCCCGTTTCGGAGCGTTTTCAGGCCCGCGCGGGTGCCGCGAGTTCGGTCGGATCCACGATCCGCGGCACGTTGAAACGATTGCGCTGCACGCGTCCGTACGTGGTCGTTCGCTCCGCGGGGACCCTGCCGATGGCCTGGATGGCTTCCTGGAACTGCAACGGCTCCATGCGAATCCCCCACTCCGCTCCGGCCATCCGGCTTATGGTCTCCTCCATGAGCGTTCCGCCGAAGTCGTTCGCCCCTCCCCGAAGGATCATCTGGCACGCCTCCACTCCCATCTTGACCCACGACACCTGGATGTTGGGGATCGCGCCATCGAGCAGGATCCGCGCCACCGCATGCATCCGACGGTTTTCCACAATCGTGGGACCGGGCCTGGCCCGTCCCGCGAGGTAGATCGGTGCGTTCTGGTGCACGAACGAGAGCGGCACGAACTCGGTGAAACCCCCCGTTTCCTCCTGGATCCTGCGGATACGGCGAATGTGGAAAACCCAGTGGGGAGGCGCGTCCACGTGCCCGAACATGATGGTCGACGAGGAGCGGAGCCCCAGATCGTGCGCGGTCCTGACGATCTCCTCCCACGTGTCGGCAGGGAGTTTGCCTTTGGTCAACACCCACCGGATGTCGTCGTCGAGGATCTCGGCCGCCGTCCCGGGGATGGTCCCGAGCCCGTGGCGCCGGCACTCCTGGAGGAACTCGCGGAAGGTTATCCCCAACTTGGTGCTGCCGTTCAGTACCTCCATGGGGCTGAACGCGTGGATGTGGATATCCGGAGCGGCCGCCTTCACCGCGTCGAGGAGGTCGAAGTAGAACGAACCGGGGAGGTCAGGATGGATCCCGCCCTGCATGCACACCTCGGTGGCCCCCCAGTCCCGCGCCTCGCGGGTCCGGTCGGCCACCTCCTCGAGCGTCAGCGTGTAGGACTCCGGATCGACCTCCCGTTGCGCGAAGGCGCAGAAGCGGCATCCCACGTAGCAGACGTTGGTGAAGTTGACGTTTCGATTCACGACATAGGTGATCTCGTCGCCCGCCGCCTCTTCACGTAACTCGTCCGCCACCCGGCACAGCGATTCCAGGGCCGGCCCATCCGCCTGGAACAGCGCGAGCGCCTGGGCGTCGGTGATCGGTCGATGCCGCTCCGCCCTTCGAAGCGCCGCCTTGACGTCGGCGTCGAGACGGGCCGGGACCACCTCCCGCCGGGCCCAGGCCCTCGTCACCTCGTTGTCGAGCACTTCGAAGTCCCCGTAGACGACGGCCGCGTCCTCCCGGAGGCCGGCGCCCGGACCCTTGGCGAAGGTGAGCTCGATGGACCGGGGCTTCCACTGGACCTCCGGGTCCTGCCAGGCGATGGGCTGGGGCACGGTCTGCGGGGCGGCCAGGCCGTCGTGGCCCATGAGGGCGGCGACCGGCAGCCGCATCTTCCCCGCGAGGTAGGGGTCGGGGCGGCGGGCGAACTCGGGGTAGACGGTCAGTCGCTCTCGGAGCTCCAGGCCCCGGTCAGCGGTCCGGGCCGCCAGGACCTCGATGGCCGGCCAGGGCTTCTCCGGGTTCACGTGGTCGGGCGTCAGCGGGGACACGCCGCCCCAGTCGTTGATCCCGGCGTCGAGCAGGCGGAGCTGCATCCCGGGGTCCGAGAGGTTCGGCGGGGCCTGCACGTTCATCCGCGGCCCGAGCAGGACCCGAGCCGTCGCCACCACGGCCAGGAACTCCTCCTCCTCCGGCTCCGGCGCCCTATGCATGGCCGTGCCCGGCTTGGCCCGGAAGTTCTGGACGATGACCTCCTGGACGTGCCGGTACCGCCGATGGAGGTCCCGGATGGCGAGGAGCGACTCGGCGCGCTCTCGAAGCGTCTCCCCGATCCCGACCAGGATCCCGGTGGTGAAGGGGATGGCCAGCCGGCCGGCATCCTCGATCGTCCGCATCCGCACGGCGGGGACCTTGTCCGGTGAGCCGAAGTGCGGCCCACCCTTCTCCGAGAGCCGGTCCGAGGACGTCTCGAGCATCAGCCCCATGGAAGCGCTGACGTGCTTCAGCCGAGCCATCTCCTCCCAGCTCATGATCCCGGGATTCAGGTGGGGCAGCAGGCCCGTCTCCTCGATGACCCTGATCGAGGCGGCTCGAACGTAGTCCAGCGTGGAGTGGTACCCCCGCTCGGCCAGCCACTCGCGGGCCACGGAGTAGCGTTCCTCGGGCCGGTCCCCCAGCGTGAACAGCGCCTCCTTGCACCCGAGCGTTCGGCCGGCTTCGGCGATCGCCACGACATCCTCGAGCGAGAGGAACGGTCGCTCCAGCTTCGCGGGCGGCTTGGCGAACGTGCAGTAGTGGCAGTGATCCCGGCAGAGCATCGTGAGCGGGATGAACACCTTGCGCGAGTACGTGACGGTGGTCCCGTGGCCGAGGTCGCCTGAGCCGAGACGCGACGAGCATCAGCCGGTCCAGGTCTGGCCCTCGTGACGCGAGGAGCGCCTCGGCCTCCGGGAGCGAGAGCGCCTTGCCGGCCTCCGCGCGCGACAGGGCACGGCGGGTGAGCGCTTGGGGCGGGAGGGGCGGGAGGGACGAGCCGTCGGGCCGGGTCCGGTGGGGGGTCGCCTCCGCCATCGCGAGCGAGCCTACTACGCTATCCGCGATGCGAGTGACCGCGTTGGCGGGGGGGATCGGCGCCGGGAAGTTCCTCCGGGGACTGCTCCGCGCGGTCCGGCCCGAGGACGTCACCGTCGTCGTCAACACCGGCGACGACGTGGAGATGCACGGCCTCCATGTGTCGCCGGATCTGGACTCGGTGACCTACTGGCTGGGCGAGGCCATGGACCGCGATCGGGGCTGGGGCCGTCGCGACGAGACGTTCCGGGCCACGGAGGAGCTCCGGCGGTTCGATCCGGGGCAGGCCTGGTTCAACCTCGGCGACCTCGACCTGGCCACCCACCTGTACCGGACGAACCTGCTCGCGGGGCGGCGCCACGCTGTCCGAGGCCACGGCCCGCGTCGCCGAGCGGTTCGGCGTCGGCTGCCGGATCCTGCCGATGACCGACGATCCCGTTGCCACCCGCGTCACGGTGGTGTCGGCCGGCGAAGAGCTGGACCTTCATTTCCAGGAGTATTGGGTGAAGCGCCGAGCTCGGGACGAGGTCAAGGCCATCCGGTACGACGGGGTCGAGGCGTCGCGCCCGGCGCCGGGGGTGCTCGAGTCCATCGAGGCCGCCGACGCCGTGGTGCTCTGCCCGTCCAATCCCGATCGCCTCGCTCGGCCCGATCCTGGCCGTGCCGGGGATCGAGGAAGCGGTGGCCGCCAGGCGGGATGCCGCGGTCGGCGTCTCGCCGATCGTCGGGCGGCGCGCCGCTCGCCGGCATGGCGGACAAGCTGATGCCCGCGGCCGGGTACGCGGTGACGGCGCTCGGCGCCGCGGAGTGCTACCGCGGACTGCTGGCAGGGTGGGTGGTGGACCACGCCGACCGGGACCTGGCGTCCCGCATCGAACGGGAGCTGGGCGTTCGGGTCGCGGTCACCGACACGGTCATGGCCGACGACGCGAAGGCCGAGAGCGTGGCCCGCGCGGCCCTCGAACTCGTGGGGTGAGCGTGCGCGTCGAGATCCTCCCCATCGAGGGCCTCCCGGAGGTCCGCCCCGGCGACGACGTCGCCGCGCTCCTCGCGCCGAAGCTCGCGGAGCTCGGCGTCCGGCGACGGCGACATCATCGCGGTCACGCAGAAGGTCGTGTCGAAGGCCGAGGGCCGGGTGGTGTCCGACGAGGGCCAGGGGCGGATGGCGTGGGCCGAACGGGAGGCCCGCCGAATCGTGGCCCGCCGAGGGGACCTGGTGATCGCGGAGACCCGGCACGGGTTCGTGTGCGCCAACGCGGGCGTCGACTCCTCGAACGTCGCACCGGGGTTCCTGACCCTCCTCCCGGAGGACCCCGACGGCTCGGCGGAATCGATCCGCAAGGACCTTGAGCGGTCCCTCGGGGTCTCGCGTCGGCGTCGTGGTCACCGACACGTTCGGCCGGACCTGGCGGCGAGGGCTGGTGAACGTGGCGATCGGGTGCGCCGGGCCTTCCCGCGGTGCTCGACCTTCGGGGGACGACCGATCACGACGGGAAAGACCCTCGAGGCCACCATCGTGGCCCTGGCCGACGAGGTGGCGGCGGCGAGCGGGCTGGTCATGGGCAAGGCCTCGCGCGTTCCGGCGGCGATCGTCCGGGGCGTCGAGACCGACGCCCCGGCGTCGCCGGCCTCCGAGCTCGTGCGCCCTCCCGAGGAGGACCTGTTCCGGGAGTCGCCGCTGCTGTCGATCTCGGCGCGGCGCACGATCCGCTCGTTCGGACCCGGAGCGGTGCCGCGAGAGGTCATCGAGGAGGCGGTGCGCGCGGCGTGCACGGCGCCCGCGCCGCACCACACGCGCCCTTGGGCGTTCACGGCCCTCGACGGCGCGCCGGCCAAGCGCGCGCTGCTCGCGCGCGATGGCGCAGGCGTGGCGGGACGACCTGCGCGCGAGACGGCGTCTCGGAGGACGTGATCGCCCGCCGGATCGACCGGAGCGACGCGGTGCTCGGCACGGCCCCGGTGCTGATCGTCCCGTGGATCCGGTTCCGGGGGCGCGCACCCGTACCCGGACGAGGAGCGGGCCCACGCCGAGCAGGAGATGTTCCTCCTCTCGGGAGGCGCGGCCATCCAGAGCCTCCTGCTCGCCCTGCACGCCCAGGGGCTCGCGTCGTGCTGGATCTCCTCGACGTTGTTCTGCCAGGAGGAGACCCGCGCGGTCCTGGGATGGACGACGAGTGGTTTGCGCTCGGCGCGGTGGCCGCCGGCCCGATGCCGGCAGGGCAGCGCCCGCCGCCCCGCCCTCCTGACCTCGGCGAGCACCTCCGCTTCGCCTGAGCGCGGGGGAACCCCGGACGTGCGCGGGCGCCCGGGAGGCGTGCTCCCGGGCGCCCGCCGCACCCGCGCCCTACGCCGGACTCAGGCCAGCAGTCCGCGCACGAAGTACCAGACGAACACGGCCGACACCAGGTACAGCAGCCAGTGGACCTTGCCCCATCGTCCCCGCAGCACCTTGATCACCACGTACGAGATGAAGCCCGGCGCCCACGCCGTTCGTGATGCTGATACGTGAACGGCATCACGATCATCGTGAGCAGCGCGGGGATGCCGATCGACGGCGTCGCGCCCAGTCGATCTCCTTCGACCATCGTCATCATGAAGTAGCCGACGATCACCAGGACCGGCGCCGTCGCCTCCGGCGGGATGACCCCGGCGATCGGCGAGAAGAACATCGCACAGCAGGAACAGCACCCCGACGACGACCGACGTCAGGCCCGTCCGGCCGCCCTCGACGATGCCCGCGCCGCGCTCTCGATGTACGTCGTGTTCGACGAGGCCGACGCGGCCCCGCCGGCGGCCGCCGCGAGCGAGTCGATCGAGCAGCACGCGGTTGATGCCGGGCAGCCTGCCCTCGCGCGTCCAGCAGCCCGGCCTCGCCGCCGATCCCGATCACGGTGCCCATCGTGTCGAAGAAGTCCGACAGCATGACCGACAGGATCAGCGCGACGCGCGGTCCAGAAGCGAGCACGACGTCGAACACCCCGGAATCGGAAGTTCCCGACGCAGGTCGAAGTGCGGCGTTGACACCACCTTGTCGGGGATCTGTGCGACATCGGGGCCGACGGCGGTCCAGATGGCCGAGTCGCCCCAGACCTCGTTGATCACGATCGCCAGGACGCGTGGTGAACACGATCCCGATCAGCAGCGCCGCCCCGCATCTTCCGGGCCACGAGCGCCGGCGGTCACGGCCAGCCCGACCGCGAACGTGAGGATCCGAAGGGTCGAGAGATCGGGGTTCGAGCGTGACGGTCGTTCCGGCCTCCGGGTGGACCACGATGCCGGCGTTCACCAGGCCGATGAACGCGATGAACAGGCCGATCCCGATCCCGATCGCGCGCTTCAGGTCCATCGGGATCGCGTTCAGGACCGCCTCGCGGAACCCCGTCAGGACCAGGGCCGCGATGATCAGCCCCTCGATCACGATCACGCCCATCGCCTCCGGCCAGGTCAGGCCCAAGGTGCCCGACGAGGGTGAACGCGACGAACGCGTTCAGCCCGAGCCCCGCCGCGAGCGCGAACGGGTAGTTGGCCACAGACGCCCATCGCGATCGTCATGACGCCGGCCACGAGCGCCGTCACCGTCAGGACCTGCGGGAACGGGAGCGTCGTGCCCGCGTGATCCGGGATGCTGCCGAGGATGGCCGGGTTGACGAACAGGATGTAGGCCATCGTCAGCCAGGTCGTGAACCCCGCGATGATCTCGGTGCGTACGCTCGAGCCCCGCTCCGAGATCTTGAAGTACCGATCGAGCCCCGACGTCGGGGCGATCGTGGTCGCCATGTGCGCCCCCCTTCGCACCGGCCCCGGCCTGCTCCGGGGCGTCCACTCGGGGAAGAACGGCCGAAGCATAGAGAGGCCGGGGAACGGGCGCAACGGCGCTCGGCCGCCTCCCGATATCCTGAGGGGTCTCCCGATCGAGCATCGGATCGGGCTTCGGATGGAGGCAGGGAGGCACGTGGCGGGACGACGGACCGGGCGCACCGAAGGCCCCACGAACGAGCGCCTGACCAAGGCCGAGCGGAAGGAGGAGGCCAGGCGAGAGCGTCTGGCGATCGAGCGCCGGATGGCCCGCTCCCGCCGCACCCGGTGGATCGCGTTGGGCCTCGTCATCGTCCTGGTGGCCGCCGGCGCCGCGTACTACGCGTTCCGTCCCCGGCCGCAGACCCAGGACCCCGGTCAGCTGCTGGCCGCGGCGCCCCAGGCCGCCACAGCTGCGGGGTGCACCGACGTCCGGGACGTCGGCTCCTACCAACCCGAGGCCCTAGACCGGGCCCATATCGGGGTCCCGGGCGGCCCGCCGACCATGCCACCTCTGTCGAGCTACCCCTCAGTACCCCCAGCGTCGGGACCCCACAACCCCACACCATGGAGCCGGGGGTGTACTCGAGCCCGCCCCCGATCGACCAGGTGATCCACTCGCTGGAACACGGCGCGGCCGTCGTCTGGTACTCGCCGGATGCCTCGGGCGACGAGCTCACCAAGATCCAGGACTTCTACCGGGACTCGACTCACGGGCTGAAGGTCATCGTGGCGCCCTACGACTATCCGGACCAGGGAGCCGGCGGGACCCTGCCGGGTGGTTCGGCGATGGCCCTCGTGGCCTGGCACCACGTCGAGACCTGCTCGAGCCTCTCGCTCGCCGCCGCGTTCGGTTTCACCGCGCGCTATGGCATCCCTCCGTACGGGAGCCAGGCCTATCTCGGAAACGCCCCCGAGCCCCAGACACCGATCTGATGGCGAAGAAGAAGCGCAAGCAGCGGCACCGTCCGGCGGCGGGCGCCGAGCGCGATCGGACGGCGGGCGCCGAGCGCGATCGGACGGCGGGCGCCGAGCGCGATCGGACGCCGGCCACCGGTACGGCCGAGCGCACCCGCTCGACCGAGCGCACCCGCTCGGCCAGGTCCGAGCGCAAGGACCAGGTCCGCCAGGCCAGGGAGACGACGCTTCGCCGGATCCGCCGACGCCGGGCCCTCCAGCGCGCGGCCTGGATGGGCGGACTCGGCGCCGTCACCTTCGCCGCCTTCTTCCTGCTGACCCGGGTCGGGGGCCCCAAGCCCATCCCCGAAGCGGCCCTGGCGGCCGCGAGCGACGCTGGGTGCGGCAACGTCCAGACCCCTGCCGCGTCGGCGCCGGGCGGGCGGCACCTGTCCCCCGGCCAGAGCTACACCTATACGGAGCACCCGGCGACGTCGGGCTTTCACGACCCCAGCCCGCTCCCGGGGAACCCGCACGTCTACGACTCTCCCGTGCCGGAGACCCGAGCCGTCCACAACCTGGAGCACGCCTACGTCCTCATCTACTACCGTGCCGACGGGCCCGATGCCCTCCCGCAGGAGGTCGTGAGCCGCCTCGCGTCGCTGGCCGACGCACAGGACAAGGTGATCATGGCTCCGTACCCGGACCTCCCGAGCGGGACGTCCCTCGCCCTGACCGCGTGGAACAAGCTCTGGGAGTGCCCGGCCACGGTGACGGCGGACCAGGCGCGGACCATCGCGTCGGGCTTCATCCAGGCGTACCGGGGAACCAGCAACGCGCCCGAGCCACGCGCCGCATGAGATCCGGCGTCAGTTCGCCCGGCAGGCCCCCGATGCCGTGCACGTGATCTTGCCGTGTTCGAAGGTGGCGCGGGTGGCGCCGTTCTTCAGGGTCTCCACGTCACCCGTGGGGAACCCCAGCCGTCCCTTCGGGCCGCCCTTCTTCAGGTAGAACTCGAGCACCGAGCCGGACAGCACGTGAGCGCCCATCCCGGCCTTGAAGTAGATGGCGCCCCGTTGGAACTGCTGACGGGTGCCGCCGGCCACGGCCGCCTCCGGCGAGGTGGGGAGCCCCGGCCGGCAGTTGGTCGCGTCGTACTTCTCCCGGATACTGCCGGTGATCTGCCGGTTCGCGTTCACCCACACGCGGTCGTCGGGAAGGCCCAGGGCCGACCGAAGGGTTGAGCCGCTCACCTCGGCCGTCCCGGACGCTCCCTGGACGACCGTGGTGACGATCCGCCCGGATACGCCTCGGACCGTGTCGGTGAAGCCGGTGACCGGCCCGATGCCGAGCCGGAGCCTTCGGGTCACGCGGTCGGCGGGAAGGGAGAGGTCCCATACAGCGTTCGGGTTGGCGGACGTGTAGTCGCCGGGATCGCACACGCCGCGCAGGTACGGGATCGGAGTCCCGCCCCACACGTTCTCGTTGTCCTCGGTGAACCCCCCGCTCGAGGACATGTAGAACGCCTGGATGCTCTGGCCCTGGTACATCACGACCTGTCCCGCCGTGGCATTGACGGCAGCCACCCACCGCTCGCCGTCCAGCCCGGCCTCCTTGTCCCACCCCGCATACACCTGGTCGAAGGAGCTCGCGTACAGCGCGCAGTTGCACCCGACCCGGTTCTGCCCGCCGGTGGCCGCCTTGGTGAACGCATAGGTTCGAGCCGCGATGGCCTGGGCCTGGAGGGCAGGGACCGGCCAGCTGCTGGGGACCTCGGCCAGGCCGTAGAGGTACTCCTCGGCCCCGACCACGAGGATCAACCGCTCGCGACACCCTGGCAGGCAGTTGTACAGGTTGAGCTCGATGAAGCCGCGGCCGTAGGCGTGCCCGGCCTCGGGGACCACCACGCGCACGCCGTTGCCGTAGACCACGTAGAGGTTGTTCTCGGGACCGCCGACGTCTTCCCCGATCTTCTTTCCCGACCCGTCCAGGATCCGGTACGCCTGGCCGGCCACCTGCACCGTCCAGGTCTCGTCGGCGGGGATCGTGGCCACCACCTCGCCGGCCTTCGGGTCGCCGAGTCGCAGGTCGGCCGGTCCGCCCGCCGGCGCCAGCCGTACCTTCGCCCTGCCCTGGACCAATCCCACACGGAGCTTGCCGGGCGGCGAGAGCGCGGGAGCCACCTTGGTGCCCGAGTAGAAGTGAGTCAGGATCCGCCCCTGTCCCCAGCCCTGCTTGGCCAGGCCGTACGCACCCCACTGCGACATGCCGAGGCCGTGGCCCCAGCCGGAGCCGAAGAACCGGAACGAGTCCGCGGCATGCCCGGCCTCCGCCGGCAAGAGGATCGCGACGGAAACGACGAGGGCGAACGCAAGCGCTTTTCTCAATCGCACTCCGGGGGTCCCGAACGGGGCCGCACCCTAGCACATCGGCCGGCCCGGTTCCCCGTCTTACCCTTCCGGCGCCTCCCGGCCGGCGGAGACTCGCGCCCCGCTCAGGCTGGCCCCGGGGCGAACCCGCGCCGACTCCGCGAGCGCGGAGCCGGTGACCGTGGCCCCCGCCCCCACCACCGAGCGAGGGCCGAGGATCGAGCCGACGACCTTCGCTCCCTGTTCCACGACGGCCCCGGCGTGGAGCACCGAATCGTCGATCTCCGCGCCCGAACCCACCGAGGCACCCGGGCCCACCACGACCCACCGGCCCAGGTGGGCGCGGAGGTCGACCACCGCCCCCTCGGCCACGAACGGCGCGGGGTACCGTTCGCCACCCACCTTGCCCTCCAGGATGTCGAAGTGCGCCCGGAGATAGGTCTCCGGGGTGCCGAGGTCGAGCCAGTAGGCCCCCGAGACGAACCCGAACACGGGTCGCCCGGCGGCGATGAGCGACGGGAAGATCTGGCGCTCGATCGAGACGTTCCCACTTCTCCCCCAGGCCGTGAGGGTCCGCGGTTCCAGGACGTAGGTCCCGGCGTTCACATCGCCTTCGACCGGCTCGTCGGGCTTCTCCCGGAACTCGACCACCCGGCCGTCGGGTTCGGTCGGCACCAGGCCGAACGGCCGGGCGTCCTCGACGTGGTGAAGCGCGATGGTGGCGTCCGCCCCCTTCTCCCGGTGGAAGGCGACCATGGCCGTGAGGTCGAGGTCGGTCAGGATGTCGCCGTTCAGCGCGAGGAACGGCTCGTCACCCAGGTGCTCCACCGCGTTGACGATGGCCCCCCCGGTGCCGAGTGGCTCGCGTTCAGTGATCCACGTGATCGTGGGGTCGCCGCGGCGAGCCTCGATGAAGTCGTGGAACGTCGACTCGAGGTGGGGCGAGGACAGCACGACCTCGTGGATCCCGTGGCGGGCCAGGTGGTCCAGGACGTGGTCCAGGCTGGGCCGGTCCATGAGCGGAAGGAGCGGCTTGGGAATGGTCTCGGTGAGCGGACGAAGCCGCGTCCCCTCTCCCCCGACCAGGACGACCGCTCTCATCGGCGGCGGGCCATCTCAGCCGTGCGGGGTTCGGGAGACCAGGAAGATGCCGGCGACGATGAGCGCCACTCCGGCCCACCGGAGCGGCGGAACCGTCTCGTCCAGGATGAACAGGTCGAACAGGAGGATGAGGACGTAGGTGAGGGCGGCGAAGGGGTAGGCGAACGAGAGCGAGGCACGGGACAGCACCACCAGCCAGACCAGCGCGGACAGCCCGAACAGGAACAGCCCGGCGTAGATGGCCGGCGTGGCGACGAGCACCCGCAACGACCGCGAGTTCAACCCGAACCTCTCCGGGGCGAGCTGGTCGTTCACCCCGTTCATCCCGTGCTTCAGGGTGAGCTGGGCCACCGCGGCGACGGTCACGGAAAGGAGGATCAGCGCGATCAGCATGGTGAGGTTCCCTTTCTTCGCTCCGGGCTCGGCGTGGTCGAGGCCGCTCACAGGTCCTCCACCTCCACGTCGACGGGCACGTCGATCCGGTCCTGGATCCGCACGGCGTCGACGACGTCGAACCCGTACCGCTGGGTCTGGACGTGGTACAGCCGGCCGGTCACCCGCGACGACAGGCCCACGGTGACCCAGTACTTGCCGGCGGAGTAGGGGAACGAGCCGATCCGAAAGCGCACGCGCTTCTTGCCGTCGAATCGGTCGATGGAGATGCCCTGCGACGACGTCCTGGAGTCGAGCACGGCGTGGTTGGTGGCGCCGTCGAGGATCTGGAAGTCAACGTCGAGGTCGGCGACCGGCTCGTTGGTCCGGATGTCGACCTGGATGGTGAGGCCATCGCCCCGGCGCATCGCGGTCTCGCTCGAGCCCGATCCCCAGATCAGCTCGACGCTCGCGATCTCGGCTTGCCGCGTGCCCTCCTCCGGCACGAACCCGGGGTCGGTGGTCCCCAGCAGGACGTGGCGCATCTCGCGGACCACGTCCCCGGGCGCACCAGCGGCGTGGACCTCCCCGTGGTGCAGCATCACGGCCCGGTCGCAGATCTGCGTGACCGTGTCGAGCGCATGGGTGACCAGCACGATCGTCCGGCCGTCTCGCTGGAACTGGCGGATCCGGTCGAGGCACTTCGCCTGGAAAGCCTCGTCGCCCACGGCGAGCACCTCGTCGATCAGCAGGACCTCGGGGTCGACGTGCACGGCGACCGCGAACCCCAGGCGGACGAGCATCCCCGAGGAGTAGAACTTCACCTGGTTGTCCATGAAGTCCTCGAGCTCGGCGAACGCCACGATGCCTTCGTAGGCGGCGTCCGTCTCCCGCCTGGACAGCCCGAGGAACGACGCGTTCAGGTACACGTTCTCCCTGCCGGTGAGCTCGGGGTGGAAGCCCGCGCCCAGCTCGAGCAGGGCCGCCAGCCGCCCCCGCTGCCGCACCAACCCCGAGGTCGGGCGGAGGATCCCTGCCACGATCTTCAGCAGCGTGGTCTTCCCCGAGCCGTTGTGCCCGATCAGGCCGAGCGAGCTTCCCTCGGGGATGTCGAACGACACGTCGCGTAAGGCCCAGAAGTCCTCGGCCCGCATCCGGGAGTGGAGGACCCGGGCCTTGAGCGACGACGGCCGCTCCCGGTACAGCCGGAACTTCTTGCTGACGTCGGCGACCTCGAGTGCCGGTTCGCGCACGCCTACAGCTCCTCCGCGAAGTCGCCGGACAGCTCGAAGAACCTCCGCCACGTGTACAGCAGGAACACCAGGGACGCCGCCAGCACGATCCCCAGGACCCCCGCCAGCCATGCCAGGCTTACGTCGGGCAGGACGGGCCGGTCCGCCCCCACCGGCTGGACCACGCCGTACAGGGCCCGCTGGAACCCCATGACCACCGAGGCCAGCGGGTTCACCAGGAACAGGCCCCACCGGCTCACGCCGAGGATCTTCGTCCCCGACAGCAGGTGCTGGACCAGGTACCCGGAGTACACGATGGGGGTCATCCAGAACCACACGAGCAGCGCGATGTTCAACAGGTGCTGGATGTCGCGGTACCGGACGTTCAGCGCGGCCACCCAGAAGGTGAGCGCCAGGGTGAACACCAGGAGCGTGGCGAAGGCCAGCGGATAGATCGCCAGCTCGGGCAGGTGGATCCCGTACCCCGACACCAGGATGAACAGCAGCAGCACGGCCGTCTGGAGGACGAAGTCCACGAGCGCAACGCCGATCGCCGAGAGCGGCAGCACCTCGCGGGGGAACGCGACCTTCTTCACCAGGTTGGCGTTGTCGATCACCGAGCGCGCCCCCCCGGCCAGGGACACCGAGAACAGGTTCCAGGCAAGCAATCCGGAGAGCAGGTAGATGGGGAAGTGGGGGAAGGAGCTGTTCGTGATCTTCACCACGAACGTGAACACGGCGAGGAACACGACGGGGTTGAGGAGCGACCACATCGCGCCCAGGAACGAGGCGGTGTACTTGACCTTCAGCTCCTTTCGAACCAGGTTCAGGAGGACCTCCCGCCGCGCGTAGACCTCCCGGACGCGGCGGCGCACCCGAAGCCTGGAGGGCTCGGACGTTCGAACGACGGTCCCCGCGCCTTCGCTCACGGTCCGCCCTCCCCTGGGGTGAGCTCCTCGAGTGCGCGCGCGTACGACAGGCCGTACCCCTTGGCGATGTGCTCGCTCGTGACGCTGAGGTCGACCAGGGATCCGGCCCACCGGGCCAGGGCCTGGTGGGCCGGATCGCGCACCAGCGCGAGCGTGCGCTCGATCGCGTCCGCGTAGCCGCGTGCCGTCGAATCGTCGCGAGCCTGAAGCTCCATGTGGGCCCGGGCCCGAGCGCCGATGCCGGCGGCGAGCGCCGGGTCGCCGGCCAGCCGCTCGATCGCCGCCGCCAGCTCGCCGGGGTCCGGTCGCCCCGGTGAAACGCGCACCACCAGGTCGTCGGGAAGATCCAGGTACGTGCCGGTCCCCGAGACGATGGCGGGGGTCCCACACTGCATGGCCCGGGCCAGGGACCCGCTGACCTCGCCTCGATGGGGGTCCCGGAGGTCGACCGCGACGTCTGCCGCGCACATCCATGCCAGGAAGTCCGAGTCCGAGACGTCGGGGAGGAGCGCGAGGCGCCCGCCGAGCCCGCTCCCCCGGACCACTGCGTCGACGTCGTAGCCCTCGATCCTCCGGCCCACCAGGACCAGGTGCACGGGCTCGGGAAGCCTGCGGACCGCCTCGCACACCACGTCGATCAGCTTCGCCGCGTTCAGGTCGCCGAACACGCCGACCAGGGTCCGCATCCCCCGGGCCTCGAGGGGCTGGCGGAGGGACGTCCGGCGCGCGCTCGCGCGCCGGACGTCCTCCTCGCTCTCCACGACGGGGTGGGGCACCACGAAGACCGGCGTCCTGGACCCCATCTCGCGCAGGTACCGCCGGCCGAACTCCGAGTGCACGACGATCCCGCGAGCCCTTCGGGCGACGTGCGCCGCCCACGGCACGCGGAGCGGTTCACTCCTCACCATGTCCTCCGAGTGGACCCTGTCCCTGTTCCGGATGGCCTCGCGGGCCGATCGACGGCCCACGGGATCGCCCCGGGCGACCATCCCCTTCGACGAAGTCGTCGAGGGCAAGGTCGTGGATCACCACCAGGCCCGGCACCCGGATGGCGTCGCGGTAGATGTCCCGGTGGAACTCCGCGTTGTTGCCGAGGTGGTACACGCACAGCGCGTACCAGGGAAGGGCCCCCTCATATCTACGCGCGGCCGGCCAGATGGTCTCGATCTCGTGTCGCTTCGCGAAGCCGATGCGGTCCAGCCCGTCGAGGACCGACCTGGAGTAGGTGGCGATGCCGGTCCTGGCGGGCGGCATCGGCGACAGCCACGCGATCCGGTGCCGGAGCCGCTCCCCCCACAGCCGGCGCGCGATGACCTGCCTGATCCCGGCCACGTCAGTCGAGCAGCCGGGCCACGACCTCGGGCCAGGCCGGGACGGTGGCTCGCAGCTTCTCGTGGCCGGCCGCCCCCATCCGCGTGGCCAGGGCCCGGTCCGCGTAGAGCCGGTCGAAGGCCTCGGCGATCGCCCGAGGCTCGGGCGGTGCGATCAAGCCGGTCTCGCCGTCGGTGACGAACTCGAGCGGCCCGCCGCTGTCGGTGAGCGTCACGACGGGGCGCGTGGAGGCGAACCCCTCCAGGGTCACGTAGCCGTAGTCCTCGTCGAACGGCCCGTAGTACACGCCGAGAGCGCCCAGGTACAGGCGGTGCAGGGCCTCGTCCGGCAGGCCGACCTGCAGCGAGACCCGATCCTCGAGCCGGAGCTTTCGGATCTGCTCCCGGATGGCCGGCTCGTCGGGGCCGGAGCCCACGAGCACGAGCTGTACCCCCGTCCTCACGTGCCGCATGGCCTCGACCACGAGGGACTGGCGCTTCAGGGCCTCCAGTCGGCTGGGGAACACGACCGCGTCGCCGTACGGTCCGGGTTCCATGCCCATCAGCGCCTCGCTGATCGGCGAGTGGTGGTACAGAACCTCCGAGGGCACCCGGATGGAGTTCCACAACCGGTCCTGGACGTTCCGGGAGTTCGTGAACACCCGCTTGGCCTCCGACAGAGAGATGCGATCGGACTGCTGGATCATGTCCCGGACGATCGGCCCCTCCTCCTGTCGGGAGAGGTCGGCGAACTCCGGATGGTCCCAGAGCTCGTAGGCCGATCGGTGCTGGTGGATCAGCCACACGATCTTTCGCTCGTGCGGCACGAGGTACGCCGGGAACTTCAGTGCGACGACGGCGTCGATGGGGAGCCCGTTCGACTCGGCGATGTCGAGGCTCCGCCACACCGCCATCTGATGGACGAGCTCGGTGGCCGGATACCACTTGCCCGCGACCGTCACCTTCTCCGCGTCGTGTCCGGCCGCCCGGAGTGCGCTGACCAGCGACTCGGTGTGGGTCTCGGCCCCGCCCCGGACGAACGGGGTCTGCGCGTGGCAGACGGCGATCCTCACCGCCCCGTCTCCCGGCCGCTCCCCCCACCATGCCCGGGGGCCGGTGCCCGGCCATCCCGCTCGGCTCGCAGTCGCTCGACCTCTGCCTCCAGGGCCGCCACCCGGCCGGCCAGGATGGCCACCAATTCACCGACGTCGCCGAGCAGCCGATCGTACCGGCGCCGCATCGGTCGCAGGAAGTAGAAGATGCCCGCCTTCAGCCGCCGCCGCCACCGGTACGGTGAGCCGATCTGCGGCTCGTTCCGAGGGATTGGGGATCGCTCGTCCGCCCGCATCTGGGCGACGAGATCCTGGAGGACGACCCGGAGCTCCTGCGCGTCCATGGTGGCCCGGAAGGTGGTCTCCTCGGCCCAGTACAGCTCGCGCTCCAGGGCCACACGGGAGCGTTCCGCGTTGGGCGGATCGGGTCGCGCGGCCATGATGCGGGAGCGTACCAGTGCCCCGACCAGCCCAGTCACGACGCCGGCGGCCAGATCCGACCTCGGCAATCCGTGCGAAGCGGAAGGGGGTCCGGGACGCTCGGCTGTCGGGCGAAGTCGAAGTCGTAGCTCAGGTTGCGGGCCCGGCGATCGCGATGGGTCAGCTGTGACAGGCCCCAGTTGTCCTCGATGAACCGGAGGACGCTCGAGAACTCGCCGAGACGGTGATCGATGCGACCCGTCCTTGCATAGGGGGAGATGACGAGAAGCGGCACACGGAACCCGAAACCGAACCGGTCAACCTGCGGCGGGGGCACGTGGTCGAAGAACCCTCCGTAGTCGTCCCACGTGAGGAAGATCGCGGTGTCCCGCCACATGTCCGAGCGCATGATCGCGTTGATCACCTTCGTGCTCCAGTTCTCCCCGTAGCAGAAGTTGGTCTCGGGATGCTCCGAGAGCTGGAAGCGAGGGGTGATCCACGTCACCGGGGGAGCTCGTCCTTCTGGATGTCCTGGATCACCTGGTCCACCGAGAAGATGTGCCGCTCCCAGCGCCGGGGGTGCTCCCGGTACCGGCGGATCGCCGAGTACGCGGACCAGATGTATCCCCGCTGCGCCTCGGTTGCCGCGTAGTAGGCCCACGGGATGCCGGCGGCGCCGAGCAGGTCACCCTCGGTCTCGAAGTCGAAGCATGGCGGGATGTACCGCACGTGGCCCTCCGAGTCGAACACCTGGACCAATTGCTGGGACGGCGCGTCGCACCCGAACGTGTTGGAGAAGAACCCGTGGCGCCTGGGATTGTCGACGGCGCCGCCGGACTGCGCCGCGATCGAGTACAGGTGGTTCGGGAACGAGGGGCCCTGGGCCGAGGCGAAGAAGTTGTCGGCCAGTACGAAGCGCTTCGCCCAGTGCCAGTAGTTCGGGAGCTGAGCGCGGTCCAGCCGCGTGAACGCCCACCTCGTCGAGATGCCGCCCTGGTCGAATCCGTCCATCCGGCCGTGGTTCCATGCGTGCAGCGCGCAGGTGTAGCAGTGCGGGATGTCCTCGGGGAGCCGCCCGTCGGTCCCGCGGACGAGTGGTCGGATCGTGCCATCGTCGTCGGCGGTATCAGCGCCGTTCGCGCCGGGGAACGTCCCGAAGAGGTTGTCGAACGTACGGTTCTCCTTGATGAAGAACACCACGTGCTTGATCGGCCACCGCGTGGGGAACGATGCCGCCGGCGGCCACGCCTGGTGCAAGGTCGGGGAGGGGGCGCTTGGCCGTGGCGGCGTGGTCCGGACCGCGGACGCGCCGCCTCCTCTGGCCGGCTGGGAGCATGCACCGGCCAGCAGCGCCAACGTGGCGGCCACCCCGAGCGCGCGGTTACGGGAAGGTGGGGACATGACCGGCGGAGTCTACCGCCCGCTTACGCATCGCGGTGACGGAGATGCTTGCAGCGTAGACTGACCCGGACCCACCATGCGCATCCTGTTCCTGACCTCAGAGGTCCCGTATCCGGCCCGGAGCGGCGGCACGATCAAGTCGATCAGCGTGCTCCAGCACCTGCAACGCACTCACGAGGTCCACGTGCTGTGCTTCCGCAGGGAGCCGCTCAGCCCGGAGCAGGAGGCCTGGACGGCGGAGAACGGATCGGTCGTCACGGTGCCGCTTCGCCGCAGCCGGTCTGCGTGGAACCTGCTTCGAAGCTACGGGGCCGGGATCCCACTGAGCGTGCTGCGGAACCGGAGTCGCCGCATGTCCCGGCTGGCGGCCGAGGGGCTGGCCTCGGGTGGGTTCGAGGTGGTCTTCGCCGACGGCTGGTTGATGGCCCAGTACGTTCCGGCCACCCTCCCCGGCCTTCGGGTGCTCCACGAACACAACGCGGAGCACGTGATGTGGCAGCGTCAGGCCGACCTGGAGTCGAGCTTCGCGCGGCGGGCACTGATCCGCTTGGAGCAGAGACGCGTTCGCGCATATGAGTCGGCGATCGTTCGGCGCTTCGACGTGGTCTTCGCCGTCTCGGAGGAAGACCGCCGGACCCTGGAGGCCCTGGGGACTGGGCCCGGCTCGGTGCGCCTGCTGCCGAATGTCCCGCAGGACGGGCTCCTGGATCTGCCCGACCTCCGGCCCCCGGCCGAGCCAGTCCTCCTCTTCTTGGGCTCGCTGGGGTGGCCACCCAACGCCGAGGGGCTCCGTCGGTTCCTTCGGTCGGGCTTCCTCGCCCTTCGGGCCCGGCGGCCGAACGTCCGGCTCGTGGTCGCCGGAGCCGGGGCTCCGAGCTGGCTCCGCCGGCTGGCCTCGGACACCCCGGGTGTGGAGTACGCGGGGATGGTGGCGGACCCGGAGACCTTGTACCGCAGAGCCAGGGCGTTCGTGGACGTGGGGGTGGGAGGGAGCGGCACCCGGGTCAAGGTCCTGAACGCGATGGCCCGCGGGCTCCCGGTGGTCAGCCTCCCATGGGGCATCGAGGGGCTCAACGCCGTGCCCGGCGAGCACGCGCTGGTGGCCCGCGACGAGGCCGAGCTCCTCGACCTCCTCGGCGAGGTCCTGGACGACGACGAGCGATGGCGTGCGCTGTCCCAGGGCGGTCGCAGGCTGGTCCGGGAACGCTACGTGCCCGAGATCGCGTTCGCGTCGCTCGACGCGGCGCTCGCCGCGTCGAGCGACCACCTCACGCCGGATCGCGAGTACGGCTAGCCGCCGGCCGCTCCCGGAGCGCGAGCCACGGAAACACCAGCGTGGCTCGGACGATCCGTGGGAGGCGGCTGGGCTGCAGTGCCAGCCGCCATAACCATTCCAGCCCGAGCGCATGGAAGGGGCGAGGGGCGCGACGGAGTCCTCCGCCCCAGACGTCGAAGGCGCCGCCAACGCCGATCATGATCCGCGCGCTCGGGATGTCTTGGGCGTGGCGGTCGATCCATCGCTCCTGCTTCGGCGCACCCAACGCCACCAGCACGACCTGGGGGGCGGCGGCCCGGATGGACTCGATCAGCCCGCGGCCCTCCTCGGGAGAGGCGGCCGCCCCGTCCTCCCCGATCGAAACGCCGGAGCCTGCCGCTTGGACCGCGAGGCCCGGGAGCTCCTTCCGCCACCGGGCGGCCGCCTGAGGACCGGCGTCGCCGTCCCCGCCCACGAGCATCACGCGATCCCCTCGGGCTGCGGCTTGGCGGATGGCCAGCTCGGCCAGGTCGATGCCCGGCCACCGCCGGACCCTGCGCCGATACCGCAGGAGCTGCACGAGCGCGATGCCGGCGCCGTCCGGCAAGGCAAGGTCCGCACCGTTCAGCAGCGCGGCGAAGTCCGGGTGATCTCGGGCGTACAGCAGGATCTCCGGGTTGGGCGTGAACACGCGGCGCGTCGACCCGCCGTCGAGGAACGCGCCGAGGGTTCGTCGGACGTCACGCGACGATGTTCGCTCGTGCAGTCGCACCCCGAAGATCACGGGCGGCGCTCCCTCCGCCGACCCAGCCGAGAGCTCCCGGAACAGCCCGTCGGCCCTGGCCCGCAGGCGCGGCGGAGCCTGCGACCGGTAGCGAGCGCGAAGCTCCTCCTTCATGTCCTCCCGGACCCGCGACGGCCGGGGGACGATCCGCTCCAATCGCTCCTCCGACCCCCCTCGCCGGGCCCGCCAGTGCTCGTCGATCTCACGGAGGCACCGCTGGACATTCGCCTCGGTGGCCTCGAACTCCATGAACTCCGTCCCGAACCGCGCGTTGATCCTCCGGACGACGCTTCCGAAGTCGCCGACCACCTCCTTGAACGTGCCGATGACGAGGCCGTTCCGGAATCGAAGCAGCGGCTCGTAGAACCGCAGGTACCCGCGGAGCACATCGGGGACCGTGCGCTCGGGGTGGCGGATCAGGTTCGAGACGACCACGTCCTCCGGCTCGCGGATCAGCACGAGGGCGGGGACGCCGGCCCGGATCGCCGCGATCGCGTGGCCCGGCGCGTGCACATGGTGCGCCACACGCACGCTTCGGGGCTCCTGTGCGAGGTGGAAGGCGGCGACGGCGAACGACGACGCGCACCTGGGAAAGCTCTCGATCAGGAGGTCGGTCGTTTCGTCGACGAGCTCGCCCTCGCCACGCATCCGGGCCAGGGGTAGTGCCAGCGACGGGTATTTCGCCAGGCGGGTCTCGGCGGAGTAGAGGGCGCGCCGGAGCACCCGCCGCGCTCCGTCGGTAGAAGGCGTTCGAGCCGAACGAGGGCGTCGAACGGTCTCATGGGTTCGACGCGAGCATGCCGGTTTCGGACCTTCCCTGCAGGAGCTCGACGAGCTCGCCATCCGTGCGAAACACGGCGTCCTTCGGGCCGGCCTGCTCCGCCAGCCCCCCCACCGCGGCGACGAACGCGGGGGTCCCCAGCTCCTGCGCCCGAGCGAGCGCGCCGGAGGACCACGCCTGCCGGTACGGCAGGACGAACACGTCGGATGCGGCGATCCACGTGTCGAAGTCCTCGTCGGACACGTATCCCTCGACGAGGGTCACGCCGGGCGTCGCCTGGCAAAGCTCGCGGAGCTCGCGCGCGTAGCTCACGGCTTCGGGCGTCGGCTGACGAAGGGAGCCCACCACGACCAGCCGCCCCGGCGACCCGGCCTGCCGGAACGCCCGGACGGCGCGCTCGTACCCCTTCCCGGGGTGGAGGAACCCGGCGCACAGGAACAAGCATCCGTCCGGCTCGATCTCCAGCATGGACCGGGCCTCGCTCCGGGAGACGCGCCTGGCGATCCGAACGCCATCGGTGTGGGGCACGATCGTGCCCTCGACCCGGAGGCGATAGGCGCGCTCGAGGGCCGTGCGCTCCCGGTCGGTGTGGAACAGCAGCCGCGCCCTGGCGAAGGCCGAACGGAGCACCAGACGATCCGGCCGCCACAGCAGGGCCGGCCGGCGAGCCGCCTCGTGGACGAGGATCTCGGTGCCCGGCCGTCGATATGTCAGCCACCACAGACCCAAGGAGGTCATGACCTTCGAGACTGGCGCGCGGCGACGGTAGTACAGGCCGGGCTCGAAATGCACGAGGACCCGGTCGAAACCGCCGGCCAGCCGGGCGGCAGCGAGGAAGGGCCGCCCACCGAAGAACGGCACCCTGACGTCGCCGTCGCCGTCCGGGGGCGAGAGCACGACGACCTCGTGTCCCTCGCTCCGCAGCCGGCCGACGTCGGCGGCGGCGTAGCTGCCGATCCCGCAGTGGCGGGGCGGGTACGAGCTGACGACGAGGATCCTCACGGTGATCCGACCCAGTGTAGGGACGCCTCGCGGAGGCTACTCAGTGCCGGCCTCGTGCAGCACCGCGGCGGTCCTCCGGGCGGTCTCGGTCCAGTCGAAGCCCGAGGCCCGGGCCAGCCCGGCCGCGCGCAACCGGCTCCGCACGCCGTCGTCGGAGAGGAGGGTCTCCAGGCCCCCGCGAATGGCGTCGACGTCGTGGGGGTCGACCAGCAGGGCCGCGTCGCCGGCCAGCTCAGGGAGCGACGACGCGTCCGAGGTGAGGACGGGAGTCCCGCATGCCATGGCCTCAAGGACCGGGAAGCCGAAGCCCTCGTACAGCGATGGGAAGGCGAGCCCGCTCGCCCCGCCGAGCAGCGCGACCTTCTCCGCCTCCGCCACGTAGCCCACGAGCGTCACGGCCTCACGGACGTCTCGTGGCAACGTTCGAAGCGCGTCGGGGGCCGGGTCGGAGCCGTTCGGGCTCCATTCCCTGGCCCCCACGATCACGAGCCTGGGCCGGATATCGCGGGGAAGGGCCGCGAAGGCCTCCAGGATCCGGGGGAGGTTCTTCCGTGGCCCCCGTCCCAGGGCCACGAGGTAGGGCCCGTCGATCCCGAACTTCCGCCGCACGTCCAGGATGCGGTCCTCGGACGGCGGTCCGTACACCTCGCAGTCCACCGCGAGGGGGATGACCGCCACCTTCGCCTCCGCCACCCCGTAGAGCTCGAGGAGATCACGCTTCGTGGACTCCGATGGCGCGATGAGCCGTGTCGAGCGGCGAACCGTGTGCAGAACCGCTTCGCGCCACCACTCCACGGCTTGGGGGGCGGTCTCGGGGAACCGCCGGAAGGCGAGGTCGTGGACCGTGGCCACGACCCGCTTGGCCCGGGTGGGGGGCGGAACGAAGTTCGTGGCGAACAGGACGTCGAAGGACCCGAACCACTCGACGCGAGGGAAGCCGCGCCGGGCCGTTCGCTCCAGCAGACGGCTGGGGTACAGGATGCCGCGCTCCCGGAGGTTCGGTGCGCCGACGTCGTCGAAGTGCCGCCACCGCCGAAGCGCCGATCTCGAGTGCACGTACCAGGCCACGTACGATGCGTCCGGATCCACTTCGGGGAGCCGGTGGATCAGGTGCCACGCGTAGTTCCCGACGCCGGTCCTCTGTCTCGCGACCGCCGGCCGGGCGTCGATCGTCACCCGGAGCATGCGCTCCCTCACGAGCAGTTCACGGGGCCGGACGTGCTGGGGGGTGGCAAACGGTAGTTCGATCCGATGACGACCGCCACGCTCACGCCACGCAGCACGCCCCTCGGCACCGGCACCTCCTGCAGGTTCGACAGGTACCCCTGCACGACATCGGCCATTGCCCGCCCGTCGGGCCTTCTCGGGTCGTACAGGATCGCCGAGCCCTTCACCGGCGAGGCGCCGAGCGCTGCGATGTCCTGGACCGGGAGCGAGGTGTCGAACCCACCCTCGGTGAGCGTCGTGTAGACGTTGGGGGCCATCCCGGCCGATCTCCGGTCGTACACGCCGACCTTGATGACGGCCGGCGAGGGCGGGGTCTGCTCCTGGGTCAGACCGAGGTCGCCGAGGGGCTGCCCGTCGCGGAGCCGGCTGAAAAGATCGTTCGCCTGGGGCTCGACCGCCCGGACGATCGACAGGTACTGCCCGTTCACGGTGATGCCGGCGGGCGTGCTCGGCACCACCCGGAAGTCCACGTTGCCGGCGTTCACCCCGTTCAGCTGGCCGGCGAGGTACGCGAGCTCCGCCGGGTTCAGTCCCCGGTCCACCCGGACGCTCTTCAGCACCGAGGGGACGAGCGACGGGAGGTGGATGAGCTCGCTCGGCGACAGCATCTTGGCCATCACCGCCCGGAGGAACTGCTGCTGCCGGCTGATCCGGGCGAAGTCGGGGATGAGGTCGCACGGCTGGTGCCGGGTCCGCACGTACGCCAGGGCGGTCCTGCCGTCGAAATGCTGGCAGCCGGCCTGGATGTCGAGCTGGGTGAGCGGGTCCTGCATCGGATACGGGACGCACATGTCGACCCCACCCAGCGCGTCGACGACGGACTGGAAGCCGGCCAGGTCGACGTAGAGCGAGTGGTTGATCCGCAGCCCCGTGATCGACGTGATCGTGCGGGCCACGAGCTGCGCGCCGCCCCCCTCGATCCCACCCTCGAACGCAGCGTTGATCCTGTTGGAGCCGTGGCCCGGGATGTCCACCCACAGGTCCCGGGGGAAGGACAGGAAGACGGCCTTCTTCTCACCTGGCTCGACGTGCACGACGATGATCGTGTCGGAGCGGAACACCCCGCCGATGTGCTGGTCGGACCCGAAGACCTGCTGTTCCTCCTCGGTCAGCCCGGCCCGGCTGTCGCTCCCGAGCAGCAGGTAGTTGCAGGCGTGCCGGAGGCAGGGGCCACCGATGTCCTGGTTCGCTCCGGGCGAGGCGCCCGGAGCCGACACGTCGGGGATGTACCGGATCTGATGCTGGGTCCAGTAGTAGAAGCCCATGGCCCCTCCGGCCAGGACCGTGACCAGGAGCGACAGGGCCGCGGCCCCCGCCAGGAAAGCCCGGCGCACGTGGGGATGGCCGGCAGGCTTGCGCTGCAGGGCGTCGTCGTCGGACATAACCTTTCGAAAGAGTACCCAGGTGTCCGTTCAGGCAGGGGCGGGGCTCATGGCGATCGTGTGGAGGCCCAGCGAGGAGTACCTGGACCGGGCCAACGTCACGCGATTCATGCGTACCCACGGGATCTCCACCTACGAGGACCTGGTCGCGAGGTCCGTGCGGCGACATCGCCTGGTTCTGGGACGCGGCCGTGAAGGACCTCGGCATCGAGTTCTTCGAGCCCTACGACCGGGTCGTCGACACCTCCCGCGGCGTCGAGTGGGCCACCTGGTTCGGGGGCGGAACGGTGAACCTGGCGCACAACTGCGTCGACCGGTGGGCCGAGCGGACCCCCGAGGCCGTGGCGGTCATCTGGGAGGGCGAGGAGGGCGACGTCCGCCGGGTCACCTACCGCGAGCTCCGCGAGCTTTCCGATCGACTGGCGAACGGCCTGGCCTCGCTGGGGATCGCCGAGGGCGACGCGGTCGGCATCTTCCTCCCGATGTCGCCGGAGGCCGTCGTGGCGGTGATGGCGTGCGCGAAGCTCGGGGCGATCTGGCTGCCCATCTTCTCCGGGTTCGGGGCCGATGCGGTGGCCCAACGCCTGCGCGACGCGCGGCGCAAAGCTGCTGATCACCGCCGACGGCTTCCCGCGGCGAGGGAAGACCGTCCCCATGAAGGAGGTGGCCGACCGGGCGGTCGCGGACGCCTCGTCGGTGCAGCGGCTGATCGTCTGGTCGCGGCTGGAACGGGACGGACGTGCCCTGGACCGACGGTCGCGACGTCCGGTGGGACGAGCTCCTCGCCGCGCACTCGGCCTCCTTCGACACGCGCGCCCTGGACCCCGAGCACCCGCTGTTCATCGCCTACACCAGCGGCACGACGGGCCGACCGAAGGGCGCCGTCCACGTCCACGGCGGGTTCCTGGTCAAGATCGCCGAGGAGGTGGCCTACCAGGTCGACCTGCACCAGGACGAGGTCCTGTTCTGGGTCAGCGACCTGGGCTGGATCATGGGGCCCTGGGAGATCGTGGGGGCCACGGCCCTGGGCGCCACGGTCTTCCTGTACGACGGCGCGCCGAACCACCCCGGCCCGGATCGCATCTGGGACATGGTGGAGCGACACCGCATCACGACGCTCGGTGTCTCCCCCACGCTTGATCCGGGCGCTGATCCCCGCGGGCGACGACGAGGTGCGCAAGCACGACCTGTCCTCGCTCCGGATCCTGGCGTCGACCGGCGAGCCCTGGAACCCCGAGCCCTACCGGTGGTTCTTCGAGACGGTGGGCGGCGGCAAGCTGCCGATCATCAACCTCTCGGGCGGGACCGAGATCGGGGCGTGCTTCCTGTCGCCGCTCCCCATCTGCGAGCTCAAGCCGTGCACGCTCAGGGGCCCTGCCCTGGGCATGGACGTCGACGTCTTCGGTCCGGACGGGAAGCCCGTGGCGCGGGGCGAGGTCGGCGAGCTGGTGTGCAAGCAGCCCTGGCCGGCCATGACCCGCGGCGTGTGGGGCGATCCGGAGCGCTACCTCGACACCTACTGGCGGCGGTGGCCGGGCGTGTGGTGGCACGGCGACTGGGCATCGATTGACGAGGACGGGTTCTGGTTCCTTCACGGCCGGTCGGACGACACGATGAACGTGGCCGGCAAGCGCCTGGGCCCGGCCGAGGTGGAGAGCATCCTGACGCTCCATCCAGCGGTTGCCGAGTCGGCCGCGGTGGGCATCCCAGACGAGGTCAAGGGCGAGGCCATCTGGTGCTTCGTGGTGACGAAGCCCGGTGCCGTGGCCGGAGACGGGCTGGCCGGCGAGCTCTCCACGCTGGTCGCGGAGCACCTGGGGAAGGCGTTCAAGCCGTCACGGATCGTGTTCGTCCCGGAGCTCCCGAAGACCCGCTCGGCCAAGATCGTCCGCAGGGCCATCCGGGCCATCGTTGCCGGCGAGGACCCCGGCGACCTGTCCAGCCTGGAGAACCCCTCGGCCCTGGACGCCATCGGACAGGCGGTCGGCTAGTCCTGTGGAGTCTCGACACCAATAGGCTGATGGCCGATGTCGCAGGATCGTCGACGCATGGCGTTCGACATGATGTCTCGAGCATTGATCCGAGCACGCCTCCAGCACGAATCCTTCGGGAGCCATGGGGAGCGCGCTGCTGTTCGAGGAACGGTTCGCGGAGCAGGACCGGGGAGACGGCGTGGCCGCGGTTGACCTGACGGAAGCCCGGGACCGCGAGCTGGTCCGCGCGATCGGTCGCGGAAACGAAGAGGCCTTCCGGGAACTCTTCCGCCGGTATGCGCCGAGCGCCATGGCGGTGGCCCGGCGGGTGGTGGGCCAGCCCTACCTGGCGGAGGAGGCCGTCCAGGAAGGGTTCCTGGCGCTGTGGCGCAATCCCTCCGCCTACGAGGAGATGCGGGGCTCGGTCAAGGCCTGGCTGATGGCGACCGTACACAATCGGGCGGTCGACCTGGTCCGCCGGGAGGAGACGCAACGGCGCCGGGCCGAGAACGCCGGACCGGACGAGACTGTCGTCATCCTGGATGATCCCGCGGAGAAAGTCATCGATGAGATCGGGCTCCCGGACGAGCGCAAGGCGGTCCGCGCCGCGCTGGAGGACCTGCCGCCCGAGCAACGCGAGGTCATCGAGCTGATGTACTTCGATGGACTCTCGCAGACCCGGGTCGCCGAGCGACTGTCCCTCCCGCTCGGCACGGTGAAGTCACGGACGCTGCTCGGGATGCGCAAGCTCCGGACGGCCCTTTCGGGGATCGAACGATGATGACGCGCGACCACTCAGCCATCGAGGAACTGCTCAGCGTCGAGGTCCTGGGCGGCCTGGACGACCGGGACCGAGAGGCCCTGTATCGAGAGATGGCCGAGCACGGCCCGGACTGCGCGGAGTGTCGCCGGCTGCAAGCCGTGTACCGCGAGGTCGCGGGTCGCCTTGCGTTCGCCCTGGAGCCCGTCCCGATCCGTCAGGAGCTGGAGGACGAGACCGTGGAGTTGGCCCGGATGCGGGGCGAGGCCGTGCCTCTCCGCAGGGTCCGTGGGGGCCGCGTGGTCGCCGGGCTGGGACGGATGCGCCCGTTCGGCATCTTCAGTCCACTCGTCGCGGCGGCCGCGGCCGTCGCCCTGTTCTTTGGGGGATGGGTGGCCCGAGACCTCATCGCGGGGGGCGGTCCATCCTTCGACTTCGCGAACGCCAGGGTGGTGACGTTCCAGGGAGCGACGGGGAACCTCGCGGTGGCCTACCGGCCCGGCCGGACCGGCGCGTACGTGTTCGGTTCGAACCTCCAGGCGCCGCCGTCCGACCGGGTCTACGAGGTCTGGATGTTCCAGGACGGGACGCCGGTCCGCGGCGCGTGCTTCCGGCCGGAGCCCGGCGGGGCCTCGCTCACGTACCTCGATGCGAACCTCGAGACCTCACAGCAGATGGCGGTCACGGTCGAGTCACCGAGTTGTCCGTCCGCCCCGACGACGCAGCCGATCCTGACCGCCGACCTCACATAGGGCCTACCCGCAGAGCGGACGGCCTAAGACTTTCGAATTACCCGTCCCTTAACCGCTCGTTGGGGTTCCGGCTCACGTGCCCCTCCCTAGGGTGTGAATCAGACCGATGGAAGGAGATCCGCGATGAACAGGAAGTCTGCCATGGTGATCGCCTCGGGATTGGTCCTGGCCCTGCTGGCAGGTGTCGCGGCGGTTTCGCTGACGCTGGACGGAGGGAGCGTGACGGCCGCCTCACCCATCACCCACCACGTGAAGCCGATCGTTCGGACGGAGAGGCGGACGGTCACCATCCACAAGAAGGCGAAGGCCACCCCGGGGTCCCGGACCATCGTTCGGGTGCCGAGTTCCCAGTCGGCCACCATGTCGGTTGGCTCCTTCGAGGACGATCGATTCGAGGCACAGAGCGCCGGCTTCGAGGGGGATGGCATCGGTGGCGGCGGGGATGACTGATCGAGCCACCAAGCCGCGGCGTCTTTCGAAGCGGGCCCTCCGGGCATGGGCCTGGCTGGCGGGGGCGTTGGCGTTCTTCTCACCTTGGGCCGTCCTGGGGCTCTCGCCCCGGCCCCCGGCCAGCGACGCGGCCGGGCAGGCGGCTCGCCCGGTGATCATCATCCGCAAGATCACACGCCGGGTGATCATCCGTGACGCGCCGAAGCCGCAGCCGATCCGATACGTGACTGTCGGCGGGGGCGCCGGGTACTCATCGGCCCCGGTGACCACGAGCGGTGGGACGGCGCCGCCGTGAATTCCGACGACGCGTTGCGTCACCGCTTCCGGGCGATGGGCACCGAGGTGACCCTCATCGCCGGTCTGACCAGGGCCCTGCAATTCAACAGGGCCGCGCGAGCCGTCGAGGCGGTGTTCGCACGCGAGGAGATGCGGTTCTCCCGGTTCCGGCCCGACTCGGAGCTCTCCCAGGTCAACGCTCGGGCAGGGCGATGGACCAGGGTCTCACCAGGGTTCGCCGCCCTCCTCCGCCACTCGCTGGAGGCCGCGGCACGAACGGGCGGCCTGTTCGATCCCACGGTGCTTCCGGCGCTCGTCGCCGCCGGCTACGACCGCGACTTCGATGAGCTCATCGCGGGAGCTCGAGGAGCCCTTCATCCCCCCGAGCCCTGCCACCGGTGGCGCGACATCGATCTCCAGGACGACCTGCTGCACATGCCGGACGGGGTGGGCCTCGACTTCGGAGGGGTGGCCAAGGGATGGACCGTCGACCTCGCCGCCCACGCGGCGGCGGGCCAGGGCCTCCCGTGGGCCATCGTCAACGCCGGGGGCGATCTCCGCGCGGTCGGGTACGGTCCGCCCAGCGGGTTCGACGTGGCCCTCGAGGACCCGGACGATCGGACCCACGAGATGCTCCGGGTGCGGCTCACCGGAGGCGCCCTCGCCACCTCTTCGGTGAGGGTCCGGTCCTGGGGGCTCGGCCTCCACCATCTGATCGACCCCCGGTCCGGGAGACCCGCATCCACCGGCGTCGTACAGGCGACGGTGTGGGCCGAGACCTGCGCGGAGGCCGAGGTTCGAGCGAAGTGGGCGCTGCTCGAGGGTCCCGTCGCCCAGGACCACATGAGCGCGGTCCTCGTGATGGACGACGGCCGCATCGTGATGAACCTCGAACCGGCGCCGCGCGGTGAGGCGGTAGCGTGACGACCTGGATCGTCCTTCGGGCCGCCGGGATCGGCGCGTACCTGATGCTGTTCCTCTCGGTCTCCTGGGGCCTGACAGCGACCGCCGCGCCACTCGGCAAGCGGATCTCCAAGGCGTCGGCCACCACGGTGCACCAGTTCATGTCGACGACCGCCCTCGTGCTCCTGGCCGTTCACATCGGTGGGCTGCTCCTCGACCGGTTCATGCCGTTCGGGCCGAAGGACGTCCTCGTCCCCGGCTCGGGTTCCTTCAGGCCGGTCCCCGTGGCCTTCGGGATCGTCGCCATGTACGCGCTCGTATTCGTGATGGTCGCGTCATGGTTGCGCAAGCCGCTCGGAACGAGATGGTGGCGCCGCACGCACTTGCTGGCCGTGCCCACGTTCATCCTGGCGCTGGTTCACGGCATCTTCACGGGGTCGGATACCGCACGGCCGTTGCTGTGGGGGACCTACCTGGCCAGTGGAGTGATCGTCTTCTTCCTGCTCGTCCTCAGGGGCCTCACCGCAGGGTTCAGGCCGGTGCGAACGCCTCCTCCGGCGCACGCCCGCGCCTTGCGTCCCATCCAGGGCGGGGGCCAAGTCACCCGGGAACCGCTGTCCAGCTAGAGAGTCAGGTGGCGACTTCCATCTCGTCGGGGGTCGCAGCCCCGATGGCGAGGCCGTCCGGCAGGAAGACCTCGAACGAGGCGCCCCCGCCCTCCCGGTCGCCGACCCTGGCCCAGCCGCCGTGCACCGTGGCGAACCGGGCGACGAGCGAGAGGCCGATCCCCAAGCCATCTCCGCCGTGCCGGAAGGGCTCGAAGATGACCTCCCGGAGGTCGTGGGGCACGCCCGGACCCGCGTCCTCCACCAGGATCGTCGTGCCGTCCTCGCCGCGGTGCACGCGGACCCAGATCGGCGTCCCCTTCCGTGTGTGCCGGGCCGAATTCACCACCAGGTTCTCGATGATGCGCTCCACGTGGACCGGATCGACCAGCGACATCCCTGTCCCCGTCTCCAGGTGGATCTCGTGGAACTTCACCTTCAGCTCCGCCACCACCCGACGGGCCAGCTCACCCACGTCCGTGGGGCGGCGGTCAGGCTCGACCAGTCCGCGCTCCAGGCGCTCCAGGTCGAGGAGGTCGTTCACCAGCCGGTTGAGCTTGCGGGCGCCTGCCGCGACGCCCCGGATAAGGTCGCGCTTGTCCTCATCCAGCTCGATCAGCGAGTTCTCGAGCACCATGGCCGAGCCGAGGACGGTGGCGATGGGGCCGCGGAGATCGTGCGCCACGGCGTGCAGCAGGAGGTTCTTCATGCCGTCCAGGTCCCGGAGGTGCGCGGCGGCCTCTCGCTCGCGCTGCCATGCCCGCTCGAGCTCCTCCTCGACCCGCTTGCGCTCGGTGATGTCCACCATCACGCCCTGCACGGCCCACGGGCGGCCGGAGGCGTCCTTCAGGATGACGGCTCGCTCGCTCACCCACACCACGTGGCCGTCGCGATGGAGCATCCGGTACTCGCTCTGGTACGGCGAGCCGGAGTCGCGGGACCGGACCCATTCGTCCCACACCCGGTCGGTGTCGTCGGGGTGGACGTGGTCCCGCCAGAACCGCGGGTCGGTCAGCCAGTCCTGCTGCGTGTAGCCGAGGAGCTCGGTGACCTGCGGGCTCACGTAGAGGCTGTCGCTCCACTCGTCCAGCGGGTCGATGTAGGTGACCGCGGGGATGGTCTCGACCAGCCCCTGGTACTTGGCTTCCGCTTCGAACAACGCCCCGGGCTCCCACATCCGCTCGGTGACGTCGAGGGACACGCCGGCCGCGCCAACGACCTTTCCCCCGTCGTCCCGCAGTGGCACCACGTGCGACGCGTATCGCCGATCCCGCCAGTTCTGCTCGTACCGGGTGGAGCGTCCCTCCAGAGCGGCCTGGTGGGCGGCGATGGCGGCCATCTGGGGATTGTCCGACTCCAGGTATTCCTGCAGCGTCCGGCCGACCACCTCCCCGGGCGAGAGGCCCAGGCCGGCCAATCCACCGCCTACGGACGAGGTGAACCGAAGCTCCCGGTCGGTGGTCCAGGCGATGGCGGGCATCTGCTCGACCAGCGACCATAGGAGCTGGAGCTCCTGGCGCGCGCCGGAATCGTTCCCCACGTCTGGCTGTGGTATCGGAAGAAAGGACTCCCCGCTCAACCGACCCTTCGTGTCATCCGGGCGGCCATTCCGAGCTACCCCCGTCGACTGGAGGGGTCGGGCCCGGGGCTAGGATGGCCGGATGAGCGGGGGCCCCTACCCCTCGAACCTTGAGTCCGACGTGGTCCTGCGGGATGGTTCCACCGTCCGCATCCGCGCGGCCCGGCCCGAGGACCTCGCCCGGGTCCAGGACTACCTGCTCGGCCTGTCCCCGGAGACTAGGCGACTGCGGTTCTGGACGGTGGCGGTGGACGTCGGGGAGCTGGCCAAGAAGATCGTCGATGTCGACTACCAGGATCACCTCACGCTGCTGGTCCTTCGGGGCGGTGACGAGGGCATGATGATCGGAGGCGCGCAGTACTCACGGATCGACGGCGGTCGGGCGGAGATCGGGATGTCCGTGGCCGACGAGTGGCAGGGAAAAGGGATCGGCTCCATCCTGCTCGGCCAGCTGGCCCAGGCGGCCGTTGAGCGCGGCGTCTCGATCTTCGTGGCCGAGGTCCTCCCGGAGAACCACGGGATGATCGGGGTATTCCGGGAGAGCGGGTTCCCTCTGTCGATCCGGGCCCTCCCCGGCGAGATCGAGGTCGAGTTCCCCGTCTCGATGACCGAGGAGGCGGTCGCGCAGTTCGAGCGGCGAGAGACCGCGGCTTCGGTCAGCGCCATGCGGACCTTCCTGTCGCCGAGGTCGGTGGCGGTGGTCGGGGCCTCCCGAGACCGGTCCAGTCTCGGGGGGCATCTGTTCCACAACCTCCTGACCGAGGAGTTTCGCGGGCCCGTGTACCCCGTGAACCCCAAGGCGGAGGTGGTGCACGGTGTCCCGGCCTATCCGTCGATCGAGAAGGTCCCCGGCCCTGTGGATGTGGCGTTCATCGTCGTCCCCGCGGCGTTCGTCGTGCAGGTCGCCAGGGAGTGCGGCGAGAAGGGCGTTCGGGGGCTCGTCGTGATCTCGTCGGGGTTCGCGGAGGTCGGCGGCGACGGCCCGGCAAGGCAGCGCGAGCTGGTGGCGGTCTGCCGGGCGTACGGGATGCGGATCATCGGCCCGAACTGCATGGGCATCGTGAACACCGATCCGGAGGTTCGGCTGAACGGCACGTTCGCCTCGATCTTCCCGCCCCCTGGGCGGGTGGGGTTCCTGTCGCAGAGCGGCGCACTCGGCCTGGCGGTGATGCAACACGCCATTGAGCTCGGACTGGGCCTGTCGTCGTTCGTCTCGGTCGGCAACAAGGCCGACATCTCCGGCAACGACCTCGTCGCTTACTGGGGCGAGGACGAGCGGACCGACGTGATCCTGCTGTACCTGGAGTCTTTCGGGAACCCCCGGCGGTTCGCCCGCCTGGCACGTGAGGTCGGCCGGCGAAAGCCCATCGTCGCGGTGAAGTCGGGACGAAGCGCGGCGGGGGCCCGCGCCGCAGCGTCGCACACCGGTGCGCTGCTGGCCGCCTCCGACGTGACTGTCGACGCCCTGTTCCGACAGGCCGGGGTGATCCGAACCGACACGCTGGAGCAGATGTTCGACGTCGCGGAGCTCTTGGCGAACCAGCCCGCGCCGAAGGGCGACCGGGTGGCCATCGTCACGAACGCCGGGGGCCTGGGGATCCTGTGCGCCGACACCTGCGATGCGAACGGCCTGAAGGTGCCGCCGCTGTCCGAGATTACGAAGGGGAAGCTCCGCGAGTTCCTCCCGCCGGAGGCATCGGTGGAGAACCCGGTGGACATGATCGCGTCGGCGACCGACGAGGACTACGAGCGCGCCATCCGAACCGTGGCCGGCGACCCGGACGTGGACGCCATGATCGTCATCTACATCCCACCACAGGTGGAGAAGGCGGCGGCGATCCTCCGGGCGATCGCCCGGGCCGCCCGTGACGTGGGAGGCCGCATTCCCGTTGCGACCACGTTGATGGCCGGCACGGCGATCCGAGCGGAGCTTCGGGTCGACGGAACGAGGATCCCCTCGTTCTCGTTCCCGGAGCAGGCGGCTATCGCGGTCGCGCGCGCCGCGGCCTACGGGCGCTGGCGCACCAAACCGGAGGGGATCGTCCCTCGGTTCGACGACGTCCGTCGGGATGAGGCCTACGCCGTGATCGCCGGCGCGCTGGGGCGAGGCGGTGGGTGGCTGACGGCCGAGGAGCTCGAGGAGCTCCTCCGCTGCTACGGGCTCCCGGTCGGCGCGTTCGGCACGGGTGGCCACGCCGGAGGAAGCCGGCGCCGCCGCCGCGGGCCTCGGCGTCGCCGCGTCGCCCTGAAGGCGTTGGGCCCCGACATCGTGCACAAGACCGATGTCGGGGCGGTGCGGCTCGGGCTCGAGGGTCCGGACGAGGTGATCGCCGCGGCGAAGGAGATGGCCCGGCGCATCCACGAGGCCGGCCTCACGCTGGAAGGGTTCCTGGTCCAGGAGATGGTCACCGGTGGCGTCGAGATGCTGGTGGGCGTGGCCCAGGACCCGCTGTTCGGCCCGGTCGTCGCGTGCAGCGCCGGCGGGACGGCGGCCGAGCTGCTCCGGGACGTCTCGGTCAGGATCGCGCCGATCACCGATCTCGACGCCTCCGAGATGGTGCGCTCACTGAAGACGTTCCCCCTCCTCGACGGATACCGGGGCGCCCCGAAAGCCGACGTCGGGGCGCTCGAGGAGGTCATCCTCCGGGTCTCGACGATGGTCGAAGCCCATCCGTCGATCGCCGAGATGGACTGCAACCCGGTGATGGTGCTGCCCCACGGGGCCGTGATCGTCGACGCCAGGGTCCGGGTCCAGGAGCCCGCGCCGCCCGAAGCCGCTCGCGGCTCGAGCTGCCGTGGACTGACCCGACCCTACGCCGCGGGTTCAGGTGCCGGAAGAGCGATCCGAACCGTCACACCGCCACCAGGCGTGTCGTCCAGCCACATCGAACCTCCCTCCGCCTCGACGAGCGCACGGGCCAGGGCGAGGCCGAGGCCCGCTCCGCCGGTGGACCGGTTCCTGCTGAGATCGGCCCGGGCGAAGCGCTCGAAGACACGCCGCTCCAGTGGCGGTGGCAGACCCGGCCCATGGTCCTCAACCGAGATCAGCGACCGTTCGCCATCGCATCTCCATCGGATCACGGCCTCACCGCCGCCGTGGACGCCGACGTTCTCGAGCACGGCATCGAGCGCCGCCTCGGTGACCACCCGGTCGCCAAGGGCTCGAGCCTCGCCACCGTCGAGATCGAGCCGGGTGCCAGACGCCGACTGGCTCCGGCTCGCCGCCGACCGGCAGACGGCGGCAAGGTCGATCGGCTCCCGGTCGAAAGTCATCCTCCCCTGCTCGGCCCGGGCAAGCATCAGTAGCCGCTGGGTGAGGCCGGTGAGGTAGTCGATCTCCGAGAGGACCTGCGAGCCGAGGCTGGGTTCGTTCTCCGCCAGGACCTCGACCCCGGAACGGATGAACGTGAGGGGGGTGCGGAGCTCATGGGAGGCATCGGCGGCGAAGCCGGCCTGGGCATCGTAGGCGAGTTGCACGGGACGCACGGCCCGCCCTGCGAGCCACCAACCGGCCGGCAGGCTGAGGGCGACGGCCACCAGCCCACCGAGTAGCAGGAGCAGGCGCACCCGGTGGAGCAGTCGCTCCTCGGGGTCAAGCGACCGGCCGGCCACGATGGTGGCCAGCGGTTGGGCACCCAGCGACGCGTCCACCGTCACCACCCTCACGTCCTCGCCGGCAACCGTGAGGTTCCGCACCTGCTGAGGGAACGGGCGCAGCCATGCCGGGACCTCCCCTGCCTCCCCCACCACCCGACTCTCCGGTGTGAACACCGCGACCCGGATCGCGGCCGTCGACGGGACATCCGAATCCTGCGGCGGACTGGCCCGTCCCTGTTCACTGATCCTGTTGGCCTGCTGCCGAGCCGCGGCCAACAGATCGATGGTTGCCGACCTGTCGAGGCTGCGGGAAAGAAGCAGCAAGCCCGCCCCGCCCAGGGCGACGAGGATCACAGCGAGCACGGTGGCGTGAGACGCGGCCATGCGGAACCTCAGCGATCGGAACATCAGCGTCCCACTGCGTATCCGACACCCCGAACGGTCTGGATGATGTCGCCCGCGTCTCCGAGCTTCCTCCGCAGGTAGTGGACATACAGGTCGACGACCTTGGTCTGGGCATCGAAGTCAAAGTCCCAGACGTGCTCCATCAGCTCGCTTCGGGTCAAGACCCGGCCCGCGTTGCGAAGGAGACACTCCAAGAGGTCGAACTCCTTGGCGGTGAGCTCCACCTGATGTCCCTCCACGCGGACCCGACGCGCCTGCGGATCCAGGTCCACGCCGCCGTACGAGAGCCGCCGGACCGGGCCGATCCGTCGAGCCAGGACTTCGATGCGCGCCAACAGCTCCTCGAACGCGAACGGCTTCACCAGGTAGTCGTCGGCGCCGGAGCGCAAGCCGGCCACGCGGTCGCCGACCGCGTCACGAGCTGTGAGCATGAGCACGGGCATCCGGCTCCCCCCGGCCCGTAGTTCCGATGTGAGGCTCACGCCATCGATCCCCGGCAGCATCACGTCGACCACCGCGAGGTCGAATCGCCCGGACGACGCGAGATCCCGACCCGCGATCCCCGAATAGCTGGCCGTAGCCTCGTGGCCCGCGCGCTGGAGGCGCGCGACTAGGAGGTCGGCGAGCCTCTCGTCGTCCTCGATCAGCAGGATCCGCACGGCTCTATAGTCTCGCGCCGGCGGGAGGCTCCCGGGCAGTTCTTACCGTCCTCAAACCCTGGGCCAAACGACCTCCAACCCCTGACCCACATACTCCCGGCCCACATGAACGCGACGCGAAGACGTCAGCGCAAGGTGGCCCTCCCGCCCCCGCCTCGCGGCCGGCACCGGACCCCCGGAGAGACCGTGCTCCAGAGCTGGGAGGAGCAGCCGATGTCGCTCCGGGTCCTTCGCGCGTTCCTGGGCATCACGTTCCTGTACGCCGGGATCCAAAAGCTCTCCGACCCCAACTTCCTGCACGCCGGCTCGCCCGATTTCATCGGGACGCAACTCCAAGGCTTCGCCAGGGGCAGCCCGATCGGAGGCATCCTGCGTGCGTTGGGCCAGGTGCCGATCGCCATCGGGATCGGGATAGCGCTGACCGAGATCGCCATCGGCATCGGCACCCTCCTTGGCATCGCCCCACTGTTGTTCGCCCTCGGTGGCTTCCTGGTCAATCTCGCGCTCACGTTGTCCGCCTCCTGGCACGTGCACCCGTACTTCCTGGGATCGGACTCGATCTACGCGGTGGCGTGGGTCGCGTATTTCCTTGGAGTCGCGGAAGTCGCTCGGCGGGCTCGCCGGGTCCCAGCGAGCCGAAGGCCGAAACCCTCCTCCGGTGAGGTGGTGGGCAGGCGGGAGATGCTCCGAGGCGTCCTCCTGGCCGGGGTGACCCTGTTCGTGGGAGGTGTGTCGTCCGCGCTGGCCGGGTCTCCCACCCGCTCCCCGATCACCCCACGAGCGGCCGGCTCTTCCAGCAGCGGCAGTACCGCAACAGCGAACTCGGCTCCGAGCGGCACGCCCATCGCCGCCCTCAGCCAGGTCGGGGTTGGCGACGCCATAGGGTTCAGCGCCCCTGGCGTCGGGCCAGCTGCTCTGGTTCGGCTGGGCCAAGACAGCGTGGTCGCGTACAGCCGCGTGTGCACCCATGCCGGCTGCCTTGTCGGCTACGACCCGTCAACTCGCCTGCTCGTCTGTCCGTGTCACGGCGCCGAGTTCGATCCAGCCCGCCAAGGAGAGGTCGTGGCGGGGCCGGCGCCGAGTCCGCTGGCGCCGGTGCACGTGGCTGTGGATCGCTCAACGGGGCAGATCATCCTGCCCTCCTGACGCGAGGACCCCGAACGTGCTCGGCCCGCCCCAGAGCGTGTTTGGCAACGGCTCTCATCGCGAGGCGCCCCCCGGTCGGGCCACCAGGACAGAACAGTGGCCACGCGTCGCCACGTACTCGCTCACGCTGCCGAGCAGCACTCGGGCCAAGCCCGAAAGCCCGCGGCTTCCCACCACCACGAGGTCCACCCCTTCGCGCCCGGCCGTTTCGAGGATGGCGTACTCGGGTCTGCCGAGCGCTCGCTCGCGGATGGGCCGGACGCCGGTGGTCCGGGCCGCCTGGGCCGCCGATTCGATCTCGAGCGGGTCGGGCTCGTCGTCGTCCAGCGTCCATTCCCGCTCGTCCCCGGTGAAGATCGGGGTGACATGTTGCAGCCGAAGCTCGGCACCGGCAGCGACCGCGATCCGGGCGGCGAGGCCGGCGGTCTCGACTGACCCGTCGGAGCCGTCCACGCCGCACAGCATGCTCTGCGGGAACGACGGGCCGGCCTCCCGCCCCACCAGGACGGAACACGGGGCGTGCCGGAGGACGTGCGGCGGCAACCCTCCCGATGTGGACCGTCCTCCCGAGGAGCCCGGCGTCCGGGCCGACGCAGATCAGGTCGGCGGCGTGGTCGACGGCCTCCTCCACGAGCGCCTCGGCCGGGTCGCCGGCCACGACCTTGGTGCTGGCCGGCACGCTCCAAGTCGAGGCGATGGCCTCGGCCCTTTGGAGCGCGGCCTCCGCCTTCGGCTCCACCTCGGCGTCATCGTGGGGCCGGCTCGTGTCGATGACGTAGACGAGATCGAGCGCAGCGCCGGAGACCGACGCGAGTTGGGCGGCCCGCCCGACGGCCTCCTCTGCTCGCTCCGATCCATCCGTCCCGGCAAGGATCCGGTCGAACACGTGTGGCCGCTCCGATCTCATCACTCGGTGGTCACGCCGCGGATGCTACCGTCCGTCGCGGCACCGGTACCACCGCCCGGGTACGCTCAGGTCGATGGACCGCCGCGACAGGTTGATCGAGGCCGGGATGATCCTGGCTTCCGAACTCTCCCTGGACGCCGTGCTCCAGCGCATCATCGAGCTGGCGGTGGAGATCGCCAACGCCCGGTACGGAGCCCTGGGCGTGATCGGCCCGGGCGGCGATCTCCAGGAGTTCATCACCATCGGCATCACTCCTGAGGAGCGCGAAGCGATCGGCGCCCCCCCGCACGGCCGCGGCATCCTGGGCGCGTTGATCGAGGAAGGCAAACCCCTGCGTCTCCCCAACATCTCCGCCGATCCTCGCTCGGTGGGCTTCCCTCCGAACCACCCGAAGATGAGGTCGTTCCTTGGCGCTCCGATCGTCGTGCGAGGGGAGGTGTTCGGCGACATCTACCTGACCGAGAAGCAGGGGGGCCCCGAGTTCGAGGAGCGGGACGAACGCGACCTCTTGGTGCTGGCCGCCCAGGCTGGCGTCGCCATCGAGAACGCTCGCCTGTACCACGAGATCCACCGTCTGGCCGTCCTCGAGGATCGCGAGCGGATCGCGAAGGAGCTCCACGACGGCGTGATCCAGGCCCTGTTCGCCGTGGGGATGGGACTCCAGGGCACAGCCCTGATGAGCTCGGACGAGGAGCTGGCCAAGCGGTTGGAAGGCGCCGTTGCCGAGATCGATCGCGTCATCCGAGACCTCCGCAACTACATCTTCGGCCTGCGGCCGGGGATCCTGGCCGATCGGCAGCTCGACGAGGCGCTCCGCCACCTCGGCGAGGAGTTCCAGCAGAAGACCGGCGTGATCACGGTGGTCGACGTCGACCCCACCGCGGCCTCCGAGCTCACCCCCGCTGCCGCCGACATCCTGCAGCTCACCCGGGAGGCCCTGTCGAACGTGGGACGCCATGCCGAGGCTTCGACCTGCCGTGTGTCCCTCTACCGCAGCGACGACCGGCTGATACTGGAGGTCGACGACGACGGGAAGGGCTTCGATCCCGAATCGAGCAGGCATGGCGACGGCCTCACGAACCTGGAGGCACGGGTTCGGGCTCTCGGCGGGACGTTCTCCATCGAGAGCGCACCTGGAAAGGGCACCACGATCAGAGTGGAGTTGTCCCAGTGACCCGCCATGCGGAGCACGGAAGGGGCCAGCGCGCTGACGGCTTCGAGGAGGTCCTCGCGGGTGGGATGCCGCCGTAGCCGGATCAGCTCCCCGGGAACCTCCTCGCCGTCCCGGGACCCCAGGGTCACGACCGGCCGGCCCGACACGAGGTAAAGGCCGAGCAAGCTCCTCCGCCGCCGTCCCCGTCATCAGGGCCTCACTTTCGAGGCTCATGTCGAGGACGACGACGTCGGCCGCTTCCGCGAGCGGGCATGCGCCCGTCCGGTCACCCACGCACGTGAAGTCGGGCTCGGTTGGGCCAGGGCACGCCAGCACCGTGAACCCGGATTCCTCGAGCCAGGACGAAAACAGCTCCCGCTCCGCCGGGTCCGCCTCCACCACGAGCACGACCCCCTGAGCCTCACGATCCTCGCTCATGATCCGGAGTCTCCCTGCGAGTCGGAGTGCGAGGGTCGTGCCGGAGGTCCGTCTGTGTGGCCAGGACCATCGACCCTCGGGAGACATCCGCGGAGCGACGATGGTGTAGTCATGTTCATTCGGTATTACCTCGACCTCTCCCTCCCCTTCGCGGAGGTGGAGGAGAGGGCTCCTGGCGGCCCCTGAGGTATGGCTTCCGGGAGTCGCCCGCGAAGCCGAGGACAGAGGTGAGCAGCTCCTTGGCCGAGGTGGGGTTCTCGTTCGACGACGACCGCCGCCTGAGCAAGGAGGTCCTCATCGAGCTGGGACCTCCCTACCGCATGCCCGGGAAGACCTTGCTGCCGCTCTCGTGGAAGGCGACCGGCCCGGAGCGCCTGTTTCCCTCGCTCGAAGCGGATCTCGAGATCGCGGCGCTGGGCCGGAATCGGACGCAACTCTCGATCAGCGCCCGGTACCGGCCCCCGCTCGGAGCGGTTGGCAAGGCCCTCGATCGGGTGCTGCTGCACCGGGTGGCCGAAGCGACGATCAAGGACTTCCTGGATCGAGTTGGTGAGGGGATCGGAGCGCGGGTGAGCGGGGCCTCCGTCTAGGGGCCGCTTTCGACCGCTGTCAGCTAGGATTCCCAGCATGTCGGAACCACCGCTTCGGATCCTTCTCGTCGATGACCACGAGGTGGTCCGGGATGGCGTGAAGGCGCTGCTCCAGGCCACCGACGACATCATCGTCACCGCCGAGGCCTCCTCGGTCCGTGAGGCCATCGACGAAGCCGACCGGGCCCGACCGGACGTCGTGGTCATGGACGTTCGCCTCGCCGACGGGAGCGGGATCGAGGCGACACGCGAGATCAGGGCCCGCCATCCGAAGACCGCGGTAATCATGCTCACCTCGTTCGCCGACGACGAGGCCCTGTTCGCCTCGATCATGGCCGGAGCGTCCGGCTACGTCCTGAAGCAGGTGAAGGGCGGCGAGCTGGTCCGGGCCATCAGGACCGTGGGCAAGGGCGAGAGCCTGCTCGACCCTGCCGTCACCAGCGCCGTCCTGGACCGCTTGCGGAAGGGCAAACACCTCCTGACGGACGAGAAGCTGGCTCGCCTCTCGCCCCAGGAGGAGCGGATCCTGTCGCTGGTCGCCGACGGGAAGACCAACAGAGAGATCGGTGAGAAGCTTCATCTGGCCGAGAAGACCGTGAAGAACTACGTCTCGAGCATCCTGTCCAAGCTCGAGGTCGCTCGCCGGGCCGAAGCCGCCGCCTACCTCGCGCGGCACACCACGATGCCCGGAACCCCTGCCTAGGGGCTTGGCGTCATCGATGCCGCTGGAGCGCGGAGGGCGCCGCCGATAGAAAGCACGAGAAACCGTTCCGGTCAGAGTCCTCGGTCGGGTCGGTCGACCTCACGCGTTGGCCACGGCGTCGACCCACTGAAGCAGGTCGCGTTCCGTGACGATCCCCACCAGCCGGTCGTCATGGACGACCGGGAGCCGGCGAATTCCCTTCTCGTTCATCAGCCCGAAGACGAACACCACCTCGTCGTCGGGATCCAACGGTCGTCACCGGAGAGGACATGACCTCACGCACCTTGCGATCCAGAAGGCCCGGATCGTCCAGGATCCGCCTGGTCAGGTCCCGCTCGGTGAACACCCCGACGGCCGATTCGCCCTCCGCGACGACCACCGACCCGATGTCGTGGTCGATCATGGTCCGAAGCGCTTGCGCCACCGTGGCATCGGGAGCGACGTGAATCACCGGAGCGCTCATCACTGCCTTCACGTAGTCATCGCCCTTGGACATTGCCACCTCCCGGTCGAGTCCAACGTTCGCCCAGGGATTATGACCATGGGGCCCCTGGAACGGCGGTCACCCCAGCCGGCCTGACCGCTGGGCTCGTAGGCGTCTCCCCGCCTTCAAGAGCCGAGCCGGCGTCCCGTATCCCCTCGTGGAGAGCTTCGTCGCCAACACCAGGAATACCTGAGCGGTCGTCAGAGCGTCGTCGAGGGCATGGTGCGGGGCATGGACGGGTGTCCCGAAGCGGGCCGCCGCCGTGGTCAGGTTGTAGTCGCCCGGCCGAGCCGCGCGACCCTCGAGACGGTCGGCCACCTGGGCAAGCAGCAGCACGTCCACGATGCGCCGGCGCCACCATCGCCCCGAGCCGCCGAATGCCCGGGACAGGAAGCCCGCCTCCACGTCGGCCGACCAAGCCAGGAGGTATCGGCCCTGGAGCGAGGCACGTAGATCCGGCAGCACCTGGTGAAGCGCCGGTGCTCCACGCAGGTCGAGTGGCCTGAGACCGTGAACCACGATCGACCTCGCGGTCAATGGGGCTTCCGGTGCGATCTCCCGATACTCGCTCTCGGCCAGGATCACCCGGCCATGCCGGACCGGCACGACCCCGAACGACACCACGGCATCGCGATCGGGATCTAGGCCGGTCGTCTCGAAGTCGAGGGAGGCGAACTCCGCCTCGATCCACGGGCGTCGGCGGAGCCGTCGGGGGGGTCCCGGGAGGTCCGGTCTCACGAGATGCGCAACCCCATCTCGGTTGCCAGGGCACGCTGCGCCCGTGCTGTCAGACGAAAGGCATCCTTCAGGCCTCGACGGGTCAGGGGGCCGAGCGATCGAGGGTTCACCGCGTCGTCTCCCGGAAGGCCTGCCCGCACCTGGGCCACCTGGTGCTCCAGCCGGACCCGCCAGAGGAGTCGGAAGGCCTCCTCCAGTCCGAAGGCCACGTCCGGGTCGAGGACACCCATCGCGCTTACCTCTCGTAGGCGCCACAGGGTCCGGTTGCCGGTCAGTCCGCTCCCGACCGCGTAGGCCCGCGCCAGATTGGTGATCGGCGTGATCCCACCGTGCTTCACATCCAGCGTTCCCGCGTGGGCTCCTCGGGCCTCCACGACGAAGTCGCGGACGAACCCGGTCGGCGGCCGGAGCTCGAGCGCGGTATGGGCCAGGCGACGCGCGAACGTCGGGTTTCGAGAAGCTTGGCGGATGAGCCCGTCCAGGATCGACTCGATATCCAGAGAGCCGGCCACCCGCCGATAGTCGAGCGCGATGCTCGTGAAGACCTTTCCTGCCAGCCCGGGATCGGCCAGGCGGGTCCGGAACTCGGCCACCCAAGCGGTGACCGGCCTCCGCCACAACGGGTTCGTCGCCATCACGTCGCCTCGGCATCGCGGGACCCCCGCCCTCTCCAGCCCGTCGGTGACGCGGGCCGCGAGCTCGGCGAAGTAGGCGTCGGCGTCGTCCGATGCGCCGTCGGCGGGATCGAAGATCAGCGCATGGTCCTGGTCGGTTCGCAGCGACTGCTCGTGCCTGGCCTCGCTCCCAAGCGCGAGCCAGGCCCAGGATCCCGGAGGCTCACCCAGGTCTCTCAAACTCAGGGCGATCAGCTGTCGGGTAGCTGCATCGACGGTGGCAGCGATGATGTGCCCCACCTCGACGGGGTCCGTCTCCGCCTCGACCAGCGCCACGACGATCCCCGGCAGCCGTGACGCCTCCTCCACCACGTGGCCCTCGGTGGTCGCCGTCTCGATCGCGCGGTGGACCGAGAACGGAGCGATGCGTTCCAACCCGAACAGATCCCCGTCCGACACCACGCCGACGACGTTGCTTTCGCGATCGGTCACGGGAACGTGATGGAAACCGTGCCCCAGCATGAGCAGCAGAACGTCGTTCGCGGTGGCGTCAACCGAGGCCGTGACCACGGGGAAGGACATGACCTCGCGGACACGGGTCTCCCCCGGCACACCAGATGCCAGCACCCGCGACCGCAGGTCTCGATCGGTCATGATCCCCAGGCCCTTCTCGGTCGAGACCAGTACCGCCGAGACACGCTCCTTGGACATGAGCTCGGCGGCCTCCTGAACCGTCGCCTCGGGAGCGCAGATCACGGGGCCGCGACGGATGAGCGCACCCACTCGGACCAGCCCGACCGCGGCTGCAGACTCGCCCTCCCGCGCCAGCCCGGCCCGTCGCCCGCGTCGCAGCAGGCTGGCGGTCAGGAAGGCCAGCCCGGACGGGGTCCCCATCACCTCCTCGGAAACGGCCCGGTCGACGAGGTAGCAGAGCGTGTCCTCGTGGGCGCGGACCGCAAACGCCGGGCCCAGGCCGGAGAGGAGCGACGGGTGCCCGAACGCCTCGCCCTCTCCCAGGAGGTCCAGGACCCGGCCCTGGTCGAGCAGCTCAACCGCGCCGGTGCGGACCACGTAGAGGAACCGGGCGGGTTCCCCAGCCTGCTGCAGGATCGTCGTCCCGGCAGGGAAGAACTCGATCTGGACCGACCGCGCCACCCTCTCGAGTTCCGCGGTCTCCAGGGAATCGAACGGGGGATGGCGGGCGAGGAACGCCTCGACCTGCATCACCCCCGGAAGTATCCCATCAGTCGAGGGCCCCCCAAGACACCTGAGGGCCCTCGTCAAGCTGGGGGGTGACGAGCTGGGCACCATGGCCGCAAGGGGACGAAGGTCCCGCGTCGAAGTGGGCCCCAGGCCCAGCCTGAAGAGGGCCGCAAGGCCGCTGCCGCCGTCCCTTCGCTGCCGCATGCTGCACGAGAGAGACAACCTTCTGGAAAGGGAGGTGGGAACGATGTTGAGGCAAATCGATGTGGCGAGGCCCGAGGTCAACGGGCAGGCCGAGGCGACCGTCGACGTGGTCAAGGCGGAGGTCACCGCTCCCGAGGCCGCCGTGAGGGGCGGGGTGTTCTGGGGACTCTCCCGGATCGCGCTCGGATGGGTGTTCCTGTGGGCCTTCCTGGACAAGGCGTTCGCCCTGGGGTTCGGGACCGGGCGTCTGGAGAGCGGGGGGATCGACTTCTTCGCCAAGGACGCCGCCTGGCTGAACGGCGGACACCCGACCGCCGGGTTCCTCGAGTTCGGCACGAAGGGTCCGTTCAAGGACTTCTACGCCGGGCTCGCCGGGCAGACCTGGGTGGACTGGGTCTACATGCTCTCGATGCTGCTGATCGGGCTGGCCCTGATCCTGGGCATCGGGACGCGACTCGCCGCGATCGGCGGCATCATCTGGATGGGGCTCTTCTACACCGCGGGCGCCATCTGGCCGGACAACAACCCCTTCCTGGACGAGCACGTCGTGTTCGCCATCGTCCTGGCGGGGATCGCCTATGTCGCAGCCGGCCGGTACCTCGGCCTCGGGAAGTATTGGGAGAGGGTCTCGCTGGTCAAGCGGTATCCCATCCTGAAGTAGTGCATCCGGACCACGGAAAGGCCGAGGCGAAGGCGGGGGCTCCCACCCCCGCCTTCGTTGCTGATGTGACGCGAGCCTGCCTTGCCCACGAGCACGTAGGCTCAGCGGACCGTCGATCCCCCGCGAGCGAAGGAGGGAAGCCATGAACGGAGCGAGGGACGTTCGCGACCGGCCCCACCCGATGGCCGGCATGGACACCTTCTCACCCCGGGAGATCGCCGAGCTGGTCGAGACCCGGGGGGTGGCGAAGGCGCGAGCGCCGGCCGTGACGACGTTCGTGCTGGGCGTCGTCGCCGGGGCGTTCATCGCCCTCGGCGGGGTCCTGTCCACCATCATCGGAACGGGGTCTGCGTTGGGCTTCGGACCCACCCGATTCCTCTCGGGCATCGGCTTCTCGCTGGGCCTCATCCTGGTCATCGTGGCGGGCGCCGAGCTGTTCACCGGAAACAACCTCGTCGCCATGAGCTGGGTGAGCGGACATATCCCGATCGGCCGGCTCCTCCAGAACTGGGCCATCGTCTACGTCGGGAACCTCATCGGAGCGCTCAGCGTCGTGGCCATGGTGTACCTCGGGCAGTGGTGGTCTCAGGCGGACGATGCCGTTGGGGCGACCGCCCTGACGATCGCCGTGACGAAGGCGGGGCTCCCGTTCGGAGCGGTCCTGATGCGCGGCATCCTGGCCAACGCTCTCGTTTGCCTTGCCGTTTGGCTGGCATCGGGCGGCCGAAGCGTGATCGACAAGATCTTCGCCATCCTGTTTCCGATCTCGGCCTTCGTCGCCTCGGGCTTCGAGCACAGCATCGCGAACATGTACTTCCTCCCTCTGGGGATCCTGCTCAAGGACCAGGCGGGTGTGGTGAAGGCGGCGGCGCTGCCATCAGCCGAACTGGCACACCTCGGCGTGGGGAGCGCGGCCACCAACATCCTTTCGGCTACTCTCGGCAACATCGTGGGCGGGGCGGTCTTGGTCGGCTTGGTGTATTGGTTCGTGTACCTCTCGTCCTCGCGGACGGACCGGCATCCCGGCGGATGACCAGCGTTCCGCACCTGGGTCGAGGACGCGCTCGCTCGGAGTCGGGATCCGACCTCGCTGGGCTCACCAACATCGAGGTGCTCGAGCGGGTCCGCCGCGGCCAGACGAACGACGTTCCGGAGACCACCAGGCCGAACACCGTTGCAGATCGTCCGAGCAAACGTCCTCACTCCCTTCAAGGCGCTGCTCGGCATGCTGCTCGTGGTGATCCTGGTTGTCGGACCGATCCAGGACGCCCTGTTCGGGGGGGTCCTCGTGGCGAACGCCCTCGTCGGCATCGTGCAGGAGCTCAGGGCGAAGCGGACGCTGGACCGGCTTGCCGTCCTAACGGCCCCCTGGGCGCGAGCAGTGCGGGACGGCGAGGTCTGGGAGATCCCCATCGGCGACGTTGTCCTCGACGACGTCCTCGAGGCCTCCATGGGATGGGCACGGTCACCTACGGGCTGTTCACCGATCCCGAGGAGGGACACCTCGTCGGCATCGTCAAGGCGGAGGAGACCTCCTCTAGCTCCGTGCGCATCCATGGGACGGCCCGGTTTGGCGTCAAGCCCGAGTCGCTGGACCGGTGCCGTTCCGCGATCGAGGAGTTCGCGAGTTACGTCCGCGACCACGAGCCTGGGACCAAGCTCTACCTGTCGCTCGAGGATGTGTAGGAACCCACCCGATTCCTCCATGTCATGATCTTCGAGGACGAGGCGGCCGAGAACATCCACACCAACTCCGAGGAGGTCGACCGCTTCACCGGCATCCTGTACCCGGAGACGGTCGAGGGAGTGATCTTCGAGCGCTTCTCGCCCGTGGGATCGGCCTGACCACAGGGCGTCGGGCCCAACAACCTCGGGACGTTCGCCTCTCCCGGGGGCCTGGCTCGTGAGCGACTGTCCGCTGCGAAGGCCCGGGGGCTTGAGCGCCGTTGCGAGCGGAAGGTCGGGATGACGGATACAGTCTCGGTGATCGCATGAGCCCGTCCATGGAGCAGCCTGAGGTGGGCCGTCCCGACGGTGTCGCGTCCGGTGGGTAGCTGGGGCAGCGGCCTCGCTCGGGGGGGCCTGGTGTTGGTCCTTTCGATCATTGGGTTCGTCCTGGTTCCCAACCGACTGGTCGCGTACCTGTCCCTGCACGCCGTCCCCAGGACCCGGGACGCGCTGGCGTTGATCTGGATGGGCGTCTTCTTCGCCTTCATGAGCTGGTTGTTCGGGCGGCTCCAAGGGCGGGAGCGGGGGTAGCGGCGTGCGGTTCGAGGCCGTGCCCGTGGGGGCCGAGTGGCTGGACGACAACGTCCCGTGCACCAGGGCGTGCCCGGTCCTCACCAACGCCGGCCGCTACGTGTCGGCCATCGCCGCCGGGGACGACGAGCTCGCGTACCTCATCGCGCGCATGCCGAATCCGTTCCCGTCGATCTGTGGCCGGGTTTGTGCCGCCCCCTGTGAGGCCGCGTGCCGCCGCGGCGACATCGACCAGCCCATCGCGATCCGTGCGCTGAAGCGGTTCGCCTGTGAGCGCGGAGGCGTGGAGAGCGCGCACGGCGAGCGCCTGTGGCGCGAGGCGGTGGAGATGATGCCGCGCCGGGACGATCGGGTAGCCGTCGTGGGGGCCGGGCCGGCCGGCCTCGCCTGCGCCCACGACCTCGCAGCGTACGGCTACCGTCCGGTCGTCCTGGACGCCGCGGACCGGCCCGGCGGCATGATGGTCCTCGGGATCCCCACGTACCGCCTGCGCCGGGAGGTCCTGCAAGCCGAGATCCGCGCCATCCTCGGGCTCGGGGTCGAGCTCCGCACGGAACGGCGCTTGGGCCGGGACTTCACGCTCTCCTCGCTGAAGGACGATGGGTTCGCGGCCGTATTCATGGCCGTCGGCGCCATGCGAAGCCGCGACCTGCAGGTTCCGGGAGTGGAGCTCGACGGGGTGCTGAAGGCCGTGGATTTCCTGATCAACGCAAACGCCGGGTATCGGGTGGAGCTGGGCGACGATGTCGTGGTGATCGGTGGCGGGAACGTGGCCCTCGACGTGGCCCGGACGGCGCTTCGTGAGATCGCCGCGGGCCGGTCGCAGCCGGAGGCCGGCGCCGAGCAGCTTGCCGACGGGGTCGAGGCTGCCGCGACGGTCACGCTCGACGTCGCCCGGGTGGCCATGCGGATGGGCGCGCGACGGGTCCGCATCGTGGCGCTGGAGAACCGCCAGGAGATGCCTGCCCACGGGTTCGAGATCGAGGAGGCGGAGAACGAGGGGATCGAGATCCTGCATCGGCTCGGCCCCAAGCGCATCCTGGGCACGGACCACGTCGAGGGCCTGGAGACGTTGGACGTGTCCTCCGTCTTCGACCCCGACGGCCGGTTCAACCCCCGGTTCGTCGAGGGGACCGAGAAGTCGATCGCGTGTGACTCGGTGATCCTGGCCATCGGGCAGGCCCCGGACCTCTCGTGGCTCGACCCGAACGACGGAGTCGAGGTGAGTCCGCGGGGGACGATCGCCGTCGAGCGCGACTCGCTGGCCACCTCGGCACCGGGGATCTACGCGGGCGGCGACGTGGCCTTCGGGCCCCGGAACCTGATCGACGCCATCGGGGACGGCAGGCGGGCTGCCGCATCGATCCACCGGATGCTGACGGGCGAGGAGCAGCCGGAGCAGCGGTTCCGCCGCATGCTGCCGGTCACCGTTGTGAACCGCCCCGTGCTCGGCTACGACGGCGTCCCACGGGTCGAGGTCCCCTCGGTCGCCTCGGAGCGACGGATCGGGGTCCCGGAGATCGAGCTCGGCTACACGGAACAGCAGGCCCGCCTGGAGGCCGCGAGATGCCTACAGTGCTTCCTGAACATCGAGCTCGACACGAGCCTCTGCATCCTGTGCGGCGGGTGCGTGGACATCTGTCCCGAGAAGTGCATCCGCATCCTTCCGGTCGAGGAGATCGACGCGATCTCGGCGCAGGGCCCCGCCAGTGCCCTGATCCTCCAGGAGGACTTCTGCATCCGCTGCGGGCTCTGCGTGGAGCGCTGCCCGACCGACGCCCTTTCCCTCGACGGTTGGCAGGAGTCATCGACCGGGATGCATGAGATCGAACACGTGGGTGCGTGAGGGGCGACATGGCGAACGACGGCCGTCGGAGGGTGCGCGACTCGGAGCTGTACAAGGCGATCTTCCACCCGGCCGAGCGGTTCCGGCACACGGAGCTCTTCCAGTCGGTGATTCGTCATCCGCGCGCGGACACGCCGCGAGGCCGGGCCATGATGTCGTTCCACAACTTCTTCCTGCATGTCTACCCGGTGAAAGTTCCTCGGAAGGTCCTTTCGTTCCGGTCGACCCTTCGCCTCGGATTCATCGCCACGGTGCTGTTCTTCATCCTGTTCGTGTCGGGCATGTACCTGATGTTCTTCTACCACCCGGCGGTCCCCCAGGCGTACTTCGACATGCACAACCTCGCCACGTCCGTGGCCTTTGGCCAGTTCGTGCGGAACATCCATCGATGGTCGGCCCACCTCATGGTGGTGGTGGTGTTCGTCCACCTGATGCGGGTGTTCTACGGCGGCGCGTACAAGGCGCCCCGGCAGTTCAACTGGGTGATCGGTGTGGGGCTGCTGGTCCTCACCCTCCTGTTCTCGTTCACCGGCTACCTGCTGCCCTGGGATCAACTGGCGTTCTGGGCCATCACCGTCGGGACCAACATCGCGGGGTACGTGCCGCTCATGGGCGACAAGGCTCGGCAGATCCTCCTGGGAGGGCCCGACGTTGGCGGCAACGCCCTGCTCCGCTTCTACGTGCTCCACATCTACGTGCTCCCCGCCCTGTTGATCCTCCTGCTCGCGGTGCACATCTGGCGGGTCAGGAAGGACGGGTTCGCCGTCGCGGACCGAGAGGAGAGCGAGCCTGCCACCCCATCCGAGCAGCCCGAGCGGGAGGAAGTGAGCGTGGATGCCTGACCACGAGAAGGAACCCCGCTACCGGCTGCTCGGCGTGGTCCCCCGCGAGATCGAGGTTCGCAAGAAGCAGGAGCCCGAAGAGGACGTGTTCACCTGGCCGCATTTCCTGGTCCGCCACGCCGTGGTAGCCGGAGCCACGGTCGCCGCCGTCTTCGCCCTCGCCATCGCCTTCGACGCGCCGCTCAAGGACATGGCGAACCCGAACCTCACCCCGCCGGTGGCCAAGGCTCCCTGGTACTTTTCGGGCCTCCAGGAACTGCTGGCGCACTACCAACCGATGGTCGCCGGCGTCCTGGTGCCCGGGGTCGCGTTGCTCTTCCTGGTGGCCCTCCCGTTCCTCGATCGGAGCAAGGGCTGGCGGATCCGCGATCGGAAGATGGTCGTCGTCGTGTTCACCGTGCTCGCCGTTGCCGCCCTCTTCCTGACCCTCATCGGTGCCGTGTTCCGGGGGCCCGGGTGGTCGTGGGTGTGGCCGTGGCAGCACCTGTACCTGGAGCTTTGAGCATGGATGAGGTACCCAAGGACCAAGGTTCGGACGACGTCGACCGACGGGAGTTCCTGAACTGGAGCTGGAGGGTGCTCGGCGTCGCCCTCGTGGTCGAGGCCGGGTGGACCAGCTACGACCTCCTCAAGCCGAGCCCCGCCCAAGGCTTCGGAGGCGTCGTGGACGCCGGGTCCGTGGACGACTACCTCCAGCAGGGGTCGGTCCAGTATTTCCTGGACGGGCGTTTCTATGTGACCCAGTACCAGGGGGGCATGCGTGCCTTGTCCCAGAAATGTCCGCACCTCGGCTGCCGCGTGCCGTTCTGCTCGGGGTCGCAGCGCTTCGAGTGCCCCTGCCACGGCAGCATCTACAACATCATCGGTGAGTACGTCCAGGGGCCCGCGCCGCGAGGGATGGACCGGTTCCCCATCCAGATCAAGGGCGGTCGCGTGCTCGTGGACACGTCGACGGTCGTCGAGGGGCCGCCCAGGGGTGTGCTGGAGGGCCCGAGCCAGCCGGCCGGGCCTTCGTGCCTGAGTGGGAACCCGGCCGACGCGGAGGCTGGGTCGTGAGCGACATCATCCACGAGGACCGGGCCCTCCGCCGCAGCCTCACCAGGTGGCAGACGGCCGGCGTGGTGGTGCTCCTCCTGCTGGTCGTGGCCTTCCCCTTGTACAAGGCGGTCGAGTCCACTCGGCGGACCAAGGCCCTCACCTCCGAGCAGGCGGCGCTGAAGTCCTCCGGCCAGCAGCTGTGGGGGCTGAACTGCGCCACGTGCCACGGGACGATGGGGCAGGGCATCGATGCGCCGGCGCTGAACTCGCAGCAGTTCCTCCAAGCGGTCAAGGACGAGCAGATCCACGGGATCATCGCCGGGGGCATCCCTGGCACCGCGATGCCGGCGTGGTGGAACGAGTACGGCGGTCCCCTGACCGACCAGCAGATCGAAGCGATCGTCACCTACATCCGGTCGTGGGCGAAGAGCGCGCCGAGCGTGCCGGATTGGCGGAACCCGGGTGGGTCCAAGGGGGGCGGATGAAGCGCGGGCCGGCGCGCGGGGCGTGGGCGCGGACGGGTTCGCTCACCGCGGTCGCCGGATTGCTCCTGGTCGCGTGCGGCGCTGCCGGCGGGGGATCCGCGAGGAACACCGTGGCCCTCATCCCCGGATACACGCCCGGGGCCTCCCCAGGCCCGTCGACGAGCGCCGTGAGCGCGCTCTCGCCCGGGATCGTCACCGTCGCCCTGGGGGAGACCGACCAGAGCCACATGTACATCCACCTGTCGGGCGTGGCGGCCCCCGCTGGCAAGGTCACCTTCGTGGTCACCAACGAGGGGACCAAGACCCACGAGTTCGTGGTCCTTGCCACCAAGACCCCCGCCGACTCGTTCCCCATCGTCTCCTTCGAGGGGGAGGCCAACCGGATCGACGAGGACGCCAAGGGCGTCTCCAACGTGGGAGAGACCGGCGACATGGACCCCGGGACCACCACGGCCCTCACCATCGACCTCGCCTCCGGGCATTACGCCGTGGTGTGCAACCTCCCCGGGCATTACGCCATGGGGATGCACCAGGACTTCTGGGCGACCCCCAAGGGCTCCACCCCCGTCACCGTCGCCCTGGGGGAGACCGACCAGAGCCACATGTACATCCACCTGTCGGGCGTGGCGGCCCCCGCCGGCAAGGTCACCTTCGTGGTCACCAACGAGGGGACCAAGACCCACGAGTTCGTGGTCCTTGCCACCAAGACCCCCGCCGACTCGTTCCCCATCGTCTCCTTCGAGGGGGAGGCCAACCGGATCGACGAGGACGCCAAGGGCGTCTCCAACGTGGGAGAGACCGGCGACATGGACCCCGGGACCACCACGGCCCTCACCATCGACCTCGCCTCCGGGCATTACGCCGTGGTGTGCAACCTCCCCGGGCATTACGCCATGGGGATGCACCAGGACTTCTGGGCGACCCCCAAGGGCTCCACCCCCGTCACCGTCGCCCTGGGGGAGACCGACCAGAGCCACATGTACATCCACCTGTCGGGCGTGGCGGCCCCCGCCGGCAAGGTCACCTTCGTGGTCACCAACGAGGGGACCAAGACCCACGAGTTCGTGGTCCTTGCCACCAAGACCCCCGCCGACTCGTTCCCCATCGTCTCCTTCGAGGGGGAGGCCAACCGGATCGACGAGGACGCCAAGGGCGTCTCCAACGTGGGAGAGACCGGCGACATGGACCCCGGGACCACCACGGCCCTCACCATCGACCTCGCCTCCGGGCATTACGCCGTGGTGTGCAACCTCCCCGGGCATTACGCCATGGGGATGCACCAGGACTTCTGGGCGACCCCCAAGGGCTCCACCCCCGTCACCGTCGCCCTGGGGGAGACCGACCAGAGCCACATGTACATCCACCTGTCGGGCGTGGCGGCCCCCGCCGGCAAGGTCACCTTCGTGGTCACCAACGAGGGGACCAAGACCCACGAGTTCGTGGTCCTTGCCACCAAGACCCCCGCCGACTCGTTCCCCATCGTCTCCTTCGAGGGGGAGGCCAACCGGATCGACGAGGACGCCAAGGGCGTCTCCAACGTGGGAGAGACCGGCGACATGGACCCCGGGACCACCACGGCCCTCACCATCGACCTCGCCTCCGGGCATTACGCCGTGGTGTGCAACCTCCCCGGGCATTACGCCATGGGGATGCACCAGGACTTCTGGATGGCGTAGGGCACTCCCGCGTCGAGGGCCTCGGTAGCCGTTGGCGCATCGAGAGGGAGAGACCCATCCAGGTCCCACGTTGATCGGGCCAAACGGCCCTGCATGCAACCCCACCCCGAGCCGCACAGTGTGGCCTGATCTGTCCACCGATGGTGCGGACGGGCCTGGCTCAGTCCCGATCGCGGAGAGGGGAGAGCCATGAGCAGCAAGGCAGTTGTTGCGGCCATCGCGGCTTTGGCGATGCTTGCGTTCGCCGCATGTGGCTCCGAGGGATCGAGCAATGGCTCCGACGGATCGACCAAGGGCGATGGGGGCACTCAGGTCGCGGTCACGCTCGACGATTACTCGATCGAGCCCTCGGCGACGGCAGTGCCGGCCGGGGACATCACGTTCAGTGTCGACAACGTGGGCGCCACCGAGCACGAGATGGTCGTGATCCGAACCGATCTCGATCCTGCCGACATCCCGGTCGAGAACCACGAGGCGAACGAGGAGGCGCCCGGGATGACGCCGATGGGAGAGGTGGAAGACGTGCAGCCCGGCGCATCGACGGAGCTCAAGCTCACGCTCGAGCCCGGCAGCTACATGTTGCTCTGCAATATCGCCAAGCACTTCGAGCGGGGGATGGTGACCGAGTTCCAGGTGTCCTGATCGGCGACTGAGGCTTCGCCAACGCCTGGTGGGAGGGTTCGCATCCGGTCCACGTCATGGGTCGTCCAGCGCCGGGCGGTCCCGAGCAGGGCCCCCGAGCAGCGCGAGGGCGCCGGCGGTGGCGCCGGTCAGGGTGCGACGGGTGGTGCCGCTCGCCCCGGTCGCAGCGAGGGTTCGCAGGTCGCGGGGTCTCGCTTCGGATCAGACCGATGGTCATGGCCAGCACACGGAGCGCCACAAGGATGCCGGCCGCAGTGGCGTCGGTGCCGCCGTAGGTCCTACCTCGGGACTGCGGCCCCCGAATTCCAGGTCCAACCGGCCCATGCCGGCCACCCTCGTCGTCGCCAGCATGGAGGTAGGGGAGGAGGCGGTGGGATGACCAGAGTGCTGATCGCATATGGGTCGAAGCGAGGGTCCACCAGGGAGATCGCCAAGGCCATCGGCTGGACCTTCGAGGAGATGGGCCTGGAAGTCGACGTCCGCCCTGCGGCCGAGGTCGAGGACGTGCGTCCCTATGAGGCCGTGGTGCTGGGCGGCGCCGTGTACATGAACCGGTGGCACCGGGACGCGAGACGGTTCGGCCGGCGCTTCGCCGGGGGCCTCCGGGAACGTCCGGTGTGGCTGTTCAGCAGTGGACCGCTGGATCTCACGGCTGAAGAGAGGAAGATCCCCCCGGTCACGTTCGTCGCCAAGCTCGCGGAGCGGATCGGCGCTCGTGACCATGCGACGTTCGGTGGCCGGCTCGCTTCGCATCCCACGGGATATGCAGCGAGCGCCATGGCCGAGCGGGTGGCGGGAGACTACCGGAACTTCGCCGAGATCCGTGCGTGGGCCTCCTGCATCGGTCGTGAGATCGATGCCGGGGGGTCGCGTCACGGACCGGCTGAGGATGACGGCCCGTGTCAAGCGCAACTCGTCGAAGAGGGAGAACGATGGAAGAAGAGCATGGCGCGAACATCCGAACCGAGGGCGACCAGGAGCTTCGGGAGCGGGCGGTCGAGCGACTGAGGAAGAAGTCCGAGTTCCGGGCACCGCGCTCTCGTACGTGCTGGTGAACGGGTTCCTCGTCATCATCTGGGCCATCACCGGGGCATCGTTCTTCTGGCCGGTCTTCCCCATCGCCGGCTGGGGCATCGGCCTCGCGTTCCACGCGTGGGACGTCTACCGAAGGCAGGAGTTCTCCGAGGAGCAGATCCAGCGGGAGATCCGACGACTCTGAGCGTTCCTCAGGACGCGCACCTCGTGCCTCGAGAGGCGCCGATCGGGGTGGTGCTGGGCCGATACATATCCGCGTCCTGAACGCCTTCGCGCGGCGGGCCCGAACGGTCGAGCCAGCTGCCTTCCGACGATCCCTTTCCCGCGATGGCTCAACGGGCAACGAGGACCGGCAGGCGAGACAGGTGCAGCACCTTGTGTGTCACGCTTCCCAGCAGCAGCCCGGACCAGTCGCCGAGGCCGCGCGAGCCCATGACGATCAGGCTGGCGCCTTCTGCCTCGGCGACATCCAGGATCTCTTGGGCGGCGTGCCCGGGGCCGGCTCGCCGGATCTCCGGCCGCGCGTTCACACCGACATCCTTGAGCTGCCGGACGGTCCCGTCCACGATTCCGCTGGCCATCTCGGGGGGCTCGATATCCATGCCGGGGCGTCCCGACCAGTGCTCGACGATGTGGACGACGATGACCTCGGACCGAACTTGCCCGCGATCTCGCCGCAAGGGGGATCGCCTTGGCCGAATACGCCGAACCGTCGGTGGCGAGAACGATCCTCTCGAACATCGGATCGAACATCGGATTCCTCCTCCCTCCCAGTCCCGCAACGTTCCCCTTGGATAGGCGAAGCGCCCTGTATCCCATCCCACCACGCTCAACAGGGCCTCGACAGGGCCAAGACAAAGGCTCGCAGCCCCGAGCAGGTCCTCCGAGTGTCGAACGGCCCCGAGCTGGGGAGACGAAGGCCCTGCGGGTCTGCACCGAAGGAGCGCGGTTGATCCGCGGGGTCAGGCCGCCCGGGCCCGATCGCGGCGGCGGGCACGCGCCTTGCGGGCCTCCTCTGCGCCGAGTAGGAGCCACGGCGCGATGGCGATGGGCAGCCACGCCATTACGGCGAGCGAGCGCTGTCCGAGGACATCCGATACCGGCGTCACGTACACGAACGCAAGCAGCATCACGAACTCGACTGCGACGGCGCCGTCCAGGAGACGGTTCGTGAACGGCCCGATGTGGAACAGCGACGACTGGGTGGTCCGGCATTCGAAGGCGTTGGCCATCTGCATGAGCACGATCGAGGCGAACACCATCGTGGAGACGGTCTCCAGGGGTATCCCGCCGTGCGGCAAGTGATCCCATGGCCGCCATCCGAAGAACAGCGCCGCGCCGATCGGCAGCAGGGTAAGCGAGATCGCGGCTTCGATCGGGCCCAGGAACCCGAAGGCCCGGCCCAGAACCCCACGGTCGAGCAGGTGGGCCGTGCGCGGCCGCGGCGGGCGGGCCATCGTTCCGGCCTGCGGACGCTCCGCCCCGAGCGCGAGGGCCGGCAGCAGGTCGGTCCCGATGTCCAAGGCAAGGACCTGCATGACGGTGATGACCAAGGGGATCCGTCCTCCGGACAAGGCCCACACCACGAACGGCATCAGCTCGGCCACGTTGTCGGTCAGGTGGTAGGTGAGGAACCGCTTGATGTTGTCGAACGCCGCCCGCCCCTCCTGCACGGCCTCCACGATGTGGGCGAAGTTGTCGTCCAGGAGCACCAGGTCCGCGGCCTCTCTGGCGACGTCGGTCCCCGCCATGCCCATGGCGACACCGATGTCCGCCTGTCGAAGCGCCGGAGCATCGTTCACCCCGTCGCCCGTCATGGCCACGACGTGACCGCCGGCTTGCAGCGCGCTCGCGATCCGAAGCTTCTGTTCCGGCGCGATCCGGGCCAGGACGGAGACGGACGTATCGGCCAACAGATCGGAGAGGCTCTCGTCGTCCTCAGGGAGCTCGGCACCGAGGACGACACGTCCGTTCGGCAGCCCAACCTTGGCCGCCACCGATCGGGCCGTGGCGGGGTGGTCGCCCGTGACCATGATCACGCGGATCCCGGCGTGGCGGCAATCGGCGACCGCGTCGAGCACCTCGGGCCGAACCGGATCCTCCAATCCCGCCAAGCCAAGGAACTCGAGTTCCTGCTCCGCCTCGTCGGCCGATCGCGGCACGGCCGCGCCCGGGACAAACCGGCGGGCGAAGGCCAAGACCCGCAACCCATCCCGGGCAAGGGCCTCGACGTCGGCCAGGACACCGACCTCCCGATCCGCGTCCATGGACCTCGTGGCCGTCCCATCGCGGATGAGCGCGCTCCGTTCCAGGATCGCCTCGGGTGATCCCTTCACCAGGATCTCGACCTTCCCAGAGGAGAGCGCATGCGCGGTGCTCATCCTCCGCCTGGCCGATTCGAACGGGTACTCGCGCACCCTGGGGGTGAGGCGCTCGGCCGCTTCGCGTTCGACCCCACCCTTGGCCGCGAGCATCATCAGAGCGCCTTCGGTGGGGTCGCCGATGCAACGCCGCCTTCCGTCTCGCATCTCGAAGCGGGCGTCCCCGCAGAGCGCCGCGGCGCGGAGCAGGGGCTGGAGCAACGCGAGCTCGCCGGGCGACGGAGGTCGGTCGTCAACCAAGAGAGCGCCCTCCGGATCCCAGCCAGAACCGGATGCCCGGTACCGCTCTCCAGCGATGGCCACCGCGCGTGCGGTCATCTGGTTCGTCGTCATCGTCCCGGTTTTGTCCGAGCAGATCACCGTGGTGCAGCCGAGGGTCTCCACCGCCTCCAGGTGGCGCACCAGCGCACCCCGGTGGGCCATCCGAGTCGCGCTCATCGCGAGCGACAATGTGAGGGTGGGGAGCAGTCCTTCCGGGACGAGGGCCACGATCACGCCGACCGAGAACAGGAACCCGTCCCGTGGGTCGGTCCCCATGGCGAGCGACGTGACCAAGAACAGGGCGCCGGCGGCGATGGCGAAGCCGGCGATGATCCGCACCGCGCGATCCAGGTCGAGGCGGAGCGGAGTGGGCCGGCGGTGGACCTCGCCGGTCAGCCGCGAGATGCTGCCGAGTCGGGTGTTCCCGCCGGTGGCGAGCACCACCACCTGGCCCGAACCCGAAGTCACGTAGGTCCCGGCGAATACCAGGTTCGCGGCCTCGGCCACATCGGCGGGGCGCTCCACGAGGGAAACGTCCTCCCGGCCGACCGGCATGGACTCACCGGTAAGCGTCGAGTTGTCCACGGAAAGGCCGTCAGAGCGGATGACCCGCGCGTCGGTCGAAATCCTGTCGCCCTCTCGGAGCAGGACGATGTCGCCGGGCACGAGGTCCTCGGCCGGGACCCGGTCCTTCTTACCGGCCCGGACGACCACCGCCTGCTCCGGGAGCAGCCTCGACAGCGCTCGAGTGGCCCTCACCGCCCGCTCCTCCTGGGCCAGGCTGAACACGCCATTCACCACGACGACCGCGATGATGGCCGCCCCGAGCTGGGGCATCCCGCCGACGAACGCCAGGACCGCGGCGGCCCACAGCATGAGGGCGAAGAAGTGGACCAGCTGCGAGGCCAGCCGGAGGACCAGGCCCGGCCCTTTGGCCCGAGGAAGGACGTTCGCACCCACCCGCCGAAGCCTGGCCTCGGCCTCCTCGGCCGACAGCCCCTCGGCCCCGGTCCCGAGCTCTTCCATGGTCGTCTGCACACTGGCCATGGCGGCGTCGATCAATCCCTCGATACGGCGGTCGCGTCGTGGCACCGCGACGGCGCGCGCAGGATGCCGACGCTCCTTCGTTCTCACGGTCCCACGCTACCCATGGCCCCCTGCCCACCGCGGGGCGGATGGCCCTCGTCGGGCGGGCCCTCCGCCCCTCCGAAACGGGCGATCCCGACGCCAGAGTGGATGGAGAAAGGAGGATGCCATGTTCGACAAGATCCTTCTTGCAGTGGACGGCTCGGAGCACAGCCGCAAGGCAGCCAGCGTGGCGGGGAAGATCGGCCGGGCGTTCGGGGGCGAGGTGGTCGTTCTCCACGTACGGGAGGACGAGCTCACCTGGGCAATCGACGTGGTCCTCGAGACGCAGGAAGAGGCCTCGGAGCTGGTCGACGGCATCGTCCGCGAGCTCAAGGACGCCGGGGGAAGCGTGCGCGGGGAGGTTGTCCGTGCCCCCGTCGCCCACACCGCCCGGACCATCCTCGACGTGGCGAAGGAGGAAGGCGCGGGCCTCATCGTCATGGGCACCCGGGGCCTCTCGGACTGGGACCGGCTGCTCGTGGGGAGCGTTGCCCACAAGGTCGTCCACCTCGCCGACCTCCCGGTGCTGATCGTGCGGTAAGGGCGGAGGCTGCCTCCTCAGCGTCCGAAGAACCAGCTCAGTCCGGGGCCATCCGCGGGTGGAGCGAGGCATCATCGCGCCCACCGGCTCGTTCATGGGCACGGGCCACAGCTGCGACCACGTCGTCACGGGTCAGGATCCCCACCACGTGGTGCTCCTGGTCGATGACGGGAACGCGGTTCACGCCGCCTTCGCACATGACGACGGCCGCGGCCGCAACCGACTGATCGGCCTCCACCGTCAGCGCCCGCCTGGTCATGACATCGCCCACGGTCTTCCCCGCGCGTGCCAGGACGTGCTCGAAGCGAAGCCATGGCCCCGACGTCGCGGCCGCGTGGAGCGGCACATCGGCCGCCCTGAACAGGTCGCGCAGGGTCACGACCCCGACCACGACGCCGTTCTCGACTACCGGTCCACCGGCGACCTTGGCCCGCTCGAGCTCCAAGGCGGCGTCGTCGAGCGACTGCTCGGGCCGCAGGGTCACGACGCTCTTGGTCATCGAGTCCCGCACCGAACCGAGCTCCAGCCTCTGCTCGTTCCCGCTTGTGTCGTCCATGACGACCTCCCACCACTCCTCTGCTTGGTCCCCCAGACCCTCACCGCGTCCCTACGTTGCGATCTGCCTCGAGCACGTTGAGACGCGAGCGGTACTCCGCCTCGTCGATCTCTCCCCGAGCGAATCGCTCCTGAAGGATCCCCTTCGGATCGTGCTGTCTTTGGGCGCTCCCTACCTCGGGTCTGATCGCCCGCGCGATGACCCAGACGAGGACGACGATGGCCACCCACGACGCCGCCATCCAGAGGATCCCCCAGCTCCCGTCGTGCCACCCGTACGGCATCATGACGACCTCCTGCTCCCTCGCCTCTCGTACTGTGCCTAGCCGGAGGCGACTCCTTCGACCTCCGAGGTCGCACACGTACCTCGAGTGTCTCCCCACGCGCCGCCCGCAACAGCGGGCGCGGGTCCCGGAGTCCGCGGGTCCATGGGCCTGCCCGCGCCGCCCAGCGTCGGGAGGGGGAGACGCCCAAGCCTAACCGCTCTGCCTCGTTGCCGGGTGCCGGCGGAAGGAGGGCCCAAGGTCCCAGAGACACGGGGAAAGTCCCATCTGGCACTGGGCCGAGAGGCCAGTGTCCCCCAGGTGCGCCTGCTGCATCCTTCGAGCTGGAAGGAGGACGCGATGGCACAGGAGATTCGCTTCGACGAGCCAAGGATCGCCAGGTGGCTGTTCGCCTCGACGGACTCGGCCTGGATCTGGCTGATCGTGCGGCTCTACCTCGGGTACGAGTGGGCCCACGCGGGCTAGAGAAGGTCTTCCAGGACTACTGGCTGACCAGCACCGCGCCGCTGAAGGGGTTCGTTGGGTTCGCGCTCAAGGGAGCCGCTCAGGGCCCGCACTCGTCGGTCAACTATGGCTGGTACGCCGCGTTCTTGCGGTGGGTCGGCGGCAGCGGGGCAGGCATCATGTCGAAGGTGATCGCGCTGGGGGAGCTGGCTATCGGGATCGCCCTGATCCTGGGCCTGTTCACGGGGATCGCCGCGTTCCTCGCCGGGATGCTCAGCATGTCGTTCGGCCTGGCCGGCGTGGCCGGTGTGAACCCCGTGTTCTTCCTGGGCGAGGTCCTGCTGGTGCTGGGCTGGAGGAACGCCGGGTACATCGGGCTGGACCGGTGGGTGCTTCCGGCCCTTGGGACGCCGTGGTCGCCGGGAAAGCTGTTCAGTCGGACGAACCAGACGACCGGGCTGCTCACCTGAGTCGACCCGCACCCGTCCACAGATGGAGGGCGAGGAGCCGAATCCCCGCCCTCTCTCCCACCCGGACCAGAAGAGATGACAGCAGCCTCTTCGGGCCGTTCGGCCCCCCGTCGACGGGACTGGCGACCATGGCCCACCGCCCGATCACATGTTCTCCTGCGGATGGAGGTGAGATGACGTGGCACGATGGGAAGGCTTCAGCCAGTGCCCGGGTTGCGGGTACGACTTCGGCACGGGCGAAGGCGAGCGTTCGTGCGCCTGGGGTGACTGCCCCTATCTCCCAGCCGAGTTGGACGTGTTCTGCCCCCAGTGCCGGTTCAACTTCCTCACGATGGAGGGGAACCCGCCCTGCGCGGACCCACTGACGTGCGAGCACTCGGTCGAGCCGATGTCGCACGTCGAGAACATGAGGCGGTGGCGGGAAGGCCGCGCGCCCGCCCCCACCGGCGACTGATCGCCGCTGCCAAACGCAGCGGGCCGAAGGGCCCACAGATACGGGTACGCACGGCCCCTCTCGTCGTCCTCCGTTCGCCGGAACCTTGTCTTTAGTAGGCGAAAGGAGGCGACATGGATCGGCAAGACGACGTTCTCTCACTGGTGCTGTTCTCCGGCACCGACGACAAGCTGAACGCCGCCGGCGTCTTGGCGGTGGGAGCCGCGGCCATGGGCCGCCGGGTCAACGTGTTCCTGCAGTATTGGGCCCTCGACGCATTCCGCGCCGACCGGGTGCACAAGGACCACGGTGTGGCCGCCGAGGCCGGCGAGTGGGGGCACGAGCTCATGCAGCGGCACGGGACCCAACACTGGAGCGAGCTCTTCCGCCAGGCGAAGGAGATCGGCGAGGTTGGCCTCCACGCCTGCTCGCTCTCGATGGAGATGTTCGACATCACGAAGGACGACCTCGACCCCCTGGTTGACGACGTGGAGGGGGTCGCCGCATTCATCGCCGCGGTCGACGGCCCGGTGACCTTCATCTGAGGAGGTGGGAACGATGACGCTCGCAACGCAGGTGGACCGAATCATCGATGCCCGAGGCATGCCCTGTCCGGGCCCCCTGATGGCGCTGATCGGCGCCATCCGCGAGGGCGCGGTGGGGGACGTGGTCGAGGTCTTCTCGACCGACCAGGGCTCGAACACGGACATCCCGGCATGGGTCCGCAAGGCCCGCCACGAGCTGGTGGAGGTCGTGCCGGAGGACGGCTACGCCCGGTTCGTGGTCAAGAAGGCCCGGTGAAGGGGGATGCCGGCCCGCGTCGTCGTGCTGGGCGGGGGTGTCGGTGGGACGCTCGCCGCGAACCTCCTGGCGAAGGGGCTCGGCCATGACGTGAAGGTCACGGTGGTCGACCCCACCGGGATGCACGTCTATCAGCCGGGGTTCCTGTACGTGGCCCTCGGCCAGGCGAACGGGCGCTGGCTCGCGCGCGACGAACGCACGCTCCTGCGCACGGAGGTCGACCTGGCGGTGGAACGGGCGATCCGGATCAACCCCGACGCGGGGACTGTCCAGCTCGAGCGGGGCGGCAGCCTGGAGTGGGACTACCTGGTGATCGCCACCGGCGCCCGGCTCGTCTACGACAGCGTGCCGGGCCTGGCGCAGGGCGGGTACGAGTTCTACTCGCTGGATGGCGCGCAGCGTCTGCGCGAGGCCCTGCGGACGTTCCGCGGCGGCCGGATCCGCGTGGGGATCGCCGGGATCCCCTACAAATGTCCCCCGGCACCGGTGGAATTCGTGCTGATGCTCGACGGGTTCCTGCGGAAACGTGGGGCACGCCAGCGGAGCGAGATCACGCTGCTCTCGCCGCTCAACCGCGCATTCACCATCGAGAGCGCGTCGAAGCTGATCCAGCCGATCATGGAACGGCGCGGCATCGGGCTTGAGACGTTCTTCAACGTCGAGTCCGTTGATCCATCGGCCGGCGTCGTCGAGTCCCTCGAGGGCGAGAAAGCCGAGTACGACCTACTCGTGCTGGTGCCGCCCCACCGCGGGCAACTGGTCATCGACGACTCGAGCCTGGGTGACCCCGGCGGCTGGCTGCCGACCGACAAGCACACCCTGCAACTCGAGGGGCACGAGCGGATCTTCGCCATGGGCGACGCGACGAACCTCCCCATCTCGAAGAGCGGGTCGACGGCCCATTTCGAAGCCCCCGTCGTGGCCAGCCGGATAGCGTCCCTGATCCGCGGAACAGCACCCAAGTCGAACTACGGCGGTCGGGTCATGTGCTTCCTGGAGACAGGCGACGGACGTGCGACGGCGCTCCGCTTCGATTACGAGCACCCCCCGACCCCCCCTCGGCCAAGCAGGGCCTGGCACGCCGCGAAGTGGATGTTCAACCGCCTGTACTGGGAGACGGTCCCACAGGGCCGGATCCCGGAGTGGACTTCGAAAGGAAGGGGTGAAGCATGAGCACGACCATCGCCAAGAGACTGGACCTGAAGGGCCTGTCATGTCCGCTCCCGATCGCCAAGACCGCGCAGGCGATCCGAGGAGCTGCGATCGGGAGACCTGGTCGAGGCCCTCGCAACCGATCCGGGCTCAGTCCCCGACTTCGCGGCGTGGTGCCGCGCGACGGGCAACGAGCTGGTGGAGCAGAGCGAGGACGGCGGCGTCTACCGCTTCCTCGTCAGGAAGAAGTGAGGTGAGAGCCGTGGTGATGACGGAGACAAAGGCCGGGCCCCAGGAGGCCGCGGACACGTCCCGCACCAGAAGCTGGTGATCTTCGCATGGAGCGGAGACCTCGACAGGGTGTGGCCGACGCTGATCCTTGCGACCAGCGGGGCCGCGATGGGGATGCAGACGACCGTGTTCTTCACGTTCTGGGGGCTTTTCCCGCTCGTGAAGGACGAGGTCCGGATCACCGGCGAGAACTGGATGCAGAAGCTGCTGTCGACGATGGACCGACCGGGCCTGGAGCACCTGAAGCTGGGCAAGATGAACTTCGCCGGCGCGGGGCCGGCCATGATGAGGAAGCTGGCCAAGGAGCACCACGTCGCGAGCCCAACCGAGCTGATCGAGCTGGCGAAGGACCTCGGCGTGAAGCTCGTGCCATGCCAGATGACCATGGACCTGCTGGGACTGACCCGTGAGGACCTGATCGACGGCGTCGGGGAGCCGACCGGTGCGACGACTGCCCTGCTCGAAGCGCAGGACGCCGTGGCGCTTTTCATCTAGCAGTGAGTGGAAATGGGTGGAGGTGGACGAGGATGAACCAGATGACCGTTCGGTATCAGGACGGGGACCGCCTCGAGATCGCGGTTCGGGGCCACCACGTGATCGTGGACCAGCCTCTCGGAGCCGGTGGAGGCGACGAAGGGCCGACCCCCACGGAGCTCTTCATCGCGGGACTGGCGAGCTGCGTGGGGTTCTATGCGGAGCGGTTCCTCCGCCGGCACTCACTGCCGGTCAACGGTCTGGAGGTGCGGTGCCAGTTCGCCATGGATCCCGACGCTGCGCGCGTCGCGTCGGTGCAGCTGGGGGTGGTGGTTCCGGCGTTCCTGAACGAGACGCACCGCCGGGCCCTCCTGGCCGTAGTCGACCACTGCACGGTCCACAACTCGATCCGGCAGGAACCGGAGGTCGGCATCACCCTGCGTATCCACTCGGCGGCTGCTTGAACCCAGCCGAACGAGCGATCCGCCCGGCGGAGCGATCCCGCCGGGCGGATGCGTCTATCCGGAGCTCACGCGGCCTTGACCACCTTGGCGGTCTTGATAGGGATCTCCGTCGCCTTGGGCGGCTCGATCTCCTTGGCCGCCTTCGGCACGGTCACGGTCAGGACGCCGTCCGTGTACTCGGCCTCGATCGCGTTCACATCGATGCCCTCGGGCATCGGGATGCGGCGCTCGAAGGAGCCGAACGAGGCCTCCATCCGGTAGTAGGCCTCCTCCTTCACCTCCTCCTCCTGCTTCCGCTCGCCGCGGACGACGAGCTCGCCGCCATCGACCCGCACGGAGACATCCTCGCCTGGGTCGATACCCGGGAGCTCGACCCGCACGATCAGGTCGCCGTCTTTGGCGTAGACGTCCGTCGCCGGGAGGAACGGCCGGCGCACGAACAGCGGAAGGACCGGGTACGCGATACGGCCCCGGGTCCCGAGGAACCGACGCAGCGCGTCGTCCATCCGAAGCTCCAGATTCGTGATCTCGTCCCAATAGTCGAGCATCCTTCCTCACCTCCTTCCCTCATCACTCTAGGAAGGGAGCCCATAGGACCGTAGGGGCGTTCGGTCCCCTCTCGTTCGGGACGATTGGCCCAGCATCCGTGTCTTCGGGTCGAACCTCGAAGAGAGGCTGGAGGGCCCGTCCCAAGAGGGCCGGACGGCCGCGGTGCCCGCTCCTACCCTCGCCCATGCTCTACGAAGGCACAGACACCCTCGAGGAGGAGCGCGAAGGATGAGCGGGCGCGTGGCGAAGCGGCACATCACGGTCGACGGGAACGAGGCGGCGGCCAGGATCGCCCATGCGGCGAGCGAGGTCATCGCCATCTACCCGATCACGCCGTCGTCGCCGATGGGCGAGCTGGCCGACGCGTGGTCGCGCGCGGGCAGGCCCAACCTGTGGGGCGCCGTCCCCGAGGTCGTCGAGATGCAGAGCGAGGGCGGGGCCGCCGGCGCGGTCCACGGCGCCCTCCAGGCCGGGGCCCTGTGCACGACGTTCACCGCCTCGCAGGGGCTCCTGCTGATGATCCCGAACATGTTCAAGATCGCCGGGGAGCTGACCTCGACGGTCTTCCACGTGGCGGCCCGTACCGTCGCCACGCACGCCCTGTCGATCTTCGGCGACCACAGCGACGTGATGGCGGCCCGGCCCACCGGCTGGGCCATGCTGGCCTCCTCCTCGGTGCAGGCAGCCCAGGACCTGGCGCTCGTCGCGCACGCCTCCACGCTGGAGGCCCGAGTTCCGTTCCTGCACTTCTTCGACGGGTTCCGCACCTCGCACGAGATCAACGTCATCGAGCCGCTGGACGACGACGTGCTCCGGGCCATGATCGACGACCATCTGGTCAGGGCCCACCGGGAGCGGGCCCTGTCCCCGGACCACCCCGTGCTGCGTGGCTCGGCCCAGAACCCCGACGTGTTCTTCCAGGCCCGAGAGGCGGCGAACCCCTTCTACGCCATCACCCCTGCGGTCGTGCAATGGACGATGGACCGCTTCGCTGAGCTCACCGGGCGCAGCTATCACCTGTTCGACTACTCCGGGCATCCGGAGGCCGAGCGCGTGATCGTTCTGATGGGCTCGGGGGTCGGAGCCGTGCAGGAGACGATCGAGCGCCTGACGGCCGCCGGCGAGAAGGTCGGGGTCCTGGAGGTCCGGCTGTTCCGGCCCTTCTCCGCCCAGGCCTTCGCAGCGGCGCTCCCGCGCACGCTGAAGGCACTGGCGGTGCTCGACCGGACCAAGGAGCCCGGTGCCCCCGGCGAGCCGCTGTACCAGGACGTGGTCACGGCCCTGACCGAAGAGGTGGCCGCCGGGAGGTTCCCCGCCATGCCCAGGGTCATCGGCGGCCGGTACGGCCTGTCGTCCAAGGAGTTCGACCCATCCATGGCCAAGGCCGTGTTCGACGAGCTGGCCAAGCCCGAGCCGAAGAACCACTTCACGGTGGGCATCTACGACGACGTGAGCCACACCAGCCTGGAGGTGGACCGGTCGTTCTCCACCGAGCCGGACGACGTGGTGCGGGCCGTGTTCTACGGTCTGGGCGCCGACGGGACCGTGAGCGCGAACAAGAGCTCGGTCAAGATCATCGGCGACGCGACCGGCCTGTTCGCCCAGGGATACTTCGTCTACGACTCGAAGAAGGCCGGGGCCCTGACGGTCTCGCACCTCCGGTTCGGGCCCGCGCCCCATCCGATCCACGTATCTCGTCAGGCGGGCCAATTTCGTGGCCTGCCACCAGTTCCACTTCCTGGAGCGGATGGACGTCCTGGAGGTGGCCGGGCAGGGGGCCACGTTCCTGCTGAACAGCCCATACGGGCCCGATGAGGTCTGGGAGCACCTCCCGGTCGAGACGCAACGCCAGGTCATCGACAAGGAACTGAGGCTCTACGTGGTCGACGCCCAGAAGGTGGCGAACGAGGTTGGCCTGGGAGCCCGCATCAACACGGTCCTCCAGACCTGCTTCTTCGCCCTGGCGGGGATCCTCGACCAGGAGGAGGCCATCGCCCGCATCAAGCAGGCCATCGAGAAGAGCTACGGCAAGCGAGGCAAGGCGGTCCTGGAGATGAACTACGCGGCCGTGGACAAGGCGCTAGAGGGCCTGCACGAGGTGAACGTTCCCGAAACCGTGGCCGGCGAGCTCCACAGGCTCCCCCCGTTTCACCTGAGGCCCCCGACTTCCTGCAACGGGTCACGGCGAAGATGATCGCCGGACAAGGGGACCTCCTGCCCGTCTCGGCACTCCCGGTAGGCGGCACGTTCCCCACCGGCACGGCGAAGTGGGAGAAGCGGTCCATCGCCCGAGAGATCCCGATCTGGGATCCCGAGATCTGCATCGACTGCGCGAAGTGCGCGCTGGTATGCCCGCACGCGGCCATCCTGATGAAGGTCTTCGAGCCCATCGCGGCCGATCAGGCGCCGGGATCGTTCCAACACAAGGAGTGGCGCGACCGGGAGAACCCAGGCCTGTGGATGACCATCCAGGTCGCGCCCGACGACTGCACGGGATGCGGCGTGTGCGTGGACGTCTGCCCGGCCAAGAGCAAGGAGGAGGTAAGGCACAAGTCCATCAACATGGAGCCCAAAGCCGAGCACCTCGAGGCGGAGCGAGCCAACTTCGCGTTCTTCCAGGGGATCGCGCCGCCCGACAAGCGGGACGTCAAGGTGGCTTCGATCAAGGGCTCGCAGATGCTTGAGCCGTTGTTCGAGTTCTCGGGAGCCTGCGCGGGGTGTGGCGAGACCCCGTATCTGAAGCTCCTGTCGCAGATGTTCGGGGACCGGACCCTGATCGCGAACGCCACCGGATGCTCGTCGATCTACGGCGGGAACCTCCCCACGACGCCGTGGAGCGTCGGGCGGGACGGGCGCGGCCCGGCCTGGTCGAACTCGCTGTTCGAGGACAACGCCGAGTTCGGGCTGGGGATGCGCCTCGCCATCGACCACCAGGCCACCCACGCGCGCGATCTGCTCACGGAGCTGGCCCCGGAGGTGGGGCGGGACCTGGCCGACGAGCTCCGTTCGGCCGACCAGTCCACCGAGGCCGGCATCCACGACCAGCGGAAGCGGGTGGCCGATCTGAAAGGGCGCCTGGAACCGCTCGAGTCGTACGCGGCCCGCGAATTGCTCTCGCTGGCAGACGCGCTCGTCCGAAAGAGCGTGTGGATCGTGGGCGGAGACGGCTGGGCCTACGACATCGGGTTCGGCGGCCTGGACCACGTCCTGGCCACCGGGCGCGACGTCAACATCCTGGTCCTGGACACGCAGGTGTACTCGAACACCGGAGGGCAAGCGTCGAAGGCCACTCCCCGGGGCGCCGTCGCCAAGTTCGCCACCGGCGGCAAGCCCGTCGGGCGGAAGGACCTGGGGATGATCGCGGCCGCATACGGCAACGTCTACGTGGGGCAGGTGGCCATGGGAGCCGACAACGCCCAGACCGTCAAGGCGCTCGCAGAGGCCGAGTCCTGGCACGGGCCCTCCGTGATCATCGCGTACAGCACGTGCATCGAGCACGGCATCGACATGTCCACGTCGATGACACACCAGGGTGAGGCCGTGAAGTCCGGGTTCTGGCCGCTGTACCGGTATGACCCGCGGCACGAGGAGGGTGGCGATCGGCCGTTCCAGCTCGACAGTAGGCCGCCCAGCATCCCGGTGAGGGACTTCCAGGCCAAGGAGGCGCGGTTCGCCATGCTCGCGCGATCCCGGCCGAAAGAGCATGCTGAGCTCCAGAGACTGGCCCAGGCGGACGCCGAGGAGCGATGGCACTTCTACGAGCAGCTCGCGGGCGTGGAACGTCACCCTCCCGGCCAGCTGGAGGACCACGAGGGCAGGGCCGAGCCGCCCGCCGAAGAGGAGGGGTTGAACCATGAGCGCCGACCTGAGAACCCGCTACCTGGGGATGGAGCTGGCGAACCCCGTGGTGCCGTCGGCCTCGACGCTCTCGTCCCGGATCGACACGCTGAAGCGACTGCAGGACGCCGGAGCGTCGGCGGTCGTGATGCAATCGCTGTTCGAGGAGCAGATCGAGCGCGAGGGGCTGGAGATCCACCTCGTGCTGGAGCGGGGGACCGAGAGCTTCGCCGAGGCGCTGACCTACCTCCCCGAGCTCGAGGACTACAACATCGGGCCCGACGCCTACCTCAGGCACTCTGGAGCTCACGAAGCGGGAGCTGGAGATCCCGGTGATCGGCTCCCTGAACGGCTCATCGCCGGGTGGCTGGGTCCGCCACGCCAGGCTGATCGAGGACGCGGGGGCCGACGCCCTGGAGCTGAACGTCTACTTCGTGGCGGCCGACCCGGACCTGACATCGTCGGAGGTCGAGCAGCTGTACATCGACCTCGTGGCGGCCGTGCGGTCCTCGGTGGAGATCCCGCTGGCGGTCAAGGTCGGTCCCGTTCTTCAGCTCGATGGCGAACATGGCCCGGCGGCTGGTCGAGGCGGGGGCCGACGGGCTCGTGCTGTTCAATCGGTTCCTCCAGCCCGACATCGACCTCGAGACCCTGGACGTCGACCCCACGCTTCACCTCTCGACCTCGGAGGAGCTCCGGCTGCCGCTGCGATGGATCGCGATCCTGCGGGGAGGGTGGACACGTCGTTGGCCGCGACCACGGGCGTGCACACCTGGGAGGACGCGGTGAAGCTGCTGCTCGCGGGAGCCGACGTGACGATGATGGCGTCGGCGCTGTTCACGCACGGGCCGGAGCACGTGACGACCGTGCTGGACGGGATCCGGACCTGGCTGGACGAGCACGAGTACGAGTCGGTGGAGCAGGCCAAGGGCAGCGTGAGCCAGGCCGCGTGCCCCGATCCCGTTGCCTTCGAGCGGTCGAACTACATGCGTGCCGTGGTCAACTACACGAGCCCCTACGATTGGCGGGCCGCCTCGAGCGAGCCGAGAGCGTAGATCGCAGGAAATCACCGCCTACGCGGCCGGCTCGTACGGGACGTAGTCCGGGTACCACATTTCGTCGTCCACGGCCTGTTCGATCTCATCGTCGTGGAGGTGCCGGCCCACGCCACCGTCCCGCGCGCAGCGAACGACGGCCACCGCGATCGCCCTGGAGACCCGCCGCAGCTCCGACTGGTGCGGGTAGAGCGCCCCCCGGTCCAGCCGCTCGGCTGAGACCTGGTCGGCCAGGGTCTGGGCCGCAACGAGGAACATCTCATCGGTGACCTCCCTGCGCCTCCGCCACCATGGCCCCGAGCCCAATGCCCGGGAAGCAGAACGCGTTGTTCGCCTGGCCGATCACGTGGGTCCGTTCGCCGCGCACGACCGGGTCGAAGGGGCTGCCGGTCGCCACGATCGCACGACCGTCGGGTCCACTCCAGGATGTCCGAGGGATGGGCCTCCGTCTTCGATGTCGGATTCGACAGCGGCATGACGATCGGGATGCGGCGCATGTCGCGGCCATCTCCCGGATCGCCGGCTCCGTGAACGCCCCCGGCGTGCCGCTGGTACCGATCAGCACCGTCGGCCGCACGTGCCGAACCACCGTCTCGAGATCGTGCCACTCCGCGCTCTCGAAGCCGTAGTGGCGCATCTCGTCGAGTCCGAGGGCGAATTCCCGCTTGTCGTCGTCCAGGGACGTGCGACCCTCGAACGTCAGGCCTTGAGAGTCGAGTCTGCACGATGCGCCCGCCGGATGACGTGCTCCGGGACACCTTCGCGGAGCATCGCGGCACGGACCAAACGGGCGATGCCGATGCCCGCCGCGCCCGCTCCGAGGAACACCAGGCGCTGGGCATCGAGGGACTCGTCGAGCAACCGGAGAGCTGAGAGGATACCGCCGACCACGACTGCAGCCGTCCCCTGGATGTCATCGTTGAAGCTCGTGATCGCGGTGGCGGTAGCGGTCCAGCAACCGGATGGCGTTGTGCTGCTTGAAGTCCTCCCACTGGAGCACGCGCATGGGGGAAGACCTGGACCACGCCGTCCACGAAGGCCTCGACGAACTTCTCGTACTCTGGCCCGCGAAGACGCGCCTGCCGGTAGCCGACGTAATACGGGTCGCTCAGAAGGGTCTCGTTGTCCGTCCCGACGTCGAGCGACACGGGCAACGTGAGCCCCGGGTAGATACCGGCGCCGGCCGTGTACAGTGCCAGCTTCCCTATCGGGATACCCATGCCGCCAGCGCCCTGATCGCCGAGACCCAGGATGCGCTCGTTGTCGGTTGCCACGATCAACCGCACGTCCTCGTGGCGCGCGTTCGACAGCAGCTCCGGGATGCGGTCGATGTCGTCGGGTGTGAGCCACAGGCCGCGCGGCCGACGCAGGATGTGGCTGTATTCCTGGCAGGCACGCCCCACCACCGGCGTGTAGACGATCGGCATGAGCTCCTCGAGGTTCTCGATCAGCACCCGATAGAAGAGGGTCTCGTTTCGGTCCTGGAGCGCCGCCAGACCGACGAACTTCTCGAGGTCATCAACCTTGCGCCGGATCTTCTCCATCTCGAGCGCGCATTGCTCCTGGATCGTCATCACGCGCGGGGGCAGGAGCCCATGCAATCCAAACAGGTTGCGCTCACGTTCGGTGAACGCGGTATCCTTGTTCAGGAGCGGGTGCTCGAGCAGCTCGGCCCCCCTGTAGGGGACCGGCGCGAGCGACCCGATGCGCAGGGCCCGGACCCAGGCGTGATCGATCGGCCCCTCGTGGAGTCCGGTGATCGTCATGCCGCAACCACCTCCCTCGCGGGCAGCTTCGAGAGCTCGTCGACGACCTCACCGATGACCTCCCTCGCATCCCCGAAGAGCATCTGCGTCTTGTCCAGGTAGAACAGTTCGTTGTCGATGCCGGCGAAGCCGGAACGCATCGACCGCTTGACCACGACGACCGATCGTGCCTGGTCGACATCCAGGATCGGCATCCCGTAGATCGGGCTGAGCTGGTCGTGGCGTGCGGCCGGGTTGACCACGTCGTTCGCCCCGACAACGAGCACGACGTCAGCCTGCGGGAGCTCGGGGTTGATGGCGTCCAGGTCGAACAGCAGGTCGTAGGGAACGTTTGCCTCGGCCAGCAGGACATTCATGTGACCCGGCATCCGACCGGCCACTGGGTGGATCGCGAACCTCACCTCGACGCCGCGCCTCATCAACATGTCGGAGAGCTCGCGGATCTTGTGCTGCGCCTGAGCTGCGGCCGCACCGAAGCCCGGGACGACGACGACCAGGCGGGCCGAGTCGAGCAGGAGCGCCGTCTCCTCTGGGCTCGTGGTCCGGACCGGCAGCTCCTCCATCCGAGCGGCCGTCTCCTTGGCGCCGAAGCCGCCGAACAGGACGTTCGCGAACGACCGGTTCATGGCCCGGCACATGATGATCGACAGCAGGAGACCACTCGACCCGTCGAGGGCGCCGGCGATGATCAGCAGCTTGTTGTCCAGCACGAAGCCCATCATCGCCGCCGACAGGCCGGCGTAGCCGTTGAGCAGGGAGATCACGGTCGGCATGTCGGCGCCGCCGATCCGGATCACCAGCATGACACCGAACGCGAGCGCCACCACGATCAGGATCGGGAAGAGCGTCGACCGGCCAGGGTTGCCGACCAGGGATCCGACGATCACCAGGCCGGTCGCCAAGATCGACAGGTTGAACACGTTCTGGCCCTTGTAGATCCAGGGACGGTCGCCGGCGATCCCTTGCAGCTTCCCGAAGGCGACCAGCGACCCGGTGAAGGTCAGATACCCGAGCAGGACCTCGAGGCCGAGGGCCACCATGGTGACCTTCCCGATATCCGGTTCGTGGATGTAGAACTCGGCGGTGCCGACCAAGCCGGCGGCGAGCGCACCGAACGCATGGGACAGGGCCGTCCGCTGAGGGACCGCCGTCATGGGGACCAGGAGGCCAAGCGGGATCCCGGCGGCGGAGCCGAGGACGAGAGCGATGAGGATCCACTGGTATTCGACGATCTCCTGGTTGAGAAGCGTCGCGATGATGGCGAGGACCATGCCGATCTCGCCCGCCTTCACACCCCGACGAGCCGTCGTCGGGTCGGACAACCACTTGAGGGCGAAGATGAAGCACACCGCGCTCACCAGGTAGCCGAGATCGAGTACGAAGTCGCTCACGGCGCTGACTCCTGCGGCCGCCTCACCCGCTGCTCCTTCTGCGCGTCGCGCCGATGGAACATCTTCAACATCCGGTCCGTGATCAGGAAACCGCTGACGACGTTGGTCATCGACGCGAAGACGGCGACGGCCCCGAGCACGCTCGCGAGCGCCCCCTTGCCCGAGCCGGCCAGGATCAACGACCCGACGAGCGAGATCGCCGAGATGGCGTTCGTGAGCGACATCAAGGGTGTGTGCAGCAGCCCGGGAATGCGCGTGATGACCTGGAACCCGAGGAACGAAGCCAGCACGAAGATGTAGAGGCCGACCTCAAGCTGTTCCTTCGTCATGCTTCACCTCCGCCAACGCCTCGAGCACTCCCTTGTGGACGACCTCTCCCCTGCGCGTGACGAGCGTGCCCCTCACGATCTCGTCCTCGAGGTCGATCTCGAGCTTCCCCTCCTTCACCATGTTGAGCAGGAAGGCCGTCACGTTCTTCGCGTACATGAGGCTCGCCTCGTGCGGCACGGTCGAGGCGATGTTCGTCGGGCCCAGGATCGTGACGTGGTTCTCCGTCATGACCCTGCGGTTCGGCCTCGTCATTTCGCAGTTGCTCCCCCGTTCCGCGGCGCAGTCGACGATCACGGACCCCGGCTGCATCCGCTCGACGGCCTCGGCGGTGATGAGCATCGGCGCCTTCCTCCCCGGGATGAGCGCGGTGCTGATCACCACGTCGACGCCGGCGACAACCCGGGCGATGAGCTCCTGCTGCCGGCGGTAGAAGGCCTCGCCGAGCTCCCTGGCGTAGCCGCTGCGGTCCTCCGCGTCTCCGGGGGCTAGAGGGGAGCAGCAGGGCGCGGGCCCCGAGGCTCTCGATATCCTCCTGCGCCGCTGGGCGAACGTCGTACGCTTGCACGACCGCTCCCAACCTGCGCGCCGTGGCGATGGCCGTCAGTCCCGCCACGCCTGCCCCTATCACGAAGACCTGGGCTGGCGGCACCGTGCCGGCTGCGGTCGTGAGCATCGGGAACATCTTCGGGAGCCGCTCAGCGGCGATGACGACCGCCTTGTAGCCGACAACGGTTGCCTGGGACGAGAGCACGTCCATCGCTTGAGCGCGCGAGATGCGCGGCAGCAGGTCCAGTGCGAACACCGTCGCCTTACGGGAGGCCGCTCGATCGACCTCACGAGGGAACCCGAGGGCGTCCGAGATACCCACGATCACTTGGTCCGGTCGCAGTCGATCGAGCTCCTGGCTGGTGAGGGGGCTCGCCCCGCACGTTCGGACCTGTACGACGATGTCCGCAGCGAACGCGGCCTCGCGGGTCCCGATCTCGGCCCCGTGCTCAACGTACGCCTTGTCGGAGAACCCCGCCGCCACCCCGGCCTCTGACTCAACGAGGATGTCGAGCCCCGCCTGGCGAAGCCTGGGAACAACGCCGGGGACGATGGCAACACGGGCCTCTCCCGGGTGCTCTCTCGGCACCCCCACGCAGGACCGAGCACTCTCCATACCGTAACCTTGTCATCAGCACGTCCAGCTCGTCCCCGACGTCCGACCTGGCGCCGAGGGGACCTTTGGAGCTCGTCGGCCGCACCGGCCGAGGGCGAAGCTGAGGATGAGCCGTGGCCGCGCCCCGAACTCATGGCCAAGACACAGGTCCCCTTCGAATGGGGCCATCCGGCCCCGGACGCCACGTCCCGGCTGAGCCACGATTCCTGCGTGTCATTGGCGCGGTTGTAGGTGATGGGTGAAAAGGGGGCCAAGATGTTCGAGCGGATCCTGCTAGCGGTGGATGGCTCGGAGCACTCGAAGAAGGCCGCTGCTGCTGCGGCCGAGATCGGTCGGGGTTCCGGCGGGGAGGTGCACGTGCTCCACATACACGAGGTTGGCGCGTTCGCTCCGCTGGAGTCCTCGAGCGAGTCGCAGGCTCTGGTGGATGGCGTCGTCGAAGAATTGCTGGGCGCAGGCGTGAAAGCGGTGGGAGATGCGGTCGCGGCGCGGACCGGATCGACGGCGGCTACCGTCCTCGACGGGGCGAGGACGTTCGATTCTGATCTCATCGTCATGGGCACGAGGGGTCTCTCGGATTTCTCGGGGTTGCTGCTCGGAAGCATCGCCCACAAGGTGATCCAGCACGCCGACTGCCCGGTCCTGGTCACGCGCTGACGGTAAACGAAGGCAACGTCGTCTCCGGCAACCGAGCTCGGGGCGGGAGACGCGAACGACTGGCGCTCAGACGATCAGCACAGGCACCTCGCCGCCGCGTGCGAGCGCATCTGCAACGCTCCCCAGGAGGAGCCGACTCGCGCCGTGGCCGCGACGCCCCACAACGATGAGATCGTAGCCCTCTTCGACCGCGTACTTGCGGAGCACTTCGGCAGGTCGGCCGGACAACAGGAGGGCCTCCGGTCGCAGCCCGGTGGCGTCGGCCGTTCTCATGAGCCCGGTCCTCGCCCGTTCGTTCTCCTCGGCCAGCCCCGACCCGACGGCCACGTCGTAGTCGACGACCGCGGCGAGCGTCAGGCGACCGAGGCGGCTGCCGAGCATGTGGATCGCGGAGCGACACGCGCTTTCCGCCTCGGGGGAACCGTCAGTCCCGGCCAGGACATCGACACTGCCGGTGCCACGACGACCGCTCGCCAGCCGCTCGAACAGACCGGGTCGATCATGAAGGAGGGCATTCACCGCCAGAGGCAGAACCAGCGGCCCGAATACGATCGCAAGCATGAGCCACATGAAGGGCTGGTGTCCTCGCCGTCCCATCACCAGAGCCGTCGAGACCCCGAGCAGGCCCCAAGCCAACGCCACGGCGATGAAGATCTGCGATGCATTCACGCCTTCACCGTACCTCGGCGGGGCACGCGCGGTCGGGGGCCCTGTGCCCTCGTCCCGAGGGGACCATCGACCCGCATGCACATAGACCAGATCCTCACAGCGGGGTCGGTTGGTGAGCGGTGATCGCGGCCCATCGAAGCGAACGACGGCGGGGGCCGAGTGGGCCGAGGTCTAGATGTCCTTCGACCTTGCCGCTTGAGATCGGCATCGGCGAGCATGGCTGGATGCGAACGCCGGATCCCGAAGCTCCGGATGCCAACGTCAGCATCCGGCACGATTTCGGTGCGCTGACCGTCGATGAAGTCTGGCAGTTGATGGGGACCGAACCCGAGCGGGGTCTCGAGCCCACGGAGGCTGCCGCGCGGCTCGCGACCTTTGGCTCGAACGATCTGCCCTCGTCACCCCAAACGCCGTGGTGGGCACGGCTGACGCGGCAACTGGTTGAGCCGATGGCGGTCTTGTTGATCGTTGCGGCTGCAGTCGCCGGGCTGGGACTGCGAGAGCGGCTCGACGCTGTGGCCATCCTCGTGATCGTTGCCCTGAACGCGATCATCGGTTTCGCGGAGGAAGGGAAGGCGGCGCGGGCGCTGGAAGCCCTCCGTTCGATGGAGGCGCCGATGGCTCGGATCGTCCGCGCCGGGATGACGCGACTCGTCCCCATACCCGAGATCGTTCCCGGCGACCTCGTTCAGCTCGCGGCGGGCGACCGGGTCCCCGCCGACCTTCGGATCACCGAGGCCACCACGCTGGAGATCGACGAGTCCGTACTGACGGGCGAGTCGCTCCCCGTTGAGAAGGACTCGGACGCCGTCGCGGCAGACGTCGGACTGGCGGACCAGCACTGCATGGCGTTCACCGGCACGCACGTCACGCGCGGCAGCGCACGGGGCATCGTCGTGGCGACGGGCGCCTCCACCGCATTGGGAAGGATCGCAGCCGATCTCGTCGGCAGGGAAGCCCCGACCCCGCTCCAGCGCGAGCTCCGCACCCTCACGGCACGTTTGGGGGCCCTCGCGATCGCGATCGCTGCGGGCGTCTTCGGGCTGACGCTGCTCCGCACAGGGATCTCATCGGAGAGTGTGGAGCGCTCATTCCTCGCCTCCGTGGCTCTCGCCGTCGCGGCCGTCCCCGAGGGATTGGCCACCGTCGTGACGGTGGCGCTGGCATTGGGCGTGCGGCGGATGGCCGCCCGTGGAGCCATCGTCCGCCGGTTACCGGCGGTTGAGACACTCGGCTCGACCACGGTGATCCTGACGGACAAGACGGGCACGCTGACGAGAACCACATGGAACTGAGCGTCGTCGTCGTGGCCGACGGAGAGCCCGCGCCGCCGAAGGATCTGCGGGCAGATCTCGCGGAACGGGTGAGCCAGATCGCGATCCTCTGTAACGACGCCACCCTCGACCCCCCGACCGGCGATCCCATCGACATCGCGTTGCTCGAAGCATTCGGAGGTCCACGCGCGCAGACTCTCTTGCTCATGTGCCTCGCATCGCCGGCCTCCCCTTCGACTCCGCGCGCCGGAGGATGACCACGCTCCATCGACTGGGCGATCGGGCACTGCTGCTGGTCAAGGGCGCACCGGAGACAGTGCTCGAACTCTGCTCGGAGATCCTCACGATCGAAGGCGAGGTGGAGCCCCTGGATGAGAGGAGGCGAGCGGCCTTTCGCGGGATCGCCGATGAGCTCGCAGGTCGGGGCATGCGGACTCTGGTTCTGGCACGCCGAGAGCTCCCGGTAGCGTCCGAGCATCTCGAGGAATCGGAGCATGACCTTGTCGCCATCGCCCTCGTCGGGCTGCGCGACCCCGTCCGTATTCAGGCTCCCGGTGCGGTGAAGGACTGCCGCGAGGCTGGCATCTCGCTCGTCGTGGTCACTGGGGACCACCCGGGCACGGCCGCCTCGATAGCGCAGGACGTCGGGTTGCTCACAGAAAGGGGTCGAGTCCTGACGGGAACGGACATCCGCCGTGACGGTCTGCCGGATGATCCGCTCTCGGCCGCGGTCTACGCGCGTGTCGATCCGGACCAGAAGCTGGCCCTCGTGGAGTCGCCTTCAGGCGAGCGGTCATGTCGTCGCTGTGACGGGCGACGGTGTCAACGATGCTCCCGCGCTCAGACGAGCAGACATCGGCGTGGCCATGGGCCGCACGGGCAGCGATGTTGCCCGTGAAGCGGCGGACATGGTCATAACCGACGACGACCTCGCCACGATCGTTGTGGCGGTCGCTGAGGGTCGCGGCATCTACGACAACATCCGCAAGGTCATCGACTATCTGGTCGCTGGGAACCTGTCCGAGATCACGGTGGTCGTCCTGGGCCTCGCGCTCTTCCCGGAGCTCGGCGTGCCCCTGCTCCCCCTCCAGCTCTTGTGGGTGAACCTGCTCACTGACGGACTGCCGGCGGTCGCGCTCGGCGTCGACCCGCCGGACCCCTCGCTGATGACGCGGCCCCCGCGGCCTCGCAAGGATCGCCTGCTCACGGGACGGCGGTCGGCTCATCTCGCCGCCCGCGGGGGATTGATCGCATCGTTCGCGCTCGGCGCCCTCGTGCTGACTCGTTTCGCATGGGACGAGCCGTGGGACCACGCGCGCGCCGTGATGTTCACCGTGCTCGTCCTCGCGCACCTCCTGTACGCGTTCGTCGTGCGAGCGCACGATCTTCGCCGGCCGCCGCGGTGGCTCTCATCCAACGGGTGGCTGCTGTTCGCTGTCGCGACGGGCATCTTCCTGCAGCTCCTCATCGTGGCCTGGCCGGCGGCACACGAGCTGTTCGGGACCGCCCCGCTCACCACCCGGGAATGGGTGCTGGTCGTCCTCGCAGGAGCCAGTCCGGCCGGGATCATGCTCGCGCCCCGGCCATTCACTCGAACGCCCGACTAACTGTGCCTATTGGTTGCTGCTCGGAGCGTTCGCGCGACGCTGTCGATACCTGCCACCGGATGCCGGCATGCGGCCACGAGAGAGTCAGCCTTCCACTGGCGGCACGACGACGACCGGCCGGCGCGAGTGGTGGACGAGATGGTGGCTGAAGCTGCCCAGCACGAGCTCGGCGAAGCCTCCGCGCCCCCGTCTGCCCACGACGATCGCATCCGCATCATCGGCGTCGGCCAGGTCGATCAGTGCCTTGGGTCCTCCCTCGATCGTCTCCGCTCGGTAGTGGACACCTGCCTGGGCGAGGGCCGACACCACTGCTGCTCGAGGATCTCATGTGTGCGCTCGCGCCATTCCTTCCACGCGACGTGCCACCGATCGGCCGGTATCCATCCAGCGACGAACGGGTATCCGTCCAGGAAGATCGGCGTCCCGATCGCATGTGACGGCCACGACTTCGGCGCCGGTCGCCCGAGCCAAGCGTGCCGACCACGCCACCGCCCGGGCGGCGCCGTCGGATCCATCCACGCCGACGACGATCCGCCGGATCCCGTCAGCCTGCTCATCTCTCATCGGCCGCTCATCTCCTCCGACTTCTCCTGCCCGGACGCGATCGGCATGAAAGCGGCATGTTCCCCGCGGAACAGATCGCCCGTCCGGACCCGTACCGACTCCGTCCGAGTTCCGGCTGCGAACACGACGCTGTCGCGCTCCAGCACGCAAGGATCGACCAGCGTCTGGGCGTCGAGCAGCCACCCGAGCGACCGGGGCCCCGCCCAGCTCGATCGATGGGAAAGTCACCCTGGAGCGCGTTCTCCGTTGCGAGATGCGCGTCGGGATCGTGCAGCGCTTCCCGGACGAGGTGCATGTCGAGGCGTTGGGAAGCCGGGATAACCGCGACGACGTGCCGCCCCGGGTGTCGATCACGATCGCTTTGAGGACGACGTCAGCATCGACGCCAAGAGCTCGGGCCTCGGCAAGCGAGGTCGACGAAGGATCGTGGTGGATCACCTCGTAGGGCACGCCACGCGCCTCGAGATAGTCAGTGACGACGGACATGTCACACCTCCTCGGTCACTCTGGACGCTAGGTGGCCCCCCTTCCGGTACGAAGGGACGAACGTCCCTCCCTTCTGGGCACCTCGGCACCTGGCTCGCAGAGGTCGCCGATGGGCCGGTTTCCGAGCCCACCGATCCGAGATGACCTCTGCTCGGTGGGGCGGGCTCGATCGCCGTCGGCTTCCAGTCTCGCGTCCGCCCAGGACCATGCTCACCGCCCCTATCCTCATGGTCCGGCTGGGTGCCATTGAGGCTCGATGGGCCCTCCCGAGTCGGACTTCGTGGGCCTCGCCGTCCACTCGGTCCTTGCCCTCTCGTCGCGACGGTACTAGGAGGGAGCTATGGTCCACTCGGACCCGGGAGCCAGTCCCTCCGCTCGATGCGGAAGGGCACGGTAGCGCTGCGGATCGAGCGTCACGGGGCGATGCGGGTGACCGGCGTCGTCTCGCCTCGAAGACGCTGCTCCCGCATGTCCGCTCGAGATCAGTCCGCTGGCGGATCGAATGTCACGAACGATCGCGAGTTCCCGGGATCGTGTTCGCATCGGACGCCATGCCCGATGTGCATTGGGGCTACGGCTTTCCGATCGGCGGCGTGGCGGCCACCGACGTCGACGCGAGGGCGTCGTCTCCCCGGGCGGTGTCGGCTTCGACATTTCGTGCGGGGTGCGGCTGCTGGTGCTCGTGTCTCGACCGGATGGACCTTGCAGCCCCTCCGCGCGCTGATGGACGACCTGGATGGCGCGATCCCGCGGGGCTGGGCGCCAGGGTGTCTGGCGGCTGCGCGACCACGCCGAGCTGCGCAGGTGCTGCCCGGCGGCGCCCGGTTCGCGGTCGAGCAAGGTTTCGGCGTCGCACGGGACCTGGAGCGGTGCGAAGACGGCGGCGTTCGAGGGCGCCGACCCGGCCAGGTCAGCGAGCGGGCGTTCGAACGCGGGTTGCGGCAGATGGGCAGTCTGGGCTCGGGCAACCACTTCCTCGAAGTGCAGGCCGTGGACCGGATCTACGACGCGGCCGCGGCCGGGCGTATGGGACTGTCCGAGGGCAGGTCTGTGTGATGATCCATTGCGGCTCGCGGGGTCTGGGTCATCAGATCTGCTCCGACCACGTCCGGCAGATGCGACAGCCATGCCCCGCTACGGGATCCAGGTTCCCGACCGCCAGTTGGCCTGTGTGCCCGTTCGCTCGCCCGAGGGCCAGGCCTACCTCGGCGGCGATGGCGGCCGCGGCCAACTACGGGCGAGCCAACCGCCATCTGCTCACCGAAGCGACCCGCGGGTGTTCGAGCAGGAGACCGGACATCCACTGGACCTGTTTACGACGTGTCGCACAACCTCGCGAAGCTCGAGGTGCACGAGGTCCACGGCCGCGAGCGCCCCCTGTGTGTGTCATCGCAAAGGCGCGACCCGCTCGTTGCCGCCGGACATCCCGACCTACCCGCCGATCTCGCGCGGCCGGTCAGCCGGTGCTGATCCCGGGCTCGATGGGCACCGCGTCCTACGTGCTCACCGGTGTCCGGGAAGCGGCGCCTTCCACTCGACCTGTCACGGGGCGGGCCGGACGATGAGCCGCCACGCAGCGAAACGCCGCATCCGGGGACCGCGCTGCGCGCCGAGCTCGAGGCCGGCGGGATCGCGGTTCGTGCACGATCGATCCAGGAGCTCCCGGAGGAGGCGCCGTTCGCCTACAAGGACGTCGATGACGTGGTCAGAACCTGTGAGCAGGCGGGCTGTGCGCACGGGTCGCTCGTCTCCGTCCTATAGGAGTCGTGAAAGGTTGATCACACGTCGATCGTCGCGCGACACCGCCATTGAACCGTCCGAACGTGCGAACGCTCAGATCCGTGAAGCGAAACACCCTTCGGCAACGACCCATGGATCACAAGAACGTCCGCCGGCGCTATGTCGATGGATCCGGCCGACCTGCCGTCCTCTGTCTCGTGCAGCGCCACTTCGCGGGGATGCCCCCGAGAACGTCGATCACGTAGATGACCTCTTCGAGCAGCGACACCAGGAGCGCCTCGTCGCCGTTCCGCTCGAGCTCGACCGGGAACGGCTCCGTCACGGGCTCCTTCGGCCCGCGAACGAATCAACGAGCGCCCGGGCCGCCTCCTCTAGGCACTCGACCCTGGTGGGTCCCCAGGCTTCGATGATCAGGTCGGCGGTATGGGGCACAACACGGTGGCCCATTGCGGGTGAGCCGCTTTCGTTCATCGTCGACATGATCCCCTGGTCGAGGAAGCCGATCCGGCAGATTCGGACCTCCGGCTACCGCGAACCTGGCTAGGCCCCATCGAAGGGGCCCCTCCGCTCTGTTCATCTGCCCTCCTGGATGGCGCCGCCCAGGAAGCGACGAACCAGTCGCGCGCGAGGACACCCACCCGATCGAGTGCAACTGGTTCTTCGAACAGATGCGTCGCGCCCGGCACGATCTCGAGGGCGCTGACGCATCGAGCTGCGCCTGCGCCTGCCGGTTCAAGGCGAGGACGACGTCGTCCCGTCCGCCCACGATGAGCAGCGTCGGCGCACAGACCTCGGCGAGCCGCTCGGGCAGCGAGATCCGGCCGCCCGCCGCGTGAGACGACGGCCGAGATCGCATTCCCGAGCTGCGCCGCCGCCCACAGCGCCGCGGCCGCGCCGGTGCTCGCACCGAAGTATCCGATCGGAAGCCGCCGAAACTCGGGGCGTGTCCCCAGCCAGTGTGTGGTCTCGACCAGCCGGCCGGTCAGCATCTCGATGTCGAACACGTTGGCGCGGTCCCGGTCCTCCCCGGCGGCTGAGGAGATCGAATAGGAGGGTGACGAGCGCCCCACCGTTCAGCGCTTGAGCCACGAAGCGATTCCTCGGGCTCAAGCGGCTGCTCCCGCTTCCATGGGCGAACACGACGATGCCGATTGGATTGACGGGGACTGTCAAATCGCCGGGCAAGCCGGACCTCGGGAAGATCAATCTCGACAGGCTTGGGAGGATCCGCCTTGCCGGCAGCCGCAACCACCGGCAGCGCAGTACCGGCCAGACAGGCCGCAACCTCCTCGTCGCTTGTCTGGGTGAAGTTCGCGTAGAACTCGCCGATCGCGAAGAAGCCCACCGGCTCCTTGAGAACCACGACCTCGTCTGCCACGCGGCCGAGTTCCTCGACGGTTCCCGGCGGCGCGACCGGGACCGCCAGCACGACCCGTTTCGCACGGCGTCGTCGGAGGATGGCGATTGCTGCTCTCGCCGTGAATCCGGTCGCGATCCCGTCGTCGACCACGATGACCGTGCGCCCCTCGACTCCGGGAACGGGAACACGCTCACCGCGGGTAGCGGCGGACGCGTCGTTCGAGTTCCGTCCGCTCGCGTTCGGTCACCGCCTCCACATCCCCGGTGGGCACCCCCAGCCGGGCGACAAGATCCTCGTTGAGGACCACGATGTTCGCTTCGCCGATCGCCCCCATGCCCAGCTCCGGCTGCCACCGGCAGCCGAGCTTCCGAACACCAGAACGTCCAGCGGCGCACCGAGCGCCCCCGCCACCTCGGCCGCCACCGGCAGGCCTCCTCGCGGTGGAAGCCCGACCACAACGGGCTCCGGAACGGAGATCCGACAACCGCCGCGCGAGCAGCCGCCTGCCTCCCGGCGGTCGCGAAACGCCATACTCCCCTCTCCACAACGAAACGACCTACCGATTCTGCGACCGGGGCCGGTCAGCGGCAGGGGCGAATGACCCCAGGCATCCGGGCCCCTTATCTGCGCGGCCCTACGCTCCCCCGGGCCGGGGCGAGGAGCGGCACCAGCATCTCGCGATCGGCCATGCTGCCGTGGTGGCCGAGAAGCCTGCGCTCCCACGGCTCGTCGGGTCGAGGAACGCAACGGGTTCGCGCACGGCCAGCACGACGTCTTCGATGCGCTGGCCCACGTCGTTGCTCGGATGGTGTCCCGAGCCGTCCCTCGGCGATCAGCCAGTCGCGTATTGACACTCACCCCCAGTTACCGAAGGCCGCCTCTGCGGCGACCAGCAGATCCCGGGCCCGGCCGCGCCGTGCGTACAGCGAACGGGAGCCCCCCTCACCCGCGAAGGCTTAGCACAACGACGCCACAGGATCGAGGCTCTATGCTGCCCGTGGTCGACATGCACTTGGCCGTGGTCGGACGTGACGAGCAGTGCGGCACCTTCCGGCAGCACGTGGAACGGCCGTCCCACGAGCAGGTCAACCCGCAGACCGCTCCGCGGCGAAGAACTCCTCGTGTAGCCCGTACTCGTACGCGAGCCGGTCGACGCCGTCGTAGTAGGAGTAAATGAGCGGTTCGCCGCGTGCGGCGAGCCGCCGAATGCGCTCCACCACCGCGGCCAACCTTCTTCAGACGCGATCTACGTCGCTCTCAACGACTGGCCGAGGCTGCGTTCAGGCAGGACCGGTCGGTGTGGGTCGCCGATGGCACAGTCACCTTGGCGGTAATGCTTCCCCGAGCCGGCTCGATCTCGACACTCATGACCGATTCCTGTCGGACCCGAACCTCTCCTTTGAGCTAGTCGTTTCGCTTATCGTGCCTGTAGGAGGGCAGTCAGAGGCTAACCTGTGAACGTGTACGGTATCTGGGATCACCTCGGAGGTGAGCGATATGCCCAAGTGGTGGTGGGAACGGTGGAGGAGAGGCGGAAGAGGTTGTGGTGTGACGAGCCGCGCGCGCATCAGAAGATGGCCGAGGCCGAGCCCGAACTGATCGACGAGTCGGAGCGGTGGCGAGACGAGGAGCGCCGGAAACAGGAGAAGAAGTCCTGAAGCGTGTGGGCTTTTTGGGGGAGACGTGGATGAAGGCCCGTCACTGACGCCCTCGGTTCTGTCGCTTCCGCCGAGGAGCAGCAGCAGTTGGCCGGCCGGGCGACGGACCTTGCGATGTCCCGGCCTCAGGTCTCGTCCTTGAGCCGACCACGTTCTGGGTCAGTTCAGCGCTCGCTCGTGGGGATTGAACTGTGGGACGCGTCCGGTCGCAGTGCCGGCTAAGTCTTTCGTCTGAAGCGCACACCTGACCGCGTGAGGTGGGCCGGCGGCTGGTCGGCAAGCGGTAGGCGGCCGGGATCAATCCCACGGGTTTCCCGGCAGGTGCATCGCTTCCGGCTCGCCGTGGCTTCCGCTTCGGAGGAAGGTGCCTTCCACCGCAGGCCAGACGACCCTTGCGTAGGCTTTCGCGGCCACCCGCGGGCGTTACCCTGCCGAGTCACCTCCGCATCTTGGTGATCCGCGCGAGAAGTGGTGCGTTGCCAGGAAGTTCAGCCTCTTCGCGCCGGATCGCCGCCGGATCCCCATTCAGCGGTGGACGCTGCGCCGCCTGGGACTCACCGGGCCTTGCTCCGGGGGCCGTCGTCGCGCTCGCGACCACACTGCATCTTACGGTCCGCTGGCTTCAGCCCTTGACGGACAGTCGGCATCGGTCGCTGTTTGGCCGCCCATGACGACGAAGATCTGCCCCCTCGATGACCTCGACTTCCAGAAGCAGCGAAGAGAGCCGTTCGAGCAGAATGCGGTCGGCCTTCAGGACGGAGGTGGCTTGCTCATGGGCCGTCTCGAGCATCTCGGTGATCTCCTCATCGATGCGCTGCCCGGTGAAGTCAGAAACCGCGGGACCTTGCATTGGGAACAACGCCTGTCCCTCAGGTGCGCGCCATCCGTCGTGACCAAATGACAACGGACCGAGCTTTGGGCTCATCCCACACTGGGTGACCATCGCCCGAGCGATGTCGGTAGCGCGCTTGAGATCGTTCTGGGCGCCCGTCGAGACATCATCGAACACGATCTCTTCTGCGCAGCGTCCACGGAGGAGTATGGTCAGGCGGCCTCGGAGCTCGGGCTCCGTCATGAGATAGCGATCCTGAAGCGGCCGTTGCATCGTCATCCCGGGCGCCGTGGCTCCCCGCGGAACGATCGTCACACGGTGAACGGGATTGGCATGCGATACGCGCAATGCAACGAGTGCGTGGCCCATCTCGTGAAGAGCGATCGTCCGCTTCTCCTGCTTCGATATCACACGGCTCTTGCGCTCGGGCCCGACGAGCACGCGGTCGATCGCTTCCTCGAGCTCCATGATTCCCACCGCGGGCTTCTCGCGTCTCGCGGCGAGGAGCGCTGCCTGGGTTGACGACGTTGGCGAGATCGGCGCCGGTGAACCCGGGCGTCCGCGACGCGATCGTGCGGAGCTCGACGGCCGGGTCGAGGCCAACGCCGCGCGTGTGCACCTTGAGGATGGCGTCGCGGCCCTTGAGATCGGGACGATCGTCGCGGCCATGATGATCACGCCCCGGGAGGGGTCGAAGCCGTCCATCTCGAGGAGGAGCTGGTTGACGGTCTGCTCCCGCTCCTCGTGCGCCGAAGCCCTCTCCTGTCTCGATCCTGCACCGGGCTTCCTCTGATCTCCAAGTTGCGAGTTACCCAGGCGGTCCTTCCCGTCCACTAACCACGGGGACATGCGCATCAAGAGCCGAGGAACTCCAGGCAGCATCCCTGCTGGCCTCGCAGGCCATCCGTGGCCTCGCTGGTCAGCATGTGTGAAGCCCTGCTCCTATGCCGTGAGGTAGCGGGCCAGGGCGAACCTGTTGCCGCGAGCCTTGCCTGCGGCGACGATCCGGCCGTCGCTTTGGATGGCGACCGCGGAGGCGACGTCCTCCTCAGCGGTGAAGTTCGTGGTCACCTTCCCGTCGCCGCCGAACGAGGTGTCGAGCGTCCCATCGGGGTCGTAGCGCGCAACAGCGAACCGGCCGCCCGCACCTCCGACACCGCCGACCGCCACGATCCTGCGGTCGGCCTGGATCGCCACTCCGTTCGGCATCGCATCCGTGCGGAACCTCGTGGTCACCTTCCCGTCGCCGCCGAAGGTCGTGTCGAGGGTCCCGTGCACGCTATACCGGGCCAGCGCGAACTTGGCCGGGCCGAGGTCTCCCCGCCCTCGTGAGGCAGGTCGGTGTAGCCCACGACCGCGACCATGCCGTTCGCCTGGATCGCCACGCCGGTCGCCGACTCCTCCCCTTGGCCCATGTTCGTGGTCACCTTGCCGTCGCCGCCGAACGTGGAGTCGAGGGTCCCGTCGGCGTTGAAGCGGGCGACCTGGAACTTATCGACGTCAGGGACGCTGCCGCCCACGACCACGATCTTTCCGTCGGATCCGATGGCCATCGCCCCGGCTTCGCCACCGCCCTTGAAGTGGACGGTCACCTTGCCGTCGCCGCCGAAGCTCGTGTCGAGCCTCCCGTCGGAGTTGTACCGCGCCACGGCATACTTCTCGCACGTGCAATTCGTGTGGGCGGTTCCCGCCGCGACGATCTTCCCGTCGGCCTGGATCGCGACGGAGGAGGCGGCGTCTCCCCCCTTGGTGGCGAAGCTCGTGCTGACCTTGCCGTCGCCGCCGAAGCTCGGGTCGAGCGAGCCGTCCGGGTCGTACCGCGCCAGGACGAACCTTGGGCCGTTCCCCGCTTGACCCACTCCCACGATCTTCCCGTCGTCCTGCATCGCCACGCCCTTGGCGACGTCGTTCTCAGCGGTGAAGTTCGTCGTGACCTTGCCGTGGTCGCCGAACGTGGTGTCGAGGATCCCGTCGGAGTTGTAACGGGCCAGGGCGAACACCTGGCCGTTCTTCGCCACTCCGGCGGCCACGATCTTCCCGTCGGCCTCGATGGCCACCGCGTTGGCGGCGTCGAACCCCTTGGTGAAGTCGGTGGTCACCTTGCCGACGCCGCCGAAGGTGATGTCCAGATCTCCGGGAGAGGCGAGGGCAGTGTTCGTGGACAGGGCGGCCAAAGCACAGGCCACGGCGGCCGCGAAAACGGTTCTGCGCCGAACGGCGATCATCACGAATCTCCTTTCGGGCAATGCCTGATTGCCCACCACCTTCCTATTCACCACGCTGGACAGCTGATCAGCTCCTCTTCTTTCCGGAAGTGGAGACGGATCACTGCGTGGAGGCCCGTACAGGAGCCGGCGGAGCTCCCGCTCCTGGCTGGGTGGACCGGCCCCCTCACGATTTCCTATCGCAGCGCGGCGAACCGTCCGCCGTCCCCCTGATCTCCACGTGGTTCGTGGCTCATCGTCTCGGTTGCCTCGGAAGACCCGAGCATCCCCGACGGCCGGGTACAGCCATCGTTCCTCGGCCGCGGCGTGAGGGAGGAGCTCGGTCATGAGGAACCACTCCGCCTCTTCGAAGTCGGTCAGGAGCTCTTCCGTCCGGAGCTCGCTCACACGGTCGGCGAGGACCTGCAGTGACTCGACGCGCGGTGCCAGCTCATGATGTTCCTCCCGCAGGGATCTGGTCACGGTAGTCGTCGCCGCTCTCCTCTTCCTGAGTCGTCGGCATCGACGGTAGGCCCTGGCCCGTCCACCCGCCGGGCCGTCCGACCCTGTTGCTGCGGGACCCTACCCCGAAGGTCTATCGAAGAGCACTAGAAGGCAGAGGTCGTTCCGGCTCGACATGACCAGTGAGCCATAGGAGAGGGGCCGTTCGACCCTGTCCCTCTCTCGGTGCCGGGCGGAGACTCGACGTGGAGGTGCGTGATGAACCTGAAGCAGAGCCAGATGGGGGTGTCGGGAGAGGGGCTCGTCCATGGTCCGATGGAAGTAGCGCAACAATGGGTCCAGGCGATGCAGGACCACAATCTCGATGGCGTTATGGGTTTGTACGCTCCAGGAGCCATCCTTCATTTCGGGGATCGTTCGTTCGAAGGTCGAGTCGAGGTCCGCAAGTATCTGGGGGCTAGCGGACTGGTACGAGCCCCACTCTTCATGGTTGAGATCCTGGGCAATGGAGACCTCCAGATCCGTTGGCAGCCCGGTCGCGGCATCCCCCGAGAGACCCACCTGAGGATCGAACGGGGCGAGATCGCAGAACAGTGGGTGGAGGCTCCGGAAGCGACCACCCTTGACGCCGGAAATGGCAGTGGAGGAACCCGATCAGCTCGATCGGAGTGAGCGGCGGTGAGACGCCTATCGGAACGACCCGTCACGGAGGAGACATCGATGCCGAGCGGAAATGTGAAGTGGTTCGACCCGAAGACGGACGAAGGACGGGTTGAAAGCGGTACCCGCGAGTACGTGGTACGAGGTGAGGACATGGAGCCGAGGTCCCGGGTTCCCGGGGCGCGGATCCACTTCGATGTGAAGCGGCAAGGCGGCATCGTGCGAGCCACCGAGGTCCGGCTCCGGGAGGGGACCAGGGTCTCCTCCCGGCAAGGCCGCTTCGGCGACCTCGTCGGCGCGGCCCACCCGGATGAGAAGGGACGGCGGCCCCTCACCCACGGACGGCCGGACCTGGAACTCGCCCTCCGGCTCCCCATGGAGGTGGCCCGGCGGTGGGTGCTCGCCATGGAGGAAGGGGATCTTGAGATGGCCCTCCTCCTGTACGCCCCCGATGCCAGGGTCCACGTGGGCTCCGACACCTTCGAGGGTCACCCCGACGTGCAGGGCTATCTCCCGGAGTGTCCGCTCCTGGGCCTCGGGGGCGACGACGTGGAGCTTCGGGGGGAGGACGACGTGGCCCGCATCGCCTGGCATCCCTCGGGCGACCAACCCGGCGGCGAGACTAGGCTCCGGATCCTCCACGGGCAGATCGTGGAGCAGTGGATCGTGCCCTCGGGCACGGAGTGAATCGGCCCCCGCTGCGCGAGAACCAGGAGAGGGGAAAGGAGGAGCCGTGAAGGCGAGCGTAGGAGATCGTTTGGTGATCAAGGGTCACCACGTCGGCGAGCCCGACCGGGACGCCGAGATCGTCGAGGTGCGGGGATCCGAGGGTGGCCCTCCATACCTCGTGCGGTGGTCCGACGACGGGCACGTGGGCCTGGTTTTCCCCGGCACCGACGCCGCGGTGCAGCACTTGGAGCGCGCCGGGAAGGGCCCTCGGTAGCCAGCCCCGCCCTGGGTCCTTTCCGGGCCTCAGGGCACCCGCTCGGAGATGTCTTGCCGGATCGGCACCAGCAACACTGGGATTTTGCCGCGCTCCAGGACCTCCCGGACGACGGCGGCCCGGCCGGGAGCGAGCTCTTGGGACCAACCCAGCGCGATCAGGTCCGCCCCCATCTCTACCGCCGTGGCCTCGATCGCATGCGCGGGAACGCCGACCCGAAGCTCGGCTCTTGCCGCGGCCGCCGGACAGTGCCTGGCCATGAACTCTCGAACCCACGCCTCAGCCTCGTGGTGAGGCTGATCGCTGAATGGCGGAAGTGACTCCTCATCAAGGACGTGCAGGATCACGACGTCCAGGTCGCACCGACAGGCGAGCTCGATCACCTCCGCGAGAGCGTGAGCGGTGGCCCACGTGCCGTCCAGCGGCACGAGGAGCCGTCGCAGATCCGGCTGTGGACGGACATCCGGCGGCACGATCGCCACCGGTCTTGGGACCGCCGTGATGACCTCGAGCGCGACGTGCCCGGCCGGCCGCCGTCCCGCCGGAGTGGCGCGGGCACCCAGCGTCAGGGCCGCGACTTCGGTCGCCCCGGCCTCCAAGACCAACGCGTCGACGACTGGGCCGTCGACCTCGCGGAGCTGCACGCCGGCCGCCGCTGCGGCAGTGCGGGCGGTGCGGGCGCCATCGTCGCGCACGTGCACCGCCTCCAGGCTGGCATCGAACAGCTCGGCCACCAGGCGTCCGGCAGCCAAGACCGCTCGGGCCGCAGCAGTGTCGTCGATGGCCGCAATGACCCTCCTCATCGTGTCTCCACCTCCCATCCAGCCCTGCTTCGGCGGAGGCGGATCCCAGCGGGCCCGATGGTGGCTGGGACGGGGACACCGGGGAGCTCGATCTCGGCCGGGCCGTCCGCCTCGACCGTTGCGCCCTCCGGGTCCACGCGCACTCGGATCCGCCTTCCCCTGAACAGCACGGGGATCTCCAGGGTCGACCACGAATTCGGTAGCCGCGGATCCATCTGCAGGACCCCGCCGTGCGGTCGGATGCCGGCGAACCCGAACGCGAGCGCCTGCCACACGCCGCCCATCGTCGCCAGGTGAAGCCGCCGGCGCCGTGGTCCCGGTCAGGTCGTCGAGGTCGATGCGGGCGGCGATCCGGAGCGCGTCGAGCGCCTCCTCGAGCCGTCCGGCTCGGGCGAGCAGCGCGGCGTGGATCGCCGGCGACAGCGAGCTGCCGTGCGCGGTGCGGGGCTCGTAGAAGTCGAGGTTCGGGACGAGCGAACCCGGGCGCCACCTCGTCGGGCACGAGGTGGTGGAGCATCAGCACGTCGGCCTGCTTGAGCACCTGGGCCCCGCGGACGCGCTCGGCGCCCGAGCAGGAGGTCGGCGGCGATCGGCCGCCGCGGGGCGACGTCCGCGATCACCAGCGGCTCGAGCTCGAAGAAGCCGGCGAACTGCTCGTACAGCGCCGCTGTCCGGGTCGTAGCCGTCGACGAGCGCGTCGGCGATCTCGAGCCAGCCGTTCCGCCTCCCCGGCACGCTCGCTCCCGGATCGTCGGCCAGCTCCGCGCGCCGCGCGCCGCAGGTTCCAGCGCGCCATCACGTTCGTGAAGGCGTTGTCGTCGACCGGCTCGTGGTACTCGTCGGGGCCGATCACGCCGTAGATGTGGGCCCGGCCGTCGGTCGTCGAAGCGGACGCGCGACGCCCAGTAGCGCGCGGTCTCGACGAGCAGCTCGCGTCCGGGGCCCGCGGCGAATGCCTCGTCGCCCGTCCAGTCCAGGTAGCAGGCCGCGGCCCAGGCGACGTCGGCGACGATGTGCTCCTCGAGCTCGCCGGTGCGGATCGGCACGCAGCTGGCCGGTGTGGTCGCGTGCGATGCTCGGCGTCACGTCGCCGCCGTCGCGCGCCGACTCCCAGGGGAAGCGGGCGCCCGCGCGCCCGAGCCGCGCGCGCCGCCGCTCGCGCGGCCGGCAGCCGGCGGATGCGGTACTCGAGCATCGCCCGGGCGGCGGCCGGGTGCGTCGCGGCGAGGAACGGCAGCACGAAGACGTCGCTGTCCCAGAAGACGTGGCCGCGGTAGGCCGGGTCCGGTGAGCCCGCGCGCTCCGACCGCCGCCTCGTCCGCGTCCGCGACCGAGGCCATCAGGTGGAAGAGCGCGAAGCGGACCGCCTGCTGCAGCTCGGGGTCGCCCTCGATCACGACGTCGGCCTCCTCCCACCGGCCGGCCCACGCCTCCCGGTGCTCGGCGAGCAGCCGTTCGAAGCCCCGCCGCTCGGCCTCGCGCAGCGCGCGCGAGCGCGGCGTCGACCGTGGATTTCCGCGATCGGGTCGCCGCGTAGGCACGCCAGCCGATCGAGGTCGAGGCGCCCGACCCGGCCGCGCCGCTCGGTGTCGCCTGGCCGCGGCGACGACGCCGCCGTGCGGAGCCGTGGACCCGCATCCATCGGGTCCGTCCAGCTCAGCGCCGGCTCGACGTCGACGTCCGGGCGGCGGGAGCGAGGGCGGGGCCCGGACCGAGGGACGGCGGCGGGCCCGTCGGCCCGGAGCACCACGGTCCCCGGCCGGGCGAGCGAGGACGAAGCGCACCGCAGCGACGCGGCCCGGCAGCGGTGTCCGTCTCGTGACGAGCACGCCGGTGCGGAGGTCGAGCATGCGACGCACGACGATCCCCGATCGAGCGTCGACGGGAAGCGGTTCCATACCGGGCACGGCAGCAGCTGCTCGTCTCCGGCCCGTCGCCGTCGTACAGCCCCGCCGCCAGGACAGCGGGCGTGGCCGACGGGTGCGCTCCGAGCGGGCTCCCGCTCGTCCCGAGCCGGCCGTCGGCGAGTGTCAGGAGGGCCTCGTGCACCCGCTCGAGCTGCGGGTCCAGGCCTTCGACCGTGAGGATCCAGGCCGGGTCCTCGTCGAGCTCGGGAATCGCGCCCTGGGCCCGACGCCGAAGCTGGTCCTCGAGCATGCGCGAGGAAGGTCGCCGGCCCGCCGCCGAGGCCGATCACTCCAGGCGGCGCGCCCGCGGCTCTACGCCCGACGGAGACGACCGTCGCCCTGCTTGCCTCCGGCACGAGCATGAGCGAGTCGCTGCCGGGAAGCCCGCCGAGCGGCCCGAACTCGTCGCCGACGATCAAGCACCAGGCCCGGGCCGATCCCGCGTCGCCACAGCTCCGCGAAGATCCACCGGGCCGAGTCGGCCTTGTCCGTGAGCCCGATCTCGACGTGCTTCGCGTCGCTCGTGACGCGGGGGTCGGAGAGGCCCGACCTCGGCTGCGGCCATGGCGGCAAGCGCCGGCCACCGCAGGGAGTCCGTCGAGCCCGCAGCTGTCGGAGCCGTTCCTCGACCGCGATCAGCAGCTCCGCGATCCGCGCCTTCGGCGGATCGGCCCACTCCGGCTCCGGGATCAGGTCGATCTTCCGCCGGTTCAGGCGCTGCCGACACCATCCTCGCCTCGAGCCCCCGAGCCATCGAGCCGGCCGACCGACGAGCTCGGCAGCCGCGGTCAGCGCCGCATCCTCCTGCGGGCGTCGCCTGGCGCCGGTCGACGCAGCGGGGGCCCGCCGCAGTCGACGTCGAACACCTCGCGAGCCGCGGTTCAGGCAGAGGTGGAGACGTCCCGGGCCCGGACGGCCGGGCTCGGAGCTGCCCGTCGATGTTGCCGACGTGCGTCCCGCTGACGACGACCACGTCCACCCCAGCGCGCAGAGAGTCCCTCCACGACGTCTCGCACCGCGGTCGGCGTCGGCCCGCCGGTCCGGCACGGCGGTGCCGTCCCAGTCGAAGACCACCGCCTCGAACCGCCGATCCAGTTGGGAGCCGGATGGCCGGCTTCCGACGGTCCGACGACGCGTCATCACCGGCCCATCTCCTCCTGGCCCTGGGTATCGCAGTTGCGGCTCAGCGTGTGGTCCGTCCGTGGGGGCCGACCCCCGCCACCTCGACCTCCTGGATCGTCTCTCGCTCGGGTGCTGGGCGCAGCTCCTTCGAGAGGAGCAGCACCCGGATCGCCTCCACGAGGCCGTCACGGTCCGGGGGACGTGGGAGCACGGCGATCCGGTCGCTTGGGAGAGGTCGGATCGCATCCTCGAAGCCCGTCAGTACCACCACGGGCTTGTCCAGGGAGCGGTAGTAGTGCAGCAGCTCCCACCCGGCCACTCCGCATACCAAGAGGTCGCTTTCGAGCTCGAGGTCAAGGACGATCAAGTCCGCGCCCTCGGCGAGGTGGCAGCCTTCCTTGGTGGCGCCCGGGCAGCTGAAGTCCGGCCCCTGTGGACCCGGGCACGTCACGACCTGAAACCCCGCCTCCTGCAACCAGGGGACGAGCAGGTCGCGTATCCACTCCTCGGACTCCACCACGAAAACCCTCATCGTTCGATCCCTTCGCCGCCGGACGCCTCACGGTGGTTCCACACGAGGTGGAGGTGACCCTCGCGCTTCATCAGGTGGACTCGACAGGAGGGGCACACGAACCCACACGAGACCTCCTCCCGGTCGGGGACCATGAAGAGGACTCCGCACGCCGGGCATGGGTGGTGGATGCGATGTACGTTCGGCACTTCTCCCTTGGGTCCGCGACTTACCCCAACGAGCGTGGCGCAGTCGGCGCAGAGCGTCTCCCGTTCGTTCGCGAGGCAGGCCCGCGAGAAGATGAGGTGACAGGCCCGGCAGGTGAATTCGCGCTCCTGGGGCTCTTCCGCTTCGGGCTCCCGTACGGGCACCTCCTGCACGACCCGTTGATCGATCGGGGAGTCCAAAGCGGCGTCCCCCTCCTCCTCTTCGCGAATCAAGAGTTCGGCCCGCCGCTCCTCCAAGCGCTCGATGGACTCGATCTGGCCTGTGCGTCCGGCTACCATCGCCTCACACCCCCTCTCTGTCACTTTGACACCCGCGGTCGCGGAAGGGGCGGGTCCGAAGTCCCTCGTCGGCGGGGACCAACGGGGTGAGTCGCCGGATGGCTGGTTAGCGTGCGCTTGACGCCGTCCGTGCGAGGGAAAGTGACCGCCTGTTCAGGGTCTTCGGAAGGATAAGTGGGCTTGCAACGAGCACTGCAGTCGGCGTGCTCGGGAGAATGACCATCGGTCACCCGTCGGGTCGGAACAGCCCTCCGGCCGCGCTCGTCGTCGACGCGGGAATTGACTTTGGCGTCCCGCAGTCAGTCCCCTCCAAGGCGTGACCAATGGCCCTCGCGACCTGGTGGGCCCCTTCCTACGTTGTGAGTGACAACCGATGCTGGGCGATCCCTCGTCCGGAGAAGAAGGGAGGTCGACGATGGCACTTGCATCTGACATCCAACGCACGAACGGCCCAAAGGGCGACGGCGATCAACAACCCAAGCTGAAGCGGGAGCTCGGTTTGGGCATGGCAACGGCGCTCGTCATCGGCAACATGGTCGGCTCGGGCGTCTTCCTGCTGCCCGCGGCCTCGCCGGGGTCGCCGTGACGCCGGATCGATCTCGATGCTCGCTTGGGTCTTCACCGGGCGTCGGCGCCATGCTGCTCGCCTCGTGTTCGCGAACCTCGGCCGCGCGTACCCGCGCACCGGCGGGCCCTACGTCGTACGCCCGACGCGCGTTCGGCGACTTCATCGGCTTCCAGACGGCCTGGGGCTACTGGATCGCCGCCTGGGTCGGCAACGCCGCGATCGCCGTCGCCTTCGTGGGCTACCTGACGTCTTCTGGCCGCCTGGCGGACGAACCGCCTCTGCCGCCGCACTCGTCGCGATCGGCGCGATCTGGCTGCTTGACGTTCGTGAACATCCTCGGGGCGCGCGAAGGCGGGATCGTCCAGGTCGTGACGACCGTGCTGAAGTTCGTGCCGCTCGCCGTGATCGGCATCATCGGGCTGTTCTTCATCCACGGCGAGCAACTTCACGCCGTTCGCGCCGGCCGGCCTCGGCACGGGCGACGGCACTGCTGGGACATCACCGCCGCGATGGCCCTGACGCTGTGGGCCTTCATCGGCCTCGAGTCGGCGACGGTGCCGGCCGAGGAGGTCAAGGATCCCGAGAGGACCATCCCGCGGGCGACGATCTCGGCACCGCTCGCACCACGCTCGTCTACATCATGGCGACCGTCGCGATCATGGGCATCATCCCCGCTGGCCGCGCTGCGCCCGTCGAGCTCCGTTCGCCGACGCCGCCGGCGCGATCTTCGGCGGCGTCGGCTGGGGCAAGTGCGTCGCCCTCGTCGCGATGGTCTCCACGTTCGGCGCCTTGAACGGCTGGATCCTGCTCACGGCGCGCGTGTCGCTCGCGGCCGCGGAGGACGGCGCTGTTCCCCAAGCCGTTCGCGAAGGTGCAGGGGAGCGCAGGACCCCGGTCTTCGGGCTGGTGATCTCGGCCGTGCTCGTCACCGGCCTCGTGATGATGAACTACACCAAGTCCCTCGTGGACCAGTTCACGTTCATCCTGCTGCTGGCCACGCTCACGACCGTTGTCCCGTACGCGTTCGCCGCGGCGGCCGAGGTGTTCTTGATGATCACCGACCGGGCCCGGTTCGCCGGGCGCAAGCTCGTGCGTGATGTCGTCGTCGCCGCCCTGGGGTTCGCCTACGCGATCTGGGCCATGTACGGAACGGGCACCGAGTCGATCGCGAAGGGCTACATCCTGCTGATGCTGGGCATCCCCGTGTACGTGTACATGCGGTGGCGCCGCAGCGCTGAGCGTCCGGTGCCTCAGGTGGTCGAGACCAAGCAGGAGACACCCGAGGCGTCCCAGGTCGAGATGCAGAAGGTCGACGTCTGATCGACATCGAACGAGGATTCGCTACCGCCCCGAACAGGGGGCGGTAGCAGAAAGGGGAAGGGTGGTGACGATGCGACGAAGAGTCCTGATCATGGGAGCCGCGGGTCGCGACTTCCACGACTTCAACGTGACCTACCGCGACGATCCCGAATCCGAGGTCGTCGCGTTCACAGCCACGCAGATCCCGTTCATCGCCAACCGGATGTACCCCCCGGAGCTGGCCGGCCCTCGCTACCCCGAGGGCATCCCCATCTACCCGGAGGAGCGGCTCACGGAGCTCATACGGGACCTGAAGGTCGACGACGTGGTCTTCGCCTACTCGGACGTGTCGCATGAGTACGTCATGCATCGGGCGAGCCAGGTCCTGGCGGCCGGGGCGAACTTCGTCCTGCTCGGGCCCGAGGCCACGATGCTGAAGGCCAAGGTCCAGGTCGTGGCGGTCTGCGCCGTCCGGACGGGCTCCGGGAAGAGCCAGACGACGAGGTACGTCGCCGAGCTCCTCAAGCGGGAGGGCCTGAAGGTCGTCGCGGTCAGGCACCCGATGCCATACGGCGATCTGCTGGCAGAGCGCGTGCAGCGGTTCGCCACACTGGAGGACCTCGACCGAGCACATGTGACCATCGAGGAGCGCGAGGAGTACGAGGCCCATATCCACGCCGGTACCGTCGTCTATGCCGGCGTCGACTACGGCGCGATCCTCGAGCAGGCACAGCGGGAATGCGACGTCCTTCTTTGGGACGGCGGGAACAACGATCTGCCGTTCTACCGTCCGGACGTCCACATCACGGTTGCCGACCCGCTGCGAGCCGGGGACGAGCGGACCTACCATCCGGGTGAGGCGAACCTGCGGATGGCAGGCGTGGTACTGATCAACAAAGTGAACACGGCGGAGCCTGGTCAGGTGGCTGACGTCGAGAGCCTCGGTCCGGCAGTTCAACCCAGGCGCCACGATCATCAAGGCCGCCAGCGTGGTCACCTTGAGCCACCCCGAGCAGGTGACAGGGAAGCGAGTGCTGGTCGTCGAGGATGGTCCCACCCTCACCCATGGTGGGATGAAGTTCGGAGCTGGCGTCGTCGCAGCACGGCAGGCGGGAGCGGCCGAGATCGTCGACCCGCGACCCTACGTCACGGGAACGATCGCGGAGGTCTTTGACAGGTACGATGTCGGGCCCGTCTTGCCGGCCGAGGGGTACTCTCCGGGCCAACTCGGCGAACTCGAGCGGGCGATTACGGCCACGCCCTGCGACACGGTGGTCATCGCCACGCCAATCGACCTTCGTCACGTCATCTGTCTGACGAGGCCGGCCGTCCGTGTCACGTACGAGCTCAAGGAGATCGGGCCGGTCAGACTGCACGAGGTGCTGGGCTCGGTGATAGCCCGCACCGACCTCGTGCCGACGGCGTGACCGAACTCACAGCGACCGCCTCTTCCTGAACGTCGAGGCGGTCGCTCACTGCGAAGGCTCTTGTCGAGTCCTACTCCACTGCTCTCATGCCGCCTTCTTCGCCGCCTTCTTCGCGGCCTTATTGGCCTCGAACGAGGGAACCTTTGGCTCCTCCTCTGTGGCGCTGGAGGCGCGGCCCCAAAGCCTCGCCAACCACGTCAAGGCCAGAAAAGCCAAGACCACGGCGACAGCGACAAGAGTCCATACCCACGAGCCGCCACCATCAGATGGCACTGGGCTCATCGGGACCCCTGCTCCAAGCATCCTACTCACCTCCGAGGCCAAAGTTCCCACGAATCCGCCAAGGGGGACACCGGCCACCGGCCCGGTCTCACAGTGACCATCGGCACGGTTCGGCCACGACTGGCTGCCGTCGGTCCCCGACCGGGCGGGGCAACGGCCGACCCTGGGCACCATTCGTCATCGCTCACGGCCCGAGATCGCCTGGCGTGGGCCGCGGAGGGCGGCTGCCTCTCGGCCCCTTCAAAGGGGGCCGACCGGCCGTGATGTCCACCCAATACGCGGCCCCATACTCGAATCGAGACAAGCCGTGGATATCGGGGGTGGGTTTGATGCTCCTCGTGAGAGATGTGATGAGGCGACAGGTTTACGGCATCGCCGCGAATGAACGCGATCGTCGACGCTGCAAGGGAGATGGTCCTCCGGTCGGTGGACAGCTTGCTTGTCGTGGATGGCGACCTCCTCCTCGGGATCGTGACGGAACGTGATGTGCTCCGGGCTGCGCTCCCCTCGGTGGGGGAGCTGATGCAGGATGAGTCATGGGGCGAGCTGCGCGATCTAGTCGGCGTGGCCTCTGGGCACTTTGGGGTGCCGGTGCGCATGATCATGACGATCCACGTGGTGACGACCACGCCGGAAACCCCGCTGACCCAGGCCCTGGCCAGCATGATGGCGAAGGGCTTCCGACGGCTTCCGGTGGTCGAGCCGGAGACCGGGGTGGTCCTCGGAACCATCAGCCAGCGGGACGTCCTGGGAGCCTTGGTCCTCGCGGACCGGGCGGCCGCCAGCCGGCAAAGGGCCCGCATCGTCGCCGCGAGCTGACGCCGAGCGCCAAGCCACACCGAGCGGTACCTGACGTCATTCGGGACCGGCTGTGCGAGGTGCCTCGCTCAGAACTGGGAGGCTGGTGAACGGAGTGAGCCCGACCGCCAGCGCAGCCGAGAACAGCAACGAGTCGACGAAGGGACGATCGAACATCAGGTTGGTGACGAAGATCGCCGTGACCAGCACGACCATCGCCCGCACGAGCAGCAGGCCGAACGCGGTGACCCCGCGCTCGAAGCCCGTCGTCACCCCGCGTGTGGCGACCCGGGCCGACACGGCGCCGAACTCCGTCGAGCGGCTCGTCCCTGCGACCACGGCCTCCCCTGTGCCACTCACGAGGTGGGTACCCATGAACAGGCTGTTCGAGCGGCCAGCGAGGGGCGTCTCGGTCATGACGACACCTGGGCTCTTCTCGGCTGGGTACGACTCCGGTCAGGACCGCCTCATCGACGAGCAGGCCGTGGGACTCGATCACCCGGCAATCGGCTGGCACAACGTCTCCGGCCGTGAGCACGCGGACGTCGCCGACGACGATCTCCTCGAAACCGAGAGCTCCAGGCCCCCACGACGAACCTCCGCCTCGATCAGGACCTTGGCGAGGAGCTCGTCCACGGCCTGTCCTGCTGTGTGCTCCTGCCAGAACCCCAGCGCTCCGCTCGCGGCGATGATGACCAGGATGATCGACCCGTCGGCGACGTCACCCACGGCCATCAGCACCGTGGCAGCCACAAGGATCAACACGATCGGGCTCCTGAACTGCCCGAGAAACAGGCGCAGACCCCGATGCGCCTGAGCAACCTCGATCGTGTTGGGCCCGTCGCGAGCCAGCCGGCGCGCTGCTTCCTCTGGAGGTAAGCCCTCGGTGGTGGCTTCCGTCGCGGCGAGCAGCTCATCCAGGGACGCTGACCAGAACGCACGCCCGCTGAGCTCGGTCGCGGCCCCACCGGATGATCTCACTGGGTTCATTCTCATGCGCGGGAGGCCTCCTGGGCCCCAAGTCCCTGGGACCTCTGGAAACGCGAAGCTGGGCCCGTGGATCTCAGTCCGAAGTGGGCGTCACTTCGATGTCTCGGCTCTCCACGAAGAAGTCCTCGCCCGTCTCCTGATTCGTCTCGTAGGCCTCCAGCCGCCAGGTCTCGACCGACTTGGGCGGGTCCTGGATCCGGATCTCCAGCCGGAACGAGCCACGCCCAGGTCCGCCCTCGGTCGCCGTGGCGAACGCCTCCTGCACCAGGTCACCCGCCTGGTCGAAGATCCGGACCTGGACGTTGGCCTCGAACGTGGAAGCCTCGCCTTCGACGATGAACGACGGACCGACCGCGTCACCGTCCAGTGGCCTCCAGACTGTGATCGGCTCCAGGACCTCAATCGCTTCCGCGCGGCGGAAGGGCTGGTCGTACAGGCCGACGTGCCCCCACCAGTCCTCGATGAGACGACCGTTCGAGGCGGGGCCCTCGGCCTCGCCCTCCACGGTGAACCGAACGCGTTCAACGGATGGAAACTCCGTGAGGGTCCAAACGATCGACTGGATGCCGAGCGCTTCCCCTTCGCCCCCCGTGCTGGCCTCCAGGACCTCAGCGCTCCAGTCGACGGTTGCCACCCCGTGGCGGATCACGAGATCGAGGATGCGCGCCTCGTCGGGGATGACGCTCACATGGTCCGGATCCTGCGGCGTCCCGTGGATAAGCTCTTCGAGTGCGCCCATGCTGATACGTGGCTGATCCGGCACTTCATGGCGCTCCGGAGCCAGCCACATCCGGCCTGCGGAGTCGACGAGGTAATAGATGGTCACGACGGTCGCCTCCGGAGGGGTCGCGGTGGGCGCGGCGGTAGCGCTCGGGGTGGCAGCGCCGCCGCCGCCGAGCGATTCGCTCGGCGCCCTCGCACACGCCGTGAACAGCATCGCCGTGACCGCGAGCGCGATCAGTACCGTATGTCCTGCTCGATGATCCTTAGCGCTCATCGCACGCTCCCGTCACTCATGAGTACAGCGGGGGATACCTAACACCTCCACATCGCGACGATCGAAGGGCCGAACCGAAAGGCCCAGCACCACGGCGGCTCCGACGGCTAGCCACATGTGGGCCATCGGAACCACCAGTCGGTCCACCCTCGACCGCGTGGAAGGGCGTGAACCTTCAAGCTCGTCCGATTCACGTGGGCTCCCAGGCCCTTCCCAGGCCATGGGGGATCCTTCCGGGGCGCTCGCCTCCAAGCGAGCATCCGAGGCCCGGCGCACCAAGCCCTAGCGCCTGGTGGCGACGAACAGCTCGGTGATGGCGCCGGTGAGGATGGCGCCTGCGATCGGGGCCACCATCGCGGCCACGGGCATCCGGGTCGGGTCGGTCCCGGACACCGTGACGGGCAGGAAGATGCTGGTCAGCGCGACGGCCAGCCAGATGGCGCCCACGGCCAAGTCGTAGCCGGCCCACCGGCCCGCTCCGCCGATCCTCTGGGTGAACGCCCTCACCACCGACCTGGTAGCCGCCAGCCCCGCAAGCAGGGCGATCACGACGGCGATCGGGAAGTGGTCTTGTGTGGTGCCCGTCACCAGGTCCGGCGCGAAGATACTCGTGAAGACGACCGCGACCCAGATGGCGGCGAGCGCCAGGCCACCGTACAGGTACGCATGCCTGCGCTCGATCGTCCCAGTCGGCCTCGGCCTCGCCTCCATCAGCTCGGAAGGCCTGATCCTCGTCTCGTTCTGCATGATGGATCACCTCCAGCCTCGACGCTATCGGCGGCCCCCGCAGTGGAAGAGAGGCGGCGGGCCCCCTTCGAGCAGGTCCTTCGTCTTGGGCCCCGAGGCCAGGAGCTGCACGGATCACTGTCCCTGTTGGTGGGCCTTGTGCCCCCTTCGTCTGATGGCCAGGATCCGAGCACCTGTTCACGGCGGTTCGCGCACCGACCTTCCAGTCCATGCCGGGAGAGGCCGTCCCGGGAAGAGTGCGCGTCCGACCAACGGGAGCATCGCCTGCCGGTCCACGCTGGTGAGCGGTTCCTATGTCTTGCGGCTTGAATGCGGCATGGCGGCCTGCTCCGATTAGCCTCGAACACCCGAAGACGAGCGCGGGCTCGACCTCAGGAAGATCAGGCCCCGGCCACATTCGAGCGATCCTCGCGGGGATGCAACAGCGGGGTGCGACGGCTGCCACGATCGCCCAGGCCGAAGCGTGCTCGGCCCCGCGCTCAGCCAGGCGGTAGCGGACGGGCTAATCACCGCGAACCAAGTCGCCGCGGTCAAGCGCCCCAGAGTCCAGCGGCGAGAGCTCCACTGGCCGAAATCTGCCCAGCTCGGGGCCCTGTTGGAGGCCTCCCGGGGCACCGTCTGGGAGGTTCCGACCGTTGGCGGCGGTCACCGGAGCCCGCCGCTCCGAGATCCTAGGCATCGCCTGGGAGGACCTCGATCTCGAGGCGGGCATGGTTGGCACACATGGCCGTGGAGGCTCCGACTACCTGGCGCCGGACACGAAATCGCCGGTCAGGAGCGTGGGGCGGGGAGGACTCGAACCTCCGATCGGCGGATCATGAGGCACGCGATCGTACGACCTGGGCCGCTCCGCCAGCTCGTCCTTCGCTTACGTAGCTCTCGTCCGCCGTCCATCGGCCCCCCGACAGCGGTCCGGAAGCCTCATGGCGGCTGCCCGCCGACGCCTCGACGACTGGGACGGAGCGAGGAGGAGAAGAGCGGCGTGCATCGCAGGACATCGAGTTGAGGTGGCCATGAGCGCGTTGCTGCTCGCCGCTGCGTGTACCGGGCCAGCCACCCAACCCCAGCCGCCGGGAGAGCCGGATGGCTCATCCGAGGCACGTCCCCTCGGGCCCCGGCTCGAGGCTCAGGCCGCGATCGCCTGCGCGCTCCCCGAAGGCCAGCTCGAGCGGATCCGCAACGGGTACGACCCCGATCGATCCGGCGACATCGTTGTCATCCCTAAGGAGCCAAGCTATTTCGAAGGGGGAGGTCTTCCCCACTCGGGGCCGTGGGACTACCTGCAGCGGGTGCCGCTGATGTTGTACGGACCCGGCTACGTTCGGCGCGTTGGGAAGATCTCGACACCCGTCACCCTGGCCGACGTCGCCCCCACGCTTGCGGAGCTCTTGGGGTTCCCTTTCCACGCCGCCGACGGGAAGCCCATGACGGAAGCGCTCCTTCCAGGGGCCGCTCGAGCGGTCCCACCCCGGCTGATCGTGGTCGTCGTGTGGGACGCCGGAGGGCGCGACGTGCTGGCTGCGTGGCCCAAGGAGTGGCCACACCTCCTCGGCCTCATCTCTGCGGGGCGCATGGATGGAGAACGCGACCGTCGGGGAGTCGCCATCGGTCACCGCCCCTGTGCATGCGACGATCGGGACCGGCGCGTATTCGAGGACCACGGGCATCCCCGACAACGACGTGCGCCTGAACGGGCACATCGTGAACCCGTGGCTGTACGGGCCGGCGATCCTCGAAACCCCGACACTGGCCGACCTCTACGATCCCGCGAACGGCAACAGGCCTCTCATCGGCGCAATCGGCGCGACCCCGTGGCATCTCGGGATGATCGGGCACGGTTCGGAGCGACCCGGCGGTGACCGCGATGTAGCGTTGATCCGAGGAGGCGACGAGCCCGGGTGGACGGTTGCCCACGTCGACCGCCCCTTCTATCGCAGCCCCAGATATGCGAACCGGGTTCCCGGCTTCGGCGCGGACGAGCGGATGGCCGATCTCCTGGACGGGAATCTCGACGGCGCCTGGCGTGGATACCCAATCCAGTCACTTGACCGAGGCTTCGACACGCCGGCGCGGTTGCCGTACGAGACCCGTGTCGTCGACACGGTGATCGCCCGGGAGGGGTTCGGGGCCGACCAGATGCCCGACCTCCTGTACGTGAACTACAAGCTGATCGACCACGTCGGCCACGTGTTCGACCTGAACAGCCTTGAGATGCGGGACACCCTACGGGTGCAGGATCGGCAGCTCCCGCCCCTGATCCGGACCCTCAACCGTCGGGTCGGAGATGGGAAGTGGGTGCTGGTGGTGACCGCGGACCACGGCGCCACCCCGGACCACCACGACAGCCACGCGTTCCCCATCTCCCATGCCCAGCTGGTCTCCGACCTCGCGCGAAGGTTCGATGACTCGGACCGGCGCCCGGTTTTCGAGCTGGTGAAGGGGACGCAGATCTTCGTGAACCGCGCCGAGCTCCGCCGGAACGAGTACACCCTCGCGGACGTCACGGGGTTCCTCCTTCGGTACACGAAGGGGATGAGCCTCGAGCATCCGAGGCGCATCGCAGCTGGGGAGCGCAACGACCGCGTGTTCTCGGCGGCGTTTCCCGCCTCCATGCTGCGGCGGCTGCCATGCTGAGCGCGGGTGTGGGCGCTCCTTTGGATGGAGGCGCACGCGCACTGAGAGGAGAAGGCGATGGCAACCAACACGGACATCATCGGATTGGCGATGGAAAACTCGTCCTTCCGACGGGTGGTCGAGACCGGTGAGCACTGCCAGGTCGTGCTGATGAGCATCCGGCCCGGCGGTGAGATCGGCGAGGAGACCCACGGCCACGTCGATCAGGTGCTGGTCTTCGTTGCCGGTGCCGGGGAGGCGGTCCTGCAGGGCGAGCGGACCCCCATCGGGCCGGGGCGCCTCGTGTTCGTTCCGGCGGGAACCAAACACAACTTCGTGAACTCCGGGGATGGGGACCTGAAGCTGTACACGGTCTACGCGCCGCCCCAGCACGCGCCGGACACCGTCCACGAGACGAAGGCAGAGGCCGACGCCGCCGAGCACTGACGGGCCGGTCTCGTTCACCTCGCCGGCACAGCAGCTCGGTGGCTCCAGCGGGTGGCCACCCTGCGGATTCGCCGGTGCTGGCGGGGCAGCCTGGGGGCCAGCGGCTCCCCTCGGCGCTCCGCCCGGAAGAACCGCCGCTTACCCACCTCGACCAGTACCAGGTAGGTGGCGATCATGAGCACGAGGATCCCGAGGAACGCCGCGGGCAGCCGGGCGAAGCCGAACACGCTCACGATCGGCGTGAACGGCAGCGCTGCCCCGAGCCCCGCGCACGCCAGCGTGGCGAACAGGAGCGGCCGACTAGGCCGGCTCCGGTAGAACGGCACGCGCCTGGTCCGGATGACGAAGATGACGAGCGACTGGGTGGCGAGCGACTCCACGAACCAGCCGGTCTGGAACAGCTTCGCCCCGGCGTGGAAGACCCAGAGCATCACCCCAAACGTCAGGAAGTCGTAGATCGAGCTGATGGGGCCGAAGAAGGACATGAACCGGCGGATGAATCGGGTGTCCCAGTACGAGGGGCGCTGGAGCAGCTCCTCGTCCACGTTGTCCGTGGGGATGGTCATCTCGCTCGCGTCGTACAGCAGGTTGTTCAGAAGGATCTGGGTCGGCAGCATGGGAAGGAACTTGAGGAAGATGGACGCGCCGGCCGCGCTGAACATATTGCCGAAGTTCGATGACGTTCCCATCAGGACGTACTTGATGGTGTTCGAGAAGATCCGCCGGCCTTCCACCACCCCCTCTGCCAGCACGCCGAGATCCTTCTCGAGCATCACGATGTCTGCGGCGTCCTTCGCCACGTCCGCGGCCGAGTCCACCGAGATGCCCACGTCCGCGTCGTGCAACGCGACGGCGTCGTTCACGCCGTCCCCCAGGAATGCCACGTCGGTTCCCCGGCCTCTCTGGACCCGGATGATCCGGGACTTCTGCTCCGGGGTGACCCGGGCGAAGATCGTCGTCGCGGGCAACATGGCGGCGAGCTCCTCATCGTCGAGCCGCTCGATGTCGGTGCCGGTGAGCACTCCTGTCACCTCCATGGGCAGGTCCGCGCAGACCTTGCCGGCGACCAGGGCATTGTCACCGGTCACGACCTTCACCTCGATGCCCAGAGCACGGAGCCGGTCCAGTGCTGCGGCGGCATCCACCTTCGGGGGATCGGCGAAGGTCAGGAACCCGGCCAGGGTAAGCGCTTGCTCGTCGGCCGGCCCGATCGCGGAGACTTCGCTCACCTCCTTGGTGGCCACGCCCACCACTCTGGCCCCGTCGGCGAACAATCCTTGGAGGGTTTCCCCGGCACGGGCGTCGACCGCATTGCAACGCTCCAGCACGAATTCCGGGGCACCCTTGGTGATCATGAGGCGGCGGCCGTCCGTCCCTTCCACCAGGACCGACATGAGCTTTCGGTCGTAATCGAAGGGCACCTCGCCCACCCGCCGGTAGTCGCCGACCGGCGCCTGGGCGACGTGGGGACTCTCCCACAGCGCGCGGTCCAGGGGATTGCCTCCCACCGGCGCGCCGTCCTGCACCACCACCGAATTGCACAGCAGGCCGAACAGAAACACCTGGCCGGACGGCGTCCCGGTCGGGTCGATCCCGCCGCTGAAGACGGTCCGGCCCTCGGTGAGGGTGCCGGTCTTGTCGGTGAACAGCACCTCGATGTTCCCGAGATCCTCGATGCTCACCAAGCGCTTCACCACGACCTTCTTTTTCGCCAGCCGCCGCGCCCCCGTCGACAGGCTGACGGTGACGATGGCCGGCAGGAGCTGCGGGGTGAGGCCGACCGCGATGGCCAGGGCGAAGAGGGCCGCCTCGAGCAGTGGGCGTCGAAGCAGCGCGTTGATGGCGAAGATCGAGATGGTGAGCGCTGCGGTGACCCGGATGAGGAGCTTCGAGAAGTCCCTGAGGCCAAGCTGGAAAGCGGTCTCGGGCGGCCGGGTCCCGAGGCCCTGAGCGATCCGACCGAAGGCGGTCCGCCCTCCCGTTCCAACGACGACGCCTCGCCCCGTACCAGCCCGGACCACCGTTCCCATGAAGACGCATGAGGGCAGGTTCAGGGAGGAATCCGATCTCTCGGCGGGCTCCGCTCCCTTCGTTGCGGGCATCGCCTCGCCGGTGAGCACGGCCTCGTCGCACTCGAGGCCGTTCGCCTCGAGCAGCCGGATGTCGGCAGGGACCACCTCCCCGATGCCCAGGCCGACCACGTCGCCGGGCACGAGCTCAGTGACATCCACGGCGCTGATCCGGCCGGCCCGGGTGGTCACCGCTGTGTGGCGGATGCTCGAGTGCAGTTCCTCCACCGCCTTCTCGGACCGGTACTCGTTCACGAAGCCAAGCCCAACCGAGAGGCACACGATGACGAGGATGATCAGGGCGTCCGCGCGCTCCCCCACCAAGATGGAGACCAAGGCCGCTCCGGCCAGGAGGATGAGGAGGGGGTTCCTGAGCTGCCGGAGGAGAACCCGCAGGGGCCGAGCGCCGTGGCTGAGGACCGCGTTGGGTCCGACGGCGTGGAGCCGGCGGGACGCTTCGCTCTCGACCAAGCCAGACTCGGACGTTCCGAGACGGGCCAAGACGGTGCCGGCATCCATGAAGGCCGCATCGGCGAGTTCGAGACCCTCCGACCCCTCGGAGACTTCAGCGATGGCGGCCATGCTCGTCGTCCCAGTCTAGATACCGTGCAGCTAGGTAGCGATCGAGCAGCCCCCGCCGTCGAGGAGTGACCCGTGCTCGCCCAGCCGGCTCAATAGCGAAAGAGCGCCGAGAAGGCTGGAACGGGGGATGAGGACAGGGGCTACCCCGATCTCTCGGGCCCGCCCGACAGCACTCGGGCCACTTCGTCGCGACTGGGCCACGGCAGCGGTTGGCCCTCCGGATCGCACACACCCGAGCCAGGTTCGGCCGTGCCGATCCGGGCAGCCGAGTGACCATGCTGAGCGAGCGCCCGGAGAACCGGATTGGCTCGATCGGCCGGGAAGGCAGCCAGCAGAGACCCTGAGGCAAGCGTCGCCAGAGGATCGGCCCCCAGCGCGGCGCAAAGTTCCCGTCCGGGCCCGAACCACAGCACGGAGCCGAGATCGGCCCGGATTCGAAGGCTCGAGGCCATGGCCACTTCGTGGAGGCCGGCAAGCAGTCCTCCCTCGGTCGGGTCGTGCAGTGCGGTCGCCCCGAGCTCGGCAGCCAGGAGCGCCGACTCGACGATCGAGATCCCAGGGTCGATCGAGGGCGCGCAACGCCGCTTCCACGACCGCAGGGTCCAGCCCGATCAGGCGGTCGGCCGCCTCGTGGGCCAGGACGGCGGCACCCTCGATCGGCGCGAGCCCAACCTGGATCAGAACATCCCCCGGTCGGACTCCGCCGGTCGAAACGAACCTTCCATCCTCCGCAAGTCCAAGGAATTGGCCGACGACGAGAGGCTGCGTGACCGCCTGGGTCACCTCGGTATGGCCACCCACGAGGGCGGCGCCGACGAGAGCCAGACCGCCTTGGATGCTGGCGAATATTTCCCGGACCGTGGCCTCGGTGGTTCCGGATGGAAGCAGGATGACGGCCAAGAACCACCGAGGACGGACGCCCATCACGGCCACGTCGTTGGCGTTGACGATGACGGAGAAACGACCGATCTCTTGCGTGGTGAGGGTGATCGGGTCCGCTGTGGCGACGAGCACGCCGCCGGGGACGTCGATGGCGCACGCATCCTCCCCGATACGAGGTCCAAGACGCACGCCCGCTGGTGGGGTCGGGAGCTGGGCGAGCAGCTCCTCTAGGAGTGCTACGGGAACCTTGCCGGCCTGAAGCGGCGCTGACGGACCCGAACCAACGTCCACCGCAGCAGCGTAAGAGGTCATCTCATCGAGCGCATTGGCGTCTCGCCTCACGTGGCCTGGACCAGACGAGCTCTGGGCCTGCTGTCGGCCCAGCCCAGCGGAACGGGTTCGATATATCAACGCTAAGTGCAGGCTTGTCGATGAGCTAGGCCCGAATGGCCCTCTCGGCTCGGGTACCTCGGCCCCGAACCGGTCATCGAAGGATGTCACCTGATCGGCGAGGTCGGCCCGCATGAGCTGGCCAAGACCGATAAACAATGGGACCTGCGGACCCCAACGGGCGGGACTCCGTTGTCCAGGTCTTCTCGCCGGGCCGAATTGGTCGGGTCGCGACAGGTCGACGGGCCTATCAAATGAGGGCCGGGTGCCCGGGGGCGGGCTTCCGGATGGGAGGGATGCTTTTCAGCAGGGCGGTGGTTGGCGGGAGGCGTGATGGACCCACCGAGGATCTTGCTCATCGGGTACAACGGGGCCAACAACACGGGAGCCGAGGCGCTGCTGCAGGCCGATATCGAAGATCTTCGAGCGGTCTTCGGCGACGACGCGCTCCTCACCGTTCCCGCCCTCAAGGATCCCGCGAACCTGCGCCGCTACCTCCACGAGGGTCCGAGCCTTCGCATCGTTTCGATGCCGTCGCTCTTCTTGGCGACCACCCGGCGTCTGGTGCGGGAGCACGACCTCGTCGTGCTGGTCGAGGGCAGCGCCTACATGGACACGTGGACGTCGGCCCTCCTCTGGTACTTCCTGTGGGCCACAGCTTGCGCTCATCAGGAAGGCAAGCCGTGCCTCGCATACGCGGTGGACGCCGGTCAGCTCCGGCCCCGCAACCGACGTCTCGTCCGCCGGTGGGCGAGCACGACGGACCTGATCGTCACGAGATCCGAGGCGGCCGCAGGGCGTCTCCGCGAGTGGGGGGTAACGGCGCCGATCGAGTCGACCGCCGACAATGCCTTCAACTTCGATCCGCGGCCCGACGATCGAGATTGGGCCCGTTGTATCTGGCCCGAGGTCGAACGCCCGCCCGTGGGGATCGCGGCCGTCGACTTCCACCGGTGGCCAGTCGTGATCCGCCCCTGGGGCCGCTCGCAGGACCGCTACCGCTGGCCGTACTACTTCTCCACCTCTCGTGCGCGGCGGCGCGCGAGCGCTGATCTCGCCCGCGCATACGCGCGCCTCGCGGATCGCGTGGTCGAGCGCCACGACCGATCCGTCGCGCTGATCTGCATGGAGGAGCTGGACGAACCGATCGCTCGGGCGATCCACCTCAAGATGGCGAACCCGGATCGGGCTCGCGTGTTCTCGTCCCGGGAGCTGGATGCGTCGCGGATGACTGCGCTCCTGCGGAGCCTCAGCGCCCTCGTGACCTCGCGGTATCACGCGTCGGTGCTCTCGCTCGCGAACGCGGTGCCTCAGGTCGCCGTCGGACACGACCTTCGCCTGCGCACCCTCTATCAGGAGCTCGGCCTGGAGCACGACTATTTCCTCTCACCCGACGGTCCTGACGTGTTCGACCGGATGGCCGAAGCGGTCGACAAGCTCCTGTTGGATCCCGTCGAGGTGCGCGACAGGCTCCGCGCCGGTCACGGCGCGCATGTCGCTTCGGCCAGGCGGAACCGCGAGCTGTTGCGGAGCTTCGCCGCCGAGCACGGATGGGGAGACCTGAGATGGGCGGCGTAGTCCTGCTGACCGGGGGCACGGGGTTCCTCGGGACGGAAGTCGCGGCCCGCTTGCTGGCGCGTGCCGACCTCGAGATCGTCTCGCTCGTGCCGGCGATCACGGATGCCGGCGCCGTCGCCGCGTCGAACCGGGCCTGGTGGTATCAGCCGGATCTGCGTTCAGCGCTCGGCACACGCATCCGCGCGGTCGCGGGAGACGTGACGAAACCGCGACTGGGTCTCGACCCACGGATCGACGCCGACCTCTGCGACCGCGTCACCCACGATCGTCCACGCTGCCGCCGATCTGCGTGTCGAGGCGTCCGTCGAGGAGCTGCGCGGGACGAACGTCGATGGGGTGGCCCACGTGCTGGACTTCGCGCGGATCGGTCCGCGGGCTCACGCGCCTCGTGCACGTGTCCACGGCCTACGTGGCGGGCCGTCGGACGGGCACGGTGGGCGAGGACGACCTGACCGACGCCTTCGGCTTCGCGAGCCCGTACGAGCAGACGAAGTTCGAGGGCGAGCGCTTGGTTCGCGCGGCGTCGTCCGAGCTCCCGATCTCGATCGTGCGGCCCGCGATGATCGTCGGCGACTCCAGGACCGGGCACATCAAGACGTTCAATACGTTCTACAAGCCCTTGCGATTGCTGCTGTCCGGCGAGCTCCGCATCATCCCCGCGAGTCGCAGGCTTCGCGTCAACATCGTGCCGGTGGACTACGTGGCGGACGCGATCGTACGCTTGGCGTTCGAGCCGGCGGCCGAAGGGTTGACGTTCCATCTCACGACGCCAACCGACCAGCTGCCCACTGCCGAGGAGGTCGTAGCCGTCGCCCGTCGGTGGGCGCGGGATCGGCTCGGCATCCGGCTGCCTTCGCCCCTGTTCGTGCCGGTCGGCACCGGATCCGCGGGACGCACCGGCCGCCTGCTCGCGCCGTACTTCCGGGAACGGCGTCACTTCCTGCGGGACCACACGGACGCGCTGGTCGGTCGTTCCGTTCCCGATTGGCATGCGTACCTGCCGATCCTGCTGGATCACGCGACCGCTCACGGGTTCCTGCATCGCTCCGATCGCACCGTCCACGAGCAGGTTCTGTTCCGGCTGGCCAGTCGCCATCGCCCCGTCCGCTTCACCGACGTCGACGCGGACGGCGCGGTGACGGTTCGACCGACGACCGCGGTCCGGAGCGAGATCGCGAGCGCGGCCAGCGGCCCTTCGGATGATGGGCGTCGGACCGGGAACCCGGGTTGCGATCGTCGGATCGAACAGCACGCGCTACCTGGTGGTGGACGTCGCGATCGGCCTCGTCGGCGGCGTCAGCGTGCCGCTATATCCGACGACGCCCCCGGCAGACCTCGACGACGTCCTGCGCCGAAGCCGCGCGGAGGTCCTCTTCGTGGGCGCGTCGAGCGTGATGGAACGCCTCGACGAGCTCTCGACGCAGTTGCCGGTCGTGTCGTTCTGTCGCGACGAACCCCCCGCGGACCGAGATGTGATCGGGTGGACGACGTTCCTCGCGAGCGGCGAGGGTGCGGCCGCCCCGGACTGCGCGCCGATCGGTCCGGAAGATCTGGCCACTATCCGGTACACGTCGGGCACGACGGGACCGCCGAAGGGCGTCGCGTTCACCCACGCCCAACTCCGGTGGATGGCCGAGACGATGGCCTCGCTGGTCCCATGGAGCGTCAGGATGCGGCCCGTCCGTTATCTGTCGTTCCTGCCGATGAACCACGTGGTCGAGGGCATCCTCGGCACCTACAGCGCGTACGACCTGCCCGCATCGGTCGAGGTCACGTTCCTGGAGGACTTCCGCCGAGTCGCCTCGACCTTGCCCACCGTGCGGCCAACCGTCTTCTTCTCCGTGCCCCGCCTGTACCAGAAGGTGTGGGAGGGACTCGGTGACAGCCCGATCGGGCGCCGGTATCAGCAGATGCGAGAGGGGCCCCTTCGTCGTGCCCTCAGACCGGCGGTGCGGCGCACGGTGCTCCGCCGCGCGGGCCTGGATCGTTGCGCGCAGCTGCTCGCGGGTTCGGCGCCCATCGACGATCAGCTACTGACGTCCTTCCGCGAGCTCGGCGTCGAGATCCACAACGCCTACGGGCTAACCGAATCCCCGCTCGTGGCGCTGAATCGCCTGGGCCGGAACCGGATCGGGACCGTCGGTGAGCCCCTTCCCCAGACGCAGATCCGCATCGCAGGCGACGGCGAGGTGCTGGTCCGAGGGCCGCAGGTAACGGCCGGCTACGTCGGACGAGGACGTGCAGCCGGTTCGCGAGGGCTGGCTTTCGACCGGGGATCTCGGCCACCTCACCGACGACGGATGGCTGGTCCTGGACGGTCGCAAGAAGGACCTGCTGAAGACGGCGTACGGGAAGTACCTGCAGCCGGCGAAGATCGAGGCCATGCTCCGCCGGCTCCCGGGGGTCACGGAGGCGATGGTCGTCGGGGAGGGTCGGCCGTTCTGCACAGCGTTGCTGTGGATCGAGGAACCCGGTGATGTAGGCATGATCGATGCCGCGCGTGATCGACGTCAACCGTCGCCTGTCGCACCCCGAGCAGGTGAAGCGGTGGGCGGTGCTCCCGAACGATCTCTCGATCGAAGGCGGGGATCTCACCGCCAACCTCAAGCTCAAGCGGCACTCGGTGGAGGCGAGGTTCCGCCTTGCGATCGATTCGCTCTACCAGGAGCACTCGACGGCTCCGACAGAGTTCGTCATGGGCGCGGATGTGAGGACATGAGCGTCCGCCTGCGCGCGCTCGAGCTCCATACCCCGGGGTGGGTGGCACGATCGGCCGTGTGCCGGCTGTTCGACGCGACGGCGTCCGCATTCGGCCGCGCTCCCGTGGACATGCGTGGGCTGACGTACCGCGTGCTCCTCGAGCGGTACGCCGCATTCACCATCGGATGCGCGGAGCGAATCCCGGCCGACCTGCCCGATGCCGACGCTGCATCCGACCGCATGTGGAGGAACGCGTATGCCCTGGGCGAGTCGCTCCGTCGTCGGCTCGGTGTCCGCACCCGTGGCGAGGCACTGCGGGCCGCCAGGGTCGCCTACCGGATGATCGGCATCGACCTCCGCGCCGACAAGCAAGGCACCGTGACGGTCGACCGTTGCGCCTTCGCCACGTGGTACTCGCCGGCGGTGTGTCGCCTGATGTCCTCGCTCGACGCCGGGCTCATCGCGGGGCTCACACACGGAGGCCGCCTGACGTTCTCGGAGCGGATCTCCGAGGGAAAGCCGCGGTGCCTCGCCCGGATCTCGTGGCAGGGGGCCGGATCATGAGGAAGCGGGCGATCGTCGTCGGCAGCGGCGCCGGTGGGGCCACGGTCGCCAAGGAACTTCAGGGCGACTTCGATGTGACCGTCCTGGAAGCCGGAACGGACTTCCGACGCGCCACGCTGGAGCGAGGATCGATCGAACGACTTCGCCGAAGCCGGTTGCTCGTGGACCCGCGCCTGTTGCGCCTCGTCTATCCCGCGATCCGCATCCGCCGGACCCCGGACATGCTCCTCGTGAACGGTGTCGGCACCGGTGGGACCACGACGATGGCGACCGGAAACGGGATCCGGATGGACGAGGACCTTCGAGCCCTGGGACTCGACCTCGATCGCGAGTTCGAGGAGATCACACGCGAGATCCCGATCACGACCGCGCACCAACTTCGCTGGCACCCCACGACGCGCCACCTGTTCCGGACGTTCGACGATCTCGGCCTGGATCCGGTTGCCTTGCCGAAGATGGGTGACGCCGCGCGATGCCGACACTGCGGCCGGTGCATGCTCGGCTGCCCATACGGTCGCAAGTGGGACAGCCGCACGTATCTCGACGAAGCCGTCCGGCTCGGAGCCCGGCTGATCACCGGGTGCTCGGTGGCCAGGGTCGTGATGGAAGGCGGTCGGGCGAAGGGCGTGATCGCACGAGGAATGGTTGGTCACCATTTCGTCCCCGGCGACCTCGTGGTCCTCGCCGCCGGAGGGTTCGGAACCCCCGCCATCCTGGAACGTTCCGGTATTGGGTGCGAGCCGACGCTCTTCGTCGACCCGGTCCTGACGGTCGCGGCGCGCGTCCCGAATGCCTGGCAATGCAACGAGATCGAGATGCCCTTCGTGGTGCAGCGCGACCGCTACATCCTCTCTCCGTACTTCGACTGGATCAGCAGTCTTTTCCATCCGCAATGGCGTCATCGACTCCAGGACATCGTGGGCATCATGATCAAGCTCGCGGACGAGAACGTGGGATCCGTGTCGGGGAGAAAGGTGCACAAGCTCCTCACGCCCGCCGATCGTTCGCGCTTGGACGGGGCCGTCGGTGTCGCCACCGAGATCCTCGCGCGGTTCGGGGCCGACCCGCACGAGGTGTTCCTCGGGACGGTGCACGCAGGACACCCGGGTGGAATGCTCCCACTCACCGAAGCGTCCTCGCCCGTGGTTCACGACGATCGGCTGCCCGAAAACCTCTTCGTCGCCGATGCCACGCTCTTCCCGCGATCCCTCGGCAACCCACCTATCCTCACGATCATCGCGCTGGCGAAGCGCGTCGCTAGGATCTGCGCGGGCAAGGACGCGGCCGTCAGGATTCGGGCCCGAGCGCGTCGGCGATCCCCGATGCCCACTCCTTGATCTCGGCCCAGTTACGGAAATCCCCTTCGAGGCCTCGGAATGCCATGAGCATGGCCCTCTCGGGGAAGCTCAGGTTCTTCCTGTCGATCTTCCCCGCGAATACCCGATGGTCCCGGGCCTTCGTGGCTGCGAGGATCTCCGCGACATCGACAGGATCCTCCCCCATCTTCTGGACCATCTTCCTCGAGGGGTCACCGACCGGACCGCTGGAGAAGAGCCACACGGGTCGGGCGGCGAGGGCATCGCCGGACCGTTCCACCAGCTCTTTCGCCGGCTCGAGCCAGTGGCCCGCATAGGCTGCACTGCCCAGGACCACCGCGTCGTAATCCTCGATCGAGCCGACCTCCTCGGGTGGGACCACGGTGGTGTCGAAACCGCGCTCGGCGAGCACCTCTCCGATCGCGCGAGCGATCTCCGTTGTCGATCCGTACTTGGTCGCCGCCGTCACGAGAACCTTCATCACCGAACTCCTCTCGGAGTGCTCACGCGATACCGGACCGCATCGAGCTTGCACGCATCGTTCGAGCCCTAAGCCTCGAACATCGGGTTTCTCCGCATCATGCCGCCGCCACTGCAGACGCCACCGCCCACATCGTGTCACCGAAACCGCGATCGTACTCCAGCTGCGTGATCGTGATATCGATGCATTCCACGTCACCGCAGGGAAGCTTCCAGACGGCCTGTGGCGAGCCCGCTCACGCTTGGCTCTTGACTGCCTTCCCCATCTCTTCACGGATCTTCGGCGGGATCGGCCGGCACGCGCAGTGCTTCGCATGTTCGATGTGTCAGTGGATCCGCTTCTCGACCGGTGCATTCCGCGGCATCTCGTTTGTCGCATGCCACTCAGCGTTCAACGACGACCCTCCTTGCGTAGACGCCGATCGGCTCTCGGTCAGGGCCCGACCCGATACGGACGCATCATCTCGTTGTCCTCGTGCTCGACGATGTGGCAGTGCCAGACGTAGAGGCCGGCGAGGTCGAACTGCGCCTTGACCCGGGTGATCTCGCCCGGATAGGCGATGACGGTGTCCTTGTAGCCGGTCTCCCAGCTCTCCGGCGGTCGGGCGGCCGCCCTCGAACGGCTGGCGGTTGACCACCTGGAACTGCACCTCGTGGATGTGGATGGGGTGGGCGTCCTCGGTGAAGTTGTGCATCTCCCAGACCTCGGTGGCGCCGAGCGCCGGGTTCTCGGTGATGGGATCGTCCCAGCCCAGGTGGACGGGGTTCCCGAATTCGTCGACGGTGCCGAGCTGCGCCTCCCTCGGCCCCACTCCTCCAGAACCGCGGAGTCCTCCTCGTTCAGCGACACCTGCCGGGTGGCGGTCGCCGCCCCGAGCGGCGTGAACGTGGGCAGCGTGAGCTGGTCGGGGGGCACGCTGGTGTCCGTCGAAGCGAGCGGCACGACCACGAGCTTCATCACCTGGCCCGTCGTGGCGGGATCCGCGGCGGCGAAGTCCGTCTCCCGGCTCCCCGCCGCCGAACGGCTCGTCCGGGCCCTCGTTGATCAGGTACAGCTCGGTGCCCGACCGGGAGCCCGGTGAAGTCGACGATGACGTCGGCCCGCTCCGCCAGGCCCATCAGCAGCTGGTCGAGCTGCACCGGGGCGGGCAGGAAGCCGCCCTCGGTGCCGATCTGCCAGAAGGGCAGCGCCGCGGTCGCGGGTCTTGCGGGCCAGGGGATCGGACGACGATCTTCAGGATCAGGAAGCGCGAGTTGCAGCCGTTCAGGAACCGGAAGCGGTAGCGGCGGGGCTCGACCTGCAGGACCGGCCAGGTCCGGCCGTTGACCACCATCGTGTTCCCGAAGAACTCCGGGTTCCAGATCGGCGAGATGTCGCTGGCGGGGATGTAGGGACCGGCGAACCCGTCGAAGAACTCCCGGCTGGCCGGGTAGAACAGCGAGCCGTCGGCTGTTGAACGAGCGGTCCTGGATGGCGATGGGGATCTCGTAGTACCTGGTCACCCGGGGGGTCGCCGAGCCTCGGGGCGGGCCCCGGGAGCACCCCCTCCGGCAGGTCGGACGGCCCTCCCCGCAGGAGGTAGAAGCCGGCCGGCCCCGCGTAGACGTTGACGCGGGTCATCCCCAGCGTGTGGTCGTGGAACCAGATCGTGGAGGCCCGCTGGTCGTTCGCGTACTGGAACACCGCGGTCCCGGGTGCCAGGCCTGGTGCCACTTGGCCTCGAACTTGGCCCTGAACTCCTCGTAGAAGGTCCCGACCCTGGCATAGCCCGCCGGGATGTTGTTCGCGTGCGGGCAGGTACCAGGCCTCGGCGTACCCGTCGCTCTCCTCGGCGCTGTGGCCCCCGTGCAGGTGGGTCACGATCGGCACCGGCCCGGTGTAGGGACCGGGGGTCGAGGTGAACGTCGGGCGCATGTCCCGTCCATTCGTCCCACCAGGCGGGTTGGCCCAGTGCAGCGTGGGATCGACCGGCAGCAAGTGCGGCAGGTAGTCGCCCGTTGCGATCGACCAGGTCGTTGATCCACTTCACCCGCACCGGCCGGTCGACCCTCGCCTCGATAGTGAACGCCGGGTAGTTGAACGTCCCGCGATGAGGGGCGGACCCGTAGCCCCACACCGTGGTGGCAGGCATGCCGGCCGGCAGGATCTGCTGGGGGAACTGGCGGACGGCGATGGCGTAACGATCGATGTCCCTGTTCTGCACGCCGGTGAGGGGGGGCATCACGGGCGGGATCACCAGCCGGTTCACGTACTTCGAGATGGTCGTCGGATCCAGCGTGCCGCCTGGTAGCTGGGCCAGTACATTCGGGAGAACCTTCCCTCCGAGAACGAAGAACGATCCTCCGGCCACCGATCCTGCCTTCAGGAAGTCGCGTCGGCTCAGCATGTGCGCCTCCTTCGCCAAGGCCGCTGGTCAAGCGGCGTTGCCCGATGCGAACGACGATATGCGGCAAGTGGAGCGAGGACCAGGTCGTATGACCTACGACGTGAGGCCCGAAGCGGCCCCCATCGCGTGTGCTGGTTACCGCTGGGAACCTGCTGCACCCAAACTGGCACCAGGTCTTCGACCGGGCGTTCACTCGTGGAGCTGCTGGGCGAGGTAGTTGGCCTCGCCGACGCCGTGTATCAGGGAGAGCTGGGTTTCGAGCCAATCGACGTGCCCTTCCTCGTCGCGAAACCGACCGGCCAGGAACTCCGCGTGGCCTGATCATGCACGTCCAGGGCGGTGGCGATGCCCTCCTGAAGGAGCCCCAACGCTTGCCTCTCGGTCTCCAGCGCGGACCGCCAGCTGCTCTGGAACGGTCCCACCGACGGTCACGGCGGAGGGCCGCTCCATCCTTGACGTCCCGTCGAGGAAGAGGATTCGCTCGATGATCTCCTCCGCATCCTTCATCTCCTGGAGCGAGATCTGCCGGAACCGCTCGGCGAGACGATCGTAGCCCCAGCTCTGGCACATCTTCGAGTGGGCCAGGTACTTGCCAACCCTGTCGTAGGCCTTATGTAGCGTCCAGGGAGGCCAAGAACAGGGAGGTAGAAGGCGATCCGTCCGAGCTGACGCACCGATGTTGGTCGAGGGTTTCGACGCATGCTCGAACTCGACTTCAGGCAACTGCTCCAGGACCACCAGCTCCCGGGTGATCCCCCGCGGCCCTCCTGAGCGCCGCCTTCGCCGCCTCTTCGTCCACACCTGCGGCCGCGAACACCTTCGTGCGGGAGCGCTCGCCGCGCTGCAGGGACACCCGGCTGGGCGCCACGCCGAGGGCCTTGGCGAGCGCGCGGCGCGCCTCCTCGGTCGCGGCGCCGCCCACAGGCGCTCCTGCCACCCGGATCACGAGAGCGCCAGCAGCGATCTGCCACCCCGGCCGGGAGCGCGGCCGCACTCGGACCTCGACGAGAACGCCTCCCGGTACCGCGCGAACCGTCATCCCGCCTCCCGCAAGGTCACTCAACGACTGGAAGCTCGTAGCTCGTGAGGGAACGAACCAGGACAACTGTGAAGGATGAGGGCCGGAGGCAAGGGTCACACGTGCGATCCGGGCGTTGACCAGCATTTCGAGGGCATAGCGCCGATGAGAACCGAACGACGTGCGGTCCGAGCTCGGGCGGCCTCGAGGGGAGAGGCGCACCAGACTGCGAGGGTCCGCGTTCACCACGTGGTCTGGCTGCGGGCGCTCGCTGTCTTGGGCGGGAGCGAGTTGCCCCGGCACCACGGGGTAGCGAGCCGTGACCAGAACCTAAGGACCAGCCTGCTCGGTGCCTCCTGCCATGAGTCCCGTCGACGTTGGGGCGGATACCGCGAGTCGTCTCCCATCCGTGGAGGCTCTGTCGAAGCGGTGCGATCACGCGTTGTAGAAAGGCTGGCGGATGATCGTCTTCCACTTCTCGGGCGCGCTTCGCCGCGGATCGCTCAAGTAGATCTCGTGGTGCTTCTGGAGCGTGCCGTCGAAGCGGTGGCCCTGCTCGTGGATGAATGCGTGGAGCTCCAGGATCGTCGGGCCCTCGGCGCTGAACGGCCCGACGTGCAGGACCTGCGCGCAGGCTCCCTCCTCGAAGCGCTCGAGCCGGGCCCGTGGCGATCGCCGGAAGCTGCTTCTTCCGCCGTGCCTCCTCACGGGCCAGCTCGAACCGGTCGACAGTCACGGCGTCAGGCTGAGCGATCATCATGGTCCAGTTCCAGTCGCCCTTGCGCTCGAGGTCGAACGCGGCCATATCCTCGGCCCACCACAGAGCCTCCAGAGGACCCACCCGATACGTGGAGCCCCTGTTCCTTCATGAGGGCGAACTTGAGCGTGTACGAGAGTGCATAGAGGGCCTCGATGGCGTCCCTGTAGTCCTGCGACGTGTTCGGATCCCCGTGCCCGTCGATCATCACGAAGCTCATCTCGGGCACGTGCACGATGTCCGGCTTGCCTGCGGACACCCTGTACAGTCGCTCTCGCTCGCTCACGAGTGTGTCGGTTGCCATGATCGACCCCTCCTTCCTGGGCGAGCACGTCCCGATCGCTCGGCGTCTCGCCTGTCGCGCCAAACGTGCTCGCCGCCGTCATCAGCATCTTCGGTAGACGCTCCTAACGCGCTCCCTCGAAGGCCCGCGTGCACCCGGTCACGGGAATCTGCTCGTGGGTCTCGCGCTCGGGTAACCGGAGATGACGTCATCTCCGGCCTTGGAGGCGTTCCATCTCCCGGCGGATCTGCTCGTCGTCGAACTCGTCGTTGCGGAAGACATCCCACGCGTTCATGACCACGCCGATGCCCCAGCCCACGATGGGGAACACCGGCCAGAAGAACCCGTGAACGTCGGTCAGAGCCCAGATCGTCACGAGGAACGCGTTGACCAGGAAATAGACCAGAAGATGCCCCGAGAAATCGCGCCGCTTCTTGAGGCGCTTGATCGCCCTCTCGCGAAGGACCTCCTCCCGAACGGCCTCATCGATCGCCATCTCACATCCCTCCTCGCACTCGACCCTACCGGCCGGGAGGTCATATGGCCCAGGGCCGATGGCCCCCAATTGAGTCCGACGTACGGCCCATCGAACATCCCCCTCGACTGAGAGCGCGGCTTCCGGAGCCCGGCCCCCAACACTCGAGAGCATCCGGGGCGGTTTGAAGCTGCCTTGGCACCGGACCCGCAGTCCTCGGGGCCGCAGCCCTGTACGGCGCTCTACCACGTCTGTTTGCGTCATGGGCGGTGACGAGATGGTCTTCCCTGTTAGGCGTGGGCGTGGTCCATCCCGCTGCCTACCGACCGTCCGAGAACGGCTCGAGCGGAAGCGTCACTCTGATCGCACGACGAAGACCGGGCACTGCGCAAGGTGCAACACGCGATGCGAGACGCTTGCGAGGAACAGCCCCTCCCATTCGGACAAACCTCGCGAGCCCATCACGATGAGTCCCGCGTCGAGCTCTTTCGATCCGCTGTTCGAGGACGTGCAGCACCACGACCTCCGCCCCGTACTTCTGCCCGATGTCTGCGGCAACTTCCACAGCCTTCCGGCTGCTCGGAGAACCGTTCGCTGCAAGCAAGATGCGTTCGAACATGCCGCGCGCCTCCTACTCGCTCACCCTCGCTGACCGCCTCGCGCGCACTGCGGGCGGCCTACACAGCACCTTCCTCCTGAAGCCCGGATGTTCCCAGAGTCGGACGCCCCACGGGCTCGCCCTCGCCCGAGAGATCGAGGATCGGCTGAAGCGACCGTCGCCGTCCGCCTCGACCGAACATGGGCTCGCGCTTCATCGCGGGCCGCGATCTCAAGGCCGGCGCGCCAGCCGGGTGCCCGACCGCCGGACGGCGGCTGGATGCCGCCAGGATCGAGAACCAGCGCTGGCGATTAACCATGAGATCACAGAGTTCGAGTTCCACATGTCGCCCGTTTGGCCTTCGTCTCGGCCCCAAACCAGGGCTGGAACAGACGGCACTCTCACGGGGATGACCCTCATAGCGACCGAAGTGTGCTTTGCAGCCCCCGGCCTGCAACGTGTCGGAAGTCCCTGGGCGGCCGGGACCATCGACCCTGCGGGGGCCTCCGCTTCGGTCCCATTCTGTTGGCATGTTCATCCGCTACTTCCTGGATCTGCCGCTCGCGTTCGAGGACGTGGAAGCGAGGCTCCTCGCTGCGCCCGAGGTCTGGGTGCCGGGGCTGGCCCGCGACGCCGAGGACGGCGGGGAGCACCTGCTGGCCGAGGTGGGGTTCCCGGTCGACGACCACCGACTGGGCAAGGAAGTCCAGATCGAGCTGGGAACCCCCTTCCGTATCCCGTCCAAGACCATTTTGCCGCTCACGTGGACGGCCACCGGACCGGAGAGACTGTTCCCGTCACTCGAGGCGGACTTGGAGATCGCGCCCCTCGGGCGGAACCGGACCCAGCTCTCGGTCAGCGCCCGGTACCGGCCGCCACTCGGAGCCGTTGGCAGGGCTCTCGATCGCGCGCTGCTCCACCGGGTCGCTGAGGCGACGCTCAAGGATTTCCTGGACCGCGTGGGCGAAACACTCGGGGCCGAGACTGGGGCGCCGACGTGACCGTCCGGAGGAACGCCCACGCCGCTCGAAACGGCTCACCCCGTATGCCTGCATCGAGGCGGGGCACCGGAACCTGGTGGGCCAGACCTGGCTCCCTGATCGGGGTGGCCGCGCTGTCGGCTGTGTTGGGCGCAAGCTGCGGACCCGCTGGCCCCGAACCGACGGCCAGCCCGACCGAGGGGACTCAGCAGGCGGGATCGCCGGCGGCACAGCGGCTGGTGCTTCTGATGGACGAGTTCAGCTTCACCGTGGCGGGCCCCCCTCCGCCCCCGGGTTACCCCCCAGAGACCGCGGTCCTGCCTGCCGGTCGTTCGGTCCTCGTCACGCTGCGGAACGTGGGGCGCATCGTGCACCACTGGAGCGTCGGCCGAACCCTCCTCCCCGGCGGGGGCTATGAGCATGACCTGTTGGCGATGATGGAGCCGGAAGTCCTGAGCGGCACAGGATATCGGCTGGTGGAGACCGAAGAAGGCGCGGCAGGGGGGCCAGGCGGCGTCATCATCGAGGTTGCGCCGGGCGGCGCCGTAACCCTTCGCCTGGCGGTCCCTGCCGACGCGACCGGTACGTGGGAGATGGCCTGCTTCGTCCCTGGGCACTACCAGGCCGGGATGAGGAAAGCGCTGACCGTCAAGTAGTACGGTCGACCGATCGGTGACACGTGGGCACGATGTCCCGAGACATCACAGGGGTGCCCCCGGGCAGGAATCGAACCTGCGACGCGCGCGTCTGAGGAAGATACGATGCACCACTGCCACTTGCACGGTATGCCAGCGGTTACAGGTCGTTCGTCAAGAATCGGTTCCTACCCGAAGGGCGGCGTCGCGTTCACGGCGATGCCGCCTCGGATGAGCAGCATGGCGCGCACTCCTCCGTTCGTGGTAGCCCTCGTCGGGAGAACCCGAGCCCGGTGCGCCGTCATCCGGCGGCGGAGGGTCCTCCAGTGATCCCGGGCACCGCGGACGTCCCTCCGCTGGTCTCCATCGCAGCCGCCGAGACGACCTGTCCGTCGTCTGGGCGCAGTCCGGCCATCATCAACCCCAACGTCTCGCGCGAGGTGGTCTTCGCGTCGACCTCGCCGACGATCGACCCTTCGTACATAACGAGGATCCGGTCGCAGAGCGACCCGATCTCGTCGAGGTCTTCCGACACGATCAGGATCGCGGTACCTCGTTCCCGTTGCTCGATCAACCGTCGATGGATGTACTCGGCCGCGCCGACGTCGATGCCGCGCGTGGGTTGGGCGACCAGGAGGACACGAGGGCGTCCCGACAGTTCGCGGGCGAGGATCAACTTCTGGATGTTGCCGCCGGACAGGTGGCGCGTCGGCGTCTCGAGTCCCGGCGTCTTGACGTTGAACGCCGAAACGAGCTCGGCACAGTGGCGGCGGATGACGCCCGAGCGGAGGAACCCCCATCTCGTGTACGCGACGCTGCGGCTCTCGACGAGCATCAGGTTGTCCGCAACCGTGAAGTCGGGGATCACTCCGTCCCGCATCCGCTCCTCCGGGACGTAGCCCAGCCCCGCCTCTCGAACCTCCCCCGCACCCCGCCCGGCGAGCTCGCTCCCGTCCAGCGACATCGAGCCGGCCGTCGGGACGCGAAGGCCCGCGATCGCCTCGGCGAGCTCTCGCTGCCCGTTGCCCGACACCCCGGCGATGCCCACGATCTCCCCCGACCGGACGTCGAAGCCGACACCTCGGACCGCCTCGGTCCCGCGGTCTCCACGGACGCGGAGATCGCGCACGATGAGCCGGCCCTCGGCCGGCCGTGCCTGGGCGGCTTGCTGGACCTGGGCGAGCTCGTGGCCCACCATCATCTGGGCAAGGTCGCGCCCCGTTACCTGGTCCGGGACCACGGTGCCCACCGTCCGTCCGTCGCGGAGGACAGTGATGCGGTCGGACAGCGCGAGGACCTCACGGATCTTGTGCGAGATGAACACGAGACCGCGTCCGTCATGGACCATCTGCCGAAGGATGACGAAGAAGTCGTCCACCTCCTGCGGCGTGAGCACGGCCGTGGGCTCGTCGAGAACGAGCAGAGAGGCGTTGCGGTACAGAGCCTTGATGATCTCGACACGCTGGCGCTCGCCCACCGAGAGCTGCCACACGTACGCATCCGGGTCGACCTTGAGCCCGTAGCCGCTCGAGAGCTCGCGGATACGTCCGGAGACGCGGTCCGGGTCCGTGAGCGGCCAGCGGGAGGATCGCAACCCGAGCGCCACGTTTTCCGCGACCGTGAGCGTGGGCACGAGCATGAAGTGCTGATGGATCATCCCGATCCCGTGGCGGATCGCGTCAGCGGGCGACGCAATGTCCACCCGAGCGCCGTGCATGAGGATCTCGCCCTCGTCCGCTCGGTACAGGCCGTAGAGGACGCGCATGAGCGTGCTCTTGCCGGCGCCGTTCTCACCGAGCAGCGTGTGTACCTCGCGGGCGCGCACGTCGAAGTCGATCCGGTCGTTGGCGACCACTCCGGGGAAGCGCTTCGTGATGCCGCGCATCTCCACCATCGGCGCGGCACCCGCCGAGTCGCGTCCCGGAGTGGTCCCCTCCAACGTCGCTCTCCTTCGTCCCCCCGCCGAACCCTATTCCTTGACCCCGGTCTGGATGCTCCCGGTCTTGATGCCCTCGATCGCGGCATCCCCGGCCGCCTTCACGTCGGCGGACAGGCTGTAGTCCGAGTTGTACTCGATGACCTCGCCGCCGTTCTCGAGATCGATCGTGTATGTCTGACCACCGAGCGTTCCGGCCTTGATCCCGTCGATGATCTGCTTGAGCACGACCTCCCAGTGATACACCTGCGAAGCCACGACCACGCTCGGCGCGAGCGAGGTCTGGTTCGCCTGCGTGCCGAACCACGCGACATCGTTGGTCTTGGCGACCCCGACCGCTCCCACGACCATCTGGGCGCTCCCGGTCATGACGTCTGCCTTGGCCGCGACGAAGCTCCTCGCGGCCTCTGCGGCGAGGCCGACGTCGCTGAACGAGCCCGTGTAGTTCACCTTCACGCTTATCGAGCGATCCGTCGCCTCGACGCCGGCCTTGAACCCGTCCACGTACAGCTTCGCGTCGCCGACCTCGATCGGCCCGACTACGCCGATCACCTTGCTCTTCGTGAGGCCGGCCGCGAGCACGCCCTGAACGTACCCGCCCTGATCCGAAGCGGCCTGGTACGCGTAGACGTTCGTCAGGCCGAACGTGTCACCGGCGGTTCCCCACGCGAATGAGACATCAGGGAAATCCGGGGCGATCTGCTCGACCGAACCGCCGAACTGGGACCCGTGCGCGATGACGAGGTCGTATCCCTGCGAGGCGTAGTTGCGAATCGCGCTCGCCGCGTCGTCCACCACGAACAGGTTGTCGGAGACCGCGATGTCGAGGTTCTCCGACTCCTTCAGCGCGTTCAACGCGTCGGACATCGACTGCGTGAACGCGAGGTCGTTCGTGGCGCTCGGAGCAACGAGGGCCACCTTGAACGGCGCGCTCGGGCTGCTCCCGCCTCCCCCCGAGGTGGTGCCGTCGTTGCTGCAGGCCGCGGCGATGATCGCCACCACGGCGACCAGGGCCAGCAGCGCGCTCCTTCGGAGCAACTTCGTACCCATGATGCCTCCCCTCCTGGTTCGTTGCCGTTGCGCCCCAGCGTCAATGTCCGGTTCGTCAACCTCCTCGTTCGTAGGGCTTGGCCAGGGCGGCCGGTTGGCGGAATCGCCGGGCGACCACGACGAGCGCGACGACCGTCAGCACGGCCGGCGCCATCGCCGCGAGGTCCGAGGCGCTCTGCGGGATGATCCCGAGAGTCTTCCACGTGAGGACGATCGCCGCCACCAGCCCGTACAGGAGCGAACCGGCCATGACGCCCGAGGGACGCCAAGCGCCGAAGTACACGAGGGCGACCGCGATGAACCCCTGTCCCTGCGTGAGGTTCTGCTGGAAGATGCCGAGCTGGATCGCGAGGGTCGCGCCGGCCAGGCCGGCGAGCGAGCTCCCGATGATGATCGTCGAGTAGCGAACCCAGGCGACGTTCACACCGACGCTGTCGGCGGCGGCCGGATTCTCGCCGACCGCCTTGATGTTGGTCCCGTACGTGGTCCGGTTCAAGACGAACGCGACGGCCGGCACGAGCAGGAACGCCACGTACACCATGAGGTTCGCCTGGAAGAGCATCTTGCCGATCGTCGGGATGCTCGCAAGGAGCGGAACCCTCGCGGTCGGGAGCGTGTCGATCGGGAGCGGCGTGCCGACGAACTTCTGGAAGAGCAGATCGGACAGCCCGAGACCGAACAGGAACACCCCGATTCCGCTGATGCCTTGCTCGGCCTTCATCGTCACGCTCACGACTGCCGTGATCAGCCCCATCAGCGCGCCGACGAGCGCGCCCACGAGGACGGCAAGCCACAGGTTCTGCGCATGCAGCGCCGTGTAGTAGGCGCCGAACGCGCCGAGCAGCATGATGCCGTCAACGCCGAGGTTGAGGACCCCGCTCCGCTGTCCGACCGTCTCCCCGAGGCTGGCGAGGAGGAATGGGGTCGCCAGGCGGATCCCCGAGGCGACCGTCGCCGTCAGGACCGCGAGCGTGAAGAACTGCCTCATTCCTCGATCCTCTCCGTCGAGGGCGACGGGCCGGCGCCAACCCGTTCGGCCTCGGAGCCGGCACCCGCCGCCTCTCGAGGGGACTCAAGATGGAGCCGGGAACGGCGTCGCACGTACTCGATCGAGACCACGAACACCACGAGCAGGCCGTTCAGGGCCACGATCAGCGCGGTTGGGACCTGGACGGCGATCTGCATCGCGTTGCCTCCAACGAGCAGCCCCCCGAACACGAACCCCGACCCCATCGTCCATAGCGGGTTGAGACCGCCGAAGAGCGCCGCGACGATGCCGTTGAACCCGGCGGAGCCAGTGAACCCCGTCGCCGTTCCGTCCGTGACCATCCGGTGCGACGCGCTGCCGAAGACGAGCACGGCGCCGGCGAGACCCGCCATCGCGCCGCTCAGCGTGAGCGCGAGCGTGATCGTCCGCTTGACCGGCATGCCAGCGTAGCCCGACGCCTCTCGCGACAGCCCCACCGCGCGCAGGCGGAAGCCGAATCCCGTACGCCACAGCAGCACGTAGGCGGCGACCGCCGCGAGCACGGCCACGATGACCCCCGCATGGAGGTGGGTGCCGGCTACGAGAACCGGAAGATCCGCGTTCGGCGACAGCCGCTTGGTCTGCGGGATGAGCGAGAACCCAGAAAACGACTTGTCGACCAGCGGCCCGCTGAGCAGGTAGTTCATGATCTGAACCGCGACGATGTTCAGCATGATCGTGGACAGGATCTCATTGACGTTGAAGTAGGCCTTCAAGGACCCCGGGATCGCGCCCCAGGTCGCGCCGCCGACCGCGCCGGCGAGGAGCACCAAGGGGACGAGGAGCGGCCTCGGCAGGTCGGGGAGCGCCAGGGCCGTCGCCGTGGAGGCGAGGCCACCCATCACGAGCTGACCCTCGCCGCCGATGTTGAGCACGTTCGCGCGGAACGCGATGCAGATGCCGACGCCGACGAGGACGAGCGGCACTGCCTTGATCGCGGTGTTGACCAGGCTGTCGACGCTGCCGAACGCTCCTTCGAGCAAGGCTCGATAGCCGGTCAGCGGATTGGCGCCGAGCGCGAGCAGCATCCCCGCCCCGATCAGGAGCGCGGCGAGCGCGGCCGCCGGCAGTGCGAACCAGCTGACAAGGAATCGGCGCCAGTCGACGTGGAGCGCGAGCCTCCACCGCGACGTCATCGCCTCACGCCGTCCCCCGCCGACGCGGGCTCCCAGGCACGCCGGCCGCCATGGCCATCGTCACTCGGCTCAGGAGTCGAGCATCTGGCGGAGGACCATCTGCAGGATCCCGCCGTGGTGGTAGTAGTCAACTTCGGCCGACATGTCGATCCGAACCGTGGCCGGGAACGAGACCTCGGAGCCGTCGTCGCGGCGAGCCCGAACCCTGACGTCCTGCCGGGGCCCGATCCCGCCGGCCAGCCCCCCGATCGTGAACGTCTCGGTTCCGGTCAGGCCGAGCGAGGCCGCCGACTGCCCGTCGGCGAACTGGAGCGGCAGCACGCCCATCCCCACGAGGTTGCTCCGGTGGATCCGCTCGAAGCTCTCGGCCAGGACCGCGCGGACCCCGAGGAGCGCCGGGCCCTTCGCCGCCCAGTCGCGCGACGAGCCCGAGCCGTATTCCTTGCCCGCGATCACGAGCAGCGGAACGCCCTCGTCCCGATACCGGAGTGCGGCGTCGAAGACGGCCATGACCTCGCCGCTCGGAAGGTGGGTGGTCCACGGGCCCTCGGTCCCCGGGGCCAGCTCGTTCCGCAGCCGCACGTTTGCGAAGGTGCCGCGCATCATCACCTCGTGGTTCCCCCGCCGGGAGCCGTAGCTGTTGAAGTCCCGTTGCTCCACGCCATGCTCGATCAGGTACCTCCCCGCGGGCGAGTCCGGCTTGATCGACCCGGCCGGCGAGATGTGGTCGGTGGTGATCGAGTCCCCCACCTTGACCAGCACGCGGGCATCGACGATGTCGCCCGGCTCCGACGGCTCGGGTGCCAGGCCCTCGAAGAACGGGGGCTCCCGGACGTAGGTCGAGGCGGGATCCCACTGGAACATGGGGCCCGTCGGCGAGGGAAGGGCGTTCCAATGCTCGTCGCCGGCGAAGATGCGGCCGTACTCCCGCTTGAACTGCTCGGGTGAGACGGCCTCCGCCACGGCCGCCTGCACGTCCTCGGCCGAGGGCCAGAGATCGCGGAGGTAGACCGGCGAGCCGTCGACGCCCACCCCGAGCGGCTCCCGCGTGAGGTCCGTCTGGACGTGCCCGGTCAGCGCGTACGCGACGCACAGCGGCGGCGACGCCAGGTAGCTGGCCCGCACGAGGGGTGGATCCGGCCCTCGAAGTTCCGGTTGCCCGAGAGCACCGCCACCACCGCGAGGTCCTTCTCCTGCACGGCGTTCGCCACCTCATCGGGGAGCGGCCCGGAGTTCCCGATGCACGTGGTGCATCCGAACCCGACGAGCGAGAACCCCAGCTTGTCGAGGTACGGCTGGAGGCCGGCCGCATCGAGGTAATCGGTGACCACCCGCGACCCTGGGGCGAGCGAGGTCTTCACCCACGACTTGGATTCCAGCCCGGCCTCCACCGCTCGCTTGGCCAGGAGGCCCGCCGCGATCATCACCGTGGGGTTCGACGTGTTCGTACAGCTCGTGATGGCCGCGATGACCACCGAGCCGTGGCTGATCTCGGTGTTGTTCAGCTTCACCGGCTGTGCGTGCTCCGGGTCCACCGGTCGCGACGTGTCGACCTCTGGCTCCTCCCTGGTGCCGCCGTGCGCGCCGCCCTCATCGATCAGCCGGCCAACCTCGGTTAGGTCGGGGTCGGGTTCCACCCGGTCCCGAAACGCCTCGATGAACGACTCCCACACGCCGCCGAGCGGCACCCGGTCCTGCGGGCGCTTGGGTCCGGCCACCGACGGCTCGACGGTGGACAGGTTCATGTCGAGGACCTCGCTGAAGGCCGGCTCGGGGTCGGCGTCGGTCCGGAACAGCCCCTGCTCCTTCGTGTACCGCTCGACCAGGTCGACGCGATCCTCCCGTCCGGTGAACCGGAGGTAGCGAAGGGTCTCCTCGTCCACCGGCCAGAACGCGGCGGTGGCTCCGTACTCGGGGCACATGTTGGAGAGCGTGGCCCGGTCGGCCAGCTCGAGCGTCGAGCAGCCCGGCCCGAAGAACTCGACGAACTTCCCAACCACGCCGTGCGCCCGCAGCATCTGGGTCAGCGTCAGCACCAGGTCGGTGGCCGTCGTGCCGGCCGGCAGGGCGCCGGTGACCCGCACGCCCATCACGATCGGCTGCGGCAGGAACATGGGTTGACCGAGCATCGCCGCCTCGGCCTCGATGCCGCCGACGCCCCACCCCAACACGCCGAGGCCGTTGATCATCGTGGTGTGGGAATCGGTTCCCACGAGCGTGTCGGGGAACGCCTGACCGTCCTTCGTCGCCACCACCTTGCCGAGATGCTCCAGGTTCACCTGGTGGCAGATGCCGGCCCCCGGGGGGACCACGCGGACGCCGTCGAACGCCTGCTGGGCCCATCGAAGGAGCGCGTAGCGCTCGCCGTTCCGCCGGTACTCGAATTCGATGTTGGCCTGGTAGGCCTGCGGGCTGCGGAACAGGTCCACCTGGACCGAGTGGTCGATGATGAGGTCCACGTCGACGAGCGGATTGACCCGGTTCGGGTCGCCGCCGGCGCGAGCCATGGCCGAGCGCATCGCCGCGAGGTCCACGACTGCGGGGACGCCGGTGAAGTCCTGCATCAACACGCGGGCCGGCATGAACGCGACGTCCGCGCGGGGCGCGGGAGCCGGCCAGGCGGCCAGGGCCCGCACGTCCCCGTCGGTCACGTCGCGCGCCCCGGCCCGGCGGAGGAGGTTCTCGAGCAGGATCTTCACCGTGTGCGGCAGCCGGGCGACCTCGCCGATCCCCTGCTCGGCGAGCCAGCCGAGCCGGTGGACGGCGACGTCACCGCCGGCCGTCGCGAGGCGATCCCTGGCGCCGGCGAACTCCGTGGTCACGGCGACTTCCGACCCTCCTCGAGGACGACACCTCCATTGTCCCCGATGTGGCGCGAGCGCGACCGGGTGATCCAGGGCTGCGGCGACAGCGTGCCTACATGCGGAGGTGGCGGCGCCTGGGGAACCCCTCGTCGTCCTGGGGCTCGTCCTCGTCTGGGGCCACGGCCTGCTCCCGCTGCACCTTGTCCCGGTGCTCCAAGATGGCCTGCTTGTGGGCCAGGCGCGTCTCGCGGCGGATCTTGGCCTCCTTCTGACGGCGCCGCTGGTTCTGGGTCTGGGCGTCCACCGACGGCACCGGGCGAGGCTTTCCCTCCTGGTCCAAAGCGACGAACACGAGGTAGGCGCTGCCGGTGTGGGTTCGCTCCCCGGACAGGACGTTCTCGGACTCGACGCGAACGCCGACCTCCAACGAGGTCCTTCCGACGTCGTTCACCGAAGCTCTCACCATGACCGTGTCGCCGATCCGGACGGGCGCGAGGAAGGACATCGAGTCCATCGACACCGTCACGGCCGGGCCGCCGCAGTGCTTCATCGCGGCGAGGCCCGCCGCCGTGTCGACGAGCTTCATGATGGTTCCGCCGTGGACGATCCCGGCGATGTTCGCGTCGGTGATCTCCATGAGCTGGACCAGTGTCACCTGGGACGCGGACACGGGCTTCGGCGCGAGATCCCCTTCGGCCATGCGGGGACTGTACCCCACGCCACGAGGCATCCGAAGCAGGACAGGCGGGTAGCATGCCGGCGATGCGCCGACTCGCCGCCGTGACCCTCTTCGTCCTTCTGGCCTCGTCCTGTGGCGGCGAGTCGGCGCCCCTGCCGAGCCCCAGCCGAACGAACGAGCCGACCGCGACGCCGCCGGGGCCCAGCCTCACCGGCACGGTGGCGACGCCGACGCCGCCCACCTCACCCACGATCGACGTCCCCGTCGACGCCCCCACGACGTACGGCCGCCGCCTCACCTCGGACAAGGTGCCGGTGGCGGACCTCGTCCCGCTCGGCGCGGAGGTGACCACGGCCTGGAGGCTCCCGCCCACCACGGATCAGGTCCCTCAGATCGCGCTGGCATGGACCCGGGGCGTGGATCCGTTCTCCGCGGAGCACGGGTTCGAGGTGTGGCAGCAGTTCCCCGACAAGCCCCCGTGGCGGGTGGTCTACGCGTTCACGGATCCTCCGTCGGAAGGGGTCCTCGGCGTGCGGTTCGACGTGGGCGACGTGACGGGCGACGCCATCCCCGACGTGCTGACCTTCGAGGACAAGGGAGGGAGCGGCGGGTGCGGCGTCTGGCGAGTCGTGCAGAGCGGCGCCGGGTTCGCAACCGCGATCCTTCGCCGTTCCACCTGCGACACGCAGATCGAGATCGCATCGGGAACGCTTCGGATCCGAGCGGCCGAATATGAGCCGGGCGACTCCCACTGCTGCCCGAGCAGGTTCCGCACCACCACCATCCGATGGGACGGCAAGGCTTGGACGGTGGTCGATCGCGTGGTGACGTCGGCCTAGGCGATCACCTGGATCCGGCTGCCCCGGGGCGAGCCGTCGACCTCGATCCTGGCGGGGAGGCGGAGCGCGAGCTCGCGGACGTGGGTGATGACGCCGACCATCCTCCCGTCGCTCCCCAGCTGCTCGATGGCGTCCACGACAACCTCGAGCGTCTCCGGGTCGAGCGTGCCGAACCCCTCGTCCAGGAACAGGCTGTCCATGTCGGCACGTCGAGTGAGGGAGAGCGATCGAACCTGCTCCGACAGCGCGAGCGCGAGACCGAGCGAGGCGAGGAAGGTCTCGCCTCCCGAGAGCGTCCGCGCGCTCCGGCGCTCCTCGCCGTTCCAGGCATCGATCACGAAGAACTCGTCCTGGTCGAACGCCAGGCGGTACCGACCGCCCGACAGGGTCGACAGGTGCTCGGAGCCCGCCGCAGCCAGGATCTGGAGCGCCTCCACCTGGAGGAACGCGATGATCCGGTCGGCGCGGAGCTCCTTGGACAACGCGTCGAAGCGCGACGCCCGGCCCCGCTGCTCCGTGACCCGCTCGATCATGTCCTTCGCGTTGGCGAGCTTGGTCCGGAGCTCGGCCGACCGGTGTTCGGCGGTGGCCGCGTCCCTGGCGGCCGCGGTGCGGGCTCCGGCGACCGCATCGACGAGCTCCGACAAGCTCGGCGCAGACTCGAACCCGTCGCCGACGATGCCCCGGGCCTCGGCCAGGAGGGCCGCCTGGCCCTCCGCTCGCGCCGAGGCCAGCTCGTCCAGATCCTCGGCGAGCGAGCCGAGCCCTGCGGCCAGTGCGGTGGCCACGGCAAGGAGCTCGCCCGCATCGGTGATCGTCGCCGCCTGCGGCAGTTCGGGCAGGCCGAGCTCGGGAGTGGCCAGCGAACGGGCCCGCTCGACCAACCCGCTCACGGCCAGACCTCCGAGCCGGCCTCGGACCTCGCCGGCCCGAGCGGTGAGCGCATCGCGTTCGCGTTCGGCGGCGACCCGGTCCTCCTTGGCCTGGGCCAACGCGCCTTCGGCCCCATCGCACGATCGGTCGAGCTCCTCCAGTCGCTCCAGGCGTCCGTCCAGCACGGCGACCGGATCGGCGGGAACCTTCCCGCCGAACGCGGCGGCGAGCTCGGTCTCCGCGATGTCGAGCTCCTCGAGCAGCCTCGACAGCTGCTCCTCGATCCGCGTGGCTTCCCGCTCGGCCTGGCCGGCCTCGCGCTCGGCCCCGTCCCGATCGGCCCGAGCGTGCTGCAACTCCTCGTTCGCACGCTCCGCGCTTCCTCGCGCCTTCACGTGCGCCGCCTTCGCCCGCTCCAATGCCTGCACCCCGCGCGCCCGGGGAAGCGACTCGATGGCTCGCCCGCAGACGGGACACGGATCGCCCACCTTCACACCGCTTCGGACCGCGGCAACGACATCGGCGTGCGTTGCCCGGTCCAGGGCCACCTCCGCCGCTTCGAGGGCGGCGATGGCGGCCTCGGCCTCCACCACCCGCGCCGCGACGGCCTGCTCCGCCGCGCCGAGCGCCTTGGCCAGCTTCGGGCCGGAGGCCCGGGCAGCCTTCGCGGCGGCCCGAGCCTCCGCCACCTCCCCCCGCGCGCCGGCGAGGCCCTCCGCCCTGGCCCGGAGCGACGCCACCTTCTTGGTGCCGCCCCAGTCGCCCTCGGCCTTCCCCAGCGCCGCCTTCGCTTTCACGGCCTCCTTGGCTCGGGCCTCGGCCGCCTTGGCGGCGGCCTTCGCCCCGGCCTGGGCCTCGAGCAGCCGGCCGGCCAGGTCCTCGAGCGCCTCCGCCGACTCGGCCGCGACCCCGACGGCCCGCCGGGCATCGACCGCGCACGTTCGGAGCTCCTGCACCGACCGCGCGGTCTCCGCCCACCGATCCGCCAGCTTCCGCAGCTCGCCTTCGGCAGCCGCCAGGCTCGCATCACGAGCCGCCGCCTCCTTCGCGAAGGCGGCGGCGTCGGACACCGCCTGCTCGGTCACGCCGGCGTACTCGGTCGAAAGGAGTCGCTCGTTCGCCTCCGCCTCGACCGACGCCACCCGCTTGATCTCACCGGCCAGCTTGGCCAGCCGCTCGAACAGCTCCAGCCCCAGGAGCTCGGTGAGGATGTTCCGCCGGTCCTTCGCGTCGCCCACCAGGAACTCGGCGAACTTGCCCTGGGGAAGCAGGACGGACCGGGTGAAGGCGTCGTAGTCCAGGCCCACGGCCTGCTTGATCATGGCGTCGGCCTCCCGGACCCGGTCCGCCCCCTCGCCGGCCTGCCGCCACTCGCCGTCCTGCCACCGTTCCAGCAGGATCTTCGACGCCCCGTGGGCCGGCGTGGACCGGGCCACCCGGTAGCGGTCCTTCCCCACGCCGAACTCGAGCATGACGGCCATCCGGGGCTGCCCCTGGCTGACGAGCTGCCCGACCTGCTTGCCGACCCGATCGACGTAGCCGTACAGGGCGTAGGTCACGGCGTCGAGGATGGAGGACTTGCCTGACCCGGTGGGCCCGGCGATGGCGAACAGGTCGAGGCCTTCGAAGTCGATGACCTGATCGTCCCGGAAGGACGTGAACCCTTTCAGCTCGAGCCGGATGGGCCGCATCAGGCCCCCTCGGCTTCCAGTGCAAGCGCCTCGTCGAACGCCCCCATGATCTCCGAGGACGGCTCCGCACCGTGTTGCGAACGGAAGTACGCCTCGAACTGGTCGCGCGGCCGGAGCGATGAGATCGGCTCGGCCTGTGAGACGGCCTCGGGGCGCTCGTAGTCGAGGTGGACGTCGAGGGCATTTGGGAGCGCCTCTCGGATGCGGTCCGCCAGGCCCGGGACCGGACCCTCGGTCCTCACGAACGCCCGGAGGTACGCGTCGCCGACGTCGGCGGCCCGGGCAACGATCTCGTCGAGGGTCCCCCGCACGTCCACGAGGCGCCGGCCCGAGGTGAGCGGGACCTCGCGAACCCTTGCGGGCGTCCCGGGCGACGCCTCCACGATCGCCACCGACTTCCGCTGATCCACCTCGCCGAAGTCGAGCTGGATCAGCGAGCCGGCGTACCGGGCCGGAGCGGGCGAGCCCTTGACCGATTGGGGCCGGTGCACGTGGCCGAGCGCGATGTACGCGGCGTCGCCGGGCAGCCTCGACGGCGAGATGGCGTACTGCAGCCCGATGCTGACCTCCCGCTCGCCACCCCCGAGCATCGCGCCGTCGGTGAACAGGTGGGCGAGGAGCACGTTGACGCGATCCGGCCGGAATCCTTCGGCCATCGCCGCCAGCAACTCCCCCATCCCCTCCGCGTAGGACAGGAACCAACGCTCGCCGGCCTCGAACAGGGCCGCGGCGTCGCCGAACCGCCGTTCCGGGACGAACGGCACGCACGCGACGCCGGCCGAGTGCGAGCCGTCCCGGGAGTGCACCTCGACGATCCCGCCGCCCTCGGGCGGAGCCACCCGGGGCACCAGGTCAACGTCGATGGGCCGCAGCAACTTGCTCAGGGCCTCGAGGCGAAGCGCGGAGTCGTGGTTGCCGGGGATGGCCACCACCCGGATGCCCGCGTCGTGCAGGCGAAGCAGCGCGTCGAACACGACGACATCGGCGTCGGGGGGCGCCGCCCGATGCTCGTACAGGTCGCCGGCCACGAGCACCGCGTCGACGGCCTCGTCCCGGGCGATCCCCACGACCTCGTCGAGCGCGGCAGCGAACTCCTCGTACCGCGACCTTCCCCGGATGGCCTTGCCGACGTGCCAGTCCGCCGTGTGCAGGAACCTCACCGAGCGCTCATTCCCCCTGGAACGGCTTGAACGGGTCCCCGCCGGCTGGAGCGGCCTCGTCGGCCCGCGTGGCCCACGACGGGAAGGGGAAGCGGATCTGGAGCGGGATGGGGATGTGCGGTTGCTGAAGGATCATCGACCCCGGCTTGAGGATGGAGGCCCGCGACCGCGTGACGGCCGGGAGGAACCCGTACTCGCTCCGGGCCGCCTCGGCCGTGTCCAGCCGCCCGACCACCCGGAACGCGCTGTTGGCGATGACCCGTCGCTCGACCTCGCTCGCCGTCTGCTCCGCGCCCACCAGGATCATCCCGAGCGAGCGGCCCCGCTCGGCCACGTCGAGCAGGACCTCCTTGATGGGGCTCCACCCCTCACGGGGCGCGTACCGGTTGAGCTCGTCGAGCACCAGGAACGTGAGCGGCTCGCGCCGCCCCATCCGCTCCTTGTGCTCGAACAGCCGCTTGATCACCACGCCGGTGACGAACCGCTTGGCCCGGTCGTGGAGGTTGTGGATGTCGATCACGGTGACCTGGTTCGCCTCCCAGTCGATCCGGTGGCGCTCCGGGCGCTCCGCGGCGCGACCCCAAACGAGATGCGCCATCCGGAACCGCGCCGCATCCAGGCGCCGAACGAAGGCCGCCACCGTCGCGTCGGACAGCCGGCCGCGCCACGGGGAGTGCTCGTCCTCCACCTGCTCCCGGATCACCTCGCATAGGGCGTCGAAGTCCTGGATGGGGTAGCCGCCGAAGGACACTGTGGCATCGCTCTCGGCGTCATCCACGCACTCCCGATCCAGGTGCGATTCGACCCGGGCGACGAGGTCGGCGATCTGCGACCGCTCGTCCTCGGCCTCGGCGAACAGGAACCGGAGGAACTTCTCCCGGACGAACTCCCGCACCGTCCAGTAGTACCCGGTCACGCCCTGCGAACGGCCCTCGACCTGCGGCACCGCCTGGCCGCCCGAGTCCGGGCGGACCGGGGCCCACACCCCCACGCTCTCGAACGCCCCCACTGGCAGCCCGAGGCGACCGTAGTCCTCCCGGTCGGCCTGCTGGAGCTTGGCGTTGGGCGTGTCGAGCCACATGAGGTCCTCGCCCTTCACGTTGAACACGATGGCCTTGGTATTGGTCGAGTACCGGCCGAGCACCTCGGAGTGGAACAGCGAATACAGCAGGAACAACGCGTACGTCGTCTTGGTCGCCACGCCGGAGATGCCGGAGATGTTCACGTGGGCGCCGCGGGTGCCGTCGAGGAAGTCGAGGTCGAGGAACATGGGCTCGCCGTCCCGGGTCAGGCCGGCCGGGACCCGCCGCTCCATCTGATCGAAGTACAGGGCCTCGTCCCGGTCCTTGCCCCGGGCCCGGTATGCCGGCAAGCCGGGCATGGGCGGGACGAAGATCTCGGGCTCGAACCGGGTGGCCACGACCTGGGCGGCAACGGCCGTGTCGACCGGCAGCACGCCGCGCTCCACCAGGAACACGTCCGTGTCGAACTGCGCGCCCTCGTGCCGGGCCCGGACGTCCTGCACGATGCCGGCGATCCGAAGGGGGCCCCGCCCCGGGACCTCCGTGTCGACCACCACGGCGTCGTCCAGCTGGAGGTACGAGTCGGGCGCGACGCCCACCCAGAAGGTGAGCGGGGTGGCGTCCTCGGTGCCGAGGACCCTGCCGACGGGCTCGCTGACGTTCTCCACGGTTCTCACGCCGCCTGCTCCGCCAGACGGGCCATCAGGGCCCTTCGGATCAGCCCCCGGTGGCCCAGGCGGTGCTGGAGGAAGCGCTCGAGGCCGCCGACAGGGGCCAGGTTCTGAGGGAACCGAGGATCGAAGGGCCTTCCGGCGAACCCGGGGAGCAGGCCGCTCACCCGATCGGCCAGGGCCCTCGCCTCGTCCAGGCCGAGGCCCACCCGGACCTCGCAGCGCACCAGGCCGGCGTGGTCGTGCCATTCGGGCCGGCTCCGCACCAGTCGCGTGTACCACGCGTACCGCTCGAGCGGCTGCCCCTCGTACACCAGGCCGAACAGCGGCGTCCGCTCCCCGGGCGCGAGACGCGGAAGGAGCGCGTCCTGCTCCGGGTCGAGGTAGGCGCGGACGAACCGCTTCACCACCCCGACCACCGGGCTCCGCGTGGCGTCGAGGAAGCCCAGGCGCCCATCGGCCAGCACCAGCTCCTCCTTCCCCGAGGCGATGCGGGAGGCGAGCGCCGCCTCCTGCGCCATCATCGCCTTCTGCAGCCCGAACAGCGGAGTGTCGGGGTCGCCCCCCGGCTCGGTGGCCGGCTGGTAGGCCAGGACGACGCCGCCCACGCGAACCTCGACGGGCTCCGGCCGGAGCCCGCCCCCCACCACCACCGAGCGGCCCAGCGAGTGCTCGGCGAATGCCGCGTGGCCGTCACACCGCACGGCACCGACGCCGAAGGACCCGAACAGCCCGGGGGCGCGCCTGCCGGACTCGTCCCCGGCGATCAGCCGAAGCTCCACCCGCCGGACCCCGTCCACGAACCACACCGTGCCCGGTTCGACCTCGCCCGGGACGATGGGGACGCTCCAGTCCTCGGTCTCCACGAAGGGATCCGCCCGAGCGGGGGTCTCGCCCATCCTGGCCTCGAACCCCATGCCGAAGTCGGGGATCCAGGGATCCGCCCGGAGCGAGAGCATGGGCGAAGCTTACCGACCTCCTCCGACACCTCCGTGGGAAGCCCCTCGCAGCCGGCTTGCCCCGCGTCACCCGGTCACGGCGTCGGGCCGTCGAAGGTCGTAGCCCCCTCGCCGTCCGGTTTGATCGGAGTATCTAGCCATAGGGCGGATGCTCAACGACCCATGGGTGGGCCGATACTGACCTTGCGAGCAACCGCGGGGGAATTCTTGCTGAGATCCGTTGCCGGTCGTGAGCGACGGGCGCTGTGGGCGACCCTGTCGTTCGTCTTCGTCGTGGGCATCGGCGCCACGATGTACCTGTCCAACGCCGACCGGAACCAGGCCATCGCCCGGGCCGCCAAGGACACCCGGAACCACGCGCAGCTCCTGTCAGCAGTGCTCAGCAACAAGCAGCTCTCCAAGCCGGTCGGCGGCCCTCGCTACGAAAGGCTCGCCGAACGGGTTCGCAAGGCCGTCACGTTGGGTGGCCCGGTGGTCTCGGTCACCATCTGGTCGTCGGAGGGCCGGATCCTGTTCGATGCAGATCGGAGCGTGGTCGGCTCGACGCCGCCGGAGATGCAGCCCGTCATCTCGGCGATGACGAGCTCGTCCGGAGGTGTCCGCGTGCAGGACGACAGGCTGGAGACCTTCGTCCCCATCTCGAGGAGCCCGAACGGTCCGGTGGCAATGGCTCAACTGGCACAACCGCTCACGCCCGTCCTTGACCAGGTTGGCGGGTTGTGGGCTCAGGTCAGGACGTTCCTCGCGTTCGCGCTCGTCCTGTGGTTGGCCTTGCTGGCTCTGACCTTCGTGCCGATCGAGAAGGTTCCCGCCGTTCGGCTGCCGTGGCGGCGATCGCCGGAGGAAGCGGGAGACGAGGCGAAGCCGGCCGTGACCCCGTCCGAAGCTGCGCCGGCCAGGGCCGAGCGCCAGCGTCGAGGGAAGGGAGTGAACGAGGGGCCCGCCTACATGCTCCCGGGGTTCCGGCAGATCGACGAGGCCCGCCAGGCCGCGGAGGAGCTGGCCCTCAGGACCGAGGGGAACTTCCAGGCCCTGCAGTCGCAGTTCGACCGGGCCGTCGATCAAGTGAAGACGCTCGAGTCGCAGGTCAACGCCCAGCAGGCCCTTCGGCAACAGCTGAAGGAGGCCGAGGCCAGGGCTCAGGCCGCCGAGGTCCGTGTGAAGGAGCTCGAAGCCGAGCTCGACAAGGTCACGTTCGTGACCAGGTCAGGCCAATAGGTGAGGTGAGGATGAGCGACATGCTGGAGATCGACACCGGCGACGAGATGGCCACCCGCATCGCCGCCGTCGGGGAGGCCGTGGCCCGCGCGGCCGAGGACCTGAAGTTCGCCGCCGAGCGGCTGCTGGCCGAGGAGGAGCTGGTCAAGCAGGCCGAGATGACCGCCAGGACAGCGGACGAGCAGATCCGGCAGGCCGAGCGCCGAGCCGAGCGGGCAGAGGGCGCAGCCAGCCGGATGACCTCGAGCCTGGCCGATGCGGAGCGAAGGGCGAAGGAGGCCACCGACCAGTTCGAGGAGCTCGAGGAGCGGACGAGCCAGGCCGAGTCTGCGCGCGCGGGCGGCCGAGGAACAGGCGGCCCAGACCGCGGCGAAGAGCTCCGAGCTCCTGGAGGACCTCCAGAAGACCCGGGGCCAGCTCGCCGAGGCCGAGGGGCGGTTCCGCCGAGCCGACGAACGCGTCACGCCGGCGAGGAGAAGGCCCGGCTGCTCGAAGAGCAGGCCCAGGAGCTGAAGGCCCGCCTGGCGGAGATCAAGAAGCTCCACCTCGGAGGGGTGCCGCTCGTCGCCGACAAGGAGCGGAGCACGCTGAAGGATGCGGTGGCCGGAGAGGTTCGCCGTCCACTTACCTCGATCCTGGGGATCGCGCTGGCCATGAAGCACACCGACCCCAAGGCCAGCGATAGCCAGGAGATGATCCGCCAGCTGTCGTCGAACGCCCGAAAGCTCGACCGGCTGGTGAGCGTGCTGCTCCGAATGTCGACGCTGGCGGTCGCGCACGGTCGTCCGGCGGAGCGTGCGCGAACGGGCATGTCCCTGCTCTCCAGGCTGGCCGACGTGCACGACGGCAGGGCATGGGTGGAGGAGCGCGAGGGCGGCGGCGCCTCCTTCCGGGTGTTCCTGCCCGACGTGATGGAGGGGGGCAACCCCGTCCACGCGCCCGGCGCCGATCGGACACACGACGGAGCGGCGGACGAGCACGTCACGATCTAGCGCCCGCGCCGGGGGCCGGCCGGGCTGATGGCTCGGGGGCCGCGAGAGAGGTCCCGGCGGCGGGCCCCCCGCGCCGCAGGCCTCTCGAGCGGCCCCCGACTTCCTCGGGGCCGCGCGCCGCAGAAGGCGGCGCGCGGCCCCGTCGTCGTGGGACGGCGGGCAACGATGCCGCCGGGCGTCAGGCGTCGAGCGACTTCAGGATGTGGCGGGCGATCACGACGCGCTGGATCTGGTTCGTCCCCTCGTAGATCTGCGTGATCTTCGCGTCGCGCATCATCCGCTCCACCGGGTACTCGCGGATGTAGCCGTAGCCCCCCAGGATCTGTACCGCGTCGGTCGTGATCTCCATGGCCGCATCCGAGGCGAAGCACTTCGCCACGGCCGAGAAGTAGGGCATCCGCTCGATCGCCGGCGTCACACAGCGCGAGCGCCCGATAGACCAGCAACCGGGAGGCCTCGATCTTCATCGCCATGTCGGCCAGCATGAACTGGATGGCCTCGAAGTCGGCGATCCGCTGCCCGAACTGCCGTCGCTCCGTCGCGTACCTCGACGAGACGTCGAACGCTCCCTGTGCGATGCCCAGGGCCTGCGCCGCGATGGCCGGGCGCGAATAGTCGAGCGTCCGCATCGCGTAGGTGAAGCCCTCGCCCTCCTGGCCGATCAGACGATCGGCGGGGATCCGGCAGTCCTCCAGGATCACCTCGCGGGTCGGCGACCCCCGGATCCCCATCTTGTCCTCCTTCCTGCCGAAGGAGATGCCGGGGTCGTCCCGCATCACCAGGAACGCCGAGACGCCCTTCGCCTTCCGCGAGGGGTCCGCGGTGGCGAACACGATGTAGGCATGGGACACGCCGGCTCCGGTGATGAACCGCTTGGTCCCCGACAGGACGAACGCGTCGCCGTCGCGCACGTACCGGGTGGTCATGGCGGCCGGATCCGAGCCGGCCCCCGGCTCGGTGAGCGCGTACGACATCAGGATGTCGCCGCGGCAGATCCCCTCGGTCATCGAGCGTTCCTTGTCGCGGTCGCCGGCCACCCTCAAGGGGACGATGCCGAGCTTGCACACGCCCGGGATGAGCGACACGCCGGCCGACACCCGGGCGAGCTCCTCGACCAGCAGACCGAAGGCGAGCGAGCCGCCGCCCGAGCCACCGAACTCCTCCGGATAGCCCACCGCCATGAGGTCGTTGTCGACCAGCGCCTTGTAGACGTCCTCGGGCCACTCGTCGGTCTCGTCGATCTCGGCGGCCCGGGGAGCGATCCGCTCCTCGGAGATCTGCCGGACGATCGCGCGGAACTCCTCGAGCTCCTCCGGCAACTCGAAGCGGTCCTCGCCCATGCGCTCGTGGAACCTACGCCGGCGTTCGGATGACCAGGGCGTCGCCCTGGCCCCCACCGCCGCAGATGGTCGCGCCGCCGAGGTCCACGCCACGCCGGCGCATCTCGTGGGCGAGGGTGAGGACGATCCGGGCGCCGCTCATGCCGATGGGGTGCCCCAGCGCGACGGCGCCGCCGTTCACGTTCACGATGTCGTCCGAGACCCCGAGCGCCTTCGTCACGTTCAGGGCGACGGCGGCGAAGGCCTCGTTCACCTCGATCAGGCCGAGGTCGTGAACGTCGAGCCCCGCTTTCTTCAGCGCGTTCTGGAGTGCGATGGCCGGCACGGAGTGCAGGTAGGCGAACCGTTCCGCCGCCATGCCGTGGGCCACGATCTCGGCGAGCGGCTCCAAGCCGAGCTCCTCTGCCCTTTCCACGCTGGTCACCACCACGGCCGCACCGCCGTCGGAGATCTGCGACGCGTTGCCGGCCGTGATCGTGCCGCCCTCTCCGAACGCCGGCCGAAGCGTCGCAAGGCTCTCGGGGGTGGTGTGGGGCCGGATGCCCTCGTCGCGACGGACCACGACCGGGTCGCCGGACGGCTGCGGGGCCTCGACGGGGACGACCTCCTCGGCCATCCGGCCCTCGTCCCACGCCGCGTGGGCGCGCCGGTGCGATCGAGCGGCCCAGGCATCCTGCTCCTCGCGCGTGATGCCGAGGTCCGCGTTCACCCGATCGGAGGACTCGCCCATCGTCATCTTGGTGAACGAGGACCACAGGCCGTCGTGGATCATCGAGTCGACCAGCTCGGCATGGCCCAGGCGCTGGCCGCCGACGGGCCTTGGGGAGCAAAAAAGGCGCCTGGGTCATCGACTCCATCCCGCCGGCCACCACGACCTCCACCTCTCCGGCCCGGATGAGCTGATCGGCGAGCGCGATGGCGGTCAGGGCTGACGGGCACACCTTGTTGATGGTGATGGCCGGGACCTCCTTGGGGATCCCGGCGGCGACGGCGGCCTGGCGGGCGGTGATCTGCCCCGTGCCGGCCTGGATCACGTGGCCCATGATCACGTAGTCGACCCGCTCGGGGGCGACCCGCGACCGCGCGAGCGCCTCCCGGATGGCCGCCGCGCCGAGATCTGCCGCGGAGAGGCCGGCCAGCGCTCCGCCGAGCTTGCCGATCGGCGTCCTGGCACCCGCGACGATCACGGACGGGCTCACGCGACCAGTCTACGACCGGGCCGCTCTCCGCTTCGTGCAGCCTAGACTCTATGAGTGCGTTTCGGCGTCACCGTCATCCCATCAGCTTCCGGCCGGTCCGACCCCGTGGGCGAGGCCCAGCACGCCGAGGAGGTCGGCTTCGACCTCGTGACGGTGTGGGATCACCTTCACGGCGATCGCCCCTCCTACGAGACGTGGACCCTACTCACGTGGATCGCGGCGTCGACCTCTCGCATCTCGGTCGGGACGAACGTCCTCGGCCTGCCCTACCGCAATCCCGTGGTCACGGCGAAGATGGCGGAGACACTGGACCGGCTCTCGGGCGGACGGCTGATCCTGGGGCTCGGCGCCGGCGGCAACAACCAGGAGTTCGAGGCCTTCGGTCTGCCGGTCCGCTCCCCGAAGGAGAAGATCGAGGCCCTGGAAGAGGCCATCACGATCATCCGCGGCGTGTGGTTTGCACCGTCGTTCACCTTCGAGGGCCGTCATTACCGAACCGTCGGCGCCGAGGTCGAGCCCAAGCCTTCCCGGCCCATCCCCATCTGGCTCGGAACCTACGGGCCAAAGGCCCTCGAGCTGACGGGACGGATGGCCGACGGCTGGCTTCCGTCGATGTCGTACGCGCCGCCTGATGTCGTGCGGGAGAAGCTGAAGGTGGTCAAGGAGGCGGCCGAAAGGGCCGGCCGTGACCCCGGCACCATGACCTACGCGTACAACGTCTCCCTTCGCGTGGGCGGCGACCCCGCCCCCGATCCCGAGCGCATGGTGGTCGGCGAGCCCGGCGCGGTGGCCGAACGCCTAGCCAGCCTGATGGCCGACGGCATCACGTGCCTCAACTTGTGGCTCTCGGGGGACCGGGCGGAGCAACGCGAGCGCCTGGCGAACGACGTGCTCCCGGCGGTGCGCGAGCTCGCGAGATGAGCCGGGTCTAGCTCCGGTTCGCCAGGGCCTTCTCGATGACGGTGGTGATCTCCTCGGCCACGAGCTCGTCCCGCTCGATGAGGGCATCGCGAAGGGCTGTGACAACGTCCCGGTTCTCGTCCAGAAGCTCCGTCACGCGCTCCCTCTGCTCGGTGAGGATGTCCTCGACCCGAGCCTTCCCGTCCCGGTCGGCCAGGACCTTGCCCACCAGGTTCTTGCTCCCGATGGGACCCTCGGCGATGGCGTCGTAGGAGATGAGCGAGCCGGCCATCCCGAAGGAGCCGACCATCTGCGCCGCGAGCAGGGTCGCTCCGGCAAGGTCGGATGCGGGGCCGGTCCCGGACTCACCCAGGAAGAGCTCCTCCGAGACCAGGCCACCGAGCGCGATCGCGACGTGTGCCTCGATCTCCGATCGGGACCTGGTGAACCGCTCCTCCTCGTCGCCGTGCGCCAGGAGGCCGAGGGCCTGGCGGCGCTTGATGATCGACAGGACCTCCAGGCGCCGGCCCTTGGCGAAGAAGTAGGCCACGGTGGCGTGTCCCGCCTCGTGGGTGGCCACGGCACGGCGCTCGCCGTCGGTGTAGATGACCGGCTGCTTGATCCCGATCTCCTCCGTCAGCTTGGCCTCGTAGACGTCGTCCGGAGTCATCTGTCGGCGGCCGTCGCGCAGGCCCACCAGCAGCGACTCGTCGAAGAGGTGCTCGATCATGACCGGCGTGTAGCTGAACGTGTCGTGGGCCAGGCGCTCGCGCGCCGAGTCGTCGTCGAGCTGCGGGTGGTGGGCCTTTCGATCGAGGAAGAAGTCGATCAGGTCCCGGCGCCCCTGCTTCGTCGGAAGGTCGAAGTACAGTCGTCGGTCGAACCGTCCTGGACGAAGGAGCGCCGGGTCCAGGTTGTCGGACCGGTTGGTCGCCGCGATCAGCAGGATGTTGTTGTAGCCGGGCTTGCCGGCCGAGATCCGCCGCTGGGGGGTGAGGAACCCGTTGATCCACTCGATCAGGCCGCCCTTCAGCCGTTGCAGGAAGGGGGGTGTGTCGAACGACTGCATCTGGATCAGCAGCTCGTTCACCATCCCCGATCCGCCGGGACCGATGATCCGGTTGGCGGATCGGCCCAGGCCGGTGGGATCCGGCGAGGCCGCCAGGCCACCACGATCGGACCCGATGGCGTCGATCTCCTCGATGAACCCGATGGCGCCCCCTTCCTTGCGCGCCAGCTTGCGGAGCCGCTTGAAGAACGACCGGATGCGGGAGCCCGTCATACCGAACCACATCGACTGGAACGCCGGGGCCGAGATGAACAGGAACGGCACACCGGCCTGCTTGGCCATGGCCTTGGCCAGATACGTCTTGCCCGTCCCGGGCGGTCCCTCGAACAGGATCCCGCGCCGGGGGTTGCCTCCCAGCTCGTCGCGGAAGGTGGCGTAGCCCAGGAACACGTCGAGGGTCCGCACGACCTCGTCCACCTGCCCGTCGAGCCCACGGACGTCCGTCAGGCCGACCTCGATCTCCTCGGGACGAACGACGATGTGGGGGGAGCGCCCGCTGAACAGGGGCATGGCCATCATCAGCAGGATGGCCAGGAAGATCAGGATCACCGGCAGGAACAGGATCATGTTGGGTCCCGGGCTCGGCAATCGGATGGGGTTGTGGCTGAGGTAGCGGTACCACAGGTACGCGTCGAGGCCGCCCAGGACCAGGATCAACCGCCGCACGCGCTTCCTCCGGGTCCGCTCACGGATCCGGAAGACGTCCGCCTTCCCGGCCCGCAGGACCTCGGACCCCTCGAGCACCATCGCGGTCGATCGTTCCTTCCTCACGAGCATCCCCTTCCTGGCCGATGGACGCCTCCGGGCATCGTACGGGGACAGCCTATGGCCCGCATCCGCCCTTCGCCCTAGGGTGCTCCCGAAGGGCTTACGGAGCACGTGTGCCGGGGTCCGGGCCGAACGGCTATGGTGCCTGCTCGCTTCGAACCGAGGGACGCCCATGGCCAGGAAGAAGCAAACCCCCGTGACCCAGGAGGACGCTCGTACCGTGGGTGCGCTCCTTCGGGGCCTCCGCCGGGCCGCCGGCCTACGGGCCGTGCAGGACGCGGCCGACGCCCCTGGCTGCCCCGCGGCCAGGCAGACTATCTACGCCTACGAGCGCGGGGGGCTCACGCCCTCCCTCAAGCAGTTCCTGGACCTGGTCGAGTTCTACGCGCTCAGGGCCCATCCCGGTCCGGCGGCCAAGCCGGTCGACGACCTTCGAGCGCAGGCGGTGGCCGCCGTGGCCCGGGCCCTCACACTCCCTGCGTACCACGTCACGACGGCCTGGGACCTCATCCGCCGCCTCCAGCCGACGGCCCAGCGCAAGCGGTGAGCGGGCCATGGTGACCGGGATCGACCACGTGGGGATCGCGGTCGAGGACCTGGACGCCGCGGTCGAGCTCTATCGCAGGATGCTCGAGGCGGAGCCCGTCCATCGCGAGGTCGTGGAGTCGCAGGGAGTCGAGGAGGTGCTGTTCCGATTGGGCGACTCGCACATCCAGCTGGTCGGTGCCCTCGGTCCAGACACTCCGGTGGGGCGGTTCCTGGAGAGGCGCGGGCCGGGCCTGCACCACGTGGGGCTCCGCGTCGACGACGTGGCGGCCACCCTCCAGACGTTGCGTGCGGTGGGCGTCACGCTCATCGACGAGTCACCTCGCTCCGGCTCGCGCGGCACCACGATCGCGTTCGTCCACCCGAAGGGGATGGGCGGCGTCCTCGTCGAACTGGTGCAGGACTCGCGCTAGGGCAGGTCCGTCAAGCCCGCGGCCGGCGCGTTGACCAGGACCGCGACATTTCCCTCGGGGAGCTTGCCGTCGGCCATCAGCTGGTGGACGTGGCCGGTGTCCTCGTACGGGTAGGTCTGGCCGAGCGTGGTCTGGATCCTCCCTTCGCGGACCAGGTCGTTGAACGCGGCGGCCTGCTCGTCGTTGAACAGATGCGAGCCCTGGTACCGCTTCTGCAGGTACCAGAGGTACCGGACGTCCACCATGGTGTCGTAGCCGCTCGTGCCCGGCGCAGATCACGACCATGCCGCCGCGGTCGCACACGAAGATCGACGTGGGGATGGTGTCCTGGCCCGGATGCTCGAACACGATGCGGGGGCTCTGGCCGCTCCCCGAGGACGTCCCAGATGGCCTTGCCGAACGCCTTCGCGCCATCGAACCACTTCGCCCACTCCGGCGAGTCCCACCTGGGCGGCACGCCCCAGTGCGTGAAGTCCTTGCGGTTGACGTAGCCGACCGCGCCGAGCTCCTTGCAGTACTCCCCCTTCTCCTCGGAGGAGACCACGGCGACCGCCTTGCCACCCGCAAGCGTGACGAGCTGGATGGCCAGCGAGCCGAGGCCGCCCGAACCGCCCCACACCAACACGACGTCCCCCTCCTCGACGGTGTGCGGGGGCCAGCCGTGCAGCATCCGGTACGCGGTCGACGCCGGTGAGCGTGGGCGCGGCCGCCTCCTCCCACGTCAGGCGGTCGGCCTTCGGGCAGGCACTGGTGGGCCTGGACCTTGGCGAACTGGGCGCACGAGCCCCAGCACGTGTCGTACCCCCACACGCGGAAGCTCGCCGCGAGGCCCGGGTCCTTCCCCGCCAGCACCCACGGATCGTCCGGGTCCCACTGGCCCGCGTGCACGACCACGCGGTCCCCCACCGCGACGTTCGCCACGCCCTCGCCCACCGCGTAGACGACGCCGGACGCGTCCGAACCGACGATGTGGAAGTCGGTCGGCTCGCCCCACCGTGCCTGGGTCTTCGTGACGTCGATGGGGACGCCCCGCGCAGCCCATACGTTGTTGAAGTTGACGCCGGCCGCCATGACCATGACCAGGGCTTCGCCCGGCCCGATCTCCGGAACGTCTATCACCTCGTCCTGGATCGATTTCTCCGGCTCCCCGTACCGTTCGGGCCGCACGAGCTGCGCGTGCATCCGCTTGGGGACCTCCCCGACCGGGGGGATCTCGCCGATCTCGTACAGCTCCTTGGCCATGCCCATGGGGCGCGGGGCCCGACGATAGGCGGCACACCTCGCCCGTCGAGCTCGCGGAGGGCCCGACGATCAGGCCAGGGGCCGCGGCCGGCGACAAACCCTCGGGCGTCCTTCGCCGGCGTAGGAAGCGTGCCGTCCGGTGCCGCCTCGACCCCATCGGCTAGTTCGCGTGACCGAGATAGGCACCCCGTCGATCCCGCCCGACGACAGCCTTCGGCTGGTGGTCGAATAGACACTCTCGGGGCGGTCGACTCGCGCCGGGGGGAAGGCGCTCACCGGGCACACCGCCGTCCTGGGACACCACCGGCAGTAGTGCCCGGGGCTCAGGTCGAGGGCCCGTCCGGCCTCCGAGGCCGCCACGGCCCGGACGGCCCCGATCACGCGTTCGGCGGCCCGGTCGAGGATCCGCTCGTCCACGTCCTCCGCCTGCCACTCGCCCGATTCCAGGTACAGGGTGGCGACCCGGTACGGCGGCACCCCGAAGCGCAGGGCGAGCAGCAGGGCGTAGAAGCGCATGTCCTCGGCGTGCTCCGGCCACGCCCGGCCGGTCTTGAGGTCGATCGCCAGGCGCGTGGCCCGTCCCGCCTCGACGGGCGAGGCCGATCCGAGCACGAGGTCCATCGTCCCGCTGAGCACGACGGCGCCGCCGAGCAGCTCCACGCGGACGTGCCACTCGGTGGAGGGTGCGAGCTCCCGCCGCATCCGCCGGAGCGGCGGCATGGTCGAACGGAAGAGCTCGAGGGCCTTGGCCGCGTCCATCAGCGTCTCGTCGCGCCGGAGGCCGTCGAGTCCGTCCCAGAACCCCCGGAAGGCCTCGTCGTCGACGAGCCGATCGGCCGCCTCCTCGACCAGGCCGTGAGGATCGCGGTCCTCCCGCCCCGCCACCTCGAGCTCGACCGCCTTGTGGGCCAGCCGCCCGGCGGCGAATCGCGGAGTGAACGAGAAGGGTCCTCGTTCCCCCGCCCGGATGGCGTCGAACAGCCCGGCGCACCGGGCCAGATCGTTCAGGCTGGACTTGCCGAGCCACAGCGGCTCGGCGAGCTCGACCGCCCGGACCGCTTCCTCGATCCGATCCCGCAGGCGGGACACGACGTCGGCGGAGAAGAGGGGGCGTTCGCCGGGCCCGATCAGCCGGTCGAGGGTCCGGCGCTGCGACGGCGAGAGCTCCACAGTGGTTTCCACGCGAGCGATCGTAGGAGGACCCTCTGACATGCCCGGACCTCAGCCCGGCCGTCCGGGCCGAGCCGGGCGCTACACTCCGGGGACCATGGCCAAGACCGAGGAGCGACCCCAGGTTCCGGTTCGCACGGTCGAGGAACGGATCGAGGAGCTCCGCAAGCGCAAGGCCGCCATGCTGGATGCGCACCGCAAGGAGGCCATCCGCAAGCAGCACGAACGCGGCAAGCTCTCGGCCCGGGAGCGCCTGGAGCTCCTGCTCGACGCCGAGTCGTTCCAGGAGACCGACCCGTTCGCCGTCCACCGGTCCCACGACTTCGGGATGGAGCGGAACCGCCCCGCCGGGGACGGCGTGGTCACCGGCCACGGGACGATCGACGGACGGAAGGTGTTCGTGGCGTCCCAAGACTTCACGGTGTTCGGGGCTCGCTCGGCGAGGTGCACGCCCAGAAGATCTGCAAGGTCCTGGATCTGGCCATGTCGACCGGCGCACCGTTCATCCAGCTGAACGACTCGGGCGGGGCCCGGATCCAGGAAGGCGCGGCGTCGCTGGCGGGTTACGGGTACATCTTCGAGCGGAACGTGCGGGCCTCTGGGGTGATCCCACAGATCAGCGCGATCCTCGGGCCCTGTGCCGGCGGCGCCGTGTACTCGCCGGCGGTGACCGACTTCACATTCATGGTGCGCGAGACCTCGCACATGTTCATCACCGGGCCCGACGTGATCAAAGCCGTGACCGGCGAGGAGGTCTCCTTCGAGGAGCTGGGCGGGGCCATGACCCACGCCTCTCGCTCCGGCGTCGCGTCGTTCGTGGCCCAGGACGAGGAGGAGAGCCTGGCCATGGTGCGGCACCTGCTCTCGTTCCTGCCGTCGAACAACCTGGAGGACCCGCCGTCGTACGCGCCGGTCGACGACCCGGAACGCCGGGACGAGGGGCTCACCCACCTCATTCCGGACTCGGCACGCGAGCCCTACGACATGCACGAGGTCATCCGGCGCGTGGTGGATGACGGCGAGTTCATGGAGGTCTTCCCGTTCTGGGCCATGAACATCGTGATCGGGTTCGCCCGGCTCGACGGCCGAACCATCGGCGTGGTCGCGAACCAGCCGAAGGTGCTCGCCGGGACGCTGGACATCGAGTCTTCCGAGAAGGCCTCGCGGTTCGTCCGGTTCTGCGACGCGTTCAACGTCCCGATCCTCACGTTCGTGGACGTACCGGGGTTCCTGCCGGGGACCGCCCAGGAGTTCGGCGGGATCATCCGGCACGGAGCAAAGCTCCTGTACGCGTTCGCCGAGGCGACCGTTCCCCGCATGACGGTCATCACGCGGAAGGCCTACGGCGGCGCCTACCTGGTGATGAACTCCAAGCACTTGCGGGCCGATGTGTCGTTCGCGTGGCCCACCGCCGAGATCGCGGTGATGGGTCCGGACGGCGCCGTGAACATCGTGAACAAGAAGGAGATCGAGAAGGCCGAGGATCCGGCGGCCCGGCGGGGCGAGCTGATCGGCGAGTACCAGCGGAAGTTCGCCAACCCCTACGTGGCGGCGGAACGCGGCTTCGTCGACGACGTGATCGAGCCGGCCGAGACCCGGGCCCGACTGATCAAGGCCCTCCGGATGCTCGTTACCAAGCGCGAGGCCGTTCCGGCGCGCAAGCACGGGAACATGCCGCTGTGAACGGCGAGCGGCGGTTCGAGGTCCCCCACGGCCTCACTCGCGAGGAGGAACGAGCCGTCCTGCTCGCCCTGGAGCGGTACTTCCTCCAGGAGAGCCCGCACCCGGACCCGTGGGTACTGGCCGGGCGCCTGGAAGCGACCGGGTACGGGGCGCTGCAGGCCCGCCGGTACGCGAGCGCGGCATGGGGCATGGCGGCATACACGCGCTTCGTCCGACCCGGGGTGCCTCCACTCTGCGGCCGCGGCGACGCGACGTAGGCCTCGCGGTGACGGGCGTCGCCATCCACGTCGACCAACTGTGGTTCCAGACCCCGGGCGGGATCGGGACCTACATCCGAAACCTCGTTCCGGCCATGGCCCGGCAGGACCCGGCCCTGGACATCCGCCTGTTCCACGCTCGGTTCGACCACGAGGGCCCGCCGGAGCGATGGATCCGCGACTTCTGGGTGGAGGAGCTCCCGGCGCGCATCCGGACCCTCTACCCGAGATGGGATCTTCTGGGGCGGCCGGCCCTTCCCCCAAGCCTTCAGGGTGCCGAGATCGTCCATGCCACGAACCCGGCGGCGATCCCGCCCGCCGGATCCGGCCAGCGACTGGTGGTGACCGTCCACGACCTGGCCTTCGAGTATTACCCGGGGATGTTCCCCCGCTCGTGGCGATACATGTATCGGCTGGGCCTACGGGCCGCGGTGGCACGGGCCGACGCCATCGTCACGCCGTCCCGCAACACCGCCGAGGACCTGCTGTCGCGAACGAGGGTGGACCCGGCCCGGCTGCACGTCGTCCCCCTGGCCGCCTCGATCGGCCTGGGGAGCGCGGACTCCGACGCGACCCTTGCACGTCTGAAGGTCCGCGAGCCCTACGTCCTGTTCGTGGGGACCCTGGAGCCGCGCAAGAACCTGGTCCGGCTGATCCGGGCGTATCGCCGGGTAGCCGCGACCGGCCTCCCGCACGCGCTGGTGCTCGCCGGGCCACTCGGATGGCACCACGAAGCGCTGATGCGGGAGATCGCGCTCTCGGGCCCGGGCGATATCGTGATGACCGGCGCAGTGTCCGAGGGAGACCTCGATGCCCTGTACCGCGCGGCGGACGCCTTCGTCTACCCGTCGCTGTACGAGGGGTTCGGACTTCCGGTGATCGAGGCCATGGTCCGGGGCATCCCCACGGTCGCGTCGAACACGTCGGCCGTCCCCGAGGTGGCCGGAGACACCACGCTCGGCGTGAACCCCCGGTCGGTGCGTGAGATCGCGCAGGCCATCGAGTCGGTGCTGACGGACCTGGACCTTGCCGAGCGGCTGGCCATGCGGGGCCGGCGGCAGGCCGAACGGTTCTCCTGGGAGGAGACAGCTCGCCTCACGCTCCAGGTGTACGAACGGGTGCTGGGATCCAAGTGAGGGTCCCGTTGGTGTCCGGCGACCCGGCCGGCCTCATGGCCCGCCCGGACCGGGTCCTCCGACCCGGGCCGTCCCAAGCCCTGTGCACCACCATTGCGGGGAATCTCACGACCAGCGGAGATCTCGCGGAATGGCCAAGAAGCGGAACCGCCCGGCGACGAAGCGGCGGCGGCGGGCGGCCACCGGGCGTCCGGGCGGCCGACCTCGGGCCGGACCCGACGGCGGCCGGCCGGCCAGGCGACCGCCGGCGCCCAGGCGCAGGAGATCGTCACGGTGGCTGCCGTGGGTCCCGATCACCGCGGTGGTCGCGGTGGTCGGGGTCATGGTCGTCGTCTTCGCCACCAGGACTCCGTCGACGTCGAACACCCGCAAGGGATCGGCGGCGGCAATGGCGAAGGTCACGGGTGTGTCCGGCTCGACCCTGGCCGAGGTCGGTGTTCCGAGCGGCATCCACCGGCCTCCGCCGCTACCGGCGGGCATACCGGCCGTCGAGACCGGCGGGAAGCCCATGGTCATCTACGTCGGCGCGGAGTACTGCCCCTACTGTGCCGCCGAGCGGTGGCCGATGGTCGTTGCGCTGAGTCGGTTCGGGACGTTCTCGGACCTTTCCACCACGACGTCGGCTCCTCAGCCCGAAGTCTTCCCGAACACGGCCACGCTCTCCTTCTACGGCTCGAGCTACACGAGCGATCACTTGGTCCTGTCAACCGCCGAGACCGAGACGAACCAACCGGCTCCGGGCGGCGGCTACACCCACCTGCAGGACCTCACCGCCCAACAGCAGCAGCTCTTCGGCACCTACGACACGAAGCAGCACGTCGGCAGCGAAGGCGGCATCCCCTTCATCATGATCGGCAACCGATATGCATGGGCCGGCGCCAGCTACGACCCAGGGCTGCTGCAGGGACTGTCGTTCGACCAGATCGCGAACCAGCTGGAAGACCCGGGCAGCGAGGTCGCCCGGGCGATCGACGGCTCCGCGAACCAGATCACCGCGATGGTGTGCCTGCTGACCGGGAACCAACCGGCCGAGGTCTGCTCCGCGCCCTACATCCGACAGGAGCAGGCGAGGCTGATCGGCCAGTGACGGTCGGGCGATGGGTCCCGCCGGTGAGCCTGGTCCTCGCCGCCTTCGGCATCGCCGTCTCCACCTACCTGACGATCGCCCATCTCACGACGCCGAAGGTGCTCGCGTGTAGCGCCTCGGGCACGATCAACTGCGAGAAGGTCACCACGAGCGCTCAGTCGACGTTCGTGGGGATCCCCGTCGCCGTGCTCGGCGTGGGGTGGTTCGTGGCGATGGCGGTGCTATGCCTGCCCGCGGCGTGGCGGTCCTCGTCTCCGCTCTGGCACGCATCGCGCCTGGCCGCCGCCGTCGCCGGCATCGCCTTCACCCTGTGGCTGGTCTACGCCGAGCTGCTCATCATCGGGGCCATCTGCCTGTGGTGCACGGTCGCGCACCTGCTCGCGTTCGGGCTGTTCGTGGTCGCGGTCGTGACCGCCCCGGTGATGATCCCGGCCCGACGGCGAAGAGACGGGCTGAGCTAGCCCTCGTACTCGTAGAAGCCCCTGCCGCTCTTGCGGCCGAGCCGGCCCGCGGTAACCATCCGCTTCAGGAGCGGCGGCGGCACGAACAGCGGCTCCTTGAACTCGTCGAAAAGCACGTTGGCCACGAAGAGGGCCGTGTCGAGCCCGATGAGGTCGAGGAGCTGGAGCGGCCCCATGGGGTGGCCCAGGCCGAGGTTGACCGCCGCATCGATGTCCTCGCGCGTGGCGAACCCCTCGTCGAGCATCCGGACCGCGCCGTTCAGGTACGGGATCAGGAGCATGTTCACGATGAAGCCCGCGCGGTCCTTGGAAAGCACGGTCGTCTTGCCCAGCACCGCCCCGAACGCCCGGGCGAACTCGACCGTCTCGTCGGAGGTCGTGATGGCCTTCACCACCTCGATCAGCCCCATGACGGGCACCGGGTTGAAGAAGTGGAGCCCGACGACCTGCTCGGGCCGCTTGGTGGCGGCACCGAGGTCGACGATGGGGATCGAGCTCGTGTTGCTCGCCAGGACCACATCGGGCCCGACGATCTCGTCGAGCCGGCGGAAGACCTCGCGCTTGGTGTCGGGGTGTTCGGTCGCGGCTTCGATGACGAGGTCGCGATCGGCCAGGTCGTCGATGGACGTGGTCCCGGCGATCCGAGCCAGCTCCTCCTCGCGTTGCTGCTCCTTCAGCTTGCCGCGCTCCACGGCTCGAAGGGTGGATGCCTCGATCCGGTTCCGGCCGCGTTCGACGAGGTCGGGGCCGGCCTCGACGTAGAGCACGTCGAGGCCGACCCGCGCACACACCTCGACGATGCCCGCACCCATGACGCCGCATCCCACCACGCCGACCTTGCGCACGTCCTCAGCCTTCATCGCCGTCCTCCCGCCCGTCAGGGGCCAAGCGTACCCGGGGGTCCGCTCACGGCGGGATGACCCTGAACGTCACCGAGGCCGTTACCGGCGGGTCGAAGGGCCCGTGGTCGACGGCCACGAACTCGGCCTCCAGGAGGTACGTGCCCGGCGAGAGCGGCAGGGTCTGGTCGCTCGAGGACGTCATGGACACGAGCCGGCCGTCCAGGATCAGGTGGACGTGGCCCTCGTTCGGCACCAGGCGTGAGGAGGTGAGGGCAACGATCTTCCCCCCGATGAGCCCGAGGCGGACCGGCACGTCGGCCGGATCGCCCTGGAACTCCTGGCCCGGTCGCGGGGACAGGATCTCCAGGCGGGCATTGGTCGTGGGTCGAACGGCCGCGATCGTCGGCCGGAGCCTGGGTGGAACGACGAACGCGGCCACCAACGCGCACCCGGCGAAGAGGACGGCGATCCACCCGGCCGCCCGGGGAAGCCGCCGGAAGCCGGTGCCGCGGATCCGCGAGACCCCCACCCAGGTCAGGATCAGCGTGGCCAGGAACAGCAGGCTCTGCACGCCCTCGTCGACCGAGGAGCCGGTCCCATCGGCGAGCACGCTCACTCCCAGGGATCGACGCGGCGGCGCGGGGGCGGAGGCCGGCGCGGGGGCGGAGGCCGGCGCCGGGGCGGGGGCGGGCGCCGGGACCGTGCAGCGCGTCGGCGAGCCCGCCGTCTGATCTCCGCCACGACGATGACCGCGAGCACGGCGAACCCCGCCACCAAGACGACCACGAACACCGTCCCGCCGCCCGACGGGGCGGAGGGCGTCGTCGTCCCCAGGACGGCCTGGCCCACCGCGAAGAACCCGAGCTCGGTGACGTCGGCATGCACGAGCTGCCCGACGAGGGAGTCGGTGCTCCGAAGTGGGGTCCAGGAATCCCCGTTCTCCGAGTGGAGCAGCGTGTGATGGTAGACGGCGACGTCGATCGGGAGCGGGTAGGCCATCACCAGCCGGGCTGGGCTGCGAAGGCGGAGTACTGGGGTCCCGCTCGGCTCATACTCCGCCGCGATCCGGTACACGTTGCCCGCGATCTGGAGCTTGCGCGGGACTTCTGCGCCCGTCGCCGGAGCCATCGGCGTGATGGTCAACAGCGCGGAGTCCTCACCTTGGCGGGACGGGATGGCACCGTCCCCCAGGGCCAGGCTGACCTGGCCGTCGGCGGTACTGAACACATCCGCCTTCGATCCTGTGCCGGGACTGAGGCTCAACGTGAAGCGCCCTGCCGACGGGGGCCTGTTGGTGGACGCGAGGTCGGGCGGAGGGCTCACCCACCGGTACGGCGGGGGCGGGGCGAAGCCGTCGAGGATGGGCCTGCGGGCGAACGGGCTGAGCCTCCCGCCGGCCGCCGCCGCCGCCAGGTACAGGCCCGCCACCGCCAGCCCGAGCGCCAGGGCCCGGTGCGAGTCCCTCACGGGCCGATCGAGATCGGCCGGATCGCCGCCGTGGCGAACTGCCTCGGCCACACCACGGCACGCTGCTCGACCCCTAGCCACTCCCAGATGACGGTCGCCGCCAACAGATTGGCACCGGGATCGGTCGCCCCCGGCGGCGAGAACTCGAGCCCGCTGCCGTTCGGCAGCCCGCCCGGAGGGATCCGCGCCCGGAGGGCCTGGGCCGCAACCGCTTCCGGCGTGAGCTCGCTCGCGGCCGGCATGACGGTGTGGAACAGCGCCCACGCGGCGGAGAAGCCCGCCAGCGCCGGTGCGCTCATCTCCTCGTGGTACCTCGACCGGTACAGGGACCTCGCGCGCTCGAGCAGGGCGCGGGCGTCCGGCGTGAGCCCTGAGGCGTCGATGGCGTCGGCATCGGGCTTGTCGGAGGCGAACAGGCCCACGGCCTCTCGCTTCAGCGCGGCACCGAACTCCGGCATGCAGTAGCTCGAGGAGGTCCCGATGTTCACCAGCAGCGGGAGCCGCTGGCGAACCATCTCCCGACGAAGGGCGATGCCGTCCTGCATGTAGGCCGCGACGAACAAGACGTCGGGCTTCGCCCGGACGATCCTGCGAACGACGCCCGCAGGATCGGGATGGGACAGGTCGTAGGGGAACTGGCCGGCGAAGGGAAGGCCGAGGGTGTGGATCTCGTCGACCGCCCCGGCGGCCACCGCTGAGCCGTAGACGTCGTCGACGTTGGCGACGGCGAACCGCATGGACGAGGCGGGGCGATGCAAGAGCGGAGCCAGCTGATCGGCCACGAACGAGACGGCCGCCTGCCCCAGCACGCTCCCGCCGGGGGCCACGCGGAAGAAGTATCGGCCGCCTGACCCGGGCGCCGGCATGGACCCCACCGCACCCGTCTCCCAGAACAGCATGTGCCGATGGGCGGCCGCCGCCGCGGCCGGCTCCGAGATCGTGCTCCCGTAGCTTCCCAGCACGAAGTGGATCCCCTGGCCGCCGAGCGCAGCTACCGCCCCCGGGGCGGCGTCGGACCCGGGCACGTCCAGCGCTTCGAGCTCCACGGGCCGGCCGTCGACCCCACCGTCGGCGTTCACCAAGCCCACGGCCAGTCGAACGCCTCGGTACTCGTCCACGCCGCCGGGACCCTGCGACCCGCTCAGCGGATAGATGGCACCCACCCGGATGGGAGCGGGCGAGGAGGAGCACGCGCTCGCCCCCGCGGCGAGTACGAGCGCGAGCGCCAGCGCGATCGTGGAAGGCTTCTTCTTCTTCATGGCATCACCGCCAGCAGGTTGGCCGCCACGTGGGTGGCGGCGGGGACGGTCCAGGTGCCGGAGGCCCATCGCTGCCACGACAGCAGCAACCCGGCCCCCAGGTCCACCCAGAACGCCGCGACGCCGTACGCGGGGAGGTGGACCAGGGCGAACAGGAGCGCGGTCGCGGCCACAGCCGCGACCGCGCCGAACCGGGCGAGTCTCCCGTACAGGAAGCGACGGAAGAACGCCTCTTCGGAGACCGCGGCGAGCGTGTTCAACGCGACCGCTCCGGGACCGATGCGGACCGGGATCCTCGGCCCCGCGACGAACATCGCAAGGGCCATCGCCCCGACGCCGATCACGAGCGCGACGGCCGGGCTCAACCGGCGGCCCCCGTCCGGCCCCACCGGCACGGCCAAGGACGCCGCGCCGATGAGCACGTAGGTGGCAGCGAAAAGGACCGTCGCCGATGGGTTCCCGAGCAACCGAACCCGCAGCAACAGCAGCGCGAGGCCCGTCGCCGCCAGGGCGGCGGCCGGCCCCACCGCCTCGGCTTGCCACCAACGAACCCCGGCTCGGCTCGTGGACGGCATCATCGCTTGGCCTCGAACGTCACGGCGGTAAAGACCCGCGGATCGAACGGCAGGTGGTCGGAGGCCACGAACTCCACGCGCAGGACGTGCATCCCGGGCGCGACCTCACCGATGTCGCCCGAGAGCTTGAAGTTCATCGACACGATCTGGTCGTCGAGGTACACGTGGAGGTGGCCCTTGGTGGGCACGATGTCGGTCGTGGTCGCCGGGACGATCTTCGCCCCGGTGAGCTCGACCCGGATCTTCACGTCCGAGCCCTGCACAACCTCGCCGTTGGTCGGCGACAGGATGGCCACCTTGGCCGGCGAGCTCGGCCGGACGTACGGCGTGTGCGTTGCCCCAGCTGCGTCGCTCCCCTTTGCGCACGCCGACGCCACCACGGCTAGGACCAGGACCGCCAGCCTCCACCACGCGGACCGCGGGCTGCCGGATCGAGTGTCGTTCCTCACGACGAGATGGTCTGGTCGAAGTACGCGGATAGCGAGACTCCCTCCTTCGTCGTGGCCTGGATGCTGAAGCGCCAGTGTCCTTCATCGAGCCGGGTGTTCGCCACGAAGTGTCCCGGATCGAAGCGGATCAAAGGCAGATCGTCCGTGTGGCCGGCCGGGGTGGTGGCGGTCGCCGTGGCCGACGCGATGGGCTGCTCGTCTCCGGAGGCCTGGAAGAACGTGAAGTGCACCACGTCGTTCCCGGGCGTGCCGGGATCGACGTACGTCTGGAGCGACAACCCACCAGGCAGGGTGATGGTGTACAGCGTCGGTTGGCCCGGAGCCCGCGTTACCTCGACGTGCTGGGGCGGAGCCCGGGTCTGGACCTCGAGCGGTACCACCACGGAGCCGGCCGTACCCTGGATCAAGACCGACACGTCCCACGCGCCGGGCATCGAGAGAGGTGTCCCCTCACCCATCCACATCCCGGGGGCCATCCTGGACAGGTCCAGGCTGGGCGTGCCGAGCTCGGGGTGCGACGGCTGGCTGAACTTCAGCGAGACGCTACTCGCGTGGAGGGGTTCCCCGGTGTCGTAATCGACGATCCGGGCCTCGAAGTGATTGGGGCCCACGGTCCCCGGCATGACCGTCAACCGCACCCGGGCGGACGTGGCGAAGTCGCTCCCCGTCGCCACCACCTGGGCCGGCGGCGGCGGCGCGGCGGCGGCGACGTGCGCGGCCGGCGGCAACTGCGTCAGCACCCCGGTGACGCCGAAGATTCCCACGGCCAGGGCGACCTCCCCGCCAACGGTCCGGCGGAGTGACCGCACCCGCTCGCCCCGCTGGACAACCGCCGGGACGTTCACGTACCTGTTTCGCGCCCCCAGGGCCACGAGCCCGGCGAACAACGCGACCTTGATCGACAGCGTGACCCCGAAGCTCGTCTCGAACAGCCGGCGCCATGCGCCGACCCCTCCGATCTCGTCGATCGCTCGCACTACGCCGGTCACCGCCACCACAGCCAGCGCGATGCCGGCGATGAAAGAGAACCGCCCCACGCCGGCGCGCACGCTCGGACCGCTCGACCGGATCCCGAGCAGCAACCAGGCCAGGCCCCCGACCCACACCCCTACCGCCAGGAGGTGTAGCCATTGCATGCCGACGTTGAACCAGACCGGGGACTCGGAGCCCGCGTGGCCGGCCTGCGCACGGAGGAGCATGGCGCCCGCGGCAGCCAGGCCGAGGAGGATCAACCCAGGCCTCTGGGGCCGGATCGTCGCAACGATCACCGCGATCGCCACGACCGCCAGCCCGACCCCCTGGCGGATGAGCTGGTCCCCGGCCGACGATCGCAGGAGCGTCCCGTAGGAGACGCCCACGGTCGAGCGCTCGGCAACGGTCATCAGCGCGAGGCCGATGGCGCCGGTCAGCCAGGCGGCGGCGAGCACCCACCTCGAGGAGGGGATCCGTCCACCGAACACGAACAGCCCAAGTACGGCCCCGCCGAGCAGGAGGGCCAGCCCCGCGTACAGCCCCCAACGGCCCACCGCCGCGAGCGGTGACGGCGACGGCGTGGACGGAAGGACCGCGCCGCTCGACGTGACGGGGCCCGTGGAGGCCACCCCGACGCCGAACGCGAAGGAACCGCCGGTCACGTGCCCGTCGGTCTCCGACACGGTCCGCCACGTCACCGTGTACACGCCGTCGGGGAGCGATGGAAGGGCTACCTGGAGCTCGAGCGGAGCCCCCGGTACCGGTTCCGCCTTGCCCCGCTCGACGTCCGTGCCGCTCTCGTCGAGCACGTGGATGATCGACAGGCTCGGATCCGGCGGTTCGGTGAACGTGGTCACCACCCTCGATGGGGCCGTCTGGAGCAGCGCGCCGCTCTCGGGCTCAGACCGGCGCAGCATGGCGTGCGCCGCCGCAGGCTGGCCGATCAAGATGACCAGCAGGCCCGCTCCGAGCACCGCGAGGAAGAAGCGCCGCATCGACCTCAGTCCCGTGCCCTCACCTCGGTCCCGGGCCCTACCGCGACCGGCGCTGCGCGTCGGACCGACCTCCGCCACCCGGCCAGCGCAACCATGGCCACGATGAGGCCGAGCGCGCCGACGACGATGCCGGCGATCGCCAGGGTCCGGGCCGAGTCGGCCCGGTCCTCGGCCTCGCTCCGGGCGCTCACGACGGCGGCCGTGAGGCGGGGGATCTCTCTATCCAGGCGCGCCGCGAGCTCGGTACCCGTCGGGACCTTCGTGGGAAACTCCACCTCCGCCGGATCCGCCACGTCGTCGAACGTCGTCGGGCCCGAGGTGAAGCGCTCGTCGACCTTCTGCTTCCCGATGGACCCGAAGAAGTGGAACGCGTAGGTGCCGGGCGCGGTCGGTATGAGCCAGCCTCGGTAGTCGCCCAGCGTTCCGAACCCCTCGGCCGGATCGAACGCGGGCTCCAGGGGAAGTTCCATCTTCCGCTGGCCGAAGATCACCTCGACCTTGAGCGAGTCACCGAGGTTGGTGACGGGCTTTCCCGCGTCGGTGCTCAGGATGAGCTGGACGCTGTTCTTCAGACCTGCGTACGCCGGTTCGTCCCCCCACCCGACGACGAAGTGATAGGCGCCGACGACACGCTCCTCGTGCGCCAACGCCGGGCCGGCCAGCCCGAGCACGAAGACGCCGGACAGCCCGACGATGACGGCCGCGCAGGCCGCGATCCTCCTTCTCATGGAATGCCTCCTCTCGGGGGAACGGCTCTCTCTTTGCGCCTCACCACGGATCGCCCGGCCCTCAGGCCGGATGCGGCGAGCGCGCTCCCTCGATCAGCGGCTGGGAGGACCTCGGAGGCCGACCCCGCCGCCGACGGGGTCGACCGGAGACGCTGTCTGGAACTCGATCCGAACGGTCTGGACGGCAGCGGGGCGTGGCAGGCGGGGGCGTCCGAGGGCGTCCGCGACGCGATCGGCCGCCCGGCTGAACCACAGCAGGACGAGACCGCCGGCGCACGCCACGAGGAGCTGAACCGCCACGCCCATCAGGAACAAGTGGTGGTGGAGCATGTGGGCGATGGGGGCCCCAACCACGAGCCGCTCCGTCACCTCCATCGCCGCGAACGCCACGACCTGCAGGACGGACAATCGAGCGGCGATCCAGGAGAACGGCTCCTCCGCCGTCTCCTCCGGGCGGGAGCGCCCGCCCAGATGCCGCAGGAGCACGGTGCCGAGCGCGGCGAACACCAGGACGACGGCCACCTTGACGGCCAGCACCCAGTAGGAGTGCCCCGAGGCGGCGAGGACCTCCGCCCGCACGTGGGGGTCGGTCACTGCGAGGACGTACGTCAGCCAGTGGCCAAGCACGACGCCGGCGACCGCCGTTCCCGCCAAGGGGAACCCGCCGACCGCTCGACGTTCAGGCATCTCGGGCTGGAGGATATCGCCTCCCGCCGACATCGGCGGAGAGGCTCCATGCCGCCGTGATCCTCAGCAGACCTGCGAAAGGAGCGGGTACGGGTTCAGGGCGCTACCGATCACCTGGTACCCGTACGGGCTGGTCGGCCAGTTCGACGGCATCACCTTGGGGTGCCACTCGAAATGGTCGTGCGGCACGCCGCCCAGGGCGTCGCCCGAGTCGCCGACGTAGCCGATGACGTCGCCCGCCGCGACCGGGCCGTTGGAGTTGGCCGAGTAGGACGACAGGTGCGCGTTGTACACGTAGCCGAGGGCCCCGTACACGTACACGGCGTTCCCCCCGAGGGTGTTGTAGGAGGACTGCGCGATGCCGGCGAACGGCGCGCGGATGGCCGTTCCCGTGGGCGCCACGATGTCGTTGCCGGCATGCGGGTGATAGCCGCCCGTGTAGCGCGGCGCGCCGAACCCGTCGTACACCGCCCGAGGCTGGTCCACGGGGCACACCTTGAACACGCCGTTGCTGACACCGGACAGGGATGCCAGGAAGTCCCGATAGGCCCTGCCGAGCCGCTCCACGAGCTTCTCGGCCTCGGCCCTCTTGGCCTGGATGTCGTCGTAGATCGCCTTCTGTTGCTGGAACTGCGCCTGCAGCTGTGCATTCTCATCCTGGAGCTGGCTCAGGATGCCGGCCTGCCGGGACTGGAGCCGCTGCTGGTTCCGGGCCTGGGCCGACAGCTCGTTCTTCAAGTTCTGGACCTGGCCGGCGAGGTCGGAGTCGGACTGCGTCAGCGCGTCCACGAACTCGAGCCGGTCGGACAGGTCGGCCAGCGAGGTGGCGCCGAGGAGGAACTCGACCGGGCTCCCCGGCCCCTGCATGTAGGTCTCGCGGACGCGTTGGTTCAGTTGATCCAGAACGGCCTGGAAGCGCCGGTTCGCCGCGCCGAGCTCCACCTTGGTCTGCTGGAGCTGCGCGGTCACCTGCTCGTAGACGGCCTGATGCTCGTCGAGCTGCATGGCGATGGCCGCCGCCTGGGCCGAGAGCCGGTCCAGGACCGCCTGTTGGGCTCCGATCTGGTGCTTCAGCTCCGCCAAGCGAGCCTTTGCCTGATCCAAGCTCTGCTTAAGCCCGGCGCCGGCGGTTGGCGCGAGGGCCATCAGCAATAGCAGGGACGCCGCAGCAACGCCGACGAAGCGGCGCCGGAAGAAGGCAGAGCGTCCCCGGTTGGCCCTCATGGAAGTGACCCTTCGTACCGAACGAGGTGCGGAGATGTCAAGCGAGCGCCCCCCAGGGTGCCCCGGATCGGGGCCGGTTTCAAACATCTCCCTCGCCCGGGCCGTGGCGGCCTTGAGCCTGAGGGCTACAGCTCCGTGCCCGGAAGGCCCAGGTCCCGGGCGATCAGCAGGCGCTGGATCTCGCTGGTCCCCTCCCCGATCTCGAGCACCTTGGCGTCGCGATAGAACCGGGCCACCGGGAACTCCTCGATGAAGCCGTACCCCCCGTGCACCTGCACGGCCTCGCGGGCGCACGAGACCGCCATCTCGCTCGCGTAGAGCTTGGCGATCGACGCTTCGGTCTTGTACGGCCGGCCGTGGTCCTTCAACCACGCGGCGCGCAGGTAGCCGAGGCGGCCGTTCTCCACGGCCACCTTCATGTCGGCCATCTTGAACTGGAGCGCCTCGAACGACCCGATGGGCCGGCCGAAGGCCTCCCGCTCCCCGGCGTACTTCACGCTCTCCTCCAGGCATCCTCGAGCCAAGCCCACCGCCAGCGCGGCGAAGGCGATGCGGCCGTCGTCGATGACCTCCAGGAACTGGGCGTACCCCCGTCCTCGCTCGCCGAGAAGGTTCACCTCGGGTACGCGGCAGCCGTCGAACGAGAGCTCGTGCGTGTCGCTGGCCCGCCATCCGACCTTTCGGTACGAGCGCCCCACCGAGAATCCCGGAGTGTCGGTGGGCACGATGATGTTGGAGATCTCCCCGAGGTCGCCGGTCATCGCCGCCACGACGCAGACCTTCGAGAGCGGCGTCCCCGAGTTGGTGATGAACGCCTTGGACCCATCGATCACCCACTCGCCGTCCTCGAGCCTGGCCGTGGTCCGGATCGACTGCGCGTCCGAGCCCCCACCGGCTTCGGTCAGCCCGAAGGAGCCCAGGATCTGCCCGCGCGCCATCGGGGTGAGCCATCGCTCCTTCTGCTCCTCGGTCCCGAACCGGTAGATGGGGTTGGCCCCCAGGCCCACCGCCGCCTCGAGCGTGATGGCCACCGAGGAGTCCACGCGCGCGATCTCCTCCATGCACAGGCAGAACGTCAGGAAGTCCCCGTCCAGTCCGCCGTAGCGTTCCGGGAACGGCAGGCCGAACAGGCCGAGCTCACCCATCTGCCGAACGATCTCGAGGGGGAAGCGCTCCTCGCGGTCCAGCTCCTCCGCGACCGGGGCCACCACCTCCTCCGCGAACTGCCGGACCGCCTTTCGGAAGTCCTCCTGTTCCTGGGTCAGGTCGAAGTCCACCCGCTCACCCGCTCACGAGGTCGGGCGCCATGATGGCCGACTGCCAGTGCGTCTCCTCCAGGAGCCTTCGGGCCCGCTCCATCTCCTCCTCGCCACCCACCGCATCGGGGCCGAACACCCGCCCGATCCACCAGATCCGGGCCGCGACGTCCTTCGCGGATTCATGCTCCCGCTCGAGCCGCAGGACCTCGAGCGCCTTCTCCAAGGCGCCCTCGCGGTCTCCCTCGGCCAGCAGGATCTCCACCTCGCCCTCGAGGAGCCAGTCGACCGATCCCGGGCCTCGGGAGTCGACCACGGCGGACGTCTCCTCCAGTACTTCCCTGGCGGCCTGAAGCTCGCCCGCGCGCACCAGCGCCATCGCCAGCTGGCTCGCCGTCCAGGTCACGATGCCCCGCTCCTTCAGCTCCCGGCACAGGCGATAGGCCTCCCGCAGGTCCTTCACGGCCTGGTCGATGCGACCGGCTACCCGGTGGAGGATCCCCCTGGAGGTCAGCGCGCTCGCCAGCTCCCACCGGGCTCCGAGCTCGCGGAAGGCGTCGACGGCAGCGTTCAGGTGGGGGAGGGCCTCGTTCAGGCGACCGATACGGCGAAGGGCGTTGCCCACGCTCTCTCGCGCGACCGCGACGGAGAACCGGTCGCCCGACGTCTCGGCGATGGCCAGGGCTTCGCTCGACAGGGCGAGCGCTTCCTTCTGGTCGCCCACGTCCTCCACGAGCGTCGCGACCATGCTGAGCGCCCGGGACTCGGCCCACGGATCGCCCTCGGGGTTGGCTCGCGCGACCGCCAGGGCCTCCTCGAACATCTCGCGGGCCTTCTGCTTGTCGTTCCTCCAGTACGGCGCCCAGCCCGCGACGAGGAGCGTGCGGGCCAGCGTCCAGGGGTCGCCGAGCTCCCGGGCCGCCGCCAGAGCTCGATCGAGCAGCTCCTCGGCCCGCTCCGGATTCCCCCTGATGGAGAGCTCGATGTCGCCGAGGAACCGGGACGCGTCCGCTCGGATCTGGGGGTCGGTGCCGCCGATCTCCAGGGCACGGGTGAGGGGCGAGACCGCCGCCTCGAACTCGCCGAGCCAGTACCGGGCCTCGCCCAGGCCGGCCAGGATCCGGGCCTCCCGCACCCCCCACTCCCGTTCCGGGCCCGCCAGGGACAGCGCCCGTTCGTACAGGTCCGCCGCCGCCCGGGCCTGCGAGGTCTCCAGGGCCTGATCGCCCGCCCGGGCCAGGGCCTCGACCGCTCGTTCCGCCAGGCTGCGGTCGGCCGGGTTCAGGTCGAGCGAGGCCCGGGCCGCCTGCTCCAGGTGGTACGCGATCGATCGCGGGTACCGCGACGACATCTCCGGGTCCTCGGAGAGCCTGGTCGCGACCCGCAGGTGGAGCCGGAGCCGCTCCCGCTTGGGCAGGCTGTCGTAGGCCACGTCGCGGACCAGGCCGTGGCGGAACCGCCAGAACCCTTCACGCTCCTCGTCCCGGACCAGGAGCTCCTCGTCCTCCAGGAGCTCCAGGACCTTGTCGTCGGGCTCGGCGACGATCGCCAGCGCGGCTCGGTCGAACGTGCCGGGCGCGAAGACGGAGGCCTTGCGGATCAGGTCGCGGGCTTCCTCCGCCAGGTGGTCGATCCGAGCCGCGATGACCGCCTGGACCGTCGGGGGGAGGAGATCCCGAGGAAGCGGTCCGGTGTCCGACGCCACCTCGGCCTCCGTGTGCATCAGCATCCCGGTCGTCTCCACGATGAAGAACGGGTTCCCCCCCGCGTGGCGCGCGATCCGCTTGGCCGAGTCCTCGTCGAGGCCCGCCGGCTTCCCTGGCGAGCTCGGTGGCATCCGAGAGCGACATGGCCTCCAGGTGCAGGTTGAGCGAATCGCCCAGGCCGCCACCCCAGTCCGGGCGCTCGTCGAGCAGCTCGTAGCGGGCCACGCACAGGACGAACAACGGGATGCTCCGGGCCGCCCGCACGAGTTGCTCCACCAGGTCCAGCAGCGGCGGCTGCGCGAGATGCGCGTCCTCCACGACCATCACGACCGGACCTCGCGCCGCCAGGCCCTGGAGGAGCGCGAGGAGCCCCGCGCGGATCTCCGCCACCCGGTACCGCCGTCGATCCCGGGACTCGTCGCCGAGCCCGAGCGCGAGGCGCAACAGGTCGACGATCTCCTGCGTCCGCTCCGTGGGGCAACAGCTGCGCACGAGTTCTTCGAGGCTCGCCTCCAGCTGCTCGGGTGGCGCGTCCGGGGGCTCCCCGATCTCCTGCAGGAGGATCTGGGCGACCGGGGCGAACGTGACGTCCTCCTCGAACGGGCTGGCCCGGCCGGTCAACACCTTGGTCGCGTCGGGGAGACCCGCCAGGAACTCCTCGACCACCCGGCTCTTGCCGATCCCCGGCTCGCCGAGCAGCGTGACCATGTGCCCCCGACGCGCCTCCTGAGCGCGCTCGAAGGTCTCGACCAGCAGGCGAAGCTCCCGCCGGCGATCCACGAAGGGGATGGTCCGCCGGGAGGAGCGCGGCGCCAGGGCGATGACCGGCCAGGCCGGCAGGGAACCCTCGAACCCCTTGGCCACGACCTCCATGCGCTCGCCGTACTGGACGTGGTCCTTCGTGAGGAGCCACGTCGTCTCCCCGACCAGCACGGCGCCCGGCTCGGCGGCCTGCTGGAGCCGGGCCGCCGCGTTCACCACCGCCCCGTACAGCAATCCGGCCTCCGCGCCTTCGCTTCCGATGGCCACCCGTCCGGTGTTCACTCCGACCCGGCATTGGAGGGAGAAGGGCAGCAGGAGGCTCTGGCCCAGCTCGGTCACCCGCTTCACGATGGCCAGCCCCGCCCGGATGGCCCGGATCGCGTCGTCGTCGTGGGCATGCGGGATGCCGAACACACCGACCACGGCGTCGCCGGCGAAGTTGTACGCGCGCCCCCGAAGCGATTCCAGCTCCTGGGTGACCGCCTGGTAGAAGGCCGCGATGACCTCGCGGTAGCGCTCCGCGTCGACCTGTGCGGACAGCCGGGTCGAGCCGACCAGGTCGGCGAAGACCACGGTGACGATCTTGCGTTCCTCCGGCGGCGGGGTCCCGACGGGGAACGCGCAGTTCGGACAGAACTTCGCGTCCTCGGGGAGCGGTTCGCCGCAACGAACGCAGGTCGGCCGGATCATCCGGCCAAGCATACGAGGGGCTGGTGACCGCTCTCCGGCGGCGTCACTCGCTCTCGGTCTCGGCCAAGGCGAACCCCTCGATGTCCAGGATCGACCCAGTGCGCTCCCCGGGGGGCCGCAGCACGACCTCCACCCGATCCCCGATCTCGAGAGGCTCATCGCCGGGGTCCAGGACATGGTGAAGGAGTACCGCGTCGGCCCCGTCGAGCCGAACGAGCCCCAGCGTCACCGGACGGTCGAGCGGCTCCCCCTCCAGGCCGGCGAACCCGATGGTGAACGAGACGAGCGTGCCGCCGGGGCCGAGCTCGACGCCGGCGTCGAGCTCGGCGAAGCACCGCTCGCAGAACAGCCGGGCCGGGACGTAGGTGTAGGCGCACCGCTCGCAGCGCGATCCGAGGATCGCGCCGCGGTCGCGGAGCGCCGTGAGGAACGCCTCGCCGGCCACGCCGGGCGTGTATCGATGCGCCACCGGGAAGTCCCCCGGCCACCGGCGGACCTCGTCGGGCCGAGCCACCTTCTCCCGCATCAGGCATCCCTCCTGGGCCGGAAGTGGGCGATGTCCAGGATCGAGCCGGTACGCTCGCCGACCGGCTTCCACACCGCCTCGACGTCCATCCCGATCCGGACCTCGTCGGGCTCGACCCCACCCAGCATGTGCAGGAGCCCGCCGTCGGATCCGTCCACGGCGATGACCGCGGGGATCTCGGGCGGATCGAGCGGCTGCATGTCCCAGGAGACGTGACAGATCGAGTACGTCTGCACCGTCCCCGTGTGCTCGACCTCGATCCATGCGTCGGTCTCCCGGAAGCACCGCTCGCAGAACATGCGGGGCGGAACGAGGACCCGCTCGCAGCGCCGGCACTCGCGTCCCAGGATCTTCCCGGCCCTCAGGCCGTCCAGGAATCGCCCCACCGCGACCCCGGCATCCCACGAATACCTGGCGCCGAGCCGGTGATCGACGGCCCCGACGGCGGAGCGGAACCCCGCGTCGGAGAGCGGATGGCCTCCCGTCGTGTACGGCGGCGTCTGGACGACCGGCAGCCCCGAGGCCGTCTTCGGCGGCCCACCTTCCGTTCCCATCACGACGACGGTGCCGACCTGCATGAGGTCGCCCCAGGCCTGGGCCACGCCGCGCTCGGGCGTCCCCGGCACCTGCCGCGCACCCGCCTCCCCCCGCAGCTGCCAGAACAGCTCCGCGACCTTCATCAGGCCCGCGGCCGCGATGGGGTTCCCCACGCCGAGCAGGCCGCCCGAGGGGCAGGAGGGCAGGTCCCCGTCGCGGTCCAGGACGCCATCGCGTGCTGCCTCCGGCGCCTTGCCCTTGTCGAACAGCAGCAACCCCTCGAGGTGGTGCAGCTCCTTGTAGTCGAACGGGTCGTAGGGCTCGACGACGTGGATCTCCTTGCGCGGCTCCTTCACGCCGGCCATGTCGTAGGCCATCCTCGCCGCGTTCTCCACGTACTCCGGGTACACGAGGTCGCGGTTGGTCCAGTAGGTCGTGTCGAGGTTCCATCCGACGCCCTCGATCCACACCGGCCGGTCGGTGATCCGCTTGGCCACGTCCTCGGATGCGACGACCACCGCCACGGCGCCGTCGGAGATCGGTGAGACGTCGAGCCGCTGCACCGGCCACGCCAGGACCTCGCTCGCGAGCACGTCGTCGACCGTGATGTCGGCCTGCCCCAGCAACGCCGCCGGATGGCCCGCCGCGTTCCGCTTGTTCTTCACCGCCACCGAGGCGATGTCGCGCTTGTCCAGCCCGTAGGCCGACATGTACCGGTTCATCTCCAGGGCGAAGATCCACAGGAGGTTCGGACCGAGCGGCCGCTCCAGGATGTTGTCGAAGATCGTCAGGAACGCGCCCTGGGGATGCGGCTGCGTCGACGACATCTTCTCCTCCGCCACCAGGAGCGCGACGTCGAACATGCCGCTCGCCACCGTGTACCAGCCCTGGATAGCCGTGAACACGCCGCTCCCGCCGCCGACGTACGTGCGGATGAACGGCTTGCCGAACCCTCCGGCCCCGTCCGAGAGGTACTCCCCCTTCATGTGCACGCCGTCGAAGGCGTCCGGGGCCGATGTCAGACACACCGCGTCCACGTCGGCCAGCGTGAGCTGGCACGAATCAAGGGCCGCCCGGGCCGCCTCCCACGCCAGCTCCTTGCCGGTCTCCTGGGCCCGCCGCATGAACCGGGTCATGCCCGCGCCGACGACCGCCACCCGGCTTCCAGTCATGATCGCCCTCGATCCTGCGGGTACTCCAGCAGGCCGAGGACGTTCCCATCCGGATCGCTGAACTCGACGAACCTCGGCTCGCCATCCTCGCCCACGCCTTCCGGTGTGAAGCCGATCCCACGGGCGGCGAGCGCCGCTCGGCTCGCGTCGAGATCGTCGACCTCGAAACGCGAGCGTCCCGCCCGGACGGTGCTGCCCCGGTCCCGAACCGTGGAGCCCCAGCTGCACCGGGCCGGCCTCGAACTGGGCCCAGTCGTCGCCGGTTCGGTACAGGAGCCGAAGCCCCAGGACGTCCCGATAGAAGCCCACGGCCCGGTCCATGTCGGAGACGAAGAAGTAGACGAGGTCGGCACCCTTCAGCCCGGTCACGTGCCCTCCTCGTTCCCCAGCACGACCACCGCGGCGGACGTGGTGGGCACCCCACGCCATGACTGGGCCAGGGCGACGTACGCCTCGTCCACCTGCCGTTCGCCGGCCTCACCCCGGAGCTGCTCCACGCACTCCAGCAGCCGGACCAGGCCGTTCGCCTCGAACAGGTTCCCCTGGCCAAGCGAGCCGCCCGAGACGTTCACCGGAAGGTCCCCGTCCGCGTCGAGCTCGCCCTCGGCCAGCATCTCGGCCAGCTCGTCCGCCGTTCCGAGCCCCAGGGCTTCCAGGTGCTGGAGCTCCTTGAACGCGTACACGTCGTCCACCTCGGCGAGGTCGATCTCCTCGCCCGGATCCTCCACGCCGGCCATCGCGTAGGCGCGCTCCGCCGCCCGCGCGACGAAGTCGGCCTCCCCCCATACGCGGCTCTCGAGCGTGGGGCTCCCCGAAGACCACCCTGCCCCGAGCAGCCACACGGGCCCATCGGTGAGGTCGCCGGCCCGCTCCTCGGCGGCGAGCACCGCGACGACGCAGCCGTCGGCCCTCGCCGCGACCTCGAGCTCCCGGAGCGGCCAGTAGACCGGGCGCGGAGTCGTGGACGTCCTCGGCCTCGACGTCGGCCGGATAGGCGGCCCTCGGGTTGTCGAGCGCGTTCGTCCTGTTCTTGGCCGCGACCATCGCGCAGTGCTCCTCGGTGAGCCCCGTCCGCTCGAGGAACGCGTTCATGTCCAGGCCGGCGACGGCCAGGGCCGGAACGCCGAGCGGCCGGTTGAACACGGGGTCCATGGCGAACTGCTCGATCGCGCCGAGGGTCAGGACGTCCGAGACCTTGCTGTGAGCCTCGACCGCCACCACCCCGGCCGCGCCCGAGCGGATCAGCATCAGCGCGGTGGCCACCCCGAACAGCCCGTCGGCGGCCACCGTCTGCACCGGCCGCTGCACCGCCCCCAGCTGGTCGGGCACGTACTCGTCGAAGATGCTCGTGCCCTCCAGGTAATCCTCGGAGCAGCAGACGAACGAGTCGACGTCTGCTCGCGGATCGACCTCCGCGTCCGCGTAGGCCCGCTGGGCCGCCTCGAACATGAGCTCCTTGTAGGAGAGGCCGGCCGTGATCGGGGCGAACCCCGCATGCCCGATGCCGACGATCGCGACCCTGCGTTCCACGCCCCGGTTATACCCATGTGCGGCCCGTGCCACGAGGGACTCAGCCGCCCAGGATCTTGCGCTTCTGGGCCTGGAACTCCTCCTCGGTGAGGACGCCCCGGGCCCGGAGGTCGGCCAGGCGCTCAAGCTCGGTCGTGGCCGACGGCGCGGACGCTCCGGCCGAGCCCCCGTGGAACATGCGCTGCTGGTTCTTCTCGCCTTGCTGGTAGATGGTCTTCTGCACGTGCTCGGGCTCGCGGATGTCCTCGAACACCTCGCGGCCCCGCTCGCCTGCGGACTCGATGATGAGGTCGCCGGCCCCGATCACCCGCTCGAAGACGCCCTGCTGGAACCGCACGTCGTTGATGGCCTCGAGCGGGATCTCCATCGAGGACTTCGCGATCCAGCCCTGACGATGGATCACGCGGTCCGAGGTCACGACGAAGTGCGACGTGAGGAACCGGATCGTGTCGCGGACCGGCCAGAAGACGAACACGATGGTGCCGGCCACGATGACGGTCCAGAACAGGACGTCGTGGCCGGCGTCAGGGAGGTGCGAGAGCACGAAGGCCCAGGCCACCGCGATGAGGAACGTGACGAGGATCGCTCGCGCCAGAGCGATCGGGTGCGGACGGAGATCGAGGATCAGCTCCTCGCCATCGACCAGGAGACGCCGTGGGAACGCCACGGCCGGGACCGTATCCTCCCCTCCGCCGCGCGGCAACTCATCCAGAGGCGTCTGCCGCCGCCTCGCGAAGGTGCTCGACCTCGCCGAAGCGTACGACCTGCAGGCCGTTGCCGGTCCGCACCATCAACCCGCCCGTCTCGTCCACCTCGACGGCTTCGCCTTCCACCACGAGCCCCGAAGTGGTCGTGGCGCGGACCCGGGTACCGATCGTGGCGCACACCTGCCGGTACGCGGCCACGGTCGCGCCGGGGAAGGCGGGGTCACCGGGCCGGTAGCGGCCGGCGAAGGCGACGAGGAACGACTCGAGCACGCTCGCGGGCTCGACGTCGGGGATGGCGGCGGCGCCGGCGACGGCCGGCGCCGCCGCCACGTTCACGCCGACGCCCAGGACGACGTGTTCGATCCGGTCGCCGCTCAGTATCGACTCGGCGATGATGCCCCCGGCCTTGCCCTCCCCCACCACCAGGTCGTTCGGCCACTTGCAGCGAGCCTCCACCCCCGCCGCCTCCCGGCACGCCACGACCAGGGCCCACCCGGCCAGGAGCGGGATCAGGCCTCCGCGCTCGGGCGCGAGGTTCGGCCGCAGGACCACGGAGAACATGAGCGCCCGGCCGGGTTCGTCCACCCACTCCCGGCCCAGGCGACCTCGCCCCTCGGTCTGGTGCGCCGCCGCCACCAGGGCCCACTCCGGGGCCCCCTCCTCAGCTAACTCCCGGGCGGTGAGCTGGGTCGAACGGGTAACCTCGTCGAACCGGACGGGGGCCTGGGCCCCGATCCGTTCGAGCGCGTGGGCAAGCGCGAGTTCGGACAGCGACAAGGTTTGACTCCCGTCCGGGTGCAGACGATTATCGCGAGCCGGAGCCGCTGGTGCCGAAGACCAGGATCCTCATCGCCAATCGCGGGGAGATCGCCGTTCGCATCGTGCGGACGCTCCGCGAGCTCGGACTGGAGTCCGTAGCGGTGTACTCCGACGCCGACCGCGACGCGCTCCACGTGGCGATGGCCGACCAGGCATACCGGATCGGGCCACCGCTCCCCTCGGACTCCTACCTGTCGATCGGCGCCATCCTCGACGCCGCCAGGAGCGCCAGGGCCACCGCCATCCACCCCGGCTACGGGTTCCTGTCCGAGAGCGGCCATTTCGCTCGCGCCGTCGAGGAGTCCGGGTTCACCTTCATCGGCCCGCCTTCGGAAGCCATCGAGATGATGGGCGACAAGTCTGCCGCCCGCCAGGCCGCCGAACGGGTCGGGGTGCCCATCGTCCCCGGCACGCCGGAGCCCGTGACCATGCAGCAGGCGCCGGCGGAGGCGGAACGGATCGGGTACCCCGTGCGTCGTGAAGGCGGCGTTCGGCGGCGGGGGCCGGGGGATGCACGTGGTCCGGTCCGCCGACGAGCTGGCCCCCGCGCTCAAGCGAGCGACGCGAGAGGCGGAGGCGTACTTCGGCCGCCCCGAGGTCTTCCTGGAGCGATACGTCGACCGGGCCCACCACGTGGAAGCCCAGATCCTGGCGGACCAGCAGGGCAACGCGTTCTTCCTGGGCGAGCGGGACTGCTCCGTGCAGCGACGCCACCAGAAGCTGGTGGAGGAGTCGCCTTCGCCCGTCGTGGACGAGGACCTTCGGACCCGGATGGGGCAGGCCGCCCTGGCCCTGGCCAAGGAGGCCGGGTACACGAACGCCGGGACCGTCGAGTTCATCGTGGACGACGAGGGGAGCTTCTACTTCCTGGAGATGAACACGCGGCTCCAGGTGGAGCACACCGTGACCGAGATGACGACCGGTCTGGACCTGGTGGCCTACCAGATCGCGGTGGCCTTGGGCGAGCGCGTGGACCTGTCCGGCGTGCACGTCCAGGGCCACGCCATCCAGTGCCGGATCAACGCGGAGGATCCATCGCGCAACTTCCTGCCCGGCCCGGGAGGATCACGGCCTACCGGGAGCCGGCCGGCCCGTTCGTCCGCGTGGACTCGGGGGTTCGGGAAGGTCGCCAGGTGCCTGCCGACTACGACTCGATGTTCGCCAAGCTGATCGTGTCGGGTGAGGACCGCGAGCGGGCCAGACGGCGGATGCTCCGTGCGCTGGGCGAGTTCCGGGTGGAGGGCGTGCCCACCACCATCGCGCTCCATCAATGGGTGCTGGACACCGAGGAATTTCGCCAGGGGACGCACACGACCACGTGGCTGGAGCGCGCGCTGAAGGGCGCGGAGCTGCCGAGGATGGCGGCCGCGGCGCCGGCCTCCGAGCCCAGGCAGGCGGTGCCGGCCGAGCTGATCGTGGAGCTCGACGGGCGGCGGGTACCGGTCCGCATCTTCGACCATCGCCGCGACACCGCGCCGAAGAGCCCGTCTCGCCACGAGGCCCATCGTGGGCCGGGCGTGCACAGCGTCATCGCGGCGCCGATGCAGGGGACCATCGTTCGGGTGCTGGTGGAGGCGGACCAGGAGATCGAGGCCGGCGACGTCGTCTGCATCCTGGAGGCCATGAAGATGGAGAACGCCATCCCGGCGCCGCGCGATGGGGTCGTCTCGGAGCTTCCCATCAAGGCCGGCCAGGTGGTCCACCCCGGCCAGACCCTGGCCGTGATCGACTAGCCGCGCCCGGGCGGCAGCCCCCACGAGTCGCGGCCGGTCACCCTGAACCCAGAGTCCTTCACCTTGTAGGTCCGGTTCACCGAGATCAGCAGCGCCGTCAGCGTCTCCACGATCCGGGCCATCGTGAGGTCGCCGGCGTCCACCCACCGAAGGTTCGGGATCTGCTCGATCAGCCCGCCCACGACCACCTTCGCCTCCGGGTCCTTGCCGCACACGAACACGTCGCTCTCGAGGGGGTGGTCGAGGTCCCGGAGCGCGTCCCCCGCGATCGTGTGGAACGCCGCCACCATCCGCACGCCGGGGTCCAGGATGGCCGTGGCCTGCTCGGCCGCCGACCCGTGCCACGGCCGGAGCACGTGCCAGGCCCGGCCCCCCACCGCAGTGGCGAGTGGGCTGGTGCAGTCCACGACGATCGTCCCGGCGGCCACGTGCTCCTTGATGGCACGGTAGATCTCGGCCTGTCCGGCGAAGGGCACGGTGACGAACACGATCTCGCCCTGCTGCGCCGCCTTCTCGTTCGTCGTTCCGTCGACCGCGGCGTCGCCCCCCAGGATGGCCCTGGCCTCGCCGGCCGAGCCGGCGCCCTTGTCCTCGGACCGCGAGCCGATGATCGCGTGGTGGCCGGCCCGGGCCAGTCGGAGCGTCAGCCCGAAGCCCTCGTTCCCCGTGCCACCGATCACGGCGATGTCCATGAGCCGGCAGAGCTTATCCCTACCGGGGGTGGTACTCGCCGAACACCCTGCGGAGCGCGTCGGACACCTCGCCCAGCGTGGCCCGGGCCCGAAGGGCCTCCTTCATGGGATACAGGAGGTTGTCGGTCCCCCGCGCGGCGTCCTCGACCGCGCCGAGCCACCGTTCCACCGCATCGGCGTCGCGGCTCTCGCGCAGCTCCCGAACCCGACCGACCTGCTTGTCCAGTTCCTCCTGGGCGATCTGCTGGAGCTCGACCGAGGGCTCCTCGGCCTCCTGGAACCGGTTGACGCCCACCACGACCCGCTCGCCGGACTCGACGCCCTGCTGGATCCGGAAGGCCGCCTCGTGGATCTCGTCCTGGTAGAAGCCGGCCTCGATGGCCGCCACGGGACCGCCCATCCCCTCGATCTTGTCCACGTATTCGCCCGCTCGCTCCTCGATCTCGTTCGTGAGCGACTCCACGAAGTAGGCGCCGGCCAGCGGATCGATCGTGTTCGGCACGCCGGACTCGTGCCCGATGATCTGCTGGGTCCGAAGGGCGATCTTCACCGCGGGCTCGGTGGGAAGGGCCAGGGCCTCGTCGAACGAGTTCGTATGCAGCGACTGCGTCCCACCGAGCACCGCCGCGAGCGCCTCCAACGTCGTGCGGACGATGTTGTTCTCCGGCTGCTGGGCCGTCAGGGTGGCCCCGCCGGTCTGCGTGTGGAACCGGAGCATCGCGCTCCGGGGGTCGCTGGGGCCGAACCGATCGACCATGATCCTGGCCCACATCCGCCGAGCCGCCCGGAACTTCGCCACCTCCTCGAAGAAGTTCATGTGGCAGGCGAAGAAGAAGGACACCCGGGGAGCGAAGTCGTCGACGGCAAGGCCGGCCTGGATGGCGGCCTCCACGTAGGCGATGGCGTTCGCCAGTGTGAACGCCACCTCCTGCACCGCCGTGGCTCCCGCCTCCCGCATGTGGTAGCCGGAGATCGAGATCGTGTTCCACTTCGGGATGCGGTCGTGGCAGTAGGCGAACAGGTCCGTGATCAGGCGCATCGACGGCTTCGGCGGGTAGATGTAGGTGCCCCGCGCCGCGTACTCCTTGAGCAGGTCGTTCTGCACGGTGCCGGAGAGCTGCCGCGGGTCGATCCCCCGCTCCTCGGCCACCAGCTCGTACAACAGCAGCAGGATGGCGGCCGTGGCGTTGATCGTCATCGACGTCGACACCTGGTCCAGCGGGATCCCGTCCAGTAGCCGCTTCATGTCCTCGACGGAGTCGATGGCCACGCCGGTCTTGCCGACCTCGCCCTCGGCGCGGGGGTGGTCCGAGTCGTAGCCCATCTGCGTGGGAAGGTCGAAGGCAACCGAGAGGCCGGTCTGGCCGTGGTCGAGGAGGTACCGGAAGCGACGGTTCGTCTCGTCGGCCGAGGCCATGCCCGCGTACTGGCGCATGGTCCACAGCCGACCCCGGTACATCGTGGGGTAGATGCCTCGGGTGAACGGCGGCTCGCCGGGCGCGCCGAGGTCGCGCGCCGGATCGAAGGCCTCGAGGTCGGCGGGTCCGTAGACGGGCTTGATCTCGATGCCGGAGTCCGTGACGTGGCGGTCCTCGTCCACGGCCGAAGGGTACCGCGCGCCGTTAATGGTCGAGGGCCCGCCCGCGCCACGCGCGGGCGGGCCCCGACCTCAGCTGGTGGCTCTACAGTCTGTCCGAATAGATGTTCTGGTCCAGCCCGCCCTGTGAGAGACAGGAGTCGCTCACCAGCGGCTGGGAGTACGACGGTGCGTTGATGTCGTTCGGCACGTAGGTGCACGGCTGGTACACGTCGAACCCGTCCTGGTCGTCGTCCGCGCCGGTCTCCCGCGGGTCGGTTCCCGGGACCAGGTCCCGGGAGTCGGTCCACGTCACGTTCACCGCGCCGGGCACCGCGGAGATGTAGATGTAGTCGCCCCAGAACCCGATGCCGGCGCGACCCGTGCGTCTCCCAGCCGAAGTTGCTGCCCGTGCGTGGTCACCTTTGTCTCGCGTCCATGTCGACCGCCGTTCGTGGACTTGGCGACCACGTGTCTGCACGACGTCACCGGAGTTCGACGCCGCGGCGGTGTTGCCCGGCGGGCAGGCGGGTGCGTACACGGGATCGCCCCGGGAGTCGTAGAAGACCACGGTGATCGTGCCGCTCGCCGAGGCGATGTCCGGGAACCACTGGTGCCCGACGGCCACGGTGTCCGAGTGGCGGTGCGGCCGGCGAAGGTGACCCCGTCCGGCGAGTTGCGGACGAAGACCTTCGACTGCCCGCTCGCCAGCTCGCGCCGCGTACACGACGTGCACGCCGGTCGCGTCGGCGGCCACCGCCGAGGAGCTGAAGAACCGCGAGTACGTGAAGCCCGACGGGCAGGCGAAGGGCCCGTCGCCGCAATCGTACGCGCCGTTGCCGCTGAACTGGTTGGAGTCGAACAGCGTGATCGACGCCACATGGCTGGGCGGCCCGAACGAGACTCCGCCGTTTGAGGACTTCAACAGCCAGACATCGGATGTGGGGCGGGACGACGACGCATACGTCAGGTACGTCAGGTAGACGGCCCCGTCGGGCCCCACCGCCAGGTCCGTGAAGGACCCCGTGCCGTGCTCCACCGGCGTGACCCTGATCGCCGAGGAAAACGTCAGGCCATGGTCGGTCGACCGGCTGAACAGGATCGAGTTGTTGGCGGCCTTGCCCGTGTACTGCGACCAGGCCACGTACACGTTGCCCGAGAAAGGCCCGGACGTCTGGTCCGCGACGATGTTGATCTTGTCCTGGAACAGTCCGCTGCCCGAGAACTGGGCCGAGGGCGATCCGCTCTTGATCAGTACGGTTCGGTCGTACGAGCCACCGTCCGCTAGGTACCTGGCCGAGTAGACCGCGCCGTTGATCGGCTTCGATCGGTTGAAGCAGATGAACGCGTAGAACAGGCGCCCGTCCGCGTCGAAGGCCTGGCTCGGATCGCCAGCCGCGCCGCACGAGCCGTGCGCCGGCGACGCCATGCCGGCCGCCGAAGAGTCATCCGGGTAGCCCGGGACCAGGCTGTCGTTCCAGCTGCCCCCGCCGTCGGTCGAGCGATAGTAGCCCGGCCAGACGTCGCCGTTGACGATCTGTGCGCAGTAGTCGTTGGACCCCGCCACCACCACTTGTGTGTTGTGCGGGTCGACCGCGATGGTGGGCTCGTTCTGCGAGCGCCTGCCGGTGCTGCAGGCCGCCATCGTGGCATCGGAGGAGCCGTCGTAGCGCAGATAGCTGCCCGAGGTGGCATCGCGTGTTACCCGACTATTGGCTGGCGACGCCAGCGAGGTCGGCGACAGGGCCATGACAAGCAAGAGGGCCGCCAGCGGGATCAAGACGCGACGCGTCATCGAAACCTCCCTTCCGTCGAGGGTCCGGGGTGAGGCCGTGCAAGAATGACCCGGACGGGCAACATGGCGCAAATCGGAGGCTGACGCATGGACATCGTGAACCCGAAGATCGAGGAGTACATGCGCGGGCTCCTCTCGCGCTACGACGAGCCCGTGCTCCTGGAGATGGAGGCCGAAGCGGAACGGAGCGGCTTCCCCATCATCAACCGGCTGGTGGGGGTCACGGTGGAGCTGCTGGCCCGGTCCGTCGGGGCCGGGCGGGTCTTCGAGCTCGGCTCCGGGTACGGCTACTCGGCGTACTGGTTCTGCCGGGCGGTCGGTCCCCTCGGCGAGGTCCACTGCACCGACGGCGACCCGGAGAACGAGAAGAAGGCGCTCGACTACCTGGGACGGGCCGGCCTGGTCGAGCCGATCCGGTGGCACGTCGGCGAGGCCGTCGCGACGCTCGAGGCGACGGACGGGGAGTTCGACGTGATCTACAACGACATCGACAAAGTCGGGTACCCGGATGCCTGGCGGGCCGCCCGCGAGAGGATCCGCGTCGGCGGGCTGTACCTCTGCGACAACGTGCTGTGGTCCGGGCGGGTCACGGGCGAGGAGCTCCCGGAGGACGAGCGACAGGACTGGTCGACCCAGGCCATCCTGGAGCACAACCGACTCATCGCCGAGGACGAGCGGTACGTGTCGGCCATCATCCCGACCCGGGACGGCGTCATGGCAGCCCTCCGAGTGTCGTGAGGCCATCTGCGCCCCTTCGAGGGGTAGACTCCGCGCGGCCCGAGACGGCCCTCGTCCGGGTACTCGGGCAGGGCCGCGATAGTCTCTAGGCAGGAGCAACGGTGGCCAAGAGGAAGACGGACCTCGGCACGCTCTACAAAGGCAGTCCCGGCCAATGGTCGTGGATCGCTCACCGGATCACCGGGCTCGCCATCATCCTGTTCCTGTTCGCCCATGTGGTCGACACGGCCGTGGTCGGGTGGGGCCCCGACGCCTACAACCGGGTGGTGGCCGTCTACCACAACTGGTTCGTCCGGCTCCTCGAGCTCGGGCTGGTCGCTGCGGTGCTCTATCACGCCATCAACGGCGTGAAGATCATGGTGTTCGACTTCTGGCCCGCCTCGACCCGATACATGAAGCAGCTGTCCATCGCATCGACCGGCCTGTTCCTGCTGGCCATGATCCCCATCACCTGGATCATGGGAAGGGACATCCTGAACCTCTCCCTGGGGTGGAACCTCTGATGGCCGTCGAGGCCGCGGAGCGCCCGCCCTCTACACCCTCCCGGGGTGCCCTCGGCCACCGGGGCGGGCGGGAGCGGCCGGCCGGCGGCCTCGAGCTGTGGTCCTGGCTGTTCATGAGGGTCTCCGGCGTCCTCCTGCTGTTCCTCGCCGTCGGCCACGTGCTGATCATGCACGTCTTCGACGGGGGCGTGTCGCGCGTGAACTTCGGGTTCGTCGCCGTGCGGTGGCAGAGCCCGTTCTGGCGGACCTGGGACTGGGCCCTCCTGGTCCTGGCACTCCTCCACGGGATCAACGGCCTGCGGGTCATCGCGCAGGACTACGTGAAGTGGCCGAGCGCGCGCTTCGCCGTGAACATGCTGTTCTACGTCGTCGGCTTCAGCCTGTTCGCGCTCGGCACGGTCATCGTCTTCACCTTCGACCCCAGCAAGTGGCCGGGAGCGTCGTGACGTCGTGACCAACTTCCACACCTACGACGCCGTGATCGTCGGCGCGGGGGGCGCCGGGCTCCGGGCCGCTATCGAGGCCTCGGACCGGGTCCGCACCGCCGTCATCTCCAAGCTGTACCCCACCCGCTCCCACACGGGCACCGCGCAGGGCGGTGTGTGCGCGGCGCTCGGCAACGTGGAGGAGGACTACCCGGAGTGGCACGCCTTCGACACCGTGAAGGGAGGCGACTACCTGGTGGACCAGCCGGCCGCCCTGCTGATGTGCCAGGAGGCCGTGGACGCCATCTACCAGCTCGAGCACTGGGGGCTGCCGTTCAACCGCACCACGGACGGCCGGATCGACCAGCGGCGGTTCGGCGGCCACACCCGCAACCATGGCGAGGCGGCCGTCAAGCGGGCGTGCTACGCCGCCGATCGGACCGGCCACATGATCCTGCAGACCCTGTACCAGCAGTGCGTGAAGCGGAACGTCCGGTTCTTCAACGAGTTCTACGTCCTGGACCTGTTGATGGACGACGGTCGCGTGGCGGGCGTCGTCGCGTACGAGCTTGCCTCCGGCGAGCTCCACGTGTTCCGGGCGGCCTCCGTCCTGTTCGCCACCGGCGGCTTCGGGCGGATGTTCCGCGTCTCGTCGAACGCCCACACGCTGACCGGCGACGGGCCGGCCGTGGCTTGGCGTCGCGGCATCCCCCTGGAAGACATGGAGTTCTTCCAGTTCCACCCGACCGGCGTGTACAAGATGGGCATCCTGCTCTCCGAGGCCGTCCGGGGCGAGGGCGGCATCCTGTTGAATGCCGAGAACGATCGGTTCATGGAGCGGTACGCGCCGACGGTGAAGGACCTCGCGCCGCGTGACCTGGTCTCGCGGGCCATCTACCAGGAGATCAAGGAGGGCCGGGGGGCCGGTCCCCACAAGGACGCGGTGTGGCTCGACGTCCGCCATCTGCCCCGTGAGGTGATCGAGGAGAAGCTCCCCGACGTCACGGAGTTCGCCCGCGTGTACCTCTCGGTCGAGCCGACCAAAGAGCTGGTGCCGATCCAGCCCACCGCGCACTACGCCATGGGCGGCATCCCCACCGACATCGAGGGCCAGGTGGTGACGGGCCCAGGGGAGACGCCGGTCCCGGGCCTGTACGCCGCGGGCGAGTGCGCCTGCGTCTCGGTGCACGGCGCGAACCGGCTGGGGACCAACTCCCTCCTCGACATCGTGGTGTTCGGGCGGCGGGGCGGGAAGCACATGGCCGAGTTGGCCGAGGGGGCCGACGCGCCGGAGCTTCCCGAGCGGCCCGAGGGCTTCGCCCGGGACATGCTGGACGGGCTGATGAACCGGAAGGAGGGGGCGAACGCCGCCGACATCCGGAGCGAGCTTCAGGAGTCGATGTTCGACCTGGCGTTCGTGGTCCGGAGCGAGACCGGTCTGAAGAAGATGCAGCAGATCCTGGGCAGCCTGCGGGAGCGGTACGAGCGCGTGTTCGTCCAAGACACGGGCAGGACCTACAACACCGAGCTGATGGAAGCGGTCGAGCTCGGGTTCCTTCTGGACTGCGCCGAGGCCACGGTGGCCGCGGCCCTGGCGCGCGACGAGACTCGCGGCGCCCACTACCGGGAGGATCACCCAATGCGCGACGACGAGCACTGGCTGAAGCACTCGCTGGCGTACCGGGAGCCGGACGGCCAGGTTCGCCTGGAGTTCAAGGACGTGAAGCTCGGCCCCTACGTGCCCATGGAGAGGAAGTACTGATGGCCGAGGAAGCGCTTGGCGACGTGCTGGACGACTCCGACGGCCGACGGGTGGGTGCAGGAGCCAAGGTCACGCTCACCCTGAGGATCCGCCGGTACAACCCCGACGTCCGCGAGGACTCCTGGTGGGACGAGTTCACGATCGACACCGAGCCGAACGACCGGCTCCTGGACGCGCTGCACCAGGTGAAGTGGTACCAGGACGGGACGCTCGCCCTGCGCCGGTCGTGCGCCCACGGCATCTGCGGCTCGGACGCCATGATGATCAACGGCAAGAACCGCCTGGCCTGCAAGGTCCTGGTGAAGGATGTCCTGCCGAAGGCCACGGTGGAGCCCATCCGGGGACTGCCCGTTCTGAAGGACCTCATCGTGGACATGGAGCCGTTCTTCGCCGGCTACCGCTCGGTCCTTCCCTACCTCATCAACGACGAGGGCGAGCCCGACCGCGAGCGCCTCCAGTCGCCGGAGGAGCGCCACCGGTTCGACGACACGACCAAGTGCATCCTCTGCGCAGCCTGCACCACCGCGTGTCCCATCTTCTGGGGCGACGAGGAATACGTGGGCCCGGCGGCCATCGTGAACGCCCATCGGTTCATCTACGACTCTCGCGACCAGGGGGCCGATGACCGCCTGCGGATCCTGGCGGAGCGCACCGGCGTGTTCCGGTGCCGGACCACCTTCAACTGCACGGAGGCCTGTCCCCGCGGCATCGAGGTGACCAAGGCCATCCAGGAAGTCAAGCGGTCGATCCTGTTCGAGCGGTTCTAGCTCCGACCTGGTCACATCACCGAGATCGACCGAGCCGGCGACCAGCCGCTCCTCGCGCCGTTCGACGACTTGCGGAGGCGGGACCGGAACGACCAGGTGCCCGAGGCCTGCGGCTTGAACGTCACGGACTTCGAGGTGATCCCGGTCTTCCACGCCGTCCAGCTCCCATTCCCTTTCTTGCGCTGGACGTCGTAGACGAACCCGCTCGAGGCGGCCACGGACGCGACGGTGACCCTGAAGGCCGTTCCCACGCTCCCCGATGATGGGGTGACCTGGATCGGCACCTTGACGGTGCCAGTCATCGAGGTGTGGATGCTGCAGTGATAGGGGTACGAGCCGGCGAAGTCGATCGCCTTGGAGAAAGCGTTGCCGGCGATGATGTTCCCGGAGTTCCACAGCGAGAGCGGCCCGTTCTGCGTCGTCGTGTGGGTGATGCCGTCGTTGTTCGTCCAATGGAACGTGTCGCCGATGGCCCCGGTGGCGGCGGTGGGATCGAAGCCGGCCGAGACCCCGACGATCGAGATGTCCACCGTGCGGCCCGGGCCTCCCCCGCCATCAACAGGAACAGCGATGCCGCCAGCACCAGCGCGATCGAGCGACGCATGCGCAGTACCCCCTTCGGTCGTCGGAGAGGTGTACGGCCGCCGGGCCGTGCCGGATGGTCCGGTATGGTGCGGCCGTGGCGCACCTGGTGACCCTGATCCCCGGCGACGGCATCGGCCCGGAGGTCTCCGAGGCCACCCGGCGAGTGCTGGACGCCACCGGGGTCGGGCTGGAGTGGGTCGTCGAGGAGGCCGGCGCGAGCGCGCCGTCGCGCGCGAGGGCACGCCGCTTCCCGACCGGGTCCTCGAGTCGATCCGCCGAACCCGGGTGGCGCTCAAGGGACCGATCACCACGCCGGTCGGCACGGGCTTTCGAAGCGTGAACGTGGCGCTTCGCCACGAGCTCGACCTGTTCGCGGCGGTCCGCCCGTCCCGGTCGCTCCCCGGCGTCCCCACGCGCTATCCCGGCGTCGACCTCGTCGTCATCAGGGAGAACACCGAGGACCTGTACGCCGGGATCGAGTTCGAGCGGGGAGCCCCCGAGACCGAGGAGCTCCGGCGGAAGCTGGAGGAGCTCGGCCACGAGATCCGCGAGGACGCCGGCGTCACGGTGAAGCCGATCTCGGTGACCGGGGCCCGGCGGATCGTGCGCTTCGCCTTCGAGTTCGCCCGCGCGCACGGCCGGGCGTCGATCACCGCTCGGCCACAAGGCGAACATCATGCTGTTCTCCGATGGGCTGTTCCTGCGGATCTTCCTGGAGGAGGCCGGCGGCAACGCGGACGTCGAATCGCGGGAGATGCAGATCGACCACCTCTCGATGCGGCTGACCCGCTCGCCCGAGGACTTCGACCTGCTGCTGCTGCCGAACCTGTACGGCGACATCCTGTCCGACCTGTGCGCCGGCCTGGTCGGCGGTTTGGGCTTGGCTCCGGGGGCCAACCTTGGGTGGGAGTACGCGGTGTTCGAGCCCGTGCACGGGAGCGCCCCGGACATCGCCGGGACGGGGCGGGCGAACCCGGTGGCCATGATCCTGTCCGGAGCGATGCTCCTGCGACACTTGGGGGAAGAAGGCTGCGGCCCGATCGGTGGAGTCGGCGGTGGACCGAGTGCTATCGGAGGGAGCGGTCCGGACCCCGGATCTGGGCGGGACGGCCTCCACGACCGAGGTGGCCGAGGCGGTGGTGATGGCCATGCGGTCGGAGGATGCTCCGGAGTAGTCTCGGATCGACAGAGGCGCACGGGGAAGGACGAGGCAGGATGGAGGTTCGCCGATGACCGGGAAGCCTGGAGAGCGGATCGAGGTCGAGTCCGAGGCCGTGGGCCAGCCGACCCGCGAGGGCGAGATCCTGGAGGTCATCCAGGGAGAGGTGGCCATCCGCTACCGCGTCCGGTGGAGCGATGGCCACGAATCGGTGTTCAGTCCGAGCGGCGGGTCGGCGAAGATCGTGGCGGCCGTCGCAGTGGCCAGGGCGAAGCCGAGCGCAGCGAAGTCGAGCGCGGCGAAGTCGAGGGTTGCCACGGCCAAGGCGAGCAAAGCGAAGGCCGTAACGGGCAAGGGGGGCAAGGGCAGGGCGAAGCGGTAGCGGACCTCAGCCAGATCCGCTGTGCTCCCCGGGCCCCCGACCGGGGCCCTCCTCGTGGACCTGTCAGCAGCCCGGTTCGCCCGGGTGCCCGCAGCACTGGGCTCTCGAGAACGTTGCCCGAGCGCGATTCCGGAACGTGAGCGCGAGCTTCCTCCCAACCGGTGCGTCGTACTCGCGCCAATTCGTGAAGAAGTTGCGGGTGTGCTCGGCGACCAGCCGGAAGAACCTCCCCACATTCGCATCCTACGCGCGCCTACCTCCACATGCCGGTGCTTCCACGCGCCCGAGGCGGATGCCACACTGCTGCCCGACATGGCCCGCGAGATCGTCTCCACGGCTCGCCCCTCGACACTTCGGCTGGCCGGATTCCTCGCCCTCACCACGGGAGGGCTGATGATCTCGCTCGGCTCCCTCATGACCTGGGCGACGGTGCCGCCCTTCGATACGCCGACCCGAGGTACGGACCTGTGGGAGGGAATGGTCACCCTGACGATCGGCGTGGCGGTCCTGGTGGCGATGGTGGCGATGCGGCTGATGGCCACGGCCACAGCCCGCCGGGCCGTAGCGGTGGCCATCCTGGCCCTCGGGCTGTCGGCTGCGGCGATCGCCGCCGCCGACGCCGTCCGCGCGACCTCCAGGTTCACCTCGCCCGACCAACGGGACCGCATCGCCCGGGAGCTGGCGGCCGACCTGCACCTTCCGTACGAGCAGGTCCGGTCTCGCCTCGAGGCCCTCTACGAGGAGAGGTTCCACGTGTCGGTGAAGCCCGGGCTCTTCGTGGTGATGGCCGGGGGGTTGGTGGCCGCGATCGGCGGGGCGCTGAGCGTGGCCTGGGCGGCCCGAGCCTCCACGCCGCGCGTCGAGCCGGAGGTGAGAGGCCCCGGCGACGGCGTCACGTCCTGAGTGGAACCCGGGCGCTCACGGCACAAGCCCGAAGACGGTGGCCGGCGATCCCGAGCCGCGAAGGTTCCGAGGACCACCCACCACGATCCACGCTCCCGACGGCGGAAGCGAGCCGAGGTTGGTGAGGTTCTCGAGGTCGATCCGGTGCCGGTGGAACACGAGCGAGCTCTCGCGGAACGAGGCGTCCGTCCCGGGATCGGGCCCGAACGTGTCGGTCCCCAGGGCCCCTCGATCGGCCAGCACGCCCTGCTCGATCAACCATCGAACGGCGTTGAGGGAGAACCCCGGCTGGTGGAATCCCCGCTCGCCCGTGCCGCAGTTGTAGTAGGTGCGGTGGGTGGGGCTCGCGTCGGGGCCCCACCACCGGTCGCAGCCGGTCCGCAGGATGACGGCCGCGCCCTCGGGCATCGGTCCGTACGTGGCGACCCAGGCCTCGAGGTCGGCCACGGTGGCCCGGTAGTCGACGTTCGCACGGCGCTTCGTCCGGATGTCCACGACCACGGCGGGGAGCACCATGTCCTCCGCCGCGAGTTGGCCCGCGCAGGCCGCGCCGACGTGGAAGTGGCAGGGCGCTCCCCAGTGCGTGCCGGTGTGCTCCCCCTCGTGCACGTACTGGAGGTAGAACCCGTCGCGGGGGACCGTGAAGGCCACGTCGGTCTTGAACCTCGGATCCCCGGGGAACCCGGGCGTCCGCGTCGGGTCGTTCAGGTGGCTGAGGAACACGACCTTCGTGAAGCCCGGCGGTGCTGCGGCTGGACGATCGGGTTTGGGGTTGGCAGAGCCGACCCCGATCCCGGAAGCGACGAAGCCGAACGTGGCTCCGACGAGCAGGGCGGCGGCCAGGACCGCCGCGTGGAGAGAGGTGAACGAACGAGGCCGCGAGGCCATGACGGCAACCCCCTTCAGGGCGAGGGAACCGCCGAATCATACGCCGGGGGCTCGCGCGGGCCCGTGCGGCTACAGCTTCGCCAGGTCGGCGCACTTCGCGCGGATGCCTTCGGCAGCCGCGCGAAGTGCCCCCAGCTCGTCCTCGTTCAGGTCGAGCTCCGCGATCTCCTCGACCCCCGAGCGGGACAGGCGGACCGGGACGCCGACGTAGACGTCGCGGATCCCGTACTGGCCCTCGCACCAGGCACACGCGGGAAGCAAGTCTGGCTCCCCTCGAGCGATGGCCCTCACCATCCTGGTGATGGCTGCGGAGGGCGCGTAGTAGGCGCTTCCCTTCTTCAGCAGCGCGACGATCTCGGCTCCGGCGTCCCGGGTCCGCTGGTACAGCCGCTCGAGCGTCGCCTCGTCCACCAGCTCGGTGAGCGGCTTGCCGGCCACCGTGGCGTGGCGGGGCAGCGGGACCATCGACTCGCCGTGCGAGCCCAGCGTCATGGCCTCGACGGCCGACGGCGACACCCCGAGCTCTTCGGCGATGAAGTACCGGAGCCGCGCCGAATCGAGCACGCCGGCCATCCCCACGACGCGCCGCTTGGGGAACCCCGACACCTCCGAGGCCAGGAACGTCATCTCGTCGAGCGGGTTGGTCACCACGACGATCACGGCGTTCGGCGAGCCCGGCGCCGCGTTCTCCACGACGTCTCGGACCACGGCCGCGTTCTTGCCCAGGAGGTCCATGCGGCTCATGCCCGGTTGCCTGGGGAACCCGGCCGTGATGACCACAACGTCCGACCCCGCCGTATCGGCGTAGTCGTTCGTCCCGATGACGTTCGGCTCGAACCCCTCGATCGGCGAGGACTCCCTGATGTCGAGGGCCAGTCCCTGGGGCAGCCCCTCGACGATGTCGATCAGGACCACCTCGGCCAGCCCCTTCTCCACCACGCGCATCGCGGTGGTCTGGCCCACGAACCCGCTTCCCACGATGGTCACCCGCATGTCAGGCCCGAAGCTTCTCGATCACCGCGTCGGCCACCTGGGACGTGCCGACGGCGGTCGGGTCGTCGCGGCTGGGCTTCATGTCGTAGGTCACCGACTTCCCCTCGGCGATGACGGCGGCGATGGCGGCCTCCAGCCCGTCCGCGGCCTCGGTCTCGCCGAGATGCCGCAGCATGAGCACGCCGGACAGCATCATGGCCATGGGGTTCGCCTTGTTCATGCCCTTGTACTTCGGGGCGCTCCCATGGGTCGCCTCGAACACGGCCGCCTCCTCCCCGATGTTCGCGCCGGGCGCCACGCCGAGGCCCCCGATGAGGCCGGCGCACAGGTCGGAGATGATGTCGCCGTACAGGTTCGGCAGGACCAGGACGTCGTATTCCTCCGGCCGCTGGACCAGCTGCATCGTGAGGTTGTCCACGATCCGGTCCTCGAACCCGATGTCGGCGTAGCCCTCCGCCACCCGTCGGGCGGTCTCCAGGAACAGCCCGTCGGTGAACTTCATGATGTTCGCCTTGTGGACCGCCGTCACCTTCTTGCGGCCATAGCTCCGCGCGTAGTCGAAGGCGAACCGGACGATCCGCTCCGTCCCCCAGACCGAGATCGGCTTGATCGAGATGCCGGCGTCGTCTCGGATGCGCTTGCCGGTCTTCTCGGCGATGAACTCGATCAGCTCCTTCGCCCCCGGCGAGCCCTCCTCGAATTCGATGCCGGCGTACAGGTCCTCGGTGTTCTCCCGGACGATGACGACGTCCACGTCCTCGTACCGGGATCGCACGCCCCGGTACCACTTGCACGGCCGAAGGCACGCGTACAGGTCCAGCTCCTTCCGAAGCGCCACGTTCACGCTTCGAAAGCCGCTCCCCACCGGGGTGGTGATGGGGCCCTTGATGGCCACCCGGTTCCGCCGGATCGACTCCAGGACGTGGTCGGGAAGGGGCGTGCCGTACTGTTCCACCACGTCGGCGCCGGCCTCCTGGACGTCCCAGTCGAACCCGACGCCGGTGGCCTCCAGGACCCGGCGGGTGGCCTCCGACAGCTCGGGGCCGACGCCGTCTCCGGGGATGAGCGTCACGCGGTGCGTCGCCATATTTCGGACTCCTTCGAAGATCCTCGGCGGCCGGTGCCCAGGCCGCCCCCATTCTGCCAGCGCACCCGGCGCGGCGTCCTCTCTCCGCGACCGGTCGGGCCGCTGCGCGACGGGTGGCGCGCGGTACCCTTGTCGAGAGAAGGGGTTTCGAACGACCGTTCAAGATGGGGGCAGGGCGGTGCCGCAGAAGGGACTGGAAGAGGTCGTCGCCGCGTCGACCAGGCTGTCCGACGTGGACGGCAAGCTGGGCCGCCTGTGGTACGTGGGCTACGACATCCACGACCTGGCGAAGAGCTCGACCTTCGAGGAGGTCACCTACCTCCTGCACAACCTCCGGCTCCCCACCGAGCCCGAGCTCGACGAGCTCTCCGAGCGCCTGGTCGCCGAGCGCGAGGTCTCACCGTTCCTCGAGGGGTTGATGCCGACGCTGGCCAACCAGACCTCGCCGATGTCGATGCTTCGAACCGGCGTCTCGGCGGCGTCGGCGTACGACCCGGACGGGTGGGAGAACGGTCCCGAGGCGAACGAGCGCAAGGCCATGCGCCTGATCGCGAAGACGCCGACGCTGATCGCGATGTACCACCGGATGCGGACCGAAGGGGTGGTCGTGCCACCCCACCCCAAGCTCCCGCACGCGGCGAACTTCCTGTACATGCTCTCCGGGGAGGAGCCTGAGCAGGCCGACGCCGCGGCCCTGGACACCACGCTGATCCTGTACGCCGACCACACGATGAACGCCTCCACCTTCACGGCGCGCGTGATCGCCTCGACCCTGTCCGACATGTTCTCGGCGATCACCGGGGCCATCGCCGCCCTCAAGGGCCCGCTCCACGGCGGGGCGAACGAGGAAGCCATGAAGATGCTGGAAGAGGTGGGCGATCCGGCCAACGCCGAGCGCTACGTCAAGGAGAAGCTCGGGCGGCACGAGCGGATCATGGGGTTCGGGCACCGCGTCTACAAGACCGAGGATCCCAGGGCCACGCACCTCCGCCGGCTGTCCCAGGAGATGGGCGAGCGAAAGGGCGACACCCGGTGGTTCGACATCTCGGCCGAGATCGAACGGGTGGTGGGCCAGGAGAAGGGACTGCATCCCGAACGTGGACTTCTTCGCGGCCAGCGTGTACCGCTACCTCGACATCCCCACGGACCTCATGACCCCGGTGTTCGCGCTGGCGCGCATGGTCGGGTGGACGGCGCACGTGCGTGAGCAGTACGCGGACAACAGGCTGATCCGCCCCGAGTCCGAGTACGTCGGACCCCGGGACCAGGTCTACGTGCCCATCGATCAGCCGCGGCTGATCCAGCGGCGCTCGCCGCGAGAACGCCCTACGCGGGGGGCATGGCCGGAGGTGGCGGCGGTATGGGCGGCGCGACCGGCGCTTGCTTTCCCGCCGCCTTGTCCCACACCCGGTTCAGGTGCTCCTGCACGTAGATGCCGATCACGATCGAAAGCATGAGGAGCATGCACGATGACGGCCAGCGCAGGCGAGATCTGGGTGCTGCACGCCCACCTGCTCCTCCATCTTCAGCACGTGGTTCGCCGTGTTCCACACTGCGATGAACGGCGGGACGATGATGAGCCACCCGAAGATGAACGCCATGAGCGATCGCACCGGGCTGATCGTCTCGTCCTTGGTGAACGCCTTGATCTCCTCGTTGACCTTGTAGTACCAGTAGAGCCCGTAGATCCCCAGCGTGATGAACGACAGGCCCAGCACGCCGAGCGGGTTCCGCTTCAGGTACTGCTTGCCCTCGATGGTGACGGTCTCGGCCATCCGCGGCTTCCCTCCCTCGTCGATACCCCGTTGGAGTCTAGGGGGCGGCGACCGGGCGCGGAAGCAATCCCGCACCCTCGACCACTCGCCGGACCGCCGCCTCCTGCCCCAGACCCATGAGGTGAACCCCCGCGAGCCCGGTGATCTCTCTGAGCCCGTTCACGATCCGGATGGCCAGGCGGGTGCCCTCCTCCTCCGCATCGGGGCCGGCCTCCTCCAGCGTGCGCAGGACGTCGGCCGGCACGCTCACGCCGGGCAGTGAGCCGACCAGTCGCGCCTGCTTCGCGCTGCCGAGGGGGGCCACCCCGGCGATGACCGCCACCCGGTCGAACACTCCGCGGGACCGGGCCGCATCCGCCCACGCGGTGAAGGCACCGACGTCGTACACGATCTGCGTCTGCACGAAGTCGGCCCCCGCGTCGATCTTCGCCTCCAGGCGAGCCGGGTCGTAGCCCTCGGCGAGGGGCAGGTCGGCCACACCGATCAGGTAGCGGGGCGGACCGCTCGATGGTGGCGCCGGACAGCAGCCGTCCCTCGTCGCGGAGGCCCGCCGCCAGGCGGACGAGGTCCAGGACGGTCAGGTCGTAGACCTCCTTCGCATCGGGGTGGTCGCCCCGGGCCGCGGGGTCGCCCGACAGGCACAGGACCGCCCGCGCGCCGAGGGCCCATCCGCCGAGCAGGTCCGATGTCAGGGCCAGCCGGTTCCGATCCCGGCAGGTGAGCTGGAGGATGGGCTCGACCCCCGCGTCGGCGACGAACGCCACGCCCGCCAAGCGGTGCCATGTGGGCGGCGGAGGCCGGGTTGTCGGTGACGTTGACGGCGTCGGCGTACCCCACCAGCTCTCGGGCCTGGGCGGTGACGGGGGCCGGATCCGCGGAGCGCGGTGGCACGACCTCGGCAGTCACGCAGAACCGGCCCGAGCGGAGGATCCGCCCCAGGCGACTCGGCGTCTCGCTCAACGCTTCTCGGTCAGGAGCTCGGCGGCCGTCACGGTGTTCACGAGCAGCATGGCGACGGTCATCGGACCCACGCCACCCGGCACCGGCGTGATCATCCCGGCAACCTCCTTGACCTCGTCGAACCGAACGTCGCCCACGAGGCCGTCGTCGGTGCGGTGCACCCCCACGTCCACCACCACCGCCCCCGGCTTCACCATGTCTGCGGTGATGAGCTCCGGCACGCCCGCGGCGGCGACCAGGATGTCCGCCCGGCGGGTATGGGTGGCGAGGTTGCGGGTCCGGACGTGGCTGATGGTGACGGTGGCGTTGCCCCGGATGGAGTCCTGCGCCAGCATGATCGACAGCGGGGCTCCCACCAGCTCCCCATACCCCACGACCACGACCTCGGCCCCGTCGAGCCGCACGCCGGACCGGAGCAGCAGCTCGACGATCCCATAAGGGGTGGCAGGCGGGAAGGCCGGCTCCCCCCGGACCATGAGCCCCACGTTCATGGGGTGGAGCCCGTCGACGTCCTTGGACGGATCGATGGCCGACTGGGCCCGAAGCTCGGAGATGTGCCGGGGAAGGGGCAGCTGCACGATCACCCCGTGGATCTGCGGGTCCCGGTTCAGGCGGCGAATGGCGGCGAGGAGCTCTCCTTCGGTCACGAAGACGGGCAGGTTGACCTGCTCGGAGCGGATGCCAACGTCCGCGCAGGCCTTCTGCTTGGTGGCGACGTAGATGTGGGAGGCCTCGTCCTCTCCGACCAGCACCGCGGCCAGCCCCGGCTGCACGCCGTCGTCCACCAGGGCCATGACCCGCTGCGCCACCTCGGATCGGATCTGGGAGGCGATGGCCCTGCCGTCGATGATGGACGCCGTCACGGCGGGAATCCTACTCGGGCCCTCACGGTGCGAAGTGGGAGGCCCGAGTCGATCAGTGCCGGAAGTGCCGGCGGCCGGTGACGACCACCGCCATGCCACGCGCTTCTGCCGCCGCCAGCACGTCCTGATCGCGGACCGACCCTCCGGGATGGATCACCGCGGTCACCCCGGCATCGGCGGCAACCTCCAGCGCGTCGGGGAACGGGAAGAAGGCATCGCTCGCCATCGCGGCGCCTTTGGCACGGTCCCCCGCCTTGCGGACCGCGATCCAGGATGCGTCCACCCGCGACATCTGCCCCGCACCGATGCCGACGGTCGCGCCGTCCCTGGCGAACACGATGGCGTTCGATTTCACATGCGCCGCAACGGTCCAGGCGATCGCAAGGTCGCGCCACTCGTCCGGGCTCGGCTCTCGAGCGGAGACGACCTCCATCCCCTCGCGGGACTCGTTCGCGACGTCACGGTCCTGGACGAGCGCCCCGCCGGGAAGTGGCCGGATGTCGAGGCCGCCGTCCGTCGGCTCCGGCACCTGCACGACGCGGAGGTTCTTCCTCGTGCCGAAGGCGCCGAGCGCGGCGTCCGTGAACCCCGGTGCCACCACCACCTCCGTGAACACCTCCGCCATGGCGCGGGCCGCGTCCTCGCCGGCCTCCTGGTTGAAGGCCACGATGCCGCCGAACGCCGACACCGTGTCGCACTCGAAGGCGCGCTCGTATGCCTCCGCAAGCGAGGCCGCGACGGCGACGCCGCACGGGTTGTTGTGCTTCACGATCACGGCTGCAGGTTTGGCAAGCGCGGTCGCGAGCGTATGGGCGGCGTGCACGTCGAGCCAGTTGTTGAAGGACATCTCCTTGCCCTCGAGCAGGACCCGGGCACCGGCCAGCGGACCGGCCCCGGCCACCTCCTGGTACAGGGCGCCGCGTTGATGCGGGTTCTCGCCGTACCGAAGGTCACCAACCTTGCGAAGGGCGAGCCCCACGAAGCCTGGGAGGGCGTCCTCCCGCGCCGCGAACCATCCCGCCACCGCGGCGTCGTATGCCGCCGTGTGCGCGAACGCCTCGGCCGCAAGCTCCCGCCGCGTCTCGCGGCTCAGTCCGCCCTCCCGGCGGAGCTCCTCCACGACCCCGGCGTATCGATCGGGCGACACCACGACGCCCACCGACTCGAAGTTCTTCGCGGCCGCCCGCACCATGGCCGGCCCGCCGATGTCGATCTTCTCGATGACCTCGTCGGCCGGCGCGCCCCCCGCCACCGTCTCCCGGAACGGGTACAGGTTCACCACCACGAGGTCGAAGGGCTCGATCCCGTGAGCCTGGAGCTCCCCGACATGCTCCGGCTTCCGCCGGTCCGCCAGGATCCCCCCGTGGATCTTCGGGTGCAGGGTCTTCACCCGGCCACCCAGCATCTCCGGGAATCCCGTCACCTCCTCGACGGGCGTGACCGCGATCCCCGCGTCCCGAAGGGCGTGCGCCGTGCCTCCGGACGACACGAGCGCCACCCCCTGGTCCACCAGCTCCCTCGCCAGCTCGACGAGGCCCGTCTTGTCGTAGACGGCGAGCAGCGCCCGTCCGGATCGGTCGAACGTCACCCAATGCCCGGCTCCTCCAGCACGTGCACCATCCGCCCCTCGACCTTCACGCGACCCTCGACCAGCGCGCGCACGGCCGCCGGCAGCAACCGGTGCTCGGCCTGGTGGATGCGCGACTCCAGCGAATCCCAGTCGTCGTCGGTTCGGACCGCCACGGGCTCCTGCGCCACGATCGGCCCTTGGTCCAACTCCTCGTCCACCAGGTGCACGGTGACGCCGGTGACCTTGACCCCCCACGCGAGCGCGTCGGCGACCGCGTGAGCCCCGGTGAACGACGGGAGGAGGGCGGGGTGGACGTTCAGGATGCGGCCGCGGAAGGCCTCGACGACCTCCGGCCCGACGATCCGCATGAAGCCGGCCAGAGCGACGCAGTCGATCCGTTCCGATTCCAGCAGCTCCCGAAGCGCATGATCGTAGGCTGCGCGGTCTGCATGCGCCGCGGGATCCAGGAAGACCGCCTCCACGTTCCCGGTTCGCGCTCGCTCCAGGGCGTACGCATCGGTCCTGTCCGAGACCACCAGAACGATCCACGGGCCGACGACCGGATCGTCCATGAGCGCCTGGAGGTTGGTTCCCTGTGCCGGAGGCCAGCACCGCCACCCTCGCGTTCACGCCCGCACGGTATGGACCGCCGGGCGCGAGTGTCAAACACGACCCCTCGAACGGCGACGCTAGGATTTGGTTCGTGCCGACCGACGAGAAGAGCACGAAGAGCAGCGAGCGCTGCGACCTCCACCCGGCGAGCCTCTCGGTGGCCCGATGCGACAGTTGCGGGCGGCCGCTCTGCCTCGCCTGCGCCGTGCCGGTGCGAGGCCGTGTTCTCGGCGTGGAATGCCTCCAGGAGGCCCTGGGCCCTGGGCTGCCGACCGACGTCCTACCGACCACAGAGCGGTGGACCCTGCCGTGGAGGGTCGTCGGGCTCGCGTTCGCCGTGGCCGGCGGTACGACGTTCCTGCCATGGACGCGGTTCGGGGAAGGCTCGCACCCGTTCGGGGCCTGGGGGCGGACGGCGCAGTGGTCGGTCCTCGCCGCGATCGCCGCTGCTCTCGGACTGGCGGTCTGGCTGGCGATGCGGGGCTTGCGCATCCGACCGCATCCGCCGTGGGCGATCGTGGAGAGCGTGCTCGGCGCGGCGGTGACCGTCGGCGCAACCCTGGCCACGCTTCGACCTCCCCCGTTCACCCGGCCGTGGCTCGGGCCGTGGATCGCGATCCCTTCGGGTGCACTGGCTTGCGCGGCAGCCCTGGCCACGATGGTCCGGGCCCGAGAGCCACAGGCGCCGCGTGGTTGACTCGGTTCGTGCCCCGGTATTGGATAGCCCAGGCTGCGCGGCCACGACGCTCGGGGAAGGAAAGGAGAGCGATGGCACAGCAAGGTCAGGGTTTCGACCTGTCCAAGGTCTCAACAGCCGACAAGATCATCCTCGGCGGAACGATCGGGTTCGTCATCTGGACGTTCCTACCTGTCTGGTACAGCTGCTGCACGGCCCTGGGGGTGACGTTCGCGGCGAGGGCACTACACGGCTTCCGACAACACGGTAATCATCTCCTGGTTCCTGGCCCTCCTGGCGATCGTGGAGATCGTCGTGGTCAAGGTGATGGGCACCGAGCTCAAGATGCCCGTGCACGAGGCATGCTGCATATCGCCATCGCCGGGCTCGCCCTCCTGTTCACGCTCCTCGGTTTGGTGGCCAAGCCGACGACCTTAGCGAGTGTCCAACTCGCTGTCATGGGGGATCTTCGTGGGGCTCGCGCTGAACCTGGTGTGGGCCTACGGCGCATACATGCTCTACAGCGAGCCGGTTTCGACCACTCCGCCTCCGCCGAGCGGTACGGGCCTCGGCTAGGCATGCGGGACACTTCGAAGGCCCGGCCGTCAGGCCGGGCCTTCGGCGTGTGGAAGCGACCAGGCTGACGAAGGGGAGCCCGCGGTGAAGAGGTGCCCGTACTGCGCCGAGGAGATCCAGGACGACGCCATCAAGTGCCGGTACTGCGGGAGCATGCTCCCGACCGCGACGCCCGGCGCGACTGAGGCACCCGGGGGCGACCTCAGGGCCGGTGCGGCAACGGGGAGCTCGGCGTGGGCCGAGCCGGCGGCGGCTTCGGGGTCGAGCCAGGACGCGCTCCAGTACACCCATTCGGGTCGCCGCTACCTGCTGGGCTACGGGCGCGACTTCTTCGGCATCTGGGATCGGCAGCGGCCGGGTCCCGCCATCGCGACGTTCCCGCGAACCGACGAGGGCTGGCGTGAGGCCTGGCTCAAGTTCGCTGCGGAGGAGCCCTACAGCGCGGAGGTGGGGATCGGGGCCGGCGCCGCGACCGCGGCGCCGGCCCCGGCCACGTGGCCGTCCCAGCCGGGCTACGCCTACGGGCCGGCCCAGCCCCGCAGGGAGGTCAGCGGTGCGTGGTGGCTGCTGCCGATCTTCATGGGCTGGCTGGGGGGACTCATCGCCTGGCTGATCAACAAGGACGTCGACCCTCAGAAGGCCAGGGCCATGCTGATCACCGGCATCATCATCAGCGCTGCGATCCTGCTGCTGTTCATCGCGGCGGCGACCTCGTCCCAGCCCTAGCGAGGTTCCGCGGGCTCGGACTCGGGCGGTGGTTCCGGGACGTCCATCGAGCCGGCCGCTCGCAGTGGCCCGCGTGCCGGGAGCTCCCGTCCCGCCCACCACCCGCCGATGCCCCCGCCGACGATGCCCCACACCAGTGCGATGAGGCCTCCGATCACCACGTCAGGCCCGATCGTGACCGAGAGGTTCGTGGAGAGACCCGCGACGTTGCCCGACACCCCGGCCGAAAGCGACGCGAACCAGGAACCCACCGCCACCAGGATGCCGAACGTCACGCCGGCGGCCGCCCCGACGGCGGCGGCCTCGTACCGGAAGCGTGCCCGCTTCCTGACGGCGTGCCGGCCGCCAAGGAGGACCGAGATCGCCGGGACCAGCAGGAACAGGAAGTAGCCGATCGGCGCCGTCCCGAACTCGGTCTGAACCTGCGGCAGCCCGGAGAGGACGCTCCCCGGCGACCGGCCGGGACCCGAGACCGACACCTGTTTCGGGTACTTCCAGTAACAGAGGAACGTACTGGACTCACCGTTCCCGTACACGCCGTCGCACCCGCCCATCGCGGGGACCAGCACCCACATCGATTGGTTCGGAAGCACCAGCACGTGGTGCCCGATGATGAGGGCCGTCTCGTCCTCCGGCGGCTCCGACACGACCCGGAAGTACGCCTTCGTGGCGTCCGGGTGGACCACGGCCAGGACCAGGAGCCCTACGAACGACAGCACGATGCCGAGCACGAACATCCTGAACCCACCGGCCAGCGCTCCTGACACCCGCCGACCCCACGGTTCGCGGGTCAGGAGCTCGTAGCGGGCCGACCGCAACCCACCTGGCCGCCCCGGCGGCGGCCGCGATCAGCAGCGGGATCAGGAACGACTGGGCCGCCGAGGACTTCACGTCCACGGATCCCGAGGCGAACGCGCTCGGCGGGATGCTGGCCTTCAGGCTCACGAGCAAAGAGAAAAGGAAGCAGGGAACCGCATACACCGGCGCCACCTTCAGCCCGTGGAGGACGCGGGCCAGCCCGCCGCCGTCGGCCCGGTCGGCGACCGCCTTTCCGGCTCCGTACAGGAGCCAGACCGCGAGGAACGTCCCGAGCATCAGGGCGAGCCCCACGTGGAACCGGATGGACGCCCCTCCGGGCAGCAGGCCGCCCGTCGCGGGCAGGTCCGGGATCGAGATGTTCGGCACGCTGGCGGACTGCGCGATGTGGTGGAACCAGTCGAAGTAGAACCAGCCGAGCTTGGCGAACGTGCCCGCGGAGCCGGGCCGGCCCCCGACGAGGTAGACGACGAAGGCGGCCGCCTGTCCCACCCCGGCCATCACGACGAAGGCCACCAGGCCTCGAACGAGCGCGGTGGACCACCCGCGGGTGAACGCATCTACGGGAGATTGTCGGGGAGCGCCTCGCGCCCCGCCGGGGTACACGGACGCGAGGGGCGGTGGAGGGACGTCGCTCATGCCAGTGCCCCCTCGACGAGCTCTGCCGCCTCGGTGGGGGTCCGGCCCACCTTCACGCCGGCGGCTTCCAGCGCCTCGGCCTTGGCCTGGGCCGTGCCGCTCGAGCCCGTGATGATGGCCCCGGCATGGCCCATGCGCTTTCCCGGCGGCGCGGTGAACCCGGCGATGTAGCCGACGACCGGCTTTGTCATCCTCTCCACGATGAAAGTTGCGGCGCGCTCCTCGTCCTCGCCCCCGATCTCCCCGATCAGCACCACCAGGCCGGTCTCGGGATCCTGGTCGAACAGCTCGAGGCAGCCGATGAAGCCGATGCCGTGCACGGGGTCGCCTCCGATCCCCACGCACGTGGACTGCCCGACGCCGCGCTGCGTCAGCTCGTGCACGATCTGGTACGTGAGGGTACCCGAGCGGGAGACCAGGCCCACCCGGCCGGCCATGCAGATCTCCCCAGGGATGATGCCCACGTTCGACTTCCCCGGCGAGATGACGCCGGGGCAGTTCGGGCCGATGAGCGTTGACGGCTTGCCCCGCAGGTATCCCGTTGACCTGGGCCTTGTCCCGGGCCGGGATGCCCTCGGTGATGCACACGATGAGCCGGAGCCCGGAGTCGGCCGCCTCGTACACGGCCTCGGCGGCGAACGGGGCGGCACGAAGATCAGGGACGTGTTCGCGCCGGTCTCGGCCACCGCCTGCGCCACCGTGTCGAACACCGGGATGCCCTCCACGTTCTGGCCGGCCTTGCCGGGGGTCACCCCGGCCACCACCTTCGTCCCGTAGGCCCGGTTGCGGAGCGCGTGGAACCTGCCCTCCCTGCCGGTCAGATCCCTGCACCACCAGGCGGGTGGTCTCGTCCACGTAGGATCGCCATCAGGCCGCCTTCGCCAGCTCGGCCGCCGCTGCGCCGCCTCGAGCATCGTCGCCGCCGGGACGATCCGGGGATGGTTCGCCGGGCCAGGATCGCCCGGCCCTCGGGGGCGTTCGTGCCGTCCAGCCGGACCACGATCTGGAGCCCGGGGTGACCCGCTGGAGGGCCTCCAGGATGCCCTGGGCCACCACGTCGCACCGCGTGATGCCCCCGAAGATGTTCACCAGCACCGACCGACACGCTCGGGTCCGACAGGATCACCTCGAGCGATGTCGGCGATCACCTCCGCGCTGGCCCCGCCGCCGACGTCGAGGAAGTTGGCCGGCCTCGCACCGGCCAGCTCCACCACGTCGAGCGTCGCCATCACCAGCCCGGCGCCGTTGCCGATGATCCCCACCTACCCGTCGAGCTTCACGTACTGGAGCCCGGCCTCTCCTGGCCCGGGCCTCCACCGGATCGATGGGGAACGTGGAGCGAAGCGACTCGATCTTGGGATGGCGCCACAGCGCGTTGTCGTCGATCGTGACCTTCGCATCGAGCGCGACCACCTGGCCGTCGGCCAGGAGGGCCAGCGGGTTGATCTCGACCAGGGTCGCGTCGTTCACCGCGAGCACCTCGTGCATGCTTGGCCAGGATCGCCGCCGAGCCCTCGCGCGCCTCCCCGGGAAGGTGGCCCGACCGCGTAGCGCACCTGATAGGCGTGCAGCCCCAGCAACGGATCGACGCGCACCCGGCGCAACGCCTCGGGTCGTTCCCGGGCCACCTCCTCGATGTCCATCCCGCCCTCCGAGGAGACGATCGCCAGGTAGGCGCCGGCGCTCCGATCGAGCGAGATGGCCGCGTAGAACTGTTCGGCGATGTCGACCAGCCGCTCGACCAGGACACGCGTGACCTTCGTTCCGTGGAACCCCTCCGAGAGCATCCGCGCCGCCGCGGCCTCCGCCTCCTCCGGCGAGCCCGACCAGCGCGATGCCGCCGCCCTTGCCCCGCCCCCCGATCTGGACCTGGACCTTCACGGCCACCTTGCCGCCCAGGCGCTCGGCGATCCGGCGGGCTTCCGCTGCCGACTCGGCCACGGACCCCTCGACCAGGGGGATGCCGTGCTTGGCGAAGAGCTCCTTGCCCTGGTGCTCGTACAGGTCCATCAGCTGGCCTGTTTGGCCGGCAGGCGTTCGCGGAGCCACGCCACGATCTCGCCCGTCGGCGCGCCCGGCGTGAAGAGCCGCTCGATGCCCTCGGCTTGGAGCTTGGGGATGTCGTCCTTGGGGATGATGCCGCCGCCGAACACCACGATGTCGCCGGCACCCCGCTCTCGGAGGAGCTTCACCACCTTGGGGAAGAGCGTCATGTGCGCTCCCGAATGACACGAGAGGCCCACGCCGTCGGCGTCCTCCTGGATGGCCGTCTCGGCGATCTGCTCGGGGGTCTGGTGCAGGCCCGTGTAGATGACCTCGAACCCGGCATCTCGGAGGGCACGAGCGACGACCTTCGCGCCGCGGTCGTGCCCGTCGAGGCCGGGCTTGGCCACGATGATCCGGTACTTCTCGGGCATCGGCGGCCATCATAGCGAACCCCTTGGTGCGTTCCGCGCGGGCGCGCACATGTACACGGGCTGCGATACTTCAAGACGTGGCCAGGAAGCGATTCCGGTTCCGTCCGCCCGGCCTGAAGCCCACGACGAAGGTCGGCACGCTCGGCCCTTACCGTGGCCGGCTCGGCCTGGCGTGGGTCGTCGCGCCGTTGGTCGTCGCCGTGATCATCGTCGTCGCGGGCTCCTTCGCGTTGTTCCGCTGACCCCACGAATGAACTGGGAGGGGTTCACGGCTGCCGCGCCCCAGCTGGCCGAGCTGGCCGAGGCACGGTTCCGGAAGGACGGGCTCTGCCTGGTCGGCACGTTGCGGCGTGACGGCTCGCCGCGGATCAGCCCGTGCGAGCTCGACTTCGCTTCCGGCGAGCTCCTGCTGGGGATGATGTGGCGGTCGAGGAAGGCGGTGGACCTGCTCCGCGACCCCCGGACCGTCGTCCACAGCGTGACCAGCGATCGAGAAGGAACCGAAGGAGACATGAAGCTCTACGGCCGGGCCATCGACGTCTCCGCTCCCGACGTCCGGCAGTCGTACCGCGACGCCATCAAGGCCCGGATCGGATGGGCCCCCGACGAGCCCGAGTATCACCTGTTCGCCCTCGACGTGGAGTCCGCCGGGTACGCCGTCTTCGGCGACGAGCGTTACACGCTGGCTTGGGATCCTGCGCGTGGCCTGCGCCGCCATGCCATCGCGGAAACGACCTAGCCGACGCGCTTGAGCGGGGCATAGGCGAGGAGCAACCGCTTCTCCCCCTGGTCCTCGAAGATCACGGTGGCTTCGGCGTCGGATCCCGTCCCTGAGACCGTGAGCACGACGCCCTCGCCCCACCGGTCGTGGAGCACCGTGTCCCCCGGCGAGACCTCCACGGGCTCACGCCGGCCGGTCATCACGGCCTCTCGGATCGACGAACTGCGTCCGCCGATCACGGCGCCCCCGGGCTCCTCCTCCCCCTCGATCGAGCGCAGCAGTTCCCCAGGGATCTCCGACAGGAACCGCGACGGCGGGTTGTAGGACGTGGTGCCGAACAGCGACCGGCTCCACGCGTGGCACAGGTACAGGCGCTGCATCGCGCGAGTGATGCCGACGTAGGCCAGGCGACGCTCCTCCTCCAGCTCGGCGGAATCCCCCATCGACCGGTAATGCGGGAACACGCCGTCCTCGAGCCCCACGATGAACACGACCGGGAACTCCAGTCCCTTCGCGTTGTGGAGCGTCATGAGGGTGACCGCGGAGGCCTCCTCGTTGTATTCATCCTGCTCGGAGACGAGCGCGACCTGCTCCAGGAAACCTGAGAGTCCCTCGTCGGGGTACCGCTGCTCGAACTCGGCGGCCACGCCGGTCAGCTCCTTGATGTTCTCGATCCGGCCCTCGGCCTCGATGGTGCGCTCGGACTCCAGTTCGAGGAGGTAGCCAGACTCCGTCGCGGCGGCATCGACCATCCTCGAGGCACCGGCCCCCGAGTCCAGCGCCTCGCGAAGCTTGTCAACGACCCGCACGAACCCGAGCACCGCGCCTCGCGCCCGGGGCCCCAGCGACCCGATCTCCTCCACCCGGCGGCATGCCTCGAGGAACGGGACCTCCTCGGTCGCCGCGAACGACTCGAGCGCCGCGATGGTCTGGTCGCCGATCCCGCGCTTCGGCGTGTTGATGACCCGCCGCGCCGAGATCACGTCCTGGGGGTTCACCAGGAGCCGGAGGTAGGCCAGGACGTCCTTGACCTCCTTCCGCTGGTAGAACCGCAGGCCTCCGACGACCTTGTACGGCACGCCGCCCTTCATGAAGATGTCCTCGAGCACCCGGCTCTGCGCGTTCGTCCGGTAGAACACGGCCACATCCGAGTACCGGTGGCCATCCTCCTCCACCAGGCGGTGCGCCTCCTCCGCGACGAACAGGGCCTCCTCGTGCTCGTTCTCCGCGCGGAACCGCACCGGCAGCTCTCCCTGCTGTCCGTCGGTCCACAGCGATTTCGGCTTGCGCTGGAGGTTGTGGAAGATGAGCGAGTTGGCTACCTCCAGGATGGCCTTGGTGGACCGGTAGTTCTGTTCCATCAGGAACACGGCGGCATCGGGGTAGTCGCGCTCGAAGTCCAAGAGGTTCTGGATGGTGGCGCCCCGCCACGAGTACACGCCCTGGTCGGCGTCGCCCACCACGCAGATGTTCCGGTACTTGGCCGCCAGCAGATTCACCAGCAGGTACTGAGCCCGGTTCGTGTCCTGGTACTCGTCGATCAAGATGTAGCGGAACCACTCCTGGTAATGCTCCAGCACCGCCGGGTGGTTGCGAAAGAGCCGGACCGTCTCGGCGATGAGGTCGTCGAAGTCCAGTGCTCCGGCAGCCAGCTTCCGCCGCTCGTACCCCTGGTACACCTTGGCCACGGTCTGCTCGTAGAAGTTCCCGGCGAGCTGCACGAACTCATCCGCGGACAGCACGTGGTCCTTGGCCTTGCCGATGGCCGCCGCCATGGCCCTTGGGGGGAAGCGCTTGTTGTCGATGTTGAGGTCCTTCAGCACCTGGGTCAGGAGCCGTTCCGTGTCGGCCTCGTCGTAGATCGTGAAGCTCGACGGCAGGCCGAGGCGCTCGTGCTCCCGGCGGAGGATCCGGGCGCAGGCCGAGTGGAACGTGAGGATCCACATGCCGCGGGCGATCCGCTCGCCCAGGATGCCCTCGACCCGGGCGGCCATCTCCCGAGCCGCCTTGTTCGTGAACGTGATCGCCAGGATGGCGTAGGGCGAGACCTCCCGCTCCCGGATGAGGTAGGCGATCCGGTGGGTCAGGGCCCGGGTCTTGCCCGAGCCGGCTCCGGCCACGATCAGGACGGGGCCGTCGGTCTGCCGAACGGCCTCGGCCTGGACGGGGTTCAGATCCTGCAGGAGGGGGGTCGAGCGCGTCGCCACGCCTACGATTGTAGGGGGCGACCGCGACGCTCAAGTTCGGTTTGGAAACCTGCGACACTGGAAACGTGCAGGACGCCATGCCCGTCTCCACCGAAACGCACCCTCAACGCTCGGCCTCCCGGCGGCGCCGGAGCCGCCTTGCCCTGGCCATTCGAGCCCTGGCGATCCTGCTCATCGCCGGTGGCCTGGCCATCGGCGGGGACCTCGCCTGGGAGCTGTGGGGGACCGGCTACACCACACAACGCCTCCAGGCCGAGATGCGGCCGAACTTCGAGAAGAGGATCGGGACCAAGGCCCCCACCGACCCCACCGCGAACGCGGTGCGGGTGCCCGGGAACGCGGTGGCAATCCTGAAGATCCCCCGGATCCACTTGAACATCGTCGTCGTCGAGGGAACCGACACGGAGTCGCTGAAGCGGGGCCCCGGCCACTACACCGAACACGGCCTACCCGTGGCAGGACCATGGCCGGGTGGGGATCGCCGGACACCGCACCACCTACCTGCACCCGTTCTACGACCTGAACGAGATGAAGCAGGGTGACCCCATCATCCTGGAGACTGAATACGGAACCTTCCAATATGTCGTGACCAGGGTGTTCGTGATCACGCCCGACAACTCGTCGGTCCTCGACCAGACGAAGAACCCAACGTTGGTGCTCACGACGTGTAACCCGCGCTACTCGGCGGCGGAGCGGCTCATCGTCGTGGCCGACCGCGTGGACTGACCAGCGCCCATTGACGACGGATCCCTCATCGCCGTCCAAGACTCCTTCGACAGGCTCCGTGCAACTGCGGGATGTGACGGAGAGCGACCTCCCGATATTCTTCGAGCACCAGCGGGACCCGGACGCGAACCATATGGCCGCCTTCGCGGCCCGGGACTGGGACGGGTTCATCGGGCACTGGACCAAGATCCTGGGCGACGAGACCGTCATCACGAAGACGGTCCTCCTCGACGGGCAGGTCGCCGGCAATGTCGTGAGCTGGGAGCAGACCGGTGAACGAGAGGTCGGTTACTGGATCGGACGGGAGCACTGGGGAAAGGGTGTGGCCACCAGAGCGTTGGCAGCGTTCCTCGGCCACGTCACAGGCCGCCCCCTCCATGCCCATGTTGCCAAGCACAACATCGCCTCGATCCGGGTCCTGGAGAAGTGTGGGTTCACCATCTCCGGCGAGCCCAGGGCGTCCTCCGCTGCAGGCAACGAGGAGGTTGGGGAATTCATCCTTGTACTGGACGCGTGAGAAGGGGCGAAGCCCCTACTCCCACTCGATCGTCGCGGGAGGCTTCGACGAGACGTCGTAGGCCACCCGGTTCACCCCTGGGACCTCGGCGATGATGCGGCTCGAGATCCGGTCCAGCACCTCGTGGGGCAGCCTGGCCCAATCCGCGGTCATGGCGTCCTCGCTCGTGACCGCCCGAATCACGACGGGGTGCTCGTAGGTCCGCCCGTCGCCCATCACGCCGACACTTCGCACGTCCCCCAAGAGCACCGCGAAGCACTGCCACAGCTCGTGGTGGCGTCCGGCCCGGCGGATCTCCTCGTTCACGATCGCGTCCGCGGCCCGGACGACCGAGAGACGTTCGGGCGTGACCTCCCCGACGATCCGCACCGCGAGCCCGGGCCCCGGGAACGGCTGTCGCCGCACGATCTCCTGGGGTAGGCCGAGCTCCTCCCCCACCTCGCGGACCTCGTCCTTGAACAGGTCGCGGAGCGGCTCGACAAGCTCGAACTCCATGTCCTCAGGCAGCCCACCAACGTTGTGGTGGCTCTTGATCCTGGCCGCCGTACGCGACCCCGACTCGATCACGTCGGGGTACAGCGTCCCCTGCACCAGGAACCGTGCGCCGATCGGTTCGGCCGCCTCCTCGAAGACCCGGATGAACTCCTCGCCGATGGCCTTGCGCTTGTCCTCCGGGTCCGTCACGCCCGTCAGCTTCGCCAGGAATCGGTCGGCGGCCTTGGCGTGGACGAGCGGAACTCGGAAGTGGCGGGCGAACGTGTCCTCCACCTGCTCGGGCTCACCGTCCCGGAGAAGCCCGGTGTCCACGAAGACGCACGTGAGCCGGTCGCCGACCGCCCGGTGCACCAGCAGCGCCGCCACCGAGGAGTCCACGCCGCCCGACAGCGCGCAGATCACCTTCCCCTCGCCCACCTGGTCCCGGATGCGAGAAACCGACCGCTCGATCACGTTTGCCGGGGTCCAGTCGGGGAGCAGGCCGCACCCGTCGTACAGGAACCGCTTCATGACGTCGAGGCCCCGAGGGGTGTGCGCGACCTCCGGGTGGAACTGCACGCCGAACAGGCCGCGCTCCCGGTCCTCCATGGCCGCAATGGGCGTGGACGCGGTGTGGGCGGTCACCCGGAACCCATCGGGCGCGCGGACCACCGTGTCGCCGTGGCTCATCCAGACCGTGTCGGTCGGGGGGAGGTCAGCCAGGAGCACACCGGGCTCGTCGACCACGAGCTCGGTCCGGCCGTACTCGCGGAGGCCGGTGGCCCGCACCTCGCCTGCGAGAGCCTGGGTCATGAACTGTTGGCCGTAGCAGATGCCGAGCACGGGCAGGCCCAGGGCGAGGACCTCCGGGTCGAGCGATGGTGCGCCGGGCTCGTACACCGACGCCGGGCCTCCCGACAGGATCAGGCCCGCGGGCCGCTTCGCCACGAGCTCTGCCACCGGCAGGTCGTGCGACACGATCTCGGAGTAGACGTGGCATTCCCGGACCCGCCGCGCGATCAGCTGCGCATATTGCGCCCCCAGGTCGATGACGAGGACGGGGCGCGGATCCTGCTCCGCCGTCATCCGCTCAGTGCCCCATCCCCACGTGTTGGGCCTGCTGATAGGCCTTGCCCTCTGTCTTGATGGAGGGGGCCATGACCAGCTCGGCCTTCTGGAACTCCCTGATGGTCGCGTACCCGGTGGTCGCCATCGACGTGGCCAGCGCGCCGAAAAGGTTCAGCGTGCCGTCGTTCTCGTGGGCCGGCCCGACAAGGATCTCGGCCAGCGAGGCGACCTGTTGGGTCTTCACGCGGGCGCCGCGCGGAAGCGTCGGGTGGAACGTGGCCATCCCCCAGTGGTAGCCGCGCCCGGGGGCCTCGTAGGCGCGGGCGAGCGGCGAGCCGATCATCACGGCGTCCGCTCCGCAGGCGATGGCCTTGGCGATGTCGCCGCCGGTCCTCATGCCACCGTCGCCGACGACGTGGCAGTACCGGCCGGTCTCCCGGAGGTGCTCCGAGCGGGCCGCTGCCGCGTCGGCGATGGCCGTGGCCTGGGGCACGCCCACCCCGATCACGCCCCGCGTGGTGCAGGCGTTGCCGGGACCCACCCCCACTAGCACGCCCGCCGCGCCCGTCCGCATGAGATGAAGCGCTGTCTGATAGGAGGCACAGCCGCCGACGACCACCGGGAGGTCGAATCCGGCGATGAACTCCTTCAGGTTGAGGGGCTCGGACCGGGTGGACACGTGCTCCGCCGAGACTACCGTGCCCTGGATGACCAGGATGTCGAGCTCGGCCTGGAGCACGAGGCCGGCGTACTGCCTGACCCGCTGCGGCGTGAGCGAGGCCGACGCCACCACCCCGCCCTCCTTGATCTCCCGGATCCGCCGGACGATCAGCTCGTCCTTGACCGGCTCCCGGTACAGCTCCTGCATCCGCCTGGTGGCCTTGTCGTCGGAGAGGGCGGCGATCTCGTCGAACACGGGCTCGGGGTCCTCATACCGGGTCTGCAGGCCCTCCAGGTTCAGCACGGCCAGCCCGCCGAGCTTTCCGATCTCGACCCCGGTGGCCGGAGAAACCGCCGCGTCCATGGCTGCCGCCATGACCGGCAGCGAGAAGGTGAACGCGTCGATCTCCCACGAGATGTCCACGTCGTCGGGGTCGCGGGTCCGCCTGGACGGGACGATGGCCACCTCGTCGAGGCCGTAGGCCCGGCGCGCGGTCCTTCCCATCCCGATCTCGATGTCCATGCGCCTCCCCCAGATATGCGGATGCCCACCCGATCCGGGTGGGCGCCGAGTCCTACATGCCGAAACGGTACCAGCCGGATTGGGCGGAGGCGACGAGCGGGGGCGTCTCAAGCTGTCCCCCCTTTCCGGCCCGATGTCCGTTCGGGTGATTGAACTGGCCCACCAAGGGCCGGACAATCGCCGAGCGGCTCCCCGATCCGTTAGGGGGACTCTCCCGATGCAGGCACTTCAGCTCAAGCGAGGTTTGTTCGGCTACACGCCCGAGAGCGTGCGCCTGCTGCTCGCCGACCGCGACAAGATGTTCATCCGGGCCGCCGAGCAGGCCCGCGCGGCCGAGGCGCTGGTGCTCGACCTTCGCTCGGAGGTCGAGGCGCTCAAGGCCAAGTTTGAGGAGCGCCAGGAGGCGCTTCGCGCCGCCGAGGCCGAGGCGGCCGACCTTCGCACCGACCGGGACGCCACGCGGATCGAGCTCGACCGGGCTGCCCCCACCGTCGCCCAGCTCACCACGGAGGTGGAGGCCGCATTCAAGGAGCTGGCGGATGCGCAGGAGCTGGTGCGGGTTGCCGACGCCCAGGTCGCTCGACAGAACGGCGACCTCGCGGTGCTTCGCCAGGAGCTGGGATCGGCACGGCGAGGCTTCCTCATCCAGAACCAGCGGGCGAGGAGCGCCGAGAACCGGGTGAACGAGCTGGAGGCCGAGCTGGTCTCCGCCAAGCAGCTGGAGGCCGAGCTCACGTCCACCAGGGACCGGCTGGAGGCGGAGCTTCGCTGGACCATCGCGGAGCTGGGGGTGGCCCGGGCCGCAGCCGCCGAGGCGGCCGACGCCCCCGCCCAGGCCCAGTCCGGACCCACGGCGGCGGAGGAGCTCTCCGCCGTCGTCGAGGCCGTCGAGCAGGCCCTCGGCAGAGTGCTGGACTCCGCCCGGGTGCGGGCCGAGGCCGAGTTCCGGGAGGCCGAACGAGCTCGCCGGGAGATCCGCGAGGACGTGGAACGGCTGGCGGAATGGCGGGAGCGCCTGGCCCCGTTGGTCCGCGCGGTGCGGGCCTCCATCGACGAGACGCAGCTGCGCGCGGTCCAGGTCGGCGACGGCGTCCGTGACGCAGTGGACCCCGTCACCGAGGCGCTCCAAGCGCTGAGCGACCGCCTGGCCGTCCTGGCGGAGCTGGCCGGACCCCCGTCCGCGTCCGACGAGGAGTCCGAGCGGGCGCTTCGCGTCATCGAGATCAACGAGAACGCCCCGGCCGAAGACGGCGCCGGCGCCCGGTGGGGCTGGCGCTAGGCCGGATCGTCCAACACCTCACCGCCAACCCCGTGACCGCCCAGGTAAAGGACCCCGTCTTTGCGTCCGACACCTAAGGGTCGGACCGCAAGGAGGGGACATGGCGGCAGAGCGTTGCCCAGAGTGCCTGCTCACCCCGCAGGCCGAGGAATTGCTCGAACGGCTAGAGGCCAAACTTCAGCGAACCCGTCCGGGCGACGCGAGCTGGGAGACGACGATCTGTCCGCGTTGTGTCCGGCTCACCGGCATCTTCGACGAGGGCGAGGGATGGTCCATCGGCGAGGGCAAGGATCGGGGATGGGCTTCGGGCCCCAGGCCGGTGCCCGAGGAGAGGCCGGAGCCCCAGCCCGAGCGCGTGGCCGAGGAGCGGCCGAAGGCCGTCTCCCGAGATCGCTGACGCCCCCCGTCCGACCCCACCCTCCCGGAGGCTGGACCTCGATGGGCTCCCCATCCTCACCTGGGTCACCGTGCGGGAGGCCGCGTTCCTGTCCCGGGTCTCCGAGGAGAAGGTGCTCGAGTGGATCGGCCGGGGCATCGTGCATCACGAGGTGATCCTGCGCGACGCGAGGCATACTGGGTGGGTGTTCGTCCGCACTCGCGATCTCGATCCGGCGCTCGATCGCGAAGCGAGCTGAGCGCAGCAGCTCTCCCCGACCCGACCTCTCAGGCGTTCGCGGGCTGGTTCGACTTCAGGCGGCCGAGCTCCTCGAGCTTGGCCAGGACGATCTCCGCCGCTTGCTGAGGAGAGCACTGCTCGGTGTCGATCACGAGCTCGGGGCCCTCGGGCTCCTCGTACGGATCGGACACGCCGGTGAAGTTCGAGATCTCGCCGGCGATGGCCTTCTCGTACAGGCCCTTCACGTCTCGCCGGGTGACCTCCTCGAGCGAAGCCTTCACGTACACCTCTACGAAATCCCCGATCAGCTCGCGATTGCGGTCGCGGATCTCCCGATAGGGCGAGATGGCCGAGCACACCGCGACCACGCCGTTCCGCACCAGCAGGTTGGCGACGAACCCGATCCGCAGGATGTTGGTGTCGCGATCCTCCTTGGAGAACCCCAGGCCCTTCGACAGGTGCGTTCGCACGACGTCGCCGTCCAGGAGCTCGACCTTGTGGCCCCGCTCGCGGAGCGCCGGCACGAGCAGCTCGGCGATGGTGGACTTGCCCGCCCCGGACAGCCCGGTGAACCAGACGCAGAACCCTCGGTCCTCGGTCACAGGAAGCTCCTTCCGACGGCCCCCTCGGGCGCCTCGATGTCATAGAGCGAGAGGATGGTAGGGCCGACGTCGACGAGGTTCAGCCCGTCGACACTCCCTAACGGCTGGCCGGGGAGGTTCGACAGGACGAAGACCCCGGTCCGGTCGTGGTTGGCCCCGTCGGGGCCGGTGTCGTTCTCGTAGGTGTAGACGCTGGGATTGCCGAGCGTCCCGACCGATCGCCAGTCGAGGTCGCCGAAGTACACGATCAGGTCCGGAGCCACGCCGCGGACGTCCGGATAGACGTCCTGCGGCTTGAACACCTTCGTGCCGAGGGGCTCGCCGTCCGGTCCGGGCATCGCCTCCAGCGCCACGATGAGCTCGTCTCGAACCTGCTCGTACCGGCCCGGCTCGACCACCCCGTTCGGCTCACGTCCCTGGACGTTCAGGAACAGCCGCCCGTAGTAGCCGCCGTCGCCCCACGCCACGGTCCGGCCCCAGTCGATCGGCGCATCGGCGATCGGCGTGACGGCGGAGGACGGTTCCGACAGCGAGAGATAGCCCTGGTTTACCAGCCAGTCGTTGATGCAGATGCCCCCCATCATGGGGCGCGCCCCGTGGTCGGACATCACGATCGTGACGCCGTCCTCCGGGAGGACCTCCAGCAGCGAGCCGACCTCCTTGTCCAGGAACCGGTAGTAGTCCTGGAACGCCGTTTCGAACCGGTTCCCTGCCTCGTACAGGGGGTGCCGGCGATCGAAGTACTGCCAGAACACGTGATGCAGGCGGTCCGGCCCCATCTCCACCATCATGAAGTAGTCCCAGGGCTTGGTGGTCACCAACCGGCGGGCCACCCGGAACCTCCGCTCGGTCATCTTGAACACTTGATCGAGCACGTAATCGAGGCCCTGCTCCCGGAAGTTCGGGATGTCGAAGATGTACTCGCCGGGTCCGCCCAGCTCCTCCTCGATCTCCGACTGGAGTTCAACCGGGTGCGTGTAGCCCTTGTTGGAGGGTGGCGTGAGGAAGCACCCCACTCGCCACCCCTCGACCGGCTTCGGCGGATAGGAGGGCGGCACGCCGATCAGGAGTGACTTCAATCCCCTCTGCCCCAGGAGATCCCACACGGCGGGCTCCTTCACGGCGTCGGAGGTCGCGATGGACATTCCGTCGTAGGTGTTGTCCTTTCGGTTTCGGAACCCGTAGATCCCGAGCTGCCCGGGTGTCTTGCCGGTCATGGCGCAGGCCCACGCGGGCACGGTGATGGGCGGCGTGATGCTGGCGAGGTCGCCGTGCATCCCGCCCTCCATCAGCTTTCGGATGTTGGGGACCTCGTCGGCGAAGTCGCGGAACAGGAGCTGGGGCGTGCCGCAGTCCAGCCCGATGACCGCGACTCGCGGTGCGTGCGTCATGCGTCGGCTACCCGATCGGTCGGTGGTCGCGAAGAGGAGCCCGGCGCCTATCGCCGCGGCTCCGAAGGGAATCCTATCAACGAGCCGGACAGCCCGACCAAGCTGCGAGAATGGGCCGCGCCATGACGCTCCTCAAGCGGGTCCTGTACTGGCAGGCCGCGTTATGGGCGCTCTCCGGCGTGGCCCTGTTCACGGTGCCGGGGTGGCTTGTGGAGCGGGTCCTGGACCAGCCGCCCGTGGGAGACGACGTGTGGCTTCGGGCCATGGGGGGGATGGCGGTCGTCCTCTCGCTCCTGATGGTGCTGGTCGCCCACCACGTGGACGAGGTGTGGTGGTGGGCGTGGGCGTTCGTCATCCTGGAGGCCTCGACGGCCGCCCTCTTCGCGGTGAACGCGCTCGTCAGTCTGCCCGCGGGGGCAGCGGCATGGCCGTGGTGGTTGATCGCCGGGGCCAACGTCCTCGTCGGCGCGATCGAGCTGGTGGGCCTGGCCAAGATCGGCCTGGAGCGCTCCCCCGTGTAAGTGGATTCCAACCAACCACTAAGCTTGAAGGACGTTGGCGATTTCGGACGCCACCCACCTGTTGCGGCTCTTCACCGGGTCGGCTTCTCGAAGGATGCCTTGGGCCTCAAGCAAACGAAACAGATTCTTTGCACCTTGTCCGGTCATCCGAAGACGTTCTGCTGCGTAGGGCGCCGTCATGACTGGGTTCTCAAAGAGCAGATCAACAACCTCAGTTGCTCGGCTTCTCCTTCCAGCAAGGGCTCGGCGGTACTTCTCGCGCAAATCCGCAAGTTGCTCCGCGCGAGCAATCGCGTCTGTCGCTTGCTCGGCCACTCCGCGAAGGAAGAACTGAACCCATTCTTGGAACTCGCCGCGCTCTCGAACGGCCTGTAATCGGTCATAGTACTCCGTTCGATGTCGCTCAAGAAATGAACTTGTGTACAGGAGAGGCTGAGGGAGAACGTCTGTCCATACGAGGAAGAAGACAATGAGCAATCGACCGACCCGGCCGTTGCCATCTAGAAAGGGGTGAATCGTCTCGAACTGGTAATGGAGAAGCGCGCACCGAATGAGAACGGGCATCAGCGGCCCCTCGTGTGCAAACGTCTCCCAATCCGAAAGGGCATCCTTCATATGATCAACTGCTGGCGGCACGAAAACGGCCGCACCCACCGGACCCGACGAGGGCCCTACGAAAACGCGTTGGGTCCCTGGACAGCTGTTCCGCCTCAGTGCATGTGGCCGTGGCCGCCTGCGGCGGCCGCGGGCTCTTCCTCCTCCGGCTTCTCCACCACCGCGCTCTCGGTCGTGAGGACCAGTGCCGCGATGGAAGCGGCGTTCTGGAGCGCCGAGCGGGTGACCTTGGCCGGATCGATGATGCCGGCCTTCAGCATGTCCACGTACTCGCCGCTCGAGGCGTCGAAGCCGCGATGGTCGCCTTCCGTGCGGATATGCCCAACGACCACCGCGCCCTCGTGGCCCGCGTTGTGGGCGATCAGCTTGGCCGGCTCGGACAGGGCGTCACGGACGATCCTCGCGCCGGTGGCCTCGTCGCCGGTGAGGTCCAGCTTGTCCAGGACTGCCTCCGCCCGGATCAGCGCGACGCCGCCGCCGGGGACGATGCCCTCCTCGATGGCGGCCCGCGTGGCGGACAGGGCGTCCTCGATGCGGTGCTTCTTTTCCTTCAGCTCGACCTCGGTGGCCGCGCCGACCTTCACCACGGCCACCCCGCCGGCCAGCTTGGCCAGCCGCTCCTGGAGCTTCTCGCGGTCCCAGTCGGAGTCGGTCTTCTCGATCTCGGCCTTGATCTGGGCGATGCGGCCCTTCACGTCCTGCTCGTTGCCGCCGCCCTCCACGATCGTCGTGTCGTCCTTGGCCACGACCACCTTGCGGGCCCGGCCGAGCAGGTCGAGCGTGGCGTTCTCCAGCTTGATCCCGACCTCCTCGGAGATGACCGTGGCGCCGGTGAGGATGGCGATGTCCTCGAGCATGGCCTTGCGCCGCTCGCCGAAGCCGGGGGCCTTCACCGCGACGGCCTGGAACGTCCCCCGGATCTTGTTCACGACCAGGGTGGCCAGGGCCTCGCCCTCGACGTCCTCGGCGATCAGAAGGAGCGGCTTGCCCGCCTGCAGGACCTTCTCCAGGAGCGGAAGCATCTCCTGGACGCTCCCGATCTTCTTGTTCACGACCGCGACGTAGGGCTCCTCGAGGACCGCCTCCATCCGCTCCTGATCGGTGACGAAGTAGGGCGAGATGTAGCCCTTGTCGAACTGCATGCCCTCCACGAACTCGAGCTCCATGCCGAACGTGTTCGACTCCTCGACCGTCACGACGCCGTCCTTGCCCACCTTGTCCAGGGCCTCGGCCAGGACGTCGCCGATGGCGGGATCGGCCGCCGAGATGGCTGCGATGTTCGCGATCTCCTCGCGCGACTCGATCTCCTTAGCTTGGTTCTTGATGGACTCGACCGCCGAGGCCACCGCCTTCTCGATCCCGCGCTTCAGGACCATGGGGTTGGCCCCGGCCGCGACGTTCTTCATCCCCAGGTGGACCATGGCCCGGGCCAACACCGTTGCCGTCGTGGTGCCGTCGCCGGCCACGTCGTTGGTCTTGGTGGCGACCTCCTTCGCCAGCTGGGCGCCCATGTTCTCCCACGGGTCCTCGAGCTCGACCTCCTTGGCGATGGTCACACCGTCGTTGGTGATGGTGGGAGCGCCCCACTTCTTGTCCAGGACCACGTTGTGGCCCTTGGGACCGAGCGTCAGCGCCACCGTGTCGGCAAGCTTGTTGACCCCGGCCTCCAGGGCGCGCCGGGCGTCTTCACTGAACTTCAGTTGCTTCGCTGGCATCGAGCCTCCTCAGATGGATCGGGGGCCCGGCGCATCGCGCCCGAGCCCCCGGACGAACGGAACCTGGCTACTTCTTGTCGATGACGGCCAGGACGTCGCGAGCCGAGAGGATCAGGTACTCCTCGCCCTCGACCTTGACCTCGGTCCCGCCGTACTTCGAGTAGATGACGCTGTCGCCGACCTTGACGTCGATCGGCACCCGCTGCCCGTCCTCGAACCTGCCCGGGCCCACCGCCACGACCTTGCCCTCCACGGGCTTCTCCTTGGCCGTGTCGGGGATCACGATGCCGGAGACGGTCGTCTCCTCCTCCTCCTGGGGCTGAACGACGATCCTGTCCTCCAGGGGCTTCAGGTTGAACTTGGCCATCCCTTCCTCCTTGCCATACTCGGTAGCATCCTTCGGGCCGTTAGCACTCGCCCCTCGCGAGTGCTAACAGGATACCGGCGGGAGTGATAGAGGTCAACGGCGGCCGCGCCGGGTCCGATTGGCGGGACCGCGGCCAGGTTCCTGCTGGAGACAGCCGCACCTGGTCGAGGAACCTCGGCGATGACCCCGCCGATGGCTCGTCCGCCGAGGAGATGGCTACCAGTTGGCGATCTCCTCGCAGGGGCTCACGCCTTTGGTCGGGTCCTTGATTCGGCACTCATGGGTAGGCCCCCCGGCCACGTTCCTCATGCCCTGCGGACCATGGCACGGGCCGGCACGGTCGCCGTTGTGGTCCCGTCGCGCGCCACGTCGTTGGTCTCGGTAGCGACCTCCTTGGCGAGCTGCGTTGCCTTCTGGCCTGCACCGAATCGCGGGAGCTGTTACCGTCATCGGCGTCGCCCGCCGCGAGACGTTCACGACGGCGGCGATGTAAGGAGACTCGTGAAGCTCCGATACCCGATCCCAGTCCTCGCCGCGTTGGTCCTGGTTGCGTCCCTCAGCGGCACGTCCGCTGCCGAGGACTTCATCAGCCGGAAAGAGGCGCTGGCCCGCTCCAATCTGGTCGTCGTGTCGGGTGATCACAACGAACAGTGGCGGGTGTGCGCGACCAAGAACCGCGCCTATGACCTGCGGAAGTTCACTTCCAGCGGCAACTTCGGGGACTTGAGCAACCTCTCGATCGGGAAGGACTGCGGAGCGGCCCGGACGGTCGTCGTGGGAGGTGCCGTCACGGGCACGATCAGCCATTCCCTCACCTGGAATGAAGTCAAGTCGCAGTACGACGCGGACGGGCTGCGCTTCGAAGGCAAGAGTTGGCTCGCGTCCTTCGGGTTGTCAGTTCAGGATATCGAGGACGGTTTCGCCCCGCGGGTCGCTGAAGGGACCGAGCAGGACAACACGATCCCGTTCCTCCTCAAGGGGGCGTACATGGACTGGATCCGGGATGACGCCATCGAGGACGACGGTCTGATGTCCGGCGTGATCAAGAACACGCTGATCGACGGGACGAACCGGTTCCTGTCAGCCCGACCCTCGGCGTCCGCGACCTCCACGAACCACAGCATGGTCGTGACGATTACGAACGTCCTCGTCCACATGAAGGCCATGCCGAACGAGCGCGACAAGGCCGACGGCATCGGCTTCGGAGGCATCTTCAAGTGGTCGGACGCAGCGGGCGAGGTCGAGATGTCGGACTCGATCTTCCTGTTGGACGAGCAACCGCTGACCGATGAGCCGTTCCCGCCGGGCACGTACTCGCACGTGATCCTCGTGCTGGGCCCGGATTTCGTGGGGCGGTACCGTACGTCGCTGCCGGACGGGGTCACGGTCACGCGTAAGCTCTGGGTGTGGAGGAAGGCCCGCAGCGCCTGGCTCGACGCCCACGGTCGCTCCGCCAGGGCGCTTCAGCGCTCCGACGCCTCCGCCTCAGACGGGACGAGGTGAGGCTCGGAGGTGGCGGGATGGGGTAGTGTTCGCGCGCTCCCGCCGGGCTTGGCCGGCCCGCTCCGATGAACGCCTGACGACCCTCTCCGGCGACTCCCGAGCCCGCCACCGTAGGCCGCGTACCCCGTCCAACGCATGCCCGCATCGAGAGTGCCCCTTACTGTGGGAGCAACCTCGATCACTGAAGGGCTGGGATGGAACTCGCGGTCGTAGGCGCCGGACATGTTGGAGCAGTCTGCGCGTCATGCTTCGCCGCCATCGGCCATCGAGTCCGGGCCCTCGACGTCGATGAGCGGCGGATCTCGCTCCTTCAGGCAGGGCAGCCGCCTTTCGTGGAACCCGGCATCGAGGAACTGCTGCAGCGCGGTCAGGCGCGGGGGCTGCTCTCCTTCCACACCGATCCGGTGGAGGCGCTGGCCGAGGCGGAACTGATCTTCCTCTGCGTGAACACCGAGAACGGTCCGGATGACTCGGTGAACCTCACTGCTGTCGAATCGGCGGTCCACACGGCCGCTCGACTCGCGCGCGACGGCGCGGTCCTCGTCAATCGAAGCACCGCTCCCGTCGGCACAGCGCAGTACGTGCGATCCCTCATCGAGGAGCTGCGAGGCAGTTCGGTGAGAGTTGCCGTCAACCCGGAGTTCCTCGCTGAAGGCACGGCCGTCCGTGACTTCCTCGAGCCGGACCGGATCCTGGTGGGCGCCTGGGACGCCCAGTCGGTCGCCCAGCTCTCCGAGGCCTACGCGCCGATCGTGGAACGTACCCTTCCACCAGAGCTGCGACCGGTGATTATCGATGGGCAGCAGCGATCTGGGAACGTGCCGTTCGTGGTCACGGACCCCGCCAGTGCCGAGCTCGCGAAGTACGCGGCGAATAGCCTGCTCGCCGTCAGGATCTCCTTCATCAACGAGATCGCCGGTATCGCCGAGGAGGTCGGGGCGGACATCACGAAGGTGGCGCTCGGCGTGGGCCTCGACCGGCGGATCGGTCCACGCTTCCTCAGGGCTGGGATCGGATGGGGTGGGTCCTGCTTCCCCAAGGATATCGTCGCTCTCCGGGGCCTCGCGGAGACCAGAGGCCTCACGGCTCGGATCCTACGGGCTGCCAATGACGTGAACACCGAGCAGCGCCTGTGGACGATCCGCCAACTGCAATCGTACTTCAAGACCCTGTTCGGGAGGCGGGTAGGCCTCCTGGGGCTCAGCTTCAAGCCGCATACGGACGACCTCCGCAACGCTCCATCCCTGGAGGTCGCCTCCCAGCTCGTGCAAGCGAACGTTCACGTGAGTGCGTTCGATCCCGTCGTGAAAGCGGTTCCACCGGGCTTCGAGGACAAGATCGCGCTTTCGGCGGACCCCATCTCGCTCGCGCGGGGCGCCGACGCCCTCATCCTCGTCACGGAGTGGCCCGAGTTCGCACATCTCGATCTCGCTCGACTCCGAGAGGTGATGCGCACGCCTCTGTTGCTCGACGGCCGCAACCTCTTCGATCCGGAGGAGGCCCGCGCCGCCGGCTTCGTGTACATGGGCGTCGGCCGGGCCCGAGAGGTGGCTGAGCTCGAGCCACGGATCCTGAGTGAGGAGCCGTCGCAGAGCCAAGAGGCGCTGACCTCAGCACGCCACGGAACCTAGGCCTGCGCGTCCATCGCCGACCGGTCCCCGCCGGTCGGTCAGTAGGCCCCGTGGCCCCGCACGACGGCCGGGATCGTGCTGAGCAGGATCTTGGCGTCCATCCACAGACTCCACCCGACCGCGTACCGGAACTCGAGCTCGATACGTTCCTCGTACGCGACGCTGCTGCGGCCGCTCACCGCCCACAAGCCTGTGAGCCCGGGGCGGATGCTCAGGATCTGCCGAGCGCGCTCACCGAAGAGCGTCACCTCGTCCTGCAGCACCGGCCGGGGCCCCACGAGACTCATGTCGCCGCGGAGCACGTTGAGTACCTGAGGCAACTCGTCGATGCTGAACCTGCGGAGGAAACTACCGACGCGCGTGATCCGGGGGTCGTTCCGGAGCTTGCGCACTTGCTGCCATTCGCGGAGGCGCTCTTCATCGGACGCGATGTGGTCCGCCAGCGCGCCTTCGGCGTAGCGGACCATGGTCCTGAACTTGAGGAGCGGGAACTCGACACCGTTCCGCCCTACCCGGCGCTGCACGAACATGATCGGGCCGCGCGAATCCATGGCGATCGCGAGCGCACCGATCAGTGCGACGGGGAGCACCGCAAGGATCAGGACCAGACTGCCCACGATATCGATCCCTCGCTTGACAGCTCGCTGGAGGAGTCCGCGGCCGGCGATCGCAGACGGCCGGAGACGGACGACCTCCCCGTCACCGGAACGATCCGTGACACCAGGGAAATGCGAGTCGGACGGAGCACCTTCCAGAGGCATGGGCCCCATCGGCCCTGACACCACGGGCTCCAGGACGTCGGCCAACTCTCCCCCCTTCGATCGTCAACGTCGGCTGTCCGACATCCGCCTGCCCGCCCGGGGCCCTTGTCCACCTGATCGGCCACTGGGGACGCAGACGGCTGTCGTCGCGGCGGTAGCGGGTGTGCCGTGAGGCAACATTAGAGACACACCAGCGTCGGAGCATCTGCACAACGGCGTATCTACATGTACGGGGGCGCCTCTGCGCAACGTCGCTGGGTGTCGCCACACCGCGGATCACGCACACGTTCCCCAGCGGCCTCCTACGTAGATCGCAGATCGATCGGCCGTACCCCGGATACGCCGTTCTTCGCATGCGGTGTACTGCTTCCCTCGCTAGCGTCGGCGTGAGGCGAGCCGCAGCTTTCCATGCCGGCATTGCGGTGTCCTCAGCGAGCGAGTGGGAGAGATGACGATCGTCCCAGACGAACTTCACGAGCTCCCACTTAACCCCATCAACGGGAGCACCGATCGGCGGCCAAAGGCGATCGTGCACATCGTGACGCGGTACCTTCACGGCGGCTCGGAACGGCGCGTCGTCGACATCGTTGAGGCCTTCCCAGAGACGGAGCACCACCTCGTCGTTGGTAGTGACTCGGATCCCGTCCTCGCCGAGCGGCAGGTGGCTCCGGCCTCGCTCACGGTCCTGCCGACGCTGGTGCGCCAACCGGATCCCTGGCGCGACGCCGTCACGCTCCAGCGACTCGTCCGATTCCTGCGAAATCGCGGGTTTGACCTCGTCATCACCCATCAATCCAAGGCGGGGGTGCTCGGTCGCACGGCAGCCTGGCTCTGCCGAGTACCTGCCGTCCACTCGCTGTCGATGCCCAGCTTCGGCGACGGGTACCCCGTGTGGCAGAGCAAGGCGTTCCGATGGATCGAGTCCGGGCTTGCTCACGTGACAGTGGCTTACGCCGTGGGCGGCGCCGACCTTTCCCGCCGATACGCCGAGATCGGCGTGCCGGTCCACAAGCTGCACATCGTCCGGTCCGGCGTGCCGCTACGACCGGGCGACGGAGTGCTGGCCCCGAAGGACGAGGTTTGCCGGACGCTCGACCTCCCAATCGACCGCCCGCTGATCCTCTACCTGGGCAGCCTGGACTCGCGGAAGAACGTGCTGGACCTTCCTTCCCTTCTCGCCCGACTCATCGCGTCGAACGCGTCCCCGCGTCCCTACCTCGTCGTGGCTGGAGAGGGCCACCTGGCCGGTCCTCTCCAGCGGACGTTGAACGCGGCGGGATTTGCGGACGACGCCAAACTCCTGGGCTTCGTACACCATCCACTGCCGCTGGTCGCCACTGCGGACGTGGTAGTGCTGCTCAGCTCCATCGAAGGGGTTCCGCAGGTCCTCGTGCAGGCGTCCGCGGTGGGGACGCCGTTCGTCGCGTACGCCGTCGACGGAGTCCAGGAGCTGATCGACCTGGGCGCTGATGGCGCGGCCGTGGCGCCAGGCGACCTGGCTGCCGCAGCATCAGCCACGCTCTCCGTCCTGCGCCGCGATCGACCGGGTCCGGGGCCCGTCATCGACCTCTCAGCCTGGACTGGCGAAACGATCACACGTCGGTACCGACGGGTTATCGGCCCGGTCCTCGCAGCGGGATCGACGCGAGAGATGAACGGTTTCGCGCACGCCGGGGGCACCCCGTGCTAACCGCGAAGGGCAAGGCCGCGGCGAACGCCACCGTCACCCGCCCCTCGCGTGCTCCTCGGCTCCGGAGATCCCGTGACGGCAGGCTCCCGAACTTCATCGTGATCGGAGCGATGAAGGCCGGCACGACCAGCCTCTTCCACTACCTGCAGGCACACCCGGAAGCGTACTTGTCGCCGCTCAAGGAGGTTGAGTTCTTCGTTGCAGAGAAGAACTGGAAACGAGGGCTCGACTGGTATCGCGCCCAGTTCGCGGGTGCGAGCGACGACGTGCGGGCGATCGGGGAAGCATCGACCGCCTATACGAAGTATCCCGAGTTCGAAGGTGTTCCCGAGCGGATCGCCAACTGCATCCCGGACGTGCGCTTGATCTATGTCGTCCGGGATCCGATCGAGCGGATCCGCTCCCAGTACCAGCACCGGGTGCTCGCAGGTGCCGAGCGTGCGCCCCTCGACTTGGCCGTCCTTCGGGACGAGCGCTACGTGAACTGCAGCCGCTACGCGATGCAGGTCGAACGGTACCTGCAGTGGTTCTCACCCGAGGGGCTCCTCCTCGTCACGTCCGAGGAGCTTCGGAGCCACCGACTGCCGACGATGCGGCGGATCTACTCGTTCCTGGAGATCGATCCAGACTTCGTCCCCGACACCATCGAACGGGAATTCTACACCTCCGACGAGCGGGCCACCTATCCGCCGTTCGTGTGGTGGGTCAGGCGCACGGTCAAGCGGTACGTGCCGGCCGGCAAGCGTGTGAAAGAGCTGGTCGACCTCGCGCTGCCTGCTTCGCTCGGTCGTCGAGCCCGAGCGCGATCGACCCATGATCCGAACCCGTCGTTCGTGGTGCCAGATCGGGTGCGCCAGCAACTGATCGAACGGCTCGGGGACGACGTCGCAAGATTGCGCACCTACATGCCCGAAGGGTTCGACGGATGGGGGATCGCATGACCCAACGCTCGACCGAACACGCTCGGATCACCGCGAGCGGCCACCGACCGCGGCTGCTCGGGTCGAGGAACTGGCGGCTCCCCGATTTCATCGTGATCGGCGCGATGAAGGCGGGGACGACGAGCCTATTCGAATACCTACGGGCTCATCCGCAGGTCTTCATGTCGCCGCTCAAGGAGATGGACTTCTTCGTGGAGGAAAGGAACTGGCCCCGGGGGATGGACTGGTACGGACGGCGGTTCCGCCGGGCCGGTTCCGATGTGGTGGCCGTGGGAGAAGCGTCACCGTCGTACACGAAGTACCCGGAGCACACGGGGGTTCCCGAGCGGATCGCCGCATACCTCCCTGACGTCAAGCTCATCTACCTGGTTCGTGATCCGATCGAGCGGATCCGTTCCCATTACCAACACCGTGTGATGGTGGGCTCCGAACACGCGCCGATCGAATCGGCGGTTCTTCGCGACCCGACCTATGTGGACGTGACGCGGTACGCGGTCCAGATCGAGCGGTACCTCAACTGGTTCCCCCGGGAGAGCATCCTCGTGCTCACCGCCGAAGAGCTGAGGACGCAGCGCCTCGCGACCATGCACCGCGTGCACCGGTTCTTGCAGATCGATCCGGATTTCGTGGCGCCGACGATCGATCGAGAGTTCTACCGCACCGACGAACGGGCGAGCTCGCCGTTCGGTCTGTGGTGGGCGAGGCGGAATCTGAAGGGCTTCCTGCCGAGAAGCACGCGTTGGTGGTTGCGTCGCTACATGAACCGATACATCCCGGCCGACCAGCAGGTGCTGTTGTCGACGGCCCCGGGCGCGGCTAGATGGGTGGGCGGGCGGGAGCACACAACGGCCTCGCGCCTTGCCCTGGTACGGGTTCCCAAGGCACTCCGCGCACAACTGATCGAGGCGCTGCGCGACGATGTCGCGCGACTCCGCTCCTACATGCCGGAGGGATTCGATGGATGGGGGATCGCCTGATGATCGTGAGGAGAGGTGGATGGGATGCCTGAGGTAACCGCCATCGTGTTGTCCGGAGGGACCGGGAGCAGGTTCAACGGGTCCTTCATCCCGAAGCAGTTCGTCGACATCGAAGGCAAGCCGCTCCTCGCCTACTGTCTCGACACGTACGAGGCGCTCCCGATGATCGATGAGATAGCTCTCGTGATCAACGAGCGCTATGAGCAACTCTACTACGACATCTGTTCGACGTTCGGCTATCTGAAAGTGCGGAAGTTCGTGCCGGGCGGAGCCACCCGGCAGGAGTCGGTATTCCATGGCCTCCATGCGATCGAGCCTTGCGAGACCGTCGTCGTACAGGACGGGGTCCGCCCCTTCTCGTCGGAGAAATCGATCGCCGAAGCGATCGAAGCTGCTCGGATCTACGGAGCTGCTGATGTCGTGGTGCCCACGCTCGACACGATCGTGGAAGAGCGCGACGGGTTCATCGTGAACATCCCCGACCGGACCCACCTCCGGAATGGCCAGGCCCCCCAGACCTTCCGGTACGAGGTCCTCATGCAGGCGCACGAGCACGCCCGAGCAGTCGGCACGGCGGGGGCAACGGATGACGCGCAGCTCGTATTGGCCAACGGTGGCCAGGTCAGGGCGGTCGAGGGCTCGTTCGAGGGCTTCAAGGTGACCACCAACATCGACCTGTTGTTCGCCCAGCAGGTCCTCGAGACGCGGCGGCGGGACTGGTTGGGGTGACGAGGAGCGCCCCGGAGGCGACCGTTTACCGGCTCACGCGCCCGTTTCGGATCGAGGCGTTCGAGGAGCCGATGCCGGGCCCCACTCCCGGCCTGCTTCTTCTGCGGCCGATGCGATCCGGGATCTGCGGATCGGACCTCAAGCTGTACACGGGGAGCCGCGAACGTTCCGCGATCATGAAGAAGCTTCCGATCGCCCTGTTGCACGAAGGCGTGGCGGAGGTCGTCGCCGTTGGCGACGGCGTCTCTTTCAGGGTGGGCGAGCACGTGGTTCCCTCTCCCAACATCCCCTGCACGATCGCCCATCCCGATCGCTATCCGAGCCCGGACGCGGCGTGTTACGCGTGCCGTCCGGGGGGGGCAGGCGCGAACTACTGCACCGACGGCAACTTCCTCTCGAGCAACGTGGACGGGATGGCCCAGACCGCTTTCCTTCACCCTGCCGAATGCGCCGTCGCGCTCCCGCCGGAGACACCGGACGAGTTGGCAGTCCTGACCGAGCCGCTCGCGACTGTGCTGGCCGGTCTGGAACAGGTGTCCCCACCGGCGGATGCCTCGTTCCTGGTCCTCGGCAACGGAGCGATCGGCATCCTCACGGTCATCGCGCTCCACGCGACGCTCGGCGTGAAGCCCAACCAGATCGTCATGACTGGGCACCACTGGGACGCGCGGTCGAGCATCGTGGAGGGACTGGCGACCCCCGTCGAGGAGGACGGCGGGGAGGGGGCCGCGCAGCTCAGGGGGCGGATCGACGTCGCCTTCGAATGCGTCGGGGGCGATTCCAACGACCAGACGCTGGCACTCGCCGTTGAGATGTTGAGGCCGGGTGGTAAGGGTGTGATGTTCGGCCCCTCAGAAGGTTCCCTCCTCTTCGACACGAGGAAGGTGATCGCGAAGGGGTTGAGCCTGATCGGGTGTAACCGGGCCCTCCTCCGACACTTCTCCGAGGCACTGCGTCTCGCCAGCGAGCCGCGGGTGGCATGCCTCCTCGAACGGGCCCTGGCCCCGAAGGAGTTCGCCGTGCGGACCGCCAGGGATCTCGACGATGCCATGTATTACGCCTGGACCAAGACCGACGGGGGCAGGACCGTCACGCTCTGGCAGTGAGGTCGTCCATTCACCGTAGAAGATCCTGCAGCATTGACCGACAGAGGCCTACAGAGTCTGTGCTGAAAATCTACGTTGGCTGCTCGATAGCTCCCCTGTCGAGCCCAGCCTAAGCTCCATCCGATGATGCAGAAGGATCCGGTCGAAGAGTCGGAGACGCGGCTCTACACCGTGGAGGAGGTGCGCGTAGGGGCGAAGCGCGAGTTGTTCCGCGCAGGGCCGCGGATGCGCTTCGTGATGCCTCGGATCTCGGTCAGGGTGAGCACGTGGATCCTGAACAACGCTCCCGCCGTCACCCCGAACCAGGTCACCCTGGTCTCCGCCCTCCTCGGCCTTGGAGCGGCCGCCCTCCTGCTCGCGCCAAGCGGCCTGCTACTGCCGATCGCGGCGTTCTTCGTCTACCAGCTCCACATCCTCGCCGACTACGTCGACGGTGAGCTGGCGAGGGTGAAGGACCTCGCCAGCGTCAAGGGGGCGTATTACGACCTCATGGTGGGGCGGGTGACCAAGCCCGCCGTGCTGTATGCCGCCGCGATCGGAACGTGGCTGGGACATCGGGACGGACACGCCGCCGACCTGGACCTCATCTTGGGCGCCTTGATCGTCGCTGGGTTCCTGCTGGACAAGGAGGCGGTCGACGTCTGGTACCGTGCGAACATGGGTCGCGGGGAGCTCGAGGATCCGTACGTCGTGCGATCAGACCGGGCGCTGAGGGGAGGGCGCCGCGTGGTCACCCGCATCCTGGTCGGGCTGCGCAGCATCCCGGCCTTCCTCGTGTACCAGATCATCGCGGCGCTCGCGATCGAGCTCGGCTTTGATCATGTGAACCTCTTCGGAGCTTACGAGGCGACGCCGCGCAGCCTGATCCTGATCCTGTTCGCGATATCCTTCCCCACGTTGGCCCTGTCCCGAAGCATCTACATCGCACGAACCGGTCACATCCCCAGAAGGCAGGATCTCGTTCGGGATGACTAGGCTGCTCGGGCGGCGAAGGAAGCGCGGCGCGCTCGTACGGTCAAGTGCGTTGATCGTCGCCACGCTCCTCGCCGTCGCGCTCATCCCCTCGCCGGCGATGGCCTTCCCCACGAAGCTGTCACCGAACGGGCAGCTCGACTTCACCTACGGATCCGCCGTCCAGTCGGCCGGCGGCGAGGGCACCACCCACAAGCCGGAGAGCAAGCTCTTCTACACGGGCGACGGTTCCACCGAACCGGTCCGCTGGTGGGCGGTGCTGGGTACCTCGGGACCCTCCCCCTCCGCCGGCGTGTACCTCTGGGAGTTGGTCAACCACGCCTGGGTGGCGCGCGTCGTCTTACCGGGCGCCGACCCATGGAGCAAAGCGGACACGATCTTGGACGGCTCGATGCTGTACGTCTCGACGCGAGACAACAAGAGCTCTGTGTCGGGCAATCCCAGGCAGAGCAACCTCTACGAGGTCCCTTACCTCGGCGGCGGGAGCTGGGGAACCGTCTCGGGTCCATTCCCGATCACGACGGTCAGTCCTGAAACCCTCACGATCGCGAAGGACAGCACAGGCCGACTCTGGACCACCTTCGAGTCCGGCACGGATATCAAGGTCGGCTACACGGCTCCGGGAGGAACGTCCTTCACGTTCATCACGATCTCGAAGACGAAGGTGGCCCCCGACGACATCTCAACGGTGACGTCGTTCGAGGGGAACAAGATCGGTGTGTATCTGGTCGGACCAGGTGGCGAAGAGAGACTTCTTCGCCTGGCGATCGGACTCCGACCCGGTCACCTCGAACTGGACCGTCGAGACCGCGTACGGCGGCGGGGTGGGCGGATGTCCCACCCTGAACTCCGACCTCTGTGCTGACGACCACATGAACGTCAAGGTTTCCGGCGACACGATCTACGTTGCCGTCAAGACCAGCCTCAACAACGTCTCCGGCGCGCCGAACGACCCGCTGATCGCCATGCTTCGCCGGAGCTCGAACGGGACCTGGTCGGCGTTCCCGGTCAGTCCGGTCTCCCAGGACGCCACTCGACCGATCGCGGCGCTCAGCCCCGGGCAGAACGCCATCTGGGTCTGGGCCGCGCGTTCCGGAGAGATCGACGTCTGGGAAAGCTCCTTCACGTCTCCCGGCTTCAACAGCAACGGTTTCGTGCCGTGGGTGAAGGGCTCCGGTGCCGCTGACGATCCCACATCCACGAAACAGGTCGTCACCGCCGCAAGCGGGGCCGTGGTCGAGGCATCGATCCACGGCAGCACCCAGTACTGGCACAACGAGTTCCTGCCGACCGCCCCTCCCCCTGCCCCGTCCATCACGGGGTTCTCCCCGCCCTCGGGTCCGGTAGGAACCACCGTCACGATCACCGGATCGGGCTTCACGGGGGCGAACGACGTGCAGTTCAACGGGGCGAGCGTCGGGACCGGCAACTTCGCGGTGAACTCGGACACCCAGATCACGGCCACGGTCCCGGCAGGGGCCACTACCGGGCCGATCTCCGTCATCACCCCGGGCGGCACGGCAACGAGCTCCGACAGCTTCACTGTGACGGGATCCCCGGCTCCGGCCATCACGGGGTTCTCCCCAACCTCGGGTCCGGTGGGAACCACCGTCACGATCACCGGATCGGGCTTCACGGGGGCGAACGACGTGCAGTTCAACGGGACGAGCGTCGGGACCGGCAACTTCGCGGTGAACTCGGACACCCAGATCACGGCCACGGTCCCGGCAGGGGCCACTACCGGGCCGATCTCCGTCATCACCCCGGGCGGCACGGCAACGAGCTCCGACAGCTTCACCGTGACTGCTTCGGGCGGCGCCATCTCTGAAGTCCAGAAACGGCACGCCTCCGCCAATGGCGTCAGCATCTCGGCGACGCTTCCCTCGCCCCCGACGAGCGGGAACTTCCTGGTTGCCGTAGTCGTCGTCTCGCAGTCTTCGAACCCGTCCTTCGACACGCCCCCCGGGTGGACCAAGCCGTTCACGCCCGCGCGCGGCGCGCTGTTCGGGAAAGTGTCGGACGGAACCGAGCAGACCGTCACGGTCAATCTTTCGGCGGGCGCGACGGCCGCGGCGCTTCGCATGTGGGTTGTCGAGCTGAGCGGAGCCAATGCCACCAACCCATTCGATCAGAGCGGGAGCGCCATCTTCTCCAGCCCGGTGACGAGCGTTACGCCCACCACCGTTGGCGCCACTGCTCAGCCTGACGAATGGGCTATCGCAATGGTCGGCCACAACGGGACCAACGGCGGCAGCGAGTCGGCGACGAATGGCTTCACCCTGCTGACGACGGGCAGCACGCGCGACATCGGCGCCTCCAAGGTTCTGACGGCGACCGGCACGATCTCCACGACCATCTCGTGGGCGACCGCGCGTGCTGGGAGCTGGATCATCGCCACGGTCCGGGCGGCGGGCGCGTAGCGGCGCACGCGCTCCGCCTGAGACCCGCTCTGCTCGTGTGACCTCGATCCCTGGCCTACCGCGTCCTTGCTCGCGACCCCGCTTCGGCCGCGTGACCGGCAGCTCGACCGTTGTTGCTGCCCAGACGCCATGCCTTGTCGAGATAGCGGTGTCCGTCCACCTCCGAGACCTGGACCGCGGCTCGGTAGTTGCCATCGTGGCTCTCGGTCGTGGCCGTTCGGGTTCGGACCTCGACCTTCTCCTCGTCGGGACCGTCTCGCAGGGCCTCGGCCACCACGCGACCGTCCAACCCGCCAGGCACCTGGATCCCCTTGAGGCACAGGATCGTTGGCACGAGATCCACGTGGTCGACCGGAACGCGGATGGCGCACGCGCGCTTGAAGCTAGGGCCCTTCGCGATCAACGTCGTGCGCATGGCCCACGGGCTCAGGCTGCCGTGGCCGCTGTGGAGGGTCTTCCTCCCCACGGCGGTCGTCACGTCGGTCCCCGGGACCCCGAACTCGTTCGTCGCGGATCCCCATGGGAACGTCAGCAGCACGTCACAGGAGCGGTCCGGGTTGAAGAGGTGGGCAAGCTCCAGCGCGAAGGTACCGTCCACCCACCCCCGAGTCGGAGTCGGGCCATCGGCGGGGCCGTCCGTCGATCCGATGGAGCCGATCTCGTACGGCGGTCGGTTCGCCGGCGTGAAGATGACGCCGCTCCACTCCTGTCCCCGGAGGAAGGCCACGATCGCCTCGACACGATCGGCCTCGTGGCCGCTCACGTGGAGCTGCGCACACGGTCCGTTCGCAACCACGACGACGTCGTCCGATCCCTCCCGGGCCTTGAGCGAGGACTGGATCAGCATCTGGTCGACTGCGATCGCGCGCTCGTAGCGCGTCACGCCGTGATCCGAGAGGATGAACACATCGGTCCTCCCCGCGAGACTCAGTTCCTCGAGCTTCGCGAGGATGTAGCCGATGTTCCGATCGACGGCCCCGATCGCCTTGAGAGCCTCCGGGGATCCGACCCCATAGGCATGCTGCGTGTGGTCGGGCTCCGTGATCCAGTCGATGACGACATCCGGGGCGAGTTCGGGGACCACGTATTCCATGAGGACACGCTGCGTCCAGTCGACCAATGCACCGCGGGGGCGCGCGTGGCCTGCTTTCGGCGGGGCCGGGCCGAATCGAGCGAGCACCTCCCGATTCGCGTCGTCAGGGAAGGCGACGCGGATCCCGGGCTCGAACGCACCGTTCACCAGGACCCCGACCCCTTCTGGCGCCTTCGGGCTCAGGAGCAGCGAAGAGCCGGTGGATGCCGAAGAGACGGCGGCAAGCTTCATGTCGTGCCGGGCGAGGATCTCACCCAGGCTCTCCCTCAGGAGGAGTCGACCATCGAGCTCCCGCTGTGCACGCAGGAGATCCTCGTAGCCTTGCAAGCTCCACGGCCTCCCGCCGCCGAGTTGCCGGAGATACAGGGAGTTGCCCAGGAGACCGTTGGAGCCCGGATACGTTCCCGTCGTGATCGCCGCCGCGTTCACACGCGTACCGGTGGGGAAGACAGCACGTGCATCGAGGAACGACACGCCTTCTGCTCGCAGCCGGTGGAGATTCGGCGTGTGGCGTGGATCGATCGAGTCCGGGCGCAGCCCGTCGATCACCACGACCAGCACCAGATCCGGGCGGTCGCTCTGCAGGTCGAGGGGCAAGCAGCGGCGGGCGAGGCGAGCCCCTGCGTCCCCGACGGGTCGCGTGGAAGACCTCCTGTTGCCTCCGCCGAACCTTCCGAAGGGCCTTTCGGACGAGATTCACGGTGTACCGCTCGGCGCGGAACCCTGGTTGTGGGGAACCCCGCCGTTACGGACCGCGAAGGCATCAAGGATCTGGAGCGCCACGCGACGGAGCGCAGGCTCGTCGCGGATCGTCAGGTCGAGGGTCCGGAAGCCGGGCACGAGACCGGCGAGCTCCCGATACGCTTCCTGCTGGCGGATCGTTTCCGCGAGCGTGAGTTCACCCTTCCGAGCCGCGATCACCGCCGGCAGGCCTTCGAGCATGAACGCGATGTCCGGGGACGGGATGATCGCGGTCGCGAATCGCCGGAACCAGCGGCGTCGCACGGTCGCATTGTTGACCCGCAGGACGTCGTAGGCGTATCGGTCGGCGAGGACGATCCCGTGGGGTGAGAGCCGTGGCCAGACCTGAAGCCAGTAGCGCACGATCTCATCTGCCATGACGTGGAGCGCGCCTCGCAGTCGCCGGGGTCGGACGTCCCGCACGTGCTCACGGTTCTTGGCCCGGCGCCCCGACCTCGCATGCACCCTTCGCATCAGCTTGCGCGTCGGTAGCAAAGGGGTCCCGCTTCCCAGATAGACGCGGTGCACGGGGAGGACGTTCGATTGGGTACCCAGCATGGTCGCCAACAGATCCGTCGTGGACGACTTCCCCGACCCGTCCGGCCCGAGGAAAACCACGAACAGACCTCGAGGCCGAAGTCGGAGTCGGGTCATCGTGACCCCGCTCCGGAGGTTGAACCAGGGCCTCCGCCACACGTTCCCCGGGTACCGACGGTCGACCGCACGTCCGAGCTTCTTCCGAAGGGTCAGCAACTCGGGTTCCGTTCGTACGTTCGCCAGCCGGCGGCCGAGACCAGGTCCGAGCCGCTCCGTCGCCACGCGGAGCATCTCGCCAGCCGCCGTGCTCTCCAGGGTCAGCAGGCGATCAGCGTACTTGTCCTTGAGCGCGCCTTTGTGCAGGGCGGCGTGGAGAAGGAGCGCGTACCCTTCCATCCCCTCGGTCAGAGCCCACAGACCTTCGGCGGTGCGCCGGCGATGCGCCAGGATATCGTCCGCATCGATCAGGAGCCTTCCCCGGTACCGAGCGGCGGTCTGCACGTCGACGTGCAGGAGGAGGCGTCCGCCGAGATCCGACGCGGCAACGTCGAACGTGTGGTGCTCGATCCCTCGATACACGCGCAGGAGGAAGAGCCCCTCTTTGCGGACAAGGGATCTCACGAGGTCGGCGATCCGCGGCGCATCGTCTGGATGCACCACGATGTCGACGTCGTGTCCCACTCGGTCGGGCAGGTCCTCGTGGTTCCGGAGGACAAGCCATCTGATCTCGGCGTCGTTCAGCGCCAGGCACAGTGCCCGGACGAACGACGCAGGCCAGTCGCGAGCGCCGCCTCGCGTCTGGCTCTCTCCGAGGAGCGCGCCCATGCTGTCGTCGACGCCATGCTCGGCAATCTCATCCACCACGGCGATCCTCCGCTCCGGCTCGGAGTCCCAGCTTCAAACCCGGATGCAGGTCGGAAGCGACACGGGCGCCGCGACGATCGCCCGCGAACTCGTCCGCCCAGGTACTCGGCGTCGCCGCGAGGGCGCGGAGCACCGACCCCCAGCCCGCCACGGATCGAGGTGAAGCATCCGCATGCACGAACTCTCGAACCAGGTGGAACGGCAGAGCCACCGGGAGCCAACCCAGCGGGATCCCGGCGGCGACGAAGGTCCTGGCCAAGGCATCCTTGGCCAGGTCGGAGAGCCAGCCCGGCTCCGCGACGGCGGCACGGAACCCCACCGCGAAGTGCGGATCCGCTGTGCCTTGCCAGGCCCCGAGTTCGCCCCACCGAGGGAGCGCATCGACACCACGTCGGGGCACGGAACGGTAGCGATCCAGGTGATAGGCCGCGTCCATCACAGCCTTGACGGGGTCCCAGATCGGGAGGTCGCCGACCGTCGCTCGCTCCCAATCGACGACCCCCGTGATGCGTTCGGCGTCGACGAGGACGTTGCCGGCCCAGTAGTCGCCGTGGACGACCACCATTCGCACGGGTGTCCCCACGAGTCGACGAGCCCGGTCGATGGCCTGGTCCAGGAACGCCCCGACGCGCGGATCACCCCCCAGCGCCGCCGCCGCGGTCTCCGCGAGCGGAACCAGCTCGGCGTCGATGAGCGCGTTCTCCACCGGTACCCATCGACCGGATTCCGCCTGGAGCTGCGACAACCACGAGAACATGAGGTCAAGCTGACGCTTGACCCTCGCCCGCGTGATCCGTCTGGCGGCGGTCTCCGCGACCAGATGACGACCGGGGACGCTCGTCTGCAGGAACACATCAGTCCCGCCAATGACATGGAGACCGAGTGGTCGGGGCAGCGAAGCCAGGATGGGACCCCCGACGGCTCCGAAGACCGACTCCAGGGTTTGGGACTCACGTCGAAGGGCCGGATTGGCCCCACCGTACCGCGGGAGCTTCGCTACCAGGGGAACCGATCCGCCGAAGAGGATCACGCTCACGACGGCGGCTCTCGTCTTCCGATGCGCCATGACGAGAGTCGAGAGGCGATCGGGAGACCGGCCGGGAAGCTCCAACTGCGTCCAAGAGGAACGGATGAATGACGCCAGTTCCTCGAGCAGGGACGCCGACGCCCCTGTGGATGGGACGACGGTCAGGCGGCCCGAGGTCCCGCCAAGCGCCATCCTGGCGGGCGCTGCCATGGCGGCCCGATTGCGCAATTGCTCGAGGCGTGCCATCGGGCCGCTTCGTCCAGGCGAGCGATACGGGAAGGCCACGCTTCGCAGAAAGTACGCACCGGCTTCCCGGTCGCGGGGGTCGACCAGCACCGCCGGGCGACGGGGGCCTGGCAGGGCCGCGCACATAGTGCCGGCCTGGGGTCCGAGCCACTGCCGGATCTCCCGCGCCTCACGTCGGGAACGGGAACCGATCACGACCCAACCCGTCGACCGGCAGAGGCGCCTCGCCTCGTCGCGCACCCCAGCTGCCGGTCGCCCGGTGCGCTCGGCCACCTCGACCACGACCAGATCGAAGGATCCGTCCGCGAAGGGCGCTGCGTCTGGTGCGGCGACCGTCGCCGACCAGCCCGGCCCAGCGTGAACTCGATCGCCCACGACGACGACCTTCTCGGCGAGCTCGGCCAGCTGCGGTCCGAGTCGGTCGCCCCCCAGTTGGCAGGCCACCGCCAGCTTCCCTCCGGCGAGGAAGACCCGGACGTTGGACCACACGTGGTCCACGGGGAGGTCGGAAGTGGCCTGACGGCTGGCCGGATCGCCGGGGTCCTCGCGCGGGCTCACCTGCTCTCTCCGACGACGGAGAGCGAACCGCCCGGAACGGCGCCAGACTGCCTCGGCCCTCCGAAGAGATGCAGATGCAGACCCGCGATGATCCCGAAGAATGCCCAGACGTGTCGGTAGTGGAGGATCTCGTGCGTGGTGGCGAACACGGCCATCGCGATGACCACACCGATGATGGCCGAGGGGTTCCTCAGGAGCGCCGGGGTCGCAGGCGGCGGGGCGCGCCGTCCGACGGAGAACGCTCGCACGCCGATAGCCCCCATGAGAAGCAACAGTCCGATGACTCCGACCGACCCCCGCTCGACGAGGGTCGCCAGATAGTCGTCGTGCGCCTCCTTCACGATCTGACCGGAAGCCTGTTCCAGGTTGACTTTGGTTGTGGCGGGCCCAATCCCAATCAATCTTCCGGTCCGGTACAAGTTGAATTCCTCCGAGAACAGGCTCTTCCGGCCTTCCGCGCTCCTTGGGCTTCGCGCGAGAGAGCGCTTCAAGATCGGATTGGGGCTCTTCTCGATCCTCGTCAGAGTTCCGCTCTCGATGAAGAGGTAGGCGAGTCCGATAACGAGAGCGCCCATGACGGTCCCAACGACGATCACGACCTCCAAGGACGTCCGGCGCCACAACGCGAAGAGGCCCGCCACGGATCCGCCCACGGCGAGGGCGAGAAGGGCTCCGTTCGATCCGGTCAGGACCATCGCCATGATCACGATGAGAAAGGCCAATCCCCGAACGACCCGGTTTCGCGGCTGCGGGCTGATGAGAAGGACGAAAAAGGAGAGTAGGAAGTAGTTTCCGGCCATGTTCGGGTTATCGAAGGTGAGCTGCCCCCGGACACCGCTCCCCAACACCAGGATGATCAGGATCGATGCCCAGGCCACTGCGCTCCATACCCACGACGAGAGGATGATCGAGATGTTCTGGGGGATGACCGCCACGTTTGCGATGGCGGCAGCCCAGGCGAACACGAACAGGTCCTGGATGACAGCCAGTGAACTCGCGTCGGGTTGCACGCTGAGCATCGCGGCAAACAGTCCCGTGACCACCAGAAGGGCAACGGGGACCACGTAGGGTAAGTGCATGGGCACCCGGTAGGTTCCCGCCCACATCAACACCCCGAGGATGGACGCGGCGATGAGGACGTCGTCCGGCGTGATGTGTGCCGGACCATGTGGCCGCAATAGCGGGAACGCGATGATGGCGAAGGCAACCAAGACGGCCGGCCACCGGTCAGCCGCTCGGGGACGGTCAGCCGACGCCGTAACCACGCCTACTTGTCCCGAGAGCTTGTGCCCGAGGCCGAGGGGTCGCTCCTCCCACGGACCCCCCGCCCTCCTGCCCTGCCTGCGGATATCTCGTCCCGTGACCTCGTTCCCGAGGCCGGGGAAGCGTGCCTGACCGCTTCAACTTGGTCTCGCGGACTCTCGCTGGAGGTTGAGGAGTGCTTTCCCGCGTGGCCGTTCCGTCGGGTTGCTTGGGTTAGATTGGCGAGCGCGCGCACCAGTGGGTCCGTGCGACTCCGGCGATACGCGATCACGCCGACCGGGGGCCAACCGGTGATCGTCAGCAGGTTCTTCGTGGGTTCCAAGGCCGCCTTCTTGATCGCAATCGGCGTCACGACGACCAGGCCAGCCGCGCCGTTCGGAAAGACCGAGAGCCTGGTCGTCTGATCGAGGACCCCGATCTCGAGACTGGAGGTCCCGGGGACGAAGAAGCGTCTCGTTGGATCGGAGCTTGGTCCATCGGCAGCTTGGTCCGTTCCCTTCCGCCCGCGCCAATCGGTTACCATCCATCCGCGCCAGTCGCGCGCGAGCACCAGACGGTTCGGTGTCTCCCCAGGTGCGGCCAGCGCCGCCGAGAGTGGCAGCAGGTTGATGCCGGGGCCGGCCGCCGCGAGCTGCACCATCCCCACACCGATCCGCTTCGCCTGCGCCGCCAGCTGCCAACGCACCAAGGAGACATCCCGCGAGCTCTTCCTGAATCCACGCCGCAACACGCCTAGGACGGGCGCTCCCAGCTCCGCAGCAATGGCCTCCTTGCCCACCATCGTGGGGCGGAGGGCCTCGAGCAGGGAGGCGCCCACGATCCCAAGGATGAGGCCGAACAGGGCACCAAGTATGACGTATTGCTTCCACAGGGGTGCGATCGACCGGGGCGGAACCGTGACCGAGGAGCTTGCGTCGTCGATGAGGGTCGGGAGTGGGTACTTCACCGCGCGTGTCTCGCGCATCACCTGGATCACGCGAGAGGTCAGAGCGTCCGCGACGGCCGTAGCAATCGCGGGATCCCTGTCGGTCACCGAAAGGTCCACGATCCCGGAGCTCCCGATCGATCGGACCGACACGCCGCGGACAAAGGCATCAGCCGATCGATCGGCGCCGATGCTTTGAAGCACCGATGCCAGCTGGTCCCGGTCCGTCGCGATCCCGGCAACGATGTCCGCGATGGAGGATGCAGAGGTCTGACTGATCGCCTTCCCAGAGACGAGGAGCCGCGTGGAGGCCTCATAGGTGACGTGCCGGTTCTGGGACGCGAAGGCGATGAGAGCCCCGAGGGCGATGAAGGCGACGATCAGCTTCTTGTGCCAGAGGATGCGCCTGAAGGCTTCCCTAGGTTCCGTGGCTGTACCCCTCGTCCTATCGAGCCGGATGGGACGGTCAGACGTTACGAATGGCGTGGCGTTCTTACATGCGCTTGGGTGCGTAGGCCCGCTTACCGCAGATGGACCAGGTATCTGGGGATCGGCACCAGTCGCACCGCAGGGGCGCTGGCCTCATCCGTTTGCCGTATGACTCCTCAGGCCTGTGGCGGGTTGTGCCGCTGGCCCCGCCCCCCATAGCGTCACCTCATCGACGACTCCTTCGGCCCGGAGAACGACGCGGGTACCCCGGAAGTGAAACGGATCGGCGGCGGCGCCGTCATCAGCATCGCCGGCGGCGGCGTTTCGTTCGTGCTCTCGATCGCGTACCAGGTCATCGTCGCCCGCAGGCTCGGGCCGGCGTCCTTCGGGCTCTTCGTCCTCGCCCTGGCCATCGCCAACCTCTTCGCCGAGGGGAGCGATCTGGGACTGGACTACGGCGTCCTCCGCTTCGGAGGCATCGCGTACGATGCCTCCGACCCGGGAGGGTTCCGTGCGATCCTCCGACCGGCGGTCCTTGGATCCCTCCTCGTCGGCGCCGCCGCGGCAGCCGTGCTGGCAACCGGCAGCGCGCTCGTGGCGCACCTGTTCCACAAGCCCGGTCTGGGACCCGTGCTCATACCGTTGGCGCTATCGGTGCCGTTCACCGGTACGACGGAGGTCCTTCGTGCGGGGCTCCGAGCGATGGGCAATGCGGTGCGGCCCGTGGCGGCGACATCGCTCATCGGTCCCGGTCTCCGGCTCATCACGGCCGCGCTGATCGTGGTGTTCGTACGTTCGGCTCCCGCGGTCGGGTGGGCATACCTCGCGACCGAATGCGCGGTGTTCCTCATCACAACGGTCATGCTGTGGCAGTTGATTCCTTCCGCCGACCGACAGCGATCCCCTGTCAAGCAGCTCGTCAGTTTCTCGGTGCCGATGTCGCTGAACCGGTTGCTGCTCTACGGCAACAACCAGACCGAGATCGTGTTCCTGGGCTTCCTCGCGCCGACCGTGACCCTGGGCGTGTTCGGCGTGGCCCGCCGCCTGTCCGCGTTGCTCAGCGGCCTCCTGGGCTCCATGTCGATCCTGTTCAACCCGATCGTCGCGGGTATGCACCACTCGCACCGTACGCGTGAGCTCGACCAGGTCTTCAAGACGTCGACGAGGTGGCTGGTCACGCTGGCATTGCCCATCTGTCTGATCGAAGTGCTCTTCGCTCCCGACGTCCTGAGCGTCTTCGGCAAGGAGTACAGCGGCGGAGCTGTCGCTCTCGTCGTCCTCGCTCTCGGGCAGCTGGTGAACGCGGGGACCGGCACGGTCTCGAACCTCCAGGCGATGGCTGGATACGCGAAAATCACTCTGATGAACTCCCTGTTGTTCCTGTCGCTGTCGGTTGTCCTCGATCTGCTTCTCATCCCCCGCTTCGGTCTCCTCGGCGCCGCTGTGGCGAACAGCTCTTCCACCATCGTCGTCAACCTGCTGCGCCTTTGGCAGATCCGCAAGAACCTGGGCCTGGTCCCCTACGATCGCAGCTTCCTGCGCCCCATTGCGGCCGGGCTGCCGGCCGCCCTCGTCGCGTGGTTCGTGCCGCTTCCCGATCTGCTCGGCCTAGGTGCCCTAGCGATTCGCGTCGCGATCCTCGGCGTCGTCTACGTCGGGGCCCTGCTCATCCTCGGCATCGAACCGGTCGATCGGGAGATCGCTCGCGCCATGCTGGCCCGAGTGCGGGGTCGCAAGATCGATTCGCCTGCCGTAGACCCGAGCGGCATTGGCTGAGCCTTGCTTTTGGCAGCGAGGCCAGCGCGGCCCCGAATGCCGGGTGGCGGGCGGGGTGGCGTGCCTGCACGGCGACAGATGCGCCGGCGAGTCACAGAGACTCTTTGACGGCCCTTCGCTCCCGATGCCAGGCCAGCTGCGTCGCCAGGCCCTCGCGCAACGGAACACGTGGTTCCCAACCGAGCAGGCGGGCGGCGAGTTCCGTGGAACCGCCCGTGCGCGCTACGTCTCCTGGCTGGGCGGGGTGTCGATCCAGTTCGATCGGTCGTCCAACGAGTTCACTGACGACGTTCATGACCTCTAGAAGGGTTGTGGCAGAGCCCCCCGCGATGTTGATCACCGACCCCGGGGGCACGGAGCGGGCCGCAGCAAGGAGGTTCGCTTCGACAACGTCCGCGACGTATGTGAAGTCCCGAACCTGCCGCCCATCCCCGTAGAGGGGGAACGGTTCTCCGGACAGCGCGGCCTCGATGAGACGGTGCATCGCCATGTCGGGGCGCTGACGCGGCCCGTAGACGGTGAAGTATCGGAGAGATACCGTCGGCACGCCCCAAGTGCGTGAGTACACGCCGCACAGATGCTCTGCAGCGAGCTTCGTCACGCCGTAGGGGCTCTGCGGCCGCGGAAGATCGATCTCCGACACCAGATCGGTCAGGGCGTTGCCGTACACGGACGAGCTCGAAGCGAAAACGAATCGCGCGAGCGGACGGTTCCTGACCGCCTCCAGCAGGCGCTGGGTGACCACGATGTTCCCCTCGACGTAGGACGTGAAACCCGAGTCCCAAGACGCTCGGACACCGGGCTGCCCGCTCTGGTGGAAGACGACATCGATGCCGTCCAGTAGCGCATCCAGGTCGCACGTGCGCAGATCCGCCTGGACGATCACACAGCTGGGTAGCTCGCGGAGAGCATCCAGGTTGGACCGTTTCTGAGCGACATCGTAGTAGGTCGTCAGACAATCGACGGCGGTCACGGTGTGCCCCTCCGCCACGAGCCGCTCCGAGAGATGGCTGCCTATGAAACCCCCCGTTCCGGTGACCAGGGCACGCATGTTACGGGCCGTCCTCGACTCCGCGTTGGTGAATGTTTAGCTGGCAAGCTCGCGGGTCTCCCCGCAGCGATTCGACTTGGAAAACGCGTCCGCTTCCGTCAACATCCGGTCCGAAGGGATCCGATGTCTTGATCACACGAGGTACCTCGCCGTCGCTCACACGTTTCTTGACCATTCATGTCCACCTCTGGCACTGGATAGTCCAATCAACCTTCGATCTGCCTCAAGCATCGGCTCCCAACCCGAAGTCAGCGGCCTGGGTCAGCCATCGAGCGACGATGTCGGGCCGTCCTCCTGAGCGGGTGCGCCTTCAATCCCTCGCGGTCATCAAGGGCCGGATCTCGGGCGCACTCCGGGTCGCGCGAACCTGGTGAGCAGCGTTCGCAGCCAGCAGGTTCTCGAGGTTCCCGTTCCAGAACACGAAGGCGGTAGCCTCGAGTCGCGAATGGACGTCGAGCTTGCTGAGTATGTTCTGGATGTGAGTCCGAGCCGTCTGCGGGCTGATCACCAGGGTCCGGGCGATAGCGTCGTTGTCGGCGCCCTCGGCCAGCAGGGCCAGGACCTGTCGCTCTCGGTGGGTCAGCCTGGCCAGTCGCTCCTGAGCGAGGTCCAGCTCTTGCCTGTGCGAGATGAGCCGGGACAAGAGTCCGCCGAGCATCCGAGGCGGGATCACTGTCTCGCCTCGCGAGAGGGCCCGCGTGGCCTCCAGAAGCTCCACGAGCGGAGCTCCCTTGGTGAGGAACCCGCTGGCTCCAGCCTCGACGGCCGCCGCGAGCGTCCCATGGTGCTCTACAGCGGCCAGGATCAGCATCCGACACCCGGGGACGCGTTCGTGCAGCAGGCCGATAGCCTGGATGGCGTCGCAAGCCTCGAGCCCCGCATGGAGGATGGCAACATCCGGCTCTGTGCGTGCCGCCACCTCCACCGCCTGGAAGCCTGTCTCCGCCTCCGCTACCACTCGGAGGTCCGGCTCGGCTTCGAAGATGGCTCGGATAGCCTCACGGAACAGGGCGTGCTGGTCGGCGAGAAGGACCCGGATGGGATCCGGTGTGTCACTCACTCCAGTCCTCCCTCTCGCCTGCAGCAGCGGTAGACCGGACGACTACGCTACTTGGCGGGCTGGGCCTCCCACACGCGCCAGAAGCAGTACCCACCCTACGATGACCGTACGAGCCCCACGCCGTTCGCGACGGACGGATAGGCGGTCGCCGCCGCGCCCATCGAGGCATCGGCCCCCGGCAGCGCCATCAATCGGTGGCGCACGGCGAAGGTCGCGGCCTCCAGTCGGGAGTGGACTTGAAGCTTGGTCAAGATGCTCTGAACGTGGGTCCTCACGGTGTTCCGGCTGATCCCCAGGTCCGCCGCCATCTCGCGACCATTCGCGCCCCGTGTGAGAAGGGTAAGTACCTCCCGCTCCCGAGGAGTGAGCTGGGCGGCGAGGAGTTCCGCGTCGTCGTGCTCTGCAGCCCGGCGGCTCGCCGGTCCCAGCCGATGCGGCATGATGAGTTGCCCGTCGATGACCGCGCGGACGAAGTTCACAAACTGGGCGAGAGGCGTGTCCTTAGTCAGATACCCTCGAAACCCGATTCGGAGCGCCTCTTCGGCAACGTGGCGCTCCTCCAGAGCGGTCAGCGCGAGGATCTTCGCTTCAGGCCATTCCTGCAGGATCCGCCTCCCGGCGAGCAGCCCACTCTGGTCAGGAAGAGCGACATCCATCAGGACCAGGTCCGGACGCTTACCCAATACACTCGTCACCGCGTCTTCAGCGGTCGCTGATACGCCGGCAACAATCACGCCCGCAGCCTCCAGGGCCGACCTGATGGCCTCGGCGAACAGCATGTGGTCGTCGACGATCAGGACGCTGAGCGCCGAGCCCTCGCCAGCTCGATCGGCACTTGTAGATGGAACATCGTTCGCCTTCGATCCGAATCGACCCATATCCTCCCCCCGTGGGCTTCGAGCACACGTCGAGCGATGAACAAGCCCAAGCCGCCGTTCCCCGACCGAGAACGAGCCGCCGATCCCCGTACGAAGGGATCGAAGATCCCGTCCCACTCCGCCTCCGGGATACCCGGGCCCTGGTCCCGTACGCTCACGGTGATCACATCGTCTCTTTCATTCACCGACACCGCGACCTCGGAATCTCGATCCGAGCAAGCCAAGGCGTTGCGGAGAACGTTCTCGATCGCACGCCTCAGCTGAACCGGATCGATGCGGGCCATCGCCCGTGTCGGTCCGGACAGGCTCATGCGCCCCTCGCCCCATCCCAGCTCACACGCGTGGATCGCCTGGGAAACGATCTGGATGACGTCCGCCACGCGGCGCCGAAGGGGGTGGGCCCCCACTGCCCACCCCAAGAGTCCCTCGGTCGTCCCAACGAGCTCCTCGAGCTCGAGGAGCGATCGTTGCAACATCGCGATGCCGATCGGGCTCCCAGCATCCTCCGCCAGCAGGAATTCGAGGACCGCCTTCACGTCGATCAGCGGCGCTCGAAGCTCGTGTGCGGTCCATGCGATCCCCATGTCGAGCTGTTCGTTGCGCCGCTCCGCCTTGGCCGTGATGGCGAGTTGCAAGAGGACAGCCGCGAGTAAGGACCCCACGGCGTCGAATGTCGGCTGCAGTGAGGCGGGCGCATCCGCCACAAGGAGAAGGGCGTCACCCGCCTCCACGATGGCGGCGTTGGGCGCACCGAGCACCTCCCGGAACCGGCGAACGAGCGCACCCCGCTCCGAGGACGACAGCGAGCTCCACCTGGGGAACGCACCCATAACTGCGTTAAGCTGTTTGCGCTTCCGCGATCCGAGACCTCGTACCGAGGTGAGCACCATGCGCTGCGAGTTCGCGGTCGCGACCCACCCCGCAACCGGGAGCTCGAACCGCTCGCCTACGAACCGGACGGCCAACTGCGCCGCTCCGTCTGGATCGTTGGCTCGCACCAGATCCCGTCCAAGCGTGGTCGCCCGTTCCAGCGTCTCGACCTGGCGTCTCAGGCTGCGCTGCTCGAACAGGTTGTGAAATGTGATGGCGGCCTGGCTGGCAACAGCCTCCAGGAGCTCCCATCCGTCGTGGATGGCTTGCCGGGGGGCCGTGATCTCCAGCACGCCGAACGGCGTACCTCGACTGACGAGAGGGAAGAGCGCCAGACCGCCGTCCTGACCCGCGTCTACCTGAACAGCCCTCTTGGTTCGAAATGCGGTGCGACGCCGGACCGAGCGCTTCCTGCCCCCACTCGCACTCGCACTGGCCCCGTCCCTCCAGGCGACACGCAGGCGCCCAGCGGAGTCGGGTAGGGCGAAGCTCACATGCGTCGGATCGCATCCGGTCGCCGACCGGGCCCAGCGGGCCGTGGACGTCGCCAGCTCCTCGAAGGTGGGAGCTGATGCGAAGGCATGGCAGAGGCCCTGCAAGATCTCGCGGTCCGCTAGTCCCCTCAGCGTAGCTCCCCTCGGCCTGGTCCGTTGCACGTACTGTCAACGACGTACCGGAGTCTAGAACGCATAGCGCGTCCTTCGCAAGGCTGGAGGACTCCGAGCGTGTTCTTGTCATCCTTTTTGGCCCGGCTCCCCATGATCTGGGGGTTTCCGGGAGGTCAACACCTTGTCGCCTGGGACAATCGACCGGCCAGCGTAGGAAAGTTACGACGCCGATCAGGAGATAGCCGGTGGAACCCATCCCGTCCAGGTCCTAGACTGATCGGGCTTCCCCGCCGACGGTCGAATGCGGCGCCTGGGAAATCGAGCCATGGATCGTCTTGCCCTTGAGATCGGCCGAGCCCTTCGCCGGGCTCGCCGAGCACGTGGGTTGACGTTGCGAGAGCTCACACAACGATCGGGTGGCCGGTTCAAGGCCACCTCGGTAGCAGGGTACGAACGGGGCGAGCGAAAGATCTCGGTCGAGCGCTTCTCTGAGCTGGCTACCTTCTACGAGGTCTCTCCAGCACGCTTGTTGGCTCATGCCCTCAGGGCGGCGGAGGGGATCCCCCCGATCGTGGTCGACCTCACTCGGGTCGATGCTCTTGATGGCCGCGAAGGCGAGCTCCTCGCCGGGTTCGCCAGGGAGGTCGTGGAGCTTCGCGACGAGCAGGGGACGGACGCGATCTCCCTCCGCTCCGGCGACCTGGAGGTTCTCGCCACCATCAGCGGACACAAGCCCAGGGAGTTCGTCCAGCGTATCCGGCCTGCACTCCGGTTCACTCCCGAGCCTCACACCCCCTTCAGGTAGGCGACCGTCTCCGACAGGCCGTCGACCAAGTGGGTCCAAGGGTGCCACCCGAGGACCTCCGAGGCGAGCGCCACGTCGAGCGCGATCCGGCGCACCTCGCCTGGCGGCAGCGGCCCGCTCGCCGGCTGGCCGGCGAACCCGATGATCTCGGCGAGCATCCGGTACAGCCCGTTCACGGAGGTCTCTAGCCCCGTCCCGACGTTGACGAGGCGCCCGCTCCCCCGATCGGCGGCGAGCGCGAGGGCATGCACGGCGTCGTCGATGAACACGTAGTCTCGGGTCTGGTTGCCGTCACCGAAGATCGTGGGTGTCTCGCCGGCCAGCATCTTGGAGGCGAAGATGGAGACCACCCCGGCTTCCCCCAACGGGTCCTGGCGAGGGCCGTACACGTTGGCCAGGGCAAGCGCGGTGAAGTCGATCCCGCGGAACTTCGCGTAGTACTCCAGATAGTCGACGGCGACCTTCTTGCTGATCCCGTAAGGGGACCCGGGGCGCGACCCCGCAGCCGACGACTCCTTCGCCGGGAGCCGGCGGGCGTCGCCGTAGATGGTTCCGCCCGATGCCGCGTACACGAGCTTTCGCACGCCGATCTTGACCGAGCACTCCATCACGTTCAGCAGGCCCATGATGTTCACGCTCGCATCGAAGGCCGGATCATCGAGCGAGCGGCGGACGCCGGCCTGGGCCCCGAGGTGCATGACGACCTCGGGCTGGTGCCGTTCGAACAGCTGGAGCAGGCCGTCGGAGCGCAGGTCCATGTTGAAGAAGGTGAACTCCGAGCCGTAGCTCCGGGCCTCCGCCAGGTTGGCTATCCGCCCGGTCGACAGGTCGTCCACGGCGAGCACGCGATGCCCCTCGGCCAGGAGCCGGTCCGACAGGTGCGACCCGATGAACCCGGCCCCCCCCGTGATGAGGTAGGCCTTCACGCGAGCTCCAGCCCGGGATCGGCGACGACGTCGAACGGCGTGCGCTCCCCTCGGGCCAGGCGCGAGGCCCCGGCCACGGCGATCATCGCCGCGTTGTCGGTGCACAGCTCGAGGGACGGGAACAGCACGCCGATCCCGGCCTCGGCCCCGGCCTTCTCCATCCGCTCCCGGAGCCGGGTGTTCGCCACCACGCCGCCGCCGAGCAGCACGGCCTTCACGCCGTGCTCCTTGGCGGCCGCGATGGTCTTGGACACCTGGACGTCGACGATGGCCTCCTGGAACGATGCGGCCAGATCCGCAGGGTCGACATTCCGCCCGGCAGCCTTCTCGGCCTTCACGTGCCGAAGCACCGCGGTCTTCAGCCCGGACAGCGAGAAGTCGTAGTCGCCCGTGTCGATCATGGCCCGGGGAAAGGCGATGGCGGCGGGATCGCCCCTCTTCGCCAGCCTGTCGAGAGCCGGTCCGCCGGGGAACCCCAGGCCCATGAACCGGGCGATCTTGTCGAACGCCTCGCCGGCCGCATCGTCCACGGTCTGGCCCAGGACCCGGTAGCGGTGCTCCTCGGGCATGTGCACGAGCATGGTGTGCCCGCCCGACACCACGAGGCAGACGTAGGGTGGCTCCGGCGGGCCGTGTTCGATGAAGTTCGCGTAGATGTGGCCCTCGAGGTGATTCACGCCGATGAGGTCGGCCCCGGTCGCCAGCGCGACGGCCTTGGCAGCCGCGATCCCCACCAGCAGTGCGCCGACCAGTCCGGGCCCGGCGGTCACCGCCACGCCGTCGAGGTCGGCGAACCGGCATCCCGCGCGGTCCAGCGCCTCGTCCATCAGCGGGTTCAGGGCCTGCACGTGGGCCCGGGAGGCGACCTCGGGCACGACGCCGCCGAACCGGGCGTGCAGATCCGTCTGGCTGGCGACGAGGTTGGCCAGGACGGTTCGGCCGTCCTGCACCACGGCGACCGCGGTCTCGTCGCAGGAGGTCTCGATGCCCAGGACCTTCACGGGCTCGCGCTCACGGGCGAACGCCGTCGGGGAGCTGCTCGGCCAGCCCGCGCAGTCGCTTCTGGTACTCGGGCCCGTTCACGTCGTCGACCCACATGACGAGGGCGTCCTCGTTGACCTCCTGGTAGTAGTTCTTGCGGACGCCGACGGGCCGGAACCCGAACTTGCCGTACAGGCGCTGCGCGCCGTAGTTCGACACGCGGACCTCGAGCGAGACGGCCTGGGCCCCCGTCGCGACCGCGTTCTGGATGAGGTCGTGGAGCAGGCGCATCCCGATCTTGTTGCGCTGGTGCTCGGGGTCGACGGCGATGTTCGTGACGTGGGCCTCCTCGCCGTAGCAGATGAGGCCGCCGTAGCCCACGATCTCCTTGTCGATGCGGGCCACCAGGTAGCACCGGTTCCGGGTCTCGGCCATCTCGGAGATGAACAGGTTGGGGCTCCACGGGCGGGGGTAGACCTGGCGCTCGATGGCCATCACGCCGCGCAGGTGGCGGCGGCGCATCCGGGTCACCTCAAGCCGTGGCGCCTCGGGCTCGCTGATCCCAAGCGATCTCCGCATCCGACTTCCTCAGGTAGAGCGGCAACACCTCGAACGACCGGTCGGTCTCCTCCCGGATGAAGCGCGGGACGGCCAGCTCGACCATCGCCGACGCCTGCGGGTGAGCCTGCGCGGGCGAGGCGAACTCTACCCGGGCGCCGACCGCCTCGAGCTCCTTCCGATACAGGATGGCACCGTTGCCCACGAGCAGCACCTCTTCCCGCACGGCCTCCAGCTCGGCGGCCAGGTGGCTGGGCGGCGCCACCCGGTACTCGCCCACGCGCATCACGCCCCCGGGCACCCCCCGGTACAGCGCGTGGAAGACCTCCCCTCGGCGGGCGTCGACGACGGCCCCGATCAGCCGCCGCGTGTAGCGGACCCCGAAGGCCAGGACATCGAGCGAGGGGATCCCCACGATGGGGACCGACAGCACCTGGGCCAGGGTCTTGCCTGTCTCCACGCCGACCCGCAGCCCGGTGAACAGGCCGGGGCCAAGGCCCACCGCCACCCCGCCCACGTGCGAGAGCTCCAGGCCCGTCCAGTCGAGCAGGTGCTCGAGGATGGGGACCACCTGGTCCTGCCGAGCCTTGGACGCGAGCTGCATGGAGGCCATCACGCCCTGTTCGGTGCCGAGGGCCACCGAGGTCTGGGGGGTCGAAGTCTCGATGCCGAGGACGATCACGCGGCCCTCCCCCACGGCTCGGTCAGCCGCTCCAGGCGCTCCCACCGAGTGGCCCACGACGGGCCGACCCCCGTGACGACGATCCGCCTGGCGTCCCCATCGCCCACGACGGTGATCTCCGCGAGCAGGTGGTCGTCGGGCAGGAACCCTTCAACGGCGTCACCCCACTCGACGAGGAGCACGCCGCCCTCGGCCGCCATCTCGTCCAGCCCGAGGTCCAGGACCTCCTGCACCCGCTCCAGCCGGTAGACGTCTACGTGGTAGATGCGGACCCGGCCCTGGTACTCGCGCACCAACGTGAAGGTGGGCGAGGCGACCGCCCCGTCGAAGCCGAGGGCTCGTGCGACGCCGCGTACGAACGTGGTCTTGCCGGCGCCGAGCTCGCCGGTGAGGGCGAGGGCGTCGCCCTCCCGGATGAGCGAGGCGACGGCCTCCCCCACCGCCATCGTGTCCTCCGGCGTCGTGGCGGTGAGCTCGATCCGCATCAGAACAGGCCGAGCTGTTCCTCGACCGGCTCCGGCATCTCGGCCAGCGCCCGCTTGATCTCCTGGAAGTCCGAGCGAAGGGCGGCCATCTGCGTCGAGGCCTCGCCGCCGCCGCGAAGGATGGCCGCCGGGTGGAACGTCGGGATCACGGTGCGCCCCTCGAGCGGGAACCGCTGGCCCCGAACCCTGCTGATCGAGACCGGCTTGTCCAGCATGAAGCGGGTGGCGAAGTTCCCCAGGGTCACGATCACGCGGGGATCGATGAGGGCGATCTGCTCCTGGAGCCACGGGGTGCAGGCATCGACCTCCTCCGGCATCGGATCGCGGTTGCCCGGAGGCCGGCACTTGATGACGTTCGCGATGTAGACGTCTGCGCGCAGCACGCCGATCTCCTCCAGCATCCGGTTCAGCAGCTGTCCGGCGGCGCCCACGAACGGCTCACCCTGCTTGTCCTCGTAGTAGCCCGGGCCCTCGCCGATGAACATGAGGTTCGCGTCGGCGTTCCCGGTGCCGTAGACCACCTGCGTCCGTCCGCCGGCCAGCCGGCACTTCGTGCAGGTCGACGCCTCGTGCGCCGCTTCCTGAAGTGTCCTCATCTCGCCTCCCCCACCGACGGCGCTCCCGGGACGCCCGTTGCCAACAGCACCCCACGGCGGATCGATTCCGCCACGGCTCGCTCCACCAGCCGCTCCAGCAGGTCCTGGGCGGCGTCCACCCGGCCCGTCGCGAGCGTGAACACCGTGTCGCCGTCCCAGATTGTATGTGCGGGGCGCACGACGCCGGAGACGGCGTCGTGCGCCGACCCCGCCAGCAGGTGGGCCCGTTCCTTCGACAGGCGCGCGTTGGTGGCCACGACCCCGATGATCGTGTTGGTCGCGGGGCCGTGCGGCCAGGGAACGGCCCCTTCGCCCGGGCTCTTCCTCCCCCTCGTCGGCCGGCCGCGCCCCCGCCACCACCTCCCCGTCCTCTCCCAGCACCTCGCCCACCGCGTTGACGGCGAACAGCGCCCCCACGACCACGGAGCCCTCGGTGGCCGAGGCGGAGCCGATCCCCCCTTTCACCTGCCGATCGGGTCCCAGGAGCTTGGCGACGGTGGCGCCCGTGCCGGCGCCGACGGTCCCCTCCTCCACCTGTCCCGATGCCGCGTCGCACGCCGCATAGCCCTCGCCGGGGCCGGGGCGGGCCGTGGGGTCTCCGATCCCCAGGTCGAACAGGGCCGCCCCGGGGACGATGGGGACCACGGCCACCCCCGCGGGAAAGCCGATGCCGCGCTCCTCCAGGTACCGCATGACTCCCGCGGCGGCATCAAGCCCGAACGCGCTTCCCCCCGTGAGGAGGACGGCGTTGACCTCGTTCACCAACGTCCCCGGGCGAAGGAGGTCGGTCTCCCTCGTCGCCGGGGCCCCGCCACGAACGTCGCCCGAGCCCACCGTCCCCGGCGGGCACAGCACGACGGTGCAGCCGGTCAGCCCCCGAAGGTCCGTGGAATGGCCGACCCGGATGCCCTCCACCGCCGTGATCACGCCGGGGCCCTCGCCGGGGTCACTCGCCCGGCTCCCCGCGACCCCGCGCCGCAGGCATCATCCCCGGTACTCCCGAGGGACCCGCTCGGAGATGATCGTCACGACCTCGTAGCCGATGGTGCCGATGATCCCGGCCAGCTCCTCCGCCGTGATCCGTTCGTCGCCCTGCTCGCCTATCAGCACGACCTCATCCCCCGCCGTCACGTCGTCGTCGCCGCAGTCCACCAGGATCTGGTCCATGGTCACCGTCCCGGCAACCCGATGCCGGCGGCCCCGGATCAGCACGTCGGCTTTGGACGAGAGGACGCGGGCGTAGCCGTCCTCGTAGCCGACCGGCACCGTCGCCACGTTCGCGTCCCGCTCGAGCCGGTACCGGTGCCCGTAGGAGAGCGGCTCCCCGGCGGGGAGCCGCTTGACCATGGTGACCGCCGAGCGCCAGGTGAGCGCGGGGCGGAGCCCGGCGCTCACCGCGAGGCCCTTCCCAGGATCGAGCCCGTAGATCGCCGCGCCCGGCCGCACCATGTCGAGGTGCGTCTCGGGATACAGGAGCGTGGCCGCGCTGTTCGCCGCGTGGAGCAGTCGCGGACGGATGCCCGCTCCGCGAAGCTCGTCGTCCACGGCGACGAGCTCGCCGAGCTGGCGCCGCGTCAGGCCGCCGTCCTCCTCGGCGCCGGCGAAGTGGGTCCACAGCCCGTCGACCTCGAGGCCGGCCGCCGCCACCCGGCGGGCGAAGCCCGCCGCGGCGGCGGCCGGCCACACCCCTACACGGTGCATCCCGGTGTCGACCTTCACGTGCACGCCGACCGGCCGGCCCACCGTACCGGCGACCTCGAGCAACCGCGCCAGCCCGTCCTCGGTGTACAGGCTGGGGACGAGGTTGGCGGCCAGCGCCTCCTTCTCCGACCCCGGTGGGAACTCCGAGAGGACCAACACCGGCGCGTCGATCCCGAGGTCTCGCAGGCGCAGGCCCTCCTCGACCAGCGCCACCCCGAGCCACGTCGCCCCCGCGTCGAGCGCCGCCCTGGCCACGTGGGCGTCGCCGTGCCCGTAGCCGTCGCCCTTGACCACCGCCATGAGCTCGGCGCCGGGTGGCATGAGGAGCCGGACGTTGTGGCGGATGGCGTCGAGGTCCACCTCGACCACCGTCGGACGGTACCGGATCACCGGCCGAGGACCTCCCCGATCGCATCCGGCACGTGCGGAGAGGACGTCCCCGGCCGTCGCGCCCTCGCCCTTCTCCCGTCCGGCGATCGCGCCGGCGATCCCGTGGAGGTAGGCGCCGGCCGTGGCGGCGTCGAGCGGCGCGAGCCCCCGCGCCACCAGCCCGGCGATCATCCCCGTCAGCACGTCCCCCGTCCCGCCGGTCGCGAGGTACGGGCCGCCGGTCGGGTTGATCCTGACCCTGCCGTCCGGTGAGACGATCACCGTTCGGCTCCCCTTCAACAAGATGGTGGCCTGGACGTCGGACGCCAGCTTGCGGGCGTGGCCCACCCGGTCGGCGCCGACGTCGGCGGCGGTGATCCCGGCGAGCCGGGCGAACTCGCCGGCGTGCGGGGTGAGGACCGCGTCCGCACGGCGGTCGGCGAGCTCCGAGGTCCTCCCGGTGAACGCGTTCAACCCATCGGCGTCCACCACCATCGGCACAGGGCAGGCGCGGACGAACGACCGGATGAACGCGGCGGTCTCCTCGTTCGTGGTCATCCCGGGCCCGATGGCGACGGCGTCGGCCGAGCTCACCACCTCGTCGAGCCGATCGACAGGCCCGGCCACCGTACCCGCATCTGTCTCCGGCAGAGGGACGAACGTCGTCTCCCGCAGGGCCGCCTGCACGACCGGCAGGATGCCCTCCGGCACCGCGACACTCACGAGCCCCGCACCGGCGCGGTAGGCGGCCTCGCCCATCAGGGTCACGGCCCCGGTCATCAACCGGGACCCCCCGATCACCACCACGACGCCGGCGTCCCGCTTGTGCGTGTCCGGCCGCCGTGGGGGCAGCATGGCCGCCACGTCCTCGCCCTCCGTCAGCCACACGTCGGCCCGCAGCAGGTCGGCGGGGAACCCGATGTCGACCACCTCGACCAGGCCGGCGTGCAGCGCCCCGGGAAGCAGCACGATGCCGAGCTTGGCCGCGCCGAACGTGACCGTTACGTCGGCCGTCACCGCGACCCCCTCCACCGCACCGGTCTCGCCGTTCACGCCCGACGGGATGTCCACGGCCACCACGGGCCCGCCCCAGTCGCTCAGCCCCGCGATGGCCCGCTCCCATTCGCCCTCGGGAGATCCGCGGAACCCGGTGCCGAAGATGGCGTCGACCGCCACGTCGGCTCGGTCCAGCTCGCGCGCCAGCGTGGCCTCCGAGAACGGCCGGACGCGGACGTCGGCCTCGCTCAGCCTCGCGAAGTTCGTTGCCGCCGGCTCGTGGAGGGCCTCGGGCTGCTGGAGCATCACGACCGTCGCGCGCATCCCCCATCGCGCCAGGTGACGCGCCGCGACCAGGCCGTCGCCGCCGTTGTTCCCCTTGCCGCACACCACGACGGCCCGGCGTCCATAGAGTCCACCGGCCAGCGCGGCGGCCGCTCGGGCAACCTCCCGGCCGGCCCGCTCCATCAGGCTCGCGGCGGTCGATGCCGCGAGCCTGGCTCTCCTGATCCAGGACCGCGGCCTCTGCCGGCGTGAGGACCGGCTTCATCGGGCCACCGCCACGGCGAACGCGACGGCGAGCGCGCGCTCGTGGGTGAAGGTGATGAGGACCTGCGAGATGCCGCCCGCGTCGGCGCGCACCTTGGCGTTGCCGGCGAGGACGATCGACGGCGCGCCGCTCGGATACCGGCTCACGCTGATGTCCTGCCACCGCTTGCCGCGGTAGCCGCCGAGGGCCTTGATCACGGCCTCACGGGCGGCGAACCGGCCGGCGTAGGACTCGGCCGGCCGGGCCTTCGCCGTCGCAGTACGCGCGCTCCTCGGGGGTGAACACCCGCTCCCGCATCGTCGGGTGGCGGGCCAGCGCCCGTTCCATCCGATCGATCTCGCAGACGTCCACGCCCAGCCCGACGATGTCCACGGCCATAGGGTAGCCCCCGGTCCGGCCGGCGGCGCCTACTCGACGGTGACGGACTTGGCCAGGTTGCGGGGCTGGTCCACGTCGCACCCCCGAAGCTTCGCGATGTGGTACGCGAGCAGCTGCAGCGGCACCGTCACCACCACCGGCGCGAGCAGCTCGGGGGTGCGCGGCACGAACACCACGTGCTGGGCGATCTCGCCGATGGCCTCGTCGCCTTCGGTGGCGATCGCGATGACGTCCGCCCCTCGGGCCCTGACCTCCTGGATGTTCGACAGCATCTTGGGGTACACGTGGCACTCGGTGGCGATCGCGACCACCGGCACGCCCGGCTCGACCAGGGCGATGGGCCCGTGCTTCAGCTCGCCGGCCGGATGCCCCTCGGCGTGGACGTAGGAGATCTCCTTCAGCTTCAGGGCGCCCTCCAGCGCGGCCGGATAGCCCGTGTGGCGCCCGATGAACAGGAAGTCCCGAGCGCCCTGGTACCGCGCGGCCAGGTCTCGGACCTGCCCGTCGAGCAACAGCGTCGCCTCCACCTGCGCCGGGAGCGCGTGCATGTGGTCCACGACCTCCGCGATCTCCTCCGGATACATCGCTCCCCGGACCTGTGCCAGGTACAGCGCCGTGAGGTGGAGCGCAACCATCTGCGTGGCGAACGTCTTCGTCGCGGCGACCCCGATCTCGGGACCGGCGTGCGTGTACAGGACGCCGTGCGCCTCCCGGGAGAGCGAGGACCCGACCGTGTTGCTCACCGCCAGCACGTGGGACCCCTGCCGCGCGGCGTGGCGGGCCGCCTCCAGCGTGTCGATGGTCTCGCCGGACTGGGAGATCGCGATCGTCAGCGTGTCCGGCCCCAGGACCGGATCGCGATAGCGGAACTCCGACGCGATCTCGATCTCCACGGGCAGGCGGGTCCAGTGCTCGATGGCGTACTTGGCCACCATGCCGGCGTGGAACGCGGTTCCACACGCCACCACGAACACCTTGTCCACCTCGCGGAACACGTCGGCGTCCATGTGCAGCTCGTCCAGGGAGAGCAGCCCGTTCGACCGCACCCGGCCCACGAGGGTGTCTCGGATGGCCGAGGGCTGCTCGTGGATCTCCTTCAACATGAAGTCGTCGAAGCCGCCCTTCTGTGCCCTGGCGACGTCCCACTCGACCTCGAACGGCTGGGGGAAGAGCGGCGTGCCGTCGAAATCGGAGAACGCGACACCGTCGGCCGTGACGTCCACGACCTGGCCCTCCTCGACGGGGATCACCGAGGTGGTCCGCGACAGGACCGCCGGGATGTCCGAGGCCAGCAGGGTCTCGCCGTCACCGAGACCCACGATCAGCGGCGACGACACCTTGGCCCCCACGATCCGCCCGGGCTCGTCGAGCGAGAGCACGACGATGGCGTAGGCGCCCTCGAGATCCTTCACCGTCGCACGGACTGCATCGGCCAGGTCGCCGTCGGCATGCTCCTCGATGAGATGGGCGATGCACTCCGTGTCGGTCTCGGAGACGAGCGTATGGCCGCGCTTCTCCAGGCCCGCCCGGAGGTCGGCGAAGTTCTCGATGATGCCGTTGTGGATGACGGCGATCCGTCCACTGCAATCCAGGTGGGGGTGGGCGTTGGCGTCGGTGGGCTCGCCGTGGGTGGCCCACCGCGTGTGGCCCATCCCCACGGTGCCGGACGGCTGGCTCGCCCTCCTCCAGCGCCCGGACCAGCTGGTCGAGCTTCCCCGCCCGCTTGACCACCACGATCCGGTCGTCGACCAGGGCCACGCCCGCGGAGTCATAACCCCGGTACTCCAGGCGCCGAAGTCCCTCGAGGATGATGGGGAGGGCCTCGTCGCGGCCGACGTAACCGACGATGCCGCACATGGGGTCCTCAGGGTAGCAGCGGCCCCGCGTTCTTTCGGGAAGCGCGGCTACCCGAGCGCCGCGCCCACCGCCTCCGCGAGCGCGTCGGCGTGGGCGCGCGCGTCGGCCTCGGACTCCGCCTCCACCATCACGCGGATGAGCGGCTCGGTGCCCGAGGCCCGGACCAGCACCCGGCCCGAGCCGTCGAGCTCACGCTCGACCCCTCTGACGGCCTCCCACACCTCGCCCGCGGAATCGAGGCGTTCCCTGTGCGCCACGCGCACGTTGCGCACCACCTGGGGGAACCGCCGCATGGCCGAGGCCAGCTCGGCGACCGTGCACCCCCGCTTCGCCGCCAGCGACAGGAAGGTGACGGCCGTGAGCAGCCCGTCCCCCGTCGTGGCGTGATGGCGGAAGATGACGTGGCCCGACTGCTCCCCGCCAAGGACCGCCCCGGTCCGCAGCATCTCCTCCAGCACGTACCGGTCGCCGACCCTGCTCTCGACGACCTCGATCCCGGCGCCCCGCATGGCGTGACGGAATCCCGTGTTGGCCATGACGGTCGTGACCACGGTGTTCTGCTCCAGGCCGCCGTCCTGCTTCAGCGCGATGGCGCACGCCGCGAGGACCTGGTCCCCGTCGATCACCCGTCCCTCCGCGTCGGCGAACAGGGCCCGGTCGGCGTCGCCGTCGTGGGCGATCCCGGCGTCGGCGCCCGCCTCCCTCACGGCGGCCGCCACCACCTCGGGATGGAGCGCGCCGCAGCCCTCGTTGATGTTCCTGCCGTCGGGCTGGTCGAACATCGGGCGGACGTCCGCCCCGAGCCTACGCAGGACCTCCGGGGCGGCCCGGTACGCAGCGCCGTTCGCGCAGTCCACCACGATCCTCATCCCGGCGAGGGGTACCTGGGCCGCCCCGGTCACGTGCGCCAGGTACCGCTCCACGCCATCGGGAAGCTCGCTGACCCGTCCCCGTTCGCCGTCCCCTCCCCCTTCACGGCGGTACTCGGCCTCGATCTCGTCCTCTGTCTCATCCGGCAGCTTGAAGCCGGACGCGCCGAAGAACTTGATGCCGTTGTCCTCCGCGGGGTTGTGCGAGGCGGAGATCACCGCACCGGCGGTCGCCCCGAGATCGGTGGTGAGGAAGGCCACGGCCGGGGTGGGCGCGATGCCGGCCAGGACGGCGTCGGCCCCGGCCGCGAGGATCCCTTCCACCAGGGCCCCCTGCAGCGGCTCGCCCGACGCCCTGGTGTCGCGGCCGACGACGATCGCGAGCGGCCCCGTCGAATGACGATGCAGAACGACGGCGGCCGCCCGGCCCAGGCCGAACGCGAGCTCGGCGGTGAGGTCGCGTCCGTAGACGCCGCGAACCCCGTCGGTTCCGAAAAGCCGTCCCATGGTCAGAGAAAGGCTACCGGGAACCGCGTCCGGCTAGGCTCCCGCCGGGACGAGCTCCTCGAGGAGCTGGCCGACCCGTCGATCGATCTCGTCGCGGATCGGACGGACCTCCTCGACGGCCTTGCCGGCCGGGTCGGGCAGGTCCCAGTCCAGGTACCGCTTGCCCGGGTACACGGGGCAGGCATCCCCGCAACCCATGAGGACGACGACGTCGGCCTCCCGGGCCATCTCGTCGGTCAATCGTTTCGGGATCGCCTTCGTGACGTCGATGCCCACCTCGGCCATGGCCTCCACCACCGAGGGGTTGATCTCAGCGGCGGGCGCGGTCCCGGCCGAGCGGACCCGGACCCGCCCCCCTGCCCGATGGTCGAGCAGCGCCGCGGCCATCTGGCTCCGCCCGGCGTTGTGGACGCAGACGAACAGGACCTCCGGCAGATCGCCGACCGCGCTCACGGCGCGAACCCTACCAACACGACATGGCGCGAAGCCGGCACGCTCATGAACCCGGAGGGAACGGCTTGGTGGCCCGCACGATGGCCGAGAAGATGCCGTCGGCCACCTCGTGGGTGGGTGAGAGGCGGATGTCCGCGAAGCCGGCCCTTCGGAGCTCGGCCTCGTACTCTTCGAAGGACAGGGCTCCCGCGATGCAGCCAACCCAGCTTCCGCGCTCGGCTCGCTGCTCCGGCGTCAGATCGTCGCCGGCCACGACGTCGCTGATGCCGAGCCGGCCGCCTGCCCGCAGGACCCTGGCCATCTCGTCGAACACCTGAGGCTTGTCTGCGGACAGGTTGATCACGCAGTTGGAGATGATGACGTCCACGGACCCGGCGGGAAGCGGTACGTCCTCGATGAAGCCCTTGAGGAACTCGACGTTCGTGACCGCGGCCTCCGCGGCGTTCCGCCGGGCAAGGTCCAGCATCTCCTCGGTCATGTCGAGCCCGTAAGCCATCCCGGTCGAGCCCACGCGCTTGGCGGACAGGATCACGTCGATCCCGCCTCCCGACCCGAGATCCAAGACGACCTCTCCCGCACGGAGCTCGGCCACGGCGACGGGGTTCCCGCACCCCAGGCTGGCCAGGGCCGCGGCGTCGGGCACCTCGCCCACCTCCTCGCCGTACAGCACGCCAGCGTCACTCGTACCGACGTCGCAGCACCCGCCGGAGCCGCATCCGTAGCTCCCCCCGCCGGAATGTCGCGCGGCCTCCGCGTACTTCTCCCTCACCCGCTCCCGAACCTCGCTCATCCCCTCGCCTCCTCCAGCCGGAACACCGTTGCCAGCCTGTCCAGGGCCGGCCGGTCGATCGAGTAGTAGGCCCACACCCCCCGTTGCTCCCGCTGCAGCAGCCCCGCGGTCGCCAGCTTCTTCAGGTGGAAGCTCACCGTGGGCTGCGACAGGCCGAGCTGAGGCGTGATGTCGCACACGCAGGCCGGTCCCTCCGCGTTGGCAAGGAGGTTCACGATCCGGATGCGGTTTGGGTCGGCGAGCGCCTTGAAGACCCGGGCAGTGGTAGCGGCATCTTCGTTCGGACATCCCTTCCGCGGCGAGGGGCGAGCAACACATGGCCGGACTCTGGGCCAGAGCCAGCTCCTTCACCTTCATCGGTCATCCCCCGTTGCTCAATATCGACGGTCATCGATATAACGCCCGGCACACGATAGGGCAGGCATCGACGATCGTCAATACCCCCTGGAAGCCCAACGGCTCGGCCGGTGACAGAATGTGCCACATGAGCGCCGACTCAGATGACCTGGTGCAGGTCTACGCCACGGGAAGCGTCACCGACGGCTACCTGGTGAAGGGTCGCCTGGAGGCCGAAGGGATCCCCGTGCTGATGAAGGGCGAAGGCGACGGACCCTACCGCGTCGGCCCGGCCTATCTGTGGGTCCAGAGCAGCCTGGAGGTGCAGGCCAGGCTCATCCTGGAGTCGCTGGAATCCACCGCGGACAGCCCGGACCGGCAGGAGCTCGGGGAAGGCTAGCGCTTCGAGTACTGCGGAGCCTTGCGGGCCTTCTTCAAGCCGTACTTCCTCCGTTCCTTCTCGCGCGGATCACGCGTGAGGAACCCCTCCTTCTTCAGGAGGGGCCGGAGCTCGGGGTCGAGCTCGATGAGCGCACGGGCGATCCCGTGACGCAGCGCCCCCGCTTGTCCGGAGACCCCACCCCCTTCGATCCGGGCCATGACGTCGAGGTCCTTGTCCTTGCCGGCCAGACGTAGGGGTGAGGAGACGATCATCCGGTGGGCTCGGGTCGGGAAGTACTCGTCGAGGCTCCGACCGTTCAGCTGATAGGCGCCGCTTCCCTCCACCAGGCGGACCCTGGCGACCGCTTCCTTGCGACGTCCCGTTGCGATCTTCGCCACCTACTCCTCCTTCTTCTTCCGGCGGATCGGAGACTTCCTGGCCGGGGTCTTTTTCGCCGCAGGCTTGGCCGCGGAGGCCTTGGCGGTGGTGCGCTTGGCCGGGCTTGCCTTGGCCGTCGTCCCCTTGGCGGGTGTTCGCCTTCGCGGTCGTGGCCTTCGCGGTCGTCCTTCGCGGTCGTCTTCGCCGTGGTCCGCTTGGCCGCCGTACGTTTGGGCGCCGGGGCCGCGGGTGCGGGCTTGGCCGCGGGGCGCCGTGCGGGAGCCTTCGGCTGGGGGCCGGTGGCAGCCGCCGGCTGGGGCTTCGGCAAGCCACTCCACTTCGGGACCTCGCCCAGCGAGAGCGGCTGCGGGCTCTGGGCCCGGTGAGGGTGGTCCGGCCCCGCATAGACCTTCAGCTTGCTCAACATGGCCCGGCCCAGGCTGTTCTTGGGGAGCATCCCTCGAACCGCCTTCTCCACCACGTACGCAGGCCTCTTGGCCAGGAGCCGCGAGTACTTGGTCTCGGTGAGGCCACCGGGATATCCGGAGTGGCGCTGCGCCAGCTTCTTCTCCTCCTTGCCTCCGGTCAGGCGGACGCCCGAGGCGTTGACCACGACGACGTGGTCGCCCGTGTCCATGTGGGGAGCGAAGATCGGCTTGTGCTTGCCCCGGAGGATGGCCGCCACCTCCGACGCCAGGCGGCCCAGCACGGCGCCGCTGGCGTCGATCACGTACCAGCGGCGTTCGATGTCGCGCGGCCTTGGCGTGTAGGTCTTCATACGTGAGAAAAGGTCGGCCCGGACGAGCCGACGCCCCATGCTACCTGCGGCTTTGCGCCTCCGTCAAAGATCTTCGGGATGCCGCCCGCCGACATCGGGTCCGGAGCGTGACCCTCCACGTCGCCCGTACCGGACCCGCTCCAAGGTGAGGCCGTGGGAGGGCGCCAACTGCCCGGCCGCCGCGCGGTCCCTCGCGGAAAGGATGGCCGGGACGCGGTCGGGCTCGATCCGCCCCTCACCCACCGCCACCAGCGTCCCCACCAGGCTCCGGACCATCTGGTGCAGGAACGCGTTGGCCCGGGCCGAGATCTCGACGAGACCGCCCGAGCGCGAGACCGAGAGCCGCTCCAGGTTCCGAACCGTCCCCGATCCGTCCCTGGGCAACCGGCAGAACGAGGCGAAGTCGCGCTCGCCCACCAGCTGGCGCGCCGCCGCACGCATCCGCGGGAGCGACAGCTCGCCGGGCCGGTGCCACACGAACCGGCCGGTGAACGGATCGGGGAAGGGCCCGGTCTCGATCCGGTATCGATACTCGCGCGCCGTCGCGCTGTGTCGGGCATCGAATCCCGCCGGCGCGACCCGGGCGTCGGTGACGACCACCTCCGGAGCCAGGAGGACGTTCAGCCCGGGTTGCAGGCGGCCGACGTCGACGACGTCGGCCGCCGGGAACGAGACCACCTGTCCCCGCGCGTGGACGCCGGTGTCGGTCCGCCCGGCCACCGAGAGCTTCGGGACATCCCTCAGGAACCGTTGCAGCGCAAGCTCGAGAACTCCCTGGACCGTGCGCTGCTCACGCTGCTTGGCCCACCCGTGGAACCCCGTGCCGTCGTAGGCGAGCGTCAGCCTGACGACGCGAGTCATGGCCGGCGACGATGCCTATTCCTCCGAGGCGACGAGCTCGATGCGGGCCATGGGCGCGCCGTCACCCTGCCGCGGGCCGAGCTTCAGGATCCGCGTGTACCCGCCCGGTCGCTCGGCGTACCGCGGGCCGATGTCGCTGAACAGCTTGTGCACGACGTCGCGGTCGGGGATCACCTTCAGGACCTCCCGGCGCGCGGACAGATCGCCGCGCTTGGCCGACGTGATGAGTTTCTCCGCGAGCGGGCGAACCGCCTTGGCCTTGGCCTGGGTCGTGTTCACCCGCTCGTGGACGAAGAGTTGTGCCGCGAGCCCGGCCAGCAGGAGCCGCTGGTGCGCCGGGCCGGCGCCCAGCCGGGGGCCCCGCTTGGGCTTGGGCATCCTTACTCCTCCCGCAGGGACAGGCCGAGCTCGGCCAGCTTGGTCTTGACCTCGTCGATCGACTTCTGGCCGAAGTTGCGGATGTCCATGAGCTCGGCCTCGGACTTCTGCACCAGGTCGCCCACGGTGTTGATGCCCTCGCGCTTCAGGCAGTTGTACGAGCGAACCGACAGGTTCAGCTCCTCCACCGTGATCGCGTAGTCGGAGGGACAGACTCGTCCTCCGCCGGACCCACGGCCACGCTCGGCGCCTCGGCCAGCTCGGAGAACAGCTGGACCAGCTCGAGGAGCGTGCCGCCGGCCGAGGCCACCGCCTCGCGGGGGCTGATCGAGCCATCGGTCTCCACGTCCAGCACCAGCCGGTCCCGGTCGGTCATCTGCTCGACCCGGGTGTTCTCGACCGTGTACGACACCTTGTGGACCGGCCCGAAGATCGAGTCCACGGGGATGACGCCGATCGGGTCCCGGGGCTTCTTGTTCTTCTCGGCCGGCCGGTAGCCCACGCCCCGCTCCACCACCATCTCGATCTCCAGGCTCCCGCCCTTGGCGACGGTGGCGATGTGCATGTCGGTGTTGAGGATCTCGACCCCCGCCGGCGGCGAGATGTCTCCGGCCGTGACCTCGCCCGGCCCCTTGGCCTTGAGGTACATCGTGACCGGCTCCTCGACGTCGGTTCGGATCACGAGCTCCTTCAGGTTCAGGATGATGTCGGTCACGTCCTCGGTGACCTTGGGGATGGTGGAGAACTCGTGGAGCACGCCCTCGATCCGCACGGACGAGATGGCCGCTCCGGGGATCGACGAGAGCAGCGTGCGTCGGAGCGAGTTCCCAACCGTGTAGCCGAACCCCGGCTCGAGGGGCTCGATGGAGAACCGGGAGCGCGTCGGGCTGACGCTCTCCTCCTGGATCTGTGGCCTTGCGACGATGAACACCTGACTACCTCCTCCGGCGGGGGATCATCCATTCCTCCCCACCGATCACGGCCCGCTCGACGGGCGGGCCGGCCCGGCGCTACACGCGCCGGCGCTTCTTGGGCCGGCACCCGTTGTGGGGGACGGGCGTGACGTCCTGGATACCGGCGACCTCCAGGCCGGTCGCCGCGAGCGAGCGGATGGCCGTCTCGCGGCCGGAGCCGGGGCCCTTCACGAACACGTCCACCTTCTGCACTCCATGCTCCTGGGCCTTCCGCGCCGCGGCCTCCGCGGCAAGCTGCGCGGCGAAAGGGGTGGACTTCCGGGAGCCCTTGAACCCCACGTTGCCCGCGCTGGCCCACGAGAGGGTATTTCCCTGAAGGTCGGTGATGGTGACGATGGTGTTGTTGAACGTCGACTTGATGTGGGCCTGGCCGTGGACGACGTTCTTCTTCTCCTTCTTCCGTGCCTTCTTGGCCTTGGGCTTCGCCATGGCTCCCGCCTAGCCCTTCTTCCCGGCGGCAGGCTTCTTCCTGCCGGGGACGGTCTTCTTCGGCCCCTTGCGGGTCCGGGCGTTCGTGTGCGTCCGCTGCCCGTGGACGGGGAGGCTCCGGCGGTGGCGGATGCCCTGGTAGGCGCCGATCTCGATCTTGCGCTTGATGTCCTGCGCCACCTCCCGGCGGAGGTCACCCTCGACCTTGTACGTGCGGTCGATGAACTCGCGGATCCGGGCCACCTCCTCCTCGGAGAGGTCCCGCACCTTGCGTCCCGCCTCGACGCCCGTCCCCTTCACGATTGCGAAGGCCCGGGTGGGTCCGATCCCGTAGATGTACCGAAGGGCGATGTCCACCCGCTTGTCGCGGGGAAGGTCGACGCCTGCGATCCGTGCCACTCGGTCTCCCTCCTACCCCTGCCGCTGCTTGTGACGAGGGTTCGTGCAGATGACCCGGACCACGCCGTGGCGGCGGATGATCTTGCATCGCTCGCACATCTTCTTCACCGACGGCCGCACCTTCATCGTCCGAACCTCTCCCTCACTTGTAGCGGTACACGATCCTGCCGCGCGTCAGATCGTACGGCGACAGCTCCACCAGCACCCGGTCCCCCGGGAGGATCCGGATGTAGTGCATCCGCATCTTCCCCGAGATGTGGGCCAGAACCTTGTGCCCGTTTTCGAGTTGCACCCGGAACATGGCGTTGGGGAGCGGCTCGGTGACCGTTCCCTCGACCTCGATGGCGTCCTTCTTCGGCAAGCTCTCCCAGGTGTTCCGTCGCCGGACAGGCCCGACCCGCCCACGGACGAGCCGAAACCCCCCGGACAGGGGCGGACAATCAGTATACGGGCGCCCCCCTCGGCTCGTCCATCCGGAGGACCCTCGAGGAAGGAGCACACGCAAACTCGCAGCTGAAGGCACATATCCGCGGCAGTCGACATCGGTCCGCGAGGCCTAACCGATGGCCTCCAGCTCCCTGCCCGGCGCTAAGCCATGTCCCCCAAATGGACGATGACATTCGGTACCCATATGGATGAGGGTTCTCCTGCGGCTTTAACAGCTCGAGGGGAAGGGGTTGCGTGATGGGCAACTTTGACGAGCGACCTGGGTCGGCTGGAAACCACCCTTTCAAACGTCCAGCGCGCCGTCGATCTCGCCGCCGAGAGCTCGAACGTCGCTTAGCCGCTTCCGACGCGCGGATCTTTGGATCCACCGACCGATCGCACGTGAGCGGCCTCAAGCCCAGGACGTCCGCTCCGACCGGTAGCGCACCAGCCTCAAGGCGTCCCGCGTACAAGCTTCGCCTTCGTAAGGCCTTTGTTGCGGTAGCGGTCCTCGGGGCACTCGTCTTGGCAGCCTTCGCAGCCACGGGAGGAGGTGTCGCGTCCGCAGCGCCACTCGTCGTGGATTTCAAGCAATGCGCTAATAACGACTCGCCCACCCCGCTGGGAACCTGCCACTGGATCAACTCCATCCTGCAGCAGAGCAACTCCAGGTACGTAGAGGGCATGTCGACCCTCCAGCGGCTGATCTTCACGAACATCGCAACCACCAGCGGCAACGTGCACACCTTGACGTTCAGGCATCAGGCCACGAAGGGATCGGCCGCGGCGCACGCATACGACTTCCTGACCTCGTGGGACCAAGCGGTGGCCGCCGCAAACGCCATCGCCCCGGGGCAGAACCTTCTCGGAACCATCATCCCGTGCGGCCAAGAGATCGGTCCGCCCGCCTCTTTGGCATCGACGTGCAACTCCTTGCTGAGCGGCGGGAACCTGGTGACGCCATCTTTGCCGGATGTAATGGGTGATCCAACCATCGGCGGCAACGTCAATGCCCGGATTACCGCCTATGAAACGGTGTTCAGCGACCGCACCCTCGAGATCTTCGGCAACGCCGCTATCACGGCGGCATCGGTGGCGTTCAACGGCTACACGACCGGCAGCGACCAAGACGCGAAGTACACGCTCACGTGGACATCGGCTTCTTCCGACATCATGGTTCGGTTCGCCGGACACATCGCCGTGGGTGTCGATCCACTGGGCGCGGGCATCGGCTATGGGTCCGGTAAAGGCGCCGCAAGCATCAGCGGCGGCCCCTATCACATTCCCCTCGACCTTCTCGACGGGGCCTCCCTCGGCAACCAGGATAATCAGCTGAAGGGCGCGGACGTCCTCCTTCCCCCCACCGTCCTGACGGCGATCCACGACTCCAGCCACAACGTGATCACCTCGGCTCCCATCGGCGCCACGGTGCACGACTCGGCGACCGTGACAGGAGATGCCGGGGCCGCCACTGGATCGGTCAGCTTCACGGTTTTCTTAGGGAACACGACATGCACTGGGACCGGGACCGCAGCCGGGACCGTGACCCTTGTCGCGGGGGTGGCCCACCCCAGCAACACCGCAACCGTTCCAGCTGGAGGCCTCTCCTATATGGCGCACTACGCCCCGGATGCCAGCGCCAAGTACGTTCCCGGGGACAGCGACTGTGAGCCGCTGACGGCCAACAAGCTGGCCTCGAACACGGCCACCGAGATCCACAACGCCGCCCACAACGCGATCACCTCGGCTCCCATCGGCTCCACGGTGCACGACCAGGCCACCGTGACCGGGGCCCTGACCACCCCCACCGGGACCGTGGACTTCACGGTGTGGGCCAACACCTCCTGCGACGGCACCGGGACCGCGGCCGGCACGGCGGTGCCCCTCGTCGCCGGGGTGGCCCACCCCAGCGACACGGCGGTCGTGGGCACGACCGGGCTGTCGTTCAAGGCCCACTACAACGGGGACGACACCTACCTGGCCTCCACCAGCGACTGTGAGCCGCTGACGGCCAACAAGCTGGCCTCGAACACGGCCACCGAGATCCACAACGCCGCCCACAACGCGATCACCTCGGCTCCCATCGGCTCCACGGTGCACGACCAGGCCACCGTGACCGGGGCCCTGACCACCCCCACCGGGACCGTGGACTTCACGGTGTGGGCCAACACCTCCTGCGACGGCACCGGGACCGCGGCCGGCACGGCGGTGCCCCTCGTCGCCGGGGTGGCCCACCCCAGCGACACGGCGGTCGTGGGCACGACCGGGCTGTCGTTCAAGGCCCACTACAACGGGGACGACACCTACCTGGCCTCCACCAGCGACTGTGAGCCGCTGACGGCCAACAAGCTCGCCTCGAACACGGCCACCGAGATCCACAACGCCGCCCACAACGCGATCACCTCGGCTCCCATCGGCTCCACGGTGCACGACCAGGCCACCGTGACCGGGGCCCTGACCACCCCCACCGGGACCGTGGACTTCACGGTGTGGGCCAACACCTCCTGCGACGGCACCGGGACCGCGGCCGGCACGGCGGTGCCCCTCGTCGCCGGGGTGGCCCACCCCAGCGACACGGCGGTCGTGGGCACGACCGGGCTGTCGTTCAAGGCCCACTACAACGGGGACGACACCTACCTGGCCTCCACCAGCGACTGTGAGCCGCTGACGGCCAACAAGCTGGCCTCGAACACGGCCACCGAGATCCACAACGCCGCCCACAACGCGATCACCTCGGCTCCCATCGGCTCCACGGTGCACGACCAGGCCACCGTGACCGGGGCCCTGACCACCCCCACCGGGACCGTGGACTTCACGGTGTGGGCCAACACCTCCTGCGACGGCACCGGGACCGCGGCCGGCACGGCGGTGCCCCTCGTCGCCGGGGTGGCCCACCCCAGCGACACGGCGGTCGTGGGCACGACCGGGCTGTCGTTCAAGGCCCACTACAACGGGGACGACACCTACCTGGCCTCCACCAGCGACTGTGAGCCGCTGACGGCCAACAAGCTGGCCTCGAACACGGCCACCGAGATCCACAACGCCGCCCACAACGCGATCACCTCGGCTCCCATCGGCTCCACGGTGCACGACCAGGCCACCGTGACCGGGGCCCTGACCACCCCCACCGGGACCGTGGACTTCACGGTGTGGGCCAACACCTCCTGCGACGGCACCGGGACCGCGGCCGGCACGGCGGTGCCCCTCGTCGCCGGGGTGGCCCACCCCAGCGACACGGCGGTCGTGGGCACGACCGGGCTGTCGTTCAAGGCCCACTACAACGGGGACGACACCTACCTGGCCTCCACCAGCGACTGTGAGCCGCTGACGGCCAACAAGCTGGCCTCGAACACGGCCACCGAGATCCACAACGCCGCCCACAACGCGATCACCTCGGCTCCCATCGGCTCCACGGTGCACGACCAGGCCACCGTGACCGGGGCCCTGACCACCCCCACCGGGACCGTGGACTTCACGGTGTGGGCCAACACCTCCTGCGACGGCACCGGGACCGCGGCCGGCACGGCGGTGCCCCTCGTCGCCGGGGTGGCCCACCCCAGCGACACGGCGGTCGTGGGCACGACCGGGCTGTCGTTCAAGGCCCACTACAACGGGGACGACACCTACCTGGCCTCCACCAGCGACTGTGAGCCGCTGACGGCCAACAAGCTGGCCTCGAACACGGCCACCGAGATCCACAACGCCGCCCACAACGCGATCACCTCGGCTCCCATCGGCTCCACGGTGCACGACCAGGCCACCGTGACCGGGGCCCTGACCACCCCCACCGGGACCGTGGACTTCACGGTGTGGGCCAACACCTCCTGCGACGGCACCGGGACCGCGGCCGGCACGGCGGTGCCCCTCGTCGCCGGGGTGGCCCACCCCAGCGACACGGCGGTCGTGGGCACGACCGGGCTGTCGTTCAAGGCCCACTACAACGGGGACGACACCTACCTGGCCTCCACCAGCGACTGTGAGCCGCTGACGGCCAACAAGCTGGCCTCGAACACGGCCACCGAGATCCACAACGCCGCCCACAACGCGATCACCTCGGCTCCCATCGGCTCCACGGTGCACGACCAGGCCACCGTGACCGGGGCCCTGACCACCCCCACCGGGACCGTGGACTTCACGGTGTGGGCCAACACCTCCTGCGACGGCACCGGGACCGCGGCCGGCACGGCGGTGCCCCTCGTCGCCGGGGTGGCCCACCCCAGCGACACGGCGGTCGTGGGCACGACCGGGCTGTCGTTCAAGGCCCACTACAACGGGGACGACACCTACCTGGCCTCCACCAGCGACTGTGAGCCGCTGACGGCCAACAAGCTGGCCTCGAACACGGCCACCGAGATCCACAACGCCGCCCACAACGCGATCACCTCGGCTCCCATCGGCTCCACGGTGCACGACCAGGCCACCGTGACCGGGGCCCTGACCACCCCCACCGGGACCGTGGACTTCACGGTGTGGGCCAACACCTCCTGCGACGGCACCGGGACCGCGGCCGGCACGGCGGTGCCCCTCGTCGCCGGGGTGGCCCACCCCAGCGACACGGCGGTCGTGGGCACGACCGGGCTGTCGTTCAAGGCCCACTACAACGGGGACGACACCTACCTGGCCTCCACCAGCGACTGTGAGCCGCTGACGGCCAACAAGCTGGCCTCGAACACGGCCACCGAGATCCACAACGCCGCCCACAACGCGATCACCTCGGCTCCCATCGGCTCCACGGTGCACGACCAGGCCACCGTGACCGGGGCCCTGACCACCCCCACCGGGACCGTGGACTTCACGGTGTGGGCCAACACCTCCTGCGACGGCACCGGGACCGCGGCCGGCACGGCGGTGCCCCTCGTCGCCGGGGTGGCCCACCCCAGCGACACGGCGGTCGTGGGCACGACCGGGCTGTCGTTCAAGGCCCACTACAACGGGGACGACACCTACCTGGCCTCCACCAGCGACTGTGAGCCGCTGACGGCCAACAAGCTCGCCGTCGAACACGGCCACCGAGATCCACAACGGGTCGTCCGTCGGGGAGACCACCCCGAGCGTGGCTATCTCGGCCCCGATCGGCACGACCGTCCACGACAAGGCCACCGTCACCGGGACCGTGGCCGGCGGGACCCCCACAGGCACCGTGACCTTCACGGTGTGGTCCGGTAACACCACCTGCTCGGGAACCGGGACGGCGGCCGGCACGGTCCCTCTTGACGCCGCCGGTGTAGCCCATCCCAGCAGCGACGAGACGGTCTCCGCGGGCGGGCTCTCGTTCAAGGCTCACTACAACGGCAGCACCACCTACAACGAGTCCGACAGCGCCTGCGAGCCGCTGACGGCGACAGGCATAAGAGGGAAGACGGCCGGGTTCTGGCGGAACAAGAATGGTCACAAGATCCTCGATGCCTTCGCCCCGTTCGGGTTCCTGGACACGCCGGTCTTCATCGGCGGCTCAACCCGAGGCTTCACGGTGACGACCGTACTGCAGTCCGACACGATCTTGGGCAACGGCGCATGCGGGCCGAGCATCTTCAACTGCGGCAGCAACCTCAGTCCAGGGTTAAACACGAACACCCTCGAGGTGCTGGCGGCGCAGACCCTGGCTCTGACCTATAACATCAACAACATCAGCGGGTTCTCGAGCAACACGATCGGGAGCCTGGGCTGTACGGCTCCTTCTGGGCTGGGGCTTACATCGTCCTCCACCATGAGCCAGGTGCTGGTCGTCGCAAACAGCCTCATCGATGGAAGCACCAGCGCGGGTACAACGACACAGGCACAGGCCGGAGCGATGAACTCGCTACTCGGAGGGTGCGTCAACATCGAGGCCTAAGCAGGTACGACGGCAGAAGCGTCGGAACGGCCGGTTCAAGGGACCGGCCGTTCCGATTTCGTCGAATAGGGAGTCTGCGGATCCCTAGGCCGCCGCCACGTCGAACTCCATCGCCGCGGCTAGCGCGTATGAGCCCGCCTGGGTCTGCCCCTGCCACGTGTAGTACAACAGGTCGGCTGTACAGTTCGCTGCTCCACCCGTCCAGTAGTACGTTCCGTCCGCTGTTCCAACCGAACTCGGACCAAGCGTGAACTGTGGCGCGAAGGCATCCGGGTTCATCGTGAACTGCGCGTCCATGAAGACAGGGTGCCCGTTCTGTTGGCAAACGATACTCACGCCCACGCTGTACTTCACCCCGTTGGGGATCGAGGAGTCGGCCGAGATCGTGATTGTGTTCCCGAAGTGCGGCGCGGCGTCGCTGAGCGTCACGCCTCCCGTGGGGTCGCTTAGGGCGATCGCGCGCGCGGGAAAGGGCGGCAAACGGCAGGGGTCACGGGGAGTGGCTCGACCCGGGACGAACACGAGCGCGACGAGCAGCGCCGTCGCAAGGAAAAGGGCAGGCCATCGGCGTGGCCTGCCCTTTGCCGAGGACGAAGTAGTCCTCCCGCATGGAGTTACCTGCCATTCCTCTCCTCTCACCTTCCTTCCCGGGCCCACCACGGCCCGTCCAAGGGGTGTTCCCCGCCCTCCAGGCACTGACCCGGCCGCCCTTCCCTGGGCGGCCCAGCTCTCAGGACCCCGCTAACTTGAGCGGGTCGCGCATACCCGACGTTAGGTATCCGCGGAGAGCGAGTAGTCCTTGAGGACTAGTCAGAGAGAATTCCTTCGGATAGGGCCTAAGGTCTGGGCAGGAGTCTGGGTCGGGACTCGGCCACCGGAGGGACAGGGTTCGAGGCCTCGACAGGGAGTGGAGCCCGAAGGGGAGGTCAAACCGCGCAAATGAGGAGAGTCCCGAGGTGGGTGACGATCACCGCGACGGTCGCCGTCATCGCGGTCATCGTGGCGCTGGTCGCGCTGATCGGGAGCAGCCTTCGATAGCCCCAGGGATGGCAGGGGCTACGTCCGGCGTTCGGCCTTAGCCTCCTCCACGACCACGACTTGGTCCTCGGCAGACACACCCTCCACGGTGGCCTCAAGATCCTTGGCCGCGCTGATCATGCGATCGCGCATGTCCCGGAGCTCGCCGAGCATGGCCTGCCGGCGCGACGCCAGGCTCGAAAGGACCTTGTCGGACTCCTTCTGGGCCTCTCGCAGGGCCTCTGCCGCCTGAAGGCGGACGTCCTCGGCCTTACTCTGGGCGTCCAGGCGGATCTTGTCGGCCTCGGTTCTGGCCTTGGCCTGGACGTGTTCGGCCTTCGCCGCCGCCTCCCCATGCAAGCTCTGGGCCTCCTGTTGGATGCGATCGGCTTCGGACCTCCCCTCGGCGACGATGCGGTCCGCCTCCGCCTCGGCCTCCCGGCGAAGCCTCTCCACATCTTCATCGAAGGCCCGCATCAGATCGGCCACCCGAGCGCCAGCGGCTTCGTATTGGTCTTGATCAGTGGGAGCCAGCTCGTTCGGGACGACCTCCCGCTGACCAAGTTCCGCCTGAAGCCGCCGCACTTCAGACTCCAACGCTTCCACCTGATCCGCCACCCGCGACAAGTACTCGAGGACCTGGGCAGGGTCATACCCCCGCCGCACAGTCCCGAACGTGGGCCGGTTGGACGAACCGGCGGCTGTTGGCGGTGTCAGCCCTGATTCCCGGGTGGCCATGCGAATCCTCCTGTCGGATCCACCGATATCAGGAGGTTAGCCTTCCTCCGCTTGGAGGGTAACTGCCATCCGGGGGCCCTCGATTAGTTCGATCGTCCTAAGACGTAGGTCCATAGTATGCGCCGGGGTCGGGCTGTCCCTTTGAAGAGCTGATCGAAGTTGCGTCCGCCGGCTCGCCCTTACGGGCGTCCTCGAGCGTCACAACGTGATCTCCCCCCGAGCCACCGATGGACGTCTCCAGACCCTTCACCGTGTCGAGTATCCGGTCGCGCAAGATCCGAAGCTCGCCGACCAAGGCATCCCGACGCGAGGTCAGGCTCGACAATGCGTGCTCGGTCTCGATCCGGGCATCCCGAAGCGTCCGCTCCGCGCCTGCCCGCGTTTCGGCAGCCTTGTCCTGCGCGTCCAGCCGCGTTCGCTCTGCCTCGGTCCGGGCATCGGCGAGGAGGCGCTCGCCTTCGGTCCCCGCGTCGGCGAGGAGGCGCTGGACCTCTGCCTCGGCCTCGGCACGAAGCCTCTCCACATCTTGATCGAACATCCTCACCAGATCGGCCACCCGGGCGGAGATGGTGTCGTAGGGGTCCTGGCCACCGCTGACCTTGTCCTGTAGGGCGATGCCCTGACGCCGCGATTCCTTGAGCTCCAACTCGAGCTGTTGGACCTTGGACTCCAGCGCTTCAACGTGATCGGCCACCCCGCTCAGGTACTCGAGGACCTGGTTGGAGTCGTACCCGCGGAACACCGTGGCGAACGTGGGCTGGCGGATACGGCCGGCGCTTGCCGATGACGACAAGTCTGACTCCCATGTGCCCATGGTTCCCCCCTGTCGATCCGAGGAGTAGGGAAGGCTTCCCCCTCAAGCCTGAGAGTACCCCTATCCAGGCACTTTGCGCTAGCCGCCGCCAGCGAGGACTTCCCGGCAGTCCTGGGCACGCGGTCCTGTCATCCGCGCCCGGTTAGGTGCGGGGCTCGGCCCCCTCCTCTACCGACATGGTCGAGGTCGGGTCGGAGGCTCCTCTGGCCGAGTCCTCCAGCACCAAGACCCCATCCGAGGCGGCCTCCTCGATCATCGTCTCCAGACCTCTCACCGAATCCAACATGCGGAGGCGCATGGCCCTGAGCTCACCCAACAAGGCCTCCCTGCGCGAACCCAGGGCCGACAAGACCTCATCTGCTTTGGTCCCAGCATCCCGCAAGGCTCGTTCGGCACGTGCGTGGGCCTCATCAGCTTTGCTTTGCGAATCCAAGCGAATACGCTCGGCCTGGATCCTCGCCTCGGCGAGCATGCGATCGACCTCCGCTTCGGCCTCTACACGGAGCTTGTCGACGTCGTGATCGAACGTGCGGACCAGATCGGCAACTCGAGTGGACACGGCCTCGTATGGGTCTGAGCTCGTGAGCGATTGGTCTTGCAGGACCTTGTCACTCTGTCGACGGGCTTCAAGAAGCTCGGACTCGAGCTGTCCCCCTCGGGATTCCAATGCTTCGACCCGGTCTGCGACCAGGCCCAAGTACTCAAGCACCTCGGTGGGGTCGATATCCGCGCTTTACCGTACGGAACATGGGCTCGCGGATGCGGCCGACGTTCATCGATGGCGTCAGGCTTGATTCCCCGGTTGCCATGACTCCTCCTTGTCGATGCGGAGTTAAGGCATCGTCCCTGCCTCTGGGTTCAGAACGTATCCGAATGCGGTAGCACGCGCTAGATACCGTTTGCTGTAGGCAATCGCCGTGATAGACCCGCCTGTCGAACGCCGTACGAACCGGGACGCGATGCGGATGGATCCAGATCGACTCGGCCGACTATGGCGCGGTGAGGACCTCGTGGCCGCCTTCCGTGACCGCGATGGTGTGCTCGAAGTGGGCGGCCAGCGACCCGTCGGCGGTCACGACGGTCCAGTCGTCGGCCAGCACTCGGGTCCGCCAGTCCCCCATGGTGACCATGGGCTCGACCGCGACCACCAGGCCCGGTCGGAGTTCGGGTCCCCGGCCCGGAAGCCCGTAGTTCGGGATCTGGGGGTCCTCGTGCAGGCTCCGGCCGATGCCGTGGCCCACGTACTCCCGGACCACCGAGAACCCGGCCCCCTCCACGACCTGCTGCACCGCGTGGGAGATGTCGGACAGACGGCCCCCCGGGCGGATCTGGGAGATCCCGGCCTCCAGTGCCTCCTCGGTCACCCGGACGAGCTTCTCGGCCTCCGCCGAAGGCGGCTCGCCCACGAACACCGTGACCGCCGAGTCCGCGTGGTAGCCCTCCCAGATGGCCCCGAAGTCGAGCGACAGCACGTCGCCCTCCTTCAGGATCCGCTTCGGCGAGGGGATCCCGTGGACCACCTCGTCGTTCAGCGAGGCGCAGATGGAGGCGGGGAATCCCCGGTAGCCCTTGAACGAGGGCGATGCCGTCCCGTTCCCGGATGAAGTCCTCCGCCACGCGGTCAAGGTCCGCGGTGGAGACGCCAGGGCGGACCGCCCCGAGCACCGTGTCGATCGTCGCCGCGACGATGCGGCCGGCCGCCCGCATCCTGTCCACCTCCTCGGGCGACTTGTAGATGATCATGCTTCCAGGTCCAGCAGGTCGGACAGGGCCTCGATGGTGCGGTCGGCCACGACCTCCTCGGGGGCTTCCGCATCGATGTCCCGCAGCAGTCCTCGCTCCCAGAAGTACAGCACGAGCGGCTGGGTCTCCCGCCGGTACACCTCCAGCCGGCGACGGATCGTGTCCTCGTCGTCGTCGGACCTCGGCTCGAGCCGGTGGCCGCAGACGTCGCAGATGCCTTCGACCCGGGGCCGCTTGAACTCGAGGTTGTACACGCGCTTGCAGTTCGGGCACACGATCCGGCTGGTCAGCCGCTTCACCGCCACCTCGTCGCCGATCTTGAAGTTCAGGACCGCGGAGAGCGGACGGCCCGCGGCGGCCAGGGCGCCTTCCAGCGCCTGGGCCTGGGCCACGGTGCGGGGGAAGCCGTCGAGGATGAACCCTTCCCTGGTATCCGGTTGCTCCAACCGCTCCAGGACCATCTTCACCGCGATCTCGTCGGGAACGTAGTCCCCCCGGTCCATGTACTCCTTGGCCGCCAGGCCGAGCGGCGGTGCCCCGTGCGACGTGGTCCCGGAAGATGTCGCCCGTCCCGATCACGGGGAGCCCGTAGCGTTCCGACAGCTTCCTGGCCTGCGTGCCCTTTCCCGCCCCCGGAGGACCGAGGAGGACGATCCTCATGGCTACTTCAGGAATCCCTCGTAGTGCCGCATGAGCAGCTGGGACTCGAGCTGCTTCATGGTCTCGAGAGCCACGCCGACCGTGATGAGGAGCGAGGTCCCGCCGAACGGGAACTGCTGGATGACCCAGAACGCGAAGACGATCGACGGCAGGAGCGCGATGGCCGCAAGGAACAGCGACCCGGGCAACGTGATGCGTACGAGCACGTCGTTCAGGTAGTTCGCCGTGGGCTGGCCGGGCCGGATCCCGGGGATGAATCCCCCGTACTTCCGGAGGTTGTCCGCGGTATCGACGGGGTTGAACGCGATGGCCGTGTAGAAGTAGGCGAAGAACACGATCAACATGCCGTAGATGGCCATGTACACCAGGCTCCGCTGGTTCGTGACGTAGTTGTTCACGAAGTTCGTGAACCAGTTGGCGTGGTACACGCTGGCCAGGAGCGTCGGGAAGTACAGGACCGACGAGGCGAAGATGATCGGGATGACCCCGGCCTGGTTGACCTTGAGCGGGATGTAGGTACTGCCGCCGGTGGTCATCCTGCGCCCCACGACGCGCTTGGCGTACTGGACCGGGATCCGCCGCTGGCCCTGCTCGACGAAGACCACGGCCACGACGAGGGCCAGGCCGATCAACAGGACCACGATGAACTTCGCGTTGCTCTGCAACAGGATCGCGCGGCCCTCGGTCGGGAGCCGGGAGATCACGCTGGCGAAGATGAGGACCGACATGCCGTTGCCGATCCCGCGCTGGGTGATGAGCTCACCCATCCACATGATCGCCGCCGTGCCGGCCGTCATGATCAGCACGATCAGCGCGATGTTCGGCGCGGTGAACGTCCCCGGCCGGAACACGTCGACGCCGTTCAGCTGCTGGGCCCCGGAGTGGAACAGGAACACGAGGCCGGTGGACTGGAGGAGCGCCAGGACCACCGTCACGTAGCGCGTCCACTGGTTGATCTTCTTGATGCCCGTCTCGCCTTGCTTCTGCCACTGCTCGAGCTTGGGGATCACCACGGTCGAGGAGCTGCATGATGATGGAGCTGGTGATGTACGGCATGATCCCCAGGCCGAACACGGCCATCCGGGTCAGCGCGCCGCCGGAGAACAGGTCGATGAACGACAGGAACCCGCCCTGGCCCTGCGACTTGAACGCGGCCGTCAGCCGGCTGATGTCGACGATGGGGACGGGCACGTGCGAGCCGAACCGGTAGATCGCGATGATGAACAGCGTGAACAGGATCTTCTTGCGAAGGTCCGGGACCTTGAAGGCGTTGACGAAGGCGCGCAGCACGAGAACTCGATTCTACCCCGTCAGGTGACGAGCTCGGCCCTGCCTCCGGCCGCCTCGATCTTGGCTCGGGCGGCCTCGGAGAACGCATGGGCCTTGACCGTCAGGGCCAGTCCGATCTCCCCCCGGGCCAGCACCTTCACCGGCCTTCCCCCGTGGATCAGGCCGCGCGCCAGCATGGCGGCGGGATCGACCTCGCCGCCCTCGAACGCCTGGGCCAGGGTCTCCACGTTCACCACCGAGAACTCGACCCGGTTGCGGTTGGTGAAGCCCTTCAGCTTGGGCACCCGTCGCTGGAGGGGCATCTGGCCGCCCTCGAAACCCAGCTTGGGGTTGTGGCGGGCTCCGTATCCCTTGGTGCCGCGGCCGGCGGTCTTTCCTCGGCGGGCGGCCCTGCCCCGGCCGACGCGCCGCTTCGGCTCGGTGGCGCCCTCCGCCGGGCGGAGGTGATGGAGCTTCATTCGGCTACCTCCTCGACCTTCACCAGGTGGCTGACCTTGGCGATCATGCCCCGGATCTCCGGGCGGTCGTCCTTTTCCACCGTGTGGCCGAGACGGTGAAGGCCCAACCGGCGGACCGTGGCCTTCTGATCCTTGGGTCGGTGGATCACGCTCCGGACCTGGGTGACCCTAAGCCTGGTCACCGTAGGCCTCCTCCAGCTTGGCCGCCCGGGCCGCCTGCATCCGCTCGTCCGCGGCGGCCACGGCCGAGAGCATCGGCTTGGGCGCGACCTCGCTCAGCTTGCGGCCGCGGAGCCGCGCCACCTGCTCGGGCCGCTTCAGGCTCCGCAGCCCGGCCACCGCCGCCTTCACGATGTTGATCGCGTTGCTCGAGCCCAGGGACTTGGACAGGATGTCCTTGATCCCCGCGCACTCGACCAGGGCCCGGACCGGGCCGCCGGCGATGACGCCGGTGCCGGGTGCGGCGGGCTTGAGGAGCACGATGCCGGCGCCGTCCTCCCCGGTCACCTGGTGCGGGATGGTGGTCCCCATCATCGGGACCTCGAACATCTTGCGCTTGGCCTCCTCGACCCCCTTGGCGATGGCCGCGGGGACCTCCTTGGCCTTGCCGTAGCCCACGCCGACGCGCCCCGCGCCGTCGCCGACCACGACGAGCGCGGCGAAGGAGAAGCGGCGGCCGCCCTTGACCACCTTGGCCACGCGGTTGATCGAGATGACCCGCTCCTCGTACATGCCTTTGTCTCCGGTGGACGCGTCGTACCGTCGCATCAGATCGCCAATCCCCCTTCCCTGGCCCCATCGGCCAGCGCGGCGATCCGGCCGTGATACAGCCGCCCGCCACGGTCGAACACCGCACCCTGGACGCCCGCCTGCTTCGCCCGGTCGGCGATCAGGGCGCCCACGGCCTTGGCCACGACCTTCTTGTCGACCTTGGTCCCGCCCCCACCGACCTCGCGATCGGACGCCGAGGCGATCGTGCGGGAGGAGGCGTCGTCGATCAGTTGCACGTAGATGTGCCGATTGGACCGGTACACGGCCAGGCGCGGGCGCGCGGCCGTGCCCGAGATCTTGCGCCGGACCCGGAGGTGCCGGCGCGCCCGCGCCGAGCGCTTGTCGGTGCCACGCTGGAGGGTCCTCATGCCGTCGCGCCCTTCGCCGCCTTGCCGGCCTTCTTCCGAACGAACTCGCCCTCGTACCGGATGCCCTTGCCCTTGTACGGCTCTGGCTTGCGGATCTGCCGGATGTCCGCGGCCATCTGCCCGACCTGCTGCTTGTCGTTCCCGCGGATCACCACGCTGGTGGGGGCGGGGACCTCGAACTCGATGCCGTCGGGACACGGGACGTGGACCGGGTGCGAGTACCCCACCGAGACTTCCAGGTCCTTCCCCCGGAGGGCCGCACGGTAGCCGACGCCCACGATCTGCAGGCGCTTCTCGTAGCCCTTGGTCACGCCCTCGACCATGTTCGCGATGAGGGTGCGGGTGAGGCCGTGCAGGCTCCGGTGGAAACCCTCGTCGCTGGGGCGCTCCACCCGGATCGCGCCGTCGTCGCGGACGATGCGCATCTCGGGGTGCAGCCGCCGGGACAGGGTTCCCCGCGGCCCCTTCACGGTCACGGTCGCGTCCTCGTCGACCGCGACCTCGACGCCGCTCGGGATCTCGATGGGTTGCCTTCCGATCCGACTCATGGCTTCGTCCTCACCACACGTGGGCCAGGACCTCGCCGCCGATCCCGCGGCGAGCGGCCTCCCGGTCCGTGATCACGCCCTGGGACGTGGACAGGATGGCGATGCCGAGCCCGCCCATGACCCGGGGAAGCTTGTCGCGCACCGCGTACACGCGGCGGCCGGGCGTGGAGATCCTCTTGAGGCCGGTGATGGTCCGTTCTCGCTTCGCTCCGTACTTCAGGCGGACCCGGAGGGCCTGGTGGACGCCCTCCCCTTCGCCCCCGAAGCCATCCACGAACCCTTCCGCCGCAAGGATCTTGAGGATGGCCTTGTTGAGCTTGGACGCCGGCACCAGCAGGTCGTCCTTGTAGGCCACGTTGGCGTTGCGGATCCTCGTGAGCATGTCCGCAACGGGATCGGTGACGTTGGTCCGAACGAGCGCCTTCACCATGAAGCCTTCGTCACCCCCGGCAGCTCACCGATGTGGGCCAGCTCCCGGAAGCAGATCCGGCACAGCAGGAACCTGCGGTAGACGGCCCGCGCTCGGCCGCACCGACGGCACCTGGTGTACTCGCGCACGGCGAACTTCGCCGGCTTGAGCTGCTTCTCGATCTTCGCCTTCCCTGCCATCTCGTCCCCTCGCTACGAGGCCGCCGCGCTCACGGCCGGTGCTCCCTCGAACGGGAACCCCAGCGCGATCAGCAGCGCCCTGCCCTCGTCGTCCGTCCTCGCCGTCGTGGCGACGGTGATGTCCATCCCCCGGACCTTCACCACCTTGTCGTAGTCGACCTCCGGGAAGATCAGCTGCTCGGTCAGCCCGAGCGTGTAGTTCCCGTGACCGTCGAACGACCGGCGGGACAGCCCTCGGAAGTCGCGGATCCTGGGGATGGCCACCGTGATGAGCCGGTCGACGAACTCCCACATGCGGTCGCCCCGGAGGGTGACCTTGGCCCCGATGGACATGCCCTCCCGGAGCTTGAAGCCGGCGATCGACTTCCGGGCCTTGGTCACCACCGGCCGCTGCCCCGTGATGACGGCCAGGTCCTGGGTGGCCGCCTCCAGCATACGAGCATCCTTCAGGGCGTCACCCACGCCCATGTTGATGACGACCTTCTGGAGCCGGGGGACCTGCATGGAGTTGGCGAACCCGAGCTCCTGCCGGAGGCGCGGGAGGACCTCCTCGCGGTAGCGGACCTTCAGCCGGGGCACGTAGCGCTCGCTCACAGCTCCGCCTCGCACTTCCTGCAGATCCGGACCTTCTTGCCGTCGGAGCCGACCTCGTGGCCGACCCGGGTGGGCCGGCCGCACGACTTGCACACGATCTGGACGTTGGAGATGTCGACGTACTGCTCCATGTCGATGATGCCGCCCTGCTGGAGCTGCTGTCCGCTGGTGGACCGGCGGCCCGTGGCCCGCTGGTGCTTCTTGGCCATGGCCCCGCCCTCCACCAGGATCCGCCCGTCCTTGGGCAGCACCCGGACCACCCGGCCCTGGTGGCCGCGGCTCTTTCCCGTCATCACCTGCACGGTGTCGTCCTTCTTGATGTCGACGCCCGGCATCGTCACAGCACCTCCGGCGCGAGCGAGATGATCTTCATGAACCGCTTCTCCCTGAGCTCGCGGGCCACCGGGCCGAAGATCCGGGTCCCCCGGGGGTTCCGCTGGTCGTTGATCAGGACCACGGCGTTGTCGTCGAATCGGATGTAGGAGCCGTCGGGGCGTCGGCGCTCCTTGGCCGTGCGGACCACGACGCCCTTCACCACCTCGCCCTTCTTCACGGCGCCGCCGGGGAGGGCGTCCTTGACCGAGCCCACGACGACGTCGCCGATCCCGGCGTAGCGGCGATGGGAGCCCCCGAGGACGCGGATCACCAGGACCTCCCTGGCCCCCGTGTTGTCCGCGACCCTGCACCGGGTCTCCTGCTGGATCACCGCTCCCTCACTTCGCCCGTTCCACGATCTCCACGACCCGCCACCGCTTGGTCTTCGAAAGGGGGCGGGTCTCCACCACGCGGACGGTGTCGCCCACGTGCGCGTCGTTCCGTTCGTCATGCGCCGCAAGCCTTGACGAGCGCCGAACGATCTTCTGGTAGAGCGGGTGGCGGATCTGACGGTCGATCTTGACCAGCACGGTCTTGTCCATCGCGTCGGACACCACGACGCCGGTGCGGACCTTCCGCCGGCCACGTTCGTTCGGTTGGCTCACGTCGCGCTCGCTTCCTTCTTGCTCGCTCGCTTCCGCCTCGTTCGCTTCCCGGTCTCCGGCTCGGATCCCTCGGTCTCAGCGAGCTCCACGCCCGGTTCGAGCATCACGTCGAGCGGTTCGCCCTTCTTCCTGCCGGTGGCCTGGGCCCGGCGGGACTCGGCCAGGGCCTCCGTGTCCGCCCGGGCCACCTCCTCCTCGACGTCCTGCTCCAGGTGCCGTTCGCGCAGCACGGTCAGGATCCGCGACACGTCGTGCCGAACGTCCTTGATGCGCATGGGGTTGTCGAGCTGCCCCGTGGCCAGCTGGAACCGCAGGTTGAACAGCTCCTCCTTGTGGGATTCCAGCCGCTCGATGAGCTGCTCCTCGGGGAGCTCGCGGAACTCGGCGACCCTGGTCACTCCGACCCCCCCGCCCGGCTGATGAACTTGGTCTTGATGGGGAGCTTGTGGGCCGCCCGGCTCATGGCCTCCTTGGCCACCTGCTCGGTCACGCCCGAGAGCTCGAACATGACCCGGCCCGGCTTGACCACCGCCACCCATCCCTCCGGGTTGCCCTTGCCCGAGCCCATCCGGGTCTCGGCCGGCTTCTTGGTGAACGGCTTGTCGGGGAAGATGTTGATCCACACCTTGCCGCCACGGCGGATGTGCCTGGTGATGGCCACCCGGGCCGCCTCGATCTGGCGGTTGGTGATCCACGCCGGCTGCAGGGCCACCAGGCCGTAGTCGCCGAAGTGCACCTCGGTCCCACCCTTGGCCCGGCCCCGCATCCGGCCCCGGTGGACCTTGCGGTGCTTGACCTTCTTGGGGGCGAGCATCAGGCCTCGCTCCCTTCGGCGCGCCGGCGGTCGCTCGACGGTCGCCTCGACGGTCGCCTCGACGGTCGCCTCGACCTCGGGGGGCGTCCCGCTCTCGCCGGCCTCCTCGCCGCCATCTGTGCTCGGCTCCGGGACGCGCCGGCTCCTCGGTCTCGATGGCCTCGGCCTCGGCCTGGTCGGTGATCAGCGCCCCGGTGGAGGCGCCTCCGGCCGACACGTGCGCCAGGGCCCGGGCCCGGGCCAGCTCGGTCTCCTTCTCCGCGGCCGGGATCTCGTCGCCGTGGTACACCCACACCTTCACGCCGATCTGCCCGAACGTCGTCTTCGCCTCCGCCGTGCCGAAGTCGATGCGGGCCCGGAGCGTGTGCAGCGGGACCCGGCCCTCGCGGTACCACTCGCGACGGGACATCTCGGTCCCGCCGAGGCGGCCGCCGCACTGCACCCGCACGCCGAGGGCCCCGGCCCGCATTGCGGTCTGGACGGCCCGGCGCATGGCCCGGCGGAACGAGACCCTCCCGGCCAGCTGCTCGGCCACGCCCTGAGCCAGGAGCGTGGCGTCGGTCTCCGGCCGGAGCTGGCTGGCGGCCGAGTTCATGTCCTCGACCTTGACGTCGACCCGCCTCTTGGTCACCCGCTCGATGTCCCGGCGGATCCGGTCGACCTCGGCGCCCTTGCGGCCGATCACGATGCCCGGGCGGGCCGTACGGATGAACACCCAGATCTGGTCGCCCTTGCGCTCGATGTCGATGCTGGAGATGCCGGCCCGGGACAGGCGGCTGCGGATGTGCTTGCGGATCCAGACGTCCTGGTGCAGGGCGTCCGCGTAGTCGCGGCCCCCGAACCAGTTGGACTTCCACGTGTAGATGACCCCCAGCCGAAACCCGTACGGATTGACCTTGTGACCCATTTACGGTTCCTCTCCCAACGACTTCACGATCAGCGTGATGTGCGACGTGCGCTTTCGGATCCTGGCGGCCCTGCCGTAGGCGCGGGGTCGCCACCGCTTGAGCGTCGGGCCCTCGTCCACCCAGGCCCGGTCGACGACCAGGTTCTGGGCCACCACGCCGGGCGCCTGCTCCGCGTTCGCCACCGCCGAGTTCAGCGCCTTCTCGATGGTACGCGACGCGGACTGGGGCGCGAACCGGAGGATCCGGCGGGCCTCCTCGACCTGCCGGCCCCGGATGAGGTCGACCATCCGCCGGGCCTTCATCGGCGAGAGCCGCACGTACTTGACCGTCGCTTTCGCTTCCATCTCCTACCTGACCGTCGTGCTCCGCTCGGCCCTCGCGTGGGACCGAAAGATCCGGGTGGGCGCGAACTCTCCGAGCTTGTGGCCGACCATCGACTCGGACACGTAGATGGGCACATGCTTTCGCCCGTCGTGGACGGCGATGGTGTGCCCGACCATCTCCGGGATGATCGTCGAACGGCGAGACCAGGTCCGCAGGACCTTCTTCTCGCCACGGCGGTTCATCTCGACGACCCGGACCATCAGGTGGTCGTCCACGAACGGACCCTTCTTGATCGATCTTGGCACGGCTATCCACGCCCCTTCCCGCGGCGGCGGACGATGAGCTTGTTCGACGCCTTGTTCTTCTTGCGCGTCCGCCCCTCCTTCTTCCCCCACGGCGAGGTGGGGTGGCGGCCGCCCGAGCTCTTGCCCTCGCCGCCGCCGAGCGGGTGATCCACCGGGTTCATGGCCACACCGCGGACCCCCGGACGCTTGCGCCGCCACCGGTTGCGCCCGGCCTTGCCCTGCTGGACCAGCTCATGCTCGGGGTTGCCCACGACGCCGACGGTGGCCCTGCACGTGGCCTCGACCAGCCGCGTCTCGCCCGACGGCAAACGAACGGTGGCGTACTTTCCTTCCTTCGCCATCAGCTGCACGCTGGTCCCCGCCGAGCGGGCCATGCGGGCGCCCGCGCCGGGCTTGAGCTCAACGGCGTGCAGGGTCGTCCCGACCGGGATGTTCCGAAGGGCCAGGGCGTTGCCCGGGCGAACGTCCGCCCCCTCACCGGATACGCACCGTGTCGCCCACCTCGAGCCCTTGCGGCGCAAGGATGTAGCGCTTCTCGCCGTCGAGGTAATGCAGCAGGGCGATGCGGGCCGTCCGGTTGGGGTCGTACTCGATGTGCGCCACCTTGGCCGGCACGCCGTCCTTGTCGCGCCGGAAGTCGATGGTCCGGTACCTCCGTTTGTTGCCGCCGCCCTGGTGCCTGGCCGTCACGCGCCCGTGGGTGTTCCGGCCGGCCCGGTTGCGGCCTTTGGCCACGAGCGACTTCTCCGGGCGAGCCCGCGTGACCTCCTCGAAGGTGGACCCGGTCATCCCCCGGCGGCCCGGCGTCGTCGGCTTGTACTTGCGGATGGGCATGGCTACTTCCCCGTCTCGAAGATCTCGATGGTGTCGCCCTCGGCCAGCTTGACGATGGCGCGCTTCTGGTCGGCCCGCTTTCCCTGGGTGAATCGGCGGCGCTTGACCTTGCCCTGCCGGTTGAGCGTGTTCACCGAGATCACGCGGACGTTCCAGATCTGCTGGATGGCCTCCTTGATCTCGGTCTTGTTGGCCCGGGGGTCGACCAGGAACGTGTAGACGTTGGACTCGAGGCCCCCGTAGGACTTCTCCGAGACCACCGGGCGGATGATGACGTCACGGGGCGTCTTCATCCTTCCACCTCCTCGGCTTCGGCCGCAGGGACGTCGGCAGGGTCGGCCGGCTTCTTGCCCTCCAGGACGTCCAGGGCCTCCCGAGTGAACAGCACGCGGTCGGCGCCGAGCACCTCGTACGCGCCCAGCGCCGGCACGTACGCCACGCGCACGGATACGAGGTTGCGGAACGACCGCTCCACGATCCCGTCGCTCGACGGGCCCGGCAGCACCAGTAGGACCGTACCCTCGAGCTCGAGCGCCTGGATCACCTCGGCCGCCCGGCGGGTCTTCGGCTCGTCGAACCTGAGCTCGTCCACCACGGAGACCTTGCCCGAGGCAAGCGCATCGGTGAGAGCCGAGCGGAGCGCACCGCGCTTCATCTTCTTGTTGACCCGCATCGAGTGGTCCCGGGGGTGGGGGCCGTGGGCCACGCCGCCGCCGGTCCACTGGGGAGCCCGGATCGATCCCTGCCTGGCCCGGCCGGTGCCCTTCTGGCGCCAGGGCTTGCGGCCCCCTCCGGAGACGTCGCCCCGGGTCTTCGTGGAATGGGTGCCCCGGCGGATCGCGGCCATCCCGGCCACCACCACCTGGTGCATGAGCGGCACGCTGACCTTCGCCTCGAAGACCTCGGGGGCCAGCTCGCGCTGGGCCACCTTCTTGCCGGCGGCGTCGACGACCTGGACCTTTGGCATCAGGCCTTGCCTCCCGCCGGGGCCTTCACGGCGGAGCGGACCATGACCAGCCCGCCCGACGGGCCGGGCACGGCCCCCCGGAGGAGCAGCAGGTTGCGCTCGGCGTCGGCCTGGACCACCTCGAGGTTCAGGACGGTCACCCGCTCGTTCCCCATCTGCCCCGCCATCCGCATCCCCTTGAACACCCGGGAGGGCGTGGCACAGGCGCCGATGGCGCCGGGCGACCGGTGCTTGCGCTGGGTGCCGTGGCTCCCGGACAGGCCGCTGAACCCGTGCCGCTTCATGGGGCCGGCGAAGCCCTTGCCCTTCGACACACCGATCACGTCCGCCAGCTCCCCCGGCTGGAACAGGTCCGCCCGAATCTCCTGGCCCGGCGTGTAGTTGCCAGCGCCCTCGGTACGAAGCTCGACCACGTGCCTTCCTGGCTGCGCCCCGTGCTTGTCGAAGTGCCCCTGCATGGGCTTGGTGAGCTGGTGGGACCGGGGCTCCTCGAACGCGAGCTGGACGGCCTCGTAGCCGTCCTTGGCCTGCGTCTTGACCTGGGCTACGAAGCACGGCCCGGCCTTGATCACCGTGACCGGGATGGCCCGCGTGTCGTCGAAGATCTGGGTCATGCCCAGCTTCGTCCCCAGGATGCCCTTGGTCTCGGCCATGGCTACAGCTTGATCTCGATGTCGACCCCGGCGGACAGGTTCAGGCGCTGGAGCTCCTGGACCGTCTTGGAGGTGGCGTCCACGATGTCGATCAGCCGCTTGTGCGTGAGCATCTGGAAGTGCTCTCGTGAGTCCTTGTACTTGTGCGGCGAGCGGATGACCGTGTAGATGGAGCGCTCGGTGGGCAGCGGGACCGGCCCGACGACCTTGGCGCCGGTTCGCGTCACGTGCTCGACGATGTCGCGAGCCGCCACGTCCAGCATCCGGTGGTCGTAGGCCCTGAGCTTGATGCGGATCTTCGGTCCGGCCACTGTCCCCTTCGTCCCTTCTCTTCCCTACTTCACGATCTTGGTCACTCGCCCGGCGCCCACGGTCCGCCCGCCCTCGCGGATGGCGAAGCGGAGGGCCTCCTCCATGGCGATGGGCTTCTCCAGGCTCACGGTGACCTCGACGTTGTCGCCCGGCATCACCATCTCCACCCCCTCGGGGGTGTGAAGGGTCCCGGTCACATCGGTGGTCCGGAAGTAGAACTGGGGCTTGTACCCGTTGAAGAACGGGGTGTGCCGGCCCCCCTCCTCCTTGGAGAGCACGTAGACCTGGGAGGAGAAGTCGGCGTGGGGGGTGATGGAGCCGGGCTTTGCCAGCACCTGGCCCCGCTCCACGTCCTCCTTGTCGATCCCTCGAAGCAGCACCCCCACGTTGTCTCCCGCCTGGACCTCGTCAAGGAGCTTTCGGAACATCTCCAGGTCGGTGGCAGTGGTCTTCTTGGTGTCGCGAAGCCCGACGATCTCCACCTCCTCCATCTTCTTCAGCTTGCCCCGCTCCACCCTCCCGGTGACCACGGTGCCCCGCCCGGTGATGGTGAACACGTCCTCGATGGCCATCAGGAAGGGCTTGTCCACGTCTCGGACCGGCTCGGGGATGAAGGTGTCCACGGCGGTCATGAGCTCCATGACCTGGGCCTTGGCCGTCTCGTCGCCCTCCAGGGCCTTGAGGGCGGAAAGCCGGATCACCGGGACGTCGTCTCCGGGGAACTCGTAGGAGGAAAGGAGCTCTCGGACCTCCAGCTCCACCAGGTCAAGGAGCTCGGGGTCATCCACCATGTCCACCTTGTTCAGCGCCACCACGATGGCCGGCACGTTCACCTGGCGGGCCAAAAGGACGTGCTCCCTGGTCTGGGGCATGGGGCCGTCGGCCGCAGAGACCACCAGGATGGCCCCGTCCATCTGGGCCGCTCCGGTGATCATGTTCTTGATGTAGTCGGCGTGGCCTGGGCAGTCCACGTGGGCGTAGTGGCGGGCCTCGGTCTGGTACTCCACGTGGGCGATGGCGATGGTGATGCCTCGCTCCCGCTCCTCGGGGGCCTTGTCGATCTGGTCGAAGGGGGTGAAGTCGGCCAGGCCCTTTTCCGCCAGGACCTTGGTGATGGCGGCGGTCAGCGTGGTCTTGCCGTGGTCGATGTGCCCGATGGTGCCGATGTTCACGTGGGGCTTGGTCCGCTCGAACTTCTTCTTCGCCATGCTTCCTTCCCCTTCTCCTTCTCCTTCCGCGGCCTACTCGCCGCGGACCCTGGCCACGATCTCCTTCGCGATCTGGGCCGGGACCTCCTGGTACGCGTGCAGCTGCATCGGCGTGTGCGAGGCGCGCCCCTGCGTGCGCGAGCGCAGCTCGGTCGCGTAGCCGAACAGCTCGGCGAGCGGGACCAGCACCCGGATGGCCTTCATCCCGCCCCGGTCGTCGATCCGCTCGATCCTGCCTCGGCGCGCGGTGACGTCGCCCATGACCTCGCCCATGAACTCATCCGGCGTCACGATCTCGAACTCCATGACCGGCTCGAGCAGCACGGGGTCGGCCCGGCGGGCCGCCTCCTTGAGCGCGATCGAGCCGGCGATCTTGAACGCGATCTCCGACGAGTCGACCTCGTGGTACGAGCCGCCCACCAGGGTGGCCCGGATGTCCACCAGCGGGTACCCGGCCAGGACGCCCGACTCACAGGCCTCCTGGATGCCCTGGTCGACCGAGGGGATGTACTCCCGAGGGATGTCCCCGCCGGTGATCTTGTTGATGAACTCGTAGCCGCCGCCGGGGCCCGTGGGCTCGAGGTCGATGACCACGTGCCCGTACTGCCCGTGGCCGCCGGTCTGGCGGACGAACCGCCCCTCGACCTTGTGGACGGCCTTGCGGATGGTCTCTCGGTAGGCCACCTGCGGCTTGCCGACGTTGGCACCGACGTTGAACTCGCGGGTCAGGCGATCCACCAGGATCTCCAGGTGGAGCTCGCCCATGCCGGAGATGATGGTCTGGCCGGTCTCCTCGTCGTACTTCACGACGAAGGTGGGATCCTCGTCGGCCAGCTTGGCCAGGGCGTTGCCCAGCTTGTCCTGGTCGGCCTTGGTCTTGGGCTCGACGGCCACGGAGATGACCGGCGTGGGGAACGAGATCGACTCGAGGATGATGGGGTTGGCCGGGTCGCACAGCGTGTCGCCCGTGGTCGAGTGCTTGAGCCCCACCACGGCGACGATGTCACCGGTGAACGCCGCTTCCATGTCCTCCCGGTGGTTCGCGTGCATCTGGAGGATGCGGCCGATCCGCTCCTTTCGGTCCTTCGTCGAGTTCAGGACGTGCGCGCCGGTGCGCACGATGCCCGAGTACACCCGGACGTAGGTGAGCCGCCCGACGTAGGTGTCGGACATGATCTTGAACGCCAAAGCGGAGAACGGCTGGTCGTCCGAGGGCAGGCGCTCGGCGGGCTCGCCCGATGGGGTGTGGCCCTGCACCGGCGGGACGTCGACCGGCGACGGCAGGTAGTACACGATGGCGTCGAGGAGCGGCTGGATGGCCTTGTTCTTGAAGGCGCTGCCGCAGAGCACGGGAACCCCCTCGCCGGCCAGGGTGGCCCGGCGGATGGCCCGGCGGAGCTCCTCGACGGTCGGCTCCTGCTCGTGGACGAACTTGTCCATGAGCTCCTCGTCGTGGTCGGCGAGCTTCTCGAACAGCTCGTGGTGTGCCTCTCTGGCGGCGTCCCGCTATTCCTCCGGGATCTCCGTGGTCTCCCACTCCTCGCCCATCTCGGTGGTCCACCGGTGGGCCTTCATCTCGACCAGGTCGATGACGCCCACGAACGCGGCCTCGCTTCCCCACGGGAGCTGGGCGACCAGGGGGTTGGCCTGCAGGCGCTCCTTCATCATCCGGACCGTGCGGGCGAAGTCGGCGCCCGTGCGGTCCATCTTGTTCACGAAGCAGATGCGGGGCACGCCGTACCGGTCGGCCTGGCGCCAGACCGTCTCGGTCTGCGGCTCGACGCCGGCCACGGCGTCGAACACGGCGATGGCGCCGTCGAGCACGCGAAGCGACCGCTCCACCTCGACGGTGAAGTCGACGTGGCCGGGCGTGTCGATGATGTTGATCCAGTGGCCCTTCCAATGGGTCGTGGTGGCGGCGGACGTGATGGTGATGCCCCGCTCGCGCTCCTGGACCATCCAGTCCATCTGGGCCGTGCCCTCGTGGACCTCGCCGATCTTGTAGGCCTTGCCCGTGTAGTAGAGGATCCGCTCGGTCGTCGTGGTCTTGCCGGCGTCGATGTGCGCCATGATCCCGATGTTCCGCGTCCGGGCGAGCGGGTATTCCCGGAGCACGAGGTCCTTGCCGGACCCTCCGGGCTGGCGTCCCTTGACTTCGCTGTGCCGCTTCGACCACGTCGATCCTCTCCGCGGAGGTGGCCACTAGCCCACCCCCTCGACCAACGCCGGGCCCCAGAGCCCGGCACGAGCGTTTCCTTCGATCACCATCGGTAGTGCGCGAACGCCTTGTTCGCCTCGGCCATCTTGTGCATGTCCTCGCGCCGCTTGACCGAGGCCCCCTGGCCTTGGGAGGCGTCCATGATCTCCCCCACCAATCGGTCGGACATGGAGTGCTCCTTACGGGCGCGGGAGTAGTTCACGAGCCACCGCAGCGCGAGCGTGGTGCCCCTGGTCGGCCGAACCTCCACCGGCACCTGGTAGTTCGCCCCGCCGACCCGGCGGGACCGGACCTCGAGCATGGGACGGACGTTCTCCACGGCCCGCTTCAGCGTGATGACCGGGTCGTTCGCCGTCCGCTCCGAGATGACCTCGAGCGCCTTGTAGACCGTCCGTTCCGCCAGCGACTTCTTGCCGTCGTACAGGACCTTGTCGATCAGCTGGGTCACCAGCGGGTTCTGGTAGACGGGGTCGGGCTGGATCTCCCTGCGTACGGCAGGGCCCTTGCGGGGCATCGCTAGTCGCCCACCCTCTTGGCCCCGTACCGGGACCGGGCCTTCTTGCGGTCCCTGACCCCGGCGGTGTCGAGCGTGCCCCGGATGATCTTGTACCGGACGCCCGGCAGGTCCTTCACCCGGCCGCCTCGAACGAGGACGATCGAGTGCTCCTGGAGGTTGTGGCCGATGCCGGGGATGTAGGCGGTGACCTCGATCCCGCGTGGTCAGGCGGACCCGCGCAACCTTTCGAAGGGCCGAGTTGGGCTTCTTCGGGGTGGTCGTGTACACGCGCGTGCAGACGCCGCGGCGCTGAGGAGAGCCCCTGAGCGCAGGGCTCTTCGTCTTGCTCCGCGGGCGCTCGCGCCCGTCTCGGACCAGTTGCTGGATCGTGGGCATGACGCTCTCGTATTCACTCTCGCCTTGGTCTCCACAGGGGATCCAACGAAAAGCCGGACCCGCGGGCCCGGCTCCCAGGGACTCGCCTCAGGCACAGTTGTCCCTTCGGGGTACCCCCTGAAAGCTCGCATGGATACCGAACCCGCCCGCCGGGTCCGGAGTGCAATCGATAAGGCTACTAGGCACGACGCACGCCCGTCAACGAACCGGGGCATTGGCGGGCGTCCCGGGCGCTCGCCCGCCCTGCTAGCTTGGCGCCGTGCCCGGCATGGCCGATCTCCTGGAGCTCGCCGAGCGAGCCGCCGTGCGCGGCGGCGAGCTCGTGGCCGGGGAGCCGGCCCCGGGGCCGAGTCCAAGGGGGCCGGCGACTACGTGACCGAGGTGGACCGGGCCTCTGAGCGGGCCATCCGGGAGGTCCTCGGCGCGGCCACCCCGGACATCCCCGTCCTGGGCGAGGAGGGCGGAGGGGAAGCCGGAGGTGCGGTCGGGGAGCGCTACTGGGTGGTCGATCCGCTGGATGGCACCACCAACTACCTGCACGGATTCCCGGTCGTCGGGGTCTCGGTGGCGCTGGTTGAGGAAGGGAGGCCCGCCGTGGGCGTCGTCCATGCCCCGTTCCTGGGCCAGACGTACCTGGGGGCTCGAGGGCTGGGAGCCCGGGTGCGAAGGGACGGCGCGGTGGTGGAGGCGAGGGTCTCGGGACGCCCGGTCGAGCAAGCCGTGCTGGGGACGGGCTTCCCGTTCAGACGGAAGGACATCCTCCCCCGATACCTGGCGGCGTTCGAGGCCTGCCTGGAGCGCTTCGAGGACCTCCGCCGTCCCGGGGCCGCGGCGCTGGACCTGGCCTGGGTGGCGGCCGGGGTGTTCGAGGGGTTCTTCGAGCTCGGGCTGGCGCCGTGGGACGTGGCCGCTGGGGCGGTGCTGATCGAGGAGGCGGGCGGCGTGGTGAGCGATTGGGAGGGAGGGCCCGACTACCTGGCCGGCGACGTCCTGGCCGGCTCACCTGCCGTCCACGCCGCGCTCCTCGAGATCGTGCGAACGCGGATAGCCACCGCTGACCGACCCGCCCCCGCTGAGGCGCCCTCTTCCTTCACCGAACCTGTCAACACCTTGACAGGTTCGTCCTGGGGCTTTGTTGTCAAGGTGTTGACAACTCCCGGGAGGAGCGAGCCGCCCGGGCCAAAACCCAGGAGGGAGCCCCGGCGGACGGCCCAGGCGAGCGCCCGCGAGTCCACACGTGGGAGCGATGCCGGAAACTCTGTCAGTGGCGCGGGGTATCACTCGCTCGACGTGAGATCGGAAGCCGTTCAAGAACTCGATCCCGCCGCCGAGCATCTCCGCCCGGCCGCGCCATCCGGCCGAGAGGTCATCGCCGCCGCGCGCCTGTTCCACCGCGTCCTCCGCACCCGTCTGAACCGATGCTTCGATCAGGAGTTCGCGCTCACCTACGCGCAGTACGAGATCCTCCAGATCCTCGAGGAAGAGCCGAACCTGCACGCGAGCGAGCTCGCCCGGCGCCTCCGGATGACGAGACAGGCGGCCAATGGACTCGTCGACCGGCTTCGGCGCCTGGATCTCATCGATATCGCACCGAGGGACGGCGGGCTTCGCGTCATCTGGCTGACCGACCTGGGCACCAGGCGCCTGGCGACCGCCCGGGAATCAGTAGTGAGCGTGGAACGCGACATGGAGAAGCTCCCGGCGCAAACCCGCGTCGCTCTCGTTGAGGCCGTAGGGGCGGGCAGGCTTGCCCTGGTCCCGCCCCCACATCCCTGGGACTAACCCCGAGCCCCGAGCCTCGAGCTACTCCTCCGGCGCGTACGACCCGCCGCCGAGCATCTGCTCGGCTTCCTCGCGCGTCAGGCCGGCCAGCGACGGCTCCGCCTCACCCGCAGCGGCAGCCAGCTCTCGCTGGCGGGCCAGCCAGTACTCCGGGATGGCTTCCGGCTTGATCCGGACCTGCACGTTGCGGTACCGGGCCATCCCAGTGCCCGCCGGGATCAACTTGCCGATGATCACGTTCTCCTTCAGCCCCAACAGCTGGTCCGACTTGCCAGCGATGGCCGCCTCGGTCAGTACCCGCGTGGTCTCCTGGAAGGACGCCGCAGACAGCCACGAGTCGGTCGCCAGCGAGGCCTTGGTGATCCCCAGGAGCTGCGGCCGGGCGGAAGCGGGGGTGTTCCCGTTCTCCACCGCGTCCCGGTTGGCCGCCTCGAACCGCCGCCGGTCCACCAGATCGCCGGGGAGGAACTCGGTGTCGCCGGGCTCGATGACCTGCACCTTGCGAAGCATCTGCCGCACGATCAACTCGATGTGCTTGTCGTGGATCGTGACGCCCTGGCTCCGGTAGACCTGCTGGACCTCCTCCACCAGGTGCCGCTGAAGCGCCTGAACTCCCTCGATCCGGAGCTTCTCGTGGGGGTTGACCGACCCCTCGGTGAGCTGCTGGCCCACCTCGACCCGGTCGCCGTCGCCCACCGTCAGGCGCGCCCGGAACGACATCTTGTACTGGACCTGCTCGCCGTCGTCGGACGTGACGGTGATGCGACGCTCCTTTTTCTCCTCGTCGTCCTCGATCGCCACCGTCCCGGGGAGCTCCGTGATGAGGGCCTCGCCCTTGGGCTTCCTGGCCTCGAACAGCTCGACCACGCGAGGCAGGCCGTGGGTGATGTCCTCGCCGGCCACGCCACCGGTGTGGAAGGTCCGCATCGTCAGCTGGGTGCCGGGCTCGCCGATCGACTGCGCGGCCACGATCCCCACCGACTCGCCGATGTCCACCAGCCGGCCGCTGGCCAGGCTCCAGCCGTAGCACGTCCGGCACACGCCGTACTCGGCCTCGCAGCCGGTGGCGGAGCGGACGTGCACGACGTCCACGCCGGCATCCGCCAGCTTCTCGACCAGGGCGTCGTCGACCTCCTGGCCCTTCGACGCCAGCTTCTTGCGGTCCGAGCCCTTCACGTCCTCGGCCAGTGCCCGACTGAACAGCGACGTGTCCAGGTGGGCGTTTCGCTCCCTGGTCCCGTGCGGCGTCTCGATCGTCACCTGAACCGCCACGCTGCGGTCCGTGCCGCAGTCCTCCTCCCGCACGATCAGCTCCTGCGCCACGTCCACCAGCCGCCGGGTGAGGTAGCCCGAGTCCGCCGTTCGAAGCGCCGTGTCGGCCAGGCCCTTCCTGGCGCCGTGGGTGGAGATGAAGTACTCCAGGACCGACAGCCCCTCCCGGAAGTTCGACTTGATGGGCCGGGGGATGATCTCGCCCTTGGGGTTGGCCACCAGGCCGCGCATCCCGGCGATCTGGCGGATCTGCATGATGTTCCCCCGGGCCCCGGAGTTGGCCATCATGTAGATGGGGTTGGTCCGGGAGAACTGGGCCTCCATGGCGTCCCGCACCTTGTCGGTGGCCTCCGTCCAGATCTCGATGAGCTCCTGCCGGCGCTCGTCGTCGGTGATGATGCCCCGGACGTACTGCTGCTCGATCTTCCTGGCCCGACCCTCGTAGAGGTCCAGGATCTTGGCCTTGTCGGGCGGGGTGGTGACGTCTTGCACACCGAGCGTGACGCCGGCGCGGGTGGCGTAGTGGAACCCCACGTTCTTCAGGTTGTCCAGGATCTGCTCGACCGTCGCCCGGTCGTACCGGTGCACGCAGGCGTCCACCACCTTGCCCACGTCGCCCTTCATCAGCGCATGGGTCACGTACTCGAAGTCGTCGGGGAAGGCCTGGTTGAAGATCACCTGGCCCGCCGACGTCAGGATCAACGGAACCGGCGATGCCCCGTCGTCGCTCACGTTCACTGGCTCGGGGAGCAGCTCGGCCGGCAGCGCCTTGCCCGGAAGCCGGACCTTGATGGCGTCGTGGAGCGTGATCATCTTGTGATCCAGGGCCATCAGGGCCTCATCCGCCGATGAGAACCGCGGCACCTCCTCGTCCTTCTCCGGTGGGATGGGCTCGAGCGTCAGGTAGTAGATGCCGAGGACCATGTCCTGGCTGGGCACGGCGATGGGGCGCCCGTGGGCCGGCGAGAGGATGTTGTTGGTCGAGAGCATCAGGACCCGGGCCTCGGCCTGGGCCTCCGACGACAGCGGCACGTGCACGGCCATCTGGTCGCCGTCGAAGTCGGCATTGAATGCCGCGCACACGAGGGGGTGGATCTGGATGGCCTTGCCCTCCACCAGGACCGGCTCGAAGGCCTGGATCCCCAACCGGTGCAGGGTGGGCGCCCGGTTCAGCATGACCGGGTGCTCCTTGATGACCTCCTCCAGCACGTCCCACACCTGTGGCCGGGCCCGCTCCACCATTCGCTTCGCGCTCTTGATGTTCTGAGCCAAGGCCTGGTCCACCAGGCGCTTCATCACGAACGGCTTGAAGAGCTCAAGGGCCATCTGCTTGGGAAGGCCGCACTGGTGCAGGCGGAGCTGGGGGCCGACCACGATGACCGACCGGCCCGAGTAGTCCACCCGCTTGCCCAACAGGTTCTGGCGGAACCGGCCCTGCTTGCCCTTCAGCATGTCCGAGATGGACTTGAGCGGGCGGTTGCCGGGCCCGGTCACCGGGCGGCCCCGGCGGCCGTTGTCGAACAGGGCGTCGACGGCCTCCTGCAGCATCCGCTTCTCGTTGTTCACGATGATCTCGGGGGCCTGGAGGTCCAGCAGCCGCTTCAGCCGGTTGTTCCGGTTGATGACCCGCCGGTACAGGTCGTTCAGGTCCGACGTGGCGAACCGCCCGCCGTCCAGCTGGACCATGGGGCGAAGGTCCGGCGGGATCACCGGGATGGCGTCGAGGACCATGCCCATGGGTGAGTTGGTGCCCTCGACGAAGTTCGTGACGACCTTCAGCCGCTTGATGGCCTTCAGCCGGCGGGTGCCCTTGGCCGTGGCGATCTGCTCCCGGAGGGACTCGGCCTCCTCCTCCAAGCGGAGGTCCTGGAGCATGCGCTTGATGGCCTCGGCGCCCATGCCTCCGTCGAAGTAGTCGCCGAACCGCTCCCGGAGCGACCGGTACACGGCGTCGTCGGCCACGAGCTGCTTCACCTTCAGGTTCTTGAATGCCGTCAGGACCTCGTCCAGGTGGTCGGTCTCGCGCTTGGTGGCCTCGGTCAGGCGCTCGATGTCGCGCTGGGCCTCCCGGCGGGCCGCCGACAGCTGCGCGCCCTTGGCCCCCTCGGCCTCGAGCTCGCGGAGTCGGTCCTCCAGCTCGGCCAGACGTCCCTTGATCTCCTCGTCGCGCTCCGCATCGAACTCGTGCTTCTCCTCCTCGATCTGCTTCTCGATCTCGGGGAGGTCCTTGTGCCGGCGGTCGTCGTCCAGGCGGGTGATGACGTAGGCGGCGAAGTAGATGATCCGCTCGAGGTCCTTGGGCGGGATGTCGAGCAGGTACCCCAGGCGAGAGGGGACGCCCTTGAAATACCAGATGTGGGTGACCGGCGCGGCCAGCTCGATGTGGCCCATCCGGTCCCGTCGGACCTTGGACCGCGTGATCTCGACGCCGCAGCGCTCGCAGATGATGCCCTTGAACCGGACGCGCTTGTACTTGCCGCAGTGGCACTCCCAGTCCCGGGTGGGACCGAAGATGCGCTCGCAGAACAGCCCGTCCTTCTCCGGCTTCAGCGTCCGGTAGTTGATGGTCTCGGGCTTCTTGACCTCGCCGTTGGACCACGCGCGGATCTGATCGGCCGTGGCCAGGCCGATCCGGATCTCGTCGAAGTAGTTCACATCCAGCACGTAGGTGCCTCCACTCTGTTAGTCGTAGTCGGCGCCGGCGGGCTCCCGGCGCGAGAGGTCGATGCCGAGCTCCTCGGCCGCCCGGAACACGTCCTCGTCGGTCTCCTTGAGCTCGATCTCCTCGCCCTCGGCCGAGCGGACCTCGACGTTCAGGCACAGAGACTGCATCTCCTTGATCAGGACCTTGAAGGACTCGGGGATGCCCGGCTCCGGGATGTTCTCGCCCTTCACGATGGCCTCGTACACCTTCACCCGGCCGAGCACGTCGTCGGACTTGATCGTGAGCAGCTCCTGCAGGGCATAGGCCGCCCCGTAGGCCTCGAGCGCCCACACCTCCATCTCGCCGAACCGCTGCCCGCCGAACTGGGCCTTCCCGCCCAGCGGCTGCTGGGTGATCATCGAGTACGGGCCCGTGCTCCTGGCGTGGATCTTGTCGTCCACCAGGTGGAGCAGCTTCATGATGTAGGCCACGCCCACGGTGACCGGCTCCTCGTAGGGCTCGCCGTTTCGCCCGTCGTACAGGGTGGCCTTGCCTACCTTGTCGACCAGGGTCTTCCCATCGCGGTCGGAGTTGGCCTTCTGGAGGGCCTCCAGGATCTCCCACTCCCTGGCCCCGTCGAACACCGGGGAGGCGATGTAGGTCGGGCCTTCGAGGTTCCGGCCGTCCTTGGAGAACCCCATGAGCGAGGCCCATCCCAGGTGGGCCTCCAGGATCTGGCCCAGGTTCATCCGGGAGGGCACCCCCAGCGGGTTCAGGATGATGTCGACCGGGGTCCCGTCGGCCAGGAACGGCATGTCCTCCTCGGCCAGGATGGTCGAGATGACGCCCTTGTTGCCGTGGCGGCCGGCCAGCTTGTCCCCGTCGGAGATCTTCCGCTTCTGGGCCACGTACACCCGGACCAGCTGGTTCACACCCGGCGGGAGCTCGTCGCCGTCCTCGCGTGAGAACACGCGGACCCCGATGACCTTGCCCGACTCGCCGTGGGGCACCTTCAGCGAGGTGTCCCGGACCTCCCGGGCCTTCTCCCCGAAGATGGCCCGGAGCAGTCGCTCCTCGGGCGTGAGCTCGGTCTCGCCCTTGGGGGTGACCTTGCCCACCAGGTAGTCGCCGGGGTTGACCTCGGCCCCGATCCGGACGATCCCCCGCTCGTCGAGGTCCTTCAGGATCTCCTCGGAGACGTTGGGGATGTCACGGGTGATCTCCTCGGCCCCGAGCTTGGTGTCGCGGGCGTCGACCTCGTGCTCCTCGATGTGGATCGAGGTCAAGACGTCGCCCTTCACCAGGCGCTCGGAGATGATGATGGCGTCCTCGTAGTTGTGGCCCTCCCAGGGCATGTAGGCCACGATCAGGTTCCGGCCCAGGGCCAGCTCGCCGGACTCGGTGGAGGGGCCGTCTGCGATGACCTGCCCCTTCACGATCCGGTCGCCCTCCCTGACGAACGGCTTCTGGTTCATGCAGGTGCCCTGGTTGGACCGGCGGTACTTCTGGAGCCTGTAGGAGCGCGCTCCGCCCCGCTCCCGAACCAGGATCTCGTCGGCCGAGACGTCCTCCACGGTCCCGGTCTCCTCGGCCAGGATCACGTCGCCGGCGTCCACGGCGGCCCGGAACTCCACGCCGGTGCCGATCAGCGGGGCCTCGGACTTCAAGAGCGGCACCGCCTGGCGCTGCATGTTGGCGCCCATCAGGGCCCGGTTGGCGTCGTCGTGCTCCAGGAACGGGATCAGCGCCGCCGCCACCGAGATGATCTGCTTGGGCGAGACGTCCATGTAGTCGACCTCGTCGGGCGGCACGGATTCGACCTCGCCGCCCTTGCGGCGGACCAGGATGGAGTCGTCGGTGAACCGGCCGGACTTCAGGTCATATGGCGTGTTGGCCTGGGCGATGACGTGCCGGTCCTCCTCGTCGGCGGACAGGTAGTCGATCTTGCTCGTGACCCTTCCCGCCTCGACGCGCCGGTACGGGGTCTCGATGAACCCGAACGGGTTGATCCGGCCGTACGTGGACAACGACCCGATGAGGCCGATGTTCGGCCCCTCCGGGGTCTCGATGGGGCACATCCGGCCGTAGTGGGACGGGTGGACGTCGCGGACCTCGAACCCCGCGCGCTCCCGCGAGAGGCCGCCGGGGCCCAGGGCGGACAGCCGCCGCTTGTGGGTCAGCCCGGCCAGGGGGTTGGTCTGGTCCATGAACTGTGAGAGCTGGCTGGTCCCGAAGAACTCCTTGATGGAGGCGACCACCGGGCGGATGTTGATGAGCGTCTGGGGCGTGATGGCCTCCACATCCTGGGTGGTCATGCGCTCCCGGACCACGCGCTCCATGCGGGACAGGCCGATCCGGATCTGATTCTGGATCAGCTCTCCCACCGAGCGCAGGCGACGGTTGCCGAAGTGGTCGATGTCGTCGGGCTCGTAGCCCTCCTCGCCGGCATGCAGTTTCACCAGGTACCGGACGGCCTTGAGCATGTCCTCGTAGGTCAGGATCCCCTTGAACTTGGGGGAGCCCTCGCCCTGCTCGTCCTTCTGGAGCTCGCCCCACACGCGGAACTTGGGCTGGTCCCAGCCCTTCTTCTCCGGGTTGGAGAGCTCGGCCAGGGCCTTGGCCCGGGCCTTCAGCTGGGCCTGGAGCCTGCCCTCGGCCGGCCCGAGCTTCTTCGACACCTTGTACCGGCCCACCCGGGCCAGGTCATAGCGCTTGGGGTTGAAGAACAGGTTCTCGAGCAGCGTCCGGGCCGACTCGGCCGTGGGCGGCTCGCCCGGGCGGAGCTTGCGGTAGATGTCCTCCAGGGCCTCCTCGGGGGTCTGGACGTGGTCCTTCTCCAGGGTCAGCTTGATCGACGGGGCGTGGTCGAAGAGCTCGAGGATGGCATCCTCGGACCAGCCCAGGGCCTTCAGCAGGACGGTGACGCTCTGCCGGCGCTTGCGGTCGATCCGGACCCCGACGGTCTCCTTCTTGTCCACGTCGAACTCGAGCCAGGCCCCCCGGGAGGGGATGATCTTGGCCAGGAAGACGTCCCTGTCGGTGGTCTTGTCCAGGTCGCGGCTGAAGTAGACGCCCGGGGACCGGACCAGCTGGGACACCACCACCCGCTCGGTGCCGTTGATGATGAAGGTTCCCCGCTCGGTCATCATGGGGAAGTCCCCCATGAAGACCTCCTGCTCCTTGATCTCGCCGGTGGCCTTGTTCACGAACATGGCCTCGACGAACAACGGGGCGGAGTAGGTCTGGTCCTTGTCCTTGCACTCCTCCTCGGAGTACTTGATGTCCTTGAACTGGTGCTTGCCGAAATGGAGCTGGAACTGCTCGGTGAAGTCCTCGATCGGCGAGACCTCCTCCAGGACCTCCCGGATGCCCTCGTCCAAGAGCGTCTGGAAGGAGACCCGCTGGATGGCGATCAGATCTGGTAGCGGAAGGACCTCCTCGAGCTTGGCGAAACTGAGACGATCGCGCACAGGAACGAGCGCATCAGGCAAAGAGTCTCCCCCCTAGGTGGAAATGACACGCTTGAAAGGCGGGCATGCGGGACGGCGGCACGGCAAACAAGCAGTATAGGGTCCGAGACACGCCAAGTCAACCCAGGGAAGAACGCCCAGGTCAGACGGGGGAAAGGGTACTCCTCCCCGGGTCCGAGGTCAACCCGTTCACGGCCACCTAGTCGGACGCCCCGGCCCAGTCCCGGACGGGGGCCATGGCCGAGGAAAGGACCTCCTGGGGCTGGCCTGACAACGACTGGGCCTCGGCCGCCCGCTGCATGGCGAAGTACATGTCCGCCACGGCGTTGGCCAGGGTCCGGGCCTGGTCGGTGGACTCGATGCGGACGCCTCGCTCGTGCAGGACGTTGAAGAAGTCCTCCAGGATCGCGCGCTCGTCGCCGAGTAGCGCAGCCTCCGAGACCTTCAGGGCCCTCGCCAATCGCTCCAATGTCTGGATGGAGGGAGCCACATGGCCGTTCTCATAGCGAGACAGTCGCGCTTTGGGGATCCCGGAGATCTCTTCAAGATCCGACTGGGAGTATCCGGCCCCGATCCGCGTGTCGCGCAGACGTCGGCCAAACGTCCTCTCATCTCTCATTGAGACAGCCCCCTCGATTGCCCCCACCGTGTGACGGGAGCATATCAATGCGGGCCCCAAAGAGCGCAAAAGCCCAGGCCAGGGCCCTACTTGACCTCGACCGTGGCTCCGGCCGCCTCGAGCTGCTCCTTGGCCTTGTCGGCCGTCTCCTTGTTCACGCGTTCCAGGACCGGCTTCGGCGCGCTGTCGACGAGATCCTTGGCCTCCTTCAGGCCCAGGCTGGTCAGGGCCCGGACCTCCTTGATCACCTGGATCTTCTTCTCGCCCGCGCCGGTGAGCACGACGTCGAACTCCGTCTGCTCCTCGGCTTCCTCGCCGCCACCCTGCCCGCCGGCTCCCGGGGCGACCATCATGACCGGACCCGCAGCCGCTGCCTTCACGTCGAAGGTCTCCTCGAACTTCTTGATGAAATCCGACAGCTCCAGGAGCGTCATCTCCTTGAACTGCTCGAGCAGCGTGTCCGGGTCCACTTTCTTCGTCGCCATGTTCACTCCTCTCCTTCGTCTCCTTCGTCGGAGGCCTGGGCCTCCAGTGATTCGGCACCCTCGGCCTGTGGGGCCGGGGTTTCGGCTTCACCCTGGATCGCGGGCTCGGGCTCGGGCTCGGCTCCGGCAGGCGGGGCGGCCTCGGGCTCGGCAGACTTCCTCGCCGGCGGGGACCTTCCCCTTGTACGCATCGAGCAGCGCCAGGAACCGGCCCTGAAGGGCCTGGAACATCCCGGCGGCCCGAGACATCTCGGCTTTCATGGCGCCGGCGAGCCTCGACAGCATGACTTCGCGCGACTCGAGCTCGGCCAGGCCCCGAGCCTCGTCGGCGCCGAGCACGCGCCCCTCCATGTACGCGCCCTTCAGGGCGAGGGCGGGGAACCTCTTCGCCGCCTCCACGACCCTCTTGGCCGCCGCCACGGGGTCGCCGGCCACGAAGGCGACGGCGGTGGGGCCCTCCAGCAGGCGCTCGAGCTCACCCACGCCCGCCTCGCCGGCCGCCCGCTTCATCAGGGTGTTCTTCACCACGGAGAACCGGGTGTCCTGGCCGAGGGATCGGCGGAGCTCGGTGGCATCCTGCACGCTCAGGCCCCGGTACTCGGCCAGCAGCAGGGCCTGGGAGCTGCTGATCCGCTCCTTCAGCCTGGCGACCTTCTCGACCTTCTCCGGACTCGGCATCACGCCTCCAGACAAACGAAAACGCCTCCGCAGCAGCGGAGGCGCACGTCGAACGGCGCTCACCTCATCGCCTCGGCAGGTACCGGCGTGGCCGGATCATGCGGCGCCCCTGCGGTCTGCGGCGCGCCCAGGCTACCAGGCCTAGTGCTTCTTGGTCGTCCCCGGGCTCGTGGAGGATCCGCCCTTGAGGTGGAAGCGGAAGTCGATGCTGGTCCCGTCGTCCAGGTGGACGGACCAGAAGTACGTGAACCCGGAGTCGAGGCTCTTCGTGTCGAGGTTCAGCTTCCAGGCGTGGTTGCTGTACTTGAACTCCCCATCGTTCCAGGCCTGGTGGAGAACCTCTTCGCCGCCCTCGTCGCTCACCCGCTTGACCAGCTCGAAGCTCTGGATCAGGCCGGGCGTCCCGATGGTGTTGCCGCTCGCGTCGCAGACCCGGAACTTGGCCGGGACCGTGCTGCCGGCATTCACTTCGCTGACCGGGTCCCCGGCATTGATCGGAGGCAGGATCTGGCGCCCCGGCGCGCCCTGGCACTCGCCCGTCCCGTACTGGATCGACTGGCTGAGCCAGTCGGAGCTGCCGGCGAAGCTCCCGTCACCGGCGTAGATCGCGCTGATCGTGTGCGTCCCGGGCGGAAGGGCGGACGCCGTCATGCTTGCGTAGCCGCCGCTCAGCCCGACCCTCGGCCCGAGATCCGAGCCGTCCATCTGGAACTGGATCGTCCCGGTGGGGGTGCCCGCGCCCGGGGCATTCACGGTGACGTGGGCCGTGAAGGTGACCGAGGACCCGACGACCGATGGGTTGGCCGAGGAGACGACCTGCGTGGTGGTATCCGCCCTGTTGACGGTCTGCGTGAGGGAGTCGCCGCTTCCCGTGAAGTCACCGGTGCCGGAGTAGACGGCCCTCACGCTGTGATTGCCCACGGGGAGGCCGCTGAGGGTGATGCTGGCCTGGCCTCCGGAGAGGGAGACCGGCGGGCGGGCGTCGCCGTCGATCGTGAACTGGACCGTGCCACCGGGCGTGCCGGCGCCTGGCGAACCAATGGTCACGGAAGCTGTGAACGTGAGCTCCTGCCCGAAGACGGACGGGTTGTGGTCGGACGTCAGGCGTGTCGACGTGTCCGCTCTGTTCACCGACTGGCTCAGGGTGTCGGAGCTGCCGTTGAAGCTGCCACTCCCCGAGTAGACGGCCTTCACCCCATGGTCCCCGACATCCAGGCCGTCGGTGGAGATGGTGGCCTGGCCGCCCGACAGGTCGACGGGCTGGCCGAAGTCCTTGCCGTCGATCATGAACTGGACGGTGCCGCCGGGGTTCCCCGCGCCGGGCGCATCCACGTTGACGGTGGCGGTGAAGGTCACCGGCTGCCCGAACACCGATGGGTTGTGGTTGGAGGCCACGTGGGTCGTCGTGTCGGCCTTGTCGACCGTCTGGGTCAGGCTTCCCGAGCTCTTGTTGAACGTGCCGTCGCCGGAGTAGGCGGCCGTGACGGAATGGTCACCCACCTCGAGGGTGTCGGTTGAGACCGTGGCCTGCCCGCCGGACAGATCGACCGGCTGGCCGAACGGATCGCCGTCGATCGAGAACTGCACCTTGCCGCCCGGCGTTCCCGCGCCGGGGTCATCGGACGCAACCGTAGCGGTGAAGGTGACCTCCTGGCGGAAGACGGAGGGGTTCGTCGACGACGTGAGCGCGGTCGTGGTGTCAGGGGAGATCACCGTCTGGGTGAGGACGGCAGAGCTGGCGTTGAATCCGGCCTCTCCCGAATACGCGGCCATGACCGTGTGATCGCCCGTGGACAGAGCCGCCGTGGAGAAGCTGGCCTGTCGGTTGGCGATGTCGACCGTCACGGCACCGCCCCCGTCGATCGTGAACGTGACCGATCCGGTGGGCGAGCCCGACCCCGGCGGGTTCGGGTTCACGACCGCGGTGAACGTGACGGACTGCCCGCGCTTGGACGGGTTGTCGGAGGAAGACAGGCTGGTGACGCTGTCCGCCCTGTTGACCGTCTGGCCACCGGCCAGGGCGCCGGTGCTCCCGTTGAAGTTCGCCCCACCCCCGTAGGACGCCGTCACGGCGTGGGTGCCGACGGCCACAGTGTTCGTTGAGATCGAGGCGGTTCCGGCCGACAGGAGGATGGGCCCACCGAGGCTCACGCCACCGACGGAGAACTGCACGGATCCACCCGGAGCTGCCGGAGCCGGGGGCCACCGGCGCCACCGTCGCCGTGAACGTCACCGGCTGGCCGAACACCGATGGGTTCACCGAGGACGTGACGGAGGTGGTGGTGCTGGCCTTGTTCACGACCTGGGCCGCGGCGAGGGTGCCGGTGCTGCCGTTGAAGCCGGCATCGCCGGAGAAGACGGCCGTCACGGCGTGTGATCCAACCGCGAGCGCCGTCGTCGACTTCGTGGCCTGCCCGCCCGAGACTGCGACGGGCGAGCCGAAGTCCGCGCCGTCGACCCGGAACTGCACCGTGCCGCCCTGCGGGCTCCCCGACCCGGGGGCGATGGGACGGATCACCGCCGTGAACGTGACCTGCTGGCCGAACACGGACGGGTTGACGGATGTCGACGAGCAACACCCTGGAGTTGGCCTTGTTGACGGTCTGCCCCCCGGCGAGCGATCCGGTGCTGCCGTTGAACGCGGCGTCGCCCGAGTACACGGCGGCCACGCGTGTGCGTGCCGACCGACAGCGAGAGCGTGAAGACCGCCGCCTGGCCGCCGTTCAGGACGATCGGGCCCCCGAGGTCCGCGCCGTCGACGCTGAACTGCATCGTGCCGGTGGGCGTCCCGGCCAGCGGATCGGAAGGGATGGCGGTGGCGAAGAACCCCACGCTCTGGCCGAACACCGAGGGGTTCACCAAGGAGGTCAGAACGACCTGCGTGTCGACCTTGGTCACCTGGGCCGCCGCGGGCCCGGCGCCGGCGATCAGGAATACGCCCGCTTGGGCCAGGAACGCGCTCGCGAGCACCCGGCCAAGCAACCGGGACCGGCGTCTCCTCAGCGTGGCTGCAGACAGCCCCATATCGTCATAGGTATCGGCAGAATGGGCCCCTTCAGCGCCTCGGGAGATCGGGGCTTTTCCCCCATCCCTTTCCTAGGCCGAAGGCCCGGCCGATTCGCCCTAAGCTTCGATGCGCTGCGGTTGGACCAGGATCCTGTTGGCCTTGTGGTCTTCGCCGACGAGGATGGGGGCCGAGTAGGGCGAGACCGATTGCGTCCAAGCCATGCTTACCGGTTGTGGCGGAGGAGGCTTAGCCAACGGTTGCGCACACGACGTAGGCCTGGAGCGACCAGTTGCCGCTTCCACTCTGTCGTTCCCCGGTAACCGTCCACGTGTCGTCGGCGGAGGCGTACGTCCCTGTCATCGAGATCGTGCCGGATCCGCTGTTCGTGGAGACACCTCCGCCGCCCAGCGCCTTCTTCCCGGCAGGGCAGGTGGCGGTAGCCGTCTTCGGATTCGTTCCGTCACTCGCCGTTGCGGTTCCCGTAACCCGCTGATACCCAGTGAGGCCCGTCGCGCCGGTCGGGCCGGCCGCGCCCGTTGCGCCGGTCGGCCCCGCTGGCCCGGTCGGACCCGCCGGGCCTGTAGGGCCAGCTGCACCCGTCGCACCCACCGGTCCGGTAGCACCCGCAGCGCCCGTTGCTCCGGCCGCACCGGTGAGGCCAATGGCGCCGGTGGCACCAGCCGCGCCTGTTGAACCCGTCGCGCCGTCAGAGCCGTTGGACCCGTTCGCACCTGCGGCGCCCGTCGCGCCGTTGGAGCCGTTGGACCCGTTCGCACCAGAGGCGCCTGTCGCTCCGGTCGCTCCGATTGGACCGGCCGGGCCGGTTGGCCCGAGTGGACCGGTTGCGCCCGCCACCCCAGTGGCACCGACCGCACCGACCGCGCCCGTGGCGCCAGTCGCCCCGGTCGCGCCGTCGGAGCCGTTCGAGCCGTTCGAGCCGTTCGAGCCGTAGATCGATGACCGTCGTAGCCGTCCGAGCCCGCAGCGCCCGTTGCTCCGGTCGCACCATCCGAGCCGTTTGAGCCCGCAGCGCCCGTTGCTCCGGTCGCACCATCCGAGCCGTTTGAGCCGGTAGCCCCGGTTGCACCCGTCGCTCCGGTAGGACCAGCGGGACCCATCGGGCCCGTGGGACCGGTCGCCCCGTCCGCGCCAACCGGGCCCGTTGCCCCGGTCGCACCATCCGAGCCGTTCGAGCCCGCAGCGCCCGTTGCTCCGGTCGCACCATCCGAGCCGTTCGAGCCCGCAGCGCCCGTTGCTCCGGTCGCACCATCCGAGCCGTTCGAGCCCGCAGCGCCCGTTGCTCCGGTCGCACCATCCGAGCCGTTCGAGCCCGCAGCGCCCGTTGCTCCGGTCGCACCATCCGAGCCGTTCGAGCCGGCAGCGCCCGTTGCTCCGGTCGCACCATCCGAGCCGTTCGAGCCGGCAGCCCCGGTTGCACCCGTCGCTCCGGTAGGACCAGCGGGACCGATCGGGCCAGTCGGACCGGTCGCCCCGTCCGCCCCCGCGGGGCCTGTTGCGCCTGTCGCTCCATCCACACCGTTCGTACCTGCGGAACCGGTAGCGCCGGTAGCGCCATTGGATCCGGTAGCGCCGGTAGGGCCGTTCGCCCCCGTAGCGCCGGTGGCTCCAGAAGAACCCGTCGCGCCAGTGGCGCCGGTCGCGCCATCAGCGCCCGAAGCACCTGTGGCACCGGTCGCCCCAGTCGGACCAGCACTGCCCGAGCCACCAGAGGGTCCGGCGGGGCCGGTGGCGCCCCTCGCGCCGGCTGCACCCTTGTCGCCCTTGGGGCCAGTTGCACCGGCGGGACCGGGTTGACCGGCCGGACCGGCCGGGCCCACGGACCCGACGCCCGCCGGGCCCGGAAGACCTGAAGCACCCGTAGCACCCGTAGCACCCGCAACACCGGTGGCCCCGGTCGCGCCTGTCGCCCGGGTCGCGCCAACGGCGCTCTCCTGCGAGCGGCTTCTTGTCGCCTCGGCTCCTACCATGATGAGCAGGACGATGGCGACGAGTCCGGCGACGATCCCGGGCCTTCCCCACTTAACGCTCAACTTTGTCATGACCCCACCTACAGGGTCGGCCCGCGCCCCGGGGAGTCCGGCGAACGACCGACACCTTGCTCTATGACCATCGGAGCCCCTGGGGGAAAATGAACCTTCCGACCAGTATTTCCCCCGGTATTTCTGACTACCCCAAGCCGGGTAGTGGGGGGGACGCGGGGGATGGGTTGTCCGCCGTCCGGGGGTTGCAGGAGAGTGCGCCTCCCGACCTTGACCGAATCTTGAACCGCCGCAGAACCGGCCTCGAGGGGCCTTGCGCTTTCCCCTCGGCGCTCAAGCGGCCCATCCGATCGGCCGAGCTTGAAGTTCGTCCCGCCCGCGCACGGCTTCGGGCGGTTCGAGCAAGACAGATGCGCTTGAGGGGTGGAGGCCCGGTTGTGGCGTAGCATCCGAGACAGGAGCGAAGGTGGTCGCGTGAATCGGGTTCGAGCGGGACTCCGGACATGGCCGGCCCTCCTGCTCCTCGTGGTCCTCCTCGCGGGCGCCTGCTCCAAGAGCAAGAGCGACGCCGAGCAGGCCTCGGTAGCCCTGGCCGCCGGACTGAAGGCGCATGCCGCGGGCCGGCTGGACGAGGCCGCTGCCGACTACCGCAAGGTGCTCGTCTACGACCCTCGGAACAAGTTCGCCTACTACAACCTCGGGGTCATCGAGCAGGCACGAGGGGACGGCGGATCGGCCGAGTCCAACTACCGGATCGCGCTCACGATCGATCCCGACTTCGTGCCCGCGTTGTTCAACCTGGCCATCCTTCGAACGGCGGAGGGCGGCGGGCAGGAGCCCATCGACCTGTACCGGCACGTGATCGAGATCGACGCGAGCTACGCGGCGGCCCACCTGAACCTGGGATTCCTGCTGGTGGACAACGGCCAGCCGAAGAAGGGCAAGGCCGAGCTGGCCATCGCCGTGGGACTCGATCCGACGCTCGCCAGTCGGATCCCCGAGGATCTCCTGGCGAGCCCGGCGCCGCAGCCGAGTGCGTCGGTCGGGCCTCAGGCCTCCGCCTCCGCCACCCCCTCACCCTCACCCTAGGCCTCGGTCATCGAGAACCACCTGCCCACCTCGCCGCCGGTCGGATCCCGGTCCGGCGGGCGCGTCCTCCGGATCGGGCTCCGGGCCGCGGTTGGGGTGCTCATCGTCGTCCTCCTGCTGGCTCGGGCCGACGTTCACGCCTTGGCCCACTCACTGGCGCGTGCGCGGGCAGGGGAGGTGGCGCTGGCCTTCGTCGTGCTGCTCGCCGGGCTGGTGGTGAACGCCCTCCGTTGGCAGCTGTTCCTCCGGCCCCTGGGTCTCGCGTTGCCGGCTCCCGCCCTCCTTCGCCTCACCTTCGTCGGGACGTTCTTCAACGCCTTCCTGCCGACGGGGTTCGGGGGCGACGCCTACAAATCGTTCCGCCTCCGCGACCGGGCGGGCCTGGCGCCGCCCCTTGCCACCGCGGTCCTCGACCGGCTGGCCGGGCTGGCCGGCCTGGCCCTCCTGGGGCTGGCCGGGTGCGGCTGGCGACTGGCGGCGGGCCACGGCGACAGGGTGATCGTGGCGGCCCTGATCCTCGGCATCGGGGTCCTGGCGGGCTCGACGGTCGCGTTGTGGCTGGCGCCAAGGTGGTCGAGTGCCGACAACACCACCGGCTTTGCCTCGCGGCTCCGGATGTTCGGGCAGGCCTTCGCCACGGCGGGCCGAGAACCTCAGGCGGTCCGGTGGGGCACGGTGGTGGGGGTGGTCTCCGCGGTATTGCTGGTGGCCGTGAACGCGCTCCTCGCCGACTCCCTCGGGATCTCGCTTCCGGTCGCGGCTCTGCCCGCGATGGTCCTGATCGCCACGCTCACGACGGCTCTCCCGCTCTCCATCAACGGACTCGGGTTCAGGGAGGCGGCTTACGTGTGGTGCCTGGCCACCTACGGGATCGGCCACGACCTGGCCCTGGCGTTCGCGCTCCTCGTCCTGGCCGTGACCCTGGCATCGAGCGCGGTCGGCGGCATCGTGTACGCCGTCTCCGGAGGAGAGGTCCGCTCGCGAGCGTGAGGTCGAGGGCCGCTACCGAGGGCTCTCGAGGACGTCGAGCACCCAGGCCACGATCAGCAGGTTGATCCCCACCAGGAGTGGGCCCACGGAGATCAGCACGGTCGCGGCCGAGGCCTCCGGCGGGCCCAGGGTGGCCATCCCGATCCCGATCCCGAACCCGATCCCCCACAGGCAGAGGGCGAGCCCGGCGAACAGGAAGATGGCGATCGGCGAGAACGACCACAGCAGGTACTTCCACATCATCCGGCGCCAGAAGCCCTTCCACAGCGACCACAGCAGCTTGCGCCCGGCGCGGAACAGCCGGATCCCCGATCGTTCCTCACCGTACACGGCCGGCACCGGAACGTCCTTGCCCTTCGCGTGGATGATGTTGAGGTAGCCGAGCAGATCGCACTCGAACGAGTAGTCCCGCCGGATCCTGTCCAGAGGCAGGCGGCGGAGCGCTGCGGTGCGGATGGCCGTGTACCCGTTCAACGGGTCGAACAGGTGCCAGTAGCCGGTCGAGGCCTTGGCCAGGAAGCCCACCAGGACGTTGCCGATCACGCGAGCCCGCGGCATCCCCTCGTACGAGCCGAAGTCGAAGAACCGGTCGGCCTTGGAGAAGTCGTACCCGTCGTCGCCGATGGGGTCGAGGAGGGCCGGCAGGTAGTCCGGGTCCATCTGGGCGTCGCCGGCCATCACGACCGAAACGTCCGCGCCGATCTCGATGGCTCGCCGGTGCCCGGTGAGCACCGCCCCACCAACGCCCCGGTTCCGCTCGTGCGTGATCACATCGAGGCGCTCGTCCCCGGCGGCCCGGGCCTTCTCCGCGGTGGCGTCGGTGCTGGCGTCGTCCACCAGGATGATGTGGTCGACGAGGTCGGGGAGGGTGGAGATGGTCGTCCCGATCAGCGCCTCCTCGTTGAAGGCGGGGACGACCACGGCGACGCGAAGGCCCTTGTACATCCCGATCAGTCCCGCTTCGCCGCGTCCAGGATCCGCTCGCACAGGGTGAGCGCCGCCACCCCGGCCCGCCCGTCGACCAGCGGCCTGCCGCCCGACGCGACGGCGTCCACGAAGTCCTGGAGCTCCAGCCACAGGGGCTCCCCACGGTGCTCGAGGTACGGGATCTCCATGACCGAGGCCTCCTTCAGCCGACGGGCCCCCGACTCGGGGTACTCCGCGGTGGCTTGGCGGCGGATCGTGATGTCCTGCCGCAGGAGGTCGGCATTCACAAGCGATTCACGTTGGAGGATGTCCATCTGCCGGACCTTGTCCTGTCCGACGCGGGTGGCGGTCAAGTGCGCCACCAGGCCGGAGGCGAAGACGATCGTGGCGATGGCCAGGTCCTCGGTGGCCGAGCGCCACGACGAGACGTCGGCCGTGACGCGCACCGGCTCCGAATGGGCCAGCCACAGGACCAGGTCGACGTCGTGGATCATCATGTCCCGCACGACGCCCTCCTTGACCCGCTCGCTGTAGGGAGACAGCCGGCGGGTCTGGATGAACAGCGGCTCGGTCACGAACCTCGGCAGGTCCAGGCACACGGGGTTGAACCGCTCGATGTGGCCGACGGCGAGGATGCGATTCGCGTCCTCGGCGGCGGACACGATCTCCTCGGCCTCCCGGATGGTGGGGGCGAAGGGCTTCTCAACCAGCACGTTCCACCCGCGGGCCAGGGCCTGGACGGCAACCGCGCGGTGGGTCTCGGTCGGCGTGGCGATGATGGCGGCGTCCACGTGGACGCCGACATCGTCCATCGACGCCGCGTAGTCGCAGCCGAACTCGGCCGCGACCAGGCGCCCTCGCGCCTGGTCGCGGTCCACGATCGCGACGAGCTGGGCTCCGGGGAGGGCCGAAAGGACGCGCGCGTGGTTCGTCCCCATGAACCCACCGCCCACCACCACCACCGAGACCGTCATGGCCGACCCCCGCCGGCGGAGGACAGGGCGGCCCGAAGCGAGCCCGCCATCCGGGCCACGTCTGCCTCCCCGATGCCGGGGTGGCACGGGACCGAGAGCACCGTGCGGGCCGCAGCCCGAGCACGCTCGAGCGGCTGGCTCACGTCGATCCGGGGATGCCCGACGTACGGCTCCATGTCCGGAACGACCTGCGGGTAGTACACGCGGGCCTCGATCCCGTCGGCCTCCATCTTGGCCCCGACCGCGTCGCGGTCGATCGAGGGGTCGAGCCGGATCGTGTACCGGTGCCAGGCGTGATCCCGCCCCGCGGGCACGGCGGGCAGGATCACGCCCTCGATGTCGCCGAGCGCCTCCGACAGCATCGACGCCACCCGCCGGCGGGCGGCCGTCCACGCGGGAAGGCGCCGGAGCTGCTCCCGGCCGATCGCGGCGGCCACCTCCGTCAGCCGGAGGTTCCACCCGATCGCGGCGAAGTCGTAGCGGCCCCGCATCCCCTGGTTCCGAAGGACCCGCAGGCGCTCGGCAAGCTCCGGGTCGCCGGTCGTGACGGCGCCGCCCTCGCCGGTGGTCATGTTCTTGGACGCGTAGAAGGAGAAGCACCCGGCAACGCCGAGGCTGCCGGCCCGACCGGCCGCCAAGGGTCGCGAGGTGCGCCTGGGCCGCGTCCTCGAGCACCGGCCGGCCCAGGGCGGCGAGCGCGTCGCGCGTCGCACGGCAGCCCGTACAGGTGCACCGCCAGGATCAGCGTGGTCCGATCCGTGAGCGCCTCTGCCGCGGCCTCCGGATCGAGAAGGAAATCATCGCCGATGTCGGCGAAGCGGACGGTCGCGCCCGATCGAAGCGCGGCGTTCACGGTCGCGGGGAACGTGAACGGCGTGGTCACCACCTCGTCCCCCTCGCCCGACGCCGAGCGCGACGAGACAGAGATCGAGCGCCGCGCTGCCGGAGGCCACCGCCACCGCGTGGGCCGTCCCGGCGAGGTCGCGGGCCAGCTCCGCCTCGAACGCCTCCACCTCCGGGCCCTGCGCCAGGCGGCCGCTCCGAAGGACGCGATCGACCGCCTCCCGCTCCTCGTCGCCGATACGCGGGCCCCCCATGTCCACCACGTCGCTCACAACGACAGCACCTCGCCGCACGAAGGACAGGCTGCACCGGGCCCCCCCGGGACCCTCCTGCCGCATCGGCACGCCCATCCCACGGCCTTAGCCGGGTTGCCGGCGACCAGCCGGTGGGGCTCGACGTCCCTGGTCACGACCGCACCGGCGCCGACCATCGCCCACTCCCCGATGGTCAGGCCGGGGAGGATCGTCGCGTTCGCGCCGATCGAGGCGCCCCTGCCGCACCAGCGTCGGCAGCGGCTCCCAGCCTTCCCCGCTCGCCCGGGGGTACCGATCGTTCGTGAACACGGCGGAGGGTCCCACGAACACGTCGTCCTCGAGCGTCACGCCCGAGTAGATCGACACGAAGTTCTGGACCTTGCATCCCGACCCGACCACCGCGCCCGAATCGACGAAGACGGACTTGCCGAGGACGCACCGTTCCCCGATGCGGGCCCCGCTCCGGACGTGGACGTGATGCCAGACTCTGGTGCCGGCCCCGATCTGCGCGCCGTCCTCCACCACCGCGGTGGGATGGATCGAGGTGGGGGGCACGCCTTCGGACGGGGTCCGCGCTCCGCTCACCGGGCCTCCCGCCGCCGGCGATGCCCCCGAACCCGCCACGCCACGAGGCCCGGCCCGAACCACAGCCCCACGAACGCGAGCGCGCCGATCCCGAACAGCAGGTCGTAGCGAGGGAACGGCCGATAGCGGAACGCGATCGAGTGCCGGCCCGCCGGCACCTCGCGCGCCACGAAGCTGGGGGCCGCCATCTGCGGCGCGAGCGGCACCCCGTCGACCACGACCTCCCACCTGGGATCGAAGGACGACTTCAGGATGACCATGGCCGGGCGATTGGCCACGATCTGCGCGGTGACGAGTCCATCGGCGAGCCGGTCGTCCTCGAACTCGATGGAGCCCGCCGGGCCCGACGGGGGCTCGCCACCGGCGAAGGTGGGAGGGGCCGCAGGCTCCCCGGCGAACGCGACGGTCGGGAACTGCCCTGCAACGAGCTGGCTGGACGACAGGAAGGACTCGGCTCGGCGCGACAGGTTGCTTCGATCGGCCGTGATCGGCGGAAGGACGGCGTCCACCACCTGGACGTACCCACTGGTCGGGACCTCCCACAGCGTGTTGCCGTTGCGCGTGTCGAGCAGGGTCGCCGGCACCGTCGGCTGCCGGGTGGCCGGAAGGATCAGATAGCGGACGTCGAACATGTCGTACTGCGAGGGATTCCCATCGTCGAAGAGGCCTTCGAAGTCAGACGAGAGCGATGTCGTCCGAAGCACGAACCCGACGCTGTCGGCACCGTAGGCGAGCAGGGCCGAGTACACCGGCACCTCCCACAGCCGGAAGTTCGCGCCCCAGCCGCCCGACAGCCCGGCGTAGATCCGACCTGGCCCGCGGGCCTTGGCCTCCTCGACCAGCGAGCGGATGGCGGCGCCGTCGGTTGCGTCGATCGTCCGCTGGTGTCGGACCCAACCGACGTCCCTCTGGTCGAACGCCCACCGCTCCCCCACCGCGGGCGCGAGGACGACGAAGCAGGCCACGGCGACTCCGGCCGTCCTCACCGCAGGCGCCACGCTGGGAGCCGAGCCGTCGCACACCCCGCACCGCGGCCAGGCCGAGCCAGGCCCCGCCCACGCCCGCGAGCATGATGCCCGCAAGGTGCACGCCCATGATGTACCGGTGCAGCAGCAGGTCGTCGCTCCCCGGCAGCAGCTTCAGCAACGGCCCCAGCGTGGGCCGGCCGAAGAACAGCAGCAGCGAGAGCGCGAGCAGGCCGAGCAGCGCCCGCGCGCGTTCGTCACGACGGAAGCGCGCGATGCAGACGCCCGCTCCGACCGCGACGAGCACGCTGATCACGGGGATCGTCCGGGTCCCGTCGAAGAGCTGCCCCGTGAACAGCCATGCCAGGACCTTGCGCGCGCCGAAGGAGTCGAACCAGAAGGTCCCCTTCAGGTACCGGCTCTGGCTGGTCCATCGGCTGTCGAGGAGGAGCGGAACGACCACCCAGGAGATGATCAGGAGCGCCCCGAACCCCACCAGCGCCGCCCGGCCGATGCGCTTCCACAGCTCGCTCGGGCGGATCAGCACCCACACCCCGATCGCCAGGAACGCGAGGTAGCCGGTGAGGAAGTGACAGGCCGCGGTGAGCCCCACGACGAGCGCGGCGACCGCGTAGCGGGTCGGCGTGCTCCGGCTCACCGCCCGCCACGACAGGCCGAGTGCCAGCGGGAGCAGCCACATCGCCCACTCCTGCGACCACACGCCGAGGCCGCGCCACGTGTAGCTGCCGTGCTCGTAGCCGTACCCGGGGGTGCTCAGGACGAGCGGGGAGACGAGCGCCGCGGCCCCCGCCGCCCACCGTTCCCACCCCAGCCACCGCGCGCCCAGGTACACGCTGATGGGCCACGTGGCCAGCAGGACGTACAGCGTTCCCGCGTAGGCCCGGTCGGCTCCGATGGCCAGCCCCAGCGTGCCCGTCAAGGTGTGCGGCAGGCTCTGGTAGTGATGGAAGAGCGAGGACCCCAGGCCGAGGTAGGGGTACCAGCCGTCGAACGGCAGGTGGCCCTCCTGCATCCGCGCGACCGCCCACCGAACCATCGACAGGTGCACGGAGCTGTCGTTCAGGTACAGGACCGGCAGGATCTCGGCCCGCAGGACGTAGAGGTTGAACCCGACGGCGATGGCGACGAGGGCTAGCGGCCCGAGCCGCTTGCCCTCGTCCGAAGGAAGCTCCGGGAGCCGGCCGAGGCGCCGTCGCACCCGGGTCCTCCATCTCGGCGCCGGAGGGCGCCGAGGGACGGCCTCGTCCCACCGCGCCTCTCGAACGGGCGCCGCCATCTCACCGGGGTCGGCCACGGGCCGATAATCCCACGGCCACACTCGCCGAACCGATAGGCGAACGGCATTGCTTCATCTCCGTCGCGCCGACCCCTCTGCCGGGCAGATGGGGGAAGACCATTCGCCGTCTGGAATCCCGCGAGGGAGGGATAGACGCGGCGGCCCCAGGGTGAGAAACCGATCACCAAGGAAGTCGCGAGAAGGTGGGGCACAGATCACGCCGGACAAGGTGATCAGGGTCGGCGTCGCCGAGGACCATCCCCTGGCACGCGAGGGCCTCGTCCAGCTCCTGGAATCGGCGGGCGACATGGTGGTGGTGGGCGAGGCCGCCGACGGCGAGGAGGCGATGGAGCTCGCCGGATCCGAGGCCGGCGAGCCGGAGGTCTTCCTCGTCGACATCCGGCTTCCGGGGATCGACGGCCTGGAGGTCACCCGCAGGCTGAGCCGCCAGCATCCCGACGTCCAGCGTCATCATCCTGACCGCCTACGAGGACCCGGCGTACGCGACCGAGGCGATGAGGGCGGGGGCAAAGGCCTACGTCCTGAAGACCGCCGAAGGCGAGGAAGTGCTCGATACCGTTCGGATGGTCGCGCACGGCCACGCGGTGCTCGACAACAGCGTGTGGGATGCCCTGGCGGGGGAAGGAAAGTCACGCGGCGAGCAGTACGGGTTGACCAGGCGAGAGATGGACGTGCTGCACCTGTTGGGACGGGGCTACCGCAATCGCCAGATCGCCGAGTCGCTCGGGCTCTCGCCGACCACGGTGAAGACCCATGTCGCGCGGATCTTCAAGCGCCTCGAGGTGGGCGATCGGACCGACGCGGTGGTCAAGGCCTTTCGGCTGGGGATCATCGAATAGCGTCCGGAGTCCGGTCAGCTCCCGGGCGAGCCTCCGGGTGTCCCCGCTCCGACGTGCGCCGCCGCATGCTCCTTCGCTTGCGGGGCCGCCTCGGACGGAAGGCCGCCGATGGGCGAGCCGCCGTGGTTCACCGCCACCATGGGCTTGCCGCAGTCGCTCTGGGCGGCCTGGACGATCATCGTGGAGTCCCCCGTCGCCGTGGCCACCGCGCTCACGTAGTCGCCGTGGGTCCAGTTCCCCGGGAGCGCCCCAGACGCTCGTGAGCCCGCAGGAGCCCGAGCCGTGGAACCGATCGATCGGCCCGCCGTGGACGCCGGCCTCATCGGCTGTCTCGTGGTGATCCGACCGGTCGCCCGCGGTAGGATTCGGCGACTGCCCGGAACTCGCCATCACCGAGGCAACCGCCACCCCCGAGAGCAGAACGGAAACCGAGACCGCCAGCATCAGCGCCAGACGCCTCATACTGTCCTCCCGCTGTTTCTCTTGACCGGTCGCAGCTCGGCTGATGCTACCGCAGGTTGTGTGAGAGCGCGAGAGACAGTTTCTGGGCGCGTGGACGCTCCCTTATCACGAGGGCCAGGCCTCAACCCGGCCCTCTCCAATCCTTGGCCGATGCCCGATACGGTCTCTCCCTACTTCGTGCTCGACTGCGGCTGCGGCACCTGGATGTTGCCGTTGTCGATCGTGATCGTGTTGCTCGCCGCCGGCGACGTCATGTAGAAGAGCGTCACCGGCTTGTTCGCAAACCCACCGGTCGCCGTCGGCGAGTTTAGGACCTGGATCCAGAACTTGTCGAAGCCGCCGCCCGGTTCCTTGCGGTCCTCGACGTACACGGTGAACCGGTAGTCGCCGCACTTCCGAGCGCCGCACCAAAGGAGCGGTTGCGACGGCGGGATGGAGTAGTTGGCCTTCCCGCTGAAGGTCGCCGTGTAGTACAGGACGTTTCCAGTCGAGTCCTTGACGGGGGCCACGATCAGACCGCCCATAGCGTTGCTCTTCACCTCGAAGATCCCTTGCGGGGTGCGCACGATCGCGAGGAGCGATCCTTGGACTTGACCGCTCTTGAGGATCTTCGCGTTGAACCCGAAGTTGTACCGGTAGCCGCTGTTGGGATCCGCGTACCAACCGCCACCCGTGGTGAAGCCGAGCGACGGGTTGTACACGGTGAGCGCACCCACTCCGCCACCCGTGAAGTAGCTCCCCTGGATGGTCGCGGTGAGCTCGTAGACGTCAGGACCGAGGTTCGATGAGCGTGCAGTGTGCAAGCGCAATGCTCGGGTTGGCCGTTCGGGCGGTATCAGTCGCGGAGCACGTCGCAGCGGTCGCTCCATTCGTGACCGACTGCGCATCAACCTTGATTGGACGCGCGTTGTCGAGACCGAGTAGACCCGAGGGAGCAGTTGTCGGCGCGAAGTCCGAGCTCGGATACCCGTCCGATTTCTCAACGACGGTCAACTCGAGGTTCGCGTTCGTGGTCGAGGTAGTAATCGAGAGAACTGACGGGGTAATCATCGTGACATCTGCGTCCTCAAGTTGCACGTTGTATGCATCGTTATCGGACTCGGCTCCCATAGACGCCATCCCCTGCGAAGTTCGATGCGATGTACTTCGCGCCCAGCCGGCTGGTTCAGTCGGTCCGCGACGTCGGTCGTAACCAGACTGGTCGCCGCGATTCCTGTGGCATCAGTCATTGCGGTAAACACGGTCTGACCACCGAGCGAGAACGTGATTGTCTTGCCGCCGACGGGGTCCCTGGCGTGCCGTTAGTCACGTCCAGCGAGCGTTGCGCTCGCCCCAACCGGATCACTGACCGGATATCGCGCCAGTGTGCTCAGCTGAACCAGCCTCTTGTTGATCGTGAGTGGACCACGAACTCGTGTTGGGCTGGACGGATCAGGTGTCGTGTTGTGACCTTCGCGGTGTTTGTGATCGACGACGGCGCCGAACCGGTAACGTTCACGGTGAGGGTGAGCGTCGTCGAACCTTGGCTGGCCGTGTAAGTGTTGAGGTTCCACTTCATGGTGTTTGTGCCCGAGTCGTAAATGCCTCCGTTGGAGGCCGACACGAATGTTGTGCCCGCAGCAGGGAGATAGTCGGTGACGGCGACGCCCTGGGCATCGGACGGACCCAGATTGTTCACTGTGATCGAGTAGGTGACGTTGTCCAAATAGTAGGCGGAAGAGGGGCCCGTCTTGGAAATCGTCAGGTCGGCCGAGGTGTTGACCTTGGTGCCCTCGATCGCCGAGTTGTTGGCGGTGTTGGGGTCCGAGACACCGGAGGTCGCGGTGGCGGTGTTGGAGATGTCGGTGGTCCGCGAGGGATCGACCTTCACCACGAGCGTGACGGCCTTGTTCGCGTTGGCCGCGATGGTGCCGAGCGACCAGGTGACGGTCCCGGCGGTGTTCGTGCCGCCGTTAGAGGCCGACACGAAGCTGGTGCCGGCCGGCACGACGTCGGACAAGCTCACCCCGGTGGCGTCGGAGGGCCCGTCGTTGTAGACGGTGATCGTGTAGGTGACGTTGTTGCCGGCGAACACCGGGTCGGGCGAGTCGGACTTGGTGACCCGACAGGTCGGCGAGGCGTTGACCTTGGTGCCCTCGATCGCCGAGTTGTTGGCGGTGTTGGGGTGCCGAGACACCGGAGCTCACGGTGGCGGTGTTGGAGATGTCGGTGGTCCGCGAGGGATCGACCTTGACCACGAGCGTGACGGCCTTGTTCGCGTTGGCCGCGATGCGTGCCGAGCGACGCAGGTGACGGTCCCGCGGTGTGCGAGCCGCCTGTTAGGGAGGCCGACACGAAGGTGACGCCCGCCGGCAGCGTCGTCGGTGAAGCTCACCCCGGTGGCGTCGGAGGGCCCGGCGTTGTGGACGGTGAGCGTGTAGGTGAGCGTTGTTGCCGGCGAACACCGGGTCGGGCGAGTCGGACTTGGTGACCCGACAGGTCGGCCGCCGGGTTGACCTTGGTGCCTCTCGATCGCCGAGTTGTTGAGCGGTGTCGGGGTCCGCGACGCCGGAGGTCGACGGTGGCGGTGTTGGAGATGTCGCGTGGCGGTCCGCGGCGGGATCGACCTTGACCTCGAGCGTGACGGCCTTGGTCGCCGTTGGCCGCGATCGTGCCGAGCGACGCAGGTGACGGTCCCGGCGGTGGTGCAGGTGCCCTGCGACGGGTGGCGGACACGAAGCGTGACGCCGGCCGGCACGACGTCGGTCAAGCTCACGCCGGTGGCGTCGGAGGGCCCGTCGTTGTAGACGGTGATCGTGTAGGTGAGCGGCTGTTGCCGGCGAACACCGGGTCGGGCGAGTCGGTCTTGGTGAGCGACAGGTCGGCCGAGGCGTTGACGCTTGGTGCCCTCGATCGCCGAGTTGTTGGCGGTGTCGGGGTCGCGCGACACCGGAGGTCGCGGTGGCGGTGTTGGAGATGTCGGTGGTCCGCGAGGGATCGACCTTCACCACGAGCGTGACGGCCTTGTTCGCCGTTGGCCGCGATGGTGCCGAGCGACCAGGTGACGGTCCCGGCGGTGTTCGTGCCGCCGGTAGAGGCCGACACGAAGCTGAGTGCCGGCCGGCACGACGTCGGACAAGCTCACCCCGGTGGCGTCGGAGGGCCCGTCGTTGTAGACGGTGATGCGTGTAGGTGACGTTGTTGCCCGGCGAACACCGGGTCGGGCGAGTCGGACTTGGTGACCCGCAGGTCGGCCGAGGCGTTGACCTTGGTGCCCTCGATCGCCGAGTTGTTGGCGGTGTTGGGGTCCGAGACACCGGAGGTCGCGGTGGCGGTGTTGGAGATGTCGGTGGTCCGCGACGGGATCGACCTTCACCACGAGCGTGACGGCCTTGTTCGCGTTGGCCGCGATGGTGCCGAGCGACCAGGTGACGGTCCCGGCGGTGTTCGTGCCGCCGTTAGAGGCCGACACGAAGCTGGTGCCGGCCGGCACGACGTCGGACAAGCTCACCCCGGTGGCGTCGGAGGGCCCGTCGTTGTAGACGGTGATCGTGTAGGTGACGTTGTTGCCGGCGAACACCGGGTCGGGCGAGTCGGACTTGGTGACCCGCAGGTCGGCCGAGGCGTTGACCTTGGTGCCCTCGATCGCCGAGTTGTTGGCGGTGTTGGGGTCCGAGACACCGGAGGTCGCGGTGGCGGTGTTGGAGATGTCGGTGGTCCGCGAGGGATCGACCTTCACCACGAGCGTGACGGCCTTGTTCGCGTTGGCCGCGATGGTGCCGAGCGACCAGGTGACGGTCCCGGCGGTGTTCGTGCCGCCGTTAGAGGCCGACACGAAGCTGGTGCCGGCCGGCACGACGTCGGACAAGCTCACCCCGGTGCGTCGGAGGGCCCGTCGTTGTAGACGGTGATCGTGTAGGTGACGTTGTTGCCGGCGAACACCGGGTCGGGCGAGTCGGACTTGGTGACCCGCAGGTCGGCCGAGGCGTTGACCGTGGTGGTCTCGGTGTCGGTGTTGTTGGCGGCCACCGGGTCGCTCGTCGTGGAGGACACGGTGGCCGAGTTGGACAGGACCTCGGGCTCGTTCGGGGCCTTCACCGTGACGGTGATCGTGGCGGCCGAGGCGCCGGAGGCGAGGGTCCCGGTCAGGTCGCAGGTGACCTTGTTGGTGATGATGCTGTAGGCGCAGGACCAGGTGGCCCCGCCCGAGGCCGAGACGAACGTGACGCCGGCCGGCAGGGTGTCCACGACCTTGACGTTGTGGGCGCCCGAGGGCCCGCCGTTTGCGACGTCGAGGGTGTAGCTGAAGTTCGTGCCGGCCGCCACGGGGTCGGCCGAGTCCTTCTTGTCGATCGACAGGTCGGCCGAGGCGTTGACCGTGGTGGTCTCGGTGTCGGTGTTGTTGGCGGCCACCGGGTCGATCGTCGTGGAGGACACGGTGGCCGAGTTGGACAGGACCTCGGGCTCGTTCGGGGCCTTCACCGTGACGGTGATCGTGGCGGCCGAGGCGCCGGCGGCGAGGGTCCCGGTCAGGTCGCAGGTGACCTTGTTGGTGATGATGCTGTAGGCGCAGGACCAGGTGGCCCCGCCCGAGGCCGAGACGAACGTGACGCCGGCGGGCAGGGTGTCCACGACCTTGACGTTGTGGGCGCCCGAGGGCCCGCCGTTTGCAACGTCGAGGGTGTAGCTGAAGTTCGTGCCGGCCGCCACGGGGTCGGCCGAGTCCTTCTTGTCGATCGACAGGTCGGCCGAGGCGTTGACCGTGGTGGTCTCGGTGTCGGTGTTGTTGGCGGCCACCGGGTCGCGTCGTGGAGGACACGTGGCCGAGTTGGACAGGACCTCGGGCTCGTTCGGGGCCTTCACGTGACGGTGATCGTGGCGGCCGAGGCGCCGGAGGCGAGGGTCCCGGTCAGGTCGCAGGTGACCTTGTTGGTGATGATGCTGTAGGCGCAGGACCAGGTGGCCCCGCCCGAGGCCGAGACGAACGTGACGCCGGCCGGCAGGGTGTCCACGACCTTGACGTTGTGGGCGCCCGAGGGCCCGCCGTTGGCGACGTCGAGGGTGTAGCTGAAGTTCTTGCCGGCCGCCACGGGGTCGGCCGCAGTCCTTCTTGTCGATCGACAGGTCGGCCGAGGCGTTGACCGTGGTGGCCTCGGTGTCGGTGTTGTTGGCGGCGCACCGGGTCGCTCGTCGTGGAGGACACGGTGGCCGAGTTGGACAGGACCTCGGGCTCGTTCGGGGCCTTCACCGTGACGGTGATCGTGGCGGCCGAGGCGCCGGAGGCGAGCGGTCCCGGTCAGGTCGCAGGTGACCTTGTTGGTGATGATGCTGTAGGCGCAGGACCAGGTGGCCCCGCCCGAGGCCGAGACGAACGTGACGCCGGCCGGCAGGGTGTCCACGACCTTGACGTTGTGGGCGCCCGAGGGCCCGCCGTTTGCGACGTCGAGGGTGTAGCTGAAGTTCGTGCCGGCCGCCACGGGGTCGGCCGAGTCCTTCTTGTCGATCGACAGGTCGGCCGAGGCGTTGACCGTGGTGGCCTCGGTGTCGGTGTTGTTGGCGGCCACCGGGTCGCTCGTCGTGGAGGACACGGTGGCCGAGTTGGACAGGACCTCGGGCTCGTTCGGGGCCTTCACCGTGACGGTGATCGTGGCGGCCGAGGCGCCGGAGGCGAGGGTCCCGGTCAGGTCGCAGGTGACCTTGTTGGTGATGATGCTGTAGGCGCAGGACCAGGTGGCCCCGCCCGAGGCCGAGACGAACGTGACGCCGGCCGGCAGGGTGTCCACGACCTTGACGTTGTGGGCGCCCGAGGGCCCGCCGTTTGCGACGTCGAGGGTGTAGCTGAAGTTCGTGCCGGCCGGCACGGGGTCGGCCGCAGTCCTTCTTGTCGATCGACAGGTCGGCCGAGGCGGTTGACCGTGGTGGCCTCGGTGTCGGTGTTGTTGGCGGCCACCGGGTCGCTCGTCGTGGAGGACACGGTGGCCGAGTTGGACAGGACCTCGGGCTCGTTCGGGGCCTTCACCGTGACGGTGATCGTGGCGGCCGAGGCGCCGGAGGCGAGGGTCCCGGTCGAGGTCGCAGGTGACCTTGTTGGTGATGATGCTGTAGGCGCAGGACCAGGTGGCCCCGCCCGAGGCCGAGACGAACGTGACGCCGGCCGGCAGGGTGTCCACGACCTTGACGTTGTGGGCGCCCGAGGGCCCGCCGTTTGAGACGTCGAGGGTGTAGCTGAAGTTCGTGCCGGCCGCCACGGGGTCGGCCGAGTCCTGTCTTGTCGATCGACAGGTCGGCCGAGGCGTTGACCGTGGTGGCCTCGGTGTCGGTGTTGTTGGCGGCCACCGGGTCGCTCGTCGTGGAGGACACGGTGGCCGAGTTGGACAGGACCTCGGGCTCGTTCGGGGCCTTCACCGTGACGGTGATCGTGGCGGCCGAGGCGCCGGAGGCGAGGTCCCGGTCAGGTCGCAGGTGACCTTGTCGGTGATGAGCGCTGGGGGGCGCAGGACCAGGTGGCCCCGCCGAGGCCGAGACGAACGTGACGCCGGCCGGCAGGGTGTCCACGACCTTGACGTTGTGGGCGCCCGAGGGCCCGCCGTTTGAGACGTCGAGGGTGTAGCTGAAGTTCGTGCCGGCCGCACGGGGTCGGCCGCGCCTTCTTGTCGATCGACAGGTCGGCCGAGGCGTTGACCGTGGTCGTCTCGGTGTCGGTGTTGTTGGCGGCCACCGGGTCGCTCGTCGTGGAGGACACGGTGGCCGAGTTGGACAGGACCTCGGGCTCGTTCGGGGCCTTCACCGTGACGGTGATCGTGGCGGCCGAAGGCGCCGGAGGCGAGGGTCCCGGTCAGGTCGTAGGTGACCTTGCTTGGTGATGATGCTGTAGGCGCAGGACCAGGTGGCCCCGCCCGAGGCCGAGACGAACGTGACGCCGGCCGGCAGGGTGTCCACGACCTTGACGTTGTGGGCGCCCGAGGGCCCGCCGTTTGAGACGTCGAGGGTGTAGCTGAAGTTCGTGCCGGCCGCCACGGGTCGGCCGAGTCCTTCTTGTCGATCGACAGGTCGGCCGAGGCGTTGACCGTGGTGGTCTCGGTGTCGGTGTTGTGCTGGCGGCCACCGGGTCGCTCGTCGTGGAGGACCAGGTGGCCGAGTTGGACAGGACCTCGGGCTCGTTCGGGGCCTTCACCGTGACGGTGATCGTGGCGGCCGAGGCGCCGGAGGCGAGGGTCCCGGTCAGGTCGCAGGTGACCTTGTTGGTGATGATGCTGTAGGCGCAGGACCAGGCGGCCCCGCCCGAGGCCGAGACGAACGTGACGCCGGCCGGCAGGGTGTCCACGACCTTGACGTTGTGTCGGCTAACCCGAGGCGCCCGCCGTTTGAGCTCGTCGAGGGTGTAGCTGAAGTTCGTGCCGGACCCGCCCACGGGGTCGGCCGAGTCCTTCTTGTCGATCGACAGGTCGGCCGAGGCGTTGACCGTGGTGGTCTCGGTGTCGGTGTTGTTGGCGGCCACCGGGTCGCTCGTCGTGGAGGACACGGTGGCCGAGTTGGACAGGACCTCGGGCTGTTCGGGGCCTTCACCGTGACGGTGATCGTGGCGGCCGAGGCGCCGGAGGCGAGGGTCCCGGTCAGGTCGCAGGTGACCTTGTTGGTGATGATGCTGTAGGCGCAGGACCAGGTGGCCCCGCCCGAGGCCGAGACGAACGTGACGCCGGCCGGCAGGGTGTCCACGACCTTGACGTTGTGGGCGCCCAGGGCCCGCCGTTCGAGACGTCGAGGGTGTAGCTGAAGTTCGTGCCCGGCCGCCACGGGGTCGGCCGAGTCCTTCTTGTCGATCGACAGGTCGGCCGAGGCGGTCACTTCTGTCGTGGCAGTCGCGCTGTTGTTGCCACTGACATTGTCGTCGGTCGTTGCCGGAGCAGTCACGGATGCTGTATTCGAGATGGTGCCGGTCGCACTCGAAAGGACCGTGGCCGTGACGGTATATGTCGCCTTCGCGTCCTTATTCAGACTGACCGTCTGTGTTGCTCTTTTCGCCACCGCCGCTCGCCGCACCGCAGCTGTTGCCCGCGGCGACCGGGGAGACAACGCAGGTCCAACTGATAGTGGAGAAGCTTCGTCGTGTCGAACGAATCGGTTACTCGAGGCGTTCGTCACGGCGTGGGGTCCGTTGTTCGTGACCTCGATCGTCAGGTCAGAGTACCGCCGGGGCTCACAGGGTCAGGGCTGTCGCTCTTCGTAACCGCGAGCTTGGTGGTGCGAACCGGCGTGTTGGCGGTGGCGTTGTCTTTATTGCTAGTGTCCGAGTCGGTAGTCCCGGCCGGAACCTGAACGCCGGCGGTGTTTGAGATCGTTCCGGTCGCCGTCGCGCTGACAACAGCCGTGACTGTGGATGTCGCGCGGCGCCGCTATTCAGGTTGATCGCGCGGTTGTATGTTCCCGGTGTTGCCGGAGGCTGGCGTCCCGCAAAGTTGCCCGCGGCCCAGGTGACACCGAGCAGCTCCAAGACTCGCTCGAAAACTTTGTCGAATCGAACGTGTCGCTGACGGTCGCCACCGGTCCCCTGCTCGGGCCGATATTGGTGATCGTTATCGTGTAGGTGAGAGTGCTTCCCCTGTCGGCGATCGTGGTCGTCGTCTCTTCGTGATCGCCAGGTCGGCCGTCGGAAGGACGTTCGTGGGCTCGAGTCGACTGTCGTTGGCGCTGTTCGGATCCGGAGTGCGTGGCCCGCTCGAACCCGCCGTATCGCAGGCTCACTTTGTTGCGAGAGGTCGCACGGCCGGTTGCCACTTGCCACGCAGGTCCCGGTCCTGAACCGTTCCCGCGGTGGGTGCGGTCGGTTTGACGGTGTCACGCATCGTTCGGGTGACGGTCTGCTGGGCGCTCAGGAACCCAATCGAACAGGTGACCACGCCCGACGAGAGCGTGCAGCCGGGGCTCGAAGTCGTACTCGGATTGCCCGGATCGGGAGGAACGAATGTGGTCTGCGGATCGATGGTGTCGAGGATCGCGACGCCGTTGGCGACGATTCTCGTCAGCCGTGCTGTTGTTGTTCTTGACGGTAATCGTGTACGTGAGCGTTCCGTTGAGCACGACCGGGTCGGGGCTATCGCTCTTCGTGACCGAGACGTCGGCAGAGGCCTGGCTGAAGAAAACCTGAACGTTCTTGATCGCGATCGTCTGGTTGCCGATACTGCCGGTGCTGCCCGCACAGGGATTCGTCGTCACGCACGTCGTGAAGTTCACCATGCCGACCTGGACGTTCCCGTTCGCAGTGGGGAGCCGAGGTCTTGAGGACCCCCCACACCTCAACGATGACGGTGTCGCCACTGTTCAGACCGGAGAGCTGGATGGTGCCTGTCGTCTTCTCATTGTCCGTATTTGGACTCACGACGGAATCGGTAGGAATCGACCCTCGCATCCGCCCCCGGATCGACCGAAGAGCCGTCACCCGTGTCTACAAACGCACAGTAGATACCGTATGCGGGGTCGAAACCGAAGTTCTTGTCGGTGCCGCCGGACGTGCGTCCGGCCAGATCCATGGTGAACGCGACCACGCCGTTCTCGGGCGTGGTGTTCCCGTTTACCGTCACCTGCACCTCGAGCGGCACGACCTGGCCCCAGCCCAGCCTTTCCGGAGCAAGCGAGGTGAGACCCGTCGACCAGTCCGCGCCAGGGATCGGGTTGCTCGCCGTGCCGGTGCCGATGGCGTTCGCCGGTGTCGGGCACGGCTGCTGGGAAGGAGGCTTAATCGTGTACTTGGATGGATCGGCGCCCGTCAGCTTGAACGTGTAGGCACCAGTCAGACCCGCGACATACGGCCCGACGAGCGGGCCGCCGCCGGGGGCCCCGTGCGGGACTGACCGGATCGCGTCGACGTGTCGGCGATCGCGCGGGCGAGGTTCAGGCGGCCGTTGCCGGTCTGGTCTGCCGTGCCGGCCGGATCGGCGTTCCGGGCCAGGCGGCCGACGATGACGCCGTTCGAGGCGCTCGGGTCGACGGCCCGCATCAGCGCGGCGGCTGCCGCGACGTGCGCGGCGGCGGCCGAGGTTCCCGTCAGCTCGTCGTCCCGCCGCCGACGTCGTCGGTCGGGATCGCCGACGCCGGGGGCCGCGAGGAACGCGTCCGCGCCGTAGTTGCTGCCACTCCACAGCGCGTCGGTCTGGTCGGTCGCCGACACGCCGACGACCCCGGCGTCGCCGGCCGGGTAGGTGGGTGTCGACGACACCGTCGTTGCCGGTCGCGGCCACGAGCACGACGCCCTGCGCCCACGCGTAGTCGACCGCGGCCTGCAGGGCGTCGCTGAAGCCTGGGTTGCTGAAGCCCATCAGCACGACGTTCGCGCCGTGGTCCACGGCCCAGACGAGGCCCTTGATGATGTCGCTGTCCTGGCCCTGGCCGCTCGCGTCCGAGGACCTGTGACCGGCATGACCTTCACGCCGTCGTACGCGACGCCGGCGATGCCCGTTCGCGTTGTCGGTGTCGGCCGCGGCGATGCTCGAGCCAGCCAGGTGCCGTGGCCGTTCGGGTCGCTCTTCGGATCGGTCCCGAATGCTGACCATCCGGTGACGAACCGGCCCGGAGATCCGAGATCGGCGTCGACGCCGGTGTCGAGGACGGCGAGCGTCGCGAACCCGGTCGGCTGTACCGACCCGTAGACCTGGTCCCAGCCGATCTGCGGCAGCGACCACTGGTCTCCGTACGCCGGGTCGGAAGGGGTCGCCTCAGCGTCTCGCGTCCGGTCCCGGTCAACGCTTGCCACGTCGGGGTCGGCCGCGTACGCGTCGGCGTACGAGCTCACCTCGCCTGCGGGCACGTCCACCACGTGCAGCCGGAGGACCGGGATCGACGAACTCTCCACGCCCCCGTCCCTGGCGATCACGTCGGCCTGCTGTGGCTTGGTCAGCCCCGGGACCGTCTGAACGATGATGCTCGCGGTCGGACCGGAGTACGGGGTCGGAGAAGCACTGGGGGTTTGAGAAGGAGAAGGACTCGCGGTATCGGACGGCGAAGGGCTGTCGGTCGGCGAAGGGCTATCGGCTGGAGAGGGACTGGCGGTGTCGGTTGGGGAAGGACTCGGACTATCGGTTGGCGACGGTGCGGGTGTGTCGGTCGGTGGCGGAGAAGGACTCTCGGTCGGCGTCGCGTCCGGTGCAGTGTCGTCTGCGAAAGCTACGGGCCCGACGATCGAGACGATCATGCCGAGGATGACGAAAACGATCAGCGTCTTGTGTGTCGTTCGCAGGCGCCATGCCCTCTGAGGAAGAGGGCCGAGGACCCTCGTGACCTTTGCTAGAAGGAGTTCCCGCTCTCGGCGTCTGTTTCGAGCCCCTCTCATACCTTCTCCCTCTCTCAAATGAAGCGAGCGCCACTTGCCGCGCCCCCGTGGCCCCTTGTCCCCCGATCAGTGCCCAAGACAAAGGAGCCCACCTACGAGCAGTAGGCCCAGTGACCTACGTATGGTCGTCCGTGGAGCACTGTCTAGCAATAGCTGGAGGCCTAGGTCTTTAGACCTATCTTCCCCGGGGCCCCTCGTCCCCTCCATCGGCGGCAAGTCGCTCTAGGCACAACGATGGGCGGCGGGCCACCTCCGAGGCACTTGCCCCCCCTGGCATACTTCGCCCATGGCCACCACGACGACGACGCCGATCGACCCCTACCTCCAGGAGCTGTGGGACCTCCACGGGACCGACCTCCTGGTGACCGCAGGAGCTCCGCCGCTCCTTCGGGTGGACGGCACTCCCCGCCCCGCGAACGGGTCGGCCCGGCTCACGCCCGAGGATGTCGAGAAGATCGTCCTCACCGTCCTGCCCGAGAAGCTCCATGAGGACTACCGCGCCTTACTCGACGTGGACTTCTCCTTCAACTGGGAAGGGAAGGCGCGGTTCCGAGCGAACGCGTTCGTCCAGCGCGGCTCGATGGGCCTCGCGCTCCGGTTGATCCCGTTCGAGATCCCCTCGTTCGAGGACCTCGGCCTGCCGCCGATCATCGAGCGGTTCGTCACGATCCGGCAGGGCTTCGTGCTCGTGACCGGTCCGACCGGGGCCGGGAAGTCGACGACCCTCGCTTCGATGATCGACTACATCAACAACCACCGGGCCTGCCACATCATCACCATCGAGGACCCCATCGAGTACGTCCATAAGCACAAGAAGGCCGCCGTGAACCAACGGGAGGTGGGCCAGGACACGGTCTCGTTCCCGCGAGCCCTCCGCTCGGCACTCCGGGCGGACCCCGACGTGCTCCTGGTGGGGGAGATGCGGGACCTCGAGACGATCCAGACCACCCTCAGCCTGGCCGAGACGGGCCACCTGGTCTTCGCCACGCTTCACACGAACGACACGGCGCAGGCCATGGACAGGATCGTGGACGTCTTCCCCCAGGAGAGCCAGAACCAGATCCGGGTGCAGCTCGCCAACACGCTGGTGGGAGTCCTCTACCAGCAGCTCCTCCCCAGGATCGGCGGCGGACAGGTCGCGGCGTTCGAGGTCCTGGTCGCCACCCACCCGGTGCGGAACCTGATCAGGGGCGGCAAGAGCCACCAGATCCGAAACGTGGTGGCCACCGGTGTCCAGGACCAGATGCAGACCCTGGAGATGGCCCTGTCCGCCCTGGTGACCCGGGGCGTGGTCACCTACGAGGAGGCCGTGGCGAGGAGCATCTACCCCAAGGAGGTCGCGAAGCCTCCCGCGGGGCATGGTGTCCAGCCGGCAGCGACCCCATAAAGAGTGAGAGCCCGGTTGGTCGCCGGGCTCCCACGTTTGGCTCCTTACTGACCTGCCCGAGGCGTACTAACAGTCGGTCGTCGTGACGTCTCCGGCAGCGAAACCGGTCCCCGCGACCGGGTGATAGGTGATCGTCCACGTGGTGGTCCCCGACCCCCCGACATGCACAGAGCTGGTCGACCCGGCCGGGCCATCGGCAGCGGTAGTCCCCGTGAAGCCGGAATCCCAACGGAGGAACACGTTGGTACCTGAGGTCAGGCTCGGCACGAGGTCAGGCGGGAAGCCTGGATTCTGCGTGCGATACGCTTCGACCGCCGTCGTGATGGCACTGAGGTCGGCCTTGCAGGCCGCCACATTGCCTCGGTCCGTGATTCCCCGGACAGAGAAGATCACGATCCCGGCCAGGACGCCGAGGATGATGATCACGATCATCAACTCGATCAGGGTGAAACCCCCCTGATCCTCTCTTGCGCGCCTTACGCGCTCGTTCATTTACCCCCTCCTTAGACGATTGCCTTGTCAGTTAGTACGTATGCGCGATGCCTGGCCGGCTCTCGACGGTTCACCCCCTTCTGCACGGCCCTTCCGCCGCCGGGAGACCCCTCTCCCCCGTTTGGTCTGGGGCGGGGAAGTCGGCCTACCGGCAGTAGTCGTGTTGACCTACGAATGGTGGGTCGAGAAGGGGATCTTGTAAATCGCGGAAGACCTAGGTCTTTCGGCCCATATTCTTTGGTCCAACAGCCCTTGCAGTCACAGTCGCCGATCCCGGGGCCGGCTGCCGCTACCCGAGAACCGTCCAGGAAAGCACGTCAACGGGAAGGGGTACGGCACCGGTGCCGTCGTAGAACCGCACGTTGGCCCTGACCTACGGCACGCCCCCCGACCGAGGCCGTGAATAGACGGTTCGGTCCCGGTCGGTCGCGTCCGCCGTCGGCGGGATATCGGTCCTTCAGCGCGACCTACCGACGGTACGTCCAGGAGATGACACGAACGGGGGCCGGCGTGGCCGTGGAGCCGAAGAAGACGACTTCGGCCTGGACGCGGGCCACCCCGTCCACGGACGCGGTGAACGTGACCAGGCGATCCATGCTGGTCGGACTCCCGACCGAGACGCACGTCACGGTGGCCGTCTTGCCGTTCAGGGTGGCGGAGTACGCGATGCATGGAACGGCTCCGTAGGCCCCCACGGCGGGGTTCCGGCGCCCGTATTGGATCGCCCCATCCATCGCGCCGTCGGCCGCGTACACGATGTTACGCTGCTCGCGGAGGGCGGTCGTCGCGCGGACGCTCGCCTCCGCGAAGCCGAGGATCGCCGGGATCACAAGCCCGAAGAACAGGATGAATCCGAGCGCGAGCAGGAGAGCCTGGCCGTCCTCGTCGCGGAGCCTCACTCGGAACCCGCCCATCACGTGCCCTGCCGCTTGAGGATCTGGACGGTCTCGGTCGCCCGACCGTCGGTCGCGGAGGCGACGATAGTGATGCGCTGGACACCCTGGTCCGGGCATCCCGGGCCGGACTGCGCGAAGACCGGCTCGGGCGCTGCACCGGCGGTCAGGTTGCCGTTCCACACCTCGAGGCTGGTCACGGAGACCATGTAGCTCGGCGCGGTGGGCAGCGCCGAGTCGTAGGCGTTCAAGCCGGCGCAGCTCACGTAGGCCACGCCTTGGTCCTTCAGCCGCTCGGCCGCGCTCCGCGCGAGCGCGTCCGCCGTGGCCTCTTTGCGGTGCACGTCCGACACGACGATCGACGTCAGCATGCCGCCGAGGATCGCCGCGAAAGCGATCCCGACGATGGCGATCGTGATGAGGACCTCCGGGAGGGAGAAGCCCGCCTCGTCGTCGAGCACACGTCGGGCACCCATGACTGTCAGGGACCGGGGATGGAAACGGCGACCGGGGGACCGATCGTCACCTGCGTGGTGCCGATCACCTTGATGCCCTGGGCGATGACCGCCGTCACCTCGAGGTTCGCGCCCCCCGTTCCGAGCACGACCCGGCCGGCGTTCGGCGCGTAGATGACCCCCCCCAACTTGGATGCAACGTTCGTTCCGCCGCTCAGGCTGAGGTCGTTCGTGTTCGTGCGGGCCTGGAAGATCAGGATGTTCTTGTACGGGGCCGCATCGTAGGCTGGGAGGTTGAACCGCGACCCACCGGCGAAGCTGATCGAGCCCGACTCGTTGTAGAACATGATCCCGCCGGTCCCGCTCACGCTGACGTTCGCGTTCCCGTTCACGTTCATCCCGGCCTTCAGGATGTGGATCCCCGCGGGAAGGCTCGTGTTGCCCGAGATGTTGAACGTGCCCGTGTGGACGTAGATCCCGGGGCCGCTTTGAGGTGGAGGAGCCATGAACCGCAACGGGTCGAGCAGGGCCGGCGAGTACGACCCGTACGGGAAGGTCGAGCACGCGGGGCAGGTGACGGTCTGCGGGGTGCAGCCCTGACACGTCCCTCCCTGCAGGATCTTGAAATCGCCGCCGTCGGATACCGCGAGCTTCTCCTGGCTCTTCATCCCGGAGAGCCGGACCGCGCCGTTCACGGGCGAGTTGACGTACAGGTTCCCCCTGACCGTGAGGTGCGGGCGCGTGAGGGGACCCTGCTCCGAATCGGACGTGCAGTCGTTGTTGGGGTTGCCGGGGTTGTCGATCTGCCCGGGTGGGCAGCCCCCTGATACCCAGAGCGGGGTGTTCGAGCCACCGACCCCGGGAAGCACGAAGAGGGTCACGTCCGCGGTCGCCCCCCCTCCCGGCGGCGGCGGCGGCGAGCTCGGCTTCGTGAGCCTCTGCGAGCCTGCCAGCGTGAAGCTGTAGCCGCTCGCCTCGGTGAACGCGATGTCGACGCGGACCGGCGTGGACGTGCCGCAGCTCGGGCTGCACGTCACGGTAGGCTTGCCGACCCCGGCGAAGTGGGCCAGCACGACCGTGGTTCCATCGAAGGTACGCGTCACCCTCGTCTCACCCCCGGACGGCCCGCAGGAATAGGAGGCGACCTTCCCGTCCGAGTAGGTCAAGTCGACCAGATTCGTCGCCGAGGCGCAGCTCGAGCCGCCCGCCGCGACCGAGACCGTCTTCGCGCTCTGGACGTCGTTGGCCAGGTAAGCGGAGCTGATCTGGGCGTCATGGCTCTCGGAGAAGCGCTGGGACGTATCGCCCGTTGTGGTGAACCCCACGATGAGGGCTTGCGCGATCGCCCCGATGATGATGCCGAGGATGACCGTCCCGATGAGCAGCTCGATGAGCGTGAAGCCGTCGTCCCTCCTCATGCGGGCGGCGACGGCGTTCAGCCCCGCCCGCCTCCTTTCGGCTCTGGAACGGGCCGTACTCATTAGATATTCACCTGGTTGTAGATGCCGTACATGGCAGAGACGAGCGCGATCGCCACGAAGCCCACGATGAGCCCCATGAACAGGATCACCGCGGGCTCGAAGAGAGAGGTGAGCTTCTTGATCTTGTAGTCGAGCTCCTTGTCGAAGTAGGCGGCGGCGGCTTCCAGCTGCTGGTCGAGCGACCCGGTGTCCTCCCCCACGCGCACCATCTGGATCACCGCTCCCGGGAACAGCTTCGAGGCCGCCATCGGCGCCGCGATCCCCTGGCCCCGGACCATCGCCTCGCGGACGGAGGCCAGGCCTTCCTGGAAGATCACGTTGTTCGTCCCCCGGCCGAGGACCGTCATGGCTTCGGGGAGGGGGACGCCGGCCTCCATCATCGACGCCAGCAGCCGGCAGAAGCGCTCCACGATCGTGTACCGGACGACCTCCCCGACCACCCACAGCTTCAGGAGGGTGCGATCCCGCAGCCTCCGGCCCCAGTGCGCCCTGAACAGGAGGGCGAAGCCCACCACGATCAGGACGATCCCGCCCAACAGTGCCCACCACCAATTCCCCAGGAAGTCCGTCAGTCCGATCAGCATGCGGGTGGGGAGCGGAAGCTTGGCGCCGAGCGACGCGAAGAAGTCCTTGAAGCGGGGCAGGACGTATACGGCAAGCACGGTGATGGTGATGATCGCCATGACCAGTACCACGAGCGGGTAGACCATCGCGGACCTGATCTTCTGCCTGGCGTCGAGATCGCGCTCGATGTAGCGGGAGATCTCGTCGAGCACGTTGTCGAGGGTCCCGGTCAGCTCCGCTGCCCGAAGCATGTCCACGTAGAACTGCGGGAACATGGTCTGGAACGGTGCAAGCGCAGAGGAGAAGGTCTCCCCCGTGCGGAGCTCCTCGCGAACGGCCGCCAGGACCCGCCGCAGGACCTTGTTCTCCGCCTCCTCCTCGATCACCTCGATGGCCTCGATCAGGGGGACGCCGGCCCGGACGAACGCCCCGAGCTGCCGCGAGAAGTGCATCACCTCGGCAGGCGGCAGCTTCTTCTTCGTGATCTCGAACTGGAGGACGCTCTTGCTCTCCTTCAGATCGACGACGTCGAAGGACTGGTCCATCAAGCCGGCCATGGCCAGCTTGATCGTGTCGGCCCGCGTATTGCCGCGAACCCGCTGGCCATCCGGTTTCACCGCCGTGTACTTGAACGTGGTCATCCGTCACCTCACACGGTGTAGATGCTCCGCACCACCTCGGAGATGGTGGTGACGTCGTCGGCAACCAATCGGATCCCTGCATCGAGGAGCGTCCGCATGCCCTGGCTGACGGCCATCGCTCGAAGCTCGTCGTGGGGGGCCTTTCGAAGCAGCAACTCCTTGATCTCCTCGGTGACGCGAAGCAGCTCGTAGACCCCGATCCGGTCCTCGTAGCCGGTCCGGAAACAGAAGTTGCACCCTTCGCCATGCCAGAAGACAGCCTTGAGGGGGCCGCCCGCGTCCTCGTAGAACTGGCGTTCCTCCACCGACGGCGTGTACGGGACCTTGCAGGACGGGCAGATCCGGCGGACCAGGCGCTGCGCGAGCACCCCCACGACGGCCGAGGCGACCAGGAACGACTCGATGCCCATGTCCAGGAACCGCTGGAGGGCACCTGCCGTATCGGTCGCGTGCAGCGACGTCAGCACGAGGTGCCCCGTGAGCGCGGACTGGACCCCGATGCGAGCCGTCTCCACGTCCCGCATCTCGCCGACGAGGATGACGTCGGGATCCTGACGGAGGATGGCCTTCAGCCCGCCGGCGAACGTGATGCCGGACTGGTCGTGGATCTGGATCTGGTTGATGGAGGGCAACGTGTATTCGACCGGGTCCTCCACCGTCATGATGTTGCGCTCGCTCATGTTGATCTCTGCCAGGGTGGCGTAGAGGGTGGTGGTCTTCCCGCTCCCGGTCGGGCCGGCGCAGATCACCATGCCGAACGGGGTTCGGATCGCGCGCGAGAAAGCCCCGTGGATGTCCTCCTCCATCCCCAGCTCGTCCAGGCGGAAGAGGGAGCGGCTCTTGTCCAGCAGCCGCATCACGGCCTTCTCGCCCCAGATCGTTGCCGCCGTCGCCACGCGCAGGTCGATCGAGCGACCGTCCACCTCCATGGCGATCTTCCCGTCCTGTGGACGGCGACGCTCGACGATGTTCATCTCCGCGAGGACCTTGATCCGGCTGACCACGGCCGGCCCCATGTTCGGCGGGAGGGCCAGCACGTCATGGAGCGCGCCGTCGATCCGGTACCGAACCCGAACCCGCGAATCCTGCGGTTCGATGTGGATGTCCGAGGCCCGGTCTCGCACCGCCTGCGTGATGATGAGGTTCACGACCTTGACGACGGGTGCGTTCTCTGCGACATCCTGTTCCTGAAGGGCCCGACTCGTGATGGCCTCGGTTGCGAGGAACGCTTCAACGTGCCGTTCGACCGCCGTGATCGCTCGATAGGCCTTGTCGATGGCCCGCCGGATATCCGAGGCTGGGGCGATGAAGCCGATGACGTTGGTCTTCACCGCTTCGGAGATCTCCGCGATCGCTGCCCGGTCCAGCGGATCGGGCATCGCCACCTCGAGCCCGGAGTCTGTTTTGCGGATCGGGATCGCCGTGTGCGCCCTGGCGACGGATTCCGGCAGGATCGCGATGGCGGCATCGTCGGGCGCGTCTTTCCTCAGGTCCGCCAGCGGCACGCCGAGCTGCTCCGCGAGCACGCGAGCGAGCGCGAGCTCGTCGAGGGCGCCGAGCTCAACCAGCAGCGAGCCAAGGGGCTTGCCCGAAGCGGGCTGCTGGAGGAGCGCCTCTCCCAGCTGGCTCTGGGTGATCAGCTCCCGTTCGACGAGGAGATCGCCGAGCCTGCCCGCTTTCCGCTCGCCGTTGAGCTGCTGCTCGTCCACAGGTTCCGCCGGGCGGGCCCAGATGTCGGATCCGGTCGCACCTGAATCCTGGTCGGTCTCCTCACCGTGTTCGGCCAGGCCCGAACGTTCGCTAGCTCCCCTTGTCATCGAAAGATATCCCCCTGCGGTTGTCCGATCCCCCTGTGGACCAGCGACTCACTGCTATGCCCGTCGGCCCGAGTGGATGCACACTGTAGCCCACTCGGCCTGGCAGCAGTAACCGCCTTGACCTACGCATGGTCGGCTGGACAGGGGATTTCGGCAATGGCGAGGGGCCTAGGTCTTTCGGCCCATCTTCCCGGCCCCAGAGCCCCGAGGCGCCATCGCCGCGCAGGGGGCGGATCTCCGAGGCGCCATCGCCGCGCAGGGGGCGGATCTCGGAGCCCGCATCGACGCCCTCTCCGAGCTTCCCCGTCGGCGGCGGTTGCTAGTTTGAACAGGCGGAGCACCCAGCAGAAGCCTCGGCCACACGAGGCCCCCAGCGGGCGACACCGGCCTCGGAATGTCACCCCTGGGTGCTATGGTCGGAGACATGGCGGCCACATGGGCGACGCTGGCGGTGTTGGCGGCAATCTCCGTCACGTTCTTCGTCTACCTCGGCACGAAGATCGACGCTCTCGGCTCGAAGATCGAGGCCCAGGGGGCGGAGCTTGGCTCGCGGATCGACGCACTCGCGGCCCGACTCGACGCACGGTTGGATTCGCTCGCGGGGCGTCTGGACGATCACATGGGCGGCCACCGGCACACCGGCTGAGCCCGCCTACGCCGGCACGGCCGCCGCTTCGGCGTCCTTCAGCCGGTTCGTGTCGAGGGGGATGCCCGGGCCCATGGTCGGAGCGACGGTCGCGCTGATCACGTACTTGCCCTTGGCCGCCGAGGGCTTGGCCCGGAGGACCTCGTCCACGACCGCCAGGTAGTTCTCCAGCAGCTGCTGTTCGGAGAACGAGCGCTTCCCGACGATCGTGTGCAGGTTCCCCGTCTTGTCCACTTTGTACTCGACCCTGCCGCCCTTGATGTCGCGAACGGCCTTGCCGATGTCGTTCGTGACCGTCCCGGTCTTCGGGTTCGGCATGAGACCCCGGGGCCCGAGGACCCGGCCTGCCTTGCCCACCGTGGCCATCATGTCCGGGGTTGCGACCGTGGCATCGAAGTCGATGTTCCCCTTCATGACCTCCTCGACGAGCTCCTCGCCGCCCACGATGTCGGCCCCCGCCTCCTTGGCCTCGGTGGCCTTGGGGCCGGTGGCGAAGGCCGCGACCCGCACCGACCTGCCCGTCCCGTGCGGGAGGGTCACCGTACCGCGGACCATCTGATCCGCCTTGCGGGGGTCCACCCCCAGTCGGAGCGCGAGCTCCACGGTCTCGTCGAACTTCGCGTCGGGGAACTGCTTGATGAGCCGGACGGCCTCGGCCGGCAGGTACTCCCGCTCCCGGTCCACCAGCTTGGCCGCCTCGCGGTACCGCTTGCCGCTCACGCGACCACCTCCACGCCCATGCTGCGGGCCGTGCCGGCGATGATCTTCATGGCGGCGTCCACGTCGTTCGCGTTGAGGTCGGCCATCTTGCGCTCGGCGATCCGCCGCAGCTGCTCCCGGGTGATCGAGGCCACCTTCTCGCGGTTCGGCTCACCCGAGCCCTTCTCGATCCCGGCGGCCTGCTTGATCAGCTCGGCGGCCGGCGACTGCTTGGTGACGAACGTGAACGAGCGGTCCTCGTAGATCGTCATCTCGACCGGGATGACCTGCCCGGCGAACTGCTGTGTCTGCTCGTTGTATTGCCGGCAGAACTCCATGATGTTCACCCCGTGCTGGCCCAGCGCGGTGCCCACGGGCGGCGCCGGGGTGGCCTGCCCCGCCCTGATCTGGAGCTTGACGACGGCGACGACCCTCTTCTTCGCCATTTCCTTCGTTCACCTCCTGCGGTGCAAGCGGCCTTCCGGCCTCCCGCGCGCTCGATGGACGTCACCCGGAGGGCTCCGGGGCCCATCGATAGTAACGACCCGGGTCTTAGGCGCCAACGCTCGGCAGCAGAGCCCATGGTTGACTCCCAGATTTCCGAGGCATAGACTCCCAGATTTCCGAGGCCTAAAGTCCCAGATTTCCGAGCGACGAAGTCCCAGATTTCCGAGGTCGGGCAATCATGCACATGACCGGAGAGGCCAGCGGTTCCCCCACCGGTAGGCGGCTTATCCCCCGCGCGATCGGGCCGAGGGTCCGTGAAGCACTCTCCGAATCTCGGGCGGTCGCCGTCCTCGGACCTCGCCAGGCTGGCAAGACCACGCTCGTCCGCGATCTCGTGCACACTCGCTCTCCGGCGACCTACTTCACCCTCGACGACACAGCCACCAGAAACGCGGCTCGGAGCGACCCCACGGGATTCATAGCCCAGATGGGTCGCTACAGCATCATCGACGAGGTCCAGAGGGTACCGGACCTCCTACTCTCGCTGAAAGAACGCCTGGATCGAGATCAGCGACCCGGACAGTTCCTGCTCACCGGATCGGCCAACATCCAGACCCTTCCGACCATCAGGGATGCTCTCCCTGGACGCGTCGACTATGTTCATCTGTGGCCTCTGGCACAGTGCGAGATCGAGCAAGGTGATCGAAACCTCGTTGACACGCTCTTCGACGGGTCGTGGCCTTCCGACACCAGGGCGACAGATAGGCTGGACGTCGCGAAGAGGATCGCTGCAGGCGGTTTCCCCGGAGTCTTCACCCGGTCACCAAGAGCCCGCGCCAGCTCCTTCGAGGCATACGTCGACTCGGTTGTCGGTCGCGACGTACCGGAGATCGCCCGCACCCGAGACGCAGGCAACGTTGGCCGGCTGCTGCGACTCCTTGCCGCCCGATCCGCATCTCTGCTGAGTCGCGAGGGATTAGCACAGGAGCTTGGCGTTGAACGAAAGACCATCGAACATTACCTTGGCATCCTGCAGGACCTGATGCTGGTCCGCCTTCATCAACCATGGCATAGCAATCTCTCACGCAGAGAAGTCAAGACTCCAAAGATCTACGTGACGGACACTGGGATGTTGACGGCCCTGGTCGGGGCAGATTCCCAGCGGATCGCGAATGATCCTCGGCTAACCGGAATGGTATTCGAGACCTTCGTCGTGATGGAGCTCGTCAAACTTGCTAGCTGGACAGACGCGACGGTACGCGTCTTCCATTATCGAGATCACGACCAGCGAGAGGTCGATGTCGTTCTCGAGCGGGCAGACGGCGACCTTATTGGACTGGAAGTCAAAGCAAGAGCGACCGTTACTTCGTCCGACTTCAGGAGTCTCAGCTATCTCCGGGACAAGAATGGCTCGCGCTTCCGACTCGGCAGCGTCCTTTATACGGGCCCACTGTCCTTGCCGTTTGGCGACCGTTTGAAGGCGCTTCCGATCTCCTGCCTCTGGTCGTGATCGGACGCCGAGGCTAGACCTTCGCGACCTGGTCGAAGCCGAGCTCGACCGGCGTCTCGCGGTCGAAGATGTTCACCAGGACCTTCAGCTTGCTCTGGTCCACGTTGATCTCGCTGATCGTGCCGTTGAAGTCCGCGAACGGTCCGGAGATGATCCGCACCACGTCGCCCTCCTCGAACCCCAGGCGGAAGGTGGGCTTCACCTCCTGCTTCTTCACGGCCAGGATCTTCTCGACCTCCCGGCGCGACAGCGGCGTCGGCTTGGACCCCGTGCCGGCCGCGACGAACCCCGTGACGCCCGGGGTGTTGCGGACCACGTACCACGAGTCGTTGTCGTAGACCATCTTCACGAGCAGGTAGCCCGGGAACACCTTCCGCTGGACGATCTGCTTCTTGCCGCCCTTGATCTCCATGACGTCCTCCATGGGGATGACGACGTCGAAGATCTTGTTCTCCATCTGCATGGTGTGGATGCGCGACTCGAGGTTGGCCTTCACCTTGTTCTCGTAGCCCGCGTAGGTGTGGACGACGTACCACTCGCCGGGTCCCTTGAACGGGTCCGGAATGGTGGTCTCGACGACCTGCTCGTCCTCCGAGGGCGTCTCCGCCGGAGCCCGGGCGGCCTTCTGGGCGATGGCTTCGGCCTCGGCCAGGACCTCCTCCTCCGCCGTGGTCTCGCGCGGCGACCTCCGCGGCCTCCACGACGCGCTCCTCGAAGACCTGCTCGTTCGCCGCCTCGATCAGCTCGGCCTCCCGAGCCACCTCGGCCACGGTCTCCTGGAACTCCCCCTCGGTCTCCGCCGTCTGCGCGGCCTCCGCCACCGTCTCCTCCAGGCCGATTCGGTGGCGGCGTCGATCAGGTCGGCCTCCGCGGCCGCTTCCTCGACCCGTGCCTCGAACGCCTCCTCGGCCGGACTGGGGACCTCCTCCTCCTGGGAGTCGGGCTCTTGAGGAGCCGCCTCGTCGGACGCGGCGTCCGGGGAAACCTCGTCGGCCTGCGAACCGGAGTCCTCAGGCTCGCCGGGCTGTGGTTCTCCAGGGGCGAATTCGGATGACGACATCTCTTCTTGGGTTCCGTTCATCGTGGTCGGAGGTGGTCTTCCTAACCGTTCGAGAACACCCGCAGGACGAGCTTGGAGAACACGTAGTCCAGGCCGAAGACGAAGGAGGTGAGCACCGTCACCGACACCAGGACGACGACCGTATAGGCCACGAGCTCCTGGCGCGTCGGCCAGTTCACCCGCTTCAGCTCCTGACGGACCTCCCGCAGGAACTGCCGCACCCCCGTCCGCTTGCGCTTCTCCTGGACGGCGGCCCGCCGCGTGGTGGCCGCGGCGGCGGCGCGGTCCATGTTCGTGCCGCCCTGACGGCGCTGCATCCTCTTCATCTGCCTGTTCATCGTGCTCCTTGCAGGGTCCTTGCAGGGGCGGAGGGACTTGAACCCCCAACCGCCGGTTTTGGAGACCGGTGCTCTACCAGGTTGAGCTACGCCCCTCCGAGTCTTTCGTCCCGGAAGCCGGGGGACACCAACGATCGAGTATAGGTGGCCCCGGTGGGGGCGGCAAAGGAGGTGGCTCCCCCGATACCAGGCAGGGAAAGGGGCACCGGATGCGTGATGTGGTGCCTGATGCTCCCCTACACTCTCCCGGACGCGCCGCGCCGGCCCCGGAATGCGAGCGCCGATGGACCAATCGAATCCTTTCCCCCCGCCCGAGGGCGCCGACCCGGCGAGGCACCGCGGCATCTTCTCCCGGAGCGCGGCGACGGCCGATGCCGCGTTCGAGGCCGAGATGTCCGACTACCAGCGGGTCCTGGAGGACCGGCTGGAGCAGGGCCTCCGGGCCATCCACCAGAGCGCGAACTCCTTGATGCACGAGATCGCGTCCGAGGTGTGGCGGGCGGCGGGGGGCGACAAGGACCAGGTCGGTTCGCAGATCCTGGAATCCCTCTCCCGCGACCAGGCCATCCGGAGCCTGGTGGCCCACTCGGACGAACGGTTCCAGGACCTCGCCGTGCGCACCGCCAGGCTGGAGGACTCGATGACCTCGCTGGCCGAGGACACCCGGGCGGCCCGGGCGGCGCTGTCCGACAGCGTCCTGGCCCTGGAACACGCCGTTGGGGCCCCGGCGGTGGCCGGGTACGAGGAATTGCGTGGCCAGTTGGAGCGGGTGACCACCCAGGTCGCCTCGGCCTTCAAGGCCCTGGCCGACCGGGACCGGATCATCGTGGAGACCGTCCAGGAGCAGGTGAAGGAGCACGGGGAGCTCATCACCCGGGAGACGGGCCACGTGGCCCGGTCGATGGAGATGTACGTCAAGGAGGGAGTCAACGCGGTCGGGCTCCTGGCCGGGCACATCGACCAGCAGGTCGAGGCCATGGCCTCCCGCGACCAGGACGTCGCCTCGGGCGTGGGCAGCGTGGTCCAGGGCCTCCTGGGCGAACACATCGATCTCATGGCCGAGCGGCTGGGCATCGAGGCCCGCGACATCGGATCGTCGGTGGAGACCGCCACCCGGGCCATCGAGGAGATCAACGGGACCATGGAGCACCGCATGGTGGGCCTGGGCCGGCTCGTCCGATCCGACTCCGAAGCGCTTCGCGGAGAGCTGATCCGCACGGCGGCGGCCACCGAGGAACGGGTGTCCAGGAACCTCGACGAGCAGACGGGCAGGGTCTCCGAGGCGCTCACCTCGGCCACCCGGTGGACCGTGGAGGAGATGACCCGCCGCCTGCACGAGGAGACGGCGCGGGCCGTGCAGGTCCAGCTCGACGAGGCGGTCGCACGCCTGGGCCAAGCCAACGCGGAGGCCATCGACGCCGCCATCGCCGGCCGCTTCGAGACGGCGCTCGACCGGCTGACCGCAGCGGCCCAGAACGTGCAGCGAGCCGGCCAGGAGGACGACGGGCAGCTCGGCCGGGCCGTCGACGACCGCATCACCGCGCTCGGCCGCATGATCCGCTCCGACAACCAGGCCCTGGCCGCGAGGATGCAGGCGGCGGTGGAGCAGCAGGCGGCCAAGCAGGCCCTCCGCGCCGTGAAGGAGCTCCAGGCCAACCTCCCCAACGAGATCCAGGAGATCGTCGAAGCCAGGGTGCAGGCCATCGGTGAGCAGCTCCACCGCGACGTGCAGGCCTCGGCCGAGTCCGTGGGCAAGCTCGGGGAAGGGCTGGAGCGCAAGTTCGAGCAGGCCACGACCCGCATCGGGCAGCGCCACGAGAAGGAGCTCCAGGTCGTCATGGACCGGATGGGCGACGCCATGCACGCGCTGGCCAGCCTGGGCCGCCAAGGCCCCGAGCGCGTGGAGCTCGACTAGCCCCTAGGGATCCGCGAAGCCCACCACTGCCTCGCCCCTCCTGATGGGGTACTCGGTGGTCCCGTCCCGCTCGACGCGTGACCCACACGTCCAGCACCGCGGTCCGGGTCGCTCGGGTCGAGCGCCTTCACCCGCCCCTCCGCCACGATGGTCTCCCCCATGAACACCGGGGCGCGGAACTGGACCGAGAGCCGCTTCAGGCGCGAGGGGTCCCCGAGCCAGTCCGTGAGGGACCTCGCCAGATGGCCCATCGTGAACATGCCGTGCGCGATGATCCCGGGGAATCCCACGGCCCGGGCGAAGTCCTCGTCCTGGTGCAGAGGGTTCTGGTCGCCCGAGGCGTCCGCGTAGCGCTTCACGTCATCGCGGGTCACGACCCTCGAGACGGAGAAGGCCTCGTCGCCCACCGCGAGGTCCTCGAACCGGACGGTGAGCTGGGGCATCACGACGCTCGTTCGATCATCGTGGCCCGGGCGAGGACCACGAGCTCGCCATCGCCGTCGAGCAACTCGGTGTGGATCGTCAGGAACCCGTTCCCCGCCTTCTGCCGGATCGAGGCGATGCGCGAGCGCACCGTGAGCGTCTCGCCCATGCGGAACGGGCGGCGCCACTCGTACTCCTGCTCCGCGTGGACCACCCGGGTGAAGTCCAGCCCGAGCTCGGCGTCCCCCACGATGAGCGGGAACACGGCGAACTCCGCGGCGGTGGCGAACGTCGGAGGCACGATCTCCCCGGCCTCGCCCACCGCGGCGCGGAACAGGTCCACCCGCTCCTCATCGACCGTGAACGTGGTGTCGGGATAGACCTTCCCCTCCAGGGCGACGTTCATCGGCATCGGCCTCAGGTCCCCACCGGTGTCCCCCGCTCGGCCGTCTCCCTCTTGGCCGATTCCCGCGTGTGGCCTACTGCTGCCAGAGTTGCGTGGAATGCCGTGCGCACATTCGCGTCCAAGACGAGGTCCCACAGCTCGGCGTCGAGGTCGTTCACGACGGCGACCCTTCCCTCCAGTCGTCCCACGCGGCCAACGTACCCAGGGACCTGCGAGAACGGCAACATCTGCCGCTTCCGTGAAATGTCACTTCCCGCGGCCTACGATGGTGCATCCCATGCCCGCTGAGGGAAAGACCATCAAGGTCCTGATCGTCGACGACCAGCGCACGTTCGGCGAGGCCCTCCAGCTCGCGCTGGCCAAGGAGAAGGACCTGCGGGTGGTCGACGTGGTGACCGACGGGCCCGCCGCCGTGGAGGCCGCGACGGAGTTCAAGCCCGACGTCGTGCTGATGGACGCCGCCATGCCGGGCATGAGCGGGATCGAGGCCACCCGCCGGATCAAGGACGCCGATCCCGAGGCGCAGGTCCTGATCCTTTCCGGATACGAGGACGAGCTGCTGCTGGCCAGGGCGGTCCAGGCCGGCGCCGTGGGGCTCCTTCGCAAGACCGAGGCGGTCGTGAACGTGGCCGACTCGGTCCGCCTGGCCCACCGGGGCAAGCCGCTCCACGACGAGAAGGAGATCGAGGGCGCGCTCCGGCGCCTGCGGCACCGGCGCGAGCGCGACGCGTCCGTGGAGAAGCGCCTCGCTCGCCTCACGCCGCGGGAAGTCGAGATCATGGAGCTCATGGCCGCGGGCAACCAGGCCGACCAGATCGCCGAGCGGCTGGGGATGAGCGTCTACACGCTCCGGACCCACACGCAGAACATCCTCACCAAGCTCGGCGTGCACTCCAAGCTGGAGGCGCTCGTGCTGGCCATCAGGTTCGGCAAGGTGACCACGCTGGACGTGTCGGAGGGCGAAGAGCCGGAGAGCTGAGCCTGACCGCAGCTCAGCGGGTCTCGCGGTGCAGCGTGTGCTTTCGGTCCCACCGGCAGTACTTCATCAGCTCGATCCGGTCCCGGTCGTTCTGCCGGTTCTTCACCGTGACGTAGTTCCGCCGCTTGCACTCGGTGCAGGCGAGCGTGATCTTCGGCCTGTTGTCGGTCTTGGGCATGCTGTGGCTCCCTACTTCACGATCTTGGTCACTCGCCCGGCGCCCACGGTCCGCCCGCCCTCGCGGATGGCGAAGCGGAGGGCCTCCTCCATGGCGATGGGCTTCTCCAGGCTCACGGTGACCTCGACGTTGTCGCCCGGCATCACCATCTCCACCCCCTCGGGGGTGTGAAGGGTCCCGGTCACGTCGGTGGTCCGGAAGTAGAACTGGGGCTTGTACCCGTTGAAGAACGGGGTGTGCCGGCCCCCCTCCTCCTTGGACAGCACGTAGACCTGGGAGGAGAAGTCGGCGTGGGGGGTGATGGAGCCGGGCTTTGCCAGCACCTGGCCCCGCTCCACGTCCTCCTTGTCGATCCCTCGAAGCAGCACGCCCACGTTGTCTCCCGCCTGGACCTCGTCAAGGAGCTTTCGGAACATCTCCAGGTCGGTGGCAGTGGTCTTCTTGGTGTCGCGAAGCCCGACGATCTCCACCTCCTCCATCTTCTTCAGCTTGCCCCGCTCCACCCTCCCGGTGACCACGGTGCCCCGCCCGGTGATGGTGAACACGTCCTCGATGGCCATCAGGAAGGGCTTGTCCACGTCTCGGACCGGCTCGGGGATGAAGGTGTCCACGGCGGTCATGAGCTCCATGACCTGGGCCTTGGCCGTCTCGTCGCCCTCCAGGGCCTTCAGGGCGGAAAGCCGGATCACCGGGACGTCGTCTCCGGGGAACTCGTAGGAGGAAAGGAGCTCTCGGACCTCCAGCTCCACCAGGTCCAGGAGCTCGGGGTCATCCACCATGTCCACCTTGTTCAGCGCCACCACGATGGCCGGCACGTTCACCTGGCGGGCCAAAAGGACGTGCTCCCTGGTCTGGGGCATGGGGCCGTCGGCCGCAGAGACCACCAGGATGGCCCCGTCCATCTGGGCCGCTCCGGTGATCATGTTCTTGATGTAGTCGGCGTGGCCGGGGCAGTCCACGTGGGCGTAGTGGCGGGCCTCGGTCTGGTACTCCACGTGGGCGATGGCGATGGTGATGCCTCGCTCCCGCTCCTCGGGGGCCTTGTCGATCTGGTCGAAGGGGGTGAAGTCGGCCAGGCCCTTTTCCGCCAGGACCTTGGTGATGGCGGCGGTGAGCGTGGTCTTGCCGTGGTCGATGTGACCGATGGTGCCGATGTTCACGTGGGGCTTGGTCCGCTCGAACTTCTTCTTCGCCACTTCAGGTTCCTCCTGGCATGTCCCTTTGGGGTAGCTCCGTAGCGGGGGCGGGATTCGAACCCGCGACACAGCGATTATGAGCCGCTTGCTCTGCCACTGAGCTACCCCGCCCTGTCGAGAGCACAGTCTACCGGCGCTCCGGGAGCGCGCGGGAAGGCGCAGCTCAGCGATCTTCCAGGCTGCTGATGTAGGGCGATCGGCCTATGCCATTCTGACCTCAAAGGCAGTATTTGTCTCGACAACCTCCGGGGGAGGGCAAGGAGGTGCGCTATGCGCACGACACGCGGAGACCTAACCCGCGATCGGGTTTCGATCCCAGGCCCCAGGCGCTACCCGCAAAGGAAACTCCGCCGACGAGACATCAACAAGAACATTGCGTCGATCGACGGGCGGATCTTCGGAACCTCGGGGCCAACACGCTCGATGATCCCAACGCGCGGCGAGCACGCCAAACCCGACGGTCTCTCACGCTGCGTCGACGGGCGTTCCGGATCTTCTTGTGGGGGCTCCTGGGAGGGGTCGGGGTGACGCTTTGGCCCGGCATGGCCTCCGGAGCATTCACCTGCACCGTCACTTGGGATGGGGGCGCCGAAAGCAACTCGTGGAGCGACCCCCTGAACTGGGACGGCGATGTGGTCCCGTCGACTTCGGACTCCGTGTGCATCCCGAACACCACTCTTTCCCACGTCCTGATCGATTCTTCGACGACCGCCACGATCCAGGCCATCGACAGCGCGGAGACCCTTCGGGTCGAGGGAAACCTGGCGCTCACTGATATCAGCGTCGATTCCTCCATCTCCAATCTCGAGCTCACCGGCACCCTTGACGGTGCCGGCACCCTCACCGTGGACGGATCGCTCGACTGGACCGGGGATCGATGACCGGCTCGAGCACCACGGTCATCGCCTCCACCGGCACCCTGTCGATCGACACCGCCGTCGGGCGTCGGTCCTGTTTGCTTCGACCTGAACGACCTCCCCCGCACCCTGGACAACCAGGGCACCGCCACCTGGACCTCGGGTCACGTCTTCGCCGTGCAGGCAGTCCCTGCTCGAAAACTCAGGCACCTTCAACGCCCAGAGCGAGACTCGGCTAGCTACTGCCTCGGTCGCGCGGGCGCGGCTCCCCACCGGCCATCCACAACACCGGGACCACCTTCCAGAAGACCGCCGGATCGAGCACCACCGCTCATCTACGCCACCTTCGACAACGACGGGACCACCTCGGTCTCCTCCGGCGAGCTCGACCTTCAAGGCCGGCGACGGAGCACGAGTCATCTACCGGCAGCTTCTCCACGTCCTCCGGAGCGGTCCTGTCCTTCACCTCCGGCGACTTCGATCTCCGCATTCTCCTCGGCGGCACTCACTGTTCCTGTCGGGCGTGAAGCCAACCGTTGCCACGTTCGTCCCACCAACGCCAAGCGGCCTTCTGACGCTGCATGCCGATCCACCCCCCACAACGTTCCCTGACCTCGGGAACCTTGACGGGTCCGGCACCCTCACCGTGGACGGATCGCTCGACTGGACCGGGGGGTCCATGATCGGCTCGGGCACCACGGTCATCGCCTCCACCGGCACCCTGTCGATCGACACCGCCGTCGGGCGTCGGTCCTGTTTGCTTCGACCTGAACGACCTCCCCCGCACCCTGGACAACCAGGGCACCGCCACCTGGACCTCGGGTACATCTACGCCGTGCAGACATGCCTGCTCGAAACTCAGGCACCTTCAACGCCCAGAGCGAGACCGGCTAGCTACTGCCTCGGTCGCGCGGGCGCACCCACCGGCCATCCACAACACCGGGACCACCTTCCAGAAGACCGCCGGTCGAGCACCACCGCTCATCTACGCCACCTTCGACAACGATGGGACCACCTCGGTCTCCTTCGGTGAGCTCGACCTTCAAGGTCGGCGATGGAGCGGAGTCATCTACCGGCAGCTTCTCCACGTCCTCCGGAGCGGTCCTGTCCTTCACCTCCGGACGACTTCGACCTCTCGGCCTCTTCGATCCTCAGCGGCACAGGCACCGTTCGCGCTTCAGGCGGAAGCGCAACCGTCGCCGGGCACGTTCGATCCCACCCACGCCGAGGTGAGCGGCGGCTTTCTCACGCTGAATGCCGAATGCCACCCCCCACAATCGTGTCCCTCTCCTCTGGAAACCTAGGCGGGTCCGGCACCCTGACCGTGGACAGATCGCTCGACTGGACCGGGGGGTCCATGATCGGCTCGGGCACCACGGTGATCGCCTCCACAGGGACCCTGTCGATCGAGAGCGGCGCCGTCGGCCTCGGCTACAACTTCTTCGACCTGAACGACCTCCCCGCGCATCCTGGACAACCAGGGCACCGCCACCTGGACATCGGGTTACGTCTACGCAGTGCAGGACAGCCTGCTCGAGAACGCAGGCACCTTCAACGCCCAGAGCGAGACCGGCTACTACTGCCTCGGCCGGCGGAGGCGACGCCACCCGGCCATCCATAACACCGGGACCGGGACCTTCCAGAAGACCGCCGGGTCGGGCACCACCGCTCATCTACGCCACCTTCGACAACGATGGGACCACCTCGGTCTCCTTCGGTGAGCTCGACCTTCAAGGCCGGCGATGGAGCGCAGTCGTCAACCGGAAGCTTCTCCACGTCCTCCGGAGCGGTCCTTTCGTTTGCCTCCGGTGACTTCGACCTGAATTCAGGGGCATCCCTAGACGGGGTGAGGATCGACGCCCATGTCACGATCGCCGGCGATGTGAACGTCCATGCCTCCGGCGCAAACGCCCTGACCGGCACCCTGGGCGGGTCCGGCACCCTCACCGTAGACGGATCGCTCGACTGGACCGGGGGGTCCATGATCGGCTCGGGCACCACGGTGATCGCCTCCACAGGGACCCTGTCGATCGAGAGCGGCGCGGTCGGCCTCGGCTACAACTTCTTCGACGGGACGACCTCCCCGCGCATCCTGGACAACCAGGGCACCGCCACCTGGACCTCGGGTTACATCTACGCAGTGCAGGACAGCCTGCTCGAGAACGCAGGCACCTTCAACGCCCAGAGCGAGACTCGGCTACTACGCCTCGGCCGGCGGAGGGACGCCACCGGCCATCCATAACACCGGGACCTTCACAGGGGTCGCGACGATCCAGGCCAATGTGACGAATGACGGCACCGTGAGTCCCGGCCTTTCCCCAGGCACCCTCACGATCCAGGCGGACTACGTCCAGACGCCGCTGGGGTCCCTCGCCGTCGAGGTGAACGGCACCACGCCTGGGACCGACTTCGACGTCCTCTCGGTCACCGGCACCGCAAGTCTGGACGGGCATCTCGGCATCTCGACGGGCGCGTCTTTCACACCGTCGCTCGGAGACACCTTCAAGATCGTCCAGGCCGGCACCAGGACCGGCACGTTCGCCTCGGTGTCGGGGTTGGACCTCGGCGGCGGGAACTCCTACACGGTTCAGTACAACCCGACGGACGTCACGCTGGCGGTGGGCATTGGGCCGGTTCACCACACCCTCACGGTCTCGGTGAACGGATCCGGCAACGTCGCATCCAACGACGGGAAGATCGCCTGCCCAACCGACTGCTCCGAGGTCTACGACGAGGGAACGCCCGTCACCCTGACCGCCATCCCCGACACAGGGTTCTCCTTCACCGGGTGGGGCGGGGACTGCACCTCGTTCGGGACCGATCCGTGCGCCCTGACCATGAGCGCCGACAAGACCGCCTCGGCGACCTTCGAGCATCCCCCACACGCTGAACGTCTCGGTGACCGGCTCGGGCCAGGTGACATCGGCCGATGGTCGGATCGCATGTCCCGGCGACTGCATCCAGGTCTACGACGAGGGAACGTCCGTGACTCTGACCGCCACCGCCGACACCGGCTTCTCCTTCACCGGGTGGGGCGGGGACTGCACCTCGTTCGGGACCGATCCGTGCGCCCTGACCATGGACGCCGACAAGACCGCCTCGGCGACCTTCGTAGCCATCCCCCACACGCTGAACGTCTCGGTGACCGGCTCGGGCCAGGTGACATCGGCCGATGTGGGATCGCATGTCCCGGCGACTGCATCCAGGTCTACGACGAGGGAACGTCCGTGACCCTGACCGCCACCGCCGACACCGGCTTCTCCTTCACCGGGTGGACCGGGGACTGCACCGGCACCGACCCCTGCCTCCTCACGATCGATACAGACAAGGGCGTCACGGCGACGTTCCAGCCCATCCCACACACCCTCACCGTTTCGGTGACCGGCCCGGGCCAGGTTGCGTCCGATGACGGGAAGATCGCTTGCCCGCCCGACTGCCTGGCAAGTTACGACGAGGGCACATCCGTGACCTTGACCGGCACCCCTGATAGCGGCTTCTCCTTCACCGGGTGGGGCGGGGACTGCATCGGGACCGACCCGTGCCTGCTAACGATGGACGCCGACAAGGACGTCACGGCGACCTTCGAGCCCATCCCGCCAGAACCGCCCAGCACTCCGACCGGAGTAGAGGCCTCCCCCGGAACGGGATGGCAGTCATCACCTGGTCCGCTCCTACCTTCGACGGCGGGAGTCCAATCGATGAGTACGAGGTGACCTGCACCACCACGGGAACCCGCGACGTGCAACGGCCACGACCGACGGATCGACGACCTCCGCCGCCGTAGCGGGACTGGCAACAGTACCGAGTACACCTGTACCGTTCGAGCGCACAACGTCGCCGGGTTCGGCCCGGCATCGGATCCGTCGAACCCCGTGAGGCCTTCGGACACGGTCGCCGCCGCAGTGATCGACTCGTCCGTTGGGGGAACCGTTACATCACGCCGACGACGAACGACCTGGGCACGTCGGGCCAGATCATTCTCCCGGCCCAGCCCGGGCCCGGCAAGGATGTTGTCATCACCGCTGCGTTGTTCGGGAGTCCCGGGACTCGAGACCCAAGTTGCGGTGGACACATATGCATCGGACAGGGCATCGAATGGCACATCAGCGACCCGGGCGCGTTCGCCTCGATCCAGGTCGTCTTCTTCGAGGACCCGTTCTTAGTCGTGCACAGGAACATAAATGCCGCGAAAGTTTACAAGAACGGAGTCCGGATCCGCAACTGCACGTCGGACACACCGCCGGCCAGCGGGGCCTGCGTGCAGTCGCGCGTGGTGTTGCCGGATGGCGGCTGGAAGGTGACGCTTCTGGCCGACGGGAACGACCCCCAGGGGGCACATCTCGAGGTAGGCCACCGGATCGATCTTGAGCCGGGGCGGGGAATCGAACCCCGGACCCCCTCCTTACCATGGAGGTGCTCTGCCGACTGAGCTACCCCGGCGCAGCCGCGATGATAGCAACCCCTCCGTGCGGCTCCGCGGGTGGGACCATGGCCGGATGCGTCGGATCGCGTTGGTCGGCCTGGTCGTGCTGGCCCTGGCAGCCTGCGCCGAACGGCGCGGAGCCGGTTCACGGGGCTGCGGGGAACCGCATCCTGATCCGGATCCGGACAGGCGGTGGGACGATCGAGCTAAAGGACCTGGAGGTGGCCCGGACCTCGGAGGCCCAGGCGCGGGGCCTGATGGGCCGGACCTCGCTCCCGCCGGACGGGGGCATGGCGTTCGTGTTCGACGCAGAGACCACGGCCGCGTTCTGGATGAAGGACACGCTGATCCCGCTGTCGATCCTGTTCTGGCAGTCCGACGGGCGGATCATCGATATCCTCGACATGCGGCCGTGTCGATCGGATCCGTGCCCCGTCTACCGAGCATCGGGCCCGTATGTCGGCGCTATCGAGATGAACCGCGGGGCGTTCGATGGCTTAGGCGTGGAGGTCGGAGACACCCTTGAGTACCGGCTCCTCAGCGAGTGACGGCGAATGCCTGCTGTGCACGGGCTGACCCGGTCACGGCTCGGCACTTCGAGGACGAGGAGTGCTGGGTCGCGGATTGCCTGGTGTGCGCGACGCCCATGGTGGTGTGGCGGGTCCACGGGAACCCCGACCCCGAGGCCGAGGCCAGGTTGCTCGAGCACCTCGAGCGCGTCGCCGCGGCGCGCTACGGCGACGAGGGCTACTGGGTCGACGGCTCGATGCGGCGGATCCCGGACCACTGGCACGCCCACGCCCGTCCGGCAGGCGGCTTCTTCGATCCGGCGAGCGAGCTGTTCGGCAAGTTCTGACCCGAGCTCGGTTCAGGACGTCAGCGGCACCGCCGCCGTGTAGATATCAAGCTGGTGGAGGGTCCCGTCCGGGTTGTTCTCGGTGCTGTTGGAGTTGTCCGCCCAGGCCGGATGGGCGACCCCCCCGAAGAAGCAGAGGCCGATGTAGTCGCCGTAATCGATGCCGTTGCCCGAGTCGGTGGCGTTCGACACACCGGCGCTGATCCTGACGTTGGCCGAGAAGCTCGCTCCCCCGTTCACGCTGAACGTGCCCCACAGCTCCGCGTCGTCGTTGGGGATGCCGTCGGTGTCCCCCGGCCCGCGGTCCCCCGAGTCCTGCCGGGCATCGTGCCAGGCGACAGCGAGGTTGCCGGTGGTCGGATCCAGGGACATCTTGGGCAGGAACTGGCTGCTCGCGGTGGCGTCGTCGTTCACCTTGACCGGAGCGCTCCAGTGCGCTCCCTGGTCGTCCGAGGTGCGCACCATGACGTCCAGGTTGTCGCTCTCGTTCTGCTGTTCGACGGCGTACACCAGGTACACGCGACCCCCGTGGGGGCCGCCGTCCGGTCCCAGGCCAACCCGGACTCGGCGTCCACCGAGCGCTCCTGCTGCGGCGGGGATGTAGTCGAACCCACCGGTGTGGGTCTGGGTCACGAAGGCCGCCGGGCCGAACACCTGGGGGCCGAGGCCGTCGGGGTCGAGGGCGACGAACAGCTTGCCGTCCCCCTGGCCGCTCGGGGCCTTCTGGCACACCTGGAGGACCTGGCCGGCCGGCCCGATGGCCACGTCGCCGTAGGTGCAGTTGCGGGTGCCGGGGACAGCTCCGCCGGGATGAAGTCCCCGACCAGGCCGAGCCCCGTGCACCGGCGCGCCCGACGCGACGATGGGCCCGCCGGCGTTGACCACCACCCACACGTCGCCGCCCCGGTGGTGATGGTGGGCTGGTCCACGTACCGGAAGAGCCCGCGGGTCGGAGCCCGGCTCGGTCCTTCCGGCCAGTTCGCCGACGGCGACCCGATATTCGCGATGTCGCGGAAGCTGAGCCCTCCATCGGTGCTGAGAGCAACGGGGACGACCGGCGGGAACTTGTTGTTCGGCCCCCGGAGCAGGTAGGTCAGGAACAGGTTGCCGTGCTGGTCGAACGAGAGGCTAGGGTCGCAGCAGGCCATCGCCGAGGTTGTCTCGTTACCGATGATCCTGCTCGCCCAGGTAGCGCCGCCATCGAAGCTCACGGCGGCGAACATGCCGCGGTCAGCCGGCCTCGGTGCGATGTTCGAGACGATGACGACGTTCTGCGGGTTCGTGGGGTTCACCGCCACGGTTGCCTCGGACTCGTTCCCGTGGCGCTGGCTCACGTCGACGTTCGGGGCGACGGCGGTCGCACCGTCCGCGGCCTCGGCCGAGGCGGCCGGCGCGATGAACGATCCAGCGAGGACCGCCATCGACGAGATGACGAGCGACATTCTCGCGAGCCGTGCCGGTCGCGTGGCCCGGCCGTCCACGGACGTAGAGCGAGATCCGGATCGAACGCGTGTGATCCTCATGGCCTGCCCCCTCTTCCCGCGCAGCGGTTCGCCGACCCTATTCCCACCCGATCGGCGGGGGCAAGCCGGGTTCAGGAGGGTGAGTGGCGTGCGGGAGCGTGGGTGCAATCGTTGGTTGGTGGGAGGGGGAGGATTCTGTCAACCCGCGTGATCAGGCACTTCCACTTCAACATTGCCCACCAACTGCCCACCAGCGTCTCGCGCAGCTCGATGATCGCCTTGGCCATGGTGATCCGAGCTGCCTCCTCGGCCGTGACGTCCCACCTGATCTGGAGCTGACGGACGCCCGATCCGGTGACGGCCGGCGCACGAGCCACGAGCTCCGCTTGGCGCCGCTCCTGCTCGACGAGGATCTTGTGCGGCCCGGACCGAGGTCGCGGTCGCGTTCCCGCTTCGCAAACCTAGCCTCACTTGCGACTGAGCTGGACGGGTGTAGGCCCCCCTACGCCGGACACCGCATGTGAGGATTTCTCGCGCGTGTTAGAACCTCGGTGGGGAGCACGAGGGAGGAGGGCAATTCGGAGCGCCCTGGCAGCCGTCGGGTATTGACGATGCTCTTTGTGCTGCGCCGCCAAGTGGGGCAAAGAGGCTCCTTTCCAGCCAGCGCAGTCATCGAGCGCCTCATTGTCGTGGGGCGGGAGGAACCTGATGCGGAGACGCGTCATCACCGTCTTGCGTCGCCTCCTGCGAAGCATCCCGCTGCTACTGATGGCGGTCTCGGTCGTGGCCCTGGCCCCGTTGGCACTGAACCCCGGTCCTGCGCGGGCCGATCCGCCGTCGCACTACTGGACGATGAACGAGCCCGATGGGACCGGGACAATGATCGACTCCGGCGGCGCCACCCACACCGACGGCAGGTGGGAGGACATCCGAGCGGGCGTTCCAGGCTTCGCCGGAACAGGCTACCGGTTCAACGGGTCCACATCGAGGGTCATCGTCGACGACGACCCCTCGCTCCATCCGGGATCTTCCTCCTTCTCGGTCACCGCCCATGTCAACTTCACGGTGATACCGACCTCGGCGAACGGCGGTGACTACGACCTCGTCCGCAAGGGCGTCGGGACCACGAAAGGCGGCTACTGGAAGATCGAGGCCTACCCCACCAGCAACCAGACCCGGGTGACGGGGCTCTGCCAGATGAAGGGGTCGATCAACCACATCAAGGTCACCGGCTCCCCTTCCTCGCTAAACGACGGGAAGTGGCACACGATCACGTGCACGAAGACCGACACGGACGTGACGCTCACGGTCGACGGCACGAGCTACGCCAAGTCCGTGACGATCGGCTCGATCACCAACTCCGCTCCGCTGACGGTCGGAGCCAAGCCCGGCGCGGGCGGCGATTGGTACAACGGCGACATGGACGAGGTGAGCTATCAGATCTCGACGACGCAGTCTCCGCCCACGATCGCCGGGTTCTCACCGACCTCCGGGCCGGTGGGGACCTCGGTCACGATCACCGGCACGAACCTCACGGGCGCGAGCTCCGTTCGGTTCAACGGCACCGCCGCCTCCTACACGGTGAACTCGAGCACCCAGATCACCGCCACGGTCCCCTCGGGGGCCACGAGCGGACCGATCTCGGTCTCCACCGGGGGCGGCACCGCCACGAGCTCCACGAGCTTCACCGTGACGACGACCTCGGGCCCGATCTCCGAGGTCCAGAAGCAGCACGCGGGCGCCAACGACGTCACCATCTCGCTGACCCTGGCCTCCCCGCCGACCCCGGGCGACGTCTTGGTCGCCGCCGTGGTCGTCCCCGACAGCTCGAGCCCGGCATTCGACACGCCCTCGGGATGGACCAGGCCGTTCACCCCGGCCCGGGGCGCGGTGTTCTGGAGGGTCTCCACCGGGACCGAGCAGACCGTCACGGTGAACCTCTCGGCGGGACAGCCGGCGAGCGTGCTCCGCATGTGGGTCGTGGAGCTGAACGGTGCGGACACCACCAACCCGTTCGACCGAAGTGGCAGCGCCGTGTTCTCGAGCGTCCAGACGAGCGCCACGCCGACGACATCCGCGGCGACCTCGCAGCCCGCCGAGTGGGCCCTCACGGTGGTCGCTCAGAACGGGTCAAACGGCGGCGGTGGGTCAGCGAGCAACGGCTTCAATCTGCTGGCCACTGGCAACAGCCGCGACATCGCGGCCAGCAAGGTGCTGACGGCGACCGGCACCGTCTCCACCACGATCTCCTGGACGTCCGCGCGTGCGGGCTCCTGGATCATCGCGACCTTCCGCGCGGCGAGTTAGGGCGCGAAGCCTCGCCCCGTCGGGCGGCAGTATCACTCCGGACGTCGTCCGATTGCCGGACGCTGCCTGGCCGGGCGCACGGGATCGGTACCGACCGCTGCGCGGCCTCTGTCTTCAGTAGCGTGATCTTCTTAGCGCGACCGACGCGCACGACCTCGTCTCCGCATCGATGACTTGACGTTCTTCCGGCCAAGCTAGCTTGTGTCCCGGACGTGGTTCTTGAGGGTATGCCGGTAGGTGTGCTTCGCGGACTCGGTGATCGCACCGCCGTCGATCAGCGACTCCAGGTAGTTCTCGAACCGGAGGTTCTCCTCGCCTGGGCCGACGAGCAGGTCTTGCGGCCAGTCCGGGTAGTCCTGCCGGTTGTGCTTCCTCACGCGCTCGAGCGACCCCCGATACGCGCGCTCGGTCTTCCGCTTCTCCTCGGCGAGCGCCTCGGCGGCCTTGCGCGCCTCCTCCTTCGCGAGGACACCGCCGAGCGTGTCGGGATCGCCCCCCAGTTGACGAGCCGCTAGAGCTTCTTCCCGGTCTCCCCTTCGCGCCAGACGACAAGCCAGCCGTTCCGCCGCTCCTCGATGTACGCCATGCCTCTTCCCTCGGCACTGGGCGTTGTAGGTCTTGAGTGCCCACTTGCTGCCGACCAGTGCAGGTCAGAGGCGATTCTGGCTGGCTGGCTGGTGGGAGGGGGAGGATTCGAACCTCCGTAGGCTACGCCGGCGATTTTACAGACCGCTCCCTTTGGCCGCTCGGGCACCCTCCCGGGTGGAACGCCATCTTACCGCCGGGGTGTCGGCAGCCGGCCGCGTGACGACCTGGCTCTCCTCGGGCAGCAGGACCAGCCGGGCCCACGCGAACAGGCCGATCGGATACAGGAGGTAGCCGAACCGTCCGGCCGTCGCCAGCATGATCGCCAGCAGCATGACGAGGGCGGTTCGCTCCGCCGCGCCCCGTGCGTCGCTGGGGGGCTTGACGAACGCCACGTACGCCGCCACCAGCAGGACGATGAGCAGCAGAGCCCCGGCGACGACCCCCTTCGGCAAGGCGAGGGTGTCGGCGAGGAGGCTCCCCAGCGTTGGGCTGGCCGCCAGGGTGGGCTGGCGGGCCAGGCCGAGCGGGAACAGCACGACGTCCTGCACGAAGGCCGAGGGGTTCCACGCGAGGAAGGGGGCGATCAGCGGGACCATGACGGCCGACGCGGCGGCGAGGGTTCGCCCCGACGCCCGCCTTCCATCTTCGTCGCGGGCCGCGAGGATCAGGAAGGGAAGGAGGGGCCACGCCGTCTGCTTGATGGCTGCGGCCAGCCCCCCGGCGAGGCCAGCCGCGAGGGGTTGCTTCCGGTGGAGAAAGACCAAGGACAGCAGCATCAGCGAGAGCACCGTGACGTCGTCGCCGCCGCCGGCCAGGTATCGGGCGCCGGTAGGGAGCGCCAGCACGACGAGGAGCGCCGTAAGTCCACGTCCGGGCGGCGGCCGCGCCAGCCACAGGGCGAGGGCGAGCGCCGCCAGCGACACGAGCGCGAAGGCGAGACGGGCGTCGGCGAGCGGAGCGTCGCCCGCGACGGCCCGCGGCATGCCGAAGGCGAACATGCCGGGGAGGTAGGGGACGTGGTCCGCGGTCCCCGGCGGCCAGGAACCGAGCGGACCGGACGCGAAGGACGCGGCGTACGGGTCGTGGCCGGCGAGAAGGGCCTCAGCCGACTCCTCGGTCACCAGGGTCTCGGACTGGACGTGGCCGTCGAACCCGTCGCGAGCGCGCCACCACACCTCGAACGCCATCGGGAGGAAGGCCGCGCCCATCAGGACGACGACAGCCAGCGCCACCCGGGCACGGGCCGGCGCGCGCCTGCCCGCGCGCGCCAGGGCCAACGCCCCGAGCGCTCCCACCGCGTAGGGGACGAGCGCCATCCTTCCCCAGTCACGCTGGAGCGGGATCCGATCGGACAGGGCCGCGGCGCCGGCCGCGGCGGCTCCCGCCGCGTACAGCGCCGCGTCCCACCGGAGCTCGTGGCCCTCGTTCATCGCGGCAGCGTATCGCCGGTCTGGGGTGAAGGGCGTGGTCCGCGGCAGGCTCGGGTCCCTAAGATATGGCCATGGCGAAGGACTTCTCGTTCGACATCGTCTCCCAGGTCTCGATGCCCGAGGTGAGCAACGCCGTGGACCAGGCCCGCCGGGAGATCCAGCAGCGGTTCGACTTCAAGAACACGGGCACGACCATCGACCGGGACGACAGGCTGATCGAGGTCCGCTCCTCCACCGAGGACCGGCTGAAGGCCGCCGTCGAGGTCCTGAAGGAGAAGGCGGTCCGGCGCGACGTCCCGATCAAGGCCCTGAAGGAGGGGACGGTCCAGCCGGCGGCGAAGGGGACCTACCGGCAGAGCGTCCACGTGAACGTGGGGATCACGGACGAGAAGGCGAAGGAGATCGTTCGGTTCGTCAAGGGCGCTGGGGCCAAGGTGCAGAGCCAGATCCAGGGCGACCAGATCCGCGTCGCCAGCAAGAAGAAGGACGATCTCCAGGAGGTCATGCGCGCGGTGCGGGACCACGACTTCGAGATCCCGCTCCAGTTCGTGAACTTCCGCCCGTGAGGGCATTTCGGTAGGCTGGCCCGCTCAGGAGGTGGACGCGTGGATGTCGAACGGCTGAAGGCCAGGGCTGGGGAGATCGGCGAACGCGAGGAGCGGCGGCTGCTGGAGCGCACCCCGGCATCCGCGAAGCTCCACCAGCGCGCCGTGCGGAGCTTGCCCAAGGGCGTGGCCTCGAACTTCCAGGCCAACGACCCCTACCCCATCTACCTGGCCCGGGGCAAGGGCTCGAAGGTGTGGGACGTGGACGGGACCGAGTACGTGGACTTCCACGGCGGCTTCGGGGTGAACGTGGTTGGCCACGCGCATCCAAAGATCGTGGAGGCCATCCGCAAGGTGGCCGACCAGGGGATCCACTTCGCCGTGCCGACGGAACCGACCGTGGCCCTGGCGGAGGCGGTCTGCGAACGGTTCCAGCTCGAGCAGGTTCGGTTCGTCAACTCCGGCACCGAGGCCACCATGGACGCCGTGCGGGTGGCGCGGGCCGCCACGGGCCGGGACCGGATCGTGAAGATGGAGGGCTCCTACCACGGCCACCACGATGTGGTCCTGTTCTCGGTGGTCCCCGAGTCCGACGTCCTCGACATGCGGTTCAACGTGAAGGGAGAGTCGGCCGACACGGCCGGCTCGGCGTACACGACGCACCCGACCTCCAAGGGCGTGCCCCGCTCGATGTGGAACGACACGATCATCGTCCCCTTCAACGACGCGAAGGCGGTGGAGGAGCTCTTCGGGGAGCACGGGAACGAGATCGCGGCACTGATCCTCGAGCCGGTGATGATGAACGTCGGCATCGTGGTGCCGCAGCCCGGGTACCTGCAGGCACTCCGGGATCTCTGCGACGCGAACGGAGTCGTGCTGATCTTCGACGAGGTCAAGTGCGGCGGCACCATCGCCTACGGCGGGGCCACCGAGCGGTTCGGGGTCCGGCCCCACCTGGCGGCCTTCGCCAAGGCCATCGGGGGCGGCGCGACGATCGGTGCGTTCGGGGGCGAGGCCAGGATCATGGACGCGGTGACCAAGGGCGCGGCTCAGCAGGGGACGTTCAACGGCAACCCCCTGTCCGTGGCGGCCGGGCTGGCTGCTCTGACCGAGGTCCTCACCAAGGACGCCTACGACCAACTCGGCAAGATGGGGACGATGCTGGCCGAGGGATGCCAGGGCGTCATCGACGACACGGGCATCCCGGCCCATACAGTGGACCTGGGAGCCAAGGGCTGCGTCTCCTACCGCAAGGAGCCGTTGGCCAACTACCGCGACTTCCTGGAGACGATCCCCGACCTGTTCTACGCGTCGTTCTCCTGGATGATCAACCGCGGCATCTTCATGACGCCCGGCGACGAGGAGCAGTGGACGATCTCGGTCCAGCACGACGAGGACGACATCCAGCGGTACGTCGACGGCTTCTCCGAGTTCTGCGGCCAGCTCGTGAAGTAGCGGATGGAGCCTGTCAATCGAGCCACCACGGGCGGGGCCGTGGAACCAGGGCCGCCTCGAAGCTCGCGAGAGTCTCGCGCAGGTCGAGAGCCGTGGTGCTGGGCAGAGCCGCCGTTGCCCGCTCGATGCTTTCGAGGGCACGCCTGCACGTGTCGAGGCGCTTGCGCCCCGCCGAGGTAAGCCAGGCACAGCGGATCGCACCATCTTTCGGCAGGAGCTCGATGAGGCCTGCTCTCGCGAGCTGTTTGAGCAGGCCGTGCGCCGACTGCCTGGTTATGTGGAGCCGCCGGCCGAGCTCCCCGGCGTGGAGCTTGGGCTCGGCCACAAGGACCTCCATCACCTCGTACTGGGCGAACGACAGCCCACAGCCGTTGAGGGCTCGATCGAGCCGGGCCTCAAGGATGTGATGGAACCGAAGGATCGTGGTGATGAGGTCCATCGGACTGGTGGCATCGTCGTCCACGAGGGACCGATAGCACGCGCTGACGACACCCGCGCCGCGACTGGAGTCCACTTCCGTCGGTGGAGGGTCCTGATTCCATGCCCTTCCGTCGCGCGAGGGTCGTCAGGGTCCTGACACCCCTCCATGCGAAACGGCAAGTGCCACCAGGCATTCCTCAGGGCCAGTCGTCAGGTTCCTGACGGGTGGTGTGCGGGCAGCGGGGTGGGCGCGAGCTGGGCACCGGGGTGGGCGTCGCCGGCCGGGCGGTAGCCTGAAAGGGACATGGGATACGCAGAAGCACCCGCCGCCGTCCTGATCGACCTCTACGACACGCTCGTGTGGGGCGAGTGGCCGGGCCTGCGGGACACCATGGCGGCACGGATCGGCATCTCCGGGCCGGAGCTCCAGGCGGCGTTCGACCGGACCCGGCCGTCGCGGGGCGTCGGGACGTTCTCCGGCGCCGAGGAGGACATGGCCAGCGTCCTCGTGGCGTGCGGACTCGATCCCGAGCCCGGCCTGGTCAGCGAGCTCCTCGAGCTCGAGCGGAGCCTCGCTCCTCACCCGGATCCACCTGTACGAGGACTCCATCCCGGTCCTTCGCGCCCTCCGGGCTCGGGGGGTGCGAACCGCGCTGGTCAGCAACTGCTCCCGCTCCACCCGGCCGGTCGTGGACGGCCTGGGCCTGGAGCAGGAGATGGACGCGGTGGTCCTGTCCTTCGAGGTTGGGTCAGCCAAGCCCGACCCGGCCATCTATCGCGCTGCCCTGGACCGGTTGGGCGCGGAGCCGGCCGACGCCGCGTTCGTGGACGATCAGGCCGTCTACTGCGATGGGGCGGCCGCCCTCGGCATGCGGACCTACCTGATCCAGCGGGACCCGTCCCAAGACGAGCCGGCCGCATCCGACGGCCACACGCTGATCCCCGACCTCGCCGCCCTCCTGGCCTGACCCGGGCTAGGCCAGGTTCAGGTTCCTGCGGATCTCCTCGAGCCGGGCGATCCTGGCCTCGGTCGGCGGGTGCGTGGAGAACAGGTTCGCCAGCGTCCTTCCCGCACCACGGCCCTGGAACGGGTTCACGATGAACAGGTGCGCCTCGGCCGGGCTCACCGTGGCCGGCGCGGGCACCTGCTTGGCGGCCGCGTCGAGCTTGCGCAGCGCCTGGGCCAGCGCCTCCGGATCGCGGGACAGGATGGCCCCCGACTCGTCGGCCTGGTACTCGCGCGACCGCGACACCGCGAGCTGGATGATGGCCGCGGCGATCGGCGCCAGGATCCAGGCGATCAGGAAGGCGAACGGCCCGAGCGGGTTGCTCCGTTCGTCGCTCCCACCGAAGAAGAAGGCGAAACGGGCCAGCAGGGTGATGGCCATCCCGATGCCGGCCGCGATGGAGTTGATCAGGATGTCGTGGTTCTTCACGTGCGACAGCTCGTGGGCCAGGACCCCGCGGAGCTCCCGATCGTCCAGGATCTGGAGGATCCCCTTCGTCACGGCCACCGAGGCGTGCTCCGGATTCCGCCCGGTGGCGAAGGCGTTCGGCTGGAGCATGTCCGAGACGTAGATCCTGGGCATGGGCATGCTCTCGGCCTGGGTCAGCTCGCGCACGATCGCGTACAGCCTGGGGTACTCCTGCTCGCTGACCGGCCGTGAACGGGTGGTGGCGATGGCGATCCGGTCGGAGAACCAGTACAGGGCGAAGTTGATGGCCAGCGCGATCGAGCAGGAAGTCCATCCAGCCCGCCGAGGCCCGCAGAACGCGTAGCCGATCAGCACGAACAGGCCGCCCAGCGCGGCGATGAGGACCCAGGTCTTCGCCCGGTTGATCCCGATCACCTGTGCGTCACGCTCCTTCGGATCGACGGATGCTCTCTTCGGTCCTTCGCCACGAGCTTACGGCCGGTTCGGGCGAACGTGGGCCGTCGCTACGGCCCCGCCAGCGTGGATAGCGGCGGGAAGTGCGCCAACAGCTCCGGGTAGATCCCGATGGCCAGGATGGCGAAGGTGGCCAGGGCGGCCACGCCGGTGACCAGGGCCGGCGAGGCCGGTGGCCGCTCCACCCGGGGCTCGACGAACACCACCTCCCGGGCCACGCGGAGGTAGTAGTACAGGCTGATCACCGAGTTCAGGACCATGATCACGGCCAGCCACGGCCCCAAGCCCCCCCGGCTGATGGCCGCGGTGAAGATGAAGAACTTCGCCCAGAAGCCCCCGGTCGGAGGGACGCCGCCGAGCGAGACCATGAAGACGATCATCCCGATGCCGAGCACGGGGGCCCGGCGGACCAGGCCGGCGAAGTCCGAGATCAGCAGGCTCGGGGACTCCCTGGTCATGGCGATGACCACGGCGAAGGCCCCCAGGGTCATGACGGCGTAGATCAGGATGTAGTTGGTGGCGGCGGCGAAGGCCGCCCTGTTGACGGCCTGGTCCCCCGACACCAACGCGAACGGGAGCAGCATGTACCCGGCCTGGGCGATGCTCGAGTAGGCCAGCAGCCGCACGATCTGGCGCTGCTGGAGGGCCACCAGGTTGCCCACGGTCATCGTGAACACCGACAGGGCGGCGAAGATCGGCGTCCAGAACTCGGCGGTGGCGGCGAAGGCCACGAACATGAGCTGGAGGAGCCCGGCGAACCCGGCGGCCTTCGACGCCGTGGCCAGGAACGCCGCCACCGGGACGGGTGCCCCCTCGTAGGTGTCGGGCGCCCAGAACTGGAAGGGGAACGCGGAGACCTTGAAGGCGAACCCGGCCACGATGAACAGGATGGCCGCAAGCACCACGGTCTCCTGCCCCTTCGGCAGGGTCCCCGAGAGCGACTGCCCGATCTCCGTCAGGTTCGTGTGCCCGGTCACCCCGTAGATCAGGCTCATCCCGTACAGCATCACCGCCGACGACAGCACGCCGAACAGGAAGAACTTGATCCCGGCCTCGTTCGAGCGGGGATCGGACTTTCGAAACGCGACGATGAGGAAGCCCGGCGCCGAGACCAGCTCGAGCGAGATGAACAGCATCAGCAGGTCCCGCGAGGAAGGCATGAGGATGCAACCGAGGAACGAGGTCAGCAGCAGGAAGTAGTACTCCCCCTGGTACCAGCGTCCGTCGTTGAAGTAGCGGAGCGAGACGAGCAGCACGAGGAGCGCCACCGACAGGAAGAAGACCTTGAACAGCAGGGCGAAGTTGTCCACCACGAACATGCCGTTGAACGTGGTGCGGTGCGAGCCGATCAAGGTCACCACGGCGATCAGCGCCGCCAGGATCCCCAGGAACGAGAGCGGCATGGCCACCCATTTCCTGCGGGGCCGGGCGAAGGAGTCCGCCACCAGGACCAGCAGGATCGTCCCGGAGAGGATCAGCTCCGGGAGGATCGCGTGGTAGTCGATGCGCATGGGCCCGGCTCGCCTCCGCTGGCCGCTATCCGCCGAAAAGGTGCATGAGCCCGGAGACCGCTCCGTCGGTCACACCGAGGATCAGCCGGGGGAACACGCCGAGGGCCACGATGGCCAACAGGAGCGGCACCCACGACACCCATTCCACGGTGACGACGTCGGGGAGCGGCGCCTCCCTCCACCGTTCCGGAAGGGTGCCCATGTTGACCCGCTGCAACATCCACAGGAAGTACCCCGCGGTCAGGATCGTGCCGACTCCCCCGGCCACCATGAATGCCCGGAACAGGCCCGTGTTCAGAGCCTGCGCCGGCTGGTACGACGAGAGCAACGCCATGACCTCGCCCCAGAACCCGGCCAGTCCGGGCAGGCCAAGGGAGGCGATGGCCACGAAGGCGAACACGCCGCCGAGGTATGGGAGCTTCTGCATGAGCCCTCCGCCCAGCTCGGCGATCTCGCGGGTGTGGTACCGGTCGTAGATGGAGCCCACGCAGAAGAACAGCATCCCGGTGATCACGCCGTGCGCCACCATCCCGAAGATGGCGGCGTTGATCCCGATCGGTGTGAGGGTGGCGATGGCGAGCATGACGAAGCCCATGTGGCCGACCGAGGAGAACGCGATCAGCCGCTTCAGGTCCCGCTGCGCCAGACAGGCCAGCGCGGCGTAGACGATGGCGATGGCCGCCAGGCCGCCGATCCACGGCGCCCACTCCCGCGCGGCGTCCGGGAGGATGGGGAGCGCGATCCGGATGAACCCGTACGTCCCCATCTTCAGCAGGACCCCGGCCAGGAGGACCGAGCCGACGGTCGGGGCCTCGGTATGCGCGTCCGGGAGCCACGTGTGGAACGGCCACATCGGCACCTTGATGGCGAATCCCAGGAACACGCCCAGGAACGCCACCAGCTGGAACGTCTTGCCGAAGCCGCCGGAAGAAGCGAACTGCTGGAGCTGGACGATGTCGAACGTGTGGGCGCCGTTCACGTTCGACCGGAAGTACATGCCCAGGAACGCCAGCAGCATGAACACGCTCCCGAACAGCGTGTAGAGGAAGAACTTGATGGCCGCGTATTCGCGGTTCGCGCTCCCCCAGATCCCGATGAGGAAGTACATGGGGACCAGGACGAGCTCCCAGAAGACGAAGAACAGGATGAGGTCGAACGCGATGAACGTGCCGGCCATGCCGGTCTCCAGCAACAGTTGCAGCGCAAGGAAGGACTTCGTCCGGCCGGGGCTGGGGACGAACCGGTAGCTGTAGATGGCGCACAGGAAGGACAGGGCCAGGGTCAACACGTACAGGGGCAGGCTGATGCCATCGATCCCGACGTGATACCGGGCCCCGATGACCGGGATCCACTGGGTGTTGACCTCGAACTGCAGGCCGTGGCCGGCCCCGTAGTCGAACCCGATGGCGATGACCACGCCGACGATCAGCGCCGCCCCGGTGAAGAGCACGCCGAGGGAGCGGACCAGCCGGTCCCGCTCCCTCGGCGTGAACGCGATCACGAACGCCCCCACCAGGGGCAGGAACGTGGCGATCGAGATGGCCCAGTCCTCCCACCCGCTGTTCATCCGCTCTCCCTCTTCCGTTCCATCAGACCCTGGTGATCACGATGGCCAGCACCACGATGCCCACGAACAGGAACGCGGCGTAGCGCTGGACGTTGCCCGACTGCAGGTAGCGGAGCAGCCCGCCGGTGAAACCGGCGGTCTGCGCTATCCCGTTCACCGCACCGTCGATGACGGTGCGGTCGAACTCGTCCGTCCCCAAGGCCAGGTCCTTGGTGAGCCTGGCCGTCCCGTTCACCACGCCGTCCAGGAGTTCCGGTCGAACCACACCACCGCGGCCGAGACCCGGTCCCGGACGGGAAGGACGATCCCGTTCATGTAGACCTCGTCCAGGTAGAACTTGTTGACCAGCAGGCCCGAGAACCATCCCAGCTGGAGGACCGGGTCGGGCTCGGGCTGCTCCCGGTACACGTACCACCCGGCCAGGACGCCGAGCCCGGCCGCCAGGATCGACAGCGTGGCCACCCACAGCACGAAGGTCACCGGCTCCGGCACCTCGAAGAAGACCCACTTGAAGAAGACGGCGCGGCTGAAGGCGGCGCCCAGGAAGCCGACCGTCACGGTTCCGAATGCAAGCCCGACGAGCGGACCCGTCATGACCGCCGGCGACTCCTGCGGCTCGCCGTGTCCCCGGTACCCGCCCAGGAAGGTCAGCATGACCATCCGGGTCGTGTAGAAGGCGGTCACGGCCGCCGTAGCAGCATCAGAGTGAACACGACCTCGTGCCCCTTCGACGCCGCGACCAGCAGCTCGTCCTTGGACCAGAAGCCCGCCAGGGGCGGGATGCCGGCCAGCGCGGCCGAGCCGAACGCGAACGTCCAGAAGGTGAGCGGCATCCTCCTCCACAGCCCGCCCATCTCGCTCATGTTGTTCGAGTGGACGGCGTGGATCACGGATCCGGCCGCCAGGAACAGCAGGGCCTTGAAGAACGCGTGCGTGAACAGGTGGAAGAACGCCGCAGTCCCTGCCTGCCGGGCCGACCGACATGACGGCCACCATGTACGCGAGCTGCGAGACGGTGGAGTAGGCAAGCACCCGCTTGATGTCGTCCTGGACAAGGGCCAGGAGCGCGGCCCCGAACATCGTGATCCCGCCGATGACACCGACGAACCGCAGGACCTCCGGCGCCGCATGGAGGAACACCGAGTACATCCGGCCGACCAGGTACACGCCGGCCGCGACCATCGTCGCGGCGTGGATCAGCGCCGACACCGGCGTGGGGCCCTGCATGGCGTCGGGGAGCCACACGTGCAGGGGGAACTGCGCCGACTTGCCGATCGTCCCGCCGAAGAGCAGCAACGCCGCCACGGAGACCAGGCCTCGGGACACGTCGGCTCCCCCGACCAGCTCCCCGATGTGCTGGATGTTCGCGGAATGAAAGCCCGTGGCCGCCACCAGCACGAAGATGCCGAACAGGAACGGGATGTCGCCCACCCTCGTGGTGATGAACGCCTTGATCGCGGCGTTCGAGTTGATCCTCTCCTCCCACCAGTGGCCGATCAACAGGTAGGAGCACAGGCCCATGACCTCCCATCCCACCAGGAGCTGGATCAGGTTGTCGGCGATGACCACGTTCAGCATTGCCGCCGTGAACAGCGAGAGGACCACGTAGAACCAGGTGAACCGGACGTCACCGTGCATGTACCCGATCGAGTAGACGTGCACCGCGAGCGAGACGGCCGTGACGACGATCAGCATGATCGCCGTCAGGCCGTCGACGAATTGCCCCAGCTCGACGTGCAGCGGACCGATCGTGAACCACGCCACCGACGAGGTGAGCGCGCCGCCTCCCTGCACGAAGTGCCACAGCACCAGCACCGAGAGGACGAAGCCGGCGCCGGTCGCGGCGACGCCGTAGATCCACCCTCGGCCCGGCGTGCGCTTGCCGAAGAACAGGGTCAGGGCCGCCGAGACGACCGGCAGCACCGCGACCACCCAGGCCAGCTTGGCGAAGCCGGGCCCGATCGCGTTGGCGCTCACAGTCTCGGCTACGCCTACCACTTCAGGAGGTTCACCTCGTCGACGTTGATGGTCTCGCGGTTCCGGTAGATCAGGATCACGATGGCCAGCCCGATCCCGACCTCCGCCGCCGCGACGGCGATCACGAACAGCGCGAACACCTGCCCCGTGATGTCGTGCCAGAGCTGGGAGAACGCCACCAGGTTGACGTTCACCGCGTTCAGCATCAGCTCGATCGACATCAGCACGAGCACGGCGTTGCGCCGGGCCAGCACGCCGTAGACGCCGGTCGAGAACAGTACGGCGGAGAAGAACAGCACGAGCGGGAGCCTGATCACTGCCGGTCGTCCCTCCGCGACAGGACCACCGCGCCGATCAGCGCCGCGAGCAGCAGGAACGAGACGGCTTCGAAGGGCAGCACCCACTGGCGGAACAGCGAGTGGCCGAGCTCGGCGGTGGTGCCCACCGAGGGCCGGAGCTTGGGTCCGTTCCAGCTGAACGCGCTCTGGATCAGGAAGACCAGCCCGGCCAGGACGCCCAGGCCGATCAGCAAGGCGATCACCCGCTGCTGGTTGTCCAGGGCCTCCCGTCCGATCGGGGCCCTGGTGAGCATGAGGCCGAACAGGAACAGGATCACGATGGCGCCGACGTAGATGAGGATCTGGACCCAGCCCACGAACTCGGCGGCGAGAAGGAGGTAGACCCCGCCGACCACGGAGAGCGTCACGACGAGGTACAGGGCCGCGTGGACCACGTTCTTCGCCGTGACGAGCCGGATCGCGGAGACCGTCCCCACCAGGGCCAGGACGACGAAAGCGTATTCCTGCCCGGTCAACCCCCCGCGCCCTCCTGAGCGCCGTCCTCGAGAGGGGGCGGCGGAGGGACCGTGTAGGTCCACTCCTCGAGCTTCTCCTTCTCGTGGGTGAGCTCGACGATGTCGAACGTCGTGTACTCGAACTCGGGGCTCCAGAACAGGGCGTCGAAGGGGCATACCTCCACGCAGATCCCGCAGTACATGCACAGCGCGTAGTCGATGGCGAACCGGTCCAGCACCTTGACCGGCCGGGCCCGCCCCCCACTCGCGGGGTCGTGGGTCTCCTTGTGCGCCTCGATGTAGATGCACCAGTCGGGGCACTCGCGCGAGCACTTCCAGCAGACCGTGCAGTTGGCTTCCTTCAGCGCGATGACGCCCCGGGTGCGGGGCGGCAGGTCCGGCTTCACCTCGGGGTACTGCTGGGTCACCGCCGGCCGGAGGAGGTGCTTCAGGGTCACGCCGAGGCCCTTGATCAGACCCTGCCCGACGGCAAGGCCGGAGGCCTTGCGCCGCCGAACGTCCTTCTCCTCGATGGCCACGACCGCTCCTTCCGCCTAGCTCACCGCGACCTTGACCAGGCCGACCACGATGATCTGCACCAGCGCGAGCGGGATCAGCGCGAGCCACGAGAACTGCTGGAGCTGGTCCTCCCGCAGCCGCGGGTAGGTCGCCCGCAGCCAGATCACGAAGAACGATAGCGCACCGATCTTCGCCGCCATCCACAGCGGCTCGGGGATGAACCCAAGGCCGGGAAGCGCCCGGTACCCCCCGAGGTACAGCACCGACGCGACGGCCGACAGCGCCACGATCCCGCCGTACTCGGCCAGCAGGAAGAAGGCGAACTTCAGGCCCGTGTACTCGGTGTAGGCGCCGAAGATGATCTCCGAGTCGGCGACCGGCATGTCGAACGGCGGCCGCGTCAGCTCGGCCAGGGAGGCCACGACGAAGATGGCGAAGCCCACCGGCTGGGTCAGGACGAACCAGTACCGGGCCTGGGCCTCCGTGATCCCGATGAGCGACAGCGTGCCGGCCTGCATGACGACCGACGCGGCCGCCAGGACCAGGGGCAGCTCGTACGAGATGAGCTGGGCGGCCGCCCGGAGCGCGCCGATCAGGGAGAACTTGTTGGCCGAGGACCATCCGGCCATCAGCACGCCGATCACGTTGACCGAGGACATGGCCAGCACGAAGAAGATCCCCACGTCGAGGTTCAGCGCGAAGATCTGCGGCGAGAACGGGATGACCACGAACACGACGATGTAAGGGATGAGGGCCACGGCGGGCGCGAGCGAGAACACCCACGGGTCGGCGGCCCGGGGGATCACGTCCTCCTTCTGGATGAACTTCACCCCGTCGGCCACCAGCTGGGCCCACCCGTGGAACACGCCGGGATACATCGGTCCCAGCCGGCTCTGCATGTGGGCCAGCACCTTGTGCTCGGCGTATCCCACGACCATGCGGGGCGACCAGGAAGAAGCCCAGGACGACGCCGGCCTTCACCACCAGCACGAGCCAGTAGTTGGAGAACCACTCGTTGAAGATGCTGACGCCGGACTGGCCGATCACTCCTCCTCTTCCTCCTCCTCGCCCTCGACGGCTCCCGGCCAGGGCTTCGCCTCCCTGGACATGAGGGGGAAGTCCTTGCGGAGTGGGTGGCCCTCGAAGGGCTCGGGGAGCAGGAGCTTCACCGGCTGGGGGTGGCCCTCGAAGTCGATGCCGAACATCTCCATGGTCTCCCGCTCGTGCCAGTTCGCCGCGGGGAACAGGTCCGAGATGCTCGGGCACGCCGGGCTCTCCTTCGGGAGCTGCACCTTCATCCTCACGTCATGGTGGTGGATCGTGGAGTGCAGGTGCGTCAGTACCTGGAGGCCCTGGTCTCCGAAGTCGACCGCGGAGGTGAAGTCGCAGAAGTCGCAGGCGAAGTCGGGCTCGTCGCGCAGGAACCGCACGATCTCCCGATACCGTTCGGGCGCGATCGTGATCACGGAGTGCCCGCGCTGGTCCTCGAAGGCCAGGATGTCGTCCCCGAACTGCGCCCGCAGCCGCGACTCGACCTCAGGAGGTGGCAGCGGGCGCCGTGAGGTTGCCACTCCACTTCTCCTTGATGTCCTCGTTGGCGATCTTCTCCTGGAGCCTGATGATCCCGTGCAGCAGGGCCTCGGGCCGCGGCGGGCAGCCCGGGACGTACACGTCGACCGGGACGATCTGGTCCACGCCCTTGGTCACCGAGTAGGAGTCCCAGTACGGACCGCCGCAGTTGGAGCAGGAGCCGAACGAGATCACGTACTTCGGCTCGGGCATCTGGTCGTACACGCGCTTGAGCGCGGGAGCCATCTTGTCGGTCAGGGTCCCCGCCACGACCAGCAGGTCGGCCTGCCGGGGCCCGTGGGCGAACGGGATCACCCCGAACCGGATGAAGTCGTGCTTGGAGGTCGACGCCGCGATGAACTCGATGGCGCAGCAGGCCAGGCCGAAGTTCATGACCCACAGCGAGTACCGCCGCCCCCAGTTCAGGATGAACTTCACGGGCTGGAGGTCGGGGAGGGGGGTCTTCTCGATCAGGCCCACTTCAGCACCCCCTTGCGCCACGCATAGAGGAGGCCGGCGGCGAGGATGCCGATGAAGATGGCCATCTCCACGACGGCCTGGTACCCGAGGCCCACGAACACCCTGGCCCACGGGAACAGGAACACGCTCTCCACGTCGAAGATGACGAACAGGAACCCGTAGATGTAGTAGCGGACCTGGCTCTGCGACCATCCCTCGCCGACGGGGTCGATCCCGCACTCGTAGGTGGTGAGCTTGGCCGGGAGAGGGCGATGGGGGGCCACGGCTCGCGCCAGTCCGAACGCCACCGCGACCAGGCCGGCGCCCGCGATCAGGACGGCGAGGACGACCCCGTAGGATTGGTAGTAGGTCCCCACGCTTGTGAACGCTTTCTCAAGCGGCGCGATTCTAACAAGGCCCTCATGGCGTTTGCCGGGCTCCGCACCGGGCGGCCAGGAACTCGGCCAGCGCGATGAGGGCCGCGCGGGCCGGCCCGTCGGGAAGCCGGAGCCCCAGCTGGCGGGCCCGGTCCACCTCCGCCGCCACCGCCGCCCGGGCCGGCTCCAGGCTTTCCGGCGAACGAACGATCCGAAGGGCCCGCTCCAGCCGCTCGCCCTCGGGCGGCCCCTGGCGAAGGATGTCGGCGAGCTCCCCGCCATGCTCCCCCTCCGACAGGGCCTGCAGGACCGGGAAGGTGTAGACGCCCTCCTTCATGTCCACTCCCGGCTCCTTGCCGAGCTCCTGCTCCGAGGCGCTCACGTCCATGATGTCGTCGGAGAGCTGAAAGGCCATCCCCAGGGCCTCTCCGAACTCCTCCAGGACGTCGACGTGCTCGGAGGAGGCGTCGGACAGGACCCCGCCCAGCCGGCAGGAAGTGGCGATCAACGCACCGGTCTTTCGCCGGATGATCTCCAGGTAGGCCGCCTTGGTCTGCTCCAGCCTCCCGGCGGCCTCCACCTCCCGGATCTGGCCGTCGCAGAGCGTGGCGATGGTCCGGGCGAGCAGGGCGCAGACGTCGGTGCCGAGCTCGGTCGAGATCTCGGAGGCCCGGGCGAACAGGTAGTCGCCGGTCAGGATGGCCACGGTGTTGTCCCACCGAGCGTTCACCGAGGGGATCCCTCGCCGGGCGTCGGCCTCGTCGATCACGTCGTCGTGGTACAGCGTGGCCAGGTGCACGAGCTCGATGGCGACCGAGCCGGGGATCAGGCGCGGGTCGGCCGGATCACCGAAGTACCCGGAGAGCAGCACCAGCATGGGCCGGAATCGCTTGCCTCCCGCGGCGAGCAGGTACGAGGACGTCTCGGCCAGCAGGTCCGAGTCCGCCCGCACCGCCTTCTCCAGGGCGGCCTCCACCTCGTCCAGACGGCCCCGGACGTCCCTCTCGAGCTCCGCATCCGGCGCCTCGAGCCCCGGGACGAGCTGCCTGCTCATGAGGCCGACCCTATCCGAAACGCAGACGCCGTCACCATCGAAGGATCGCCGCCTTGTCCAACAGGCCGAGCACGATGCCGGGGAACACGCCGAACAGCAGCGTGAGGACCGCCGGCACGGCGACCGCCACCCGGGGCCAGGTCGAGCGGTCGGGCTCGGCGTCGTCCTGCGGCTCCTGCATGTACATCAGCACCATGACCCGGATGTAGAAGAAGGCCGCCACCACGCTCGCCAGGACCCCGATCAGGACCAGGGGCCAGTGGCCGGCGGCGACCGCCACCCGGAAGACGTTCACCTTGGCGATGAACCCCGCCGTGGGCGGGATACCGGCCAGTGACAGCAGGAACAGCGTGAGCAGGCCGGCCAGCAGCCGGCTCCGCCGGTACAGGCCCGCGTAGGAGGCGAGCGAGGTCCGCCCCTCACCCCTCGCCGACACGAGCATCACGACGCCGAACGCCCCCAGGACCATCAGCGCGTACGCCAGCAGGTAGAACAGCGCCGCGGAGATGCCGTCCTGGCCCGCCGCCGTGAGCGCGATCAGGACGAACCCGGCGTGGGCGATGCTCGAGTACGCGAGCATCCGCTTGATGTCGGTCTGGGCGATGGCGATCAGGCTGCCGGCCACGACGGTCACCGCGGCGATCGTCCATATGAGGGGTGTCCAGTCCAACGTGAGCGGCTGGAACGACGTCTCCAGGACGCGGATCAGCGCGGCGAACGCCGCCACCTTCGTGCCGGCGGCCATGAAGGCGGTGACGGGGGTCGGCGCACCCTGATAGACGTCCGGCGTCCACATGTGGAACGGGACGGCGGCGACCTTGAACCCGAACCCGATCCCGAGGAACGCCACGGCCGCAAGCGCCAGCCCCAGGCTCCCGGTCTGCCCCGCGAGGGCGTGGGCGATGGCGGACAGTCGGGTGGATCCGGTGGCGCCGTAGGCCATGGCCACCCCGTACAGGAAGAAGGCCGAGGAGAACGCGCCGAGCAGGAAGTACTTCATCGAGCCCTCGACCGACGACAGCCGGCGGGAGATGCCGGTCAGCACGTACAGCGAGAGCGACAGGATCTCCAGGGCCAGGAACACCAGGATCAGGTCGGCGGCCGCCGCGATGAGCGTCATCCCCGATGTCGCGAACAGGACGAGCGGGTAGAACTCTGCGCGGGCCTCTCCCGAGCGTCGGAAGTAGTGGTACCCGTACACCAGGCCGAGGGCGGCGATGCCGAGGAGGAAGAGCCGGGCCACCACGGCGAACCGATCCGTCGCGACCATGCCACCCAGGACCGTGAGGTCGCCGCTCCAATCCCACAGGCCGATCGACACGACCGCGGCGCCCGCCACCCCGAGGAGGGAGACCAGCAGCAGCGTCGAGTGCTCGATCCGGGGGTTGAAGGCCGCGCCGAGGAGCACGACGATGGCTGCGCCCGCCAGCACGAGCTCGGGCCCGATCGGCCCGAGCTGAAGGGGCGGATGGGCCAGGAACTGGGCGAGCGTCACGGCCCCTCCGCCGCCGCGGCGAGGGTCGCGAGCGCCCTCGCGGCATCGATCGGGTGGCCCGTGTCCACGGCCTTCACGATGCGGGTGCTGGTGGGCTCGATCCGGTCGAGCAGCGGCTTCGGGTAGATCCCGATCACCAGGATCAGCGCCAGCACCGGCGCGAGGAGCGCGTACTCGCGAGCCGACAGGTCGGGGTGGTTCGCGTGCTTCGCCGGCACCGGGCCGTGGGCCATGCGCTGGTACGCCCACAGCAGGTAGATCGCGGCCAGCACCACGCCGACCGCGGCGATGGCCCCGAACGCGCGGTTGCGGGCGAAGGTGCCCAGGATCACCAGGAACTCGCCGACGAAGTTGTTCAACCCGGGCAGGCCGAGGGACGACAGCGAGACGAACAGGAACGCGCCCATCAGCCACGGCATCCCCGCGGCCAGACCGCCCATCTCCGAGAGGTTCCGGGTGTGGGTTCGCTCGTAGACCATGCCGACCAGCAGGAACAGCGCACCCGTGGACAGCCCGTGGTTCACCATCTGGAGCACCCCGCCCGTCATGGCCTGGAGCGTGAAGGCGAACGTCCCCAGGACCACGAACCCGAGGTGGGACACGGACGAGTACGCCACCAGGCGCTTCACGTCGGTCTGCATCATGGCCACGATGGCGCCGTACACGATGCCGATCAGCGCGAGGACCGAGATGGCGCCGGCCAGCGACCGGGAGGCCTCCGGGAACAGCGACAGGTTGAACCGGATGAGGCCGTAGGCCCCCACCTTCAGCAGGATCGCCGCCAGGATGACCGAGCCCGCCGTCGGGGCCTCGGTGTGGGCGTCGGGCAGCCACGTGTGCAGCGGGAACAGCGGCACCTTGACGGCGAACGCCACGAAGAACCCCAGGAACAGCCAGCGGGCCGCCGCTCCGGTGATCCCCAGCCCGATCAGCTCGCGCACGTCGAACGTGGGCCCGCCGGGGAGCGACCCCGACTTCGCGTACAGGAACAGGATGGCGACGAGCAGGAAGGCCGAGCCGAACATCGTGTACAGGAAGAACTTCACCGCGGCGTACACGCGGCGCTCGCCGCCCCACGCACCGATGATCAGGTACATGGGAAACAGGATGGCCTCGAAGAACAGGAAGAAGAGCAGGAGGTCCAGGGCCAGGAACGTGCCGATCATCCCGGTCTCCAGGACGAGCATGGTGGCCAGGTACAGCCGGACCCGCCGGTCCACCGTCCACGACGCCACGATGGCCACCGGCACCAGGAAGGTCGTGAGCAGGACCAGGAACAGGCTGATCCCGTCCACCCCGAGGATGTACTGGATGTGCGGGGAGCGAACCCACGTGGCCTGCTCCACCATCTGGAACCCGGCGCGGGAGCCGTCGAACCGTCCCAACACGACGAGCGAGGCCACGAAGGTAACGATGGAGACGCCGAGGGCCGCCAGTCGCGCATCGCGGTCGCTCGCCTTCGGCCAGGCGAGGAGCGCCGCCGCCCCGGCGAGCGGGAGGAACGTCGTGACGGTGAGCCAGCTCATGACAGCCGGACCCCCACGTAGACGAAGATCAGGACCACTCCGACCAGGAACGCCAACCCGTAGTTGCGAACCAGGCCGGTCTGGAGCCGTCGGCCCCGAGACGCCGCCCACTGGAACAGCTGTCCGACCCCGTTCACGGCGCCGTCGATGACGCGCCGGTCCACGACGGAAGCGAGGAACTCGGCCCCGGCCTTCCCCGGGGCGACCAGGACGGCCGAGTAGACGTCGTCGACGTACCACCCCTGAGCCAGGAACCGCTGGACGCCGGCGAACCGAACGCGGAGCGCCACCCAGTCGACCCTTCCAGAGCCGTACACCAGCCAGCCGACCGCGATGCCCGCCAGAGCCGCCAGGACCGAGATGGCCGACAGCACGACGGTGGGGAGGCCTCCCGTGCCTTCGACGACCTCGCCGAGGGCCGGGGCCAGGAAGGTGTGCAGCCGGCCGGTGGTGGCCGAGAGCCCCAGGATGCCGCCGAAGGCCGCCCCCACCGCCAGCAGGGCCAGGGGGATGGTCATGACCGGCGGTGACTCGTGGGCCCGGCGCTCCGTCCGGTCCCGGCCGAAGAACGCCAGGAACATCAGGCGGGAGATGTACAGGGCCGACAGGAACGCGCCGGCCAGCGCCACCAGCCACGCGACGGCGTAGCCGGACTGGTTCGCGACCTCCAGGATCTGGTCCTTGGCGAAGTACCCCGACAGCGGCGGCACGCCCGCGATGGCCAGGGCCCCGACGCCGAACATGGCCGCCGTGAACGGCATGGCCCTGCGAAGCCCCCCCATCTTCCTCAGGTCGACCTCGCCGCCCAGGCCGTGCATCACCGACCCCGCCGACAGGAACATCAGCGCCTTGTAGAACGCGTGCGCTACCAGCAGGAAGAGGGCCGCCGCGTAGGCCTTCAGCCCCAGCGCGAAGAACATGTAGCCGAGCTGGCTGATCGTGGAGTACGCGAGCACCCGCTTGAGGTCGTCCTGCCCCAGGGCGCACGTCGCGGCGTAGACCGCGGTCACCAGGCCGATCACCAGGACGACGGTGAGCGCGACGCCGGAGATCTCGAAGAGCACGTGCGTCCGCGCCACCAGGTAGACGCCGGCCGTGACCATCGTCGCCGCGTGGATCAGCGCGGACACGGGCGTCGGGCCCTCCATCGCGTCGGGGAGCCACGTGTGCAGCGGGATCTGCCCCGACTTCCCCACCGCCCCGGCGAACAGCAGGAGCGCGATCACGGTGAAGCACGTCCCGCGGGCTGCGCCGAGCTCGAACGACGGGCCGACAGCACTGCTCGAGAAGTCCAGCGATCCCAGGCGGAGGAAGACCAGGACGATCCCGATCAGCATGAACGTGTCGCCGATCCGCGTGACCACGAAGGCCTTCTTCGCCGCGCTCGCGGCCCGCGGACGGTCGAACCAGAACCCGATCAGCAGGTAGGAGCACAGGCCCACGCCCTCCCACCCCAGGTACAGGAACAGGAAGTTCTGCGCCAGGACCAGCGTGAGCATGAAGAAGCAGAACAGGTTCATGTAGGAGAAGAACCGGCCGTATCGAGGGTCCCCGTGCATGTAGCCGATCGAGTACACGTGGATGACCGCGCCGACCCCGGTGACGACGAGCATCATGGTCACCGACAAGGGGTCCACCCGCAGGTCGGCCGCCACCCGGAAGCTCCCCACCGAGATCCAGTCCCACAGGTGCCGGACGACCAGGCGCTCGTCGCCGGGCAGCTTCACCAGGTCGGCCAGCACGCCGAGGGCCAGGGCGAACGCCACCACCATCAGCGCCGACGCCAGGACCGCCGGCCCACCGCCCCAGCCGCCTCCCGGCGAACAGGTTGATGGCCGCGCCGGCGAGCGGCAGGGCCGGCACCAGCCACACGGACCTCAGCACGGCATCACCACCTCAGCAGGCTGGCGTCGTCGACGTTCGCCGTGTGCATCCGCCGGTACACGTTCACGATGATGGCCAGGCCCACCACGACCTCCGCCGCGGCGACGACCATGGAGAAGAACGCCAGGACCTGGCCGTTCAGGTTGCCGTGCAGCCGGGAGAACGCCACCAGGGCGAGGTTCACCGCGTTCAGCTGGAGCTCGACCGACATGAAGATCACCAGGGCGTTCTTGCGGACCAGGACGCCGACCGTGCCGATGGCGAACAGGATCGACGACAGCACCACGAAGTAGGAGATCGGCGTCTTCACGCCGCCTCGACCTCCCGGCTCCGGCTCGGCAGGCCGTCCGCTCCCGCTGCGCCAGCACCATGGCCGCGATGGCCGCCACGATCAGCAGGATCGAGGTCACCTCGAACGGCAGGAAGTAGTCGCGGAACAGCACGTGCGACAGGGCCTGGGCGTTCCCGCCCACGTTCACCGTTCGATCGAAGTTCGCCGGGCCGCGGGCCAGCCCCAGGCTGGCTCGAGCCGCCACGAAGATCTCGGCGGCCAGGCCCAGGCCGAGGACGATCGCCAGGGGCCGCTGCCCCCGCAGCCGCTCGACCAGGCTCTCCTCGCGATCCACGCCGAGCAGCATGATCACGAACAGGAACAGGACCATGATGGCGCCGGCGTACACGATGATCTGGACGGCGAACAGGAACGGCGCGCCGAGGACCAGGTAGAAGACGGCCAGCGTGAAGAAGTTCACGATCAGGAACAGCGCCGCGTGGATCGCGTTCCGCTGGAACAGCATCGCGACGGCGGATCCCACCGAGATCGGGGCGAACACCCAGAACACGATCTGGTCGGCGGTCATCTACAGCCCCTCGCGGTCGACGGGATCGGAGCCGAGCGGCGGCGGCGGCTGCAGGAGCTGCTCCTTGGTCCAGATGGCTTCCTCGCGCGAGTCGAACGACAGCTCGTAGTAGCTCGTGAGGGTGAGGGCTCGGGTGGGACATGCCTCCACGCACAGGCCGCACATGATGCAGCGCAGGTAGTTGATCTGGTAGTCCTTCGCGTACCGCTCCCCGGGTGACACGGGATGCGCCGGGTCGTTGTCGGCGCCCTCCACCCAGATGGCGTCGGCCGGGCACGCGTAGGCGCACAGCTCGCACCCGATGCACTTCTCCAGGCCGTTCTGGTGCCGGTTCAACCGGTGGCGGCCGATGTGCGAACGCGGCGGAGGGGGGTCGATGTGCCGCGGGTACTCCTCGGTCACGTCGGGCCGGAAGATCTGCCGGAACACCGTCGCCAAACCCTTGGAGATGGCGCCCACCGCAGCCCCCAAGGTCATCGGCCGGCGACGCTCCTCCTCCTCGCTCGCGGCTTTCTCGTTCACGGCCTTGGTCCCCTCGCTCACGGCCGCGTCTCCTCCGCCGCCCGGCGCGCCGGGGCGAAGAGCGGCCACAGGAGCGACGCGACGAGGATGCCCCCACCACGATCAGGGCCCCGGTCAGCAGCGCGCCCCTGCCGTACACGTCGGGCAGGACCACCACCGCCCCGGTGGCCAGGACCCACAGCAGTCCGATGGGGATCAGGAACTTCCAGCCGAAGCTCATCAGCCGGTCGTACCGGATCCGGGGCAGGGTCAGCCGGATCCAGATGTAGGCGTAGACCACCGCGACGACCTTGGCGAGGAACCACAGGAGCGGCCACAGCCACGCGAGGAAGGTAGGGTGCGGCCCCCGCCACCCTCCCAGGAACAACGTCACCGCGATCGAGGAGACCACCACCATGTTCACGTACTCGCCCAGGTAGAACATGGCGAACTTGATCCCCGAGTACTCGGTGAAGTACCCGGCCACGAGCTCGGTCTCCGCCTCCGGCAGGTCGAAGGGCGGGCGGTTGGTCTCGGCCAGGCCGGCGATCAGGTAGATGGCGAACGCGGGGAACTGGGGGATCGCGTTCCACACGCGGTCCTGGCTGGCCACGATGTGGGACATCTGCAGCGACCCCGAGTACATCAGGACCGCGACCAGGGCCAGGCCCATGCCGACCTCGAGGAGATCATCTGGGCCGTCGACCGGATCGCGCCGAGCAGCGGGTAGTTCGAGCCGCTCGACCAACCGGCCAGGACGATCCCGTAGACCATCAACGAGCCCATGGCCAGGACCCACAGGATCCCCACGTTCAGGTCGGCGATCTGGAACGGGACGTGGCGGCCGAACAGCTCGACGCCGGTCCCGAACGGGATCACGGCGAAGGCCAGGAACGCCGGGATCATCGCGAGGACCGGAGCCAGGAGGTACACCGGCCGGTCGGCGAGGGTCGGCGTGATCCCCTCCTTGAAGAACAGCTTGATCCCGTCGGCCAGCGTGATCAGCACGCCATGGGGCCCGGCCCGCATGGGTCCCATGCGGGTCTGCATGTCGGCGGCGACCTTCCGCTCCATCCAGATCAGGAGCATCACGGTGATGAGCACCGCGAAGAACACCACGACCACCCGGGCCACCAGCAGCAGCCAGTCCAGCCAGTCCATCTCAGGCCTCCGACCGCGCCTCGGGTCGGCGGGCTGCACCGTGGCGCGCGGCGGTGAACCGCCCCGAGAGAAGCGTGTTCGCGGCCAGGCCGGCCTGGTTGAACGGGACGAAGACGGCGCCCTGCGCGACGTGCTCGGTGACCCGTACCGGCAGGACGGCCTCGCCCGCGTCCGTCCGGACGCGGGCGAGCCCCCGTCGACGACCCTGCGTTTGGCGGCGTCGTCCGGATGGACCTCGAGGAACGGTTCCTCCTCCAGCGCGGCCTTGAGCTCGGTGGCCCGCTCGGACAGACGTCCCTCGTCCACCAGGAGCGGGTAGGTGAACAGCGTCAGGTCGTCGAGCCACTGCGGCCGGTCCGTCTCCGACCCAGGCCGTCGATCGCTCCGCGGGCTCCCGCGGGGCCGAGGAGCCCGGCCATCTCCTCGCGGAGCCCGTCGAGCGTCTCGAAGCCGAGGTCACCGCCCCATGGCCAGCGCCAGCGTGGCGAAGATCTCCCAGTCTGGCCGGGAAAGGCCGGCGGCGGCCGGACGGGGCGGATCCGCTGGGCCCGCCCCTCCCAGTCGGTGAGGTGGCCGTCCTTCTCCATAGAGGCGGCGGCCGGGAGCAAGGCGTCGGCGAACGGCTCCAGGGTCCCGAGCTCGAGCGCCTGCACCGACCTTGTACGGCACGTTGTCGAGCGCTCGCCGCGCCAGCTTGGCATCGGGGAAGTCCCGCAGGGGATCGACCCCCACCATGTACAGCACGTCCATCTGCGCGGCCCGCGCAGGCCTCAGGATCTCGCGGGCGTTCCGTCCGGCGCTCGACGTTCGGGAGCGCGCCCCACACCGCCTCGACCTCCGCCCGCTCGGCGGCCACGGCGACCCGCCGGCCTCCGGGCAGCAGCGCGGGGTGCACGCCGGCCCGGAGTGCGCCACGGTCGCCCGCCCGCCGGGGGACCATGGCGAAGCGCGCCCCGAACTTGCCGGCCAGCCGAAGCGCCACGTCGGGCCCCAGAGGATGCTCGGCCAGGCCGGCCCCGGCCAGCACCACGGCCGACTTCCCCGCGCTCGCGAAGCGCGGCCGCCGCATCCGCGCGAGGGGCGAGCCCCTGTCGCTTCCCTCGCAGGATCCTCCAGGACCGAGGCCTCCTGGCCCGGACGGCAAGCACGTGCTCGGCCACGTCCCACAGGCGCGTCCGCCGGGGGTGGACGACGAACACCTTGGCTCCCCGAGCGGTGGCCTTGCGGATCCGAAGGTGCAGGATGGGGACCTCCTGCTCGGCGTCCAGATCCACCAGCACGATGGCCCGGGCCCGCTCGATGTCGCGGTACGTGACGCGCATCGCGCCGGCCGCCTCGGCTTCCTCGGCCAGGCCGCCGTGGAAGTGCCGCCGGTGATCGAGGTCGTTCGTGCCGAATGCGGTGCGGGCGAGCTTCGAGAGCGCGTAGTAGTCCTCGTCCATGCAGCCGCCCACCGGTGAGGAACGCGACGCGCCGTCCCCCGACCACTCCGCGATCCTCGCGAGCACCTCGGCGAACGACGCGGGCTCCAGCCCCCGCTCGCGGATCAGCGGCGTCGTGGTCAGGCGGTCGTCGCCGTCGGCGAACCGGAAGGCGAACCGGCCCTTGTCGCAGGTCCAGGCGTCGTTCACCTCGAGGTTGTCCCGGGCCAGCACCCGCACGACCTCGCCGCGCCGCATGTCGAGCCGGACGTTGCAGCCGGCCGCACAGTGCGAGCACACCGTGTCGACGCTCGACAGGTCGAAGGGGCGGGCCACGAAGCGATACGGCGTCGCGGTGAGCGCGCCGACCGGGCAGATCTGGATCGTGTTCCCGAGAAGGGCGAGCGGAAGTCCTCGCCCGCGGCGATCGCCACCTGCTCGCCGGCGCCCCGGGCGAAGAGCTCGATGAACCGGTCGCCGGAGATCTGGTCGCAGAACCGGGTGCACCGCGCGCAGAGCACGCATCGCTCGCGGTCCAGGGCGACCAGCGGCGACAGCGGGATGGGCTTTGCGAACACCCGCTTGGGCTCGAGGTACCGGCTCTCCCCCGGACCGAACTCCAGCGCCTGGTCCTGGAGCGGGCACTCCCCGCCCCGGTCGCAGATCGGGCAGTCGAGCGGGTGGTTGAGCAGCAGGAACTCGAGGTTCGCCACCTGGGCCCGGCTGCGCCTCCTCCGAGCTGTTCTGGGTGTGCACGGCCATGCCGGCGGCGACCGTCGTGGTGCAGGACGTGAACAGCTTGCGCTGACCCTCGACCTCGACGTAGCACTGCCGGCACGCCCCGATCGGCTCGAGCAGCGGGTGGTCGCAGAACCGCGGGATCTCGATCCCGAGCTGCTCCGCGGCCCGGATGATGAGCGTGCCCTGGGGGACGGTCACCTCCTTGCCGTCGATCGTCAGAGTGACGTCCTCGGCCTGATTCGGTGGGCTCACGCAGGATCTCCGAGAGTGGGACGGGTTCTCTGGCGGATGGCTCGATCGGCACTTCCGCTGACCGGGCGGAGCCGCCGGGCGCGGGGTTCGGCGAACGGGCACCTGCCCGCCGGACGTGCTCCTCGTACTCGTCGCGGAAGTGCTTCAGGGTCGAGCTGATCGGCGAGACGGCGCCGTCGGCGAGGGCGCAGAACGCCTTGAACAGGATGTTGTCGCCGATCTCCGAGAGGAGCGGAAGGTCCTCCGGCCGCCCGGACCCGTCCTCGATGCCGGGCCAGCATCGCGGGTCACCCACCACGTGCCCTCCCGGCAGGGCGTGCACTTGCCGCAGGACTCGTGAGCGTAGAACTGCGAGCAGCCGCTGGCACGCGCCGACCATGCAGTCTCGCTCGTCGGTCACCATCAGCGCGCCGGTCCCGAGCAGCGACCCGGCCTCGGCGATCGACTCGAAGTCCAGGCCCACGTCGAGGTGATCGGCGGTGAGGAACGGCGTCGAGGAGCCGCCCGGCGTCCACGCCTTCAGCGCGCTTGCCGTCGAGGACCCCGCCGGCCATCTCCTCGATCACCACGCGGGCCGGCGTTCCCATGGGCGCCTCGTAGTTGCCCGGCCGGTTCACCTTGCCGGAGACGGAGAAGATCTTCGTCCCGGGCGACTTCTCGGTGCCGATGCCGGCGAACCACTTCGCGCCGTTCACCATGATGTGCGGCACGTTGCACAGCGTCTCCACGTTGTTGATCGCGGTGGGGCTGGCGTACAGGCCCTCGACCGCCGGGAACGGCGGACGCAGGCGAGGCTGGCCCCGGTAGCCCTCGAGCGAGGACAGCAGCGCCGTCTCCTCGCCGCAGATGTAGGCGCCGGCGCCCCGGTGCAGCACCACGTCGAGGTCGTAGCCGCTCTTCAGGATGTTCTTGCCGAGGAAGCCCTCGTCGTAGGCCTCGGCGACGGCCCGCTCCAGCACCTGCCCCGGCGAACAGGAACTCGCCACGGTTGTAGATGAACGCGGTGCGGCACTGCACGGCGTAGGCCGCGATGATCACGCCCTCCAGGAACTGGTGGGGTCGCGCTCGACCAGCTCGCGGTTGTTGTACGTGCCCGGGCTCGGACTCGTCGAAGTTGGCCACGAGGTAGGTCGGCTTGCCCGTGTCCTGGGGCACGAACGACCACTTCACCCCGGTGGGGAACCCCGCGCCGCCCCGGCCGCGGAGGCCGGACGCCTTCACCTCGTCGATGACCTCCTGCGGCGTCATCTTCAGGGCCTTCCGCAGGCCCTTGTACCCGCCGGTCTGGACGTACCTGGTCGATCCAGACCGTCTCCGGCTCGCCCCACCAGGCCGTGAGGATGCGGAGTGCCTTCGCTCACCGCGTCCCCTCCGGCTCCAGGCCGGCCAGGATCCGCGAGGCCTGCCGTGAACTCGCCGGGGAAGGCCCCGCGCGAGGGCTCGGGCGGACTCGTCCCGGCGCAGCGCCTCGATCAGCTCGACGATGCCCTCGGGGGTCGTCCGGTCGTAGTTCGCGAAGTTGACCTGCACGACCGGCGCGGCGTCGCACGCCCCCAGGCACTCCTCCTCGTGGAGGGTGAACACGCCGTCCTCGGTCACGTCCTCGCGAGCCGGGCCCCAGCAGGTCGCGGGCCTTCGCGTACACGTCCGTCGCGCCCCGGAGCGCGCACGCCAGGTTCGTGCACACCGAGATCGACGTACCTGCCGGTCGGACGGAGGCGGAGCATGGTGTAGAAGCTCGCCACCGCCTCCACCTCGGCGGTCTTCAACCCCGAGGAGGTCGGCCACCTCCCTCAGGCCCTCGCGGGTCACACGGCCCTCGGCCGACTGCACGAGGTACAGGAGCGGCATGATGGCCGAGCGCTCGCGGCCTTCGGGGTACCTGGCCAGGATCCGCTCGGCCTCCGCCCGGAGCTCCGGCGAGAGCACCGGCATCAGCGGTCCACCCCGCCCATGACCGGATCCACGCTGGCGATGGACGCGATCACGTCGGCCACCAGGCCGCCCTCCACCATCAGCGGCACGGCCTGCAGGTTGACGAACGAAGGGTCCCGGATCCGCACGCGGTACGGCTTGTGCCCGCCGTCGGAGACGATGTAGTAGCCCAGCTCGCCGCGGGGCGACTCCACCGGCACGTAGCACCTCGCCCGGCGGGACGTGCGACGCCCTCCGTGACCATCTTGAAGTGATGGATCAGGGCCTCCATCGACTCCTCCATGATGTGCTTGACGTACGCCTCGGAGTTCCCGATGCCGTCCGGACCGACCTCGAGCTGCGCCGGCCACCGGACCTTTGGGTCCTCCACCATCACCGGGCCGGGCTCCCGCAGACGATCGAGGCACTGCCGGATGATCCGAAGCGACTGCTTCATCTCCTCGATCCGGACCTCGAACCGGGCGAGACAGTCGGCGCCGTCCCTGCGTGACGACGTCGAACTCGTAGGTCTCGTAGCCGGAGTAGGGCTCGTCCCTTGCGGACGTCCCTGGGCACGCCGGCGGCCCGGAGCACCGGGCCGGTGACGCCCAGGGCGAGGGCGTCGGCGGCCGAGAGGACGCCGACGCCCCGGTTCCGCTCGATCCAGATGGGGTTCGAGGCCAGCAGGTCCTCGTACTCCTGGATCCGGCCCGGCATCAGGTCGAGGAAATCCCGGGCCCGCTGCTCGCCCTCCGCCGGGATGTCCATCAGCACGCCGCCGATCCGGAAGTACGCGTGGTTCATGCGCAGGCCGGTGGCGATCTCGAAGATGTCGAGGAGCATCTCCCGCTCGCGGAAGCCGTACAGCATCACGGAGACCGCGCCGAGCTCCAGCCCGCTGTGGCCAGCCACACCAGGTGCGACGCGATCCGGTTCATCTCGCAGAACATCACCCGCAGGACCTGGGCCCGGGGCGGAGCCTCGATGCCGAGCAGGCGCTCGACGGCAAGGCAGTACCCCAGCTCGTTGAAGAACGGCGAGAGGTAGTCGGCCCGGGTCACGAAGGTCACGCCCTGCTGCCACGTCCGGTACTCGCAGTTCTTCTCGATGCCGGTGTGCAGGTAGCCGACGATCGGGCGGCAGGAGACCACGGTCTCACCGTCCAGCTCCAGGAGGAGCCGGAGCACCCCGTGGGTCGAGGGGTGCTGGGGCCCCATGTTCACGATCATGGTCTCCTCCCGGAACCCCGCGGGAGGGGCGGGCACCGCCGGATCGACCGATGGGCGGGGGGCCGTGGCGCTCACGTGGTCCTCCGGTCGACCGGCGGGATGAACGCTCCCTTGTACCGCGTGTTCACCCCGCCGAGGTCCTCGGTCTTTCGAAGCGGATGGCCCTCCCAGCCGTCGGGCATGAGGATCCGTCGCAGGTCGGGATGGCCGTCGAACAAGATCCCGTAGAAGTCGTAGACCTCGCGCTCGTGCCAGTTCGCCGTGGGATACATGGCCACCACCGAGGGCACGTGCGGGTCGTCCTCGGGGAGCCCCACCTTCAAACGCAGGCGGTGCTTGTGGGCCATCGAGTACAGGTCGTAGGCCAGCCAGTACCGAGGGGCCCGGCCGGGCCAGTCGGTCGCCGTCACGCCCGAGAGCGAGTCGAGCGCCAGGTCGGGCTCGTCGCGGAGGTAGACGAGCGCGTCCTCGAGCTCGGAGCGATCGACCACGGCCGTGGCCTCCCCTCGGGCCACCACGACATCGGGGTACCGAGCGCCCACCCGGCCGGCGAGCTCCTCGGCCCTCACTGGGCCCTCACTTGAAGTGCCCCTCCGTCCGCACCTTCTCGTGGAGACGGAGGATGCCGAACATCAGCATCTCGGGCTTCGGAGGACAGTCCGGGGACGTAGATGTCGACCGGGACGATCGTGTCCACCCCCTGCACCACGGCGTAGTTGGTGAACATGCCGCCGGCGGAGGCGCACACGCCCATGGAGATGACCCACTTCGGCTCGGGCATCTGGTCGTAGACCGTCCGGAGCACCGGCGCCATCTTCTGCGAGACCCGGCCGGCCACGATCATGAGGTCGGCCTGCCTGGGGCGACGCCCGGAACAGCTCCATCCCCCACCGTGAGAGGTCGTAGTCGCCGGCCCCCGCGGCCATCATCTCGATGGCGCAGCAGGCCAGGCCGAAGGTCACCGGCCACATGGACTGCTTGCGGGCCCACCGCACGGCCTTGTCCATGCTGGTCAACAGGATGCCGCGACGGACCTCGTCCTCCTGTTCCTCCGCGCCCCCCTGGCCCCGGCCGGTCTGGAGGCCCTCGAGCCGCTCAACCGGCACGGACCACCTCCCGAGCTTCCCGGGCTTCCCGTCCCTCGGCCGCGGGCGGCGCCGCGGCGGCCCGTCTCGGCGCCTGCTCCCGCCAGTCCAGCCCGCCGCTCTTCCAGACGTACACGTAGGCCACGAAGACGAGCGCGATGAAGGCCGCCATCTCGGCCAGACCGAACAGGCCGAGCTGGCGGAAGCCCACGGCCCACGGGAACAGGAAGATGGTCTCGATGTCGAAGATGATGAACAGCATCGCCACGACGTAGAACTTCACGGGGAACCGCTCACCGGCTGGGAGCCGGGCCGGCTCGATCCCGCACTCGTACGGCGCCAGTTTGGCCGGCGTCGGGTGGTGCGGCCGAAGGAGGGCCGAGACCCCGAGCGACGCCACGCCGAACAGGACCGCGAGCGCTGCCAGGATCACGATCGGCAGGTACTCGGAGAGCATCCTCCGCCCCCTACGACGCCGGCGCCAGCCGCACCATCGCGTCCATCAGCCTGTCCTGGGCGTCGCCGTCACGACCGTCGGTGAGGTTGCCCATGAAGCGCAGCGCGAACCGCATCAGCCACCCGCGGGGAAGGCCGTAGTCGGTGAACGCCCCCATCACCCGGGGGTTCCCGATCATGCGGACGAAGCTCCGTCCCACGTGGAAGTACCGTCCGTACCGTTCCCGCAGCACCGTGGGATACATGTGCGCGATCCCCGGACGGTTCGAGGTAAGCGCATCGTGGATCAGCTCGGCGGCGATCTCGCCGGACTCGATGGCGTAGGCGATGCCCTCGCCGTTGAACGGGTTCACCGCGCCGGCCGCATCGCCCACCACCACCATGCCCGGCACGGCCTGCGGGACCCGGTTCAGGCCCATGGGGATGGGACCGGACAGGACCCGGCCCTCGGCTGTCTCCTCGCGGACGTTCCACTCCTCCGGGAGCATGCGGGCGAAGGAGTCGAAGACCCGCTGGGCCGAGACGTTCTGGAAGTTCTGGAAGGTGTTCAGCAGGCCGGCCCCCAGGTTCACCCGGCCGTCGGACAGGGGGAACAGCCAGCCGTAGCCCGGCATCAGTGCCTCGCCGTCCCACAGGTCGAACCACACCTCGAGCCACGGCCCGGGCCGGCGGTCGATGCGGTAATAGCGGCGGGCGGCGATGCCGAGCGGCCGGGTCGGGTCCCTGCGCACGCCGGCCTGCGCGGCGAACCGGGACGCGGCGCCGTCGGCGGCGACCACGAACCGGGCCCGGACCTCTACGGGCTCGGCCCGGGCGTCCTCGACGCTTCGGACCTTGGCCCCCGCCACCCAGCCGTCGTCGAAGGCGGGCGAGACTGCTTCGGTCCGCTCGAGCAACGTCGCCCCCGCCTTCTCCGCCCGGCGCGCCAGGAGCTCGTCGAAGTCCAGCCGGGTTCGGACCAGCCCGTAGTCCGGATACGCCGAGAGGCGTGGCCAGGGGAGCTCCATCGTGACCTTCCGGGAGCGGATACGTAGGCCGTCCACGCGCTCGAAGCCGGGATCGTTGGGATCGACCCCCATGCCCTCGATGGCCTTCACGCCACGAGGGGTCAGGCCGTCACCGCACACCTTCTCCCGAGGGAACGCGGAGCGCTCGGCGAGCAGGACGTCGACGCCGTGGCGGGCCAGGTGGTACGCGGTGGCGGAGCCTCCGGGGCCGGCGCCTACCACCAGCACGTCGACCTCTCGTCTGCCGTCCGCCGGGCTGGTCACGCCGCTTCCCCCAGGCCGCTTGTGAAATTCTTCACAAGCCTAGCACCCTTGTGAAGACGTTCACGAGAGCCTAGACCCGGTCGCCTGACTGGGCAACGAGGGTCACGCCTGGGCGTGATCCCACGTCAGGACGCGCCCGGGCACCACCCGGAGGAACCCCATCTCGTGGATCTCCTCGGTGAACCGGGCGAACCCGTCACCGGCAAGGAGCGAGCGGTACTTCTCGTGCCATGCGGACATCGGCTTCCTCATCGACGGGTGCTCGGGGGCGAGTGGCTCGGCCCGGCCGTGCACGACGATGCCCGCCACCTCCACCCAGCTCCTCCCGACGTCGATGGCGATCGAGACCCGTGGCTCGGACGTGGCGTTGGCCCATGTGCGGCCGGGACGTCGGGCGGAGACGTAGAGCGCGTCCTCCGGCCACACGAACCACAGCGGCACGACGTGGGGGGCGCCGTCGGGGCCCACCGTGGCCACGCTGGCGACCGGCAAGGGGGCGAACAGCTTGCGCGCCGCCGTGAGCTCCATCAGCCGTCCGAAAGGACCAGGGCCCCGGCCAGCGATCCGAGCGCCTCCGCCGCCTCCTCGACGATCGCAGGATCGGCCAGCGCCGACCGGGCCTCATCGATCAGGCGGTTGACCTCGGATGCCGTGGCGCCCGGAACGGCACCCTCGCCGTGGTCGAGGACGTCGTCGCGGAACTGGAAGGCCAGCCCCAGGGGTCGGGCGAACCGGGACAGCGCGGCAAGGAGCTCGGGCGAGCCCCCAGCGAGCAGCGCGCCGATGTGCAGGGGTCCCTCCACCGTGTAGGCGCCCGTCTTCAGCGAGGCCACCCGACCGGCCGACGCCGTCCCCGTCGCCGCCGCGCCCTGCACGTCGAGGAACTGGCCGGCGGCAACCTCCTCGCGCATCCGCGCGTAGCGGCGGAGCGCGGGGAGGAGCCGCTCCGGCGGGAAGCCCGAGCCGATGAGCGCCTCGTCGGCCAGGACGGAGGCGAGGTCGCCGGCCAGGACGGCGACCGAGCGGCCGTACCGCAGGGCGCCAGGTTCGCCGGCGCGGGCGCCGGCGAACCTGGCGTACGTCGAGGGCGCGCCCCGCCGGGTCTCGCTCTCGTCCATGACGTCGTCGTGGATCAGGGCGAACGTGTGGAACAGCTCGAGGGCCGCCGCGGCACGGAAGATCGGCTCGCCGTCGTCTCCTCCGGCGGCCCGGTGTCCCCAGTAGCAGAAGGCCGGCCGGATGCGCTTCCCTCCCGCCGCGACCAGCCGCCGGAGCTCGTCCACCATCTCCGCGGCCTCGGGCGCTATCGTCGCCATCTCCTCCCTCTTCTCGAGGAGGAACGACGCAAGGACTTCGTCGACGCGGCCTCGTACCCGCTCGAGGGCCGGGGGAAGGACGAGGGTCTCTGGATCCATCGGCCGAAGTATGGCAAGGCGGCGCACGTCGGGACCCCGGGCTATAGTGGGGCCGCGGCCCGCGGGCCGACGTTCGCCGCGATGACTCGGTTCCAGAAGCTCGCCCTCGCCACCGCAGCCACCACCGTCGCGCTGTTCAGCGTGGGCGGGCTGGTCCGGGGAACGGGATCGGGACTCGGGTGCTCCGCGTGGCCGGCCTGCGAGCCCGGGCGGCTCTTTCCCTCGGGGACCATCCACTCGTTGATCGAGTTCTCGCACCGTCTCCTGGCGCTCGCCGTCATCCTGCTGGCGAGCACGACGGCGGTGATGGCCTGGCTGCGGCACCGGGGCGACCGCGCGATCCTGTGGTCCGCGTTGGCCGCCGTCCCGCTGGTGCTGGGCCAGGCCGTCGTGGGCGCGATCGTGGTGCGGACCGACCTGGACCCGGGGTGGGTGACGGCCCACTTCGCCCTGGCCCTCACCTTGGTGGCCGACGTCGTGGTCCTTGCGGTCCTCGCCACGGCTCCGCGGGCCCGGCCTGAGCCGGAGCGATCGCGCTTCGCCGGCCTGGCGCTCGTCACCGCGGGGTTCACCGCCTGCCTCCTCCTGGTGGGGACGTACGTGCGAGCCTCGGGATCGCAGCTCGTCTTCACCGACTGGCCGCTGATGGACGGACGCCTGGTCCCGACGCTCGGGGGAGCCGCGACGGCGATGTTCCTGCACCGTGTGCTGGCGGCCGCGTCGCTCCTGCTGGTGCTGTGGCTGGCCATCCGGGCTCGGACGCTTTCCCGCCGCCACCGCGACCTCGCCGCGCTCTCGATCCTCGGACTGGCGCTGTTCGTGGCGCAGGTGATGGTGGGTGCGGCGAACGTGTGGACCAGGCTCCGCCCCTGGGCGGTCGTGTTGCACGTGGCCCTGTCCGTGCTCATCTGGGCCACGCTCGTGGCCCTGGCCACCCTGGCTCGCCGGGGTGCGGCGGCTCCCGAGGCCGAGCGGGAGGGGGCTGGCGAGGGGACGCTGGCCCCCCCGAGGTCGCTCCGCGAGACCATGGTGACGTACGTCCGCCTGACCAAGCCCCGGATCATCGTGCTGCTGCTCGTCACCACGGTCCCGGCGATGGTCCTCGCAGCACGCGGCATGCCATCGCCGTGGCTGGTGCTCGCGACGCTCGCCGGGGGGACCATCGCCGCCGGCTCGGCCAACGCGATCAACTGCTACCTGGACCGTGACGTCGACGAGGTCATGCGGCGGACCCGCCGCCGGCCGCTGCCCGCCCATCAGGTCTCGCCCGAGAGCGCGCTCCGGTTCGGCTACGTCCTCGGCGCGGCGTCGTTCCTGTTCCTGTCGATCACGGTGAACGTGCTGGCGGCGTCCCTCGCGCTGTCGGCCATCGCGTTCTACGTCTTCGTCTACACGCTGTGGCTGAAACGAACGACCACGCAGAACATCGTGATCGGCGGCGCCGCCGGCGCCGTGCCCGCCCTCGTGGGGTGGGCCGCCGTGACGGGCTCGGTGGGGCTCCCCGCGTGGGTCCTGTTCGCCATCGTGTTCGTGTGGACCCCTCCGCACTTCTGGGCCCTGGCCCTGCGGTACCGCGGCCGACTACGCCGCGGCCGGCATCCCGATGTTGCCGGTGGTGCGGGGAGAGGAGGAGACGCGCCGGCAGATCCTCCTGTACTCGCTGGTCCTGTTCGTCACGACGCTGGTGCTGTATCCGGTGGGGCACATGGGGCCGGTCTACCTGGCGACCGCCGTGGTCCTCGGCGGGCTGTTCGTGTTCCGCGCCCTCCGGCTGTGGCGGGAGCGGACTCCGGCGTTGGCCGTGAGCCTGTTCAAGTTCTCCATCGCGTACCTGGCGTTGCTGTTCGCGGCGGTGGCGGCCGACGCGGTCCTGCCGGTGCGGTAGGGCCCGTCAGGAGGCCTCGGACAGCAGCTTCGTCACCAGCGACCTGAGCTCTGCCTCGTCCATGGCCCCGAAGCCCCAGTACCTGATCCGCCCCGACCGGTCGACGACGTAGGTGTCGGGCAGGCCCACGAACGCGAAGTCGAACGCCAGCGCCCCCGCCTGGTCCTGGATGCTGGGGTAGGTCACGGCGAACTGCTTCAGGTAGGCCCGGGCCGCGGCCGGATCGTCCCGGTAGTTGACGCCGAGGAAGTACACGCCTCGGTCCTTCAGCTCCCTCCACACCCGCTCCAATCCGGGCTGCTCCCTCCGGCACGGCCCGCACCAGGTGGCCCAGAAGTTCACGACCATCACCTTGCCCCGGTAGTCGGACGGGGATACCGAGCCACCCTGGAGGGTCTCGCCCGCAAGGGCCGGAAGCGGCTTCGACATCTCCCGCACTCCTGCCTCCTGGCCGGCCGCGCTGGTGCAGGCGGCGAGGAGCACGAGTGCCAGGAGAAGCAGCCGCTTCATGGTCGTCCCATCCTGCCACGGCGACCGTCGGCGGACCGCCGGCTCAGCCGACGGTGACCGACCCGTGCATCGTGGGATGGACGTCGCAGTGGAAGTAGTACGTGCCGGGCTTGAGCGGCGGGATCGAGTAGTCGATCGACGCCGGTCCGGTGATGATCTGGCCTCGGAACAGGTTCGTGCCGAGCGAGCTGTCGGTGTAGATGGCGATGTCGTGCGAGACGCCGGCGTCCTTGTTCTCGAAGTGGATGGTGGAGGGGGTATCGGGTGGAAGCGCGATCCGGTCGGTGCTGAACTGCAGGCCCTGCGCCGTGATGGTCGACGGCGTCGCGGTGCCACCCCCGCCGCCGCCACCCGTGCCCGGCGTCGCGGTCGGAGGCGGAGGCCCACCACCGCTTGCCTTCACCTCGACCGTGCCGTTCATCGTGGGATGCACGTCGCAGTGGAAGTAGTAGGTCCCCGGCTCGAGCGGCGGGATCCGGTAGTCGACGGCGGCGGGGCCGGTCACGATCTCCCCACGGAACAGGTTCGTCCCGAGCGAGCTGTCGGTGAAGATCGCGATGTTGTGCTGGATGCCGGGGTCGTTGTTCTCGAAATGGATCGTGGACGGCGCGCCGGCCGGGAGCGTGATCCGGTCGGTGTCGAACTGCAGGCCCTGGGCCGTCACGGTCACCCTGGCGCCCCCGCCGCCGGGAGCGCCGGGGGTGGCCTCGATCGTGCCGTGCATCTGCGCCGGATGCACGACGCAGTGGAAGTAGTAGGTCCCGGGGTCGAGTGCGGGAGCCTGGTAGGTGACCTTGGCCGGCCCCGTGACGATCGCCCCGTTCATCAGCGGGGTACCGGTGAAGGCCGCGTTGTCGAAGATCTGGACGTCGTGCTGGATCCCGGCGTCCTGATTGTCGAACGCGATGGCGAAGGGCTTTCCCGCGGAGACCGACAGCGAGGTCCTGTCGAAGGCGATCCCCTTCGCCGTCAGCGAGATCGTCACCGCCGGGCCGCCGCCTCCCCCCTTCTCTCCCCCGGCGCCTACCGCGATCAGCGCGATGCCGCCCGCCAGCATGGCCACGCCGGCGATGGCCCCGATCATCGACGCCAGGCTGGATGCCCGGATCACCGGCCTGCTCGCCACCACGGCCGCCACGACCAGGATGGAGAAGGCCACGATGAGCGCGATGGCGGTGGCGGTGTCCTTCGTCAGCGAGAGCAGGATCCGGGAGAACCCGAACAGCACCGCCGCGATCACCAGCAGCATGACGATCGGCAGCAGGATCGGCAGGACCAGGCGGTCGCGCGTGCTGGTCCTCATCGCTTCGACAGCTCCGACGTCACCTCACGCTCCACCTGGCGCAGCTGGAGCGGATCCCAGCCGGTCTGCATCTCGCGGTCGTGCCACCGGAAGAAGATGACGGTGATGAACCCCCACAGGATGGCTCCCCCGGCCAGCTTCATGATCAGCCCCGCGACGAGCTGGTCCGTGTGCGCCGAGATGCCCCAGATCCTGGGGAAGGTGCCGTACACCGGGTACAGCAGGGTCGACCCCAGCGTCAGGAACGACGCCGGGATCGTCGGGGCGAGCGACTGGAGGAACAGGTAGAGCATCTGGCCGGGCGGGGCGAGGGGGGGCATCTCCGGCATCGGCGACATCACCGGCCACCACATGGCGAGCGCCGAGAACACCAGCAGCACGTGCAGCCCGAAGTGGAGCCCCTCCGACCGCACCGACACGTCGACCACCGCAGGCCAATGCGTGAACAGCAGGACCCCGTTGAACAGGATCAGCGCGACCAGGGGCCGGGTGAAGAACCGGAAGGCCCGATGGACCGGCCGGGGACGGAGCAGGCCACGGAGGAGCCAGGGCGGCATCCCGGCCAACAGGAGCGGCGGGGAAACCAGGGTGAACAGCAGGTGCTGCACCATGTGGATCGAGTACAGGTACCGCTCGGCCAGGTCGTGGATGGGCCAGTCCGCGCCCACCCACAGCGCGAGCACCCCGAACGAGAAGAAGGTGGCTCGCCGCCGCCACTCCGGGTCCTCCCCTCCGCGTTCCCGCCGATGCCGATGGACCACCGCGAGGTAGCCGGCTTCGATGCCGGCGAACAGGACCCATACGTCCGGGTGCGCGTGCCAGGGAGGGAGGGCCACGGCTACCCCGAGAAGGCCCTGAACGTGAGGAGCACGACGAGGTACAGCGTCACCGCTCCCGCCAACCCGATCATGAAGAACCGGGCGTAGGTCCTGCTGTCGAACCGCAGGTGCATGTACCACAGCACGACCAGCACGAACTTGACCGCGGCGAAGATCAGCAGCAGCGGGATCAGGAGGGCCCGCGGAGACCTTGGCGTAGTAGATGCCGACCTCCATCGCCGTGACCACGGCCAGGACGACGGCGATGCGGACGTACTCCTTGGGACTGGGGTGGCGGACGGTCCGGCCGCGGGCCCGGGGGGCGTCGGCGAAGCCGGTTCCCGCACGTCGGCTCGTTCCACCCGTCTGCCTACTTTCCCGTCGGGATCAGGTACACGACCGTGAAGATCACGATCCACACGATGTCGACGAAGTGCCAGTACAGGCCGACCAGCTCCACGGCCATCGTGTCGCGCGGCGTGATCCTTCCGGTGAACGACATCGCGACCAGCGAGAGGAGCATGAGGATGCCGACGCCCACGTGGGTGCCGTGGAACCCGGTCAGGACGTAGAACGTGGTACCGAACAGGTTCGTGGACAGCGTCAGGCCCTCCCGGTAGAACGTCGTGAACTCGTAGACCTGGCCGCCCACGAAGGTCATGCCGAGCAGGGCCGTGGCCAGCAGCCACACCCGCATCCTGCCCGATCTCGCCCCGCTGGATGGCCGCGAGGGCCAGGACCATCGTGAGCGAGCTGGCCAGCAGGACGAACGAGCTCACCGAGGTGTACGGGATGTCGAACACCTCGCTGGGGTACGGACCGACGAGGCTCGCCCCCCGGTACAGCACGTAGGTGGAGATCAGCGCGCCGAACAGCAGGCAGTCCGACGCGAGGAACAGCCACATGGCGAGCTTCGTGTTGGGCAGGCCGGTGCTGGTGGCCTCGTGCTCGCTCTCGAACGTGTGGACCGACTCCAACCGCTCCCCCTACTCCGACGCGGGCTCGATGGCCCAGCCGTACACCCCGACCAGCAGCACGACCGCCCCGGCCACCGCCATCCACAGGTGGAAGATCACCCCGTACCCGATCAGCGGCAGGCCCAGGGCCGCGACGAACGGGAAGTAGGACTGGCCCGGCAGGTGGATGCCGTGGCCGCCGGCCCCGTGGCCTTCCGGGCCGGCGCTCCCCGAGTCGTGGGCGGGCTCCGTCCCGGCTCCGCCCGCCGGCACCGGGACGACGACGCCGCCCTCGGTCTCGGCGTACTTACGGTGCCACAGCTCGTCGAGCGAATGCACCACCGGGATCTCCTCGAAGTTGTACACGGGCGGCGGCGACGAGACCGACCACTCCAGGGTCCGGGCATCCCAGGGGTCGGCCCCAGCATCCATCGGCCGGCGGAAGCTGGCGATCGCGTTCAGCACGAAGATCAGCACGCTCGTGGCGATGATGAACGCCCCGATGGTCGCCACCAGGTTCCAGACGCCGAGCCCGAGCGTCGCGGGGTAGGTCTGGATCCGCCGGGGCATCCCCTGGAGCCCCAGGATGTGCATCGGGCCGAACGTCAGGTTGAACCCGATCACCATCAGCCAGAAATGGAGCTTGCCGATCCGTTCGTCCAGCATCCGGCCGAAGACCTTGGGCCACCAGTAATACACCCCCGAGAACAGCCCGAAGATGGCCCCGCCGAACAGCACGTAGTGGAAGTGCGCCACGATGTAGTAGGTGTCGGTCTGCTGATAGTCGGCCGGGACGACGGCGTGCGTGACCCCCGACAGGCCGCCCACGACGAACTGCCCGATGAACGCCACGGCGAACAGCATCGGCGTGGTGAATCGGATGTCGCCCTTCCACAGCGTGCCCATCCAGTTGAAGATCTTCACGCCCGTGGGGACGGCGATGATCATCGTGGAGATGCCGAAGGCCGTGTTCGCCACGGGGCCCAGGCCGACGGCGAACATGTGATGGGCCCACACGCCGAACCCGATGAACCCGATGGCGATCCCGGAGAACACGACGAACTGGTAGCCGAACAGCGGCTTGCGGGCGAAGACGGGGAGCACCTCCGACACGATCCCCATCGCCGGCAGGATCAGGATGTACACCTCGGGATGGCCGAACAGCCAGAACATGTGCTGCCACAGCACCGGGTCTCCCCCGGCCGCCGGGTCGAAGAAGTGGGTCCCGAAGCGGCGGTCGAACAGCATCTGGAACAGGCCCACGGTGATGATGGGCAGGGCGAAGGCCAGCAGGAGCTGCACGACCAGGGCCATCCACATGAACACGGGCATCCGGAACATCGTCATGCCCGGCGCCCGCATGTTGATGATCGTGACGGCCAGGTTCATGGCCGAGGCGGTCGACGCGATGCCGGTCATGAGGAGTCCGAGCGCGTAGAACAGCATGTTGTTGCCGGGCTCCACGGTGGACAGCGGCGCGTAACCGAACCATCCGCCGTTCGGGGCCCCGCCCAGAAGGAACCCGGAGTAGATGAACAGGCCCCCCGCCAGGAAGGCCCAGTACGTGAAGGCGTTCAGCCGGGGGAACGCCACGTCGCGGGCCCCGATCTGGAGCGGGATGAAGTAGTTGAAGAAGGCGGCCGACAGCGGCATGACGACCAGGAAGATCATCGTGACGCCGTGCATGGTGAAGAACTCGTTGTACGTCGACGCGGACAGGATCTTCCCGTTCGGCTGGGCCAGCTGGAGCCGGATGAACAGCGCCTCGATCCCCCCGATGAGGAAGAACGCGAACGCGGTGATGCCGTACAGGATCCCGATCCGCTTGTGGTCGACGGTCGTGATCCAGCTCCAGACCCCGGTGGTCGCGGTGGGTCGGCGGAGAAGCCCGCCCCTCGCCCCTTCCGCCCGAACGCTCACGGTCGCCATCGCGGCACGTCCTCCATCACTTCAGCGTCATCAGGTAGGCGACCAGCGCTCTTACCTGCTGATCGCTCAGCCCGTAGTCCGGCATCCACGACCCCGGCTTCACCGCCGGGGGGTCCCGCAGCCATCGCTCCAGGTTGTCCCGGTTCATGGTGAAGATGCAGCCGGCGAAGCAGTCCCGGCTCATGAGGTGCGTCAGGTTCGGTCCGCCGGGCTGGGTGAGCGGCTGGTCGTTCACCTTTGGACCCTGGATGGCGTGGCATCCGATGCACGCCCCGTTCAGGAACTCGTTCAGGCCGGTCGCGGCGAGCGATCCCTGCGGCGGCGTCACGGCGTCGGCCTGCTGCTGGCGGACCCACGCGTCGAAGTCGGCCGGGGCCTGGGCCACCACCTCGAGACGCATGTAGGCGTGCGACAGGCCGCAGAACTCCGCGCACTGTCCCGTGTACGTCCCCGGCCGGTCGGCCTGCAGGACCAGGTGGTTCGTGCGGCCGGGGACGACGTCCTGCTTTCCGGCCAGCCGTGGCACCCAGAACGAGTGGATCACGTCGTCGCCGACGTTGCCGTAGCTTCCGGCCTCCTGGCAGGCGTTCGGCGCAGTCACGTCGTGATAGCCGTGCCCCGCCGCGCAGAGCGAGACGTACACGGGCTCTCCCGTGGGGATGTGCAGCACGTTCGCCGTGGTCACGTCGAGGCCCGGATAGTCGAACTCCCACCACCACTGGTGGCCGATCACGTTCACGTCGAGCACCCGGCCGGAGGGCTTCGCCGCCAGCGCAAAGATCCCCGACACCGTGGGGATGGCCACGCCGACCAGGAGGATGGCCGGCACGATCGTCCACGCGATCTCGAGGCGCTGGTTCCCGTGGATCTGCGGTGGGATCTCCCGGCGCCCCTTGCGATGCCGGTACCGGACGGCGAGGTACAGGAGCATCCCCTCGACGACGACGAACACCGCCGTGGCTATCCAGAAGACCGGCCGGAACAGGTTGTCGATCTTCTCCGCGTACGGGCCCGCCGGCTTCAGCGTGTCCTGGGTGGCGTTGGGGGCGCAGGCCGCCGCCAGGACCACCAGGGCGATCAGGACCACCGCCCCGAGGAGCGTCCGGGAGAGCCTCCGCAGCGGCATCAGACCCCGGCGTAGGAGTGAAGGCCGACGATCCACAGGTTCACCGCGTAATAGGTGATGAGCAGCGAGGCGAACCCGACGAGCGCGATCACCGCGGCCCGCCGGCCCCGCCACCCCGACGTCGCGCGCGCGTGCAGGTAGCCGGCGAAGATCACCCACGTGATGAACGACCACGTCTCCTTGGGGTCCCATCCCCAGTAGCGGCCCCAGGCCTGCTCCGCCCAGATGGCGCCGGCGATGACGGCGAACGTCCAGATGGGAAAGGCGAAGGCGATCGTCCGGTAGGCCACCCGGTCCAGCACCGCGGCCGGAGGAAGGATGCCTCTCCGGGTCGCGCCGCCTACCGGCTCGTCGGCTCCGGACTCGAAGTGCGGCGGGGCGTCGTCCAGGTCCACCGAGCCGCCCATGATCGGCGCCACCGCCGACTTTCGTTCCCGGCGGTCCTTGGCCAGGTACAGGATCGTCACGATGCACCCCAGCGCGAACAGCGACGAGCCCGTGATCGCGGCCACCACGTGGATCTTGATCCAGTAGGAGTTCAACGCCGGAACGAGCGGTCCGGGCCCCACGTACAGGAACATCACGGCGATGGCCATCGTGAGCACGGAGAAGGCCAGGACGAACCCGCCGAGCACTCGGACCTTGAAGGTGCCCTCCACCACGAACAGGTAGCCCGCCACCACCAGCAGCGCGAGCAGCGACGAGTACTCGTACATGTTGCCCCAGGGAACCCGGCCGGCGGCGACGCCCCGTGCCAGGACCGACACGACGTGCGCCGCCCAGGCCGAGGAATGCCGCCAGGCTGGCCGCGCGCCACACCAGATGCCGGCGGAACGCCAGGTAGTAGAAGTAGCCGATCATCCCGGCGATGTAGGCGAACAGCGCGACGTTGAAGGCGTCGGTGGACAGCCGGGACCACTGCTCGGTGCTCACAGCGCGCCCACTCTATCCCGGGACGTCCCCGTCAGCTCGTCCACCAGCTTGGCGAACTCCTCCTCGAACTGACTCCTTCGCTGGAGGGCGAAGCCCCCGACCTTCAGCACGCTCCCCGGCCCGTCGGGCTCGGCCGTCACCCAGACCTTCCGCCGGGAGCTGTACAGAGCCGGAAGCAACCCTATCAAGATGAGGAGAGCGGCGAGGAACATGATCCACAGGCCGCGGTCGCGCTTCACCTCGAGCACCGTGTACTGCCTGAGATCGGGAAACGAGATCGAAAGCCCGTCCCCGAGATCCTTGGTCTCTCCCCCCCGATCACGCCCTGCTTCCACCTCCGCATCCCGGTGGTGTCGAGCACCGTGGCGTTCTGCACGAGCTCAGCACGAAGGTCGCCCCGGTAGGCGGTGTAGGTCATCACTGGGGCGAACTGCGTGAGCATGGGCATGGCCCTGCCCGTCTCGAGCAGCGCGTACAGGCCTCGGCTGTCCGGCCACAGCTCGAAGCGGAGGCCCACCTGCGGCGTCAGCGTGGGGAGCTTCACCACGCAGTTCCACGGCAGCTGGAGCGCGCTCACGCCCGGGGGCGGGGGGCCTTGCGTGCAGACCACGGGGCCCGACGCGATGCCCTCGCCGTCCTGCCGAACGTCGATCACCGGCGCCCATCCATAACCGAACTGGTAGAACTTCACGCCGTCGATCTCGGCCGGGTGGTTCACCCGGATGTCTGCCGTCCTCACGTACGCGCCGCCCGGGTCGTACAGGTCGGCCCGGGTCACGAAGTCCTCGGGGATCCCCGACGGGATCCGGTAGGTCGCGGTGAAGTCGTCGACGTGGATGCCCACGCCGCTGTGGTCGCCGTCGTCGAAGAAGCGGCCCTCGTGGATCCGTCCGTCGTAGTTCGCGGCGGCCTCGGTCCACGTCTGTCCCTCGACGATCACCGCCTGTCCGGTGAACCCGGTGCCCTTGCCCCAGACCATCCCCACCAGGATCAGGAAGAACGACCAATGGAACAGGAGACTGCCGGCCTCCCGGGCCAGCCCCTTGTCCGCGGCCAGGGCGGGCGGGCCACCACCGTTCGACTGTGCCACCCGGAAGAAGCGGCGTCGCAGCACGCGACGGGCGTCGGCGATCGCTCGTTCCGGCTCGGCGGCCACCGGCCGCACGGCGTAGTGGCGCATCGCATCGAGCTCGCGAGAGGGCTGGGGACGCGACCGGATGTTGCGGACCATGGCGCGGGTCCGCGGAAGCAGGCACGCGGCCAGTGAGATCAGTAGCAGCGTGTAGATCAGCGTGAACCACCACGAGCCGAACACGTCGAACAGCCCGAGCTTGTCGTAGATGTCGGCTCGGAGCGGGTGATCCCGGAACATGGCGACGATCCGGGGGTTGGACGTTCCCACCTGCGGCACGAGGGAGCCGGCCACCGCGGCCACCCCGAGGAGCAAGAGCAGCACCAGCGCGGTCCGCATCGACCGCAGGGTCCGCCACACGAGCGCGAGCGACTGGCGGAGGGTCATCCGACGAGCGGAGGTGGCGGTGGACGACATGCCGGAGGACCGATTCTATGGGAAGGGTCGGATCAAGGACGGGCTCAGATCGGCGGGCTGAACCGCCCGATGAGCTCGAAGACCGGCGCGAGGATCCGGGTCCACAGGTTGGTGGCGATGAGCAACCCGATCGCGATCATGAGGACCCCCGAGATCCCGGCGAACCAGTGGTAGTTGCGCCGGACGAACGCCAGGGCACCCATGAGCCGGCGGATCCCCAGCCCCAGGAGGAGGAACGGCAGCCCCAGGCCCAGGGAGTAGACGAACAGGAGGAACGCCCCACGGATCGCCCCGCCTTGAGCCGCGGCGATCAGGAAGATGCCGGTGAGGACCGGGCCGATGCACGGGGTCCATCCGGTGCCGAACGCCACCCCCAGGGGGAAGGCCCATGCGGGTCCCGGCTTCACCCTCGACATCAGCGGCCGGCGTTCCGCGTACAGGCCCGCCCATCCGATCCGCAAGGCGTAGAGCACCATGAGCAGGCCGAACGCCACGATGATCACGCCGGAGACCCGGAAGACCAGCTCCGACTTCAAGAACCGCGTGACCGCGCCGCCGGCGAAGGCCCCAAGGGCCGTGAACACCGCGGCGAACCCCAAGATGAACAGCAGGATGGGGACGACCGCACGCTCCTCCTTGGCCTGGCCGCCGGAGACGAACGACAGGTACCCCGGGACCAAGGGGAAGACGCAAGGGGAGGCGAACGACACCATCCCGGCCAGGAACGCCAAGGCCGGCGCCCACCAGGATGCGAGCCCCCGTTGCACGAGATCCGCGACCATGAGATCGGCCACCATGGAGTGCCCGGCAGCTTAGCCGTCCGGGGCCTTGTGAAGGGATTCACAAGGCCGGTAGGATGGTCGGGGCCGGAACGGTGCGCGAAATGGCCCTGGCTATAATCAGCCGGCCGCACGCGAGGATGGGTTGCGCATGAGGGTTCCGAAGAGGCTGGTCGAGCTGAAGCAGCGGGTCGAGCCGACCGTCAAGACCTTCGAGTGGACCTGGACCAAAGCGGTGGTGTTCTGCGTCGGGCTGTGGTTCTTCATCCTGATCTTCGCGGTGGTCGTCCCCTCGTTCTGGATGTATTTCGCCGAGCAGAAGCTGGGCTGGGCCGGGCCCTCGGGGGGCGGGAGCTGGGCGCTGGAGATCCGCGACGCCATCGCCCTGGGCCTGAGCACCGGGCCACTCCTGACGATCGTGGTGGCAGCGGTGATCATGCAGAACTGGCGGAAGCGCCTCCGCGGCCTGACCGCCGAGCGGCCGACCGGCGGCTACCGATGACCGAGAGCACGTAGGAGACTCGACAGGCCGATGCCGTTCACCAAGACCGAGGTCGACATCCACACGGACTACGTCGTGGAGACCGTCGACCCGGCGTGGCTCTCCCAAGGCGTGAGGTCCCCGAAGCACCTCATGCTCGATCCGGACAACTGCATCCTGTGCCGGGCGTGCGAGGATGTCTGCCCCTGGAACTGCATCTTCATGCTGTCGCCGGAGATCGTGCAGGACGCGGAGCTCGAAGCCGTGGAGGCGGAGATCCAGATCGCCAACGCGGTCTTCGTCGTGGACGACAACGCCTGCACGCGTTGCTCGGTGTGCGTCGAACGATGCCCCACGGACGTGCTCTACTACGCGCGGCTGCCCGAGGAAACGGCCGGCAGGCGCACGATGGCATCCGTCCCAATGTCGCAGAAGGCGGAGGCCGGATAGTCAGAGAAGGAAGGGGAAGGCCGGGGTGAAGCTCAAGCCGCCGTCGCCCGGGGAGGTGCTCGACCGCGTCCGGGAGACCGAGGTCTGGAAGTCGATGTTCCGGCCCGGATCCATCTTCCGCAGGGGCTACAAGGACACATCCCGGGACCGGGCCCTGGCCACGATGAACAACGTCCTGTACCACCTCCATCCCGTGAAGATGAAGCGCCACGGGCTGAAGCTGACGTACACGTTCTGCCTGGGTGGCCTGTCCTTCTTCCTGTTCATCCTCCTGACCGTGACCGGCATCTTCCTGATGTTCTTCTACCGTCCCATGGCCGACATCGGCGGAGCCACGGCCTACGGCGACATGCAGAGCATCCGGACGGCCGTGTTCTTCGGCGACCTGGTGCGCAACCTCCATCGGTGGGGCGCCCACCTCATGGTGTTCAGCGTGACCCTGCACATGGCCCGGGTGTTCTACACCGGCGCCTACAAGCCGCCTCGTGAGTTCAACTGGGTGGTGGGCGTGATCCTGCTCTTCCTCACGCTCGGGCTGTCATTCACCGGCTACCTGCTGCCGTGGGACCAGCTGGCGATCTGGGCCATCACGGTGGGCACGAGCCTGGCCGGCTACTCGCCCTTCGTGGCCAAGCAGGCCAACTTCGTGCTGCTCGGCGGGGTGGTGGTCGGACCGCAGACCCTGCTCCGGTGGTACGTGCTGCACGTGCTGGCGTTGCCGTTCGTGCTGGTGATCTTCCTGTCCGTGCACTTCTGGAGGATCCGCAAGGACGGCGGGATCTCCGGACCGCTCTAGGAGACGACATGGCGCGACGAGAGGAAGCACAGCTCGACCAGGAGACCTACGAGAAGGTCCTGGCGGAGGAGCTGGCCAAGGGGACCGACCGGCGGGTGGCCGAAGGCCGAGCCCGCTCGGCCGCCGTCCGCGCGTACCGGGCGGCCCACGGCGAAAGCGCAACGCCGGCGCCTGCCGCTCCCACCTCCACCGCAGCAGCCGCCCCGGCGCCAGCCGCCGCCGCAGCTCCCGCTGCCCGCCGCCGCCGCAGCTCCCGTGCCCGCCGCCGCAGCAGCTCCCACACTCGCCGCGCCGGTCGCGTCCGCCGCGATGCCCACCCCCGTCCGGGAAGCTCCACTACCCACCGGCAACGTCCCCGAGCCCAAGAAGGGCGCGCCGGAGAAGCACCGCCTCCTGGCGCTGGTCCCCCCCGAGGGCATCCAGCGGGTCGAGCGGGAGCAGGGCGACCGCATCAATGTCTGGCCGCACCTTCTGATCGAGGAGTTCATCGCGCTCCTCGTCGTATCGGCGGGCCTGGTGGTCTTCTCGACGTTCGTCAACGCGCCGCTCCGCGAGCTGGCGAACCCGAACCTCACGCCGAACCCGTCGAAGGCTCCCTGGTACTTCCTGGGCCTGCAGGAGCTGTTGCGCTACTTCCACCCGCTCGTGGCGGGCGTCACCATCCCCTTCATCATCATCCTGACCGGCCTGGCCGCCGCGCCGTTCATCGACCGCAACCCGAGCACGAAGCCGGGTGACCGCAAGATCGCCATCACGATGTTCACGATGCTGTTCATGTTCGGCGCGACGCTCACGATCATCGGCTCGTTCTTCCGCGGCACCGGGTACAACTGGGTGTGGCCGTGGGCCCAGGGGGTGTTCTTCGAGCTGTGACGCCCCTGGCCCTCTCCAGCGGGACCATCGCGGCGCTCGTGGTGATCCTCGCCGTGGACCTGTTCGCCGTCATCTTCGGGCTGTCGTTCCGGCGCGCCCGTCGCGCCGCCCGGGTTGAGGTCGGGGGGCCCGGCGCGCCCGCGGCCCGAGCCGAGGCGCAGGCCAAGACCCCGAAGCCGGTGACGCGACGGGAGTTCTTCCGCCGGTCGCTCCTTTCCTCGCTCGGCGTCTTCGCCGCGGAGTTCGGCGGCGCGACCTTGGCGTTCCTGTGGCCCAACCTGAAGGGCGGGTTCGGCTCGGTGATCACGGCCGGCAAGCTCGCCGACATCAAGGAGTTCATCTCCGCGAACAACCAGCCCTTCTACTACGGGGCCGGCCGCTTCTACATCGTGGCCTGGAGCGGCCACAAGTCCGGCAGCGTCGACTACGCCGCCGAGGGGGTCGAGGCGCAGGGCATCATGCCCCTCTACCAGCGCTGCGTGCACCTGGGGTGCCGCGTGCCGTTCTGTCTGCAGTCCCAGTGGTTCGAGTGCCCGTGCCACGGATCGAAGTACAACCGGGTGGGCGAGTATCAGCTCGGGCCGGCCCCTCGCGGACTGGACCGGTTCAAGGTGACCGTCACCACGTCGGGCGACGTCATGGTCGACACGTCTCAGATCATCCTCGGTCCGCCCCGCGGGACGAACACGATCGACGAGCCGCCGCAGGGCCCGTTCTGCGTCGCGCCGGGATGATGGACGGGCGTGATGCTGGCGCTCAGCAAGGCTCAGGGTCTGATCCTCGCCGTGGGAGGCGCGATCGTCCTCCTGGTGGCGGGCGGCGCGCTCCTGTCCCGGGGAAGGGCCCGCAGGACCGAGGAGCCGCCGCGGATCCCCTTCGCCATGCGGCCGGGGCCCTCCGACCCGGACCTGGAGACGCCGCTCCTGACCAAGCTCCAGGGATGGGGGGTCCTGCTGGTCGCGTTCTTCGTGATCTGGATCCCGCTCACCTGGCTGTTCGAGCCGCACACGAACCTCGACCAGGAGAAGGCGCTGCTCACCGACTCGATCGCCCGGGGCAGGAGCGACGTGCAGCTGTTCAGCGAGGAGAACCAGGGCGGCGTCGGGTGCGTCCGCTGCCACGGGCCGGAGCTCCGGGGCTCGGTGATCCTGAACACGACCACCCAGACACCGACCCCCACGCCCAACCTCACGACGGTCTGCGGCGGACCCTGGACCGGCCACGTGCTCATCTACAGCCTGAACGACATCTACATCACGATCCAGCAGGGCCGGGGCCTCATGCCGTCCTGGAGCATCCGGTACGCGGGCGCCCTCGACGACCAGCAGATCAACGACATCGTGAACTACGTCGTTTCGATCCAGGACGAATCCCAGGTCCCGTTCAAGCACAACGTCTGCATCAACCCCGACGCGACGAAGGCCGCCGTGAAGGAGTTCGGTCCCCCGCCGGGAGCCGCCGACAACCAACGCGCCGCCATGATGCTGGCCCAGACGTGCCTCGGGTTCCACATCGAGTGCGGCAACCTGGTGAAGGGCGGCCTGGGCGTCGCGGTGGGCTTCATCCTGTTCATCGGCAGCGTCCTGCTGATGCTGTCCGCGGTGTTCGGCCGGAAGATGGGCTACCTGGTCCTCGTCGGTCTCGTTCTTCGCGATGGATGATGCTGTTCTCGGCCGTGTGGACCTTCGGGTTCTTCTCCCAGGGCCCGAAGACGCCGGTGGACCTGGGGCCGCGGGGGCGCGAGCCGGGATGGGTCGTGGAGGCGGCCGGGCCAGAACGTGACCGATCTTCCCTACCCGCAGTTCAAGACCTACCCCGACCGGAGACGCGTGGAAGGCGCCGACCCCGGGCCTGTCCGCCTCCGTGCAGTCGGTCACCGGGTCGATCCAGTCCTACCTGGCCCAGCAGGCCAACCAGAGGGCCGGGCTAGGGCCAGTTCGAGTCGGGGGCGTTCCAGACCACGGACTTCACGGTGCAGAACGTTCGGTTCGCCGCGGCAGGCGACGTGTCGCTCGCCGCGGCGCAGGCCTTCTACAACAGCGGCGGGCCCCTCATCACGGTGTACCTGCGACACGACAGCGGGAGCGTCCCCATCTACTCGTGGATGTTCCTGATCGGCTCGATCGTCGGGTTCGCCGTCCACCTGCCGTTCCTGGACCGGGCGGAGCGGGAGCGCAAGGACATCCTGACCGGCGGGACCGCGCCGCCGTGGTATGGGCCCGCCTAGAAGGAGACATCGATGCTTGCACAGGAGGCCAGGCCGCTGCTCGACCAGGGCGTCGTGCAGTTCATCCTGTTCGGCGTGATGATGATCGTGATCTTCATCGTGCTCTGGATCACGATCGCCAAGTAGCTGGGCCGAGGGCGCGGGCCCGATCCGCGCTCAGACCTTCGTCAGGTCCGCCACCGCCCGACCCCGCCGCTTCACGTCGGCAAGCGCCGCCTTGCGCTGCTCGTAGAACGCCAGGATCTGGAGCTCGATAGCCAGGTCCACCTTGCGAACCGACACGCCCTCGGGAACCGAGAGCACGGCCGGGGCGAAGTTGAGGATGGACCGGACCCCCGCCGCCACCAGAGCTTCCGCCACTCCCTGGGCCTCCGGGGCGGGGGTGCAGATGACCCCGATCGCGATGCCCTGCTCCCACACCACCTTCGCCAGGTCGTCGAGGTGACGAACGGTGATGCTCCCCACCTGCTCGCCCACCTTTGCCCGGTCCGCATCCACCAGGCCGGCGATCCGAAAGCCTCGCTCGGCGAACCCCCGGTAGTTGGCCAGGGCATGGCCGAGGTTGCCGACCCCCACGATGACGATGGGCCAGTGCTGGGTCAGGCCGAGCTCCCGGCGAACCTGGTGGATGAGGTAGGCGACGTCGTAGCCCACCCCCCGCGTGCCGTAGGAGCCGAGGTGTGAGAGGTCCTTTCGCACCTTCGCCGAGTTCACCCCGGCCGCCTCCGCCAGGGTCTCGGAGGAGACCGTGATGGCCCCACCCTCGGCGATGTCCACGAGGGCCCGGAGGTAGATGGGAAGCCGCCCGACGGAGGCCTCCGGGATGGGGCGCTCGGTCACGGGCGGATGGTAGCGCAATCGTGAAACCGGTGCACGAAGGCACAAGCGGGGCCCTGGGCGGGGGTCAGGGCCGGACGGCGCCGGCGAAGGCGGCCGGATCCAGCCGGACCTCGAACCGCTCCTGCCCGTCCACGAGCACGACCGGGATCCGGATGCCGTACTCGAGCTCGAGGGCGTCGTCGCCGGAGATGTCGACCTCCTCGAAGTCGAAGCCGGTCGTGGCCCGTTCGGCCAGGATGACCTCCCTGGCCTCGTCGCACAGGCCGCACCCCGGCCGCGAGTACATCAGGACGCTTCGCCGCACGGCCGGGCATCCTAGCCGCCCCGGGGGCACTCAGCGTCGAGTGATACAACGAGGGGCGTGCAGGAGGACGACCGCCTCGACCTCGAGCTCCACCGACGCGTGTCGGTGGGCGACCGCCAGGCGTTCGAGGGGCTGTACCGGCGGTACGCCCCGGCCGCCTACGGCCTGGCGCTTCGGGTCACCGGCCAGGACTCACTGGCCCAGGAGGTCGTGCACGACGCGTTCCTGGCGCTGTGGCGGGCCCCGGAGGCCTACGACCCGGGCCGGGGACCCTTCCGGAGCTTCTTCCTCTCGCTCGTCCACCACCGGGCGGTGGACACGGTCAGGCGGGAGGAACGGCTCCGCAGACGGGCCGAACGAGCCTCGAACCTGGAGAGGGGCCCCGGCGAAGATGTAGCTGAGGAAGTCGTCGAGGACGCCTACCTCGCGACCCGCCGCAAGGAGGTCCGGGAGGCGCTGCGGACGCTCCCCCCGATCAGCGAAGGGTCGTCGAGCTGGCCTACTTCGGAGGCTACACGCAGGCCATGATCGCCCAGGAGCTCGGTATCCCGGTCGGGACCGTCAAGACAAGGACCCTGGCCGCGATGCGGAAGCTCCGCCGGGCCCTGTACCGAGAGGACTGAATGAACGAGGACCACGACCGGATCGAGGAGCTGCTCGCGGGATACGTCCTGCTCGGCCTGTCCGGCGAGGACGCCGTCGAGGCCGACCGGCTCCTGTCCGAGCACGTCCCGTCCTGCCACCAGTGCCGGGACGCGATGGCCGGCTTCCAGGCCGTGGCGGGCGACCTGGCCCTGGCCGTCTCTCCGGCTCAGCCGCCCGATCTGTTGCTGCCCCGGATCCGCCGGGGCGTGGCCGAGACCCCGGTCCGCGGGCGCCACCGCGCGTCGCTGGTGGCCGTGGCGGCGGGGGTCGCGGCCCTGGTCGGCCTGGCCGGCCTGTCGATCTCCCTCGGGGACCGGGTCTCGAGGACGGAGCAGCAGCGGGGCCGGTTGCTGGCGGCGATGGAGGCCCTCCAGCAGCCGGGCACCAGCCCGGTGAGCCTCCAGAGCCAGGGGCAGACCGCCGCCGGGCTGGTGGAGGTGTCGGGGCCGGGCCTTCAGCGCATGTACGTCATCGGCCGTGACGTGCCGATGCCGTCGCAGGGCCGGGTGTACCAGCTGTGGCTGGGCAGCAACGGCGCTTTCGTCCGCGTCGAGGACGGCGCGTTCGTCCCAGAGGACGGACTGGTGTTGCTGGAGCTCACGGTCGATGCCGGCCGGTACGACGAGATCCTCGTCACCGAGGAACGGATCGGCGACGCGCCCCAGAGCCCCTCGCACCTGGGCCACACCTGGCACGCGTTCCTGGCACAACCACGGGCGGCCTAGCGACCGAGCAGGTCCTCACAGCTGCGCCAGCCCCCGCAGGGTCAGGAACAGCCCGACGGCGACGATCGCGCTCGCCGACAGCGCCGGGACGAGCGGCGCGAGACGCGAGGACATCCGCCGGGCGACCATCTCCCTGGCCCGGATCGCGATGATCCCCACCACCATCAGGGCGCCGGCCAGGCCAAGGCTGAACGCCGCGATCAGGACCAGGCCGAACAGGACTCGGTGGAAGGCGATCGAGGCGAGCAGGACGACCAACGCGGTGGGCGACGGCAGGATGCCCCCGGCAATGGCAAGGGCGGCCAGGCCCCGTCGCGACACCACGGGTCCGCTCGAGTCGTCTCCGTGATCGTGGCCGTCGTGAGCGTGGCCATGAGGGTGCGCGTGCCCGGGTAAGCGCTCGTTCCCGAGGCGGGCCCCGTGCGTCCATGCGGCGAGCCGGGTGAGAAGGAGCGCGGATCCCAGACCCAAGGCCACGAGGCCCGAAGCCAGCCCCAGCCAGGGATAGACGCGCTCGGGCGGGAACCATCGCTCCGCGGACATGACCACCAGCCCCAGGGCCAGCACCGAGGCGATGTGCATGACCGCCACGGCCCCGCCGATGGCCGCGGCTTGCCGGGCCCGCCCGCCCGCGCCCACCAGGTACGCCGCCATCAGCGTCTTGCCGTGTCCAGGCCCCAGGGCGTGCAGTGCGCCGAACGCCATCGCCAGGAGGATCGAGAGCGCGACGAGCGGGAGGCCCGTATGGGACACGAGGCCGGCGAACGCGCCGCCGGTTACGCCGGGGCGGGCGCCCGCGGCGGCCCGCTCCGCGGGCGCTGCGGGCGCGCTCACGCCGGGGGCGTAGGCGACCGTCGCCCTCGTCACGTGCAGCGGGCTGGAGAGCAGGTCCTGCGGATAGGAGAGGAGCGCGTCGCTCACGCTCCCGGCCGGCACCGAGGACCGCGGGAGCGCCACCCCGTCGTGGGCGGAGGCCGTGATCTCCCGCCAACCGATCCGTCCCGGATAGTTCCCGTCCCGGTAGGTGAGGGCGCCGGCGGTCTGGATCGAGCCGGCGAACGTGGCCTCCAGGCGGAGGATCGGCAGGCCACCCTGCCCAGGGCGGAACCGCATCGAGCTCGAGGCGACGCCCAGCGCCACCGGACGCCCGTCGACGGCCAAGGACACGTTCGCCAGCAGCCCTGGTGCAGAACGACCGGCCCACGCCGCCCGCTCGGCGTCGCTCGCCTGTCCGTCGCCGTTCGCGTCGATGTCGGCCATCTCCTGGAACGTCGGGATCTCGGCCATGTCCACGACGTACTCGATGCGAACCTGGCCCGGCGTGAGCTGGATCCCGCTGTACAGGTTGATCGTGAAGTTCCCCAGGGGGTGCGCGGACGCTGCCGCCGGCCACAGCACCACGACGGCGGCGATCGCCACGACCGACAGCGACCGGCGCACGGCGCGGCTCATGAGTGCGTCCCCAGTCCGTGCAGCGTCCGACGAGCGATCGACCCCCACAAGATGGAGAAGTGCGGGTTGGTGGCGAGGGCGTCGGACAGCAGCTCCCGGGCGGCATCCCGATGCCCCAGCCGGAGCTGGATCATCCCGGCGTGGAACATGAACAGCGCGTTCCTCGTCCCCAGGGAGAGCGCGGCACGGGCGTACGGCACCGCCTCGCGGTACCGTCCGTTCGCGTACAACGCCCACGCCAGCGCGTCGGCCACGTTGATGCTGTGGCGCCGGCCCCACTCCGCGCGCGCCGCGGCGAGCGCGTCAACCGGACGGCCGTGATCGGCATCGAACACCGCGAGCTCGAGGTCCACGTTCACCCCGTTCGCCCGAAACAGCCGCTCCTCCGCTCGCACCAGCGCGTACTGCCGCCCGGCGGGCCGGGGGCGGCCGCTCTCCGCGTACAGGTCGCCGAGGGCGATCACGTACTCGGGTGACGGGAACCGCTCGACCACCCAGGCGTAGCTGCGGATGGCCCGGTGGACCCGCCCCTGCGCCCAGGCCACCTTGGCAAGGCCGGCGCGAGGCGGCACGTAGTCCGGGGCGAGCTCCACGCCGCGCCGGTACGCTGCTTCCGCCAGCGCGGTACGCCCGCTCGTGAAGTACAGCTCGCCGAGCTGGTAGCTCGCCCACGCCGCGTCCTGCGGGGTCCCGGCGGCCCTGGCGGCGGCCCCCATCGCGGCGAGGGCACCACGCACGTTGCCCTGGAGCTCGCGCGCGTACGAGACCCGCGCGTAGGACGCGAGGTCCGGACGCGTGTCGACCATCCTCTGGAACGTGGCGAAGGCGTCTCGATACCGGCCCAGCTCCACCTGGGCGTCGCCGATCACGCCGTAGACGTTGCCGTTGTATGGGTTCACGGCGCGTGCCCGATCGCCCCACTCCGAGCGCGCCCGAGAAGTCGTGGCGGGCCAGTGCCAGCGCTCCCATCCCCACCATGGCCTCGAAGTTGCCGTCGGCCTGCAGTCGAAGCGAGCGCTCCAGGACGCCCTGGGCCTTCGGGTAGTAGCTGGGGTCGGCGGTGACCCGAGCCTGCTGGACATACGCCAGCCCAAGGTCTGCGAACCCTCGCCAGTCCCCCGGCAGCGTGCGGAGGCGTTCCTGAAGAGATGCGATCCCCTGCGAGAGGGAGTCCCCGCCGCTGGCCGGGCGAAGCAGGGCCGCCGCGTCCGGCGCCGGCCGTGCGATGGGTCCGTCAACGGGAAGCCGCCGAAGCAGCCCGATGCCTCCTCCCACGAACACGAAGAGGCCGAGGGCGGCCGCGACACCGATCCTGGCGACTCGTCTCATCCTCTGCTCCGACTCATCCGTTCACCGCGATCCAACTCGTCCACGCGGCGAGGGGTGGGGCCGGCCACGGGCCGGCCCCACCCCCGCTCGATCAGTGAGGCGCCGCGTTCGATCCGGAGTGCGGGTACGCCAGGTACGGGAACGCCGTGTTGAACGACACGTCGTTCGCGTTCACGCCGTCGCCGATCGTGTCGGCGATCGCCTGGTGGCTTGGAAGCAGGACCCCGAGCACCACGCGCAGGGACACGTCGATGATGTCGTCCGACAGGCGCCTCCCGTTCGGGAAGCCGGCGTTGTCGCCGCCGATCACGCCGAACGGCGAACACGCAGACGTGCACGGTGCGATCGACATGTTCAGCCGGAGCATCTCACTGGCCTTGACGTTCGCCGGCATGTTCAGCCCCTCGACCCCGGTCAGGAACACGGAGATCAGGTCGGCCCGTTGGATGCCGGACGTGTTCGAGTCCGAGTCCGGGACGTCGGTGCCGTACACCGCGTGCAGAAGGTGCGGCAGCTCAGGGTCCTGAACCTTCGGCAGGTACACCCCGTCGCCGGAGGGCTTGGAGGAGTTGAAGTAGTCCTTCGCCCCCACCGGCACCACGACCTCGTTCACGAGCGGCATGCCGAGCCGCGACACCTGAACGAACCTCGCGCCGAAGTCCTGGGCCCCGGACGCCTCCACACGCATGCTGCGCCGGGAAGCGGTGGTCCAGATGCCGACGATCGGGTTGGCCTCGGCGTCACCCTTCGCCGCCAGGGCGGCCTTGGGCACCTGCAGCGCGAAGGCGCTGACGTTGAACCCGGCCAGCGTGTCGTCGCCGACCTCCATGAGATTCGCCCCGTACAGCAGGTCGAACACCCGCAGGTCCAGGAAGAACGGGTCGTCGGACTGCCCGACCCATGAGTAGCTCGGGTTGCCCGAGCTCCCGAACTGCTTGACCGCCGCGTCGAACAGGTCGGCGTTGTAGTTCGGCATCGACGCCTCACCGACGTTCGACGGCGCCGCGATCGCGTTGTTGAGGAGCGTCGCCGACTTCCCGTGTCGACGTTGATCCGGTACAGGTCGTAGGTCTGGTAGAAGTTCAGGTCCGCGTCGGTGAGCGACGTGACCGGACCCGTGTTGTACAGGAACGTGTCGCCACTCCGGTAGTGGTTGCGGAACACCCACCGGTAGATCAGGTCGGCCTTGGCGTCGCCATCGTTGTCGATCTTGATGTCGTAGTTCACGCCCGTGGCCCAGGCGTAGAAGTTCGGGCCGCCGGCCGGCTCCTGGAACGGGATCCAGTTGCTGACGAGCGTGACGGTGCTCGGCCGATCCGGGCTGACGAACGCGTAGAGATCCGTCCCGTCGATCTGGGGATCGGCTGCAGTGAGCGGGGCCTCACGGTGGCTCGACGCGCCGCTCACCAAGGGCCCGAGACCGGCGTACAGTGCCGGCACCGAGCACGAGCGTCGCCGCCGCCGCGAGCGCCCGCGTGCGCAAGCGCGTGCGAAGCAACGGAAGTACCTCCTCGTGGACGTGGGATGTGGAACGCTTTGATCGCTCGACCGCCTCCGCCGCGGGGCCCCTCCGCCGCGACGATCCGCCCTCACCTCCCGTCTGGCGCGGTCACGCATGCTTCGCGCCACGGGGCGGGCCGGATCACCCGGGAACGGACGGGCTCAGCGGGGGACGCGCGTGGAGCTCGACGAGGCGACCGGGCGGGAAACCCGGAGGAACCCCCAGAACATCACGCCGATGCCGAGCGCGAGCCCGACGGAGAACAGCGGCACGACGTCCAGGCCGGCCCCCACGCCCGAGGCGATGGCCACGATCGTGGCCCCCGCCGCGATGCCGAGGGTCCCGAAGAACCGATCGGCGAGCTCCTCACGACCCCGCATCCGCCAGGCCGACCACAGACATCCCGCCACAAGCAGGACGTAGGCGGGGTAGGCATAGAGCTGTGCCAGCCGGTACGGGAGCGCCCCGTCGCCGAAGACGTCCTTCCCGAGTGGCAGGTCCTTCGACAGGGCGGCGACGTTCAGCGAAGCCGTGCGGACCTGGGAGGTGGCGAACGCGGAGAGGAACAGCAGGATCACGAGCAACAGGTCGGCCACCGTCCGTCGCCTGATCAGCAGGTACAGCTCGCCCATCATCAGGAACGGGACGTTCAGGATCGCGCCGAAGAGCCAGTAGACCCGGTACTCGCCCGTCGTCCAGCCGTCCAGGACCCCCAGGAACATGGCGAACGATGCCGCCGCGTACATCGCGAGCGCCACCGCCCACGCGGCCTGATACGGCCGCCTCCGAGAGGCGAACTGGCGGACCAGGAACGCCGCGAAGGCCAGGGCGATCAGGGCGGCTGCCAGCGGGAAGGCCCACATGCGGCACGCAGCATACGCGGCCCCATCGCGGCCCGCCGATAGAATCCACGGCCATGGACGTTGAACCGAACGCGCACGGGCCCAGCCTGATCTGCTCGACCGCCGCGTTCTTCGGCCGGCCGCTGCGCGACGCCTTCGGCCACATCGCGGAGGCGGGCTTCGAGGGCGTCGAGGTCATGGTCACCCGGGACCCGGCCACCCAACAAGGCCACGTGCTCCGCGAGCTCTCGCGGGAGCACGGGCTCCCGATCAGGGCCATCCATGCCCCGTTCCTCCTCATGACCAGGAAGGTGTGGGGCACGGATCCCGTGGGCAAGATCGACCGGGCCATCGAGCTGGCCCGGGAGGCCGGGGTCTCACTCGTCGTCGTGCACCCTCCCTATCGGTGGCAGGGGGCGTACCGGCGGTGGGTGGACGAGCGCCTTCCGGATATCGCCACCAGACGGGAGTGCGCGTCGCCGTGGAGAACATGTTCCCGGTGCGAGTGCGGGGCGGACGTGGAGTGCGGCTCCATACCCGCCAGGCGATCCACGACCTCGAGCGATACCCCCACGTGGTGCTGGACACGAGCCACGCCGCGGTCGCCGGCCTGGACCCCTTCGAGGCCGTCCGGCGCCTCGGCGATCGCCTGGTCCACGTGCACCTGTCGAACAACGCCGGGCGGGGCTGGGACTCGCACCTGCCCCTCGACCAGGGGGTCCTGCCCATCGCCGAGTTCCTGGACCTCCTGGGGACCGAGGGCTTCACCGGGAACGTCTCCCTGGAGCTCGACCTCCGACGGTACCTGGAGGACGAGGCCGCCCTCCGGAAGGTCCTGGCGTCGAACCTGGCGCTCTGCCGGGAGCGGCTGCCGCAACCCGCCTGAACTTCGAGCCGTTTCCCTCTCGGGAACCGTTTTCCCTGCGCCTTCGTCTGAGGCGTAGGATGAGCCAATCGAGGGGGGTGGTCCCGTTGGGCAACGCACGATCCAATTCCTCTCGCCGGGGAGCCTTGCGCGTCTTGACGGTCTCCGTTGCGCTGGTTGCGGCGAGCCTGACCTTCACCGAAGCGCCGGCCGCGACGCCGTGCGCGAGCCCTCCGACGGTGTTCCCCGAGAGCTCGATCACCCCCGGGATGGCCGGCACCGGGCCTCACCGCGGTCCAGGGGAGCGCGCCGGTCAGCTTCGACATCCAGGTCATCGGGATCCTGCCGAACGCGCTCCTGCCCAGCTTCGACCTCGTGATCTTCAAGATCACGGGGCCGCCCTCGTTCATCGACCAGGCCCACGGGGTGGCCTCGGGAATGTCCGGCTCCCCCATCTACATCGGCGGGCAGCTGGCGGGGGCCGTCTCCTACTCCTTCGGCCTCGCCGCCGACCCCATGATCGGACTTTTCACCCCGGCCCAGCAGATGGTCGACCTGACGGCGCTGCCGACAGGCGCGGCGGCCACATCGCTACCGAGCTCGGTCGCTGTCACGCATCGGGCCCGGGTCGCCGTGGCCGAAGCGGCCAGGGTCCCGGTGAGCTCGGTCCCGACCACGGTCCAGCGGCTGGCCATCCCGCTCGGGGTCTCGGGCCTGTCGGACCAGCGAGCGCAGCGGCTGCAGTCGATCATCGACAAGCACGGCCTGCCCTTCCGTCGTCTATCGGGCCGGCGGAGCGGCCTCCGCCTCGGCCGCGACGATCAACCCGACCCCCCTCGCGCCGGGCGAGCCTCTAGCTGCGGAGCTGTCGACCGGCGACGTGACGTTCGCCGGGATCGGGACGGCCACTTTCGCCTGCGGCGACCTGAACGTCGGCTGGGGCCACTCCTTCTTCTTCCAGGGCCCGAGCTCGTTCGCCATGGGCGGCGCGAGCGTCGTCACGATCGTGAACGACGTGAGCGGGCTGTTCGGGCCGTTCAAGATCCTGGTCCCCACCGACCTGCGGGGGACGGTGGTCCAGGACCGGCTGGCCGGGCTGATGGGCCAGACCGGGGCCGTGCCGACTTCGATGCCCGTCACCACGACGTTCACGAACACGGACAACGGGAAGTCCCGGACCGGACAGACGGACATCTTCTACCAGAAGGCCTTCTGGGGTCCGCTGATCGCCTATGAGCATGTGTTCCAGAACCTGCTGCTCGTGTTCGACCACTTCGGGAAGGGCACGCTCAGCCTGTCCTACACGATCCAGGGGTTGCGCGAAGACGGCGTGACGCCGTTCACCGTCCACAACACGAACATGCTCGCGTCCGAGCACGCCTTCCAGGCCGCCTATCGCCTCCAGAACGCGCTGTTCGCGCTGGCGTTCAACCGGACGGAAGAGATCACGTTCACAAGCGTCGAGGCGAGCGGAGAGATCACGGACCAGAAGCTCATCGACGACATCGTGCGGGTCAGAACGGCGAGCTCGCTCCAGCGGACCCTCCGGGACCGGCCGATCCTGAAGGCGAAGCGCGGGACCGTGATCACCCTCGAGGTCATGCTGCGGCCCGTTGGAGGCGGTCAGGCTCAGACGGCGACGTTTCGGATGCGGGTCCCCCACCGGGCCAACGGGTTCGAGCGGATCTCCTTCCGCGGCGGACATGTCCGTCAACGGATCAATACGGGCCGGCTGGGGTTCGAGCGGCTCCTGGGGATCCTGAACGGCGGCGAGCATCCCAACGACCTGATCGCCACGGGCCTGGGCCGCCAGCTGGTCCAGAAGCAGGACGTGATGGTGCAGGGCCAGGCATCGGTGACCGTGAGGGTGATGGGGTAGGAACATCTCGGCCTATTGGGGAAGGGGCCGGGGCTTCGAAAAGCCCGGCCCCTTCCGTTTGCCCTACCGGGGATCCCAGGGGCGGATCGTCGCCACCTGCTCCCCGCTGCTCCTTCCAGTCCGGAACGTCCGCGTACAGCTCGAGCTCGATCCCGTCGGGATCGCGGATGTACAGGCTGTGCGAGACGCCGTGATCGCTCGCCCCCACGATGTCCGCACCGGCGTCGGCCAGCGTGTGGAACGCGGCCCGGACGTGGTCGTCCGACGGATACCGGATGGCCACGTGGTAGAGGCCAACGGCGCCCGGTGGCGGGCTCGGTGCGCCGTCTCCCACCGCCTGGAGCGCCAGATCGTGATGGTTCTCGCCGGTGGCGGTGAAGAACGCCATGGCGCCACCGAGCTCGGCGACCTTGGTGAATCCCAGCAACTCGTAGAAGGGGGTCGAGCGGGCCAGGTTCCGCACCCGCAGCACCACGTGACCGACCTCCAGCGGCTTGATCTCCTGCATCGTCCCTCCTGCTAGCCTCGCGGCGTGCGCCGCTTCACGCTGATCACGATCATCTGCCTCGCCGTCCTTCTCGCCGGGGCGGCCGTGGTGCAGCTCGTCATCGCGGGCGCGGACCGCGACCCGTACCCAGGGCCGGTGGCCGGCACCCCGTACCCCGTTCCCACCTCAGCATCGTCGGTGGCCTCGACTCCATCCTCAACGCCCTAGCCGGACGGCCTCATCCCACCGGCCGGGAGAGCGTCACCGCATCCCCTCGATGAAGGCCGAGCACGTCGGTCGCGCTTCCCCCGTTCACCACGAGCGCCACGAAGCCCTGGGAATCGACGATGGCCGCCGGGGAGCCCTCGGGCACGTCGGCGAAGGTCGACGCCCGGGCCACGACCCAGCCACACACCTCCACCGAGCCCTCCAGGCCGGCCGCCTCCAGGTCTACGGGACGCGCGTTCAGCTGGACGTTCCCGTACCCGTCCACCCCGGTGACCCTCGCCCCGACCACGCCTCGGAGGATCATCGGTGCGGACATCTCGACCGTACGCAGGGTCCGAGCGGTCTACGGCCGGGCCGAGGTCCTCGAGCGGCATCCCCATCGAGAGGTGGGCGGCGGCCGGCGCGAAGACGTCCCGGCCGTGGAACGTGGCCGACACCGGACCGAGCAGTACCCGTTCCGAGGTGATCTCCGCGGCATGGGCGGCGCCGCCGAGCGCGACCCAGGCCATCGACAGCACGCCGTTGTCGGGTCCCACGAGCAGCGCGCCCGAAGCGCAGGCCACGGCGACCGCGCGCCGGGCCGACCCGACGCCCGGGTCGACCACCCCCAGGTGTACGGCGTCGTCCGGCATGAACGGCGCGGCCCGGGCGAGCACCATGGCTCCCGCCATCACGTCACCTCGAGGGATGGCGTGGGTCAGATCGATGACCCTGGCCTGTGGGGCGATCCGGGCGATGACGCCGTGGCAGACACCGACGAACTCGTCGGACAGGCCGTAGTCGGTCAGGAACACGATGGGCCGGCCCATCAGGAGCCCGAATACAGCTCGAGATACATCAGGATCAGCGTCTGGACCCGCCCCGACTGGTTCCCGGTCAGCAGGTCGGTGCCGTGGTCGCTCGACGTGAAGATCTCGATCCGCTTCGGCTGCGGGGACTCGTCATACATGGCCTGCGCGGCCTGGGCCGCCCCCGTCGGATCGCTGTTGCCTGCCACGAACAGCTTGGCAGCCGTGACGTTCGCCAGGACGCTCTGGTCGGCGGTGAGTCCCTCGAAGGACTGCGGTGCGGAGAGGGCGACGACGGCGGTGACCGGCACGCCCGGTTGGGCCGCGGCGACCAGCGAGGCGGTCCCGCCCATGCTGGCGCCGACGAGCATCACGCGGACCAGTCCCCGGGCTCCAAGGAAGTCGACGGCGCCGAGGACGTCCTGCCACATCGGGGCGAAGTCCTTCTCCCCCTCGGAGCAGCCGGCCACCCCACCGGGGCAGTAGCCGCGGAAGTCGAACGTGAGGACAGTGAAGCCCTTGGGGGCGAGCGTCCTGGCGAACGCCCACCACGAGGTCTGATCGGCCGGGAACATGTGGGCGAGAACCACGCCGACCTGCCCGTCGCCGAACAGCCTCCCCGAGAGCTTCACCCCGTCCGGTGACCGGAACGTGACCACCCTGGACGCGGCGAGGTCGGCGTCGCGTTCCTCCTGTTTGGACGGGGCGCATCCCATGGAAGCAGTCGCCAAGGCCAGCACGAGGGCCACCGCGCGCAGGGCCACGGCCCGGCTCGTCCCCGACGCCGGCACGGCCCCGGCTCCCGCTCCTAGCGGCCCTGCTGCCGCCGCTGCCAGCGGGTCTTCTTCAACAGCTTCTTGTGCTTCTTCTTCCGCATCTTCTTGCGACGCTTCTTGATCAGTGACGGCACGAAGGTCCCTTCTTCGTCATTCCGAACCGAACACGTTCCGAAGGTCCACGCGCCTGGCGCGATAGCTCTCATCCAGGCGGACGGAGCCCAGTCTAAGCGCCTTGGGCCCTTCTGCCACAGGCGAGATCAGCCGCAGGACCCCTTCCTCCGTGGCGTACTCGAGGTAGCCGATGCCGAGATATCCGCCATCGCCGTCGGACAGGCCGACGAGCATACGGTCCAGGTTGGCCAGGTTGAACATCGGAGGAAGGGCCGGCATGAACACGGTCGGCTTGACCCGCCATCGGTGGAGCTCCCCGGAGAAGTACCGGCGCATCGCGGCTTCCCGGTTCTCCGCCCGCTGCTCCACGGTGGTCGGCACGACGTCGGGATGGACGCCGAGCGACACGACCTCGGTGGAGAAGAATCGTTGGATCACGCCGAGGAGCGGCTGGAGCTCCTCGCCGCGCTGGAGACCGACGACGAGGTCGGGCCGGAGCATCTCGACCTTGTGGTACTTCAGGATCTGGCCGGAGATCCCCGAGACCAGGCCACCGGAATCGACGACCAGGAGGTCCGCTCCCTCGTCGCGGGCCCGATGGGCCAGGGTCACCACCCCGGTGACGACGGGCAGCAGGTGCCCCTGGGGCGACGTGGAGCCGACGAACGACAGCGCGTCGGCCGTTGCGAGGGCGTCGGGCTCAAGGTCCGCGATCGTGCGCACCGCCTTCAGCGAGATGGTGGCCGGTGGACCCACCGTCTTCCGGCCGACATCCGCATCCAGGAACGCGGAGGGCCGCCCGGCATCCACCCCTGCGCGCAGGAGCATCCGGGACAGCGTGGACTTGCCAGTGTCGAGCCCGCCGACCAGCAGCACCGTGCGCTTCTGGCTCACGGCGCGCTCGACGAGCGCCTCGTGCTCGTTCACCTTCGCCTCCGCGTGGGGCGGTCTCGCCCCTCCCCGGAGGCCCCGTTCCGTGCCTGCGCGAGCGCGTCAGCCCGCCCGGGGTTCCCCCCTTGGCGTGGGCGGATGGACGGCGGCCATGGTGGACATTCGCTCGGGGCAATGCGCCCCGATCACGCGTACGAACCGTGCCTCGGAGAAGGGATCAAGCTTCAACGTGGGGCGAATTCTACTCAGTCGGCAAGTCGGGCCACGATGGCCTGGTAGCAGGGCCAATAGGCATCGGGCTGAACGTTGTCGTCCATCACGATCACGGTCTCCGTCCGGCCCTGGGCCCTGGCCACGAGGAGCGCGGGGTCGTTCACGTCGGCGATCGAGAGGACCTCGACGCCTGCCTCGATGGCGGCCCCGGCGAACCCGTGGTCGGCGAACACGAGGTCCGGCCGCACCTCGCCCAGCATCCGGACCATGGCGTCGCCCCGGTGCGTGTGGCGGGCCGAGGCCCGGTCGGTGAGGAGGGCCACTCCCTCGAGGTACCGGACCTGCCAGTCGTGGCGTCGCTCGTCGTCGCGCCAGGCGACGCCCTCGTGCGGCCGGAGCAGCTCGACGCCACGGGCCGCAAGCTGCCGCCCCACCTCGGTGTACAGGTGGGCCAGGCCGACCGGATGCCCGGTGGCCAGGATCACGCGCTCGCCCCGCGCGCACGCCAGGGCCAGGCGGTCGCCCACCGCCTCGCAGGCTTGGATCACGAGCTCCGGGTCGACGGGGACCGGCCCCGTCGTCGCGTCCGGATCCGGCGTCGAACCCCGCGGCCCGGCCCACGAGCTCGAGGACCTCGCTGGGGGCGAACCCCCCGGCCAGGCCGGACATCCCGAACTGCTTGTCGGGTTCCCCCTCGCAGAGCAGCCGGATGTTCCGAAGCACGTTGTCGAGCGGGTGGCTGAGGGAGGGGCCGGCGATCCGCCCCTCCAGGAGCCCGACGGATCAGCTCATCGTGGGCCTGGACCCGCCCGGTCCACCGGTCGTCGATCGCGGGCAGCTGCGCAGCATGGGATTCGATAACGTCCATCCACCATCCATCGTAGGGGGCTCGTGCGTGAACGACTTCTCGCTGGAAGGAAAGGTCGCCGTCGTAACGGGCGGAGGCCGGGGGATCGGGCGGGCCATCGCCCACGCCTTCGCCAGCCAGGGGGCGGACCTGGCCTTGGCCGCCAGGACGAAGGAGGAGATCGAGCGGACGGCGAAGGAGGTCGAGCAGCTCGGCCGGCGGGCCGTGCCGATCGTGACCGACGTCTCGGACGAGGAGGCCGTCACGCGTCTGATCGAGGAGACGCGTGAAGGAGTTCGGCACGCTCGACATCCTGGTGAACAACGCCGGCGCCGCGCCGTTCATGGCGCCGTTCACTGAGACCAGGCCCGAGGGGTTCGAGAAGTACTTCCGGGTGAACTTCTTCTCGGCCGTGTACGGGATGCGGGCGGTCGCGCCGGTCCTGCTGGCCAAGGGCTCGGGCTGCGTGCTGAACATCGCCTCCATCGACGGGTTCACCGTCGAGGCGGGCCTGGCCTACTACGGCGCGGCGAAGGCCGCGATCATCAACCTGACCAAGGCCACCGCGCTCGAGTGGGCGCCCGCGGGCGTGCGGGTGAACGCCATCGCCCCGGGCTGGATCGACACCCAGATGAACCAGCCCGAACGGGACGACACGGAGGCCGAAGCCAGGATCCGGTCGAACATCCCTCTCGGCCGGTGGGGGCGGCCGGAGGAGGTCGCCGCGGCCGCGCTGTTCCTGTGCTCGCCGGCGGCGTCCTTCGTCACCGGCGAGGTGCTGGTCGTGGACGGCGGCCAGAGCGTCACGAGCGCCAGGGAGCCGTGAGATGGAACTTCGAGGGGCCGTCGCGGTGGTGACCGGTGCCTCGTCGGGGTTCGGCGAGCTCACCTCCAGGCTGCTGGCGAAGGAGGGCAGCGTCCGTCGTGCTGGCGGCGCGTCGCGTGGAGCGGCTGGAGGCCCTGGCCGCCGAGATCGAGGGGCGGGGCGGCCGGGCCCTCGCCGTGAGGTGCGACGTGACCGAGGTCGCCGACCTTCAGGGACTTCGCGACCGGGTCGAGGAGGCCTTCGGCCGATGCGACGTCCTGATCAACAACGCCGGCATCCCCGGTGGGGGACGGTTCGAGGACCTCTCGCTCGAGCAGATCGAGCGAGTCATCCGGGTGAACCTGCTGGGCGTGATGGTCTGCACGAAGGTGTTCCTCCCGATGATGCTCGAGCGGGGGGCAGGCCACATCGTGAACGTGGGGTCGCTGGCCGGACGGTATGCGGCTCCGGGCGCCTCCGTGTACTCGGCGTCGAAGCACGGCGTGGTGGCGTTCTCCGAGGCGCTGTACTACGAGCTCGCGCCTCGGGGCATCCTGGTGACGAGCGTGAACCCGGGGTTCGCCGCGACCGAGGGCTTCCCGCAAGGGCGGTTGCCGTCGGCTCTCGTCATGCCGGCGGAGAAGGTGGCCCGGGTCATCGTGCAAGTCGTGAAGGAGGGGAAGGCCCCGGAGGTCGTCGGTGCCGCGGGGCATGAGCCTGTGGCAGGCGTTCCGGATCCTCACCCCGCCCTTGTACCGGTGGGGCGTGCGCCAGGCCTCGAAGAAGCTCAGCTCGACCCAGGCGAAGCGGATGCCCCGCGGATAGGCTTCGCCCCATGGCGAGGGCACGATTCAAGGCGACGTTGCGGCCATCAGGCCGTGGAGGCGGCGGGCACTTGGTCGAGGTGCCGAACGAGGTCGTCGCGGCCCTCGGCGGCAAGGGCCGGATCCCGGTACAGGCCAGCTTCGACGGCGTCCCGTATCGCGGGTCCATCGTGAAGATGGGCGGCGTGATGATGCTCGGCGTGACCAAGGCCATCATGGCCGAGGCGCGGCGCCGAGCCCGGCGACGTCCTCGACGTCGTGGTCCAGAACGACGAGGCCCCACGAGAGGTCGAGGTGCCGCCGGAGCTGGCGCGGCATTGAAGCGGAACAGGGCGGCGGCGGCAGTCTGGGACAAGCTCTCGTTCAGCCACCGGCGCGAGTACGTCGGCTACATCGTCGAGGCCAAGAAGGAGGAGACGCGCGCCCGGCGGGTGGAGAGGACCATCGAGGCCCTCGCGGATCGCGCCGCCGAGTAGTTCGGACTCCGCCCTTCCGTCGCGGCCAGGCTCAGCCGACCGGGCTCCCCAGGCGGTGGATCTTGATCATGTTCGTGTGCGCTCTTCCGAACGGCGATGCGGCGACCAGGACCGCCAGCTGGCCGTCACGGGCCGCACCGGCTGCCCGCAGCCCCTGGTCCATCAGCGCGATCATGTCGTCGGTGTCGTCCGGCACCGCCGCGGGCAGCGCCGTCACCCCCCACCGGAGCGCCAGGGCCCGCCGCACGGCCGGATCCGGGGAGAACGCGTAGATGGGGACCGGAGGCCGTTCGCTCGACAGGAAGGCGGCGGTTCGTCCCGTCCGCGTGAAGCACGACGCCGCCACGACGTCGGGATCGTCCGCCGCGATCTGCGCCGCGGCGTGAGCGGCGGCCGCGCCCTCGTCGGCATGCGTGCAGGCCGGGCGGCCCGCCCGGAATCTGGACCCTCGCTCCTCCGCCACCTCGGCGATCCGCACGGCCGCCGCCGCCGCCTCCACCGGGAACTCGCCGATGGCCGTCTCGGCCGAGAGCATGATCGCGTCGGCACCGTCCAGGACGGCATTGGCCACGTCGGTGGCCTCCGCCCGGGTCGGTCGTGGCGCATGCGTCATCGACTCCAGCATCTGGGTGGCCACGATGGCCGGGCGGGCGGCCTTCCGCGCCGCAAGCAGGATCTCCTTCTGGACGATGGGGATCTCCTCCATGGGGAGCTCGACGCCCAGGTCACCGCGGGCCACCATCACGGCGTCGGCCTCCTCCAGCACCTTGTCGAGATCGTCCACCGCGGGCCGGGTCTCGATCTTCGCCACGATCGGAAGCGGGCGATCACCCATCAACGAACGGAGCCCGGCGACGTCGGCGGCGGTTCGGACGAAGGACTGCGCGACGAGATCGACGCCGAGCTCGAGGGCGAGGGCAAGCGCCTCGCGGTCCCGGTCCGTGATCGCCGGGAGCCCCAGCCGCTCGGCCGGCACGTTCACCCCGGCCCGGGCCCGGATCGATCCGGCCCGGACGACCTCGGTCACGACGTCGTCGCCCTCGACATCGCGTACGACCAGCTCGACGGCGCCGTCGGCGAGCAGGATGCGGTCGCCTGGCCTCACGTCGCGGGCCAGCCCCTGATAGGTGATCGAGGCGCCCTGGGCGTCCCCGGCCTCGCCGCCCGGTCGCAGCACGAATCGGGATCCGGCCGACAGCGCGAGGGGCTCGGTGACGAGGTCGCCCAGCCTGATCTTCGGGCCGGGGAGGTCGGCCATCACGGCGAGGTCCCTCCCCAGCTCCTGGCCGATCGAGCGCACCACGCGCACCCGTGCCGTGTGGTCCTTCGGCCCGCCGTGCGAGAAGTTCACCCGGAACACGTCGCATCCCGCCTGGGCCAGGGCCCGCACGCGGTCGCCCGATTCGGTCGCGGGCCCGAGCGTGCACACGAGCTTCGCGCCGGGCGCGCTCATGGCTCGAGCCCCAAGCCGGGGAAGACGGTCTCTCGCACCAGCCGGATCACACCTCGAGTCTCGGTGTCGGGACGCCCATCGGGCAAGGGGGACTCAGAGAACGTGGCCGGGACCTCGCCTCGGATCGCGCGCTCCACCTCCTCGATCCAGGACTCGGGGAGGTGGTCGGGGAGCTCCGCCTCGCACATCTCGGCGAAGTACAGCGTCCACGCGCGGGGGACGACCCTGGCCCACTGGTAGCCGCCGCCGCCGGTCGCCACCCACCGGCCGCCCGCGGCCTCGTGGGCCAGCTCGTGCAGGACCTTGGCCGCCTCGCGATAGGCCCGGGTGGTGAGCAGGAGGTGGGCCAGCGGGTCGGTCTGGTGCGTGTCGCACCCGAGCTGCGTGACCAGAACGTCGGGCCGCCACCGCCGGACGAGCGGCGGCACCACGTCCCCGAACGCCTCGAGCCAGGCCTCGTCCCCCGTTCCGGGAGGAAGCGGAACGTTCACCTTGGTCCCCTCGGCCTCACCGGCGCCGCGCTCGGAGACGAACCCGGTCCCGGGAAACAGGTACTCCCCCGATTCGTGGATCGAGACGGTGAGGACGCGGGGATCGGCGTAGAACACCGCCTGCGGCCCGTCGCCGTGGTGGACGTCGACGTCCACGTAGGCGATCCGCTCGGCGCCGTTCTCGAGCAACCAGGCGATGGCCACGGCTGGATCGTCGTAGACGCAGAACCCGGAGGCGCGCGACGGCATGGCGTGATGGAGCCCCCCGGCGGCGTTGAACGCGTGAGCCAGCCGGCCCTCGATCACCGACTGCGCGGCCACCAGCGACGCCCCCACGACGAGCGCCCCCGCCTCGTGCATCCTGGGGAAGATGGGGTTGTCGCCGGGCCCGTAGCCGAAGCGCGACCAGTCACCGGGCTCCCCTTCGCCTGCGCGCTTCGTGGCGTCGATGAACTCGGCCGTGTGGACCAGGCCGATCTCCTCGTCGGTGGCGATCCGGCACGGGAGCGTCTCGACGGCCGGCCGGTCGAGCAGGCCACAGTGGCGGATGAGGTCCCAGGTGAGCAGGACGCGCTGCGGGCGGAGGGGATGCTCCGGCCCGTGGTCGTAGATGCGGGCTTCCGGGCAGAGCACCAGGCCGGCCCGGCCGCTCATGTCATCGAGGGGACACCGCGGAGATCGCGGCCTCGGTCCGTTCGACGGCCAGGGCGCACTCGTCGTCGGTGATGACGAACGGCGGGCCGAGCATCACGAGGTCGCCATCGGTCCCGTCCACGTGTCCGGTGCTCGAGTAGAGGAGCAGCCCGAGGTCCCTGGCGGCGGCCACCACGCGCTCGGTCACCTGGTCGCCGCGGGCGAACGGAGCCTTGGTCTCGCGATCGGCCACCAGCTCGATCCCGACCATCAGGCCGAGGCCACGGACGTCTCCCACCACCGGGGAGTCCGCCAAGGCCGACGCCAGGTCCTTGAGCAACCGCTCGCCCTGCGTCCGGCTGGCCTCGACCAGGTTCCCCTCGCGGAGCCGCCGGAGCACCGCGCCGGCCGCCGCCGCGCCGATGCCGTTGTGCGACCACGTGAACCCGTGGACGAAGCCGTGTTGCTTGACCGCGTCGAACACCTCGCCGCTCGCCGCGGCGAAGCCGAACGGGAAATAGCCGCTCGTCGACCCCTTCCCGCAGACCACGATGTCCGCAGTGACGCCCCAGTGATCGAGGCCGAACCACGTGCCGGTGCGCCCGAAGCCGGTCATGACCTCGTCGGCGATGACCAGCACGCCGTGGCGGCGGCACACCTCGGCCACCGCCGGCCAGTAGTCGTCGGTGGGGACGGCGGCGGCCAGGGTCGCGCCGGACACCGGCTCGGCGATGAACGCCGCCACCTTGCTCCGGACCGATGTCGCGGATCGCCCGATCGAGGGCGTCGGCGTGCCGGGCGCCGCAGCCCTGGGGATGGCCGGGCATGGGACAGCGGTACTCGTAGGCCGCCTCGACGTGAGCGAACCGGCCGAGCCACGGCGCGTACGGCTCGCCGCAGATCTCCTTGCCGCCCGCGTCGAGCGCCGCCGAGCGTGTTTCCGTGGTACGAGGCCTTCCGGCCGATCACCACGGTCCGGTCCTCCCCCCGAGCCAGGTGGTACGCGCGGGCCAGCTTGATCGCCGTCTCGACGGCCTCGCTCCCTCCGGACACCGGATAGACCCGGGGATCGTCCACCGGAAGGAGCGGAGCCAGATCCTCGGCGTAGGACTCGAGGGCCTCGGTGGTGAACATCGTGCCGTGCACGTACGGAAGCCGGGCGGCCTGCTCGGCCATGGCCTCGACGACGGCCCGCTCCCCGTGTCCGACGTTCACCACGATCGCCCCGCCGGCCGCGTCCAGGTAGCGCTTCCCGCTCGTGTCCTCGATCCACACGCCCTCGGCCCGGCAGCGGCCAGCCGGGAGCGGGCGGCGACTGGACCCGGTGAACAGCTCGGCTCACTGACGTGGACGCCCTGGGGGTCGAGCTCCTCGCGGATCAGCCGGAGCTCCTCATCGGTAGGCGGAGGCGTCTCGGCCAGGTCGGGGGCGACGCTGGGCTCCCAGGCCATGTTCGCCCGGACCTCGTCCAGGCTCACGCCGGGTGCAGGCGCGCCAACGTCATCTCGCCGGTGGCCTCGTCGAACCGGTACTCCGCCAGGTCGGTCACGACCACCGTGGGACCGCTCCCCCACCAGCCTCGCCGGCGGTCGTGCTCCGGGTCGCCGGAGTGCCCGGGCGAGGTGCGGAAGTCGAGCTGCTCGACGAACGACCGACGCCGCCTGCCGCATGATCACGAACACCTCGCTTCGCGTTGATGGCGATCTCGCAGGCTCCGCCGGAGCCCGGGCAGGCGCACCTTGGGCTTCGCGTAGTCGCCGATCACCGTGGTGTTGATGTTGCCGAACCGGTCGATCTGGGCGGCGCCCAGGAACCCCACGTCGACCAGCCCGGCCTGAAGGTAGAAGGCGAACAGCTCGAACATGCTGCACACCGCGGTAGAGCCGGACACCAGCGTGGGATCACCGATCGAGAGCGGCAGCCGCTCGGGCGAGGCCCCGAAGACACCCGGACTCGTACACCAGGTCGAGCTCGAGGCGCGACCGTGCGCTTGGCCAGGTTGCACACGATGTTCGGAAGGCCGATGCCCACGAAGCACACGCCGCCCGCCGGCCAGCTGACGGGCGCTGGCCACGATCATCATCTCGGACTTCGACCAGCCGAGGCCGTTGCCGCCGGCACCGGTGCCGTCGCCGTTCGCGGTCACGCGTACTCCCCGTAGTCGACCTGGCCCGACGGCGCCGTCGCCGGGCCGGAGCGACGTCCCATTGCTCGGCGCCCATCTTCTCCACGTACTCCGCGTGGCTCTCCAGGCCGAACACCCACTCCTTCAGCCACGCCGCGAGCGACTCGGGATCCTTGCGACCGCCTCCCATTCCAGGTAGAAGCGGTTGTCGCGGTCGTAGTAGCCCTGCGCGTAGCGGGGATGGCAGCCGAACGGCTCCTCCACGACCGCGTCCACGATCAGGCCGGGGATGACCGTCCGGTTGGGGTCGGCCCGGACCACCGACTCATCCACCACTTCCTCGACACACCACGACCACCCGGTTGGCGGCGAACGCGGCCTCCTTCTGGCACCCGAGCAGCCCCCAGATCTGGGCGTTGCCGTCCGCGTCGGCCCGCTGAGCATGGACGATGGCGACGTCGGGATTGAGCGGCGGCACGACGTAGACCTCGGTGCCGTCGTAGGGCGAGGCGATGGGGACGATCCTGGGGTTCACCTTGGGGATGTCGCTCTCGTAGTAGCTGCGGACGGGGAAGAACGGCAGGTTCGAGGCCCCGGCCACGTACCGGCACACCATGCCGAAGTGGCTGTACTCCTCGATCTCCAGGGGCGCCGGATCGGCGTTCTCGACGCGGCGTCGGATCGCGTGCAGCGATCCGACGCCGGGGTTCCCCAGCCACGAGAACACGAGCTTTTTGGCCACGCCGGCCCCGATCATCTGGTCGTAGATCACGTCGGGGGTCATCCGGCAGAGGGTGAGGTCGCGCCTGCGCTGGCGGATGATCTCGTGGCCGGCGGCGAAGCAGATCAGGTGGGTGAACCCCTCGATGGCCACCGTGTCGCCGTCGCGGACGAGGTCCGCGACGGCGTCCTTCATCGTGGCGACCTTGCTCATCCGCCACCCACCCGACTCACGCCCAATGTTCGGGCGACCACCCGTCCTGGGGGCCGCGGAGGACGCAGAACTCGTTCCCCTCGGGGTCGAGCATGATGGTCCAGAAGCTCCCCTCCTCCTCCACGAACCGCTGGTCGGTGGCGCCCGCGTTCCGCAACCGCTCCACCTCGTCGGCCATCGATCGCGGGGGACGAAGGTCGAGGTGGACCCGGTTCTTGACGACCTTGCCCTCGGGCACGCGCTGGAAGTAGAGGCCACTCGCGCCGCCGCCCGGGCCGATGAACGCCTCTTCGTCGTCGACGTCCAGGGCCTCGTAGCCGAGGGCGATACACCAGAAGTCGGCGAGACGCCGGGATCGGCACAATCGAAGCTCACCGTGTTGATGGTGGACGCCACCGAACCTCCGGTCCGTTACGAGCCGCCCGCCTCGGCGACGGCCTCCTCGAAGACCTCGAGCGCCGTCTCCGCCTGATCACGCCGGAACACGAGGGGCGGACACATCCGGACCACGTCGTCCCCCGCTCCAAGCACCAGCAGCCCGCGCCGGAACGCGGCCTGCTCGACGGCGATCATCGTGTCGTGGTCCTCGAACTCGATCCCGATCATCAAGCCCAGGCCTCGGACGTCCTTGATCAGCGGCCGGCGCCGCCTGGATCTCGCGGAGCCCGTCGAGCAGGAAGGACCCCGACCCGCTCGGCGTTCTCCACCAACCCGTCCTCGATGAGGTCGATGGTGGCCAGTGCCGCGGCGCACGACAGCGGGTTGCCGCCGTACGTCGAGCCGTGGGCGCCGATCTCCCACGTCATGAGGTCCTCGCGGGCGACCATGGCCCCGAGCGGCATCCCGCTGGCGATCCCCTTGCCGACAAGCAGGATGTCGGGCTCCGCCCCGAAGTGCTGGATGGCCCACATCTTCCCGGTCCGGCCCATCCCGCTCTGGACCTCGTCGGCTACCAGCAGGATGCCGTGCTTGGAGCACAGCTCGCGCAGGTACCGGAACCATCCCTCGGGCGGCAGGACGTAGCCGCCCTCGCCGAGGATCGGCTCGACCACGATCGGCGGCCACCTCGTGCGGCGAGACCAGCCGCTTGAACAGGACCTCCTCCAGGTATTCGAAGTCGCCGAAGAACGAGTGCAGCACGCCGGGAAGGAGCGGCCCGAACCCGGTGCGGTACCGGGCCTTGCTCGCCGTCAGCGACACGCTGCCGTACGAACGTCCGTGGAAGGAGCCGAAGAACGCGATCACGTACTGCCGGCCCGTGGCGTACCGGGCCAGCTTGATGCCCGCCTCCACCGCCTCTGTCCCGGAGTTCGTGAGGAAGCTCCTCGCCGGCTTCGACATGCCCGCGATCCGGTCGAGCTGCTCGCAGACCTCGGAGTAGATCGGGAGGAAGAAGTCGCTCGCCGAGTAGTGGATCAGCTCCTCGGCCTGCCGCTGGATGGCCTCGACGACCCGGGGGTGGGCATGGCCGGTGGAGGTCACGGCGATCCCGGCGTTCAGGTCCAGGAACAGGTTGCCGTCGACGTCCTCGACCACCGAGCCCGGCTCCCCGCTTGGGCACGAACGGGTACGCCCGCGGGAGGGATGGGCTGGTGACCTTCCGGTCCCGCTCGATCCGAGCGATGCGCCTCCGGCCCCGGGACCTCGGTGATGAGCCGGGGGGCCTGGGCCGCCGCGAGGTCGGCGATCTCCGGGGCGCTCACTCCTCGATCACCGTTCGGGACTGCTCGCGCAGGTACTGCTGGACGTAATAGGGTCCGCCGCCGGCCTTCCCGCTCGTGCCGGAGCCCTTCCAGCCGCCGAACGGCTGCACCCCCGGCCACGCGCCCGTCGTCGCGCCGGCTCGCCGGTTCACGTACACCACGCCGGCCTCGATCGTGTCGAGGAACCGCTGGATCTCGCCGCGATCCTCGCTGTAGAACCCCGCCGTCAGGCCGTACTCGGTGTCGTTGGCCAGCCGGAGCGCTTCGTCCAGGTCGTCGTAGGGCGCGACCGAGACGAACGGCACGAACAGCTCCCGTCTTCCAGATCCACGAGTCGAGCGGCACCTCCACCACTGTCGGCTCCACGAAGTTGCCGCGGGCCAGGTCGCCCTCCTTCAGCCGCTCACCGCCGGTGACGACGTTCCCGTTCTTCCTGGCCTCCGCGGAGGCCTCCTCGAACGTGGCCACGGCGCCGTCGTCGATGACCGGCCCGAGGTACACGTCCTTCTCCAACGGGTCGCCGATCTTGAGCTTCTCCGTCTTGTCCTTGAGGAGCCGCACGAACTCGTCGTACACGCTTCGGTGCGACGTACACGCGCGAGTTGGCCGAGCACTTCTGCCCGCCGTACCCGAACGCCGACCGCAGCACGCCGTCCGTGGCCTTGTCCAGGTCCGCCTTCTCCGTCACGACGGCGGGGTTCTTCCCGCCCATCTCGCAGATCACCGGCTTGGGGAAGTCCTTGGCGAATCCCTTGTAGATGCCCATCCCCACCTCGTACGACCCGGTGAACGTGATGCCGTCCACGTCGGGATGGTTCACGAGCTCCTCGCCCACCACGCTCCCCGGCCCCGAGAGGAACTGGAACGCGGCCGGCGGGATGCCGGCGTCCCGGTAGACCTCGTACAGCTTGAGGCCGGTGAAGGCGCCGAGATGGGCCGGCTTGAACACCACGCAATTGCCCGCCACGAGCGCACCGCTCGAGGGGCCGGCGGCCAGGGCCATGGGGAAGTTGAACGGGCTGATCACGGCCCACACGCCGTAGGGCCTGAGCACGTCCACGTACTCGCCCGGGGAGCCCATGGACTGCATGGGGGTGGTGAAGCCGTCGTGCTTGTCCATCTCGGTGCAGTTCCATCGGAGCAGGTCGGCGGACTCCTCCACGTCGCCCAGGGCCTCCAGCCGGTTCTTCCCGACCTCCATGGCCATGAGCGCCGCGAGCTCGCTCCGCCGCTCGGAGATGAGGTCGGCGGCCCTGCGCACGAGCGCCACCCGCTCCTTCCAGGGAGTGGCCGCCCAGGTCGGGGCGAAGGCCTCGGCCGCTGCCACGGCGTCCCGCACGTCCTCCCGGGTGGCCTGGGCGAACTCCCCGATCACCAGGTCCTGGTCGATCGGGGATCGCTCCTCCTTGACGCCGCTCCCCTGCCGGGCCTCGCCGTTCACGTAGAACGGATGCTTCTGGCCCAGCCACGACCGGGCCACCTCGATGCCCCGGTCGTAGGCCTTGTGCAGCTCCTCGTTGTCGGCCGACATGGTCGCGTAGGTGATGCGGAAGCCCTGCTCTGCCATGGGGAGTCGCCTCCTGGTCGAAAAGGTCGCTCGAAAGACGGCTCTATGGTAGCCGGGGGGCCAGATCCGTCCCAAGTCGCGCGCCGGGTGGCGAACCTCAAGGAACTGACCCGCGGATATCGAGAAACGCCCCCTTCCGAGGCGTATCATCGGCCTCCCTTTGAGGCTCGTGACCTTCGACCGATGGGGGCACCGGCGACTGGGAGCGCTCCTTGAGGGTGAGGTGGTCGACCTGCCCGACCTGGTCGGGCACCCGGCCTTCCCCACCACCATGGAAGCCCTGGTTTCGAGCAACGGGGGCACAGTGCTCGATGCCGCCCGGGCCGCCCTGGAACGAGACGAGGCAGCCGCCCTCGTCGTCAAAGGAGCACGCCTCCTGCCGCCGATCCTCCCGACGTCCCTTCGGAGCCGCGACGCGGTCGAGGGCGTTCGCACGGTGGCGGGCCCCGGCGATCGAGGTGCCGTGGCCGGAGGGTGCCGGGTGGCTGGAGTACGAGCCGAGGATCGCCGCCATCCTTCGGCGCGGGGTCCGGAGGCGCGGCCACCGCCGAGGAAGCCGCCGACGCGGTATTCGGCTACACGTTGGTGAGCGACTTCGCGACCCGGCGACGGCTCCGGCGACCCGACCCCCAGGCCCGACGGGCTCCCGGTGGCCATCGGGCCATGCGTCCTGACGGCCGACGAGATCGACCCCCAGACCGTGTTCATACGGTGCGGGTGGACGGCGAGCAATGGGCCAAGGGCAATCTGAACGGCACCGCCCGCGACCTGCTGGATGAGGTGGCGGCAGCCTCGCGCCTGGAGGCCCTGGAGGCCGGCGAGGCCTTCGCCGCCAGCCCCCTCACTTTCCCCGAGCTCGACCACCGGATCTGGCCCGGTGCCGAGATCGAGCTGGAGGCTGAGGGGATCGGCGTCCTTCGTAACCGGATCGCCCGGCAGGGCTGAGGGCCGGGGGGCCGAACCTACTTCTTCTTCCGGGCCGCGGCGAGCTCCGCCGGCCTTGCGCTTCTCCCGGGCCTTCTTCTTCCGCTCCCGGTCGTGCGCCCACCGCACCCTGGCCCTGGCTCCCCGCCCCACGCTCAGGCGCTCTCTTCCTCGTCGCCGCCCCGCGCCAGCTCGGCGCTTCGTTGGCGGGCGGCGTCGATGGCATTCAGGAAGGCGGCCCGCACCCCCGCCTCCTCCAGGTGGCGGATGGCCGCGATGGTCGTGCCACCCGGCGACGTCACCATCTCCCGGAGCTCCACAGGGTGCTTGCCCGTGTCGCGCAGCATCTTGGCCGAGCCGAGCATGGTCTGGATGATGAGCTCGGAGCCCACGTCCCGCGACAGCCCGAGCAGGATGCAGGCCTCGATCATCGCCTCGGCCAGCAGGAAGAAGTAGGCCGGGCCCGAGCCGCTCGTGGCCGTGATGGCGTCGAGGTGCACCTCGGGGAGCCGGATCACCTTCCCCACGTAGCCCAGGAGCTCCTCGGCAACCGAGAGGTCCTTGTCCTCGGCGTGGGATCCGGGCGAGACCACCGACATGGCCTCGTCCACCAGCACGGCGACGTTCGACATGACGCGGACCACCGGCACGCCGGCGGCGAGATGCTTCTCCACGAACGAGGTCCGGACGCCGGCGGCGAAGCTGACCACCAGGTGCTCCGCGGTCACGTGGTCCGCCACCTGCCCCAGGAGGACCTCGATGTCCTGGGGCTTGACCATGAGCACCACGGTCTCGGCCCAGTCCACCGCGTCAGGGTTCGACAGGGTGGCGGCCACGCCGTGTCGTTCGGCCAGCTGGCGGACGCGCTCCTCGCGGCGGGCCGTGACCATGATCTCGTCGGCGTTCCGCCCCCCGGATCGGATCAGCCCGGACACGAGGGCCTCGCCCATCTTGCCGCCGCCAAGGAACGCGACCCTCCTACTCATCCGCCGTCCGCCATCGATTCATCTCCCTTTCCTCGCCAGGTTCGACAGGAAGAACCACATATTGGCAGGTCGCTCGGCCAGGCGCCTGGTCAGGTAGGGGTACCACTCGGTGCCATATGGGATGTACACCCGGATCGGGTACCCGCCCATCGCCAGGCGGCGCTGGAGGTCGCGTCGCACCCCGAACAGCATCTGGAACTCCACCCGGGACCACGGAACGCCGCGCCGTTCCACGAACCGCTTCGCTCCCTGGATCAGCCTTGGATCGTGGGTCGCGACGTGCACGGTGTGGCCCAGGCCGATCAACCGGACGAAGCACCGGGCGAACGCCGCGTCCAGCTCTCGCCGGCTCGTGAGCGCGACCTCCGGGGGTTCCAGGTACGCCCCCTTGACCAGCCGGATGATCGAGCCCCTGGGGAGGGATTGGATGTCGGCCTCGGTCCGGCGGAGGGAGCACTGCAGGCACAGCCCGAGCCGCTCGTGGCGGGTCCGCAGGTCCCGGAAGATGGCCAGGGTCCGGTCCACGTACGCGCTGCCTTCCATGTCGATCATGACGACGGAGCCGGCGGACGAGGCGGCGGCCATCACCCGGTCCATATGGGAGATGCAGAGCTCGCTCGAGAAGTCCATGCCGAGCTGCGACAGCTTGACCGAGACCATGCAGTCGAGGTCGCCCTCCTCGCGGATCCGGTCCAGCGCCCGGACGTAGGCGTTCGCCGCCTCGGCGGCCTGCTCTGGGGCCGTCACGTTCTCCCCCAGGTGATCCAGCATGGCCCGGATCCCGTCCTTGGCCAGGGAGCGGGCCGCGGCGATGGCGTCGTCCAGGTGCTCGCCGGCCACGAACCGAGACGCGACCCGCCGCCCCGGCGGCGTCTGCGTGGCCAGCCACCGGAACCACCGGGCCTGCGTGAGGCGAAGGACCGGGGCATTCATCGGGCCGAACCGTACAGAAAGACAGAACCCGAGGGACCTTCGGCTCGTCGGAGGCCGGAGCCTCCAACCACCGTCAGCCCCTCGGGCTCAGGTGCTCCGAGCAACCCCATGCAACTGTCTTGGTTTCCGAGCGGTAGATGCCTTTCGTTGGGCTTTGGGGCCTCCCGAGCCTCCCCGGCCGCACAGCTAGTTGGCTTTCCCAACCGTACGACCAGGTGCGCCCAGTCGGCCTTACGGCTTTCCCAGGGCTCCCCGCTTCGGTTCCCTGACTCAGCCACTTCGGCTGCTCGGAGCGAGGCGAAATGTAACGGTGGCCCCACACACCGTCAAGCGGAAGAAGCTGCAGGTCACGCACCATATGCGCAGGTAGCAGCATCGAGAGAAAGAGTGACAAACCATCTCGCGGTCTGACAAAACACGGGCTAGCCCTGAGAACCGTTGCGCTGCAACCGAGTACGGTCGAACTCCTCGCGCGTGACGCTCATGATGACGCGATCGACGAACCCTCCGTCCTTGAAGGAACGCTCGCGGAGCGTGGCGTCGACGGCGAACCCGCACGCCCGATACGCGTGGAGCGCCCGCTCGTTCGGCGCAAGGGACCACAGCTCCACCATGTGCAGGTCGAGGCGGTCGAACGCGTACGACAGCAGGGTCATGATTGCGTCCTTCCCGTAGCCCTTGCCCCATGCGCCCGGCTCACCGATGTAGATGTAAAGCGAGCAGATGCGGTCCCGGCGCCGGAACTGGTTCAGCCCGATCTTGCCCACGGGCCTCCCCTCGGCCTCGATGATGAACGGGTGTCCCTCAGAACGGGACCGTTCCTCGTCCTCGGCGATGTCCTGGAGCGAGAAGGGCCGCTCGTAGTCCATCCACCACCAGATCTCGGGTTGGTTCTGCCACTGGTGGATGAGCGGGTGGTCGCGCTCCTCCACCGGCCGAAGCGTCACGGCCCGGCCCCTGATCATTCGGCCGTCCCCACCCCGGCTACGCGCCCGCGCTTCGGCCGGTGGTGAGCCGCCCGTCCAGCACCTCCCGGTAGACCGAGAGGATCTCCTCGGCTGTCGAGTCCCAGGAGAACTGGAGGGACATGGCCACGCCGGCTCGGCCCATCCGCGCCGCCGCGCGGGGATCGTGCAGGAGCTGGAGCAACCGCTCGGCATGGTCGCCGGGGTCGTGTCCCTCGACCAGGAAGCCAGTCACGCCGTCGGCGACGACGTAGCGGAGCCCGCCCACGGCGGCGGCGACGAGCGGCGTGCCACAGGCTTGCGCCTCCAGCGCCACCAGGCCGAAGGACTCGGAGCGAGACGGGACGAGCACGCACTCGGCGGCGGCGTAGAAGTCGGCCAGCCGGCTCTGCGGCTGCGGGGGGAAGAACATGACGCGCTCGCCGACACCGAGCGCGGCCGCGAGATCCATCAACCTGCCGACCTCGATGCCGTGGCCGGCTCCGCTGGGTCCCCCAACCACGGCGAGCACCACGTCGCCCATGCCCCTGGGATCCCGGGCGACGGCCTCTGCCAAGGCACGGACAGCGATGTCCGGGCCCTTGTGCGCCTGGAGCCGGCCGACGAACAGGACCAGGCGCACCCCCGCGAGGTGGAGCCTGGCCTTGGCCTGGTCCTTCGGCCGGGGGAAGAACAGGTCGTGATCGACGCCGGGCGGCACCAGCCGGATGCGCCCCGGGTCGGCCGCATACAGGCCGACCAGCTGGGCCGCCTCCGCGGGTGTCGCGGCCATGATCCGGTCGGCGTCCTCGATGACCGCCTCCTCCCCCGCCAGGCGCACCGGAGACTCCGGGCTCTCCCCTCGGGCCAGCGAATAGTTCTTCACCTTGCCCAGGGTGTGGAATGAGGCGACGAGGGGGACCCGCCAGATCTCCTTGGTGCTTCTTCCCACCCACCCCGACAGCCAGTAATGGGAATGGACCAGGTCGTAGCGGGCCGACTCGGCCTGCTGGCGGTGCAGGACCCCGCCGAGGAACTCCGGCAGGAACGGAGGGAGCTCCTCCTTGGCCACCGGGGCGCAGGGACCGGCCTTGACCTGGATGATCCGCGATCCCGAGGGGAGTTCCTCGACGTCGGGCCCACCCCGGCCCTGGCACCTGGTGAAGACGTCCACGCCGACCCCTCGGGCGGCCAGCCGATCGGCCGCGGCCCGGATGTAGACGTTCATCCCGCCCGAGTCGCCCGTGCCGGGCTGGTCCAGGGGAGAGGTGTGCAGGCTGACCACGGCCACGCGGGGCCGTGCCGGAGAAGCCACCGAGGAGGCCATGCCTACGATGCTACGCGACCCTGCCGATTCGGTTGCACTTGCACCTGGTCCCTTCACCTGCCGGCCGCGTTACGCGCCGGCGCGAACCCGCCGGAGGCGGAACGCGGCCACCACCTCGCCCACCTGGACGCCGCCCCCCTTTACCGGGCGCCGGGCGAAGCGCTCCAGCCCCCCGAGCTCGGCGTCCGAGAGCGCCCCGATCAGCGCGAGGGTTCGGATGAGGGCCGGTCCCGACGCCCGTTCGCCTCCGTCGGCGATCTTCACTGCCACGCCGAGGCCGGCTCCCGGGACGGCCGCGCACGCCAGCCCTTCCGCGCCGGACTTCACCACCAGGTCCCGGGAGCCCTCCATGACGGCGGTGTCGGTCCGGTTCCTGCCGGCGACCAGGTAGGGGCGCGCGCGCATCGCGGCCGAGCATTCGGCGATCCGCTCGCCCAAGGCCCCGAACGGCCGGGGCCTCCCCAGCCGGGCGTACAGCGTGGCCATGGCGGAGAGCGGCATCCCGTGGACCGGGACGCCGCAGCCGTCCACGCCGACCTCCACGTCGACCAGGCCGGTGAGGCCGTGGACGGCTCGCAGGATCCGGCGCTGGAGCGGGTGGGTCGCGGCCAGGTAACCCTCTCGGTCCCAGCCCTGCCGCTCGCACGCCACCACCATCCCCGCGTGCTTGCCGGAGCAGTTGTGAAGGACCCGGCGGGGCCTGCCCGCCTTGGCCATCGACCGGGGATCGAGGGGCCACCCGGGCGGGTTGCGGAGGGCCGACAGGCCCAGGCCCGCCCCCCGGAGCAGGCGGCGGACCGCCGCCACGTGGACCGGCTCGCCGTTGTGCGAGGCGCACATCACCGCCACGAGGTCGTCGTCGAGGGCCCCGCCGATCGCGCCGAGCGACACGGCGGCCTGGACCGGCTTCATCGACGAGCGGGCGAAGACCGGGCGATGAGGGTCGCCGGCGGACGCCACCAGGCGTCCATCGACGTCGCACACCGCGACGTGGCCGAGGTGGACGGACTCCTCCAGTCCAGAGCGAAGGACGCGGACGAGCACGGTGGCAGACGCCATCGCGTCGAAGCCTAGGGGGTGCTACCCGACGTGCGCGAGCCGGTCCGGGTCGTCGCCCTCCGAGCCGGTGAGCGACTCCTCCTCGACCAGCGAGATGAACGCGTTCACGACCTGGGGGTCGAACTGGGTGCCCGCGCCGTCCTCGATCTCCTCGAGGGCCAGCTGCACCGGGCGGGCCCGCCGGTAAGGACGGTCGCTGATCATCGCGTCGAAGGAGTCAGCCACGGCGAAGATCCTGGCGGGAAGCGGGATGGCCTGGCCGGCCAGGCCGTCGGGATAGCCGGTGCCGTCGAAGCGCTCATGATGGTGCCGGATGACCTGCACGGCCTCCCCCAGGAACCGGATGGGGGCCACGATCTGGGCGCCGATCACGGGATGGCCCCGCATCACCTGCCATTCCTCGCCCGAGAGCGGACCCGCCTTGCACAGGATGTCCTCGGGGATACCGACCTTGCCGATGTCGTGCAGGAAGAAGCCGTAGGCGAGCTCGGCGTCCGCGGCCAGGGCGGGGTCCACCCGGCGAGCCAGGGCCGTGCCGAAGACCTGCGTACGCTCCAGATGCCCCCGGGTGCTCCGGTCCTTGGCCTCGATGACCAGGGCCAGGCTCTTCATGGTGGCGATATAGGACTCCTGGAGGCTCGACAGGACCGCCTCGAGCTCGGCGCTCCGCTGCCGCTCCAGCTGGTAGAGCTCCCCCAGCTCCCGGGCGAACACGATGAGCTGCTCGTGGACGGTCGGGAGCTCGGGGTCCTGGACCCCGAGAACCGGCTGGGGAAGGGTCTCATCTGTCATCGGCGCGGACGTTATCGCAGCGGGAAGGGCGAAATGCCGGTTTAGCCTGCCGTTTTGAACGGAAAGGGTCCATAGCGCCTCCGGCCCAAAGACCCATCCCCCGAGGGGGCGATGAGACAGGGACGAACGGCCGGAGCGACTCCCCCGAGCGAACCACATGCAGGCTCAGGAAAGGACGAGCGAGGGATCCTCCTTGTACCGCCGCTTCAACTCGTCCTGGACCCGGTCCAGGACCTCGATCACGGCGGCCCGATCCCGTGAGACCTCCTGTTCTTCGGCCTCGAGCAGGTCAACGGCCCCGCTCAGCTGCCCATCGTCCAGCGCGGTGGGGTCGGACAGGCCGGCATCCATGGCCAGGCGCTCCACGCGCCGCCGGGCCTGGAGCATCTCCTCCTCGGGCAGCCCGACCTTGACCGCCTCACCCCGGGAGGTCCCGTGGCTCTCGGAGGAGAGGACCTTGGAGAGCCGCTCAACGAGCGTGCCCTCCTGGCCCACTCCCGCCGCGGCGCTCGAGCTCGGCCTTCAGGATCTCGGCCCGGCCCTGGACCAGCCGGCGAAGGAGCGACAGGTACTCCCGCTCGGCCAGGCACTCGTCCCGGCGGCTTCGGAGCTCGTCGAGGGACATCGCGGACAGGCCGTCCGCGTACTCCGGGCGAAGGATGCGATCGATCCGGCGGCTACCGCCTTGGACTGTCACCGTTACTCCATCGGCCGTGGGGCAAGGAGATTGTAGGGCCGGGAACCCTCGGTGGCCCTCGATTCAGCAGACCGCGAGGAGCGCCAGGTAGGGATCGACGGCCCCGCCGCCACCGGGGTGGTACTCGAAGTGAAGGTGGTTCACGGAGGTGTCGCCGGTGCTGCCCACGTGGCCGATGACCGTGCCGACCCCGACGCCCCCGGTGGCGCCGTAGGAGGACAGGTGTGCGTAGTAGGTCCAGTCGCCCCCCGGTCCGTACACGATGACCGCGAGGCCTCCGAGCGTGTTCGGGGTCTGGATGGCGTTGCCGGGCTGGACTGCGACGACCGGCGTCCCGTACGGGGCGATCATGTCGATCCCCTCGTGGACCCGGCCCCCCGGCCGGGGCCAGCCGAACGAGTCGACGAAGGAGTTCGGTCCCTGGACCGGGCAGGTCGAGATGGGCGCGCCCGGGATCGTGCGAAGGCCCAGCACCGCCGCGAGCTGCATCTGCTTTCGGATCCGGTCGACCTCCGCCTGGAGGTCCGAGACATCGGATGAGATCGCTTCCTGGCTCGCCCGGAGCTGCTGGGCCTGGGCTGCCTGCTGCTTGGACAGGTCCGCGAGGTGTACCTCGGTGCGTCGCAGCTGCTCGGTGGTCACCCGGTTCTGGACGACCAGGTCGGAGTCCGCCTGGGCCATGTTCCCCAGGAACTCGATGCGGTCGGAGAACTCCGCGAAGGAGTTCGACGACAGCAGGAGGTCCAGGGTCCCGGCCGGCCCCGTCTCGAAGGCCAGCACGGCCCGTCGCTGGAAGCGGAGCCGGATCCGGTCGATCAGCCGCACGAGCCGGTCGTGCTCGGCCTGGGTCGCGGTGAGCTCGTCCTGGGTTCGGGACAGGCGGGCCACCGCCGACTGCCAGGCCGCCGTGGCTTGGTCCAGCCGGGACTGCGCGGCCGCGAGACGGGCCTTGGCCGAGTCCAGATCGGACTGGGCTCCTGCGAGGGTCGGGAGGGTGACCAGGGCGCCCGCCGCGACGGCGAGCGCGAGCAACCATCGAAACCTTCTCCTGGGAGCGGTCGTCCGGGCCTCCTCGCGGTCGTCAGGGGCGCCGCCTCAGGGCGAGCGGAGGCTACCATCCGCCCCAGGGCCGGGCAACCTGCCATCGGGCGCATCCCCGCCCTGACCAGGGGCGATATCCTGGGCCGGATGCGTGACGAGGGCCCCGAGGCGGCCCTGGAAGGGCTCGCTCGTGCGCCTGCGGGCCCACGAAGCCTCCGACTACGGACCGCTGAACGAGCTGTTCACCGACCCCGAGGTCCTGGAGGGGATTGGGTTCGCCATGCCGCAGTCCGTCCAGGGGTACCGGGAGTTCGTCGAATCCACCCGGCGGAAGGATGACCGGCTGCTGCTCGTGATCGAGCGCCTCGAGGACCGGCAGGCCGTCGGGGGATGCGGCTTGGAGGCGATCGAGGCCCGCAACCGCGCGGCCGTCCTGGGCATCTGGATCGGGAAGCCGTACTGGAACCGGGGGTACGGGACCGACGCGATGCGCACTCTGTGCCGGTTCGGGTTCCGGCACATGAACCTTCAGCGGATCGAGCTGAACGTCTTCTCCGTCAACCCGCGTGCCGTTCGGGTCTACGAGCGGGTCGGGTTCAAGGTGGAGGGGACCCGCCGCCACTCTCAGTTCGTCGGCGGCCGGTACGTCGACTCGTTCGTGATGGGCCTCTTGTCCGAGGAGTTGATCGACTAGGTTCTACGGCTCCGACGACTCCCGCATGGCCTCGATGAGGACCTCGGCAACCTCCGGGCGCGAGAACTCCGCCGGCGGACGCTCACCTTTCCGCAGCATCTCCCGCACCTTCGTGCCGGAGAGCGACACGCGGTCCCCCTCGCCGTGCGGGCACGTCTTGGGGGTGGCCATGCCCTCGCACCGGTTGCACCAGAAGGAGTGCTCGAACATGAGGGGCGTGATGCCGAGCTCGCCGGGCTCGAACTCCTCGAAGATCTTCTGGGCGTCGTACGTGCCGTAGTACTCGCCGACACCCGCGTGGTCCCGTCCCACCACGAAGTGCGTGCACCCGTAGTTCTTGCGGCAGATGGCGTGCCAGATGGCCTCCTTGGGGCCCGCATACCGCATCGCGGCCGGGAACACCGAGATCAGGGCGCGGTCCTTCGGGTAGTAGTTCTCGAACAGGACCTCGTAGCAGCGCATCCGGACCTCGGCCGGCACGTCGTCGCCCTTCGTGGCGCCCATGAGCGGGTGCACCAGCAACCCGTCCACGGTCTCGAGCGCGCACTTCTGGATGTACTCGTGGGCTCGGTGGATGGGGTTTCGCGTCTGGAAGCCGACCACGGTCCGCCAGCTGCGCCGGGAAAACTCGGCTCGGGTCTGGGCGGGGGTGCGGCGATAGCCCTCGAAGTCTCGATGCTCCGGGAGGCGGATGGCCCGAACGTCGCCGGCCACGCAGTAGTCGCCGGCGTCGTGCAGGGCGCGAACCCCCGGGTGGTCCAGATCCTCGGTGAGGAAGACCCCCAGCGATTCCTTCTTCTTGTCGCGGCGGAAGACCTCCCGAACCTCGAGGACGGCGAGCGGTTCCCCGCCGCCGCCCGTGAGGGTGGCGGCCTCGGTGCCCCCGATCCGCTTCACGTCCTCCTCCCCGAGGGAGAGCGTCACGGGGATGGTCCAGGGCAGCCCGTCCGCCAGGTGCATCGTCTCCAGGATGGAGTGATAGTCCTTCTCTCCCTGGAACCCGGTGAGGGGGGAGAGCGCGCCCACCGTGAGCATCTCCAGATCCGAGAGCTCACGTTCGCCGACCTCGATCTTCGGGTAGTGCTCGGCTTCGGCGGCCACCATCTCGGCCTCCGGGCCCGATGCGAGCAGGTCGACCAGCGTCCCGCCATGGGGTGCGATGGTCTCCTTCGGGTTCATGGATCCGCCTTCCTGGGGGTAGGTCCGTTCGGATGAAAGAGCATAGCCGGGGGCCCGAAATGCTCGGCCCGGGCCGTGACGGGCCCCCGGCTATACTCGCGTCCCTCTCGAGGGAAGGCGGCCTGCCCTGAAGACGCTGCTCAGCGATGCCGACGTGGCCGAGCGCAACGAGCGCTTCGAATCGGCCCATCCGAGTGAGATCGTCCGGTGGGCGCTGGAGGACTCGAGGCTCGACCGGATCGCCATCGCCTCGGCGTTCCAGGCCGAGGGCACCTGCGTGATCCACATGGCCACCCAGATCAGGCCCGACGTCCCCATCCTGTTCCTGGAGACGGGGTTTCATTTCGCCGAGACGCTCGCGTTCAAGCAGCAGCTCGCCGACCTCCTCGGGCTGAACGTCGTGGAGCTCGTGGGTGAGCACACCGTCGAGTCGCAGGAGCGCGCGCACGGGCCTCGCCTGTACGAGCGCGACCCCGCTCTGTGTTGCGAGATCAACAAGGTCCGGCCGATGTTCGAGGCGCTGCGGGGCCTCGACGCCTGGATCACCGCGTTCCGCCGCGACTCCTCGCCCACCCGTGCGGGAGCGCCGATCGTGGACCGGTACGAGCTCGAGCCGGGCAGGTTCATCGTGAAGGTCAACCCGATGGCCAACTGGACGCGGGGCGACTCGTGGGCGTACCTGAAGGAGCACGCCCTGCCCCACAACCCGTTGTACGACCTGGGCTACGCGTCGATCGGCTGCGCGCCCTGCACCCGGACGCGGTTCGTCGGCGAGCCGGAGCGGGCCGGGCGGTGGGCCGGTCTGTCGAAGTGGGAGTGCGGGATCCACCAGCGGGAGGCCGCACAGCAGGACGTCGTCCGCCTCGACTAGGCGACGACCCACAGGGCGTCTCGGGCCAGGCCGACCGAGAGCACGGTGCGCTTGCCCATGACGTCGCCGTCCACCTGAACCGGGAACGGCCGCTCCGAGGTCACCTCCACGTGGGAGGCATCGTGGCGGTAGTCCATGTCCCGGCCCTTGACGTGGCGGGCGGAGCCGAACATCTGCCACGCGATCCGCAGCACCCGGCGGCGTGGGAGCTTGCGGGCGGTCAGGACATCGAGCCCCTCCTCGAGGGATGCCTGCGGCGTCACCCGAACCCCGCGGCCCTTGTAGTAGGTGTACGGGTCGGTCCGGCCGATCAATACCGAGATGGCCGGCACCGGCTCGTCGCCGTCGACGCTCACCGTGAGATCGGGGAAACGGCCCGCATAGCTCGCGATCACCTCCCGGGCCACCGCCCGGAACGCCGCCCGCTCGAAGGCCTTCTTGGTCTTAGGGAACTTCGAATCGAGGCGGGCCATGGCCGCCGCGTCCACGCCGGCGCCGCAGTTCACCGCGAAGTACCTGCCGTCGGCCACGCCCAGGGTCAGCTTGTGAGCTTCCCCGTCGAGGGCCCGGGCGATCAGGACCCCTGTCGCCTCCACCGGGTCGATCGGCATGCCGAGTGCCCGGGCCAGGATGTTCGTCGCGCCGCCGGGAAGCACACCGAGGGCGGCGTCGGTTCCGGCGAGCCCGTTCACCACCTCGTTGATCGTCCCGTCGCCGGAGAACACGACCACGAGGTCGAGGCCATCGAGCGCGGCCTGCGCGGCCACCTCGGTGGCGTGGCCGCGCTCCAAGGTCTCCAGGACCTCCAGCTTGAAGTCGGCGGACAGCGACTTCTCGATGACGGCCATCGTGGGCCGGGAAACCGTCCGGGCCACGGGATTCACGATCAGCAGGACGCGGTCGAACTGGCGCATCGGGAGGGAAGTATGACAGTCGGGGCCGCCGTGCCGCTCAGGCCCCGCCCGACACGGGCGGCAACAATGCGACCTCCTCGCCACCCGCGAGCGGCCGACCCTCGGAGGCGCGCTCGCCGTCGACGACCACCGAGCCGGCCCGGGCCACACTGGCGAATCGCTCGCCGTACCGCTCGGACAGCGACGCGACCACCTCGCCCACGGTCCGGCCCTCGGCCTGCACGCGTGAGTCACCGGCGAGCTCCCGAAGAGCCGCGAACAGGCGAACGCTCACGGTGGCCATCATGGCCAGGGTACCGTCGCCAGGTGCCCCCTGTTACCCTCGGCGGGTCGTGGCCGCCATCGTCCTTCTCTCCGATCGCTTCCCCGACGACGTCCTTCCCGCGCTCGGCTCGGCGGGGTTCGACGTGAAGTCGGAGCCGCTCGCGGTCGCTTCCCTGGCGGACGCCCTGGACCTCTCGCCCCAGCTGGTCCTGGTGGACGCGGCGGAGAACCCGGGGCAGGGCCACGCCGTGCTCCGAGCCCTCAGGCAGGCGGAGGGCCGGACTCCCGCGGTGGCCGTCGTGGAGCGGACGGACCTGGAGCGGTTCGCCTGGGAGGAGGTGGCCGACGAGGTCCTGTACCCCTCCGCGCCCGAAGCGGAGATCCGGGTGCGGCTGTCGATGCTCAGGCGCCGGGCGGGCACCGGCGACGGGAGCACGGTCCGGCTGGGGCCGCTCACGCTCGACACCGACACCTACCAGGTGACCGTGGCCGGCCGGGGCCTGGACCTCACGTACAAGGAGTTCGAGCTGCTCCGGTACCTCGCGTCGCGGCCCGGCCGGGTCTTCACCCGCCCGGCCCTGCTCCGCGAGGTCTGGGGCTACGACTTCTACGGCGGGACGCGGACGGTGGACGTCCACGTCCGCCGGTTGCGCTCCAAGCTCGGGCCCGAACACGAGAGCCTGATCGAGACGGTCCGAGGGGTGGGGTACCGGGCCGCCGACGTGTGAGCCCTGCTGAGCCCTTACGCTGCCTCCCCCGTAGACTCGCCTGGCCGATGACGATCCGCGCCCGGAGATTGCGCTCGCTCCTCGCGTCCGGGTCAGCTGCGCTCGTGCTGATGGCGAGCGCATGCACCGCGGACAAGGATCCGGCGACCCCAGGATCTCCGGCATCGCGCGATCCTTCGAACGCTCGCCCGGCCCAACTTCAGCTTCACATCGGGGACGTTCCGTTCCGGCTGCAGGCGCCGGTCGAGCGGGAGGTGGCCGTCACCGACGGACGAACGATCTATCTCGCCGGCGGGTTGGACGCAACCGGGCGGTCGGTCGACGGCGTCTTCTCCCTCGACCCGCTGACCGGCGCGCTCACCTTGCTTGGCTCGCTCCCGATGCGTGTCCACGATGCGGCCGCCGCGTTGATCTCCGGCCGACTGTTCGTCTTCGGAGGTGGCTCGAGCCAGAGCACCGACACGATCCAGTCGTTCGACCTCGGGACGAACAGGGGGCGGGTCGAGGGACACCTGCCCGTCGCGCTCTCGGACGTCTCGGCGGGGACGGTCGGCGGGATCACCTACCTCGTCGGCGGCTGGGACGGCACGACGACGAACGCGACGATCTACGCGACCAGCGACGGCACCCGGTTCCGCGCGGTGGGGCACCTGCCGGCGGGCGTGCGCTATGCCGCTGTGGCAGTTGCGGGGACCGACCTGGTGGTGGCGGGCGGTGAGGACCGGAACGGCCGGCCGGTCCGGACCGTCTCCGTGTTCGACACCCAGGGCGGAACGGTGACCCGCATCGCGACCCTGCCGGCGCCGATCGCCCATGCGGCCGCCTTCTCGTTGGGCGGGGCCGTCTACGTCGTGGGCGGAAGGGCCGCATCGGGGAACGCACTCGTCGATGTGTGGGCGATCGACCCTTCCTCCGGCACCCTCACGGAGAAGGCACCCCTCGCCCGGCCGGTCGCCGACGCCGGCGTCGTCAGCATGCCCGCACAGGTGTGGCTGATCGGGGGATGGCGAGGTGCGGCGGTGAGCCAGGTCCTGCTGGCGAGCCTGGAGCGCGCGAGCCCGTCCTCCCCGCTCGTCGGCTCGGTTCGGGTCCCGCCGTCGCTCCGCGGCCTCCCCCGCGACCCGTCCGCCGTTCGCCCCTTCGCCGGAAGGCTCCTGATCGCCGATCGGGGAAACGACCGGCTGCTCGTGGTGAACGCGAAGGGCCACGTCATCTGGCGCTACCCGGCGCCATCGCTCCCCGCCCCGTCCGTGCCGTTCTACTTCCCCGACGACGCCTTCTGGGTCCACCGCGGCCGGGCCATCCTGGTGAACGAGGAAGAGAACCACGTCCTGGCCGAGATCGCCTACCCGAGCGGAAAGACCCTGTGGACGTACGGGCAGGCCCGATCACCCGGGTCCGGCGCCGGCCACCTCCATCAGCCGGATGACGTGTACCCCTATCCGGGCGGGGGCGTGGTGGTGGCCGATGCGCTCAACTGCCGGATCCTCTTCTTCGACCCGCGGGGTCTTCCCACGCGCCAGATCGGGGCGACCGGGAACTGCACCTCCGGGCTTCCCGACACGGTCGGGTACCCCAACGGGGATACGCCGCTCCCGAACGGGCATCTGTTGGTCTCGGAGCTGCACGGCGGAGCGATCGACGAAGTCACGGCCACCGGGCATCCGGTGTGGACGGTGCACATCTCGTCCCTCCCGGTTCCGTCCGACCCGCAGCCCCTTCCCGACGGGAAGACCTACATCGCGGTCAACTACACCTATCCGGGCGCGGTCGTCCGGTTCCGCAGTGATGGAAAGGTGCTGTGGACCTACCGGCCGACGAGCGGTCCGGGGGTGCTCGACCACCCGAGCCTGGCCGCCTGGCTCCCCAACGGATTGGTCGCCGTGACCGACGACTTCAACGACAGGGTCGTGCTCATCAACCCCAGGAGCAACCGGATCGTCTGGCAATACGGTCGGTTGGACGTGCCGGGCACGGCCGATGGCTACCTGCACATCCCCGACGGCTTCGATCTGCTCCTTCCGGGTGGTCAGACCCCGCTCCACGTGGACTTCGCAAGCCCTCGCCCCCGCGCCGGCCGGCCGTAACCGGGGCGGGGGGGTTCGCCGCCGAGGCCGTGGGGTATCGTCGAGTCATGGCGGTACGGCTTCCCTCGAGCGGGGACATGCGGAGGTGGGCCTACGAGCTCGAGTCAGCCATCGACGGCGGGGTCGACGAGCTCCGGGAATGGCTGGCCACCCCGCAGGGGCGGTTCCTGCGATCCCTCGCCGCCCGGCTGCTCCTCGTGAGCGTTCCGCTGATCGTGCGGCATCCGTTCTTCAAGACCCCCATCGGCCGGCTCGTTGAGCTGGCGGGCGGCGCCGCGATCCTGATCAAGCTGGCCGAGCTCCTCCGCGACTGGGAACCGCAGCCGGCCGCGGCGCCGGAGGCTCGCCCGGCCCTGCCGTAACGAACTGTTTACGCGGCGGAAACCTCGTGGCGCCGGTTCGCCCCTACCCTTGGTCCGTCCATGAGACGGAAGGGGGAAGGCGCGTGACCACGCCCAAGGACGTTCTCTCCCTGGCCAAGGAAGCGGGAGCCGAGATCGTCGATCTGCGGTTCTGCGACCTGCCGGGGCTGATGCAGCACTTCTCCATCCCCATGTCCGAGCTGTCCGAGGCGGGGTTCGAGGACGGCTACGGGTTCGACGGATCCTCCATCCGCGGGTTCCAGGAGATCCAGGAGTCGGACATGCTCCTCGTGCCCGACCCCGACGCCGCGTACCTGGACCCGTTCACGAAGCACTCCACGCTGGCCATCCACTGCTTCGTACGCGACCCGATCACCGGTGAGACGTACTCGCGCGACCCGCGCTCGATCGCGCGCAAGGCCGAGCTGTACCTGAAGCAGAGCGGGATCGCCGACATCTCGTACTGGGGACCGGAGTGCGAGTTCTACATCTTCGACTCCATCCGGTTCGACCAGAACCAGCACGAGGGCTACTACTTCATCGACGCCGTGGAGGGCGTGTGGAACTCCGGCGCCCTGGAGGGTGGCAAGAACCTGGGGTACAAGCCCCGCTACAAGGAGGGGTACTTCCCCGTCCCGCCCATGGACCACTACCAGGACCTGCGGAGCGAGATGGTCCTGAACCTGCAGAAGGTCGGGGTGGAGGTCGAGGTCCACCACCACGAGGTCGGCACGGCCGGCCAGGCCGAGATCGACATGCGATACGACACGCTGCTTCGCATGGCCGACAAGGTCATGAAGTACAAGTACGTGGTCAAGAACACGGCGCACGCCGCGGGCAAGACCGTGACGTTCATGCCGAAGCCGCTGTTCATGGACAACGGCTCGGGCATGCACACGCACCAGAGCCTGTGGCGGAACGACGAGAACCTGTTCTGGGACGAGGTCGGCTATGCCGGGATCAGCGACACCGCTCGGTGGTACATCGGCGGGCTGCTGACCCACGCGCCGTCGCTGCTGGCGTTCTGCGCGCCGACCACGAACTCGTACCGCCGGCTGGTGCCGGGATACGAGGCGCCGATCAACCTGGTGTACTCGCAGCGGAACCGGTCGGCATGCGTTCGGATCCCCGTGTACTACAAGACCCCGGCGGCCAAGCGCCTGGAGTTCCGGACGCCGGACCCGTCGTGCAACCCGTACCTGTCGTTCGCGGCGCAGCTCCAGGCCGGTCTCGACGGCATCAAGAACAAGATCGAGCCGCCCGAGCCGATCGACAAGGACCTGTACGACCTGCCGCCCGAGGACAAGGCCATGGTGAAGCAGGTGCCGGGCTCGCTCGAGGAGGTGCTCGACGCTCTGGAAGGCCGACCACCAGTGGCTGCTGGAGGGCGGCGTGTTCACCCAGGACGTGATCGACACGTGGATCGAGTACAAGCGGACGAACGAGCTCGACCAGGTGCGGCTCCGTCCCCACCCGTACGAGTTCGCGCTCTACTTTGATATTTGAGATCGTGACATAAGTCACAGCAGAGATCGGGAGAGCCGGCCTTCGGGCCGGCTCTCGTTCTTGATGAGGTGTCAGTACGTGCTGCTAGCTTTCGACTATGACGTTCATTCCCGATCGTGAGGAACTTGCTTGGGCCGCAGGCTTCCTCGATGGCGAAGGCTGCTTTAGCTACACGGAGAAAGCAGGGTTTGCATGTGTCTCGATCGCACAGACCGTAGTCTTTCCCTTGGAGCGGTTCCGTCGTGCCGTCGGCGTCGGGAAGATCTATGGACCGTACCGACACGAACACCCAAGACGGGTATCGAAGAAGCCCCAGTGGGTCTTTCGCGCACACCGTCGTGAACACGTCCAAGCGATCGCCGCGTTGCTCTGGTTCAAGCTTGGCCCCACCAAGCGAGCCCAGGCGACCGTAACCCTTGCGCGGCTGTCTTCAACGTGTCGGCGTGGCCACAAGAAGGTGCCGGAAAGCGATGGATGCCCGAGATGTGTAGCCGATGCTTGGGCTCAGAAACGGCTCACCAAGGCAGCGATGAAGGGTCAACTGACGATGCCATAAGGCGTGCCTTGAGAAGCATCCAAGGTTTCTCCGGCCCCCTCAGTCCTCGGCCTCGAAGCCTTCGGAGAAGACCCGCTCCATGGCGTGGCGGGCCCGCCGGGTGATCCGGCGGTAGTCGCCCAGGAAGCTCTGGCGCGGGTACTCCTCGTATCCCAGTCGCCGGGCCAGCGCCGTCTGATCCTCCACCGACGCCGGGACGGCCTCCGCGTGCACCCGCCGGTCCACCTCGAGCGCGTTCTTCACGTCCGACAGGAACACGAAGGCCTCGCCGAGCTCGCGGGCCACGCTGTCCTCCATCAGCCGCGCCGCAGCGAGCTTCTCGATGGCATCGAGCGTCCGGCGGGTCCGGACCTCCGGGTGCCGGCCCCCGTGACGCATCAACGACAGCTCCACGGCGAACTGCACGTCGGCCAGGGACCCGTACCCCAGCTTGAAGTGGAACCGCGCCGCGTCGGCCGGCTTGACCCGCTCCTTCTCGATCCGCTCTCGCATCCGAAGGATCTGCGCCGCCCGGTCGAGGGAGAGGTACTCCGGATACGCGAGGTCCTCGGCGAACGAGCAGAACCGCCGCCCGAGCCCCTCGTCGCCGGCCACGAATCGCGCCCGAAGGAGCGACTGGAACTCCCAGGTCTCGGCGTACCGCTCCAGGTATTCGAGGTACGCGGCGAACGAGCGCGCCAGCGGTCCCGCGCGGCCCTCGGGCCGGAGGTCCGCATCGGGCTCCCACCCGGCATCGCGGATCCCCTGGAGCACCCGCTCGGAGACCTCCCCCGCCCGGCGGAGGTCCTCCGGTCCCTCCCCTTCGTAGACGAAGACGAGATCCAGGTCCGAGGCGAAGTTCAGCTCCTCGGCCCCCAGCTTCCCCAGGCCGATCACGGCGATGGGAAGGTCCGGCCGGGCCGCCTCCAAGGCCTCTCGAACGACGCGGTCGGCCACCGTCGTCAGCTCCCGTCCGGTCTCCCGCGGATCGAGCTCGCGAGCCGCGTACCGGCCGACCACGGCGACGAGTGCCGCCTGCGCGTCGAGCGGTCCGGCTCCGTCGGCCAGCGCCAGGACCCGCTCGGGCCGGGCCGCCAGGAGGTCCGTGGCGAAGGAGCTCGCGGACACCGCGTGAGCCAATCCCTTCGCCACGCCGGGGTCGGAGGCGAGCGCGTCGGGGAGCCCTCGCGCGCCGGTCGCGGTCATGGCGGCGGCCACCCGCTCCAGCCGAACGAGCGCGGCGTCCGGAGTGGAGGCCAGCGCCAGAGCCGGCGCCATGATCGGAAAGACGTGGGCCAACACCTTCCCCAAGCGCGTGGACGGGTCCACCAGCCGATCGAGCACCGCGTACGCGGAACCCGGCTGGCGGAACCCCAGCCCCGCGAGCAGCTCCTCGGTGGCCTCCCGATCGATACCCGGCCGCAGGACCTTCGGCCCGGCGAAGGCCTCGAGCAGCGGCCGGTAGAACAGTCGCTCGTGCAACCCCCGGACGAGCGTCGTCTGCCGCTCGTACTCGGCCTTCAGCTCGTCCGGGCCGTCCATGCCGAGTGAGCGAGCGAGGCGAACGAGCGAGGCCCGGTCGGAGGGGAGCTCGTGGGTCTGGAGGTCGCGGACCATCTGAAGGCGGTGCTCCAGCCTTCGGAGGAACCGGTACGCGCCCGCCAGGGCCTCCGCGTCGTCCTCGGCCACGTAGCCCTCCTCGGACAGAACGGACAGCGCGCGGAGCGTGTTCGGCTCGCGCAGCCGTTCGTCGCGGTGGCCGTGCACGATCTGGAGGAGCTGCACCGCGAACTCGACGTCGCGGATCCCGCCCCACCCCCGCTTGACCTCGACGCCGGCCTTGCCCCGGGCTCGCACGTATTCCTCCAGACGGACCTTCACCTGCCGGACCTCGTCGATGGCGTGCGGAGGGAGCTCCTCGCGGTAGACGAAAGGGGCGACCAGGTCCACGAACGCCCGGCCGACGCCGAGATCGCCCGCCACCGGCCGGGCCTTGATCAGCGCCTGGCGTTCCCACGTCAGGGCCTGCGACGCGTAGTACTCGCCCATCGCCGCGAGGGAGCGAGCCAGCGCACCGCCTCGGCCCCCCGGCCGGAGTGTGGGATCGACCCGGAGCGCGATGCCCTCGGCGGTCGGCTCGGAAAGGAGGCGGATGATCTCCGCGGCCGCTCGCTCCGTCCGGTCGTGTCCCTCCGCTCCTCCGCCTTCGGTCACGAAGAGCACGTCGACGTCGGAGGCGTAGTTGAGCTCGGCCCCTCCGAGCTTGCCCAGCCCGATCACGGCGAGTCCTTGCTGGGCCACGCTCCGGCACGCGTGCGTGATGCAGGCCTCGGCGATGGCGCTGATCTCCGCGACGACCTCATCGACCGGCGCGCCGGCCAGGTCACGCGCGGCGACGCGCACCATGGCCCGGCGCCGGAACACGCGAAGGCCGTCGGCCGGCCCCAGCCGCGCGACGTCGCCGGCCAGCTCGCCGTCGAGCTCCTCGGGGCTCCGGGTCCGCACGTCCTCGAACAGCCTCGTCTCCTCGGGATGAGCCACCAGGAAGTCGGTGGCGGCGGTGGAGAACCCGAGCAGGCGGGCGGCAACGGGAAGGACGTCCTCCCTGGCCAGCACCCGGCGTGCGGCAGGGTCTTCCCCCACTCGGGAGATGGCCACGCGTGCGAGCTCGGGGTCGGGGGCCTCGGCCAGCGTCCGGCCCATCACCTCCGGGGTCAGCACGAGCGTCCCCCGCTCATCGGTGCGAGGACCACCACAACGAGAGCAGGAAAGCTGGTGCCGCCACCCCGAACGCGAGGAACCCGCCACCGGCCGCGGCGCTGGCCAGCGCCCCCCGCTGCCCGGCGATCAGCACATGGAACACGAGGACGACGAACAGGAAGAACAGGTATCCGCCGCCGATGGTCATGGCCAGATATCGAAGCGACTCGTGACCACCCGGCCGCCGGCTCGACTTCGGCTCGCTCCGTGCCAGGCCTCCGCAGCGTGGACAGCGCCATGAACACGAACAGGGCGTACGCCGCCACGAGGGGGATGACCACCCTTCGAATGATCACGGGCTCAGCCTCGGAGGAAGAATCGCCAGCCCCGGATGAACAGGTGCCAGCCCAGCCACAGCCACAGCCCGAACAGCACGACCCGTCCGAACCACGGCCGCATGAAGGTCCGGAAGATGTCCGACATGGTCGGCCACTGCGGCGAGTACGCGAGGGCCAGGCCCTGCCACGCGAGCAGCAGGCCGATGATCACGATCCATCCCGCCACCGCGATCGCGCGCATCCGAGGCTCCCCTTCGGCGTCCATGCTGCCCAGCGTACTCCCGGCCGGCGCGCACCAGGCCAGAGTTAACGGCGCCGTAACAGGGACGAGCGGCCCAGGCGGTAGCCTCGGACCATGGCGCTCACGGCCGAAGCTGAATATGTCCTGCGCACGATCGAGGAGCGCGGCATCCGGTTCGTCCGGCTGTGGTTCACCGACGTCCTTGGCTTCCTGAAGGCCTTCACCATCACCTCGCAGGAGCTGGAGGCGGCGTTCTCCGAGGGGATGGGCTTCGACGGCTCGTCGATCGACGGCTTCTCCCGCATCGAGGAATCCGACATGGTTGCCATCCCCGATCCCTCGACGTTCCAGCTCATCCCGTGGAAGACCGAGGCCCAGGTGGCCCGGATGTTCTGCGACGTGCTCGGCCCGGACGGGACGCCGTTCGAGGGCGACCCTCGGTACGTCCTGAAGCGGCAGCTCAAGCGGGCGGCCGACCTCGGCTTCACGTTCTACGTGGGCCCCGAGCTCGAGTACTTCTACTTCAAGAGCGTCGACGACCCGAAGTTCCTGGACCAGGGAAGCTACTTCGACGAGACCCCGCTCGACGTGGCCACCGACTGGCGCAAGCGAACCGTCGCGTACCTCGAGGCCATGGGCATCCCGGTGGAGTACGTGCACCACGAGGTGGCGCCGTCGCAGCACGAGATCGACCTGCGGTACGCCGACGCGCTGACCATGGCCGACAACGTGATGACCTACCGGCTCACGGTGAAGGAGGTCGCGCAGGAGTTCGGGATCTACGCGACGTTCATGCCCAAGCCGATCTAGGGCGAGAACGGCAGCGGGATGCACACGCACCAGTCGCTGTTCGAGGGCGATCGCAACGCGTTCTTCGATGCCACCGACGAGTACCACCTGTCCACGGTGGCCAAGCAGTACATCGCCGGCATCCTGGAGCACGCGCCGGAGATCACGCTGGCCACCAACCAGTGGGTGAACTCCTACAAGCGGCTGGTCCCGGGGTACGAGGCGCCGGTCTACGTGTGCTGGGCCCGCCGGAACCGCTCGGCCCTGGTCCGCGTGCCGATGTACAAGCCGGGCAAGGAGGAGTCCACCCGGATCGAGTACCGCTCGCCCGACCCCGCGTGCAACCCGTACCTGGCGTTCGCGGTGATGCTCTCGGCCGGCCTGGCCGGGATCGAGGGCGAGTACGAGCTCCCGCCGGAGGCCTCCAACAACATCTACGTGATGACCGACGAGGAGCGCAGGGCCGCCGGGATCAGGTCCCTGCCGGAGGACCTGTACGAGGCCATCGGGCTGGCCGAGGAGTCCAAGGTGCTCCGGGAGGGCCTGGGCGAGCACGTGCTCGAGTTCCTGCTGCGCAACAAGCGCGAGGAGTGGGACGACTACCGGTCACAGGTGACGCCCTACGAGCTGGAGCGGTATCTCCCCATCCTGTAGGGCCCAGCGCCCCGAGCCTGGGAGCAAGCATGGGCATCCTGGTCGAACGCATGTTCGGTTGCCGTCGACGCGAGTGGTGGGACGGTCGACTTACGTCAAATGATGCAGATGACGCATTGACTATCCCCCATCCGGGGCCTCATGCTCTCCCCCTGAAAATGACTGACGGTTGCCTCTCAAGGCGACCATATTTTTGGCACTGAGAGGAGGCCCGTTCATGGAAGGACCTGTTCGGCGGAGACGAGGGACCGATGGTATGTCCGGACTGAAGTTGCACATCTCGCAGCGATGGCGGTTGTCGCTTCTCGCCACGTTCATGCTCCTCATCGTAATGATGATCACCGCGCCGGGAGTCAGCAGCGCCAGGGCGGCGGTCAAGCTGTTCACCGCCACGATCACCCCCGGTGCATCGGCGGGCACTTTGACGGAGACCGTCAAGAACTGCGGCACCCCCATCGCAGCGCCATGCACCGCCTCCAGCACCATCGGCCTTGGGTCCATCGAGATCCTCGTTCCCTCGCAGTTCCAACCGGTGGACACAACCCCCGGATCGCTGACGATAAGTTCTCCAGACTGGACCGTGTCCTACGATCCCTCTTCGGGCACGATCGAGGCGCAGGCGAATGGGTCGAACAAGCTTGATTCGGGCGAGTTAATCGATATCAGCTTCAAGCCCGCTACGCCGACGTCTCTTCCTTTCTGTGGGACCTTTACGACACGCGCATGGGGCTCCACCACGAACCACACGTCAGGAGGAGACCCATTCACGCTCGTCGGCACTCAGCCCACCAGTTGTTCCTGCTGTGGGGCTGGGCAGACAGTCACGGATCCAGTCTCAGGGGAAACCCTGACATGGAGCGGATTCGGCAGCATCCTCGCCTCGTTCGGGGGTGACCTCGACTGCAGTGGGGACCCCACCTACGGAGCCCAGTGGTTCGCTTATCACCTCCCGAACCAGGTCAACCTCAGTGCATCGGGCTCAGCTTCGACGTTCACTGTCACGTTCAACGCCACGAACGGGTCCGACTCCTCGTGGTACCTGATCTGCTTCAGTTCAACAACCTTGTTTCTTGACAGGTCCGGGAATAGCGTCGCGCCAGGGAACCCCGGGATTCTTGCGGCTTGCTACGACCCCGCGACCGGGACCATACGCAATGCGCCCTGCGTGTCCGAACAGTACCGCACGCTGCCGATGCCGATGTCGCCCAATCCCAACAAGATCGTGATCTCGATCAAGGTGCCACGCGGGAGACCCGCGGGGGCATTAGCCGGACTGAACGGAAGCGGTACCCCCAGCGGCCGGGCAGACCGTGCCGCTGGGGGTATGGAACGCCCAGGAGGGTCGCCCTAGACTCGTCACGTGCAGATCTGCCCCCAGTGCGGTGAGGAGAACCCGGACAGATTCCGATTGTGTGGGATCTGTGGGACGAAGCTAGCGCCAGAGGCTGCCCCGCAGGAGGTCCGGAAGACCGTAACCATCGTCTTCTGCGACCTCAAGGGCTCGACCAGCTTGGGCGAGAAACTGGACACCGAGGCGCTCCGCGAGGTCCTGGCGGCCTACTTCTCGGAGATGAAGGCAGTCCTCGAGCAACACGGGGGCACAGTGGAGAAGTTCATCGGCGACGCGGTGATGGCGGTGTTCGGCCTCCCCACCGTGCACGAGGACGATGCTCTGCGGGCGGTCCGAGCCGCCTACGACATGAAGCAGGCCCTTGCCCGCCTGAACGATACCCTCGAGACCCGCTGGGGTGTCCGCCTCGAGAACCGGACCGGCGTGAACACCGGAGAGGTGGTCGCCGGCGACGTCACCACGGGACAGCGCCTGGTCACCGGCGACGCGGTGAACACCGCGGCCCGTCTGGAGCAGGCGGCGCCAGCCCTGGAGATCCTGATCGGCGAGCCCACCTATCGGCTCGTGAGAGACGCCATCGAGGCCGAGCCCGTCGAATCTCTCGCCCTCAAGGGCAAGGCCGAGACGGTTGCCGCCTATCGCCTCGTCTCGGTCAAGGAGGGCGAAGGCGTGGCGCGCCGACTGGACGCTCCGATGATCGGCCGGGCGGACCAGCTCCAATTGCTCCTTGGTGCCCTGGACCAAGCGATCGAACAGCGCAGGCCTCAGTTGGTAACCGTCCTCGGTCCGGCCGGGGTGGGTAAGTCTCGCTTGCTCGGGGAGTTCATCGACAGTGCCGCGACCCAGGCGACATCAGTCAAGGGACGATGTCTGTCCTACGGCCAGGGCATCACGTTCTTTCCGCTCGCGGAGATGGTCCGGGAAGCCGCTGACATCCAGAACGACGACTCCCTCGAGGTCGCCCAGGGGAAGCTGGCCGCTTTGCTCGGCTCGCAGAACGCCGACGTGGCCGAACGGGTGGGTGCCACGATCGGACTTTCGGCCGCCATCTTCCCCCAGGAGGAGACGTTCTGGTCTGCCCGGCGATTCCTGGAGATCCTGGCCACCCAGAGACCGCTCATCGCGTTGGTTGACGACATCCACTGGGCCGAGCACACCTTCCTCGATCTCATCGAGTACGTGGTCGACTCGGCCATGGATGCACCCATCGTCATCGTGTGCTCATCCCGCCCGGAGCTCCGGGAGGAGCATCCCGAGTGGTTGGCGGACAAGGACAACGCGAGCTCGATCACGCTCCAGCCGCTGACTGATGAGGAGAGCTCCACGGTGGTGAACAACCTGCTCGGCACTGCAGCGCTCGACGAGGCTGCCCGGGCTCGGATCATCGAGGCCGCGGAGGGTAACCCTCTGTTCGTCGAGCAGATGTTGTCGATGCTGATCGACGACGGGATCCTCCAGCGCGGTCAAGGAGAACAGTGGATCCTCGGTGTCTGATCTCGGCGCGTTCACGATCCCCCCGACCATCAGCGCGTTGCTCACGGCGAGACTCGACCGCCTCGGCCCCAGCGAGCGGCCGGTGATCGAACGAGGGGCCGTGATCGGCCAAATCTTCTTCCGCGGCGCAGTTGAGGACCTGGCGCCCGACCCGATCAAGGATCGCGTGGGCCCGAGTCTGACGAGCCTCGTACGGAAGGAGTTCATCCGGCCCCACGATGAGGCATTCGCTGAGCAGGAGAGCTATGCGTTCGTCCACGGATTGATCAAGGACGCCGCATATCACGGCCTGCTGAAGCGGACCCGGGCCGAGCTTCACGAGAGGTTCGTGTCTTGGGCTGAGCGCACCGCTCCGGAACGCGTGCGCGAGTACGAGGAGATCCTCGGCTATCACCTGGAGCAAGCCTTCCTGATCCTGGCACAGTTGGGTCCGATCGACGACCACGGGCGAGACGTCGGGATCCACGGAGCGCGTCTGCTGTCATCGGCGGGGCGCCGGGCCCTGGCCCGCGGAGACATGGCGGCGGCCGCGAACCTCTTCCACCGTGCCGCCTATCTGCTGCCGGAGGTGGATCCCAGCCGACCCAGGCTGCTCGTGCTAGCCGGCGAGGCGTTCCTAGAACAAGGGGAGTTCCAGATGGCGGATACCGCGCTCATCATGGCTACAGAGGGGGCGGGGCTGCTCGGGGACCGTGGGCTCCGCACCACTGCTCGACTCGTGTGGCTGGAGTTGCACTACGTGGCCGAAGGGGTGGGGGCAGAGGATGAGCTGATCGCGGAGGTCGAGACGGCCATCCGCATCCTCGAATCTGAGGAGGAGCACGAGGGGCTGGCACGGGCATGGCGGCTCCTTTGGTCCATCCACATGATGGGCTGCCGATATGGAGCCGGGGAGCAAGCCGCCCAGCGACTGATCGAGCACGCGGAGGCGGCGGGCGACGCCGTCATGCAAGCTCGCGCCCTCCCGTGGCTGGCCGTGTGCGCGGAGTACGGGCCCGCGCCGGTGACAGTCGGCATCAAGACGTGCGAGGAGATCCTGGGGCGGGCCGGGAACGACAGGAAAAGCCAGGCTACTACGCTCCGCGTCCTGGCCCACCTGGAGGCGATGCGTGGCAACTTCGAGCGCGCCCGCGAGCTATACGGCCAGGTGAAGGCGAACCTCGAAGAGTTGGGGTGGAAGCGTATCGCGGCTCTTGCCGCACTGGTTTCCGGCAACGTGGAGATGCTGGCTGGAGATCCGGTCGCGGCGGAGCGAGAGCTCCGACACAGCTACGAAATCTTGCACGAACTTGGGGAGAAGAACTACATCTCGACCATCGCAGGAGATCTCGCCGAAGCTCTGTATCAACAAGAACGTTACGACGAAGCCATGGGGTACAGCGAAACCTGTGAGGAATTGGAGGCCCCCGACGATATCGCCTCGCAAGTCCGATGGCGGTGCGTGCGCGGCAAGGTGTGCGCTCGGCGTGGGGAGTTCGAGCAGGCAGAATCGCTCGTCAGCGAAGCGCTTAGCCTTATCCGCCGCTCCGACGACCTGAACTCGCAGGGCGATACGCTGATGGATCTCGCCGAGGTCCTCGCGGTTGGCCGGGAAGCCGGGGAAGGCCGCGAAGACCATCGCAGAAGCAAGCGAACTCTACGAGCGAAAGGGGAACCTCGTGTCAGCTCAGAGGGCTCAGAAGCTCCTCCAGGACTCACAACCTTCAGACGCCGGCACCTACCGGGCAACTGTAACCGGCGACCTCGAGGTCGAGCCTAGAGGATCGTCTCGTTGAGTCAGAGTGGCCTTGGGGCCCGACGCCGCCTTATAGTAGGGCAGAGGAGAGAGATGGCGGACGATCGCGAGCCGACCCGGGCGTTTGAGGAAGCGGCCCGCCGGCGCGCCGACCTTCATCACGCGCTGGTGGGCGTGGAACGGGCCATCTCCAGCCCCGCCTCCGGTCGCCTGGAGACCTGGACCGGCAACGTCGTCAAGCGCCTGACGATCCTGCTCGACACGATCGACGTCCACATCGAGGTGACCGAGCGCCAGAACGGGCTGTACGACGAGATCCTCCACCGCGCCCCCAGGCTGTCATCGCAGGTCGACCGGCTGCGGGCCGAGCACCCAGGCCTCCGAGACGGGACCGCCGAGCTCATCGAGCGGCTGCATTCGACCGCCATCGGCGAGGGTTGGCCGCTGGACGAGGCTCGGGACGATGCCCAGCGGCTGCTCGGCAAGATCGTGAAGCACCGCCAGCAGGGCGCCGACCTGGTCTGGGAGGCCTACAACCTGGACATCGGCGGCATCGAGTAGCGGCATCTCGCAGCCGCCGTCGCAACCTTCCCCCCGGCTACGCTTTCCCCGTGGTTCGCATCGCGCTCGGCCAGATCAACACGACGGTCGGCGATCTCGAGGGGAACGTCGACACCATGTCGGCCTGGGCGGGCCGGGCCACGGAGGCCGGCGCCGACCTGATCTGCTTCCCCGAGCTCGCCGTCACGGGCTATCCGCCCGAGGACCTGGTGCTTCGGCGCACGTTCGTCGACGACAACCTGGAGGCGCTGGAGGAGCTGGCCCGGCGGACGGCCGGTGGCTGCGCCGTGCTGACCGGATTCGTGGATCGGAGCTCAAGCGGGATCCACAATGCCGCGGGCCTCCTCCAGGGCGGGACGGTCGTGGCCCGGTACCACAAGGTCAAGCTGCCGAACTACGGGGTCTTCGACGAGAAGCGGTACTTCGTGCCGGGCATGGCGGGATGCAGTGTCCGCATGGCGTCTGTGGACCTCGGCATCTCCGTGTGCGAGGACGCATGGACGCCGGGACCGCCGTTCGACGAATACGCGCGGCAACGCATCCCCGTGGTGCTGAACATCAACGGCTCGCCCTACCACCGGCACAAGATCGCCGAGCGCCTCGACATCTGCCGGGACCGGGCGCGCGAGACCGGCGCCTGGATCGTGTACGTGAACGCCGTCGGCGGACAGGACGAGCTGGTCTTCGACGGCGGCAGCATGGTGGTCTCCCCGCAGGGTGAGCTGGCCCACCGGGCGGCCATGTTCGAGGAGGACCTCCTGGTGGTGGACCTCCAGCAGCTCGAGGAAGGCCATCTGGTCGGCGGCGCGCGCAGGGTGAGCCTCGCCGGTGGCCCGAGGGGGCGGAGGAGGTGTACCGGGCGCTCGTCCTCGGGATGGGCGACTACGTCCGAAAGAACGGCTTCGGCGAGGTGCTGGTTGGGCCTGTCGGGAGGGATCGACTCGGCGCTCACGGCCACCATCGCCTCGGACGGCCTCGGCCCGGAGGCCGTGCGGGCGCTGACGATGCCGTCGCCGTACTCCTCGGCGGAGAGCGTGGAGGACGCGCTGGAGGTGGCGCGGCGCCTGGGGATCCGGGTCGACGAGATCCGGATCGACGAGATCTTCAAGTCCTATCTCGCGGCGCTGGAGGACCCATTCCGCGACACGACCGAGGGCGTCGCCGAGGAGAACCTCCAGGCCCGGATCCGCGGCAACCTGCTGATGGCGATGTCGAACAAGTTCGGCGCCATGGTGCTGGCCACGGGGAACAAGAGCGAGTACGCGGTAGGGTACTCGACGCTGTACGGCGACATGGCCGGCGGGTTCGCCCCCATCAAGGACGTGCCCGAAGACCCTCGTGTACGAGCTGGTCCGTTGGCGGAACGCGCAGGGCGGGACGCCGCCCATCCCACAGCGGGTCATCGACAAGCCGCCATCGGCCGAGCTCCGGCCGAACCAGAAGGACACCGACACGCTGCCGCCGTACGAGGAGCTGGACCCCATCATCGAGGCCTACGTGGAGGAGGACCGTTCCCCCGAGGACATCGTGGCCGCCGGATTCGATCGCGCCCTCGTCGATCGAGTGGTGAGCTGGATCGACGGGGCCGAGTACAAGCGCCGGCAGGCGCCCCCCGGCGTGAAGATCACGCCGAAGGCCTTCGGCCGGGACCGGCGGATGCCCATCACGAACCGGTACCGGCGCCCTCCGCGCTAGCACGAGCGCCCAGACCACGGTCACCGTCACCTGGGTCTCCAGCGTGGGCGGTGAGATCGGGGTCGAGGCTTCCGCCCTGCCGGCGTCGGCGGCGAACGGGATCGGCGGGTATTGCGGCGCCGAACCCTCAGTAATGGTGACGACGGAGCCGAGCGAAGCGTCGCCGGCCGACGCCAGCGCCTCGGCCTTGGCCCGCGCGTTCGCGACGGCCTCCGCCAGCGCCCGCTCCACGCCCTGGTTCTGGTCGGAGAGCTGGAACTGGATGCCGCTCGAGAGGTTGGCGCCCGCGCCCACCGCATCGTCGATGATGGAACCGACCTTGGAAAGGTCGCGGACGGTGACGTTGACCTGGTTCTGCGCCGAGTACGACACGATCGACGTTGCCGCCGCTGGCGTAGTTCGGGTACAGGTTCACCCATGCTGTCGCGAGTCTCCGGCTTCACCCCATCGCCGAGGAGCGCCTTCACGACGTCGTTCATCCGGGAGGCGTTCTGCTGCAGGGCTCCCTGTGCCGTCGGGGCCTGGGTCTGGACCCCGAGAGTGACGACCGCCTCGTCGGGGGCCGAGCGGATCGTGGCCGAGCCGGTCACGGTGACCGTCCGGCCGGAGCCGTCGGTCCCGGGCGAGGGGGACGAGGTCTGGGCGAGCGAGGGGAGCGTGAGGGCGGCGACGAGCCCGAGCAGCAGCCCGGCCGCGCCCCATGACACCTTGGCCTTCATCGAAGGGCCTCCTTCCTGGTCGGCCCTTGGACGACCAGGAAGCGGGCCGTGTTCCCACCGTAGACTTCCGGCGGGGCCGGTAGCTCAGCGGTCAGAGCAGGGGGCTTTTAACCCTCGTGTCGCAGGTTCGAATCCTGCCCGGCCCACCGACAATGTCGTGTTTCGGGTGATGCTCGACGTTCCGGCGTCACCTGAGGTTTGACACCGTTCCGGCTGATCCTTGACACCGGATCCGGCTGATCCTTGACGATGGCTTCGGTTGATGCTTGACGCTGCCCGCCTGCTGCGTCTCCTTGTCTCGGTCCATCGAGGCAGGGAGGTCGGCCGTGCTGGTGGAGCTGAGCGTCATGGAACAGCGGTATCAGGCCGTGCTCGCGGTCGAACAAGACGGCTGGAAGGTGGTCGAGGTCGCTCGGCGTTTAGGCGTCTCGCGCCAGAGCGTCCACGCCTGGATCGCCCGCTACGAGCGAGGCGGCCTCGCCGCCCTCGCCGATCGGTCCCATCGACCGAGCACGTGTCCGCACCAGACAGCTCCCGAGACCGAGGCGCTCGTGTGCGAGCTGCGCCGGGAGCACCCCGGGTGGGGCCCGCGCCGGATCGAGCACCAGCTCGCGAGGTCGGGCATCGATCCTGTCCCGTCGCGCTCTGCCATCTATCGGTGCCTGACGAGCTCCGTCGACGGAGGAAGCGACGAGAGGAGTTCCGACGCTGGGAGCGGGAGCGACCGAGTCGCACCGCCACACCGCCGTCCGCTCGCCTACCACCACCGGCAAGATCGAGCGGTTCCATCAGAGCCTGCGCCGGGAGTTCCTCCTTGATCGTGCCTTCCCCTCGCTCGAAGCGGCGCAGGCCGAGCTGGATGCCTGGGTGGCCGACTACAACACCAAACGCCCCCACCAAGCGCTCGAGATGGCGACGCCGGTCGAGCGCTTTCGGCTCGCGCCGATCTCGGTCGACGGTGCCTCGATCCCCGTCGATCCGGCCGAAGATCACCGCGGTCAGTGGGTGCTGCGCCGGGTCGGTTCCAACGGCTACGTCTCGGTCGACAACCAGCTCTTCTCGGTCGGCAACGCCTACAAGGCCGAGCTCGTGGACGTCTTCGTCGAAGAGACCGTGATCCAGGTCTGGAGCAAGAATCACTTGATCAAGACCGTCGCTCGGGAGCGCAGTGGGCCCGTCCGGAAGGTCCGCGCCGACGGGTTGAACGTCAAGCGTCAACCGAACATGAACCGTCAAGCGTCAGGCGGAGCTTGACACGGCCCACCGACAAAGCCGCAGGTAGATGGCCTATTTCCCTCGCGCCATGCGCATCCCGACGAGCGCTGGGCCTCGCTCAGGCCGCATCCAGGCCGCACGCGAGAGTGTGGAGTTTCGGCACCTCTGTCCCACATCGGCTCCGGGACGTGTGTCTCAGTTGCCGACCCGGCCTCGGGTCCTGAGCGACGGTGGCTTCGGTACCTGTGTCTCACCGAAACCACGAACTGCGGCCACCCACTGATCTTCACTTGGCCTCAACCGAGCCAAGGAGGATCCGGCGATGCTTGCGGAGCTTTCGGTGGTTGAGCAGCGCTACCTGGCGGTGAGAGAGGCGCTCGACATAGGCGCCACCATCACCGACGTCGCCAGCCGCTACGGGGTCGACCGCAGGACCGTTCACCGCTGGCTCACTCGGTACGCCGCAGGGGGACTGGGTGCTCTTGCGGATCGCAGCTCGAAGCCCGATCGCTGCCCCCACCAGATCCCGCCCGAGGTGGAGGCCCGCATCGTGGCGCTGAGGCGAACCAACCCCGGGTGGGGCCCCCGCACGATCCTCAGCAAGCTCCGCGCGAGCTCGAGCTGCCTCCATCCCGCTCGGCCATCTACCGCTGCCTGGTGCGGCATCGCCTCATCGCTCCCAAGCCCCGCAGGCGCCGGCTGCAGGACTACAAGCGCTGGGAGCGGCAACGCCCCATGGAGCTGTGGCAGATCGACGTCATGGTCGGCGTGCGCCTCGTCGATGGGGTCCAGCTGCGGGTCGCCATTGACGACGGTAGAAATTGGCATCGGAGCGGTCCGCCAACCGGTGATGTAAAGACGAGGTCGTGGTTGCCACCTGCGAACGTAGACAGGTGGAGCGCGATTTCGTCGGCCAACGACGCTGGGATCGAGACAGTACGACCGCCGGTCTTCGGCGGTCCCCACACGAGCTGATCGCCGACCTCGCTCATACTCTCGACCACGTCGAGGCGTCGTTCGACCAGCCGAGTCGCGGAACCTTCAGCGCAGCCATCTCCCCCCACCTGAGGGCCGCATAGCTCACGTGAGCACAAGGGCTCGATACCTGGGTGCGATGGGTTCGGCCAGGGCCCAGACCTGCGCAGCGCCTACGAACTCCTCCGCTCCCGCCGACGGCGTGGTGGCGCACAACACCGGCCCGATGGGTTCCGGGCATTTCGTCCGTCCCGTTGGGCAGCCCTAAACACACCTCAGACAAATGCACGTATGCGCGTGTCGAGTCGTGGTGGCCGACAGACCGTGGTTCTTCATGCTCGAGACGAAGGACTGAACGTCAGGCAGCCGGATCGTTGAGAGTGGAAGTCCCCGAAGGCGGGCAGGATGTGCACCCGCTGCAGGCTCTCATACCGATATCGCGTGGTCGGCCGCAAGTGCCCCCCACAGTCGCCATCCATTCATCAGCGAAAGCAGCCAATCTCATCTTTCCTGCCCCAGGATCGATCCAGCAGTCCCCCCGCAGCTTCGATGCCTCCACGGTCGTCAAGAAGCGCTCTGTGTCGAGCTTGCGCTGGAAGGTCTTCGAGCGCTCCCGTCCATCGGGTCCTCGATGCCGCGCTCGCCACGTGTCCCTCCCACGCCGCTCCACGAAAGCCACCTAACCGCCACCTTCTGGTCGACCCGGACCTAGAGACCCACGGCGCCGTGCTTCTTTCACCCAGCGATGAGCGGTGTGACCGGGACTTCGTTCCGCTCCGCCAACTCGGCAGCAGGCCGCTTGCTCTGAGTCGCGAGCCAGCATTAGGCATCAGCCACATCCCGAAGAGCAAGAACCTGCCGAGCGAGGGCCGCATGAACGCTCGGAACATGCTCGACGGCGTCGGCCACTCGGGTCCTTTGGCGAGCCCGAGACCCTGCCAGACGCGGAGCGCTCCGATGATCACGGCCCAACCGACGTACGCAACGGTTCGCATCCGCTCGACCTCCCGACCCGATCACACGATCGCGTCCGGCCCGGACTACCGGGGACGTCGCCACGACGAGTCGCCTCCTCCGGACCGACGCTCGGACGCTACCTCGCGTCGCTCATTCGGCGAAGGCGAAGGCACAGACGCATCGCGCCATAACGGTGGCCAGGCCTGATGATTGCATCTACTGCTAATGACGTAGGGAATCCTATTGACACGCGACCACCGAAGGGGGGATGCTGCCTAGTCACCGAGGACGACCCATGCCCCGATCAGAAAGGGGATAAGAACATGTCCGTGCTGAGGCCATATAGCTCGCCGCGAGTGCGACTGGCGCTCGTCGCTGCGTCCATCCTTTTGATCGCGGCGGTGGTTGCCGCGCCGGAGGTGAGCATTGCGAGGGCAGCCGTCAAGCAGTTCAAGGCCTCGATGAATCCAACCACCGCCGTCGGACAGGTATCAGGCTCGTGGACGGAAACGGTCCAGAACTGTGGGACCGCCACCGCCGCTCCTTGTACGGCCGCCAGCACGATCGGCCTGGGGACGATCCAGATCTCGGTCCCCTCGGAGTTCAGGCCAATCACCTCGGTCACGGCAAGCTCTCCCCAGAACCGGAACTGGACTGTGAGCTATGACGCCGGCTCAGGGACGATCCAGGCCTACGCGACCACCGGGTCGGACAAGCTGCAGCCGGGCGAGGTGCTCAACATTACGTTCAGCGCGACGCCTTCGACCTGTGCAACCGGGACGAAGACGTTCACCACGTCGGCGTGGGGGTCGACCCCCACCCCCGGCACGGATGCCTTCGTGATACAGCCCCCGCAGCCCACCATCACCATCACCGGCTGCCAGTTGCACAGCGGAGACTCGATCACAGGCCCGAACGGGACGACGGTGACCGGTAACAACTTCGACGGGACGGTCGCGGTCAACTTCGGAGGCACGTTGACCTGTGACAACGCGCAGTGGAGCAGCTACCACCTGCCGGATGTGATCAACATCGATCCCAGCGGTGTCACGTCCTCGACCGTGAAGACATTCACCTTCACGTTCGACGCCGGCACGGCCGACTCCTCGTGGTATTTGATCTGCTACGCCACGGATCCCTCGGCGACCACCGGGTCTGTGCTTCGCCCCTGCTTCAACACGGCGGACGGGACCACTCGCGACCCGCCGTGCGTGTCCGAGCAGTTCCGGACCTTGCCATCGACCAATCCCGACAAGATCGTGATTTCGATCAGAGTGCCGTCCGCAGACCCAAAGGTGCACTGACGCAACGGACCGGGACACATCCAACTCCGAGGGGCGCCGTCCGGCGCCCCTCGGATTTTGCGGTCTACTCTTCCGGACGAGGTAGAACTGGCCCCAGGGCGGCCCGTACAGTGCTCGCGTGCAGATCTGCCCGAACTGCTGGTCTCTTCAAGCGCAGCGAGCGCCTTGGTCGGGCCGTCGCTGAGGTTGTAGTGCAGCTCGTCGCGGCTGTACCCAACGGAGCTTCCTCGGGAACGAAGAACCTGCCGGCACAAAACTGGGTGGTTGGCGCGCTTGGCCGCGAGCATCCGACGCATTGGAGGAAGTGATGGCGGAACGATACAGGCGGATCTCACCAGCGGCATTGGTCTCCATGGTCGCCTTCGGCCTGCTCACCGTCCTCAGCACGGATTGCATCTCATCGGGCGGCTCGGGCACCTCGCCATCGAGTGCAGCATCGTCGACGAGCCCGGCATCGTCCTCGGCGTCGAGCCTGGCGCCAATACATGGGAAGTACTCCCCCTCGATCGACCCCGAGAACTTCGTCGCCACGATCGACAACCCCTACTGGCCCCTAAGGCCGGGCACGGCCTTCCACTACGAGGGTGTCCGGGGAACGACCCGGCAGACAGACGACGAGGTCGTGACCCACCAGACGAAGCAGATCCTCGGCGTAACGTGCACCGTTGTCCGGGACACGGTGTTCGAGCATGGGGCCCCGGTCGAGCGAACCTTTGACTGGTATGCGCAGGACAGGCAGGGCAACGTCTGGTACATGGGCGAGGATTCCCTCGAACTGAAGCACGGCCACTTCGTCAAGGCGAGCGATTCGTGGCAGTCCGGCGTGAACGGCGCCCAGCCGGGGATCATCATGCCGGGCAACCCGCAGCCGGGCGACGCCTACCGGCAGGAGTACTACCCGCCCGGCGAGGCTCTAGACGAGGCGCGCGTTCTCGGCCTCAACGGAAGCGTGAAGGTGCCGTACGGCCGGTTCACCGGCGTTCTGGTCACGAGCGAGCGCAGCCCCCTCGAGCCACAGACCGAGCAGAAGTATTATGCCCCGGGTCTCGGCGAGGTCGAGGAGCGGGTGGTCAAGGGCCATCACGAGGAATTTCAGCTGGCCAGCGTGACATATTGAGGGCGCGGTCTCGGGCCGGAGCCGCGAAGGCGCCTGAACGGGATTTCATCCACGCGTTCTCGGACGATCAAGCGATCTAATCGCGGTCGCGTAAGCGTTGATCCAGCCACGATCGGCTCGCCCTCCCCCCTCCTGAGTCGCCAGGCGACGAGGACCACACTGACCCAAGAGCCGAGACGTAGAAGGTCAGGGTCAGCCACGACACGTCTTGGTGGCCCGCGGCTCTTCCGACACGGGCTGGGAAGACCTGCAGGCCACAGCAACGAAGGTCACGAAGGCCCAGCAGAGGGCGAGCCATGCGGGATCAGAGACAGCGCCCCGGTCCAGCGGACTCCCCCGCAGGACCCGGCAATGAGCGCCCGGTTGGGAGTCTTCTCCTGAAGGAATCGCTACAGCCCGAAAGAAATCGCCGATGCCTGTACCGATGAGGACCCTTCGAGCAGTCACGCCGAAGCCTTCCAATGTCGGGAGCCAACAAGCATCGGGTGACCGCGAGCCGTCTTCGTGGTTCGCTGCGAGCCGCAGCTCGGCTTGCTCCCGTCCCGAAAGGCGGAGTACCGTCCGATGTCGAGAATGGCCAAGCTGACCATCCATCTGCCCACAGCGTCGCCACAGGCGTATCTCGCTTGGGTGACCTGGTGGCGAGAGGTCGAAGAGCTTCTCGGTTCGGACATGGCACGGGCAATGGCGGCCGGGGAGGACGATGGTCAAGCTCTTGGCCACGGAGTCAGATCGATCGTGCCAGAGCACGTTCGCCTACTCGAGCAACATGCCAGGCAAGCTCTCGCGGAAGGCACGACGGAGATCTCCCCTGAGCTGAGCGCCGATCCCGAGGCGTGGGACCAATGGCTGGACTATTGGAGAAGGCGTCGGGAGTGGCTCGAGGCCCTGGCTCTCAGGGGGCTTCGTGTCCCGCAAACGCCAACAGACCTGGTCACCCTGTGGCAAAGGACGCTACGGACCATCAACGTCGAGCTGTCCATCGATCTGGCCCACCTGAAGAACTTGGAGTTGGTCGGGACGGGACAACCCGGTTCCTTCCGTCTTTCCGGCGAACTCGATCTGATGAACGTCGAAGCGGTTCGTCGTCACCTCCAAGCGGAGCTTCGAACCGGGGAGAGATTGACACTGGATGTCTCGGGCCTGACCTTCATCGACAGCAAGGGATTGGCCATGATCCTTCAGCTGGCCGCATTGGCCTCGGAGCTCGGCCTTTCACCCCTGGTTCTGAGAACCCCCTCTGAGGTGCTTCAGCGTGTCATCGAGGTTGGGCTCCCATCCCCGATCCCAGGGATTCAGATCGACTCCTGATGGCCCGGCGGCAAAGTGAAGTTCGGAAAAACGCAGACCGTGGTTGGTGGATGCCGAACGGTCCCTGATAGTCACGTCCCATCGTCACGAACCCCCTGCTCGCTCTGTCTCACAGCGTCCTCGAGTCGAGCTTCCAAGGGGACCACGGCCGGCAAACCGGTGAGTTCGAGCACCGTGCGGACGGGAGACCCGCGAGGCGAAACAATGAGCATCTGTTGCCGCCTGACCTGCAATCTTTCCGCAAGCCGCATGAGGAGTGCCAGGCCGGCACTGTCGAGGTACGTGGTGTGGGTGAGATCCACGATCAACCTAAGTGCGCTGTGCGGCACGGCCATCTCTATGGCAGAGAGCACTTCTCTGTCATTTGAGATATCGACCTCTCCATAGAGACGGATGACACAGAGGATGCCGCGCTGCTCTGCCTCAACGCGCGCGAGCTCGCTCACCATGGGGTCCTGTCTGAAGTCGGCGCTTCATCTGCACGATCGTTCCCCCTGACCCGCTGTTCACGTCGACCGAATCCATGAGCCCCCGCATCAGCCGTTCTCCGTGGCCCCCATCTCTTCCGGAAATGGGCCTCCAGGTACCGCGATCCCGTATCGTCACCTCTACCGTTCCATCAAGCAAGACGAGGTCCACCTCCAGAAGGCCTTCCTTGGCGCCATAGGCATGCTGGATCACGTTCGCGCATGCCTCGCCACAGGCGATGAGGATGTCGTTCGCGACTTGCGGAGTGGCCTCGATCTCTTTGAGCCAGCGGCGCAGGGTCTGGCGCAGGGATGCGAGCACGTACGGTTCCGCTGGCAAACGAAGAAGCAATGGTTCGCTCGCAAGGCGAACGGGCCGGAGTGCCAGCAGAGCCACATCGTCCGATACATCGCCTTCCACCATCGAGAGCAGGAGGTGATCGCACATCGCTTCGAGGTCTTCGTCGGAGGCAGCCACCAACGCCTTCAGCCGATCGAGCCCATCTCGGATCGTGGCACCGCGCCGCTCGACGAGCCCATCGGTAAAGAGGAAGAGGGTAGAGCCGGCGGCAAGATGGTACGTGACGTCGAGGTAGCGGTCGGGGAACCCGACCGCTCCCAATGGAGGACCGAGCCCACCCTCAAGGTAGGAAGCGCCTTCCTTTCCTTCGACCACCAGTGGTGGTGGGTGCCCCGCGTTTGCGAAACGCACCGTCCCCGAGTCGGGATCGAATACGAGATAGACGAGCGTCGCGAACTCGGAGTCGAGCTGCCCACGGACCAGATGACGGAGTCGAGTCACCACTCGGGTTGGCGATCGCTCCTCAAGCGCGCAGACGCGCAGTGCCATCCGCATCTGCCCCATGGTCGAGGCGGCGCGCAGGCCGTGCCCGGCGACATCGCCGATCGCGAGCCCGACCCGTCCGTCCGGGAGCTGCACCACGTCATACCAGTCACCGCCTATCTCCATGTCGGTGGAGGCCGGCACGTAGCGGGCCGCCAGCAAGACACCCGGAATCTCGGGGAGGCGGTCGGGCAGGAGGCTCCGCTGCAAGGTCTCCGCGATCCGGTGCTCGCGTTCGGCCATCTTGCTCTCCGTGACATCCTGAACCGTCCCGATCATCCGGAGCGGTTGGCCGTTCGCCCCGACGCTGAGCTTGGCCTTTCCAAGCAACACGCGCTCGGCGCCATCGGCTCGAACGATCCGGTATTCGATCTCGGGCAGATCCTGATCTCGACCTCTCTCGAGAGCCGCCTTCACGTTCGCGCGGATGCGAGCGACATCCTCCTCTGCAACCCTTTCCACCGCCTTGTCGAACGTGAGGGTAAATTCCTGTGGCAGATATCCGTGGATGCGGTACATCTCGTCCGACCACGACACTCGGTTCTCCGCGATCATCCACTCCCAGCTTCCGACCTGAGCCGCTTGTTGAGTCTCGGCCAGCTGTCCCTCGCGTTGTCGCAGTCTTCGATCGCTCTCGTGCCGCTCGGCGATCTCGCGTTTCAGCAGTTCGTTGGCGGCGGAGAGCTCAACGGTTCGCCGGCTGACCCTCTCCTCCAGTTCGGCAGCGGCGCGCTCCAGTGCTTCGCGGGCGCGCATTCTCTCGGTGACCAACGCCGCGAAGAACAGCGACGAGAACGCGACCGTCGCATCGAAGGATTGGAGCGTGATCATCTTCTCGAACAGCGTGCCCTGTCGGAACGGACCCAAGCCGTGAGCGGCCGCCCAGGAAGCGATCCCAGCCGCGATCAACGCCGCAGGGGCCGCTCCACGCTGCTGGAAGCGCCAGGCCGTCCATCCCAGGAACGGAATGACGAGGAACATCAGCCCACGATCGGTGTGCATCACAAGGAAGGACACGACGGCGACGAGGAGGAGCAGCGCCGCCCCCTCGGTGCGCTCCCGGAGCGAGCCGCTCCACGGCCTCTGGAACAGGCTGAGGAGGAACGGCGCGACGACGAGAACACCCATAGCGTCGCCCGTCCACCACACTGCCCACGCGGCCGGGAACCCATTGGCCGAAATGGCTCCGGAAAGCACGAGGGTGCCGGCTCCGACCGAAGCGCTGATGAGCATGCTCAAGAGGGCGCCGAGGAAGACGATGTCAACGGCGTCCCACAGTCGGTCGATCTCTCTGCGAAAGCCCGACCCTGACGAGCAGGCTCGCGGCGACGAGCGGAGCGAGGGTGTTTCCGGCCGCAGTCGCAGCGGCCGCGAGGCCGTTCGTGCTGATGGGCAGGTTTACCGCGAAGGCGGCCAGTGCGACGCCGGGCCACACTCCCCGGCCGAAGACGAGAAAGGCCACGAGAGCGATACCCGTCGGGGGCCAAAGAGGCGTGACATTCCTCTCGATCAATGCCAGCCGCAACCCGAGACGGGCAGCCGCGTAATAGGCGAACGCTACGATGAGAACCTTTCCTGCATCGCGAGGCAGGTTCGACCTGATGATTCGCGCCAGACTCCCCGGGTGGATCTTCAGCGGCGTTCTCTCCCCAGAGTCCATGTCGCCTTTCCCGACGACCAGATCGACGCATCGACAGCGTAGTCCTCGGCAAACTCGTGTACCACGCCACCACCGGGCCGAACCGGTCTCGTGGTCTGTGTATGCGGTCCTAAGACGCCTGGCTCCAAGCCGGGACCACCACCGCTCGGGCGCGTCGAATCCTGCCCGGCCCACACCCTGAGGACCCCTCGACGTGTGGGCCGACCCGGAGCCCTCTCCTAGCCCGGTCGTGCTAGTACCAACGGGGAAGGGCCTTTGCCGCCCCGGCCGGAAAACGGTGTCAGGCTCCCGGACGGTCGGGGGATCGATCCTGTCGTAGCCGGGAATCGCTACCCGATCGGGATGGTGGATCTCTCGTATCCCGGAATCGGTGGGTGAACCGATTGCCTCACATGTTGTCGCAGCGCAAAGTTCATAGGCAACCGAATCCGTGAGGAGGTGCCATGCCGATCTCGAACGCACGTCACGCAAGAGCTCGCACCGTCGCGATCATGGTGGCAGCGGCCGTTGCCCTGCTCATCGTGCCGACGGTTGCCCACGCATCACACGTGGGAACGGTCAGCATCACGCCGACAACCGGCACCGTGGTCGCAGGTGTCTGCGGCCCCTTCCTGGTCCAGACGCAAGGGGGCACCGATCCGATCGGCGCCGTGGTCGACGTGGAGGTCGAAGGGACGGCGGCGGTCGAGTTCTGTCTGCCCGCCACGGGGGTCAACCCCGTCCTGATCGACCCAACGACGGGCGACCTGGGAAGCGGCACCGACGGCACCGTCGGCGGTGAGGCCACCGCGGACGCCAGCGTCCTTCCGGGCGAGGGAGACTTCACCTTCGGCATCACCTCGCCGGCTTCCGGATCCTTCGACATCACGGTCTTCGTGGAGGAGCCGGGCGGTCCGAACGACAACGACGACCCCGACACGGGTGAGCCCCAGGACACCGCCTCGCTGACCATCGGGTCCGGTGGCGGAGGTGGCGGGGGTGGCGGCAACGTCAAGTCGGATCGTCACGATCACGGGCACCTTCGAGGGACAGGTCCGGTCGTCGGATGCCTCCTGCGAACAGGGTCGGCAGATCGTCGTCAGGCGCTCCAAGGGCGGACGTGATCGAGTGGTCGGTCGCGACGTCACCGACCAGTCGGGCGCCTACAGCGTCCCGGCCCAGAACCCGCGCGGCCGCTTCTACGCCATCGCGAAGAGGAAGGCCGGCGCGGCCACCGGGGGCGGCAACTGCCTGAAAGCGCGGTCAAAGAGAGTTGAGGCGATAGTCGGGAAGGACACCGGCTGATCCCCGGGGCCACGTCTTTCGGAAGGGCGGCCGTCCACCCACCAACGGGGGGGACGGCCGCCCCAATCTCCGGGGCTCGGGCAGCCGGACTGGCCCGAACGGCAGGTCGGTGCAACAATCGCGGCGTCCTGATTCGTGAATGAGGGGCAACGCGATATGGGGACCTCCATCACCGAGACCAAGCTCGACGAAGCGGCCGTCGACCGGTTGCAAGGCTCCTTCCGGGGTCAACTGATCCGTCCCGCGGATCCCACCTACGACGAGCACCGCAAGATCTGGAACGGGTCGATCGACCGATTCCCGGCCCTGATCGCGCGCTGCGCCGGCGTGGCCGACGTGATCGCGGCGGTGCAGGTTCGCGAGGGACACCGGCCTGCCGGTCGCCGTCCGAAGCGGCGGGCACAGCTTCCCGGGCCTCTCGGTGTGCGACGGCGGCATCGTCATCGACCTCGCGTTGATGAAGGGGATCCGGGTCGATCCCGAGGCGCGCACGGCGCGGGCCCAGGCCGGCGTGCTCCTGGGGGAGCTCGACCGCGAGACCGCAGGCGTTCGGGCTCGCCGTCCCCGCCGGGATCGTCACGCACACCGGGCTCGCCGGCCTCACGCTCGGCGGCGGCATCGGCTGGCTGATGCGCAAGTACGGGCTGACGATCGACCAGCTGCTGGCCGTGGACCTGGTCACCGCCGACGGCGAGTTCGTGAAGGCGAGCGAGAAGGAGAACGCCGACCTCTTCTGGGGTGTGCGCGGCGGCGGCGGCAACTTCGGGATCGTCACCGAGTTCGAGTTCCGCCTCAACCCCGTCGGCCCGATCGTGCTCGCCGGGCCGATCTTCTGGCCCATGGAGGAGTCGCCGAACGTCCTGCGCTTCTACCGCGACTGGATCGCCGAGGCGCCGGACGAGCTGATGACGATCGTCGTCCACCGCAAGGCGCCGCCGCTGCCCGTCGTGCCCACGGAGCTGCACGGCAAGCCCGTCGTCGCCGTCGACCTGCTGCTACGCGGGACCGGTCGAGGACGGGGAGAAGGTCGTGCGCCCGCTCAAGGAGTTCGGGTCCCCGTGCTCGACCTGTGCGAGCCGAAGCCGTTCCTCGACCCTTCAGGCGATGTTCGACCCCAGCGTTCCCGCACGGCTGGTGGTACTACTTCCGGTCCTGCGACGTCGCCGAGCTCACCGACGAGGTCATCGACATCATCGTCGAGCACGCGTCTCGGATCGACGTCCCCGCTGACGGCCTTCCCGATCTGGCAGCTGGGGGGCGCGGTCGCGCGCGTCGGCGAGGACGACACCGCCTTCAACGGCCGCAGCGCCGGGCACACGTTCAACATCAACGCCACCACGGCGACGAGCGAAGGGCTTCGACGAGGAGCGCGAGTGGGTCGCGGAGCTTCTGGTCGGCGCTCGAGCCGTACCACACGAGCGTCTACGTGAACTTCCTCATGGACGAGGGCGAGGAGCGGATCCGCCAGGCCTACGGAGCGCAGAAGTACGAGCGGCTGAAGGCGCTCAAGCGCACGTACGACCCGGACAACTTCTTCCGGCTGAACCAGAACATCCCGCCGACATAGGGCCCACCCCCGGACGGTCGATGTCGGTGGGCACCGCTACCGTGACGCTCGTGAGGGACATCGTCCTGCGGGACCCGCGCGGCGGGCGGTGGCGGGTCGAGGTGCCGACGGGTCTGCGCGAACGGATGCGAGGGCTCATCGGCCGCGACCGGATGGACACCGGCCGGGCATTGCTCCTGCCTCGCACGCGGTCGATCCACACATTCGGGATGCGGTTCACCGTCTCGGTGGCCCTGCTCGACGCCCGGTTCCGGGTGATCGCGGTTCGAACCGTCGGCCCGAACAGGATCGTCCTGCCACGTCGTGGGGTCCGTCACGTCCTCGAGTGCGGGGCCGGGGCCGATCTCCGCCCAGGAGACGTGCTCACGCTGGCGGAGGGCCCTCAGGAGACGACGAAGCGGATCAAGGCGTAGACGGCCAGGGAGACCAGGGCCAGGGCCACCGGAAGGACCAGGACGGTCCACTTGGCCCAAGCAGGGAGAGCCACTGGCTCTCGGCGGGTCGGGTCGGGCGCCACGATCCCCAGGAACTCCAGCAACGCCCGCATACCACTTCATCGGCGACCGGCCTTCCTTCCTGAAGGCACTCGCTCGGCCGCCGACCGGCGGAGGCTATACTTCGGAGGCTGCCCCCGGGCCGGGGGCGGGGGTGCCGCAAGGGCCCGGAGCCCCCATCGTCTAGCGGCCTAGGATTTCGCCCTTTCAAGGCGGCGACACGGGTTCGAATCCCGTTGGGGGCACACAACCGAAGACTCGCGGGTGTGGAGGAGCCTGGCCGTCCTCACCGCCCTGTCAAGGCGGTAATCGCGGGTTCAAATCCCGTCACCCGCGCTGGGAGCGCCGGCGCTCGCGCCGGCGCGACCACGTTCGGCCAGGGGCCAGGTCGGGGTGGTAGAAATCGCCTGATCCCCAGGTCACGTGCGCTGCCCGACTCCCGCCGGTAACGGAATCCCATGATTCGGTAACGCCATGCCGTCATTTTGACCAGGATCCACCAGCCGGAATAGGGTTTCGACATGCCCGAAGAAACCGACCCTCGTGATCGTCGATGTGCAGAAGGCATTCGACGACCCGGTGTGGGGAAAGCGGAACAACCCCGGCGCGGAAGGGAACGTCGCCCGGCTGCTCGCAGCTTGGCGGGCCGCGGACGCGCCGATCATCCATGTTCGGCATCGCGAGACCGACCCCGAGTGGCACTTCTTCAACGAGGGTGACCCCGGGTTCGAGTTCAAGCCGGAAGCGATGCCGCTGGCGGATGAGCCGGTCTTGACCAAGGGAGTCAACTCCGCATTCATCGGAACCGATCTGGAAGAACGGCTTCGCGCAGCGGGCGCCACCACGGTCGTGATCGCAGCAATAGCAACCGACCACTGTGGGTCAACCACGGTGAGGATGTCGGGCAACCTCGGATTCGAGACGTGGTATGTCGGCGATGCGTGTGCGACCTTCGATCGGGAAGCGCCGGACGGAGAAGTCTTCCCCGCCGACCTGATCCATCGCACGAGTCTCGCGAGCCTCCACGACGAATTCGCCGATGTTGTATCGACCGACGAAGCGATCGCAAGACTAGGTTAGGCCTCGTGGCGCACTGACAAGGAGACCCACACGATGAGCTATGCCGTGACCAACCCCGCCACCGGCGAGACGGTCAAGACCTACGACACCATCACCGACGCCGAGCTCGAGGCCGCGATCGCCGCAGCCGACGAGGCGCACCGCACCTGGTCGAAGTCGACCACGGTCGAGGAGCGCGCGGCCCTCATCCGCCGCGTCAGCGAACTGCACACCGAGCGCCGCCAGGAGCTGGCGGAGATCATCGTGCGCGAGATGGGCAAGCCGATCGCGCAGGCGCTCGGCGAGGTCGACTTCGCCGCGGCGATCTACGAGTACTACGCCGACCACTCGGCGGACTTCCTGAAGGACGAGCCGATCCAGCTCCTCGCGGGCGATGGCTCGGCGGTCATCCGCCGCTCGTCGCTCGGGGTGCTGCTCGGCGTCATGCCGTGGAACTTCCCGTACTACCAGGTCGCCCGCTTCGCCGGCCCGAACCTCATCATCGGCAACACGATCCTGCTCAAGCACGCCGAGCAGTGCCCCGAGTCGGCCGCCGCGATGCAGCAGATCTTCCTCGACGCGGGCTTCCCGGCCGGCGCCTACGTGAACATCTACGCCTCGCACGACCAGATCGAGCAGGTCATCGCCGACCCGCGCGTGCAGGGCGTCTCGCTCACCGGCTCCGAGCGCGCCGGCGCCGCGGTCGCCGAGATCGCGCGGCCGCCACCTGAAGAAGGTCGTGCTCGAGCTCGGCGGCTCGGACCCCTTCATCCTGCTCTCGACCGACGACCTCGACGCCGCCGTGCAGAACGCGGTCGACGCCCGCCTCGACAACAGCGGCCAGTCCTGCAACGCGGCCAAGCGCTTCATCGTCGTCGACGAGCTGTACGAGCCCTTCCTCGAGAAGTTCACCGCGAAGATCGCCGAGGTCGAGGCGACCGACCCGACGTCGGCCGACTCGGCGCTCGGCCCGCTGTCCTCGCTGAAGGCCGCCGAGGGCGTCGACGAGCAGGTCAAGCGCGCGATCGAGCACGGCGCGACGCTCGTGCACGGCGGCACCCGCGACGGCGCGTTCTTCCAGACGACCGTGCTGACCGATGTCACGCCCGAGAACCCCGCCTACAAGGAGGAGTTCTTCGGCCCGGTCGCGCAGGTCTACCGCGCGAAGGACGAGGCCGACGCCGTGCGCATCGCGAACGACACCCCGTTCGGCCTGGGCTCGTACGTCTACACCACCGACCAGGAGCAGGCGCTCCGCGTCGCCGACGGCATCGAGGCCGGCATGGTGTTCGTGAACGTCGTGCTCGCCGACGGCGCCGAGCTGCCGTTCGGCGGCATCAAGCGCTCGGGCTCGGGCCGCGAGCTCGGCCGCTTCGGCGCCGACGAGTTCGTGAACAAGAAGATGATCCGCATCGGCTGACCCCCAGGCGGCAGCCTGCGCTGAAACGGCGAAACGCGAACACATAGGCGTTCCCGGACCCATCTCTCCTCGAATCGCTAGACTCAGACGTCCCGGAACAGAGCCCCCGTTCGATTTCGACCAGGGCCAGGGGCCAGGCCAGGTCCAGGCCAGGCCAGGGCCAGGGTCCAGGGCCAGGGGCCAGGGGCCAGGGCCAGGTCAGGTCCAGGCCAGGGGCCATGGGCCAGGGGCCAGGGGCCAGGTAGCTCAGTTGGCAGAGCACGCGGCTGAAAACCGCGGTGTCGGCAGTTCGATTCTGCCCCTGGCCACGAGCGTCGCCGCCGCGCGGCCCCTCAGTTCAGGGTCTCGTGGCCCCGGACCTCGGCCCACCTGCTGATGACCGACTGGTACAGCTCGGCCGAGCGGGGGAACTCCTCGGACGCCAGCGCCTTCAGTGCGTCCTGGATGTCGCGGGCCGAGTGGTCGTCGTCTAGCTCGTCCCAGGTCAGGAGGTCGGACAACCCGCCGTAGTCGAGCTCGAGCAGCGAGCGGCGATCGAAGGCCGCGAGCCACTCGTACAGCTCCACGATCATGTCGGCCACGGGCCCAAGATCGGTCCGCCGGAGGCCGGGGATGGCCCGCTCGGCCCGGCGCGTGGCCTTGCGCACGGTGGTCACGTACCGCAACCGGTGGCGGCCCCCCTCCTCGACCAGTCGCCGCTCGCCGTCGCCGAACAGCACGAACCACCGGACGGGGACGTGCCACGCGCTCTGCATGATGAACGAGACGGCCTTCGGATCGCGCCGCCGGATCCTCGCCAGCTCCCGAGAGGCCCGGCGGACCTCCCGGTCGCTCACGAAGGCAGCGCTCCCCTCGAACGGCGCGGCCTCGCGGAACGACAGGAGGCTGGCCAGGACCCGAAGCCTGGTCCGCCAGGGACAGACGTAGTAGGCGCCCTTGTCGATGCGGATGTCGGCGCCGTCGGATCCCGAAGCGGCCAGGACGCCGAGGCGCTTGCCGCTCATCCATTGCCGGTACATCGAGCGCGGCCGGCGGAGCATCCCTCCCCCGACGATGTACCGCTCCCAACGGGCCTGTTCATCCGGCGGGAACGCCTCCAGAGGCTGGAACACGCGGAGGTAGGCGCAAGGGACCACGTCGGCGAGCATATATGCTCTCGCACACCCGCCGCCGTCCGAGGTCGGTGACCATGGCCATGCACGAAGATCCGGTCGACGACGCCGCGCCGGTGCGGCTCATCGCGCCCGACGGCACGGCGGTCGGCGACACTGACGTTGGCCTGAAGCCCGACGAGCTCCGGGACCTGCTCCGGCTGATGATCCTGTCTCGCCGCCTGGACCGCGAGTGCATGGCCCTCCAGCGCCAGGGCGAGCTCACCGTGTACCCGCCGTTCGAGGGCCAGGAAGCGGCCCAGGTGGGAAGCGCCTTCGCCCTTGAGCCCGACGACTTCGTGTTCCCCTCGTTCCGCGAGCTCGCTGCGGCCATCGTTCGCGGCGTCGACGTCGTGGAGTACCTCCAGTACCACCGGGGGATCTGGCACGGGGGCCCGTACGACCCCATCGCCAGCCGATTCGCGCCGATCTGCGTGCCGGTCGCCACCCAGATCGTGCACGCCGTGGGGTGGGCCATGGGCGCGAAGCTCGACCGCCTGCCGGTGTGCGCCCTCGCGTACTTCGGCGATGGGGCGACGTCCGAAGGCGACTTCCACGAGGCGGCCAACATGGCCGCGGTGTTCGGGGCTCCGGCCATCCTGTTCTGCCAGAACAACGGGTGGGCCATCTCGGTCCCACTCCGGGAACAGGCGGCCGGGCCGATCCACAGGCGGGCCGAGGGGTACGGCATGCCCGGCGTGCTGGTCGACGGCAACGATGTGCTGGCCGTGTACTCGGTGACGAGGGCGGCGGCCGAGCGGGCCCGGGCCGGCGAGGGGCCGACGCTCATCGAGGCGCTGACCTATCGCATGGGACCGCACTCGACCGCCGACGACGCGACGAAGTACCGGAGCTCGGACGAGGTCAAGCTGTGGCGGGAGCGCGATCCCATCGATCGGTACCTGAAGCACCTGCTGGCGTCGGGGATCGCCGACGAGTCGTTCGTGGCGGATTGCGAGGACGAGGCCAAGGAGTGGGTGGCCGACATCCGGGCCGGGATCACCTCGCTCGGCCCGCCGCCGGCCGACGAGCTGTTCGCGTTCGCCTACGCCGAGCCGCCCGAGAGCCTGGAGCGCGACCGGCGATCGGCGACCGAGGCCCCGGATGGCTGAGTACACGATGGTCGCGGCGCTGAACGCTGCGCTCCGCGACGCCATGACGAAGGACCCTCGGACGCTGGTGTTCGGCGAGGACGTCGGTGAGCTCGGCGGCGTGTATCGGGTCACCGAGGGCCTGCAGCGCGAGTTCGGCAAGGAGCGTGTGTTCAACACGCCGATCGCGGAGGCGGGGATCGCCGGGATCTGCGTCGGCCTCTCGCTCGCGGGTTGGCGGCCCATCGCCGAGATGCAGTTCGACGGGTTCTCCTATCCCGCGCTCGACCAGGTCGTCAGCCACATCGCCAAGTATCGCAACCGCACGCGCGGCCGGACGTCGATGCCGATCGTCATCCGGATCCCGTCGTTCGGCGGGATCAGGGGCAAGGAGCACCACGGGGAGAGCCCCGAGACCTATTACGCGCACACGGCCGGGCTGAAGGTCGTGGTCCCCTCGGGTGCGCTCGACGCCTACCGGCTCCTGTCGCTCGCTATCGCCGATCCCGACCCGGTGATCTTCCTCGAGCCGAAAGCCCGGTACTGGGCCAAGGAACAGGGCGAGCTCGCCGTCGACGGCCCGCGCATCGGCCGGGCCTGGGTCCGTCGGGAGGGCGACGCCTGCACGCTCGTCACGTACGGGGCCATGGTCACCAGATGCCTGGAGGCCGCCGAGGCACTGGCCCGTGAGCGCATCTCGTGCCGCGTGCTCGATCTGCGATCCCTCGTCCCCCTCGACCTCGACACGCTCGCCGAGTCCGTGCGCAAGACCGGCAGGGTCGTCGTCGTGCACGAGGCGCCTCGCACCCTGGGGATGGGCGCCGAGATCGCGGCCCGGATCATGGAGGAGGGTTTCGACTACCTGGAAGCGCCCGTCCTTCGGGTCACCGGCTACGACGTGCCGTACCCGCCGGCGGCGCTGGAGCAGCGGTATCTGCCGAGCATCGAGCGGATCGCAGCCGCCGTGCGCAGGGTGGTGAGCTACTGATGGCCGAGCGGGTCTTCGCGCTGCCGGACCTGGGCGAGGGCCTGGAGGATGCCACGGTCAACGCCTGGTTGGTGAAGGAGGGTGAACAGGTCTCGCTGAACCAGCCGATCGTCGAGGTTGAGACGGCAAAGGCCACCGTGGAGATCCCCTCCCCGTTCGCCGGGACCATCGCCAGGCTCCACGCGGCGGCGGGAGAGACGGTGAAGGTGGGGGCGCCGCTCGTCACGTTCGACACGCTCGAGTCCGAGGGCCTCAGAGGAGGCCGGGCATGTGGCGGCCGCCACGCCGGCCGTTCGCAGACGCGCCAAGGAGCTCGGGGTCGAGCTATCCGGCATCGCGGGCTCGGGCCCGGAGGGACGGGTCACGCACGAGGACGTGGAGCGTGCCGCCGGGTCGGGACCGGCCGGGGCCGAGGAGGGGATGGCAGCGCCCGCGGAGGAGCGTGCCGGAGCCCGGGCCCTGTGGACGGTCATGATGCCGACGGACGCCGACGTCCGGCCCATCTCGATGATCAGGCGAACGATCGCCGAGAACCTCACGCGGGTCGTGCGGGAGGTGCCGCAGGTCACCACGTTCCGGACGCTCGACTGCACCGCGCTCGAGGCCTTCCGCACAGAGGCCGGGCTGTCGCCGCTCCCCATCGTGGTCCGGGCCCTGGCCGACGTCTGCACGTTACATCGAGCCTGAACGCGTCGTACATGGCCGAGCAGGGCGAGATCTGGTTGCACCGGCGGGTCCACGTCGGCATCGCCACCGACACCGAACGAGGGCTCCTTGTCCCGGTGGTTCGCGACGTCGGGGACCGGTCGATCGGCCAGATCGCGGCCGAGATCGAGCGGCTGGCCTCGGCGGCCCGCGACGGCTCCATCCGGATCGAGGAGATGACCGGGGGAACGATCACCGTGACGAACACGGGGAGCTACGGCTCGGAGTTCGGCACGCCCATCATCAACCGGGCCCAGGCCGCCATCCTCGGCCTCGGCGCGATCGCCCCCGCGGGCGCTGGTCGTCGACGGCCAGGTGGTGGCCCGGCCGGCGTGCACGCTCTCGCTCACGTTCGACCACCGGCTGCTCGACGGCGCGACCGCGGGCCGGGCGTTCGGCGACCTCGTCGACGCTCCTCGGGTCACGCGAGCGGCTGGAGGCACTTCCCCGATGAGGATCGTGTCCCTCCTCCCCTCGGCCACGGAGATCGTGTACGCGCTCGGCCTGGGCGACGACCTGGTCGGCGTGACGTACGAGTGCGACTACCCGCCGGAAGCGACGTCCAAGCCCGTGGTGGTCAGGAGCGCGCTTCCCCAGGGCCGGCCGCTCTCCTCCCGCGAGATCGACGAGGCGGTCCGGGAGCGGATGGACCGCAAGGAGCCCATCTACGTCCTGGAGAAGGAGCTGATCCAACAGCTCCAGCCCGACGTGATCCTGACGCAGGACCTGTGCCGGGTGTGCGCGGTGCCGAGCGGGCAGGTGCAGGAGGCGCTCGAGGAGATCGGCGTTCGCGACGCGAAGGTCCTCTCGCTCGATCCCCACACGTTCGACGAGGTCCTTGAGGGCATCCGAGCGGTCGGCAAGCTGCTGGAGAGGGCGGAGCGCGCCGACGAGATCGTCGGCGCGCTCCGCGCCCGGGTCGAGGCCGTCAGGGCCAAGGCCCTCCGCCTCCCCTCGATCCGGGTCCTGTGCCAGGAATGGTTCGATCCGCCGTTCGCAGCGGGCCACTGGGTCCCCGACATGGTGGAGATGGTGGGCGGGGTGAACCTGCTGACCGAGAAGGAGCAACCCTCCCGGGTGGTGACCTGGCGAGAGATCCGGGACGCGAACCCCGAGGTCGTGGTGTTCATGCCCTGCGGCTACTACCTGGAGGAGGCAGAGGAGGAGGCCGCGCAGCTCTACCGCAACGCCGAGTTCGTCGAGACCCCGGCGGCGCGCGAGGGGACGGTGTTCGCGGTCGACGCGACCTCGTTCTTCTCCCGTCCGGGACCGCGGATCGTGGATGGGCTGGAGATCCTGGCGTGGGCCGTGCATCCCCAGGCCTTCCCCGAGCCTCCGGAGGGGTCCATCACCCGGGTCGAGCGGTAACCGGGGTCCGGTATCCTGCGCCGATGAAGGGCCCGAACCCGGTCACGCCGGCGACGTCGGCAAGCGAGTCTCGTTCCAGTTCGAGCTGCCGAACGGCTACATCGGGGAGGCCGTCGGCGTCCTCGAGTCCTACGACGAGGAGGCGGAGACGTACCTGGTTCGTACGAAGGACGGCGAGCTGGCCCGGGTCCCCAAGCGCGGCGTGCGCTTCGGGAAGATCGTCTCCCCCTAGGACCCGCGGAGGTCGCAGCAGATGGCCGAGGAGCTACCCACCGCCTTCATCCGCCGTCGACTGGGGAGCGAGGACGCCCACTACGGCGGCAACCTGGTGGCCGGGGCCAAGCAGCTCGAGGTGATCGGCGACCTCATCACGGAGCTGGCCATGCGCCATGACGGCGACGAGGGCCTGTTCCGGGCCTACGAGTCGGTCGAGTTCCTCCATCCGCTGTACGCGGGCGACTGGATCGAGGCCAGGGGCAGGATCGTGTCGGTGGGGAACACGTCGCGACGGTGCGAGTTCGAGGTGTGGAAGATCGGGGGGCCCCGGTCCGACGTTTCCGAGTCGGCCGCGGAGTTCCTGAAGGAGCCCATCCTCACGTGCAAGGCGGTGGGGACGACGGTCGTGCCGAAGGACCACCAGCGCTTCTCGCACTGAGTCCTTGCCGCGAACCGGATCTAGCTGGCCTTCTCCAGGCGGTGCAGGACGCCCAGCAGGTCGTCCACGTTGAACGGCTTGGCCACGAAGGCGTCGGCACCGAGCTCGGCTGCCTTGGCCCGGTCGCGGAGGCTGGCCCGGGCCGAGACCACGACCACCCGGGGCCGCTCGCCCTCGGGAAGCTCCTGGATCTGCTGGAGCACGCTCCAGCCGTCCATGACCGGCATCATGATGTCGAGCAGCATGAGCTGCGGGCGGTGCTGGCGGAGCTCGTCGAGCGCCGCCCGGCCGTCCCGTGCGGCGAAGGTCTGGAACCCCTCGGCTTCCAGGCTGAACTGAAGCATCCAGACGACCTGTGGTTCATCGTCGACGACGAGCACGCTGGTCTGCGGGGGGGCGTCCATCCTCGGCTCCAAGGGTACGGACAAGCCTGTGTTGCGGTAATCGCCCGGGCTACCGTTTTCGAGGTGCCGGTCGAAGTAGACCCCCGGACCGGTAGTCGTAGTTATTCCTGGCTAACGGAGCGAGAGCCCGGTTCCACCGCTCACGCGGCCGATCCGGTACGGGCGGGTCCCCGCGTCGGCGAGCCCGCGCGACCACCTCATCCTCCCGGTCGGGCCCGACAACGAGCACCATCCCCACGCCCATGTTGAACGTGGCGAACATGTCGTCGTCCGACGCGTCCGCCGCCTTCCGCACCAACTCGAAGATCGGGGGCACCGGCCAGCTGCCGAGGTCGATCTCGGCCCCCAGCCCATCGGGGAGGGCACGCGGCACGTTCTCGGGCAGGCCGCCGCCCGTCACGTGCGCGGCCGCGTGCACGATGCCGGCGCGGGCGAGCGACACGACGAGCGGCGCGTAGATCGCCGTCGGCTCGAGCAGCTCGTCGGCAAGCGGGCGGGTGAAGCCCTCCGGCACGGCCTGAAGGACGTGTGCACCTTCCGCCAGCAGCGCGGAGCGGACCAAGCTGTACCCGTTCGCGTGGAGACCGGTCGAGGCTAGGCCGACGAGCACATCGCCCTCGCGGACGCGATGCGGCCCGATCAGCCCCTCGTCGTCGACGACCCCCACGCAGAACCCGGCCAGGTCGAGCTGCTCCTCGCCCATCACGCCGGGATGCTCGGCCGTCTCGCCGCCCAGGAGCGCGCAGCCGGCGCGCCGGCAGCCCTCGGCGATCCCCTCGACGATCGCCGCCGCGTCCTCCGGCCCGACCTTCCCCATCGCCAGGTAGTCGAGGAAGAACAGCGGTTCGGCCCCGGTGCACGCGACGTCGTCGGCGCACATGGCCACGAGGTCGATGCCGACCGTCGACAGGCGACCCGCCATGCGGGCCACGTCGAGCTTGGTCCCCACCCCGTCCGTGGCGGCGGCGAGGTAGCGCCCCTCTCCGATCCGGAACAGCCCGGCGAAGCCGCCGACCCCTTCAGCGACCTCGGGCCGCGTGGCGCCGCGCGCGAGGTCCCGGATCAGGTCGACCGCCTTCGCCGCGGCGCCCCGGTCGACCCCGGCCCGCCGGTAGGCGCCGCTCACGACCTGGCGGGCTGCTCCAGCAGGAACTTGCCGGTCCCCTCGGGCACCTCGATCGGGTACTCGCCGTCGAAGCAGGCCCGGCAGAAGTCGTCCTTCGGGAGCCCCGGTGGCCGCCACCATCCCCTCCAGCGACAGGTACCCGAGCGAGTCGGCGCCGACGAACCGCCGGATCTCCTCCACCGAGAGGTCGGAGGCGACCAGCTCGTGCCGGGTCGGCATGTCGATGCCGTAGAAGCACGGCCACTGGATCGGCGGACAGGTGATCCGGGTGTGGACCTCGGCCGCTCCGGCCTCCCGAAGGGCCTGCACGATCTGGCGAGTGGTGGTGCCGCGCACGATCGAGTCGTCGATGACCACCAGCCGCTTGCCCCGGATGGCGTCGGGGATCGGATTCAGCTTCAGCTTCACGCCGCGTTCGCGGAGCGATTGCGAGGGCTGGATGAACGTCCGGCCCACGTACCGGTTCTTCATCAGGCCTTCGCCGTAGGGGATGCCCGACACTTCCGCGTACCCCTGCGCCGCCGAGTGTCCGGTGTCCGGCACCGGGATCACCATGTCGGCATCGGCCGGGGCCTCCACGGCGAGGCGGCGGCCGAGCTCGCGGCGAACCTCGTGCACGGTGGTCCCCTGGATCCGGGAGTCCGCCCGGGCCAGATACACGAACTCGAAGATGCACAGCGCCTTCCGGGGACTCTCCGCGAAGCGGGCCGAGCGGGGGCCCCGGTCGTCGATCCTGATCAGCTCGCCCGGCTCGACGTCGCGGATGAACGTGGCGCCGACGATGTCCAGAGCGCAGGTCTCCGACGCGATGCAATAGCCGTTCGGAAGCCTCCCGACCGACAGCGGCCGCAGGCCGTGGGGATCGCGGGCCGCGTACAGGCTCCGTTCGTCCATCATGACGAAGCAGAACGCGCCCCGGAGATCGGGGAGCACGGCCAGCGATGCGTCCCACAGGCCGGCCTCGAGCCGGCCCGCCAGGATCCCGGCGACCAGGTCCGAGTCGGTGGTGGCGGCGGCGGCTCCGGCCGGCCCGTTCGGCCAGCTCCGCCGTGTTGACCAGGTTGCCGTTGTGGCCCAGGGCCAGCGAGCGTTCGCCGTCGGTCTTGAACGCGGGCTGCGCGTTCTCCCACGTGGTCGACCCGGTCGTGGAGTATCGGGTGTGCCCGATCCCGAGGTCGCCCTGGAGGGTTGTGAGCGTGGCCTCGTTGAACACCTGCGAGACCAGGCCGAGCTCCTTGTAGACCAGGATGTGCTGGCCGTCCGAGACGGCCATGCCGGCCGACTCCTGGCCCCGGTGCTGCTGCGCGAAGAGGCCGAAGTAGGTGAGCCTGGATACGTCCTCGCCCGGCGCCCACACGCCGAAGAGGCCGCATTCCTCCTTCGGGCTCTCCGCTCCCACCTGTGGCGCGATGGTAACAGGGCCCGTCAGCCGTCGAGCAGCTTTGGGATGGCGTCCTCGTGGGCGGACCGAGCTTCCTCGACGGTCATCTCGAGGAGCGAATCGAAGACCATCCGGGGTCCGCCGGTCTCGCCCAATCGCGAGATCGGCAGGTGATGCGCCGCGGCCAGCGCTTCCATGGCTTCGGCCTTCTCGGGCGCCACCGACACGACCGCTCGCGACGCCGACTCGGAGAAAAGCGCGACGTACCAGGGCTCATCCCCCGGGAGCGACACGGCGAACCCCGTGTCGCCGGCCAGGGCGGACTCGGCCAGGGCGACGGCCAGGCCACCGTCGGAGCAGTCGTGGGCCGAGGCCAGGAGGTCCGCTCGCGCCCCCTCGACCAACATCCGATGGAGCGAGGCCTCCCTCGCCATGTGGAGCGCCGGCGGGTGCCCGGACACGGTCCGCAGCACAACCTCGGCGAACTCCGAGCCGCCGAGCTCGGGGAAGGTCTCGCCCACCAGGTAGACGAGCAACCCGGCGCCGGGGAAGCCGGGCCGCACCAGCAGCCGATAGTCGTCGATCAGCCCGAGCATCCCCACGATCGGGGTGGGCCAGATCGCGGACCCACCCGACTCGTTGTAGAAGCTCACGTTCCCTCCGGTGACCGGCGTGCCGAGCGTCCGGCAGGCGTCCCCCATCCCCCGGATCGACTCGGCGAACTGCCACATCACCTCGGGCCGCTCGGGGTCGCCGAAGTTCATGCAGTTGGTGACCGCCAGCGGCGTCGCCCCCATGACCGCCACGTTGCGTGCGGCTTCCGCCACGGCGTGGGCGGCGCCGAGATAGGGGTCGAGGTGGCCGAATCGCCCCTTGCCATCGCAGGACAGCGCCATGGCCTTCATCGTCCCCTCGATCCGGATCACGGCCGCGTCGGCGCCGGGGCCGGCAACCGTGGCGCCCTGCACCAGCTGGTCGTACTGCTCGAAGGCCCACCGCTTCGACGCAACGTTCGGAGACGACAGGACGGCGAGGAACGCGTCGGCCGGGTCGCTGTCAACGGGCGCGAAGGTGGGATCGTCCTCCAGGATCTCGTGCAGCCCGCCGGGCGGCTCCATGGGCCGTTCGTAGACCGGTCCGTCGTCGGCGAGCGAACGGGCCGGGACGTCGGCGACGCCCCCGCCGTCTATACGCACGGTGAGCCGCCCGCCTTCGACGAGCGTGCCCACGACCGCCGAGGACAGGCCCCACTTCGCGCAGACGGCCTGGACCGCCTCGAGCCTGGAGAGATCCACGACGGCGAGCATCCGCTCCTGCGACTCGCTGGTCAGGATCTCGAACGCCTCGAGCCCCGGCTGGCGAAGCGGCACGGCGTCCAGATCGAGCTCCGCCCCCATCCCGGCTCGGGCCGCGGACTCGCTCACCGCGCATGTGAGCCCGGCGCCCCCCAGGTCCTGCAGGCCTTCAAGCAAGCCGCCTTCAACGAGCTCCAGGCAGGCCTCGATGAGCAGCTTCCCGGCGAAGGGGTCGCCGATCTGCACGCTCGGCCTGGTCTCCGCCGCGTCTTCCTCGATGGTGCGCGACGCGAGCACGGACACGCCGCCGATCCCGTCCCGGCCGGTGGCCGCGCCGATCAGGACCAACGTCGAGCCCTCGCGCATGTTGCCATCCGCCGTCACCAACCGATCGGCCGGCGCGATGCCCACGCACATGACGTTCACGGTGGGATTCGCCGAGTGCGGCCCGGCGAAGTGGATCTCGCCCCCCACGGTCGGCACCCCGATGCAGTTGCCGTAGCCGCCGATCCCGGCGACGACTCCGCCGAACAGGAACCGGTTGCGCTCCTCGGCCAGCGGCCCGAACCGGAGGGGATCCAGGAGCGCAACGGGCCGGGCCCCCATCGCCACGATGTCGCGGACGATGCCTCCCACGCCGGTCGCCGCCCCCTGGTACGGCTCGACCGCGGAGGGGTGCGAGTGCGACTCCATCTTGAACACCGCGGCCAGGCCGTCGCCGATGTCGACCGCGCCGGCATCCTGGCCCGGGCCCACCAGCACTTGCGGCCCGGCCGTGGGCAAGGTGCGAAGGTGGACCTTGCTCGACTTGTAGGAGCAGTGTTCCGACCACATGGCGGCGTACATGGCCAGCTCGGTGCGGTTGGGGTCGCGGCCGAGCGTGGCCCGGATCCGGTCGAGCTCGTCGTCGGTCAGGCCCAGGGCCCGGTGCAGCGGCTGGTCGACCTTCACCTCAGACCCGGGCGAGGGCGAATGCGAGGAGCGATGCCAGGAGGGGCTGGCCACCCGTGGGTCCCACGTCGGGATCGACGGCATGCTCCGGGTGGGGCATGAGCCCGGCCACGTTCCCCTGCGGGTTCCTGATCCCCGCGATCGAGCCCGTGCTGCCGTTCACGTTGTGCTCGTCGTCGAGCTCGCCCCCCGGCCCGCAGTACCGGAACGTGACCAGCGCCTCGGCCTCGATCCGTGCCAGGTCGTCGGGGCGAGCCACGAACTGCCCCTCGCCGTGCTTCACCGGGATGCGGAGGACCTCACCGGGGACCAGGCCCTCGGTGATCGGCGAGAGCGAGGTCTCCACTCGCACGTCGACGAACCGGCACACGAACCGGAGCCGGCGGTTGCGGATGAGGGCCCCGTCCAGCAGTCCCGCCTCGCACAGGATCTGGAACCCGTTGCAGATGCCGACCACCGGGCCGCCCCGGTCGGCGAAGGCCCGGACCTCGTCCATGATCGGTGCGAAGCGCGCAATCGCGCCGGTCCGAAGGTAATCGCCGTAGGAGAACCCGCCCGGGAGGATGACGGCGTCCACGCCGAGGAGATCGCGATCCGCGTGCCACAGCGGGACGCCTTCGCCTCCCATCAGCGCGACGGCCCGAATCGCGTCGCGATCGTCCAGCGAGCCGGGGAACGTGACCACCCCCACCCGCGGCTTGCCCGCGCTCATCGCCCCACCTGCTCGGCCGTGAGGATCCGGAAGTCCTCGATCACCGGGTTCGAGAGCAGGCGGCGGGCCATCTCCTCCACCTGCTCGCGCGCGACCTCCTCCGACTCGGCCTCCACGGTGAGCTCCACCTGCTTGCCCACCCGCACGTTGGACACGTTCGCCCAGCCCATGGCGGGAAGCGACCCCTCGATGGCCTTGCCCTGGGGGTCGAGCAGCCCCGGCTTCAACGCCACGACCAGCTGGAGCTGGAACTTCATCCCCGGTCCCGCACCCCCATGCGCTGACGGTACCAGTCGAACCGCTCGCCGGTGATCCGTTCGTACGCTTCCCGGTACGTGTGTGCGGTCCTGTCGATCACGTCGGCCGGGAGCTCCGGCGGCGGCGGCTCGTGGTCCCATCCGCTCGCATCGAGCCAGTCCCGGACGTACTGCTTGTCGAACGACGGCTGCGGCCTTCCCGGCGCGTACCCGTCCGCGGGCCAGAAGCGGGACGAGTCGGGCGTGAGCACCTCGTCCACCAGGATCAACTCGCCTCCGGCAGCGAAACCGAACTCGAACTTCGTGTCGGCCACGATGATGCCGCGCTCCCGTGCGATCTCGGCTCCTCGCTCGTACAGGGCGATCGTGAGCTCGCGCAGCCGCTCGGCCAGCCCCCTGCCCACGAGGTCCACCATCTCGCCGAACGTGAGGGGCAGGTCGTGCCCCTCGGCGGCCTTCGTCGTCGGCGTGAAGACGGGCTCGGGCAGCCGGTCCGACTCGCCCAGGCCCGGCGGCAGCGGCACCCCGCACACGTGGCCCTCGGCCCGGTACTGCTTGAGCCCCGAGCCGGTCAGATACCCGCGGGCCACGCATTCGACCGGGACCACCTCCGCCCTCCGCACCAGCATGGACCGGCCGGCGAGCGATGGGTCGCTCCGGAACGGCTCCGGGAAATCGCCCCGGTCGGGGCTGAGCAGATGGTTGCCGACGACGTCGCCCGTCCCGTCGAACCAGAACAGCGAGAGCCCGCAGAGCACCCTGCCCTTGTCGGGGATGGGGTTCGGTAGGACCACGTCGAACGCCGAGATGCGGTCGGTCGCCACGAGCAACAGGCGATCGTCGCCCACATCGTAGACATCGCGGACCTTCCCCCGCGCCCGGAGCTTCGCCGCCTCGGTCAAGGCTCCTCGCCCACGGTCAGCTTGGCCAGCCGGTCGAACACCACGTCGAGGTTGCGCAGGTACCGTTCCGGGTCGAACAGCGCGTCGAGGTCCGCAGCACTCAGCAGCGGGGCCACGTCTGGATCCGCGGCGAGTTCCGCCCGGAAGTCCTTCCCCTCGTCCCACGCTTTGGCCGCCGCGGCCTGCACCACCCGGTAGGCCTCGTCGCGGGGCATGCGCCGTTCCACCAACGCGAGCAGCACGCCCTGCGAGTACGCGAGGCCGCCCCCCGCGTTCAGGTTCTCCCGCATCCGCTCCGGGAACACCTCGAGCCCCTCGAGCACCACCGTCAGCTCGGCGAGCATGAAGTCGAGCGCGGTCGTCGAGTCGGGGAACACCACCCGCTCCGCCGAGGAGTGCGAGATGTCGCGTTCGTGCCACAGCACCATGTTCTCCAACGCCGCCTGGACGTTCGCTCGCACCACCCGGGCCAGGCCGGTGATCCGCTCGCAGCGGACCGGGTTCCGCTTGTGCGGCATCGCCGACGAGCCCTTCTGCCCTTCGGCGAACGGCTCCTGCACCTCCCGGACCTCGGTGCGGGCCAGGTGGCGGATCTCGGTGGCGAACGCGTCGAGCGAGGAGGCGAGGATCGCCAGCGCCGCCATGTACTCGGCGTGCCGGTCGCGTGACACGATCTGGCTGCTGGCCTCGGCCGGCCGAAGCCCCAGCTCGCCGCATACGTGCTCCTCGACCCGGGGGTCGAGCTGCGCGTAGGTCCCGACGGCCCCCGACACCTTTCCCACGGACACCGCCTCGCGAGCCCGCCGCAGCCGCTCGCGGTCCCGGTCCAGCTCGAAGGCCCACAGGGCGAGCTTGTGCCCGAAGCTGGTGGGCTCGGCGAGGACCCCGTGGGTCCGCCCGGCCATCACGGTGTCCCGGTGCTCCAGGGCCATCCGCTTCACCGCGCCGAGCAACCGCTCGGTCCGAGCGAGGAGGAGGTCGGCCGCCTCCCGAAGCTGCAGGGCGAACCCGGTGTCCAGCACGTCGGAGGACGTCAAGCCGAAGTGGACCCACCGCCCCGCCGGTCCCACGGACTCGGCCACGCACTGGACGAAGGCCGCGACGTCGTGCCTGGTGACCTCCTCCAGCTCGCGGACCCGCTCGACGGTGAACGACGCACGCTCGCGGACCGCCCGGGCGTCCTCCTCCGGCACCCTGCCCAGCCGGGCCCACGCCTCGACCGCCAGGACCTCGATCTCCAGCCAGTGGCGGAACCGGGCCTGGTCCGACCACACCGCCCCCATCTCGGGCAACGTGTAGCGAGGGATCATCGCCGCCCACCCCGCGGCAGGCAGGAGCGGACCGTCACAGCCTGAGGCCCTCCGCCAGATCGTCCTTGAACTTCCACAGGCGGGCCTGGATCTCGGGGTCGGCAACCCCCACGATCTCGGCCGCAAGCACGGCTGCGTTCACCGCGGCGTCCACCCCGACGGTGGCCACCGGCACGCCGCTCGGCATCTGCGCCGTCACGATGCAGGGCCTGCTCGCCTCCCATCTGCTCGCTGGCGATGGGGACGCCGATCACCGGGAGCACCGTGCGCGCCGCGGCCGCGGCCGCGAGGTGGCCCGTGATGCCGGTGGTGCAGATCAGCACCTTCAGCCCCCGGTCGAAGGCGGTTCGCGCGTACTCGTCCACCAGGTCCGGGTTGCGAGAGGAGGACATCACCCGGATCTCGTGGGGGAGCTCGAGCTTCTCCAGGATCGCGGTCGCCTGCTGCATGACGGTGAGCTCGGCAGGGGAGGCGGCCAGCACGCCGACCACCGGGGTCTCCCGTCTCATCCAGCCTCCGTCGGTTCAGCCGCGATGTCCCTGCGGAAGTGCATCCCTCGGAAGGAGATGCGCGAACAGGCCTCGTACGCGCGTTCCCCGGCCTCCTGTCGCCGTGGCACCGAGGGCGCTCACCGCGAGGACCCGTCCTCCCGCGGTGACCACTCTACCCCGTCGTTCCGCCGTGCCGGCGTGAAAGATGAAGACGCCCTCGATCGTGCCGGCCTCGTCGAGGCCATCGATCACGAAGCCGGTCTCGTACGGCCCCGGGTAGCCTCCCGAGGCCAGCACGACCGTGACGCAGACGTCCGAGGCCCACAGCGCCTTGTAGTTGCCGATGTTCCCCTCGACGGATGCCAGCAGCATCTCGCCGAGGTCCGAACGAAGGCGGGGCGCGATGGCCTGGGTCTCGGGATCGCCGAACCGGCAGTTGAACTCGAGCACCTTGGGACCGTCCTCGGTGACCATGAGCCCGGCGTAGAGCACGCCCGCGTACCGGACTCCCTCGGACTCCATGGCCCGCACCGTTCGTACCAGCACGTCGTCCCAGATGCGGCGCTCGACGCCCTCGTCCACCCACGGGACCGGTGAGTACGCCCCCATCCCCCCGGTGTTGGGCCCCGTGTCGCCGTCGCCGGCCCGCTTGAAGTCCTGGGCCAGGACGAGCGGCACCACGTCGCGGCCGTCGGTCAGCCCGAACGCCGAGACCTCCCTGCCGGTGAGGTGCTCCTCGACCAAGACGATCGCGCCCGCCTCGCCGAAGGCCCGCTCGACCAGGCAGGCTCGAAGGGCCGCGATGGCGCCGCTCCGGTCATCGGCGATCACCACGCCCTTGCCGGCGGCCAGCCCGTCGGCCTTGATCACGTACGGCGGCTCCAGCTCGTCCAGGTACGAGACGGCCTGGTCCAGGTCGGTGAAGGACCGGGAGCGCCCGGCCGGGATGCCGTATCTATGGCACAGATCCTTGGCCCAGGCCTTCGACCCCTCGATCCTGGCCGCGTCCCTGGTGGGGCCGAACGCCCGGTGTCCCTCGGCGTCCAACTCGTCCACCAGGCCCTTCACGAGCGGCGTCTCCGGGCCCACCACGGTGAGGTCGATCGACTCCCGCTCGACCAGCTCGACGATGCCCCGCACGTCGTCCGGATCCACCGGAACGCACGTCGCATCCGCGGCGATCCCGGGATTGCCCGGCGCGGCGAACAGCCGGTCGACCGTCGGGTTCTGGGCCAGCCGCCACACGATGGCGTGCTCCCGCCCTCCCCCGCCCACGACCAGGATCCTCATGCGACGGGCAGGCTCTGCTCGCGAGCCGGGCCCACGGAGACCACCCCGATCCGCACTCCCGCCAGGTCCTGGAGCCGGTCCACGTACTTGCGGGCCGCCGCCGGAAGGTCGCCGAAGGACCGGGCCTCGGAGAGCGACTCGTCCCACCCCTCCAGCTCCTCGTACACCGGCTCGGCCCGGTGGAACAGCGACTGGTGCGGTGGGAAGTCCTCGAACGTCTCGCCCTCGGCGACGTACCCGGTACAGACCTTGATCGTCGGGAACCCCGACAGCACGTCGAGCTTGGTCAGGAAGATCTCGGACAGGCCGTTCAGCCGCGCCGCGTATCTGGCCAGGACGGCGTCGAACCAACCGCACCGCCGCTTCCGCCCGGTGGTGGTGCCGAACTCCTTGCCCGCCTCGCCCAGACGCTCGCCATCGGGTCCCTGCTCCTCGGTGGGGAACGGCCCCGACCCCACCCTGGTCACGTAGGCCTTGGTCACGCCGATCACCCGGTCCACCTCCATCGGCCCGACCCCGGCCGAGGCCAGGGCGAACCCGGCCACCGGGTTCGAGGAGGTGACGAACGGGTAGGTCCCGTGGTCAAGGTCGAGGAGCGTTCCCTGCGCCCCCTCGAACAGGACGTTCTCCCCGGCCCGCAGGCCCTCGTAGAGCAGCTTGGAGGTGTCGGTGACGTGCGGGCGCAAGCGGTCGCCGTAGGCCCGATAGTCCTCGACGATCCGGTCGGCTTCGAGGGGCAGGCGGTTGTAGATCTTTGTCAGGAGGAGGTTCTTCTCCTTCAGGACGACCTCCAACTTCTCACGGAAGATCTTGGGGTCGAACAGGTCCTGGAGTCGCAGGCCGATCCGGGCCGCCTTGTCCGCATAGGCCGGCCCGATGCCCCGCTTGGTGGTCCCCAGCGCATGCTTGCCGAGATGCCGTTCGGTGACCTTCTCCAGCTCCAGGTGGTAGGGCATGATCAGGTGCGCGTTGCCCGAGACGACGAGGCGCGAGACGTCGATCCCCAGGCCGGACAGCGTGTCCATCTCCTCGAGCAGCACCCCGGGGTCCACGACGACCCCGTCGGCGATGACCGAGGTGAGGTGGGGATACAGGATCCCCGAGGGGACGAGGTGGAGCTTGAGGAGGTGCCCCTCGGCAACCACGGTGTGTCCGGCGTTGTTGCCGCCCTGGTACCGGACCACGAACCGCATGTGGTCGGCCAGGTAATCGGTGACCTTGCCCTTGCCCTCGTCCCCCCATTGGGTCCCGACGACGATCGAGGCCGGCATGACCTCCCTGCCTATCGCTCCAGGCGGAACCGGATCTCCACGTGCGTGTGGTATTCGGTGATCTTGTTGCCCTCGACCACGGCCGAGGTCCCGCGGATGTCCATCCCCTCGATCCCGCGGATCGTCTTCGATGCCTCGCTCAGCGCCTGTTGCGCCGCGTCCCTCCACGACTCGGTCGACACGCCCACCAGGTCGATCGTCTTGATGACCGCCATCCCATCCCCCTCCTACCGTCCCTCGTACACGTCGATGAACCTTCGGTAGTTCGCCGAGATACGGGCCGCCGCATCGTCTCGCTTGGCCGTGCCATCAACGAACTCCTTGAGCGGGTCCCACCAGATGGTCCTGCCGATGGCGAACCCGATGTACCCGGGGACACCGGCGCCCTGGCGGAGCCAGTGGTCCACGGCGGCATCGTCGGCCCCCCGCCCCAGGACGACGCAGGCCACCTTGTCACGGCCGCCGGCCCGGGTCTGCTCGGCGATGGCCTGGCAGTCCTCTCGCCGGTCGAGCCCTTCGATCTTCCAGACGTCCGGCTCCACCCCGGACTGCTGGAGCTCGGCGATGGCCGCCCGCATGAGCTGTGGGCGGAGCTCCTTGTCGAATCGGTCGGCGTCGCCGCCGACCGATCCGAGCTGCTCCGTGGTGGCCGGAACCAGGAGCTCGAACAGGAACTTCCTGCCTCGCTCGTGCAGCCAGTCCGACAGCTCCTTCAGCCGCTTGGTCTGTCGCTCGTTCATCGCCCCCTCGCCCGCCGGGTTGTAGCGAACCAGGACCTTGGTGAACGTGGGGTCGAACTCCTCGATGTGCTTGCCGTACTCGTCGCCGTACTCGAGGTCGAACTCCTCCTGCCCCGACTTCTCCACGGGCATGGCCAGGATCAGCCCGTCGGCTTTGGCCTGGCGGGCGATGGCGGCGCCGAACTGCTCGTCCACGAGCAGGCCGGCGCTCCCCCGGTCGGCGCCCTCGTCCAGCGCCCGCAGGAATCCCTCGAAGATCACGTGCTTCGCGTCGGAGATGCGTTCGGTCTCCTGGGCCGACGGCTCGCCCGTCACGCCGAAGAACTTCTTCTGGAACGACCCTCGATGGTCGAAGGCCAAGACGTACAGGGGCTTGTCGTACCCGAGGTCCATGGCGATCCTCCTGCTCCTTTGTTCAATCCCTCTCGAACGGGTTCTCCGGACTCAGCACCTCGACCTTGACCGGCTGCGCTTCCCGGCGAAAGGTCTCGGCGTCCTTCGGGGAACCGACGACGAATCCGTAGTGCATCGGCACGGCGACCCGTGGCGCGATGGACTTGGCCAGCCCGGCAGCTTCCGTCGCCTCCATGGTGTAGGTCCCCCCGATCGGGAGGAATGCTACATCCGTCCTCACGTCGTCGAGCTCGGGCGCGTGGTCGGTGTCGCCGGCGTGGTAGTACGTCGTGCCGTGGAGCTCCAGGATGTAGCCAACCCACCGGTTGGCCTTGGGATGGTTCTCCAGGCGGTCGGGGTGCACGTTGTAGGCTGGCACCGCTTGCGCCTTGATCCCGGAGACCTCGATCGAGTCGCCCGGCGCCACGGGGGTCACTTCACCGGACAGCTCCTTCGCCACGTCGCTCGGTGCGACGATGTTCGTGCCGTCCTTGGACAGCCGCTCGATCTCCTGCGGCTGGAAGTGGTCGGCGTGCGCGTGGGTGATGAAGATGACGTCGGCCTCACGCTCGGCGCTCGTCCCCCACGGATCGATGTACACGGTGAGCCCTTCGCCGGCGAACCGCATGGCCGACTGCCGGAACCAGGTGAACCGCTCGAGCATGGTCTCCCCCTTCGGTGGGCAGGCGCTTCCCTGTAGTCTGGCAAATCGCCGTGTCAGCGCGCGAACCGGTCGAGGTCCAGGGCGGCCTTCGGGCCAGCCTCTCGCTGCTTCGTCGCAACCGAGACTTCCGCCGGCTCTACGTCGCCTCGCTGATCTCGTTGGGGGGCGACTGGTTCCTGCTGGTCGCCCTGTTCGGGCTGGTCCTTCACTTCACCGGGTCGGCCATCGCCGTCGCTCTGGTGCTGGCCGTCCAGGACCTCATGTACTTCCTGCTCTCCCCGGTCGCGGGGGTGCTGGCGGATCGGATCGACCGCCGACGGCTGATGGTGGCGGCCGACCTGGCCCGGGCCGCCGTGTGCCTGGGTTTCCTGCTGATCCGAAGCGACTCCGAGGTGTGGCTGGCGTTCTTCCTGCTCGCGGTCATGGCCTCGTTCAGCGCGGCGTTCGAGCCGGCATCGGCGGCCGCGCTGCCCAACCTCGTGGAGGAGGAGGACCTGGCCACCGCGAACGCCCTGTCGGGGTCGCTGTGGGGGACGATGCTCGCCGTCGGCGCCGCCCTCGGCGGCGTCGTGGCAGCCGTGTTCGGCAGGGACACCGCCTTCGTCCTGGACGCGGCCTCCTTCCTGGCCTCGGCCTGGCTCATCTACCGGATCCGGCGGCCGTTCGCCGAGCAGCGCACGGAGAAGGACCACCCGAGCGTCCGCGAGGCCACGGTGGAGACCGTCCGATACGCGCGGAAGGACCACCGCGTGCTGGCCCTGCTCGCCGTGAAGTTCGGGTGGGGCATCGCCGGAGGCGTGCTCGTGCTCATCCCGCTCCTCGCTCACCGTGAGTATCTGGCGGGCGATGTCGGCATCGGGCTGCTCATGGCCTCACGCGGCGTGGGGGCGCTGATCGGCCCGTTCGTCGGGCGGTCGGCACTCGGGCCCGGGGATCGGCGGATCTTCGGCGCGATCGGGGTCGCGCTGGCGATCTTCGGCCTGGGCTACGCACTCCTCGGGCTGGCCCCCGGGTTGCTGCTCGCCATGCCGACGGTGGCGCTCGCGCACCTGGGCGGGGGCGCGCAGTGGACGCTCTCGTCGTACGGGCTCCAGCGCATCGTCCCCGACCGTATCCGGGGACGGATCTTCGCCTTCGACGGGATGCTGGTGACGCTCACGTTCGGCCTGTCGAGCCTGCTCACGGGGTGGCTGGCCGAGACCTACGGCCCTCGCGCCACCGCGGTCGGCATGGGCGCCGTGGCCATCGGCTGGGCCTGTGTCTGGTCGCTGCTCACGACCGACGTTCGCCGGGCCACCTTGCTCGATGGCTGTGGCACGGCCCCAGCCGAGATGGAAGCCGCCTAGGGCGAGGCCCCTCCGGGCGACGAGGGGTCGCCGGGTGGAGGCGGTGGCGGTGGCGGAGCCCCGGCCGTCGAGGGTGGACCGGCCGGCGCCGACGACGAGCCGCCGGGAGCCCCGAACGAGACCGACGGGGACCCGGGTGCGAAGCTCACCTGCGGCGGCCCGGCCTGCCGGAGGGACTCCTCGACCTCGAAGTACTGCTCCACCTTGAACCCGAAGCTGCCGGCGACCACGTTCGAGGGGAACGACTGGACCCGGCGGTTGTATTCGCGGACGTTCGCGTTGTAGAAGCGGCGGGCCGTCTGGAGCCGGTCCTCCGTGTTCGACAGCTCGGACTGGAGGGCCAGGAAGTTCTGGTTCGCCTTCAGATCGGGGTAGTTCTCCGCAACGGCGAACAGCTGGCGGAGTGCGGCGACGAACGGTCCCTCCGCCGCGGCCTGCTCCGCCGGGCTGCCGGTGGCCGAGACCGCCGCGGCCCGGGCCCGGGTCACCTCCTCGAAGACCCCGCGCTCGTGCGCGGCGTAGCCCTTGACCGTCTCGACCAGGTTGGGGATCAGGTCGTACCGCCGGCGGAGCTCGGTGTCGATGTTCGCCCACGAGTCCCTGATGAGCTGGCGTCCTGAGACGAAGCGGTTGTAGGAGACGATGCCGAGGATGACGACGAGCGCCACCACGCCGAGGACGATCCACAACCAGGTCACGATGACGTCCCTTCTTCGCGAGCGATCCGTGAACGACGGGCTACAGCCTACCGGGCCGCCCCAGTCCCGTACAGCTCGAACACGACTCGAGGGACGTGATCCAGGAACTGCTTGGCGTTCCCGAGGAGCGGAACCAGATCCATGGGCCGCAGGCGGCCGCTGTAGCACAGCACCCAGGTGCCGCTGACCTCGAAGCGGAAGGCACCGTCCACGCCGAGCAGCCACTGCATCATCCGGGAGTCGATCACGTCGTTCGCGAACTTCCGGTCGGCGCATCTTCACGTTGAACCGCCGGTTGAAATCGTCGGATTCGAACTCGATGTCGTGCAGGCCCAGGTGGTCGGCGAGCCTGGTGAGCACGCCCTCACGGTCCAGCGAGAGGTACGCGCACTGGGCCTCGATCTGCGTGACCGTGCACGAGAACCGATAGTACGTCTTGCTCCGGCGACTCTTGGAATCGGTGGACTCCTCGTAGTACCAGTAGTCGAACTCGGTCACGGGGACGCCCTGCCACGTCCCCCACAGGACGTTCTCCGTGCCACGTCCGTCGCCCCGTGCCAGGAGCGCGAACGGGTATCCCAGGCAGCCCACCACGTCCTGCGGTGAGTACTCCAGGCCGAGCTGCGTGGCCATCAGGGCCAGCGCCTCGCGCCGCTTCCGCTTGAAGTGGTAGGACAGGTAGGCGGCTGCGATGGCGAGGACGACGAAGCCCGCGATGACGAGGAACCCGCTCACGACCCGGCTATCGGAACACCCGGCGCACGGGTGAAGCAAGCAAGCCGGCTAGCCGTGCCCTCCTCGGACCCATCCCCGACCGCCCAGCAGGATCGCCGCGCCCAGCACGATCAGCAGCAAGGGAAGCACATACCGGGCCCGGAGGGTCCAGACGTCGAGCCGGTCGAGCAGGAAGGCGATCCCGGCCGCGATGAAGAAGAGGCCCCACACGACGGCCCTGCGGTTCCCGCCGTCAGCCATGCTGGACGAGCACCTCCCCAATGCCCACCGACAGGTCGAGCGAGAACACGATGGGCTGACCAGCCGGCGGGCTCGGGGCGACGTCCTTGTCGACGCCGAAGCCCCCATCGCTCTCGCCGAAGATGGTCACCTGGCCCATACCCGCGTGTCCCCGCACAACGGCCAGTTGGTCCGACGGGAGCTCCACGATCAGCTGCCCCACGCCGACGCGTGCCCGGACCGTGCGCGCCGTGCCGGTGACGGGCACCGGCACGTTCGTGAGGTCCAGGGTGAGTTGCCCGACAGCCAGGCGGTACTCGGACTTCACCCCCGCCAGCGACGTGGGGCGTTCGGTCCGTTCGCCCGCCCCGCCCTCCAGAGGGATGTCCACCGCCGACGCCGCCGCGAGTAGGACCGTGAGGACGATCCCGATGGCGATGAGGCCGCCCTGGCCGCTCTCGGACCGGCGGCCTGCGATCACCAATCCCAGCCCAACGGCGATCAACGAGCCGGGCAATACAGCCTTCCACGGCACGTCGCTGACGCCTGCCGCCTGGAGCAAAGCCGTCACGCCGATCACCACGACCACCAAGCCCAGCACCAACCGTCCGGCGTGGAATCGTGACGAGGGCGGCGGCGAAGCTGGAGGTTCGGGGAACTCGCTCATCGCCTGGAGGACGCCTGGACGATCACGGCCACCCCCACCGCGATCAGGGCCAGCGGCCACAGGTACTTGCCGATCCTCGGAAGCGAGAGGCCGAGCAACAGGATGACGCCGATCGCGATCAGGGCGCCGCCGAACACCAGCCGTGCCATGTCGGCGCTGGGAGGAGGTGACTCACCAAGGTGCTCCCCCTCCTTCTCCTCGGGGATCAGGATCCACCCCAGGATGTAGAGCAGGATCCCGCCGCCCCCCACGATGGCGAGCACCACGAACGCGACCCGGATGAGGACGGGGTCCACGCCCAAATATCGCCCCACGCCGCCGCACACGCCGGCGATGACGCGGTCGGCTCGGCTACGGCGAAGGAGCCTCGTGCTGCCCGGTGCGTCGGCCACCCGGCCACCCTACCGGCCGAGCGGCCGGGCCCTCAAACGGGGGCTTCCGGAGCCGGCCGAGGGCCGGATCGCCCACCGCGAGGTGGCGTGCGCTTGGCGGTGGCCTTCCCTCGCGTGGTGGTCTTCTTGGCGTGGTGCGCTTCGTCGACGAAGCGGCCTTCTTCGAGGAGGGTCTGCTGATCTCTTCGAGGCGGCGGTTCGCTTCGATGAGGCCGCCCCGCCCTACCGGACGGGCTCGGCCAGGAGACGCCGCCCGAGCTCGGCGGCGGCCTCGAGGAGCGCGAGCAGGTCGCGACTGCTCCCGCGGCATGTACGTGAGAAGCATCCGGCCGTGGACCTCGAACGCGATGTCGTGGAGCTGCTCCATCCATCGCTTCGTGTCGTCGTTCAGAAGGACGGTGGCGAACGTCGGGTCCCCGGCCCGCACGTCGAAGGCCTCCCCGAACCCTGGGTCATCGACGTCGACGATGGAAAGGTCTGCGCGCTCGTCGAGCGGAATGAAGAACATCTTCGGCTCGATCACGACCGGCGGGACCTCCCGTTCGAGTGGCATCAACGCGCAGGTGAACCGGCGGTCGCCGTCGTCTCCCGAGGTGTATCGGAAGTCGAACAGCTTTACGTCCCCGGCGCGCCAGCTCCCCCACAGAACGTGATCGACCCACCGGGCTTCCGTTCCACGGCTCAGCAGTTCGAGCGGCAGCCCGGCCAGGCCGAACGGATCGCCATCAGCGCCCTGCAACCCCAGCGCCCCGGCCTCCAGGTTCTTCTCCGCGGCCTTCTTGCGCAGACTGAACCGATAGGCGCCGTACCCACAGGCTCCCATGGCCCCGACCACCAGGATGCCGGTCGGCGCGGCCTTCAGGGCCAGCCCGAGCAGCGTGACCGCGGCGAGCAGCCCCAACACGAGGCCCCATCCCCTCATGGGACGAGTATCGGGAGGGCGTGCGGCGCGCTTTACGCGCGCCGCCGCACGCCGAAGGTGAGGCCGCCGCCTCCGGCGTCGACCTCCACCTCGTCCCCCTCCACGATCTCGCCCGACAAGAGCTTGACCGCCAGCACGTCCTGAACCTCTCGCTGCAGGAGGCGCTTCAGCGGACGGGCCCCGTACGTGGGGTCGAAGCCCGTGTTCGCCAGGTACTCGCGAGCGGCGTCGGTGAGGCTGATCGCGAGCTTTCGCCCCTCCAGCCGGCGCTGGAGCAGGCGGACCTGGATGTCCACGATCTGGGCGATCTCGTCCCGGCCGAGCGGCTGGAACACGATGATCTCGTCCACCCGGTTCACGAACTCGGGTCGGAAGGTGGCACGGACCTCGGCCAGCACCTTCTCTTTCCGCTCCTCCGCGGACGAGCCCGGGTCGGCGAAGATGAACCCGCCGAGGTTGGACGTCATGATGACCACCGTGTTGCGGAAGTCCACGGTCCGGCCATGCCCGTCGGTGAGGCGGCCGTCGTCCAGCAGCTGCAACAGCACGTTGAACGCGTCCTGGTGCGCCTTCTCGATCTCGTCCAGCAGCACCACCGAGTACGGGCGCCTTCGCACCGCCTCGGTGAGCTGCCCTCCCTCGTCGTAGCCGACGTACCCCGGCGGCGCGCCGATCAGCCGCGACACGGTGTGCCGCTCCTGGTACTCGCTCATGTCGATCCGGACCATGGCCCGCTCGTCGTCGAACAGGAACTCCGCCAGCGCACGCGCCAGCTCCGTCTTGCCCACACCGGTCGGCCCCAGGAACACGAACGAGCCGATCGGCCTGTTCGGGTCCGACAGCCCCGCCCGGGTGCGGCGGATGGCATTCGACACGGCCGCGACGGCCTCGTGCTGGTCGACGACCCGCTGGTGCAGCTCGTCCTCCATCCGGACCAGCTTCTGCATCTCGCCCTCCATGAGGCGCGAGACGGGGATGCCGGTCCACTTGGAGACGACCTCCGCCACATCCTCCTCGTCGACCTCCTCCTTCAGCATCTTGCGGTCGCGCTGGATCTCGGCGAGCTTCGCATTCTCCTCGTCCATGAACCTGGCCAGCTCGACGAGCTTGCCGTAGCGGAGCTCCGCGGCCCGCTCCAGGTCGCCGTCGCGCTCGGCCCGTTCGGCCTCGCCGCGCGCCCCCTCGATCTCCGAGCCGATCTGCCGGATCCGGTCGATGTGGGCCTTCTCCCTGTGCCAATGAGCCTTCATGCCGGCGGAGCGCTCCTGGAGGTCGGCCAGCTCCCGTTCCAGCTTGGCCAGGCGCTCCTTCGACGCCTCGTCCGTCTCCTTTCGAAGGGCGGCGCGCTCGATCTCGAGCTGCTTCATCCGACGCTCGACCTCGTCGATCTCGGTCGGCATCGAGTCGATCTCGATCCGTAGGCGCGACGCGGCCTCGTCGATCAGGTCGATGGCCTTGTCCGGTAGGAACCGGCCGCTCACGTACCGGCTCGACAGCACGGCAGCGGCGACCAGGGCGGAGTCCTGGATCCTGACACCGTGGTGCACCTCGTACCGCTCCTTCAATCCTCGGAGGATGGCGATCGTGTCCTCGACCGAGGGTTCCTCCACCAGGACCGGCTGGAACCGGCGCTCTAGGGCCGGGTCCTTCTCCACGCGCTTGCGGTACTCGTCGAGCGTGGTCGCGCCGATGGCCCGGAGCTCGCCACGGGCCAGCATGGGCTTCAGCATGTTGCCGGCGTCGACCGCTCCTTCCGCCGCGCCGGCGCCGACGACCGTGTGCAGCTCGTCGATGAACGTGATGATCTGGCCCTCGCTCTCGGCGATCTCCCGCAGCACCGCCTTGAAGCGCTCCTCGAACTCACCGCGGTACTTCGAGCCGGCGATCAACGCCCCGATGTCCAGGGCCACGACGCGCTTGTCCTTCAGCGACTCGGGGACGTCCCCGGCCACGATCCGCTGGGCCAGGCCCTCGACGATGGCGGTCTTGCCCACGCCGGGCTCCCCGATCAGCACCGGGTTGTTCTTCGTCCTTCGCGAGAGCACCTGGATCACTCGGCGCACCTCGTCGTCCCGGCCGATCACCGGGTCGAGCTTCCCCCTTCGGGCCAGGTCGGTGAGATCGCGCCCGTACCGCTCGAGGGCCTGGTACTTCTCTTCGGGGTTCTGGTCGGTCACGCGATGTCGGCCGCGCACCTCGGCCAGGGCCGCCAGGGCCGCGTCGGGCTTCAGGCCCGCCTCGCGGAGGAGCCGGGCGACGCCGGTGTCCCCATCCAGGAGCGCCAGGAACAGGTGCTCGGTGGAGACGTACTCGTCGGTCAGCTTCTCCGCCTCCGCGAACGCCCGCTCGAGCAGGACGCCGGTGGCCGGCGACAGCCGGATCTCCCCACCCGGGGCATACACCTTCGGGATCCGGTCCAGCGCCTCGTCGACGCGGTCCCTGAGCGTCCGGGGCGAGGTCCCCAGCCGGTGCAACAGCGGGTAGATCACCCCTTCGGAGTCTGAGAGCAGCGCGAACAGGACGTGCTCGGGTTCGATGGCCTGGTGGCTCCGAGCCACGGCCTGCTCCCGCGCCCCCTCCAGCGCGGCCTGTGATTTCATTGTCAGCTTGTTCGGGTCCAACGGTCCTTCACTCCTTTCGTACGATCACCGAGAAGGGCCCCCGCTCAGCCATGGGAACGCAGCGATCGTGCGCAGTGGCACGATCTCGACGGTCGCCGAGGACGGACCGAGCGCGACGGGACGGGTCCGGCGAACCCGCCGGAGCTCCGTCTCGAGCTCCACGGCCCGTCGCCGAAGCTCCTCCATCTGCGTCTCCAGCTCCATGATCATCTTCACGCCGGCCAGGTTGATCCCCTGACCCTGCGTGAGCTGCTGGATCATCTGGAGCCGGGCGATGTCCCGCTCCGAATACCGGCGGGTGTTGCCCGAGGTCCGCTTGGGGCTGAGCAGGCCCTTCCGCTCGTAGATGCGAAGGGTCTGCGGATGCACGCCGGCGAGCTCCGCCGCCACGCTGATGATGTAGACCGCCCTGTCCCCGGCCCGGTCGGTTCGCCTTTCTTCGCCTGCCATGTGTTCCTCTTCCTCCCTACGACTCGACGCCGAGCCGCTTGCGCGGCGACTCGCGATCCATCTCGTTGAGCTGCTTCAGCAAGTGCTTCTCATCGCGAGACAACCGCTGGGGAACCTCCACGTTCACGGTGACCAGCAGGTCGCCCTGGCCGCCTTTCTTCGGCGCGCCTTTGCCCCGGACCCGGAAGGTCCGGCCCGGCTGCGTGCCGGACGGGATCTTGAGCGTCACCGGCCCGTTCAGGGTGGGCACCTCGACGTTCGCTCCCAGGGCGGCCTCCGCGAACGTGATCGGGAGCGTCAGGGTGAGATCGCTGCCCTTTCGTCCGAACAGCTTGTGGGACGAGACGTGCACGACGACGTACAGGTCGCCGGCAGCCCCGCCCGGGGGTCCGGCCTCTCCCCGGCCCGAGAGCCGGATCCGGGCGCCGTCCTTCACGCCGGCCGGGACCTTCACCTGGAAATTGCGGGTGGTCCGGACGCTGCCCGACCCACGACATGTCGGGCAGGGGTGCTCCACGATCCGACCGGCGCCTCGGCATCGAGGGCAGGTCTGTGACATCTGGAAGAGCCCCTGGTTCACGCTGACCGAGCCCAGGCCACCGCACTGAGGGCAGGTGACGGGCGTCGTCCCGGGCTCCGCGCCCGACCCACCGCAGGTGGGACAGGGCGCGGGCCCCTGGATGCGAACCGGGACCGTGGTCCCGCGCATGGCGTCGTCGAACGAGACCCGGACCTCGGTCTCGAGGTCGGCGCCGCGGGCGGGCGGCCGCTGCCCCCGGCCGCGCCCCCCCGTGAACACGCTGAACAGGTCCCCGAGGTCTCCGACGTCGCCGAAACCGACGTCCTCGAATCGCACCCTGCCTCCGGGTCCCGGCCGGCCCCCACCGGGGAAGCCGCCGGCCCCGAACCCCGAGGCCGCCATGTCGCGGACCTGGTCGTACTGCTTGCGCTTTTCCTCGTCGCCGACCACGTCGTAGGCCGCCGAGATGTCCTTGAACCTCTCCTCGGCGGACTTGTCTCCGGCGTTGGCGTCGGGGTGGTGCTTCTGCGCGAGCTTGCGGTACGCCTTCTTGATCTCTGTCTGCGACGCGTTCTTGGCCACGCCGAGGACCTGGTAGTAGTCCTTGTCGAACCACTCGCGCCGGACGTCGCCGTTCATCGGCGACCCCCTCAGCGCTCGTGCGTGACGCGCACGCCCGCCGGACGGACCACCCGGCCCTTCAACGTGTATCCCTGGCGAAGGACATCGGCGACCACGGGCTCACCGTCGCCGGCGCCAGACCCCATGAGCGCCTCGTGGCGCTCCGGATCGAAGGGCTCGCCCTCGGCCTGGATCCGCTCCAGGCCCTCGGCCCGGAGCGTCTCGACCAGCTTCGCGTACACGAGCTCCACGCCGTGGAGGAACTTGTCGAAGTCCGGCTTCTGCTCCGCGGCCATCAGGGCGAGCTCGAACTCGTCCAGGACTTCGAGCATCCGTCGGACGATCGGCTCCGCGGCCAGCTCCAACGCCCGGGTCTGCTCCTTCAGCATGCGCTTGCGGTAGTTGTCGAACTCCGCCTGGAGCCGCATCAGGTGATCCCGGTAGTCGGCCGCCTCCTTCCGGGCCGCCGCGAGCTCGGCGTCTGTGGTCGGTAGTCCTTCGCCCGAGCCCGGCGTGTCCGAGGGGACCGCCGGAGCGGCCCCACCGTCGCGGACGCGCCGGCGATCGGTGACCTTGACCTTGGGTCGGCCCAGGTGCTCCTCGCCGGTACGGTCGTGCTCGGTCATGAACCGCTTCCCTCGTCGACGATCTCGCCCTCGACGACGTCCCCCTCGCCACCTTCGGCCGCCGCGCCGGCGGGAGGCTCCTGTGGCCCGCCCTGGGGCGCAGTCTGCTGATACATGGCCTGGCCGATGCGCTGGAACACCTGCATCGTGGCCTCGGTGGCCGACCGGATCCGCGCGACGTCCTCCCCCTTCAACGTCTCCTTCAGCTCCTCGTTCGACTTCCTGAGCTCGTCACGATCGCCCTCGGGCACCTTGTCGCCCCATTCCTCAAGCGAACGGTCGATCTGGTAGCTGAGCTGGTCCCCGGCGTTCCGGGCATCGGCGGCCTCGCGCCGCTCGTGGTCCTCGGACGCGAACTTCTCCGCGTCCTTCACCATGCGGTCGATGTCGTCCTTCGACAGGGCCGTCCCACCGGTGATCGTCATCTGCTGCTCCTTGCCGGTGGCCAGATCCTTGGCGGAGACGTTCACGATGCCGTTCGCATCGATGTCGAACGCCACCTCGATCTGCGGCATGCCGCGGGGGGTCGGGGGGATGCCCATCAGGTGGAACTTGCCGAGCGAGCGCACCCCGGGAGAGAACACGGTCTCGGCCTCGCCCTGGAGGACGTGGATCTCGACCGTGGTCTGGTTGTCGTCGGCCGTGGTGAAGATCTCGCTCTTCCGCGTGGGGATGGTGGTGTTGCGCTCGATGAGCTTGGTGAAGATCCCACCCTTGGTCTCGACGCCCAGCGTGAGGGGCGTGACGTCGAGGAGCAGGATGTCCTTCACGTCGCCCTTCAGCACACCGGCCTGGACGGCCGCGCCGACGGCGACCACCTCGTCGGGGTTGACCCCCTTGTGTGGTTCCTTGCCTCCGGCCAGCTTGCGGACCAGCTCCTGGATCATGGGCATGCGTGTGGCGCCGCCCACCAGGATCACGTGGTCGATGGCCGAGACGTCCTTGCCCCAGTCCTTCACGGCCTGGCGGAACGGCACCTCGGTCCGCTCGACGAGGTCGGCGGTCATCCGCTCGAACTCCGAACGGGTGAGCTTCATCTCCAGGTGCAGCGGGCCCTCCGCGGTCGCGGTGACGAATGGGAGGTTGACGGTGGTCTCGGCGACCTGGGACAGCTCGATCTTGGCCTTCTCCGCCGCCTCCTTCAGGCGCTGGAGGGCCATGCGGTCCGCCGAGAGGTCGACGCCGTGGGCGTTCTTGAACTCCTTCACCATCCAGTCGATGACCCGCTGGTCCCAGTCGTCGCCCCCGAGGTGCGTGTCACCATGCGTGGCCTTGACCTCGAAAACCCCCTCGCCGATCTCCAGCAGGGACACGTCGAATGTCCCGCCGCCCAGGTCGAACACCAGGATCGTCTGGTCGTGCTGCTTGTCCAGGCCGTAGGCGAGTGAGGCGGCGGTCGGCTCGTTGATGATCCGAAGGACCTCCAGGCCGGCGATCTGCCCGGCCTCCTTGGTTGCCTGGCGCTGTGCGTCATCGAAGTAGGCGGGGACGGTGACGACGGCCTGTGCGACGGAATCGCCCAGGTAGGCCTCGGCGTCCCGCTTCAGCTTCATCAGGATCTGGGCCGAGATCTCCTGGGGCGTCCACCGCTTCCCGTCGATCTCGACGTGCCAGTCCTTCCGCCCCATCTCGCGCTTCACGGAGCGGACGGTTCGGTCCGGGTTGGTGATGGCCTGCCGCTTGGCGACCTCACCGACCAGGATCTCTCCGTTCCTGGAGAACCCGACCACCGACGGGGTGGTCCGGGAGCCCTCCGCGTTGGGGATGACCACCGGCTCGCCCGCCTCCAGGACGGACACCACCGAGTTGGTCGTCCCCAGGTCGATTCCCACGGCTCGTGGCATGAGCGAATCCTCCTGAGTGCGTTCTTGATCTGAATGGAAGGATAAAGATTGAGTCTCCTAGTGTCAAAGTTAGGCACGGCTTGGGACTGATGGGGCGGGTGAGCCTGGGTTGCCGAGGAACGGGCCGTCTAGATGGCGGCTGGCGGCCCGGGAGGCCCGGACGAGGGGCCGGGGGCAAGGGGCGGGGGTGCGGGAGGCAGCGGGGGTGCTCCGAGCGGCCGCCGGGGCCCCATGCCGCTCGCGAACAGCGCCAGCGCGAGGAGGAGGATCCCGGCGACGAGGGCCGCGATCGCTCCGCCCGTCGAGTCCCCGACGTGCTCCACGACCACCCCGGCCGAGACCAAGAGGAGCCCGGCGATGCCGAGCCCCTGGACGGCCCTGTCCCCGAGCCACTCTCCAAGCACAAGGAGCCCGGCCGCCGTCACCAGCGACAGCAGCTCGCCGGCGATGCGGGTCCTGGTGAACACGAGCGGTCCGACGATCGCCGCGATCGACCCGAGCACCATGCCGGTTCGAACGGGTACCACGATCCGCCGGGTCGCCAGGAACAGCCACACGCAACCGAATGCCCAGACCAGCATGGCCATCCCCGTGAGATCGGGAACGCCGAAGAAGGACGGCTCCGGGAAGACCAGGGACACGAGGGTGGCAAGGATCGCCAGGAACAGGAAGATCTCCTGGAGGCTCCGCCGGAGCTGCCACCACAGCGCGGCGCCGATCGCCAAGGCCAGGAGGGAGGACACGATGGCTCCCCCCCGTCCGTCGAGGCCGACGATATCCCCGATGAGGACGGTCACGCCGACGGCCGAGGCCTCGGCGGCGCCGAACCACAGCACGCTTCGCATCCGTTGGCCCCGCTCCAGGGGACGAAGGCCGAACAGGTACCCCGCTCCCAGCAACCCGGCCGCCACGACCAGGGTGATGGCCAACGCGCCACCCTCCGAGAGGTCCTGGACCTGTCCGGCGGCGACCAGGGTAGCGGCGACGCCGACGGCCGCGCCGAGATATCCGAGGATCTCGACGGCCGTCTCGATCGTCACCGCGGACGGCGTCTGTCTGGCGGTGGTCCCTGGGTCCATGGCTTCCGGCCGATCATGGCGCGGTCAAAGCCCGAGTCAACAACCGGCGGTCGATTTCGCATATACACTCGCCATCTGATGCTCCTGCCTGCGGCGATCCTCCTGGGGCTCGTTGCCGCGGCCGCGGGACTCTTCGCCCGCCGGGCCCGCCTGTTGTACCGGCTGGTAGCACTGGGCCGGCCCGTGGACCGGACCCGCGACGTGCCGGTCAGGCTGGAGCGCGAGGTGACCGTGGTGCTCGGCCAGCGAAAGCTGCTCCAGCGCCTGGTTCCCGGGCTGATGCACGCTTTCATCTTCTGGGGCTTCCTGATCCTTCTGACCACGATCGTCGAGGCCATGGGGCAAGCCGTGGATCCTGACTTCGCCATCCCACTGGTCGGCCACACCGGTTGGCTGGGGCTGCTGCAGGACCTGTTCGCCCTCCTCGTGGTGGTCGGCGTCCTGATGGCCTTCACCATCCGCAAGGTCCAACGCCCCGAGCGGTTCGTCGGCAGCCACATGCAGGAGGCCGATCTGATCTTGGTGTGGATCCTCGGCATCATGCTCACCCTGTTCGCGCTGAACGCGGTCCGGATCACCCGAGGCATGGCCGAGGCCCCCGCGGCCTGGACGCCCATCTCGAACGCGCTCGCGCAGGCGTTCGAACCCATGAACCCCTCGGTGCTCCGGGTCTACGAACAGCTCTTCCTGTGGTCGCACCTCCTGCTGATCCTGGGGTTCCTGGTCTACATCCCGTACTCCAAGCACCTGCACATCCTGACCAGCTCCATCAACGTGTTCTTCTCCAACACCAAGCCCCGGGGCTACCTGACGCCGCTTCGCATCGACGTGGACGCCCCGGAGTCCGATGAGATCCGGCTCGGCGCCGCAACCGTGGAGGACCTCACCTGGAAGGAGGCCCTGGACCTCTACGCGTGCACCGAATGCGGCAGGTGCCAGAGCGCGTGTCCGGCGTGGAACACCGGGAAGCCGCTTATCGCCCAAGCTCCTGATCATGAACCTGCGGGATCACCTGTTCGAGGAAGGGCAGAAGATCCTCGAGGCCGGGCGAACCTCGAGCGAGCACCAGAAGACGGCGCTCGTCTCCGAGATCGTGGACGAGGAGGTGGTGTGGGCCTGCACGACGTGCGGGGCATGCATGCAGGAGTGTCCCGTGGACATCGAGCACATCGACCACATCGTCGACCTCCGCCGGAACCTGGTGATGGGTGAGTCACGGTTCCCTCCCGAGTCGGCCGCGCTCCTTCGGAACCTGGAGACCGCCGGGAACCCGTGGGGCCAGCCCCAGTCGCAGCGAGCGGCGTGGGCCGATGGGATGGACGTGCCCGTGCTCGGCCAGGGCGAGCACGCTCCCGAGTTCCTGTACTGGGTGGGATGCGCCGGCTCGTTCGACGACCGAGCCCGTGGCGTCTCTCGCGCCGTGGCAGGCCTCCTTCGAGATGCCGGGGTGTCCTTCGCCATCCTCGGCCCCCAAGAGCTGTGCACCGGCGACCCGGCCCGCCGCATCGGGAACGAGTACCTGTTCCAGACGTTGGCGGAGCAGAACGTGGCCACGCTCGACGGCTCGGGAGTCACCAAGATCGTGGCCAACTGCCCTCACTGCTTCAACACGCTGCGCAACGAATACCCGGACTACGGCGGCCGGTACGAGGTGATCCATCACACCCAGCTGCTCGCCCGGCTGGTCGACGAGGGCCGCCTCCGGCCGACCGGGCAGGTGCGGGCCCTGCTCGCCTATCACGACCCGTGCTATCTGGGGCGGCATAACGACGTGTACGGGGAGCCCCGGCACGTCCTGGACTCCGTCCCAGGCCTGTCGACCGTGGAGATGCCCCGCCACGGGAGCCGAGGCCTGTGCTGCGGGGCGGGGGGAGCCCGGATGTGGATGGAGGAGCGTATCGGCAAGCGCATCAACCGGGAGCGCATGGACGAGGCCGCCTCCACCGGCGCGGACATCGTCGGCGTAGCCTGCCCGTATTGCCTCGTCATGTTGGAGGACGGAGCTCGAGCACGGGGCGATGAGATCGAGGTCGCGGACGTGGCTCAGGTCCTGGCCCGGGCGACGGCCGGGACCCCCCTAGTCCCTTCGGAGTAGCCCACTTCCAGCCTCGCTGCTTCGCTCGAACCGGCGGGTTCGCGCCTGCCGACCGTCGTCACCTGCCTCGGGACCATCAACTCCCGGCACCTCGTTCAAGCGCGCCCTCGAACCGTCCGAAGGAAGAACTAGACCGAACGGCTTGGCCTGGTCGAACGGACGACCCCCAGTGTCGTCCACACCAACGAGGCGAGAGGCAGGCGGCGCGACCGTGGGCCGTGCCGGCCGAGAAGGAAGGGAACGGGTGGAGACAGCCGTCGTCCGCGGGGCCGACGAGACCGCCGAGTGCCGGCGCCTCGCCGAGCTCCTGAACCTCGACGCCGTGGGCCTCATGCGAACGGGCGCGTCCTCGCGCAGGATCGCCTGGTGGGCCGCGCCGGGGTCGGGACCGCTTCCCCTTCACCTCGACGACGTGCTGGAAGGACGGGCCGAGGGGTGGATCGCATGCCCCCGCGGTGACGACCTGGTATTCGCCCGCCTCACGCCGAAATCCTCGGTGCGCTCGGTCGCCGCGCTGCGGGGGATGCTCTCCTCGCTCGCGGGCCAGGCGCCAGCCCTTCCGGACGACTTCGACGACCCGTACGCCAGGGAACGGACCCGGTGGGCCTACGCCCTTCACGACGGCCTCACGCAGGTCGTGACGGCCTCGGTGCTCGAGCTCGAGTGGATGGCCCGACGGGTCGAGCTGGACCCCTCGCAGGCCATCGCCGCACTGGCCGAGGCGGCATCGGAACTGCGACGAGCCCTCGGTGAGATCCGCCGGATGCTGGCCGCCCTCTCGCCCGAGGGATCGCCGGAGGGATCGCTGGAGGAGGAGCCGCTCGAGCTGGTGGTGCAGAAGGTATTGGAGCGGTGGCGGCTTCCCGCCTCCTGGTCCTTCGAGGGGGACGTCGACGCGGTGCGCGGTCCTGTCCTCGAGGCGGCCTCCTCGGTCATCCGGGAAGGTGTGGCCAACGCAGCGAAGCACTCGGCCTCGAACGAGGTCGCGGTGCGGGTCCAAGCGACGCCCCAGGGCGTCGAGGTGCAGGTGGAGGACCAAGGGCGCGGCTTCCAGGCCTCTTCGGGAGAGCTGCGGGACGGCCACCTGGGCCTGGAGATGATGCGACGACGGGTGGCGGAGGTACGCGGCACCCTCGACATCGAGTCGTCCCCGGGAGGCGGGACTCGGGTGGTCGCACGGCTGCCCGTCAAAGAGCGAGGAGACGAACCTTGAGGATCATGATCGTTGACGATCACGCGCTGGTGCGTCGCGGCATTGCTCACGTCGTGCGCGAGTGCTTCGGCGATGCGGACGTCGAGGAGACGGGGGGCGCCGAGGAGGCCCTTCGGGTGATGGAGGCCAACCCGGTCGACATCGCTCTCGTCGACGTGCGGATGCCGAACATCGACGGCCTCGAGCTGCTCCACGATCTGCGGACGAGATGGCCCAAGGTCCCAGTGATCGTGCTCACGACGTTCGACCATGCGCACTACGTGCGGCGAGCGCTGGCGGAGGGCGCCGCCGGGTACCTGCTGAAGGACGCGACCCCGGAGGACCTGGAGCAAGCCATCAAGGTGGCGATCTCCGGAGGAGGGAACGTCCTGTCCCCCAGGGTCATCCAGAACCTGTTCGACGCCTTGGAGGTAGGCGGCGGCGACAAGAACGAGTCGCACAGCCGTCTGTCGACGAGCCTCACGCAGCGAGAGACCGACATCCTGGCCTTGCTCGCGGAGGGAAAGAGCAACCGGGACATCGCCCGGGCCCTGTTCCTGTCCGAGAAGACCGTGAAGGCGCACCTCGCCGCGGTCTTCCGAAAGCTCGGAGTGAGCAACCGGACGCAGGCCGCCATGGCCGCGGTGTCGATGGGGATCGGTCCCACCCCGTTCGCGATGGACCCGGAGGACGTCGAGCCCTCTAACGCAACGACCCAGCGGTGACCCTCCCGTGATCACGGGGAGGCCGGCGGCGATGAGCAGCGACTCCGGGCTTGTCCCGAAGGGCTCGGGCATGGCCGGGGATGGGATGCGGGCCCCCGGATCGAAGAGCTCGAGGCGGACGGCCGGAGGCGACAGATAGATGGAGCGGAAGCAGGGTCTGATCGGCGGCTTCCTCGGCCAGCGGGGAGAAGAGGGCTCCGAGGGCCGCGACCCCTCCACGGGCAACGCCGGCGGCTCCGATGCGGGCGGCCCCCCGCCGGGCAAGCGGGTCGACGCGTATGAGGAGGACTGGTACCGCAGCCTGAAGGCGCTGGCCGAGCGCCGCGCCCAGATCGTGGAGGAGGACGAGGAGGAAGCCGCACCGGCGTCCGAGCCGCCCGACGAACCCGCCCCCGAGCAGGAGCCGCCGGCCGCCGAGGTGCCGGAGCAACCTGCCGCCGAGGTACCGGAGCAACCTTCCGCCGCCGAGCCCGAACCGTCGGGGCAGCCGCAGCCCGAGGCTCCCGAAGTGCATGAGCCCATCGAGCCGGTTCGTGCCGAAGCCGCCGCTCCCGCGGAGGTCCTCGACACCGTCGCACCTTCCGAACCAGAGGCCGCGCCGATCAAGGCCGAGGGAACAACCGCGCACGCGGAGGTGGCACCGCCTCCCGAGGCCCCGGCTCCGCCGGCGGCCGCGGAGCCTCACACCGCGGCGGCCTCAGCTCCGCATGCAGCGCCGGACCCCGAGCAGGACGATGCCGGAGCTTCACTCACCGCACGAGATCCGGCGCAGCGGCGCAAGGCGCTCCAGCAGCTGGCCGAGCGGGGCCCCGGCGACGGCGAGCTGGAGCAGGTCGTGTCCTTGGTGCTCGACCCGGACCTGGAGGTCCGCCGGTCGGCCCTCGAGGTCCTGTCGAGCAGGGCCGATCGTGTCGATGACGCCACCATCAAGCAGGCGCTCATGGACCCGGCCGACGAGGTTCGGGCCATGGCCGTTCGCCTGGCGGCCGAACGTGGTTCTCGTGATCTCGTCCTGCTTACTCCGTTGGTTGCCGCCCGGCGATGGCCACTCACCCAGGCGGCCGTGCTCGAGCTGCTCCCCGAGCTCCTGGCATCGACGTCGACCCTCGGCGAGACCGAGCTCGACCTCCTCCTCACGTCGATCGGCGAGATGGACTCCCCCCGACCGCGGAGGAAGGCCCGTCGATCGCTCGGCTGAGCGGGGCGGCGGGCATCTCGCGGCTGGTGGGCAGCCTGTCGCTGCCCGACGTCCGGCGTCTTGGGGCCGTCCGGATCCTGGTGGAAGGCGAGGAGGCCCCAGAGATCCTGCGCGCGCTGGCCACCTTGGTCTCAGACCCCATCGACGAGATCCGCGAGGTCGCGGAGGTCGCCGCAGACGCCATGGCGCACACCGACGAACAGACCGCAGACGGATCGGAGTTCTCCGACGACGCTCCACTTGATCCCGTGGAGGCCGAGCGCATCGCCTCGCTCGCTCGCTCGCTGCACGATGCGGACGAGGCGGTCCGCCACCTGGCTCTGTCGGGTCTCGGCGGTGTCGAGCGGAATCGGGTCCTCGCCTGGGCCCGGGAAGCGCTTCATACGGGGGACCTGGAGACCGCCTCGGCCGCGGCGGAGACCGTGGGTGCGCTTCGCCTCTACGAGATCGGGGTGGACATCCTGAACCGCGCCATCGAGCTTCCCGTCGAGGCCAGGGAGCCGTTCCTGAAGGCCCTGGCTCGAGTGCGGCTGGAGGATCTGGTCGGCCTCCTGGGGCAGGTCGACGAATCTCGGAAGCCCGAGGCCACCCGGGTGCTCTGGCGGTCCTCGGGTCCGCCCGTGCTCCCGCACCTTCGGGCCCACCTGGACGACCCTTCGGTCCCGGTCCGCATGGCCGTGCTCGAGGTGATGGGCGAATCCGGCGACCCGAGCAGCGCCGACGTGGCGCGGTTCGTCCTGGAGACCGATCAATCGGCGCCCCTTCGAGCGGCAGCCGTTCGCGTGATCGCCCGGACCAGCATCGAGGCCTCCGCGGCGATGGCCCGAGCTATGGCCGATCCGGAGGCCGTAGTCCGGGCCACGGCCCTGGAGGAGCTCACGGCCGCCCTGGGTCGTGAGGCCGATCCCTTCCTCCTCCAGGGATTGTCCGATGCCGACGAACAGGTTCGCCGCGCTGCCATGAACCAGCTCGCATCCAGGGAGGACAACGACCACGAGTTCGTGTGGTCGGCCCTTCGCCAGTGTCGCCCGGAGGAGCGAAACGAGCTCGGCTCGGTCTTCGCGCACTCGAACCCGGCCGCGCTGACCGAGCTCGCACTCATGCATTACGGCTCGCCGGATCACGAGGAACGGGTGCTCGCCCTCGAGCTCGCCGGATGGAGCAGGAGCCAGGCCTGCCTCGAGGCATCGATCCAGTCCTTGCAGGATCCCGTCCCGGCGGTGCGGGCCGCGGCCGCGGCGGCCCTCGGGCGGATCCGCGACACGTCGGCCGTGCGGGCACTCGGCAATGCGCTGGGGGACCCCTTCCCCGAGGTTCGGGTGCAGGCCGTGCGGGCCCTGGGCGTGATCGACGACGAGGCCGTGCTCGGCTTCCTGGTGTCCGCGCTCAAGGACGCCGACACCGGGGTCCGAACGGTGGCGAGCGAAGTCCTCACGCAGTGGAGCTCGCCCGCGGTGGCCAAGCGGCTGGCCGGTGTCCTGGCCGTCCCCAACCTGAGAGGGGCGGCCACCGACCTCCTGAGGAAGATCGGGCCGTCGTCACAGGAGCTGCTCATCGACGTGCTGCTCCACGGCAACGCCGAGGTGGTTCCCATCGTGGGTGGCCTGCTTCGGGAGATCGTCGGGGTGGCCCGGCTGGCGGGCCGCCTCGGTTCGACCGAGGCGGACGCCCGCCTGCGAGCGGTCGAGGCCATCGGAGCGATCGGTGGCTCCGATGGCCGTCGACGCCCTGATCGGCGTGCTCTCGGACCCGGACGAGCGGATCCGGCTCCGCTCGACGCAGCTCCTGGCATCGCTGGACGATCCGCGGGGGGCGCAGGCGATCGTGGAGGCCGTGGTGCACGACCCTGTCCCGGAAGTGGTGGCCGCGGCCCAGGAAGCCCTGTCCCGGCTGGGCATCGACTCGAGCGACCCACAGGTCGCCTGAGCGCCGAGCCAGAGTCCCGGCGTCAGCGGGACTCGGGCTCGCCGAACTCCTCGAAGAACCGACTGGCCGTCGGGCCGCGCTGCCCCTGGTACTTGCTCCTGGTCCCGGTCGATCCGTAAGGCCGTTCCGCGGGGGTGGTGAGCCGGAAGAACGAGATCTGTCCGATCTTCATCCCCGGGTAGATCGTGATGGGCAGGTTCGCCACGTTCGACAGCTCGAGCGTGAGGTAGCCGTCCCATCCGGGATCCACGTACCCGGCGGTCGAGTGGATCAGCAGGCCGAGGCGCCCGAGGGACGACTTCCCCTCCAGCCGTGCCACCATGTCGTCGGGGAGGGCGACGCGTTCGAGGGTCGAGCCCAGTACGAACTCGCCCGGGTGGAGGATGAACGGCTCCGGCTCGGCGACCTCGACGATCTCGGTGAGGTCCGGCATCTCCTTCTTCACGTCGATGTAGGGGTATCGGGAGTTGGCGAACACCCGGAACCGGTCGTCGACGTGGAGGTCGACCGAGGACGGCTGGATCGCGGCCGGGTCGAACGGGTCGATGACGATGCGGCCCGATTCGATCTCCTTACGGATATCGACGTCCGAGAGGATCATCGCGGCGATGCTATCGGGTCGGACCGCACGCTCACGTCGCCACTCATCCCGCCGCCCGCTGCGAGACCTCGATCCATCGCTCGAGCGCCCGGGCCGCGGCCCCGGAGTCGATCGATTCGACGGCGGCGGCCATCCCGTCCTGGACGTTCGCCGCTCGCCCCGCCACCTCCAGGGCCGCGGCTGCGTTGAGGACCACCACGTCGCGCGGCGGTCCGTGCTCGCCGGCGAGCACGGACCGCGCGATGCCCGCGTTCGTCTCGGCGTCGCCGCCTTTCAGGTCGGCGTCCTTGGCTCGGGGAAGTCCGAGCTCGCCGGGGTCCAGGAGCCGTTCCTTCACGTCGCCGTCCGCGGTCTCGTAGACCGTGGACGGCCCCGTGGTCGTGAGCTCGTCCAGTCCATCCTGGCCTCGGAACACCTTGGCCCGGGTCCCCCGCCGGGCCAGGACCTCCGCGATGAGCGGCAGCATCCGAAGGTCGGACACCCCGACCACCTGGGCGTGCGGCCGCGCCGGGTTCGTGAGCGGTCCGAGGAAGTTGAACGCCGTGGGGACGCGGAGCTCCCGGCGAACCGGTGCGGCATGGGCCGCCCCGGGGTGGAACACCGGCGCGAACATGAACGCGATCCCCGCCTCGGCCAGGCAGCGCTCGACGCCCTGCGGTCCGAGGTCGATCCGCACGCCGAGGGCCTCGAGCAGGTCCGCCGACCCGCAGTGCGACGATGCGGCCCGGTTGCCGTGCTTGGCCACGATGACCCCGGCGCCCGCGGCAACGATGGCGGCGAGCGTGGAGATGTTGAACGTCTCCGACCGGTCACCCCCGGTCCCGCACGTGTCGACGACGGGCTGGGGCGACCGGACGGGCTGCGCCATCTCGAGCGCAGTGCGCGACAGGCCTTCGATCTCGTCGACGGTCTCACCCTTCGTGCGAAGGGCCATCAGGAACCCGCCGACCTGAGCCGGCGTGGCGTTCCCCTCCATGATGGCCAGCATGGCGCGGGCGGCCTGCTCGGCTGAGAGCGATTGCCCGCCGGTCAGCCGGGTGAGGATGGTGGGCCAGAAGCTCGGGTCCTGCGTGGCGTTCTGGTCCCGCATGGGAGCAGGAACGCTAGCAGGTAGCCCCAAGCTCGAGGCCTGGAAGCGGGGCCCATGAGGCCTCGATACACTGGGCGGTCGTGGCCGGGCGACCGGCCGATGGTGCCACGCGGGCGTGGTTCAATGGCAGAACGCGAGCTTCCCAAGCTCGAGACGGGGGTCCGATTCCCCTCGCCCGCTCCATCCGTCGAACCGGTTCACGCCCTCTTCCCTTTGGTCCCCAGGATCGTCGGCGCGGTGGGGCAGATGTCCGCGAGGGGGCAGACCTCGCACCTCGGCCGGCCGGGCTTGCAGATCTCCCGTGCCCAAACGGATCAGGCCCACGTGCATGGCCACCCGAATCTCCGGCGGGGTGATCGCCTCCAGGATGTCGTGGGCATTGGCCGGGGACGTCTTGGGCGGGATCAGGCCCAGGCGGCCGGCCACGCGATGCACGTGCGTGTCGACGGGGAAGGCCGGACGATCGAGCGAGAAGGCCAGCACCACCGCCGCCGTCTTCGGCCCAACCCCCGGGAGGGACATCAGGTAGTCGCGGGCCTCCGCGTCGCTCATGCGACGAAGGAAGGAGAGGTCGAGGTCTCCTTCCCGTTCCTCGATCGCGCGCAGGATGGCGAGGATGCGCGGCGCCTTCACGTTCGACAGGCCTCCGGAACGGATCGCGGCCGCAACTTCCGACGGCCGAGCCGCGGCCAGCCTCTCCCACGTCGGGAACCGGGCCCGAAGCGACTCGTAGGCCCGGAAGCTGTTCGCGTCGCTCGTGTTCTGCGAGAGCACGGTGAGTACGAGCTCCTCGAGTGGATCGCTCCGCCGAGGCGGCTCCAGTGTTCCGAAGTGCTTCAGGAGCCGCCGGTGGATGGCGCGGACACGCCGCGAGTCGGCCGTCACGCCCGGCAGCCTAGGGCAGGACGCGGTCAGGCGGAGGCCGGCGCGTAGTTCCGGAACTGCGTGAGGTGCGGGAGGAAGGTCACGGGGACCGTATCGGTCGGCCCGTTCCGGTGCTTGGCCACGATGAGGTCGGCCAGGCCCTTCTTCGCCGGGTCGGAATCGTCCCGGTGGATGAACATGACGACGTCGGAATCCTGTTCGATCGCACCACTTTCGCGAAGGTCGGAGAGCTGGGGACGCTTGTCCTGCCGCCGCTCGGGGTCCCGGTTCAGCTGAGAGACCGCGATGACCGGGATCTTCAGCTCCTTGGCCAGGAGCTTCAGGCTCCGGGTGATCTCGGCGATCTCCTGCTGTCGATTGTCCACCCTGCGGTGGTGCGACATCAGCTGGAGGTAGTCCACGATGATGAGCCCCAGGCCCTTCCGGCGGGCCGAGAGCCGCCGGGCCTTGGCCCGGATGTCGACGATGGTGACGTTGCCCGAGTCCACGATCGAAAGTGGCGCGTCGTGCAGGACCTCGGCGGCCTGGACGACCCGCGACCAGTCGTCGGCACCCACCCGCCGGCCCCGGATCCGGTCCCAGGGAACGCCGGCCTCGCCGCACAGCAGGCGCATCCCGATCTCCCACCTCGACATCTCCAGCGAGAACATGGCGACCGGCACCCGGGACTCGACGGCTGCGTTCCGGGCGACGTTCGTGGCGAACGAGGACTTCCCGACCCCGGGACGGGCCGCCACGATCACCAGGTTGCCCTGCTGCAGGCCCGACAGGAGCTCGTCCAGGTCCCGGAAGCCGGTGGGCAGGCCGGCGAACGCCGATTCCCGGTTCTGGATCTGCTCCAGGTCGGTCATGGCCTGGTCGACCAGCTCTCTGAGCGAGGCGACCTGGTCCTTCTCGTCGTGGCGGGCCACGTCGTAGATCCGCTGCTCGGCCTCGTCGGCCACGCGCTCGGGGTCCTCAGGAGCCGAGTACCCCATCTCCATGATGTCGCCGGCGGCCTGGATGAGCCGGCGCAGGAGCGCGTGTTGCGCGACGATCCGCGCGTAGTTGCCCGCCGCGGCGGGCGTCGGCACCTGCTCGACGAGCTCGTGGATGTACAGGTGGCCCCCGACCTGTTCCAGCACGCTACGGCGCCGGAGCTCCTCGACGGCGGTGATCGCGTCGACCGGATCGCCTCGGCCGTAGATCCCCCGAAGGGTGTCGAAGATCGTGCCGTTCGCCGACTTGTAGAAGTCCTCGGGCTTGACCACCTCGACGACGTCGGCGATGGCCTCGGCCGACAGCATCATGGCGCCGAGAACGGACTCCTCCGCCTCCAGGTTGTGGGGCGGGACCCGTTCGGGTCGAAGACGGCGGACATCGTCAGCTTTCGTGGCCAACGATCCCCCTCTCCCGAACTGCCGACGGCGAGATGCCGACCCTAGGGGCAGCGACCTCCCGAGTCACGGGGAAAACGCCTGTGGATTCCGCCGCCCCAGGTACGCACGGAAACTTTGTTGTCATACCCACCTCCACCTGCCACGGGACCTGTGGAGAACCCCGTGGAGACATGTGTACAGGCGGGTAATGACAACAGTGTCATTCTAGCCCTGGGAGGGGTCCGGCGCGCGTGGAGGCCCTATGCCCAGGGCGGCTCGGCCGCACGAGGGTGAGCCCCCGACCTCAGCGCGCCCGACTTCGGAGCCGAAAGCTACTCGGCGGGCTCGACCTCGACCTGGACGACGGGGTCGACGTCGGCGAGAAGGTGCACTTTCACCTGGTGGACCCCGATGCTTCGGATGGGCTCGTCCAGGTGGACGTCGTGGCGGTTCACCTTCACCCCGGTCTGGCGCTCGATCTCCTCCGCGAGCTCGGCCCCGGTCACGCTGCCGAACAGCCGGCCCTCCTCGCCCACCCGGGCCCTGACCTTGATCGGGCTGGCGGTCAGCCGGCCGGCCACCTCCTCGGCCTCGGCCTGGGCCTGCGACACGCGAGTGGTGTGGGCACGCTTGAGGCTCTCCACGTGCTTCACGCCGCCCTTGGACGCCCTGACCGCGAGGCCCCGGGGCATGAGGTAGTTCCGGGCGTACCCGTCGGCGACGTCCACGACGTCCCCCGGCACGCCGAGCTTCTCGACGGGCTTCTGGAGGATGACCTTCATCGACTGGAGTACGGAAGCAGCGCCATCTCGCGGGCGTTCTTGACCGCCATGGCCACGTCCCGCTGATGCTGGGCGCAGTTGCCCGTCACACGGCGGGCCCGGATCTTGCCCCGCTCGGAGACGAACTTGCGCAGCACCATGACGTCCTTGTAGTCGACGTATTCGATCCGGTCCTTGCAGAAGATGCAGACCTTCCGCTTCTGCTTCTTCTGCCAGGCCTTCTCTTCTTTTTCCTTCCTGGGTGGTCGCTTCTTGGTCTTAGGGGGCATCCAGTGGCGTCTCCTCGTCCGAATTCCCGCCGGCGCCGACCGGGGCGGGGGCCTTGGCCGACCAGTCGCCGCCCGCAGCCTTTCCCTGACGCTCGATCTTGGCCGTGGCCCACCGCAGGCTCGGCCCCAGCTCGTCCGCCTCGATCTCGATCACCGATCGCTTCTCGCCCTCCGGGGTCTCCCAGGAGCGCTGGCGAAGGCGGCCCACCACGACCACGCGCGAGCCCCGGGTGAGGGACTCGGCGGAGTTCTCGGCCAGGGTCCGCCATGCGTTCACCCGGAAGAACGACGTGTCGCCGTCCTTCCAGCCACCGCCGTCTTCCCGGATCCGGGGCGTGACGGCCACCGAGAAGTTCACCACGGCCGCGCCGTTCGGCGTGTACCGAAGCTCCGGGTCGTCCGTGAGGTTCCCGACGATCGTGATTTGGTTGTCACTCGCCATCTCCATCACCTACCTGTCCGTTTCCACCCCCCGGCGGATGGCTTTGCCGGGGAGGGGGAAGTCTCCTAGGCGGCTCTCTGGACCACCTTGAACCGCAGCACCTCGTCGGCGAGATGCAGGCTCCGCTCGAGCTCGGCGATCACCGACGGCTCAGCCGTGAACGCCACGACGACGTAATAGCCCTCGCCCTGCCGGGCGATCTCGTAGGCCAGGCGCCGCCGTCCCCATCGATCGACCTTGCCCACCTCGCCCCCCGCCTGGGAGACGATCTTGGTGATCCGATCGATGACCCCGCCGATGACCGACTCGTCGGCCTCGGGGGGCACGATGAACATCACTTCGTAGGACCTCAGGTCCCCACCTCCTCTGGTCTGGACGGCCCCCACCGGGGGCAGGACGTGGCTGGCCTCCAGAGTCTACCGGCTGGTCCACGAGGCGACCCTAGCACCGGCCACCGACAGCCTCTCCGGCACCTCCCTCGCCCGGGCGGGGGGTAGCTGGAAGGAGGCCCACCGGCCGGGCGCTACACTTCCAAGGAGCCGTGCACTCATCCAGAAGGAGGCGCGAGCCATGACCGTTACCGTCCATGACCTGCGTGGATGGAAGGCGGAGGGCAGGCGCTGGGCCATGCTCACCGCCTACGACTTCCCCACAGCCCGGATCCTCGACGATGCGGGCACCCCGGTGCTCCTGGTGGGCGATTCGCTGGCCCAGAACGTCCTGGGTTACGCGAACACCCTGCCCGTGACGATGGAGGAGATGCTCCACCACGTCCGCGCGGTGACCCGCGGCGCGCGAAACGCCATGGTGGTGGCCGACATGCCGTTCCTCTCCTACCAGGTCTCGGTGGAGGAGGGCGTCCGAAACGCCGGCCGGTTCCTGAAGGAGGGCGCGGCACACGCCGTCAAGGTCGAGGGCCCCCAGATCGAGCTCACGCACCGTCTGGTCGAGCTCGGTGTGCCCGTCATGGCTCACGTCGGCCTGACCCCCCAGTCGGTCCACGGGATGGGCGGCTACCGGGTGCAAGGCCGTGGCGAGGAGGCGGCGACCAGGATCCTGGAGCAGGCGAGCGCGCTCCAGAAGGCCGGCGCGTTCTCCATCGTCCTGGAAGGCGTCCCGGCGGAGCTGGGAAGGCGGATCACCGAGCAGCTGCACATCCCCACCATCGGGATCGGGGCCGGGCCGGGATGCGACGGACAGGTACTGGTAATCACCGATCTGCTCGGGCTGTCCGAGGGCAAGCCGCCCAAGTTCGCCAAGGCCTACGCGAACCTGCGTGAGGAGATCGCCCGGGCCGCGCAGGCGTTCGCCGCCGAGGTCGAGGCGGGCACGTTCCCGGACCGCGAGCACTCCTACGAGTAGCCGTCGCTGGTAGCCCTTCCAGGAGTCCGGGCAGGCCTTCCGGGGCGGGCAGCCGAAGGCCTACACTCCCCTTCGGTGAGCGACGCAGCCGGCGCCTTCCTGCTCGGAGCGGGGGCGGGCCTCCTCGCCTTCGCCCTCGCCGCATCCGTGTGGGTCCGAACACGCAGGCGCCCCCCGGCGGGGAGGGCCGAAGACGCGCGGCGCCGGGCCGACCTGACCTCGAAGATCGGCCACGAGCTCAAGAACCCCATCATGTCCGTGAAGGGGCTCGCTTCCTCCGGCATCCGCCTCTACGGCTCGATGAGCGACGACGAGCGCCTCGAGTTCTTCCGGCTGATCGACGTGGAGGCGAACCGGCTCAAGCTCATCGCCGACGAGATCTCCACCGCCCTTCGGATCGACGCCGGCCAGCTCAGCTACGACGTCCGAGACGAGGACGTGGCCGCGCTGGTCCGGGACGTCGCGTGGCGCACGCCGAGCGGCCCGCACGCCATGGTGGTGGAGGTGCAGGACGGCCTTACCGCGCCGCTCGACCGGACCCGACTGTCCGAGGTCCTCGTCCACCTCCTGGACAACGCCTCGAAGTTCTCCCCGCCCGACGCCCCCATCGAGGTCCGGGCCTACCGGTCGCCCGACGGCGAGGCCGTGGTGGAGGTGGCCGACCGGGGCCCCGGGATCCCTGTCGAGCGCCGGGAGGACGTCTTCCAGGAGTTCACGGAGTGGCGCCCACCCGGGTACGAGGAGACCCCGGGCGCCGGCCTCGGCCTGTTCATCTGCCGGGCCCATCTCAAGGCCATGGCCGGGCGCATCGATATCGAGGATGAAGGGGACAGGGGTACCATGCTCCGGGTCACGCTTCCGGGAGGGTGACAGCCGTGTCGAGCGATGCCAGCGGGCCGACCACCCTGCTCATCTGCGACGACCACAAGATCCTCACCGACGCCCTGGCCATGGTGGTGGAGCGGGACGGCTCGCTCCGGATGATCGCCTCGCCGGTCCACGTGCCCGAGGAAGCCATCGAGCTGTGCCGCGAGCACCAGCCCGACGTCGTGTTGATGGACATCGTCTTCAAGGGCCACATGGACGGCATCAAGGCAACCCGCAAGATCAAGGAGGTCTCGCCGGCCACCAAGGTCGTGATCATGACGGCCCACGACGACGACCGGCTCCTGGTGGAGGCGGTCGAGGCGGGGGCCTCGGGCTTCCTGGGCAAGGACGAGGCCGCCGGGGAGGTCCTCTCGGCGGCCAAGGCGGCGGCCGAGGGAGAGGTCCTGATAGACCCGGCGACCCTCACCCGGCTCCTTCACCAGGTCTCCAAGGAACGGGAGGCCCGCCGCGGCGCCGAAGCTCTCCTCGAGGACCTCACCGACCGGGAACGGGAGATCCTCCAACTGTTGGCCGAGGGGATGCGCAACGAGGGCATCGCCCAGAAGCTGTTCATCAGCCCCCAGACCGTCCAGACCCACGTCCGCAACCTGTTGGCCAAGCTCGGCGTGCACTCCAAGCTGGAGGCCGTGGCCTTCGCCGTGAAGCACGGCGGGATCTCCATCTAGGAACGATCTAGGAACGCGCCGGGCCGCCGAGGCGCGCCTACCCGGAACCGGGTACCCGCTTCTACCCATCCCGAGGGATGCAGCGCGTCCCCCATCCTGCCGAACGCAAAGGTGATCCGGACCACGAGAGCTCACCGCTCTCTCGTTCATCTGGGGGTGCGGACGCCGACTCGGCGCGCGCTCCCAGGTGACAGCGGGGCCGCCTCCCCCTCGGCGGCCCCGCACCATGTCCCGGGGGGGTGGCCTCTCCTGCCGGCCCTGCCCGGGCGAGATAATCGGCCCGTGGCGCTCCCCACCAAGCAGATCGGACTGGGGCTGGTCATGGCCTGCCTCGCGACCACGCTGGCGTTGGGGATCGCGCTGAAGGCCCCCTGCGCCGGCGGCGACTGGGGCGACGGCCGCCAGTACCGCTCGTACTGCTACTCGGACATCGTGCCCCTGTACGGCACCGAGCAGCTGACGGGGGGCCGGCTCCCCTACCTTGACGCCTGCGCCCCAGCGGAGGGCGAGTGCGACGAGTACCCGGTGCTCTCGATGTACGCCATGCGCATGGCCGCCTGGACGTCGGACGGCGTCGCCGGGTTCTTCTACACGAACGTGGTGCTGCTGTCGATCGCGGCGTTCGTCGTGCTCGTCTGCCTGTACCTGCTGGTTGGCTCCCGGGCGCTCTACTTCGCGCTCGCTCCGACGCTCCTCATTTACGGCTTCATGAACTGGGACCTGCTGGCGGTGGCCTTCGCCACGGCAGCGACCCTGGCCTACCTGAACCGGCGCGACGTCTGGGCCGGCGCGCTCCTCGGCCTGGGAGCCGCGGCCAAGATCTATCCCGCCCTGCTGCTCCTGCCGTTCGTGCTGGGACGGTTCCGGGATCGCCAGCCAGACCGGGGCATCCATCTGGCGTGGGCCGGCGCGGGCGCCTGGGTGGCGGTGAACCTGCCGTTCGTGCTGGCCGCACCCAAGAGCTGGTGGGAGTTCTTCCGGTTCAACGCGGCCCGGCCGGCGGACTGGGACAGCGTGTGGTTCATCGCTTGCAACCGCGTCACCGGCAACCTGTACTGCGGGCACACCCGCCTCATCAACGTGGCCTCCGCGGTGGCCTTCGTGGCGGCCTCGGTCCTGCTGTACCGGCTCCGCCGAAGGGTGGTGCCGGACTTCCCCCGCTGGACGTTCGGGTTCGCCATCCTGGTGGCGTTCCTGCTGACGAACAAGGTGTACTCGCCGCAATACGGGCTGTGGCTCCTACCCTGGTTCGCCCTGGTCCTGCCGGACCTTCGGCTGTTCGCCGCGTTCGAGGCGGCCGACGTCGCCGTGTTCCTGACCCGGTTCTCGTGGTTCGGCCGGTACACGGACCTGGGTGGGCTGCCCAGTCGGCGCGTTCGAGGTGGCCGTCCTGGTCCGGGCGGCGATCCTGGTCTGGTGCCTGGTGGCCTGGGTCCGCAGCCGTGAGGCCGACGCCAGTCCCGTTCGCGCACGCGCCGGCCCTGGCGGACGTCCCCGCGTGAAGCCCGAGACCCGGGAAGGGATCCGGTACAGCCTGACCGTCTTCCTCGCGGTCCGCCTGGGGCTCCTGTCCTGGGGTTGGTCGCCGTGGGGCTGTTCCCTCCGCTCAAGCCCGTCTCGGTCCCCGGGTGGCGGGCGCAACCCCTCCCCGACCCTGGATGGCACAACGCCCTCACCAGCTTCGAGCGCTTCGACGCGCTGTGGTTCCTGCGGATCGCCTCGGGCGGGTACCGGGTCGGCGACGGCAGCGCCGCCTTCTTCCCGCTGTACCCGCTGGCCATCCGGGCGGTCTCGTGGGTCATGGGCGGGCCATCCGTTCGCCGCGGCGCTGCTCGTCTCGAACGCCTCGTTCGCCGGCGCGCTGTGCGTCCTGTACGCCCTCACCGCGTCCGGAGCTCTCGGTCGAGACGGCCCGACGGACCGTGCTGTTCGTCGCGCTGTTCCCCACGTCCTTCTTCTTCTTCGCTCCCTACAGCGAGTCGCTGTTCCTGCTCCTCGCGGTGACGGCGTTCTGGGGAGCCCGGTCCGCGACGGTGGGGGGTGGCCGGCGCTGCCGGGGCCCTGGCCGCGCTCACCCGGAACATCGGCGTGGTGCTGGCGCCCGCGCTGCTCGTGGAGGCCTTCCACCAGCGCGGCGAGCGGCGCGGCCGCTCGCTCCGCGGCTCGCGGCGCCGCGGTCGCCACCGGCCTCGGCACGCTGGCCTACCTCGGGTACTGGGGGGCGAAGGCAGGTGACTGGCTGGCGCCCCGTCAGCCAGCAGGCCAACTGGCAGCGCACGTTCTCTTGGCCGCTGGGCCACGCTCGCCGACGGCACCCGGGACGCCTTCCGCTCCTGGGCAACACGAACGGCGGCTACTGGCTGATCGACTGGCTGATCGTGGTCCCCGTGGTCGGCGGCCTCCGTCTTCGCGCTGTTCCGGTACCGGCCCTCGTACTCGGTCTACCTGTGGGGCGGGCTGCTGATCCCCCTGTCGTTCGTGTTCGCCGGACCGCGCCCCTGATGTCGATGCCCCGGTTCGTGCTGCCCCTGTTCCCGGCCTTCTGGGCCCTGGCCCAGCTGACCGAGCGATGGCGGATCCCCCAGAAGGCCGTGGCTGCGGTGGGGGCCGCCGGGCTCGGGCTCCTCGTTGTGCTGTTCGTTAACTGGTACTACATCTTCTAGACCGGCGTGGCCGACATATAGGATGGGCCCAGCGAGTCGGGCCGACAGGACGGGCAGAGGGAGCCTCGGGTGACGATCAACGGGTAGCCATCGCGGACGACCACTCGCTGGTCCGCCAGGGCCTTCGCCGGTACCTCGACATGGCGGAGGGCATCGAGGTCGTCGGGGAGGCCTCCAACGGCCAGGAGCTCGCTGGACCTGGTCGAGCAGCAGAAACCCGACATCGCGCTGGTGGACATCCGGATGCCCGAGATGGACGGCCTGGAGGCGGCCCGGCTGATCCGCGACCGCTTCCCCAAGGTCGGCGTCATCATGCTCACCGCCTACGACGACCGCCAGTTCGTGGTGGAGGCGGTTCGCTCGGGGGCCCGGGGCTACGTGCTGAAGGCCCGCGACGCCGAGCACCTCATCCAGACCGTCCGACTCGTCGCGGGGGGCAACATGGTGATCGACCCCCAGCTCGTGGTGGCCCTGGCGGAGGAGCTCTCCACAAGCCAAGGAGAAGGACCGCAAGGCCGAGACGCTCACCGCCCGCGAGATCGAGGTCCTCCAGCTCCTCGCGTTCGGGCACACCAACCGGGACATCGCCGAGCGCCTGTACATCTCGCCCGACACGGTGAAGACCCACCTCGAGCACATCTTCGAGAAGCTCGGGGCATCCGACCGAACGGCCGCAGTGGCCGAGGCGCTCCGCCGGCGCCTGATCGAGTAGCTCCGCCGGGCAACGGCTCGCCACTCGTCCTCCAACCGGCCTAGGCCGGGTTCCGCCCAGCGCCACACCATGCGGGTGATGGAGTCGAGCCTTCCCCCGAGGCAACATAGTGGGCCGATGTCGACCGAAGCGGCCAGCCGCCGCTCGACGTGGCTCGTCTTGGGCGTCCTCGGCGCAGCCATGGCCGGTGTGGTGACCACCCACCTCGTTGGCGGGCCCCGCCCTGGTCGACGTGGAGGGCATCCACGACGCGGTCCTGGCCGGGGCATGCGTGCTCTCGGCCGGCGTCATCCTGTGGCGCGTGCGCTCCTCCGGCCTGATCCGGAGCCTGCCGTTCCTTGCCTTCGGGATCCTGGCGATGGCCGCGGTGGCCGTCCTGTTCATGGTCAACGACTTCCGTAACGGCGGTCAGTACTCGCCGAGCCCGTACGACTCGCTGTTCCTGCTGATCGGGGCCATCTTCTTCATCCCCGTCGAGATCGAGTACCGCGAACACTTCAACGAAGGAGATCCGGGGCCAGATCGCCGCTGACGTGGCCCTCGGCGCCGCGTCCATCGCCGTGATCCTGTACCTGGCGCTTCGTCCCGACGTGGCGACGTCGGTCGAATCGCTGTCGACCGCCGTGTTCGCGCTGATGTTGGCCGACGGCGATCACGGCGTACGGGGCGCTCGTCCTGTGGGTCCCGTCGCTCGCCCACGTCGGGCAGTTCGCCGTGATCACCGCGTTCTCGGCCGGCGCGGTGGCCTTCGCGGAACAGTGGGTCCGGGGCACCTACACGCCGGGGCGGTCCGCGGTCGAACTCCCGCTCGCGCTTGGTGCCCTGGGCCTCGCGTTCGTCGTGACGGCGGCTCCCCGGCGCATGGGCGAGGGCAAGGTCGCCCGGCACTCGCGATACGGGCGGGCCCTGCTGACCACGGTGGCTCGGTGGCGACCGCGTGCGCCGCCCTCGGGCTGGTCGCGGCCATGGAGACGAACTCGGTCATCGGCCCGGTCCAGGCCTCCGGCCTCATCTACGTGCTCGGCGTGGCCGTCGCGCTGCGGATCCTGGTGAACCAGCTCCGGAGCACGCAGGCGCACCCGCGACGCCCAGGACGCGCTGGAGGGGAAGGAGGCTGCCCTCCGCGAGACCGACAAGGCGCTGGCGCGCCTCCAACGGGCCAACGAGACGCTGCGCGAATCGGAGGAGCGCCTGCGCCTGGTGTTCGAGGCGGCCGTGGACGGCATCGTGGAGCTCGACCACAAGGACGTGATCGTTCGGGCCAACGACGCATTCTGCAGCATGCTGGACCTGCCCCAGGCCATGGTCGAGGGCCAGCCCTGGGTCGCGCTCGCCGCCGCGATCGAGGCCGACGAGTCCTTCGCCACGCTCCCCACGACCGGGCAGGGGACGCTGCTCCAGGAAGGGAACGCCAACTACCTCGAGGCCCGGACCTCGGAGATCCCGGGCGACCCGCCGAGGCGGCTGCTGCTCGTACGTGACGTCACGGCCCAGCGCGTTGCCGACCAGACCATCCGCTCGCTGTTCAAGTTCCTCCAGGACCGCGACGAGGACCGCACCCGGATCATGCGCCGGACGAACGCAGCCATCGAGAGCGAGCGCAACCGCATCGCCCGCGACCTCCACGATGGGCCGGTGCAGGGGGTCTCGGCCGCGTCGCTCTCGCTCGAGGCCGTGTTGCTGATGCTGAAGGCGGGTGAGGGCGAGGAGGGCGTCGAGGTCCTGACCAAGGTCCGCAAGGAGCTGGCCGAGGAGGCCGACAACCTCCGCCGTCTGATGGCCGGCCTCCGGCCTCCGCTCCTGGAGGAACGGGGCCTGGTGCCCGCCCTCCGGGAGACCGTGGAGAAGTTCGGCCGCGACAACAAGCTGGACGCCGAGTTCGCCGCCCCAGGGCGTCGGCGACGTCCCCCAGGACCTGGAGACGCTGGCCTACCGGGTGGTGCAGGAGGCCCTGTCGAACGCGGGCAAGCACGCCGAGGCCGTGCGGATCGGGGTCGCCGTGGAGGCCGTCGCCGGCCAGCTCCGGATCGAGGTCACCGACGACGGCGTGGGGTTCGACGCGGCCAGGGCCCGGGAGTTCCTTCGGATGGGACGGGTCGGCCTGGCCTCCATGCGCGAGCGCGTCGAGCTGGCCAACGGGACCTTCATGGTGCACTCGACGCCGGGGCGAGGGACGACCGTCGTCGCCACGCTCCCGCTGGAGTCGGTCCCCGGGCCTCGCGAGTTCGCGGTCAACGAGGCCTCGTAGGCCCCGTCCTCATCCTCCCCGGTCCGCTGCCGCAGCAGCGCCCGCCGACGGCGACGGCGTCGGCGTCGGCGAGCAGCGTCGGGCTGGGCGGGAGGGAGACGCTTGGCGAGGGGCTGGGGATCGGCGATGGGGAGAGCGACGGGGTCGGCGACGGTGTGGGCTCCGGAGTCGGCGATGGCGAGGGCGGGGGCGGCGGCGTCGGAGCCCCGACCGTGTAGCCGTCGAACGACGGCGTGGGGAAGTCCAGGACCGGCATCCGCTCGGTCGCCTTCAGCATGAAGTCGTGCCAGATGAGGGCGGGGATGGTGCCGCCGAACACGGCCGAGTAGCCCTCCACGTTCTCCGAGCGGGATCTCGCCCTCCGGGTACCCGACCCACACGCACGTGGCCAGCCGGGGCACGTAGCCGCAGAACCACGCGTCCACGTAGTCCTGGGCCGTGCCGGTCTTGCCGGCCGCCGGCCGGCCGATGTTCGCGTTCGTGCCGGTCCCGTACCGGATGACGTTCTCGGAGCGCGTAGGTCACCAGGTCCGCATCGTTCGTGGCGACGACCTGCTTCCCCTTGCCGTTCGTCGTCCGATCGAGGACGTCGCCGCTCGCGTCCCTGACCACGTGGACCGGCGTGGCCCACCGCCGGACCCCCCGGGCCGCCAGGGTGGCGTAGCCGTTGGTCATCTCGAGCGGCGTGACCGCCTGGGTGCCGAGGGTGATCGAGCACACCGGCTCGAAGCTTGCGAGCGGATGCCCATCCGATGGGCGACGTCCACCACTGCATCGGGGCCGACCAGCGACGCGACCTGGGCGAAGACCGTGTTCACCGAGTAGGCGGTGGCGGTGGCCAGGCTGAACGTGCCGCTCTCCTCGTCGCTGGCGTTGGACAGGGTCCAGGGCCTCCCGTCCGTGTAGCACCGGGGGTCCGGGATGGTGATGGTCCCCGGGCCGTACCACCGGGAGGACAGCGAGACCCGGGCCTCCATGGCCGCGGTCAGCGTGAACGGCTTGAAGGCCGAGCCGGCCTGCCGCCCCGTGCCACCGTCGCCCGTCGCCAGGTTCACCTGCGACTTCTCCCAGTTGCTGCCGCCGTACATGGCCCGAACCTCGCCGGTCGCCGGGTCGATGGCCACCACGGCCGCCTGCGGGTCGCCGGGCGTATTCAGACGGGCCGCCACGGCCTCCTCCGCCGCCGCCTGCATCCGTGGATCGAGGCCCGTCGTGACCTTCAGGCCGCCGCCGAACACCTGGGCCTCCTTGTACTTGGCGATCAGCGTCCGCTTCGTGTAGTCGAGGAAGTACCCGAGCTTCGGGGGGAAGCTGAGGCCGCCGTCAGAGGGATGGGTCCTGACGTCCTGGAGCTTCAGCTGCGCGGCGCGTTCCGCCGTGATGTTTCCGAGCGCGGCCATCCGGTCCAGGACGTAGTTCCGCCGGATCCTGGCGTCGGCGGGGTGGTCGATGGGGTCGAACAGCGAGGGGTTGGAGATCAGGCCGGCGAGCGTGGCCGAGCGGATCAGGTTGAGCTCGTTCGCGTGGATGCCCCAGTACGCCTCGGCCGCCGCCTCCACGCCGTAGGCGCCGTGCCCGAAGTAGATCGTGTTCAGGTACGTGGCCAGGATCTCGTTCTTGGTGTACGTCCGCTCCAGCTTGACCGCGAGGAGGGCCTCCCGGACCTTCTGTGTGAACGTCCGCGGCGGGATCACGTACGTGGTCTGCCCCGTCTTGCGGTCGGTCTCGTATTGGCCGGCATAGACGTTCTTGACCAGCTGCATGGTGATGGTGGAGCCGCCCTGGACCACCTTGTGGGCGATCAGGTCGTTCCAGGCGGCCCGGGCGATCCCCAGCGGGTCGATGCCCGAGTGCCGGTAGAACCCCTGGTCCTCGGCGGCGATCACGGCGTCGCGGAGGCTCTCGGGCATCTGGTTGAACGGGATGATCGTGCGGTCCACCGAGGCGTGGAAGGTCCCCAGGAGGTTGCCGTCCCGGTCGAGGATGTAGGTGGTCTGGAGCGGCGGCGGGGTGGCCGGGAGGTCCAGTCGCGAGTACACGAACAAGAGCGTGGCGAACAGCAGGAACAGCAGGACGAAGGGCGCGGCGACGAAGGCCCACCAGTACCGGCGAAGGAACCCTCGCTTCTTCGAGGCGTGCCGGGGGGTGCGCTTGGGGCTCTTGGGAGCCTTTTCAGGCGCAGTCTTGACGGCCAAGCCGGGCCGATTCTACCCAGGGGGTCCGCATCTCATTCCAGGTAGACGTGGCTTTTCGGTGTGAGGTTTCCGTTCCGCAGGTCCGCTACCCGGCCTGGCGGGCCACGAAGGCCTCGGTCAGGTGGTTCCAGGAACAATCCCGGCACACCTCGACCACGTAGCACCAGGCGTTCCGGTGCCGGGTGGCAAGCGTGAGGCCCTGGTCCAGGGTCCACACCCGGCCGTTGTTCGCCCGGAGGTCGTCGGCGTAGACGTAGGCCAGCAGGACGAGCTTGGACTGGCCGCACACCGGGCAGTCCCGGCGGGTCTCCTCCCCCACGTGCTTGGCCGCCCGCATGAGCTCGGGGTGGGCGTCGCAGATGTCCGCCCTGGACCGCAGGCCGACCCGGACCTCCCGGAGGAGGGCCCGCTTGGCCAGCGTGTAGTCCACGACCCCCAGGAGGGCCCGCCGGCCCCTGGCCACCTGCCGTGGGTTCTGCATGGCTCGGCATTCTACGCCGGGTCACCGACGCGAGCGTCACGGGGTCAAGCGCCGGATCCGACGACGGCACGGGCCCTGCCTTCGACCATACGATCGCCCGGCAGCGTCGCGAGGTGGCCCACGGGGAGCCGTACCAGGACCGTCGCCTCCAGCGTCCCCGCCTGGCATCGGCACTCGATGAGCTCCGCGCCGTTCAGCGCGGCGTATTCGGCAGCGGCGTCGGCCGGTTCGCGGCCGGCGGGCAACGCCAGCTCCTGCGCCGCCGCCAGAGCCGCCGCGTCGGCCGCAGATTGAGCTCTCGACACGGCGACGAGCGCCTTGGCCAGGTCCGCGGCCCCCAGCCCGAGGACCAGGATCATCGCCACAAGGGCTGCGACCACCACGGAGACCGACCCTGCCTCCCGGGTCACGGGAACTCCTGGCGCATGGCGGTGGAGGCTTCCAACCGGACCTCCGACGGGAAGAACAGGCCCGCCAACGGGACCGCGATCCGGGCGCCGTAGCCGACGGTCACCTCGACAGGCTGACCGAGACCACCGGCCCGAACCACCGTGACCTCGACCCGCGCTGGATCGAGGCCGGGCGCGGCATCGAGCGCTGCCGACCGAACGGCACCGTCATCCGGATCGACCACGGCTTGTCGCGAGCCCGCCCGGGCCGCTTGCACGAGGAGCAGCTGATCCCGGGCAAGCAAGCCGATCTGGACGAGAGCAAGGCAGAGCAGGAGCAGGATGGGGAGGACGAGCGCGAACTCCACAACCGCCGAGCCACGCTCGCGCCCTGGTCCCGGGCCGTTACTGCCCACTCCCCGCCACCTGGTCGATGATGTTGTCAAAGAAGGCCGGGAGCTTGCCCGACGAGCGTGCCCAGGCGATCAGCACGACGGCGATCGCGGCCGCGGCCAGGATCACGAGGGCATACTCCGCGGTGGTCTGGCCGGCCTCCCGGGCGATTCGCGTGCGGATGCGCACGTACAGCGCGAGCAACATGGTTTCACCTCCCTCAGCGGATCGACTGCAAGGCGCTTATCAGGACCGGCACCACCGTCAGGAGGAGGAACGCCGGCAGCACCAGGAACACCAGCGGGAACAGCATCTTCACCGGCGCCTTCCGGGCTCGTTCGTTCGCGGCCGATCGCCGGGCGTCACGGACCTCGGTCGCCAGCTCCGAGAGCGCGTCGGACAGGGAGGAACCCAAGGTCTCGGCTCGAGTCATCGTGGCAACCGCTCTCCGCAGGTCCGGGAGAGCAAGTCGCTCGGCGGCGCCGCGGAGCTCGTCCCGCCACCGCGCGCCCAGGTCAACGGAATGGATCACGGAGGACAGCTCCTCGGAGAGGGGACCCTCGGTGGTCTCGACGGCCCGGCGCAGGGCGAGCTGGCCCGAGAGCCCGGCCGAGGAGGCCGCGGCGAGGAGATCGAGCAGGAGCGGCATCTCTTGGTCGGCTCGCTCGAGCCGGCGACGAGCGAGCCGAGCGAGCAGAAGGTCGGGAAGCAGGAAGCCGCACCCCGCCAGCACGGGAGCGAGCAACGTCGCGGGCCACGGCGCGGACAGGGCGACCAGCGCCAGCAGGCCGCCGGAGAGGACCTTCGTCCCCATGGCCTCGTCGTCCGTGATCGCCACGCGGGCCGTGGCGATCCGCTGGGCGGTGGCCGCCCTGCCCGGAAGACGACCAACGGGGCGGACGGCGCCCAGACGTCCGATCGCCCGCCGAAGCGTCCCGCCTCGAACGCTGGGGGGCGAAGCTCCCAGCCGGGAGAGGAGCGCTCGGTCCACCGTCGTGGTGGCGGCCGCGGCGGCCAGCAGGGCGGCCGTGGCGGCCACAACGGGAGCAAGGTACGCCTCCATCACCCCTCGACTCGAAGCAGCCGGCGGATCCACAGGAACGCGACGCCCTGCATGAGGAGGCCAGCCACGATGGCCGTGGCCCCGATCGACGAGTGGTACGCGGCTGCGATGTCCCGCCGCGACGTGATCGACAGGAACAGGAAGAAGCCGATCGGCAGGAAGCCCAGGATCGCGCCCGACAACCTGGCCTGGGCGGTCAGGGATCGGACCTCGCGCGCGGCGGCCTGTCGATCGCGGAGGGTGCGAGCCAGCCGGTCGAGCACGACAGGCAGGTCGCCACCCGTCCGGCGTTGCAGGCGGAGCACTCCCCCGATCAGCCTGGCCTCCGGAACATGCACCTCTTGGACCCAGCGGTCCAACGATCGAGGGAACGGAACGCCGAGCGACACGCGGTCGCCTAGCTCGCCGAGCGTGGGCCCGAGCGGAGCCCCGACGTCATCCGCGGCAAGCGAGATGGCCTGAAGCAACGACAGGCCGGCCCGGAGGCCGGCGGCGATCACCGACACGGCCTCGGCGAGTTGCTCCTGCATCCTCTCGGCCCGACGAGCCCTCGCCTGGCGGGCCCGCACGACCGGGACAATGACGGCCGCGATGCCGCCCGTCGCCGCCCCCGGGAGGCCGGCCATCGAAGCACCAACGGCGATGCCTCCGAGGACGCCGAGCGAACGAAGGGCCGGCCCACGAAGCTGACGTCGCACACCGCCCGACCCCCGTGCTCGCCCCGGGACTCCCGCTCGCGCTCGGACGCGCTCTCGCTCAACCAGATCGGCGGCCGCTGCGGCGAACAGGCCGGGCAAGGAGGCGAGGGCCATGGCGGCAACCTCGGGCTCATCCGCCCTCCCCGATCCCGGCCTCCGATAACGCGCTCTCATCTGGTCCCGGAGCGAACAGCTCCTCCGGGACTTCCGCCCCAACGTCGGCGAGCTCGAGCGCCAGCTCGGGGACGACACCGGTCGACTCGAACGCGCCCTGTGCGCCGACCCGAGGCCGGAACCGGAACAGCGGCGTGAGGACGGGTTCTCCCTCGTGGACACCGTCGACGGTCGCCACTTCGAGCACGACTCGCCGGCCGTCCGGCAGTCGGGCCATGTGCGCGATGACGTCGACGGCCGAGGCCACCTGCGCGCGCACGTGACCGACCGGCAGCCCGATGTCCGACATCATCGCCATGGTCTCCAGCCGCCAGAGCAGATGGCGGGGTGAGTTCGCGTGGGCGGTCGACAGGGATCCATCGTGGCCGGTGTTCATGGCCTGCAGCATGTCGAGGGCCTCGCCCCCGCGAACCTCGCCCACGATGATCCGGTCGGGCCGCATCCGAAGCGCGTTCCTGACGAGGTCGCGCACCGTCACCTCGCCCCTGCCCTCGACGTTCGCCGGACGCGCTTCCAGCGAGACGACGTGCGGCTTGGCTAGGCGGAGCTCCGCGGCGTCCTCGATGGTCACCAATCGTTCCTCGTCCGGGACGAACGTCGACAGGACGCCGAGCAAGGTCGTCTTGCCTGAGCTCGTCCCGCCCGAGACCATGACGTTCGCCCGGCCCCGGACGCAGGCGGCCAGGAACACCAGCATGCGCGGTCCGAGCGCTCCTCGCGTGAGGAGCTCGTCTGGAGTGAAGGGCACAGGGGAGAACTTGCGGATATTCAGCGTGGGACCGCAGAGCGAAAGGGGCGGGATGATCGCGTGCACCCGACTGCCGTCCGACAGTCGCGCATCCACCCAAGGTGATGACTCATCGACCCGAAGGCCGAGCGGGGCCACGATCCTCTCGATTACGTGAAGGACGGCCTCCTCCCCCTCAAACAGACCGTCCACCACCTTCTCGAGCCGCCCCTTCCGCTCCACGTAGACGTCGTCGGGCCCGTTCACCATCACCTCGGTGACGTCGGGGTCCTTGAGCAGGAACTCGATGGGCCCCAGCCCGACGACCGCATCTGAAACCTCGTTGATGACCTTCGTCAGCACGCCGCGAGGCAGGATGTGCCGCTCCTCGCGGAGGATCGCCAATGCCTCCTCCCGCACCAGCAAGCGGCGCTCCGTTCGCGACACCTCTTCGAGTCCGCGAGCATCGACCCGGCGAAGCAGCCGCTCGTGCAGGCCCCGACGAACCTCCACGAGCGCATCGGCCCGCATCAGGACCCTTCCTCCAGCCGCTCGAGCAGCTTCGCGGCCAACCGATCCACCGAGCGGCCGGCCCGCCCTCGCGGTGGGAGCAGGCGACCTCGGTCCTGCGCGGCCGGAACCCTTCGGTCCACGGGGATCACGGCAACCGGCGCGCGCCCGAAAACCCGTTCCACGTCCTTCGGCGATATCTCCCGCCTTGTGGCTCGGTTCACGACGAACGAACAGCGATCCTCGACACCCGTGGCCTCGACGGCCCGCTTGGCGGCGCGGAACGACATCACGTCGAGTTGGAGCACCATCACGACGAGGTCCGCGACGCTCAATCCAAGCCGCACGGCATCGTCCAATCCGCGGGGGATGTGCAACACCACGACGTCTGCCGTTCCCCGGACGGCATCAAGGACCGGTCCGACCTCGTGGACCGCAACTCGTTCGCCCTGCTGGCCGTCCGCGGACGCGAGCAGCACCCGAAACCCATCAGGGTGGGTCCACAGGATGTCGTCCAGGTGTCGCGACGTGAGCTCGTCGCCGATCGGCACGGCGTCGGCGATGGTCCTGGGCGATCCCTCGGTCGGCACCCCGAGCGCCGGTCCGATGTCGGCGAACCCCATGTCGAGGTCCACCAAGACACATCGCCGGTCCCTTCTGGCGAAACCCGCGGCGATGTGGGTGGCCAGGAACGTCGCCCCGGCCCCTCCCCTGGGTCCGTACACGGCAACGACCCGCCCCAGCGTTACGCCGACACGGGCATCGGCAGCGAAGACGCGAGCGGTGGCCCGGGCCAGCTCGCCGCGATCGGCCGGCCACAAGAAGAAGCCCTTCGCCCCGGCCTTCAGTGCTCTTCGAAGCGTCTGCACCGACTCCGAGGTGTCCACCGCGAGCAACGCGCTTCCGTTCAGCTCGGCGGAGGCCGCGAGCCGGGGCGAGGCCACGACGGCATCGGGCTCCAATTGCCGCACGGCTTCGGACAGTTGATGCTCGTCGGAAGCGGTCGCCACCACCCGGGCCCGACCCGTTCGGTCGAGGAAGTGCATCACCTCCTCGGCCACGTCGTGCTCCTCGAGCGCGAGCACCACCCGCGCAACCTCTTCCATGCAGGCTCCATCGCATCGTGGGGGAGACCACGCCATCGCGGGGAAGCGAGGGAGAACCTTGCGGGGGATGCTCGGCCGAACAGCCGTGCAGGGGCGAACACTAGACGCCGCGACCGGCGGCAGCAATCGCCTGCCCGGCGGATTTCACTAGGCGTCTCGGGGGCGGACCGGCTCAGTGGCGGTGGAGCGCGTCCTCCTTCATCCGGGGGAACGGGATGGATGGGTCGGGGGACGCGCTTGTGATGTGGGACACCTTCGCCCGGGACCGTCGCCACCGGATCGCGAACGCGGCGGCGAGCGCCAGCGCGAGCACCGCCGCGATGGCCAAGATCGCCGCCCACGCGGGGATCGCGGACCCGTCCGGTGTCTGCCGGGCCGCAGCGAGTCGATCAGTCAAGTTCCGCACCTGCTCCTGGAGGGAACGCTGCGCGGCAGCCGCGTCCTTCGCCCCAGCGTTCAGCGCGTCGACCTGCTTCTCGTTGCGCCGCAGGTGGAACCGCGCCGCTCGCAATTTGCTCTTCAGTGAGTCACGCGCGTCGAGCAGCTGGGCCTCGAGCGCCGTGTGGACGATGGTGATTCGGCCGAACCCCAACCACCCGATCGTGCTCGAGCGGCAAGGATCGTTGCAGAAGCTGACGGCGTAGTTCGCCGACGCGATATCGGGGACCGTGAACGTGACCGACCCCGTGGCGTATCGGTAACCGTCCTGCCCCTCCGTGACCGGGCCGAACCGAACGACCCCCAGGCGGATGGCGCCCTTCGGGATCCTGGGCGGGTCGATCATGCCGTACCGGTTACTGCCAGCCAGCAGGTAGGCGTAGTAGGGGCCGCCCTCGATCCGTCCGGTGCCCTTCAGCCGGTTGACGGCGAAGGCCCCGCGGAGCACCGCGGTCTGCCCCGGCAAGTAATGGTCGTGTTGTGGCTCCAGCGAGTCCCAGCCGCCGGCCGAGGCTGCCGGCCCGAGCCAGCCCACCAGCCCACCAGCCAGCGCCAAAACGAGGAGCTTCCCGATCCGCCGCATGGCTCTCCCTCCCGAGTCTCGTTCACCCACTCGACGGGCCAAGGTGGGCGGAGGTTCTCGTCAGCGGTCGGTCAATGGCCGTGGGGGCTGAGCGTGGGCTCCGGCGTTGGGGTCGGCGTCGAGGTCGGCGTCGGCGACGTCGTCGCGTCGGTGAGGTCGATGGGCTGGGCGATGGTGACGGAGGCGACGGGGGCGCCGGGGCGTAGAACCCGATCGAGGGCGAGGCGAAGGACTCGGCCAGCATGCCCTGGGTGGCCAGCAGCATGTAGTCGTGCCAGATGGGCGCGGCGAGCACCCCGCCGAACCCCGTCCCGTACCCCGGGACGTACGGCATGGGGATCTCGGCCCTGGCGTAGCCCACCCACACGCCCGTCGCGAGCTGCGGCACGTACCCCAGGAACCAGGCGTCCTGGTAGTCCTGGCCCGTTCCGGTCTTGCCGGCCTGGGGCCGCCCGATGTTGGCCGCGGTCCCCGTGCCGAACTCGCACCACCCCCTCCAGCATGGCGGTCTCCTCCTGGGCCACCCAGGCCGGGATGGCTCGCGAGCACTCCGGCTTCTGCCGGTAGACGGTCTTCCCGGTGCTCGAGACGACCTGGGCGATGGCGTAGGGCTGGCAGTGCACGCCCTCGTTCGCCAGGGTGGCGAAGCCCGAGGTCATGTCGAGTGGCGAGACCGGCGAGGTGCCGAGCGTGAGCGGGCATACCGGCGTGAGGTCGGTGGTGATCCCCATCTTGTGCGCCACCTCCGCCACCCGTTCCGGCCCCACCTGGTCGATCACCTGGGCGAACACGACGTTCACCGAGTCGGCCGTGGCCAGCCACAGCGGGTAGCTCCCGCCTCCCGAGGGCTCGGCGTTGTGCAGGGTCCAGGTCTCCCCCCCACCGCAGTTCGGGATGGTCCTGGGGGAGTAGCCGCTGTACACGGCGTTCGGCGAGATCCCGGCCTCCAGGGCCGCGGCCAGGGTGAAGACCTTGAAGGCGCTCCCCGCCGTCCGTCCGCCGCCGGGGTCGACCGCCAGGTTGTACTGGTTCGCCCCGTACGGCGCGTTCCCCACGGCCATGGCCCTGATGGCGCCGGTCTGCGGGACGATGCTGACCAGGGCGGACTGGGGCAGCCCGGCCCCGGTCATCCGGGCCAGGAGGGTCTGCTCAGCCTGTCTCTCCATGGCCGGCTCGAGTGTCGTATAGATCCTCAGGCCGCCCTGGTACAGGGCCTTGATCCGGGCCTTCACGGTGGGGCCGAATGCCGGGTTGGACAGGAAGCTGTCGACCACGTACTGGGTCCAGTAGGAGTTCGGCGCGGACTGGGCCACGTTCCGGTCGGCGGCCGAGAGCACGACCGGCGCCGACGACGCCCGCGCGTAGCGGGCGCTCGTGATCCAGCCCAGGTCGAGCATCCGGGTCAGGACGGCGTTTCGCCGATGCAGCGCGTGCTTGGGCCTGGTGATGGGGTCGTAGTAGGAGGGCGAGCGGATCATCCCGGCGAGGAGGGCCGCCTGTGCCACCGTGAGTTGCGACGGCCGACTGGCGAAGTAGTACTCGGCGGCCGCGGCCATCCCGTACGCGCCGTGGCCGAGGTACACCTCGCTCAGGTACATCCCCAAGATGTGTTCCTTGGAGTAGGTGTTCTCCAGGCGGACGGCGTCGGCGGCCTCCCGGATCTTGCGGGCGAACGTGGGGGCATCGCCGGTCACCGTGTCCTTGACCAGCTGCTGGGAGATGGTCGAGCCGCCCTCCACGATCCCCCCGGCGATGAGGTTGGTGACGGCGGCCCGGACGATGGCCGGGAAGTCCAAAGGACCGTGATGGAAGAAGCCGTCGTCCTCGATGGCCAGCACGGCCTGGATCGTGCTCTCCCGGTACCGGCTGATGGGCACGACTACCCGGTTCTCCCCGAAGTACACATGCTGTAGGACCGATCCGTCCCTCGCGAGGATGGTGGATCGCTGCGGGAGCGGCGGGAGGTTCAGTGGATCGCCCACCTTGGCCAGGTAGTGGCGGTCAACCACCCCGAGCGAGGAGTTCAGGGCCATCACGACCGGCAGGAAGGCCAGGGCGAACACGAAGATCCCCACGATCAGGATGAGCCCGAACCGGCTCTCCCGGTCGAGCGCCTCGAACTCCCCCACGGCTCGGTCGGCAAGCGCGTCCAGGCGCGAGGGTCCGAGAGGCGCGTCCAGGCGCGTGCGCCAGTCCGCAGGCACGCGCGGGCGGAATCGCCCGGCCGCTGGAGACAGCAGCCGGTCGAGGAACATCCCCCGGTGGGGCCTGTGGCGATGGATCGGTTGGGCCATGGGGCGTATCTGTCTTACCCATCATGCGCGCTTTGCGATGCAAACGTTCGACGGGATCCTGGCCCGGGTGGGTCCGTCGCGGTTTCTCAACATGAGGAGGGGGGCGGCCGCTTCGCGGCCGCCCCCCTCGGGACTTGATGGAACGAGCTGCGCCTACCCTCCGACCGCGGTGAGGGCGTTCACCTCCCCGTGGCCGTTGAACGAGTTGTACCCCGGCCCTCCCGTGCACATCTGCGGTGCACCGTTGTTCTGTGACGGGAAGAACGCGTACTGCGCCGTATCCGGGCAGGCCAGGGGATCGGCCGTGTTCTGCAGCATCGCGGCCACCCCGTTCGCCGACATCCCCGGGTACCGGCTCATGATCAGGGCCGCGACGCCGACCGCGTGCGGGGCGGCCATGGACGTCCCCTGCTGATAGCAGTACAGCGTCCCGTTCTCGAAGACCCGACGCGTCACAGCGCAGGTTTCGGGCAGCGCTTGCGGCCACGTCGACAGGACCCGTCCGTTCGGCACGTCCGCCGATTGGTCGAACAGGATCGTGTCCCCACCCGGAGCGATCACATCGGTCACGCCGATGCCGTAGCTCGAGTAGAAGGACTTCTGCACCCGGTTACCGCTCGCCGTCACGCTGACGACCCCCGGGATCTCGGCCGGGATGTCGATGCAGGCGTTCGTCACGGCTCTGTCGAGGATCGGAGTCGTGTCGTCCGGGCTCTGTTGGTCCAGCGTCGGGTGGGCCAGGTCGTCGGCGAAGTTCCCCTCCGCCGCGATGACCAGGACGCCGTTCTGCTGGGCGAACCTGATCGCGCGCTGCTCGGCGAGCCAGATGGCCCGCTGCTCGGGGTCGTTCTTGCAGTTCAGGTACCACGGGTCGGCGAAGTAGCTGTTGTTCGTGACGTCGACGCCGTGGGTCCCGGCCCACACGAACGAGCAGATGACCGCCTCGGGGAAGAAGAACCCGGCCGAGTTGCCGGCCTTGATCGCGGCGATCTTCGCGCCCGGGGCGACCCCCACGATCCCGATGCCGTTCGCCGGCGCGGCGATGATGCCGGCCGTGTGCGTCCCGTGGCCGTTGTCGTCCTGCGCGGCGGTGCCCTGGACGGCCAAGCCGCTCACGCAGTTCGCGCTGTTGGCCACGTCGATGTTGGCCTGGAGGTCGGGGTTCGTGAAGTCGATCCCCGTGTCGATGTCTCCAACCAGCACGCCGGTTCCCGTGTTGATGGCGTGGGCCTCGGGTACCTGGATCTGGGTCATGTCCCACTGCCGGTTCGACAGGCTGTCACCCCATACCGTGGTCACCGCCGGCACCGCGGCCGTGCCGCCGGACTCCTGCTGCGCCAGGTCCGGCGCCTGGATGCCGAAGTTGTTGGTGGCCGAGACGCCCTGGACCTTCAGGTCCTTCTTCATCGTCGTGGCGAACCCGTCGTTCGAGGACCGAGCGATGGTCACGCCGATCTGTGGGTAGCTCGCTACCAACGTTCCGCCGGCGGACTGGATCTTCGCCGCGGCGTCGCCGGATACCGCCAGTTGCTTGTACAGGACGATGTACGTCCTGGTGGTTCCGGCGCCGGCCGTCGGAGCGAGCGACGACCACTCCGAGCGCCGTCGCCAGCGCGAGCGCCAGGGCGGCGCCCAAGTACCTGCGTCTCATGGATCCCCCTCTCTGTAGGCCCGCCGGGGTGCGGACCCTGCCTCACGCTCGAACCTACCCGAGGGCCGCAAGAAGGCGCAAACGCGGAGAGTGCACACACGGCGCCTTCCCCGAGCTTCCGAGGATTTGTCACACCCCCGTTCTACGCTTCGGAGCATGGGACGGGTCATCGACCTCGACGCCTGGCGGCGCAGGCGGCCCGCCCAGGTGGGGCACACCGGCCTCGAGCGGACGCCCGAGGGTCCCGCGCAAGACGAGCGGCTGGGGCCCCCGGCACCCCTCGCCCGCCTAGAGCGGGCCATCGGCCGCCTGGACCCCCTGGTCAACGGCGGCACCAGCCGGATCGGGCCTCGGGTGGAGACCGAGCTCCTGGCCATCACCGGCGCCGTGACCGCCGGCCGGGTCGAGGACGCGGCCACCCGGGCAGAGCGTCTGGCCGAGCGCCTGGAGCACCCCTCCTCCAGGGCCGCGCGCTAGGCACGAGCACCCGTCCGCCGGGCACGAAGGCAGCCCCCATCGCGGCTGAGCTAGGAACCCAGCCCCGGCCTGGCCCGGTCGATAAGCTTGATTGGCCGGCCGGACCGAGAGGGCATACGTGCAGGACCCCGACCCGCGCACGCTCGCGCGCGCCCGTGAGGGCGACCTTGGCGCGTTCGAGGAGCTGGTGCGCCAGTACCAGGCCGACGTGTGGCGCTTCGCCTTCCACTTCACCAGGGACCGGTCCCTGGCCGAGGATGTGACCCAGGAGGCCTTCCTTCGGGCGTTCCGGTTCCTGCGGAGCTTCCGAGGCGATTCGAAGTTCACCAGCTGGCTGTTCCGGATCGCCCGCAACTGCGCCATGGACGCCCTTCGGTCCCGCAAGAGCACCATGGCCAAGGAGCCGCCCCCGCCCGTGGGACCGCCGGACCCCGAGGCCCGGCTGGAGCTCGCGGCCGCGCTCTCCGCGGTGACCGAGGAGCACCGCCAGCCGTTCCTGCTGATCGAGGTGTTCGGCCTGTCGTACCAGGAAGCCGCGGACGTGCTGAACCTTCGGGTGGGCACGGTGAAGAGCCGGATGCACCGGGCCCGGCAGGCCATGATGAGCGCCCTGGCCGTGGAGGAGGACGCCGGTGGACTGTGACCGGGCCCGCCGGGCCATCTCCGAGCGCATGGACGGCGAGCGCCTGTCGCCGCGACTGGCCGCCGCGGTGGACCGACACGTGGCGGGCTGCGCCGAGTGCGCCCGGTTCGAGGCCGGCGCGTGGAAGCTCCGGGAGGCCGCCCGCTTCGAGGTGGCCCCCGCGGTCCCGGACCTCGTCGACTCGATCATGGCGGCGGTGGAGCGGGAGACGCCGGAGCGGGCGCCGGTGCGCCTCCGGGTCCTGGCCGGAGGCCGCACCCGGCGGCCGCTCCTCCCAGGGCGGATCCGGCTGGCTCCTGTGGCCGCAGCCCTCGCGGTGGGCCTGGTGGCCGGGAGCGTGGCGGTGGGCGGCCCGTGGCAACGGCCCGAGGGCGTGAGCGTGGACGCCGCGGAGATCACGCGGGGCGTGGCCTCCGCGGCGACCACCCTCTCCGCATACCAGGCCCGGTTCGCGGTCACCGAGTACCACTTCGCTCCCGAAGTGCCGGTCCGCGAGTTCTCCATGAACGTCTGGTTCCAGGCGCCGGAGCGGTTCCGCCTCGACGTCGTGGACCACACGCAGTACCCGGGCAAGGACGTGACCCCCACCGACCTCGAGCTGATCGTGAACGGCTCGAGCTGGTACTCGGTCGGCCCGTCGGCCTGTCCCATCGACGTGTGCCCGCCGAAGCAGATCGTCGTCGAGAACCGCGTTCCGTTCTCCTCGACGACGCCCGCCCCTACCGACCTGATCCTTCCGGTCACCAGCCTGGCCGACACCAACAAGCTCCAGGTGGTGGGCCGGGGAACCATGCTCGGCCGTCCGGCCATCGAGGTTCGGCTCCCATTCGACCGCGCGGAGCCGCTGTTCCCCTTCCTGTCGCTGGGCGGGTCGTGGCGGCCGTTCTTCAGCACCGACCAGGTGGACCTGTGGCTCGACGCTCAGAGCTGGTTCCCCCTCAGCTACACGGTCTACCCCGCGGCCGGACGGGAGCGCGACGAGTGGGCGCTTCGCTTCGGCCTTCCCGCTGAATCCCCGCGCCAGCCGATCTTCCAGGTGGCGGCGCTGTCCGTCGATCGGGAGCCTCCGGCGGCCGGCACCTTCCGCATCCCCGAGACGAAGCGTGTGCGAGACCAGGGGGCGAAGCCCGTGTCGATCTCGCAGGCCTCGAAGGAGACGGGCTTCCAACCGGTCGAGCCGAAGGACGTGGACGGCCTGGGCCTTTATCAGGTGGTGCTGCCGCCGGACTCCGCCCCGAAAGACCAGCCCTCGCAGACCCTCATCACCTACTCGAAGGGCCTGGCCTGGCTGAAGCTCGGGGAGACCAGAGGCTGGACGGCGAACACCCTGTACGGGGCGGTCGGCCTCCAGGCGCAGGAAGTGCAGCTGGCGAACGGAAGCGTGGCGTACTACGAGCCGGCCACCGCGGACCACGGACGGCGGCTGTCCATCCACGCCGCCGGCACCGACCTGTACGTCGAGACCAACCTGTCGCGCGACACGTTGCTGCACGTGGCGGGGTCGCTGCCGGTGATCGGGATCCCCATACCGGAGGCGTGGGCGGTTCGCAGCTCGCCCGAGGGCGTGACCGAGCGGGTGACGCTGGCGCAGGCCGCCGCCGAGATGCCGTTCCCCGTCCTGCTCCCGGCCTCGGATGGGCTTCCCGCCGGTTACGCCCTGGCCAGCGCCGAGCTCGTTCGCCTGCACAAGGACATAGCGCTGAACGCGTACTTCCAGCAGCAGGACTCCGATCTGGGGACCGGATCGATCCGGCTCCATGAGGAGGTGGCCAAGAAGCTTCCGCCCGCATCATCGGCCACCCAGTCCGAGGTGGAGGTCCGCGGCGTGACCGGAAGGTGGACGCCGGACCGCAACCAGCTCGAGTGGGTGGACCAGGGCGTGTACTACTCGCTCGACGCGGCCGGCCTGTCGCTCGCCGACCTGCTGGCCGTGGCCGCCTCGCTGGAGCCGTACGCCGAGCCACAGGGAAACGCGCCATGAGGTTGGGCCGGTTGACTTCGGCCTCCACCGCCGGCCTGGCCGGTTTCGTCGCCGGCGCCGTGCTCACCCTCTCGCTCCAGGGCACGGGACTTCCCCGCCACGGGCGCCCGGACCAGGTCCCCGTCGCCGTTCCGGTGACCACGCCGGAGGCCCCCCGGACCTTCCTGGCCTGGACCCCGGGTGGGCTGCCCGCCGGGTTCCGCCAACGCGTGGCCGACCTGCCCGCGATGCAACGCACGGTCGTGGTGGCCAGCGACAACGCCTGGATGAGTCGGTCCATGACGCCGCAGGGAGAGGTCGTGGACGACCCGCAGGACGGCTACCGCATCCCGCTCGAGGTAGCGGCGGTCAATCCCCGCGAGTACGCGCCGTTCCTGCCGCCGGCCGACCGCGGCGTGATCGTGGCGCTCGCCAACGGGCAGGGGATCCTGGGTGAGAGCAGCGCCCGCCTCCGGCACCTCGGTCCCGGCGCGGTCCTTCAGTTCGGATCGGCGCGTGTCCAGGTCGCCGCGGTCCTCCCCGACGAGCTGGTCGGAGCGCAGGAGCTCATGGTGTCGCGACACCTCGGGCGGGAGATCGGCGTGACCCACGATCGCTACGCGCTGCTCCAACCCTCCGGCCACGCCACCGATGCGTCGCTGACGAAGGAGATCAGGACCATCCTGCCGAGTGGCCTGCCGCTTCGGGTCCGCGCCCCCGGGGAGACGCCGTACTTCCGCCAGGGCGACGCCGTGCTACCCCCAGTCCAGATCAAGCTGCTGTTCGGCGAGTTCGCGGCGAAGCCGGACCCGAGCCGTCCCGGCTACCTCCTGATCGACCCGGCGTGGGAGCGGGCCCACATCGCCACCGAACGGGTCCCGATCCTCGGGCGGATCACGTGCAACGTGGCGCTGTTCCCCCAGGTCCGGGGGGTCATGCGCGAGCTGATCGCCGACGGCCTGGCGGGCACCATCCACAGCTACTCGGGCTGCTACGCTCGGCGGTACTCGAACCGCGATCCGTCGCAGGCCATCTCCCACCACACGTGGGGCATCGCGCTCGACATCAACGTCCCGGAGAACCCGTACGGGGCGACGCCCCACCAGGACCCCCGGATGGTCGCGGCCTTCGAGAAGTGGGGGTTCATCTGGGGCGGAACGTTCGTCGCTGCCCGACGGGATGCACTTCGAGTACCGCCGGCCACCGGCCCGAGGGCTGAGCGCCGAGACAGCTCCAGACAGCGCGAAGGGAGCAGGTAGCATGCGCTGTCCGCACTTGCTCGGGAACCGGCGACTGCTGCCGCCGAACCCGGAGCATGCCTCCCGCGGCAAGACGCGCGTGGGTTTCTGCTCCCTTCACGGTCACCCGAAGGCGACCGCTCGATTCTAGTGCGGGTCGCTTCGGCCCGCGAACCGGCAGTTGGATAGGGGTCAGTCGCGGCGCCGGCGGCCGGCCAGGCGGGACCGGATCACCACCCACCCGAACACCAGGGCCACGGCGATGGCGGCCACGGCCCCGGCCGCCATCTGGTTCCGAGGGTGGGTGGCAACCGAGGCGATCCTCGAGCGCAGGCGAACCGGCCGGCGGAACTCGCGGACGTCCCACCCGCGTCCCTCCGCTTCCTTGCGAAGGTCACGGTCCGGGTTCACCGCCACCGGATGTCCCACGGCCTCCAGCATCGGCAGGTCGGACGCGGCGTCGGAGTACGCGTACGAGCCCTCGAGGTCGATCCCGACGCGCTCGGCGAGGTCCCGGATGGCCTGCGCCTTGGCCTCGCCGGCACAGTAGAACTCGAGCTCGCCGGTGTACTTGCCGTCCACGATCCTCGCTCGGGTGGCGATGACCCCATTCGCGCCGAAGTGGCGGGCCAGGGGCCGGACGACCTCCTCCGGCGAGGAGGACACGATGTAGACCCGGCGGCGCTCCTCCCGGTGCAGGGCCATGAGGTCCAGCGCCTCCTGGTACACGAACGGGTCGATGACGTCGATGATGACGTCCTGCACCAGCTGCTCGACCTGCTGGCGGTCCCATCCCTTGGTCAGGGCCAGGAGCCCGTCCTTCAGACGCTCCATCTTCTTCTCGTCCGCCCCCACCAGCAGGTAGACGAGCTGGGCGTAGGCCCCGCGCAGGAGCTGGCCGCGGGAGACCATGCCCGCCCGGTACATCGGCCGGGACAGGGCGAGCGAGCTGGACTTGGAGATGATCGTCTTGTCCAGGTCGAAGAACGCCGCTTCCATGGTCCATTCAATGGTAGAGGACGGTCCCGACACGGACCGGATTTCGGCTTCCCGATCCCGCTTCGACGTATCCTCGGGCCTGGAGGCGTCAGGGCGCCTGGTGGGCCCCCCGGTCTTCAAAACCGGTGTGGGGGCGAGAGCTCCCAGGCGGGTTCGATTCCCGTCCGCCTCCGCGTGGAGAGAACGGGGAGGATCGTGGAGTCGGAGAGGCCTCCACAGATCCTCCTCGAAATCTCACCGCGCCGCCTCGCCGGCGCAGGCCCGTTGCTACGCCTGGCCGCGGCACTCGCTTTCGCCGACGTGCTCGCCCCACTCGGCCACGCCCTCGCTCATCAAGAGGTTGGTCATGAAGTGGTCGGGCGCGGCGCCGTGCCAGTGCCACTCGCCTCTAGGCGCGGATGACCTCGCCGAGCAGATCCGCAACGTGAGCGCTGTGTCGTCCTCATGGAGCGAATTTCCGGCGAGCGTCATCTCCACGCGAACGTCGCGCGGTTCGGACAGCAGTGCGCGCTCAGGAAGCGGGGTGCGAGCCGGGTGGACCGGTGAGCACCGTGGGGACGTACTCGAGCAGCTGGAGTCTGCCGTCGAACGTTCGGCTGGCAACCATCTCGAGGGTGACATCGGGATACCCGTCGTAGATCCGGTCGCGGCCGGTGCTCCCGGTGATCACGGGGAAGACGACCACGCGGAAACGGTCCACCAGGCCCGCCTCGAGGAGCGACCGGCACAGGGTCAGGCTGCCGAGGGTGCGCATCGGGCTGGTGCCGTCCTGCTTCATCTGCCGCCACCGCCTCGACCGCATCTCCGCTGATCAGCCGGGTATTGGGCCAGGACAACGGAGGCTGCAACGTCGAGGAGAACACGACCTTGGACGCTCTGGCAAGCTCGGCGATGGCGGCGCCTTCATCGGTCATGGGCTCGTCCGAGGCCGACGCCTCGGATTCGGTGGCGAATCCGGACATCAGACGGTACGTGTTCGCTCCCATCAAGATCGTGTAGTCGCGTTCCGGCTGCTGGCCGAGCCAGGCGAGATACTCGGGGCCTTCGAGTCCCCACCATCCGGGCCAGCCTTCCGCGGCCCCGTAGCCGTCCAGCGAGGTGATGAAGTCCACGAGCAGTTCCTGCATGAAGTTCCTCCTTGTGCGTCGAGTGGGTCATCGAGGATGGTCGGGTTCACGCCGTCGGTCTGACGAGTGAGTGCGCGCCCGAGCGGCTCACGCCGCACGGGTGAACGTCACATGCGTCACTCCGCTGGGCGAGGAGGTGGCCTCGACCTGATAGTCCTTCTCGAGGCCCTCCAGCCCGTCCCAGAGGCGCACGCCTCGGCCGAGCAGGATCGGGACGACCACGATGTGCATGTGGTCCACGAGCCCCGCAGCGAGGAAGTCGCGGATCACGGTGGCGCCTCCACCGAGGCGCACGTCCTGCCCGTCCGCAGCCTCCCGAGCGGTCTCGAGCGCCTCGGCGGGCGACACGTCGAGGAAGTGGAACGTCGTGCCGCCCTCCATCTCGATCGACGGGCGCGGGTGATGGGTGAGGACGAAGACCGGTGTGTGGAACGGCGGGTCGGGACCCCACCAGCCCTTCCACTCCGGGTCCTCGTGCCATCCGGGGTAGCCGAACTTCCCGGCACCCATGATCTCGGCGCCGATCCCGGGGTCGTGCAGCCGCGCGAAGGCGTCGTCGAGGCCGCGGGTGCCGCCGGGCTCGCCGACCATCTCGCGCCACCACCGGGTCGTGAACATCCATTCGTGCAGTCGTTCGCCGGCGTGGCCGAACGGTGCGTCGTGGCTCTGAGGTTCGCCGGTGCCGAAACCGTCGAGCGAGATCGAGAAGTTGTGGACGCGGACGAGTGACATGGCTGACCTCCTTCAGGAATCGGGGTTCAACTTCACTGACCTTGCCTTGGGGATGTCGACTCTCACTGACCGCGGCACCTGTGTCACATGGTGGCGGTTGCATACCGCGGGCGGCCCGTGGGCCGGTAGACCTGGATCGTTACCCCCTTCGGGGTAGCTCGCGAGTCGACCAGGTCAAGCGCCGTGTCCGGGCCGGTGTCGGGGAATAGCCGCGTGCCCTGGCCGACGACCACGGGAAGACGAACAGGTTCATCTCGTCGACGAGGTCGTTGTCGAGCAGCCACCGGAACAGGGCGCCGCTGCCGTGCACCTGCAGTTCGCGTCCCGGCTTGGCTTTCAGCTCGCCGACGGCCGCCGCGACGTCGCCGGAGAGGACGGTCGTGTTCGCCCAGCTGCGGGTCGGTGAGCGTGGTCGATGCGACGTACTTGGGCAGCGTGTTCAACGCCGTCCAGATGGGGCTGTCGCCCGGATCTGCCCATGATCCCCAGGAGCCGGCGAAGATCTCGTAGGTCCGCCGGCCGAACAGGAACGCGTCGGCGCGCTGGTAGATCTCGTCCATGACCGTCGAGGCCTCGTCGTCGAACTGCGCCCATCCGCCGCGCTCGAATCGGCCGCGCTCGTCCTCCTCCGGCCCGCCGGGCCCCTGCATCACTCCGTCGACGGAGACCTGCGCCGTGGTCGTCAGTTTCATGGTCGCGGCTCCCTTCTCGCTGGGTTTTGTCGTCGTTCGATTAGACCGGACCGCGGCGCCGATCTCATCGGTCGCAGCAGGGTCCGTCCGGCCGATCCATTCCGCACTCCTCCCCGAACACGGCCCGCGTCGACGATGTCGTACTCCTGAACGTACACCGCGTGCATAGCCAGGCGCTGTTCCGTGTCAGGGCCGCGGCTGCGGAAGGTCTCCAGCGCCGCCTGCGACTCCCAGCGCTCGAAGATGTTGACACGGCCG
>CAVVVF010000003.1:0-177833 GCA_963751665.1 uncultured Actinomycetes bacterium | reverse complement strand
CACTTTTCCCCAGGCCCTACTACTACTAGGAAGTTAAGAAGAACCTCAGAGAAGCAGCGAGGGGGGGACAGGTGAAGTTCCGGTGCGACCGCGATCTGCTGTCCGAGGGCTCCAGACGGTTCAGCGAGGGGTCTCGTCGCGGCCGGGCATCCCGGCGCTTACCGGGGTGCTGATGGAGGCCGGAACCGGCGGCACGCTCACGCTTACCACCACCGACCTCGAGGTGTCGGCCCGGCTCTCGATCGAGGTCCAGGCCCAGGAAGAGGGGGTGGCGCTGGTCCCGGCGAGGTTGCTAGCCGACACGGTGAAGAGCCTGTCCGACGCGCCGGTCGAGTTCGAGTCGGACCAGAGCCAGGCGTGGATCCGTTGCGCCGCATACGAGGGAGCCCTGCGCCTGCTGCCGGCGGAGGACTTCCCCGCCATCCAGGCGCCGTCGGGGACGACCGTGGTGGGGGAGGCGGCGAGGTTCGCCGAGGCGGTGAGCCAGGTTGCCCGGGCGGCCTCCAGGGACGAGGCCCGGCCCGTCCTGACCGGCGTGCTGGTCGAGGTGAGCCGCGAGGGAGTGACGATGGTCTCGACCGACTCGTACCGGCTGGCGGTCCGCGACCTCGTGGCCACGGCTACCGGGGAGGGAAAGGCAATCGTGCCGGAACGTGCCATGTCGGAGGCGGGGCGGGCAGCGGCGGGCCTGGAGAAGGGCGAGGTGACGATGTCGCTCGACGAGAGCCAGGTCGCCTTCCAGATCGGGAGCCTCACGCTGACGTCGCGGCTGATCGAGGGGGAGTTCCCCAACTACCGCCAGCTCCTGCCCGAGGCGTACGAGAGCCGGCTCACGGTGTCGCGCCAGCAACTGATGGACGCGGTTCGCCGCGTGGGCCTGTTGGCTCGCGACACCTCGCCGGTCCGCCTGGAGTTCAACGCGCTCGGGGTGAAGCTCTCGTCGTCGTCGCCGGACCTCGGCCAGGCGGTCGAGGCGGTGGAGGCCCGATACGAGGGAGAGGACATCACGGCGGCGTTCAACGCGACCTACCTGGCCGACGGGCTGGCGGCGGCGACGGGGGAGACCGTGCGCCTGGAGGTCCGTGACGGATTGAAGCCCGGCCTGATCCGGGGCGAGAGCGACGAGTTCACCTACCTCGTGATGCCGGTGCGTCTGCCGACGCCGGTGGGTTGATCCACCCGGGAGCGCTCGTTGCGGCTTCTGTGGGTGGAGCTCACGGACTTTCGTAACCACCCGAAAACCCGTGTCGAGGACGTGCCCGAGGGGTTGATCGCGGCCGTCGGGGATAACGGAGAGGGGAAGACCAACCTCCTCGAGGGCATCGCGTTCCTTTTCTTCCTGGTCTCACCTCGGGCATCGAGCACCGAGCCCTTGGTCCGCCGGGGGGCGGAGGCCGCATACCTGCGAGGGGAGATCGAGACCGCAGGCGGCAGGGTCCTGGTGGAGGTGGAGATCCCAGGGCATGGGGCGAACAAGGTCCAGGTCAACCGGTCCCCGGTACGGCGCAAGCGCGACCTTCGCCGGCAAGTCCGGGCGGCGTTCTTCGGGCCGGAGGATCTCGACGTGGTTCGGGGCGATCCATCGCAGCGACGCCGGTTCATGGACGAGGCCGTGACCTCACTATGGCCGCTCAAAGAGTCGGCCCTCACCGCGTACGACCGAACCCTTCGCCAGCGCAACCGCCTGCTGAAGGAGTGGGAGGGACGGGGCGTCCCACCGGAGCTCGAGGCGTGGGATGCCGAGCTGGTCCAGAACGGGTCAGCGCTCCTCCGGCTGCGGGCGGACGCCGTGGCCCGCCTCTCCCCGGGCGCGCAGGAGGAGTTCGCCGGCCTGTCCGGCTCCGGCCTGGCCTGCGAGTACCGGCCGTCGGTGTGGGGGGAGGACCTGGAGGAGGCCTTCCGGGCCCGGCTGGCCGAGCGGCGGAGCGACGAGCTCACCCGGCGGACCAGCCTGGTAGGCCCGCACCGCGACGACCTGGAGCTCGCCGTGCGGGACCTGGGGGCCAGGGCCTTCGCCTCCCACGGCGAGGCCTGGGCCGCAGCGCTGTGCCTGCGCCTGGGGCTGGGGAGCGCCATCGAGGCCGAGGTCGGGGAGCCGCCGGTCCTGCTGCTCGACGATCCCTTCTCGGCCCTGGACCCCAGGCGGGGGGGCCAGGTCGCCGATCGATTGGCCGGCCGGGGCCAGGTGGTGGTCACCGTGGCCGACGAAGCCCATGTCCCTGCGAAGGCTGAGGCCGTGTGGGACGTGTCGGCGGGGGCGGTTACGGTCCGAGCAGGAGGTTGACGATGCCCTCGAGCAAGGGGTGGCGGGGCCGGCGGGACGAGCGGACGATGCAGGACACGCCCATCGGGGAGGTGGTGGACGGGCTCCTTCGGGAGCGGGCCTTCGCCCGGGGCCTTCCCATCGGCCGCCTGGCCTCTGAATGGGAGGCCGTGGTCGGTCCCCGCCTGGCCTCCGAGTCGGCGCCCGTGAGCCTGGAAGGGGGGCTGCTGGTGGTCGCCGCGAGCACCGGCCCGTGGGGCGCACAGGCCCGATTCCTGGCCCAGGAGATCCTCAACCGGGCCAATCGGAGCCTCGGTGGCGAGCTTGTCCGAACCGTGCAGATCGTGGTCCGTCCTGAACCTCGGAAAGGCTTGTAGCGCAAGGCGAAACAGCCTGTCCCAGAGCGGGGCAAAGGGCCTGGTTCATTGGTAAAATCGAGATGGAGTTGTCCCATGTGAGGCCCCCTCATCGGCTGCGGCGTGCGCTGCCGTGTGCGGGCTGGTGGAGGTTCGTTGGCGACACAGAAGAAGGACATAAAGGGCGGGAGTGACGGAGGCTACACCTCCGCCGACATCACGGTCTTGGAGGGCGTCGAGCATGTCCGGCTCCGCCCCGGGATGTACATCGGGACCACCGGTCCGCGGGGCCTTCACCACCTGGTCTACGAGGTCGTGGACAACTCGGTCGACGAGGCCATGGCCGGCTTCTGCGACCGGATCGTGGTGACGCTCCTCGCGGACGGCGGGGTCCGGGTGGCCGACAACGGCCGGGGCATCCCGGTGAAGCCCATCCCCAAGGCCAAGGACCGCCGTCCGGCCCTGGAGGTCGTCCTGACCACCCTGAACGCCGGGGGCAAGTTCGGCGGGCGGGGCTACCGCATCTCGGGCGGCCTTCACGGGGTGGGGGTCTCCGTGGTGAACGCCCTGTCGGAGAAGCTGATCGTGGAGGTCGAGCGGGACGGTTACCTCTGGACCCAGACCTACTCCCGGGGCAAGGCCACGAAGAAGCTCACCAAGGGCAAGGCCAGCCGGAAGACCGGGACAACGGTCACGTTCTGGCCGGACCGGGAGATCTTCGAGGAGACGGAGTTCAAGCGGGAGACCCTGATCGAGCGGCTCCAGGAGCTCGCGTTCCTGACCAAGGGCCTGGAGATCCAGCTGATCGACGAGCGCGAGGACCCGGCCACCAAGGACGTCTTCAAGGCTGCCGGGGGGCTGGCCGACTTCGTGAAGCACCTCCAGGCGGGCAAGGACGTCCTCCATGCCAAGGTCATCCACTTCGAGGGCAAGGAGCAGGGCGGCTCTGCCGAGGTGGAGGTGGCCCTGCAGTGGAACACGGCGTACGCCGAGTCGCTGTACTCCTTCGCCAACACCATCAACACCACCGAGGGTGGCATGCACGAGGAGGGATTGAAGAAGGCCCTGACCAACGTGGTCAACCGGTATGCCCGCCAGAAGGGACTCCTTCGCGAGAAGGAGGAGAACCTGATCGGCGAGGACATCCGGGAAGGCCTCGTCGGCATCGTGTCGGTGAAGCTCCGCGCCCCGCAGTTCGAAGGGCAGACCAAGACCAAGCTTGGGAACACGTCCATCCGTTCGCTGGTGGAGACGACCGTGAACGAGCAGCTGGCCACGTGGCTGGAGGAGCATCCCGGAGACGCCAAGCGCATCGTGGGCAAGGTCGAGCAGGCCGCCAAGGCCCGGATGGCCGCCAAGCAGGCCCGGGACCTGACCAGGCGCAAGTCGTTCCTGGACTCCACGTCGCTCCCCGGCAAGCTGGCCGACTGCCAGCTCACCGACCCCGCGCAGTGCGAGCTGTTCGTGGTGGAGGGCGACTCCGCGGGCGGCAGCGCCAAGCAGGCCCGGGACAGGGCCACGCAGGCCATCCTGCCCATCCGGGGGAAGATCCTGAACGTCGAGAAGGCCCGGCTGCACAAGATCCTGGAGAACCTGGAGATCCAGGCCCTCATCACGGCGATCGGCACCGGGATCGCGGAAGAGTTCGACGTCACGAAGGCCCGCTATCACAAGGTGGTGCTGATGGCCGACGCCGACGTCGACGGCGCGCACATCCGGACGTTGCTCCTCACGTTCTTCTTCCGGAACATGCGGGACCTGATCAACGCGGGCTACGTCTACATCGCACAGCCACCGCTGTACCTGGTGAACGTCGAGCGCGTGCCGCACTACTTCTACACCGAGAAGGAGTGGGACGCGTTCCGTAAGCAGGACGGCAACCGAAAAGCTCGAGACCCCCCAGCGGTTCAAAGGCCTGGGGGAGATGGACGCCATCCAGCTGTGGGAGACGACGATGAACCCGGAGAGCCGGATCCTGCTCCAGGTCACCATGGAGGATGCGGCGACGGCCGACCGGCTGTTCACCATCCTGATGGGGGAGGACGTCCCCGCTCGTCGCCGATTCATCGAGGCCAACGCGAAGCAGGTGCAGAACCTGGATGTCTAAGCGGGCCAGCGGAGGTGGCGGGGGGAACCTGACCCTCCTGAACGGCCGGATCGAGCCGATCGAGATCGAGGAGGAGATCCAGCGCTCCTACCTCGACTACGCCATGTCGGTCATCGTGGGGCGGGCGCTGCCCGACGTCCGCGACGGGCTGAAGCCGGTCCACCGGCGGATCCTGTGGTCGATGCTCGAGTCGGGGCTGCGGCCGGACCGCCCACACCGCAAGGCGGCGTGGGCGGTCGGCGAGGTGGTCAAGAAGTACCACCCCCATGGGCTGGACGCGGTCTACGAGGCCCTGGTCCGGATGGCTCAGGACTTCTCGCTCCGCTACCCGCTGGTCGATCCGCACGGCAACTTCGGCTCGGTCGACGGCGATCCGCCCGCCGCGATGCGATACACCGAGGCCAGGCTGGCCCCCATCGCCCTGGAGGTCCTCCGCGACATCGAGGCCGAAACCGTCGACTTCGTCCCCAACTACGACGGGCACGAGCAGGAGCCGACGGTCCTTCCCTCGCGGTTCCCCAACCTGCTGGTGAACGGGGCCGGCGGCATCGCCGTGGGCATGGCCACCAACATCCCGCCGCACAACCTGGGCGAGGTCATCGACGCGGTCGTGCACTACCTGGATCACCCGGAGTCCAAGCCCAAGGACCTGATGAAGTTCATCAAGGGACCCGACTTCCCCACGGGCGCGGCCATCCTGGGCAAGCAGGGCATCACGGACGCGTACACCACGGGCCGGGGCTCGATCAAGGTCCGCGCGGCCACCCAGATCGAGGAGACGACGCAGGGCCGGCAGCGGATCGTCGTCTCTGAGCTCCCGTACCAGGTGAACAAGGCCCGCCTGGCCGAGAAGATCGCCGAGCTCGTCCGGGGCGGCAGGCTGAAGGACATCGCCGACCTCCGGGACGAGTCCAACCGCCAGGGGATGCGCCTGGTGATCGAGCTCAAGCGCAACGCCAATCCGCACATCGTCCTGAACCAGCTGTTCAAGCACACGCAGCTCCAGGAGAGCTTCGGCGTGATCATGCTCGCGCTCGTCGACGGAGTGCCGCGCGTCCTGAACCTGGCGGAGATGGTGGGCTACTACGCCGACCACCAGGTGGACGTGGTCACCCGCCGGACCGCGTACGAGCTGAAGAAGGCCGAGGAGCGCGACCACATCGTCCAGGGCCTGTTGATCGCCCTCCAGAACCTGGACGCGGTCATCAAGGTCATCCGCGGCTCGCGCGACGCGGACGAGGCTCGCACCAAGCTGATGAAGCAGTTCAAGCTGAGCGAGATCCAGGCCAACCACATCCTGGACATGCCGCTCCGCAGGCTCACCCGCTTGGCGCGCGAGGAGCTCGAGCAGGAGCACAAGGACCTCCTGGCCACGATCCGGCGGCTGAAGGCCCTCCTGAAGGACCCCAAGAAGATCCGGAGCCTGATCAAGGAGGAGCTGGAGGCGATCAAGAAGAAGCACGCCGATCCCCGCCGGACGCAGCTTCGGCCCGATGCGGGCGAGCTCGACGTCGAGGACCTCATCGCTGAGGAGGACGTGGTCATCACGGTGACCCTGGCCGGCTACGTGAAGCGCCAGCCCATCGACGCGTTCCGCCGGCAGGGCAGGGGCGGCCGGGGGGTCCGGGGGGCCAACCTGAAGGAAGAGGACGTCGTCAGCCACGTCTTCACCACGACCACCCACCACTGGCTCCTGTTCTTCACCTCCAAGGGCAAGGTGTACCGGGTCAAGGTCCACGAGGTTCCGGAGACGGGCCGGACCGCCCGGGGAACCTACGCCGCGAACCTGCCGGGCGTGTCGATCACCGGCGACGAGAAGGTCTCAGCCGTCATCGACCTCAAGGAGTACACGGCAGGCAAGTACGTCCTCTTCGCCACCAAGAAGGGCATCGTGAAGAAGACGGCCCTGCCCGAATACGACTCGCCGCGGACCGGCCTGGCTGCGATCAACCTGAAGCCGCGCGACGAACTGATCGACGTCCGCCTCACCGACGGAAAGGCCGACGTCATCCTAGTGTCGCGCAAGGGCCAGGCGATGCGGTTCAAGGAGAGCCAAGTTCGCCCCACCGGACGACAGACTGCCGGCGTGATCGGCATGCGCCTCACCGAGGGCGACGAGGTCATCTCCCTGGGGGTGGCAGCCGAGGGCCAGGAGCTGATCAGCGTCACCGCCCAGGGCTACGGCAAGCGCTCACCACTCAAGGATTACCCGCCGAAGGGCCGGGGCGGCAAGGGCGTCATCGGCCATTCCCTGACCAAGAAGACAGGGCTGCTCGCCGGGGCCTTCGTCGGCTCGAAGGACCAGGACATGTTCGTCATCTCCTCCTCTGGCATCGTCATCCGTGTGGCTGCCGGCGACATCCGGCGGGTGGGCCGGGCCAGCCAGGGCGTGCGCACCATGCGGGTGGAGGAGGGCGCCCACGTGGTGGCGCTCGCTCCCGTGATCACGCAGGCGGAGGGGGAGGAGTAGCGGCCCCGGCGAGCGAGGCCGCGACGCTCTCCTTGGGCAGCGGTACCTTCCGGAAGGTCGAGTACAGCAGGACGTCGTAGGCGATCTTCAGGACGCCAGCGACCATGAACGGCGCCCCCAACGCCACCCGTTCCATCAACGCGCCGGCGCCCAGTGCCCCGAACGGCCGGGTCACGTACCTCGCGGTGTTGGTGAACGCGGCGGCGGCCGTGCGCTCCTGCGGATCGACCATGGCGACCACGTAGGCCTGCCGGGCCGGGACGTCCATCTGCGAAAGCGCGTAGCGCGCCAGCAGCACGGCCACCGCCCATCCGAGCGTTGGCATGAACGGGACCACCACAAGGAGCACGTTCGACGGGAGGTGGGTGAACACCATCGTGTTCAGCAGCCCGATCCGGGAGGCGAGGCGTCCGGAGGCGATCGAGGAGCCCGCCTGGAGCAGGCCCGCCACGAAGAACACCAACCCCATCGAGGCCGGGCTGGCTCCGAACTTCCGGCCGAACCAGAACACGATGAAGGTCTGCACGATGAACCCACCGGCGAACGAGTCCATCCCGAACAATGCCGCGAGCTTCAGCACCGTCCTCCGGGAACGATCCAGCGGGCGAGGACGCGCGCTCCGGGATGCGGGTCCCCCTCGTCGCTTCGCTCCTTTCCCCACACCTTCCCCACGGTCCCGGGCCGGCTCGACCCCGTCGGAGAGTCGGCGGGCCAACGCGGCGCAGACGAGCGCGAGTGCGGGAAACGCGAGCAGCCATCGCTGGTCGGCGGGCAGAGCCGGGACGAGGCGCCGGAAGGCGTCGGGGCCACCGGCGGCGAGCGCGCCGATGGCCCCGGCCAGGTAGGCAACCGCGTTGTAACGGCCGAACACCCTGGCCCGCATGGCCGCTGGCGCGCTGCCCATCATGGCCTGCTCCAGCGAGGTGATGGGGCCGGATTCGTTCGGGTCGGTGGACAGCGTCCCCGTGAGGGCCGCCAGGACGAGCACGGGCAGCGACCGGGTGAGTGCGAACACCGCCCCGGCGAGACCCATCACGAGCAGCAGCACTGTGTACGCGCGCCGGCGACCGATCCGGTCGCCGGCGAGCCCCACGGCGATCGAGCTCGCGGCCATGCCCGCGAGCATCGCCGTGAACACCACGCCCACCTCGAAGTCGGACAGCCCTCCGCTCGCCAGGGCGCTCCCCAGGATCACGCTCCCGAACCCGTACAGGAACGCCCGAAGCGCCTGGATCGAAAGGATCAGCCGCAGGTCGGCCTGGTCGGTTCGCGTCTCGTCCACGTCAACCCCCGAGGAGGGGCTCCATAATCGCATCCGTGAACGCCCTGGCCGGCCTCACGCTGATCGTCGCCGGCACCGGTGCCGGGCTGTACGGGGCGTTCGTCCTGTGGGGGCGGTCCTCCCCGCGACTGGCTATCTCCGTGCCCGCCGCGGGCGGCGCCGCGCTCGGCGCCGGCGCCCTGTTGGTTCAGGAGCACGCGGGGCTCGGCGACTGGGTCCTGGGCGTGGGGGCCCTGGCCGTGCTCATCCCCGTGCACAGCCGGGCGCTGTTCGGACCGCCCGGGAACCTCTCCCCCGCCTGGCCCGGTCAAGGGTTGTTGCCGACGGGGTTCCGGCCGCGTAGAAAGACGGGGAACCCGAGGAGCCCGATGGACGAACCAGGCCTGGCAACCGAACCCTCTCCCGCGGCCGCGCCGGCCGCCGGGGTCGTCGCCACCATGCCTCCGGAGATCAGACGGGGTCCCCGGAGGAAGGCTCGGCAGACCCGCGTGGTGCTCCGGAAGGTCGGGCCGTGGTCGGTGTTCAAGTTCTCGCTGCTCTTCTACCTCTGCGTGGTGACGGTGATCCTGCTGGCCCTGGCGATGCTGTACGGGATCCTGGGAGCGGTTGGAGCGCTCGAGCACGTCACCGAGTTCGCCCGCAACCTGTTCGCGGACAAGTCGTTCTCGATCCACGGGGGCTGGATCTTCGCGCGGCTCACGGTGCTGGGCCTGGCCATGGTCGTCATCTGGTCGCTGATCAACCTGTTCATCGCGTTCCTGTACAACCTCATCTCCGACGTGATCGGCGGCATCGACGTCACGCTGTCCGAGCGGCACTGACGGCGCGCGCAGCTCCGCGAACGAGAACGCCCAGGTCAGACGGAACATTGACAGCCCGTTCGAGCCATGCGTAGGCTTGCCCACGGCCGCGGTAGGAGGTCATGTGGCGGCTCCTTCGGGCCTGTAGCTCAGCACGGTTAGAGCGCATCCCTGATAAGGATGAGGTCGTTGGTTCAAGTCCAACCAGGCCCACTGCGAAAGGAGATGGACCCTGATGGGTGGGGACACCGGATCTGACGAGAAGAAGAAGCGCGGCTTCTTCGGGAAGCTGCTGCGGCTTGCGTTCATAGGCGCGATCATCGCCGGGGTCGTGGCGTTCTTCAAGCGCCGGCGGGGACAGGACTTCGGCGAGGACGAGTGGCAGGAGCTTCCGCCTCCCGAGGGCGGCTAGCCCTCAGGCAAGAGGACGTGGGTGAAGGGCCCGTGCCGGCGGCACGGGCCCTTCGCCTTCCTCGGTCCGTGAACGGTGCGGGGTAGACTCGCGCGCGCCATGGCGGGGAACGATGCCTGGAAGCTGGCGGAGGACGCCGCGATGGCGGCGGACGTCGAGGTCCGGCCACTGTCGGCCATCGAGGACGCCGATCGGATCCTCCGTGTGATGGTGGCGACCTGGGGAGAGCACCAGCTCGTTCCCCGGGAGATGCTCCGGGCCCTGGCCGACAGCGGCAACGAGCCGTACGGGGCGTTCCGGCAGGGCGAGCTGGTCGGCTACGTCCTGGGTGGGTGGGCTTGGACCGGGATGGGCCGCACGTGCACTCGCACATGCTGGCGGTTCTCCCAGGGTTGCGGTCCCGTGGCGTCGGCTACGCACTGAAGCTGGCGCAACGGGCGCAGGCCATGGATGCGGGCTATCGCGTGGTCCGGTGGACCTTCGATCCGCTCCAGGCCCGAAACGCCCACTTCAACCTAAACAAGCTCGGCGTGTTGTGCGACCGGTTCCATCGGAACTTCTACGGCGCGATGACGCGATGTGCTGAACCGTGGCGACCGGAGCGACCGGCTCGTGGTCCGATGGGACCTGGATCACGTGATCGCGCCATACGCGGCCCCAATTGGGCCGGAGGTGGCGGCCCTCCGTGCGAGCGGGCCGCTGGGGATGCCCAAGCCGGAGCGGGGGGAGGAGCCGAGGGTGGCGGCGGGCGGGACCGTGCGAGTGAGCATCCCAGCCGACTACTCGGGACTCAAGGAACGGGATCCCGCTCTCGCCTCGGAGTGGCGTGACGCCGTGGGCGAGGTCCTCGGCCGGTGCTTCGACCTCGGCATGATCGTGCTCGGTTTCACCCGCGAGCCCGAGGGGCCGAGGTACGTCCTTACGGTTCCGGCCACCGCGGCCGGCGAACTGGCATGACGGTCGCCCGAGCGATCGAGCTCCGCCTGATCGCGCTCCCCCTGGTCCGTCCGTTCCGCACCAGCTTCGGCGAGGAGACCGAGAAGGCCTGCATCCTGGCTAGGGTGGAGACCGACGACGCCGAGGGGTGGGCGGAGTGCGTCGCCGGGCCCGACCCCGGCTTCTCCGAGGAGTTCAACGAGGGCGCGTGGCTCCTCCTCCGGGACTTCCTGGCGCCGGCGCTGTTCGAAGCCGGCGAGGTCCGGGCCGAGGACCTCGGTGGCGTCTTCGCCTTCGTCCGGGGGAACCCTATGGCTAAGGCCACCCTGGTGAACGCGGTCCTGGATGCGGAGCTCCGGGCCCGGGGTGAGTCCCTCGCCGCGTACCTCGGCGCCGACAAGGACCGCGTGGCGTGCGGCGTGTCGGTCGGCATCCCGCCGAGCACCGAACAGCTGCTGGAGGAGGTGGCCGGGTACATGGCCGAGGGATATCGCCGCGTCAAGCTCAAGATCCAGCCGGGCCTCGACGTCGACCGTGTCGCGGCGGTCCGGGAGGCGAACCCGGTAGCCAGCCTGTCGGTCGACGCGAACGCGGCCTACTCGCTCGACGACGCCCCGACCTTCCGGGCGCTCGATCGCTTCGACCTTCTGATGCTGGAGCAGCCGCTCCATCACGAGGACCTGGTCGAGCACGCCAAGCTCCAGCGGCGAGATCCGGACCGACATCTGCCTCGACGAGTCGATCCGCTCGGCGGCCCATGCGGAGGCGGCGATCGAGCTCGGCTCGTGCCGCATCGTGAACGTCAAGCAGGGCAGGGTCGGCGGCCTCTTGGAGGCGAAGCGTGTCCACGACGCCTGCCTTGCCCGAGGCGTACCGGTGTGGTGCGGGGGCATGCTGGAGACCGGGATCGGCCGGGCCACCAACCTGGCGCTCGCCGCGCTCCCCGGCTTCGTGCTCCCCGGCGACACCAGCGCGAGCCGGCGGTACTTCCACGACGACATCACCGAACCGTTCGACATGGATCCGGACGGCACGATGGCGGTGCCAGCAGACCCGGGGATCGGCGTGATACCCCGTCCCGACCGGCTGGCCCAGTGCACCCTGCGGACCGAGGTTCTGAAGAAAGAGTGACAAGACAAGGAGGCGCGGCTTGACCGGCGAACTCGCCGTCCCGTACAGTGCAGTCCGAGAGGCCGCTGGGACCTTCGGGTTTCGGCGGCTTCTCATTTCCGGCCCCGCCGACCGATCCCGCCATCCCTTCGATGTGCTTGACCCCCACCCGTACCCGGGTACTTTGCGATAGGTCGCCGGTCGCGCCATGCTAGCGGCGAGCACGGGTGGCTGGCAGCGAGGGGCAGAACCATGAAGAAACGCGTCGTACGCACGGGCGAGATCGAGGTCGAGGATTCGCAAGGGCGAGTGCGGGCCCGGCTTGGGGTGACGAACGACGACTCGCCGTTCGTCGCGTTCTACGGCCCGGACGAGCGGCTGCGGGCCCGGTTCGGGGTTCAGCTCGACGGCTCCGCCGGCCTGGCCATCGCCGACGACGAGGGCAAGGTCCGAGCCACCTTCGGCCTGTTCTCAGACGGCTCGGCCAGCATGGCCATGGTGGACCACAACGGGAAGGTCCGGGCGAAGTTCGGACTGTCGACCGAGGGCTCGCCGACGCTCGCGCTCCGGAACAAGGACGGACAGCTCGGCTTCGTGTACAGCCTGGCGCAGCAGGGATCTCCCACCATCTCGCTCCAGGACGAGGACGGGAAGGTGCGGGCCAGGCTGGGCCTGGCAGCCGAGGGCTCGCCCATCCTGCGCCTGTTGAACAAGGACGGCGAGCTCCGGGCCATCATGGGACTCACGGCGGAGGGCACGCCGGTGATCCAGTTCATGGACAAGAAGGGAGAGCCGAGCTGGATGGCCCCGGAGAAGCTCCCCTTCGTGGACCTGACCGAGGTCGAGTCCGTCCCCGCGCGGGGGGAGGCCTAGCGCTCGTGCCGGGGTGGTGGATGGCAGCCTTCGCCGTCCAGTGGTTCCTGCTCATCGCAGTGTGCGTCGTGGTCGTGGCCCTGGCCCGCCAGGTCGGCGTGCTGCACCTTCGGCTGGGCCCGCTCGGCGCCCTGGAGATCGACGACGAGGGGCCGCCGCTCGGCCAGACGCCGCCCCTTCTTCGCGCCAGGGCGGCGGACGGCTCGGCCGTCGACCTGGGAGGCCCGGGCGGTGGCCGCCTGGTCGTGTTCGAGTCCTCGACCTGTCCGGTCTGCGAGCAGGTCCGCCCGTCGGTCCCCGCGGCGGCGAGGGCGGCGGGGCTGGTCCCGCAGGTCGTGTCCGATCCGGAGGCCGAGCGGGCCTGGGCCGTCCCGGGCGTTCCGTTCGTCGTGATCCTCGACCCGTCCGGGGTCGTCAGGGCCAAGGGCACGGTGAATGACCTGGAACAGTTGGAGGGGCTGGTCGACACGGCCGCCCGCCGGATGACCTCTGAGCTCCAGGAGGCCCGGGCGGGCTGATGCGCCCCGAGCTCGCCCGCATGCCCGTCGAGCTGGCCCGCCGGACGAGCAGGCGCTCGTTCCTGGGCAAGGTGGGACGGGCCGTGGTCGCCCTGGCTGGCGGATCGTTCGTCGCCGTCGCGCTCGCGCCCGAGCGGGCGGAAGCCCACCACATCTGCGGCCACCTGTACACCACCGGGTCGTGCCCGCACCCGTTCGCACCACTCACGCGTGTTGACGCCTTCGGCTACCCGGTGCATCCGGTTCACGGCTATCCCGTGGACGACGACGGCCGGATCTACACAGACCCCCGACAGCGACGAAGGAAGATCTGCCAGACCCGGGTCCCCGACGAGTATCCGGGGGTGAAGGATCCGCGCTACGGGGGTGGCTGGAGCCGATGCTGCGCCGGGCGGGTCCGCCACATCCAGGACTGCTGCTCGACCTCGAACATCCGTATCAACGGCGACGCCTCGGTTCGGGGGTACTGCCCGGACGCCCTTCGAGTCTTCTGCATCGCGTACCGGGAGCTCAACATGGCATGTTGAGCGAGCCCGTAACGATCGCCGTGGTCGTCGCGTCGATCGTCGCGGGCATCTCCACGCTCTTCGGTCCCTGAGGGCTCTCGATGGTGGAGACCATCACCCCCGTGGTCCACGGGGGACGAGCCGGAAGGTGGGCTGGAAGCGTCTCGCTCCACGTGACGGGCGCGGTGGCGTCCGCGGCGGCCTTCGGCGCGATCCTCGGTGCGGCGGGCTCGTTGCTCGGGGCGCCATGGGGAGGGAGCGGGGCGCTCCTCATCGCTCTCGTCGCCGCGCTGTACCTGGTGCGAGAGGCGAGCGTCCTGTCGATGCCGGTGCCGCAGCTCCGTAGGCAAGTCCCACAGTGGTGGCGGACGTTCTTCTCCGTACCGGTGGCGGCCTTCCTGTACGGGGCGGGGCTGGGCGTCGGGTTCCTCACGTACCTCACCCATGGGACGCTGGTGGTGGTGGCGTTGGCCGCGGCCGCCTCGGGGAGGCCCCTCGTGGGGGCGGCCATCGTGGCCCCGTTCGGGCTGGCCCGAGGCCTGTCGGTGCTCGTGGCGGCTCGGGTGCGATCGCCCGAGGAGGGCTCGACGATGGTGGCCCGGCTGGCCCGGAGCGCCTCCTCCCCGGCTTGGCGAGCGGCCCACGTCGCGGCGCTCCTCGCGGTGGCCGTGGCCGCAGCGGCCGTGCTCCCGACGGGTGACCTGCACATCGCCGGGATGGCCGCGGCCGTGCTCGGTGCCGCGTTCGCCTGGTCGGCCGGGGCCAAGCTCGCTCGTCCCGACTCCTGGCGCCGGGTCCTGGCGGCCTATTGGCTGCCGCAGTGGTTGGAGCGGACTTCAGGGGTCGGGGTGCCGGTCGCCGAGGCCGCGGTCGTTGGCCTGGTCGTGCTGGGGATGCACCGGACGGCCGGAGTCGCCGCCCTGGTGATGCTGGCCGCCTTCTCGGCCGCGATCCTCCAGGCGCGCCGGCGGCTCGGGGACGCGGTGGCTTGTGGATGCTTCGGGACCAGCGAGCCGCGGGACTACCGGATCCTGCTCCTTCGAAACGCAGTCCTGGCCGGCGGCGCGTCGATCGCCGCCTTCGGCGGCTCCGACGCGCCCCGCCCCGCCCTGCCGGGCCTTCCAACAGCCGGCGACGCGCTCCCGGCGGCCCTCGTGGTTACCGGTCTTGTGGTGACGGCGTGGACGCTCGCCTCATCCCTCCGATCCCTCCGCGCCAGGAGGACCACGTGAGGCAAAGCCTAGGCCTAGCGTGTCTCGCCGGCGTGCTGTTGGGAGGGCTCCTGCTGATGAGCCTTCCCATGGCGCTCGCGGCGCACGACGACTACGCGGACGGAAACGACACCGCGGGTCGCCTCGACGTCAGGACGGTGGCGTTCACGGCCGAGCCCAGCCCGCCAACGTGGACCATCCACACGTTCGCCTACTGGACCGCGGGGGACATCCGGGACAGCGGGTTCATCTTGGTGCTCCTCGACACGCGCGGAGACGCGGAGGAGGACTACATCGCCGTCGCACGGTCGAACGGACGCGACCTTGTCGGGAGGCTGTTCCGCCGGCGGCCTCGTGGTCCGGACACGATCGTCGGACGGATCGCCGTCCGAAAGAAGGGTCCGGAGGGCGCGACCCTGTCAGTGGGCCTGGACAAGCTTCGGTTCGGGCCGAACCGGACGTCCTACTCCTGGTGGGTGGTGACCCAGTTCACCGGCCCGTCGTGTCCTCGGACGTGCCTGGATCGCGTCCCCGACGACGGCCCCGTCCAGCAGGAGCTTCCCCCACCTTCTCCTTCGCCGTCGCCTTCGCCGTCGCCCTCGCCGTCGCCTTCACCGTCTCCCTCGCCTTCACCGAGCCCCACGCTGACGCCCAGCCCCACGGCCTCCCCGACGCCGTAGCGCGTAGCGTTAGGCCGTCCCGCGTCGCCGCCTCGCGGCGAGCCCGATGCCGATGCCCAGGAGCGCGAGGGCCACCGCGAGCGCGATCGTGATGGCCAGGCCTGCCCCGAACGACCCGCCGGACCCCCCGTCGCCCGCGACGGCTTGGGCCTTGGAGCGGTCGTCGGCGGTTCCCTGCTCGCCGGTGCTCACCGGCAACCCTTTGCTCACGAGCAGCGTGAGGAGCTCGTCCGCAGCCGGCCAGTACCCGGGCATGGCATCGATCCCGTAGCACTGCGTGGCCCCAGGAGGAGTGAGGACCTGGAGCCCGCCGGGCGCCTCCGGGAACAAGGTTTGGCTGTACGTGGCCTGCCTGCCCTTCCCGCAGCGCAGGGTGACGACCGCCCGGTACGCCATGCCGAGATCCGCGTCGGGCGTGAGGTCGCCCCCGAGGTTGGGCACGTCCCACTTAGGCTGGAAGGCTCCGGATCGTCCAACGAAGACGAACGCCTCCTCCCCGCTCAGCCGGATGGGATCGGCGAGCCCGGGACCCCGGACCACCACCCGGGCGTGCTCCTCGAGCCCCTTCGCCTGGGCTGGCCACATGGAGGACGCTGAGCGACCACCGTGGCGACCGCCGTCACGAGCAGGGTCCGTCGCATGAAGGTCTCCCTCCAGAAGTGATGCTCCCACTACACCGGAGTTCGGGGAAGGGTTCCGTTCCCAGCCTTGCTGCTACGGCCGGGCCGTCGTCCGCCGCCTATCATGGACGGCGGGGACGTAGCTCAGTCGGTAGAGCACCTGCTTTGCAAGCAGGGGGTCGGCGGTTCGAGTCCGCTCGTCTCCACTTCCCAAGACGCTGATCAGACGGTGGCCTGATGACCGCCGCTTCGGCTCGACAGGATCGACCGAGTCACGCGCCCCTTGTCTTCTGCATCCGACGGCGAATGAGGACGGCCCCTGCGACCAGGGCCAGGAAGGCCACCACGAGAAGGAGCGTCGAGGTCAACGTCAGGCCTTCGCTCGCCGCCGGCGCCTCGGCGACCGCGGGCTCCGGCTGGACGAGCGGGTTCCACGGCCCGGATGCCGCGAAGCCGAAGCGGAAGTAACTGAACGTGAGTTCCGTCCCGATCAGCGATGTAGAGATCGCGGCGGCTCTCGTCCGTTCTCTCGCGATCGTACGAGATGCGGGAGCCGTCTAGCGACCAGTGCGGATTCACCCCATCGGGGATCACGAGCGTGAGCCCTGAGCCGTCCACCCCGATCGTGTAGACCCCGTCATTGATTCTGCGGCCGAACGCGAGAGTCTTGCCGTCGGGCGACCAGACGAGGTTGGTGATGCGGTACGCCTCCATGTTGTCGATCAGCACGTGCAGATCGCCCCCGTCGGCGTTGACCACGCGCAGGCTATGGCTGTTGTCCCCGAAGCCATCGAAGTACGCGATCTGCGTCCCGTCGGGTGAGAACGTCGGGAAGTACACACCGGTGCGGAAGCTGCGGTCCTGCTCCGGGATGTAGCGGCTGCTAGATTCGACGAGCAGCCTCGGCACGCCGCCGTCGGCGTCGATGCTGTAGATGCCCGGGTCGAGGTGGGTCGGTTCAGCTCGAGCGACGGCGCGAAGACGACCGTCGTCCCGTCGGGGCTGAAGGAGGCGCCGCTGACCTCCTCGCGGACCAGATGGGTCTCCGTGCCGTCCGCGTGCAGCACGAACAGCCCGCGCCGCGAAGCCGGCAACTCCTCCCCATGCCGAAGTTGACGTCGCGAAAGGAGAACCCAGAACTCGCGCGAGATGAGGAGCTCCGACCCGTCGCTCGACCACGCGAGCGGGATCCCCCCGTTGGAGCTCAACTGGACCCGGCTCTCGCGATCGCCGGGATGCGACGGGTCCACCGCCCAGATCCCTTGCTGGTCCCCGTACACGATCCAGCCGCCGACTTCCGAGAAGATGCCTGAGGGCTTCGGCGGGGGCGGTTCGTCCGCAGCGCGCCCGGCGCTGCGGAGGACCCACGTCAGGCCCGCGAGGCTGAGGAACCCGATTGCGATCCCGATGACCGCCGCCGAGATGCGACGGTTCCGCTCCTTCCGTCTGAGGCGGATCACGCGCCCGGGGCCCTACGCCGACGACGCATGAGAACGAAGCCAACGACCAGGGTCAGGAGGGCTGCTACCGGCAGAAGGATCGAGGCCGGCGTCGAGCCCTCGCTCGCCACCGGCGCCTCGGCGACCTCCGGCTCCGGCTGGACCAGCGGGTTCCACGGCCCAGATCGGGCGTAGCCGAACTCCTGGATGTTCTGTCCCGTCTGCGTCCGCGATCTGAGCGGGCGATCCGGATGCGGTCGAGACGTCCTCGAGAGTCGTACGCGATGCGGGAGCCGTCCGGCGACCAGTTCGGATTCCCACCGTGCGGGATCACCAGGGTGAGATCCCGAGCCGTCGGCCCCGACGTGTAGATATCTCGCAGGAGGTCGATCGCGAGGCGTGTGCCGTCGGGAGACCAGACGAGGCTCCGAGTGTGGTACCGCCCGTGTATCGTCGAACGTACGTCGTGGCTCAAGTCCGCGCGAGCCGCTCCCGTCGGCGTTCATCACCCGGAGGCGGTATGCCACGAATGCCCGAGGCCATCGAAGTAGGCGATCTTCGACCCGTCGGGGGAGAACGTCGGCGCTTGCAGCTCCCTCGTCCGGTGAGGAGCGACGCTGCGGCGTGCCGCCCGCAGCGTCGACCACGTAGATGCCCGGGTGGCTCGACCCCGTAGCCCCGGTGGCGTACACGACCTTCGTGCCGTCCGGGGAGAACGAGCCGCCGCCGACCAGGCGTCACCCTCCGTCAACCGCGTCTCGGTTCCGTCCGCGTTCAACACGAAGAGGTTGCTGCCGACGAAGGCCCGGTGGGCGGACGTTGTTGGTCCGCAGGATGAGCAGCTTCGAGCCGTCGCTCGACCACGCCAGCGGGGTCCCTCGGTTCGTGCTCAGCTGGATCTGGCCGTTCCGGGTCGTCCGGGTGCGTCGGATCCACCGCCCAGATCCCCTCGGTTCCGCAGGGCGATGGCTCGCACCTCTCGCTCAGCGGCCCGTACACGATCCAGCCGCCGACCTCCGAGAAGATGCCTGGGGGCTTCGGCGTCGGTTCGTGGTCCGCGGGACGCTCGGCGCTGCGGAAGGCACGCGTCAGGGCCACGAAGCTCACGAGCGCGAGGATGATCGCGAGAGCCCCCGCGGAGATGCGCCGGTTCCGCTCCTTCCGCTCGCGTCGGCGGATCAGCGAGCCCATCACGTCCTCGGGAGGCTCGAACCGATCCCGAGCGCGCTGCAGCATCTGCTTCGTGTCACTCATCTGGATCACCCGCGTTCCGCTTGAGCGCCGCTCGTCCCTGCGAGACCAAGACCCGGACCGTGGCCGCCTCGATACCCATCACCCGCGCGGCTTCCTCCGAGGAATGGTCGAGGAGGTCGACCAGCACCACGCTCATCCGCTGCCTCGGGGTGAGTTCCGCGAGCGCTCGCACGACCGCGTCGCGCGACTCGACTTCGGCGAGCTCGTCGCGGGGAGGCGCGAGACGGATCGCGCGTCGGACCGCCAACGATGCGCGACGCAGGCGCTGGCGGTACAGGTTCAGCGCCGTGCGGTAGAGGTAGCCGGTCGGGTCCTCCATGACCCGCACACGGTCCCAGCGCTCCCAGACCTTCAAGAACGCTTCCTGCATCACGTCCTCGGCCTCGAAGCGATCCCTTGCGATCAGGCACAGGGCTCCGTACAGCCCGGGACTCTCGGCCTCGACGAGGTCCTCGAAGCCCGTCACCTGCTCCGAGGGGGCGGCGAGACCTTCCGGAGGGGCCGGATCGGACACGAGGCGGAGCGGCTCATCCATCGTCGGTACATGAATGCCCGGAGGGCGAGGTTTGATTATGAGGACTGCGACCCTCGTCTGAAGCAGGGCCGCCCCGCTCCGCTTGACTCTGGTCAAACATCCGGTCAAGGAGCCGACGGAACCAGGCGGTACATCGAGGGATCGAGTCGGCGCCAGGCGTGGGTTCGGCTTCGTGTCGACGAGCGGCTCCCGTGAGGACTTGTGGCGTCTCTGGGCATAGGACTAGTCTGAAGCCCTCTCTGGCAGGGAGGGAGGCATGATGAGACGTACCGCGTTCATCGTTGTCGTCGCGTTCTGCGCTGCGACCATCGCCGCGGGAACCGCCGGGGCCGCGACCTCGAGGTCGGCCTTCCAGGTCTTCGTCGAACCGACGGTTAGCGCATCGAGCACCGGCCTGACACTCGAGACTGAGCTGGCGGGCTCGTTCAACGTCGCCAATAGGACGGCGAGCGGCAGCGGTTCCTACGAGGTCATGGACGGCACAACCGTGGTGGAGATGGGGACGTTCACACTCACCCGGCTCGTCGCATTCCAGTTCTACGGCTGCGGCGAGGTCGAGGGCATGCCGCCGCTGCCGCCGGACTTCTGTGGCGGTGAGGCAATCTTCGGTTTCCACTCGACGTCCTCCACAGGTGTCGAAAGGGATGGGCTGCTCGTGGTGAACTGCCAGATCCACGATCCGGGTGGACAGGCGCCTCCGGGAACGAGTGAAGGGGTTACGGCCAACGCGCGCGGGATCAATTTCAACAGGCACGTCACGGGCGACAACCTCTTCGTGATGCTGTCCTGATCCCGTGCCTTGACAGCTGACAGGTCCCGACGGGAGGATTCGAGCCCGCCACTTGGCTTCAAATGATGGCGGTTGGCAGAGCCTCGTCCTTGGTTCGATAATCCTGCATGTCGACGACCTTGCTCTCGCGGAATGTGATGACCGTTGCGGTCTCGGCCGGCCACTCCTCGCCGCCGATGGCCGCGGGGTGCGCCACCACGATCACGGAATCCTGACCCCCGTCCACGAACTCGAGCTCGCCCCGGGCGAAGCCCTGCTCGTACCGCTCCCGGATGACATCCATGACGTCCTGCCGACCGCGGCAGTCCCATTCGCCGGGCTCGAACCATCTCCACTTGACGGCCGGGTCCAGTAGCGCTTCGATGGTGGGGAAGTCGCCCTGCTGCCAGGCGGCGAACCCCATTCGCGCCAACTCCATCGTCGTGTCGCTCATCAGCTTCCTCCTCGAAACCTCCTCTTCGGAAGGTATCACCGACATTGCACCCACGAATCTCTGCCGTACACGCGGGCGTGGTTTCGAGTCCGCTCGTCTCCACTGCAGCATCCCTGGCCTCGACGCGATCCTGGCTGCCGCCCGCACTCGGAAAATGCCGGCCCGACGTACACAGAGCGCATTGCGATTGGGCTTATGGTTTGCCTCGGTGGCGAGCGAGGCTGGGAGTAACGGGGGCGGCGTCAAGCGCTCACACATCAGGGCGGGGACACGCGTGCTGTTCTCGTTCGGGGCGGGCGCGCTCGCCTTCGGCATCGCGGCCCTCCTGACGCCATGGCAGGTCGCCTCCCTCATCGGATGGAGCGTTGCGGCCGCCGTGTACATGACCTCGGTATGGCTGAGCGTTGGGCGCATGGACGGCCCGGCGACGGCCGAGTTCGCCACCCTCGAGGACGACTCCAGGACTGCTGCGGAGATCATCCTTATCGCCGCCAGCGCGGCGAGCCTTCTCGGCGTGGGTCTGACGCTCCTCAAGGCGTCCGGCGAGAGCGGCGCCACCCGGGCGTTCATCACCGCCGTCGCGACCCTGAGCGTCATCCTTTCCTGGGGAGCCGTCCACACGGTCTTCACGCTGCGCTACGCCAGGCTCTACTTCGCGGGAGGCGGAGGGATCGACTTCAACGACGACCATCCGCCGACCTACCTGGACTTCGCGTACGTCGCATTCACCATCGGGATGACCTATCAGGTGTCCGACACGGCCCTCACCGAGAGGCCCATCCGCAGGACGGCCTTCCGTCACGCGCTCCTCTCGTACGTGTTCGGCACCGGTGTGGTGGCCATGTTGATCAACGTGGTGGCAGGGCTGCTCCGTCGCTAGGCCCGCGTTCGCCCGCCTCGTCGCCCGGGCGGCGTAGGCCGTTCGGCCACCTTTCCCCGGCCTGAGGGTTCAAGGCGCCCCCCATCCCGACCGAAGGCTCAATCAGGGCTCGGCTCGCCGTGCCGACTGCCAAGCCCAGGGGTGGCGTGCACATGGGATTGGTTCGAAAGCTGACGAGCTCCCGCATGAGCCGGGTCGGATGGGGCCTGGCCATCGTGGCCCTGGCCGGAGCGATGGCCCTCTCGTTCGTGTTCGCCTGGAGCGCGGTGGGGGACCAGCAGCGGGGGGCCCAGGCACGGGCGGTGGGCTACACCACGAAGAAGCCACTCTCGGATCTCACCGCCACCCAGGTGTCGAAGCCGATCCAGGGAGATGCCTACAAAGCGCTGCTCAAGGAGGTCAAGGACCACGTCCTGAACGACGACGAGGTCCTCCGGGTTCGGATCTTCAATCTCAGCGGCACGCTGGTGTTCTCCACCGACGCCGGCGACAAGATCGGTGTGGCCCAGATCGGCAGCCCGCAATTTCGGACGGGGTCGTTGGGCGGCGTGGCGAGCGTCCTGACCGAACCCCAAACGCCGGTGACGAGCGGGCTGGCCGACTCGAACGAGCGCCTGTACGTGACCTTCGCCGCGCTCCGCCTGGAGAGCCAGCCCAAGGCCGCGGCAGTGGTCGAGGTGGACCACCGGTACGCGGCCATCAAGACCGCCGCCTACCAGCTGTGGAGGCCGGTCCAGCTCGTCATCGGCGTCCTCATCCTCATCGCGCTCCTCATGCTGGTTGCCTCGTTCCTGGCGTGGCGTGCGGCGCAGCGATTCGAGGTCCCACCCGAGGTCGTGGCCCACCCGGCGCCGGGGTTCGCGCAAGGCGGTTCCACCCGGCTGCAGAAGGAGCTGGAGAGGAGGCTGGAGTTGGTAGAGGAGTCCCTCCGCATCGGCGAGCAGCGCGTGGCCGCCTCGGAGCGGGAGAAGCGCCAGATCGCGGAGCGGTTGGTCGCGGCCCACGAACAGCTGGAGCTCATGACGGCGGCGGCGCAGTCCCCGAAGCCGGTCAAGGGCGGGGACGAGGCCGTTGCAAGGCGCTTCGCCGCGCTCGAGGCCGAGCGGGACCGGATGGCCGCGGAGGTGACGCGCTTGGAGGGGGAACTCCAGGATCGGGCGGCCGCGCCGGCGGGCGAGAGCGGCGGTGGCGGTTCGGCGAAGGCCGACAAGAAGGCCCAAGCCCGGCTTGAGGAGCTGGAGGCGGCGCTGACGGATGCCAACGCGAAGGCCGCGTCGCTCGAGTCGGCGGCCCGGCAGTTCGAGGAGGAGCGCAAAGTGGCCTCCGCTGAGCTCGACCGGGCGAAGGATGAGATCGCGAGCCAGAAGGCCCGTAGCGTGTCGAGGTCCAAGGACGCCGGGTCCCTGGCCGAGGCCGCCGCGCAGCTGGCCAAGGCCGAGGAGCGGGCCAAGCATGCCGAGGAGCTCGTGATGAAGGCCGAGGCGCGAGCCAAGCAGGTGACGGACGAACTGGCGAAGGCGGAAGAGCGGGCCCAGAAGGCGGAGGAAGGGAGCCGGAAGGCGGGAGAGCAGAGCGGATACGCCGACGAGCGGCTCAAGCTGACGGAGGAGCGGGCGCGCCAAGCCGAGGACCTCACGCGGCAGGCCGAGGACAAGGCCCGGCAGGCCGACGAGAAGGCGGGGCAGGCTGCGGAGCGAGCCGTTCAGGCCGAGCAGCGGGTTGCCCAGCTGGAGGCAGTGACGAAGCAGGCAGAGGAGCGCTTGACCCAGCTCGAGCAAGGCGGGCGGCAGGCCGAACAGCGAGCCGCGCAATCCGACGCCCGCCTCCGGGAGATCGAGCAGGACCGAACCAAGCTCTCCGTGGAATTGGAGCGGGTCAAGGGATCGCTCGTAGCCAAGGAGAAGGAGCTCGCGGCCAAGGCCGAGCGCGAAGGGCGAGCCGAGCAAGCAGAGGGGCGCCTCCGGGCCGTGGAGGAGGACCGGGCCCGGCTGGCTGCAGAGCTCGATCGGGCGCTGGCAGGAGCGTCACCGGGGCCAGTAGCGGCAGACGATGAGGGACGTGCGGCTCAGCTCGCCGCCCGGGTCGGTGAGTTGGAGGCCCAGCGGCTTCAAGACGCCTCGGAGCTCCAACGGCTCCAGGAGGCCTTGGCCAACACTCAGCACGAGCTGACGGCCGCAACCAAGAAGGCCAAGCAAGCCGAATCGAGCGCGCGCAGGTTGCAGGCCGTGGAGGCCACCGACGGAACTTCCGAGAACGAGGCGCCGGACGATGTCGCTCAGGCTCGTTCCGAGCGCCGATCCAGGACGGCCAAGGCTGCCGAGGAGCTGTTCGCCCAATCCGAGGAGGAGACGATCGCCACCCGGCTGTCGCGGGCCAAGGGGCAGAAGGGCGGGGTCGATCCGGGGGAGGCGGGAGAGCCGGAGCCGGAAGCCGCCGCTGCCGCTGCCCCCTCCGGGGGGCTCTCACTCAAGGAGCGGCTGGCCAGGGCGGCCGCAGCGCGGCATCGCGCCCCAGGGAGCGCGGACGAAGCGGAGGAGCGCTAGATCCGCAACACGTCGACGGCGTACGTGGACAGGAGGGCGCCTTCCACCTCGTCCGCCCCAGCGAGTCGCCGCGAAGGGTAGCCGTACCGCCGCGACAACTCGACGTGCTCTTCGCACAGCGGCACGAGCCGGCCCCCCCGGAGCCCCACGACCTCCTGCGGAGCCGATCGGCCCGGACCCCACAGCCAGAAGCAGAGGTAGCAGACGAGCATCAGGCGCTGTGGGTACGCGAACTGGCCCCGATACCCGAGCTCGTGCTCGACCACCCGTCCCCACAGGGCCACCGTGCCCACGACCGCGGGATTCCTGGCCCTATGCAACAGTTCAGCGTCCCGGGTGGCATGGAGCCCGCAGGTGCAGGCCAGCTCGGGAACCCGGTGCCAACGCCGGCGGGTGCAGCTGGCGCGGGCCGGCTCCTTTGGCGGCCACGGCGCGGCGTTCCCCGCGATGGGCCGCATCCGAAGCTCGGTGTGGCGAAGGTTGGAATGAAGCGTCCAGACGCGCCAGCCCATGATCGGTTCGGAGAGGGTGTGGCCCTCGGGCCGGATCCCGGCCTCGAGAAGCGCCTGGCTCACGGCGAGGGCGCGGCGGGCTCGGCTGCGGGGACGGGTTCCGCCTCGGGGATCGGAACGGCTTCCGGCTCCGGGACGGGCTCCGGCTCCGGTAGCACCTCGGGGATCGGCACCGTAACCGGCTCCACCTCGAAGACCCGCTTGGGCCGTCCGATGTTCACGCGTCCACGCTCCTCAGGGAGCCGGCGGTGGCCAGCGTCCCTCCGTCCCAGCGTACCGCCGGCCGCGGTGAGGGGAAAGGGCCTCCTCCCGAAGAGTCAGGACCGCACGAGCTTGTAGATCCCGCCGGAGTCGCTGAAATACAGGACCCCGTTCGGCCCGACCTCCATCGACAGGACGCCGGATGGATGCGTGTACGCGATCCTCTGCCCGGTCACGCCGGTTCGATTCGCGTTCAGCGTGACGGCTCTGATCGCGCCCGTGTTGTACGCGCCGAAGAACAGCCTGCCGCTGTTCCTCGAGCCGAGGCCGCAGGCCTGGCAGAACGCGATGCCCGTCGGGGCGATCGTCGGCGTGTACCACCGCTTCGGCATGACCGCGTTCGGGCCGTCCTGGTTCGTGTTGCCCGGCGCCGTCCCACTGCACGTCTCATTGGGACCCCAGCCGTAGTTCGCGCCCTTGCGGATCAGGTTGAGCTCGTCGTTGCACGAGGGACCGTTCTCCGTCTCCCACAGCCGATCCTTCTGGGGGTCGAACGCGAAGCCGAAGGAGTTCCGGATGCCGTAGGCGAAGATCCGGCTGTTGGCGATGGGGTTGTCCGAGGGAACGCCGCCCGACGGCGTCATCCGCAGGATCTTCCCTCGGTCGTTCTGCGTCGTGTCCTGGGCGTTGGATGGATCGTGGCCCTCGCCCACGATCGCATAGAGCATCCCGTCGGGACCGAACAGGATCCGCCCCCCGTTGTGATACGGGCTGGCGGAGGCCGCCGCGCTGAAGATCACGGTCCGGTTGGTTCCCGTCCCGCTCGAATCGGTCAGCCGGAGGATCTGGTTGCTGAGGGCGCCGGAGACCGACCGGGTGGAGTAGACGTAGACGTACGGGTCGGTCGGGTATCCCGGGTCGAGGGCGATGCCGAGCATCCCCCGCTCGCCGTCGGCGTTCACGCCGGGCACCGTGTCGAACAGCGAGTCGGACCCCGTGCCGAGGTCGTGGATCCGGATCTGGCCGGTGGCCTTCTCCACGTACCAGATCCTGTTCCCCGGCCCGAACGTGAACGCGGTCGGCACGTTCAGGCTCCCCACCACGAGCTTGGCCCGGATGGCCGGCGCGGCCAGGGCGGGCGCTGTCGGCGACCCGATGAGGGCCGCCGACAGCGCCGCCGCCGCTGCGAGCCGGATCCATCCCCACCCGGGCGTCCATTGCCTCATCGTCCGCCTCCTCTAGCATGGGCCGGCATGTCCACCTCTATCTTCGGCAGCGTCGTCCTCCGCACCGAAGACCCTCGGTTCCTTCGCGGCCGGGGCCGCTACACGGAGAACGTGGACGCCGAGGGGGCACTCCGAGCGTCGTTCGTCCGATCCATGATGGCCCATGCCCGGCTGGTGGGGGTGGGTGTCTCGGCGGCGGCCGGCATGCCGGGGGTCGCCGCCGTGTTGGCCGCCGACGACCTCGACCTCCCGCCCCAGCCCCCGTCGGGCAGCGTGAGCGGCCCGTTCGAGCGCCCGGTGCTGGCTCGGGACACGGTTCGGTTCGTCGGCGAGGCCATCGCCGTGGTCCTCGCCGAGTCGCTGGGGCAGGCTCAAGATGCCGCGGAGAGCGTTGAGGTGGAGTACGACCAGCTCCCGGCGGTGGTGGGAGCCGAGGCCGCCCTTGCGGCCGGCGCGCCGCTCCTCTTCCCGGACGCGGGATCGAACCTGGCCGACGCGTTCGAGACCGAGTGGGATGCCGACGTCCTGGCGGGGGCCGACGTCGTGGTCCGGGCCCGCATGATGAACCAGCGCGTCGCGCCGGTCCCCATGGAGGCGAACGCCATCCTCGTCGTGCCCGAGGAGGATGGCGGGCTGACCGTGTGGGTCTCCACCCAGGTGCCCTTCGACGTCCGGAGCGACCTGGCGGAATGGCTCGGCATGGCAAAGGACCGCATCCGCGTCATCGCACCCGACGTCGGCGGCGGCTTCGGGGCGAAGCTGGCGGTCTATCCGGAGTACCTGGTCTGCGCGGCCGCCGCCGTTCGCATCGGCCGGCCGGTGCGGTGGATGGAGACCCGCTCGGAGAGCATGGTGAACATGACGCACGGCCGGGCTCAGCTCCACGACGTCGAGCTCGGCGCGAGAAGCGACGGGACCATCGTCGGCCTCCGCGTGGACATCCTGGCCGACATGGGGGCCTACCCCACGGCCACCTACCTCCCTCCGACCACGCAGATGATGCTGTCCGGGGTGTACCGCATCCCCAGGATCGCGTGCCGGGGACGGTCGGTGGTGACCAACACGACGCCGGTGGCGCCGTACCGGGGAGCCGGCCGGCCCGAGGCCACGGCCCTCCTCGAGCGGAGCATGGACCTCCTGGCCGCCGAGCTCGAGATGGACCCCGCCGAGATCCGGCGCCGCAACCTGATCCCGCCTGACGCGTTCCCCTACGACACCGCCGTCGGCACCACCTACGACGTCGGCGACTACGAGCGGGCGCTCGACGAGGCCCTCCGCCTGAGCGGTTACGAGCGATTGCGCGAGGAGCAGGCTGAGCGGCGCGCTCGGGGGGATCGGGTCCAGCTGGGGATCGGCCTCAGCACGTACGTGGAGATCACCGGGTTCGCCCGCGAGTTCGGCTCGGTCGAGGTGAGCCCGGACGGCTCGGCCACCGTGCTGACCGGCATCTCCCCTCACGGGCAGGGCCACGAGACGTCGTTCGCGCAGATCGTCTCGGCCATCCTGGGCATCCCGATGGGCCGCGTCCGGGTGATCCACTCCGACACCGGGCTCGTCCCGAGCGGCGAGGGCACGTACGGGTCGCGGTCGCTTCAGATCGGAGGATCGGCCGTGTGGAACGCGAGCCAGGCCGTCCTGGAGAAGGCCAGGCGCATCGCCGCGCACCTCCTGGAGGTGGCCGAGGCTGACATCGTGCACCACGACGACGGCCGGATCGGCGTCGCCGGCGCACCTGACCGCGCGCTCACCTGGGGGGAGCTGGCCACGGCGGCCACCGAGTCCCCGCGCCTCCCCGAGGGCTTGGAACCCGGGCTCTCAGCGTCGGTCAAGTTCAAGCAGAAGGACTCCACGTTCCCCTTCGGGGCCCATGTGGCCGTGGTCGAGGTGGACATGGAGACGGGAGAGGTTCGTCCCGTGCGTCACGTGGCGGTCGACGACTGCGGCCGCATCCTGAATCCCCTGCTCGTGGAGGGGCAGGTGCACGGCGGCCTGGCCCAGGGGATCGCCCAGGCCCTGTACGAGTCCGTCGAGTTCGACGAGCTCGGGACGCCGCTCACATCCAACCTCACCTCCTACCTGATGCCGGGCGCGGCCGAGCTTCCCGGGTTCGTCTCCTCTCATACCGAGACCCCCACCCCGCTGAACCCGCTGGGGGCCAAGGGCATCGGCGAGGCGGCCACCGTCGGCTCGACCCCCGCCGTCCAGAACGCTGTGGTGGACGCCCTGTCGCCTCTCGGGGTGCGCCACATCGACATGCCCTGTTCGCCCGAGCGGGTGTGGAGGGCCATCCGGGGGGCGTCCGGCCGGGCCGGCTAGCCATTTCTGTCTAGACCGCCACTCCAGAAATACAGGGCTCCCAGCCGACAACCAATACAGATGTTCAAGCACGCCAACCGTGGAGCCCTTCCAGCCATGCTCGTCCTCGGCGTGCTCATCGGAGCCAGCCTGGCGGTGGCCAGCCCCTCCGGGCCGAACGGTGTTGTTCCCTCGGCCAGCCCGCCGGTGGTGGCCGGCCCTGTGGCATCGGGCGATGAAGGCGGGGCGGCGGGCTCGGGTGGCGCCGGTGAGCCTCATGAATGCGCCGAGGCCATCACGGCCCTGGCACAAAATGGGGACCACGGCCTCTCCCACGCCATCGCCCGGGTCCTGGCGAAGTGCAAGGAGAACCCGCAGGCCCCCGAACTGGTGAACGCCCTGCTCCACCGGTCGGGGAGCGCCGTGAAGGGTGGCGGCGAAGCTTCCCACGCCGGGGGGCCGGGAGGGCCTGGTGGGACCTCAGGGTCGGGGGGAGGCGGGTCGGCCGGTTCGGGGGGGTCCGCGGGGTCGGGCGGCACCGGATCGGGCGGCACCGGATCGGGCGGAAGCGGCTCCGGCGGCTCCGGCTCGACCGGCACCGGCGACAAGGACAACAACGGCAAGGCCAAGGGCCATTTCGACGGGAAGGGCAAGAACGGCTGAGGGCCTGTCCTAGACCTCGGTGACCGGCTCCCCCGTCCGCGCCAGACCCTCGATCAGATCCGCAGCCCTCACCGTTCCCGGGGTGCTCCGGAGCCTGGCCGAGATGCGGGACAGCTCCGAGGTCAACCACTCGTTCGCGAGCAGCCGGTCGATGGCGCCGGTGAGCGCCTCGTCCTCGAACTCGTAGGTCGACAGGCGAACGCCAAGCCCGAGCTCGTCCACCCGCTGCGCGTTGTCGTATTGGTCCCAGAACAGCGGAAGGACGATCATCGGCTTGCCGAAGTACCAGGACTCGGTGACGGTGTTGTTCCCGCCGTGGGTGATGACCAGGTCGACCTGGGGAAGGATGGCCGGCTGCGGCAGGAACTCGGCCCCGACCATGTTGTCCGCCAGCGTGATCAGCTCGTGCTGCGGCCCCTTGCTGACGATGAACCGGTGGGGGGTCTTGGCCAAGACGTCCACGAGCCGCCGCATCAGCTCGACGTCGGCCGAGCCGAGCGATCCGAGCGACAGGTAGACCAGCCCGCCGCGGCGGCCGAGCCGGTCGTGTTCCTGGTACGTCTCGTCGCTCGCCCGCACCGAGGCCTCGAGGCGATGGGCGGTTGGCGGGAGTGGCCGCCTCCTTCGGTAGTCGGCCTCCTGCGGGTAGACGTACAGGTTGAGGTAGGGCGACTCCCACAGATAGTCGCGAGGGCCGGGGAGGCCGGGCGCGCCGTGGTCCTGGAGCCAGGCGTCGAACTCGGCCACCTGCGGCCCCAGGACCCGGTCGTATTCGGCCCAGAACGCGTCCCACGCGCTCGGGTCCTCCGCCGGATAGCCGGAGAACACGGGCGGAACGCCGGGGTCCTTCAACTCGAGCGGGTTGCACGACGCGATGCGCACCCAGGGCCGCCCGGACGCGGGGATGGCGGGGAACGCCACGACGTTGTCCTCGACGATCGCGTCGGGCCGAAGCTCGTCGAAGATCTCGGCCAGGCGCTCGTTGACGTACCTCGCGCCGTCGATCAGCGCCTGCCAGGTCGGCTTCGAGGAACGTCTCGAGCTGCTCGATGGTCGGCTTGCGGAACACCGGCGCGGTGTCGCGGATGAAGTCCTTCCAGAACTGCCCGGGCACCTCCTCGACCTCGGGCGGCGGCTGCAGCCGCATGAGGCCCTCCTCGAACCCCTTGGCCTCCAGCGTCCCGGCGAAGGACTCCTCGACGACGAACACGACCCGGTGGCCCCGGGCCGTCAGGACGTCGCCGATCCCGACGCAGTTGTTGGTCGGCCCGAAGGCCCCCTCGGGGAAAGAACACGATGGTCGTGCGATCGGTCACCGAGCCTCCAGGCGTCAGATGGCCCGTCACTGATACCGGCTGGAACCTTTCCAGGTCAACCCGGCGTCCCGAACGAGCACATGAGGCTCCGTTCCTTGCTCGTCGCGCCGCTCCTCCTCGCCGCGGCCCTGGTGGCATGCTCGTCCGGATCCCGAGACCGGCGCCGAGTCCCACGGCGACCGCCTCGCCCTCGCCCACGACCTCCGGGTCACCGACGCCGGAACCCGCCATCGTGGTGACGAGCCCTCGGCCCGGCGACCAGGTCTCGAGCCCCGTCAGGATCCGGGGGAACGCCGACGTGTTCGAGGCCACGGTCAGCATCAGCATCCTGGACGCGGCCGGAAACGAGATCGTCCGGACCTTCACCACCGCGACCTGCGGAACGGGGTGCCGAGGAACCTTCAACAAGGCCGTCCCGTTCACCGTCGACACCACACAGCCCGGCACGATCCGCGTGTACGAGTCGAGCGCGAAGGACGGCAAGCCCATCAACGTGGTGGACATCCCGGTCACCCTGGTCGCCTAGGAGACCAGGTAGGCGAGGGGAAGGGCGGTCATCAGCACCAACGCCACGCCGACCAGCGCGTTGGACCATCGCCTGGCGGTCCACCGGCCGCACGTCGGCTGGTGGTTCGACAGGATCAACATCAGCAGGATCAGCGGGGGAGCGGCGACGCCGTTCAGGATGGCGGCGAAGTACAGGGCCCGGATGGGGTCGATGCCGACGAAGTTGAGGGCCAGGCCGACGAGCATGGCCCCGCCGATCACCAGGTAGAACTTGCGGGCCCCGCGGAACTTCTTGCCCAGGCCCTCATCCCACCCGAAGGCCTCGGATAGGGCGTAGGCCGAGGAACCGGCCAGGACGGGGACGGCCAACGCGCCGGTCCCCACGATCCCCAACGTGAACAGCAGGCTGGCCAGCCTTCCGGCGATGGGCCTGAGGGCTTCCGCCGCCTGCTGGGCGGTCTGAACCGTGGTCACGCCGTGCTTCCCCAGGGTCGCGGCGGAGGCCACCATGATGGCGAACATCACGAGCACGGCCGAGGCCATCCCGGCCAGCACGTCGGCCCGCATCAGCGAGAGGTGCTCGCGATCGACCGCGTGCTTCTTCTCGAGCTGCTTCTCCTCGACCTCCTCGCTCGCTTGCCAGAAGAACAGATAGGGAGAGATGGTCGTGCCGAGGATGGCGATGAGCATGGCGATCTCGGAGCGGTTCCAGGAGATCCTCGGGATGAAGGTCTGGCGAAGGACGCTTCCCCAGTTCACGTCGATCACGAAGAGCACCGCGATGTACGACACCAGCGAGAGCGTGAGCCAGCGGAGCACCTTCGCGTATCGCTCGTAGGGGATGAAGATCTCCAGCCCGACCATCAGGCCGGCCATCGCGACCAGCAGGAGGGCCTGGGGGACCGGGACCAGCAGCCGGACAGACGCCGCCATGGACCCCAGGTCCGCGCCGATGTTGAAGCCGTTGGCCACGGCGACCAGCGCGACGGCCCCGAACAGCACCCACCGCGGGAACCGCATCTTGATGAGGGCCGCGAGCCCATGTCCCGACACCAGTCCCAGGCGGCCGGCCACCTCTTGGACGGCGGCGGCGAGCGGGAGCGTGATCCAGGCCGTCCACAGCAATCCGAAGCCGAAGGCCGCCCCGGCCTGGGAATAGGTGCCGATGCCGGATGGATCGTCGTCGGAGGCACCCGTCACCAGCCCGGGCCCCAGCCGGCTGAAGTACCCGAACCCCCGGAGCCTGTGCCGGTGCGGGTGATGGCCGGTCCGGGTTGCCACGGCTCGCATGGTACGTCGGTGTCCGGGCGTGTGTGCCGTGATGATCGGCGAGCACGACACGCGGTGCCCGCCGGAGCAAGCCATGCACTGGGTCGATGCGGTTCGCTCACCCGGAGGCGACGTGGAGGTCTACCGGTTCGACGCCGGCCACGTGTCCTACGTCGTGGACGAGGAGGTCCGGCAAGTCGGCGCGAAGCTCGAGTTCCTGCTCCGCCACCTCAAGCCCTAGGTGGCGGCCCGGCCTCGCCGGCCTACCAGTGGCCGCGCAGCCGCTCGGCCTCCGCCACCCGGTCGACCGCGATCTCGTATCCCCCCTCGCGATGGGTGACGCCCTTCTCGTGGGCCCGTCCGAGCACGGCGTCGGTGGCCGCGTACATCAGCTCGGCCAGACGCCCGTTCACCTGGTCCTCGCTCCACCGCTCTCGCTCCAGGTTCTGGACCCACTCGATGTAGGAGACCACGACGCCTCCGGCGCTGGCCAGGATGTCGGGGATCACCGTCACGCCCTTCGCCTTGAGGATCTCGTCCGCTTTCGGCGTGGTCGGATAGTTGGCGACCTCCAGGATCAGGTTCGCCTGGACCGCGTCGGCGTTGTCGTCGCGGATGTGCTCCTCCATGGCCGCCGGCACCAGGACCTCGCAGTCGAGCGCGAACAGGTCCTCGCCGGTGATCGTGTCGGCCTGCTTGAAGTCGATCACGCTCGACGTGGCCTTCTTGTGCTCCAGGACGGCCTTGGGATCGAGTCCTTCGGGATTGTGGATGGCGCCCTTGCTGTCGGATACGGCGACGATCCGGTAGCCGGCGGCGTTCGCGAAGATCGAGAACCAGGACGCCGCGTTGCCGTAGCCCTCTACGGCGACGCGGATCTTCTCCCGGGTCCACCCGCGGTGGTGGGCGATGCGGTCCAGGCACAGGAACCCACCGCGGCCGGTGGCCTGCTCGCGCCCCAGCGAGCCGCCGAGGGCGATGGGCTTGCCGGTCAAGATCGCCGGCGTGTCCCCGTACATCCGGCTGTACTCGTCGTACATCCACCCCATCTCGCGGGCCCCGGTGTTCACGTCCGGAGCGGGGATGTCGGTGTACGGACCGATCACGGGGGCGATCTCTCGGATGAACGAGCGCGAGAGCCGCTCGAGCTCTCCCCCGACAGCTTCTTGGGGTCGACGGCCACGCCCCCCTTGCCGCCGCCGAACGGGATGTCGAGGAGCGCGCACTTCCACGTCATGAGGGCCGAGAAGCACTTGATCTCGTCCAGGGCCACGGTCTGGTGGTAGCGAAGGCCACCCTTGTACGGGCCCCGCGCGTTGTTGTGCTGGATCCGGTACCCCTCGAACGTGGCCAGCGCGCCGTCGTCCATCGGAACGCGTACCTGCACGGTCGTTGACCGGCGATGGGTATCGAGCAGGGCTCGCATCGAGGCATCGAGCCCCAGCCTGTCTGCGGCGGCCTCGAAGAACCCTTGCACCGCATCGTACGCGCCCACACCGCCTCCTGTCGTCGGATCCCGACCGATTGTGGCACGGAGGCCGGCGGTTGGGATCGACCCGCCGTGCGTAGACTCGAAGGGCGCGGCCTGAGGAGGCACCGTGCGCGAGGCAGTCATCGTCGAGGCCATCCGGACGCCCGTGGGCAGGCGAGGCGGCGCCCATGCGGGTGTCCATCCCGTGGACCTCCTCTCGGCGGTCCTTCGAGACCTGGTGGACCGGACTGGCATCGATCCTGCGCTCGTGGACGACCACATCGCCGGGTGCGTCTCGCAGGTCGGCGATCAATCGCTCAACGTAGCTCGCAACGCCTGGCTCGCGGCCGGGCTGCCGGAGGGCGTTCCCGCCACCACCGTCGACCGGCAGTGTGGGTCCTCGCAGCAGGCCATCCACTTCGCCGCGCAAGGGGTCGTGGCCGGAGCCTACGACCTCGTCGTGGCCTCGGGCCTGGAGCACATGACCCGCGTGCCGCTCGGCTCCTCGGTCGCGGGCGGCAACCCGTTCCCGCCGTCGCTGTCCCTTCGGTACGAGGGCAAGCTCGTCCCCCAGGGCATCTCCGCCGAGCTGATCGCCTCGAGATGGCACATCTCCCGCGAGGAGCAGGACGACCTCGGCTATCGCTCGCACGAGCGCGCCGCCCGAGCCACCCGCGAGGGATGGTTCCGAGAGCACCTCGTGCTGGTGAAGCCCGACGGCGATGGGGAGCTGCTGGACCGGGACGAGGGCGTCCGGATGGAGCCCGACCGGGATCGGATGCGGACCCTGGAACCGGCGTTCCGATCCCCGGACTTCGAGGAGATGTTCCCCGGCCGGCTTGGTTGGACCGTCACGGCAGGGAACTCCTCGCAGATCTCCGACGGCGCCGCCGCGGTGCTGGTGGCCTCCGGGCGAGAAGGCCCAGGAGCTCGGGCTTCGGCCACGCGCCCGGCTGGTGTCCTTCGCCGTGGTCGGCGACGACCCGGTGCTCATGCTGACCGGCCCCATCCCCGCCACCCGCATGGTGCTCGACCGGGCCGGCCTGACGCTCGAGGACGTTGACGTGGTGGAGATCAACGAGGCCTTCGCGTCGGTCGTGCTGGCGTGGAAGCGGGAGCTCGACATCCCGCCCGCCTGGTTCGACGAGCACGTGAACCCGAACGGCGGCGCCATCGCTATGGGCCACCCGGTGGGGGCGAGCGGCGCCCGGCTGATGGCCGACCTGGTCGCCGAGCTCGAGCGGCGCGATGGCCGGTACGGGCTCCAGGTCATGTGCGAGGGCGGTGGGATGGCGAACGCCACGGTCGTGGAGCGCGTCGCGTGAGCTGGTGGGTCGTGCTCACGGCGGTCCTGATGGGGGTGGCCATCGCCTGGGTGGGGCTCGTCGCGCTCCGGGCCGCCTCCGGTCCGGGCCCCAGGAAGAGCCCCGACGTCGAGGACGTCGAGGAGCTGGAGGTCTTCCTGGTGTGCCGGGAGTGCGGTACGGAGTTCCGCGTGACCAGGCTGGGGGAGCTCCAGATCCCCAGGCACTGTGGGGAGCCGATGGAGGTCGTTCGGCGCCCCGCCGCCGGCGACCTGACCCCCGGCTGAGGTTATCCACACGAGAGAAGCGGTTTTCCCCACCCGATCCTCAATCGCGAAGCCGAGGGGATCACAGGCCTGTCATTTCCCCCACCTGTGGACGACGCTGTGGAAGATCACATGGCTGTGATTCGACCCGGGCGTCCCGCGTCAGCGCCACTGGGTGGCACCGGCGAACCCCAGGGCGATCAGGCCCAGGCCGAGCCACAGGTACAGGTTCCGGGCCCCGAACTGCGTGCCCGGCAGCAACCCCATGTAGTTCAGGACGATCATGGCCACGCCCACGCCCATCAGGCCCAGGATCAACACGCCGAACCACCGGGGGCTGGGCTTGCGCTTCTTCTTCTGGGGCGCGGGCACGTACGGCCGGCGCCGCTGCTTCTGTCGTCCTCGTGACTCCGGCATCGTTCGGCTAGGTTACCGCGGCGCCAGGGTGAGAGTGGCCTCGGCATGGTCCGCTACGGCGGGCCTGGTGAACACCAGCGGGTGGTGCTCGCCCTTCGCCCAAAGCGGGAGGAGGTCGTTCCAGTGTCCCGACGCCGGGTGGCCCGACTGTCCGGTCGTGTGGACCCCTACCGCGGCGTCCGGGTCGGAGAGATCCACGATCTGACGCCAGGAGGGCAGCACCGCGACGTCGTAGGAGTGGTCGGGCTCGAACCCGCCCTGGCAGATGGTCTGCTCGTCCCCGCCGGCCTCGACGACCCCACCGGTGAAGAGCTCCGCGAGGTCGGGGATCAGGGCGAGCGGCCCGGCGAACACGACCCGGTGCACCGCCCCCCACCGCCAGGCGTCCATGTCGTCGCCAAGCCGGCCGGCGAGCTCCTCGATCGCGTCGTCCAGCGCGCGGCGAAGGACATCGTCGCGAGCCTCGCGCCCGTGCGCCCCGAACCACCGGGCCGTCGGGTTGGCCAGCAGGATGGGGAGCACCTGGAACTGGAAGCCGTTGGACCCGTCGCGCCGTCCGTAGTAGTGGGTGTACAGCTCCGGTCCCAGGCGAGGCAGGAGCACCTGCCGGGCGACGTGCTTCGACCACACCTGGTAGACGCACCCGGCCACCGATCCGGCGGCCAGGTCGCCGTCCCAGTCCTGGAGGTGGGAGAGGGCCTCCTTCTGCCGGTCGTTCGCCGGCTCGACCTCGACGAGGTGCCGGGCGATGTTCCGAGCCGGGATCGAGACCGTGTCGAGCTGGATCGCCGAGAACGTGTCGCGGGTGTGTCGCTCCGTCGCGGTCAGGAGCTCGACGATGCGCCTCGCCCGGAACGGCGGCAGGAAGTCCCGGCCGATCAAGTGCGGGTAGGAGTCGCCGTGCACCTTGTTATTGGCCGTGGCCAGGAAGCCCTCGTCGGGATCGACGTTCCACGGGAGCTCCTCGAACGGGACGAACCCCTCCCACTCGTACTCATCGGTCCAGCCGGGAACGGGGACCGTGCCGTCGCCGTTGCGCCGCACGGGGTACAGGCCGGTGCACTGGTAGCCGATCGTTCCTTCCACGTCCCCGTAGACGACGTTCTGGCCGGGGCACTCCCACGTCCGCACGGCCTCGCGGAACTCCTCGAAGCTCCCCGCACCGGCCATCCGGAGCACGGAGGAGGGCATGACGGCGTGCTCGTAGCCGGTCCACCGGAGCGAGTACATCTGGTGGACCCCTCCCTCGACGACCACCGGATTCGTCCTCCCGACCAGGTACGAGTCCAGGATGGGGCCGTGGCGGGTCTCCCGAACCTCCAACACCTCCGGCTCGTCGCGGCCGCGGACCAGGATCTCCTCGCGATGGATCGTGAGCGGCTCCCACTCGCCCTCGTACAGGGCCGCGCTGCCGTCCTCGGAGAGCCGCTCGACGTAGAGGTCCTGGGTGTCCCCGCCAACGTTGGTGAACCCCCAGGCGTGGTGGGCGGTGCGCCCGATCAGGACGCCCGGCGAGAACGGCAGGGCCACGCCGGAGGCCTCGTACCCGGGCGCGGACAGGTGCACCTCGAACCAGATCGAGGGCATCTGGGTGGCCAGGTGCGGGTCGTTGGCCAGGAGCGGCTTGCCCGTGGCCGTGCGCGAGCCGGCCACGACCCAGTTGTTGGAGCCCTGGCCGGCCGGCTTACGAGGTGAGGTCCTCAACAGTTCCAGGGCCGACGGGTACGGTCGAGTGCCGGCGATCACGGATGGCGCCTCGGAAGGAACATCCGGGAACAGGTCGAGCATCGCGTCCCATCCGAGACGCTCGGCGATCTCAGCACGAAGCAGCTCGTTGTCCCAGTTGCCGGAGAGGCCCCATGCCATCAGAACCGCCGCCGAGGTCCAGTAGGCCTCTTCGTTCGGTAGGTCGGGCTCGAGGTCCAGCACTACGTACTCGGCCGGCTTGGCCGGCATCGCGTCGAGCCAAGCGCGCACGCCTGCCCGGTAGGCCGACGTGATCTGCCGTGACGGGTCGTCGTGGTCGGAGGCGATCCTCGCGCCGGCCCGGTTCCAGCCCACGGTCCGGGCGAACCGGTCCAAGGACACCACGAGCTCGCCGAACATCGTGGCCAGGCGCCCGTTCGCCAGGCGGAGCGCCGCGTCGAGCTGGAACAGCCGCTCCGAGGCCACCACGAACCCCTGCGCCAAGAAGAGGTCGTCGAGGTTCTCGGCGTAGATGTGGGGAACGCCCCACCGATCCCGGATCACCTCGACCGGCTCGTGGAAGCCGGGCACCCTGATCTCGCCCTCGACCGGCGGCAGCGCTCGCTTCGCCGCCTCCTGCACCTCGTCCACCCAGCCGGCCACGGCGGCGAGCGTATCGGACGAAGGCCCACCTGGCCTGGCGCGTTGAGCCGGGCCGGTCCGTTCTGGAATGATGCGGCGGTGACCGACCATCGCCCGTGGTTCAAGAGCTACCCGGCCGCCGTTCCCCGCACGCTCGAGCCGTATCCGGAGGCCTCGGTGTTCTCCATGCTCGAGGGCTCGGCCGGGAGGTTCCCCGACCGACCGTCGATGGCGTGGTTCGGCCGGCACATGTCCTACCGATTCCTCCTGGACGAGGTGGAGCGGTTCTCGGCCGTGCTCGCGTCGCTCGGCGTGAGAGAGGGGACCGGGTCGGCCTGATCCTGCCGAACTCCCCGCAGTACGTGATCGCTTACTACGCGATCGCCCGGATCGGCGCAGTCGTCGTGGGCAACAACCCGCTCTACACCCAGCGGGAGATGGAGCACCAGCTGAAGGACGCCGGGCATCCAGGTCGTCGTGGTCCTGGACCAGCTGTACCCGAACTTCGCACCGGTCTTCGCCGCGACCGGCATCCGCGACGTGATCGCCACCAAGATCACCGACTACATGAAGTTCCCGCTGAAGCAGCTCGCGCCGCTCAAGTTCCGGCGGGAGGCCGGGCACGAGGGAAAGCCCTGGCCCCCGGTGCCGAAGGACGCGACGGTGAAGTGGTGGAGCGCGCTGGTGAAGCAGGCCGGGCCGATCCCGCCGGTGGCCACGGTGGATCCCAAGCTCGACCCCGCCGGCTTCATCTACACGGGCGGGACCACGGGATTGTCCAAGGGGGCGATGCTCTCGCACTTCAACCTGGTGGCGAACGCGACGCAGGCCACCGCGTGGTTCCCCACCATCGTCCAGGGCGAGGACGCGGTCATGTGCGTCCTTCCGTTCTTCCACTCCTACGGGATGACGACGGAGCTCAACCTCGGCGTCCTGAATGCGGCGAAGCTCGTGCTGGTCCCCCGGTTCGAGCTTCACATGGTGCTGAAGCAGCTGGCCAAGGAGAAGCCCTCGCTGTTCCCCGGCGTGCCCCGGCTGTACATGCAGCTGAACGAGGCGCCGGAGACCCGGAAGTACGACCTCCGGTCGATCAAGGCCTGCGTGTCCGGCGCGGCGCCGCTCCCGCAGGCCGTGGCGGAGAAGTTCCACGAGGTCACCGGAGGCGCGAACCTGGTCGAGGGCTACGGCCTGACGGAGGCATCGCCGGTGACCCATGCCAACCCGGTCGTCGGCGGAGCCCGTCCGGGAACGATCGGGCTCCCCGTCCCCGACACCGACTGCAAGATCGTGGACCTTGGCGACCCCGATCGCGAGGTCGAACCGGGGGAGCGCGGCGAGCTCTGCGTCCGCGGGCCCCAGGTCATGCTGGGCTACTGGAACCGGCCGGAGGAGACCGCGCTCACCATCCGAAACGGGTGGCTGCACACCGGCGACGTCGCGATCATGGATCCGGACGGGTACTTCAAAGTCGTGGACCGGATCAAGGAGATGATCATCGTCTCCGGGTTCAACGTGTACCCCACCGAGGTCGAGGACGTGCTGTACCGCCACCCCAAGATCCTCAAGGTCAGCGTGGTCGGCGTCCCCGACCCGGAGACGGGTGAAGCCGTCAAGGCCTTCGTGGTCCTTCGTCCCGGCGAGCAGGCCACTGCGGAGGAGATCATCCAGTGGGCCCGCGATCCGTCGCAGGGCCTGACCGGCTACCGGGTCCCCAAGCAGATCGAGTTCCGCGACTCGCTTCCCGAGACCCTGATCGGCAAGGTCCTTCGCCGGGTCCTCCAGGAGGAGGAGCGCGCGAAGCAGGAGGCCGCGGCCCGGCTGTCCACCTAGTCGGCTCCCGTCGATCAGGCCGCCGGTGGCGTCTCCGGAAGCTCCTGCGTCGTGCCCGGTTGGGTCACCGGCGTGTACGCCTGCATGATCAGCCAGCTGGTAACCCCGAGCCATACGACGAACAGGCCGAACAGCACGAGGTCGTAGACGCCGCCCGGCGCGAACAGCCCGGTGTCGATGAGGATGGACAGGCCGGTGCCCAGGGAAAGAAGGAACAGCGCGTAGCTCGCGTTCATGTGCCACCGAGGGAACGTTCCATGGCGGGCCGACACGACCGCCGCCGCCGCCAGGAGCGGCGCCACGGCGAACCACGTGAGGGCGTAGGAAAGCAGTCGCATGTCGTGGAGGGGACCGACGGCTGCCAAGGCCGGCAGCTCCCCCTGTGCGAGAGCCATCGTCGCGGAGAACCCCACGATGCGGCCGGCGATGTGCGCCGCGGTGGCCGTAGCCAGCACCCCCACGGCGATGGGCCCCACGGCGGCGATCCCCGAGCCGAAGGCCACCGCCGAGATCCGGCCGGTGTCACCCTCGGACCGGCGAAGGTGGGCCCGCAGGCTCCCCAGGAACCACAGGAACAGCACCCCGGCCAGCCCAATGAACAGGATCTGCACGCGGATGGCGGAAGCGTTCTCGCGGTAGTACCGGGCAACGACGAAGGGAGAGTCCTCGAAGCTCGGGTACAGCGGCGCGAAGAATTGTTGGACCGCCAGGAGCACGGCCGCCCCAAGGCCGGTCCCCGCTCCGTACCGCTCCCAGTTCGGATCGGCCATGTCGATCCCCCTCTCGGCGAGCGTCCCGCGGCGATTATCGCCCGGGAGAGACCTCCGCTGCCGCCGAGGCCTGCGGCGGCGAGCGGTCCGGGATCATGGTGGTCACCTGCCCTGCGCAGCGCGTGCGGATCAAATCCTTATCCCCTCGGTCGGACTTGCGGGTGCAAGGTAGCCGGGCACGCGGGGACGTGTCGAGGGAGGGCGGCGCCTGCAAGAGCTGCCGAAGCTTGGTTTGACATTCAAGTGATGACTTGAATAATGGCGAACGTGAAGATCGATCGGGAGGCCAAGCATGCCCTGTTCGACGAGTTCGGCAGGATCGGCAAGGCCGTCTCGAGCGGGCGCCGCGTGGAGATCCTGGACATCCTGGCGAACGGCGAACGAAGCGTGGAGGTCCTGGCCGGCCACCTTGGACTGACCGTCGCCAATACCAGTCAGCACCTTCAGATCCTCCGCCAGGCCGGCCTCGTTTCGACGCGGCGAGCCGGGACGTCCATCCGCTACCGGTTGGCGTCGAAGGACGTGTTCGAGTTCCTCCGCACCCTTCGAACCCTGGCAGCCGACAGGCTGGCCCAGGTGGAGCGGCTGGCTGGGGCGTACCTCGGCAACCGGGATTCCCTCGAGCCCGTCACGCGCGAGGAGCTGGCCCGCCGGCTGAAGCGCGGCAACGACATCGTGGTGCTCGACGTCCGGCCTCCCGAGGAGTTCGCCGCCGGCCATCTCCCCGGCGCCGTTTCCGTCCCCCTCGCCGAGCTGCGCCGGCGCCTCAAGGATCTCCCGAGAGACAAGGAGATCGTGGCCTACTGCCGAGGTCCGTACTGCGCTTTCTCCCACGCGGCGGTGGAGATCCTCACCAAGCGAGGGTATCGGGCCCGGCGCCTGGAAGAGGGCCTGCCCGAGTGGGAAGCCGAGGCCAGGCCCATCGTGCGCGAGGGGTAGCCACAGAACGAGCCCACCCCCTACGAACCGGGTTGAGCCGTCTTGACAAACGGTCTAGTATTCGAGCGAGTACTTGAACATAAGGGGAAAGGGGTAGGGAGATGGCGACCTTGGAGGATCTGGTGAAGGTCGACGGCGTCGTCGCGGCGGGCGAGTTCAAGCGAGACGGGACCCTGGTCGACTATCGGGCGAACATGGACATGTCCCCACAGCTCGCCGCGCAGGCCGCGCAGTTCTGCGCGACGGTGTCGATGCTCTTCGACACGCTCGGCGGGGCGTTCGAGGGGATCAGCAGCATGCCGTGGACCCCGCAGCAGGGTGGGCGTACAGCGGCGGGCAGTACACGGTGGCGGTCGGTGAGGATGGCACGAAGGGTGTCTTCATCGAGACCGCGAAAGCCGATTTCAACGAGCTGTTCGGATTGCTCGTAGGGAGCCACTAGCGAGGTCGGCCGATCAGGAGAGGAGAGAAGACCGTGGCGACTGTGGAGATGGGACGGGCCCGGCATGCGACGGCGGACGGGTCGCTTCGTGTCGGAAGCTGGCTGATGGGGCTGGCGGCGGTGGGGTTCATCGGCTATGCGGTGATCTTCTTCATCCGCAACTTCACGAGCAGCTTCCTGGAGCTCGGGATCGGGCCGAACGAGGTGAACGTGGGGAAGACCCAGATCCAGGAGTTCAGCCCTTCGCTGTTCGAGTACATCAGCCATCTGCACATCGCGGTGTCCGGGTTCATCGCCGCGACGGGGCTGGCCGTGCTGTTCTTGGTGGCGTTCGGCGTTCGGCGCGGTGAGCTCTGGGCCTGGGTCGGCGCGGTGGCCTCTCCGGTACTGGGCCTGGCGGTGGCGCTTCCAGCGCACTACCCGAACCACTTCGACACGCTCGGGCACCTCGGCCTGATCTACCTGGCGACGGCGATCTTCGTCGTCGGGGGGCTGCTGGCCCTGCGAGGGATCCTGGCGCGGCGATCTAGCGGCTGAGCGGCGCCGCAGCGAGCAGGCGGAGGACCTCGCTTCGCTCCTCTCGGGTGAGCGGGCGGAGCGGAGCCCTGACGTCCGCCCGCACCGGCACGCCGCGCTCGGCCAGGATGGCCTTGAGCGCCGCGTGGAACGGGATCCGGTCCAGGACGTCTCGGATCTGGACCGCCACACGGTGAGCCTCCGGGCTCCGCTCGTGGACGAGCGCCGCGATCAGCTCCGGGAAGGCCGCGGCCAGGCCGGAGACGGCACCCGCCGCGCCGCGCTCCAGCCCCTGAAGGACGAGCGGCTCGGACCCGATGAACACGTCGAGGCCCTCCAGCAGGTACGGCTCCACGCGCCCGAACGGCGCGTCGGACACCTTCAGTCCGGCCAGGTTCGGCGCCACCTCACGGAGGCGCTCGATCACCGTGACCGGGATGGCGTATCCGCTGCGCGCCGCGAACTCGTAGACGTAGAACGGCAGCGGCGCGCACGTGTCCGCGGCCGCGCGGAAGTGCTCGACCAGGCTCCGTTCGTCCAGCTCGAAGTACGGCGGTGCGATGACCGCCACCGCGTCGGCTCCGGCCGCGGCCGCGTGGCTCGAAAGCGCGACCGTGTCGGCGGTGGTCTGCGCCCCGCAGTGCGCCGCCACGGCGAAGCCGGGTGGGCGCGCTGCGAGGAACAGCTCTGTCGCGCGCTTCCGTTCCTCGCGCGACAGCAGGATCCCCTCGCCGGTGGTGCCGCAGGCCAGGATCCCGTCGACCCCGCCGGTGGCCAGGAACTCCACGAGGGGGCCGAACGCGTCCTCATCGAGCGATGCGCCGCCGTTCGCGAGCGGCGTCACCGACGCGGCGATGGCTCCCCGCAGCATGGGCGGAACCCTACAGCCTGGGTGGCTCGCGCTCCTCGAAGCTTCGATCCAACGCGAACGGGTTCGACTCGGCCTTGCCGGCGATGAGGTCCACGAGGTGCCGGCTCCCCGCCGGGCCCAGCATGATGCCGTGCCCGCTGTAGCCCGTGTTCACCCACAACCCCTCGATCTCGGTGGAGCCGATCAGCGGCCGGTGATCGGGCGTCACCGCGTACTGCCCCGCCTGGAGCAGCCAGTGGACGGACCCCCGGTCCCACACGTCGCGCCAGAACGGCACCACCCTCGCCACGGAGACCGGGCTGGAGGGGTCGAGGAGCTGGAACGCGAACGCCGGGTCGGTCGGCACGGAGTCCATGGGCGGGCTTGCCGGAGTGGTGGGATCGGTGAACAGGAGCCACGCCCCGGCCAGCGCGGGCCGCCAGTGGACCCCGGTGTCCTCGTCGATCGTCATCGGGGCACCGGGCGGCACCTCGGGCACGTCGGGCAGGATCAGCTTCTGCCTTCGAACGGTCACGAGCGGCAGCGGCACTGAAGCGGCTTGGGCGACCGTCCCCGAGAGCGGTCCGGCCGCGATGACGGCGGCGTCGGTCTCGACGGTCCCTTTCGTCGACTCGACCGCAGTGAGCCGTCCCCCGAGGTCACGAACCCGGTCGCTCCGCACTCCAGGACGACGTCCGCGCCCGACGCGTGGGCCAGCCCGAAGGTCAGCTCCTTCGTGTCGAGGAACCCGTCGCTCCCTCGCCACCGGGCCTGCAGCACGTCGGGGCCCACGAAGGAGAACCGATCGCGAACCTCGTCGCCGGACAGCAGCTCCACGTCGGCCTGTCCCCACTCGTGGAGCTGCGTGACCAGCTCGCGCTGGTGTTGGGCGTTGCGCTCGTCGGTCGTGAGCCAGAGATAGCCCTGCTGGCTGACCCGGAGGTCGTACTCGTCCTGGCCGGTGACCTCCTGGAAGTTGAGGAACAGCTCCACCGACTCCCGGACGAGTGTCAACTCCTCCAGGTTGTCGAACTGGAGGCGGAACGCCCCGGCGGCGACCGGCGTCGTGAGCGTGCACAGCGCCGGCCGCGCCTCGAGCAGGAGCGGCTTCAGGCCGGCCCGGGCGGCGAAGAAGGCGGTGGCGGCGCCGATCACCCCGCCGCCGATGATGACGAGCTCCGCCGACGCCGGCGGCTCGTTTAGGTACTTCACGAAGTCCGTTCTTCGATGGCGGCGACGAGCTCGCGGCAGAACGCCGGGATGTCCTCCACCACCCGGCCCCACACGATGGTGCCGTCTCTGAAGGCCGGCTCGTCCACCCACGTCGCGCCGGCGTTCACCAGGTCGTCCTTGATGCCGAGGCTCCCGGTGGCCCGGTGCCCGCCCACGATGCCGGCGGAGATGCCGACCAGACCGGCGTGGCAGATCAGCCCGACGATCTTGCCCTGGCCGTACGCCTTGGCCACCAGGCTGGTGACCTCCTCGTGCCGGCGTAGCTTGTCGGGGGCCCACCCGCCGGGGACGACCACCGAGTCGAAGTCGTCCGCGGACACGTCCTTCGCCGCGACGTCGCTGGTTGCCTCCAGGGCGTGCTTCCCGCGGACCGTCTGGCCGGCTGCGATCCCTACTACCGTGACGTCCGCGCCCTCCTCGCGAAGGCGCATGACCGTCACCCAGAACTCGAGGTCCTCGAACCCCTCCGCCAGGAACACCGCGACCTTGCGACCCGACAACCGCTGACCGTCCGGCATGATGGCCTCACCTCCGCCATCCGAGACTACCGCTCGGGCGCTTCGACGTGGGCGGGAGTCAGCCGCGGACCTGGGCGAACCGGTACCCGACGCTTCGGATCGTCTGGATCAGCGACGCGTGGTCGGGCCCGAACTTGGCGCGTAGCCGGCGGATGTGGACGTCGACGGTGCGCATGCCGCCGAAGTAGTCGTAGCCCCACACGCGGGCCAGGATGTCCTCCCGTGTGAACACGCGGCCCGGGCTGGACGCGAGGAGCTTGAGGAGCTCGTACTCCATGTACGTGAGGTCCATGCTGCGCCCGTCCATCATCACGAGATGCGTCGAGGTGTTCAGGCGGAGCGGCCCGCGACGGATCACGTCGGGACCGTCCCGGCCGGTCTTCAGGCTGAGCAGCCGAAGCCGGGCCGCCAGCTCCTCGGCCACGTACGGCAGGCGAACGAACTCGTCGCACAGGTGCTCCCGCCCCGCCAGGACCCACAGGTCCATCGGGTCGACCAGCCAGACCAGCGGCAGGTGGCGAAACCCCTCGGCCGAACGGAGCTCCTCGGACATCCGGATGGTTTCCTTAGGGCCGGTGGCCGCCGCCACGAGGGCGACCGGAAGGGTCGGAGGAGGTGGTTCACGGGTGCCGGCCAGCACAGGTTGGTAGCCGAGGACCGTGAGGTCGGCGGCTAGCCGGGCCTGTAGGTCCTCGTCGTCGCCGACGACGAGGACCTGTTCCGCCCGCCTGGCGATGGTCTCCGCCTCCTGCACGCGGACGGCTCCGCCCATCGGGGAGCCCCAGCCAACGCCGTCCTCGAGCGCTTGCAGCGACACCTTCGCCCCCCCGAGCACCGTCGAAGTTGGGCGCGACCCTACCGCCGGATCGGGACGCGTTGGGTTTCCGGAGCGTAAACACTGCGTTACGGCGGTGCCCCGGGCACGTCCTTCCCAGCGTCACCCGAAGTTCATGGGCACGAAATCCGCCCGAAACGTTCCATCCTTAGCTTCGCCCTCCAATCGGGTCCCCAGGAGGGAGACGGCTTGGAGCGCGACGCCTGCGGTATCGGGTTCGTTGCGGACGGTACCGGGCGCCCGGCGCGAGAGATCGTCGAGCGGGCCCTGGAGGGACTGTGCCGCCTGCGGCACCGTGGCGCGGTGGACGCCGACGCTCGAACGGGCGACGGAGCGGGCCTGCTGCTCCCCATCCCCACGAGGTTCCTCGCCGGCGAGGTGGGAGGCCCCGATCGGGAGGCCGGCCGGCTCGGCGTGGCCATGGTGTTCGGGCGCGGCGAGGACGAAGACACCCGCTCTGTGGTGGCCGAGGCGTGCGCCGCCGAGGGCATCGGCGTCGTGGGGTGGCGGGAGGTCCCGGCCGAGCCCTCGGCGCTCGGCGCGCGGGGGCGCTCGACGATGCCCCGGATCCTCCAGGCCATCCTGGAGCCACCGATCGGAGCGTCCGCGCGGGAGTCCGAGCGCCTGGCGCTCCGGGCCCGCCGCAGGGTCGAACGCAGCGGCCCAGAGCGAGGTGCGCCGGCCTACGTGGCCTCCCTGTCGTTCCGAACGATCACCTACAAGGCCCTCGTCGCGGCCGATCAGCTGGCGGCGTTCTACCCGGACCTCCGCGATCCCGCCTTCGAAGCCTGGTTCGCCATTTTCCACCAGCGTTACTCGACGAACACGGCCCCCACGTGGGAGCGGGCGCAGCCGTTCCGGATGCTCTGCCACAACGGCGAGATCAACACGATCGCCGGCAACGTGCATCGGATGCGGGGGCGGGAGGGCCGGTTGGGATTGCCGAACGCCACGGACGAGGAGCTGTTCTCGCCGGTCGTCGACGAGGCCGGCTCGGACTCGGCCATGCTTGACGAGTCCGTGGAGCTCCTCTCGCGAGAAGGGCCGGACGGAGGCCGAGACATCCGCCACGCCATGGCCATGCTGGTTCCCGCGGCCTGGGAGTCCGATCCGGACCTAAGCGAGGAGGTGCGGGCGTTCTACCGGTGGCACGAGTCGCTGGTCGAGCCGTGGGACGGGCCGGCCGCGCTCGTGTTCACCGACGGGTTCGGGGTCGGCGCAGCGCTCGATCGAAACGGCCTCCGGCCCCTCCGTTACGCGGCCTGCGAGGACGGCTTCGTGGCCTGCGCGTCGGAGGCAGGGGCCGTCGACTCGTCGGGTCACGGCCCGGTCCGGCGAGGAAAGCTCGGCCCGGGGGAGATGATGTTCTTGGACCCCCGGGGCGGAGGGCTGCAACGCGATCCCGTCGCTCGCGTGGCCCGCCGCCGTCCGTACGCTGAGTGGCTCCGAGCCCATCGCGTGGCCGGCTCGGCCGGCCGGCCGGATCCCTCCGTTCCCCACGACCTCCTGCGCCGCCAGGTCGTCCACGGCTACACGCGCGAGGACCTGTCGCTCGTGCTCCGTCCCGCCGCGACCAGCGGCAAGGAGCCCACGCTCTCCATGGGCGACGACGCCCCGATCGCGCCGTTCAGCGAGCATCGCCGGCCGCTGGCCAACCACTTCAAGCAGCGGTTCGCCCAGGTCACGAACCCGGCGATGGACCACCTTCGGGAGCGCTCGGTGATGTCGCTCCGCGTCCTGCTGGGGCCCCGGGATCCGATCCTGTGGGAGCGCCCCGAGGCGGGCGGGCTGGTCGAGTACCCCACGTTCCTGTTGCTTGGCTCGCCGGACGGCGAGCGGCTCGACGCGACCTGGCCGGCGTCGCATGGACCGGGCGGAATGCGAGCGGCTCTCCATCGCCTGCGGGAGGAAGCGGTCGAGGCCGCGCAACGCGGCGCCTACATCCTGGTGGTCACCGAGGAGGCCGCCGGCCCGAACCGGTGCCCCATCCCGTCGTTGCTCGCGGCCGGCTCCGTGAACGCGGCGCTCGTCCGAGCGGGCCTGCGATCGGGGGCGTCGATCGTGGTCCAGGCCGACGACGCGCATGACTCCCACCACCTGGCGTGCCTGATCGCCGTGGGCGCCGAGGCCGTCCACCCTCGGCTGGCCCTGCAGACCGCCGCGTCAATCGGCGGCTCGAACGGCCACGACGAAGCACAGGCCGCCATGGTGCGGTTCGCCGGTGCGATGGAGGAGGGCGTACTCAAGATCCTGGCCAAGCTGGGCGTCTCCTGCCTGGACTCCTACCGCGGCGGGCAGGCCTTCGACCTCCTCGGGTTGGGAGCGGAGGTCGTTGAGACATGCTTCCCCGGCACGGCGTCGCCGATCGGAGGGATCGGCTTCGAGCGGATGGCTATGGACCAGCTGGAGCGACACGCGGAGGCGTTCGGGCCGGAGCCCGCCCCGCTGCCGAACCCCGGGTTCGTCAAGTTCCACCGGGGCGGGGAGCACCATGCATCGAACCCCGATGTGGTGCGGGCGCTCCATCGGGTGGTCGACCCGGGTCTCGAGCGATTGCGATCCACCGCAGCCGGGGAAGACGGCGAAGGTCGGGCGAACGATGTTCGGGCGGCCCACGCCCTTCGCGGGGCCGGCGGCGAAGGCGACCGCGATCGAGCGGCCCTGTACCGGCGGTTCTCCGAGCTGGTCCACGGCCGGCCCCCGTCGGCGCCGCGCGATCTTCTCGCCCTCCTGCCCGCCGGACCGCCGATCCCGACGGGCGAGGTCGAGCCGGCGAGCGCGATCCTACGGAGGTTCTCGACCGGTGCGATCTCCCACGGCGCCATCTCGAGGGAAGCGCACGAGACCCTGGCCATCGCCATGAACCGGATCGGCGGACGCTCCAACACGGGCGAAGGTGGCGAGGATCCTGCCAGGTACCGGACGGAGGCGAACTCGCGCATCAAGCAGGTCGCGTCGGGCAGGTTCGGCGTGACCCCCGAGTACTGTGCCTTCGCCGACGAGCTCCAGATCAAGATCGCGCAGGGCTCGAAGCCCGGCGAGGGAGGGCAGCTCCCCGGCCACAAGGTCACCGACGAGATCGCGCGACTGCGGCACACGCAGCCCGGGGTAGCCCTGATCAGCCCGGCGCCTCATCACGACATCTACTCGATCGAGGACCTCGCCCAGCTCGTGTTCGACCTCAAACAGGTGAACCCCGTGGCGGAGGTCTCGGTCAAGCTGGTGGCGGAGACCGGCGTCGGGACCGTCGCGGCCGGGGTAGCCAAGGGCCTGGCCGAGATCGTGCACGTCGCCGGGGCCGACGGCGGCACGGGTGCCTCGCCCCTCGGCTCGATCAAGAACGCCGGCCTGCCCTGGGAGATCGGCCTGGCCGAGACCCAGCGGGCCCTGGTCGAGAGCGGGCTCCGCGGCAGGGTGCGCCTTCGGGCCGACGGCGGGTTGAAGACAGGACGCGACGTCCTGGTCGCTGCGTTGCTCGGCGCCGACGAGTACTCGTTCGGGACCGCAGCGCTGCTCGCTGAGGGTTGCATCATGGTGCGGACATGCCACCTGGACACCTGTCCGGCGGGCATCGCCACCCAACGGCCCGATCTCCGCGCGAAGTTCGCCGGGACCCCGGAGATGGTGGCGGCCTACCTGGAGGCCGTCGCGGAGGAGGTCCGCGAGCTCCTCGCGGGGATGGGCCTACGGTCGCTGGACGAGGCGGTGGGCCGGTCCGATCTGTTTGGCCTCCGATCCGTCGATGGCCGGGCCGGCGAGGTCGACCTCTCACCGCTCCTGCTGCCCGTGGAGGGTGAACGGCGTTTCGCCGCCCACCTCGCGTTGCAGCGCCCTCGGTCGTCCCTCGGCGATCGGCTGTACCACGATGCGTGGGAGTCGGTGGGGGCGGGCGGGCGAGCGGAGCTTTCCTATCCGATCGGGAACGCCGACCGGACCGTCGGCGCCCGGCTCGGGGGGGCCATCGGACGCGAGTTCGGTGAGTCCGCGCCGCCCGGATCGGTGCGCGCGACGTTTCGGGGATCGGCCGGCCAGTCCTTCGGGGCGTTCCTCGCCTCGGGAACCGAGTTCCGGCTGATCGGCGAGGCGAACGACTACGTCGGCAAGGGCATGGGCGGCGGTCGCGTCGCGATCCTCCCTCCGCGAGACGACGCGGGCGATCCGCACCTGGCCGGCAACGTGGTCCTGTACGGGGCGACCGGTGGCGAGCTGTTCGTCGCGGGACGGGTCGGCGAGCGGCTCGCGGTCCGAAACTCGGGGGCCACGGCGGTTGTCGAGGGCGCGGGCGACCACGCCTGCGAGTACATGACCGGCGGGACCGTCGTGGTGCTCGGACCGGTCGGATGGAACCTGGGGGCCGGGATGACCGGCGGCCGGGCCTTCGTCCTGGATGCGGCGGACGGGCTCGCCGGGCGGGTGAACGCCGAGCTGGTCGAGGTGGCCGGGCCGGACCCCGAGGATCTCGGGCTGCTGAGGGCCCTCATCGAGCGCCACGCCGACCTCACCGGCTCGCCGCGAGCCCACGAGGTCCTGGCGGCCTGGCCCGAGGCGGCCCGCCGGTTCCTGCGCATCGCCCCCCGGGAGGACGTCGTCGTCATCACGCAACGGAACGAGGGGACCCCCGCTCACGCGAAGGACCGCGTTGCGGTCACCGCCTCCGCTTCGAACTGATCCGCTTCCGTCGAGCCCGGAAGCGCAAGGGTGTGCGGGTCGCCGCCGATGGCCCGCGACACGCGGTCGAAGTAGCCCGTCCCCACCTCGGCCTGGTGGCGGGTGGCCGTGTAGCCCTCCGTTTCGAGCTCGAACTCCCGGTCCTGCAGCCGGACGTACGCGGCCATCCCGTCCTGCGCGTAGCCCCGGGCCAGCTCGAACATCGATGCGTTCAGTGCGTGGAACCCGGCCAGCGTGACGAACTGGAACGCGTAGCCCATCTCGCCGAGGTCGCGCTGGAACCGCCGGATCGCCGGCTCGTCCAGATGCCGCTTCCAGTTGAAGGACGGCGAGCAGTTGTAGGCGAGCAGCTTGCCCGGGAACCGCGCATGGATGGCCTCCGCGAACCGCCGTGCTTCCTCCAGGTCCGGGGTGGATGTCTCACACCACAGGACGTCCGCGTGTGGCGCGTAGGCCAGCCCCCGGGCGATGGCGGCCTCCAGGCCGTCCCGCGCGACGAAGAACCCCTCGCCGGTGCGTTCGCCGGTGAGGAACGGCCGGTCCCGCTGGTCAACGTCGCTCGTGATGAGCGTCGCGGAACAGGCGTCGGTCCGCGCCACCAACACCGTGGGCACGTCGAGCACGTCGGCGGCCAGCCGCGCGGCCGTGAGCGTCCGGATGAACTGGGCCGTCGGAACGAGAACCTTGCCGCCGAGATGTCCGCACTTCTTCTCGCCGGCCAGCTGATCCTCGAAGTGCACGGCGGACGCGCCCGCCTCGATCATGGCCTTCATGGTCTCGAAGGCGTTCAGGGGGCCGCCGAACCCGGCCTCGGCGTCCGCCACGACCGGCACGATCCACCTGGTGCCGGCTCCCCGTTCGCCCACGCGATCTGGTCCGCGCGCTGGAGCGCGTTGTTGATCCGCCGGACGAGCGCCGGCACGCTGTTCGACGGGTACAGGCTCTGGTCGGGGTAGGTGTGCAGGGCCAGGTTGGCGTCGGCGGCGACCTGCCAGCCGGAGACGTAGACCGCGTCCATGCCGGCCTTCACCATCTCCAGGGCCTGGCCGCCGGTCATAGCGCCGAGCGCCGCGACGTAGGGCGTACGGTGCATGAGCGTCCACAACCGGTCGGCGCCGAGGCGGGCCAGCGTGTGCTCGATCGAGATGGTTCCGCGCAACCTGATGACGTCCTCGGCCGAGTAGGTCCGTTCGATGCCCCGCCACCTCGGGCTCGTGTCCCAGTGGCCCTTCAGGCAGGCAGCCTCCCTTCGGAGGCGTTCGTCGTACGTGAGATCGAGCATGTCGGTCCTCCGCTGAAGTGGAAGAAAGGCGGGAATGCGAAGGCTCCGTCTCGATGCAGGAGGTCGGCTGGGTTGTGCGCAGACCGACGACGGCCGGTCCGGCGCGCCTACGTAACGGATACGCGGACCGGCGGGTCCGTCAGGAAGTTGAACCGCCGTTCAATCATCGTGGAGGGCAGTCTGCCTGAGCGTCGGCCGGCATGTCAAGCCGAGCTACGGCACGATCTTGGAGATGGGGAGCTCCAGGATGTCGGTGGCGCCCTTCGACTTCAGCAGGGGGATGAGCGTGTTGACCGTCGCCTTCTCGACGACGGTCTCGATGGCGTAGCCCCCCTCGGACAGCTGGGAGACGGTCGGCGACTTCATCGACGGCACGACGTCCAGGACCGCCCGCAGGTTCTCCTCGCTCACGTTCAGCTTGATCAGGACGCGACCCTCCGCCCGGAGCGCGCCGAGGAGGAGCGTCGTGATGTCGTCCATGGCCGAGCGCTTCGCATGGTCGGCCGCGGAGCTCCTGTTGGCGATCAGGAGCACCTCGGATTCGAGCAGCGTCTCGATGACCTTCATGCCGTGGGCCCGAAGCGTGCTGCCCGTCTCGGTCACGTCCACGATGGCGTCGACGATCTCGGGGACCTTCGCCTCGGTCGCGCCGTAGGACCAGACGACGTGGACCGGGATGCCGAGGTCGTGGAAGTACCGGCGGGTCAGGTTCACGTACTCGGTGGAGATGCGGGAGTCGGGCGGCAGCTCCTTCGCGCCGTTCGCGGGGTGGTCGCCGGGAACGGCCAGCACGATCCGCACGCCCCGGCCGGTGCCGCTCTTCGCGTACTCGAGCGAGGCCAGGACCTCGACGTCGGCCCCGGTCTCCTCGATCCAGTCCCGCCCGGTGATGCCAAGGTCGAACAGCCCGTCCTGGATGTAGGTCGGGATCTCCTGCGGCCGCAGGAGCGAGACGCGCTCGATACGGTCGTCGTCGACCGTGCCGTGGTAGTCGCGGGGCGAGCCCCGGCGAACGTGCAGGTCCGCCGCCTCGAGCAACCGGAGCGTCTGCTCCTCGAGCGACCCCTTGGGGATGACCAGCCGGAGCATCAGAGGCCCCGGTGGAAGCAGCTTCGCTCGCCCAGGTGGCAGGCCGGGCCGACCTGGTGGACTCGGACGAGCAGCACGTCGCCGTCGCAGTCCACCCGGACCTCCTCCACGTGCTGGACGTGGCCGCTCGTCTCGCCCTTGCGCCACAGCTCGTTCCGCGAACGGCTCCAGAACACGGTCCGGCCCTCGTCCAGGGTTCGCTCCACGGACTCCCGGCTCATCCAGGCCATCATCAACACCTCGTCGTTCTCCGCGTCCTGGACGATCGCCGGGAGCAGGCCCCGGTCGTCGAACTTCAGCGCGTCGACGTCGACCCGCTCCATCACAGCCTCACCGGGATCCGCTTCCGGGCCAGGCCCTCCTTGACCTCGCGGATCGTGAGCTCGCCGGAGTGGAACCGGGATGCGGCGAGCACCGCGTCGGCCCGGCCCTCGGTGAGAGCCTCGGCGAAGTGCTCGACCGAGCCGGCGCCGCCGCTGGCCACGACCGGCACGGCGACCGCGGCGGACACGGCCTGAAGCAGGTCCAGGTCGTAGCCCTCGCCGGTCCCGTCGCGGTCCATCGACGTCAGCAGGACCTCCCCGGCCCCGTGCTTCTCCGTGGCCTCGACCGCCCACTCCACGGCGTCGCGGCCGGTTGGTGTTCTGCCCGCCTCGACCACGACCTCCCAGCCATGGTCGTTGCGCCGCATCACGTCGATCGAGACCACCATGCACTGCGTTCCGAACCGGTCCGCGCACCTCGACAGCAGCCCCGGGTCGCGCACGGCCGCGGTGTTCAGCGAGACCTTGTCCGCGCCGGCCCGAAGCAGCGCCCGCACGTCCTCCTCGCTCCGCACGCCCCCACCCACGGTGAGCGGGATGAACACCTGCTCGGCGGTGCGCGAGATCACGTCGAAGGTGGCCCGGCGGCCCTCGACCGTCGCCGTGATGTCGAGGAACACCAGCTCGTCACCACCCTCCGCGTCGTACCGGGCGGCCAGCTCGACGGGGTCGCCCGCGTCGCGGAGATCCTCGAACCGGACACCTTTGACCACGCGGCCGGCGTCCACGTCGAGACAGGGGATGATCCGCTTGGCCAGGGTCATCCCCGCACGACCTCCCCCAGCTGCAACGTGCCGGAATAGAGGGCCTTGCCCACCACGGCCGCCTCGAGTCCGAGTTCCCGCAGCGCCCACACGTCGTCGGCCTTGCGCACGCCGCCGCTCGCTATCACGGGCAGCTCGGTGAGCGACAGCACGCGCTCGTACAGCACGAAGTCCGGACCGTCCATGGTCCCGTCCTTCTCGATGGAGGTGACCAGGAAGCGCGGTGCCCCCGCGTCCCGGAGCGAGGAGACGGCCTCCTCCAGGCGAGGGCCCTCCTTCCGCCACCCTTCGACCATCACGTGCCCATCCTGCACGTCGATGGCCACGACGACCTGGTCGTGGAACTGCTCGACGGCCTCGGCCAGGAACCCGGGGTTGAGGGCGGCGGACGTCCCCAGGATGGCCCGGGCCGCGCCGGCCTCCAGGGCCCGCTCGACAGCATCGATCGTCCGAAGGCCCCCACCGAGCTGCACCGGCACGGCCACGTTCCGGCAGATGGCCAGGATCACCTCGGCGTTGGACCCCGTCCCCAGCGCCGCGTCCAGGTCGACGACGTGCAGACGTCGCGCTCCCTCGGCCTCGAAGCGCTTGGCCACCTCCACGGGGTCGGCGTCGTAGACGGTCTCGGCGGCCGGGTCGCCCCGGAACAACCGGACGCATCGGCCGCCGCGGAGGTCGACCGCGGGGATGACGATCACGTCGCCGCCTCCTTCACGAAGGCCTCGTAGATGGCCAGGCCCGCGTCGCTCGATTTCTCCGGGTGGAACTGGGTGGCGAACACGTTCTCGCGGGCGATCGCGGCGGAGAACGGCCGGCCGTGCTCCGCCGTCCCCACCGTCACGCCGGCCACGACGTCGGCGGCATAGGAGTGGACGAAGTAGAAGCTGGTTCGGGCGGGGAGGTTCCGCGACGTACGGGTGCTCCGCGACCCACTCCACCGTGTTCCATCCCATGTGGGGGACCTTCACGACCGGGGGCAGCTTCCTGGCCTGGCCGGGGACGATGCCCAAGCCCTCCTGGGGGTCCTCCTCGCTCCGCTTGAACAGGATCTGCATCCCCACGCAGACGCCGAACAGCGGACGTCCGCTCGCCGCGAAGTCGCGGACGGCGCCGTCGAGCCGGCGCTCCATCAGGTTCCGCATGCAGGCGCCGAAATGCCCGACCCCGGGGACGACCAGCGCGTCGGCGTCGAGCACGGCGCCCGGATCGTCGACGACCTCGGACGCGCCGCCCACCCGCTCGATGGCCCTGGCCACCGAGCGGAGGTTCCCCATCCCGTAGTCGAGGATCGCGATCGTCACAGCGTCCCCTTCGTCGAGGGCGTCCCGCCTCGGCCGGTCGACGAGCACGCGTCGCCGAGCGCCCTGGCCAGGGCCTTGAACTCGGCCTCCACGACGTGGTGGGGGGAGCGCCCCCGCACCAGCCGAACGTGCAGCGTCATCTGCGCCGCGGTGGCGAAGGCGCGGACGAAGTCCTCGGTGAGCCCGGAGTCGTAGGTCCCGATCGTCTCGGCGGGGACGTCGACCTCGTGCACGACGAACGGCCTCCCGGACAGGTCGAGGGCCACCTCGACGGCGGCCTCGTCCAGCGGCACCGTGATCGAGGCGAACCGCCGGATGCCGCGCTTGTCGCCGAGAGCCTCGGCGAGCGCCTGCCCCAGCGCCAGCCCGACGTCCTCCACCGTGTGGTGGCCGTCCACGTCGAGGTCGCCCTTGGCGGTGACCGTGAGGTCGAACCCGGCGTGCGTCCCGAGCTGCTCCAGCATGTGGTCGAAGAACGGGAGGCCGGTATCGGCGGTCGGCCGCGCCGGACCCGTCGAGGCGGAGCTCCACGCGAACGGTGGTCTCCTTCGTCGTGCGCTCAACGATGGCGTCGCGCGGGCTCATGCCAGGACCTCCTCGGAGGGCCGACAGGAACCGGTCGACCTCCTCGGTCGTGCCCGCGGTGACCCGAAGGCACTCGGGGACCACGGAGGTCATGTCGCGGACCAGCACGCCTCGGTCCAGCAACCCCCGCCACACGTCCTGCGCCGGCTTCGGTGGTCGAAACAGCACGAAGTTGGCATCGGACGGGAAGGCCCGGACCTCGAGCGCGGGAGAGCTCGGCCAGGATGCGGTCGCGCTCCCGCCGGACCGTCGTCGAGGATGGCCAGGGCGTCCTCCTTGTGGCGCAGCGCGACCAGGCCGGCGGCCTGGGTCAGCGCCGACAGGTGGTAGGGGAGCCGCACCCTGCGAAGGTCGTCCACCACCTCTGGCGACGCCAGGCAGTAGCCGATCCGAGCGCCCGGCCAGGGCGAAGGCCTTGGAGAACGTTCGAACCACGACCACGTTCGGGCAGCCGGCGACCAGCCCCGCGGCCGATCGCCCGCCGAACTCGACGTACGCCTCGTCCACGACGACGAGCGCGTCCCCGGTTGCTGCGAGCCCTTCGACGACCTCGACGGGCTGCGCGTTGCCGGTCGGGTTGTTCGGCGAGCACACGAAGACCACGGCGGGCTCCGCGGCGAGGGCTCGGGCGACGTCGTGCGACGAGATGACCCACGGTTCGTCGATGGACAGGGGGAACAGCTCGCCGTGCGTCACCCACGCCAGCCGCTCGTGGAGGAGGTACGTCGGCTCGAACACGACGACCCGCCGGCCGGGCCCGCCGTAGGCCAGCAGGATCTGCTCGATGACCTCGTTCGATCCGTTCGCCGCCCACGTGCCCTCGACGGGGTGGCCGGCGTGCTTCGCCAGCGCCTCGCGGAGCTCCTGCGCCTCCCGATCCGGATATCGGTGGAGCTCGAGCCGGCGGACGGCTTCGACAAGCTCGTCCCGGAAGCTCTCCGGCAGGGGATAGGGGCACTCGTTCGTGTTCAGCCGGGCCGCCACCTCGAGTTGTGGGGCCTGGTACGGCTCGAGATCCCGGAGGCCGGGGCGAGGAAGGGCCGGGGTCACGCCGGCCTCCTCCCCTCGGCTCGGATCTCGACCGACCGGGCGTGGCCGGGAAGCCCTTCGGCGAGCGCGATCCTCGCGACCTCGGGGGCCAGGCGCGCGGCGGCCGCGTCGGAGATCTCGACGACCGAGGAGACCTTCACGAAGTCGGCGGCCCGAAGGCCGGAGGCGAACCGCGCGGTGCCCGCCGTCGGAAGGACGTGGTTCGAGGCCACGCCGTAGTCGCCGAACGGCACCGGGGTGAAGCCGCCGACGAAGATGGCGCCGGCGTTCCTGATGCGCCGGGCGAAGCGGCGCGGCGTCGACCAGCGACGACGTGGAGGTGCTCGGGGGCGAGATCGTCCACGACCTCGACCGCCTGGTCGTCGTCGGCGACGAGCACCGTGCGCGCGTGCGCGAGGGCGGCCTTCACGACGTCGCCGCGGCCGGCCCTGGCCACCTCGGCCTCGAGCGCCTTCTCCACTTCGCTGGCGACGTTCGCGTCGAACGCGACCAGGACGGCGAGCGCCTGCGGGATCGTGCTCGGCCTGGGCCACCAGGTCGGCGGCCACCCAGGCGGGGTCGGCCGACGGCATCGGCCACGACGACGAGCTCCGTCGGACCGGCCAGGCCGTCGATGCCGACGAAACCGGCGACCTGCCGCTTGGCCTCGGTCACGTACACGTTGCCCGGCCCCACGATGCGGTCCACCGCCGGGATGGACTCGGTGCCGAACGCCAGGGCCGCCACGGCCTGGGCCCCGCCGACCTTCGCCACCGTGGTGGCGCCGGCCCGCGCCGCCGCGTACAGCACCGCGGGGTGGATCGAGCCGTCCTGCGACGGCGGCGTGCAGACCACGATGCCCTCGACCCCGGCGACGACCGCCGGGACGACGGTCATGGCCACCGAGGATGGATACTCGGCCCGTCCCGCCCGGCACGTAGCAGCCCGCCCGGGCGATCGGGCGCACGATCTCGCCGAACCGAACGCCGTCGCGCTCGTCCCACCACTCCGCCGGGAGCTGGCGGCGGTGGAGATCGGTGAGGCGCTCGATCAGGGAATCCAGGGCCGCCTTCAGCTCTGCCGGAACGGTCTCCTCGGCCTGACGGAACTCCTCGGGCGAGACGGTGAGGCCGGTCTGGCGCAGGTTCGCGCCGTCGAACTTCAATGTGACGTCGAACAGGGCGTCGTCGCCCTCGAGCGCGGACGCGCTCGATGATGCCGCGTACCGCGTCGGCTACAGAGGGATCGATCTCGAGGCTTCGGGGCTCGAGCCGCTCCCTCCGGTCCCGGAGGTCGAGGAGCTCGAGCACCTAGCGCTCCTCGTGAACCTCGTGATGGGCGTGGGTGGTCGAGTGGGTGGTCGCGTGGCTGGTCCCGGCGGCCGTCCCGCCGGCGCGGTCGGCCCGCCGGTCCCAGACGAACAGGATCCAGCCGCTCGCGGAGACGAACGCCGCGGCGGCGATCAGCAGGCTCAAGGCCAGCAGGAACGTCGCTTGACGGTCCATGGGGCCGCCAGGGTACCCGATGGGCGGGTCACTCGCGACCATCGCCCCGGTGAGCCCCAGAGCTCGCCCCTCGAGACTCGACAACACGTTGACCGCTTTCACCTGCGGCGTTGTTGTCAAGGTGTTGACGCGTCCCGCTCGGCGTCGAGACTCGATCACCTCGGATGTCTCGCGCCTGGCCTCCGTGCGCCGCTCGGCCTCCAGTCGCTCGAGCTCGACGTTCGAATGGTCGACGTATCCCATGGCGGCGGCGATCGCGTGGTGGCCAGCCTTCTCGTCGATCAGCCGGTGCATCTCCTGCACCACTCGCCGGTAGACGGGATGCCCTTGCGGCGTCGACCGGAGCTCGATGACGTGCATGGCCTCCCGCGCGTTCATCTGCATGACGAACCGGATCCGATAGGCCATGGCCACCGCGTACTGGGCCGCCTCGTCGAGACCCTCCGCCAGCAGAGCCTCGTGAACCTCCCGTGAGCGATCCATGACCGAGCGCCATTCGTCGGAGAACCCGGCCTCCTCGATCTCCGGTGGGAGCTCGTACCCGTGCGTTGTGGTCAGGCGCTGCCACTCGAGCGTCAGCAGCCGGTGACGCTGAAGATCGCGGAACGCGCCGTAGTCACACGAGCACGTCGAACCGATACTGGGTCCGCTCGAACGCACGTCCGGGCTTGTGCCGGCGGTTCCGCCGGTCACCGACGTACGTCGCGAACGCGGCCTCGCGCTCGGCCGGCGACATCGCCCGAGCGATCTCCAGAAGCTGGTCGTCGGGCAGGTCGCTCGGGGCATACAGGGCGGCGGCGACCACCTTCACCTCGCCCTCGGGGTCCCAGTCGACCAGCGTGACCTCGTCGCGGGGCTCCGGCTCCACCCCGGCCAGCACCTTCGACGCGATCTCGCGCGTGCGCTCGCTCGTGTCCGCGAGGTACTCGGACCAGGCCACGCCGCGATCCGGCAGGTCCACCCGCTTGAGGAACGCCGGGATGACCTTGCGCAGCTCGACGAGCATGAGTTCGGCGTACTCGCGCATCTCGCGCAAGGGGTGCGCTCGCAGGCGGAGCAGCAGCTGCTCGTAGGCCTGTCCCGTCCCGTAGATGCCGACGTTCGATCGGGTCGCGGCCGGCAGCATGTCGCGGAGGGTGTCGCACGTCTTCGCCGTGATCGTCGAGCGATAGACGAAGTCCGAGTCGTTCGGGTCCTTCGGGTACAGGCGCCGGAAGAACTCCGCCATCGGCTCGAACAGCTTCTGGTACGTCTGGAACGACATGTCGACGTACGCCGTGAAGGGTCCGGCAAGCGCGGAGCCCTCGATCTCGGGCGGCACCGTGACCCGCCACCGGCCACCCGGCCGGTCGTCGTAGCGCATGTAACGGGTCGACTGCTCCAGGTACGCGGCCAGTCGCCCCCACTCGAGGGCCTTGCACAGAAGCTGCGAGGCCTGCTCGCACGCCAGGTGCACACCGCCGAGCTGCGCCACCGAGTCGTCGCCGTACTCGAAGAACACCCGGTCGTAGAGCTTCTCCGCGCGTTCCGTCCCCACGGCCCCGGTGGCGGTGAACTCACCCACCTCCTCGGCGAACTCGTCGAGGAACAGCCGCCGGAGCGACTTCGGCGTCCGCGAGTACCGGGCGAAGAGGGCTCCCTTCACCACCTCGGGCAGGTTGACCAGCGCGAACACCGGACCGTCCAGATTGGTGAAGTAGGGCGCGAGCCTCTCACGCTCGTCCGGGGTGAACTCCTCGGTGGCGAACCACATGTCGGCTACAGGCTAGGGGTTGGGCTGGGGCTGGGAGTGGTCGGCGGCACGTCCGTCGACGGGATGAGGGTCACGGTGGAACCCGACGGGGCCTGAGCTGTTCCCGGCTGGGTCCTGCGCAGCCACCCGGCCGTTCTTGGGGCATTCCAGGTTGAACTGCGTCTCGGTCTCGGACGTGACCACCTGCGAAGCCCGCCTTTCCGAGGTCGGACTCGGCCTTCCCAAGGCACTCGCAGACGACGTCGGGGACGCTCACCTCGGCGGGGCCCGCCGACAGAACGACGTCAACAGTCGAGCCCTTGTCGACCTTCTGGCCCGGGAGGGGGTCCTGCGAGACGACGGTCCCCTCCGGTTGGTCGCTGGGCTGGGTCGTAGGCGTCCCGAGCTGCAGGTGCGCTGCCTTGAGCGCCGCAACGGCCTCGTCCTGGGTGAGCCCGGTGAGATCCGGCACCTCCACCTGCGCCGGGGCCTTGCCGACCGTGATCGTCACGGTCTTGCCCTTCTCCAAGGGCGTCCCGGGCAGAGGGTCTTGCGAGATGACGTCCCCCACGTCGGCCTGGTTGGTCGTCACCTGGAACTCGGGCTTCACCTCGAAGCCGGCGTCGTGAGCGTGCGCGTCGCCGCCTCCTGCGTGAAGCCGCGGACGTCCGGGACCTTGACCGAGGCGGTGTTGGTGCTCAACAGGCTCGACGCGAGTAGGTACAGCCCCCCACCGAGGATGGCCAGGATCAGCAAGAGGATCAGCGCCGGGATCCACCACCTGCGGCGTTCACCATCCTCGGGCCCGACCGGAGGGAGCACAGCCGTGGGCGGTCCGGAGGGCGCGATGACCTGGGTTCGCGCGCTCTCCGGCAAGAGCGGCGTGGCCTGCACCGGCTGCCCGAGACGCGCTCGCTCCAGGTCCGCGCGCATCTCGTCGGCGTCCTGATACCTGTTGTCCGGGTTCTTGGACAGGGCCTTCATGATCACGGCCTCGAGTGCCGGTGCGACGTCCCGGTTCAGCTTCGAGGGCGGCGTCGGCTGCTCCAAAACATGCTTGGACGCCACCATCACCGGCGAGTCCCCGGAGAATGGGGGCCGCCCCGTCACCATCTCGTACAGCACGACGCCCAGCGAGTAGATGTCGCTTCGCTGGTCCACCGGCAGGCTCTGGGCTTGCTCCGGCGACAGGTACGAGGCGGTCCCGAGCACGGCGGCCGTCTGGGCGATCGTGTCGGCGCCGCTGATCACCCGGGCGATGCCGAAGTCGGTGACCTTCACGTCGCCCTTCGACGTGATCATGATGTTCGCGGGCTTGATGTCGCGGTGGATGATCCCGTGTGCGTGCGCCATCGACAGGGCGTCGCACACCGCCTCGGCGATCTCGATGGCGCGTTCCGGCATGATGCGGCCGCCTCCGGCCAGGTAGTCGGCGAGCGTCTTCGCATCGACGTACTCCATGACGATGAAGTGGATGCCGTCGTCAGTGCCGGTGTCGTACACGGAGACCAGGTTGGGGTGGTTCAGGCGGGCCGCGGACTGGGCCTCCCTCCGGAACCGGGTCACGAAGTTCGCATCGCCCGCGTACTGCGGGGACAGGACCTTCACGGCGACGGGACGGCCCAGCACCGTGTCCGTGCCCTTGAACACGGTGGCCATGCCGCCCCGGCCGAGCTCGGACTCGACGAGGTACCGGCCACCGAGCAGCATCTGCGCGGTCACGTGGTCGTTCGTCCGGTCACTCATGCAATGCGGCCTCCATGACCGCCTTGGCGATGGGGGCGGCCACCACGCCGCCCGTCGCGTCGCTGCCAAGGCTACCCCCGTCGAGGACGATGACGGCGACCGCGATCCTTGGGTTCTGGGCGGGGGCGAAGGAGACGAACCAGGCGTGGGGCGGGAGCCCCTCCCCGTGCTGGGCCGTTCCGGTCTTGCCCGCCACCTCGACGCCCGGGATCTGGGCCGCCGTCCCCGTCCCGCTCTGCACCACGCTCACCATCATCTGGGTGAGCTGGATGGCGGTCTGCGACGAGATGGGCTGCCCGAACACCTCGGGCGAGAACGTCTTGACCACCTGGCCGCTCGGGTCCCGGATCTCCGACACCAGTCGTGGCCGCATCTCCGAGCCGCCGTTCGCGATGGCCGAGGCCACCAGGGCCATCTGCATGGGGTTGGCCGCCACGTTGTCCTGTCCGATGGCCGACAGCGCCACGGCCGGCAGCCGGTCGGCGAAGTACGACGCGTCGGGGAACACCCCCTCCTGGAAGGGGATGTCGAAGGGGACGTCGCCGCTCGAGGCGTCCGGCGCGAACCCGAAGGCGTGAGCCTGGGCGGCCAGCTTGTCCGCGCCGAGCTTCAACCCGACCTGGCCGAACACCACGTTGCACGAGATCGTCAGGGCCTGGGCCAGGGTGATCTGCGATGCGCCCCCCAGGCAGTGCTCGCCGCCGAAGTTCTCCAGCGTCGCGGTGGTCTGGGGGAGGTCCAGCACCGGCGGGTTCGGCCACGTGCTGTCGGGCCCGAACCCGTTCTCCAGGGCGGCCGACGCGGTCACCACCTTGAACGTCGATCCCGGCGGATACAGCTCGTCGATGGCCCTGGACAGGAGCGGCTTGTCCGGGTCGGAGGTCAGGCGGTCCCAGGCCGCTCGGACCTGCTTGGGGTCCTGCGAGGCGAGCTCGTTCGGGATCGTAGGTGGGGTTGGCCACGATGGCCTTCACGTCGCCGGTGTGGGGGTCGATGGCCACGACGCCCCCGGGCAGGTTCCGCAGGGCCTGCGCCGCGGCCCGCTGGATCACCGGATCGATCGTGGTTACGACGGTGGCGCCTCGCTTGGGCCGGCCCAGGACTTGGTCGATCAGCGTCTGGGGGATCAGCTCCGGCGCATCGCCGGACAGATAGCTGTTGTAGCTCTGCTCGAGCCCGCTCCGTCCGAAGATGACCGAGTAGTAGCCGGTGATGTCGGCGTACAGCGGTCCCTGCGGGTAGTGCCGCTGGTACTTCAGTTCCCCGGGGCTCTTCCTGCTGACCGCCAGGAAGGTCTTCCCGTCGGCGGCCACGATGCTTCCCCGGTCCACCCGGTACTCGGCGATCAGCTGGCGGGTGGCGTTGGCCGGGTTATCGGCTAGGCGATCCGACGCGACCACCTGGATGTAGGTGACCTGCGCGAGGAGCACCACGAACAGCGCGAGCATCGCGCCACCCAGGCGCCTGATCAGCGCGTCCATCTACCGAGCCTCCTGGGGAGGCGGCGCGGGTCCGGACGCCACTCGGATCAACAGCGCGAGCAGGACGAAGTTGGACACCAGGCTGCTCCCGCCGTAGGAGACGAACGGCAAGCGTCACGCCCGGTGAGGGGGATGACCCGGGTCACCCCGGCGACGATGACGAAGGCTTGGAGCCCGATGCTCGCGGACAGCCCGGTGGCCAGGAGCTTCCCGAAGCTATCGGGGCCCTGCAGCGCGGCCTTCAGCCCCTTGCCCACCAGCACGACGTACAACAGGAGCACGGCGGCGCGTCCCCAACAGCCCCAGCTCCTCGCCGATGGCCGCGAAGATGAAGTCGGTGGACGCGTAGGGGATGAGCGTCGGCGAACCCCGCCCCAGCCCCGCCCCCACCAGCCCCCCGGTCGCCATCCCGAACTGCGCCTGGGCCAGCTGCCCGTAGCCGAACTCGAAGACCCGGTTGGGGTCGAGCGCGTGCAGCCAGATGTCCACCCTGGTCTGGACGTGCGCGAAGGCCAGGTAGCCCACCGTCGCGCCGGCGGCGAACAGGATCCCTCCGATCACGAGGTAGGCGGCGCGGCCCGTGGCCACCCACAGCATCACCACGAAGATGGCGAAGAAGAGCAGCGAGGCGCCGAGGTCCTTCTCCACGAACAGCACGATGAGCGACATACCCCACGCCACCAGGACCGGTCCAAGGTGCTTGGCGGGAGGGAGGCGGAGCGGCCCCAGGCTGGTCGTGGCGATGGCCAGGAGCTCGCGCTTGGTGGACAGGTAGGACGCCAGGAACACCACGACCAGGACCTTGGCGATCTCGGACGGCTGGAAGCTGAGGGGCCCGATCTCGACCCACAGCCTGGCGCCGTTGATGGTCCGCCCGATCCCCGGGACGATCGGCAGGAGCAGCAGGCCCAAACCGAGCAGCCCGATCGTGTAGGTGTAGGCATCGAGCTGCCGGTGGTCCCCGACGAGGATCAGCGTCGCGCAGAACACGACGATGCCGAGGGCGATCCAGGTGGCCTGCTCGGCGGCCAGACCACCTGAGAGCCGGAAGATCATGGCGAACCCCAGGCCGGTCAGGACCGCGGCGGTGGGGAACAGCGCGGGATCGGCCAGGGGGGCGAACCGCCGGATCACCAGGTGCGCCGCGACGTAGCCGACCGCGAAGATCGATCCGTACAGCGCCAGGTTGACGGGGACGTGGCCCCGCCTTCCCATCCCGGCCAAGGCATAGGCCCCCACCGACAGGATGAGGGCCAGGATGGTGAGGGCCAGCGCGGTGCCCTGGCGGGCCCGGGCGACGGTGAGTGTTTCCCTGCTCATGAGCCCGATACGTTGCTCGAGTCGGGCTGGTTCGGCTTCGGGATCTGCTGCAACCGCTCCACGTCCCGGCGGATCTGCTCGACGATGGCGCTCGCCCGCTCCCGGTCCTCCGCGGTGATGCCGTCGCCGAGGTCCCGATAGACGGCGAGGGACTCCGCCTGCCCAGCAGGGATCGTGGTCTCGACCACGACGTGGTGGAGCTCGAATCCCGCTACCTCGGTGGGGATGCCGCGGAAGATGGCGACGTGCCCGCTCGACGCGCCCACGTACCACTGCGAGTCGAGGTACAGGCGGAACCCCACCAGGGCCACCACCAGGACGGCCACCAGGATGCCGGCCCACACCAGGAGCTTCCGCGTGGGGAAACGGCGCGATCGCGCCGGCCTCCCTGCGGGAGCCGGCGCGATCGCCCCCGCGGACTTGGCCTGCCCGTCGGGCCGTGCCGCCGTGTCGGCGTCGTCGTCGTCGTCGGAGAAGTCGAGGATCACCACGGTGGTGTTGTCCACGCCACCGGCCTCGTTGGCCATCCGGACCAGCCGCTTCGCCGCCTCCTGCGGGTCGCGGACGGTTCGGAGGACCTCGCCGATCCGGTCCTCGGGGACCATCGAGGTCAGGCCGTCCGTGCACAGGAGCAGCCGGTCACCCGGACGGACCTGGAACGTGTCGTCGTCGACGTCGACCACCGTGTCCACCCCGAGCGCCCGGGTCAGGACGCTGCGTTGGGGGTGGGTCTCGGCCTCCTCCTTGGAGATCTCGCCCTCAGCGACCATCCGATTGACCAGCGTGTGGTCCTCGGTGAGCAGCCGGAGCTCGCCGTCGCGGAGGAGATATGCGCGGGAGTCGCCGACGTGGGCCAGCCGGACCCGGTCGCCCTCCACCAGCGCCGCCGTGAGCGTCGTGCCCATGCCGGCGACCTTGCGGTCCAGGACCGAGCGCTCGAAGACGACCCGGTTCGCCTCCTGCACCTGGTCGGGGAGCTCGCCGGAGCCCTCCCTGAACACCTTCTCCAGCGTCTCCACCGCGAGCTGGGAGGCCACCTCGCCTCCCCGGTGCCCACCCATGCCGTCCGCCACGGCGAAGAGCGGTTCCTCGGTGAGGTAGGAGTCCTCGTTGCCCTCCCGGACCCGGCCGATGTCCGTCGCGGCGGCCGCGGTCACCCTCATCGCCGGAGCTCCAATACCGTCTTGCCCACGCGCACCACGTCGCCGGCCCGGACCTGGACGGGCGAGGCCACCCGCCGGTCGTTCACGTAGGTGCCGTTCGTCGAGCCGAGGTCCTCGACGAACCACGCGCCGTCACGCGCGTACAGGCGGGCGTGGCTCTGCGAGACGTACGAGTCGTCCACCTTGATCGTGCTCCGCTCGCTCCTCCCGATGCTGACCGCGTCGGCCAGCCGGAACGAGCCGACCCTCTTGCCGTCCGGCGTGTGAACGACCACGGACGATGGGGCCTTGCCTCGTTGCGCCGGCTTGGGCTTGGGGGTTCGGGCCGGGGCGGGGCGGGAACCCCGCCGGCCCGTCACGTCCACGGCGACGGTCTTCACGGCGCGGTAGATGAAGAAGTACAGCAGGACCAGGAGCGAGTACTTCAGCACCGAGAGGACGAACGGCGACACTCACTCCCTCCTGAACTCGAGGACCGTGTTCCCGATCGTGATCCGGTCGCCGTCGGACAGGACGTGCTCCGCCACGGGCTCGTCGTTCACGATCGTCCCGTTGGTCGAGCCGAGGTCGGTGAGCACGTACTCCCCCCCGTCGTCCAGCGTGATGGTGGCGTGCCGACGGGACGCGCCCGGGTCGGAGATCACGATGTCGCACTCGGGCAGGCGCCCGATCGCCACGGTGTGCTTGTGGAGACGATAGGCCTTGGCTTCGTGGCCGTCCTCCAGGAGCACGATCGCCGCCTCCCCGCCCTTTCCCGATGGGGCCGGGGCGGGCTCGGGCTCCCCCTCCACCAACGAGGCCTCGCAGCCGAACTGTCCCCTGCCGAGCGACTCGTCGGTCCGAAACTCGATCTCGGGGGGCCCGACCAAGCCCCACTTCCTCTCCGCCGCCGCGTCGCGGACCACCTGCTTGAGCTCGTTGACCAGGGCCCCCTCGGCCTGCTGGAACCGTTCGGCATCCTCCGGCGAGAGGGTGAACACGAAATGATTCGGGGCCCAAACCCCCCGGACCCCTACCGTCTTGCCGGCGTCCATCTCGCGGAGGATGCGCTTGGCAAGCTCCACGGGCTGCAGCCCGCTTCGGAACGCGGTCGCGAAGAAACCCTCGACCATGTTGCCGAGACGTCGCTCGAAGTCGCGGAGGATCGGCACGGTGTGGTGGCGTTTTCGCAGGTAGATGCGATTGGCCCGATTATATCCGCGTGGTCGCGGGCCAAACCTGGGCGGCCGGTCCGCACCACCACCTGCTTGCTAGCATCTGCCTGCCCGGGCGAGTGGCGGAATTTGGCAGACGCGCAGGATTCAGGTTCCTGTGGCCGCAAGGCTGTGGGGGTTCGAGTCCCCCCTCGCCCACCGAGGGAGGAGACCATGAGCACAAGTGCGGGGATCATCGTGCTGATCGGGAGGATCCTGTTCTCGATCAACTTCGGGCCCGTGGCGGGGGTGGGGTTCCACATCCGCCAGAGCAAGATGGCGGAGGGCTATTCTCGATCCGTCGGTTTTCCCGTCCCGGCCATCACCGGGTGGCCCACGGGGATCTGGCTGTCGGCCGCGTCGCTGTCGATCGCCCTCGGTATATGGCCCGACGTTGGCGCGCTGATGATCGCGGCGTTCGTGATCCCGGCCGCGTGGTGGTTCCACCGGTTCTGGGAGGTGGGGGACCCGATGCAGAAGCAGACGACGCAAATCCTGTTCTTCCGGAACCTCACGTTCCTCGGGGCCTCGATCGCGCTGTTCGGGCTGTTCGCTACGGTAGGCGACGGCCTGCGCTTCGCCATCACCGGGCCGTTGCTCAGCTTCTAGCGGCCGGCCGGGTCGCCGACGCCGGCAGGCCTGGTCTGCGCTGCGCCCTGGGCCTATGCTCGCCGCATGTTCGAGCGGTTCACTGACAGGGCTCGGCGGGTCGTCGTCCTCGCCCAGGAGGAAGCGAGGATGCTCGACCACAACTACATCGGGACCGAGCACATCCTGCTCGGCCTGATCCACGAGGGCGAGGGCATCGCGGCAGAGGCCCTCACGACGATGGGCATCGGTCTCGACGCCGTCCGAGGACAGGTCGAGCAGATCATCGGCAAGGGCCAGGCCAAGGCGGCCGGGCACATCCCGTTCACTCCCAGGGCCAAGAAGGTCCTGGAGCTCGCGCTGCGAGAGGCACTGCAGCTCGGGCACAACTACATCGGCACCGAGCACATCCTCCTCGGACTGGTCCGCGAGGGCGAGGGCGTCGCGGCGCAGGTGCTCCAGAAGCTCGGGGCCGACCTCAACCGGGTCCGCCAGGCGGTCATCCGGCTGCTGGGCGAGAAGGGACAGGAGCCGTCGGTGGCACTTCAGGAGGAGGTCGAGGGGGAGGCGGAGCGGCGCGGACCACGATGTCCTCGATGCGACGCGGACCTCGCGGTGTTCGCCACGTATAGGACGATCACAGTCCCTGACGAAGAAGAGAGCGGGGGGCGGAAGGCGGCGTTCGTGTTCTGCCGGAGCTGCTCCTACACGCTTGGGATGCTCCCCGAGTGAGGATCGCCGGAGGCCAGCTCAGCTCGAGGCCATGAGGTCTTCGGCTTCAAGGATCTCGATGGGGACGACCGGCGGATCGGGAGCCCGGAACGGCAACCTGACGGTGAACCTGCTTCCCTGCCCGGGCGAGCTCTGGACCTCGATGGTCCCACCCAGGTGGTCCAGGAGGTCCTTCACCAGCGACAGGCCGAGCCCGGCGCCCCGGAAGGTCCGGGTGCTCGAGGAATCCACCTGGTAGAAGCGCTCGAAGATCCGGGAGAGCTGTCCGGCGGAGATACCGATCCCGTGGTCCTGGACCCAGAACATCAGGTGGTCGCTCTCGGCCCGGGCCCCGAGGTCGCAGGGCGTGCCCTCCGGCGAGTACTTGAGCGCGTTGTCGAGCAGGTTCGACACCACGCGCCCGAGGAGCTGGCGGTCGGTGTGGAGCACCGGGAGGTCGGAGGGGACGTCCACCTTGATCCGATCGCTCTCCACCGAGAGCCCCTCGACCACCTCCCTCACCAGGTCCTCGAACAGCACCCGGCTGACTGAGAGTGGAAGCTGTTGGCTCTCGATGCGAGACGCGGTGAGGAGGTTCTCCACCAACCGCAGGAGCCTGTCGCCCTGGCGCTCCATCCGCTCCAGGAACTCCTGGCGCATCGCGGGGTCCCCCGCGAATTCCGGCTCGCGCAGGGTCTTGGCGTAGCCGATCAGGGCCGTGACCGGGGTGCGGAGCTCGTGAGAGACCACCGCCACGAACTCGCCCTTCATACGGTTCAGCTCTCGGAGCTCGTCTACCCGGTGGTGCTCCTTCTCCAGCAGCTCCTCGAGCTTTCGGGCCTGGTCGGCCAGGATGCTGTTCTGCTCCGCCAAGCGGTCGGCTAGCAGCCGGCTCCGGAAGTACATCTGGCGGGCGAAGATGAGCGGTGCCAGGAGCACCGCCACGGACCACAGTCCCTCGGAGACGTAGAACCGGGCGATGACCGCGCCGAACAACCCGAGCCCGAGATACGACAGGAGGAACTCGTACGGGGCCGTGCCGTGCATCTTGGCCAGGACGCTCCCGACCGAGATGCGGCGGGAGATCGCCGTGTACAGCGCCACGCAGACGGTGTTCACCGTGTAGGCCACCACGCTGGCGAGCAGGATCGCCGGGACGACCCGCGTCCATGGCGATTCCAGGCTCGCGATGCGATGGAACACGGCGCCGCCGGCGAGGAAGGAGAGCCCGACCTGACACCGGTTCCACACCGCCCGCAGGAACGGGATCTCCCTGCGGAACTCGCGCGGGTCGAACGAACCGACCACGGCCACGAACGCGGCGATCGGCGCGGGGTAGATCATCGCCACCCCGAGCAGGATGGGGAAGCTGAGCGAGAGCTGCAGGCCGCCCCACGCGGGAACCGGGATGAGGTCGACGACGGCCACCGCCAGGATGAAGAACAGGAGGCTGAAGGAGAGCTCGTCCCTGTACCGGGGGAACGCCCAGATCAGATAGCCCAGCACGGGGATGACCACGACGAGCGTGAGGATCGCGGTCCCGATCCTGTTGGCCCGGGGCTCGGCGTCGGTGAGCCGCGCCGAGTCCGTCGTCGCGGCCGTGGGCGCTGCCTGCTCCATCAGGGCGAACTCTCCGCGATCTGGGGATCCCCGGCTGAGCCTACTCCACCTCGACGGTGCATCCCCCGAACGATGAACCAGGCGGCGCCGGAGTAGGCCAGGATGTCGCCGACGCTGACTGCCTGGCGAACCGGCTCCCCGAGCGGGATGGCGTCGGCCAGCACGACGAGGTCGTCCGCACTCGTCGCCAGATGATGCTTGGCCCGCCCGTCCTCGAGGAGATCCTTCAGCGTGGCCTGCTGCCCCGAGGCCACCAGCGCGTTGGTGGTCACCGGCATCCCGCCGTTCACCGCGATCACGAGGAAGTTGAGCGCCAGCCCGGCCAGGATCAGGGGAAACCCGGGCAGACGGATGTTCACCGCCACCGCCAGGCCGAGCAGCACGAAAGACGAGAGGAGCACGACTATCCCCAGCGTGCCGGAGGCCGGGATGAACTGGAGGGCCACGCCGGCCAGTCCTACGACCGGCCATCGGAACTGGACCTCGGCTAGGTGGCTGGGCCGCCCCCTGGTCAGGAAGCCAATCAGGACGGCACCCCCCAGCGCGAATAGGGCGAGCCTCATGGCGTCCCCTCAAGGTCCCACAGCATCCGTGCCGATAAGGCAATGGAATACCCCGAGAAAGGAGGCGATGCCTGATGAAGAGGTACCGCCGCCTTCTGGTCTCTCTGGGCTGGCTGGCGGCCCTCATCATGGGGACTGGCGCAGCCTGGAAGAACTAGCGGGTTGTGCCTGGGTGCTGCCTTCGGGCAGCACCCAGGCGTCTCAACCCTCATGGCCCCCGAGCTGGTCCCGAGCCAGGCGCGCCGCCTCCTCGTACACGTGGCGCGCAGGCACGCCGGCCTCCCTGGCCACCCTGGCGCAGTCCTCGTACTCGGGGGACACCGTCACGGCTCGGCCCTCGAACAGCCCGACCTTCACGGCCACGGCGCCGTGCGCCGTCTCGACCTTCAGGATCTCGCGGTCCAGGGCCCGCTTGGCCACCTCGGTGGACCGGACCCCGAGCGTTCCCGTCTCCCGGAACAGGATGCCCCGCATGGCGTCCACCCTGTCCGGTGAGCACAGCACGGAGACCGTGATCGCCGGCCGGCCCTTCTTCATCACGACCGGGGCCAGCCAGGCGTCCTGGGCTCCCGCGGCCAGCAGCTCCTCGATCACGTACTCGAAGACCTCCGGGTTGAGGTCGTCCACGTTGGTCTCCAGCAGGACCTCCATCGAGTCGCGGGGCGCCGGCGGGGCGGCGCCCCGCGACTCGGCCTCCTCGCCCACCAGGATCCGAAGGACGTTGGGAAAGTCGAGGCGATGGACGCCGGCCCCGTATCCCACGGAATGCACCGACATCAGGGGGAGCTCGCCGTAGCCCTCGACCGTCGCCGCGAGGATCGCGGCGCCGGTCGGCGTCACCAGCTCCACCGGCACCCCCTTCGAGTACAGCGGCGCGCCCCGCAGCAGCTCGACCACGGCCGGTGCCGGGATCGGCATGGCGCCGTGGTCGGTCTTGGTCATGCCCAGGCCGGTGGGGACCGCCGAGGAAAACGCCCGCTCCACCCCGAGCATGGTGAGGGCCAGGGCAGTGCCGGCGATGTCGACGATCGAGTCGACCGCCCCCACCTCGTGGAAGGTGACCTGGTCGACCTCCTTTCGGTGCACGCGGGCCTCGGCTTCGGCCAGCCGGCGGAAGATCCGCTGGGCCAGCTCCAACGCGTCCGGGGGGAACGCCGTTCCGTTCAGGAGCGCGCGGATGCTCGCGTACGTTCTGATGACGCCCGCGGCCGTCGCCCGGACCTCCACCCGCTTTGCATGGAGGCCGTTCGTCTCCACGTCTTCCACCTCGATGTCGAACGGCTCGAGCGGGAGCTTCGCCAGCTCCTCCCTGATCAGGTCGAAGTCCGCGCCAGCGTCGATCAGCGCGGCGAGCGCCATGTCGCCGGAGATCCCGGCGATGCAGTCGAAGTACGCGAGCCGCACCGGCTCACTCCCGGTTGCGCACGATGCGGTGCGCCACGAGGGCGGCCCCGAAGCCGTTGTCGATGTTGACCACCGACACGCCCGGAGCGCACGCGTTCAGCATGGCCAGCAGCGCGGCCAGCCCGTCGAAGGACGCGCCGTAGCCGACGCTCGTCGGGACGGCCACGACCGGCCGCGAGATCAGTCCGGCCACCACGGACGGCAGCGCGCCGTCCATCCCGGCGACCACGATCGCGACGTCGGCAGCCTCCACGTCCGCCCGGCGTTCCAGCACCCGGTGGATCCCGGCCACGCCCACGTCGGTGACCCGCGTGACAACGAGTCCGAGGGCATCCGCGGCCTCGGCCGCCTCGTCCGCCACTGGTAGGTCGGCGGTGCCGGCCGACACCACGCAGGCCGTCCCGAGCGCGGCCGCCATCTCGGCGCGCTTGGCCACCACCAGCCGGGACCGAGGGTGGTAGGTCGCGGAAGGGACGGCCTCCATGAGGGCATGGAACTGCTCGGGCGCGGCCTTCGTGACGAAGACCGCGCCCGACGCCCGCGCGACGAGCGCCGCAGCCGCATCCCGCACCTGCTCCGGTGTCTTCCCCGGCGCGTACACGGCCTCGGCCTGGCCCGTTCGCAGCTCGCGATGGTGGTCGATGGTGGCGTCGGCCAGATGCTCGTGCGGCAGGTCCCGAAGGTCCTCCAGGGCCCGGTCCACCGACAGCGCGCCCGAGGCCACTCGGTCGAGCAGATCGGCCAGGCGGCGTTCGTCCACGAGGGCGTTGATTGTATACTCCGACTCTCGCAGAAGCCCAGGTAGACGGCCCTATTTGAGAATCGAGGCCCCACCCGCGTGACCTTCTCGGCAAAGACGCTCAGCCTGTTGGTCCTGATCAGCCTGGGGCTTTCCGGGCTGGCGCTGCTGGTCACGGCGACGGGCTCGGGGAGGCGGTCCCGCGACACCCGGGGACCGATCCGCCTCGACGACGCGCTCCGGGGCATCCTGGAGGGGCAGGCACGGGCCATCCAGAAGCTGGAACGCGCCGTTCGAGCCCTCCAGCGGCTGGACGGCCGCCGGAAGGAGTCGATCGAGGGGGCGGTGCGAAACGTCGGGCTCGTTCGGTACGACGCGTTCGAGGACGTCGGTGGCCGGCTGTCGTTCTCCTGCGCGTTGCTCGATGACAAGGGGAACGGCGTCGTCGTCACGTCGATCAACGGCCGGCAGGACACGCGGGTCTACGCCAAGCCCGTCACGGCGACGAAGAGCGGCTACAACCTCTCGGTCGAGGAGGAGGAAGCGATCAGGCAGGCGCTGGCGGGACCCCGAGAGGCGGTGAAGGCCACATGATCTGGAGGCGAGAGGACCGCGAGGAAGCCCGACGGGAGGATGCCCGCACGGATGAGGGCAACCGCTACGAGGCCAGGCACGCGGAGTCACGGCGTACCGAGCACGAACGCGAGGATGTCGAGGTGAGACAGGAGGATGTGCAGCTCCGTGAGACGCGCAAGGGGGTGCGACGGATGGCGGAACAGAGTGCAGAGGTCACCATCATCGGCGCGGGGGCCAAGCTCGAGGGTACGGTGGTCTCGGCGGGGTCGCTCCGAGTGGACGGGCAGGTGAAGGGGCAGATCAACGCCGACGGCGACGTGATGCTGGCGCCGCAGAGCCAGGTGGATGCGGACATCAAGGCGCAGAACGTCTCGGTGGCCGGCCGGTTCAAGGGGAGCATCCAGGTGAAGGGCCGGGCCGAGCTCAACCGGGGCGGGCGCGTCGAGGGCACCATCACCTCGAAGACGTTGGTCGTCGAGGAGGGCGGCATCTTCCAGGGGCAGAGCATCATGGAGCAGCAGGCCGCCCCGCAGCCTCAGGCCGAGCCGGCGCACGCCCCCAAGGCGCAGCCGCAACCGGCACAGGAGGCGAAGGTCTAGCCCGCGTGCTCGACATCAAGGCCATCCGCGAGAACCCCGAGCACTTCCGAAAGGCGCTGACGCGCCGGGGGATGGCGGAGGCGGTCGACGAGCTGCTGGCGCTCGACGAGCGCCGTCGTGAGCTGACCGCCCGGGTCGAACAGCTCCGGGCGGAGCAGAACCGGGCGTCCAAGGCCATCGGGAAGGCCCAGGGCGACGAACGTAAGAAGCTGATCGAGGAGGTCTCGAAGGTCTCCGCCGAGATCGAACGGCTCGAGCCGGAGCTCGAGGAGGCCGAGAAGCTCCTGGCCGATGCGCTGGCCCGGGTCCCCAACCTCCCCGACGAGTCCGCCCCCGACGGGTTCACCGAGGAGGACGCCGTGGAGGTCCGGCGGCGAGGCGAGCCGCCCCAGTTCGGATTCGAGCCGCGCGACCACGTCGCACTCGGCGAGCTCCTCGGCGTGCTGGACATCGAACGGGCCGCCCGTACGAGCGGCTCGAGGTTCGTCTACCTGCTCGGCGACATCGTGCACGTCCAGTTCGCCCTGGTCCGCCACGCGCTCGACATCCTCACGGCCAAGGGGTTCACGCCGGTCATCCCGCCGGTGCTGGTCCGGGAGGAGGCCATGTTCGGGACGGGGTTCCTCCCCACCGACGCGGTGAACATCTACGTCACCCGAGAGGACGACCTGTACCTGGTCGGCACCTCGGAGGTCTCGCTCGCCGCGTTCCACATGGGCGAGATCCTCGACGAGTCGAACCTGCCCGTCCGGATGGCCGGCTACTCCACGTGCTTCCGGCGGGAGGCCGGCTCCTACGGCAAGGACCTCGGGGGGATGTTCCGGGTCCACCAGTTCGACAAGGTCGAGATGTTCAGCTTCACCCGGCCCGAGGACTCGAGGGACGAGCACGAGTTCATGGTGGGCATCGAGGAGGAGATCGTGGGGAACCTCGACCTGCCCTATCGGGTGGTGAACATCGCCGCCGGTGACCTGGGCGGTGCCGCGGCGAAGAAATACGACCTCGAGGTGTGGCTGCCGGGCCAGGCCAAGTACCGCGAGCTCACGTCCTGCTCGAACTGCACCGACTACCAGGCCCGCCGACTCCAGACGCGTGTTCGCCGGGCGGATGGTGGGGTCGAGGTCCTCCACACGCTGAACGGGACCGCCACGGCCATCGGGCGGACCCTCATCGCCATCCTGGAGAACCGCCAGCGCCAGGACGGGTCGGTGGAGCTGCCGAAGGCCCTGCACCCCTACTTGCCGGAGTCCGTGCGGGTGCTGGCGCCGAAGGACCCGGGGGGAACTAGGACGTGTCTCCTAAGTCGGTGAGCCAGAGCAGCACGGCTGCGAGGACGAGGCCGCCGCGGTAGACGATGGCGTGCTTGTCGTATCTGGTGGCCAGCCCGCGCCAGTGTTTGAAGCCGTTGAAGGCGCGTTCGATGACGTTGCGTCCGCGGTAGGCGGTGCGGTCGTAGGTCACCGGTCGGCCGCCGGATGAGCCGATGCGCTTGCGGTGGGCCTTCTGGTCGTCGGGCTCGGGGATCACGCTGCCGATGCCGCGGGTCCTGAGGTGAGCGCGGATCGCGCGCGAGGAGTAGGCCTTGTCGGCCAGCACCCGGTCGGGCCGGGTCCGTGGCCGGCCGATCGTGCGCTGGAGCACGGCCAGGATGGCCAGCGGGCGGCCCCGTCCGTCGACCGCGGCGTGGATCCTCGTGCTCAGCCCGCCGCGCGAGCGGCCAGGGCGTGATCGCCCGGTTCGTCCCGGCAGCAGCGCGGATTCTTGTCATGCGACACCGCCCCTGTGTGCTCGACGAGCACGGTGCGATCCCCCCGGGCACTGCGCTTGGCCGTAGCCGAATGCTGGTGCGCCCGCACGATCGAGGAGTCGACCGACACGTTCCAATCCACCCGACCGGCCGCGTCGGCCTCAGCCTGAATCACGCGCAACAGCTTGTCCCACGTGCCATCGGTCGCGAAGCGATGATGCCGCTTCCACACCGTCTGCCACGGCCCGAACCGCCCCGGAAGATCACGCCACGCCACCCCGGTCCGATACCGGAACACGATGCCCTCGACCACCTGACGATGATCACGCCACGGACGACTACGACCCACCGCCTGAGGCATCAACGGCTCGATCCAAGCCCACGCAGCCTCGCTGAGTTCAGCTGAACGCGTCACCTGGCCAGATTGGCGCAATCACCATCGACCACTTGGGAGCCCACCCTAGTTGACTGCTAACGAGACGTGTTGACGTGGGACGAGTGGCGGATACCGCAGGGCCTGAACAGGTCGAGGACGTAAGCGGAGCAGACCGGGCCAGAGCGGACGCGGAGTGGGGTGGGACGCCAGCGGCGCTAGGCAACTCCGGCGCGGCGTGACACGATCTCGCAGGTGACCAGCAGACCCGCCGCAGCGCAGCACCTGCGCGACCAAGACCGATCAGGAATCGAGAAGCGCCGGCCCCCGAGCCGCAGCTAGCATGACCGCCATGGACATCACCATTCACACGAGCTTCCTCCCGCATGACGACCCGGACGCATCCCTGGCCTTCTACCGCGACACCCTCGGCTTCGAGGTCCGCAACGACGTCGGATACGGCAGGATGCGCTGGATCACGGTCGGCCCTGCCGACCAGCCCGGCACGTCCATCGTCCTGGAGCCGCCGGCCGCCGACCCCGGCATCACCGACGACGAGCGCCGCACCATCGTCGAGATGATGGCCAAGGGCACCTACGCCTGCATCCTCCTGGCCACCGCCGACCTCGACGGCACCTTCGAGCGGGTGCAGGCCAGCGACGCCGAGGTCGTCCAGGAGCCGACCGAGCAGCCGTACGGGGATCCGCGACTGCGCCTTCCGCGATCCCGCGGGCAACCTGATCCGCATCCAGGAGCTGCGCTGAGCCGTCCGGAGGAGGTGCTTCGCAATGGCTGAGAGGAAACCTGCAAAGAAGGGCACGCAGAAGTCCGCCAAGAGCACCACCGCGACCGGCAAGACGTTCAAGGGATTCACGGACGAGGAACGAGTCGCGATGAAGGAGCGCGCCCAAGAGCTGAAGGCGGCCACGCGCCGCGGCCCGCGCGCGGACAAGGCGGACGGGGAAAGCGCCGTGCTCGCGAAGATCGCCGAGATGCCGGAACCGGATCGCGCCATGGGCAAGCGGCTCCATGCTATCATCAAAGCCAGCGCGCCAGCCCTCTCGCCGAGACTCTGGTACGGGATGCCCGCGTATGCCAAGGACGGCAAGGTCGTCTGCTTCTTCCAAAGCGCGCAGAAGTTCAAGACGAGGTACGCGACGTTCGGCTTCAGCGACGCGGCGAACCTCGACGAAGGCGCCCTGTGGCCGGTCGCTTTCGCGCTGAAGGAGTTGACCGCCGCCGAAGAGGCGAAGATCGGCGCGCTGGTGAAGAAAGCGGTGAGCTGAGGACTGAGCTGGCCACTGGGCCCCGCCCTAGGCGGGATCGTCGGTCGGGACGAGGCGTTCCCGCGTGACGAGAACGCGCACCCTGCGCTGCACATCGCCGACAGCCACGATCTGATCCGCGTGCATGGCGCGCGTGTGAACGACCTCAAGGACGTCGGCGTCGAGATCCCGAAGCCACCGGCCTCCACCTCGCCGACGCCGAGCAGCTGCTCGGCCTGCTCGACCGGCTCGTCGACTCCGGCAAGTCGGTCATCGTCATCGAGCACCACCAGGCGGTCATGGCGCACGCCGACTGGATCATCGACCTCGGCCCCGGCGCCGGCCACGACGGCGGCCGGATCGTCTTCGAGGGCACACCCGCCGACCTCGTCGCCGCCCGCTCCACCCTCACCGGCGAGCACCTCGCGGCCTACGTCGGCACCTGACCGAGGCCCTCGCGGACACCGTGAGACGAGTTTTCTCATCTGTTTCGACTCGTCCCTCCGGTCAGCCATCAAGCACGGTTTCCGAATCATTCGATGGCATCCCCTGAACCGCGAGGCCGCGGCACTCACGTGGGCCGCCGAATAAGGAGACACGTCCTAGGCCCCTTCGGCCTCGGAGCCGAGGCGACCGAGCACCGCTTGGTAGCGGTCCTCCAGCTCCCGCAGGTTCTCCTCCGCCTCCTTGCGCGCCGTGATGTCCAGCGCGACCCCGTGCCAGAACCGGGGGCTGCCGGATTCCTCGGTGACCAGGACGGCCTGGTTGTGAAGCCATACCACCCGCCCGTCCTTGGCGAAGACCCGGTACTCCTCATCGAAGGGCTCGCCGGTTCGCTCGGCCTGCTCACTCGCGGCGAGGATCCGGTCCCGGTCCTCCGGATGAAGCATCCGAATGAAATGACGCGGGTCCGCCATCAGCTCGCTCGGCTGGTGGCCGAGGATGGTCTGGGTCTGGGGGCTCAAGTAGACGTGCCGGGTGGTCGTGGAATCCTCGGGACTGGGGACCTCGACGTAGATGATCGCCGGGATCTGTTCGACCAGGGTCCGGTATCTGGCCTCTGCCACCGAAGCCTTCGACTCGGCATCGCGGGCGCTCGCCTCCGCTTCCTTCCGGGCTGTGATGTCGACCAGCACGCCGTGGAACGTCCTGGGCCGTCCCTGCCCGTCGCGCTCCAGGAGCACGGCCTCGTCCAGGACCCACACGATGTGGCCGTCCTTCGCCAGGTACCGGGCCTCGACGCTGAACGGCTCACCGGTGGTCTGGGACCGGAGCGTCGCGACCATCACGCGGGTGCGGTCGTCCGGATGGAGCCGGGACGTCCACAGGTCGGCCGTTCCCCACTCCTCCGGGGTGTACCCCAGGAGCCGCTCGATCCGAGGGCTGGTGTAGACGATCTGGTCGGCCTCCTGTCCGATCTCCCACACGTACGTGACCGCCGGGATCTGCTCGGCCAGCAGCCGGTACTTCCGCTCGGCCGCGCGGAGCTCCTCCTCAGCCCGCCGGCGCTCCGCGATCTCCAGGGCCATCATCTCGTTCGCTTCTTCCAGCTCGTGGGTGCGGAGCAGCACGCGGAGCTCCAGGTCGTCACGGGTTTGGCGAAGCTCATCCTCGGCTCGCTTCAGCTCGGTGATGTCGAGCTGCACGCCCTGCCAGTGCAACGCTCGCCCGTCGCGGTCGCGGACAAGGGTGGCGACGTCACGGAACCAAACGGCCCGTCCGTCGCTCGCGATCAGGCGGTACTCGCGGCTCCACGGCTGGCCGGTCTCGTTGGCCGCGTCGTGGGCGGCCAGCGTCTGCTCCCGGTCGTCGGGATGCAGGAGCTCCATCCAGATGTCCGGCTGGTCCAGCCACTCCTCACGGGGATAGCCGAGCGCCCGCTCGACCTGTGGGCTCACGTACAGGGTGCGCCGGTCGTCGTCGGGGGCGACCAGATAGACGACGGCCGGGACGTTCTCGACCAGTGCCCGGTACTTGGCCTCCGCCTCCCGCATGGCCTGCTCCGCTCGCTTCCGCGCGGTGATGTCGAGAAGGACGCCCTGCCAGGCTCGGATCTCGCCATCGGGGCCACGCACGGGCAGGGCCGCGTCCCGAACCCAGAGCCACCGCCCGTCCCGGTGCTGGATCCGGTATTCACATTCGAAGGCCTCCCCGTTCGCCCTGGCCAGGGCCCATGCCTCGGCCACCAGGGGGCGGTCCTCGGGATGGGTGGTGTCCCGCCACAGTTCGGGGTGGGTCAGGTAGGCGGACGCGGGGTATCCGAAGACCCGCTCCGACTGGGGGCTGATGTAGATGGGATCCGGCCGCTGCTCGTCGGAGTCGATGTAGACCACGGCGGGGACCTGCTCCACCAGGGCCCGGTAGAGGGCCTCAGAGGACTCGAAGAGGCCTTCGGCGGACGGGCCGTCGGTGGGGTGGGTCTCCGGCATCGGGGCGATATCTTCCCCGCCGCGCTGGTGGGCGACAAGTACCCGACGCGGCTACAGTCGAAACGGGAGGGTGGCCGAGCGGACGAAGGCGACGGTCTTGAAAACCGTTGGCGGGGCAACCCGCCCGTGGGTTCGAATCCCACCCCTCCCGCCTTACTCCGGCGGTCTTGCGGCGCCCTCGGGTTCCGCGGCCACGGGCATGTGAGCCGCGGGAGCCCGAGAAGGGCGGAGCCCTGGGGGCTCCGCCCTTCTGACAACCTCGAGGTCTACGTGCGAGAGCGTTCCTCGACTACGGCACCTCGCCGTTGGCGGTGTCGCAATTCGGAGGACACTCGTGGTTCACGTCGACGCCCTCCGGATCCTCATGGCCGTCGGTCTCGTTGGTACCTCCGGCCTCGTCGCTGCCGGTCTCGGACGCGCTCTCCGACTCGATGCCGGTCTCTGAACCAGTCTCGCCCGGGGTCTCGATCTCGTTCGAGCCCTGCGCCTGCAAGGTCGCGCCTCGCATCTGCGCTCTTCGATGTCGTTGAACGGCTGCCGCGCTCCGGCCGACATGGTGAGCGTGAACCACGCCCCCACCATGACGACCATCACGACGGCACTCGCGGTGATGAGCTTTCGCATCTGGATTCACCTCCTTTCCGGGATGGCGAACCGACACTAGCGAGGGGCCGATAAGACCAAGGTGAGATTAGCGACGTGCCGATGAGGCCGGGATGAGAGTTTCGTGTTCCGGGGCAAGCGCCTCGAGCGAGAGCGAGAACGCGCTTCCGATACCTTCTTCGCTCTCGGCCCACACGCGGCCACCATGCGCCTCGACGATCTCGCGGCAGATGGCGAGGCCGAGGCCGCTTCCTCCCTCGCTACGGGACCTCGCCGGATCGACCCGGAAGAACCGGTCGAAGATCCGCGGGAGCTCATCGCGAGGGATGCCCGGCCCGTTGTCGGTCACGGTGATCCCCGCCTCATCCGCCCGCTGCCAGACGGAGATCCTTACCTCCCCACCCGAGGTCGAGTACTTCAAGGCGTTCTCGACGAGGGTTGTGACGGCGAGCCCGAGTCGTTCGCGGTCCGCCGAGACCTCGGCACGCTCGCCTGCGATCTCGACGTGGATCGCCTTCGCGTTCGCGAGAGGCTGGAGCTCTCGAACGACCGTCTCAACCAGTTCCCGAAGATGGATCGGCGTCCGGAAGAGCCTGAGTTTCCCCTCGTCGATCCTGGCCAAGATGAGGAGGTTCTCGACGATCCGGCTCATCCGTTCCACCTCCACCCGAGCGCTCTCGAGAACCTCTCGCGCCTCATGCAAGGGCCGGTCCGCATCGAGAGTCACGTCGAGCTCGGACCGCATGACGGCCAGTGGCGTACGCAGCTCATGCGACGCGTCGGCGACGAACCGGCGCTTGTCCTCGACTCCCTGCTCGAGCCGCTCGAGCATGGCGTTGAACGTTTGGGCGAGCTGTCCGAGCTCATCCGTCACCTTGGGTACGGTGACCCGCTCGTGCAGCCGGTCGATCCCGATCTTTCCGGCCTGGTCGGTCAGGCGGGCGACCGGCCGGAGTGCCTTCCTCGCGAGCCACCATCCGCCAACCCCGGCCGCGGCGAGGGCTGCCGGTCCCGCGATGAAGAGCAGCATGAGCAGTCGGTGGACCGACCCATCGACGTCTTCGAGCGAGATCGCGACCACGAGAGCCTCCCGGCCCGGTTGCTTGGGCGCCGGTAACGCGAGGACGCGAAAGCGCTCGCCGTCCACCCCGAGCGCGACCGTTTGGCGAACCGGTTCTCCGCGCAGAACGCGCTCAAGAGCAGTCCGAGCGAGCATCGGGCCTTCCGCGATGGTGTCACCGGAAGACTCCATCACGGTGCCGTTTGCCGAGAGGAGCTGCGACGCGTACTCGGTCTGCGGGAGGCCGGCGAGCGCGGCGTCACTCACGTCCTGGAATTCCCCCTCTCCCGAACCCTGGAGGCCGAGGGAGATCTGCGCTGCTCGCGCGCCGAGTGAGCGATCCACACCGGCGACGAGATCGGCTTTCAGGCGGACGAGGAGGAAGACCCCGAGCGCGGCCAGGATCGCCGCCAACAACGCGACGTACCAGATCGTGAGCCGGGTTCGGATCGGGAAGTTCACGGGCGTCTCACCGTGTAGCCAACACCGCGAACCGTATGGATGAACGGCCGATCGAACGGCTGCTCGAGCTTCTTGCGCAGGTATCCGACATAGACGTCCACGACGTTGGAGAGGCCGCCGTAGTCGTAGTCCCATACATGCTCCAGGATCTGCGTCCGTGTGACCACTTCCTCCGGGTGTCGCATCAGGAACTCGAGGAGGGAGAACTCCCGCGGGGACAGCGCGACGGCCCGGTTCGATCGCGTCACGGCGTGCGCGGCTGGATCCAGGACAACATCGCCCACTTCGAGGGCGGCCGGACGCTCGCCCGCGCCGCGTCGAATGAGCGCGCGGAGCCGAGCGAGCAACTCACCGAAGGCGAAGGGCTTGATCAGATAGTCGTCGGCACCGACATCGAGTCCACGAACACGATCCTCGATGGCATCGCGGGCGGTGAGCATGAGGACGGGCGCCCACCGCCCACGTGAACGGAGCGCGTCGCAGACGGAGAACCCGTCCAGCCCAGGCAGCATGACATCCAAGACGACCGCGTCGTAGTCGTACTCGCTCCCTCGGGAAACGGCGTCCTCCCCGTCGGTCACGACGTCAACGGCGTATCCCTCGTGCTCGAAGCCCGCGGCGGATCGCCCGCGCCATCTTCACCTCGTCCTCCACCAGCAAGACCCGCACACCCACCCCCATCGCACCGCCGGCCACCGACTCGCACCGCCGGCCACCGACTCGCCTCGGCGTCCAGTGTGCGGGGCGGTTCATGAGGAATGGGTGAGAGTTCGTCCGCCAGAGACGGATTCTCATCGAATCCTTATAACCGCGCGGGTACAACGATGGACAGCCGTCGAAGGGAGCTCGCCATGTCGTCCAAAGGTGCGTCCTCGGATCATCGGAGTGGGGCTGGTCGGCCTCGCCCTCCTGCTGGCAGCCTGTGGGGGCGGCACCAAGGCCGGCGCGACCTCGACCCCATCCCTAAGATCGCCGTCGGGCGTCGGGTCTCCTTCGGGTGCCGGCTCGCCATCGGAGCAGCCGGTCCCGACCGAGAGCAGCCCGCCCGGCGACATCCCGGACAACACGGCGTTCATCGCGTATCGGGCCCACGGCGGGTTCCGATTCCAGGTTCCCGAGGGGTGGGCGCGGACGAACACGCATTCCAGCGTAACCTTCACCGACAAGCTGAACACCGTCGCGGCGAGCTGGCTGCCCGCCGCCTCCCCGACAACGGTCGCGAGCGCGAAGCAGGCTGAGGTTCCGCAGCTGCGGACCACCGAGCGCGCGTTCCGGTTGCAGGACGTGACGTCCGTGTCGCTCCGGGGCGGCGACGCAGTTCTCATCACGTTCCGGGAGAACAGCGAGCCGAACCCGGTTACGGGCAAGCAGTATCGGCTCGACGTCCAGCGGTTCGAGTTCTTCCGCGGCGGAACCGAAGCCGTGCTCACTTTGTTGTCGCCGGTCGGGGCGGACAACGTCGACCCGTGGCGCATCATCTCCGAGAGCTTCGCGTGGTCCTAGCCAGCCCGATCGGCCCGAACGACCCCGTGCTGCAGGCGCGCGAGCTCTATCGCTTCTTCCACACGGGCGACGACGAAACGTTCGCGTTGCGCGGCGTCTCCCTCTCGCTGGCCCCGGGCGAGATGGTCGCGGTGATGGGTCCGTCGGGGAGCGGGAAGTCCACGCTGCTCGCCTGCTTGGCGGGGCTCGACGAGCCAGACGGTGGGCACGTCGTGGTGGCAGGGCGACGCATCACCCGGCGGCCGGAGACAACGCGCGCGGCACTCCGCGCGAGGTGGATCGGGGTCTTGCAGCAATCGGGGAACCTGTTCGATCACCTCACCGTTGCCCAGAACGTCCAGCTCGCACAGGAGCTTGCCGGCGGCACGCACGCTCGACACGTGGACGAGATCCTGGCTGAGGTCGGGTTGGAAGACCGGGCATCGGCCCGGCCGACGACGCTCTCGGGCGGAGAGGCGGCCCGGGCCGGATTGGCCGTGGCGCTCGCCAACGATCCTCCGGTGGTCCTCGCCGACGAGCCGACGGGCGAAGTCGACTTGGTGAGCGAGTCGCGAGTGCTGGGCCTGTTTCGCCGAGGGACCGAGGCCGGTGCTGGTGTCCTGGTGGTCACGCACAGCGCGCGCGTCGCTGACGCGGCCCATCGCGTGGTGCGACTCCTCGACGGAAGGATCGTCGATGGATGAGGCCCTCGTCCGTGCGCGCGACGTGTCCCGGGTCTTCGGATCCGGTCCCTCGGCTGTCGAGGCGGTCCGCGGCGCGACGTTCTCCGTGCAGCCTGGCGACCGGGTGGCCCTGGTCGGACCATCGGGGAGCGGGAAGTCGACGCTTCTGCACCTCATCGCCGCCCTCGACCGACCCACCTCCGGGACGATCGAATGGCCGGCCCTCGGAACGCCCGATCAGCTCCGCCCGGGACCCGTCGCTGTTGCATTCCAGGGACAGAGCCTGCTTCCACCGCTCACGGTCATCGAGAACGTGGCGCTTCCCATCCTGCTGGCGGGGGGGTCCGAAACGGAGGCCCGACTCGAGGCCGATCGCCTCCTCGAGCTGTTCGGCCTCGAGGAGGTCTCCTCGAAGCTGCCGGAAGAGATCTCCGGCGGCCAGGCCCAGCGCGCTGCCGTGGCTCGGGCGCTCACGGGGAAACCGCGACTCGTCCTGGCCGATGAACCGACGGGGCAGCAGGATCACGTCCTGGCTCGACGGGTGATGGAAGCCTTGCTCGCATCCGCAGAGCAGATGGGCGCCGCGATCGTCGTCGCGACGCATGACGCCGCAGTGGCCGACCTGCTCGGGACGCGCTGGGCGATGGATGGCGGTCTGCTGCGAACGGCGGTGGCCGCGTGATCACCCGGCTTTGGATCTGGGGACTGGTGCGCCGGCGACGGGCTCGGCTCGTCGGCGCGGTCCTCGGCGTCGCTGTTGCCGTCACGATCCTCGCCTCTCTCGGCTCGTTCTTTGCCGCCAGCAAGGCCCGGATGACGAAGGCGGCGATGGCGGCGGTCCCGGTGGATTGGCAGGTCGAGCTGAGCCCGGACACCGCCGTGGGGAACGCCGAGCAGACGATCGCCGGCGCTCCAGGGGTCGTTGCCGAGCGATCGGTCACGTTCGCCGATACGACCGGTTTTCGGGCAACGACCGGAGGATCGATCCAAACGACGGGACCGGGGCAGGTCCTCGGGCTGCCGCCCGATTACGCCTCAGCGTTCCCTGGAGAGATCCGGTTCCTCGTCGGCGCACGCGGCGGTGTGCTGCTCGCGCAGCAGACCGCCGCGAACCTGCACGCGTCGGTGGGCACGACGATCGAGGTCCACAGGCCCGGGCTGCCGGCAGCGAGCGTGATGGTCCAGGGCATCGTGGACCTTCCGGCGGCGGATTCGCTGTTCCAAGCCGTCGGGGCACCGGCGGGCGCGGGACCGACGGCGCCGCCGGACAACGTCCTTCTGCTTCCCTCGTCGACGTGGCACCGGCTCTTCGACGCCGTCGCCAGCACGCGGCCGGACGCCGTTCGCTCACAGGTCCACGTTCGGCTTTCGCCCGCGCTTCCTCAGGATCCGTCGGCGGCATTCGCAGAGGTGACCGCCAGGGCGAACAACCTCGAGGCGCAGCTCGCGGGAGGAGGCTTGGTGGGTGACAACCTGTCGGCGCGACTCGACGCGACGCGCGCTGACTCGCTCTATGCGCAACTGCTCTTCCTGTTCCTCGGCATCCCGGGCGTCGTGCTCGCGGGCCTGATCACGAGGGTCGTCGGCGCCGCGGGGGCGGACCGGCGACGGCGCGAGCAGTCGCTGCTCCGGGTTCGCGGTGCCGCTCCCCGATCCCTTGTACGCCTGGCGGCCGCGGAGGCGATCGTCGTGGCAGCCGGCGGGATCGCCGTCGGTCTTGCCGGCGCGGCGCTGGCCGGTCGGCTCGCCTTCGGCACCGGGCAGCTCGGGGGAACGGCGGGACAGGCATTCACCTGGGCCTGCGTCGCCGCGGCGGTCGGCGTCTGCCTGGCCTTCAGCGCGATCGTCGTTCCCGCGTGGCGAGACGCACGGACGCTCACCGCCCTGGCCGCGGCAGCGACCCTTGGCCGGCGCGGGAAGCCGCTCTGGGCTCGGCTGTACCTGGACGTGCTGCTGCTCGGCGGCGGCGGCCTCGTGTATTGGCAGGTGGTGAAGAGCGGCTATCAGGTCGTCCTGGCGCCGGAGGGCATCCCGACGCTCTCGGTGAGCTACGCGAGCTTCCTCGCGCCGTTCCTGCTGTGGTTGGGGGCCGCCCTTTTCGCCTGGCGCGTGGCGAGCGAGATCCTCACGCGCGGTCGCGGCGTGCTGGCCAGCGCGACGAAGCCGCTGGCGCATGGGCTCTCGGGGGTCGTCGCGGCCTCGATGTCGCGTCAGCAGCGATTGCTCTCGCGCGGGCTGACGATCGTGGCGCTGACGGCGGCGTTCGCCGTCTCGACATCCATCTTCAACTCCACGTATGCGGCGCAGGCGCGGGTCGATGCCCAGCTCACGAACGGCGCGGACGTGACGGCGACGACCGCCGCCGCGGCGGGCCTTCCGGCAGGAGCACTCGCCCAGGTGCGAACGCTCCCGGGCGTTGCCGACGTCGAGGCGATGCAACATCGGTTCGCGTACGTGGGGAATGACCTCCAGGACCTGTACGGGATCGATCCTGCGACGATCGGTCGAGCGACGCCGATGTCCGACGCCTTCTTCGCGAGCGGGGACGCGAAGGCCACGCTCGACCTCCTCGCCTCCAGGCCGGACGCGGTCCTGGTCTCCGACGAGACCGTCCACGACTTCCAGCTGCAGCTTGGCGACCTCCTCCGGCTCCGGCTGCAGTTCGCGAGCGATCACGCGTACCACGTGGTGCCGTTCCACTACGTCGGGATCGTTCGAGAGTTCCCGACCGCGCCGCGCGACTCGTTCCTCGTGGCGAACGCATCCTACGTATCGCGGACCACCGGATCGGCCGCCTGGCAGACGATGCTCGTCAGGACCGCCGGATCACCACCCGCGGTCGCGAGCGAGGTGCGCCGCGTCCTCGGCCCCGCATCGGGCGCCACCATCCAGGACATCGTCACGCAACAGCGGATCACGCTGTCGAGCCTGACGGCCATCGACCTCTCGGGCCTCACGCGGCTCGAGCTTGCCTTCGCCTTCATCCTCGGTGCGGCCGCCACGGGGCTGGTTCTCGCCCTTGGCCTCGCCGAGCGGCGCCGGACGTTCGCGATCGCATCGGCGCTCGGTGCGAAAAGGAGGCAGCTCGCCGCGTTCGTCTGGAGTGAGGCCGTGTTCGTGTCGATCGGTGGGATCTTGCTCGGGGCATTGACGGGCTGGGGTCTCTCGTACGTGATCGTGAAGATCCTGACCGGTGTCTTCGATCCACCGCCGGAGCATCTCTCGATCCCGTGGTCGTACCTCGTGGCGCTGGGGCTTGTGACCGCTGCCTCGATCGTCGCCGCGACCGTCGGTACGCTTCGAGCGACGCGCCGACCAGCCTTGGAGATCGTTCGGGATCTCTGACCGTCCGAGGGAGACCGCCGTGGGGTCGAATCCCACCCTTCCGCAGCGAGAGCTCCGACTCCGTGGGCGAGTGCACTTTCGACCTAGGGACTGGCACGCGCGAGTGGGTTCGTTCGTCCGATGACGCCGTCCCCTCAGCGACCCAGAATCCTTTCGGTAGGTCGAGCGGGGTCCCCCAAGAAGGAGTGACATGAGGCCGAGCGACAGCGGCGCGAGAGGCGAGTCGGTGTGGGCCGACCTCCGGGCCCGACGCTCTCAGGTCGGTGTGACCTCCGCTCAGAGCTACGGGTCCTGCCGCCCCAACCCGGGAAGCGGTCTCACCCCCCAGCCGGCTCGGTCGCGAGCCCGTCCGATCATTCGAGCCCGGCATCATCGGCAGGCTCGTGGAGGACGAGGTGGCCGACACGCTCGAGATGGCCGAGGATCTCGCCGGCTGGGCGGGCGCGAGGGCCCTCGACGCGATCAGGAACGCAGAGTTCAGCGTGAATCAGGTCCAGCGAAGCATGAAGGGCTTGGCCCAAGTAGCTGCATGACATCGCCGAGTCCATGTCCAGTACCATGCCGGCCGCCGCCCCGAAGAAGGAAGCTTCCTTGGACGCCGGCCCGTGGGACCTCGTGGAGATCCCTCCGTCCCAGGAGCTCCTGAGTACCAGCGGATCACGTAGCTCCGGTTAGCTCACATGCTGGAAGCCAGCTCGGTACGGAGCCTGTCCGCGGTCAGGGCCTCCTTCCGCGCGCGGAGGTCGAGGTACAGCAACACAGTCACGAGCGCGGTGAACGGTGCCGTGATGATCTGCGCGATGGCCGTGAAGATCCAGCGGACGAACCAGTTGTCCCCGCCGATCGCGGTGAGGATGCCCTGCACGACCCCCGTGATGATCGCCGCCACCAGGATGACGACGAGCGCGTGCCAGAAGTGGCCCCGCACGAGGTTCCACGAACGGCTCATGGCCTCGGTCCCCCGCCGGTTCTCGACGATGAGCGCTGGCTCGCTCACCGAGAGGAACACGAGGAAGATGATCCCGGGGATGATGAGCAGGATGAACCCCAGCACGACGACGATCCCGACGAGGATCGCGAGCAGGAGCACGCTCCCGAAGCGCCTGAGTCCCCACCGATAGCTCGCCTCGACGTCGACGGGGTCGCCGATGGTCGCCTGGGCCGCGCCGCGGAGCATCGCTGCCTGCAGGATCGCCCAGGTGATCACGCCGATCGCCGCCCCGATGAGCAGCGCCGCGACCGTCACGCCGAAGCTCCGGGAATACTCGATCGTCGTCCCAACCCTGTGCAGCTTCGGCTCGCCCAAGAGGCGGACCCCCGCGGCGCTGATGAACGAGAGCGGCACGACGATGACGGCCACGATCAGTAGCAGCTTCGCCGCGTTCTCCTTGTAGATCCGGAACGCTTCCGACAGGATCTCGCCGAGGGTCCGTGGCCGCATGCCTCCCGGTCCGGGAGGGGTCCCCGGCGGTGGAGGTGGGGGCGGCGGGGTCGGCCCGCCAGGAACGTTGCTCATACAGCCCTCCCTGGTCTCGATCAGCCTCGTTCGGTCAAGGTCAAGCCTAGTCCCCCCGGTGGAGCCGGTCGCGCCGGCTCGTCAAGGAGGGGTTCCCTCCCTCCGATAGTCCCAGCAGGGAACCATGGCAGAGGACGCTTCTCCGCTGTCGGACAGCATCCGTCGCGAGGCCCGGGTGGTGGGCCTGCGCGACTTCAGCACGCCCTCCCTGGAGGCCGTGGAGCACCGCCGGATGCAGCTCTGGATCCTCACCACCGTCCTGCTCGTGTCGGTCAGCGCCGGGATCGCCCTGCTCTCGGTGTGGCCCGGCGCCCCGCGTACCTTCCTGCCGGCGGCAGCCCTGCGGTGGGGGGTCGTCGTGCTCTCGATCGCCTTCTGCACCTACGCCATCGAGAAGGAGTTGCACCTTCGCAAGCTGGCCCGCCTCCTGACCGACGAGCGGGTCCTCACGGTCGCGCTGTCGAGCCGCCTGCACGAGGTCTCGCTCCTCCTCGATGCGGGCAAGGCCATGAACTCCATCCTCGAGTTGGACGCCGTCCTCGAGGTGATCTTGCGAAGCGCCACCGACCTGCTGGCCGGCAAGAGCGGATCGATCATGATGGTCGAGGGGGAAGACCTCGTGGCCGCGAGCGTCATGGGCAACGAGGCTGCACGGGACAGGAGACTGCGGATCGGCAAGGGCATCGCCGGCCGGGTGGCGGAGACCCTGGAGCCCCTGCTGATCAACGGACAGCCCGACCCCTCCGAGTTCCCGGAGCTGCCCCTCCGCGACGATCCGGTCGAGAGCGCCATGTGCATCCCGCTGGTGAACCGGGATGGCCTTCTCGGCGTGCTGAGCGTGAACGCCGAGCCCCATCGCCTGTTCACCGAATACGACCTTCGGGCCCTCAGCCTGTTCGCCGAACAGGCCGCGGGGGCCATCGCCAACGCTCGGCTGTTCGAGTCGGAGCGGGCCCACGTGGTCGAGCTGATGGAGCTGGACCGGTTGAAGACCGAGCTCGTGGACATCGTGACCCACGAGCTCCGGACCCCGCTGACCGCGGTCCTGGCGGCCGCCGAGGGGGTGCAGCGCCCCGAGCTCCGCGAGAACCACGCCGAGCTTCTGCAGATCATCGATCGGAACGCGCACTACCTGGCGTCGATGATCGAGGATCTGATCATCTCGACCCGGCTGGAGCGAGGCCGGACCGCCACCTCGCTCGGTCCCGTGGACGTGTCCGAGGTTGCCCGCCTCGTGGCCTCCGACTTCGAGGTCAGCGAGCGGCCGGTGCTTGTTCAGGCGCCGCTGTCCGCCCCGATCCTGGCCAACGCCGACTCGGTACGCAGGATCCTGGAGAACCTCGTGGACAACGCGCACAAGTACGGCAGGCCACCGGTCCGCCTGGAGGTCGAGCCCGGTGTCGGCGGCGTCACGATCTGGGTCGTGGATTCAGGACCGGGCATCGCTCCGGACAAACGGCAGCGGATCTTCGAGCGGTTCTCCCGCCTCGGTCCGCACCGGGGCCAGCCCGGGCTGGGGCTGGGCCTGCCCATCGTCCGGGGCCTCGCCGAGTCATTCGGGGGTTCCGTGACGGTGCAGGACGCTCCGACCGGGGGCTGCGCGTTCAAGGTCGTCCTCCCGGCCTGTCCGCCGAGCGAGGGGGTCGTCCAGCGGGAGACGGCGACCGCAGGCTGAGGCTGGCGGGACATCCGTATCCTTGGGGGCCATGGCCCCCGGCACGACCAGCGACCGGTTCCTCCGCGCCTGCCGGCGCCAGCCCGTGGACCGCACCCCCGTGTGGTTCATGCGCCAGGCCGGCCGCTACCTCCCCGAGTACCGCGAGCTTCGCGGCGACCGGGACGTCCTGGAAGCCGTCCGATCGCCCGATCTCGCCGTCGAGCTCACGCTCCAGCCACTCCGACGCATGGAGCTCGACGCCGCCATCCTGTTCTCCGACATCATGGTGCCCCTGGCCGCCGTCGGGATCGACGTGCGACTCGAGCCCGGCACCGGGCCGATCGTAGAGCAGCCCATCAGGACGGCGCGCGACGTCGAAGGGCTTCGGCCGCTCGAGCCCGAGGTCGACGTCCCCCATGTGCTCGAGGCCATCAGGCTGCTCCGAAAGGAGCTGAAGGTCCCGCTGATCGGCTTCGCCGGGGGGCCGTTCACGCTGGCGAGCTATCTGGTGGAGGGGGGGCCGTCGCGCGACCACGCCCGCACGAAGGCGCTGATGCACGACGATCCTCCGCTGTGGGCCCGCCTGGCGGAGCGTCTCGCGGACCTCGCGCTCGCGCACCTGCGCGCGCAGGTCGAGGCGGGGGTCCAGGCGGTGCAGGTGTTCGACAGCTGGGTGGGCGCGCTCGATCCCGACGACTACGAGCGGTTCGTCCTCCCGGCGGCGAGCCGCCTCTTCGCCGGCCTGAGTGACCTCGAGGCTCCCTCGATCCATTTCGGCGTTGGGACCGGGGAGCTGTTGAAGCTGATGGGCCAGGCCGGGGGCGACGTGATGGGAGTCGACTGGCGCGTGCCGCTCGACGCGGCGTGGGATCGGATCGGACACGATCGCGCGATCCAGGGCAACCTGGACCCCGCGGCGTGCCTGGCCTCGTGGGAGGCGCTGCAGCCCAAGGCCCTCGGGGTGCTGCGCCGGGCGGCGGGGCGCGACGGCCACGTGTTCAACCTGGGCCACGGGGTGCTGCCCCAGACGCCGGTCGAGAACCTCGAGCGCCTGGTCGACCTGGTGCACCGGGCGACGGAACGGGGAACCACGTGACGAAGCCCGTGGGCGTCCTGGTCATGGCGTACGGAAGCGCGAGCGGGCCCGCGGACGTCGAGCGGTATTACACGGACATCCGGGGCGGGCGGGCGCCTTCGCCAGAGCACCTGGCCGCACTGCGTGAACGGTACCTCGCCATCGGCAACCGGTTCCCGCTCATGGACATCACGAAGCAGCAGGCCGCCGGACTGGAACGAGAGCTGAACGCCGGCGGTCCAGGCGAGTTCAGGACGTACATAGGCATGAAGCACTCGCCGCCGTTCATCGCCGACGCGGTCGAGCGGATGCGGACCGATGGGATCGAGCGCGCAATCGGCATCGTCATGGCGCCGCACTGGTCGGGGATGTCGGTCGAGACGTACGTCGAGCGCGTCGAGCGGGCCGTGGCCGAGCAAGGCGGCCCAGCCTTCACGTTCGTCCTTGGCTACCACGACCATCCGCTGTTCGTCGACCTGTTGGCGAGCCGCGTTCGCGATGCGCTCGGCGCCCTATCCGAGGCGAACCGGGAGAAGGCGGCGGTGGTGTTCTCGGCGCACTCGCTCCCCGTCCGCACGGCTGATGACGGGTCGCTTCGATGCAGGGACTGTGCGTGCGATCCCTCCTGCCGGTACCGGGACGGACTCCAGGAGACGGCCGATCTGGTCGCGGGGCGTCTGGGGTTGCCCTCGTTCGCGATCGGGTGGCAGAGCGCGGGTCGCACGCCCGACCCTTGGTGGGGCCCCCCGATCGAGGACGTGATCCGGGAGCTAGCTGGAAGGGGCCACCCCGCGGTCGTCGTGTGCTCGGCCGGGTTCACCGCGGATCACCTGGAGATCCTGTACGACCTGGACATCGAGGCGAAGCGGGTCGCCGAGGAGGCCGGGATCGAGTTCGCCAGGACCGAGATGCCGAACGCGGACCCCGCGTTCGTACGGGCGCTCGCCGCGATCGTTCGGGAGCACCTGGGGGCGGTGGCCTCGGCATGAGCGAACGCGTCGTCGTCGTGGGCGGGGGCGTGGCGGGCCTCGCGACGGCGTACCGATTGGTCGCCTCGCCGGAGGGTCTCGAGGTCTCGGTCCTGGAGGCCGGCCCCGAGCCGGGCGGCAAGGTGGCCTCGGTCGAGGTGGGCGGACTCCGGCTCGATGGCGGGCCGGACTCGGTGATCGCCCGGAAGCCCTGGGCGGTCCAACTGGCGCGGGAGCTCGGCCTGGCCCGCGAGCTCGTCGCGCCTGCCACCGGCATCACGTTCGTCTGGACTGATGGCGGGCTTCGTCACTTCCCCAGCGGGCCGTTCGGCATCCCCACCGACCTTCGGGAGCTGTGGGGCTGGGACGGGATGTCTCGTCGAGGAAGGATCGACGCGCTGGGCGACCTGGTGAGGAGGCCCAGGAAGGAGCGGGGCGACGAGTCCCTCGGGGCGTTGCTTCGTCGCCGGATGGGCGACGAAGCAACCGACTCGCTGGTTGCTCCGCTGCTCGGTGGCCTGTTCGCCGGGGACGTCGACCGGCTGAGCTCGTTGGCCACGTTCCCGGAGCTCGCCGAGTGGGAGCGCCGACACGGAAGCCTGATCCGCGGCGCCCGGGCCGCGGCCCGGGCGGCCGCGGCCGCGGACGCCACGCCGCCACCGATGTTCCTGCGGCCGCGCGGTGGGATGCGCCGACTCATCGGTGCCCTCGCTTCGGCCCTGGGTGATCGCGTTCGGTGTGACGCGCGCGTGGACCGGGTGGAACGCGAGGGGCCGGGCTACGTGGTTCACGCCGGGGACCTGGAGCTCTCCGCGGATTCGGTGGTGCTGGCGACGCCGGCCTTCGTCTCGGCGGACCTGATCGAGCACCTCGCGCCCGAGGCTGGGGAAGGGCTTCGAGGGATCCCTCACGTCTCCACGGGCGTGGTCCTGCTCGTCTACCCCGAAGGGACGGGCGAGCCCTTGCCCGACAGCTCGGGATTCGTCGTCCCGAGGGGGAAGCTGGCCATGACGGCCTGCACCCTGGTCTCCCGGAAATGGCCGGACCCCGCGTTCGGGGACCGGGCCGTGGTTCGCTGCTTCGTCGGCGGTTCGGGGGCGGAGGACCTCCTGGACCAACCCGACGACGCCATCGCGGAAGGCGTCGCCCGGCAGCTGGCCGCCATCCTTCCGCTCCCGGCCGAGCCGGAGGCCTGGCGTCTGGTCCGGTGGCCCCGGTCGATGCCGCAGTACGAGGTGGGGCACCTGGATCGCGTGGCCGCCATCGAGCGGGCCCTGCCGCCCGGGACGTTCCTGGTCGGGCAGGCGTACCGTGGGCCGGGGATCGCGGACTGCGTCCGCGGAGCGAACGAGGTCGCGGAGGCGGTCCGATCGCACCTGGCCCGCCAGCTCCAACCGATCGAAGGGGAGCACGTGAGATGACCGAAGCGCTGTATGCCCTCTACCCGGTGTTCAAGGCGCAGGCCGGGGTTCGGGATCTCGACCCGGACGACGCCGCCCAGGAGATCGAGAACCTGTTCAAGGAGTGGGACGGCCGGATCACGGTCCGGGGCGTCTACTCGACGGTGGGGTTCCGCGCAGACTCGGACCTCATGCTGTGGCTGATCGGGGCGAGTCCCGACGAGCTGCAAGACGCTCTGGTGCAGTTCCGTCGCACCGCCGCTGGCCGGCAGCTCGACCCCGCCTGGATGTTCATGGGCGTGGTGAAGCCGGCCGAGTTCACCTCGGACCACTTGCCAGCCTTCGCTCGAGGGGAGCCGCCGAAGCGATTCCTGAACGTCTACCCGTTCGTCCGAACCTCGGAGTGGTATCTCCTGCCCTCCGATGAGCGTGCGGCCCTGCTGCGCGAGCACGGCGAGCGGGGCCGCCGGTTCCCCGACGTCCTGGCCAACACCACCAGCGCCTTCGGCATCAACGACTGGGAGTGGATCCTGGCGTTCGAGGCCGACGACCTGGAGCGAATCGTGGAGTGCATCCGGGCGCTCCGGGAGTCGCCGGCCCGCCGCTACACGAAGGAGGAGGTCCCCTTCGTCACGGGCATCCGAAAAGGCGTCCGAGAGGCCCTCACCGACCTCGCGTAGCGCATAATTGGAGCGTCCCCGTTCGAAGGGAAGGCCGTGCACGCGAAGGACAAGGGCCGCGAGAAGAGCCAGAAGCGGCAGCCCCAGAAGAACATCAAGGAGAAGCGGGCCGCCAAGCGGGCCAAGAAACAGGGCGGGCAGACCGTCCACATCACCACCACTTCGCAGTAACCCCCCGTGTTCGAGGAGTTGCTCGAAGGGTGGGACGGTGAGGAGGTCGCCGTCCGCTTCGACCGTGACCTCGCGACGTGGATGTTCGTCTGCGTGCACTCCACCCAGCTCGGTCCGGCCTCCGGCGGGACCCGGCTGAAGGCGTACGCCCAGCCGGGCGAGGGGCTCCGGGACGGCCTCCGGCTCGCCGCCGCGATGACCTTCAAGAACGCCGTGGCCGGGCTCCCGTTGGGCGGTGGGAAGGCCGTCCTGGCGGTGCCGGACATCCCCCAGGGGCATCGGCGCCGTGCGCTCTTCGAGCGGTACGGCGACTTCGTTCGCTCGCTGGGCGGGACGTACATGACGGCGTGCGACATGAACACAACCGAACGCGACATGGACGTCGTCGGCGAACGGTGCCCGTACGTGTTCGGCCGGAGCGTCGCGTGCGGGGGTTCGGGCAGCTCGGGGCCGGCCACGGCGACCGGCGTGTTCCACGGGATCCGGGCGAGCGTCGCGCACGCGTTCGGCTCACCCGACCTGGACGGCCGAACCGTGCTGATCCAGGGGGTCGGCGCGGTGGGGCGGAGCCTGGCCGAGCAGCTGGCGCAGGCGGGAGCGCGATTGAAGCTGACCGACGTGAACGAGGCCCGGGCCAGGGAGGCGGCGGCGGCCCTTGGCGCGGAGGTCGTGGCCCCCGAGGACGCGGTGGGGACTGTGTGCGACGTGTTCTCGCCGAACGCGACCGGCGGGGTCCTGTCCTCGGAGACGATCCCCGAGCTTCGGTGCCGCATCGTGGCCGGGGCGGCCAACAACCAGCTGGCTCGTCCGGAGGATGCGGAGCTGTTCGGACCGCTCGGCATCCTGTACGCGCCGGACTACGTGATCAACGCCGGCGGCATCATCCATCTCGCCTCGCTCGAGCTGCTCGGCGAGGACGAGGCCAAGCGCGACGAGCGCCTGCTCGGGATCGGCAGACACGCTCACGGAGGTGTTCGAGGCAGCCGACGCGGCGGGCATCTCCACCGGCGCGGCCGCGGAGCGGATCGTCGAGCGGCGGCTGGCGGCGGCCGCTTGACGGAACCGGCCGAGACTCGGAGCATCGGAGCCATGAGAGACCTCGCGTCCATGGAATGCGTGCCGTGCCGGGGCGGCGTCCCGCCGCTCACCCACGAGGAGGCCCGGGCGTACCTGGCCGACCTGGGAGGCGGGTGGGAGGTCGTGGACGACCACCACCTGGAGAAGGAGTACCGGTTCAAGGACTTCCGCCAGGCGCTGGACTTCACGAACGCGGTGGGCGAGCTGGCGGAGAAGGTGGGACACCACCCCGACATCTCCCTGGCCTGGGGAAAGGTCAAGCTCACGATCTGGACCCACAAGATCGACGGGCTGAACGAGGCCGACTTCGTGTTCGCCGCGAAAGCCGACCGCGCGCTCCAGGAAGCGCAGGCCGCGCCGGGCTGAACGCTCAGCCCGTGAAGGACGATGCCGCCTCCAGGGTGCGCTCGATCTCCTCGGGGCCATGGGTCGCCGACAGGGTCCACATCTCGTAGCCGGAGGGCGGCAGGTACACGCCCCGGTCCAGCATGTGGTGGAAGAACCTGGCGAACCGTTCGTGGTCGGCGGCCCTCGCGTCCGCGAAGTTCCGAACCGGGCCCGTCGGTGAAGAACACGCTGAACATCGTCTCGACCCGGTTGACCGTGGCCGGGATCCCGTCGCTGCTCGAACGCCTCCTCCGAGCCCGGCGGCGAGCTCCTCGGCGACCTTCGCCAGCTGCGGATACGGATTGCGTTCCCGGGCCAGGTCGAGCGCCGCGAGGCCCGCCGCCACCGCCACCGGGTTCCCGCTCAGCGTCCCGGCCTGGTACACGGGGCCGACCGGGGCCAGGCGTTCCATGACGTCGCGGCGGCCACCGAACGCGGCGCACGGGAACCCGCCGCCCATGACCTTGCCCAGGACCGTGAGGTCCGGGGTGACCGACGAAGACGCCCTGTGCCCCGCCGTAGGCGAGGCGGAATCCCGTGATGACCTCGTCGAAGATCAGGAGCGCGCCATGCTCGGTGCAGAGCTCGCGGAGCCCTTCCAGGAATCCGGGCTCGGGCGGCACGACGCCCATGTTGGCCGCCACCGGCTCGACGATCACGGCGGCGAGCTCGTCGCCGCGTTCCGCGAACGCAGCGCCGCGACGGCGTCGAGGTCGTTGTACGGGACGGTCAGCGTGTCCTTGGCCGCGCCCTCGGTCACGCCCGCCGAGCCCGGGATGCCCGAACGTCGCCACGCCCGAGCCGGCGCCTTCGCCAGCAGCGCGTCGGCGTGGCCGTGGTAGCAGCCCTCGAACTTCAGGATCGCGTCGCGACCGGTGAACCCGCGGGCCAGGCGGACCGCGCTCATGGCGGCCTCGGTGCCGCTCGACACCAGCCGGACCATGTCGACGGACGGGAGGGCCTCGACGATGCGATCGGCCAGCTCGACCTCGAGCTCGGTCGGCGCGCCGAACGACGTCCCGCGGCGCGCCGCCGCGATGGCCGCCTCCACGATCTCGGGACAGGCGTGCCCGAACAGGTTCGCCCCCCAGGACTGGACGAAGTCGACGTAGCGGTTGCCGTCGACGTCGGTGACGTACGCGCCGCTCCCGCTGGCGATGAACGGTGGCGTCCCGCCCACGGCGCCGAACGCCCGAACCGGCGAATCGACGCCGCCTGGGATGACGCGCCGGGCGCGCTCGAACAGCTCCTCGGACCGGGTCACCCGTCGATTCTAGGTACGGCTTGGGTCAGGCGCCGCGCGCGGGAACCAGCCCGAGCTCTCGCAGGACCCCGACCGGGAGCACGTGGCAGTAGGGCTCGTGCCCGGTCCGCTCGTAGTACCGCTGGTGGTATCCCTCGGCCGGGTAGAACGCCGCGAAGTCCACGATCTCGGTGGCGATGGGGCGGTCGAAGCGCTCCTGGGCCCGGGCCTTGGACGCCTCGGCCGCGGCCCGCTGCTCGGGCGTGTGCGCCAGGATGATGCTTCGGTACTGGTAGCCGACGTCCGGACCCTGCCGGTTGGCCTGCGTGGGGTCGTGCATGGCCCAGAACACCTCGAGCAGCTGCTCGTAGCTCACCTGCTCCGGGTCGAACGTGACCTGGACGACCTCGGCGTGGCCGGTGGTGTCGGTGCAGACCTGCTCGTACTCGGGTTCTCCACGGACCCGCCGCTGTAGCCGGAGACGACCTCGGTCACGCCGGGGACCTGCAGGAACACCCACTCCACGCCCCAGAAGCAGCCGGCGCCGAACGTCGCGGTCTCGAATGCCATGGAACCTCCTTGCCTCGTCATCCCCATTGTCTCCGCAGGAGGCGCGAACGTTTCATCGGGCCGGTCCGGCCGGGCGGGTCACCCCTCAGCGAGCCAGTCCGCGGCTTCCTTGGCGTGGTAGGTCAGGATGAAGTCGGCGCCGGCCCGGCGGATCGACGTCAGGACCTCGAGGGCCGCCGCGTCGCCCGTCGATCCAGCCGTTCTGCGCCGCGGCCTTCACCATGGCGTACTCGCCGCTCACGTTGTAGGCGGCGAGCGGGAACCGGGTCTCCTCCTTGGCCCTGCGGATCACGTCGAGGTAGGGGAGCGCCGGCTTCACCATGACGATGTCGGCGCCCTCCTCGATGTCCTGGCGGATCTCGCGGATGGCCTCGTCGGCGTTCGGCGGGTCCATCTGGTAGCCCGTGCGGTCGCCGAACCGCGGCGCGCACTCGGCCGCCTCGCGGAACGGCCCGTAGAAGCTGCGAGGCGAACTTCGCCGCGTAGGCCAGGATGCCGGTCTTCCCGTGGCCGCCCTCGTCGAGCGCGGCGCGGATCGCCGCGACCTGGCCGTCCATCATCCCGCGCGGACCGACCATGTCGGCGCCCGCCGTCGGCCTGCGCCATCGCGATCCGCCGGTACAGCTCGACGGTCCGGTCGTTGTCGACGTTCCCCTCGTCGTCCAGGACCCCGCAGTGGCCGTGGTCGGTGTACTCGTCCAGGCAGAGGTCGGCGACGACCACGTGGTCGTCGCCGAGCTCCGTCGCGGAGGACGCGGAGGCCCCGCTGCCCGATCCCGTCGGGGTTCCACGCCTCGGAGCCCTCGGGGTCCTTCCGGGCGGGATTGCCGAACAGCATGAACGCCGACGACGCCTCTGGCCGCGATCTCGTTCGCCTCCTTGCGCAGCGACTCCAGCGTGTGCTGGGACTGCCCCGGCATGGACGCGATGGGGGCCGGCTCGCCGATGCCCTCCTTCACGAACAGGGGAGCGATCAGGTGGCGGGGGGCGAGGTCCGTCTCGCGGATCAGCGAGCGGAGCGCGGGCGTCCTTCGCATCCGTCGGGGCCTGCTCTGCGGGAACGGCATGGAGGAGATGGTAGCGCGGGCTCCGGGCTCAAGCGCCGGCGAGGGCGCGCTCCAGGGCCGCGATCAGCCCCTCGATCGTGTGGGGCTCGGCCACGGCGGCCACCCCCGAGCCGTGGGCCCGGGCCTCGCGAGCGGTGACCGGGCCGATGCACACGACCTTCGGATCCCCCCGGACGTCGGTGGCCGCGTTGGCGAACCCCCGTACCGACGAGGCGCTGGTGAACGTGATCGCATCGACGGTCCCTCGGGCCAGGGCCTCGCGCGCTCCGATGGGCAACCACTCGGGCATCTTCGTTCGGTAGGCGTCGACCCGAACGCGGGCGTCCATCCCTTGGCGGCAAGGGCTTCCTCGAAGCCTTCGGGCGCGACGTCCGCTCGGGCGCACAGCACCCGGCCCGCGCCCCCGGGGGAAGGCGTGGGCCAGCGCGGCCGTGGTGAACGTCTTCGGGACGAGGTCCGGCTCGCGCCCGGCCCACCGCCGGAACGCCGCGGCGGTGCCCTCGCCGACCGCCGCCACGCGCGCCCGAACGTCGCCGGTTCCAGCCGCGACGCGAGGACGTCGACGGTGGTCCGGCTGGTCAGCGTGATCCAGGCGAACGCCCCGGCCGCGAGGTCCCGCAACGCGTTGGTCAGCTCGGCCGAACGGACCGGGACGACCTCGATGGTCGGGCGCGACGATGGCGGTCGCTCCCCGCCGCTCGAGCTCGCGCACCAGCGACCTCCGACTGGTCGCGCGGCCGGGTGACAGGACGACCTTGCCGGCGAGGGGGCCGCCCGCGGGCGTCACGGCCGGACGCGCGGCCAGGATCTCGCCGGCACCCCTGGCCAGCAGTTCCGCCGCAGCGGCCTCGGCGGCGCCTCCGGGCGTCGCCGCCTCGGCCTCCACCCGGACGATCCGCGTCCCGTCGGGGGTCGCGACCAATGCCACCAGGCGAACGGCATCCGGAGTCACGGTCGCCAGCGCACCGAGCGGAAGGGCGCACCCGCCGCCGAGTCGCGCCATCAGCGAACGCTCCGCCTCGAACGCCGCCCGGCTGTCCGGGTCGTCGAGCGAGGCGATGGCCTGCCGGGTGGCGTCATCGTCCGCACGGGCCTGCACCGCGAGGCATCCCTGACCGGGCGCCGGACGATGGGGAGGACCTCCGAGGACGGCGGCGTCAGCGCCGAGCCGCGCGATCCCGGCCGCGGCCAGGACCACCCCGTCCACTTCCCCGTCCTCGAGCTTGCGGAGCCTGCGATCCACGTTCCCCCGCATCTCGACGATCCGAAGTTCCGGCCGCAGGGCCAGGAGCTGCGCCCTGCGGCGGAGGCTGGACGTCCCCACGATGGCCCCGGCGCGGAGCGAAGGGTCCCGCGTGACGAGGAGGTCGGAGGGGTCGGCGCGGGGAGGCACTGCCGCGACCACGACCCCCTCGTCGTCCGCTGCCGGAAGGTCCTTCGCCGAGTGCACCGCCACGTCGACCTCGCCCGTCTTGCAGCGCGCGCACGATCTCCGCCACGAAGAGACCCTTCACGCCGGCCGGCGATGCTGCGACCGGCGCTCCCCGGTCGCCGCTCGTGACCATGGGGACGAGCTCCGATTCGACGCCCGCCGCGGCGAGCCTGTCGGCGACCTCGCCCGCCTGCGCCATCGCCAGGCGGGAGCGGCGCGTTCCGATCCGAAGCTTCACTCGGGGCGTTGCTCGATGCCGAACAGCTCGGCCAGGACCCTCGCGTACGTCGCGTCGTTCCCCGGGCCCGAGAGCTCCTTCAGCCTGACGATGGGGTCGTGGAGGAGCTTCGACGACGATGCCGCGGGCCAGGGCCTCGACGGCCTCGCGCTCGTCCGGCGTGAGCCCGGAGAGCTCGGAACGGAACCGGCCGAGCTCCGAGGCCAGGACGGCGTCCCCTCGCTCCCGGAGCGCCCGGATGAGCGGCGCCAGGCGCTCCGAACGCTTTCGGACGGCGAACCGCCGGACCTCCTCGTCCACGATGCCCTGCGCCCGAGCGACCTCCTCGGAGAGCTGCGCGTCACCCTCGGCCACCGATGCTCGCAAGCCGTCGATGTCGACCAGGCGGACGCCCGCGATGCCGGAGACGGAGGGCTCCACGTCGCGCGGCACCGCCAGGTCCAGGATGAACAGCCGCCTCGCCCGATCGGCCATGGCCGCCCGCACCATCGATCCCGTTGATCAGCAGGCCTGTGGAGCCGGTGGCGGAGACCACGACGTCGGCGTCGCGGATGGCATCCGTAAGGCCGGACAGGTCCCCGTATTCGGCATGGGTCCGCTCGGCGATCAGCCGGGCCCGCTCCGGGCTCCGGTTCAGCACGCGGACTGACGCCAAGCCTCGCTGTCGGAGCTTCTTCACCGAGAGGGCCGCCATCTGCCCCGCCCCGACCACGACGGCTCGCTTGCCGACCAACCCTCCAAGGTCCTCATCCGCGAGGCCCGCCCCGGCGCTCACGAACGCATCAGGCGCGGCGCCCAGCCCGGTCTCGGCTCGGACCCGCCGGCCGGCCCGGGCCGCCGCGTGGAACAGCGCCGTGACCCCCGGTCCCGTCGCTCCCTCGGCCGCGGCCCTCCGATGTGCCTGCCGGACCTGCGAGAGGATCTGGGGCTCCCCCAGGACCATGGAGTCCAACCCGGCGGCAACCCCGAACAGGTGCTGGCACGCGTCGTCCTCGAAATGCGAGTACAGGGGATCGGAGAGCTCGTCGGGATCCACGCCGTGGGGCTCGCTCAGCAGGCGCTTCAGGGCCAGGAACCCAGCGTGATAGGCCGGCACGTTCCCGTACACCTCCACCCGGTTGCAGGTGGACAGGATCACGGCCTCCTCGACGGCCTCGTCGTCCAGGGCCCTGAGGTAGGCCTTGGGCAGCTCCTCGTCGGCGAAGGCCAGGCGTTCGAGCAGCTCGACCGAGGCGCGACGGTGGGAGATGCCGATGGCCAGGATGGGCATGTGTTCCGCGATTCTACGCATGCCTCTCGCACAAGGGCGGGGACGGTTCGATCAGCCGAATCGAAGCGGATCGAACGGGGTCGGCTCGAGCGGCGGCTCGTGCCCCTGCACCATCGCCGCGACCAGCCGGGCCGTGCCACCTCCGAGGATCACGCCCTCGGAGCCGTGCCCAGTGGCGGCGAACAGCCCGGGCCGGAGCCATCCGATGAACGGTCGCTCGTCCCGTGACATCGGCCGGATCCCGGACCACGTCCCGAGCACCGGGGCATCGGCGAGCGCCGGGAGGAGCCGGATCGCGCACCCCGCCACGGCCCTGGCGACGTGGAGGTCCTCTGTGTTCCAGGCGAGCGCGGGCTCCCGCGACGTGCCGGCCACGATCGTCCCGTCAGGCGAGGGTTGGATGACCGCGCCGATGTCCTCGCGGCCGATGCCCTCCGAGAACTCGCGCCCGGTGACGGGCTCGACCTCGCGGCGCCACAGGGTTCGGGCCGAGCCCTCGACCCAGTGCGTGAGCAGTGGCCGGGGCGGCGCCAGCTGGATCAGCCATCCTCGCGCCCCACTCACCGGGATATGGATGCTGAGGGGACGGAGCAGGCCGGTCGACCACGGCCCCGCCGCGAGGACCACCGCGTCGCACTCGATCAGCCCATCGTCGGTGACCACGCCGGTCACGGTCTCCCCTCGTGAGAGCAGTCGCCGGGCCGGGAGGTGATGGCGGATGCTCGCCCCGGCACGGCGAGCGAGCTCGGCGAGCGCGAGGGTCAGCGCTCCCGGGTCCACCCGGCGCCCCTCGTCGAACAGCCACGCCTCCGACACGTCCGAGGTCACCTCGGGCTCGAGCTCCTTCAGGCCGGCGGCGTCCAGGCGCTCCGCCCGAAGGCCGGCGCGCCCCGCTGCTGCCGCCTCCTCCCGAACCATCGCGGCGTCGTCCTCCTCGATCGCGACGGCCACGGTGCCGATCGGTTCTCGGTCGAAGTGGACGGGGATCGGCGGGTAAGCCGTCACCTCCAAGTACATCTGGAGCGAGGACCTGGCCATCGGATCGAGCACCGGATCCCAGGGCATGCCGAAGAACCCGATGTTCCGGCCAGACGCGCCGGCCGCGAGCTCGTCCCGCTCGAGGAGCGTGACGCTCGCGCCCGAGCGCGCCAGCTCGTACGCGCACGCGGCGCCGATGATGCCGCCACCCACGATCACGATGTCCGACCCCGCCATGCGCGTAGCCTACCGGCCGCCCCCCGAGGGCTTTCGTAGAATCGGCCCGGAGACGTGGCTGAGTGGCCGAAAGCAGCCGCCTGCTAAGCGGTTGGGGGCGTAACAGTCCCCCGGAGGTTCGAATCCTCCCGTCTCCGCTGGCCCGGACGACTGCCCGTATCCTCCAACCGTGACCGACGAGCTCCCGGGCCGGATCGGCATCCTGCGTCCGCTCCGCCTTCGCGACTTCGCCTTGCTCTGGACGGGGATGGCCATCTCGATGGTCGGGGACGGTGTCTACGTCGTCGCGGTCGCCTGGCAGGTCTACGAGATCTCGAACCGCCCATCGGCGTTGGCGCTCGTCGGCGTGGCCTGGTCGCTGCCGCAGGTGCTGTTGATGCTCCTCTCCGGCGCCCTGGCGGACAGGTTCGACCGGCGCAAGCTGATGATCGCCGGCGACCTCATCCGCTGTGCCGCGATCGCGACGATCGGGGCCCTGTCCATCGCCGGAAGGCTGACGATCCCGCTCGTCGTCGGGATCGTCGTCGTCTACGGGATCGGACAGGCCATCTTCCAGCCGTCCTTCTCGGCCATCGTGCCCACGATCGTGCCCGGACACCTGCTCGTCGAGGCGAACTCGCTGGCCCAGTTCGTGCGGCCCTTCGCCATGATGCTGCTCGGACCCCTGGTCGGTGGGTTGCTGATCGCGGTCTCCAGCACCGGGTGGGCGTTCGTGTTCGACGGAGGGACGTTCGCGTTCTCCGCGCTGATGATCCTGTTGATGCGGGCCCGCTCCGAGCCGCGCGACGCGGACTCCGGCGAGCGGCTGATGTCCGAGGTGGCCGAGGGACTTCGCTACGTCATCACGCACCGATGGCTGATCCTGGCCATGGTGGGGGCGACGGTCAGCCTGCTCGCCACGTGGGGTCCATGGGAGACCCTCGTCCCCTACGTCATCAAGAACGAGCTGCACGGCGGCCCCACCGCTCTCGGCCTGGTGTTCGGCGCCGGCGGGCTCGGGTCGGTGGCCGCGGCCCTGTTCTTCGGGCAGCGAGGAACCCTGCCGCGAAAGCCCGTGACGGCGCTGTACATCGCGTGGGCCATCGCCATGTTCGGCACCGCCGGGTTCGGGCTGGTGACGGGGGTGTGGCAGGCCATGCTCGTCGCTCTGGGGACCGAGTCGTGCATCACCGTCCTCATCGTCATCTGGTTCACGCTCGTCCAGCGCTTGGTCCCCCAGGACCTGCTCGGCCGGGTGAGCAGCCTGGACTGGATGATCTCGATCGCCGGCGTGCCGCTGTCGTTCGCGATCGTCGGCCCGGTGGCCTCCGCCATCGGTGCCCGCACGACGCTCGTCCTGGCCGGGATCCTGGGGGGTGCGATCACGCTCGCGGTGATGTTCCTCCCCGGTGCCAGAGACCCGGAGCGCGACGGGTCCTTGGGCACAACCGCTCCCTCTTCGTGAGCTCTTGGGGAGTTCTCAGCGTTCTCCCAGGTTCGGATGCTCCACTGCAGGCCGGAAGCAACGCGGGAGGTGTCCGATCCATGGGGTTCCGTCAGGCCGAACCGTACGGTGACCACGGCTGGTGGGTGTCATTCCCCCAGCTCCGCCTCCGGTACGCTCGAGGCGAGATGGACCGCAAGGCTTCGTAGGAGGCGAGGGCGACGCCACCGAACCAGTCCCCGGCACCCGACGCCTCTGCCACGGCCGACAGCCGGCGCGTGCTCGTCGTCGACGACGAGCCGAACATCACCGACCTGGTCGCGACGGCTCTTCGGTACGAGGGCTTCGAGGTCGCTGCGGCCGGGAACGGCCGGGAGGCTCTCAAGCTCGTCGAGTCGTTCCGGCCCCACCTGGTCGTCCTCGACGTCATGCTCCCCGACCTCGACGGGTTCGAGGTGCAGAAGCGGCTGGTCGACCGGGGACGGCCGGCCCCGGTCCTGTTCCTCACGGCCCGCGACGCCACCGAGGACAAGGTGCGGGGCCTGACGATCGGTGGCGACGATTACGTCACCAAGCCGTTCAGCCTGGAGGAGCTGATCGCGCGGATCCGGGCGGTGCTCCGTCGAGCCCACGGGGCCGCTCCTCCGGCGGCGCGCCTTCAGTTCGCCGACCTGGAGATGGACGAGGACTCCCACGAGGTATGGCGAAGCGGGCCGCACCATCGACCTCACCCCCACGGAGTTCAGCCTCCTGCGGTTCCTGCTGGCAAATCCCCGGCGGGTCCTGTCGAAGGACCAGATCCTGGACCACGTGTGGAACTACGACTTCGGCGGCGACTCCTCGATCGTGGAGACGTACGTCAGCTACCTGCGGAAGAAGGTCGATGCCGACGAGCCCCGGCTGATCCACACGGTGCGGGGCGTCGGATACGTCCTCCGCCTCCCCCCGGAGTGAGCCGTGTCACTCCGGGCTCGTCTGCTGATCACGTCGGTCGTCCTGGTGGCCGCCGGGTTGCTCGTCGCGAACGTCGCGACGTACCGCCTCCTGTCGAACTTCCTGCTGCACCGTGTGGACGATCAGCTGGTGGCTGCGCAGGGGCCCGTCCTTGATGCCCTCCAGTTCGGCGGTGACGTCCAGGGCCATCCGGCGCCGACGTTCCTGGTGCCGCCGGGGACCTACGCCGAGGTTCGCAATGGGTCCGGAGCTCCCCTGGTCTGGAAGTTCTTCGGATACGAGATCAAGGCGGATCAGCGTCCCGTCTGCCCCCGGGACCTGCCCGGGTCGGCCGCATCGACGCAGGTGGGTCCGAGCTTCTTCACCACCACTCCCGCGGGTCGAGGTTCCCCGACGTACCGGGCCGTCGCGACCGCCCTCAGTCCGGACCAGGGAACGCTGATCGTGGCCATCCCGCTGACCGAGGTGTCGGCGACTCTCGATCGCCTGCTGGTCGTCGAGCTGATGGTGAGCGGCATCGCGCTGCTCTTGGTCGCGGGGTTCGCCCTGTGGCTGGTGAGGCTGGGGCTTCGGCCCCTCGAGGGGATCGGTGCGACCGCCGGCGCCATCGCGGCCGGTGACCTCTCGCGCCGGGTCGAACCGGCGACCGAACGCACGGAGGTGGGCCGGCTGGGTATGGCCCTGAACGCGATGCTGGCCCAGATCGAGGCGGCGTTCGAGGAGCGCCGGGCGTCGGAGAATCGCTTGCGCCGCTTCGTGGCCGACGCCTCGCACGAGCTCCGCACGCCGCTGACCTCGATCAGGGGGTACGCGGAGCTGTTCCGGCGCGGAGCCGACTCCAGGCCCGAGGACCTGGCCAAGTCCATGCAGCGCATCGAGGTCGAGGCGGCGCGGATGGGCGTGCTCGTCGACGACCTGCTGCTGCTGGCCCGGCTGGACCAGGGGCGGCCGCTCGAGCGGGAGCCCGTCGACCTCGCTCGTATCGTCGAGGAGGCCATCGACAGCGCTCGCGCCGTCGAGCCCGACCGTCCCATCGACCTCGACGTCCGCGGCCCGGCGTCGATGCGGGGGGACGAGGGACGGCTCCGGCAGGCCGTGGACAACCTGCTGGACAACGCCCGCGTCCACACCCCGGCGAGATCGCCGGTGCTAGTCAAGGTCGAGCTGGACGACAAGGCCCGTGGTGCTGTCGGTGAAGGACGAGGGTCCCGGTCTCCCGTCGGAGGTCGCGAACCGAGCGTTCGAGCGGTTCTACCGAGGTGATCCGTCCCGTTCCCGGACGATGGGCGGAGCCGGGCTGGGGCTCTCGATCGTCGCCGCCATCATCGAGGCCCACGGGGGAACCGTCACCGTGCGATCGGAGGAAGGAGCGGGCGCGACGTTCGAGGTCCGGCTCCCCACCGTTGGCGATGAAGCGGAGGACGAAGGAGCGCCGCCCCCAGGCGATCCTTTGGGTTGAAGTCGCGGAAGGGGCGCTGCCCCGCGGGGCAGCGCCCCCTTCAGTGCCACCGGTGGTCCTCAACCGCCGTCCGTCAGGTCGACGTCGACGAGCTGTCGTTCGAGCTGTCGTTCCCGTCGCCGTCGCAGTGATGCGTGGCCGACGCGGAGGTCGTTGCCTTCATCGACGCCGAGCTACTCGAGCTCGAAGCGGCGTTCGCATGGGCCAGGCCGGTGAGGCCGGCGAGTAGCACCCCGCCTCCCACCGCCGCCGAAACGAGCGAGCGCCGTACCAGGGACTTCATCAAGGATCACCTCCTTACGTCCTCTCGCCGACACTCCAACATCGCCACCTCTGGCTCGGCTTGGTTCCAGCTGAGAGTCCGCTCAGAGTCGGAAGGTTGCGCGGCTTCGAGGGGCTGGTCCCACGGTCAAGTGCGCCGCGGTGGGAGGGACCTCGGTATGCTTAGCGGAAGCGCCCGTAGCTCAATGGACAGAGCGTCTGACTACGGATCAGAAGGTTGGGGGTTCGACTCCCTCCGGGCGCGCATCGCCCTAAAGGCTCCCGCCCAGCGTCGCGCAGAGGTCCTCCTGCTGCCCCGTCTGGCTGAGGATCTTGCGGGGCTCGCCCAGGTACTCGACGACCCGTCCGCGGTTGATGAACATCGACCCCGGCGTCCCCGGTCCGAGATCCCCGGGGAAGAAGAAGAAGAGCCCGGATCCCCTCCCACGAACATCTGATCCGCATAGGTGATCGTCCCTGGTCCCGAGACGTTCCTGACGATCGATACCCCCGTGTCCCCGTTCGTGATCTCGAGGACGACCTGTCCCTGGATGATCGTCCTGACCAGGTTCCCCTGGTCGTCGAAGAAGTCGATGGTGTACTCGTTGTTCTTGAGGACATGGAAGGAAACGGGGAACGGCACGCCCCCGCGGGGATGGAAAGGTCCTCCGTGGGGATGGGCTGTCGATCGGGCTGGCCGGCCCAGGCCCGACCTGGCCACAGCGCCACGCCGACCACGACGATCAGCACGAATGCTAGGCGGCGCCTCGTCCCGTCCTCCGATCGGCCCTGGGGTGTCTTACGGCCAACGGTAGGAGAGACCGGAACCCCGGGTCAACGCGTCGTTCGTCGTAATCGAGGCCCCCCGGCTGCGCTCCGGCCTACGTCTTTCGACGCAGAGTCTGTTCAAATCGTGCAGACCGACGAGGAGGCACTATGGAGTACACGCACCTCGGCCGCACGGGGCTGCTGGTCAGCCGGCTCTGCCTGGGCACCATGAACTTCGGGCCGCAGACCACCGAGGCGGACAGCTACGCGATCATGGACCGCGCGCTGGAGCTCGGCATCAACTTCTTCGACACCGCCAACGTCTACGGCTGGAAGCAAGGGCGAGGGCGTCACCGAGCAGATCGTCGGCCGCTGGTTCGCCCAGGGCGGCGGCCGGCGCGAGAAGGTCGTCCTCGCCACCAAGGTCTACGGCAAGATGGGCGACTGGCCGAACGAGTCGCGCCTCTCGGCGCTGCACATCCGCCGGGCCTGCGAGGAGAGCCTGCGCCGCCTGCAGACCGACCACATCGACCTCTACCAGATGCACCACGTCGACCGCGAGCACGCCGTGGGAGGAGATCTGGCAGGCGATGGAGAACCTGGTGCAGCAGGGCAAGGTGCTCTACGTCGGCAGCAGCAACTTCGCCGGCTGGCACATCGCGCAGGCCAACGAGACGGCGAGCGGCCGCAACTTCCTCGGCCTGGTCTCCGAGCAGAGCCTCTACAACCTGAACGACGCGCACGATCGAGCTGGAGGTGCTCCCCGCCTGCCAGGACTACGGGCTCGGCGTCATCCCCTGGAGCCCGCTCGCCGGCGGGCTGCTCGGCGGCGTGCTGCAGAAGATCGACGGAGGGCCGCCGCGGCGTCGAAGGACGTGCAGAGGGAGATCGAGCGCAAGCGCGACCACGCTCGAGGCGTACGAGAAGCTCTGCGCCGAGCTCGGCGAGCAGCCCGCCGACGTGGCGCTGGCCTGGCTGCTGGCCAACCCGGCGGTCACCGCGCCGATCATCGGCCCGCGCACGATCGAGCAGCTCGACGGCGCGCTCCGCGCCCTCGAGATCAAGCTCGACGAGGCGACGATGCAGCGGCTGGACGAGATCTTCCCCGGCCCCGGCGGCGCCGGCCCCGAAGCCTACGCCTGGTAGCTCGGCAGGCATAACCGCCCGGCCGGGACGGGCCGAGCGATGCGGTATCGTCGCCCCACGATGGCCTCGCCAGACGCCCCGCGGGAGTTCGAGCCGCTGACCCAGGAGGAGCAGGAAGTGATCCTCGAGGTGGTCCGCCTGCTCCGCAAGCTCCGGTTCGGCACCGTCCTGCTGGTCGTGCAGGATGGGAAGGTCGTCCAGATCGAGATGGCGGAGAAGATCCGACTACGCTGAAGGCGGGTTGACAGCCCGCCGGACCCTTGATACTCGTGTACGAGGCCGATCGACCGGACCACCGGAGATCGGACGACTCCACGGATCCCCGACGCAGGTCGCGTCGCGCCTCGTCGACCGGATCCACTCAGAGCCTTTTCGGTTGACCGGACAGCCGGAGACCGCATCGGCGGAGTCCCACCCGGTCATCGAAAGGAGTCGCTCATGCCATCTCGGCGCCTCGGGGCTCGAGCCCTCGGTCTCGTCGCGATCGCCACAGCTCGTGGCGTCCGCCTGCGCCAGCAACAGCGACAACGAAGGGACGGGCGGGAGCCCGGGGACCTGCACGCCGCAGGAGAGCCCGGTCATCACGCTCGCGGCGTACAGCAACGTGTACGACGTGTACGGCAAGCTGATCTCCAACTTCCAGACGGAGTGGAAGGACAGCCACGATGGCCAGCAGGTCATCTTCCAGACCTCGTTCGGCGGCAGCACCACGCAGGCCCAGAACATCGTGAACGGCTTCCCGGCCGACATCGTGGCCCTGTCCCTCGCTCCCGACGTCGCAGCTGATCCAGGACGCCGGCCTCATCACGCACGACTGGACGCAGGCCACGGACGGCGGGATCGTGGCCACGTCGGTGGTCGTGTTCGACGTCCGGCCCGGCAACCCCAAGCACATCGAGAACTGGAACGACCTGACTCAGCCGGGCCTGGAGATCCTGACCCCGGACCCGGCCCAGAGCGGCGGTGCCAAGTGGAACATCGTCGCCGCCTACGGGGCCTCGATGCGGGGGAACGTCCCCGGATACGCGGCGAACGACCCGGCGGCCGCCGAGAAGCTGCTCGAAGGGATCTTCAAGAACGTCACGGTGATGGACAAGAGCGCGAACGACTCGATCAAGAACTTCCAGTCCGGCAACGGCGACGTCGCGATCACGTACGAGTACGCGGTGCTGGCCGCGCAGAAGGCCGGGCTCCCCGACGAGGCGGTGATCCCGCCGTCGACGGTCTCCGATCCAGACCCCCGTCGCGGTCGTCGACAAGAACGCCCAGGCGCACTGCGTGAGGACATCGCGAACGCGTTCGTGAAGTACCTCCACACGCAAGGAGGCGCAGGACCTCTTCACGAGCGTGGGGTACGAGCGGTCCGTGAACCTCAAGCAGCGCGAAGGCCGGCGACGGCGGCACGTATCCCGCCGTCAACGACCTGTTCACCACCGACGACCTCGGCGGCTGGGACCAGCTGCAGAGCGACACCGTGTTCGGCCCGAACGGCGCGTTCACGAAGGCCTTCAGCAGGCGGTCAAGGGATAGCGTGAGCGCGCAGACCCTGGAGCGGCCGTCGGTCCCGCGCCCCCAACGGGGCGCGGGACCGCGGCCGTGGGTCACCGCGCGGGCCGCGCTGGCCCGCTGGGGCCTCCGCGGGACCGCGCTGCTCTACCTCGGCCTGTTCATCGTGCTGCCCGCGGTGGTCGATCCTGGCCCGTGGGTTCGGCAACGGCCTCGCGGCCTTCCGCGACGCCCTGACGACGCCGGGGGCGCGGGAAGCGATCATCGCTGACGGTCGACCTGGCCGCCCTCACCGCCATCATCAACGTCGTCTTCGGGACGCTGCTCGCCTACGTGCTCGTCCGGTACCGCGTTCCCGGGCCGCAGCCTGCTGTCGACGATCGTCGACCTCCCGTTCGCCATCCCGACGCTCGTGGCCGGCGTCATGCTCGTGCCCTGTACGGCCCCATCTCCCCGGTCGGCGGCGTTCCTCGACCGGCACGGGATCCACGTGATCTTCGCCCAGGCTGGGATCCTGCTGGCCCTGCTGTTCGTGACGCTTGCCGCTCGTCGTCCGCACCGTGCAGCCGGTCCTGCTCGAGCTCGACGAGACCGAGGAGGAGGCGGCCCGCGTGCTGGGCGCGAGCCGGTGGCCGACCTTCCGCCGCGTCGTGTTCCCGAAGCTCCGTCCGGCGATCGTCGCCGGCGGGCTGCTGGCCTTCGCTCGCGCGCTGGGTGAGTTCGGCGCCGTCGTCATCGTCTCGGGGAACATCATCGGCAAGACGCTCACGGCTCCCGTGCTGATCACCCAGCTGATCAACGGCGGACAAGCCCGAAGACGCGGCGGCGGTCGCGACGCTGCTCTTCGGGCTGTCCTTCGTGCTCGTGCTGGTGACCGAACGCCTGCTCTCCACGGGCCGGAAGGAATCGTCGTGAGCGCCGAGCGTGCGGACCCCTCCGGTTGTCGGGATCGACCCGACGGCTCCTGGTCCACGGAGGGTTCACGGCGATCGCCATCCTGTACGTCGGCGTGCTGGTGGTCGCCCCGCTCATCGGCATCGCGTGGGCCGCCGCTCCGAGGCGGGCCTGTCGACCTGGACCTCGACCCTCGCGCAACCCGACGTCCTGCACGCCGTTACCTGATCACCGGGATCATCACCGCGATCACCTTCGTCGTGACGACGGTGCTCGGCGTGGTGGTCGCGCTGGTCATCACCCGCGACCGGTTCCCCGGCCGCTCCCTGCTGAGCGCCTTCGTCGATCTTCCCCTCGCCGTGTCCCCCGTCATCGTCGGCGTCATGGCCGTCCTGCTGTTCGGCCGGGGCGGGTGGTTCGAGCCGTGGTTCGCGGCGCGCGGCATCCAGATCCTCTTCGCGCTTCCATCGATGGTCCTGGTCACGATCTTCATCTGCATCCCGTTCGTCATCCGCGAGGTCGTCCCGGTGCTGCAGGAGCTGGGTGTCTCCGAGGAGGAGGCCGCCAGCACGCTCGGCGCGTCGTCGTGGCAGACGTTCTTCCGGGTGACGCTCAAGAACATCCGATGGGGCCTGCTGTACGGCATCGCGCTCACGACGGCGCGGGCCATCGGGGAGATCGGCGCCATCCTGATCGTGAGCGGATCGATCACCGGCAAGACCGAGACGGCGACCCTGTACATCCTGCGGGCCTTCGACCAGAATCAGGACGCATCCGGATACGTCGTCGCGCTGACCCTCGCCCTGGTCTCGATCGTCCTGCTGGTCGGTATCGAGGCGTTCAAGCGGCGGGAGGAGAGGAAGCTGCGGACATGACCGGCGGAGGCATCCGATGAGCACGCCGATCAAGGTCGAGGGCCTCAGCAAGCGCTTCGGCGACTTCGAGGCGGTCAAGGGCGTCACGTTCACCGCGGAGGCGCGGCAGCATCACCGCGCTGCTCGGCCCGAGCGGTTCGGGCAAGAGCACCGTCCTCCGGGTGATCGCCGGGCTCGACGCCCCGACGTCGGGGCGGATCTGGATGGGGGACGAGGAGCAGACGTTCAAGACCGTGCAGGAGCGGCGGGTCGGGTTCGTCTTCCAGCACTACTCGCTGTTCCGGCACATGAACGTGGCCCAGAACATCGCCTTCGGCCTGTCGGTCCGCAAGGTGCCGAAGCAGGAGCAGGGCAAGCGCGTCGACGAGCTGCTGGAGCTCGTCCAGCTCTCCGGGTTCCGGGACCGGTACCCCGACCAGCTGTCCGGGGGACAGCGGCAGCGTGTGGCGCTGGCCCGGGCGCTCGCGCCGCGCCCCAAGGTCCTGCTGCTCGACGAGCCGTTCGGCGCCCTCGATGCTCGGGTCCGCCAGGATCTCCGGCGATGGCTCGACGACCTCCATCGCGAGCTCGGGGTCACCAGCCTGCTCGTCACCCACGACCAGGACGAGGCGCTGGAGCTGGCCAACCGGGTCGTCGTGATGCACGAGGGGTCCATCGAGCAGGTGGGATCCCCCAACGAGATCTACAACGACCCGGCCACCGCGTTCGTCGCCGGGTTCGTCGGAAGCGCGAGCGTGCTCCACGGCCACGTCGTGGACGGCCACGTGCAGTTCGGCGAGCACCGGGTGGGCGGCGCGGGTCACCTCGAGGAGGGCACTGAGGCCCGGGCCTTCGTCCGGCCGCACGACGTGCGGGTCTTCGCCGGCGGCCGCGAGGGCGGGTCGCTCGAGGCCACGGTGGAACGCATCACGACATTGGGGTGGCTGTCGCGGGTCATGCTGCGGCTGCCCGACGGCCAGGTGATCACGGCCGAGCTTCCGAACGACGAGCTGGAAGGGGTCGAGCTCGGCGCCAGGGTCTGGGTTGACCTGCGCCGGGCTCGGGCCTTTCAGGCGAGGGACGCCTTGACGGTGGTCGAACCGGCGGGGATCGTGGCCGAGGGATGAGGACCGGCGGGAACTCCGCGCGCTCGCTCCGGCTGATCCCGGGCTCCGGGCCGGCCTCGGCCAAGCTCTCGCTCCGCGGCGTGAGCAAGACCTATCGCCAGGAGAGTGGGGAGCTCGTGCAGGCCATCGACGACGTGAGCCTGGACGTCGAGCCCGGCGAGTTCGTCTGCCTGATCGGCCCGACGGGGAGCGGCAAGTCGACACTCCTCAACCTGATCGCGGGCCTGGATCGCCCCGACCACGGCGAGGTGCTGATGGACGGGCGCCCCGTCGAGCATCCGGGGCCCGATCGAGCGGTGCTGTTCCAGGAGCCGGCGTTGTTCCCGTGGATGAGCGTGACGGCCAACGTGGAGTTCGCCCTCGGCCTGTCCGGCGTGCCGAAGGCCGAGCGTCACGAGCAGGCGCATGCACTGGCTCTCCAAGGTCCACCTGGCCGATTTCCCGAACGCCCAGCCCCATGAGATCTCTCCGGGGATGCGGCAACGGGCGGCCCTTGCCCGGGCGCTCGCGTGCCAGCCCGACGTGCTGCTCGCCGACGAGCCGTTCGGCGCGCTGGATGCCCAGTCCCGGGAGATCCTCCAACACGAGCTGCAGTCCGTGTGGCTGGAGACCCGCAACACGTTCGTGTTCGTCACGCACAACGTTCGGGAGGCCGTCTTCCTGGCCGACCGGGTGGTGCTGATGTCCGCGCGACCGGGGACGCTCGTGGCCGAGCATCGCATCTCCTCGCCACGGCCCCGCGCGTTCGAGGACGTCCTGCTGGCGAAGGTGGTCGTCGACATCCACGACCACCTGCTGAAGGAGGTGGACAGGACTGTCTCGCCTGAAGCGGACGCTCAGCCAGATCTGGCCTAGGGCCGCCATCGTCGCGGCCATCGTGCTGGTGTGGTGGGCCGCGTACGCGACCGGCCACTGGGACCGCGTCCTCCTCCCCTCGCCGGCGAGCGTGTGGGACGCGTTGACCTCTCACCTGCGCGGCCCCGACGGCCTGATCGCGGTGGCCTATCGGAGCGTGTTCCGGCTTTTCGTCGGCCTGACGCTGGCCATCGTCATCGGCACGCCCACGGGACTGGCCATGGCCGCGTGGAAGCTCGTGCAGCGAAGCGTGGGCAGCCTGATGGTGGGCCTCCAGGCGTTGCCGTCGATCGCGTGGTTGCCCCTTGCCATCCTGTGGTTCGGGCTGAACGAGCGGGCGGTCCTGTTCGTCGTGGTGATCGGCGCGGTCCCGGCGGTGGCCATCGCCACGGCCGCCAGCGTGCGGCTGGTCCCGCCGAACCTGGTGCGCGCAGCGCGAACCCTCGGGGCCAGGGGCTCGGTGCTCTACGGCAACGTGATCCTCCCGGCCGCGGTCCCCGGGTACATCGCCGGCCTCCAGCAGGCGTGGGCCATCGCCTGGCGGGCATTGCTCGCAGCCGAGCTGGTCGTCCAGGGCGCGCGGGGGCTCGGCCACCTCATCTCCCAGTCGGGCGCGGAGCTCGACACACCCCTGGTCCTGGCCGCGATGATCGTGATCATGCTGGTCGGGATCGGCGTCGACTTCCTGTTCACGCTGGTCGACCGGCGGGTCCGCCGGCGGCGGGGACTGCTCGTCAGGGCCTGACCCGCATAGCCCCCAGCACGTGACTGAGACTCGCCTACTGGGCGTGTTGCCGGCACCACGCGTACAGCGCGTCGTAGACGAACTTCCCTTTGGCAAGGAGTTCGTCGTCCTCGTCCTCGGCAAGCAGGCCGCCTTCGCCGATGGCCTCCAGGCAGGCGCCGAAAGGGTCCGAGTCCCGATCCTCGGAAACGTCGGCAGCGTGGACGATTCCCGCAAGCCGACGAAGCGCGGGATCAGTGGCCAGCCCGAACTCCTCGATGAGGACCTCGAACGAGCACTTCCCGTCGCGGTGCGTGAACTCGGCCCCTGGAGCGTCGAAGGAACGCGCGGCTTCCCGCTGTGCGACCTCCAGGACATGCTCGGGAGGCACATACAGGATCTCCGCCTCGGGGTCGATGAATCGTTGGATCAGCCACGGACATGCGATCCGGTCCGTCTTCGGCCGCGCACGGGTCACCCACTTCACGAGACAAGAATCTCATGCTCGAGGCGTCTACAGAGCGCCGGCCTTGCGGAGGGCCTCGGCCCGTGTCTCCTCGGTCAGCCGCTTCAGGGCGTCGGACACCGTGGCCGCCGGTTGCTCTGGATCCTGCATCCGCTTGACCGGCTCGGGCAGCCGGGCCAGATCCGCCTCGAACAGGTGCCGGGCCGTCTCCAGGTTACGCGGCGGTCCGCTTCGCCCGCCCTTCAGCATGACCGGCACCAGCAGGGGTTCGGTCCCGGGCGGCGCGGGCTCGTGGCGGAGCGCGATGACGTCGCCGCCGGCCCCCCGGAACACCTGCTTGCGGCCGGGCTCGGTGGACTTGGCCACCGAGAGCTTGAGGACCGGCCGGCCGTCGTACTCGACCAGCTTGTAGACCGAGTCCAGGTACGGCGCATCCGCGGACACGCCGACCCGGGTCCCCACGCCGAACGCGTCGATGGGGGCCCCCGCCGAGACCAGCCGGTCCACGTCGGTCTCGTCCAGGCCGCCGCTGGCGAAGATCCGGACGTGGGTCAGGCCGGCCTCGATCCAGGATGGCCCGGGCCTCGCGCGACAGCGCGTCGAGGTCGCCGCTGTCCAGCCGCATGCTGAGCGGCTCGGTCAGGCCCAGCTCCCGGATCACCTCGATGGCGTTCCGGACCCCGTTCGCCGTGTCGTAGGTGTCCACCAGGAACGTGGTGCGCGAGGGGAAGTCCTGCGCGAAGGCCCGGAACGCGTCGGCCTCGGTGGGAAAGGACTCGACGTAGGAATGGGCCATCGTGCCGGCGGCCCGCAACCCGTACCGCCGGGCCGCCTCGACGTTGCTCGTCGCGGCGAACCCGACCATCGCGGTGGTGCGGGCCACGGCCATGGCGGCGTCGATCCCCTGCGTCCGGCGGAAAGCGAAGTCCACGAGGTCGCGGTCGCGGGCGGCGATCCTGCACCGGGCGGCCTTGGAGGCGATCGTGGTCTGGAACGTCATCTGGTTCAGCAGGAACGTCTCCACGAGCTGAGCCACGGCGATCGGCGCGGTCACCTCGAGCAGCGGCTCGTCGGCGAAGACGATCCGCCCCTCTGGGACCGCCCACACGTCCCCGGTGAACCGAAGCGCCCGGAACCGCTCGATCGTCTCCTCGTCGTAGCCGGGCTCGGTGGCGAGGTATCGCAGGTCGTCGTCCTCGAAGCCGAAGCCCTCCAGGAAGGACAGGCACGGCTCCAGGCCCGCCGCCACCAGGAAGCCACGGTTCGGCGGGAGGTGGCGGACGAACAGGCTGAACGTGGCCTCGTGGTCCATGCCGCGGCGGAGGTAGCTCGCCGCCATGTTGAGCTCGTACAGGTCGGTGAGGAGCGCGCCGCCCATGCCGCTTACAGGCTACGCGAACCGCCGCGCCCCCCGGCACTCGCGGGGTGCCGGGTCGTAGGCTTGGGACGTGGTCAGCCGCGCCCGATTCGAGGAGCTCGTGGCCGAGGCCATAGACTCGCTGCCCGATTGGGTGCTGGACCGGCTGGAGAACGTGGAGGTCCTGGTGGAGGAGCACCCGCCCCGGCAGGAGCCGAACCTCCTCGGCCTGTACCACGGCATCCCGCTGACGAAGCGGGGCCCGGGCTATGCGGGCGTGCTGCCCGACACGATCACCCTGTACCGCAGCACGATCGAGCGCGTGGCGCGCGGCGAGGACCACCTGCGCAGCGTCATCGCCCATACCGTGGAGCACGAGGTGGCGCACTTCTTTGGGATCTCGGATGACCGGTTGCGGGACATGGACGCCTACTGATGGCCGTCGACCGCGACGAGCGGATGATGACGATCGCGCTGGAGGAGGCTCAGGGCGCTTCCTCCTGGGGCGACGTGCCGATCGGGGCGGTGGTCACGAAGGACGAGGAGGTCCTGGCCCGGGCGGGCAACGCGCGCGAGCGCGAGCAGGACCCGACCGCCCACGCCGAGATCCTCGCGCTTCGGGCCGCGGCCGAGCGCCTGTCGACCTGGCGTCTCGAGGGCTGCATTCTGTACGTGACCCTGGAGCCCTGCGCGATGTGCGCCGGCGCGCTCGTGCTCGCGCGGGTGGACCGGCTGGTGTTCGGGGCCAAGGACGACAAGGCGGGGTTCGCCGGCTCGCTCGGCGATCTCGTGCGAGACCCTCGGCTGAACCACGCCGTCGAGGTCGAGTCCGGTGTCCTGGCCGAGGAGTGCGGCGCGATCCTCCGCGAGTTCTTCCGCGAACGCCGGTAGGCCGCTCAGCGGTCGGCCAACCGCCTGCGCATCTCCTCCCGGATCTGCTCGGCGACCTCTGGCATCGTCTTCTCCATGGAGCTGAAGTCACGCGCGTGCATGACGATGCACCGGAGCGGCGCGGTGGCGATGACGGACGCGGTGCGCCGCTCCGTCTCGAGCAGCGCGATCTCGCCGAAGAAATCGCCCGTGCCGAGTCCATCGACCCGGTCACCGTCGACGATGACGTCGGCCCCCCCTTCCTCGATCACGAAGAACTCGTGGGCGAACTCGCCCTGCTCCACGAGGTGCCTGCCCGGTTCGAGGTCTACCTCGTCGGCCCACGTCGAGACCTGCTGACGCTGGTGCTTCGACAGGCCATGGAACAGCGGGATCACCTTCAGCCGATCGGCGTCCATGCCTTCCCTCCCTGTATCTCCGACTACGGCCTGGTCACAGGCCCGGCGGGAACGTGTAGCTCGACGGGATCGGGTCGGGGAGCTCCGCCTCTGTCCCGTACGTGACGACGATCTCCTCATGGGCGAACAGCTCGAGGAGCGTCGGGTCCCCCGTCACGATCTGGCCGTCAACGTACACCCGCAGGGTCTTGTCGCCCTGGTTGCAATAGCCGCCGACGCACGTCGGCGTGAACCGGACCCCCCATACGTCGAAGAACTCGCCGAGCGTGAACGACCGGACGGTCTGGGACTCCACGTGGATGATTCCGCTCGTGTTGTGGGTGTGGAGGGGGGAGAACACCACCTGTGGGCTGGTGAGGATCCCGATCTGAGCCGGAACGACCTGCTTCGTGCCGTCCACGTAGAGGTCGAGGTGCTGGTGGATGTGGAGGACGGTTCCCTCAGTGGACAGCGCGGGAAGGCCGATCGCCGACAGGCGAGCCAGGAGATCGGCGGTGTTGTTCGGCCACGGGGCCGGCCCGGTAAGTACGTCGGGCAGGGTCGTGGGATCGACCGAGGGTGCGCCGGAGACGTATTCCGGCCCGGTCTTGGGGGAGCGGGACCGGGTGAGGAGCAGGACGCCTCCCGCCACCCCCAGTACCACGAGGACGACCACCACTCGCGTCGTCAGGCGGCGCAGGCGTCGCGTCCGCTGCATCTTCCGCTGGAGGGTGTAGCGCTCCTGCCTGGCTTGATCCTTCCGGCCGGCTTTGGTGGGTGGCCCGCTCGCGGCCGAGGCCGAACCCGCGGCCTTCGGTCTTGGGGCCGTGCGTGTGGAACGCTTCCGTCTCGCCATCCTTCGGACCTCATCCAACCACCAGGAACCGGGAATTGTCTCGGCGGGCGATTGCTAGACTCGCGGCGGAGGCGTGCCGGAGTGGACGAACGGGACCGCCTCGAAAGCGGTTAGGGGCCTAATCCGCCCCTCGCGTGTTCGAATCACGCCGCCTCCGCCTAGATGGCCTCTGACCTGCGGCAGTGCGCAGTCGGAGCGGGCTGAGCATGCGAAGTTACCCTTGGCATGGAGGAGCCCGGATGAGGCGATTGGCACGCTTCTGTCACGTGGCCAGAGGCGTGGGCCCGAAGCCTGGGCGTGCCTCAGCCACCAGCAGGACACAGGTGCTGAACCGGGTCGGAAGTCTCATGTCGGGTGTTCAAGAATCGAGCCGAGTTGGGTCTCTGCTTCAAGGCACGCATCGTTGACAAACTTGGTGACGACCAGGGTGTCAACGCTAGGCTCTTCGTGGCCACGGTGGCGCAGTCTTGAGCTTCGCCTCATCCTCATCGCCATACGGGTTTCGAGACACGACGCCGAACGCGCACGTCGTGGCGAAAAGCCTCCACACGCCAGCCGAATCTTGGGCCAGAAGACCATGGATGCCCGGCCGCTCGACGTACGCCCCAGCCCTGCCCGGGCGTCATTACGCGGCAACGAACGAAGGGGCTGGGGGGAGGAGGTAACCTCCGGGCTCTGCTCGTGGACAGGGGAGGGGGCATGCAGTTCGTGATCACCGCCCGGGACGGAACCGATCCCGAGGCTCAGGCTCGGCGGCAGGCCGTACGACCAGCGCACCTCGAGGGCATCCGACCGTTCGTCGAACGGGGAAACATCCTGGTTGGAGGCGCGATCCTCGACGAGCTCGGCAACATGGTCGGCTCGGTGTTGATGGCGGACTTCCCGACGCGAGAGGAGCTCGACGCCTGGCTCACCGGGGACCCCTACGTCACCGACGGCGTCTGGCAGGAGGTCGAGGTACAGCCGTACCGAGCTGCGGTCGGTGCATGGCTCCCTACCGGCTAGTTGCTTTCAGGGGCCGTGGCGGCAGCCGCAGTGTTTGAGGCCATTCGTTGGCGACATCAACGCGATCCGCACCGTCCCTCATAGTTCGCATTTCATCACAGGGTTCCTGGCGGGAGCCTGGACGTGATACGAATCATGGGCGGAGGTCCGGGAGACACCTCGGAGGAAGGAGTCGGCACGATGATCGGTCGAGCCCTTGGCGGCAAGATGCTTGCTCGCATACTGGTGCTGGTGGCCCTGGTGTTCGGCCTCCTGGTGCTTTTCAAGGGGAACGTCGCCAGCTTGAACCTAACGCAGGAGGCCGGGATCGGGGTATGCCTGCTTGCGGTGGCGGCGCTGGTCGGAGGGAAGTGAGCAGAACGACAAAGATGACATTCGATGACGGCGCTCGGGGGCGTCGGTAGGTGGGAGGAGGTCGAGCGGGATGCTCTCGACCAGTTCCTATGCCTCCGGAACTTCCGCCAACATCGTGACCCAAGTCTGGTTCCTGGAGCAGGAACGGTCTGGTGGCAGCTGAGTACCGCGAGGTGTCGAGTTGTAACGGAAACGCCACTCGAACGGCGCCGGACGACCGCCCGGAGCGACCGGCCCCTGAACTTCCTCGTGGCCCAGGACACCGAGACAGAATCAGTCGTTGCCGCTCAGGCGGCATGCGCGAGCAGTGTCTCGCTCACGAGGATGGACGCGTTGAGGCGGAGCGCGAGAGCAATTGCGTCAGATGGTCGCGCTGGCACTGTGACCGGGGAACCGCCCCGGTCTGTGAGCTCCATCTCGGCGAAGTAGACGTCTTCGCGATGTTCGGTGATGAGCACCTGCCGAAGGGTAGCCCCGAGAGCGGCCATCACCTGACCAAGTAGGTCGTGAGTCATGGGGCGTTCCCACTTCTGACCTTCGAGTCCTGAAGAGATGGCGAAGGCCTCGAAATGACCTACCTGAATGTCGAGGCCCCGCTTCTTCACGGCGTCTTTGAGCATGACGTAGGTTCTGTCGTCCGGCGTGAGGGTCACTTGCTCTGTTCTCTCGGACGTCCCGTCTCGTCTAACGCGAATGCCTTCTACTTCCACCGGCACCATGTTGGGCTCCCTTCCCACGTTCCAGTGGAAGGGTACACCGCACAGGTCTGCCCCCTAACCCGTCGCACTGGGTGGGGGCTAGCTTCTTCTTCGAGACAGCCGTTTCGCACCGGAAGCGACATTGTTGTGTCTTCAGTTGCGCGCCTCCTGTGTGGGACTCGGCAGAGCAGTCCGGCAGACCTTGGTTCGGCCTACTTCTGAATCCCACTACCGGGGCAGGCATTGACTATCAGGTCCCACCCGCTGCCGTCGGAAGGACCCATGATCCGAGCAACCACTTGCCCATCGCGGAAGACGATGAGGGTCGGCCAATACTGGGGTGAGTCAGGGTACTTCGGCGTCTTGAACTCGTCGGAGGGCCTGATCCCTGGCAGGCGCCGGAACACCGCCGCCGGGTCCTCGTCCTTGCTCGCCGCGATCTTCATCCGGAACTGCTCACCGAAGCCACACGCCAGGTCCCATCGGACGTACAGCCCGTCGGGATCGATGATCACGAACGTGGCCGTTGGAACTCCGGGTCGTAATAGGACGAATCGCTCGTCGGGAGACAGGCGACGGTGACGCTTCCGGGACCCATCGCCGAGGTGTCGGGCGTCGCCCTGTCCTTCAGCTCGAACCCCTCCGCGGTGCCGTACGCCCACGAATCGTGGTGGAGATCGACACCCCAGGCGTCGCCTGGGTTCTCGATCAGGAAGTGCACGCCGTCTCGCTGTGCGCGGACGTCTCGATTCTTCAGCCTGGCGGCGTCCTTCTCGCACACCACGTGCGCGACGTCGGCAGGGGAGGAATCCGCGACGAGGATCGCCTTGGAGAAGGCTCGCGATGGAATCCCGCCCTTCGTCGTCGCCGAACGCGCCTCCGCGCATCCTGCGAGCGTGATGAGCACCGCCGACGAAGCGACGACCCGGCCCAGCATCGCGGCTCCTACCTCAGCATCCTGGTCCTGAAGAAGTACACCTGAGCCTTCGAAGTCGTTCCCTACCGCGAACGCTGTCGCTTCGTGACGGAAACGCTACTCTGCGCCGCGCCCGAACTGCGGGCATTCGGGTGAGCCAGATGCTTGCGGCCTCCGGGAAGGTTGGCCGAGGCGCGTGAAGGCCCGCCGGTATCACCGCCGCGCCGCGGACACCTCCTCCGATCGCTCGTTGGTCGTGTTTGTCTTGAGCTGCGACTTGCGGGGTGCGAGCACCCAGGGCGTCGGTGTGCTGCTTACTCCCCACCCACAGGCAAGTACGGTTGCCCGAGGGCGCCAGATGAAAGAGTCTTGGAGCACCGGCGACCTCGACGCGCCCGCGGGGAGGTCCAAGGCAGGGGGGCGAGGGCGATGGATCAGATCGTGAGGGCCCGAGGGGTCCGGAAGGTCTACCGGAACGGAAGTGTGGTAGAGGCCCTCAGGGGCATCGACCTGGACATCCCGACGGGTGAGCTGGTGGCCATCGTAGGGCCATCGGGATCGGGCAAGACGACACTGCTGAATTGCCTATCGGGGCTGGAGAGGATCGACGAAGGCGAGATCCTGGTGGGCGGGGCCGACCTGGCGGCGCTCTCGGACAACGACCGGACGGAGTCCCGGGCAAAGAGCATGGGATTCGTGTTCCAGGCCTTCAACCTTCTCCCCGTCCTGAGCGCGGTGGAGAACGTGGAGATCCCCATGCTGTTGCTGGGGGTCGGAGCCAAGGAAACCAGGGCCAGGGCCCTGGAGACGCTCGAGCTGGTGGGGCTGGGCGATCGGGCCAGCCATCGCCCCGATCAACTCTCCGGTGGAGAGCAACAGCGCGTGGCCGTGGCGCGCGCTCTGGTGCACCGGCCGGCCGTGGTGTGGGCGGACGAGCCTACCGGGAACCTCGACTCCGAATCCACCGAGGCGGTCATGGATCTCCTCCTCAAGCTGAACGCGGAAGGGCAGACGATCGTGATGGTGACCCACAATCCGCAGATCGCCGCGGCAGCCGCCCGAACGGTCTCCATGCGCGACGGCCGGATCGAGGATGGGACCGCGATCATTGGTCCCAGCTCGACTGAGGCTCGAGCCATCGCGGTGGGTGGGAAGCGGATCGAGGACAAGCTTCAATGACCCCTGTGGTTGGCCTCCTCGTAACTCTGTTCGTCCTGGCGTATGGGGCAGTGGGGATCTTCGCCGTACGTCGGAGGCTGCTCGGACGGCTGGCCCTTCGCGAGGCGATCCGTCGGAAGGCACAGACCCTGTTGGTGGTCGCGGGGCTCATGGTGGGGACAGCCACCATCACGGCGGCCCTGGTCGCTGCGGACTCGGTCGGGGAGTCCACGCTCGATGCGTTCGCCTACAACAACTGGGGCTACGTGGACCTCACCGTGACGGGCGGCAACCAGTTCTTCCCGAAGGACATTGCCGACCGCCTGGCCGCCTCTCCGGCCGTGGCCAGGGTTGTGGACGGCGTCTCGGCCGGGATCGAGCTCGTGGGATCGGCCTCAGACCTCGATACCCGGCAGGGGACCTCGGGGATCACCCTGGTCGGGTTCGATCCCCACTCTCAAAAGGCGTTTGGAGCCTACGCCCTGACTACCGGACGGCGGACCCTGGGCCAGGATCTCGCGTCCGGCGACGTGCTTCTGTCGCGGCTTCTCGCGGACAAGCTCCAGGCGCGGCTCGGCGACCGGCTCCACGTGACCGTGGAGACTCCCGGGTCGACCAGCGCGCCTTCCCCGGTGGACCTGCGGGTCGCAGGGGTCGCCCGGTCGGAGGGGCCGGGGGCCTACACGTTGGGATCGGTAGTGTTCGCTCCGCTACCCACCGCACAGCGGATCGCGGGCACCGACCTCATCAACGTTGTCAGGGTCTCCGCCCCGGGAGGAATCCGCGACAGCGTGGAGGCCGGCCGGCTGGCCGCCCCTGTTTTGGAGCGGGAGGTGAGCGCGCTCGGCTCGCCGGTTCCGCTCGCGGTTCGCCAAGCCAAGGCCCTGGAGGTCAAGAACGCCGAGGAGGGCACGGTCTTCATCAGGGCCATGCTTATCGGCATGAGCGCCTTGGTCCTGGCGGCCGGCGCGGCTCTGGTGGTCAACCTCATCGGGATGCTTGCCGAGGAGCGCCGTTCGCGCATGGGCGTGCTGCGAGCGCTCGGGCTGAGGCGCGGCCGGCTGGTGAGCCTGTCCGTGACCGAAGGCGCCCTGTATAGCCTGGCGGCGGGGGTTCTTGGGACCGGGGTCGGGATCGCCGCCGGCCGGCTCGTGGCTAGCCGGTTCGCCCGGGCATTCGCCGAGTTCGCCGGGTCGGACTTCGACTTCAAGTTCTCCTTCTCGCTGAAGGCCTCGACCCTGGTCACGGCGTTCACCCTCGGCACGGTCCTCACGCTGGCCGTGATCTTCCTCGCCTCCCGCAGGACCTCTCGGATGACGATCACCGCGGCCATCCGCAACCTGCCGGAGCCACCGGCCGAGAAGAAGGGTCAGGGATGGGTCCGGACCGTCCGCCTGGCGGTCTTCGGCGGGCTCGGGCTCCTGGGCCTAGCCCTCCCCGATTTCCTCCGGCTCGCCGGAGGGATCGTCCTCATCCTTGTGCTTTCGTCCGTGGCCCGGTCGCGGCTGTCGCCGCGCACTCACGCCACGCTGACGGGCCTGGCCCTCGCGGCTTGGTCGTTCGCCATGATCAGTGGTTCCGACCCCAACGCCGACGCCAACACGTTCTTTCTGGTGTTCGTGGTGGCCATGCTGACCTCGGTGTTCGGGCTCACCCTCCTGGCCTCGGCGAACCTGCACATCGCCGAGACCGTCGTGGGTCTGCTGGGCCGGGCCTTCGCCGGCCTTCGGGCCGTCCTTCGGCCGCCCCTGGCGTACCTGGCCCGCCGGCCCGTCCGGACCGGCCTGACCACCGGCGTGTTCGCTGTGATCGTGGGGATGCTCGCCCTGTTCGCGGTGTTCTTCGTGATCTTCCGCCCGGATTACCAGAGGTTCGGGAACGGCTACGACGTACGGGTCCTGTCGACCGGCTCGGCAAGCGTGGAGCTGCCACAGGAGGTACGGGCGGAGGTCACCCGGTCGATCACCATTCCCACCCGCGGCTACATCGGCCCTATGAAGACCCAGGACGGGTTCTCCAGCGGCGAGCGCGTGTTCGTGCCGCTATTCGAAGTGGCGACGACTGTGGCCGACGCGCCGCCGGTCCTGCTGGAACAGCGGGACGACCGGTTCCACTCCGACCAGGCGGTGTGGGAGGCCGTCGCCAGGGACCCCTCGCTGGTCGTGGCGAACTTCGGCACCCCCGGCCAGAAGATCACTCTCCAGGGACCGGAGGCTCCGGTCACCTTCACCATCGCCGGGTCTCAGACCTTCGGCCTGTTGGACGGGCTGTTCGGGAACGAGCGTGCCTTCGCCCCGTTCCAGTCCGCCCCGCTGGGAGCCAGCATGCTGGTGGACGTCCGGGACGAAGCCAACTCCCAAAAGGTGGCCAGGACCATCGAACGCGACCTCTTCGCTCAAGGCGTAGATGCCGACTCGATCCAGACGCTCCTTGACACGGCCGACCGGGCCAACCGGGCGTTCTTCTCCACCATCGACGTGCTCATGCGCATGGGCCTGGTGGTGGGGATCCTGTCGCTCGGGATCGTGGCTCTACGGATCGTCACAGAGCGCCGGCACGTGATCGGCGTCCTTCGGGCCGTGGGGTACAAGCGCGTGCACGTGATGCTCGGCCTGATGACCGAGGCAGCCGTCACCGCCACGATCGGGGCGGTGGTGGGCATCGTTGTCGGGGTCACCATGGGGTACTTGTTCTATCGCCAGAGCGATTCCCAGCCAGGGTTCGGCATCGACCTGGCCAGCATCGGAGGGGTCCTGGGGCTGATTTACCTGGCAGTGCTGCTGGTAACCCTCGGACCGGCGTGGCGGGCCTCGCGCCTCCCTCCCGCGGAGGCCGTTCGGTACACGGAGTAGTGGTCCACGGAGCGCTCCCGAATGTCGGGTCCGACGGGCGGTCAGCGAGAAAATCATGCGGGGCGGAGACTGGCTTGGCCCCCCATCTAGGCTGCCCCTGAGTGATTGCCAGCCGTGTGAGCACCTGCCGGTGGCCGCCAGCAGCGGTGTGAAGCACCCGTGGTGAAAAGTTCCAAGGCGATCGCGAAGGCCAGGAAGTCGTTCGCAGACTGCTGGCGACAAACGACTTCGCCACCGACGAGGGAGTGGAAGTCTTCCTCGAACAGATCGATGAGCACTTGCGGACAGACAAGCGCGATAGCGAAGACAAGCCGGTGCGACTCGTTGATCAGCTACGACAGGGGGTCTCCCATCGACGTTGAGAACTTCGTCCATGGTCTCAGCTACCTCAAGCCGCGATTCGAACTGCGGTGTCAGAACAAGCCCCTGATCAGCTCTCGCCGGGTGAACGCGGCAACCTGCTTCTCGTGTTCTATCTACTCATCGACAAGCGCGATGTCCCTCTCATCATCGATCAGCCTGAAGAGAACCTCGCCAACTATTCGATTGCCACGACGTTGGTTCCGGCGCTCAAGTACGCAAAGAACCTACGCCAAATAATCATCGTTACCCACAACCCTAACCTCGCGGTTGTGTGTGACGCAGATCAGATTGTTCATGCCGATATCGACAAGACCGACGGCAACAGGGTGACGTACACGGCTGGCGCAATCGAGAATACGGAAATCACTCGCTTGGTTGTGGACGTGCTTGAAGGCACAAAGCCGGCTTTTGACCTTCGTGACGCGAAGTACGAGGTCCTGGAGAGACTCACGTCGGTTCGTGGCAGCGATGAGCCGCTGCGAGACCCCGCCTTGTCGGACAATCGCACTGCAGATGAATCGCACTGACAACATGGGAGGAAGCGATCCGCGAGGAGCGGCGAGCGTGCTTCGTCCGCAGGCCTGCCGGGTCGCCGGCTGGAATCTCAGTGGCCCGATAGCCCGGCGTTGCTGCTTCCGTGCCGAAGCGACAGTCAGCTGGATTAGCGACGGTGGGGACTTTCCGCCTCGAGGAAATCCGCTGTCGCTCCTGGTAGGCCGATTCATCCCTTCGCGAAACTCACGAGGACGTTCTCCTCCTTCGGGCCCTTCGCGGTGACCTCTTTCACGATGCCGATCCCCCGCACGTAGTACTTGTGATCGATGACGTTGGGCTCAAGCGGAGACCACTCCTTCGTCAGCTGAGCACCGCCGAAGGATCCAAATGGGACGCTCACGGAGGCCGAGAGGCTCAGAGCCTCGGCGTGGTCTTGGGCCTGACCCGGGTAGTACTCTTGCTCGTAGGGCTGGCCGATCGTGGGGTGAGCGGTCATGATGATGCCGGGCTTCGCGCCGTCGATCCCCGATTGCCAGCTCCCCTCCGTGTTCAAGATCGCGCCGGCCGGGCTGAGCTCCTGGGTGTCCTCGCCGAAGTACCAGACGTTTCCCTGGTTGTCCTGCGCGTAGTAATCAAGGGTCGTCTCCTCGAGCCTGCCTGCGAGATGGAGGTAGTCCTGGACGACCACACAGCGGACGCCGAGGATCGTCTTGGTGGCGTGTGAGACGATCGTGACGTCCTTGGCGGGCTTGCCGTCCTTCACGCCTGTGTACACCCACCTGTCTCCCGGTGTGAGGGGGAACCAGGGGTTGCCTACGCCCGAGGCGAAGTTCGCCGGGTCGATCGAGCCGAGCGAGCTTCCGGCCGCGATGCTGCCGGTCCCGGTTACTGTGGAGGGCGCAGGGGCCTGGGCAGTCGGGGTGGAGGCTGAGGGCCCAGGTGAAGAGCTCGAGTCGCACGCCCCTCCGAGCAGGACCGCAAGAGCCGTGAGGACAATCAGCTTCCGAGACATCTCAAGCCCTCCTCTTTCGGTTTGCCTTCTCGCTTGAAGTGCGCCCGAAGCATCCTGAAGCGCCGATGAAGACTTTCCTCGGTCTCCTTCTCATGAAGTGAGCGTGCCTTTCCTCGACTCGGTCAGGCGGCCCTCATTAAGCTCGGCTTCCGTATCCACCAGAACGTCGCCGCGCCCAGACCCGATGTCCCAGCCTCGTCCATGGGAGCCCGATTGTCTCCCCTTGGGCGACATTTTCGCGAGCGGCCCGCAGTCGCCAAGCCACGAGAACCAATAGGGGGCTCCCCACGGTGGACTTGCTCCCCACCGAGGACCTGCCCAGCCGGCTGGAAGAGGAAGAGATCCCTTCAGGGACGCAACCGGACCTGCTTATATCAAGAAGCGACGTCTCGGTGGCGACGCTCTCGTTCGAAGACCCATCGGTCTGCCTCTTCTCGAACCCGCCGGATTCCGGAGCGGACCCGTACGACGGATGCACCGACGGGGATCTCATCGTCTCGCTGAGGTGGGACAGCTACGGGTCCAGGACGAAGACCATCCTTTCCGACGGCACGATCGTGTACTCGCGGGCCGCGACCGTGAGCGGGAGCGTGACCTTCAACGGATCGCCGCTGTTCGACCCCGCGATCCTGACGACGGCCGCGATCTCTCGGTACGTCTACGCCTAAGAATTAGGAGGGGAGCACCCTCGGGCGCTCCCCTCCCTTCACGTGGTCGCGCCCTAGCGAGGTACCTCGAGCTGGACGCTCCGCCGGTCTCGCTGAACCTGTGGTAGGAGTGGGCCGCTCAGCGTCCGTACGCCTGTGTCCCTCGCTCCCCCACGATGAAGGAGTCGAGGCGGCTGCCGTCGGGAGGCGGTCGGCGCTAACCCAGGGGGCCGGCAACCTGGATTCAATGGCCTGGGCTTGGGACGACCTCGCGCGCGTCCTTACAGCGCAGAACCCGCCCATGGATGGCCGAGGCTGAGCTTGAGGCGATGATCAGCCGGGAGATCCATTCCGCGACGTCTTCCCCTACCTCGTGGAGCTCACAGCGCGCTATCATGCGGGCCCGTGACGCCTTGTCGGGGCTGGACCCGGGAGGCACCACCTTCACGTTCGGCCGCGATAGGGATCAGAAGATTCAGCTCGACCAGCCGGGGCGAGCCGCGGGCGGCATGGATGTGCTGCTCGGAGGAGGCGCCAACGTCGTCCAGCAGTACCTCGCCGCCGGGCTGGTCGATGAGTTCGAGCTTCCACGTCGTTCCGTTCCTTCTGGGGGATGGCGAGCGGCTGCTGAGAACGTCGGCAGCCTCAAGCTCGAGCAGGTGCGCGCGATCGGGGCGCCGGGGGTCACGCACATCAAGTACCGCGTTGTCAGGTGACGGCCACACTGCCTTCATTGCCGCCACCGAACCGAGCACAGCGAGCATCCGTTGAATGACCGACTCTCTGGCGATGGGGAGGCGACAATGCAATCGTTCACGAACACGGTGACCATCGAAAGGCCCATCGAGGACGTCTTCGCATTCCTCGCTGATTTCGAGAACGTGCCGACATGGAACCGGGCGATCGAAGCGACCACGAGAGACGTCCCCTGGACCGGTCGGGGTGGGAACCGTGTACCACCAGATCCGTTCTATCCCAAGCAGGAGCGAAGAGGACTTCGAGGTGACCGTTTTCGAGCCCGTGAGCCGACTCGCGATTGAAGGGCGGCTCGGGCCCTTCGGGGCCAGAGTGGGCTACGTGCTTGAGCCAGCGGGCGACGCGACGAGGCTCGTCAATGCGGTGGACATCGAGCCCTCGTCGAGCGTGTTGAGGCTCGTCGCTCCCTTGGCAACGACACGGGTCAAGGCAGCCGTGGGAGAGAATCTCGTCACGCTGAAGAGGATCCTGGAGGGCGGTGGCCACCGTGGCGATATCTGAAAGCTTCGACATGGTGGTGATCGGTGCCGGGCCTGCTGGCGAGAAGGCCGCCGCCCAGGCGGCGTTCTTCGGTAAGCGGGTGGCCATCGTGGAGCGGCAGGCGGCTCCGGGCGGATCCCTGGTCAGCAGCGCAGGGGTCCCGACGAAGACGTTGAGGGAGACCGCCCTGTACCTCACGGGGTTCCGCCGACGCGAGGTCTACGGCCTGTCGATACAGCTCGACCCGGATGCGACGCTCGACAGGCTGATGGCTCGAACTGCGCAGGTCCAGGCCGCCATGACCGGCCAGGTCAGAGAGAACATCGCGCGTCACCGGATCAAGATGGTGCGGGGAACCGGCAGGCTTGGGACAAATCGAACCGTCGTTGTGACCCCGATCCGCCGGAACGGCGCGCCGAGGACGCTACAAGCTGACATCATTCTCGTCGCAACGGGATCGCGACCCTTTCACCCTCCCGACGTTCCGTTCGACGACCCCGACGTGTACGATTCGGAACGGATCCTTGGCATCGACAGGATTCCCCGCAGCATGGTTGTCGTCGGAGGGGGACCGGTCGGGTGCGAGTACGCCTCGATCTTCACCTCGCTCGGAACCGAAGTGACGCTGCTCGATTCCGGTGAGCGGCTCCTTCCGTTCATGGACAGTGAGATCTCGCGGCTCCTCGGAGCGACCCTCTCCGGCATGGGGATGCGTCTCGTCCTTGGGTCCGGGGTCGGTGCCGTTCGGCGGACGGACGGTGAGCTGCGGGTCACCCTGGAGAGCGGGGAGGTGATCCGGCCCGAGAAGGTCCTGTTCGCGGCGGGCCGGGCTGGAAATACCGAAGGCTTGGGCCTTGAGGAGGCGAGCGTTCAGGTCGATACCCGAGGCCGGATCATCGTGGACAAGGAGTTCCGAACCACCGCGGAGGGGATCTACGCGGCCGGCGACGTCATCGGTCCCCCTGCCCTGGCATCGGTCTCGATGGAGCAGGGGAGGGTCGCCGCCTGCCGTGCCTTCGGTATCCCGTTCAAAGAAACCGTTGATCCGCTCGCGCCATACGGGGTCTACTCCATCCCCGAGGTGGCAATGGTCGGCCTGACCGAGGAGGCCGCGACAAAGCAGGGCGTCGGGTACGAGGTCGGCCGTGGCTGGTTCTCAGGCAACACCAAGGCGGTGATCGATGGTGGGACCGATGGGCTGGTGAAGCTGGTCTTCCGTCGCGAGGACCGAGTGCTTCTCGGGGTGCACATCCTGGGCGATATCGCGTCAGAGCTCGTCCACGACGGTCAGGCCGTGATGCACGCGGGCGGAGTCATCGACCATTTCATCCACGCGACCTTCAACGTTCCGACTCGGAGCGAGGCGTACAAGTACGCCGCCTACGACGGTCTCCAACGATTGGCGGGTCTGCCCGGCACCCCATCGGGCTGATCAAGGCATTGGACCTTGGCCACGGACGACCCGGATCTGAGGCAGCGTTACCATGCGTGGGTCGTGGACGGATTCACGCGCGAAGCACTGGCCGAGCGAGCGGGGGTCCACGTCGGCTATGTGGATCGGCTGGTCGAACTCGGCATCCTTACCCCAGGCGAGGCCGGCTCGCTGTTCTCTGAAGGTGACGTTCGGAGAGTGCGCTTGGTTCGGGGCCTCGAGGAAGGGGGACTGCCGCTCGAGGGGATGGGCACTGCCGTCCGAAACGGGGATCTCTCCTTCGGGTTCTTGGATCTCCCCAGCTGGGAGTGGTACGGCGGGTTCATCGGGAAGACCTATCGGGAACTTAGCGCTGAGACGGGGCTCAGCCTTGAGCTGCTGCAGGTCATTCGGGAGTCCATGGGGTTCGCCCGTCCGGAGCCGGAGGATCCCGTCCACGAGGAAGCGCTCGATCTTGTCCCCGTGGTGAAGATAGCCCTCGAGGGCGGGGCAGACCCAGTGTCGATCGAGCGCTTGGTCCGGGTGTGGGGCGAGAGCATGGCCCGCATCAGCGAAGCGGCCGCGACCTTCTACCACGCCCAGATCGAGATCCCGCTCCTTCGATCGGGGATGAGCGAGGCTCAAGTCCTGCAGGCGGCCAACGAAGCGGTCGCAGCGGGCATCCCCTACCTCGACCGAGCGCTCGCTTCGATGTACCACGGCCAGTCGGAGCACACCTGGATGGCGAACGTGGTCGAAGCGGTGGAGGCCACCCTGGAGAAGGTGGGCCTGCATCACACCGTGGCTGAGCCGCCGGCCATGTGCTTCCTCGACCTCTCCGGCTACACCCGGCTGACTGAGGAGCAGGGGGACGAGGCCGCCGCGGAGATGGCGGCGACCCTCGGGGGATTGGTCCAACGGAGTGCGCACGATCATGGAGGCCGCCCCGTCAAGTGGTTGGGCGATGGGGTGATGCTCTATTTCACCGACCCCGACCGGGCCGTGATCTCAGCGCTGGAGCTGGCCGATAGCGTGCCGGCCGCCAGCCTTCCGCCGCCCCACACGGGCATTGATTCTGGCCCGGTGATCCTTCAGGACGGCGACTACTTCGGCAGGACGGTCAACACCGCCGCCAGGATCGCCTCTCACGCAGGGCCTGGGCAGGTCTTGGTCAGTGAGAGTGTCGTGGGATCTTCACGGGACTCGGCGATACGGTTCGTCGACGTCGGACCCGTTGAGTTGAGGGGCCTGCCGCACCCCATCCGACTGCACCGGGCCAGCCGCGACACATAGCGGTCGGTCCGCCCACCGATCGGCCGGCCGCCTACAGGGGCGGGGTGCCCAGGATCTCGCGCGTTCGCCGGGCCATGCCCTCGAGGATCTTGAGGGCGAGGTCGGGCTCTTCGCGCAGGAGGCGACGGAACGCCGCTCGCTCGATCCGGATCGTCGTGAGCGGGCTGGATGCGATCACGGACGCGGCTCTGGGCTCGCCGTCGAGCAGGGAGAGCTCACCGAAGAAGTCGCCGGGTCCGAGTTGCGTTTCCCGGCGGGCGGTGACGATCTTGCCTTTCACGACCTTGGCTTCGCCCTCAACGATCACGTAGAACGCCTTGCCGGGATTGCCGCGCTCCACGATGACGCGGCCGGCGTTGTAGCTGCTCACCTGCGTGAGGGACGCCACGCGACGCAGGTGGGTCTGAGAGAGCCCTGCGAACAGGGGCACGCGAGCGAGCAGCTCGATCTCGGGTCGGCTCGGCACGCCCGTATTTCACCAGCAGCGCGGCCCGATGACACCCCATGGATCATCCCGAACCGCCATGAGCTTGCTCAGCGGGCGCCGGCGACGCGGAGCAAGACGCCGAGGGTCGCCTCGTCGCCCGACCAGTGCTCGGCGATCACGTCTCGACCGGCCTTCCGCAGCACGTGGCGCAGCACAAGGGCCGCCACGACCGCGTCGTCAAGTGGCCCGAACACGGGGATGAACTCCGGGATGAGATCGATCGGCGAGACGAACCAAGCGATCCCGAACCCCAGCAGGACCTTCGAGCCTCTGGGGACCCGAGGGTCACGGAGCAACCCGCGGAACAGCCGAACGAGGTTCGGCAGCAGCGTCGCGAGCTGTCGGGCGGCGGTCCGCCGTCCGATCACGAGGAGCCCCACGATCGCGACGGCCCACACGCCGGCCGCGATCCCCAGGGCGATCAGCAGCGTCCGCACCGTCCCAGCGTAGCTGCCGGGTGCCGTTCGTGAGCGAGCCGACCGGCACCGGCCCGCGGGTAGGCTCTTTCTGAGATGCGGACGGATTCGCTCCGGGGGCTGACCTCGGCCGAGGTCGCCGAGCGCGTCGCGACCGGCCGAGCGAACGACGTGCCATCCGCACCGACGCGGACCGTCACCCAGATCGTCCGCGCGAATGTGCTGACCCGGTTCAACGCGCTGCTCGGCGCGATGCTCGTGGTGATCCTGCTGGTGGGGCAGTTCCGCGACGCGCTGTTCGGCTTCGTCCTGATCGCGAACACGTCGATTGGGATCGTGCAGGAGCTTCGGGCGAAGCGCACGTTGGACCGGCTCTCCGTGCTGACGGCACCGAAGGCCCGCGTCCTTCGCGATAACACCGAGCGGGAGGTCGCCGTTGCGCAGGTGGTTCTGGACGACGTCCTCGAGCTCGGTCCGGGAGACCAGGTTGTCGTGGACGGCGAGGTGCTCGAGTCCTCGGGGCTGGAGGTCGACGAATCGCTGTTGACCGGCGAGTCGGATGCGACCTTGAAGTCACCGGGTGACGAGGTGCTGTCGGGGTCGTTCGTCGCGGCGGGTTCGGGCCGGTACCGCGCAACGCGTGTGGGCCGGGCCGCGTACGCCGTGCGCTTGGCCGAGGACGCCCGCCGGTTCACCCTCACGCGCTCGGAGCTCCGGGCCGCGATCAACCGCATCCTGACCCTCGTCACGTACGCGATCGTGCCGACGGCGATCCTGCTGTTCGCGAGCCAACTCTTCCGCGCGCACGAGAGCGTGCGGGGCGCGCTCGCCGCCGCCGTGGCCGGCACCGTCGCCATGGTGCCCGAGGGGCTCGTCTTGCTCACGAGCGTCGCGTTCGCCGTGGGCGTGGTCCGCCTGGCGCGCCACCGCGTGCTCGTGCAGGAGCTCTCCGCGGTGGAGGGCCTCGCGCGCGTGGACGTCCTCTGCATCGACAAGACCGGCACGCTCACCGAGGGTCGCCTCGCGGTCGAGGAGATCGAAGCTCTGGACGCCGGCGCACCCCACGACGCGGCCCTCGCGGGGATCGCCGCCGCCGACCCGAACCCGAACGCCACGATGACAGCCATCGCCGAGCGCTTCCGACGCCCGGACGAGGACTGGCGCGCGGGAGAGACGGTGCCGTTCTCCTCGGTCAGGAAGTGGAGCGCAGCGGCGTTCGACTCGCACGGGACGTGGGTGCTGGGCGCGCCCGACGTGATCCTGGCCGCCGACGATCCGTTGCGCGCGAGGGCCGAGGGCGAGGCCGCGCTCGGGCGCCGGGTGCTCCTGCTGGAGCGCACCGACACCCCGATCACGAACGAGACGTTGCCGACCTCGCTGGAACCGATCGCACTGATCTCGCTCGGGGACCGTCCGCGCGAAGACGCGGCAAAGACGCTCGCGTACTTCCGCGAACAAGGCGTCGCCGTGAAGGTGATCTCGGGCGATCACCCGGCCACCGTCGGAGCGATCGCGCGCCGGCTCGGAGCCGAGGGCGCCGACGACGCGGTCGACGCGAAGCTGCTTCCCGGCGATCCCATCGAGCTCGCCGACGTGATGGAGCGCTCGTCGGTGTTCGGGCGCGTCACGCCGCAGCAGAAGCGCGAGATGGTGAAGGCGCTGCAATCGCGTGGCCACGTGGTGGCGATGACCGGCGACGGGGTGAACGACGTCCTCGCGCTGAAGGAAGCGGACATCGGTGTGGCGATGGGTTCGGGCGCGGCCGCCACGCGCGCGGTCGCGCAGCTCGTGCTGCTCGACTCCACGTTCGACGCGCTGCCGCCGGTCGTTGCAGAGGGGCGCCGCGTGCTCGGCAACATCGAGCGCACGTCCGGCCTCTACCTGACGAAGACGGTCTACGCCATGCTGCTCGCTCTCGCGGTCGGGGTGGCCGGCCTGGCGTTCCCGTTCCTCCCCCGGCATCTCACGCTGATCGGCTCGGTCACGATCGGCATCCCCTCGTTCTTCCTGGCGCTGGGGCCGAACACCGAGCGCGCGCGGCCGGGGTTCCTGCGGCGGGTGGCACGATTCGCGATCCCCGCGGGAACACTAGCCGCGGTCGCGACCTTCCTCGCCTACCAGATCGCAGGCGAGGAACCGGGCATCACGCTCGGGCAGCAGCGCACTGCGGCGACGATGGTCCTCACGTGGATCGGGTTACTGGTGCTCTCGATCATCGCGGCCCCGCTCACACGAGCGCGCCTGGTGTTGGTGTGGTCGATGGCCGGGCTGTTCCTGGCGGTGATGTTGACACCGCCGGCACGGGACTTCTTCGCGCTGCACCCGCCGGACGACCTCGTGTGGCTCGCGGGCTTCGGCGTCGCGGCGATCGTGTGGTCGTTCGCCAGGCTGTTCGTTCCCGGCGACCGGCCAGAAGGGCCTCGGCGCGCCGAGTAGCCGGTCTTCCTTCCTGTGCGGTCGTACCCGTGCCCCCGGGCAGTGTCTGGTTTCAGGACATAGTTGACGGGTGTCTCACCACATCGTTGACGCCTCAGATCAGGGGGGTGTCGGATGTCGTTGGCTCGGCTCGTGGTCACGCGGTCAGGATCGAGGGGCGGACCAAGGCGGAGGTGGCCCGGGACTACCGGGTCTCCCGGCAGTGGGTGCACGAGCTCGTCCGGCGCTTCGATGCGGAGGGTGAGGCGGCTCGAAGCCGTGTGCGACATTCGCTGAAGCTCTAGCGGATCACGAGACGTTCGATGGCTAGTGGTGGCCATGGGCCGGTAAGCGGTCGAGCGGGATGGGTCCTCGCCAGGGTGAGAGCATGGTGAGATGCCGCGCATCCTGGTCGCGACCACAGAAGGGCTCCACGAACTCGACGATCGAGCGGTGCCCGGGAGCGTCCATCATGCCGGTCGAGCCGTGACAATGGTCGCGCAGGGGGGCAAGCAGCTGTGGGCGATCGTCGAAGGATCCGAGGTCTGGCACACGGCCGACTTCGACCGGTGGACCCACCTGGGCGACCTCGAGCACCACGAGGCCACGTGCCTCGCTTTCATAGACGACGACGCACTCGTGGGTTCGTCGGAGGCTCGGCTGTTCCGCGTCGTGGGCCAGGGCCTCGAGCCGGTCGTGGCCTTCGACCAGGTCGAGGGGCGGTCCGCGTGGTACACGCCGTGGGGCGGTCCGCCCGACACGCGGTCGATCTCGGAGTGGGACGAGGCGGTCTACGTGAACGTGCACGTCGGAGGGATCCTCCGCACCGAGGACCGAGGTGAGACCTGGGGGCCGACGATCGACATCGACGCGGACGTCCATCAGGTGACCACCGCGGAAGGGCTGGTCCTCGCGGCGTGCGCCGGCGGGCTGGCGATGAGCACCGACAGCGGTCGCACCTGGACATTCCGGAGCGAGGGCCTGGAGGCCCCATACTCCCGTGCGGTCACCGTTTGTGGCGACGCGGTGCTCGTCTCCGCCTCCAGGGGCCCTCGAGGAGGGCGTGGCGCCCTCTACCGAGGGGATCTGGCCGACGGCGGCCTCGAGCGGTGCCGCGCCGGGCTTCCCGAGTGGTTCGACGACAACATCGACAGCTATTGCTTGGATGCCCATCCCGATGGTTCGTTCGTCGCATTCGGGACGTCCGACGGCCGGGTGTTCGCGTCGGATGATGCGGGCCTCAGTTGGACCGAGTTCGCCTCGGGATTGCCGCCGGTCCGGCGCGTCCTCGTCCTGCCCTGACAGATCGGGCGGAACCCCACCAGCCCGACTAGGGACGCAGACGGCCGGCGCCTACACGATCGCCTTCCACCTCGTCCAGCGTCACGGTGAGGCCCCATCCGTACGGGCGCGGTGAGACGCTGTGGAGCGGTACTGCCGTTACTGCCTCGTGACTACGCCTCACCGATTCAGCTCATACATCGCTGCAACAGCCTCGTCGCCGGTCAGCTCCTGACCGTCGCGAAACAACCGAGTAAGGACCCGAAGGAAGTTGACTGACCATCGCCCACGCGGCCTCCGATTCCAGGCGCGCACGCCAGAACGACTCCGGCCGGTCCTGTTCTTCCTCCAAACGTGAACCGTACGCGAAGGGCGCGTCTGCGAGAGCACGGATGCGCAGGTCGCGTACTTGCTCCCAGTCCTCACTCGTGGCTAGGACAATCGCTACCCCGTCGAGCTCCGCCCCGCGGTTGACCATCAAGGAAGAGTGGCGGCCACGAAGCGCTTCGGCCTCGAATCTCGTTGGTCGTCTGCAAGGGGACGTCGGTTCGTGACGGAAGAGACATCCGTGTCAGGGGAAGCTGCCAGCGGCCAGAGACGCAGGGCGGACGGCAAGGCGTTCCGGCGAACAGCGGCCAAGAGGCCGTTCAAGAACGTCGCTGTCGGTCGCTGATGATGCGCGCGATGGCGCCCGCAGAGTCCTCGAAGACGCTAATCGATGTCACACCGAGCTGATCCAGTTTGGCGAGGTGCGCGTCCAAGTGTTCCTCATCGCCGACGAGGACGAACGGGCTGTCGAGGTGACGCTCGGGCGACTCGTTGTCTCCGAGCCATTCGGCTACTGCCGCGGCGGGGTCGGTGGTCACCGCCGCGAACTGGACCAGGACGTGCACCTGCGGGGGCTGGCGTCGGTCCCTGGCGGCGAGCCGGACCACCTCGATCCGGTCGCGCAACCCGTCCCAAGACCAATGCGACAAGTTGGTGTGCGTCTGGCCGGTGCTGGAGGTGAAGCCCACTAGGCTGACGACATCGGCGTATCGGCCTGCCACTGCGAGCACCCGGTCTCCGTTGCCGCCGATGAGGAGTGGAAGGTTCGTGGGCGACAACCCCAGGAAAGCCGCCCGCAGCCCCAGTTGGTCGTCGTCGATCGTTTCGCCGGCAGCCAGCCGGGGAAGCACGCGGGCCATACCTTCTAGCCGCCGAGCCCGTTCGGCGGGCGGCGGGTAGCGGATGCCTGCCTGCTCGAACTCCACCCGTGCGTGCCCGGCACCCAAGCCGAGGTCAAACCGTCCGCCGCTCAGCAGCTCGGTGGTCACTGCGGCGCGGGCGAGGAACAGCGGGTTCCAGAACTCCACGTTCAACACGAGCGTGCCGACCCGTAGGCGTTCGGTCACCGTGGCTGCCGAAACAGCAGCAGCGAACGGGTCGAAGAATCCGACGTGGTCAGGTACGTGGAGGTAGTCGAAGCCGCTCGCCTCGTAGCGGAGCGCCTTCTCCCGCCACTCGGCTCCGCTCGCAGCCGAGAACACGATGACGCCGAACCTCATGCTCGATACTAGTCCAGCGATATCCGACCTCGGCTAACCCTCGACTGCCAGACGGGCAGTGGGCAGTGGGCAGTTAGTGGGCAATCCTGAAGCCAAAGGTGCAGGTCAGATGGGTTGACAGAATCACGCCGCCTCCGCCAAAAGGACCCCTTGGCACAACCGGTGTACACGAGGTGCACACGGGAACCTGCCGAGGGAGGTGGCTGGCGGTGCGAGCATCGTCTTCAAACCCAACGGGAAGGTCTAGGTCCGGTGGCGCGAGGGCGGGCGCGGTCCCCGCAGGAGGGATGAGGGCTGCGCTACATCCTGTGCGACCTCGTCGAGGAGGGCCAGGGCCCAGTCGAGGGCGAGTTCGCCTGGTGGCCGGCCCACGACCGGGACCTCAGGCAGCGATCCTGGGCGCTTCGGCCCTTGATGGCCAGGGTGCACAACCTCGAGCTGGCCTCGGGAGGGGAGGTGCGGAAGGGTCCCTGGGTCCCGGCTCTCCTCGAGCCGGACTTGGCCGAGGAGCGGGCTTACTGGGAACCTCCACCGACCACGGCACGACTTCAGTTGCGGACCGTGCGAGCCGATGTTCGCGGTGAGCGGGAGGCGCCATGTCGACATCGCGGTCGGATCCGGGCGGAGGTGTCGTCGGGTTCGCGATCGTGTTCCTCACGTTCGTGCTCGGAGCGATGGGTCTCGCTATCCCGTTGCCTGTCTACCTCCTTCTGATCGCCGTCGGGACGGTGCTCGCCTTGAGGCCCGCCGGCCTGTCCGGGTTCGGGCTCGCCGCCCTGGTGTTGGTGGCCTTTATCTTCGCGATGCCGCTCGTCACCCGTCTGGTGTTCGCGGCCCAAGCGTCGCCGGACCTGGAGGAGCCGATCCCGGTACCCTCCGGCTACGGCCTGTTGCTCGAGGCGCAATCGACGAACATCATGCACGTGTACGCGTCGAAGACGCTCCTCGGACACGAGAAGGCGGCCGCGAAGGCGGGTGCCGCGGTCCTCGACTACTACGTGAAGCGCCTGCAGGATCTGGGATGGACGGTCGTCTCGCTCGGCGACGAGTTGGCGGAGTTCAAGGCGCCGGACTCCGACGTTGGCATCAGCGTGAACATGTATCTCGGGGTCCCGTGGGGCGATGGGGCCGGAACCTTGGTCGTCCAGATCATGGCCCGACGGTGTCCCGACGAGAACCACTGCGAGCCGGCCCGGATCTCCGACATCAAGCCCTACACGGGCTGACGGACCGCGCGCCGTACTAGAGTCGGGCGCGGGTCAGGCGGCCGCGAGCAGGGAAACGGCACCCGTCCCCGCAGTTCAGCGGCCGGAAGCGGCGCAGGGAGGAGCACCGGCGCGAGCGCCAGGAGAGGAAGGCGCCCAAGCGTCTGTTGACCTGGCAGGAGCGAGCACGCGAGGGCGGCCGACCCCACTGGGCTAAGGATTGTTTTTCGCCGGGCAGCCCTCCAACCGCGCCGCAGGGTCTCTCGCCTCTTAACGGGATCCAGTTCCATTTCCTGCGGTTTTGCACCATCTTGGGGCTCTCGGGTCCTTCGCGTCGAGCGGGCGACCGGCAGAGCGCGTGCCGCGCCGTAGGCCCCAAGAAGAACAGGAACGCGGCACACCCGCACCCCGCACAGCGGCGGTCAAACGGCGCCTGACGTTCCCGCCGCCAGCGGCGCCTTCGTGGAGCCTGCGACACGCCGCCTCCGCTGCTGTGACGTTCCAATCTACGGTCGTGCGCGATCGGTTCTGGATCATCCTGCCTCGGTCGTCACGGTTAGCCGGTCCCCGCCGGTGATCGACACGCGCACAAGCCCGAGGACGCGCCCGTCCAGCGTCCCCTCCGGACCCGACGGTGCGATCCGTATCGAGGTCAGGCCGCTCGCGACCCGCACGTGGATCAGCCCCGGTTCGGGATAGGTCTGCGGCCGCAGCCCACCGTAGTAGTAGGCGAGGATGTCCGACGCGGAGTAACCGCGCAGGGCTTTCCCGTACGCGCCCCACTGGACCATGCCGACGCCGTGCCCCCATCCGCGGCCGGTCACCACCGCGGCGTCCGGATCCGAGGAGACCGTGAGCCATTTGGAGGGGATCGTGACCGGCAGCGAGGTCGGCGGGAACCGACCCGGCTCGAGGCACGGCGCCCAGGTGTTCACGGCGTCTCGGAAGGTGCCGAGGTCGATCGAGCGGGAAGATCCGCTCCCCGAGACGATGATTGCCGTCCCCTCCAGCCGGATGCTCGAGATCGTCCGCCCGCCGGGCCACTCGCCGGCCGCGTGCAGGAACCTCGCGAGGGCTGCGAGCGGGAGCCGCACCTGCCACCGCGATGTCGGTGACGCCCCGTCGTCGCGTTCGACGACTGGCCGCAGGTACGGCAGCGGAGCGCTGCCAAAGACCTGGTCGTTCCCGTACGTGTGCCCGTTCGAGGTCGAGAAGTACACGGTGTCGGCGGGTCTCCCCTGGTACAGGAGCACCTCACCCGACGTGGCTCGAACGGCGCGGTACCAGCGTCTGATGTCCGCTTCGGGTGGAACCGGGATGCCACGGTAAACCTGGCAGGAGGTGGTCGCGCAGATCGGCGTCTTCAGCGTCTCGCCCTGCGAGCCGCTCCATCCCGTGGTCGCCAGGGCGTAGCTTCGGGCCGCGATCGCTTGCGCCTCGAGCGCCGCGATCGGCCAGGACGGCGGGACCTCGGCGATGCCCTGGAGGTACTGCTCGAAGGGAAGGGTAACGGTGAGGCTGAGCGTGCCGTCGTTCGAACGCTTCACCGACAGCGTTCCCGGATACCGAGCGAGGAGCGATGGGCGCTCGGGGCGAACGCACCTTGAAGGTGTGTTCGGGTAGCGCCCGCGCACCAGGAGCGAGCCTCCGTCGGGCGGCTCGGATGCGTGCGGACTCCGGGCTCTCGCTCGGGCCGACGGACACGAACGGGGTAGACGAGGGCGAGCTCGCCGTCGACCCCGCGGGTCGCTTTGGTGAGGTCGCCCGACCTCCTGACGACGCCTGCGTACAGGCGGCGAGGGCGACGAACAGCGCCGCCAGGGTCAGGAGCCAGACCCGACGCGGGGGGACGCGCCCTGCCACTCCGCGCACGCTATCAGGCGGCGCAGGTTTCGTCCGAGTAGCCGCCAGATGCTAGGCGATCCTGAGCGGAAGAAGAGGAGTTGCGATTCTAAGACGGGCTAGAAGCCGACCTGGCCCGCCGTCGTGTGGTATCCGCAGGGCGGCGACCCGTAAATGAACACCGGCGTGTTCACCGGGACCAGCGGGTACAACTTCAGTGCGTCCGTCTCGTGCATCCGGATACACCCGTGCGACGCCCAGCTGCCGATGCTGTAGTCCTCGGGTGTCCCGTGGATGAGCACGCCGGGGGCGGAGACCGCGAGCGCCCGGAGCCCGAGCGGGTTGCTCGGCCCTGGGCCGATGAACTGCGGCATGCCCTTCGCCCACGGGGTCCCAGGGTTCGACCACGTGGGGTGGAACTCCTTCCAGGCAACTTTCCACGTCCCGACCGGCGTTGAGAATCCCTGCATTGCCGTCGCGACAGGGTAGGTGCGAATGACCTTGAACCCCTGGTAGAGCTGCAGCGTGTTGGTCGTCAGATTCACGGTCAGCGTCTTGCCGAGGGACTGGTCGCTGACGTGCGGCTTCACGACCCTCGTCGGCAGCGTGACCGAGGTGGAGCCCGATCGGAGTCCGGCCAGGACGAGGCGAACGCTCGCGTTCGTCCGCAGGTGCCGACCGTTTCTCGAGTGCCGCATTGCCAGCTTGTCGACGTCGAGTGTGAGCGCGGCGTCGACGGACGCCCGGTGCACCTGCGCCGCGACGAGCTTCACGAACGACACGATCGGATCCTCCGGGTATGCATACGGGATCGAGATGGATTCGTTCACCGGCTCGCCGATCAGCCGGTGGTAAGCGTTCGCCGGCCATCCGACGGTTTTGGATGCCGCTATGGCTTTGGAGACGCCCGCCGACACATCGGCCCGCACCCCGAGCACGGTTGGCGTGACCTCCCACGTGTGACCGGCAGCCTCGACCGAGATCATCCTTGATAGGTCGGCACGTACGTGCGGCGCGAGTGCCCGTTCGGCCTCGGTTCTGGTCATGTTGCCGACGTCGATGTCGGCGATCTTGGCGCCGGGCATGATCCGGTCCTGCGCCGCGCGGGCGTATGCGAACGAACCAATCGCGGCGATCCCAAGGAGGACAGCGAGCGAGACCAAGACCACGAGGAGTTCATGGGACCAGCGGCGGTGCGCGCGGTGCGCCCCTCCCTTGCCGGTGTGACTCTCGGTTGAGCGACGAAATGGGATGAAGGCCATCAGAGCTGCGACAAACAGGGTAGGGCTCGGTCGGCGGTCCGGCCGGCTCCTAGCCTCATCCGTCATCTCCTAAGGGTCCGGGCAAGACTGTGAGCCGCCTCTTCCAGTCGGTCATCCAGTGGATCGAGCGGCCCGCCACTGGTTCTGGGAGCAAGCGCCACCTCCAGTAACGCGTCGGCAAAGGCCGGGGTTGCTGGGAGGACAGGCCCATGGAGGTAGGTACCGACCACGTTGCCCTGCACCGCGCCCTCTGTTCGATCCACCGCGTTGTTGCCCTGTCCAAGCGGAACCCAAGCAAGCGGCTGGGTCTGCGATGCGCGAAGAAGTGTCCGGCCGCCGTGGTTTTCGAAGCCCACGCACTCGAACGAGTGCCCGTTGAGCTTGGCCCGGGCGGTTACCCGCCCGATGATCCGGCCCTTGCCGGGCACAGTGGTCACGTCGAGCATGCCCAGCCCACCCACTGGTCGAGCATCGGCTGCGATGTACTCGTGGCCAAGCAGCTGATAGCCACCGCAGATGCCCAGGATCACCGCGCCGCCGACGGCGAGTTCGCTGAGCTCTGAGCGCCGGCCAACGAGGTCGGGTCCCACGATCGCCTGAACGCGGTCGGATCCCCCTCCGATCAGGACCAGGTTGGTCTCATCGGGGATGCGCTCGCCGCGGGTGACGCCTACGACCTTCACGGAGAACCCCCGCCACTCCGCCCGACGCGCAAGGGCGAGCACGTTCCCTCGGTCCCCATAGGTGAGGAGCAAGTCTGGGTACAGGTGGACGATGGTCAGGTCCACCCCGCCGGTTCGAACAGTCAAGTGGCGACGGCCGATGTCCATCTCATCCTGCCATGTCCGCAACCCGGACGGCCCGACCCCCAAAGACCGCCGAACGGATCTCGAGCATCGCCGTGTACGTAGCCAGAATCACGACCACGTGATCCGGCGGGCACATCCTCAAAGCAGCCCGGATCGCTGCAACCGGCTCCCGACGGGCAGGAACAGGGACCGCCCCCGCGTACTTCAGCCGGACCGCCACGTCGGCAGCTCGCCTCCCGCTCGGGGTCAACGGCGTCGCGGCCAGGGCAAGACGCTCGAAGTCAACGTCCCAGATCCACGAGATGTCCCGGCCATCCGGGACGAGGTCGTTCACGGAGACGATTACTGCCCCCACCCGGGGATCACCGGCGATCTCCCGGATCAAGGCCCCCGCCCCGGCGGGGTTCTTCATCAGCACGAGCCACAGTGACCGGCCGTCGACACGAAGCTCTTCTGCCCGGCCGAACCGAGGCCGGAAAGTCTCCAGTGCTGCTGCCGCCCTGGCTGCCGGGATCCCAAGGACGCCGGCAGCGGCGATGGCGGCCGCCGCATTGTAGGCGTTGTGGATTCCCCCGGTGGGTAAAGCGAAGAGAACCCCGGCGATCTCCAGTGTGATCGACTGCAGGCTGTTCCGGGCGACCACCCGGGCCTCATAGGCTGGCGCGGTCCAGCGCAGCCGGCAGCGCGTGCACCGCGCGATGCCCAGGTGGGCGATGGTGCGCTGTTCGTAGGTGAGAGGGGCGCCGCAACGCGGACACAGAGTGGGTTCAGCGTCCGGACCGACTACCCCGGGGGAGGCAACTCCCGTGCCCGGCGAGATCGAGGGCGGTTGCACGCCGAACCCGATCGGCGCGTAGCGCTTCACCGTATGCCAGAGCAGAGGATCGTCGGCGTTGGCCACCACCCTTCCGCCGTTGGGCCGGAGTTCGCAGGCTCGCCGGAGAAGATCGGCTACCTTCTCCATCTCGCCATACCGGTCCAGTTGGTCGCGAAAGACGTTGGTCAACACGACCAGTTGAGGCTGGAGCGTTGGCACGAGGGAGACGAGCGCTCCTTCGTCGATCTCAAACACCGCCATGCGAGCATGAGGTGGGGCGTGGAGCAATGCCGTCGCGACGCCCTGCCTCATGTTCGACCCGCTCTCGTTGCCCACGATCGACAGGCCCTCGTGGCGAAGGATGCTTCTGATCATCGATGCGGTGGTGGTCTTGCCATTCGTCCCCGAGACCACGACGATCCCGCCAAGAAGCCTCGCTGCCCGGCGGGCAACGAACCCGGGGCTCAGCTTCTCAACCAGCACGCCAGGCAGGCTGGTTCCCCCGCCCGCCCCGACCAGCCGGCTGAAACGCCCGGCCGTGCGGGAAGTTGCAGCGGCCATGACGTCTCGGAACAGCAGACCAGGAGAGGAAGCCCGCGCACTAGCCACCGAGGGGTCACTCATGGACCTTGAGGATCCCGCCGGCGATCAGGGCGCCGTTGCTGGGCTGCCAGGAGGCAGAGACGAAGCGCTGCCGGCCCCGGGAGATGCGGCACGTGGCCTCGAAGCCGAAGTTGTCGACTTTGGTCACCTGTCCGCTGCACTGAGCACCGCTCGGCAAGTACTCCATCTGGAACGACGTGGAGAGAAGCCGCTGGGGAGCGATCAACAGGTCGGCGCGCACCAGCACACGCTGGGTGCCTTTGCCGTAGCCGGCCATCGAGACGATCCCGCGGGTGACCCCGGTATCTTGGATGATCTGTCCGGTGAGGGTGTCGGTGAAAGCCGACGCGTTCCATGGCTTTGGATTGAACCGCAGCGCGGTGAGCCCGACGAAGCCGACCACCCCGACGCAGAGACACGCAGCCACCGTGGGAATGAGGCGCCGCGTCCACGCGGCGGGCTCCAGGCGCCGGAGCACGCGCCACGCCGTCGACGCGACCACGGCGGCGACGGCGACGGAGTACATGGCGAGCAGCCATGTCGAGCTGCGATCCGTTCCGCTGCCAAGGCCGTGGAGCGTCGCAGCGGTCCAGACCGCGAAGTTGACGTAGTGCGTCCGGCGCCACGTCTTGTACGACAGTCCTCGATCTCGGTAGTGGTTCGCCACGGCCAGCGCCAGCAGCAGCTCCGCCGCCAGGATCCCGAGGGCGACCCACAATGGCCGGTACTTGGAGAGCATCGGGATGACCAGCGACCACAGCGAAAACGGCAGGTACGCGTCGGCCGCGATCGCGACGATGTGGATCATGATGAACGTGCCGGTGAGGATCCCGAGGAACCGGTGGACGTCTTCGATCGCAAAGCGGGGCCAGAGCTTGAGCGATCGTTTGCCCGACATGGTCAGGCCGAGCACGACGGCCGTGGAGAGCAGGAGGTAGGCGAGCACGCCGCCGCCTCGGGCGGCGTACCAATCGAGCGGGCTCGAGGTCAGATGCATGCCGCAGCGTCGGCCCCCGCCATGCTCTGCTGCCACGACTCGTTCGTGGTGACGGCTCCTTCGCGGTCGAGGAAGCGCGCAGGAATGCCGCGCGCGTCTAGCCACGCCGGGCCGTGCTCACCGAGGAGGAACCCCGCCTTCGCCGCGGCGTCCGCGGCGAGACAGTTCGCGCCGCACGCCGTGACTTGCTCCCACAACGACTCGCTCGGACTGCCCGTTCGCGGATCGATCAGGTGATGCTGGAGCGCGCCCCCTTTTATCCAGACTCGCTTCGAGCGGCCGCTCGTCGCGAGCGCGCCCCGCCGAAGCGCCACGGGCTCACCATCGGGCAAGGCGACCGTCAGCTCGCCGCGAGCCGCGAGATCGCCTCCCGCCGAGACGAAACCGTGGCTGGGAATCATCGCCAGCGCGTCGTCCACGGCGAGCGCCTTGACCACGCCGTTCAGGTCGATGCGAACCCCCGGCGGCACGTGGAGGCGCCGGCCGACCAGGAGGGCGGAGCGCCAGACCCCCGGTTCGGATGGCCCGGGCGGCTCGGCGTCGGGCCGGAGCAGTGCGAAATCGCGCGTGTATCCGGCGGCTTCCAGGGCTCCGCCGATCGTGGGGTCGACCATCCCTTCGGTCTGTTCGGCGATCTGCAACGCGACCGTCAGCGTATGAGCGAACTCGCGAGACACCGAGACTACGTGACCGGTGCGCGCGTTCACCTGGTTGATTTCGCTATCGGACAGGAAGCGGCTGAACAATCGCTCGCGGTCGCGGAACAGCCGCTCGATATCGTCGGTGGGAAGGGGCCCGTCGCCGGCCACGAAGATCTCGCAGCCCATCGCGTCGAAACGATGCTCGTTCACGACACCGCCGTCGCCGCTCCGGGCGGCGCCTGGGCGGGGGCGACGATCCCCGCTTGGAGCTGGTTCTTCCGTACGATCTGAACGAAGCTCGCCGGTGCCGAGAGGCGACGCGGAGCCTGTTTGGGATGGCCGGCGTACGTGACTCGGGCGAGCGCCATCGCAGCCCCGAATCCGACGATCGCGACGATGCCAAATGCTCGTCTCGCCACGGCGACTCGCCGCCACGCGAGTTCGATGCGCGGGTCCGGGGCACGCCGAGCCTTCCGCGAACCCTTCGCGGGTTGCTGCCGCAGAGCTTGAGACTGCCGTTGCTGCTCTCGAGCCAGAAGTGCTCGCTCGTTGGGCCGGACGCCCGCGCGTGCCCTCTTCGACCGGCTCATTGTGTCTCCCCTTAGACAGATCCGCGGACGCCGCAGATTGGGGCCGTTCTTGCTGACAGTATCTGACCGGCTTACTCGGAATCAGTTCGAGAATGGTTTGAGGGAGGTAAGAATCGCTGCCTGCCCAGACGCTTCGAGCTATGGACCTGGGAAGCCGACGGAACGACATCTTGACCGTGAGCCCCCCGCCCTCCGTCGGTTCGAGCCACATCGACCCCGACTCGTAGGCCTGCCTCGCGGGACGGACGGCGCGGCCGGCCAGCCACCACCCGGCGAGGGTGTCGGGACAATCAGCCCCAGGCGGAAGGGCCGTTCGACCCTCGCCAAGGTCCCGGCTCGGGGGTTTCCTGCCTGACATACGCCCACGGACGGCCGCGACGGACGGATCTGAAGGAGGGCAGATGGGCAATCTGAGGAGTGTGGTGCCGGATCGATCGCGGTAACCCGCGTCTGGCTAACGTGGACCCTCCTCGGTCACGCACATTCGGTTCCCCGATCGGAAGGAGGAACGGCACATGAAACGACTCGTGGTCGGCGGGGTCATGTTCGAGGTTGCCTTGTTGATCCTCGGGCTCACGTGGATCTCACCCCTTGCCAGGCGAGCGCACGCCACACAGGCGACCACGGTCGTCAGGAAGGTGGCGCCCTTGAGCACCTAGGCTCCCACGACGAAGGAGTTCGTCGTCACCACCGTCCCCATGCTGGTGCACGAGCAGACGAAGACCTTCGGCTACCTGAACAGGGACTTCAAGGGCGGCGTGCTCAATGGCAAGGAGGTGTGGGCCTTTAATCCGAGCAGCCTGACCGTGTATCAAGGCGACACCGTCGACATCAAGGTGGTGAATCCCTCGGGTGACGCGCACACGTTCACGCTCGCGGATCTCGGGTTCAACCTCGACGTCAAGGCGCAGGGGAAGGCGAGCGGCAGCTTCGTGGCCAGCAAGGTCGGAGTGTTTAGGTTCGCGTGCGAGGTGCCCGAGCACATGCCTTTCATGTGGGGACAGCTCGTCGTACTCCCCGACGGCTCGGCCACGCAGAGCTGAAAACGATGCTCATCTACTACTTCGTCCACCTGGCCTTGCCCTTCCCTGAGGCCGAGCGCCGTCTCGTGGAGGTTGTGAGCGGGCTCGATGGGATGGCGGTCGCTGCCTACCGAGAGGGCGAGGAGCTTCGCGCTCGCATCGGCCTGGGCGAGCCGCCCGTGATCGCGAAGACGGTTCGCCTGGAGGTGGGCCAACCGGTGGCGCAGGGAGGGACGACGGTCCTTCCTATCGTTTGGGGGGCTACGGGTACACCCGGGCTCTTCCCCTGGATGGACGCAGACCTCGTGATCGCCGCGCTCGGACCCGGCCTCACCCAGCTCGCGCTCCGCGGATCGTACAGGCCACCTCTCGGATTTATCGGAAGAGCCCTGGACAAGGCCCTCCTACACCGTGTAGCGGAGGCAAGCGTGAAAGGGTTTGTAGATCGGATCGCCCGAGCACTCCAAGCGCACCAGGAGAACGCGCTCATGTGACGACGATGGGGAAGCTGTGGCCAGAAGAGCCGGAGGCGCGGTACACGATCGTCTCGGTGGAAGGATGTTGTCGTCGCGGAATCCGTCTACGGGGTGCACGCCATCCGATGTCCCGCCACCGTGCGCACCAGACAGGAAGCCAAAGAACTCCTCGGCTGGTTCAAGAAAGCTTGCTGGGCCGTGAACGCCGCGGGCCGCTCGTACGGCGGGACATGCTCCTGCCCGTGAAGTGGTGCATCGTGGAGATCGACGTGCTCGGGGAGTCCCTACAGGACTAGTGACGGAGCAGGAAACGGAGCTTGGTCCGTGAGTACGAGCTGGACGAATGTGCCGACCCGCTGCTGGATCCTTTGAGGCCGGACACCACCTATGCGCGAGTCGATATGACGAGACGTAGGCGTGCGGCTCGATCGCCCAGGGAAGGCTTCGGGGCTCCTCGAGCGTCTTTACCGGGCGCCCGTTCCGGGAGTTCGTGGCAACCCTGGCCGAGCGGACGGCCCACACACCTGTGCCACGCCGGCCCGTCCTGCCGGCTTCGGGTCGGAGAGTGGTTCGAGACCGCGTCCTCAGTCTCAGCCGGGGGCCGGCTGGCTGGCGATCCACGCCCCAGGAGCAGCTGCGCTCGCCCTCACCGGTCGCGAAGTCGTACCCGCAGCCGGGGCATTTCCGGAACCCTTCCCATCGTGCCATCGCGCTTCCTCCTTCTCTAGGCCATGGAACGCCCCCGGGGGGCGCGCGGGCAAGGCCGAACGGCCCCGACGGAGGGTCCCTTCGGCTGGGAGTCCGGAGCCAGCGCGTCAACAACGGTGAAGTCGCCCAACGAGACGGTCATGGGACGCACGCCCCGGGTATCGCGCTCGTGCCGGACGTCAAGAGGGGGCCGCTGGGCTCGCGTGGCTCCGCGAGCGCGGCGTACGCTAATCCCTCTTGGTGGACCCTTCAGCCGTATCGGCGGCCGACCGGGCGGCTAGGTGACGGTGAAGTCCGTGTGCATCCCCTGGCCGTAGTGCCCGGGCAAGTTGCACATGAATGCGTAATGGCCGGGCGCGAGGTCGATCGTCAGGGTCTTGGTCGTACCGGCATTCATGTCTCCGGTCTCTCCGACGTTCGTTCCGGCGGTGTCCTCGTCGATCCTGTCTGATTCGCCCTCGAAGCTCTCGATCGGGAAGTCACCGGCCGGAGTCTCGGTCTGGAATACCACGAACTCGTGCGGGATCGTCCCGTCGTTCTTCACCGTGAAGGTGACCGACCCCGCCGAAACCGTCGTCGCGGTCGGCGTCACCGCCCACTGTTTCAGCGTGACCGCCACGTCTCCGCCTCCAGCAGCCGACCCCGACGAGCTCGTGGAAGAGCCCGACCCGGAGCATGCCGTGGCAATCAGCAGCACCGCCGTCGGGATCACAACCGCCCATCTTCCGAGGAACTTCATCATGCCCACCCTCCTCGTGGAAATTGCACGGAAGCTTGGGACAAGCGACGAACCCCAGGTAAGGGCCGAACGACCCTACCGCCTAGGGTCGGTCGGGTAGGGCCACCGCGGCCGCTTAGGTGACGTCAATCTCCGCGAACATGCCCATCGCGTAGTGGCCGCCTTTGCCGCCTGCCACCGGGAGTGCGCCGGGACCTGCTGCGGGTCCATCCGGTGCGCGGGGGTCAGGGCCGAGTTGCCTCGCGACTCAGGTCGGACACGACGTCCGTGACCGGCAAACCGAACGCCGTCTTCACGCGCGTGGGAAGGTCCATCTTCAGCCAGCGAGAGATTCCGGGCGGCAGCATCGAAAGGATGATGTGATCGAACTGGCCCGCTCGGAGGACATCCCAGATCGCGAGCAGGGGGTTCGCATCGCCGACCTCGCCGTCGACCGTGGCGGGGAGCTCCCGAAACCAGGAAAGGGCTCTTTCCAGCCGATCGCGAGCCGGTGCACGCGGCTCCCCCTCCGTCCACGTGAGGTGCTCGGCCGGTGGGGTCGCCGGCACGACGATGTGGAACGTACACGGACCAGACGCCAGGCACGCCCGCACCTCGTCGTACAACTCGTTCGATCCGAGGGTCTGGTTCGCGACCACGAGGTACCGTCGCATCGGATGCCTCCCGGCTCGAGTTACCCGCTCCCGTACCGGCCCCCGCCGCTCCCACCCGACGAGCTCGAGCCGGATGGGGTGACCACGTGGAAGCCCCCGACGCCCTGCCCGTTGGCCTGGCCCGGACTCTGATCGCTGACGAACAGGTAGAGCGGCATGCCACCATAAGTGACCTGCGTGCCACCGTCGGGTCGAGTGATCGTACCGAGCTTGCTCGCGCTGATACCGCTCCCCGGCCTTGCCGACATCACCCCGGCCGGCAGCAGCAGCGGAGGCCACGTGCTGGCGCACGAGCCGGTACACATGATCTTGCCGCCGGCCTCTGATGCGAGGTCGTACAGGGTGAACCCTGTCCCGTCGACGAGAGCGGTGCCCACGCCGGGAACCGATCTCGTCCCGATCGTCACCGAGTCTCCTTGGGCAGCGGGACCGCTGCTCCCGCCCGAGCTCGGGGTGGTGCTCTTCGCGCACGCCGACAACACGACCAGGGCCGCGGCGGACACGATCCAGACCAGCCGGACACTGCCTCTCGACGTCTTCGCCATCGTTCCTCCTTGCGGCATCGGGCGCCCTGGAAGCCGGTCGAGGGCACCATCCATATCTTGTCCGCGTCTTGGGAATACGGTCGGACTTCGCTCCAGGATCGTGCGGATCTGAACCCCGGGCTTGATGGAGACTCCGAACCCTGGAGAAGGTGGCGCCTTGGCCCGCGTGAAGATGGAGCGATAGCGCCTTCGACGACAGGCCGAGGTGGCCGGGGAGCGCGAGCGAGCCGCATAGATCCGGGTTGACCAAGTGCGTGGGCGGGTCCGGACGATTCGGGTGTCGCTGGATGAGGCGAACCGATCCCTGCGACGAGCGGAGGCTGGCCGCGGATCTGTTGTCCGCGATTCGGGCCGTTGCCTCCGGCGACTCCGTGGTTGCACCCCTCGGCCACGCGTCGACTTCTCGAGCGATTCATCGACACCCTACCGGCCAGGGGCAGGCAGGATCCCCATGTGCTTGATGCCCTAACGCCAAGGGAGCGGGAGGTCCTTGGCCTAGTGGCCCAAGGGCTGTCCAATGCCAAGATTGCCGCGCGCCTGTACCTAAGTGAAGGCACGGTGAAGACGCATGTGGGCCGGGTGCAGGCCAAGCTCGGTGTGCAGGATCGCGTCCAGGCTGTGGTCATCTCCTACGAGGCGCAGGTAGACGATCTTGCCGACGACCTCGGCCTTGGTCGCGTTGGGGCTCACGTGGGGTCTCCGTGAGCGTCCCGATGCGCCTCGAGCCCTCCCTCTTCGTAGCGGCGGGGCCACGTGTAGTAGGCCTGGCGCGTGATCCCGTAATAGCAGCACGTCCTGGCGACGTTGCCCGTCACTTCCCGGGCGTGGCGGATGATCGCCAGCCGACGTCTGCTCCGCGGGCGAGCTGCTGCTCAGTCATCGGTCCCCCTTTGCTCGAAGGCCCCGATGTGCACACGAACTCCGTCAGTTCCAGACTTGTGCCCCCGGCAGCAATCGAACCCTGCGACACGCGGTTTAGGAAAACACTGCTCCATCCACCGAGCCCGGAGGGGTGGCTCCTCGTCTTCCGGGGTAAGTGCGCAGTGGGTGCGCAGTTCGCGGTGGAAAGTGCCTGGTCAGAGGTGTTGGCCAGAGTCACGCCGCCTCCGCCGCATCGCCGCCCGCCTGTTCGCCGGCCCTTCCTGCTCCCGTAGACTTGGCCGCGGTGGCCTGCCCGAGCGGACGAAGGGGCACGCCTGGAGAGCGTGTAGGGGGCAACCCCTCGCGGGTTCGAATCCCGCGGCCACCGCCGGTCACCGAACGTGATCGCGCCAGTCAGGCTCGTGCGCCATCCCGGACAGCGCTGCGGCGCAACGGGTCCGGGGAGCCCGTCCATCTCCTCCAGCGCTGCGCCGCACGTCGTCGAACGTCTCCCACGGCAGAGAACGGCACGCCGTCACCCCGGCAGATCCGGACGAGGTCCTTCTTGGCGAACACGATGTCCGAGTACAGCGCGCCGTACCGGTCGGATTGGCCCTCGCCAACGAACGCGACGGGCCCGAGGCGTTCCCGGGCCCGGACGGCCACGAGCATCTTGCAGGTGCCGCACCCCCGGCACTCGGGGTGGCCGTTCGGGTGGGCTAGGCGAGGCCGTCCGCCGTCGAAGACCAGCTCGTTGGTGACGACCTCGAGGTGTCCCAGGCCCGCGGCCTCCAGCATGGGCCGGATGTAGAACCCGAACCCGTCCGAGACTACGGTGACCGGCATGTCGTTCGCCTCCGCCCACGCCACGAACGGCGGGAACGTCGGGTCGAGCCGGCACCGATCGAGCGCGAAGGCCAGCATCTCTTCCCGGCTCGCCGGCGAGCATGGCGGATCTGGTGCCGGGCGGCCTCCCGAAGGCCCATCTCGCCCCGGTCGACCAGCTCGTCGTAGAGGGGCCAACCTGGATCGCCGAACTCCTCGAGCAGGACCTCGGACACGTCCTCGAAGCAGGCCGTCCCGTCGAAGTCCACGAGCACGGCACGGACCGGAAGCATGGCGCCAGGCGTATCGACGCTCCGCCCGCCCCGGGCGTGACCGTCTCCCCGGCCCGGCCGGGTCAGCGGGCGGTGTCGGACCCGGTCGTATACTCGGCCACGGTGACCGTGCTAGGCGGGGAGCCAGCGGTGCCCTGTACCCGCAATCCGCTTCAGCGGGGCTGAATCCCCGCCCGCGGCCCGATGGGTCCGAGGCAGCTCCCGGCGCGGAGCGACGATGGTCGGGTCCCACGCGACGCCAACCTGCGAACCCGGTCAGGTCCGGAAGGAAGCAGCCGTAAGCGGGCCATGGCGGGTGCCGTGGGTTCGCCTGGCCGGAGCCACCGGCCGGTGATGCGCACGGGTCCGCTTGGGTCAACGGCGGGTGCACGGTCACCTATGATTCCCGCGCGCCCTTCCCCGCGACGGGACGGGCGAACGAGGGGAGCACGTTGGCCGACGAGAAGCAATACCAGTCCCTCTACCGCAGGTACCGTCCCCAGGTCCCCCACGAGGTGCTGGGGCAGGAGCACGTGGTCCGGGGCCTGATGGGCGCGGTCCGAGAAGGACGCCTGGCCCACGCGTTCCTGTTCACCGGGCCCCGCGGAACCGGAAGACCTCCACCGCCCGGATCCTGGCCAAGATGGTGAACTGCGAGCAGGGGCCGACGGCGGAGCCGTGCGGCACCTGCTCGCAGTGCGTCGCCATCCGGGAGGGCCAGCATCTCGACGTGGTCGAGATCGACGCCGCGTCGCACGGGGGCGTGGACGATGCGCGGGACCTGCGGGAGAAGGCGCCGACCGCGCCGGTGCAGGGGCGCGAGAAGGTCTACATCATCGACGAGGCGCAGCGGCTGTCCCGCGAGGCCTTCGACGCGCTGCTGAAGGTGTTCGAGGAACCGCCGCTGGGCGTGCGATTCGTCCTGGCCACGACGGAGCCGCACAAGATGCCGGCGACGATCGTCGGCCGGTGCCAGCGGTTCGACTTCCGCCGGGTGGCTGGCGCCGAGCTCACGCAGCACCTGCTGAGCGTGGCCGAGAAGGAGGGCTTCGCCGCTGACGAGACGGCGGTGGCCACGATCGTCCGCCAGTCGGAAGGCTCAGTGCGCGATGCGCTTTCGCTCCTGGAACAGGCGGGGGTGCTCGGGGCGGGCAAGGTCACCGACGAGACCGTCCAGCACCTCCTGGGCGCGCCGGCCTCCGACGTGCAGCACGCCCTGGCCGACGCCGTCTCCGTGGGGGACGCCAAGGGCATGTTCGAGATCGTCAACCGCCTGGTGCAGGAGGGTCAGGACCTGCGCCACGTGACCTCCGAGAGCCTCGGCCACTTCCGCAACCTGTTGCTGGCAAAGGCCGCGCCCGACCAGGCCGGACTGCTCGACGTCCCCGACGAGGAGGCCGAGCGCCTCCGGGCCCAGTCGGCCAAGTTCTCCCCGGCCGAGCTGGCGCGCGTGATCGGATTGCTCCTCGCCGCCCAGACCGACATGCGGTGGACGACCTCGCCCCGGCTGACCCTGGAGCTCGCGTTGGTCCGGGCCACCATCCCCGAGACGGACGCGCAGCCCCACGCGCTCATCTCGCGGATCGAGCGGCTGGAGCGGGTCGCCGGGATCCAGCCCGGCGGTGAAGCGCCGGCTCCGGTGACGGCCAAGGCGCCGGCCGAGCCGAAGAAAGCCGCGGCACCGAGGGCGCGCAAGCGTCAGGAGGCGCCCGAAGCACCGAAGGACGAACCCGCCGCTGCGCAGGAACCGCGCCGGCTCGCGCAGGAACCAGCGGCCGTCGAGGCAGAGCCGGTCGCCTCCCGCGGTGCCGGTCCTGCGGCCCGGGACGTCGGCCATCGACGTGTCGGCCATCCGGCGCATCGTGGGGGACGCTCGTCCAACACCTGCGGTCGGGGGGAAGGCCGTGCTGCCCTCGTTCCTGGAGGTCGCCACACCTGCGGCGTACGACGGGGAGACGCTGGAGCTCGCGTTCCCGCCCGACCGCAGGTTCGGGGTGAGCAAGGTGGAGGAGCGCGAGCCGGAGCTTCGCGCCGCGCTCCTGGAGCTGTTCGGCATCGAGCCTCGGATCCGCTGCGTCGTCCGCGAGGCCGTCGCCGGAATCGTGATCGACGAGGACCCGCCCCTCTCGGAGGAGGAGGCCCTGGCCCGCCTCCGAGCCGAGCTCGGCACCGAGCCCACCACCGAGGGTGGGTCCTAGGTGTACGAGGGCCCCATCCAGGACCTGATCGACGAGCTGTCCAGGCTGCCCGGCATCGGACCGAAGTCCGCCCAGCGCCTGGCCTTCTACCTGGTGAAGGCGCCCTCGGAGGATGCGAAGCGACTGGCCGAGGCCGTCCTCGCGGCGAAGGAACGCATCTTCTTCTGCAAGGAATGCGGCAACGTGGCGGAGGGTGACCTGTGCCGGATCTGCCGCGACCCCAGCCGCGACCCCACGGTCCTGTGCGTCGTGGAGGAGCCCAAGGACGCCGCCACGGTCGAGAAGGCCGGTGTGATCAAGGGCCGGTATCACGTGCTGGGCGGCGCCATCTCGCCCCTCGACGGGATCGGCCCCGAGGACCTCCGGGTGCAGGAGCTGCTGGAACGCGTGGAGAGGGACGACGTCACCGAGGTGATCATCGCCACCAACCCGAACCTGGAGGGCAACGCCACCGCGATGTACGTCGCGGCGCTGCTGAAGCCGACCGGTGTGCGCGTGACCCGGCTGGCCAGCGGCCTCCCCGGTGGGCGGCGACCTCGAGTACGCGGACGAGGTGACCCTGTCGCAGGCCCTCGAGGGCCGCCGCGAGATGTGACCGGGGACGGGTTCCCGCGGCAGGCCGCGCGGACGCGGAACTTCTCCCTCGGCGTCCCTCGGAGCTTCACGGTCGCTCCCGACGGCTCCCGCGTGGCCTTCCTGCGCACCCGCGGGGGCGACGACCCGGTGACGTGTCTGTGGGTGCTCGACGTCGGGACCGGGACGGAGCGGTTGGTCTTCGATCCGCGCTCGCTCTCCGACCACGAGGACGAGGCGTCGCTCTCGGATGCGGAGCGGGCGCGGCGGGAACGGGTCCGCGAGCAGGCCGGAGGGGTGGTGGCCTACGCGTGCGATCGAACCGTCGGACGGGCCGTCTTCTCCCTCGCCGGGCGGCTGTTCGTGGCCGAGCTCGACGCCGGCGAGGTTCGAGAGCTCGAAGCGCCCGGTCCGGTGGATGACCCCAGGCTCGACCCCTCCGGGGCCCGCATCGCCTACGTCGTGGACGGTGCGCTCCACGTGATGGAGATCGAGGGCGTCAACCGGGTGCTGGCAGCCGATGACGAACCGAACGTGTATTGGGGGCTACCCGAGTTCGCCGCCGCCGAGGAGATGCACCGGTTCCGGGGGCACTGGTGGTCACCCGACGGGACGAGGCTCGCGGCCACGAGGGTGGACGACCGGCCCGTCCGCGTCTGGTACATCGGGGATCCGACGGACCCGGCCACCCCGCCGCGTTCGGTCCGGTATCCCGCGGCCGGAACCGACAACGCCGTCGTCACCCTGGCGGTCTTCGACGTGGCCACCGGCGCTCGGGTCGACGTCCTGTGGGACCGCGCGGCGTTCCCCTACCTGGCCCGGGTGGACTGGAGCGACGGTGCGCCCCTCACGCTGCTGGTGCAGTCCCGCGACCAACGAGCGACCGCGGTCGTCGAGGCGGATCACCGCACCGGCGCGACCGGCGTCCTGCGCGCGGACACCGATCCGGCGTGGGTGGATGTGCCGGATGACTCGTTCACGCGGATGGATGACGGCAGGCTGGTCCAGGCCGTGGAGGCCGACGACACCCGTCGCGTGCTGATCGGGGACGGCCCGGCGACGCCGCCCGGGCTCCACGTCCGGCGGATCCTCTCGGCAGGGGACCAGGTCCTGTTCGAAGCGTCCGAGGAGCCCACCGAGGTCCACGTGTGGCGCGTGGCCCCGGGTGGAGGGCCCGAACGACTCACCGATGCACCGGGCGTCCACACCGCGGTCGAGGGAGGTGACGTCGTGGTCGTCACCTCGTCGACCGAGAACGACGTCCTTGCCCGAACCGAGGTCCTGCGCGACGGAACGGTCGTTGCCACCATCGAGAGCGTGGCGGAGCGGCCGTCGGTTGACCCCCGTCCGAACTTCGTCTCTCTCGGCCCCCGAGAGCTCCGGGGGGCGCTCCTCCTCCCCGGCGGGGCGGAGCCCGACGGACCGCTCCCCGTCCTGCTCGACCCCTACGGGGGCCCGGGGTTCCAGCGGGTGGTGCGCACCCCCGCCGCCTTCCTCACCTCCCAATGGTTCGCCGATCAGGGCTTCGCCGTGCTCGTGGTTGACGGGCGGGGGACGCCGGGCCGGGGATCGGCCTGGGAACGAGCGGTGTTCCGCGACTTCACCGTCGCGCTGGAGGATCAGGTCGAGGCGCTCCACGCGGCGGCGGACCGGTTCGGCTTCCTCGACCTCTCGCGTGTGGCGATCCGAGGTTGGTCGTTCGGCGGCTACCTCGCGGCGATGGCCGCGCTCCGCCGCCCGGACGTGTTCCACGCGGCGGTCGCGGGCGCGCCCGTGACCGAGTGGCGCCTGTACGACACGTACTACACCGAGCGGTACCTGGGGCATCCCGACGCGGAGCCCGAGGCCTACCGGCGGAACTCGATCCTCCAGGACGCAGCGGGCCTGGAGCGGCCGCTCATGTTGATCCACGGTCTGGCCGATGACAACGTCGTGGCAGCTCACACGCTCCAGCTCTCCGCGGCGCTGTTCGAGGCCGGTCGCCGGCACGAGCTGACGTTGCTTCCCAACGTGACCCACCTCGCCCGCTCCGAGGCGGCCACGGAGAACCTGCTGCGGCTGCAGCTCGACTTCCTCCGTCGCGCCCTCCGCCTCGACGCCTAAGCCGGCGAGCGGCCGCCTTCGCGGATCGTGCCGGACGGGCTGTTACCCTCATCGAACCGTCAGGGGAGCGCGCGGTGTCCATCATCGTCCAGAAGTACGGAGGGACCTCGGTCGAGGATGCCGAGCGGGTTCAGGCCGTGGCCGGGCGGGTGGTCCAGGCTCGGGAGGCCGGACACGACGTGGTGGTGGTGGTCTCGGCCATGGGCGAGACGACGGACGAGCTCCTGGCCCTGGCGAACCGGATCACCCCCACGCCCGAGCCCCGCGAGCTCGACATGCTCCTCACGGCCGGTGAGCGGATCGCCATGTCGGTGCTGGCCATCGCCCTCAACGCCCGAGGATGCCGGGCTGCCTCCTACACCGGGTCGCAGGCCGGGATCATCACCGACACCCAGCACGGCAGGGCCAAGATCGTCGAGATCCGCCCGGCGCGCATCCGGGAATCGCTCGAGGCCGGGAACGTGGTCATCGTGGCGGGCTTCCAGGGACTGTCGACGACGTACGACATCACGACGCTCGGCCGGGGAGGCTCGGACACGACGGCCGTCGCGCTGGCGGCCGCGCTGAGCGCCGACGCCTGTGAGATCTACACCGACGTCCCCGGCGTGTTCACTGCGGATCCGCGGATCGTGCCGGGGGCCCGCAAGATCGACCGGATCTCCTACGAGGGCATGCTCGAGCTGGCGGCCGGCGGGGCGAGGGTCCTCCAGCTCCGGTCCGTGGAGTACGCTCGGAGGAACAACGTGCGGGTTCACGTCCGCTCCTCGTTCACCGACGAGGCGGGCACGTGGGTCGTGGAGGAGGACGAACCGGGGATGGAGCAGGCCCTCATCTCGGGAGTGGCCCTGGACGTGGAGGAGGCCAAGGTCACGCTGGAGGAGGTCCCCGACCGCCCGGGCATCGCCGCGTCGATCTTCAAGGCGGTGGCCGCCGACGGGATCAACGTGGACATGATCGTTCAGAACGTGTCGCACGAGGGAAAGACCGACGTCTCGTTCACCGTTCCGCGGGAGGATCTGACCCGCCTGGAGCGCCTCCTGTCGGGCGTCGTCAAGGACGTGGGAGCCTTCCGGTTCTCGACCGACGGCGACATCGCCAAGATCTCGCTGGTGGGGGCGGGGATGAAGAGCCACCCGGGCGTGGCCGCGGACATGTTCGACGCGCTCGCGTCCGAAGGCGTCAACATCGAGATGATCTCCACGTCGTCGATCCGCATCTCGTGCGTGGTGCGAGCCGCCGATGCCGAGCGAGCCGTGCAGGCCATCCACACGCGCTTCGGGCTCGACGGCGGACCGGGGGATGCGGAGCGATGATCGTCTGTCCGGCATGCCGGAACGCGAACGACGAGGGCGCAGAGTTCTGCGCGAAGTGCGGCCGATCGCTGGAGGCGTCCGCCTCGATGATGCCGACCCGCCGGGTCTCCGGCGTGCGTCCGCCCATCGAGGACACGCCGCATGTCCCGCCGTCGCGGTGGCGGGCGCTGATCGTCCTGGGCGCCATCGTCCTGGTAGCTGCGGGGGCGGGGACGTGGCTGCTGCTTCGACCCGACCCCTGCCGAGGCACCAACTTCACCTCGGCCCACTTCGGGTACTGCCTCACGGTCCCCGCAGGCTGGACGGCCGAGCCGGCACGGTTCGGCAGCAGCGTGGAGCTGGACCAGTTCGCCGTCCCGTCGCAGGGGGCGACCGTCATCGTGGAGGCCGTCGACCTCCAGCAGGGGACCGACCTCGGCGGGTTCGCCGACCTCGTCCGCCAGAAGGACGTGACGGCCGGGCTGAAGCCCGGCCCCGGCACGCGGACGGAGATCGACGGCGTGGTGGCCCAGGTCTGGGACATCACGATCGCCTCGGACGCCGGTACCGCGTATCAGCTTCGCGAGGTCGTGGTGGTCAAGGACCAGGTGGGCTGGCGGATCACGCTCAACGACGTGGCCGACACCTTCGACGAGCACGCCGCCCCGTTCCAGGAGATGCTGCGTTCCTGGCGCTTCCGTTAGCTACCATGACCGCACCATGCGGGTTGGCGTCGTCGGAGCGACCGGTGCCGTCGGTCGGGAGATGCTCCGGATCCTGGAGGAGCGGAGCTTCCCGGTCGACGAGCTGATCCCGCTCGCCTCCGAGCGGTCGGCGGGCACGCGGGTCAGCTTCCGAGGAGAGGATCACACGGTCCAGGTCCTGTCGCTGGACGCGCTCCGAGGTGTCGACGTCGCGCTCTCCTCGTGCGGGAGCGCCGTGGCCAAGACCTGGATCCCGCAGGCCGCCGAAGCGGGAACGGTGTGCATCGACAACTCCTCGGCGTTCCGGATGGAGCCCGACGTCGCCGCTGACCATCCCCGAGGTGAACCCGGAGTCGCTCGAGGGAAGGCCACGCATCATCGCCGTGCCGAACTGCACGATCATCACGGCCCTCATGGCCGTGGCCCCCCTGCACCGGGCGGCCGGGCTGCGGTCGCTGATCCTGTCCTCGTACCAGTCCGTCTCGGGGGCCGGACACCGAGGCGTCACCGAGCTGGCCGAGCAGATCGAGAAGCTGCACGGGATGGAGGACGACCTCGCTCACCCGGACCCCTCCGCGCTTCCGGTCGGGGAGGTCTTCGGCAAGACCATCGCCTACAACGTCGTGGCCAAGGTGGACGCCTTCGACCTGGAGACCGGGTTCACCTTCGAGGAGATCAAGATCCAGCGCGAGGCGAGGAAGATCCTCTCGATGCCCGGCTTGGAGGTCGCCGCCACCGCCGTCCGCGTGCCCGTGCCGGTCGGCCACTCGGTGTCGATCCACGCCACCTTCTCCCGCCCCATCGGACCGCGACGAGGCCCGAGAGCTCCTGTCGGCGGCTCCGGGGGTGGAGGTCCGCGACGATCCGGCGAACGGCGTCTACCCCAGCCCGCTCGAGGCGGCGGGCCGGGACGAGGTCTGGTGGGACGGATCAGGCAGTCTCCGGATCGCCCCGACGCCCTGCTGCTGTTCTCCTGCGGCGACAACCTGCGGAAAGGTGCCGCGCTGAACGCCGTCCAGATCGCCGAGCGCCTGTTCGCCTGAGCGGGCGTCCGGATCTCCATCAGGGTGCCGAGTCTGCCGGCGCGCTCACCGGCAACCGCCGGGCGATCGCGATCAAGATCAAGGCCGCGACGAGCCCCACGGCGAACGCCCCGGCGATCCCCGCCCGCAGCTGGCTTCCCGTGGCGTCGGCGATCGCGATGCACGCTCCTCCCAATCCGGTACCGATCCCGGCGCCGAGGGTGTCGGTGAGCAGGATCGAGGAGAGCTCGCCGGCCTCGGCTCCCTCCGATGCCTGGCTCATCGCGGCGAGGGGGATGGTGGGGAACGCCACGCCCATCCCCAGGCCGGCAAGGCCCCAGCCGATGTACGGCACGACGATGGGAAGCGAGGTCAGGCCGGCGGCGACGGCCACGATCCCGACCGCCACCACGCCGGTCCCTCCGGCGACGAGGGTCGGCGCGCCGATCCGTCCGATGGTGCGCGACTGCCACCAGCTCCCCAGGGACCAGGCGACGGTCGCGAGCGTCACGACGATGCCCGCCTCGGCGATCGACAGCCCCCGAACCCCCGTCAGCATCAGCGGGACGAAGCCGTCCACGGCGAAGAACGCCGCCGAGAGCAGGAACGCGGCCGCGGCCGTCGCCGGCAGGCCCGGCCTGGCCCGGAACCAGCCGGCAGGGGCGATCCGGGCGAGTGCGGGAAGGCCGAGGACCAGGCCGGCCGGGATCATCAGCAGGCTCCACCACGAGGGCTCGGTGAGACCGGCCAGGAACACTCCCGCGCCCACCATGAGCTGGAGGGGCCAGCGGATCGACAGCCTGCCGGCCTCCGTGTTCCCGGCGACGTCCGGCATGGAAGGCAGGATCAGCGCGGCGATCACGACGAGCAGCGGGAGCGGCGCCACGAAGACCCATCGCCATCCAACGGTGGAGGCCAGGAGCGCGCCGAGCGGCGGGCCGAGGATCCCGGGGAGGATCCACATCGAGGCGAGGAGGGCCAGCACCCGCGGGCGGATCCTCCCGGGATAGCTCTTGGCCACCGTCCCGAGCGACACCGAATAGAACGCTCCGGCACCACACCCCTGGACGAATCGGCCGATCACCAGGACCGGCATGTTGGGAGCGAGCCCGGCGACGACGAGGCCGGCGACGTAGACGCCCAGCATGATCGCGAGGGGCCTCTTCGGCCCGTACCGGTCGGTGGCGCGGCCGGCGATGGGGATGGAGGCGAACGTCGCCAGGAACGTGGCGCTGAAGGCCCAGCCGTAGTACTGGATCCCCCCGAGGTCCCGCCGGACGGCAGGCAGGATGGTGGTCACCACGAGCGCCTCCACCGCCACCAGGGCCTCGAGGAGCAGCAGGCCCGCGGTCAGCCGGCCTCGCTTCCCCTGGAAGACCTCGCGCCACTGCGGCGGCCGCGACGGGTCGCTGCCCTCGCCCGCCTGCCCTGCGATCCATCGAGGGGACACGCTACCCGGAGGGGACTTGTCTACCAAGCGGTAGAGAGGCATAATCTGCCGGATGGTAGAGGTCCCTGAGCCTTCCCGTACGGCGCCCGGCTCGACCCCCGATTCGATCGTGGGGCGCCTGGCCGGAAAGAACGTCCTGGTCACCGGGGTCACGGGGTTCCTGGGCCAGGCCGTGTTCGAGCGCCTGCTGCTGGACTTCCCCGACACCAGGGTGACGCTCCTGGTCCGTCCACAGCTCGGCTCCTCGGGTCGCCAACGGGTCGAGTCGCTCATGGGCCGGCCCACGTTCAACGTCCTTCGCGACCGCGTGGGGGACGAGGGCATCCGCCGGATCCTGGACGAGCGCGTCGACGTCCTCGACGGCGACCTGGAACGGGACCTCCCGGCCTTCCCCGGCGACATCGACGTCGTGATGCACTGCGCCGCCACGGTCACGTTCGACCCGCCGATCGACGAGGGCTTCAAGACGAACCTGCTCGGCGCGGTCCGCTTCTACGAGCAGGTGCTCGCGGCGGGAGGTCACCCGCACCTCGTCCACGTGTCCACGGCGTACGTCGCCGGCAACCGAAAGGGCGTGATCCCGGAGACCACCCTGGCCCACCGCGTGGACTGGCGGGCCGAGGCCGACCTGGCGCTCCAAGCGCGCGGGGACGTCGAGGCCGCCTCGCGCCAGCCCCAGGTGCTCGACCGGTTGATGGCGAAGGCCCGGCAGGAGCACTCGAGGGCCGGCCCCCAGACCGTGGCCGACGACGCCGAGGATCGCCGGAAGCAGTGGGTGACCAAGCGGCTGGTGGCCTACGGCCGGGCCCGGGCCCAGACGCTCGGATGGCCGGACAACTACACGTTCACCAAGGCCATGGGGGAGCGCGCCGTCGAGGAGCTCGCCGCGGAGCACGGCGTGCCGCTCTCGATCATCCGTCCCTCGATCATCGAGAGCGCGCTCGAGCACCCGCAACCCGGGTGGATCGAGGGCTTCAAGATGGCCGAGCCCATCATCCTGGCGTACGGGCGCGGCACGATCCCCGAGTTCCCCGGCATCCCCGAGGGCATCGTGGACATCATCCCGGTGGACTACGTGGTGAACGCGATGCTCGCGGTGGCCGCCCATCCGCCGGAGCCGGCCACGCCGGCCTACTACCACACGAGCTCGGGGAGCCGGAATCCGCTGCAGTACCTGGGGCTGTACGAGCTGGTCAAGGAGTACTTCGAGGCCTACCCGCTCCCCGAGCGCGGCCGGGGCACGATCAAGGTGCCCGAGTGGAAGTTCCCGGGCAACCTGCGCGTCGAGCGGCGGCTGAAGGCCGCGGAGCGGGCGGTGAAGTACGCCGACAAGGTCGTGTCGCACCTGCCGAAATCCAAGCGGATGCGCGACCTGGTCGGTCGGGTGGACCGCGACAAGGGCCGGGTCGAGTTCATCCGGCGATACGCGGACCTGTACGGGGCCTACACGGAGGCCGAGGTCAACTACACCGACGACCGGACCCTGGAGCTGTTCCGTTCCCTGTCCCAGGCAGACCGGGAGCGGTTCCCGTTCGACTCGGCGGCGCTTGACTGGCACCATTACCTGGTCGAGGTGCACTGCCCGGCGGTGACGATCGGCCTGCGGGCGCTGTCCACCGCCCGGGTCAAGCCCAAGGTCCAGATCCGCGAGCGCGAGCAGCTCGTGCTGGCCCTGTTCGACATGGAGGGCACGCTCCTCCCCTCGAACGTGGTCGAGTCCTACGTGTGGGCCCGCATGGCGGACCTGCCGCTCGAGGAGTGGCCCGAGGAGCTGTTCTCGGTGTTCTCGCGGATCCCCTCGTACCTGATGGCGGACCGCCGGGACCGGGGCGAGTTCCTTCGAACCTTCTTCCGCCGGTTCGAGGATGCCTCGGTCGAGCGGGTGGACCGGCTGATCGACGACGTGGTGACGGAGTTCATGCTGCAGAAGCTGTCGGCCGCGGCGGTGCGACGGATCCGCGAGCACCGCGCGGCCGGCCACCGCACGATCCTGATCACCGCGGCCGCCGAGCCGTTCGTGCGCCCGTTGGCCCCCCTGTTCGACATGGTGATCGCGGCCAAGCTCGCCGTGGAGGACGGGCGATACACGGGCTACCTGGCGGAACCGCCGCTCGTGGGCGAGGCCCGCGCGGCGTGGCTCCGCCGGTACGCCGAGACCGAGGGCGCCGACCTGAAGGCCTCGTACGCCTACGCGGACAGCCACTCCGACCTCGCGCTGCTTCGTGCCGTGGGCAACCCGGTGGTGGTCTCGCCCGACGCGGCGCTGCTGCGGGTGGCCCGGCGGCGGCGGTGGCCCATCGAGGAGTGGGAGATGTCGGGCGGCATGCCGCGGGTCCGGTTCCCCAAGCCGGCGGTTCGGTGAAGGTGGGCGCGGTGAGGGAGCCGGCATGACCATCCAGGCCCTCGAGCTGTTCCGATCCGTCCCCCGGTACCTCACCGCGAGGGCCGTGGGGCAACGGGTCCCGGGCCTGGTGTCCGGGCCGCTCGCGCCGCTCCGGTTCGTGAGCAAGCGGGACCCGGAGCTGCCCGGCCCGGGGTGGGCCAGGGTCAGGCCACTCCTGTCGGGGATCTGCGGCTCGGACCTGGCGACGATCTCGGGACAGTCGAGCTTCTACTTCTCCCCGCTCGTGTCGATGCCGTTCGTTCCGGGCCACGAGGTGGTGGGGGAGCTCCTGGACGACGTGGACGGCCTGGCGGCCGGAGCCCGCGTCACGCTGGAGCCGGTCCTGTCGTGCGCGGCCCGGGGGGTCGAGCCGATGTGCGGGTCCTGCACGGAGGGGCGGTTCGGCCGGTGCGACCGGGTGACGACCGGGCACGTCTCGCCCGGCCTGCAGACCGGGTTCTGCGCCGACACCGGCGGAGGGTGGAGCCGGATGTTCGTGGCCCACCGCTCGCAGCTCCACCCGGTGCCCGAGGGCATGTCCGACCGGCGGGCCGTGCTGGTCGAGCCGCTCGCGTGCGCGGTCCACTGCGCGCTCCGGGCGGACGTGCACGCGAACGCGGACGTGCTCGTGATCGGAGCCGGCACCGTCGGGATCCTCACGCTGCTCGCGCTGAAGGAGCTGACCCGCGCCGGGAGCGTCGTCGTCGTGGCCAAGCACCGACGCCAGCGGGAGTGGGCGGAGTCGTTCGGCGCGACCGACGTCGTGTCGCCCGGCGAGGCCATCAACGAGGTCCGCCGTTCCACCAGGGCGTTGAAGCTGAAGCCCGAGCGCGGGCAGCCCGTTCCTGCTGGGCGGCGTGGACGTCGCCATCGACTGCGTGGGATCGAAGGGCTCGCTCGATCTCGCCCTTCGGACGACGAGGGCAGGCGGCCGGGTCGTCCTGGCCGGCATCCCCGTGGCCGGGGTGGACCTCACGCCGCTGTGGTTCCGCGAGCTCGAGCTGGTGGGGGCGTACACGGGGGGCATCGAGAAGCCGGGGCGCCGGGGGTCGAAGGCGAAGGGGTCGTCGAACGCCGACGGGACGTCGGCGTTCGACATCGCCACCGGGATCGCCGCCGCGACGCCCCTCGACGGGATCGTCGGGGCGACGTATCCGCTTCGTCGGTGGCGGTCGGCCATCGACCATGCGCTCGGCGCCGGGCGACTGGGCACGTTGAAGGTCGCGTTCGACCTGAGAGCTGACTGAGGAGGGCACAGCGTGAGCAGACCGGGGTTCGTGCTGGAGGTCGACGAGCGGACGCCGCCGCTCCTGGTCCACGAGGGCGAGGGGTTCCGGCTCCAGAAGTTCCCGCTGGGGTCGCGGGTGATCTATCCGCCGGACGCGCTCCCTCGGATCAAGGACGTGCGGGAGGCCATCCGCCGGGCCCTGGCCCACCCGCACGATTCCGAGCCGCTCGAGGCGCTGCTGAAGCCGGGCATGAAGCTCACCATCGCGTTCGACGACATCTCGATCCCTCTGCCCCCGATGCAGCAGCCCGACATCCGCCAGCTCGTCCTGGAGGAGGTCATCGAGCTCGCGGCAGCGAAGGGGGTCGAGGACCTCAAGCTGATCGTGGCCAACTCGCTGCATCGCCGGATGACCGGTGATGAGATCAAGCATGCGGTGGGGGAGCGCGTGTTCCGGTCGTTCTACCCTCGAGACCTGACGAACCACGACGCCGAGGACCACGCCAACCTCACGTACGTCGGCACCACCGACCAGGGCGAGGACGTCGAGATCAACAAGCGTGCCGCCGAGTCCGACCTCATCGTGTACGTGAACATCAACCTGGTGGCCATGGACGGCGGGCACAAGTCGGTCCCGGTGGGCTTGGCCAGCTACCGGGGCGTCCGGCCGCACCACAACGTCAGCACGATGCTGCACTCCAAGTCCTACATGGACCCCCGTCCCGGCCATTCCGCCATCCACGACTCGTGCGCGCGGATGGGCCAGCTCCTGAAGGACAACGGCGTGCGCATCTTCACCATCGAGACCACGCTGAACAACGAGGTCTTCCCCGAGCCGTTCGGGTTCATGAACAAGCGCGAGTGGGAGTGGTCGCTGAAGGAGCAGGCCACCTACCTGGCGGCGAAGAAGGCGAACGAGATGGCACCGCCGAAGCTGCGTCACCAGGTGTGGACGCGGGTGCTGTCCCCGTACGGCGTGACCGGGATCAACGCGGGAGAGACGGAGGCCGTGCACGAGCGGACGCTGGCCCGGCTGCACCAGCAGCAGCTCACCGAGGTGAACGGCCAGAGCGACGTGATGGTCGTCGGCCTCCCGTTCATCGGGCCGTACAACGTGAACTCGATCATGAACCCCATCCTGGTGCACTGCCTGGGGCTCGGCTACCTGTTCAACATGTACCGGAACAAGCCGGTGGTTCGCCCGGGCGGGGCCATGATCATGTTCCACCCGGTCCCGTGGGAGTTCCATCAGGTGCACCATCCCTCGTACGTGGACTTCTTCGAGGAGGTGCTGTCCCAGACCACCGACCCCTCCACGATCGAGTCGAAGTACGAGCAGCAGTACGCCACCGACCCCTGGTACATCCACCTGTACCGCAAGAGCCACGCCTACCACGGCGTGCACCCCTTCTACATGTGGTACTGGGGTGCGCATGCCCTGGACTACCTGGGCGACGTCATCGTGGTGGGCGGGAACCCGAAGGCCTGCGAGCGCCTGGGGTACCGGGCGGCGACCTCGTTCCGGGACGCCCTGGAGATGGCCGGTGACACGGTGGGGCGCTCGCCGTCGATCACGTACCTGCACGTGCCGCCGCTCGCGATCGCGGACGTGCGGTGATGGCGCGGCCCACGAAGCGTTCGCTGGCCGACGAGGTCCGAAGCGTCGCCAAGGGATGGCGGTGGGGTCGCCGTCCGGTGGCGCCCCGGTCCGCCGAGCCCCACACGCCGCCCGCCGAGCCGTGGTCGTTCCCCACCGACTGGGCCCGGAGCCCGGCCGGACGCGCGGCCCGCGACGTGGTCCTGTCGGGCGTGATGAAGCCGATCGTGTGGAACGAGACCTCGCCGGAGGTGTTCGGCCTGGACAACCTGGAGGGCGAGCAGCCGCCGGTCATGTTCATCAGCAACCACTCGAGCCACCTGGACGCCACGCTGATCCTGACCACGCTTCCCCCGAAGTGGAGGAACAAGACGGCGACGGCCGCGGCCAAGGACTACTTCTTCGACGTGTGGTGGCGGTCGGCGTTCACGGCGCTCGTGTACGGCGGGTTCCCCATCGAGCGAGGCGGCGGCGAAAGCGCGACGGACAAGGCCAAGGAGCTGATCCGGGACGGGTGGAACCTCATCGTGTTCCCGGAGGGCACGCGCTCCCCGGACGGCTGGATGCAGCGGTTCCGCCACGGCAGCGCGCGCCTGGCCATCGACATGGACATGCCGGTCGTGCCGATCGCCATCATCGGGGCCTACGCGGCCATGCCGAAAGGCCGGTTCTGGCCCAAGCCCGGACGCCCGCCCATCCGCGTGCGCTACGGACGCCCGCTCCGGCCCGAGGAGGGGGAGAGCCACCAGGCGTTCTCGCTTCGGATGCAGCGGGCCATCGCCGAGCTGTTCGACGAGGACCGCACGAGCTGGTGGGAGGCCCGCCGGCGCGCGGCCACGGGTGCCACCCCCAAGCTCAGCGGGCCGTCCGGACCGAAGTGGCGCCGGACGTGGGAGGGATCGCGGGACATCGCCCGGCGCGGCAGGCCGCCGGCATGGCGCTGAGCGAGTGACCCGTGACGCGGACCGGCGGCGCGACGCGCCGGCACGCTCTCATCGAGGAGGCCATCCGCGCGTTCGGCCGCGAGGGCTACTCGGGCGCGAGCCTCGAGCAGATCGCCAGCGCCGTCGGGATCCGCAAGCAGACGCTCCTGTACTACTTCCCGACGAAGGACGCGCTGCTCGAGGCGTGCCTGCAGGCCGCCGGCCAGCGGGTCGCCGAGGAGATTCGCGGAGGCGCTCGAGGGCAAGGAGACGTATTGGGACCGGGCCGAGGCGGTGATCCACGCTGTGTTCGCGCTCGCGGAGGAGTGGCCCGAGTTCCCGATGTTCGTTCGGGAAGCCGGCCGCCTCGGCGCCGAGGGGTTCGAGCGGTTCGCCGGCGTGATCGACCCGCTGCGGAAGCGGGCCGTGGCGTTCCTCCAGGCGGGGATGGATGAGGGGGAAGATCCGCGAGCAGGACCCGGCGCTGCTGCTGTTCATGCTGTACACGGCGGTGGTGGGATCGCTGACGGAGGCGAGCGTGCTGAACGCGGTGGTGGGGAAGGACAGGAGCCGAGCATCGCTTCGCCGACGCGAGCGCGAAGTCGTCGCGTTCGTCCGAAGCGCCCTCCAGCCCACCGCCGTCTAGTGTCTGGTCGGCTGTTTGCCGCCTGGCAGGCGGTCCAACGCTTGAAGGGTTAGGAGATAGGGAGGGGCCGAACGCCGCCCCCTTCCGCGAGCAACCCCTCGGGCTTGGATCCGGGGCCCGAACGCCGGCCCACTCCGCGATCGCGTTTGACGGGGTTTGACGTGGGGTGGGCCCAACGCCGTCCCCTTCCCAGGGCAACCCCTTCGGGCTCGGGTCGGGCGTTGGGAGGGGCGAACGCCGCTCCCCTCCGCGAGCAATCCATCGGATTCCGGCCAGAGGACACCGTTCAGACCCTCGAACCGGAGCTGATCGACCTGCCGCTCTCCCCGCCGGCGTCGCTAGCTGATCGAAGATCTTACAGGGATTCGTCGTCCGCATGATCCCGGGACATGGTCCTCACGACTTCACACACGTCGCTGTGATTGCAAATTCGTCGCATAGTGATGCAGCTATAGGGGTGTGAGTGATGCAGTTTCCCAGACCGGCGGTTCGCAACATAGCTCGTCGGTCTACCAGGAGAAGCACGTAGTCGGCGATCCAGAAGCAGGCGACCCCGCTATCTTGCTTCTACCAGCAGCGACACGTGTCCGTTCTTTGCATCGCCTCTTGAGGATGGACTGACAAGCTACTTCCCCTCAAGGCGGGTGTGCTGGAACCGATAGATCAGAAATGAACGAGTCAGACCTTGGATCGACCTTTCGGCTGACTGGTCGTCCTCGATGGTTTGATTACGGGTTCGCCGTGATCCTTGCTGCACTCACTCCCTTCGCGTTCTTTGTTTATGAGCGGGTTGCAGACAAGGTACTGATAGTTGCCGTCAATATGGGTGGCTGTGTCTACTTTCTGCGCGAGGCTCGCTCGGGAGTGACCATCCAATCCGATGGAATTACCATTCGGGAGCCCTGGCGCACCAGGAGACTCGCTTGGCGCGACATCAAGTCTATCGACGTGCGCACCACTTGGGCTGGGCTTCGAACGATGGCGTATGTCGAGCTGACCTCTGGCCAGCAAATCTCTATCCGTTGTCTCGTCGGCATCCCATGGCAAAGGCAAGACAACTACAAGGTCGTGAGTGCTGTCCGCCAACTTCAGCAAGCCTTTGTGAAGGCAGGCGGGTCCGCAAAACCACGAACAGGGACGTGACCCGATTCTTCGAGAGCGTGCTCGTTGGCGCCATCGCCATAGTGGTGGTCTTTTTCCTCCGACTGTGGCTTCCTCTGCGTGTGATGCGGGAGGAGCAACGAAATCCAGCCACACGGTTCGGGTCGAAGCCGTGGCACTTGCCAGCGTTGATTTTCGCCCTGCTCCTTCTGGCCGCCTATCTCGCCCTCATATTCTTCGCCCGTACCTGGCGATAGTCGAGACCTATGAACGCTATGGTCCCGAGGCCCGTTACGAGCGTTGGATCGGTAGGGACAGCGCGGTCACGCTTGCTGCGGCCATCGGGAGGAAGCAGTATCTGTACGAGACGACGCGCGTATCAGGTGGGAACCGGGGAATGCCCTGGACACGAGCAAGGCGACTGTCCATCAGGTTGGGCTGCCTGGCTGTTCTGTCGTTCCTGCTGCCCTCATGCTCGACGTACCTCGACGGTATTGTATTCAACCCATGCGCTCAATCCGCAAGGGTTAGCTTCTCCGATGCATCATCTCCTCCGAAACAGGCAAGCGGATGGCACGATCATGTGATCGTCCAGGCGGTTGCTGCTCGCCGCATCGCGAACATCTTCGCAGACACAGGGAAGCCTCAAATCAGCTTCGCCCAGGTCCAGATCGGTGATCAGCCGAGCCAGATCCTCGAAGTGGAGGTTACTGGGGAAGACCCCGTACCAGTGATGATTCCTGCCACATCGTGCTAGTCCGGTCTTGATCAATCGGTAAAGGGCGCGCGTGATGACTCGTTTCGAGCGAACGTGTAGGGCGAAGAACTGAGTCTCAACTTAGAGGAAGCTCTAGAGCGCAGAAATGCCGTCTCCACGCACAACAACGTTGTGCGGTGGCTCGGCTCCACCGTCGAGGAGGCCGAGGTAGACCTCGAGATAGGCTGACCCTCAGGTTCCCTGAGTCGCTGGGCAATCCGCGTTCGGCCCAGCCCGAGTCGCAGGGAGTTGATCGCGAAGGGGGGGCGGCGTTCGGGCCCTCCCGAGGCGTGACCCTTATCCCCGGAGGAAGGCTGGGTCTCCGTCTCCGCCGACACCGAACCCGCGGGTTTGCCCGCGGAGATGGGGTTTGACGTGAGGGTAGCCGGAACGCCGCCCCCCTCCAAGCAACCCCGGGTCTGCGGTCTCGACCTTGGGGTGGGCGAAACGTCGCCCCTCTTTCTCCAGGCAACCCCTCGGGCTCGGGCCTGGTCTGGGAGATGCCGAACGCTGCCCCCCTTGGGCCTGGCGGTCAGGCTTCCGCACCCCGGCTTGGCATCCCGGTCGGGCCCGAACGCCGGCCCACATTGATCCATGTCAAAGGCGACGGCGACCGGGACTCCCGTCCCCCCTCGAGGCCATTCCGAGAACGAGAGCCGCGAAGCATCTGTGCGAATGATTCAATCCCCCCGCGAGGGGTGGCGTCGAGTGCCACGACAGCTACCCTCTCATGAGAGCTCGAAAGTTTCCGCAGGTAATGCAAACTCGTTGGGAGGAGATTGTCCTGTCTCGACGAGATCGGAAGAAGTGGCAAGAACATCAGCCGGTCTTGAGCACACCGACAACCCGATTTGCTGCTCGCGTGGGAGAAGGCGGCACCGTAGACCCCTACGATCGCACGTTCATCCCCAGGCTAACGGCTCGACTCTCTGAGCCACCCTTCAAGCCGGAAATGCTCGTGCGCGCTGTCCACATGTCGCGCCACGCGATCTTCTGCGACACGAGCATCTTTGACTTTGACATTCCCACCGAGGCATGGGCTGAACTGCTTGGAAGCGGACAACTGATCATCATACCTGCGGTCATTTCAGAGTTGGAACCATGGCTTGCGAGGAATGCGTCGCATCCGATGTCCGAACCAATCCTATCGAGGGATCCGCGCCTGCAATTCCCGGAGCGAATGGGAGTGCCTGATACGGTTCGGCACGGTGCCAATTTCTATTTGAATCTGCTCGTGCGGAGAAAGCAGACGTCGCTGCTCGTTGAGCATCAACTTGCGGCGACACTGAACAGGTCGCCGACGCGGGAGGAAGTCATCGGAGAGGTCCAACGCCAATATGGAGAGCGGGGCTGGCTTCTAGGCAAGAAGGGCATGAGCAGCGACTTCAGCAGCTTGAGCCATGCGGACGAAGAACTTGTGTGTTGGTCGTTCGCTCACGCACTCCACTCTGGTACACCTACAGCTCTTCTAACAAAGGATAAGGATGTACTAGAGCAGTACTACAAGCTCTGGAACCTGTTGGATCTGGACTACCGAAACATGCTGCTGGGAGATTCATACGCTACCGCCTTCTCGTACTATCGACCGCAACGCCTCGTCTTAGATGAGCCAGCTTTGGGCGACATCTTCGAAGATAGCCCAGACAACGTGTGGTTCGAGCGTCCTGCAAACCTGGAAGAGACCGTATTGCCGGACGAATCTGACTTCGTAGTTGTCAGCTGTTGGCGTGTCGGGAAGAAATTGTCGCAGCTCAGTGTCTGCCTCGACAGGGAGATGAAACGCCTCCTCGGAGTTAAGGGAGCTACTGGAGGGCTCAACTCTGATCGATTCGGAAAACGTAACTCGCACTTGACTCTCTGGCCCCTTCCGGTCTCGCAGCGGCTGCAGACCATTGCGGTGATCGCGAAAGAACATCGAGTCGGATTGGGTGACTCGATGACGCTCGGCATCCTCGACTTTGCTCGCGCGCTCGCGACCAACGAGCCAGTTCAACCGCCTTAGTGCCTGTGGCCGTTCGAGGGCAGATTCGGAACAGACGGCGCCATTGGGTCGGAGGTGCGTTAGCTAGCCTTCGATCGCCGCACCTTTGTGAGCAACGATCGGGACAGCCGGATCTCAGCCCTGCCAGGGCCCTGATGCAAGGGATGCGTCAGATGACGGTCCAAAAGCATCCGAACTCGTTGAGGGGGAGAATCTAGGTATGGATGATGCTCAGGTCACGGCAGCTCTAGTTGGGTCCTCCATTGCAGCGGTTGCATCGATCGCTACCCTCGTTCTGACGAGATCGGGCAATCGCTCGTCCGAATTTCGAGCCGCGCACCGAACCCTCCTGCACCCAGCTATGGAGCACCTGGGAGACCAAATCCACCAGGTTGTTGCCGCCTCGACGATTTACCTTGCCAGAGCAGAAGGGGGGCAGACGCATGCTTCCGAACTTTAGTAAGCACGCTCAGAGGCGCGCCATCTCGCCCATTACTGCAGCCTGCCCAGAATCGCCCACTTCTGCTGAGGCGGCCCCGACAGGCCACATCCCCTAAGCCCCTTCGAAACGAGCGTGCCGCGGAAGGATGAAATCACCCAGTTCTCCCCATCCCAACGCACCTTCTGCCCCCTGATTGAGTACTCGTAGGTTGCAGCGATGTTGTAGTTGACATTGTCCCCGCTTCCGCAGGTGTATACGTTCTTGATGCTTCTAGCCCAGCGATACAAGCCGCCACGGCCGCGGTTGCCTTCCAACGGTTGTTCAGACTCTCAACACGCGCATTACACGAGCCGCCGGTTTTGCAGGCAGCCGAAGTGCGCCACCGGTTCTGCTGAACTCGTGCAGAGTCTGGGATGTCGGACAGGATTAGCGTGTACTTGACCGAGTACATTCCCTCCAACCTGCCCGCTTGCGCCCTCGGTTTCTGCGGGCGTGTGACCTCAGGGCTCGCAGAGGCGGTGGGAGAGGACGCAATTGGAGAGCCACTCGCTTGGAGAGCCGGACCGTCCTCACAACTCACCGACAGGAGGATTACCGGAACGCCCAAGAAGATCGTACGCAGGAGCGACTGCATGTCTCCTCTCCAATTGCCCCTCGCTCGACCAGGACTGTAACCGAGTCCAGGCGTCGCGTGAAACGGGGCGGCAATTGGCCCCCAGCCCAAATCCGAGCCGCCAAGGGGGCGGCGTCTACGTGGAACGTTGTCCGCGGATCGAGAGGGTGAGCGCCGGGCGTGTCAGTCCGGACGACGATTGGCGCCGTGACCTGCTGCGCGATGTGACTAGTCACCTATGAAGACGAGGTAGTGATGGACCTCCCTTTCGCAGATGCGAGCTAGACGCAAGACTCCCTCTAGGGCTCGCTTCTCGAACGGCCTCTCGAAATACCTCGACACGCGCTCGAATTCCGCGATGACGGTCGGCATCTGTACCTGATTGAAGACCGTGTTGCCGTACGGATCGATGTACTTGATCAGTTCCAGAGGTTCACCGGCTTGGATTGCGTTCCCGAGTGCGGCGACGAAGTCGCGAGCGCCAGCCACGGACTCCTCGCGCCACGGGCGTTCCAACCCCAGCAAGCGCGACTCGTCCCAGAGATAGACGTCGATCGCCATCATCCTCTCCGCTGGTTCTGAGAGTCATATTGCAGGCCGGCCCTTTCCGTCTCGGTGCCCCAGCACTGAGGCGCCGACACTCTAGAAGCAGCACCGGGTCTACGCATAAGGAACGATATCCGCGGATCGAGAGGGCGCGCTGCCGCTTGCACCGGCGATTGGTAGATGATTGGGGCGTGGGACGAGTTACCAAGGGCCAAGCGGAAGTTCTTCTTCGGGGGGCGTCCCGAGGAGGTGCTGCGATTCCGAACCCTTCTCGAACTAACCTCCGGGCGGTCCCGTGGGATTGGATAGATGTCGAGCCGGATGATCAGACGCTCCGAATCGAGTTCCTTCACGGGATCGTAGACGGTCTCCACCACATCGAGATCGATGAGGACGACCAGGACATTCGCGTGACCGTCTTCCTGGGCCTCGATCCTGACCTCCGCGGTGGCGCGTACGCGCTTGTGGGGCTCACTGGATGGACGAAGGGGAAGACCAGCCGCCCGGTCGGCCGTCGGCGCATCAGTGACGGCGCTGAGCGATAACCGGGCTCCGCGTCTACGATTTAGGAACTTTTTCCGCGGATCGAAAGGGTGGGGGCGGCTACAGCTGGAACGCCATATAACCGATAAAGAGGATTCCCGTGCCGGACATGATCGTGCGGAGAGACGTGGAGCGGTCAAGACCATCCAGCCGACTACCCAGACTCTTCGTCCTCGGCGTTTGGTCGGTTACGATCGCTGGGTTCCTCCTCCTCTGGTTCGCGATCCCGCTCTTCAGTCTCGAGTGCGAATCGCCCTGCGTTGATGGTCCTGCCGAGGCCGCTCCCGGGGTCCTCCTACTCGGAATCCTCGTGCTCACCGTGGCAAAGCTCGCCTGGATCGTGCGAGCTCGGCTCGTGCAGGCCAACGGCCCTCCTTCCGACATGGGAGCACTCCGCCCCGTCTTCGTGTGGGCCTTGGCACTGATCGCCCTGCCCATACTTCTTCTCTTCGGCGTCGGCTTTGTAACAGACATCGAAGGACCGTGGCGGATCGCGATGGCGCCTGCGTACGTCGTCGGGGCGTACGTGGCTCCAGCAATCTTCGTACGGAGAGCAGTACGCCAAGGTGTGACTGGAACCAAAGCAGTTGCCGCTTCGCTTGGAATAGGCTCACTTGTCCTTCTGCTCGACTTGGTCGTGTCAGCAGGCGACGGTGCTCTCGGATCTTTGCTGATGACGGCCGTGGCTGGAGGCGCTCTTGTTTGGGCTCTCAAATGGCACCCTCGTCGCCTAGCAATCCCACCCGTCCAGACAGCCAGTGACGATCATCTTCGGGGATTGCGCGCGCTGAAGGCAGGGTGCTGTTTTCGAATCCCCAGGGCACCCGCAAGAACCGCGCGTCGTCAGGGGTTGCGTCTCGGAACAGGGGGCCGCGAGCGTTTCGCCCACCCCAAGGCTGAGATCGAGCCCTGAGTGCCGCTCGGGCTTGGATCCGGGGCCCAAACGCCGCCCCCCTCCGCGAGCAACCCTCGGGCTCGTCGTCGGGCTCCGAGTCTGGTCCGCCCTCGTGATAGGGGGGAGGTCGAACGCCGCCCCTCCGGACGACCCTTCGGGTCCGGGGTCGCGCCTTGGGCAGGGGTCGAACGCCCCGCCGCCTTCCCGGGCACCCTTCGGGGCTCGGTATCGGCCCCGGATCCAGGCTTGAGCCTTAGCCGGGTCGAACGCCCCCCTTTCCGAGCAACCCTCGGGGTCCGGGTCGCGCCTGGCCGAAGGTCAAGGAGCTGGACTTTCCGAACACGCTATTCGGCGTTTCGCGCGACGATCTGACCATGGAGACGATGACGACGATTTATGCTGAGCTCTTCGGTCAGCATCGCGACGACGTTCACGTCGACTGATCCGAGGGGTGGACCGGGCGTGTCGGAGCTCATCGGCGGCACTGTCCGTCCTCGTGGCAGCCTTCCTCGCCGGATTCTTGAGGTTGGCGACGCGGGGTTGCGACGCCGAGTCTGCTGACGGCTTGGTCACCGACCGCGAGACGCGAGCTCGGTCGACGCATCCGTGGAGTCGGATGATGACTGGGGCCATGTGGCGTAGAGTGATCAAGGCCCCGTGCGACCTGAACCACAACCTCCTGTACCATCGCCGCCGTTGGTCATCTATGACGACTCCGCTGAACGGGAGCCCAGAGTGCTCGGCGACACCGCGGTGGCAGTGAGGGCCTGACGCCGTGCCAGCGGAGACTCCGTTAGGCCGGCCGGTCACCGGAGGACCCGCGAACTTCCCCGAGACTCGGCTACTGGAAGGCAGGTTCGTTACGCTCGTGCCAACCGTCGCGGACGTCCACACAGCGGGGCTGTTCGCTTCTTGGCACCGATCGCCGGGCGGCGAAGCGATCTGGACCTACCTTCCCTTCGGCCCCTTCGAAGACGAGGCGGCCATGCACGAGTGGATGACGTGGGCCGAGACAACTCCGGACTTCCTCTACCGCACGGTTGTCGACAACGCCTCGGGTGACCCCGTCGGGATGGCGAGCTTCATGCGTGTCGAACCCGAGATGCGCACGATCGAGCTGGGTGGAATCTGGTATGCACCCTCCGCCCAAAGAACCCGCGCCAACACGGAGGCGACCTATCTGATGCTTCGAGAGTCGTTCGACCTCGGCTACCGGCGCGTCGAGTGGAAGTGCAACGCACTCAACGAGCGGTCGCGGGAGGCGGCCCTCAGGCTGGGGTTCGTCTTCGAAGGCATCTTTCGCCAGCACATGGTGGTGAAGGGCCGCAACCGCGACACGGCCT
>CAVVVF010000002.1:0-81599 GCA_963751665.1 uncultured Actinomycetes bacterium | reverse complement strand
TCCTCCGGCAGGACGATCTCGCCGGCGAAGCCCTCGCGGAACGTCGAGACCGCCGGCGCATCAAGCGCGGCGGTTATCTGTCCAGACACGAATCGCCTTCCGGCGGCCGAGCACGCATCATCCGGGGGATCGGTCGTGGCCGTCAATCTCGCTGCGGAATCCGGTCAGGAATCGCAGATCGAGTAGGCCCTCCGCTGGGACGGGGGAGCTCGGCGAGCGCTGAACACGGCCGGACCATGGTCACGAATCTGAGGACCGCCCCATCGGCTTCGCCGCGGATCCGGTAGCAACCCTCGACAGGGAACACGATCCCGCTAGCGTTGAAGCCCGTGTCGCCGTAGCCGCCAGCGCCGGCTCGAACGGGGACCCCGAGGGTGAGCTCGTGGCCGCGGATGTGCAGGTGACCGTGGATACTCGGACCGCGCCACCAGGGGAACTTCATCCCGAGCGAGCCGTCCGGTCCGATGTCATCGGGCGGAACGAGTACCAGGCCTCCCGGCCACAGGACGGTCCACAGGCGTCCGTTCCCGAAGTTGAGCTTGCTCCGCGCTTCGGCCCGGCGGCGTCAGGCCGTTGGGCGATGTGACCGGACATGGTCGGGCGTGGACGTTCGAGGGCGCCCCAGATGGCGAAGTGTCCGGGATGGTCTCGGACGATCCTGGGGAACAGCCAACGAGCATGAGTGCTACTGCGAAGGCGATGGCCCGCATGCCCTTCGTACGCCTAGGAGGCCGGTCCGGTTCCCCACCCTCAGAGCGAGAGGGCTGCGGAAGGGATCGGCGGGTTGCTACGTCGGGTTGGTCGCCTTCTCCGCGCCAGGCCCATGCGCCAGTTGCCCGAAGCGCCGGCCGAGCCAGATCCCGAGGACCGGTCCGACGAGCACACCGGTGAGCAAGCTCAGCACGTAGTACGGCGTGTCCCACCGGGCAGCTCCGGCGATCGCGATGCCCATCAACAGGAGGGCCTCTAGATAGGCCAGGATCCCCACCGCCGCCGGCAGCTCCGGTCGGGTCCTGCACAAATGTCCGAAGTACAGGATGCCCGCCGCGAGGATCGCGAAGCCCGCCGCCGCCGGCCACCGGGTGAGGGAGTCGATCGCCTGCGTGGACCGTCCGATCGCCACCATCACCTCCGGCGGGTGGGCGGTCCATCCGGTCGTGCGCCAGTACTCGACGTTGCCAAGAAAGATCAGGTCGGCGATCGCAGAGATCACGCCTCCGACCACAAGGAAGGCCACCATGAGCTGGCCCTCCGGTCGCTCGCTCCCGACCACGTGCCTGATGGCGAGCCCCAGGATGATCAGCGCGACGAACCCCAGCGGGAAGATCAGATCGCGAGCGACGATGTCCCACACGATGTCGTGCTGGTGGGCGAAGGCGGCGACCCAGAAGTTGGCCTCGTCCTGGAGCGGACCGGCAGCCGTCGCGTGATACTCGGGGCCCTTGCCGAGCAGCTCGAGCGCATCGAGCAGGTACAGAACGGTGCCGACGAGGAATGCCACCCCGGCAACGTAGCCGGCGTTTCGCCCGATGCGGTTCCAGCTGCGGTCGACCTCTGATCCCGCTGGACCAATCATCTTTCGGGCTCCCTGAGATCGAGGCCGCCTCGGAGCGCCGATTCTGACCCCGACCGATCGAGCCGGTCAATGATGGTCGCCGCGCGGCTATGTCGAGGTCGTCGGACTGGGCCCGAAGGAGCACCACCCTGCACGTCGGGAGTGCTGAAGTGGATCTCCAGGTACACGCGGCCGCCGATCACGTCCTTCACGACGTCCTGAAAGAGCCCGGGCCCCGAAGAGCGTCGGACCGTGATCTTCAGCGAAACGTTCGTTTCTCTACGCGGGGCAACCGACCTGTGGCAGGGGTTGGTCGATCCGAACCGCCATCAGAGGCGTTGTGATCGGAGCGAAGTACGTGGCGAAGAGGATGAGCTGGGTGCCGGCGCCCGCGTGGGCGAGGTGGATCTCGTCCGGAGACGTCGAGAACGCGTCGCCAGTTTCGTAGGTTGTCCCCTCGGTGCAGGCCTCATCGTGGTACAGGGTCAGCGTGCCCTGCAGGATGACGTTGACGTTCTCGCCGGGGTGGCTGTGCCAGCCGAACGAGCTCCCGGGCTCGGCCACGATCCTTTGGGTGATGACTTCGATCGGACCCCTCGTTTGCAGTTTGACGCTCGCGCCGTTCTCGAAGCCGGTATTGACCTTGATGGCCTCGTCGAGCGCTCCTCGGGCGGTCTCGGCGGTAATCGTTCCGATCACCGGTGTTGCCAACGCGACGCCGGCGAAGGCGCCGCCGACGATCAGACCAACAACGATAGCCAGGATGCGGTTTCTCATGAGCTTTCTCCGTTTCTCTACATACTGACTGGTCAGACTCAACAGCCTTGACGTCGGCAGTTTGTCCGTGACATCTCGACTGGAGGGGCGCGCGCCATGGCGCTACGGGCGTGAGCTGTCTCGTCGACGCCGATGGCGGAGTTCGGCAGCCACGATCCCGCCCGTTCCGCCGACCCGCGTCCACCAGGTCCAAGAAGGAAAGCTCTGTGGTGGCGGCCCCGACCTAGTGCGTTAGCGGGAACACGGTCCAGATGCAATCGCGATGGACCTCGGAGCAGGCAGACCGCGCCCTGCACCATCGCCATCTGGAGCACGCCGACGGTGGGCGCTTGCTCCGCCCCCGGGACCCCCGTGGTGGGCACGTTGAAGAGTGCGACCGCCGCGTTGGAGTTCCATTCGAGGACGGTGTCCGACGTCGTGGCGTAGGCGGATCCCGCGACACCGAGAGCGGCCACCGTCAGGATCGCCGCCAGCGAAGCGGCCAAACTCATCCGTGCGTTCCGAGTTATCACGACCCTCTCTTCGTGGACGGAACGTAGGGACGCGACCCCTCAAAGGGCGGGGGGTCGCCCTTCGGAGCAACTGTTCGCTTGTACATAGCACCGAGCGACTTTGCGGTGCAAGTCGGCTCCGCCCAAGCGTCACCTACTCTCGGTTGCACACTCCAGGGGGCACCACTCGCGATTCCCTCGCCGCACCGGACATGCCAAGATGGCTCATGGGGACAGAGGAATCGCGACGGTCGTCACCGCAGCTGTTGGCATCACGGATCGACCGTCTTCCGCGGATCTGGCGTCTTCTCGCAGGCGGTATCGCAGGCGGCTTCGCCGGCGGTCTTGTCGCAGGGCTCGGCGCACGCGGGGCGGTGCGACTCATAGGGATGGCCGCGGGTGAGGAGGCGCGGGGCACGGCGCCCACGGGTGAGATCGTCGGGCGCTTCACGTGGCTGGGCACTCTCGGACTCCTCGAATTTGCCGTCATCGTCGGAATCGCTGCAGGGCTCTACTACGTCTGGATCCGTCGATTCGTACCACTCAGCGCGTTGATGAAGGGTCTCGCCTTCGGAGGGATCCTCCTCACGACGTTGGCGATCGAGCTCATGCTGTCCGACGAATTTGCCTTCTTTCGACCGCCAATCCTTGGGGTCTCACTCTTCGCTCTCCTGCCACTGGTATTCGGTGTGGTCGCCGTTCTGGTGGCAGATCACTTCGTGGCTGCAATACCTCCGCGAGACGCGCATCCTCGTCGCACCCGGATCGGCAAGTGGACCCTTGTCGGCGCGAGTGTCCTAGGCTCGCTCCTTGCTTCCCTCAATCTGATAGGAGCCCTGGTCGACTCCGTGTAGAAGCACGGCGGCGAGCGCCGGGGCGCGCGGCCCGGAAGCGCCTATCTTCTTCGCGTGGAGACGTGGGACGCGATCCGGGCTCGCCGGAACGTGCGGCGGTACGCCGACCGACCCATCGACCAGGCGGACCTCGACCGGATCCTCGAGGCGGCACGCCGAACGCCCTCATCCGTCAACCAACAGGCGTGGGACTTCGTGCTGGTGACGGACAGGGATAACCTTCAGGAGCTGTCGAAGATCTGGCGGTACGCCGCGCATGTCGGAACCTCGGCGGCCACGATCGCCCTCGTCATCCCAGTGTCGGACGACCGCGACGAGCGGGACACGTTCCAGTACGACATCGGGCAGGCCACGATGTCGATCATGCTCGCCGCCGCGGACCTCGGTATCGGGAGCGGGCATGCCTCGGTCGGTGACCAGGCGCTCGCGCGGCGCATCCTCGGCCTCCCTGAGGATCGGGAGGTCGCCATCCTCGTCGCATTGGGCTACCCCGCTGATCGACCATTGACTCCCGTCCGCCGACCTAACCGACGGGCGTTCGACGACGTGGTGCACCGAGAGCGCTGGTAGCTACCGATGGTCGCTCGCGCGAAGGTCCGCCGGAACGAAGGGGGTTAGGTTGCCGCCATTGCGCTTCTGTGCCTATCAGTACCAGTCCGTACCGTTCGATGACCTTCGCGACCGCTGGCGGCGCGCCGAGGAACTCGGGTTCGACGTGATGTGGAACTGCGATACGGTCGTCGAGCCGGATCATCCGCGCACGCCGATCCTCGATGGGCCTTCGACCCTCACAGCCATGGCCCTCGCGACCTCCACGATCCGCGTCGGGACCCTGGTCACCTCGCAGTACTTCCGGCATCCTGTGACGCTGGTGAAGGCAGCGATCACCGTGGATCACCTCTCGGGCGGCCGGCTCGAGGTGGCACTCGGCGTGGGAGACCCCTCGGCCGGGGCGGCGGCGGTGGGCGCCTCTTGGGCCCCGGCGGAAGGCGTCGAGAGGTTCCGCGAGTTCGTTCAGCTGACGACGCAGCTCTTCGCCAACGCGGTCACCACCTTCCAGGGACGATTCTTCAACTGCAGCGAAGCCGAGATGCTGCCGAGAGCCATCCAGGACCCCAGACCGCCCATCGCGATCGCCGCTCACGGTCCGAAGATGCTGCGCATCGCGGCCGAGAGCGCAGACGTATGGAGCTCCTGGGGCGGGTACGGCATCCAGACCGAGGATCAGTTCCTCGCCGTGACGGCGAGACGGAGCAGGGAGCTTACCCAGCTTTGCGCCCAGATCGGCAGGGATCCGCGTTCGATCCGGCGGTCGCTCGTCTGCTTCCCGCCGCTTACCCCGTGGGAGTCCACGGCGTATTTCACCGACATGGTCCAGCGTTTCCGCGATGTGGGGGTCGACGAGTTCGTCCTGTACTGGCCCCGTCACTGGCGTCCGCAGGCCACCCATGAAGACGACGTCTTCGAGCGGGTGGCCCGTGAGCTCATTCCCGAGCTACGCGCCCGCGGTTGACCAGCGCGCGGGACTCACGCAGGTTCCACTCCAGAACGGATCGACTTCAGACGCGTTCGAGCCTGAAGACTGTGTGTTCCGGCGCATCGGCACGGAAGCTCCGCGTCCGACGACTCGCGGGTGGCATCGAAATACGCCTGCACCATGCGCCTCCTGTTGAGATCCAGATAGGCGCGCAGCAGCGGTGGGCGGTCCTCGACCGGGAGCTCGACGAGGCGCACCTCCTCCCGTGAGTCGCCTCGGCTGAGGAGGATGTGACCCGCCATCCGGGCGTTCCTGATCGTGTTCGTTTCGCCGAAGGACGAAACCCAGTACCGCCCACCCGGTTGTTCGAGCACCAGGATGGGCGTCGAGTACTCCTTGCCGCTCTTCCGGCCGCGCACCGTGACGAGGCGCATCTCCTTCGGTCCCTTTCCGCGGCCAACCATGCGGGTCATCAGGCCGTTCCCGAAGCGCTTCAGGCCGGTGTGGCGGTACACCTTCCGCACCGAAGGATTGTTGCACGCTGGTTCGGACCGACGCCAATCGGCTGCGTACCTTGGGTCGACCAACTGGGCACTCTCCGTCGCTGTGTCATGCTGCGAGTAGACGGGTGCTTCCACCGAACCCGCGACCCGGCTCAGGAGGATCCGATGAAGGCGATCGTCCAAGACAGGTACGGCACAGCAGATGTCCTGGAACTCGAGGACATCGAGGAGCCGGTGGTCGGCAGCGGCGACGTGCTGCTCCGCGTTCACGCGGCGAGCGTATTCATCGGGGACTGGCACATCATGACGGGCCTGCCGTACCTGATCCGCATGGCGCTCCGGGCTCCGCGGGCCCAAGGACCGCGTTCGGGGCCAGGATGTCGCAGGTCGCGTCGAGGCGGTCGGCAAGGATGTGACGCGGTTCCAGCCGGGCGATGAGGTCTTCGGCACCTGCGACGGCTCCTTCGCCGAGTACGCGACCGCTCGAGACGGACAAGCTCGCGCCCAAGCCGGCGAACCTCACCTTCGAGCAGGCGGCGGCCGTTCCCACCTCCGGCTCCACCGCGCTCCAGGCTCTGCGCGACGTGGGGAAGGTTCAGCCGGGGCAGAAGGTCCTGATCATCGGCGCGGCGGGAGGCGTGGGGACGTTCGCCGTGCAGATCGCCAAGGCGTTCGGAGCCCACGTCACCGGCGTGTGCAGCACGACGAAGGTGGACCTGGTCCGCTCGATCGGCGCGGACGACGTCATCGACTACACGCGCGACGACTTCGCGGAGACGGGGCAACGCTACGACCTCATCCTCGACATCGCGGGGAACCGTTCCGTGTCACACCTCCGGCGCGCCCTCGCCCCCCGAGGGACCCTCGTCATCGTCGGCGGCGAAGGGGGCGGACGGTGGTTCGGAGGCATCGATCGCCAGCTCCGGGCGCTCCTGCTGTCACCGTTCGTGAGCCAGAAGCTGGGCCCGTTCATCGCGAAGGCAGAACGGCGAGGACCTGGTCGTGCTCAAGGAGCTCATCGAGGCCGGCAAGGTCACGCCGGTCATCGACAGGACGTACCCGCTGAGCGAGGTCCCCGAGGCCATCCGGTATCTGGAAGAGGGACACGCCCGCGGAAAGGTCGTCATCACCGTGTGAGTCGTTTCTAGGAACATTCGTCAGCCCTGGGGCATCCGAGCATTCGGGTTACCGCGGTGTCGCGTCGCCGCCCTTCGGTCCAGGGCGGGCTCGGACCGCCGCCTCGACGTCGTCGAGGTGCTCGCCCCGGTGCGATGCGCGCAGAGGGTAGAGCGGGCTGCCCGGGTCGCGCGGCCAGAGGCGGTCGACCGGCAGGCTCGCCACTCGGGCGTCGGTCTCCTCGGCGATGCGGAACGCCAGCCGAGCGGCCTCGAGCGGCGGGATCGCGTGGATCAGTGGGCGCGTGGCGTCGTTGATCCAGTCCACGTCCTCCGGCTCGGCGTCGGAGGGCGAGAACGGTACGCCACGCTCCAGCTTGTCGGCGAGCGCCAGCACCCGGGCATCCCAGAACGCGATGTGGCCGAGCACGGCGGCGACCGTCCAGTGCTCGTTCACCGGAGTGCGGAGCTCGTCCTCGTCCAAGCGTTCGACCAGGGCGCGAAGGCGCTCGCGCTCTCGCGTGTTCTGATCGACGTACGAGCGATCCTCCGACATGCCTCCGTGACGATACCGCTGGCGGGCGGAGGCCATCAGCAAGCTGGGTCATCTCCACCCCTTTGACTCAGTTTTTTTGCCCGCCCGAGCTGTTGAGACGCCGTCGATGATGGCGGCGTGGAGTTGTCAGCCAAGAACTTCGACGAGCCGGACGAGATCGTGGAGCTCCCTGGCCTCCTGGAGGAGGTCGTCGAGGTTGGTGGGTTCGTGGTGGGTCGCGAGGTAGTCGCCCCTGGGTGGCGCTGGTCCAAGGACACGAAGCCCGTCGTCGGTGGCGAGTGGTGCGAGGCGAACCATGTCGGTCTCACCATGTCGGGGCGTTGGGGCGTGGTGATGAAGGATGGCAGGACCCTCGAGTTCCGCCCCGGCGACGTCTTCGACGTCCCGGCCGGACACGACAGCTGGACCGTCGGGGACGAGCCTTGCGTCACGCTGAATTGGGCCGGCCTGAGGCGGTTCTTCGCTTCCAAGGCCCTACTCCCCGAGAGGTTCCTCGCGACGATCCTGTTCACCGACATCGTGGAATCCACTTCGAAGGCCTCCGAGCTCGGCGATACCATGTGGACAGAGTTACTCGCCCACCACGAGCAGGACGTCAGAGCAGAGCTGGAGCGCACTCACGGTCGGGAAGTGAAGTCCACCGGCGACGGGGTACTCGCAGTCTTCGAAGGTCCCGCCACTGCTCTGCGATGCGCGGCAGCGATCAGAGCTGCGGCCAACCGGCAGGGCCTTCAGATCCGTGCCGGGATCCACGCCGGCGAGGTCGAGTCCTCGGGCAGCGATATCCGTGGCCTCGCGGTGCACGAGGCTGCTCGCGTGATGGCCGCTGCAAGCCCCGACGAGATCCTGGTCTCGGAGATCACCCGAGCGTTGACAGCGCCTACTGGCCTGGCGTTCGAGGACCGCGGTTCCCATGAGCTCAAAGGACTAAGCGGGCCGTACCATCTGTATGCGTATCTCGGCGGTACCTAGCGCCCTCAGCGGTTACCGAACCTTCCCTTCAACCTTCTCCATTCATCTCGGCACCATTTGGGTCTGATCTGTCGGCCTGGCCGGAGGCGTGGTCTCAGGCCACATCGGAGCAGGATAATTGGGCTGTGCAGACCGGCCTCACGCTCCTCGTCGATTCCGCGAGCCTGATCTATCGGGCTCTCTTCTCCGTCCCCGACACGGTCAGAGCACCCGACGGGACCCTGGTCAACGCGGCCTACGGGTTTCTGGGGATGCTCGAGAGCTTGGTTGCCCAACACGACCCCGATTTCATCTGTTGTGCGGCTGATGACGATTGGCGACCGGAGTGGCGGGTCGAGCTCATCGACACATACAAGACGCACCGGGCCGAGCCGGGGAGCGCGCAGGAACAGGCCGAGGACCTGCTGGCTCCCCAGACCCCGGTCATCTTCGAGATCCTCGCCGGATGCGGGATACCGGTCGTCGGGCATCCTGGCTACGAGGCGGAAGACGTCATCGGCACGCTCGCCGAGCGCGCTCCGGGCAGGGTTGCCATCGTCTCCGGCGACCGCGACCTCTTTCAGCTCGTGCGCGATCCGGACATCGTCGTGTTGTATCCACGGCGAGGGGTCTCCCAGTTGGACGTCGTCGACGAGACGTACATCGAGACCAAGTATCAGATCCCCGGCCGGGCCTATCGCGATTTCGCCCTGTTGCGCGGCGATCCCTCCGACGGCCTGCCGGGGGTGCGCGGCGTCGGCGAGAAGCTCGCGGCTGCCCTGTTGGCGCGGTACGGGAGCCTCGACGGCATCCTCGAGGCAGCCCGGGGATCCGATCAGGGGATAGCCCTCAGCAAGGTTCGCCGCGACCTCGACTACGTCGAGCGCGCCCTCAAGGTCGTCACCATCCCTACGGACCTGCCCATACCGGAGGTGGACCTCACGCGCCCACGACGAGAACCGGACGCGGCCGTCGTCTCGCTGGCGGAGCGATACGGGCTCGGCGGCGCGCTGCGCCGTCTGGCGGCGGCGCTGAAGTCCGGCCAGGCCGGCATCTGAGAGCGGCTAGGACCCGTCGCCCAGGTTGGAATTGCCCTCCAGGAACCCTATCGACGCTACCTCCCGCTCGTAGGGACCGTGGTACTCGAGGACGTAGAGCCCGTTCCTGATGTCCACGACGTAGATCAGGCCGTCCTCGATGATGGGGTAGCTCCACATGACGACCTGGTCGGGGCCCGAGCTCAGGATGGGGTCCTCCGTGGCCACGGCTTCCAACGGCTCCGGTACGAACTCGGCCACCTGCGTCGGTCGATCGGGATCCTCGGTGGACACGACCTGGAGCCCGGCGCTGTGCCACGTGACGAGCGCCAGGTGCTCGGTGACCGTGGGGTTATGGGAGGAGAAGCTCGACCCGACGTCCCGCTCCGCGCTCACCTGGTCGCAATACGTCTGGTCGTTGTACGGCAGGACCTTGTACTCCGAGACGACCTGGGGACTCGACTCGTCGGTCACATCGATCAGGTGAACCCAGCCCCATGGGCACCCCTCGTCCGGCCCGATCCCCCCGTAGACCTCGTCGGTGGTGAGCACCAGGTCGCGACCGGGGACCTTCACCGCGCTGTGCGCTCCCAGGCCCGGCCATTGGGCCCGCTTCGTCAATGGCGTGACCAAACGGATGGCAGGCGCCGGAAGTCCCCTCGCCACCTCAGACGTATCCAGCACGAAGAACCCCGCGGTGAGGAAGGCGAGGTACGCCCGCATCCCGTCGGGCGACACCGACACAGAATGGAGGTCGTCGTTGGGTCCCGGATCCGGAAACGATGTCGACCATGAGGCCACCTCGCGGAACACCCCCTCCCGGGCGGTCGAGATGTCGGTCACGAGAAGGCTCCCGCCGAAATAGCCCGGCGTCGACATGAAGAGCAGCGCCCGGCTGGGGTCGTTCGGGTCCTGCCACAGGAAGAACTCGTGCGGTGTCCGCAGGGGGTGATACGTGGACACGAGCACGGGCTTCGCGGCTCGCTTCCCTGCGATGTCGTAGAAGCGAACGGTGGGCTCCACCGGGGAGCCGCGGCAGTCGTGGATGAGCGGATCGCATCTGAGGTTGAGCACGAGGAGCAATCGCTCGCTGGGCCAGACCCTCAGCTCACGCGAGGTCTCGCTGGGGTTGCCCTCGTCCGGCCTGCCGATCTCCCCGACGACCTCTGGGTGAGCGGGGTCCTGGATGTTCACCACGAGCACTCCGGCGTGTGGGTGTCCCTTCGAGCCATCCGTGCGGCTACCGACGTAGGCGAAGTCGTTCCACACAGCGAGGGCTGCGTTCATCCCCCGATCGAAGAGCGGTTCGTGAGCCACCAGGGTGAGCGACCCGGGGAACTTCCTGGGCGTGACCGGCTCGGATACGGAAGGACGCTCGGGGCCTCCCCCGGTGCACGCCGTGATCAGCCCGGCCAGCACCCACGGCGCCAAGCGTCCCACGCGATTCGCACGCGTTGCGATCGTTCTCGTGCGCCCTCCAGGCCGAGGATGGCACCCCCTGACCGACCCGAGCAAGTGGCCTCGACGGCGCGCTCCCACGATTCGGCACGGTCCCGACCTGGTACCGTTGTACCTGAGGGCACCAATCGCGGTTGACGCTACGAGCAGTTCCCTCACCCCCGGCTGCTACGGCCGGCGCCTGCACGGCAGCACTTAGGCCGGAACGGCGAAAGGAAGGAGGGATCGCACGTGGCAACTGGAACCGTGAAGTGGTTCAGCTCCGAGAAGGGCTTCGGCTTCATCACTCCCGAGGACGGTACCGCCGACGTATTCGTGCATTTCAGCGCGATCAGCGGCGACGGCTACCGGAACCTGGATGAGAGCCAGCGGGTCGAGTACGACGTGAGCCAGGGGCAGAAGGGCCCCCAGGCCGCGAACGTTCGCCCGGTCTAACGTTCTCGGACGACCGCGAGGGCCCGGCATCCGCCGGGTCCTTCGCGTTTCCAGACCTCGTCGATCAGCGCGTGGGGTGGTCTGACTGGCCCTCGTCGAGGATGCGACGAAGCACGGGGAGCACCACCCGATCCTTCTCCCGGCCCGCGGCCTCCTTCGACCTGATCACGTCGGCCAGGGACGCCACGTCGACGTCGACACCAAGGATCCGAAGGTGCACGGCGTCCCGGGCGAGGTCCTCGTAGCCGGTCGTGCCACTTGGCACGAACGTCACGTCCAGCCGGCCGTGGTCGGTGACTAGGTTCCACATGTCGGCGCCGCCCAGCGAGGCTGCATCGTGGTTGAAGGGAAGGCCTGCGGGCTGGCTCGCGGTCCACACCCGGGCGTGCATCGCCTCCAGCGCGGTCGACAGACGCTCCAGGTTCTCTCTGACCACTCCGGCACGACGTCGACATCGGTCGTGAGGTACGGAGAGCCATAGATCACGGTGGCGAAGCCGCCCACCAGCACGTAGCGCACGCCGTGCTCCCGGAGTACCGACAGGATCCGGTCCGGGGCGAGCTCCGGCTCAGCCACGGCGGCTCGCTACGGCCGTGCGGCCGGCCCTCGTGAAGCGGAGCGCCGCCTGGTGCTGGCGGACCCGCGAGTCCACGTCGAGGGCCAGGTTCGACTGAGCCACCGACCAGTCCGAGTCGTCGAGCGGCGCCAGACGGACCTGCAGCTCCAGCCCGCACGCGCCGACCAGCTGGCCGATCCGCTCGGCCGAGGGCTCGGTCCGGCCCCGCTCGAGGCGAGCGATGGCGGACTGGGTCGTTCCGACCCGGCGGGCGAGATCAGCCTGGGTCAGACCGGCCCTCCGTCGCGCCTCTCGCACCAGCGTCCCTCCACTCATGGAATGGAGTATAGCAGAAGTGCTATATACCTGGATGTCCCCGAGGCAGGGTCGGCCCGCGAAGCTAGGCTCTCCGCGGCATGGATCAGCGGGTCAGCCTCATCACCCTCGGCGTCAGCGACCTCGATCGGTCACGTCGGTTCTACGAGGCGCTCGGCTGGAGCGCCGGTCCACAGCCGGCCGATGACGTGGTCTTTTTCCAGGCCGGAGGGTTCATCGTGGCGCTCTGGGACAGGGAGAAGCTCGCGAAGGACAGTGGGGTCCAGGACGGCGGCGGCTGGGGTGGCGTCACGCTCGCCCATAACGTGAACTCGCCGGAGGAAGTCGACGCGATCATGGAGGAGGCGCGGAAGGCAGGAGCGACGATCGCTCGCGCTGCGGGAGAGACCTTCTGGGGCGGGTACTCGGGCGCGTTCGTCGATCAGGATGGCCACCCGTGGGAGATCGCGCACAACCCCGCTTGGAAGCTGCACGACGACGGGTCGGTCAGCCTCGAGTAGGCGGCGGCTTCCGTCCCATGGACTTAGTCCAGGACTTAGTCTATGCTGGCCGAGCTATGACACCCGTCAACGTCCACGACGCGAAGACGCACTTCTCGAAGCTCCTCGAGCGGGTGGCACTCGGGGAGGAGGTCGTGATCGCCCGGGCCGGGCACCCGATCGCCAAGCTCGTTCCGATCCAACCCGACGTTCCCGAACGCGCACCGGGCAGCGCCCGCGCTGACGTTTGGGTCGGTGAGGATTTCGACGCGCCGCTCCCCGAAGACGTTCAGGCCTCGTTCGAGTGAGGCTCCTGCTCGACACCCATGCCTTCCTCTGGTGGATCGGCGACGACCCCCGCCTGTCCAGGCGCGCCGCCGCCCTCATCGCCGACGGCGCGAACGAGGTACACGTGAGCGCGGCCAGCGCCTGGGAGATCGTCGTCAAGAAGGGTTTAGGGCGCGTCGAGATTCCCGAGCCCATCGATCGGTTCCTCGTCGCGCAGCTCGAGACGAACGCCTTCCTTCCCCTCCCCATCCACGTTCGTCACGCACTCGGCTTGGCAGCGCTGCCCGACGTCCACCGCGATCCGTTCGACCGGATCCTCGTCGCTCAAGCAGTGGCGGAAGACCTCTGCCTCGTGACGGGAGATCGGATGCTGGCGCGGTACCCGGTCTCCGTCGAGTGGTGAGAACGCTCAGCCCGCAGCCGACCTTGGTCGGGTTACCGGCGGAGGACCCTGAGGGCGCACAGGTCACCTAACTCCATCACCTCGAAAGTCCTGTCACGGGAAGATTCCTTGCGTTTCCCTTGCGCTTGCGCTTCGCTTGCGGTACCCTTGACTCATGGCCACGGCAACCGCGACACGCCTGGATCCGGAGCTCGCCTCCGAGGTGGAGCGGTGGCTGCCGGCCGCCCTCTCGGGCGACGAGCGAGCGGCCCGGCGGTACGCGCGCGCTTGGCACGAATTGGTTCGAGCGATCTGCTCGGACCACCCCGGCGCGCCGGCGTCGGCCGCGGACGTGCTCGACCACCTGGCCCTCACCGCGCCGTTCGACCCGGCCGGGCCGATCGGGGCGCTGGTGTCGGCGGCGTCGGGCATCGTCCCGGACATGGACGTCCAGACCATCCCGCGAACGGCACGCAAGAGGCTCCCCGGGTCCGTGGACTACCAGCGCTTCGCGCGCGTCGTCCTGGCAGAGCTGTCCGGGGCCGGCACCGGCCTCGAACGCCTCATGGCCGCGTGGGGGCTCACCGTCACCGACGCCGCCCGGCTGTTCGGCGTCAGACGGCAGGCCGTGCAGCAATGGCTCGACGAGGGCCTCCCGGGAGCCCGGCAGCCGAAGCTCCACATCATCCTGGAGACCGCCGACCTGTTAGAGCGGAACCTGCTGCCCGAGCGGATCCCAGGGATCGTCCGCGCGCCGAGCGAGGCGTACGGCGGCCGCTCGATGCTCGAGCTGATCGCGAACGATCGCCAGGGCGAGCTCCTGGACAGCGTCCGTCGATCGTTCGATTGGGCCTGGAGCGCCTGATCGAGCCGTGCGGTTCCGGTTCCGGCACGTCGACCGCGGGGGGCGGTACCTACGCGTCGCCGATCCGTCGTGGCGCCGTCCCTTCGACGGGAGCTACGCCGCCGAGCGCGGCGCCCGGTGGAACCCGCCCGGATCGTTCCCGGTGGTGTACCTGTGCTCGACCATCGAGATCGCGCGGGCGAACGTGCTCCGGCGGTTCGCGGGGCTGCCCTACTCGCCGCTCGACCTGCTCCCCGACCGGCGCCCCGTGCTGGTCGAGACCGAGGTCACCCGGCACCGCGCCGTGAACGTCGTCACCGATGAGGGCTGCCGGGCCGCCGGCCTGCCGGCCACCTATCCGCGCGAGGCCGACGGCACCGAGGTCGGGTGGGATTGTTGCCGGCCGGCGGGACAGGCGGCCTGGGATCAAGGAGAACGGTCGATCGCCTACCGCAGCGCCGCGGCCCGCCCCGGCGACCGGGGCGAGGAGCTCGGGTGGTTCGTTCGACTTCCCGGCGACCGTCTCCCGAGCGTGCGCCGGCGCGGGTTCGACGACTGGTTCGCCTGAGCCTGAGTGGACTGAGCGGCGACCTGCCCTACATCACCTCGAAGGTCTCGTAGACCGAGATCTTGGCGCCGCCCAGCAGGACTGGGCAGTCCTTGGCCATCTTGACCGCCTCGTCGAGCGACTTCGCCTGGATGATCGAGTACCCGCTGGCCGGCGAGCCGGCCGGGCCGTCGCTCACCTTCCCGCTCGTGTCGATCGTCTTGGCCTGCGGCGTGAACGGGTTGCCGCCGTCCTTCATAGCAGGACCGAGATTCTCCATCCACACGCCCCAGGCCTTCATGACATCGGCCTGCTCGGACTCGGTCTCCGGCATCTTGCCACCGCTGTAGAGCAACAGGTAGTCCGTCATCTCACCCTCCTTCTCAGGGTTGCTGAAGTGGTCATCGTACTCTTCTGGTCAGGAAAGGGTTCGGGCGTTCCGCTGGAAGCCTCCGCCGGTCGCGGCTTCCTCTAGGCCCCAGCTCACGATGCGCTTGGGGCGGATCCGGAAGAACTGGGGCGCGAAGTTCGGGAACCTCGGGTTGATCTCGTTGCCGCCCGTCTCGTGGAGCTCGGCCTCGCCACGGACCTCGAGCGCGCGGGCCTGGCGGTCCTTGCCGGACCCGAAGGTGTCGTCCAGGAGGAAGGTGACCTTCGGGTTCTGCTTCGCGTCGCGCCACTTCTTGCCGTCGCCGAAGGCGATGCCGCCGATGTCGATCGTGTCCTCCTCCTCGTTGAACCAGAACGTCACGGGGATCACGTGCGGCTGGCCGTCGGGGCCGACGGTCGCCAGGCGGGCCAGCGTCAGACTGCGCATGTACTCGATCTCTTCTCCGGTGAATGCGCTCATCCCGTCCCACCCTACGGCACGGGGTAAACGTTCCTGGCCCCTTCCGGCTCTGTAGGTGTGGGATGCGGGGGCAAGGGCCTACAGTGCGAGAGGTGGGGAGGGTCCGGTGGCGCCCCGCGACCTCCGCGAGGGCGTCGAGCGCGACATCGAGCGTCTGTATCGGGAGTCCGCCCCGCAGCTGTGGCGCTCCATCTACGGATTCGCCGGAGGCCGGCGGCACCTGGCGGAGGACGCCGTGGCCGAGGCGTTCGCCCGCGCCATCGAACGGGCGCACGAGATCCGCGACCCGCTGGCCTGGATCTACCGGACGGCCTTCCGGATCGCCAGCCGGGAGCTGCAACGAGAGAAGCGCGGCCCGCCGGTCGCCCCAGACCCGGTCCCGGGCATCGACCCGGCGGATGTGCAGGACGTCATGGCGGCGCTGTGGACCCTGTCGCCGAACCAGCGCGCCGCCGTGCTCCTCCACGACGAGGAGGGGTTCACCGCCCCCGAGGTCGGTCGGCTGCTCGGCATCTCGGCGGCGACGGTCAGGGTGCACCTGTTCCGGGCGCGGAGGCGGCTCCGGGAAGTCCTCGGCTCCGAGGAGGATCGTGATGACTGAGCGTTGGCAGCGTGAGATGGCCAAGCTGCATCGAGCCGAGCTCCCGGCCGATCTCTGGGAGCGAATCATGGAGGGGCCGAGGCTTCAACCGCTTCCCCCGCGGGACCCGTCGCGCGTCATCGTGGTCGCGACCGCCCTGGCCCTCTTCCTCGCGGCGGCGGCGCTGCTGTGGGTCGTCTTCACTCCTCTTCGAACGACCGTGAGGACACTCGGAGGCCCGGACGTCATCCAGGTTCCTGCACGAGGCGAGGTGTCGCCCGTGTTCCTCGCCGACGGCCGGCCCGTCTTCGTCGTGCACCACGAGGACGGGACCGTGTCCGTGGTGGACGCGTTCTCGCCTCACCGGGCGTGGGGATTCGAGGAGCCCGTCGTGTGGTGCCCCTCGACGCGCCAGTTCGTCGAGTGGGCGCACGAGGCGCATTTCGACGAGTTCGGGACGTGGGAATCTGCGGGGCCGGCGCCGAGCGGGCTGGCGACCTTCGCGTTCCAGGTCGTGGAACGCGACGCGGCCGGTGATCCGACGTCGATCCGGGTCGGCGCGATGCAGGCGCCCGACCCGGGAGGTTCGGCCCCCGTCACCGAGCCGTCGCGCCCGCCGTTCTGCCCGGGAGCCGAATCGGTGACGTTCACCATCGACGCCTCTCAAGTGTGGGATTCCCCGGCAGCAGCTGTGGCCGCTCAGCCGGAGGGATGGATCGCCGTCAGGGGAACGTTGTCGGTCGCTTCCGACGGCTTCGTCCAGCTCTGTTCCGAGATCAATGGTGAGCGGTGTGAGGATGCCGCCGTCGTCCGAGGCATCGACGGGGTCGGCCTGCTCGTCAACGTGATCCAGCCTTACCCCGGATCGGGGTACGAAGAGCCCCACCTATGGCTCGCGCGGGTGCGAGGCGGTGTCCTGGACGACCTCGCCATCGGCGATATCCGCACCGCCGGGTGACAAGGGGGGATAATCCGACCGGTGAGCGCCGAGACGACGACGTTGAGGGAGGACCTGGGCGCCGCAGCGAGGCCCGTGGCCACAGCCGCGGTGGCCGGGTCCCTGACCGGCGCGGTGATCGGGGGCCTCGGTGGGCGGGTCGCGATGTTCGTCCTCCGGCTGACGTCGGACCCCGCGCTTCGGGGACTGAAGACCGACGACGACTTCACCATCGGGATCTTCAGCGGCGCCACGCTGTTCCTCGTCATCGTCACAACCGTCTTGGGGATCCTCGGCGGGTTGGTCTACCTCGTGGTTCGCGGCTGGCTCCCCGGGCGCGCGCGGCCGTGGCTGTTCGGCGGGCTGACCGGCATCGTAGGAGGGGCGACGGTCATCCGCCCCGGCGGGATCGACTTCACGCTCCTCGACCCTCTTGGCCTCGCCGTGGCCCTGTTCATCGCCCTCCCCGCCGCCTACGGCGTGGCGGTGAGCCTGCTCGTCGAGCGCTTCCTGGCCGACGGCTCGGCGTTCTCGCGCTCCAAGGCATTGATCGCTGGGTTTGTCCTGCTGCTCCCGCTTGGGTTCTTCGGCCTGATCGGAGTGGCCGTGCTTGCCTTGATCCTCGCTGCGGTGCTGCTGGGCCGGGCCGCACCCGAGATGGCGTCCCTGTGGACGTCGCCGCCGGTCGCATGGATCGGACGGGCGGGGCTCGTCGCGGTCGCCATCCTGTGGGGTGCCGCCCTCGTCAGGGACGTCGTCGAGGTCCTCTGACCGCGACCGGTATCGGCCGGTCCTCACCGCCCTCCGGGTACTAAGCGGCCGTTGGGTCCGGGCCGGGGTCGCCACCAAGAGCCGCGACGCTGAGGCGCTCCACGTACTTGGTCCACCCCTCGCGATGGCTCTCGGCGGCCCTTTCGTCGGGCAACCCCGAGTGTCGGAGCTTAAGGATGGTACCTTCGCCACCTTCGTCTTCCTGAAGCGTAATCTCGACCGTGGTCGATCCAGGCGGGACCGCCGCGTCTCCCTCCCAGCCCCACGTGAACACAACGCGCGCCGGCGGGTCCACCGCGACGTACTCGCCGAGCGCCACGTTGTCGCTGTTCATCCGGACGCGATACACGCCGCCGGGCCGGGGGTCGAGCTCGGCCGCCGTCCCCATCCAGCTCGTGTACTTCGCGGGATCCGTGAGGTACACGAACACCTCCTCGCGGGACGCGGCGATCCGCCGTTCGACCTCGACGATGGGCCCGCTCTCAACGGCCACGTTCGATCACGTCCTTCAGGCGGTCGAGGTCCTGCTCCCACATGTCACGAAGCACCACCTCGAGCGGCCCCAGCGCCTCGCGGTCGGTGCGGTAGAACCGGCGCGCCCCTTCCCGCCGCTCGGAGACCAGGCCGGCCTGCCTGAGCACGTTGAGGTTCTGGGAGACGGCGGGCCAACTCACGTCGAAGCGCGCCGCGATCTGCCCGGCCGTGAGCTCCTGGTCCCACACCAGCCGAAGGATCTCCCGGCGCCGGGGGTTCGAGATGGCCTTCAGGTGGGCCTGCACGCTGGCTATTTAAGCACTTCCTTCGGCTTGACAAAGAGCTTAAGGCATGACTTAAATACGGGTCCTCAGCGAACGTTCTCGAGCGACGGGGAGGCTGCCATGGCACGACGGATCCTGCTGGGCGTCGACATGCACGCGGACCAGAAAGCGGTGTTCGACGCCATCACCACGAAGGACGGGCTGGCCTCGTTCTGGACCACCGACACGGTGGCCGAGCCGGAGGTCGGGAGCGAGGCCCGCTTCGGGTTCGAAGGGGCACCCATGCCGCTTCGGATGCGCGTGGACCGCCTGGAGCCAGGGAGCGAGGTCTGCGTGGACGTGCCTCGGCGACTTCCCCGTACTGGCTGAACACGACGGTCACGTGGTCGCTGTCGAAGGAGCCGGAGCACGGCGGGACCAGACTCCTGTTCCGCCACACCGGCTTCCCCGACGAGCAACCCGAATGGGAGACCGCGACCGTGGCCTACTCGTGGGCAGGGATCCTGGCCCGGCTCAAGGGGTTCTCCGAGACGGGGAAGCCCCAGCCATACTTCTCCTGACGCGCGTCGTGCGGAGGGGCCTCGCTCGTGAATCCATCCATGACCCCGGAGGAGCGCTATCGGCGATTATCCAAGCGGCTCCTCAGCACTCCGAGTGTGACCCAATCGTCGGACGTGGCCGCGCCGAGGAAGGGGTTCGGCTCCTCGGCACTGAAGATCGACGACAGGATCTTCGCCATGCTCTCGTCGAAGCGAGAGTTCGTCGTGAAGCTCCCTCGGGACAGAGTGGACGCGCTCATCGCCGCTGGAAAGGGGAAGCGCTTCGATCCCGGTCACGGTCGGCTCATGAAGGAGTGGCTGGTCGTGGGGCCAGTGTTCGAAGCGAAATGGCTGTCCCTGGCGCGAGAGGCGATGGAGTTCGTGGCCTCAAAGGGTTGAGGGGAGCTTGGCCAGCGCGTCGCGGAGCGCCTCGAGGTCGGCCCGTTCCAGCTTGAGGAGCTCCGGGGGCGGCTCGTACATGCCCTTCATGATCGCCGCCCTGGTCCTCTCCCCGAGCGGCGTCAGCACCACGAGCTTCACCCTGCGGTCGGTGGCCACGGTCCGGCGTTCCGCCAGGCCCCGCTCCTCCAACCGGTCCACCATCCACGTGGCGTTCGACGCGTCGCACACCCATTCCTCCGCCAGAGCCCCCATGGGCCTGCCCTCGCCGGGCTCCAGGCTCCCCAGCGCCCTGGCATCCCCGGGCGTGAGCCGGTAGCGTCCCAGCACGCGGCTGCGGTGCTTGACCGTCTTGAAGAAGAACTCGATGAGGGGCCGCCAGGCCTCGGCGGCGATCTCCTTCTTGGTCGACGAACGAGACGTGCTCATGCGGCGAATGCTACCGGAGAGCCACAGAAACTTCAATAACCTGGATGATTTAGGTCTCTAGACACTTGACGCAGTTCAATTATGCGAGCTAGGGTGGGCGGCATGTCCGAAAGGGGCGAACGATGAGGCCAGACGAGGCAGCCATCAGAGTTGAGGGCCTGACCAAGCGATTCGGGTCGCTGGTCGCCCTCGACGGCATCGACTTCGAGGTCCCCGCCGGCACCGTGTTCGGGCTCCTCGGCCCCAACGGCGCGGGCAAGACCACGGCCATCCGGATCCTCACGACCATCCTCACGCCCGACGGCGGCCGGGCCGAGGTCCTGGGCCACGACGTGGTGCGCGAGGCCGAGGCGGTGCGGTATCGCATCGGCCTCGCCGGCCAGTTCGCCGCGGTCGACCCCAACCTCACCGGCTCGGAGAACCTCCGCCTGGTCGGCAGGCTGGCCCAGCTGCCGCAGCCGCATCGATCCGGCCACGGTCCGACGAGCTCCTGGAGCGGTTCGACCTGGCCGACGCAGCCGACCGCCCCGTCCGCACCTACTCGGGCGGCATGCGCCGGCGACTGGACGTGGCGGCCGCCCTGGTCCAGCGGCCGCCGGTGCTCTTCCTCGACGAGCCGACCACCGGCCTCGACCTCCAGAGCCGCAACGCCCTGTGGGAGACCATCCGGGAGCTGGTGGCCGAGCGGCACGACCGTCCTGCTGACGACCCAGTACCTGGAGGAGGCGGACCGTCTCGCCGAACGCCTCGCCGTCGTCGACGGCGGGCAGGTCATCGCCGAGGGCACGCCCGCCGAGCTGAAGGCCCGGCTGGGCAGCACGGTGATCGAGATCGCCATGGGAGAGGAGGCCGCGGCGCTTCGGGCCCAGGCCGCTGCTGGCGCGAGCGGGAGACGGCGGACCCGGAGCGGGAAGGCAGCACGCTCCGGCTCTCCTCCGACGGACGGCTCGCGGCTGCTGATGGACGTGCTCCGGTCCCTCGACGCCGAGGGCCTGTCCCCCGCCTCGCTCACCGTCCGCGATCCCAGCCTCGACGACGTGTTCCTCGCACTCACCGGGCACCACGCCGAACCCGCGACCGACCCGGCCGAAGAGCCGGCTCAGATCGGAGCCGCACGATGAGCCAGACCTCCATCGCCATCCCGCTGCCCACCGAGCGCCACGGGCTGAGCCGCCTGAGCGGCGCCGTGTCCGACACGCGTGCCATGGCCGGGCGGAACCTGATCACGTATCGGCGGGTCCCCCAGCTGCTGGTGTTCTCCACGATCCAGCCGGTCATCTTCGTGCTGTTGTTCCGCTACGTGTTCGGCGGCGCCATCAGGCTCCCGGGGTTCCCGTACCGTACGTCGACTACCTGATGCCGGGGATCTTCGTGCAGACTGACGGTGTTCGGAGCGATCGCGGACCGCTGTCGGTCTGGCCACGGACCTGAAGAGCGGACTGCTCGAGCGATTCCGCTCGCTGCCGATGGCCCGCTCCGCCGTCCTCGCCGGGCGGACCATCGCCGACCTCGCGCGCAACGTCTTCGTCATGGTGCTCGTGAGCTTGGTGGGATTCGCCGTCGGGTTCCGGGTGCACACGAACGTGCTCGCTCTTCCTGGCCGGCATCGGGCTCGTGCTCCTGTTCGCGTACGCGCTGTCGTGGGTCTTCGCCCTCGTCGGGCTGGCGGTGGGCGATCCGGAGACCGCCCAGGCTGCGGCGTTCCCCATCCTGGCCCCGCTCGTGTTCGCCTCCTCGGCGTTCGTGCCCGACCGAGACGATGCCCGGCTGGCTCCAGGCGTTCGCCGACCACCAGCCCGTCTCGGTCACGGCAAGCGCCGTCCGGGCCCTGCTGCAGGGAGGGCCGACCGCGAGTTACGTGCTCCAGTCGCTGGCGTGGATCGTGGCCATCATCGCGGTGGCCGCGCCGCTGGCCGTCAGGCGCTACCGCAGGGCCGTCTAGCCGGCACGGGGGGCCGGCGCTCGGCGGGTGGAGGCATCACCCCTACGCTTCGGCCCGGCCCGGAGGCCGAGAGCGGCCACGGATCGTCCTGAAAGGTCGGCCTCGGTCTTCGAACGCCGCCACCGCTATCCTCAACTGATGAGCTTGTACCGGCTCTCGGAGCCCGCGGACCAACTCGTCGCTCCCGCCATCGTCGCGGCGTTCGACGGGTGGATCGACGCCGCGGGCGCATCGACGGCGGCGACCGTGCTGGTCGGTGGCGACGGCGAAGCCGTCGCCACCTTCGAAGCCGATGCCCTGTACGACTATCGCTCCCGTCGGCCCGTCCTCGACGTCATCGACGGGAAGCTCACCGAGCTCGTGTGGCCCGACCTCACGCTCAAGCGGGTCCGGCTTGGTCAGCGCGACCTCCTCGTGCTGACAGGTCCCGAGCCCGACTTCCGGTGGCGCGAGCTATCGCAGGACGTGCTGGAGATCGCCCTCAAGCTCGGCGTGGTGGAGTGGGTCAGTCTGGGTGCGATCCCGGCGGCCGTCCCCCACACCAGGCCCGTGCCCATCCTTGCCACCGCGTCGAAGCAAGGCCTCCTGGCCGACGACGAGCAGCAGGGGCCGGAGGGCCTGCTCCGCGTTCCCTCCGCCGCGCTCAGCACGATCGAGCTCGCGGTCTCGAGCGCCGGGCTCCCCGCGGTCGGGTTCTACGCGCAGGTCCCGCACTACGTCGGCGGGCCCTTCGCGCCGGCCACCATCGGGCTCCTCGAGCATGCCGGCCGGCACCTCGGGGTCGAGCTGCCGCTCGGCGCGCTCCCGGACGAGGCCATGGCGCAACGCCAGCGCCTGGACCAGGCCGTGGCCGACAGCGAGGAATCCCGGGAGTACGTCGGGCGCTTGGAGCAGATGGCCGACGAGCAGGGGCAACCCTCGGGCGAGGACCTGGTCTCGGAGATCGAACGGTTCCTCCAGCAGGACGGGGCCGAGGGCGGCCCGGGGCCGCGCGGCGAGCGCTGAGGGGAGGCATGGTGGAAGGCCCAAAGCAGATCAAGCCGAAGGGGCTGGCCGACTACCTCGACGTACTGTCGAAGGCGGTGTTCCAGTCCGGTATCACCTGGCGCGTCGTCGACGCGAAGTGGGAGGGAACTCGCGAGGCGTTCCGCGGCTTCGACCCCCAGAAGGTGGCGAACCTCACGCCGAAGCAGATCGACGCGCTTGCGGAGGATACGCGGCTCATCCGCAACCGCCGCAAGATCGAGGCCATGGTGGAGAACGCCGAGACCATGCTCGCCCTGGAGGACGAGTTCGGCGGATTCAAGAAATACCTTCGATCGCACGAGGACTTCGAGACCCTCTCGGCCGACCTGGTCAAGCGGTTCAAGTTCCTTGGGGACATCGGCTCGTACTACTTCCTTCACGTCGTCGGCGAGCCGTGCCGCCCCACGACCAGTGGATGAAGTCGCACCGGCCCCATGGCTTCGTTCCCCGGACATCGAAGGCGAGGACGTCGAAGGCCAGACGTCGAAGCAAGGACGCATGTCGGCATGTCGGACATGCCGGGACGCCGCCGAGCGAGCGGACCAGGGTCAAGCGCCACCCCGAGCGCGGGGCGTACGACCGCGCGACCATCGACGCCATCCTCGACGAGGCCCTGTTCTGCCACATCGGCTACGTGGCCGACGGCCACCCCCGGGTGATCCCACCGTCCACGCCCGGGTCGGCGACACCCTCTACGTCCACGGCTCGAACGCCAGCCGGACCCTTCGCACCATCAGGGACGGGGAAGAGGTGTCGTCGTCGCGACGCTGCTCGACGGCCTGGTCCTGGCCCGCTCGGCGTTCATGCACTCGATGAACTACCGAGTCGGTCGTCGTCTACGGACGCAGCCCGGGAGGTCACGGACCGGGAGGAGAAATGGATGGCCCAGAAGGCGTTGGTGGACCATGTCTGCGCCGGCCGCTCGGACCAGGTCCGCATGCCGAACGACGACGAGCTCCGCCAGACCACGATCCTGGCCGTCCCGCTCGAGGAGGCCTCGGCCAAGCTCCGCACCGGACCTGCCGAAGGACGACGAGGCCGACTACGACCTCCCGCGTCTGGGCCGGCGTCCTGCCGATGGCCACCGTGCCCCAGACGCCCCAGGACGACCCCCGCCTCGGGGACGGCCTGGACCCCCCTCCAACGTGACCGGCTACCGCCGGCCGGTCTGAACCAGCCCTCTCGCCCGACTTGACGTTCCGCCCCTGTAGTGGTTCGATATATCGGACCGATATATGACAACCGATATATCGAAGCGCAACGCAAGGGAAGGAACCGGATGCTCGAGCTCGCGATCCTGGGCCTGCTGAAAGAGCGGCCCATGCACGGCTACCAGCTCTCCAAGCGGCTCACGCGACCGCTCGGCGGGTTCTGGCGGGTCTCCTACGGCTCGCTGTACCCCACGCTCCGGCGCCTGGAGCGCGAGGGCGCCGTCGAGCGCGTCTTCGACGAGCAGGAACGGTCGGACGGCGCAAGAACGTCTACCGCATCACCGAGAAGGGCGAGAAGCTCTTCCACGAGCTGCTCGAGGAGACCGGCCGCACGACACCTCCACCGAGGACACCCGGTTCCGCGTGCGCCTCGCGTTCTTCAAGTACCTGCGCGCCCGACACCCGGATCCGCCTGCTGGAGCGGCGGCGGGCCTACCTCGAGGAGCGGCTCTCCACCATCACCGCATCGCTGCGGCGACCCGCGAGCGCTTCGACACGTACACGCTCGCGCTGATGGAGCACGGCCGGAGTCCACCGAACAGGACATCGCCTGGCTCGACGGCCTCATCGCGGCCGAGCGCCGCCAATCGGCACCAGACTGACCGAGGGGAACGAAGCGTCGCCAGACCGCGAGCGCTTCGCAGAAAGGAGCGCACGATCATGAGCAAGGTCCGTCTCGCGATCGTGGGCGTGGGCAACTGCGCCTCGTCGCTGGTCCAGGGGCTCGAGTACTACAAGGACGCGGACCCCGAGGACCGGGTGCCGGGCCTGATGCACGCGCAGCTCGGCGGCTACCACGTCCGGACGTCGAGGTCGTGGCCGCGTTCGACGTTGACGCCAAGAAGGTGGGCAAGGACGTCGCCGAGGCCATCTTCTCCGAGCCGAACAACACGATCCGCTTCGCGCGACGTGCCGCCGCACGGGCGTGACGGTGCAGCGCGGGCCCACCCTGGACAGCCTGGGCACGTACTACCGGGAGATCATCGCCGAGTCCGAGCAGGCACCCGTCGACGTGGCGCAGGCGCTGCGCGATGCGCAGGCCGACGTGCTCGTGTGCTACCTGCCGGTCGGCTCCGAGCAGGCCGCCAAGCACTACGCGCAGGCGGCGATCGACGCCGGGGTGGCCATCGTGAACTGCCTGCCGGTGTTCATCGCGTCGGACCGCGAGTGGGCCAAGCAAGTTCGCCGACGCCGGCCTGCCGATCGTCGGCGACGACATCAAGAGCCAGGTCGGCGCGACCATCATGCACCGCATCCTCACGAAGCTGTTCGAGGATCGCGGGGTGAAGCTCGAACCGGACCTACCAGCTGAACTTCGGCGGCAACATGGACTTCATGAACATGCTCGAGCGCGAGCGGCTGGCGTCGAAGAAGCATTCCAAGACGCAGTCGGTGCAGAGCCAGCTGGAGAAGCCGCTCGACCGCAAGGACATCCACATCGGGCCGTCGGACTACGTGCCGTGGCTGGAGGACCGCAAGTGGGCGCAGATCCGCCTGGAGGGCCAGTCCTTCGGCGACGTGCCGCTGAACATCGAGATGAAGCTGGAGGTGTGGGACAGCCCCAACTCCGCCGGCGTCGCCATCGACGCGATCCGCTGCGCCAAGCTGGCCATGGACCGCGGCGTCGCCGGCCCGCTGATCGGACCGAGCGCCTACTTCATGAAGTCGCCGCCCGTGCAGTTCACCGACGACATCGCGCGCGAGATGGTCGAGGAGTTCATCCTGGGCAACGGGGCCAGCAAGTCGGCCGACTGGACCGCGTTCTTCGACGCCCAGCCCGCCTGACCGCGCCGACCAGGCTCGGGGCTCCCGACCTCGGGAAACTCTCGGATACGAGAAAGGAGCCCACTCGCGTGGGCTCCTTGTCTCGCGTTGACTTCAGCAGATCGGATCAGACCTTCGCCGGAATGCCCTCGAAGAAGGCGAGGTCCCCAACGTAGTTCGACCGCAGCTCGATCCGGTCACTCAGGTTCTCGCGAACCCAAGAGGCGGCCACGAGGGCCGCGCCGTCGGCCTGCTCGCGCGTGTTCCACAGGCTGATCGATACGCAGGTCTTGTCGCCCACATCGGCCACGCCGTAGCGGACGAACCCGGGCTGCGACTGGAACTTGTGGAGCATGCCCGTCTGGGCAGCGTCGGCGACGTCCTTGAAGGTGCCATTGGTGATCGCGTAGGTTGCGACCCGTAGATGTTCCATAGTGCTCTCCCTTGTTCGGTGGTGTGCCCCTGACCGCCGTGCACCAGCTGGAACCAGATCGAGAGCAGACATGCTCGCGGCATCAGGCCCTGCGCCGGGACTCAGCCAAAGGGCGGAATCGGAAGAGCGAGCCCGTTCGGTCGGTAACTCCCCTCACTGACGGGGTCGCATCTCCCTTCAGTATACGTGTTTGGGCCGGCGGCCGGCCGCGCGCGCCCTTCGAACCCCAACCCGCTTATCCAGGGCCGGGAATAGACTGAGGTCGCTCGACGGTTCGAACCGGTCATCCATCTCACGGGGAGAGATCCATGAGCGAGACGGCCACGAGCGAACGATCGTCGATCCTTCATGCCGGCACGGCCGCCCCCGACTTCGTCCTGGCGTCCACCCCCGATCAGAAAGTCGCGCTCTCGGACCTCCGCGGCCAGCCCGTCATCCTGGCCTTCTACCCTGCCGATTGGAGCCCCGTATGCAGCGACCAGATGTCCCTGTACCAGGAGGTCCTCCCCGAGTTCGAGCGCTTCGATGCCGAGCTCCTCGGCATCTCGGTGGACGGCGTCTGGTCGCATCTGGCCTTCGCCAAGGACCGCAAGCTCCACTTCCCGTTGCTCGCCGACTTCGAGCCGAAGGGCGCCGTGGCCAAGAGCTACGGCGTGTACGCGGTCCATGAGGGCACGAGCGAGCGTGCGCTCTTCGTGATCGACCGCGACGGCGTCGTTAGCTGGAGCTACCTGTCACCCGCCGGGGTCAATCCGGGAGCGAATGGCATCCTTCGCGCCCTCGAGGCGCTCGAGCCGAGCAAGGATGCATCGTGAAGCGGACGCCCTATCAGGACGAACGGGACGAATACGGGGACGAGCGAGCGGTCCTGACCCTGCCGGTCTCCGAGGACCGAGATCACGTCCAGGGACCGAGCGATGCGCCCGTGACCCTCGTGGAGTACGGGGACTACGAGTGTCCGTACTGCGGTGAGGCTTACCCCATCGTCAAGGCAGTTCAGGAGCAGATGGGCGAGCGGCTTTGCTTCGTGTTCCGCAACTTCCCGCTGACGAACTCCCATCCGCACGCGCAGCACGCGGCCGAGGCGGCGGAGGCCGCCGCCGTGCAGGGGAAGTTCTGGGAGATGCACGACCACCTGTTCGAGCACCAGGGCGCCCTGGACGACGCCCACCTGGCGCAGTACGCGCGGGAGGTCGGGGTCGACGAGTCCCGGTTCACTCGCGAGATGTCCGAGCACACGCACGCCGAGCGCGTCCGCGAGGACTTCATGAGCGGGATCCGAAGTGGCGTGAACGGAACGCCCACCTTCTTCGTCAACGGAGCGCGGCATGACGACGGCTACGATGCCGAGACGCTGCTCTCAGCCCTGAACCACGCCGCGTCCCAACCAGAACGGTAGGCACCAGGAGGCCCCTCCCGCCGTCGCGCCGGACCCTAGGATTCAACCGTGAAGGGGACCCTGGAGCGGACCCGCGACGCGCTACGAAGCCACGACTTCCGGCGCCTGTTCGCCATCCGGCTGGTGAGCCAGTCCGCCGACGGGTTCTTCCAGGCCGCGCTGGTCGCGTCGGTCGTCTTCAACCCGGAGAAGCAGAGCACCGCGCTGGGCTTCGCCATCGCGACGCTCCTGGTGTCGCTGCCGTTCTCGGCGGTCGGCCCGTTCACCGGGGTGTTCATCGACCGGTGGTCCAGGCGGAGGATCCTGGTGGTGGCGCCGTGGATCCGCGCGGCGGTCGTGGGGCTCGCGCTGCTGAACCCGCGGACGGCGGCGGTGCCGTTCTACGTGGGCGTCGTGCTGGTGTTCTCGGTGAACCGCTTCTACCTGGCGACCGCCCAGGCCGTGGTGCCTCGCCTGGTCCCCACCGAGGACCTGCTGATGGCGAACTCGATCGCCACCGTCGGAGGGACCGTCGCGCTGCTGGCCGGCGTGTTCGTCGGCGGGTGGGTCGTCCGACGTGTTCGGCAACGTGCCGGTGATCGTGGCGGCCGGCGCGATGTGGCTCGTCGGCGTCGCTGATCGCCACCCGGATCACGACGAGCCTCACCCCGCACCACCCGCCGGCGGACGCCGGTGACCGACGAGATCCGGCGCGTGGCCCGGGAGTTCGCCGACGGCATCACTCGCCTGGCTCGGACCCCGCGGGCGGTCGGGCCGATCACGTCGATCACGATCGACCAGTTCGGGCAGGGCATCATGCTGGTGCTGTCGCTGTTCGTGTTCCGCGAGCGGTACGGGGAGGGCGTCGGCTCCTTCTCCAACCTGATCGGCGCGGGCGGGCTCGGCGTCCTGGTCGGGATCCTCACGGTGGGCAAGCTCGAGGAGCGGTTCGCCAAGGAACGGATCGTCGCCGGCGCGTTCGTCGTCGGGGGGCGTCTGCCTGCTCGGCGCTCTCGCTCGCACCTCACCGGCCTCACCGTGCTGTTCGGCAGCTTCGCCGTCGGCCTCACGTTCGCGTGGAAGAAGATCCCGGTCGACACGATGGTCCAGGAGGCCATCCCCGACGGCTACCGGGGGCGCGTGTTCGCCGTGTACGACGTCTCGTACAACCTGTCGAGGGTGATCGCGGCGTTCGTGGCCATCGCCATGCTCCGCGCGCTCGGCCCGGAGGTCTCGGTGGCCCTGATCGGGGCGGCGTTCGTCCTGTACGCGCCCGGTGCTCCCGAGGTGGATCGCCCGCACCCCGGAGCTCGTCGATCCGGTTCTACGAGGGCGGTCGAGCCGAGGAGTGGCCGCGAGCCGTCGTGTGGGGCGGCGTCGAGGAGCGGGCCGAGGTGCAGCGATCGTGGCTGGAGGAACGCGACGGCGAGCGGCGGACGGTGCTTCCGCCTGGCGCTCGAGGACGGGACCGTGATCGAGGTGTCGAAGCCCGAGGGCGTCGGCACCTGGCGACTGGAACGCGAGCTGACCTAGGCGGTCGCGCCTCCTCGGTGGCCAGCTGGGGGTCGATGGAGCCACCGGTGACCGGGACTCCCGACGACCTCCGGATGCCTGGCCGCCGCGACGCGAGGCCGGCGAAGGCGCAGACGGGACAGCATCCACAGGCCGACGAGGCCGGTGGCCACGGCGATGAGCCCGCCGAGGGCGATCCCCATCCTGGGGCCGAACCGGTCGGCCACCCAGCCCGGCGATCGGCGCGCCGATCGGCGTCCCGCCCAGGAAGACCATGCCGTACAACGCCATGACCCGGCCGCGCATGTTGGCTCGCGAGCTGAGCTGGAGCGTGGAGTTGCCGGTGATCATGAAGACCATGCTGACGACGCCCATCGGCACGAGCACCAGGAGCTCCGACCAGAAGCGTGGGCGCGGCGGCCGCCAGGACCGACATGGCTCCGAACGCGATGGCCGCGCCCGCCAGGCGCTGGAGGTTCGGGTCCTGCTGGCGGGCCATGGCCAGGGCGCCGAGGAGCGACCCCACGCCCAGCACCGACAGCATGGTGGCGTAGGTGCCCGCGTCGCCGTGGAACACTCGCGTCGCCAGGACCGGGAACAGCACGGAGAAGTTGAACGAGAACGTGAAGATGACGGCCATCCACGTCAGCGGGAGCAGCAGGCCTCGGCGTCCGCCGGACGTACGCCAGGCCCTCGCGGAGCTGGCCCTTCCCGCGCGACGGGGACGACCTCGCGATGCAGCTCGTCCGGCCGCATGGCGATGAGCGCCGCGATCACGGCGACGTAGGAGATCCCGTTGAACAGGAAGCTCGGCGCCAGCCCGACCGTCGCGATCAGCACGCCGGCCAGGGCCGGACCGACGATGCGCGTGCCGGTCATGACCGCGCTGTTCAGGCTGACCGCGTTGGTCAGGTCCTTCTGCCCCACCATCTCCGCGTAGAAGCTCTGCCGGGCCGGGTTGTCGATCGCGGTCACGATCCCGGCGAACAGCGAGAGCGCGTAGACCATCCACAGCTGAGCCACGCCGGCGAACACCAGCACCCACAGCGCGAGCGCCTGAAGGGCGAACGCCGTCTGGGTGCCGATCAGGATGACCCGCTTGTCCCGGCGGTCCGCGAGCAGGCCGGCCCACGCGCCGAGCAGCAGGATGGGGCCGAAGTTCAGGGCCAGCTGGATCCCGAGCGCGACGCTGCTCCCGGTGAGCTGCAGCACCAGCCACGCGGCGGCCACCGACTGCATCCACGTGCCGGTGACCGACACGATCTGGCCCACGAAGAACAGCCGGAAGTTGCGGGAGTGCGAGAACGAATGGAAGGTCCGGTGGACGGCGAAGCCGATCTTGGTCACGATTCGCCTTCCACCAGCTCGTCCAGGATCGCGGCCGCCTCCTCCAGGACGGCGAGACGGTCCGGCTCGAGCTGGCGGAGCCGCTTGGCCAGATAGGCCTCCTTCCGCTTGCGGGTTTGGGCCAGGGACTTCGCGCCCGGCCGGGGTCACCCGGACCCACGCCACCCGCCGATCGGCCGGATCGACGTTTCGTTCGACCAGCCCCGTCTCCACCAGGGAGGCCACCAGGCGGGTCATGGTGGGCGGCTGGACCTGCTCGGCGGCGCACAGGTCGCCGATGGTCATGGGCCCCGCCCGCTCGATCGTTGAGAGGGCCGACAGGAGCGAGGGGGTGATGCCGGGCTCGGCCTGCTGACGGAGCTTGCGGGCCAGCCGGGTCACGCCCAAGCGCAGGCGGGAGGCCAGCTCGGCCGTGTCGATGGGGGCGGCGATGGTGGTCACGACCCCGCCATTATAGTTCGCAACGCTAATTAGTGTCACGAACTATCTGGGGGACCCCCGGTTGGGGGAACCGGCGACCCACCGCCTCCGTCTCTCCTGGGTTCTGCGTGCAACACTGGGACGCCGAGGGAACCGGGGGATGGATGGGCAAGCGGACATTGCTGTTGGTCGGATTGTCGATGGCGATGCTCGGCCCCGCATGTGCCAACGCGAGGAGCGAGAGCGCAAGTGGAACGCCTTCGCCGCTCACACCCACTGCCACGTCGCCGTCCCCCACGGGCCAGCCCTCCCCCTCTCCTTCGCCGTCTTTGGAGGACGGCAGGCACTTCGGCTACATCAAGTCCGCACAGCTCACGGCCCAGCCGCAGTTCATCGTCTTCGACCTGGCCTACCTGCTGACCGGCGACGAGGCGAACCAAGCCGCCGCGGATCGGGGCCTGGAGACCCCGGTGCCGAACGACTACTTCATCGTCAACGACAACCCGAGGCTCCGCGCGCTGCCGGCGGCACCGGCCCTGCGGATCCTCCTGCTCGACTGGACCAACTGCTGCGACACGATGTTCCGAGCAGACCCGCAGTTGTTCCAGGAGTCTTTCGATCAGAAGAAGGTCGAGGAGCAGTACTTCCCGTGAGGCCGGGGACGGTTCACGCGGTCATCGCCACCTGCGCACTCGCGCTGATCGCCTTGCTCCCGGCGTGCGGGACGGCCGCGGCGGACAGGTCTGGCGGAGGCGGGATCCCCGAGGCATCCGCGAGCGACGGCGTTCCGCCGGTCATGCCATCCCGGTCGCCTCGACCCACCCCGTCACCGACCCCCACGCCGCTCCCGGCCCGGTTCACGGGGACGGTGTCGCCGCTCCCCGCAGACCTCGAGGCCGAGATGCGCGGCACCACGTGGCACCCCGGGTGTCCGGTGGCCATCGGGCGGCTCCGCCTGCTGACCCTTCGGTATTGGGGGTTCGACCGCCAGGTGCACGAGGGCCTCATGGTGGTGAACGGGTCGGTGGCGGACGGGGTCGTGTCGGCCTTCCGGCAGCTGTTCGAGGCGAGATTCCGGATCAACCAGATGCACCTGGCCGTGAAATACCTGCCCAACCACGACGACCCCAACGACGACCGGGACTACACGGCGGGGTTCAACTGCCGGCCGGTGGTCACGGCGCGAGGCGCGGGGACCACCTGGTCGCAGCACGCGTACGGCCTGGCCATCGACATCAACCCCATCGAGAACCCCTACGTCACCTTCGACGGGTACGTGCGGAACAACAACGCCAAGCCGTTCCGGGACCGCTCCTTGCACAAGCCGGGCATGATCCATCCGGGGGACGCGGTGGTCCAAGCGTTCGCGTCGATCGGTTGGCGGTGGGGCGGGTACTGGTCCGGCGACAAGGACTACATGCACTTCAGCCTGACCGGACGGTAGCGAGGGAATCCGAGGTCAGGGCACGGCCGGGGTCCGAAGGCAGCCCCCGTCTCGCCCCAGCTTCTCCAGGCCGTCGAGGTCGCCGGGACCCCAGTCCCTCATCCCCCCACCACCGAAGTTCATCAGCTCGCCCCACTCGGATGTGTGACCCAGCCCGATGACGTGACCGAACTCGTGTTGCAGCACCGGACCCTCGTCGTCCGGATAGTCGAAGCCCGCGTTGAAGACCAGCTCGGCGTTGATCACGATCCACCCGCTCACGTACACGCCCGCGCTGCCCCGCGCCGACAGGGGCGTCGAGAGACCCGCGAACCGAAGGCCGTGCGCCGTCCACTCGGACCCGTCGCCGGGATCGGAGGAGATCCACGCGATGAGGACCGGGGCCCATCGCTCGCCGTACCGGTCCGGCTCGTAGGCATCCCGGTACCGGGAGGGGGACTCGTCGGTCGGCCCGTCGTACATCAGGTCGATCCCGGTCGCGGCCTTCACTCGTGATGCGACGACCTTGACGTCGTCCAGGGCTCCGGGGGGTGCGCCTCGGAGATTGACGACGTAGTGGATCGGCTGGCAGGGGTTCCACCGGTAGGGATGGCCGTCGAACGAGGCGATGAACGTGTACTCGTCGTTCCGGTCCCGGCCGAGCCCGATCGCCACCGGGCCGGCCACCAGGAGCCCCACGAGCACCAGGGCCACCAGGCGCCCGCCGTGCAGCCAGCGGGAGCGGACCCGCATGGGCGGCATGGGCGGGACGTCGAGGTCCGGACGCCGGGGGACCGGGACGTCGGGTCGGGGTGGGGCGCGAAACGCCGTGCGGCCGATCACACCTCTTGTGGTCGGCTACAGCGGGGTTCGGACTTGAGTGGGCCAGGCCGGCGTGTGGACCCGGCCTCTCGGGGCTATGGCCGGATCGGATGAACAGACCGGGTCAGATGAACAGCTGGATCGACGACTCCTTCATCTCAAGGAGCGCCGTGGCGGCCCCGATGGGCTCCTCCAGGCCGTCGATCAGGTCCTCCTTCTTGACCCCCATCAGGTCCATGGTCATCTGGCAGGGGATCAGGCGCACCCCCATGTCGCGGGCCATCTCCAGGAGCTCGGTGGGGTGCGGAGTCTTGTAGTCCTCGGCCACCTTGCCGAGCATCCACGGACCCATGCCGGCGAAGTTGTACCGCGACAGCTTGGCCCGCTTCATGGCGCCGGGGTTCAAGACCGAGAGGGCCTTCGTCATCCACTCCTTGCCGGTCATCCGCTTCTCCGGCTTCACCAGCGCGAAAAGGCCCCAGAAGGTGAAGAAGACCGACACCTCCATCCCGGAGGCAGCCGCCGTTGTGGACAGGATGAGGGTGGGCCAGATGCGGTCCAGGTGACCATCCCACGCCACGATCGTGATCTTGTTCTTCTTGTTGAAGCCGTCGCGGGCGTCGCGTTCGGCGAGCGCCTGGTCGATGAGCTTCGTGAGCTCGGTGGTGTCGGTGGATCCGTTCTCGGTCACGTCGCCCATCGTCATGCCTTCCTGATCAGGTAGTGGAACACCCCGTCCTCCTGGGTGGCCTCGAGAAGCTCGTTGCCCGAGAGCGTGGCCCAGGACGGAACGTCGGACTTGGACCCCGGGTCTGTGGCGAGCAGCTCGAACACCTCGCCCGAACCGGCCTCCTTCAGAGCCCGGTGCAGGGTGACGAGGGGTCCGGGGCAGGACTGGCCCCTGGCATCGACGGTGGTGGCGGTGATGCTCATCGGCGAGAACCTCCAGACGGTGGTGGGGTGGGCGAGAGGGGATCGGTGCCGGGGCGCGGCGGCCTACGGGCCGGCGCCGGGCACCTGGGGACAGCAGCACCGACAGGGGATCATGGCCCCCACGAGCCCGCAGCACCGTGTCCGGATCATTGCAACTGCAAATCCTACGCTCTCCCTCGGAATCGCGGCAACCGGTCCCGCCTACAGAAGGCGACGCCGGGAGGGCGGCCAGTAGATGAGCCGCACCTTGGCCCTGATCCGGTCGGTGGGGACCGGGCCGAAGTGGCGGCTGTCGGTGGACAGGTCCGGATTGTCGCCCTCCACCCACCACTCACCGGCTTCCAGGATCCGGCCGTTCGGCCCGAGCTCGTCGGGGAGCCCGGTGATCCGCTTCACCAACTCGAAGCCTGGGCGCGACGGGTGCTCCAGGACGACCACGTCCCACCGCCGGAGCCGCCCCGGGGCCACCGCCAGCGCCCAGTCTCCCGGCACGAGGGTCGGGGCCATGCTCGGCCCCCGGACCTCGACCTTGAACGGCTTCCACCGGAGGAAGCTGTACGCGAACGCCACCCCCACGGCCGCCCCGGCCACCGCTCGGCCGAGCCTCTGTCGGCCCCGGTGATAGGTTCTTCCTGGAACCCCGTTCGAAGGAGGCGGTATGTCCATCCTGGAAGCTTTGCTCAAGCCGAGCCGCGTCGTCCATGCCCATTGCGACCTGCCGTGCGGCATCTACGACCCGGTCCAGGCCAAGGTCGAGGCCGAGTCGGTGAAGGCCATCCAGACTCGGTATCAAGACCCCGAGAAGTTCAAGACCAAGGGCGAGACCGTGGACGACTACCGGGCCCGCTGCCTGATCATCAAGGAGGAGCGGGCGAACCTGGTCAAGGAGCACCTCTGGGTGCTGTGGACCGACTACTTCAAGCCCGAGCACCTGGAGAAGTACCCCCAGCTCCACGACCTGTTCTGGAAGGCCACCAAGGAGGCCGGGCTGGCGAAGAAGTCGCAGGACCCCCAGCAGGGCCAGGGCCTGCTCGACGCGATCGCCGAGATCGACAAGATCTTCTGGGAGACCAAGAAGGCCGCGTAGCACGAGCGGTCTCCCGGTAGCAGAGGGCGGGACCGGAGCCCCGCCCTCATCGCGTTCCGGAAGGTCCGCGACGACCGGCTGTTCGGCTGGGACCGGCTGCTAGGCTCGCCGCCCATGAAGGACATCGGCCTGGTGGGCGTGCCGTTCTCCGGCAAGTCGACGCTGTTCACCGCGCTGACGCGCGCGGGCGCGAAGGGCGGGACCGCCAGCCAGGCCGTGGCGACTGTCCCCGACCCGCGAGTCGAGACACTGGCGGAGATGGAGCGGTCGAAGAAGATCGTCCACGCGCAGGTCCGGTTCACCGACGTGCCGGGAGGGACGTCGTCGCCTCACGGCATCGGCCAGCTCCGGCAGATGGATGCCCTGGCCATCGTGGTGCGGGCCTTCGGGGACGATGCGAAGCCGGCCGCCGAGCTCGCCGAGGTCACGGCCGACCTCATCCTGGCCGACATGGCGGTGGTCGACTCGGCGCTGGAGAAGGCGGAGAAGCGAGCGCGAGGCAAGCCGTCCGCGGAGGTGGACGCGTTGGCCAAGGCGCGCGACGCGTTGCACGGTGAGCGGTTGCTGCGAGACGCCGCCCTCAACGAGGACGAGGCGAAGGAGCTCCGCGCGATCGGACCGCTGACGCTGAAGCCGTGGGTGGTCGTGGCCAACCTCGAGGAGGGTACGGAGGTGCCGACCGAGCTCCCCGAGGGGACGGTCGGCGTGTGGGCGGCGATCGAGGCCGAGACCGCCGAGATGGCGCCGGAGGAGGCCCGCGCGTTGCTCGACGAGTTCGGGGTGCACGAGCCGGGCCTCGACGGGGTGGTGCACGCCTCGTACCGCGCGCTCGACCTGATCACGTTCCTCACGACAGGCGAGGACGAGACCCGAGCCTGGGAGGTGCGTCGGGGGGCGAAGGCCCCCGAGGCGGCTGGAGCCATCCACACCGACCTGGAGCGAGGGTTCATCCGGGCTGAAGTCATCTCCTTCGACGACCTGGTGGGCGCAGGCAGCATGGAGGCGGCCAAGCAGAAGGGCCTGATCCGGGTGGAGGGAAAGGATTACGTGGTCCGAGAGGGCGACGTCATGCACGTCCGCTTCGCGGTCTGAGATAGCCAGCTTTCTCTAGCGCTGGCTTGCCTCGAACCTGTATGCTCCGGCCGTGGCCGAGGGGTATCGGATCGGGGAGGCGGCGGGACTGCTCGGGGTCCGAGTGGAGACCCTCCGCCGATGGGAGCGCGAGGGGAAGGTCCGGGTCACCCGGACCAAGGGCGGCCAGCGCCTGGTTCCCGCCGAGGAAGTGGCCAGGCTCCTGGCGGAGCGCCGGGAACGTCCGAAGGTCACGGCGAGGAGCGTCCGCAACCGGTTCCCCGGCGTCGTCACGGAGGTCAAGAAGGACGGGCTGGCGGCGACCGTCGAGATCCTGGCCGGCCCCCACCGGATCCTGGCCTTCATCACCCGGGAGGCCGCGGACGAGATGGAGCTCGAGCCCGGCATGCATGCAGTGGCCACGGTCAAAGCCACCAACGTGATGGTGGAGGTGGGGGAGTGAAGCGCGCGCCAGCCGGGCTGGCTTGTCTGGCGATGCTGCTGACGGCATGCGGCTCGGACGGCGGCTCCGTGTCGGAACGCTCGGAGATCACGGTCCTGGCCGCAGCGTCGCTCACGGCGGCATTCACGAAGATCGGCGCGGACTTCGAGCGCGCCAACCCGGAAACCACGGTCCGGTTCAGCTTCGGGCCGTCCGACGGACTGGCCACCCAGATCCTGGAGGGCGCGCCGGCCGACGTCTTCGCCCCAGCCAGCCCGAAGTACATGGACCAGGTGCAGGCCGACGGGCCCGGCGTGACGGGCCAGGCCGACTTCGCCAGGAACAAGCTTGCGGTCATCGTTCCGTCAGACAACCCTGCCGGGATCGGATCGGTGGCCGACCTCGCGAAGCCCGGCGTGAAGCTGGTCCTGGCCGCGGTGGGGGTGCCGGCGGGCGACTACGCCCGGGAGATCCTGGCGAACGCCGGCATCCAGAAGGAAGCGTTGGCCAACGTGGTGTCCAACGAGGAAGACGTGAAGGGCGTTGTCCAGAAGGTCCTGCTGGGTGAGGCCGACGCCGGCATCGTGTACCGGACCGACGTCACGCCCGACATCTCGGCCCAGGTGCACGAGATCGCCATCCCCGACGGGGTGAACGTGATCGCCACGTACCCCATCGCGGTGATCGGCGGGTCGGGCCACACGGATGCGGCCGAGGCGTTCGTTCGGTACGTGACCGGACCGGGGCAGGTCACCCTGCGCTCGTTCGGGTTCCTCCTCCTTCCTGACATGGCCGCCACGAAGCGGACGACCCCGGGCGTCTTCGTGCTCCTGGCGATCGTGGGGATCGCCTTCGTCGCACTCCCCGCTCGCCGGGCTGATCCAGCGCACGCCGTGGTCGCGGGCCGCCGACGTGCTCACGTCGGACTCCTCGCTCACGGCGCTCCGCCTCTCGCTCGATGGTGGCGACGTCGGCAGCCTTGCTGTCGCTCGTCATGGGGTTCCCGGTGGCGTGGGTGTTGTCCCGCTCGTCCTTCCCCGGACGAACCGTGGTCCGGGGGCTGGTGATCCTGCCGCTCGTGATGCCGCCGGTGGTTGGGGGTGTGGCCCTGCTCTCGGTGTTCGGCCGGCGGGGGTTCCTCGGGGCGCCGCTCTACGACGTCTTCAGCGTGCAGCTCACGTTCACGACGACGGCCGCGGTGCTCGCGGCGGCGTTCGTGTCGTTCCCTCTGGCCGTGCTGGCGCTCGAGGCCGGGCTCCGCTCGCTCGACCCGCGCCTGGAGGACGCCGCCGCCACGCTCGGAGGGTCGCGGTGGTACGTGCTCCGGCGGGTGACGCTACCGCTGCTCGCGCCTCAGATCGCGGCCGGGCTAGTGCTGTGCTGGGCCAGGGCGCTCGGCGAGTTCGGCGCGACGATCACGTTCGCCGGGAACCTCCAGGGCCGGACCCAGACGCTGCCGCTGGCCGTGTTCGAGCGGCTGCAGACGGACCCGGACGGCGCCATCGCCCTGTCGCTGCTGCTCGTGGCGGTATCGCTCGCCGTGATCGTGGGCCTTCGAGGGCGGTTCCTGGCGGCGCGATGAGCTTGCGAGTCGACGTCGAGGCCCGGCGGGGCGACTTCTCGGTGGCAGCGGCCTTCGAGGCCGCTGCGGGCGAGACGGTCGCCCTCCTCGGCCCGAACGGGGCGGGCAAGTCCACGCTGGTGGCGGCCCTTGCCGGGATCGATCCGCCCGATCCGCGGCCGGGTCGATCTCGACGGCGAGACCTGGACGACGTTGCCGTTGGCCGGCACGTCCCGCCGGAACGGCGACCGATGGGGGTGGTGTTCCAGGACCGGCTGCTGTTCCCGCACCTGTCGGCCATCGAGAACGTGGCGTTCCCGCTCCGGGCTCGCGGCGCGCAGCGCCGCGAGGCCCGGAGCCGGGCCGCCAGCCTCCTGTCCCGCCTCGGCCTGGCAGGGCGGGCCGAGGCCCGCCCTGCCGATCTATCCGGCGGTGAAGCCCAGCGAGTCGCGCTGGCCCGGGCCCTGATCCACGGGCCACGACTCCTGCTTCTCGACGAACCGCTCGCGTCGCTCGACGTGCGGGCCCGCACGCACGTGCGAGCCCTGGTGCGGCGCGAGCTCCTCGCGTTCCCGGGCGTTCGGCTCCTCGTGACGCACGATCCCATCGAGGCCATGAGCCTGGCGGATCGCATGGTGCTCGTGGAGGAGGGACGGATCACGCAGATCGGGACGCCCGCCGAGGTTCGCGCGGCGCCGCGCACGCAGTACGCGGCCGAGCTCGTCGGCGTGAACCTGTTCGCCGGACGGCTGGAGCCACTCGAGGCCGGAGCCGGTCGCATCGTCACCCGGGAGGGCGACGTGGTGGTGGCATGGCCCGCGGACGCCGAACGCGGCGTGGCGGCTGTGATCGGCATGCTCCGTCCGGCCGACGTCTCGCTCCACGTCCGGCCGCCGGAAGGAGCATCGGCCCGCAACGTGCTTCCCGGCATCGTGGGATCCGTGAGCGTGGAAGGCGAGCGGGCGCGGGTTCGCATCGACTGCTCCCCCCCGCTGGTGGCCGAGGTGACCCTGGGATCGGTCGAGCGGCTCGGCATCCGGGAGGGCACACAGCTGTGGGCCTCGTTCAAAGCGGTGGAGGTCCGGGTCGAGGTCCAGAGCGGAGACGGGCTGAGAGATAGCCGCCTCCCGGGTACCCTTACGGAGCCCATGGCCCCAGATAACAGCCCGCATAACAGCCCGCCGGACCCGGAGGCGAACGACGCCGATCCACCTATCGACGAGCTCGTCCCGGCTCAGGCGGCGGTCCTAGACGAGCCAGAAGCCGAGACGCAAGCCGGCCGGCAGTCCGAGCAAGCAGAAGCCGATGAGGAGGACGAGGACCGGCACTCGTTCCTCCGCGAGGTCCCCATCCTCGTCCTGCTGGCCCTGGCCGTGGCCCTCTTCATCAAGACCTTCCTGGTCCAGGCGTTCTTCATCCCGTCCTCGTCCATGGAGCCGACGCTGATGCCCGGAGACCGGGTCCTCGTCAACAAGCTCGCGTATCGCTTCGGCGACCTGCATCGCGGCGACGTCGTGGTCTTCCAGAATCCCAATGAGGCGCAGCTGCCGGATCGAAACGCCGCCGAGGCCCTTGTCCACTGGCTGGGCGAGGGTCTGGGGTTCCAGCAGCCGGAGAACGAGGACCTCATCAAGCGCGTGATCGGGCTGCCCGGCGACATCGTCGAGATCCGCGATCACACGGTCCGGGTGGACGGCAAGCCGGTCACCGAGCCATACCTCACGAAGCAGGTCCTGGGCACGATGGGCGACTACGGGCCGGTGACGGTCCCCAAGGGCGAGCTGTTCGTCCTGGGCGACAACCGCGGCAACTCCTCCGACTCGCGCGTGATCGGGTTCGTGCCGGAAGGCAACGTGGTCGGGCGGGCATTCGTCATCATCTGGCCGCCTGGGGACGCGGGAGGTCTCGCCTCAGGCTGAGCCTGAGCGGATCCCCTTCTTCGCGGCCCATTCGTCGAGGAGGCGATAGGCCTCTTCCTTCTCGATGGGCCCGCGGTCCAGGCGGACCTCCATCAGCTCGTCGAGGGCTTCACCCACGATCGGGCCGGGCTCGACGCCGAGGTGCGCCATCACCTCGTTCCCGTCGAGCGGCGGACGTATGGCCTCCAGGTTCTCCTGCTCGGCCAGACGGGCGATCCTCTCCTCCAGATCGTCCTGGAGGGCCTGGAACTGCTTGGCCCGGAACCGGTTGCCCGTCGTCACGTCGGCCCGCGTCAACTGGTTGAGCTTGTCCAGGAGCGGGCCGGCGTCCCGCACGTAGCGGCGAACGGCGCTGTCGGTCCACCCCTCGCCGTACCCGTGGAAGCGCAGGTGCATCTCGACGAGCTTGCGAACGTCCTCCACCACGGTGTTCGGGAACCGGAGCGCGCGCAGCCGCTCCTCGGCCATGCGAGCGCCGACGGTCTCGTGGTGATGGAACTGCACGCCCTCCGGCGTCACTTGGCGGGTCCGGGGCTTGCCGATGTCGTGCAGCAGCGCGGCCAGCCGAAGCTCCAGGTCGGTGTGGTCGGTCCGCTCCACCACCGCGAGCGTGTGGTGGAACACGTCCTTGTGCCGGTGCACCGGGTCCTGTTCGAGCCGCAGCGCCGGCAGCTCCGGGAGGAACTCGTCGGCCAACCCGGTGTTGACGATGAGCTCGAGGCCCTTCGACGGCTTCGGCGTGAGGAGCAGCTTGGACAGCTCGTCGGCGATCCGTTCCGCCGAAACGATGCGCAGCCGGTCCCGCATCCGCTCGATAGCGTGCACCACCCTCGGAGCGGGCGTGAGGTCGAGCTGTGAGACGAACCGGGCCGCCCGCAGCATCCGGAGCGGATCGTCGGAGAAGGCGATCTCGGGGTCGAGCGGCGTGTCCAGGCGCCGCGCAGCCAACGCCTTCACGCCGCCGAAGGGATCGAGGAACTCCCCTTCGGGCAGGCGAACGGCCATGGCGTTGATGGTGAAGTCGCGGCGCGACAGGTCGGTGCGGATGTCGCGGGCGAACGTGACCGTCGGCTTGCGCGTGTCCTCGGGGTAGACCTCCTCGCGGAACGTCGTGATCTCGAGGAGAGTGTCGCCCTTCCGCGCGCCCACGGTGCCGTACCGGACCCCGATCAGCCGGCGGCTATCGGCCCATCCCTGGAGCAGCTTGATGGTCTCTCGGGGAGGCGCGTCGGTGGCCAGGTCGAGCTCCGCGCCCTCGCGTACCCGACCGAGCACCAGGTCCCGGACGACCCCGCCAACCAGGTACAGCTCGTGCCCGGCCATGCGGAACCGCTCGCCCAATTCGGTGGCGACGGGAGGGACCTCCACGCGCGCGCCCTCCTCCGGGCGCGTGGGACGGGCCATGACCCGGTCAGGATACCCCCGGCGCCCGGGCCCCCTGCGGTACCGTGCGCCGCGTGGCCGCCGCGCTCGGGTTCGTGTGGACGCTTCCGAACACGGTGCTCGGGTTGCTCCTCGGAATCCTCACGTTCCAGCGGCCCCGGATCCACGGTGGCGCGCTCGTGTTCGACCGGGGACCCCGTGGCCTGACCTGGGTGATGTCGAGGATGCACCGGAGCGCCATGACGGTGGGGTTCGTGATCCTTTCGGCAGCACCGCTCGAGGGAACGCTCCTGTCGCACGAGCGCCACCACATCCGTCAGTACATGGCGTGGGGGCCGCTGTTCATCCCGGCGTACCTGCTGCTGGCGGTGCCGTTCGGATACCGCCGCCACCCCTTCGAGCTCGCCGCCCGGCGTGCGGCGGGGGAGCCGGAGGTCTAGATCAGCTGCGGAGTCCCGCGTGTCATCACGCCGCGGAGCGCGAGGTTGAAGTCGTGAGGGGTGGTGGAGGCCCTGCGGCCGTCGTCCTCGTTGATCAGACCGTCCTTCACCATCTTCACCAGGGCCTGATCGAAAGTTTGCATGCCATAGTAGGTGCCCTCGGCGATGACGTCGCGGATCTCGATCGTGGCCTCCGGGTCGATGATCCGCTCGTACACGCGGCCGGTGGAGATCATGACCTCGACGGCGGGGACCCGCCCCTTGCCGTCGGCCCGTGGGACCAGGCGTTGCGACACGATGCCTCGAAGCGCGCCGGCGAACGAGGTGCGCACCTCCCGCTGCTGCTGCGGGGGGAACAGGTCGAGCATCCGGTTGATGGTCTCGGTGGCATCGATCGTGTGCATCGTGGAGATGACCAGGTGGCCGGTCTCTGCGGCCTGGATGGCGGACAGGGCCGACTCGGGGTCGCGGATCTCGCCGATGAATATCGACGTCGGGGTCCTGGCGGATCACGTGGCGGAGCGCGTTCCCGTACGACTCGGTGTCCAGGCCGATCTCACGCTGCTGGATGATCGACAGGTCGTCCTCGTGCACCACCTCGATGGGGTCCTCGATGGTCACGATGTGCGCCCGCCTGGTCCGGTTGATGTATCCGATGACCGAGGCGATCGAGGTGGTCTTGCCGGTCCCCGTGGGACCGGTCAGGAGGACCAGCCCGCGGCTGGAATCGGCCAGCTCCTTCATCACCGGCGGCAGGAGCAGCTCCTCGAACGTCGGCACCTCGGCCCGCACGCGCCGGATGGCCAGGCCCACGTTCCCCCGCTGGCGGAACACGTTCACCCGGAACCGGCCCACACCGGGAAGCGTGTAGCCGAAGTCCGCCTCGTTCGTGGCGCCGAACTCGCGCATCTTGTGGTCGGGCATCAGCTGCGCGGCGAAGGTCTGGCTCTCGACCGACGTCACCGACTCGAAGCTGGTTGGACGGAGCCCGCCGTCCACGCGGATATGCGGGACGTTACCGGCCTTCAGATGGAGGTCGCTCGCCCCCATCTCGACGGCGTACCGGAGCAGCTCGGCGATGTCCATCCCGAATCAGTCGTCGGCCGTGCCTCCCTCCACCTTGAGGTCGAAGGAGGCGTCAGGCCCCGTTACCTCGCCGGCCTCCCGGAGCTCGGCCGCCTCGCGCCTGGCCTCCCGGCGCCGACCCCGCCACCTTGTCCACAAGATGAAGGCGAGCAGGAGCACCAGGATGCCGAGCCCGATGGGCGTGAGATACCCCTTCCACCGCTCGTACGAGGCGCCGATGAGGTACCCGAGAACAGCGTTCCCGATCCCCCACACCACCGAGCCGGCCAGGTCGTACAGCAGGAACCGGCGCCACCGCATGTGGGCCACGCCGGCCAGGATGAACCCCACGCTCCGCACGAACGGGATGAACCGGCCCAGGAACACGGTCTTGCCTCCGTGGGTCCGGTAGTAGCGGTCCGCCCGCTCCAGGCGCTCGGGGGTGATGAACAGCCTGTGGCCGTGGCGATTCAGGAATCCCCGCCCGAACCGCCGGCCGATCAGGTAGCCGACGTTGTCCCCGAGCACGGCGCCGACGCACGCCGCGACCGCCACCCACACAAGGGAGAGTTCCCCGAGGCGCGCATAGAATCCGCCGATGATGACGAGGGTCTCGCCCGGGACGATAACCCCCGCCCCCACGGAGTTCTCGAGGAACGTGGCCGCGCCCACGATGAAGTAGCCCCAGGGCGCGGAGAGGTACGGACGGAGGAATTCGATGATGCGATCGACCACGGGGGGCCAGTATAGGTTCGGCCATGGGTGGGACCGACGACGACGCCACCCGTGAACAGCCGAAGCGAGGTCTCCGCCGGCGGCGTCGTCTACCGTCGTTCGGACGACGGCGTCGAGATCGTCCTGGCAGCCCGACGAACGCGTCGCGGCGATCTGGCGTGGGGCCTGCCCAAGGGCCTGATCGAGCCGGAGGAGACGCCGGAAGAGGCGGCCGTCCGTGAGGTCCGCGAGGAGACCGGCCTCGAGGCGGAGGTCGAGGCCTCGCTCGGAGACATCCGCTACTTCTACATCTGGGAGGGCGTTCGGGTCCGAAAGGCCGTCCACTTCTTCCTGATGCGCGCGACGGGGGGCGACGTCTCGCTGCACGACCACGAGATGGAGGACGTGCAGTGGTTCCCGCTCTCGGTTGCCCTCCGTCGCGCGACGTACAAGGGAGAGCGCGAGGTGCTACAGCGCGCCGCCGAGCGCCTGGCATGACGCCGCTGCAGGTGGTCGTCGGCGTGCTCGTCGGGTTCGTGGCCGGCATGGGCTCGGGCCTGTTCGGGGTGGGCGGCGGGACCGTGACCACACCGGCGATCAACGTCCTGCTGGGGGGAACGGCCATCCAGGCCGTCGCCACGCCGCTCCCCGTGATGTTCCCCACCTCGGTGGTCGGTGCGTTCACCTACGGACGGGCCGGCGAGGTGAGCTATCGGGCCTTCCGGTGGGCGGTCGGACCGGGGATCGTGGGGGCCATCGCCGGCGCGGCGCCTCACCGAGGTGGTGAACGCCCACCTGCTCCTGGTCATCACCTCGGTCCTGATCGGCTGGACGGGGGTCGAGGTGATCAGGGGCCGACGAGCCGAAGGCCCCGTGGGAGCCGGGGATGACGCCGGGGTGGAAGTACGCGGCCATCGGCCTGGTCGCGGGGTTCGTCTCCGGCCTGCTCGGCATCGGCGGCGGAGTCATCATGGTCCCCGCCTTCACCACGTTCATCGGCATGCCGCTCAAGCGAGCCCTGGGTACCTCGCTGGTGACGATCTCCGCCCTCGTCGTCCCCGGGACGATCGTGCATGCCGTGCTGGGGCACATCGACTGGACGATCTTCCTCGTCCTCACCGCCGGCGTGGTCCCCGGCGCGAGGGTGGGGGCGAAGATCGCGCTCGGCGCAAAGGAGGGGACGCTCCGGGTGGCCGTCGGCACGGTCCTGCTGGCCATCTCGGTCCTCTACGGCGTGCGGGAGCTGGCGTCCCTGGTAGGGGGCCCCGGGTAGGATGGGCCCGCCGACCATGCGCCGCTTCGCCGGGCTCCTCCTCGTCGCCTTCGCGCTGCTCCTACTCCCCGTCCCGCAGCTGCGGGCGCAGGAGCCCGCCGTCCGCCTGACGCTGGTCGGTCAGACCCCGTGGAACTCCACGAGCGATCGAACGCTCGAGGTCAAGGTCCGGGCCCAGAACCTGAGCGACCAGTCCCTGACGGACCTGTCGATCGGATGGACGCTGTGGCAGCCGGTGTTCACGCGCACCGACTTCGAGGAGTCGCTGACCACCGATCCCGAGAACGCGGTGGCCATCGGGGGAGACACCATCGTCCAGGAGGGGACGATCGAGCCCGGCGGATCCCGCATGTTCACCGTCCGTCTCACGCTCGAATCCGACGGGATCAGCACGACAGAGTCGCTGATCTACCCGTTGAAGATCGACCTTCGGACCGGATTCACCTCGCTCGCCGCCCTCCGGACCCCGGTGATCTTCCTGGTGCGGCGGCCCCAGACGCCGCTTCGGGTGGCTTGGACGTTCGTCCTGCACGAGCCGGTGTCGTTCGACCCGAACGGCGTCTTCATCTCCCCCGCCCTGGAGCAGGACCTCGCGCAGGGCGGACGGCTGGCGGGGGAGATCCGCGCGCTGCTGGCCATGACCGAGGACCGGGCGCAGACCCCGATCGACGTCGCGGTCTCCCCGGTGCTGCTCGCCGACCTGGAGCGGATGCGGGCCGGCTACGCGGTGATCGACGCCGGCGAGCGCCGGCAGGTCAAGGCCGGCACGGGCGGTGCGGCCGCCGCGGCGCAGGCCCTCGTGAACCTGCGGCAGATCGTGGGCGCGCCCGAGGTGGAGCTCTCGGCGCTCCCGTTCGCCGCGCCCAACCTTCCTTCCCTCTCCTTCGGCGGGCTGTCGCCGGACCTCACCGCGCAGCTCGAACGAGGCCGGGACAGCGTGGCCACGGTCCTGGGCCGGCTCCCCGACCCGGGCCTCCTTCGACCGCCGGGCTCGGCCCTGGATCCCGCGAGCTTGGACCATGTGGCGGCGCGCGGGGTCCGGCTGTTGATCGTCGATCCCGCGACGGCCCCGCCGGCGAGCCAGCCACTGGGGTTCGCCCCACCCTCGACCACCTTGCTCTCCACCTCCTCGGGACCGGTCACCGCGCTCGTCTCCGATCCGAACGTGGGTGCCATGCTGAGATCCGAGCTCGTCGCCCAGGATCCGGTTCGAGCCGCGCAGGCGGTCCTGGGCGAGCTGGCCGCCATCTGGCTCGAACTGCCTGGGCTCGACCGCGGGATCGCCGTCACCTTCCCCGAGGACTTCGATCCCTCCGGGGCGTTCTTCGGTCAGCTCGTGCGTGGGATAGCGAGCGCTCCTTGGCTCCGAAAGTCCACGGCCTCCGCGATGGCCGAGGCCTTCCCGCCCACCTCCGAGACAGCGCTCGCCGCCACCATCCCCGTGACGTTTTCCCGCACCTACGTCGACACCATCAAGCAGACCCGCAGGCGGATCGAGACCTATCGCTCGATGCTCGTCGACAAGAGCGTCGAGCCGGACCGGCTCGACACCATGCTGCTGCTGGCGGAATCGGGACAGTTCCTGGTCGATCAGACCGCGGGGTTCTCGTTCGTGGGGTCCGCCCGCGAGCAGATCGGATCGGTCTTCGGGGCGGTCCGGCCCGATACGACCCAGCCCATCACGCTCACGTCGAGCTCGGGCACCGGGATCCCCATCCGCCTCACGAACGGCAACCAGGAACCGCTCCGCGTGTCGGTGCGGCTGGTCTCGCCGCATCTCAGCGGGACACCCCAGTCCTCGATGGTGCTGAGGGCCGATTCGACCCAGACGGTCAACTTCGACGTCGAGCTGAACACGACCGGACGGTTCCCGGTGGACGTGGAGGTGACCTCGCCGTCCGGGCGGGTCATCAGCAAGGACACGCTGATCGTGCGGTCCACCGCCTACAACCGGTTCGCGCTGCTCATCACGATCGGTGCGGCGCTGCTGGCGTTACTGGTATGGGCCCGGAGGTTCGTGCCACGTCGGACCTCGTGACGCCGGACACGCCCGAAGGCGTCGACCTCCCCCCGGAGGACTCGCAGGCGGCGTTCGTTCGCAACACCGCGGTGATGTCGGTGGGCACCGCGCTCTCTCGACTGACCGGGTTCCTTCGCCTGTCGGCCATGGCCTACGCCCTGGGGATCGCCGAGACCCGGCTGGCCGATGCGTACAACATCGCCAACATCACGCCGAACATCGTCTACGAGCTGGCGCTCGGAGGGATCCTGTCGTCGGTCTTCGTACCGGTCTTCGTGCAGTGGCTCCAGTCCCGGGGACGCGACGCGGCGTGGGACGTGGCCCGGCGGGTGCTGAGCATCGCCGCCATCTCCCTCTCGATCATCTGCGTCCTGGGCATCGTGCTCGCGCCGTGGATCATCCGCCTCTACACCGTGGGAGTGCCGGAGGGACAGCGAGAGGTCGTGGAGGAGCTGGCCTCCTTCTTCCTGCGCTGGTTCATGCCGCAGATCGTGTTCTACGGGATCGGCGCGGTGGCGACGGGCCTGCTGAACGCGCACCGGCGGTTCGCCGTGCCCATGTTCGCGCCCATCCTGAACAACCTCATCGTCATCGCCACGTTCCTGACCTTCACCGGGATGTCCCACCCCGGGCAGGCCGTGCTGGCCACGGGACCGCAGAAGCTGGTCCTCGCCATCGGCACGACCCTCGGCGTGGTGGCGATGACCGTCGCGCTGTGGCCGTCGCTCCGCCGCCTGGGGTTCCGGTTCCGGTGGCGGCGGGGATGGCGAGACGAGGCCGTGGTCCGCATCGCCCACTTGGCCAAGTGGGTGGTCGTGTACGTCGTGGCCAACCAGCTGGGGTACCTGGTGGTCCTGATCCTCGCGGCTCGGGTGAAGGGAGGATACACGGCGTACGCGGCCGCGTTCATGCTGTTCCAGCTGCCGCACGCCATCTTCGTCGTCTCGGTGTTCACCGCGCTCCTCCCGGCCATGTCGTCACGATGGGTGGACGGCGATCGGCAGGCCTTCCGCGAGCTCCTGGCCCGGGGGATCCGGTGGACCGCCGTGATCGTCGTGCCGGCCGCGCTCGGCTACCTGGTGCTCGCCGTCCCCATCGTGCGCCTCCTGCTCCAACACGGGGTGGCCGGCCCGAGGAGCACCGACCTCGTCGCCGGCATCCTGGTGTTCTTCTCGCTCGGCCTGTTCTCGTTCTCCACGTTCCAGCTCCTGCTGCGGGCGTACTACTCGATGCAGGACACCCGGACGCCGGCGCTCGTCAACATCGCGGCCGTCGGCCTGAACGTCCTGGTCGACCTGCTGTTCGTCCTGGCCCTGGGCATGGGGGTCAGAGGCCTCGCGCTGGGACACGCCACCGCCTACACCTTCGGCTCCATCGCGCTCGTGGTCATGATCCGGCGCCGTCTGGGCGGGATCGACGGCAGGCGGATCGTCTCCGGGCTGTCCCGGACGTTCCTCGCCGGCGGGATCACCGCGGCGGTGGCGTGGGCGGTGGCGAGGGCGATCGGGGGATGGGTCGGTACCGAAACGCTCGGCGGGCAGGCCACCCAGGTCTTGGGGGCGGTGGCGGCCGGGATCCTCGCCTTCGTGGCGGCGGCCCTCATGTTGCGCGTGGACGAGGTCGATGTAGTGCGGAGGCAGGTCGCAGCGAGGTGGCACAGATGAGGACGGCAGAGCTCAAGGACGAGCGCGGGCTCGTGGGCAAAATCGCGATCCTGTGGCTCGTCTTCCTGGCGGTCTTCGTCGTGGCCGCCTTCGACGCCGGTTCGATCGCCCTGACTAGGTACAAGGTCACGGAGGCCGCATCCGACGCGGCGCGGGAAGCGGCCAACGTCTTCAAGCAGACCGGGGACCGCAACCAGGCCTACCAGGCCGCCGCGGAGCTGGTGAACGAGGACGCGCCCGGAGCCCGGATCCCCGCCAAGGACGGCTTCTCGATCGAAGCGCAGACCGGCAGGGTGACCATCGTCGTGGTGAAGACAGCCTCGACCTTGATCGCCGGCCGGATCGGCTTCCTCGAGTCCCTGACCAGGGCGAAGATCACGGATACCTCGGGCCCGTCGACCGTCTGAGGGCCATCGGCCGTCGGCCGGAGGCAGGGACGTAGACTCAGCGGGTGAGGACCGAGCAACCGCCCACCGTGCTCGCCGGACGGTACGCCCTGGAGCAGGAGCTCGGTAAGAGCGGGACGGGCATGTCCTGGAGCGCCACCGACACCGTCCTGGATCGTCGAGTGGTCGTGAAGCTGATCAGCCCGGAGCTGGCCGGCGACCCGGCGTTCGCCGAGCGACTCGACCAGGAGCTTCGGATGGTCGCGCTGGCATCGCACCGAGGCCTGGCGCGGCTCCTCGACACCGGGAGGGACGACGGCATCGCGTTCGTCGTCCGCGAGTACGCCGAGGGAGACACCGCCCGGGCGCTCATCGCTGGTGACGGCGACGTCCCCGTGGCGCGGGGGGCCGGCCTCGTGCGCGGCGCGCTCGAAGCGCTCGCCGCCGCCCACGAAGCCGGCGTCCTACATCTCGACCTCAAGCCGGAGAACGTCATCGAGTGCTCGGACGGGTCGATCCGTGTGTGCGATCTGGGGTTCGGCGAGGCCGTGGTGCGGTCGATGCCACCTCACGAGGCGATGAGGATCCTCCACCCCGCGCCGATCGCCCCCGATGAGGTGGCCGGGTCACCGCCCGACGTTCGAACCGATGTCTGGGCGGCGGGCGCGCTGCTGTACGAGATCCTCACCGGCCGGGCGCCGGCCGCCGGGGAGACGTCGCCCCGGGACCACCGGCCGGACGTGACGCGCAAGTTGGACGACGTGGTGAGCAAGGCGCTGTCACCGAAGCCGGAGGCCCGCTTCGCCAGCGCCGACGAGTTCGGGGCCGCGCTCCGCGACGCGGCTGGTGTGGTGACGGAACGGGCGGCGGCGCCGGCGCGCCGCTCGAGGCTGGGGGAGACCGCGGTCGTCGCGCCGGCGCCGCCGCCCTCCCGGTTCTCGATGTTCCGGACGTGGTTCGCCGTGCCGCTCCTGGTCGTGCTGATCGCCGCCAGCGCCCTGGGGGCGGGGCTGTGGCTGGGCAAGCTCCAGTTGGGCGGGCCGGTCGGCATCCGGTTCGGGCCGGCCGAGGAGAGTCCCGGGCCCGCCACTCGGGTCATCCGGTTCGACTCGGTCGCCCCGATGGACCCGTCGCCGGGCGACGGCCACGAGAACGACTCGGGGATGCCCCTCGTGGCGGACGGCGATCCCCTGACCGCGTGGAAGTCCGAGAATTACTTCGACGGCAAGTTGAACAAGCCCGGCGTCGGGATGCTGTTCGATCTCGGGTCCCCACAGACCGTGACCGGCTTCCGGCTCCAGACCCCGTATCCGGGATATCGATTCACGGTGGTCGTGGGGGACGACCCGACCGCCATGGTCCGGACCGCCCATGCCATGTTCACCGCCACCGCCGACATGCGCGAGTCGATCGGGCCCGCGACCGGGCAGTACGTCCTGTTGTGGATCACCACCGTAGTTCCCACCGACGACGGCAACCGCGCGGAGGTGGGCGAGTTCCGGGTGGTGGGACCGGCCTGATGCCGAGCGAGGAGCGCGACGAGGACCTGGTGCGCCGCGCGGTGGAGGGGGATCGCGACGCGTTCGGGATCATCGTCGAGCGCCACGAGCGCCGCGTGTACAACCTGGCCCTGCGGATGACCGGGCGCGAGGAGGACGCTCGCGACGCCACCCAGGACGCGTTCCTCATGGCGCTTCGCAAGCTCGCGTCGTTCCGGGGAGAGGCCGCGTTCACCACCTGGTTGCACCGGGTGACCGTGAACACCTGCTACGACCTCCTCCGCAAGCGAAGCCGGACCCCGCTGCTGAGCACGGTTGACGATCACGAGCCCGAGCCGCCGGCGTGGCCGGACCACGCTGACGCCACCGACCTCTCGATCGACGTCCAGCGGGCCCTGCTCGCCGTCCCGGAGGACTACCGGGTGGTCATGATCCTCCACGACGTGCAGGACCTCCCCTACGAGGAGGTGGCCGCGATCGTCGGGATCCCCGTGGGCACGGTGAAGTCGCGCCTGCACCGGGGCCGGGTGGCGCTCGCCCGGGCCCTCCGAGGGCGGTCCGGAGCGGGAACGTCCGGAGCCGGCGGGACCGTCAGACGAGGCGAGATCCAGATGACGCACCCCGAGGAGCACCTTTCCGGCTACGTCGACGGCACGCTCGCCACAGACGAGCGGGCCGAGGTCGACGCGCACCTGGCGACCTGCGCCACCTGCCGGGACGAGATCGAGCTGGCGACCCGGGCGGTCACCATGCTCCGCGAGCTGCCGGAGGTGCCCGTCCCGTTCGGGGTGACGAGCCCATTGATGGCCGAGGCCGGCAAGGAACGAACGTCGCGAGCCCATCGCCCTCCTGGGGCGGCAGGACGCAATGGGCCGCCGGGCTGGCCGCGGCGGCGGCCCTAGTCGCGGTGGTCGCAGTGGCCCTGCCCCGCCTGGGCCGGGAGGCCCGGACGGAGTCGGCCGGGGGCGGTGGCGTGGCGGCGGCACCGACGCGGGCGCCAGGCGTGGAGGCGGCGCTTTCCGGCGCCGCCCCCCTGGAGCTCCAGCCGAACGCCGACTACGACGCCACCAAGCTCGAGCGGCTGGCCGACTCCTCTGCCCTGCGGGCGGGCTCGGACACGACCCTGTTCGCCCCGTCGCTCAAGGACGGGTCGGCCGCTCAGGCCGAGGGCGCCGCGGCCTGCCTGGCGAAGCCGGGCGGCCTCACCGGCCAGGACCGGGTGGTCAGGCTGATCCAGGCCAAGTTCCAGGGCCGGCCGGCCTACGTCGGCGTCTACCTGGAGAGTCCCGAAGCGGGCCAGCCGGCCGACCGCATCGTGATCTGGGTCGTTGCCAGGTCGGACTGTTCGATCCTGTCTTTCTCCTCCAAGCGCCTGTAGCCCGCCGGGCGGCACGGCCGGCCTGAGCTTGGAAGCTTCGAGCAAACACTCGTAGAGTTGTCGGTCATGAGGTACCGGGTAGAAGCGGTCGCCGCGGCATGCCAAGTCTCCGTCGACACCGTCCGCTACTACCAGTCCATGGGCCTGCTCCCCCCGCCCGGGCGCGAAGGCCGGGTGGCGTGGTACGGGTCGGAGCATGTGGAGCGGATCCGTGAGGTCCGGGCCCTGCAACGAAAGGGCCTGACGCTCGCCGCGATCAAGCGGGTGGTGCAGGGAGGCCTGGGGCGGGCGGATGCGGACCTTGCGGCGGCCGTCGCCGCCGCCCGAGGGGAGGGCGAGAGGGACGAGGACCTCCTGTCCCTCGAGCAGTTCGCCGCGGCGAGCGGCGTCCCGGCATCGCTCATCCAGGCCGTGGAGCGGGAGGGCATCCGGCTGTCCCACCCCGTCGACGGTGAGGAGCGGTACGCCACCGCCGACATACAGACGGTCCGCGCCGCACTGAAGCTCCTCGAGTTCGGCCTTCCCCTGGGCGAGCTGCTCTCGCTGGCCCGGCAGACGCACGAGGCCATGCTCGGCCTGGCCCAGCGAGCGGTGGAGCTCTTCGACGACCACGTGCGAAAGCCCATCCGCGACACGGCCGCCTCCGACGAGGAGGCGGCAGCCCGGCTGGTCGAGGCGTTCCGGACGCTCCTTCCCGCCGTCACCGACCTCGTGGCGAACCACTTCCGCCGGGTCTTGCTCGGCGTGGCCGAGGACCACATCGAACGGGTGGGCGAGGCCGCGGAGGTGGAGGCCACCCGTGCGGAGTCCCGGCGCATGGGCCGCTCGTGGCCGTGAGCGACGAGGGCCTGCCGCAGGGTGAGGAGAAGGCCCGCCGCGTCCGTGAAATGTTCGACGCCATCGCCGGCCGCTACGAGCTGGTGAACCGGGTGATGACGTTCGGCATGGACATCGGGTGGCGGCGGCGGTCCGTCCGCGAGCTCCGTCTACCCGGGGGGGCCCTGGTCGCCGACCTCGCGTGTGGCACGGGCGATCTGTGCCGAGAGCTCTCGCGCAATGGATACCGGGCTCTGGGGTTCGACTTCTCCTTCGGCATGCTGGCCAAGGCCACCACAGACGCGCCGCTCGTCCAGGCGGACGTCCTTCGCCTGCCGCTGGCCGATCGATCGATCGACGGTGCCACCTGTGGGTTCGCACTGCGAAACGTCGTGGACCTGCGGGGCGTTCTTCGCGGAGATGGCGCGGGTGGTCCGGCCCGGCGGTCGGATCTCGCTCCTCGAGGCGTCCCAGCCCGATGGCCCCGTGATGCGAGCCGGCCACGCGGTGTACTTCCGTCGGGTGGTGCCGATGATCGGTGGCTTGCTGTCGGACCGAGAGGCGTACGCGTACCTTCCGAAGTCGATGGCCTACCTCCCGCCGGCGCCGGAGATGCTCGCCGCGCTCCGGGATGCCGGGTTCCCCGACGCCCAGCGCCTGCAGCTCTCGGGGGGGATCGCACAGGTGCTGGCGGGGACGCGCGGGTGAAGCGCGAGTGAAGGGGGGGCCGGCGCTCGTCGCCCGGAGCAGGAGGCTCGGCCCGGCGTTCGACCTGCTGGCGAACTACCGAGCGGGGGGCTTCTTCTTCGAGCGGTCGGGCCTGGGGCTCTCGGGGATGGGCGTGGCCGGCAGGATCCGGGCGAAGGCCGGCCCCGAGCGGATCCTTCGCCTGGCCCGGCTGACCACCGAGGCGCTCCGCGCCATCCGTCGCGATGGCGAGGGCCCCCCGCCGGTCGCGGTCGCTGCGATCCCCTTCGACGACCGGTACGGGGCGGACGCGGTGATCCCGTCACGCGTGGTTGCCCGTCACACGCCGGGCGAGACGTGGGAGCTCGACGTGTTCCCGGACGGGCTCGCGCCGCTCGACGCCGAGCGCGAGCGATGGACGGGCCGGGCCGTCCCCCACGAAGCGTTCGACGACATCCAGCTCCGCCCCGACCCCGAGCCCGACGACTACGCGGAGGCGGTCGCGAGGGCCGCCGAGCGCATCCGGTCGGGGAGCCTTCGAAAGGTCGTCCTGGCCCGCACCCTCCTCGTCGATGCGGGACGCGAGCTCGACGCGAAGCAGCTTCTGTGGCGGCTTCGAGCGGTGGACCCCGACTGCTATGCATTCGCCGGGCCCGAGCCTCCGCCCGAGCTCGCGCGGGCGGGCGGCGTCCTGGTCGGCGCCAGCCCGGAGCTGCTCGTGCTCCGTCGCGGTCGGGAGGTCCGGGCCACGCCGCTCGCTGGCTCGGCGCCGCGCTTCGGGGCCTTCAGGCGGGATCAGATCTCCGCACAGCGGCTCCTATCCTCGGAGAAGGACCGCGAGGAGCACGCCGTGGTGGTGGAGGACGTGGCGCGAGTGCTCGGCGGGTACTGCGACGACCTGGCCCACCCCAGGGAGCCCGAGCTGCTCGGCACGGCGAACGTGTGGCACCTGGCCACGCCGTTCTCGGGTCGGCTTCACGACCCCTCGATGACCGCCCTGGACCTGGTGGCCGGGCTGCATCCCACGCCCGCCGTGTGCGGCACGCCCCGCGAGGAGGCCCGCGAGGCGCTCTCGGAGTTCGAGCCCATCGACCGAGGGTGCTACGCGGGTCCCGTGGGGTGGATGGACGCGGACGGCGACGGGGAGTGGGCCATCGCGCTTCGGTGCGCCGAGATCACCGGCACCACCGCCCGGCTGTTCGCGGGCGCTGGCATCGTGGCGGACTCGGTTCCCGAGGAAGAGCTCGACGAAACCGAGGCAAAGTTCCGGGCGCTCCTGGACTCTCTCCGCTGGGGCTAGGCGGGAGTGTCGGTCCTTCGCAGACGAACGATCACGAAGCGCGTGACCAGGGCGCCGATGCCACCCGCCGCAACCCCGGCCAGCAACGCCGGGACCAAGCTGGGGTTGTAGATCCCGGTGCCCGAGTAGTCGATGCCGAGGATGTTGGTGCACGTCGTATGGGAGACCGCGGGCTGCGCACCCCCCGTCACGGAGATCGCCGTGGACGTGCAGCCGAGCGGAGCAACCAGCACGTAGCCCAGCGCGAACGCCCACACCCCGACGAGCGACGGCCACAGCACCTCGGGACGGCTCCTCCACGGGGACACGACTATCATGGTGATGCCGGTGAGCAGGAACGGCGCGCCGATGCTGAACAGCGCGAGGTAGCCGAACCCGACGAACAGGACGGCCGTGGCCCAATAGGCCATCGTGCCGAGCCGGTAGCGCCGCGGAGCCGAGCGTTCCATCACAGGGAGATGGTACGCCCGGTCTTGCGGCGAGCTTCCAGGGCCGCGGCAACCGCCGCGTTCACCTCGGCGTGGCGAGCGACGTTCAGGTTGCGATCGGACGGCACCTCGATGATCCAGACGCCGCCGGACCTCGACGCCTCGGCCACGGCCGGCGCGAGATCTCCCGCCCGCTCGACCAACGCGTGTCGTGCTCCGGCCGCCTCGGCCACCTTCGAAAGGTCGAGGCCGTGCGGGGTAACGAACAGTCGCTCGAACTCCGGCAGATCCCGCTGTGGGAGGAACGAGAAGATCCCGCCCCCGTCGTTGTTGGGAACCACGAAGACCGCATCGTGGCCTCGGCCGGCGCTCCAGAGCAGACCGCTGGCGTCGTGGAGCAGCGTGAGGTCGCCCATGAGCGCGAAGGTCGGAGAGCCCGACGCCGCGACGCCCAGCGCCGTCGAGACGAACCCGTCGATGCCACTGGCGCCGCGGTTCGCCAGCACGCGGATGCCGTCGCGCGGACGCATGTACGCGTCCAGGTCGCGCACCGGCATGCTCGAGCCGACCGCGAGGGTAGCCCCGTCGGGCAGACATGCCGCGAGGTCGCGGGCCACGCGCCCCTCGAAGGGCTCGTCCCATGAGTCGATGAGGTCGTCCACGGAGCGACGGGCGACCCGGTCGGCTTCCTCCCACTCACGCCACCATGCCAGGCCCTCTCGTGGCTCGATCCGTTTGAGGAGAGCGCGGGAGAGCGAGGCGGGGTCCGCCTCGAGCCGGAGCGAGGCATGAAGAGCGGGGTCGGCCACCAGCCGGTCGGGGTCCACGGTGACCAGGCGCTTCGCGTTGGCAACGAACGCGAGACAAGCGCGGGACGTCGGCGCCGCGCCCAACTGGAGGACGAGGTCGGGGGCGTGCGCGGACGCGAAGGCCTCGCTCGCCAGAAGGAACTGCCCGGCGGCGAGCGACCCGGGAACCCGCAGCCCGGAGGTCGGCTCGGCGATCAAGGGCCAGCCGAAGGCTGGGGACAGATCGACGACCGGAGAGGCGCCCTGGCGGAGCGACCCAGCGATCAGGACACCTCGCTCCACTCCTTTCGTCTGCGCAGCGAGCGTCTCGACGACCGTACGTCGGGTCCGAGCACCGAAACGAGGCGTCCCGAGAGGAAGGGGGTCGTGAAAGCTGATGCCGACGTCGTCCCCCGATGGCGCCAGCGGCTCACCGAACGGGAGGTTGACGTGCGCGGGACCCGGCGGATGGGCCAGCGCGGCTCCCGCCGTCTCCAGCGCCACCCCTGCCCAGTACTCCGATTCTGGATGGTCGGCGGGCACACCGGCATCGGCGCAGCGTTTCACGTAACGGCCGAACAGGTCGCGCTGATCGATGGTCTGGTTCGCGCCGACGCCACGGAGCTCGGGCGGGCGGTCCGCCGTCAGAAGCAGCAGCGGCGTGCGCGACATCCACGCCTCCACCACGGCCGGGTACAGGTTCGCCGCCGCGGTGCCGCTCGTGGTCGCCACCGCCACCGGCTTCCCTGTGGCCTTCGCCAGGCCGAGCGCGAAGAACGCCGACGAACGCTCGTCGAGATGGACGTGCACCGTCACGCGTGGCTGACGCGACAGCGCGACCGCGAGCGGGGTCGAGCGCGAGCCCGGCGACACGCATGCGTGCTCCAGCCCGCGCGACACCAGCCTGTCGACGAACGCGCCCATGCACGCCAGCGCGACGTCGCCCTCGGTCATGACGCCATGGTCGCCGCGAGCCACAGCCCAAGGGCGAGCAGCGCCGCGAACGCCAGCTGGAGCTGCGCCGTGCCGGTCAGGACCGGGATGAGCTCGCGGCCCTGCGGCCTTCCCCACGATCTCCACCGGACGGATGGCCAGCGGCCACGCGGCCAGGGCGAGCAGCGCCCACTGCGACAGGCCGTATCCGGCATCGACGATACCGACGGCCACCCCCAGGACGACAGTGACGAAGGCCGCCACGATGAGCGCGCGGTACAGGGCCCGGGCCCGCCGGTCCCCCAGCCGAACGGCGAGCGTGCGCTTCCCTGCCGACCGGTCCGTCGAGATGTCCCGCACGTTGTTGGCCTCCAGGATGGCGACCGCCAGGAACCCCATCGCCACCGCCGACCACCATGCCGCCGCGTGGAATCCGCCCGGCCTGCACGTAGGCCGTCCCGGCCGTGGCCATCAACCCGAAGAACGCGAACACCATGACCTCGCCCAGCCCGAGCGCCGCGTACGGCCGGGGCCCGCCCGAGTACAGCCACAGCGCAAGCATGGCCGCCGCGCCGATCGGGATCAGCCACAGCGTCGTGGCCACCGCGAGCGCCAGCCCCGCCACCCCGGCGACGGCGATCGACAGGAGCGCCGCGAGGAGCACCGCCCGGGGGGACGCGAGGCCCGACGAGGTCAGGCGGGGCGGGCCCAGGCGTTCGTCGGTGTCCACCCCGCGCATGCCGTCCTGATAGTCGTTGGCGAAGTTCACGCCGATCTGGAGCCCCAGGCCGACCACCAGCGCGGCCAGGGTCCGCCACAGCGACGCCCGGCCGGCGGCCGCCGTCCCCACCAGACCGGCGCCACGCTCGCCACCAGGGTCCGCGGACGCGCCCCGTTCACCCAGTCCGCGAGGACGGTCACGGCCTCCTCGGGAACCGGCCGAAGTCCGGGGGGCGCTTCTCCAGGTACGCGTCGCGCCCCTCCTGAGCCTCGTCCGACATGTAATAGAGGAGCGTGGCGTCGCCGGCCAGCTGCTGGATGCCGGCCAGTCCGTCGGCGTCGGCATTGAACCCCGCCTTGATCAGCCGAAGCGCGAGCGGGCTCATCGACAGGATCCGCCGGCACACCGTCGATCGTCTCCTCCTCCAGCTTCGCCAGCGGCACCACCCGGTTCACCAGGCCCCACTCGAGCGCCGTCTGCGCGTCGTACTGCTCGCACAGGAACCAGATCTCCTTGGCCCGCTTCAGTCCCACGGTGCGGGCCAGCAAGCCGCTCCCGTACCCGGCGTCGAACGAGCCGACCTTGGGTCCGGTCTGCCCGAACCTCGCGTTGTCCGCCGCGATCGACAGGTCGCAGACGAGGTGAAGGACGTGGCCACCCCCGATCGCGTACCCGGCCACCATGGCGATGACCGGCTTGGGCAGGCGGCGGATCTGCACCTGGAGGTCCAGGACGTTCAGCCGCCCGATGCCCTTCTCGTCCCGGTACCCGTCGTCCCCCCGGACCCGCTGGTCGCCGCCGGAGCAGAACGCGTCGGGCCCTTCGCCGGTCAGCACGATCACGCCGATCTCGGGGTCGTCCCGGGCCCGGTCGAAGGCCTCCGAGAGCTCGAACAGGGTCGTGGGGCGGAAGGCGTTTCGGACCTCCGGGCCGGTCGATCGTGATCTTGGCGATGCCCTCGGCCGTCTCGTACCGGATGTCCTCGAACTCCCCCGCCGGCCGCCACTCCATCATCGGACCGATCACTCCTAGAGCGTCCACTCGAACGGTTCAGGCTAGCCTATCTCACATGCCGCCAGCGCTGCGACCCCGCACCTGCGAGCGGCCGATGTGGTCGCCGTGACCCTTCCCCCGGGACCGGAGTGGGCCGGGATCGTGGGGGAGGTGTGGGACGCCGGGCGCGGCCCTGTTCCCGGTGGACCATCGGCTCTCTCTCCCACCAGGCTCGCGCCCTTATGGACCGGGCGGCGCCCACCGTCCTGCACGATCCCGACGGGTGGCACCGCCTGGCCTCGGGCCGGCGGCGGCGGACGGCGTGGCCCCTTGTCGTCCACACCTCGGGAACCGGGGGGTCCCCAAGCTCGTGCAGTTCGACCGGCCGCCATCGACGCCGCGGTGGCCTCCTCGGCCCTGGCCCTGGAGGCACCCGCCCACGACCGGTGGCTGTGCTGTCTCCCCTCGCCCACGTGGGAGGGCTCCTGGTGTTGCTCCGGTCGGTGCTGCTGGGCGCGCCGGTCACGGTCCATCCGCGCTTCGACCCGGAGGCCGTCGCCGCCGAACCGGACGCCGGCCTTCGTCTCGCTCGTGCCCGCCGATGCTGGTCCGCCTCCTCGACGCCGGCACCGACCTTCTCGCACTACCGGGCCATCCTGGTGGGCGGGCCGCCGTGTCCGCCGGACTCGCGGGCGAGCGCCGGCGCCGCGGACGCACGGGTCATCGAGACGTACGGCCTGACCGAGAGCTGCGGCGGCGTCGTCTATGACGGCCGCCCCTCCCCGGAATCGAGGTTCGGATCGATCCGGGGACGCGGGCATCCAACTCCGGGGCCCGACGCTGATGCGCGGTTACCTCGGTTCGACGGGGAGGCGCACCGCGGCGGCCTTCACCGAGGCGGCTGGCTCCGGCCCTGCGACGCCGGCCTGCTCGACCCCGACGGCAGGCTCCGGGTGCCGGTCCGCCTCGACGACCTGATCAACACCGGCGGAGAAAGGGTCTGGCCGGCCGAGGTGGAAGCCGCCCTCCAGACCACCCAGGGTGGCCGACGTCGCGGTCGTGGGCCGGCCCGACCCCGAGTGGGGCCAGCGCGTGGTCGCGTACGTGGTGCCGCGGACCCGGCCGCTCCGCCCTCGCTCGAGGAGCTTCGGGACCACGCGGCCATCATCGCTTCCCCGCCACAAGGCCCCCCGGGAGCTCGTCCTGGTCCCGGATGGGTTGCCCCGCACGGCTTCCGGGCAAGGTCCGCCGGGCCGGCCTGACCTGAGCCGGCCCTGAGCCTGGGGAATAGGGAGCGGGTTATCCCCTATGGGAGAATGGAGTCGGAACGTGGCCGACGAACGCAATGTGATCGTCCTCGGATCGGGGCCGGCCGGCTACACGGCGGCCCTGTACGCCGCCCGGGCCGACCTGCAGCCCCTCGTCCTCAAGGGCGTCGATGCCGGTGGCCAGCTCATGCTGACCACCGACGTCGAGAACTACCCGGGCTTCCCCGGCGGCATCCTCGGCCCGGAGCTCATGGACGCCATGGAGAAGCAGGCCGCCCGGTTCGGCGCCGAGATGCTGCACCAGACGGCGACGAGGGTGGACCTGTCCGCGCGCCCCTTCGGGGTGTGGGCCGGGCGACGAGGAGTGGCGCGCCCGAGACCCTGATCATCGCCACCGGCGCGACCGCCAAGTGGCTCGGCGTCCCGGGCGAGCAGAAGCTTCTGGGCCGCGGGGTGTCCGCCTGCGCGACCTGCGACGGGTTCTTCTTCCGGGACCAGGAGCTGGTCGTGGTGGGCGGCGGCGACACGGCGATGGAGGAGGCCACGTTCCTCACGAAGTTCGCCTCGAACATCACGATCGTGCACCGGCGCGACGAGTTCCGGGCGTCGAAGATCATGCAGGACCGGGCCCTCGCCAATCCGAAGATCTCGGTGATCTGGGACTCCGTGGTCGAGGAGATCGAGGGCGACGGCGGCGTCACGGGCGTTCGCCTTCGGAACGTGAAGACGGACGAGCCAACCGAGCACCGCACGGACGGCGTGTTCGTGGCCATCGGCCACACGCCGAACACGTCGCTGTTCCAGGGCCAGGTCGAGCTCACCGACGGCGGCTACATCGTGGTGCGACGAGCCGAGCACCGCGACCAGCGTCGCCCGGCGTGTTCGCCGCCGGCGACGTCACCGACCGCGTGTACCGTCAGGCGGTGACCGCGGCCGGGCAAGGGTGCAAGGCGGCGATGGACGCCGAGCGCTTCCTGGAGATCGAAGGCCCACCAGGCTCCACCGAGGAGAGGAATCCCGGCCTCGGTCCGGCGCGTTGCAGAAGGGGTCGGGCCCACGGATGGACCCGACAGAGACGAAAGGAAGACGGGGCTTGCGATGATCGGTGACGTGACGGACCAGGACTTCGACGAACGCGTGCTGAAGTCGGACGACGCCCGTGCTGGTGGACTTCTGGGCCGAGTGGTGCGTGCCCTGCCACATGGTCTCCCCGGTGGTCGAGGAGATCGGCCAGGAGAAGGGCGAGGCGCTCCGACGTGGCCAAGCTCAACATCGACGAGAACCCCGAGGTGACCCGCCGCTACGGCGTGATGAGCATCCCCACGCTCATGCTGTTCAAGGACGGCGAGGAGAAGGCCCGGATGGTCGGAGCCCGCGGCAAGGAGGCCCTGCTCCGAAGAGATCGAGCCCGCACCTCGCCGCGTAGGAGGCCCGCCGGCAGCGGCCGCTCCGGTTCCGCAGGGTCGCCGCGCCCGCCCGTAGACTCCCGCCCGTGAACATCATCCACCGAGGGGACTGGGGCGAGGCCGTCCGCGACATCCAGCACCGCCTGCTCGACTTCGGCCTGCCCATCCACCCCGAGGAGCTCGAAGGTGCGGTTCGGCGCCTCCACCGAGGAGGCGGTCAAGGCCTTCCAGCAACGCCGGGGACTCCCCTCCGACGGCATGGTCGGCGAGGACACCTGGGGGGAGCTGGTGGAGGCCGGATACCGGCTCGGTGACCGCGTCCTGTACCTGCGGTCGCGGCGTTCCAGGGAGACGACGTCCGCGAGCTCCAGAAGCGGCTGAACGCGCTGGGGTTCGACGCGGGACGCGAGGATGGCATCTTCGGCCCCAGCGCCGCCGGCGCCGTTGCGGAGTTCCAGCACAACGTGGGCAGCACCTCCGACGGGATCGTCGGTCCCGGACACGATCGGGGCCATCGAACGGTTCCGGCCCGGCAGTGGAGGGCCCCAGCCGGGCCGTTGTCCGCGAGGCCGAGGACGTCCGTCGCATCGAGGAGGAGCAGTCACTCGTCGGGTCCTGTGTGGCCATCGATCCCGGCCATGGCCCCGACGACCTCGGCAACGTCGGACCGAGCGGCCTCTCCGAGTCGGAGGCGACGATGCTCATCGCCGCGGATCTGGCCGAGGAGCTCGGCGCACGCGGAGCGCACCCCACCATCCTGCGGACCGGCGACGGTGCGCCATCGCCGAGCGAGCGCGCGCGCTCGGCCAACGAGCTCGGTGCCGCCGTGTGCATCTCGATCCACCTGAACGGCGGGGAGCCGACCGCGGAGGGCGCCACGTGCTTCTACTTCGGCACCGAGGCGACCTTCTCGCCGGCGGGGCAGCGCCTGGCCGAGGTGATCCAGGAGGAGCTGACCACGCGGACCGGGCTGATGGACGGTCGCACGCATCGCCTGGCGGTGTCCATGCTCCGGGAGACCAGGATGCCGGCCGTCCAGGTGGAACCGTGCTTCATCACCAATCCCGAGGAGGAGGCCCTGCTCACAAACCCGGTCTCCCGGCGCCGGCTGGCCGCGGCCATCGCGGCGGGCGTCCAACGATTCTTCGGGACGGTCGAGTCCGCGGCCGGCCGGCGCTCGGCGGGCGGTTAGTCCGAGGCGTCCTGCCCGGCGGCGGCTCGGGCAAGTTGACGGCGTGGCTCGGCCGAGGTGTGCAGGTCAAGTCGCATCAACGGGTACCGGTCGTCGTCCTGCACGACCGCGAAGCCGTTCGCTCCCAGGAACGCCGTCGGCAGCACCCAGCTCCCGTCGAAGGCCCGGTCGCCCACGGCCTCCACCGCCCGGTACCCCCGGTCCACCAGGTCGCGAGCCACCTCGTGCACCAGCTCCGACCCCAGGCTTCGGCCCCGATGTCGCTCGTCCACGAAGCAGTACGCGAGGTAGCAGGCGTCGACCGAGGCCGCACCGGCGGCCCGGAACCGCGCCAGGCGAGGGAAGAGCGTGGACGGCGCGTACTCGGCGAACGCGAGGGCCTCGCCGTCCTCCACGACGAGCTTCCCGCATCGCCCCCATTCGAGCAGCGTGGAGGAGAACCACTCCTCCTTCTCGAACCTGGGATCCACGTCGGGATCGATCCGGTCGAGCTCCCAGAACACGCTGAGCAAGCAGGCCTTCGGCACCAGGTGGAAGTTGTCCAGATCGACGTCGACGACGCTCCGGCTCATCGATGGCTCCCGTTCAACGTCGGTCGTCGCGGGTGCCGGCGAGCACCGCCATGGCCAGCCCGAGGAGGACTCCCAGGACCGCGGCCCTCGCGGCTCGTGCCACTTCGTCGGAGGAAGGAGCGTTCGTGGGACGATTGTAGGCCATGCGTTTCTGCCTGATGGTCGAGGGCCAGGAAGGGATCACCTGGGAGCAGTGGCTGGCCCTGTCCGAAGCCTGTGAGCGGCTTGGGTTCGAGGGCCTGTTCACCTCCGACCACTACTTCTCGGTGATGGGAGCGGCGGGACGGGGTTCCTCCGATGCCTGGACGGTGCTTTCCGCGCTGGCCGCCCGGACCGAGCGCCTCCGCCTCGGCACGCTGGTCTCGCCGGTGACGTTTCGCCTTCCGACCGTTCTGGCCAAGGTGGCCATGACCGTCGACCACATCTCGGGCGGGCGCGTGGAGATCGGCATGGGAGCCGGCTGGTGGGAGGAAGAGCACCGCACCCACGGGATCCCCTTCCCTCCCACCAACGAGCGGATGCAGATGCTGGAGGAGCAGCTGGAGATCGTGCACGGGCTCCTGTCCGAGGAGGTCTTCTCGTTCCGAGGAAAGCACTACACGCTGCAGGACTGCCGGTTCGTGCCGAAGGGCGTGCAGCGCCCGCACCCGCCGATCATCGTGGGCGGCAAGGGCGGGCCTCGGATCTCGCGCCTCGTGGCGAGATGGGCCGATGAGTTCAACACGCACGGGGGAACACCGAAGGAGGTCGGAGACCGGTACGCCCGGGTGCGGGAGGCCGTCGATGCCGCGGGCCGAGATCAGGACACCGTGACGACGTCGCTCATGACCTGGGTCTGCGTCGGAGCCGACGAGACCTCGTTCCGGGAACGGGTCGAGCGGGCTCGCCGGCTCGACCCAGATGCCGGTTCGTTCGACGACTTCCTCGCGGACATCGAGAACGATTGCATCGTCGGCACCCCCGACCGGGCCGCGGAACGGCTGTCGGAGTACGCGGCGGCGGGCGTCCAGCGCATCTTCCTGAATCACCTGCTCTTCGACGACGTGGACACCCTGGAGCTCCTGGCCCGCGACGTGTTCCCCAACGTGGCCCGCTGACGCTCTTTCGACGCCCATCGTTCCCCCACCGCGGCCTGGGCCGTTGTTACCATGGGCGGCCCATGGCCGAGTTCAACGTCGACCCCTACGTCGATCTCTACGCCCGTCGCACCTCGGGGATGTCGGCGTCGGAGGTCCGGGCCCTGTTCGCCGTGGCCTCCCGGCCCGAGGTGATCTCGCTTGGCGGGAGGGATGCCCTACGTGCGGGCGCTATCCACCGAGGACGTGCTGGAGGTCGTGAAGTCCGTGCTGGCCGAACGGGCGGACGCCGCCCTCCAGTACGGCGCCGGCCAGGGCACGCCCGCCCTCCGGGAGCGTCTGGCCATGTTGATGGCCGAGGAGGGCACCGAGGCCGATCCCGAGGACATGGTCGTGACCACCGGCGCGCAGCAGGCCCTCGACCTGATCGCCAAGGTCCTCATCGACCCCGGAGACGAGATCGTGGTGGAGGCGCCCGCGTACGTCGGCGCGCTCTCCGCGTTCAGCGCCTACGAACCCCGCTTCCTGCAGGTCGAGCTCGACGACGACGGCATGATCGTCGAGCACCTCGAGGACGCGCTGGTGAAGGGGGCCCGTCCGAAGTTCGTCTACACGGTCCCCAACTTCCACAACCCGGCCGGCGTGACGATGTCGCACTCGCGCCGGGAGCAGCTGGTCGCTCTGTGCCGCGAGGCCCGGATCCCGATCGTGGAGGACAACCCGTACGGCCTGCTTCGTTTCGAGGGCGACGGCGAACCGACACTTCGGTCGATGGATCCGCACAACGTCATCTACGTCGGGACCGTGTCGAAGGTGTTCTCGCCCGGCGTGCGCGTGGGGTGGGCACTGGCCGAGCCCGGCCTCCTCCAGCGTCTCATCCTGGCCAAGGAGGCGGCCGACCTGTGCGGCAGCTCGTTCACCATGCTGGTGACGGAGCGGTACCTCTCCGGCGAGCGGTGGCGCGCCAACCTCGGGCGCCTGGTCGACATCTACCGAAGGCGCCGTGACGGCATGATCGCCGCCCTCGTGGAGCACTTCCCGGCCGAGGCGTCGTGGACCCACCCGGCCGGCGGGTTCTACGTGTGGGTCACGCTCCCCGGCTACCTCGACACCCAGGCCATGCTGGCGGCTGCGGTGGAGCGGCGGGTGGCCTACGTGCCCGGGACGGCCTTCTATCCCGACGGGAGAGGACGGGACAAGATGCGCCTGGCGTTCTGCTATCCGACGGAGGACGACATCGCCGAGGGGGTGCGGCGGCTCGGACTGCTCCTGGCCGACGAGCAGGAGCTGTACCGGTCGCTGTCGGGATGAGGGAGCGGATCGCCGTCCTGGCCGGCGGCCACTCGCCGGAGCGAGAGGTGTCGCTCCGCTCGGGACACCGGGTGATGACCGCGTTGCAGTCGAAGGGCTACGACGCCTTCGTCCTGGACCCGGGCGAAGAGCCGTTCGTCGAAACCCTCTCCGCTGCAAGGGTCTCGGCGTGCTACGTGGCCCTGCACGGGAGAGACGGCGAGGACGGGACGGTCCAACGGCTGCTCGAGCTCCTGGGCGTGCCGTACACGGGCACCCCTCCGCTTCCCTTGCCAGGTCGCGTTCGACAAGGTCCTGGCGAAGGAGGCCATGCACGCGGCCGGCGTGTCCACCCCACCGTGGGTGACCGTGCAGGCGGCGGCGCTCCGGGACCTGGCGGCGGGGCCCATCCTCCACCAGGTGGCCGAGCGGGTCGGCCTCCCTGTCGTGGTGAAGCCGTCGAGGGCCGGGTCCGCCATGGGCATCTCGTTCGTGGAGCGCGAGGCCGACCTCCCCCATGCCGTCATGAGCGCGCTCGCGTTCGCCAAGGCCGTGGTGGTCGAGCGCAGGATCGACGGGACCGAGGTCGCGGCGGCCATGGTCGGGTCCTCTGACGAACCACTCCCCCTCGTCGAGGTGGTCCCCAAGTCCGGCGTGTTCGACTACGCCGCGAGGTATACGCCGGGGGCGACCGAGTACTACGCCCCCGCCCGTCTCGCCCCAGAGGTGACCGCGGCCTGCCACCGGGAGGCCGCCCGGGCGTTCGGCACGCTCGGCCTTCGGGACGTCGGACGGGCGGACATCATGGTCGATGCCCGAGGGGTCTCGTGGATCGTCGACGTCAACACCTCGCCGGGGATGACGGACACGAGCCTCATGCCGATGGCGGCGCAGTCGGCAGGCCTGGCCTTTCCCGATCTGTGCGACAGGATCCTCCAGCTGGCCCTGTTGCGGACCGCCCCTGCCGAGGAGGCGAAGGGCTAGTCGCTCGGCGCCAGACCCGGCCCCGAGCCGATGATCTCCGAGACGATCCGCTCGAGGTCGTCGGCGGACCCGAACTCGATGACGATCCGCCCCCGCTTCCTTCCCATCTGGATTGAGACCCGGGTGGCGAGCTGCTCCGACAGGATCTCCTCCACCTCGGCGAGTGAGATGGCCTCCTGGCGAGGCGTCGCGTGAACCGGCGTGGCCTCCGCGCTCGGTTGATCGACGAACCTGCGCACGACCTCCTCCACCTCGCGAACCGAGAGGTCTTCCGCCGCGGCTCGAAGCGCGAGGGACCGCTGAGCCTCGCCGTCCCCCAGGGCCAAGAGGGCCCGGCCGTGGCCGGCCTGGATCCTGCGTTGGGCCAGGAGCTGCTGGACGTCGGCCGGGAGTCCCAGCAGGCGGATGGTGTTCGCCACGTGCGAGCGGGACACCCCGAGCCGCTCGGCCAGCGTCTCCTGCTTCAGCTCGAGCTCCTCGAGCAGCTCCCGGAACGCCTCGGCCAGCTCGATCGGGTTCAGGTCCTCCCGGTGGATGTTCTCGATGAGCGCTTCCCGGAGCGACTCCGTGTCGTCGCTCTCACGGACGACGGCGGGGATGGTGGCCAGGCCCGCCGCCTTGGCGGCCCGAAGGCGGCGCTCTCCCGCGATGAGCTCGAACCCGGTGTCTCCCCGTCGAACCACGATGGGCTGGAGGACCCCAACCTCCCTGATGGACATGGCCAGGGCCTCGAGCGACTCGTCCTGGAAGGTCGTCCTGGGCTGCCGGGGATTGGGGCCGATGGCCCCCACGGGGATCTCCAACAACCCCGCCCCCTCCTCGACCGCGCCCGGGATCAGCGCCGACAACCCCCGCCCCAGCCCCCCTCGCTTCATTCCTTTCCTCCCCTTCGGAACAGGCTCCAACGACGCTTCTGGTCCTCATCCCCCGGAGAGGACTCGACGTCCTGGGGAAGCTCGGGCTCAACCTTCACTTCAGGTTTCGCGGCAGGCGCAGGCTTCTTGACCGCGGACGCTCGACCTCCAGCTGCGGTTGCCTCGACCGCCGTGGCCGCCTGCCCGCGAGGTCCAGGCGAGCGCGCCTGGGTCCCGGTTCCACCGCCGGCTGACCCCCCCACCACCTTCAGCTGCCTGCCCTGGCTCTCGCCCTCCGGTTGGCCGCCGCCTCCCTTCGCCCTTCCGGCTGGCTCGGCCCGGAGAGGTCGGGGCGCGGTCATGGGGATGGGCTCCTGCGGGGGGAGGACCACCGAGGGGAGGCTGTCAATGACCGGGATGGGCTCATCGGCCGGCTTCTTCTGGAACACCTCGCTCGCCAATTCCCGATACCGCTTGGCCCCCCGGGACCGAGGATCGTAGGCCGTGATGGGCTGCCCGAACCCGGGCGCCTCGGACAGCCGAACCGTCCTCGGTATGATGGTGTCGTACACCCGGTCGCCAAAGTACCTCCTGACCTCCTCCACGACCTGCTCGGAGAGCTTCGTTCGAGGGTCGAACATGGTCATCACGATCCCGCTGAGCCGCAGTGCCGGATTCACGTTCTGCTGTACCAGCCGGACGTTCTTGATCAACTGACCCAGCCCTTCGAGCGCGTAGTACTCGCACTGGATGGGGACGATCAGCTCCTGGGCGGCCGCCATCGCGTTCACGGTGAGCAGTCCCAGGGAGGGCGGGCAGTCCAGGAACACGAAGTCGAAGCCTGCTTGGTGAAGCGGCTCCATGGCCTTTCGAAGCTTCAGCTCCCTTGAGAACTGACTGACGAGCTCGATCTCCGCCCCCGCCAGGTCGATGGTCGAGGTGATGGCAAAAAGGTTCGGCAGGGGGTCTGGACCACCGCGTCCATGATGGGGGCATCGTTGGCCAAGACGTCGTAGACGGTTACCTTTCGAGCGTCATGGCGGATGCCAAGGCCGGTGGAGGCGTTGCCCTGTGGGTCGAGGTCCACGACCAGCACTCGCTGACCCATCTCGGCCAGCGCGGCACCCACGCTCACGGCGGTCGTGCTCTTGCCCACGCCGCCCTTCTGGTTTGCCACGGCGATGATCCTGGTGCGGCGCTTACCGGGCTGCTCGGCTTCGGTTGGATCAGAGGGTCGATTCACTGTCACGGCTCGTCTTTCGGAGGGCAGATCCTGGGTCCTGACCGAGCTTCGCGGGCCGGTAGCGGCGCCCACCCGCCCGTCTGGCCCTCTTTCCGTCGGACGTGGGGGTGCCGCGGACGGTCACTGCCGCGTCATGATAGCGAGCGGCCCGGAGCTTGCAAGTACGGGTGCCTGCAGTAGGCGGAACGAGGAGGCGTCCGGCGGCATCGGGTCGGGTCTGCGGAACCCCTCACCGGCGAAATACACCAGCCTTCCTCCCGGCCGCAGAAGGTGGCGAGCGAGCTTCCAGGCCTCTGGGAGCGGGGCCAGGGCCCGGGCGAAGCAGACGTCCACGGCCACTTCCAGCTGGTCCGCGGGCTTGGCCAGAACGGCGACATTCGGGAGCTCCAGCCGCTCGACGGCGAGTTCCAGGAAGCCCGCTCGGCGGCTCCGAGCCTCCACCAGGCCGACGCGCAAGGACGGCATGGCGATGGCCACGACGATCCCGGGAAGCCCGCTCCCCGACCCCAGGTCGTACGCGTCAACGTCAGACGACTCGAGGGCCAGTACGGCCCGCAGCGAGTCGAGGATGTGGCGCTCCCTGACCGTAGGTGCGTCCCCTCGGGATACCAGCCCCAGCGGGACCGCCCGGTCCAGGAGCAGCCGCTCAAAAGACAGGAGGGCTTCGGCCTGTTCCGGTTCGAGGTGGACGGGCAGCCTTGCTGCCGATTCGATCAAGGCGGTGGCGTCCTGGGTGGGGCGGGGCTCCCCGGGATGTTTCACGTGAAACGCGACCCTTAGGTCCCTGTCTCAGCCCCGTGGCCGGATCACGACTCGGCGATCGGGCTCTTCACCGCGGCTTGAGCTCTCGACCCCGGAGACCTCGGCCACCGCGTCGTGGACCACTTTCCGCTCGTACGGGTTCATGGGGTCCAGGACCTCTTCCCGGCCGGTCTTGGCCACCCGCTTGGCGACCTCCCTGGCCTTGGAGACCAGCCGGACCCGCTGGCGCTTCTTGTAGTCCTCCACGTCCACGATGACCCGGCACCGGAGCCCCGTCCGGTGGCTCACCACAACCCGGGTCAGCTCCTGGACCGCCTCCAGTGTCTGGCCGTGACGCCCGATCAGGAGCCCCATGTCCTCCCCGTCCTCGTCCTCCTCGTCCTGGGACTCGGACTCCCCTCCCACGACGTTGAGATACATGGTCCCGTCGTCCACTCCCTGTTCGACGTCCGCGACGAGGCCCATGCGCGAGAGCAGCCCCTCGACGAAATCGGCCGCGATCTCGGCCTGCTCCTCGAGATCCTCCTCCGAGGCTTCCTCTCGCCTGGCCCGGACCCGGACCCGAACCACCGCCTCCTGGCCACCGACCCCCAGGAAACCGCTTCGGGGCTCCTGGAGGATCTGCACCGTCACTTCCTGCTCCGTGGCGCCGAGCTCCGCCAGGGCGGCCTCGATGGCCTCCTCAACGCTTGGGGCGCTTCTTTCGACTTCTTCCACCGTTGCCTCCCGAGCCGGGCTTCTTGGGTGGTGGCGAGGGCCGGGGCGCCGGGTCTGCCTTGGAACCCCCGGTTGACTTGCTCGTCGGTCCCTCCCGGCGCTGGCGCTCATCCGACATCCGGTCCATCAGGGACGCCATGAAGCCCTTCTTGTCCTTCTTGCCATCGGCCTTTGCCGCCAGGTCCTCGGCGGAAGGCCGGGTCCTGAGCATGAAGTACTGCTGGCCGATCTGCCACAGGTTCGACGTCGTCCAGTACACGACCAGCCCGGCGGGGAAGAAGAACCCGAAGACCCCGAACATGATGGGCATGATCCGGAGCAGGGCCTGCTGCTGCGAGGACGACGCCCCCGGGGGACTGGCCTTCTGCATCTGGCGCTGTTGGAAGTACGTGGTGCCGAACATCAGGATCACGAACGCGTAGTACGGGACCCTGGTGGCGGCTCCGCTCCCGCAATCGACCGGGTAGACGATCTGCTTACCGTCGATCTTGTGATTGTCCACCAGGGTGGCATTCGGGTTGCCTGCCTCCCTGGCTGAGCACAGGAGGTTCATCCCCAGGAAGCTGGTACCGCCGGACGGGCCGGGCTCGGTGGTCGCCTGGCAGACGTCTTGCTGACCCCCCACGCAGTCACTCAGGCCGGACACCGGCGGTATCTGCGCGGTGATGATTCGGCATGCAGCTTGGTCCCTTCAGGGATGTGGATGGGGTGCTGGGGATACCTCAGGACCGAGTACATCGCGATCAGGATGGGGAACTGTAGGAGCACCGGCCAGCAGCCGGAGAACGGGTTGACCCCGTACTCCCGGTACAGCTTCATGACCTCTTCCTGCTGCTTCTGCTTGTTGCCCTTGTACTTCTGCTGAAGGGCCTTGACCTTGGGCTGCACCAGCTGCATGTGCTGCATCGACCGGATCTGCTTGATCCCCAGGGGGAGAAGCACCAGCCGGATCAGCACGGTGAGCACGATGATGGTCACCCCGTAGTTGGGGATGGTGTCGTAGATCTTGGCGATGAGCCACCCCAGGCCGTCCAAGAGCGCCTGGAAGGCAGGGGACCAGGGAACGGCGCCGATCACGGATCCACCCCGCGCATCCGTCCGTCGTGGTGTATGACACCCTCATACGGCAGGTTTCCAGATCGCGGTGCCGGGACCGGGTCGAACCCCCCGCGGGAGAACGGCCCGCACCGAAGGAGCCGCCACGTGGCCAGGGCCGACCCCCGGAGCGCTCCGTGGAGCCGGATGGCCTCCTGGGCATAGTGGGAGCACGAGGGGAAGAAGCGGCACTGCCCGCCCAGCCACGCCGACAGGGTCAGCTGGTACAGCCGGATCAGGGCCAGCATGGCCCCGCGGACCGGTGTCCCGGCCATCCACAGCAGCCGGCGGATGGTCGTCACGCCCCCATCACGCCCGCGCGGGTCAGCAACTCCTCCATCTCGGCCACCAGGTCCTGTGTCTTGCTCCGGCGGATGGCTCCCCGGGCCACGAACGCGATGTCGTATCCGTCCCGAACCCGCGGCTCGACCTCTCGCCACGCGGCCTTCAGGATGCGGCGGGCCCGGTTCCGAGGGACCGCCCCACCGACCCGCCGGCCGGCAACGAACGCCGTCTTTCCCGACCCGGGCGCGACCAACACTACCATCCGGGCTCCCTTCGACGGTTTGCCGGAGGACAGGACCTTGCCGACTACTGAATCGCGCGTGGCCCCGCCTATGCGGAGAGCCGGGCCCGCCCCTTGGCCCTGCGCCTGGCCAGGATGGCGCGACCCGCTCGGGTCCGCATCCGGAGGCGGAACCCGTGGGTCTTGTTGCGCCGGCGGTTGTTGGGTTGGAAGGTTCGTTTGGACATGGGTCGGTGCCTCTTCGGTGGAGGATCCCGGCAGTGGGCCGGCCGCGCGAAGTATACGGGAGCCGCCGCCGCCGAACAAAGGCGGTCTTCTCCGAGAAAGTGCGTCAAAAGGCTCCGTCGAACGGGTCTTGTGGAAAAGGCCGGTGCTATAGTCCGCGGCGCTTCACCAGCGGCCATCTCGCCGGGTCCCAGGCGCGAACCGCTCGCCTTCCCCCACGGTTTCCACAGTTGGGGAAAGGCTCTGTGGATTAGGTATGTCGGTAACGTCCTTCGAAGAAGCCGCAGAGCGAACCTGGGCCCGCGTGGTCGAGCGGGCGCAGGATCAGCTGCCGGAGAGCTCGTTCTCCATGTGGTTCGTGGGCGTGCGGGCGACGAGCCTCCACGATGGCGTGCTCGAGGTCATGGCACCCTCCGACTACGTCCGAGACTGGCTGGCCAAGCATTACCTGGACCTGATCCAGGGTGCGGCCACCGATTTCGTGGGGCAGCCGGTGCGAGTGCAGCTCGGGGCGGAGCGGGAGCCGGAGCGGGTACCGATCTCCCAGGCACCGGCTCCGCCGCGCGAGTCCCCGACCGAGCCCGAACGGAGTGCGCGGGGGCTCCCGTTCCCCAACTTCACGTTCGAGACCTTCGTGGCCGGCCCCAGCAACCGGTTCGCCCATGCCGCCGCGATGGCCGTGGCCGAGGCCCCGCCGTCGAAGGCCTACAACCCGCTGTTCATCTACGGGGGAGTGGGCCTGGGAAAGACCCACCTGCTCGTGGCCATCGCCCACCACATGCACCGCCTGGCCCCCAGGCTCCGGGTGAAGTACGTGACGTCGGAGAGCTTCATGGCCGAGTTCATCAAGGCGGTGCGGGAACGCCAGGGCTACCAGTTCGCCGCACGGTACCGGGACATCGACGTCCTGCTGGTCGACGACATCCAGTTCCTGGCCAAGCGGGAGGAGACCCAGACCGAGTTCTTCCACACGTTCAACGCGCTCCACGAGAAGGAGCGGCAGATCGTGATCGCCTCCGACCGGCCGCCGCAGGAGCTCGGGATGGAGGAGCGGCTGCAGAGCCGGTTCCGCCTGGGCCTGTGTGTGGACGTCCAACCCCCCGACCTGGAGACGCGGATCGCCATCCTGCAACTGAGGGCCCAGCGGGAATCGGTCCACCTCCCCGACGACGTCATCGAGTTCGTGGCCTCCAAGTTCGACCAGAACATCCGGGAGCTCGAGGGGGCGTTGGTCCGTGTAGTGGCGTGGAGCGATCTGACCGGCCAGCCGATGTCACAGGAGCTGGTGGAGCACGCGCTCGAGGACCTGCTCCCCCAGGCCGAAGCGGAGATCCCGCCGCAGGTGATCCTGGACGAGACCGCACGGTATTACGGGCTCTCGGTGGCCGACCTCGTTTCCAAGAGCCGTTCCAGGCCCCTCACGAACGCGCGGCACGTGGCCATGTACCTGATTCGGGAGACGACGGGGATGACCCTGCCGAAGATCGGGGAGCTGTTCGAGCGAGACCACACGACGGCCCTCCACGGGATCAACAAGATCGACAAGAACATGCGCGACCGGGAGCCCGTCTACCGCCAGGTCCAGGACCTGTCCCGAATCATCAGGAACCGGACAAGGACCCTGTGAGCCGGGTGGGGGAAAAGCTGGGGGCGCCTGTGGGGCCTTCGTCCCGGGCGGTCACCCCTCCACCGTTCTCCCCAGGGCGTCCACATGTCGGAACCCTGCGCTACGCTCGGGATATGGGCCCCACATCCAAAAAACGCAGGCAGGATTACCTCAATCTCCGCGAATGCGAGCGCCACCACATTAATTTCTGTTTTGCGGTCCACCCGCAACTGGCATCGCCGCGTCCGTTGGATCCCAGCAAACCGGAGGACATTGACACCTATTACCGTCACTACGCCTGGGCCCAGGAGCAAGGCGTAAAATGGTTCAGCATTTCACTGGATGACGTCAGTTGGGGCGAGCGGGGGCCGGCGGCGGGGGGTCTGGCCCACGCGCGCTTGGTGAACACAATTTTCGAGCGGCTCCGGAGCAAAGATAAGGACGTGCAGATGATCTTCTGCCCTGTTCCGTACTGGGGAGATGGGTCCAGGAAGGAGGACCGCGAATATTTGGAAGCCCTGGCTCGGGAAATGCACCCTGAGGTTTACGTTTTCTGGACCGGCGACCAAGTGGCGCCAGCGCGGATGACCGCCCGGGCGGCAAGGTCCTACAAGGCGGTGGTACGGCACCGTTTGATAATTTGGGAAAACTACCCGGTCAACGACGCCTCCCCCACGCTGCACCTTGGACCCATCACCGGCCGCGAGGCCGAGTTGGCGGACGTTGCGGACGGCTATATGAGCAACCCGCTCTGCCCTCAGAACCAGATCAATCGCATCCCGCTGCTGACCTGTGCCGATTTCGCCTGGGACCCGGCCGGCTATGACCCAGGCCGATCCATCGGCCGGGCTTTGCTGCGCTGGGGCAAAACAGACGAGCAACGCCAAACCCTCAAAGACCTGGTCGAGCTGTACCCGGGTGGCATTCTCGCCCAGCCCTCCGACACCGGCTATCGCCCGGCCTATAGCGAGGTGTTGGCCCAGTTCAAAGACAAATTGGAATCGAGCAAAGCAGCGGCACAGACGTTCGCCGCCTCTGTCGAAGACCTGCAGCAGCGCATGGCCAAAACGTTTCCAAGCCTGTTTGAAGATGCCCGGAAAACGATGCAGCAAAACATTGCGGAAATGCAGGCAATGCTGAGGCCATCGGCCCCGGCTAATCTCGTTCGTCTGCAGGACCATTCCCTGTGCGATGACGGCGGGCCGTTCCTCGGGCTGGGCGCCTCGTATTTCCAGGCGTTACACGATGCCAAGTATGATCGCGCCCGCCTGAGCCAGAACCTGGCGCTTTTGGCATCCAAAGGCTTCAATTACGTACGCACGCTCAGCATGGTGAGCTGGGACGGGTTGGAAATTGCGCCCGTCACGTTCACGAATCGCCTGGGGCGCGTGGTGCCGGGCTGGCCGGATTACTGGCAGCACTTTCGTGACCTGATCGACCTGGCTGGCCAGCATGGGCTGCGCGTGGAGGTCACCATCTTTGCCGATGCCCAACACGTGATGCCCGACAGGTCACTGCGCCGGGTCCACCTCGACGGCATACTCGCCAACCTGGCGGGCCGCGAAGGCCACCTGATGCACCTGGAGGTCGCCAACGAGGCTTGGCAGAACGGTTTTCCCGGTACTCAGGGCATTCAGGAGCTGCGCGCGTATACCAAATACCTGGCCGAGCGCACGCCAGTGCTGGTGGCGATCACTTCTCCCGATGACACCTCGAATGAGGGGATCACCTCGCTGTACCAGGGCAGCGCCGCCAGCCTGGCCACAGTTCATTTCAGCCGCGACGCGCGGACCTGAAGGCGGCTGGCTGCCGGTGCGCGACGCGTATCACGCCGGCAAACTCCCCGGGGTGCCTCCCGTCATGAGCACGAGCCCATCGGCCCCGGCTCCTCGGTGGCGGCCGAGAGCGATCCCGTCAAGCTCTGCTGCGCCGCGGTCTTTGCGTACTGGCAAACCTGCCCGGATACGTGTTTCATTCCCGCACGGGCATTTATGGGTATGAGAAGTGTTGTCCACCTTCCGGGAAGCCAATGCGCTTTGAAGAGACACCCGGCATCGACGCGTTTGGTCATCTCCGCGAGATCCTGCCTCCGGATCTGGCAAGCTGGACCCGCAATGACGGGATTGAGCCGCATGCGCCACTCACCGTGTTCTGCAAGGGAACGCCGAATCGGTACTGGCCGGACGTGCGTGAAGCAGCCGACGGCTGCGTCCGAAATGTTGGCAGCGGCAAGGGCAGCGAGTTCGTGTGTTTGCCCATGGGAATCCTTGATGGCGGAGTAACCTTTGAGGCCCGGCGCCCGGTGCGATGCCAAGTCTTCAATCCGCTCACCGGCACGGTGTTTACCAACCTGACGTTGGCCGCCGGGAAACGTTTCACGCTGCCATCAGGCCCCGGCGCTTATATCATCAAAGGCAGCGCGCAATGAAATTGATCATTAAGAGCATCCTGTCATTGGTTGTTCCCGGGGTTTTTACGAGAAACTGCTGGGGGCAGGTGGCCAGGCGACTTTGCTGAAGCTCGAAGGAGCGGGGCACGGATTCACCGGCGATGGCTCAAACCAGTATGCGCAAGAAACGTTGAAGGCGGCAGTGAAATTCTTTACGAAGCACTTGACGAAACCAAATGATTGAAGGCGCCTCGCCCAATTAAGGCGCTCGAACTAAAGCGTCGTTCCGCCGCAAATGCAACACCCAATCGGCGCCGGGATTGTTGGGCGGAACAAACTCGCTTCTGCCCTCGCGACCGTGATGGCCGGCATCGCGTGATATTGGCCCGTTTCGGCGCGCAGCCACTCGACCGAGTACTTGCCGCCGCCAAGCTGATGCTGTTTGTCCCGCCGCGCGGAAAATAGGCGACATATTCCGTTCCCGGCAGCGCCAGCAACGCGTTGTGCGAAGCCACCAATTCCAGATGCGGCGCCATTTTCCAATACTCCGTTCTGGTGGTGAAGAAGTCGTACAGTATTTCCAGCTGTTCCGGACGGAAGTTATCCACGTCTTGACGGTGAAATTATAACTCACAGCCACATTCCGGTAGCCGGCGGCAAAATAGGCCCCCGCAGTCACGATTTTCCACGCCTTCTTTCTCACGGTCGAAGGCTTATTGAATTGGCGTGTCCTGGCGCCATAGCTGTTCTGCCACCGGCTCATATTGATAGCCGAATTCTGTGTTCAGAACCGGTTTGCCCTGCGCCCAATCTTCGGCGATGCAGTCTTCCATTCCCGCGGCTTCAAAGTCCCACCCGTTCGTCGTCCAATTTGCCGGGTAGTCAGCCCCTTGCCAGTTGGTGGAGTAATAAGTCAGGCCTCTTGGGTTGGGGTAAAGTTGCCCCAGGTGCGCGGCTGAACGCCCTCGTTGTTTTGGGTGACATTCAGATTGATGAGGCTGTTTTCCCACAGCGGCCACACCACTTGCGGACGCCGCTGGGTAAAATCTGCCATACTTCTGGAAAGGATCATCCGTGGTAATCCACACCGATGGATGCGCCCCGATAGGATGCGACGGTGTCCATGCGGCGAATTCGAGCCGCCACCGCTTTGACCCACTCCACGTCGCCCGCACTGTAGCTGTAACTGCCGTCCGGATAGCGCTCAAATTCGTTGGCCACGGTCCACATGAACAGGTTCGGCCGGTCTTGCTAGCGGTTGACCAGCGTGTCGATCCAGAAGTTCTGATGCTCTCACGTGGCCCAAAGCCCTTCCCCTTGCTCGACCTCATAACCAAAGAGGATCAATTCGATGTTCATGCCTCGGCTGCCGGCATAGTCAAACACCCAGTCCAGCTTCTGCATTGCGGTCTCGTTGATCACGGTGTAGTCGGGTTTTCGCGGCGTGCCGCCGAAAGGCCAATGCCCGCGCGCCATGGTCATCATGCGGATGAAGTTAAATTTGTGGGCGCGCCGGGAATCGATGAAGCGCGCGATCACGTTGGTCGGCGCGGATTAAGAAATAAGCTGTGTCCCCCATCGGAAAGAAACGCTCCCCGCTCTGGTATTGAAAGGAATGAGGATAGTCTGTGGCAATGAGGATCGGCCCGGTGGCAGCGGTCGATACGCTCACGAATCCAATGAGCATCAAGAGCACCAACCCGACAAAAGGACTTAGACACCGGAACCTCGTTGTTTCGGGGAAAAGTTTCTGATTCGCCGCCGGTATTGTCTTCACGATGATTGGATTGAAGCAGACGGCGGAGCGCCTGACGACAGTTTTGGAGGGGCTCCGTTCCAACGCGACTCCCCAGAACGAACTCGACTCCATCGTGATTCTCCTCTACAGGAGAACCATGACATCCGCCAGGTGCCGATGCGCGCTTTTTCGATATTCCGATCGTTCTGCTCTTTTGGTGCTTGTGCCTGGTTTGCCCCAGGTCCTCCTCCTCACAAGTCGTCGTGATACCAGCCAACTCCAGTTCGACCGGGCAGCCCCGGCTTCAAATCAGGTTCGGCTCCAGCCACGCTCCGGGTCGGCATCGTTCAAATGGCGCTGGGGCGGACAATCGCCGACAATCGCGATCGCATCGTGGCCGGCATTTCCAATGCGCTATCGCGCGGGGCGTGCGTGGCGGTTTTCCCGGAAGGCGCGTTGCGGGGTATTGACGGGGACCAGACAGCGGGGGTTGAGCAGGCCGTGTCCGCCATTCAACAGGCGGCCCGCGAAGAGAAGTTGTTCGTCGTGTTCGGCGGATCCACGTACTCGCCGAAGCTGAAGAGGGACGCCAACTGGATGCGCGTCATCGGTCCCGACGGTCGCGAGGTATTTCGCTACGAGAAGCTCTACGACAACCATCACGCCGCGATGCCGGGCGTGTTCCACATCGATGGCATCCCGTGCAGCGCGATGATCTGCGCCGACCGCTGGCTGCGCGGCGTCGAGGAGATCCCCATTCAGCAGGGCGCGCAGATCAGCTTCGAGCTGTCGTGCAACTTCGCCAGCGAATGGGTCGCGCCGTTCGGGTGGTACTGGTATGTTCCGCGGGCGCTGCGCAACAACGTCTGGGTCGTCTTTGCCAATACGGGCAACAAGGTGTCCGGCGTGTCCGACGATCCCGCCGCCCCGCGCGAACTGCGCCACGGGCACAGCGCCATCATCGCGCCGGACGGCCGGATCGCCGCGGCGGCGCGCGACGACGTGGAGACCATCGTGGTTGCCGACCTGGATCTCAGCCAGGCGACACGCGCCACGGCCCTGGCCCGCGCGGCGCATCCGGCCTTGCGCCAGTTCTGGGAGGCGGGCGTGAAGCTGCAAAGCGGCCAGGACGGTGGACGCGCCGCCTCTGACGCCGCTGATGTCGGCGGAAACGGACATCACGCTCGCCGCCGCCCAAGTCACCGACGACGTTGCGGCGATGGAGAGCGATGATCGGCCAGGCCCGCGAAAAACGCGGACCTCGTCGCGTTCCCGGCGCGGGCGATCGCGGAAACGGCGCTCGAACGCCTTCAGGCGGCCGCGCGCGAGCACCGCATCACGGTGGTCGTCGGCATGGAGCACCGCGGGGACGGCCGCCGGCACAATTCCGCCTTCGTCATCGGCCCCGACGGCTCGGTGCTCACCCGCTACGATCAGCTTTCGGCCACCACCCCGTTCCGACCCAGGCGAGAATCCGGCGGCGATGTGGTTTCGCGTGAAAGGCGTGCCGGCGGTGGTGACCGTCGGGCGGGATGCGCTCTGGACCGAATTGGCCGAACTGGCCGCCGTGGCCGGCGCGCAGATCCACGTCCATCTCGACCACGATCCGGCCAACGACCCGGACGCCGCGCTTCGCCGCCTGCAAGTGTGGTCGAACCTGGCGTCGTTCCAGACCTTCACCGTCACGGCGAATGTGGTCGGCAGCGCGATCTGGGACGACCTGCGGGACCCGGAGGAGCGGCGGGCCGAAGTGCGCGGACTGCCCGCGGCCGACACCGGCGCGGCGGAAGTCTATTCGCCGTTCTCGGCCAACCTGGTGGTCCGCGCCGGCAGGCCCGCAACTCATCACGGCCACGCGCCACGTCAGGCCAGGAACCGGTATCACCCGCTCGCACCTCCAACTTCAATCCCGCAGATGGATGCCTGGTATCGGCTGGGCGCCGCCATCTCCTTCGAGAGGCGAACGCCCCATGAGAACAGCTCGTTGATGACCCTCGTCGCTTTGGCCTCCTCGGCGCCGGCTCCGCAAGGGCCGAGAGCAGGCCCTTCGTCAACGGCCGGTTCCAAGGCCGCATCGCCTACAGTTGCGACGGCAATCACAACGATCCCGACGACTGGATCGCTTCGCCGGTGACGCTGGCCATCCTGGCCGAAGCGGGACTGAAGGACCGGCTGGTCCACTTCGACTACAACTGCATCCTGCCGCTGACGGACCCGGAGTGGGAAAAGACCCACGCCGAGAGCGTGCTCGGCGCGGCGGAGCGCTACGGCTTCGACATGTCGCGGTTCTTCGATTGCCGCCAAGGACTCGACGGCGCGGTCGCCAGCATCGCCAAGGCGATCAACGATTCCTCGGCGGACGATCCGCTGTACTTCATCATCGCCGGCCCGATGGAAGTGCCCTATCTGGGCATCCAGAAGTCGGACCCGGCCAAGCGGCAGTTCGTCTACTGCATCTCGCACAGCCGCTGGAACGACGGCTTCGCCTCCAAGTACAAGTTCACGTTCACCAAGCGGAGCGTGATCGAGCAGGACGTTCACTGGGTGCAGATTCGCGACCAGAACCGGCTGCTCAGTTTCGGCCGCTACGGCCGCCCTCCACGCCGGAGGAGTTCGAGCCGTATTTCTGGATGCGCGACTCGCGCGACGCGAAGGTCCGCTGGCTCTGGGAGCGGATGCTCGTTTCGACCCGGCCCGATCCGTCCGACGCCGGCATGACCTGGTTCCTGGCGACCGGCGACGAGGAGTGCGACCCGCAAAACTCAAACGACTCCTCGATGAACACCAGCCGCCCGCGCCGGTGCCGCGCGGAAGCAGGTGCGGATCGAGGCGGAGAATTTTCGCCATCTCGAAGGCTTTGTGCTGGAAGATCGCAACGACAAGAACGCCTCGCACCAGCTCAACGTCCGGCTGGCGAGGGGGCGGCACACGGTCGCATTCGCACGCGGTTCGATGAGCCGTTCACCCGCGCGTCCGGACGCTACGACGTGATCATCCGCTACCTGGACGAAAAAGGACTCTCCTGCCGATACGCGTTGTTTGTCAATGGCGTCGCGCGCGGCGACACCTGGACCTCGGCGGGCGAAGGCCGCGGCTGGACGAGCCAAACCTCCGCGGGGTGGAGATTCGGCCCGGCATGAAATCAGGGTGGATGCCGATGGCACGGCGGCCGGCTCGATTACGTGCAACTCGACTTCGCAAAGCCATGATATCAACGCATCGATCCTTTCTCTGCTTACTTTTGCTTTCGGCGATTTTGCCTGCGGCCACGCCCCTGTTGTCGAACCCGGCACCTGCCAGAGGGCCGCTTCCAGTTCATCCCCAGAATCCTCGCTATTTCACCGACGGCACGACGAAGAACGCCGACGGCTCCCTCAAGGCCGTCTATCTCGGCGGTCATGAAATCTTCGTGGACCTGCAGGACAATACCTTCAACAAAGCCTGGACCAAGGACATGAGCCATCCCGACGACCCTGCGGCCAGGGCGCGACTCCTGGACTGGGAGCGCTATCTGGATTGGATCGAGGGCCTTCAATTCAATTATCTGCGCAACTGGATCATCTGGTCCACAGGTTCCGGGACTGCCGCCCCGCCGAACAAGGTCGCCCGTCCGATGCCTTTTTTGCGAACCGGCCCCGGAAACGCGAACAACGGGAAGCCGAAGTTTGACCTGCATCGTTTCGAAGAGGATTTTTTCAAGCGTTTGGGCGCCCATGCGCGCGCGTTACAGGAGCGCGGTGTCTACCTCTCGGTTATGCTGTTCGAACTATACGGCTTCCTGGATGGCGAGGAGGTAAACGGGCAGCGATTGTGGGACGGGGAATCCATTCAACGGCATGAACAACCGCAACGGGCTGGATGTGGATCGGAATCGCAACCGCCTCGGGGAAGAATTCTTCAGCCTCGAAGACCCGGAATTAGTGAGGCTTCAGAAAACCTACGTGGAGAAGATGGTCGATACGCTTAACGACCT
>CAVVVF010000001.1:0-1049990 GCA_963751665.1 uncultured Actinomycetes bacterium | reverse complement strand
GGAGGGGTCCTCGCTATTCACGTTAAATCCGCAGCGCTCCATAGCATAACTAAGCCCGCCGCGATCATGATACTATCCGTCACCAGCCGGGCAATGTCCGAGCAGTACTGCAGCCCGAAGCTGGCGACATCAGCGACAATGTCGGCTTGCAAATTACATCGCCGCTGGGCGACGCGGAACGACCGCGTCCCGTCAACCTTCGCTCTCAAACGAAGGCTCCGATGAACTCCTCTCTCGCCACCAAGCAAAACCGAAGGAAGTGGTCCTTTCGAACAATCGAGAAGTGATAGAACATAAAAGCGAACATTTGAGATTCGATTAACCATGGTCTGTCAGCTTAATCAAGCCGAAAAAGGATCTGAAAATGGCTGGAATTTCCAAAATAGAATGGACCAACTCGACGTTCAACCCCTCGGGTGGGCTGTACGAAGATCAAACGCGCCAAGCACAAACCACATCCGCCTGTGATTTTTGTTATGCGGAAAAGTGGGCCAAACGAAGCGGTCAGGTGACTTGGGGCGATCATCCGCGCCGGAGAACTACCGCCTCATACTGGAACGCGACCTTTAGCTTTGGAACAGGCATGCTGCAGAATTCCAGTCCAAAGAAGTTTGGACGACGACAACGCGTGTTTTGCGCCTCTCTCGCTGATGTTTTCGACAATCAGGTCGATCCTATATTGGCGTGCGGATCTCTTTGAACTCATTCGCGGCTGTGTCAATTGACTAGACTGGCTCTTGCTCACGAAGCGACCGCAGAATATCCGAAAGATGCTACCGGCGGATTGGGGCCACGGGTTACGCGAATGTTTGGTTGGGGACAGCAGTAGAGGATGAACGGACGCCTATCAGCAGCGTGTGTCACATTTGCTTACACTTGCCCAGCAGGCAGTTCAATTCGTTAGTTACGAACCCGCGCTCGGTCCGTATGGGGCTCAATTTCGATCTCAGGTCGGGTGCCGGATTGGATCATCATCGGTGGCGAAAGCGGCGTTAGGGAACGGACCTCTTGCGCGAGAGAACGCATCCACAGTGGGATCGACGAGATGCGATCGCTTGATGCCGCCGTGAAAACGTTGCGCCATTTCTTAAACAGTGGGGCACCTACACTAATAATCCTCTGGTGGTCGAAGAGGGACGCACGGTTGAATACGCAATGCAAAAGGATCCGCCCGAAAATGGAAAGGGCGGAGGAAAGTTGGATGGAAAGCTGTGCCGGGAATTTCCGCCAGCTCAAAAGCTTTCAGTATTGATGAAGGGGCGGATCGTCAAAGATGCCTGTGCTGGGAGAGCATTATTGGCAGGATGAGGAGGGGTTATGGGTCGAGAACGTAGGCCCGTGGGCCAAGGAAAAACTTAAGATACTCACGGACTACATTCAGATTTCGGCATTACAAAAAAATATACGCACTGCGCTTTTGTGGATGTGTTCAGTGGACCTGGAAAATCAAAAATCAGAGGTACAATCGAATTGATTGATGGCAGCCCCGTTGCTGCATACAAGCAAGCGAAAAAAGACCAAGGCGTTTTCAAGTATCTATATTTCGGACGCGGATCAGGACCTGTTGATTCAGCTGCTTCTCGATTGCGCGATCCATCTGGCCCTGTTGGACCCTCACAATCTTGGGACACAGTCGTTCGATCTCTTTGAATGCCTGGCTAAATTACAGCGGATCGACGTGATCGTGCATGTAAGTCTTGGTGACCTTCAGCGGAATGCGGATCGGTATACTTCCGAGGATCATGCGCAATTCGACCGCTTTGCGCCTGGGTGGCGCGACCACGTTCGGACTGATATGAATCAGGTATCACTCCGTGCAGCCATCCTAGAGTACTGGACGGAAAAGGTTGTCGCCTTAGGTTTACCGCGGGCAAAGAACTGCGAACTGATCCGCGGCACAAGGAACCAGCGACTTTACTGGCTGATGTTTCTGGCAAAGCATGAACTTCCACATGCTTTCTGGAGGAAGATTAGTTCACTAGCTAAGTCGCCTGAGCTCGATCTTTAGGTGAAACCGAATGCCTCTCCAAGTTTCTATGCGAGGAGGAAATGGGATTACGGTGCCGTATGGTGCGATTTTCGACGGCGTTCGAAAAAATCGTGGCTTTACGGATGTGAGGGGGCGGCCCGATGCGGCCGCTCAAATCACCGAGGGCGGAGAATGAAAAGCGCTGCACGATCTCCTCGTTTGTATTGCGGGAAAGGACGTGTACTTCTCGCTTGGTTGCGATTTAGGATGTCACCCGGAGCCAAAATCTGCTGCGGCCCAGCGGCAAGTTGCTGGCGGCTATATCCAGTTTGCGGCCATCAATTACAGCAACGCAACTACTGCTCAGTATGATGGGCTCTGTAAGGCAATGATGCCGGAGCTACGCAAACGAGTTGGTTCCTGTCACTGGAGGATCGAAATAGTCGGTACGTGGGTAAAATTCTGCCTTCCAAATGAGCCCACCACAACGTCACCTTCCATGTGGATGTGGTTCTTCGCAACGGCGCGCACGAAGGCGAAGGCCGTAGCTTCAAGAGAAAAATTGATTGGGGCTATATCGGATGTGCTCCATATGTCGGATGTGGCCAGCACTCTTTCTGAAGTGAGGATCACGCTTCGTCGAAGCACCCAATGATCAATCAACGCATCAGGCCGCGATGTTGTCCCGCGTCCAGATGCCGACCGGTTGCTCGAGGCCGCGAATTGTCCGGGGCGGCTTCTCGACGAGAAGCATGAAGTCGGCGTTCGAACTGTCGGCTTCGGTCCGTGCCCGCTGCACGAGATCGTCGCTGGCCACCAGGGCACATCCGAACTCGCGGGTAAGGGTCTCAAGCCGACTGGCCGCATTCACCGCTGTGCCGATGACTGCGAATTCGAGCCGGTTCAATCCGATATCGCCGAGCACGACCTCACCATAGTGCAATCCGATGCTGAGCCGGATCGGTGGCTCGCTGCGGTTTTTTCGGTCGAGATTCAACTCGTCGATCGAGCCGATCATGGCCTGCGCGCAACGCAGCGCGTTGACGGCGTCGAATCGCTGGTGAAGGGCGTGCCGAACGTCGCCATCAAGCCGTCGCCGAGGTATTTGTCCAGCGTTCCGCCATGCCGGAAAACCTCCCGTTCCATCCGTTCATGGAATAGTCGCAGCGTTCCGATGACCTCCATCGGGCTTCGGCCGTCCGCATAGGCGGTGAAATCGACGATATCGGCGAACAGCACGGCGACGTTCTGCGTCCGGACCTGCTTGAGAGGTTCGTCGTTTCTGGACAGTTGCTCGACGACATTGGGCGAAAAATAGCGCGCCAGGTTGGTCCGTTCGCGTTCGATTCCGGCGTGGCTGATCAGCAGCGCGTTGGAACGGCGCGCCGCCAGCGCCAAGGTCATGGCGACGATCAGGAAGACGGTGATCTGCTGGAACCGTGCCCCAAAACCGATCGCCGCGGGGTCGATGATATCGAACATTCTGACGTCGGAGCCGACGGCGGCTCGCACGCGTTCCGACAGCGCGGCGTGGGTTTCGGGCTGCAGATAAACCCAGCCGACGCCGATGGCCCACAGCGCCGAAGTCCAGAAGCCCATCGCCACAACGGTGCGCCACGAATAGGCAAGCGTCGCGGTGGCCAAGAAAATAAAGAAGTAAATGAAGCTGTCGAACCTGAACTGCATCGCAATCGGCCAATTGACCGTGCTCCAGGGATTGGGCACGACGCTCAGGAAGGTCAGCAGCGCCAGATCGCAAAACATCAGGAACAGCTCCGGCCGGGACCGGCCGGCCTTGCCGACCTTGAGCTGGGCCCAGCCGATGACGGCAAACAGGCCGAGCATCAGGACGTAGTAGATGACCTCCCAATTCGGATTGATGATCGGCAGCGTTACGGCAGTCACCGCCAGCGCGACCCAGCGCGCGCGGACGGCCAGCAGCAGGCCCTCACGCTTGCTGTCGGCAAGCGCCGCCTCGGCGAATTTCAGGGTGTCTTGTTGGACGTCGGTTCGTCCAGATCGCCGGTCGCCCGAATCGGGGATATCAGTCGCTTCCGCCAATACGCTCAAAACGCACTCTCCTCCGTGAGAAATCAGACGTGCAACTGCAATTCGCACGGCGCTGACATCGACAGCCCGACAACTTCATATCTGATAAACGCTGCTGTGTCAGTCCATTGATTTTTTCGTGGTATCCTCCCGTCTGCCGACATGTATAGTCACATGATCAGGCATTCACTTCCTGTATTTCGCTACCAGAAGACGGCAATGCGGCTGTACATTTCAGGCTGGGCATCGCCGGATCAGACCGCTGCGCCTGTTCGGCCCGATCTCATGAAAATGCCGTCCACAGCAGCGAGAGACCGGCGGCCAGCATGATGCCGTCCATCAGCAGGCGGAACATTTCCGGCTTGAGATGCAGTACGAAGCGTTTGGCGATGAAGGCGCCGGACATCAGCGACGAACCGGCGATCAGGCCCTTCAGCGCGACATCAGGCGTCAGCGCGCCGAAGCGTTCGAAGGTGATGGACTTGCTGAGATAAAGTCCGAGCGAACTGGCGGCTTCGGTGGCGAGAAACGCGCCCTTTGTCAGGCCGTAGAACAGAAACAGCGGCACGCTGAGCGGTCCGGTCGACACCACGATGCCGGTGAGATAGCCGATCACGGCGCCCCGACCGCCAGATGCCAGAGCCGCGCCTTAGCTGATGGCGCGCCAGCCAGTGCCGCACCGGCACCATCGCGATCAGAAACAGCCCGATCGCGATATCGACCGCGTGCGACGGCAGCGCCAGCAGCGTCCGCGCGCCCAGCGCGGCGGCCGGAATCCCGGTGACCGAATAGGCGAGGCAGGCGCGCCAGTCGACCTCGCGCCACCAGGCCAGAATGCGCGAGAAATTCGCCATCACGGCCGCGACCGCCATGATCGGCACGGCTTCCTTCGGGCCGTATTGATAGACCAGCACCGGCATCAGCATGATCGACGAGCCCGTGCCGACGATGCCGGAGATGGTGCCGGCGAGCAGGCCGACGATGAGGACGAAGAGGAAGCCCAACGTTGCTGTCTTTCGCGATTCGCTGATGCTGACATCATGGTGGCAGCAGGCTCAGGTTACGACGTCTTAATATCACTCGGAAAGGAGCCGATCGTGCCAATCAAGGGAAGCTGCCATTGCGGCCAGACGCAATTCGAGGTGAGCGAGCCGCCGGCCGGCGTGACGCGTTGCACCTGTTCGTTGTGTGCCAAGCGCGGCGCGCTGTGGGCCTACTACACGCCGGCGCAATTTCGCCTGACGTCGCCGCCGGAAAATGTCGCGACGTATCTTTGGGGCAGCCGCACCGTCAAACATCATTTCTGCGCCAGTTGCGGCTGCGGCACCTATTCGGAATCGCCGGATTGGTCGACCGGCAAGCCGGACTTCGACAATCCGAAGGTCGGCGTCAATTCCCGGCTGTTCGACGATTTCGACCTCGACGCCGTGCCGGTGACGGTCATCGACGGCAAGAATTTGTGGTGAGGACCGCGCTATGCGGCGTAAAGTTCGATCGGGACGTCGAATCCCTTGAGCTGGAATGCCTTCGAAGGACTGTCCTTCAAATCCGGTTGAGCGCGCTCAAACACGGCTTTTGTGACGAGTATCTGGTCGGCTTCGGCGACCGACTGGGCCCGGGAGCGCCCCCCGGGAACCGGGCCCTCGACGGGACGTGGTGGACCACCTTCCACAGGTTCGTCCGCGAGAGGAGCTTCACGTTTCGTCCGGTCCACGAGCCGTACCGGACCTCGCCGAGGTCGGAACGGGCCAGGACCCGGAGGTCCCGAGCTGCGGCGAGCGGCGCTGCCGTCTCCCGGCAGCGCTCGAGGGGGCTCGAGTAGATGGACTGGATCGCCACGCCGGCGAGGCGCTCCGCCAGGCGGTCGGCCTGCTCCCGGCCCGGGTCCGTGAGGTGAACCCCGGGGGTCCATCCACCCAGCACGCCGCTGTCGGTGGCCGCGGTCACGCCATGGCGGATCAGCACGAGGAGCATCGGGGGCAGGATAGCGCCGGCCGCTCGGCCCAATGCGGGGCCGTCCCGCCAGGGCGGAGCGGCGGATTACGATGCGGGGTTCGGGGAATGCTCGTGGTGGAACGACGCTTCGGAAGGAGGCCCCATGTGCCTGTCGTGCGGTTGTGGTGAGCCGGACGCCGATCACGGCGACCCCCGGCACATCACGATGGAGGACCTGAGGAAGGCCGCGGAGGCGGCCGAGATCAGCCCGCAGGAGGCCGCGGAGAACATCAAGGCCACCATGGCCAAGGCCTCGTAAGGCGGGTCGGGGAGGCCCTGGAACGCGAGCGTTCCGGGGCTCCCCCGCGCCTAGGACGGCGCCGCCGGCAGGCGGACCTCGAAGCAGGTGCCGCGGCCGAGCTCGCTCGTGACACTCACCGTCCCACCGTGGTTCTCGACCACGTGCTTGACGATGGACAGGCCGAGGCCCGTCCCGCCGGTCTCCCGCGACCGGGCCCGGTCGACCCGGTAGAACCGCTCGAAGATCCGGGGCAGCTCGCGGGTGGGGATGCCCACGCCGGTGTCGGCGACCGACAGGACCACCTCGTCGCCGTCGCTCATGACGCTCACGTCGACCCGTCCGCCGCGGCTTCGTGTAGCGGATGGCGTTGTCCACGAGGTTGCGAACCAGGAGCGAGAGGTCCCGGGCCGATCCCCGGACCCGCGGCACGAGCTGAGAGTCGATCCGGAGGTCCACGCTCGGCCTCCTCGGCGGCCTGGCCTCGAACCCTCGGTTCCTCCTCCACGAGCAGCTCGTCGAGCGACAGCGATCTCATCGAGCTCGCTGCCGGTCTCCAGCCGCGACAGGTCGAGCAGATCCGAGACGATCTGCGACAGACGAACGGCCTCCCGCTCCAACTGCTCGGCGAACCGCGGGATCACCGTCGGATCCTCGTGGGCCGCGGTCCGGATGGTCTCCGCCGGCAGCCTGGATGGACGCCGCGGGCGTCTTCAGCTCGTGCGACGCGTTGGCCACGAAATCGCGGCGCACCGCCTCCAGCCGCCTGGCCTCGGTCACGTCCCGGACGACGAGGAGCACCGTGCCGTCCTCGCCGACCGGGATGGCGGAGGCCCGTAACCACCTGCTCGGGGAACCGGTCTCGACCTCCACCTCGACCACGGACTTCGCCACGCCGCGGCCTTCCGGACCGGTTCTGGAAGGCCACCGGCCGCAGCCGCGCCAGGGTCGTGGGCCGCGTTCCAGGTGGCGCTCGGCCGCTGCGTTGATGAGCCGGACGCCGCCACCGGTCCCACCAGCACCACCCCTTCCTCCATGGAGGAGAGAACGGTCTCCATGGCCCGGCGGTCCTCGTCCAGGGCGCTGCACGCGCTCCCGCAGCTCTTCTGCGGACCGTCCGAGGAGCTCCGAAGCCTGCCGAGAGCGATCCGCCGAGCGGCGCTCGCGGATCGCCACGGCGACCGCCGCCGCGACCGCCAGCGCCGCACCCACGCCCGACGATCCATTCCATGGCATCGCCAGTGTAGAAGGAGGCGATCCTTCATCCGGCGTTCGCAGGGCCGTCCCCGGTCCTTCACCCGGCCGGCATCCGCTCGGACCGATCCGATGCATCGCCGTGGGATGGCCGCCGACCTTCCTCCGGCGGCCCTCCGGCCGTCGTTCACCGAGCATTCACCTTCGGGCCATGGGCGGTCACCCCGCCCGCCTACGCTCGGGGTCGATGAAGGGCAGCCGCAGACGTGCACTGTGGTCGACGGGGGACGCCCGGCACCCCTCTCAGGCCGTTCTCCCGTTCGCCCTTCTCGGGATCCGAGCAAGGAGGAGAGATGAGCAGGAGCAGGACATCGATCGTCGTCGCCGGACTCTCGGCCTCGCGGTGCTGGGAGCGGCCTGCTCCAGCGGGAGCGGGACCGGCTCGTCGTCCGGGTCCCCGAGTTTGTCGGGCACCGTCGCGGTGTCGGGCTCGTCCACGGTGCAGCCGATCTCATCGCTCGTCGCCGAGGAGTTCTCCACGGCCAACCCCGACGTCCAGATCAGCGTCGACGGGCCGGGGACGAGCGACGGGTTCGTCCTGTTCTGCAAGGGCGAGACCGACATCAACGACGCCTCCCGGGCCATCGAGCCCGAGGAGAAGTCAAGCGTGCAAGCAGAACGGCGTCAGCTGGGTGGAGCTCCCGGTCGCGCTCGACGGCATCACGGTCATGACGAACCCCGACAACTCCGCGGTCGACCTGCCTGAACAACGGCGACCTCTACGCCCTGTTCGGCCCGGAATCGCGAGGGCTTCAAGACCTGGTCCGACGCGGCCTCGCTGGACAAGAAGGTCGGCGGCACCGGCAAGTTGCCGAACCTGCCGCTGCAGATCACGGCCCCCGGCCAGGAGTCGGGGACCTACGACGCGTTCATCAGCCTGGCCGGGATCGAGGACACTGCGCTGTCCCGGGGGTCGCCGGCGGACAAGGCGGCGGCGCTTCGACCCGACTACCAGGCCTCGGCGAACGACAACGTGATCATCCAGGCCATGGAGGGCGATCCAGGGCGCGCTGGGCTTCGTCGGCTTCGCCTTCGCCCAGGCAGGCCGGCGAGCCGATCAAGGAGCATCCAGGTCGACGGCGGCGACGGCTGCGTGGCGCCCGCCGCCGAGACCATCGCCGACGGCACCTACCCGCTCTCGCGCATCGCTGTACATCTACGTGAACAAGGCACGGCTCGCGGAGAACCCCGCGCTCAAGGCGTACGTCGACCTCTACCTGTCCGAGAGGGGATCGTGAGGCCGTCGAGCAGACCGGCTACGTCGACCTCCCCTCGACCGCAGATCGAGGCCCCAGGACCGCGTGGTCCCAGGCATCGGCCGGAGCGCGACGGGCACCGCGACGAGGGCCGGGCGGTCGCGGACCGCCCGGCCCTCCTGGGCCCGAGAGCGACGGGGTAAGGTACGCACCGGCGATGACCACGACTTCCAGGAGCCGCCGGGGAGGCTTCACCCCGGAGATCCTGCGCGGCAGCACCCGCCGGCGCCGGCAAGGAGACGGTCATGCGACCGGCTGTTCTTCGGCGCGGCCTTCCTGTCGATGGTCGTGAGCGTGCTGATCTGCTCGCCCTCCTCGGGCGGGGCGTCGACTTCCTGACCAACATCGACCTCTGCCAGCCTGTGTCGACCGGGGTGGTTCCCCCGCCAGGGCGATGTTCGACATCTCGGACGATCTTCGTGGGGACCCTGCTCGTGACCGGAGTCGCGATGCTGGTCGCCGCGCCGCTGGGCCTGGGGGCCGCCATCTACCTCTCCGAGTACGCCGCGGCCGCGGGCCCGCCGGTGGCTCAAGCCGATCCTGGAGATGCTGGCCGGCATCCCCAGCGTGGTCCTCGGCTTCTTCGCCCTCACGGATCAGCCCGGAGATCGTGCGCCGCCTCGACCGCCAGGCGGGGGTCTTCAGCCTGGCCGCCGCCGGCATCGGGGTCGGCATCCTGGTCACCCCGCTGGTGGCCTCGGTCGCCGAGGACGCCATGCGGGCGGTGCCCGCATGCGCTCCGGGAGGCCGCCTACGGGCTGGGGGCCAAGCGGCCACGACCGTCAGCCCGGGTCGTGTTCCCCGCCGCGGTCTCCGGCATCGTGGCCTCCCTGATCCTCGGCGTCTCCCGGGCGATCGGGGAGACGATGGTGGTGGCCATCGCCGCCGGGGCGACGGGCGGGTCCCTGTTCAGCTGAACGTCGTTCGAGCCGGGACAGACGATGACCGCCGCCGATGACCGCCGCTGGCCATCGGCTCCGACCAGGTTCGCGGGTGCCGGCCAGCGCCTTCCAGAGCCTGTTCTTCCTGGGGCTGCTCCTCTTCGTGATGACGCTCGGCGCTGAACCTCGATCAGCGACCGCTTCGTGCGCCGGGTGCGGGAGAAGTACTGATGGCTGCATCGGCCACCGCCACGGTCGGGCACCGTCGACCTCGTGCTGCGAGGCAATCGCAGGGCGACCGGTCGGCGGCGAGTGCTTCGCAGGCGCCTTGCTGCTCACCCTGCTCTTCGCCCTGCTGTTCCTGGTCGCCCTGCTGGTCGGACGTCTCGTCGAGGCCTGGGCGGTGCTCGCCGGGCGGGGCTGGACTTCGTGACCACGCTCTCGTCGAGCCTGCCGAGACGCGCCGGGTGTGGCAGGGCATCATGGGCTCGCTGATCCTCATCGCGTTCGTGGCCGTGCTGGCCTTCCCGTTGGGGATCGGGGCGGCCATCTACCTGGAGGAGTACGCCCCGGACACCCGGCTCACCCGCTTCATCGATACCAACATCCGCAACCTGGCCGGAGTGCCCTCGATCGTCTACGGCATCCTGGGCTTCACCATCTTCGTCGCGCTTCGTGCGACGCCGTCACGGGGCCGGGGGCGGGGTCGGGCAGGAGCTACATCGCCGGCGGGCTCACCCTGGCCGCCCTGGTGCTGCCCATCGTGATCATCACCGACGACGGAGGCCCTCCGGGCCGTGCCCCAGCGCATCCGCGAGGCCGCCTTCGGCGTGGGGGCCACCCGCTGGGAGGTCATCCGCAACCACGTCCTTCCCTACGCGGCGCCGGGCATCCTCACCGGCACGGTCCTGACCCTGGCCCGGGCCTTCGGGGAGACCGCGCCGCTCCTGCTGGTGGGGGCGGTCACCGGGTTCCTCCAGCCGGCGCGCCGGGACCTCCTCGGAGATCCTCCGGGCCGTACACCGCCCTGCCGGTGACGTCTTCTCCTGGGCCCGCCAGCCCGGGGCCAGGAGTTCCAGGCCGCTCACGGCGGCGGCCATCGTGGTCCTGCTGGTGTGATCCTGGTCGTGAACGCCGGTGGCATCGTCCTGCGGAACCGTTACGAGCGGAAGTGGTGAATCCGATGGACGACTGACGAGGTGGCCGCCCGAGCCGACGACGAGGAGAAGCGCCGCAACCCGGGGTGACGATCGAGTCCCGCAACGGGCCGGCGGCCGACGAAGGACGACCGCGAGCTCATCTTCGACGTGCGCGACGTGGCGTCTACTACGGCGACTTCCGGGCGGTGCGCGACATCACCCTGGCGATCCGCCAGAACGAGATCACCGCCCTCATCGGCCCCTCGGGCTGCGGCAAGACCACGGTGCTGCGCTGCTTCAACCGCATGAACGACCTCATCGAGGGGGCGCGGGTCGAGGGCACGGTCCTGCTACCACGGGGTCGACCTCTACGACCGGCAGGTCGACCCGGTCGAGGTCCGCCGGCGCATCGGCATGGTGTTCCAGAAGCCCAACCCGTTCCCCAAGTCGATCTACGACAACGTGGCCTTCGGGCCGCGGATCGCCGGCTTCAAGGGCAACATGGACGACCTGGTCGAGCAGTCCCTGCGCCAGGCGGCGCTGTGGGACGAGGTCAAGGACAAGCTGAAGGAGTCCGGCCATGGCCCTGTCGGGCGGCCAGCAGCAGCGGCTGTGCATCGCCCGGGCCATCGCCACCAGCCCGACGTGATCCTCATGGACGAGCCGTGCTCGGCGCTCGACCCCATCGCCACCTCCGGATCGAGGACCTGATGCGCGAGCTCGTGGCCGACTACACGATCGTCATCGTCACCCACAACATGCAGCAGGCGGCCCGGGTCTCCGACCGCACCGCCTTCTTCACCGTGGACGTGGACGACGACGGGGCACCGGACGGGCTGTCTCGTAGAGTTCGACGCCACCGACGTCATCTTCACCAACCCGACCGACAAGCGGACCGAGGACTACATCACCGGCCGGTTCGGCTGATGGCAGCGGACGCCATTTCCACGAGGAGCTCGAGCTGCTCGAGCTCGACATCCTGGGCATGGGCGAGCTGTCCGAGCGCGCGGTGGGCAGGGCCGTGGGGGCCCTGATCGAGCACGACGACGCCGAGGCCCAGCGGTCATCGCCGGGGACGATGAGATCGACGAGAAGTACATATCGATCGAGACCAGGATCCTGCAGTTGATGGCCCTCCAGACGCCGGTGGCCGGCGACCTCCGGTTGATCTCGGCGATCCTGCACTCCAACCTCCACCTGGAGCGGATCGGCGACATGGCCGTCAACATCGCGAAGATGTACCTGTCGGTCCGCGACCTCCCGACGAGCCAGTCGATCCAGGCGCACATCCGGGAGATGGAGGACGTGGTGCGTCCCGATGATCCGCACGGCCATGGAGGCGTTCCGCCGGCGCGACCTCGACCTGTGCCTTCGGCTGCCGGAGATGGACGACCCGGTGGACCGGCTGAACCTCGGGATGTACAAGGAGGTGGCCGCCCTGGCCGAGGACCCCGAGCTCCTCAACTGGGGGCTCCGGATGATCCTGGTCGCCCGCCAGCTCGAGCGGGTGGGCGACCACTCGGTCGACATCGCCGAGCAGGTCGGCTTCCTGATCACGGGGGAGTTCCGCGAGTTCACCGATGCTTCTCACCCTGTCGACATCACCCCAGACGCGCGCTGAGCCGGCCAGGATCCTCGTCGTCGAGGACGAGGCATCCCTGGCCGACACGGTCCGGTACAACCTTGAACGCGAGGGGTACGCCGTGACCGTGGCGACCGACGGCCGCGCGGCCCTCGAGCGCTTCCGGGCCGAGGAGCCCACGCTCGTGATCCTCGACCTCATGCTGCCCGAGGTATCGGGGCTCGACGTGTGCCGCGCCATCCGGGCCGAATCGGACGTGCCCATCATCATGGTCACGGCCAAGGACTCGGAGGCGGACAAGGTGGCCGGCCTGGAGCTGGGGGCCGACGACTACGTCACCAAGCCGTTCTCCGTCCGCGAGCTCGTCTCCAGGGTCCGGGCGAACCTGCGACGGGCCCGTCCCCAGCCGGCCGAGCCGACGGCCGACGAGGTGCTGGCGGGGGGGCCCGTCCGCATGGACGTGGCCCGTCACGAGGTCACGGTGGGAGGCGAGACGGTGTCGCTCCCGCCGAAGGAGTTCGAGCTCCTGGAGACGTTCCTCCGGCGCAAGGGCAAGCTGCTGACCCGGGAGTTCCTGATCGACCAGGTCTGGGGGCCCGACTACTTCGGGGACACGAAGACCCTGGACGTCCACGTGAAACGGTTGCGGCGCAAGATCGAAGGGGATCCCCATCATCCCGTCCACCTGGTGACGGTCCGGGGCCTCGGCTACAAGTTCGTCGAGTAGATGTCAGCGGGTCGCCCATTCATGAAGGTTCGTCGTAGGTCCGAGGTGTGGTCGCTCACCGGCCAACGTGAGGACAACTTGCGCCCGTAGATCATACGAGCGTAGAACTGTGAAGGGGAGCGAAGCGGGTCGTCGCTCCGAGGCGAAGGGAGGCCTTCATGAAGAAGACCGTTCGAGTGCTCGCTACGGCGAGCCTCGTCGTCGGGCTCGTCGCTGCGGTCGCCGTGGCGGGGACGGACTTCGGGGTCGATCGGGACAACCTGCTCCGGGCCCGCTCGGTCCAGCTATTCGGCGTCCTGGGGCCGGTCGCGGCGTCGTCAACGTCGTCGGTGACGGCCGACCAGGCGAATGCGGATCCGACATCCTTGGCCACGTTCGCGAAGAGCCTCAGCGCGCGCGTGGTCACGAGCGGGGTCGCGGCGCCCGTCATCGACATGCTGGCTCTGTGGCCGAACGACCAGGACCCGACGTGGCTGATCGCCTGCAACGAGCAGTTCGCGGCCGATCCGGGGCTCCAGCGGATCAACATCGCCACCGGAGCGGTGCAGACCATCGTCAGCGGGACGATCTTCTGCGATGCGGCCAAGCGGACCCCGTGGGGCACGATCGTGTTCACCGAGGAGAACGGGGGCGGCGCGACCGGCGGCAGGGTGTACGAGCTGATCGACCCCCTCAACACGACCAGCGTGACCCTGGACCGCACGACCGGCACGTTCACCGGGGCACGGGAGCCGCGAACTTCGCGGTCCGTCCCGCGCTGGGCCGGCTGTCCTTCGAGGGCGTCGGCATCTACCCGAACGGCGTCGTGTACTACGGCGACGAGGACCGCCCGCTGAACGGAGCGGCGGGGGGCGCATACTTCAAGTTCATCCCCGCGACGCCTCGTGACCCGACGCGGCCCGATCACCGAGCCTGACGCAATCGCCGCTCGCGTCGGGCTCGGTGTACGGGCTCCGGCTGGGCAAGCGGAGCGGGCAACACGGACTACGGGCAGGGCACGAACACCGGCCTGGGGACATGGATCCCGATCCACGGGCGGGTCGGACCCGGACCTCCGGGCCCAAACGGCCGCGCTCAAGCTCACCGGCTACTACCGGCCCGAGGACCTGCAGATCGACCTCGCGCGCCCTGGCCGCCGGCGACGTCCGGTTCTGCGGCAACAACACCGGCAACGAGGCCACGGACCACAACTGGGGCGAGAGCGATCTGCATCACCGACGGCACGCATGGCCCAGGCCGCCGCGAACACCGCGACCCCGAGGTGCAGTTCTTCGTGATCGGGAGCCCCGACCTGGCCATGCCCGACAACATCGCCTACCAGCCGGGCCGCGGGAACTGGATCCTGCACGAGGACGGCGACATCAGCGCCACGCACAAGAACAACGACCTGTGGGACTGCCTGCCCGACGGAGCGACGCGGACCGGCTCACGACGGCTGCATCCGGATCGGGACGCTGAACGACCTCACGGCGAACGCGGGCGAGGGGCCGAGTGGACCGGCGGGATCTTCGACGCCACCGGCAAGCGCTTCTTCGTGAGCGTGCAACACAACGTCAGCGGCCACGGCGTCGTGCTGGAGGTGACGGGCTGGAAGTAAGCCCCGAGCTTGAGCCGGCAAGGCGGAAGGCCCCGAGGGCGCATGCCCTCGGGGCCTTCGCACAAGGTTCGATCCGCGTTCGCCGGCCGTTCAACCCTCCTCCACATCGATGGCCTATGAATGCGGCCATGGATACGGATATGGAAGCCCGGACCTTCGACTGCCCCGAGTGCCGGTCCAAGCGTTCCGTGCTGCTCGGCGTGTGCGAGGTGTGCTTCGCCGACTTCGGAGAGCGCTCCCCGTCGGGCTCGACGCTCTTCGTCGATCGGCTGCTCTGGGACCTCGAACTCGGCGACCCGCCGTTCGAGACCGACGAGCGGTCCTAACGCTCGCCCTCTGAGAGCGGGCGGAGGGTGCTGGCGATGTGCGCGATCGCCTCGAACCCCAGCCGCTCGTAGATCGACACCGCCTCGGCGCCTCGCTCGGCCAGCAGGTACAGGTGATCGAGGTCGGAGCGGCGGGCCTCCTGGACGATCCGCCGGACGATGGCGCCGGCGTATCCGCGGCGGCGAGCCTCGGGGAGGGTGACGACGTGGTCGACATATCCCGCGCCCTCCAGTGCGATCAGCGAGCCGAGGGCCAGCGGACGGCCGTTCTCGCGCACCGCGAACCATCGCTTCCCCGCAGGGATCAGCACCTCCCGTTCGATGTCCACGAGCTGTTTGACCGCGTCCTCCTCGGTGACCTGGAACTCGCGGAGGGATACCCGGTACGCCGGCCAGAAGGCCGGGTCGAGCGGACTGAACTCCTCCACCTCGACGCCGCTCGGCACGTCGGGCGTCCGCCCCCGAAGCTCCATGGCCGTGTCCCACGAGAGGCGGTCGCCTCTCGTGCTGGCCTCCGAGAGGATCGTCGTGAGCCGCTCCGGATGGAACAGCACCATGTGGGCGTGACGGGCCCCGCTTCGTTCGAGGAGTGGTAGGAGCGACGATTCCACCTCCGCGAGCGAAAGGCTGGGGTCGTCCGTCTCGACCCGCGCGTAGTTGACGTCCCAGACGCCGGGGAACCTCGAGTCGGCGACGACCCCGCCCCACCACGCCGCCTCGACGGTCTCGAAGGCGGCGTCGAGGGCTCGCCAGAACCGGAGGAGGGGTTCGAGGTCGGCCACGCGGGCGAGTGTAGCGGCGGGCTGCGGTACGCTCGGCCCGACGTGATCACGTGCCGCCACTACCGTGAAGGTGTCCTGGAGGACGAGACGCCCTTCGACCCCTCCGAGGTGGCCGCCGCCCGCAAGGCCGGAACGCGAGTGTGGCTCGACGCGATCGAGCCCACCGACGAGGAGCTCAAGCAGCTCCAGGACTCCTTCGGCCTGCACCAGCTCTCGATCGAGGACAGCATCCGGTGGGGGCAGCGCTCGAAGGTCGAGTTCTACCCCGAGTACGTCTTCCTGGTGTCGCACGGCCTCCAGCTCGACCAAGAGAACGAGCTGGAGGACAGCGAGATCCACCTGTTCGCCCGACAGGGGGTGTACGTCATCACCGTCCGGCGAAAGCCGATGCTCGACTTCGGGCCGGCCATCAAGCGCATGCAGGGGGAGCAGGGGATGCAGCACGAGGGTATCGGCTTCATCCTGTACCTGCTGCTGGACGAGATCGTGGACGGGTACCTGGACACGATCGACCGTCTCGAGGACCTGTCGGACGACATCGAGGAGCGAGTGAGCGCGGAGGACGCGGAGGCGGCGTCGGAGGGCCTGGCCCAGGACATCTTCCATCTCCGCCAGGCAGTGGTCCGGTTCCGGCGGCTGGCGGTGCCCATGCGGGAGGTCCTCGACCTCCTGATGGAGGCGGAGGGCATCGTGACGCCGACGCTCGCCCCGTATTACCGGGACGTGATGGACCACACGATCCGGGTCACGGAGCTGATGGACAACATCCGGGACCTCCTGACGGCCGCACGCGAGCTCCAGCTGGCGCAGGTGTCGAATCGACTCAACGTGGTGATGAAGAAAGTGACGTCGTGGGGGGCGATCATCCTGCTGCCCACGCTCATCGCCGGCATCTACGGGATGAACTTCCGGAACATGCCCGAGCTGTCGTGGACGATCGGATACCCGCTCGCGCTCGGCACTGATGGCCGCCTCGCGTTCATGCTGTACCGGGGGTTCAAGAAGCGGGACTGGCTGTAGCGGTGTGCCGGGCCCTGAAGGTGTTGTGCGTGGCGTCCGATCGGCCGGCCCTGGTGGCGTTGAAGCGGGCCGCCGTCTCGGCCGAGTGGGAGCTCGCGCCGGGGGCGACCGCCGAGGACGACGCCCTGGCCCAGCTCGAGGCGGAGCGGCCCCACGTCCTGGTCGTGTCGGGTGACTTCGAGGGCCTCGTGTCTCGGGCCCGGGAGGACTTCCCGTACCTCCGGATCATCTGCGACCGGGACCTGCCGGGCGCCACGGTGGTGGTCACCTCGCCGAAGGAGATCCGGGATGCCGTGAAGGGCCTGCCCCGTCCCGGTGGGCCGGTCCGGTGAGGACGGTCACTCGTGAAACTTCCCATTACTGGTTCCGGAGCCGTGGCGAGACCGCCCCTGGCCTCTTGGCGGAAATCGGTGTCGCGCCCTTGCGGACATTGCAGGTCTGGCAGGCTGGCCTCAGGTTAGCGGGCCAGTTGGACCCTCCTCGAGCTAGAGCTATCAGATGATCGATCGTGTTTGCCTCCGCTCCGCACAACCAGCACCGCCCCCCGTAGAAATCCCATCGCGCTTGGAACTGCCGACGTGTGGTGGTTCCTGGCGCTCCGCGCTGTCGAGCACGTCTCGTAGCCTTGACCGCGCGCCTCAGATTTCTTGCCTTCTCAGGGTTCGCGAGCTTCCAAGCCTTTGCCTTCGCTCGCGTTCTTTCGCGATGACGCTCTGACCATCGGCGATTCCTGGCCCTAGCCCGCTCGGGATTGGCCTCGACCCACCGTCGATATTCGGCCGACCGCTTCTCCCGGTGTCTTCGTTGGCTGAGTATGCGAATCTCGCGACGGCGCTCTTGAAAGGCGGGATCGTTCATCAGCCTTTCCTTCAACCGTCGTCGCCGGGAGGCCGCGGTATCGGTCCGGGTGCTTGAGCTTCCATTCCCTCACTCGCGCTCGCATGGAGACCATGCGCTCGGGTTTCGCGTGTGTCCAAGCTCTCACGTCGGCTGCGTGACATGGTCTGCACCTCGAGCGTCGTCCGTCCTTCCGGTCCTTCTGCAGGGAAATTCTTCCGCAGAGGTTTGGTCTCGCCGCACTTGCGACATCTCTTCACGAGCAGATCCTTAGGCTGATTGATATTCGCCCCAGAGAAATTCTCGTGCCTGCCGCTGATATTGGCGCAGCGCACAACCCCATTCCTTGGACCGCCGGGTACGATGGAACCGTGCCGAAGAAGGTCCTTCTCGCTGCCCCACGGGGATACTGCGCCGGGGTGGAGCGCGCGGTGGAGGCCGTCGAGGCGGCTCTCGCCAAGCACGGCCCCCCGGTCTACGTGCGGAAGCAGATCGTCCACAACCTCCACGTCGTGCGCGATCTGGAGGCAAAGGGCGCCGTCTTCGTGGAGGAGGAGGCCGAGGTGCCGGAGGGTTCCGTGGTCGTGCTCTCCGCTCACGGCGTCGCTCCGGAGGTCTACGCCGCCTCGCACGCCAGGGGCCTCACGGTTCTGGACGCCACGTGCCCGCTGGTCACGAAGGTGCATCTGGAGGCCCGCCGCTTCGTGGACGAGGGCCGGTGGATCGTGCTCATCGGCCACGCGGGACACGAGGAGGTGGTGGGGACCACCGGCCAGGCCCCGGACCGGACCATCCTGGTGCAGAGTGTCGAGGAGGCCCGCTCGGTGGAGGTGCCCGATCCGGACGACCTGTCGTACCTCACGCAGACCACGCTGTCCGTGGACGAGACGAACCAGATCATCCAGGTCCTTCGGGAGCGGTTCCCGAACATCAAGGCCCCGCCGCGAGAGGACATCTGCTACGCCACGCAGAACCGTCAGGACGCGGTGAAGGAGCTGGCTCGCCGATCCGACGTCGTGCTCGTGATCGGGTCGGACAACTCCTCCAACTCCAACCGCCTGGCCGAGGTGGCCAGGGAGCAGGGCACGCCCGCCTACCTGGTCGACGACGAGGAGGAGGTCGACCCGGTGTGGCTGGAGGGAGCCGACGTGGTCGGGCTGACCTCGGGAGCCTCGGCCCCCGAGTGGCTGGTCGAGCGGATGCTGTCCTTCCTTGCCGGCAAAGGTGCGACCGAAGTGGAGGAGATCCGGCAGGCGGAGGAGCACCTGCGCTTCAGCGACGTCCGGGTGTAGAGCGGGCCGCTAGGTCCAGGTGCTGAACGGGTCGGCGTCCTCGTCGGCATCCTCGCCGAACTCCGGGACCGCAACCAGGGTCGTGGTGGCCCAAACGCCCGGGATCGTGTGGATCTTGTTGAGGATCACCGGGGCGGCCTCCTCCCACGAGAGCGGGATCTCGGCGATGACGTCGTGCTCGCCGGCCACGACGGCCACCCCCGCGACGTCGTCCATCGTCCCCAGCGCCTGGACGACACCCGCGACCGAACCGGGGCCCGCGGCGGCCCGGATGTGCACGTAGCAGGCAGGCCCGGGCCGGTGCATCGGCATGGGCGGCATCCCCGGACCGCCCGCGTAGATCCCGAGCGTGTCGAGGGGAAGGACCGGCGCCGTGTACGTGTGCTGCACGCCCTCGGTGGCCTGGATCTGGCGGAGCACGGTCAGTGCGATCGATTCGAAGTCCCCGGCCTCGACGGCCACCATGACGTCCCACGGCCCCACCACGGCCACCGTGTGCCGGATCCCGTGCAGGCCCCGCAGGGCGATGACGACGTCCTCGATCTTCCCGGGAGCCACCCGGAGGTAGACGAAGGCGTCCACCCCCGCAGGCTATGGGAGGGCAGGGGCCCTCGCAAGGATGCGAGGGGTGGCGCTCAGCCCGTCTCTTCGGCGGGCTGGGGCGAGCGGCACAGCGCCTCGAGCTCTTCCGCCCCTTCCTCCGGGCCGACGGCGATGATGCGATCGCCCGCCTGGAAGACCAACCCGGCCCGGGGCCGGTAGATCCATCGCCGCCCTCGCTGCACCGCCAGAACGAACATCCCGGTCTCCGTCTGGAGCCGAAGATCGCGGAGCGACTTCCCGTCCGCCTGCGACCCCGCCTCCACGACGGTCTCCGTCCCGATCTCCTCGGTCTCCTCCAGGGCCATGCCGATCACCGGGTGGAGCTCCTCCCCGTGCTCGACGTACCAGGTCATCTCCCGGGCGGCGTCCGAGACGGCCTCGCTGGCCGACCCCAGGCGCAGCAAGCCGCGCAGGTCGTCGGGGTTGCGGGCCTCCGGGCTGGCCCGGAGCACCCAGGACTCGAGCTCGTCGTGCAGCACGTCGCTTCGGGCCTCCAGGGTGGCCACCTCGGCGGCCAGGGCCCGGTCGTTGAACAGGAGCGAGGAGTACGCGAGGCCCACGGCCGCCTCCGAGGAGTTCTTCATCTCCACAAGGATGTCCACCGCCCGGTCCAGCTCCGAGAGCGGCGGCGCGTCCGTCTCCGGGGCCGGGGGAAGCCGCGGCGCCCCTGCCACCGCCCGGATCAGGTTCACGCCCTCCTCCGGTCCCTGGTACAGCAGCACGTCGCCCTCGGAGACCACGCTGTCGGGCCCGGGGTCGAACTCCCAGTCGTCGCCCCGGCGGATGGCCAGGACCCACATGCCCGTCTCCGTGGGGAGGGACAGGTCCCGGAGCGTCGCGCCCACCGCCTGCGACCCCTCCCGGACCTTGACCCGGCCGCACACCTCGTCGGCGTGGCGAAGGTCGGCCCGGAGCGCGTCGGGGATGCCGAGCTTCGCCGCCACGACCCGCGCGATGTCGGAGGCCGCGTCGCCGATCTTGTCGATGGCGTTCGCGATCCACAGCACGCTCTCGATGGCCTCGGCGTCCTCGGGGCTCCGGGCGGCCAGGATGGCGAGCGTTCGCAGGCGACGGAGGTAGCCATCCATCCGCGCCTCGAGGTTCTCGACCTCGTCGGCCAGGTCCTCGTCGTTGAAGAAGACGGCCGCGTACGCGATGTCGATCAGGAGCTCGGAGGCATCCTTGGCCTCGACGAGCAGCTCCTTCACGTTCCTCGGTCCGTCGTCAGCCATTCGGGCTCACGAACAAGAGGATAGCCCCCACCAGGCAGAGCGTGCCCGCGAGGTCCATGACGCTCGAGCCGATGGGGATGCCGTGGTTGTCGGGGTCCAGCCCGAAGCGGTACGAGGCGACCGCCGTGTAGTAGGCGATGGCCGAAGAGATGATCGTGGCGGCGAGTCCGGCCGTCATGCTGATGGCGAGGATCGTCCCGAAGCCCGGGCTGGCAAGGTTCGTCAGCAGGCTCACCACCTCCGTGGCCACCCCCACCATGAAGAACACCGACACGGCGAAGATGAATTGGATCGAGATGTCCACCCACGCCAGAGCCTGGGGGAACGGCCTGGTCTCGATGAGGCCGAGGTGCAACTTGGACGCGAGCCGCGAGGACAGGATCCCGGTCGAGGGCGTTCGTGTCCTCCAGGAACGGCGGGATCAGCACGAAGAGCGCGGGGAACGCGATGAACCGGCTGATCCGGGCCTCGACCACGGTCCCGGCGAAGATGTCGATCACGCCCGCGGCGAACAGCACCGGCATCGACTCCCGGACCACCCGGCGGACGATGGGCAGGTGGGAGAGCAGGCCTCTGATGGTGGCCACCAGGCACACCGCCGCCACGGCGGTGCCGAGGATCAGTGTGAGGTAGGGGATGCCGGCGAGGTACGAGGCCGCCCACAGCGCGGGGAGCGTGGCGATGTCACCGATCGCGGTGACGAGGGGTGCGGACACCGAGTCCAGGTCCCAGCCCCGTCGCTGCGACCACACCGCGATAAAGATCGACGCGGTGCCGACGACGATGGACCCCAGCACGCCGCCCAGGATCGAGATGACCGCGTAGTCCCACACCGAGATCGAGGTGAACCCCAGGGCCACGGAGACGACCCGCGCCGCCGCGGCCAGGAACAGGGACGTGGCCAGCGTGAGGTACACCGACGCCAGGACGTTCTGCCCCAGGAAGCTCTCCGGTTCCCGGCTGGGCTCGAACTGACCGGTGTGGAGGCCGGTTCCCAGGCGAGAGCCGAGCGCCCCGAAGATGTTGCCGCGCATGCCGATCGCCGCCGGGATGAGCAGGAAAAGGCCGGGAAGCCTGGTGAGCGAGTCGGTCATGAAGCCGAGCGCTAGCCCGGCGAGGAGGTCTCCTCCCGAGGAGATGAGCAACGCGACGAAGCCCTGGCGGAGCGTTCGCTGCTCAGCTCGCCACTGGGCCCACAGGCTCCGGGCGCGACGTGGGAACGCCATAACGGCACGCTCATCGCTTCCTTCTCGGGTCCGACAGGGATGGTGGGCCGTGGAGCGACCCGTGGCAGTATGCGCCCGGACCGCTTGCGGGGCAAGCCTCGCCCCTTCTCAGACCCAATCCCGGGTCAGGATCAACCAGAAAGCGAGCCCGGCGTAGGGCCCGTACCGCTTGAACCTTCGAGCCATGGCCGCGTCGCTCACTGCCTTCCTGCCGACGTGCCGCGCGTAGGCCGGCCGGGTCCACGAATCGAGGATCAGCTTGGAGTAGCGGCCGAGCGTCAGCATGACGTGCGCCGCCGCGTACGGCCCGACCCCCGGAAGGCCCAGCAGCCGGCCCTCGAGGTCGGCGTCGGGGAGATCCTCGGGCGAGGCTCGCCCCGAGGATCTCAAGGTCCAGCTGGCCCCCCGCGACGGACCGGGCCACCGAGAGCAGGTGGGGGCTGCGATAGCCGGCCCTGGCCACGTCCCGGTAGAAGCCCTCGCCCGCCTCCGCCATGGCCCCGGGGGTGGGGAAGGCCCGGCCGTACGGGCCGTCACTCGGGGCGCCCGGGGCGGCCGCCCCGAGGTGCTCGACCAGGGCCCCGACCATCCGCTTGGTCGCCGACCAGGTGCAGTTGGTGGTGCAGATGGTCTTGACCACGTCCTCGAACACCGTCGGGCTCCGCACCATCCGTCCGGCGCCCGACGTCACCCACGCGAGGTCGGGGTCGGCCTGCGCCAGCTCGTAGAAGCCCGACAGGTCGGCGTCGAGCCGGAGCACGTGCTCGATCCCGGCGAGCGCCCGGGCCGCCGTCCGCTCGCCCAGCGTGGGTCCGAGGACCGTCACCGTTCCCCGCCCATCGTTCCCGTCCGTGACGCGGACGGTCCGTGGGCGGGCCCCGGCGAGGGGGATGGTGATCTCGAGCGTTCGCTCATGTTCATCGAGCCGCATCGGCGGAAGGTCCACGAACCCGTGCGAGTTCAGGGTCCTCCACAGGTCGACCGGCTCCCCGCCCGCCCCCCGGAGGGGGAACTCAAGCCGCCGGGCCACCCGTACGTTGCCGGGCCCGCCAGGCCCGCACCTTGTTTCGGTTGCCGCAGGACTGCATGGAGCACCACTTGCCCGAGTGGTTCTTCGACCGGTCGTAGAACACGCCGGTGCAGGTCTCGTCGCTGCATTCCTTGAGGCGGTCCCACGTCCCCTCGAGCTCGGCCAGGAAGGCCGCCGCCAGGATGCGCCCCAGCGCTCCGGGCAGGCCCGGGGCGGTCGGCTGGATCCCTGGCGGTCCGTCGGAGCCGAAGCGGAGCTCCAGCCGCGCCTCCCGGGCGGCCTGCTCGATGACGGAGAGCTCCGCCGCGGTCGGCGCGGGTCCCGTCCGGGCCTCGACCTTGCGGTGCAGGGCCTGGTGGACGGCGAACGCCGAGGCCAGCTCCTCCTCCGCAATCGGCTCGTCCGGGGCGATCAGCCCGCGCTCCACGAAGAACTCGCGCAGCGACGCAGGGGATGGCGGGAGGCTCATGGGATCGGTCCCCAGGTGGTCGTGCAGGGAGAGGAAGCTCCGAACGAGCTCCAGCTCGCCCGATGTAGGGGGGCTGCTGTCGGTGTCTCGCCGTCGCTCCATGACCCGGATGATACACCGACATAAAAGCCTTGACTAGTTACGCCCTGTCGGGTAGGGTACAAACCAACGAACGAGCACATACCGGTTACGAAGGAAGGCCGGCCGGATCGCCCGATGGGGCTCACGCCCCGGGGCACCGGAGTCGTTCCTCAAGAGAACGGTCGGCGGCGGACGCAAGGAGGTGGGCGAATGTACCCGCTACTGGGACCCGAGATGGCCAGGGCAAGGGTGGAGGAGCTCCGTCGGGAGGGCGGGGCCCGGCCTCGCCACGGGCGGCGAGGGGCGGGGCGAAGCGGCGGCTGGAGGTCCGCGCTCGGCGCCCGCTTCGTCTTGCTCGGCCTTCGGTTGCTCGGCGAGCCCGCGCGATTCGACCGGGCCCGGGTGAGGTGAGCGAGATGGCCTGGCTTGGATACGCGGCCACGTTCTGCTTCGTCGCCTTGGTGTGGTACGCGGCGGCCCAGTTCGGCCACGATTCCCGCGACGGGCAGGACTGGGAGCGCCACCCGCCGGCCTGAGCCGGACCTTCGCTAGCATCGGTCCGTGATCGAGTTCACCGACTGGGCGACCGAGATCCTTCAGCGAACCCACGAGGCGGCCCGCCGGTTCAATCCCTCGGCCACCGTCCGCCTGTCTCGCTCGGGGAACGGCGTCCAGTTCTCCCTGGCCGAGGAGCCCGGCGACGGCGATCGACTGGTCCGGGGGGACGGGTTCGAGATCCTGGTCCAGGAGGGCCTGGATGGGACGGTGGACGTGGTCGAGCCCCACGACCAACTGATCCTTCGCCCGCCGGATTCCTTCGAGCGAAGCGTGCGGCCGCACTGAACGGGCCATCGCCGGGGCTACACTTTCTCGCATGACTGCCACGGGTGCCAAAGGCTCCAGCCCGCACCTCATCACCGGCGGGGCCGGCCCCGTGATGCTGATCGGGGGGGCCGAGGACAAGCGCCGGGACAAGGCCATCCTGTCCCGGTTCGTCCGGTTCGCCGGCGGCGCCGACGCCTCGATCGTCGTGATCTCGACCGCCTCCACGCTGGGGGACATGGCCACCCAGATCTACCGGGAGCTGTTCGAGGGACTCGGGGTGGCCAAGGTGACCGGCATCCGCCCGGAGGATCGGGACCAGGCCGACGATCCCGAGGTCGCCGCGCCGCTCGCCGACGCGACCGGGGTGTTCCTGACCGGCGGGAACCAGCTCCGCCTGTCCTCGGCGGTGGGCGGGACCCGCCTGGCCTCGGCGCTGTTCCTGGCGCACGACCGTGGCGCGGTGATCGCCGGGACCTCGGCGGGCGCCAGCGCGCTGGCCTCGCACATGATGGCCTTCGGGACGCCGGGGCCCACGCCCAAGAACCGTATGGCCCAGCTCTCCGCGGGCCTCGGGCTCCTTGACCGCATCGTCATCGACCAGCACTTCGAGCAGCGGGGCCGGATCGGCCGGCTCCTCTCGGTGATCGCGCACTCACCGTCGCTGCTCGGGCTGGGTCTGGACGAGGACACCGCGGCCATCGTGTATGCGGACAAGGTGATCGAGGTGGTGGGCCGGGGCGCCGTGACCATCGTGGACGGCTCGCGGGCCCGCACCGACGCGTATCAGGGGAAGGGCCATCGTCCGCTCATGGTGTCGGGGGTGGTCCTGCACTCGCTGCCCGCCGGCTACTGGTTCGACCTGCGCGCCCGCACACTGCTCCCGGGAGCCGTTCGGGGAGAGGAACGGGAGGCGTCCGAGTGAGCGCCGCCCGGCCGCGCCCTCGTGCGGACCGGGAGCGCGCGAGGCGCGAACCGGCCGCCAAGAAGCCAGCGGCCAAGGCCGACCTGAAGATCGTCGAGACCCAGGTCTTCCGAGGTCCCAACTACTGGTCGTACGAGCCGTGCGTCCGTCTGCTGGTCGACCTCGGATCGCTCGAGGCCTGGCCGTCGAACACGCTGCCGGGGTTCACCGAGGGGTTGCTGGAGATGCTGCCCGGCGTGGGCGAGCACTCCTGCTCGCTCGGGCGCAGGGGCGGGTTCCGGGAGCGCCTGGAGGAGGGTACGTGGCTCGGCCACGTCGCCGAGCATGTCGCCCTGGAGCTCCAGCGGGAGTCCGGGGCGCACGTCTTCCGAGGCAAGACCCGAAGCGCCGATGAGCCCGGCCAGTACAACGTCATCTACGGCTACTGGGAGGAACGGGTCGGGGTAGAGGCGGGTCGCATCGCCGTCCGCCTCCTCAACCACCTGGTGGAGCCCGATCAGGACTTCAACTTCCTGGCGGAGCTCGAATGGCTCATCCTGCTGGCCGAACGTCGAGCGTTCGGCCCGTCGACGCAGGCCCTGATCGACGAGGCCGCCACCCGGGACATCCCCTGGATCCGGCTGAACGAGGCCTCGCTGGTCCAGCTGGGCTGGGGAAAGTACCAGCAGCGGATCCGGGCCACGATGACCTCGAAGACCTCCTCGCTTGCCGTGGACATCGCGGGGGACAAGGACATGACCAGGCGGCTGCTCTCGTCGGCCGGCCTCCCGGTCCCCCGAGGCGAGGTCGTGCGGACCGAGGATGGGGCGGTGGCCGCCGCCGGGCGCCTCGGGTTCCCCGTCGTCACGAAGCCGGTCGACGGCAACCACGGGCGAGGGGTGTCGCTCGACCTCCGCACCGAGGGGGACGTGCGCGGCGGCTTCACGCGGGCCCTGAAGGAGGCCCGACGGGGCGAGGTCGTCGTGGAGAGCTACGTCACCGGCAACGACTACCGGGTCCTGGTGGTCGGGGGGCACATGGTCGCCGTGGCCGAGCGGGTCCCGGCCCACGTCGTCGGCGACGGAACGCACACCGTTGCGCGAGCTCGTGGAGGAGACGAACGCGGACCCGCGCCGCGGGATCGGCCACGAGAAGGTCCTGACGAAGATCAAGCTCGACGACCCGGCCCTCGAGCTCCTGAGGAAGCAGGGCTACGGCCTGGACGACGTCCCGCCGGCGGAGGCCTTCGTCAAGCTGGCCGACACCGGCAACATGTCGACCGGCGGCATCTCCATCGACCGGACGTGGGAGGCCCACGAGGACAACGTGGAGATCGCCGAGGAGGCCGCACGGGTGGTCGGCCTGGACGTCGCCGGCATCGACTTCCTGGCACCGGACATCTCCCAGCCCGTCCGGGAGACGGGCGGCGCGATCGTCGAGGTGAATGCCGCGCCGGGCTTCCGGATGCACACGCATCCCACCGAGGGCGAGTCCCAGTACGTGGCCAAGCACGTGATCGACCTGCTCTTCCCGGCGGGGACGCCGTCTCGGATCCCCATCGTGGCCGTCACCGGGACGAACGGGAAGACCACCACGGTGCGGATGATCTCCCACATCTTCCGGGGCATGGGGCGGAAGGTCGGGATGACCTCCACCGACGGCATCTACATCGACGAGCGACTGGTGAAGCGGGTGGACGCGAGCGGGCCGAAGTCCGCGCAGATGGTGCTGCAGAACCCACGGGTGGACTTCGCGGTCTTCGAGGTGGCCCGGGGCGGCATCCTCCGCGAGGGCCTGGGCTACGGACAGAACGACGTGGCGGTGGTCCTGAACGTCACCGGCGACCACCTGGGCCTTCGCGGCATCGACTCCGTCGAGAAGCTCGCGCAGGTGAAGCAGGTGGTCGTGGAGGCCGTCCCCGAAGACGGGCTGGGCCGTCCTGAACGCCGACGACCCGCTGGTGCTCGAGATGCGCAAGGCCTGTTCGGGCTCGGTGATCCTGTTCTCCATGGAGGAGCACCACGAGCTCGTGGACCGGTGGGTCCGCCGGGGACGCAAGGCGGTGGTCCTGGAGAAGGGGCCGCTCGGCGAGATGATCGTGATCAAGGAGGGCCGCCGGACCATGCCGGTGGCGTGGGTCCACACGCTGCCGGCGACGTTCGAGGGCCGGGCCCGGATGAACGTCCAGAACGCCATGGCCGCCGCGGCCGCGGCCCACGCCGCTGGGGCGCACCTCCACGACATCCGCCAGGGGCTGCGGTCGTTCACCACGAGCTTCTACCAGGCCCCGGGACGGCTGAACCTGATCGATCTGGACGGCGTGAAGGTGCATCATCGACTACGCGCACAACCCGCACGGCTTGAAGAGTCTCGGGGAGTTCGTGGAGCGTATGACCGCCGACGAGGGGCGGCCGCGCGGTCGTGGACGGCCAACCTCCGCGCTGGCGGTGGTGGCCACGGCGGGGGACCGGCGCGACGAGGACATGCGGGAGATGGGCCGGTTGCCGCCAGGTACTTCGACGACATCATCATCCGCGAGGACCGCCACACGCGAGGACGCGAGCGCGGCGCGACCGCTGCCCTCGTCCTGGAGGGCGTGCGGGAAGCCCGGCGCGCCGGGGCCCGGGCCGGAAACGTCGAGGTCGTGCCCGACGAGCTGGAGGCCACCCGGCGAGCGCTGGACCGAAGCCGGCCCGGCGACCTGGTCGTGCTCTGCGTCGACTACGCGACCGAGGTCTTCAAGGAGGTCGAGGCCCGCCGGTCGCTGGCCGCGCCGAAGGTGCTCCAGGCGCCGGAGGGCGACGGCCAGTTCCTCGCCGTGGGCGGCGACCCCGACTTCATCCGGCAGTCGCCCGGAGACCGGGCTGTAGTCGCGTTCGGCCAACGCAGCGCACCCATTGACGATCTGAGATCGAACGCGTGCCTTGGAGGACCGGCCGGCGACGAGCTCGAGCGCGAGCTCGCGGCCTCGACCGACGTGCCTCGCGATCCCGACGGCGACGGTCTCCTTCGGCAAGCGCATCGGCGAGGGACCGACCGAGGCCGTCGAGCGGATCAACACCGACCTCCGCAGCCCGGGCGCTGGCCGCAATGCTGCGCGACGTCGGCGGGCCCTGGCGAAGCTGGCCGATGGGAGCTATGGCATGTGCGACCGGTGCGGCGCGCCGATCCCACCGGAGCGGCTGGAGGCCATCCCCGTGGGCGGTCCTGTGCGATCACGTGCGCCGGTACGCCGCGACGCCCGCGGCACGGCTCGGCCCTAGCCGGACCGGATCGTCCGCTACGTGAAGCCGCGCGCCGAGCGCGCCAGCCGGCGCACCTCCTCCGGCCCCAGGCGTTGGGCGCTCGCTCTTCCAGCCAGGCGAAGATCTCCGGCCGCTGGCCCAGGGCGGTGACGGCCACCACGTCGCCCGGGCTCGAGCCTTTGACCATCCACTCCAGCGCGTGCATCTCGTCGGGGAAGACCGGGACGTCGGTGGCGCCGCCGTCGATCGCGCCGGCCCGGAGGCGTTCCACGATGTCCTGGGGGTCGTGCCCGCGCAGATACCGCGATAGCTCGGCCACCGCGATGTGGTCGGCTCCCCTCGCGGCCCGATAGGCGAAGGCGTGCATGATGTCCGCCCGGCGGTCGCCCGGCGGTGCAGATCGCCATCCATACCTCGCGCCCCTGCCGGCGCAGGCCGCGGCAGATCTCGGTCAGCCCCATCATCCCGGCCTCGTTGTGGGCGTAGTCCACCACGACCACCCGGCTCGTCGAGCATGAACAGGTTGGCCCGCCCGGGGTTCGCTTCTGGATCGAGCACGAACGAACGCAATCCACGCGCCACCGCCCGCTCGGGGAGCCCGATGCCGAGCGCCGCGGCGGCGGCGGCCATCGCGTTCTGGATGTTGGCGCTGGAGATGCCGGCGATCGTCATCGGGACGTCCTCCAGCCGGACGAGCGGGCGGGCGATCGAGCGTTCCAGCACGGTCATCCGCCCGTCGAGGACGGTCATGGCCCGGCCGCCCTCCGCCAGCACCGCGCGGATGGCCGGGTGGTCGTGGTCGAGCGAGAACAGCCACACCCGACCGCTCGATCCACGTCGCATCGACAGCACCCGCGGGTCGTCGGCGTTCAGGACGTCCCACCCATCGGGCCGCGTGATCCGCGTGATCGTGGCCTTCACCTCGGCCAGCTGGTCCAGGGTGTGGATCCCCTGCAGGTCGAGGTGGTCGGCGGACACGTTCGTCACGACCGCGACGTCGTTGTGTTGCACGCCGATCCCCCGGAGGAGGATCCCGCCCCGCGCCGTCTCCAGCACGGCGACGTCGGGCTCCTGGGCCAGCGCCATGGCGGCGCCGGCGAAGCCGGAGTAGTCGCCGGGCTCCACCAGCTCGTCGTTCCGATACACGCCGTCGGTGGAGGAGTAGGCGACCGAGCGGCCTGCGGTTCGGACGATGTGCGCCAGGAGCCGGACGGTCGTGGTCTTCCCGTTCGTCCCGGTGACGGAGACCACCGGGATGTGCGGGGCGGGCACCGTCGGCTCGGGGCCGGGCTCCACGGCATCGATGCGCCCGGCCGCCTCCGCGATGAGCCGCTGTGGCGACCGACGAGTCGTGAGGAGCGCCGACATGACCTCGGCGACCTCCCGGCCGAGGGCTTCGGCGGAGCCTCTCCTTCGCCACGGGAAGGCCACCACGACCTCGCCCGCCTCGGGGCCGGGACGGCCCCGCACGGCCAGTCGGATCCCCGACGCCTCCGCCAGCCGGCGAGTCACGTGCGAGGCGATCCGGGCCGCGAACCTTCGACGGTGCTCGCTGTTCGGCCTGCCGGCCTTCCCGCGCGCGCGGAAGCTCCACCGCCTCGGCGACGGCCGCAAGGCGAGCCTCGGTCGCTCCGAGCCATCCCGGAACGGCCAGCGTCAGCTTGATCGCCGGGCGAGTGAAGTAGAGGTTCGGGCCCTCCAGGACCCGCAGCTCCGCGAGCCGGACGGGCTCCATGGGCCGAGCATAGGTCAGGTGCTCCTCCCCGGCGTGATACCGGCGGAGCTCCGGGACAAGCAGCGCGAGGACGGCCGTGCCGACGATGCACAGCAGCCCGCCCGACACGACCGAGACCGCCGGGCTGAACGCGGCCGCCACGAGTCCCGCTTCCAGGTCGCCCAGGCGTGGCCCTCCGGTCACCACCAGGATGTGGATCCCGGACAGCCTTCCCCGCAACGAGTCCGGCACGGAGAGCTGCAGGATCGTGCTCCGAAACACCGCGGAGATCACGTCCGCCGCGCCGGCGAAGGCCAGGAACGCGAGCGCGAACCACAGGTGGTCTCCCACCACGCCGAAGGCCGCGATCCCCGCGCCCCACAGGACGACCGCCCAGATGACCGCGCGGCCCTGGTGGCGGACCCGGCTCACCCAGCCCGCCGTGAGCGCGCCCACGAGCGCGCCCACGGCGGGCGCGGAGAACAGCAGCCCGGTCACCTGCGCCCCGGCGTGGAACTGCGACGCCGCGAGGAACGGGAACAGCGCACGGGGCATCCCGAACACCATTGCGATGAGATCGATGAGGAACGTCGATTGGAGCACCCGCCGGCCCTTGAGGTAGGCGAACCCCTCCTTCATCGCGCCCCATCCGGTGGGCGCTCCCTCCGCGCGCTCCGGCGGCATGGGCCGGATGGCGAGCGCCGCCCCGAGCATCGCCAGGTACGTGACGAGGTCGATGCCGTAGGCCCAGGACAGGTCGAGCCGGGCGATGACGATGCCGGCCAGCGCCGGCCCGATCAGCGCGGTCCCGTTCCAGACCACCTGGCTGAGGGCGAGCGCGGAGGGAAGGAGCTCGCGGCCCACCAGCCGGGGGGTCATGGCCGAGCGAGTGGGCCCGTCGATGGCCGAGACCGCGGCGATCAGCCCGACCGCCACGTAGATGAGCCCAACGGGTGGGCGGCCCGCGAGCGTGCCCCCCAGCAGCAGCCCCGACGCCGCCATGTACCCGAGCTGGGCCAGGACGAGCAGCTTCCGACGGTCGTAGGCGTCGAGGACGGTGCTGCCGAGCAGCGTGCCGCTCACGAGCGCCACCAGGCCCACGAGCCCGATGACGCCCACCGCGGCCGGCGAACCGGTGAGCCGCTGGACCTGGACGAACGTGGCCACCAACGTGAACTGGTAGCCGAGCTCCGAGACGAGCAGGCCGGTCCAGATCAGGCGGAAGTCGCGGGAGGCGCGAAGCGGCGTGATGTCGACGGCCAGGCCGCGGAGGGGCGGGCGCCGGCCGCGCCGGCGCCCGCCCCCCTCACCTTCCGACGTCACGTTTCGACCTTAGCAAGCCGCTAGGATGCTCTCGGTCGGCAACGAGGGAGGGGGATCCCATGGGCTGCCTGATCTTCGTGTTCGGGCTCCTCACGCCGCGGGTCGTGCTGTTCATCCTGTGGGTCTTCACGGACTACCTGAGCCGAGCCTACGGGAGCTGGTTCTGGCCCACGCTCGGGTTCTTCTTCCTGCCGGCCACCACCGTCGCCTACGCCATCGCCCAGAACGCCTTCGACGGCGTGAAGGGGTGGGGCCTGGTCGTCCTGATCGTCGGTGTCGTCGTCGATCTCGGGTTCCACGGTGGCGGCGGGCGGGCCGCCCGAAGGCGCCGCCGTCGCGACGACTACTACTAAGGCCCGCCGGGGGCCCAGGGGCCGACCCCACCGATCCGCTCCACCGTCACGCGCGTGACGAAGCCGGGCGGCGGATTGGGCATAGGGGGGAACTTCACGTGGGGCGCGATGTACGTGTGGGCGAGCTCCTGGAGAAGCTCCGGCGCGCCGCCTTCTGTGACCCGGGCCCGTCCGTACAGCACGAGGTACTCGGTGAGGCCGGCGGTGTTCCTGGTCGTGGCGTGGACGGCGATGGCGATCCTCGGATCGCGGCGGATGTTGTGGAGCTTGCGCTGGTCCGGCATCGTGGCGATCACGATCTCGTCGCCGTCGAGGCCGACCCAGGCCGCCGTGACCTGCGGCGTCCCGTCGGGATCGAGCGTGACCACGGTGGCGAGCGTGTCGCCGTTCAGCAGGGCCGTGGCCTCGTCGGGGATCCGCATCCTGTCTAGCCGGTCGCCGCCCCGATGGCCTGGTCCACGACGTCGAGGCCCTCCTCCAGCAGGCCCTCCTCGATCGTGAGCGGAGGGAGCAGGCGGATCACGTTGTCGTAGGTCCCCGCTTTCAAGATCACGACCCCTTCGCTCAGGCAGCGCTGGACGATGCCGGTGCCGGTGGGGCCGTCGAGCGGCTCCTTGGTCTCCCGGTCCGAGACGAGCTCGACCGCCGTCATCATCCCTCGGCCCCGGACGTCGCCGATCAGCGTGTGCCGGGACTGCATGTCGCGGAGCCTGGCCAGGATGCCCTCGCCGAGCTTCCGTGACCGCTCCAGCAACCCCTCCCGCTCGATCTTGTCCAGCACCGCGAGCGCCGCCGCGGCCGCCACCGGGTTGCCGCCGTACGTGCCGCCCAGGCCGCCCACGTGGACCGATTCCATCAGGTCGGCCCGCCCGGTCACCGCCGAGATCGGCATGCCGCTTCCGAGCGACTTGGCGGTGGTCACGATGTCGGGGACGACGCCCTCGTCCTCGATGGCGAACCACCGGCCGGCCCGGCCCATGCCGCTCTGGATCTCATCGGCGATGAACACGATGCCGTGCTCCCGGCAGAGGTCCGCGAGTCCTTTCAGGAAGCCGGGCGCCGGCACGATGAACCCACCCTCGCCCTGGATGGGCTCCACGATGACGGCGGCGATGTTCTCCTCGCCGATCTGCTTGTGCATCTCGTCCTTCGCGTACGCCAGGGCCTCCTCGGCGCAGTGCTCCGGACCGCTCGGCCACCGGTACGCGTAGGCGAACGGGAGGCGGTAGATCTCCGGGGCGAACGGGCCCATGCCCTGCTTGTAGGGCATCACCTTGGCGGTGAGCGACATGGCGAGGAGCGTCCGCCCGTGGAACGCGTGGTCGAACGTGACCACGGCGGACCTCCCTGTGGCCTTGCGGGCGACCTTCACCGCGTTCTCCACTGCCTCCGCGCCGGAGTTGGCGAACATCGTCCGCTTGTCGAAGTCCCCGGGGGCCAGCGCGTTCATCCGCTCCGCGAGCTCGATGTACGGCTCGTTGGCCGTCACGTGGAAGCACGTGTGGGTGTCGAGCTCCAGCTGCTTCTGGGCCGCCGCCACGACCTCGGGCGGCGTGTGGCCCACGTTCAGGACCGAGATGCCGGTGGCGAAGTCGATCAGCCGGTTGCCGTCGACGTCCTCGATGATCGAGCCGGACGCGCGGGCGGTGACGATGGGATGGACGTTGAACACGGCCTGAGGGATGGCGGCGTTCCGGCGCTCGAACCACTCGCGGGACTTCGGGCCGGGGATCTCGGTGACGACCTTGCGCTCCTGCGGGATGTCCATCGTTCATCCTTCCAGCCGTGACAGTCGGTCAAGTTTGCCACGCCGGCCCGGCCGTCCGCGCGGCCGACCCTGGGGGCGGATCTGAGGCTAGCGGGGGGTCGCGGGCTGTTCCTCCCCCTCGACGTGGATGACCGGGAGGCCGAACAGCCCCTCGACCCGACGGGGCAGATCGAGCTTCAACCACCGCGAGATGCGGGGAGGGAGCGTGGAGATGACGATCCCGTCGAACGCTTGCTCCCGCAGGACGTCCTCGACGGCCACCACGGGGTCGGCATCTCCCACCTGCCCGGTCGCCTCCACCCCGGCGTCGCGGAACAGGGCGAGGCCCTCCTCCAGCCTGTGGCGCGCCGTGCCCTGGACCTCTCCCTCCGTCCAGGGGTGGTCTTGCGGCACCGTCGCCGGGACCACGACATGAAAGGCACACGGCCCCCCGCGATCGAGCTCCCGGACCTTCGCGATCAGGTGTGCCTCGGTCAGGGTCTGGTTCGCCACGATCAGGTATCGGCGCATCCCGTCGCCTCCTCAGGAGTCGGCCATCCCATGCTAGGTCCACGTGGTCGCGCGGGGAAGGGACGGCCTGCCTACCTGGCTGTCGATCCGGGGTGGCCCTGGAACCGGGAGTTTCGGCATACTTGGTGCCGAGCGCCGACCCCGCCCGGGGTCGCCCACGGTCCAAGGAGGATGTGCATGGCCACCGCGTTGAAGGCCTGGAAGCTGTTCATCGGCGGCACCTGGGTGGATCCGGCCGCCGGCGAGACCGAGCAGGACATCGACCCCGCCTCCGCGGAGCCGGTCGCCGAGGTGGCGGTGGGCTCGGAGGAGGACGTCGAGCGGGCCGTGAAGGCGGCCAAGAAGGCCTACGAGGAGGTCTGGTTCGACACCCCGCCGAAGGAGCGGAGCGCGATGATGCTCAAGCTCGCCGACGCGATGGAGGCCGACGCGGACAACCTGGCCCGCCTGGAGTCCGAGGACGTGGGCAAGCCCATCTCGGTCTCGGCCGCCGACGTCCCGTTCATCGTGGACAACCTCCGGTACTTCGCCGGCGCTGCCCGGAACATGGAGGGCAAGAACACCGGCGAGTACGAGCGCGGCTTCACCAGCTGGATCCGCCGGGAGCCGCTCGGCATCGTGGCCGGCATCTGCCCGTGGAACTACCCGCTGATGATGGCCATCTGGAAGGTGGCCCCGGCCCTCGCCGCGGGGAACGTCTCGATCCTGAAGCCGGCCGAGCTCACCCCCCAGACCACGCTTCGCCTGGCCGAGCTGTCGGCCGACATCTTCCCGCCCGGGGTGATCAGCGTGATCACCGGGCGGGGGTCCGTGGTCGGCGCGGCCCTGTGCCGCCACCCCGACGTTTCGCTCGTTTCGATCACCGGCGACACGGCCACCGGCAAGCTCGTGGCCAAGGAGGCCGCCGACACGGTCAAGCGGGTCCACCTGGAGCTCGGGGGCAAGGCCCCGGTCGTGGTGTTCGACGACGCCGACGTCTCCAAGCTGGTCGAGATGCTGAAGTTCGCCGGGTACACGAACACCGGACAAGACTGCACCGCGGCCACTCGCATCGTGGCCGGGCCGAAGATCTACGACAAGGTGCTCTCCGAGCTCGTCCCCGCCGTCGAGTCGCTCGTGGTCGGCGACACGCAGAAGGAGGAGACGGAGATGGGGCCGCTCGTCTCGGACGCGCAGCGCCAGAGCGTGGCGGGCTTCGTCGAGCGGGCCCGGGAGAAGGGGGCGAACGTGGTCACCGGCGGGGAGGCCATGGCGGGTGCCGGGTACTTCTACAAGCCGACCATCGTGGCCGACGTGGACCAGAAGGACGAGATCATCCAGCGCGAGGTGTTCGGGCCGGTACTCACCATCCAGCGGTTCAAGGACGACGACCAGGCCATCAACTGGGCCAATGACGTTGTCTACGGGCTCGCGTCGTCCGTGTGGACGCGCGACATCGGCCGCGCGTTGAACGCCGCCCGCAAGCTCCAGTTCGGTGCGGTGTGGATCAACACGCACTTCGGCCTGACGTCCGAGATGCCGCACGGCGGCTACAAGCAGAGCGGGTACGGCAAGGACATGTCGATGTACTCGCTCGAGGACTACACGCAGATCAAGCACGTCATGGCGGCCATCGACTAGAGGTGAGACGGATGCAGACACGGACGTTCCTCGTGAACGGGGACTGGCGGACGGGCAAGGGGATCCTCCAGGTCAAGAGCCCGTACGACGGGAGCGTGGTGGCCGAGGTCGGCGTGCCGACCGAGGCCGACGTCGAGGAGGCGGCCAAGGTCGCCGCCGAGACGTTCGGGGAGAGCCGGTTCCTGCCGGTGCACGCGCGGGCCGACGCCCTCGACCACATCTCCCGGGGTCTGGCCCAGAGCATCGACGACAACGCGGCCCTGATCGCCCGCGAGGGCGGCAAGCCGCTCAAGTGGGCGAAGGTCGAGGCCACCAGGGCGGTATCCACGTTCCGGTGGGCCTCCGAGGTGCTTCGCCACGGCGCGGACGAGGTCATGCGGCTCGACACGGAGGCGTCCCTGGGCTCGCGCCTCGGCATCATCCGCCGGTTCCCGTTCGGGCCGGTCCTCGGGATCTCTCCGTTCAACTTCCCGCTGAACCTGGTGGCCCACAAGGTGGCGCCGGCCCTGGCGGTGGGCGCGCCCATCGTGGTCAAGCCGGCCGCGGCCACGCCCCTCGGGGCCATCCGCCTGGCCGAGCTGTTCGCCGAGACCGAGCTCCCCAAGGGGATGTACCAGGTGCTGCCGGTGTCCTCCAGCGTGGCCGACGGGATGGCTCGCGATCCCCGGTACCGCAAGATCTCGTTCACCGGGTCGTCCGAGGTCGGCTGGTACCTGAAGGGCCTGGACCCCAAGAAGCGGGTGACGCTCGAGCTGGGGGGCAATGCCGGGGTGATCGTGCACTCCGACGCCGACCTCGACGTCGCGGCGCAGCGCATCGCGTTCGGCGGCTACTACCAGGCCGGCCAGAGCTGCATCAGCGTGCAGCGGGTGCTGGTGCAGTCCGAGGTCTACGACGACTTCACCACGCGCCTTGTGAAGCAGGTGGAGAGCCTGAAGTACGGCGATCCCATGGACCCCACCGTGGACGTGGGGCCGCTGATCGATGCGGGGTCGCTCGAGCGCATCGCCACCTGGGTGGACGAGGCCGTGGCCCAGGGCGCCGAGGTCCTGACGGGCGGCCGCCGGGACGACCCGTTCTACGCGCCGACGGTCCTGGCCAGGACGAGCCCCGAGATGAAGGTGCGGTGCGAGGAGGTCTTCGGGCCGGTCACCACGGTGAGCCCGTACCAGACCTTCGAGGAGGCCATCGTCGAGGTCAACAACTCGCGGTACGGCCTGCAGGCCGGGGTCTTCACCCGCGACATCGACCGGGCGTTCCAGGCCCACCGGGAGATCGACGTGGGTGGCGTCATCGTGAACGACCAGTCGGCGTTCCGGGCGGACCAGATGCCCTACGGCGGGTCGAAGGACTCGGGGTTCGGGCGGGAGGGGCTCCGGTTCGCCATGGAGGAGATGACCGAGCCCCGGATCATGGTCCTCTCGCACGTCCCGCTGTAACTCCCGGAACCTTCCGCCGCGACCAGGGTTACCCTGGAGACGTGAACGGGAACACGCTCCTCCTCATCCTGATCCCCTTCGCCTTCCTGGCCGGGGGAATCGCGGTGTTCCTGTTGATGTCGGCCCGACACGGGATGCGTGCATTGGAGGAGGGGATGGAACCCGAGCGGCTGGTCCGGCCGTGGTGGGGGAACCCCTTACTATGGGTGGGCGCGTGCGCCGGCCTCGCGTTCATCGGGCTGGTGATGGCGCCCAGGCTGTTCGGGGTGGCCTTCCTGCTGCTGCCGTTCATATGGATCGGGGGGTTTCGCCGCCGCGAGCGGCGGTAGCGAGGACCTCCTCGGCGAAGTCGCCGACCCGGGCGGCGAGCTCCTTCTCCCGGCGCCAGAAGAAGTGGTCGGTCCCCGCAAGGATGGCCACCTCGGCCCGTGGCAACCTCCGAGCGAGCGTCTCGAGCTCCGGCCGCGGCGAGATGGTGTCGCCCTGCCCTGAGGCCAGCAGCACCGGCCTGTCGAAAGCGCGAAGCTCGGAGGGGCCGGGCAGGTCCGGCAGGTCCACCGCGGACTCCCCGAGCGGGAGCCCGGCCAGCGCCAGTGCGGCCACCCGCTCGTCCTGCACGGCCTCCCGCAGAGCGACGTTCGCCCCGAACGACCACCCGCACACGAGCGTGGGTCCCTCGGCGGCCTCCCGCGCCCACGTGATCGCCGCGACCGCGTCGTGGACCTCTCCATGTCCGGCGGAGAAGGTCCCGCCCGAGCGCATCACGCCCCGGAAGTTGAACGAGAGCACGGCGAACCCTCTCGCCGAGAGCTCGTTGCGGATGGCCCACAGGACCGGATGGTCCTTGCTCCCTCCCTGGCGGGGATCGGCGTGACAGACGACGGCGGAGCCTCGAACCTCGATCGTGGGAAGGCGGAGCTCTCCCTCCAGCGACACCCCGTCCTCGGTCGTGAAGCGAACCTCGTCCACCTCGACGATGCTATCCACCATGGCCCGGACGCAACCGGATCGCGGAACGGGAAGGGGCGTCGCCATCCGCGACCCGCTGCCCTGGCGGGACCTGGTGCAGATCGTCCAGACCGCCGAGCAGACCGGATACGAGGCCCTGTTCGTCCCGGAGAGCTCGGGGCGGGAGGCCTTCTCCACACTGGCGGGCCTGTCCGGGCACACCGAGGCGCTCCGGCTGGGGACCGGCGTCGTGACCATCGTGGCCCGGCGCCCGTCCACGACGGCGATGGCGGCGGCCACCGTCCACGAGATCTCCGGCGGCCGGCTGATCCTCGGCCTGGGCACGGGCCCGGTGGGGCCCGGCGCCCTGGACCGCCTCCGCGGGTTCGTCACCCTGGTCCGGTCGGCCCTGGAGGGCGAGGAGGTCCAGACGCCGGAGGGCGGCCGGTTCCAACTGGCGTTCCATCCAAAGGAGCCCGTCCCCATCTGGATCGCCGCGCTGAACCACAAGGCCATGCGCCTGGCGGGAGAGGTCGCCGACGGCGTGCTCCTGAACTGGTGTCCGCCCGAGCGGGTGGCGTTCGCGCGCGAGCGGATCCGCGAGGGCGCGAGCGCGGCCGGGCGCGACCCGGGTTCGGTAACCCTCGCCGTGTACGTCCGGGCGTGCGTTGGCCAGGAGCCGCGGGCCGCCATGGCCGCGCTCGCGGCCATGGCGGCCCAGTACGCCTCCTACCCGGCCTACCGCCGCCAGTTCGAGGCGATCGGCCTGGGGGAACAGGCCCGAGCGGCGGCCGAGGCCCTGGCAGCGGGCAGGCCCGACCGCGTGCCCGAGGAGCTGGTCCGCCGGGTGTGCCTCATGGGCGAGGCCTCCGAGGCGCTGACTGGGCTGCGGGCCTACCTCGATGCCGGCGCGGACCTGCCGGTCGTCTACCCCGTGCCCACGCGGGACGCCCTGTCGTCGATCCTGGGTACGGTCTTCGCCCTGGCCCCCCACCCGGGGGTGGAATGACCGCCCCAGCCCCACCCGTCGGTGGGCCGAATGCCTTCGCGCGGACGGGGTATATTTACAAGGTCCGCACCGTGATAAAGGGGAAAACCGATGACCTACACGATCTGCGAGCCCTGCATCGACATCAAGGACAAGGCGTGCGTGGACGAGTGCCCCGTGGACTGCATCTACGAGGGGCCCCGGATGCTGTACATCCACCCCGACGAGTGCGTCGACTGCGGCGCGTGCGAGCCGGTGTGCCCGGTCACGGCCATCTTCTACGAGGACGACGTGCCCGCCGAGTGGAAGCAGTTCACGCCGATCAACGCGGAGTGGTTCGCCGACTCGGTCACCGGGCTCGGCTCACCGGGCGGCGCCGCGCAGGTCGGCCCCAAGGACATCGATCATCCGGTCGTGGCGGCCTGGCCCGTCGCGGGCTGACCGGCCACACGCTCTCTCAAGCCCCGGCGGCGGCCTCCCCGTTCCCCGCCGGAAGGACGCCGGGCAGGCGGGCCGTCTCGGGAAGCTCCTCGACCGGCCACCGCTCCCTGGACTTGGCGGAAAGCTTGGCCATGAGCTCGATGGCTGCTGGGTCCTCGGATCCCGGCCGCCACGTCACGACGCCTTCCGCGACCGCCCTGTTCCACACGTCCTGGCCCTTCTCGGTCCGGATGACCGTCAGGGTCCATCCGTCGCTCTGGCCCAATCCGCCGAACGAGATGTCGGCGTGCTCGGCGGCGAAGTCGGGGCACAGCAGGCACCCCGGCCGGGTGAACCGGTGCGACTTCTTGAGCGAGTACGTGATCTCCTCGCCGTCCTTCGTGTAGAAGAGCAGCTTCCCCTTGACGTTCACCCGGACGATGTCCTTCAGCTTCAGGCCCAGCTCCTGCTGCGCGATCTCGACCATCAGGCCCTCGTACGTGAAGCTCTTCGAGCACAGGAGCCCGAACGTCCAGTTGATCTTCTTGGCCCATTTGTTCACGCGCCGGGCGGCCATGGCACCCGTGACGCTCGCCTGGCAGGACATCCCCACCAGGGCCACCTTCGACAGGCCCATCTGGGCCGCCTTCAGCATGGCGAGCGGGTTCGCCGAGTAGGTGTAGCGGGAGCCCGCCGTGGCCAGTACGCCGTCGCGGTCGGTGACCACGGTCGGCTCGGCGTCCCACGCGCGCTCGTCCGACAGCTTCGACGTGCAGACCCCGTCGATCTCGCCCTTCTCCAGGCCCCAGATGAGCAGGGCCGAGACCACCCCGCCGTCCTGGCCGTGCATCAGGGCCTCGGGGTCGTTCGCCCTGGCCAGGACGATGTCGCGGTACTGGCCGATGACGTCCTCCGGCTTTCGGGTCTGCCCGAACAGCAGCTGGTCGATATCGGACTCCCAGTCCCTGAACCGGGGGCAGGCCAGGGTGCAAAGCGAGCAGCCACGCTCGCCGTGCGCGCACTGGTCGACCCCGTCCTCCTGGAGCTGGACGGGCTGGTAGTCCTCGTATCCAAGGACGTGGAAGGGACAGGCCACGATGCAGGCCGTGCATCCCGTGCACAGCCCCGTGAGGACGACCTCGTGATACAGGTCGAACCACTGGGTCCGGTCCGCGGCGGGCACGACCCGAAGCATAGCGCGGCTTCTCCGTTCGCCGGAAAGCCGATCCGCCCGCTCCTCCGTAATACGGGGGTTGGCCCTTCGGACGAGGAGGGAGCATGCGGACGCGTATCGTGACTCTGTCGGCCGTGGTCATGGCGCTTGCGCTGGTGGCCACGGGGTGCAGCAAGAAGGCGAGTGGGGACGGCGGGACGATCACGATCGCCGGCCAGAAGGCGAACGACCACGGGACGAAAGACGTGTCGGGGGCCTCGAGCGTCGAGGTCGAACAAGACAACTTCTACTTCAACCCGACGATCCTGAAGGGAACCGCGGGGCAGAAGGTCACGCTGGACCTGTCGAACGAGGGAAGCGCGCTGCACAACTTCAGCATCACGGATCAGGGCATCGACCAGGACGTCCAGTCGGGGAAGAAGGCCGAGGTGACCGTGTCGTTCCCGCAATCAGGGACGTTGGTCTTCTTCTGCAAGTACCACCAGACCCTGGGGATGGTGGGAGCCCTCGAGGTCTCCTGACCCGACGCGCCGCCCCCGAGTCGCTAGGCTGGCCCGGCTCCGCGTCCACGTTTGGAGGATCGGGATGAGAACTACGATCGGCGGCCTGCGGCTGGCCGGACTGGCGCTGGCGCTCCTGCTGCTGCTGACCGCATGCGGGGGGTCCAGCTCCAACGGAGGAGACGGAGGAGGCGGCGGTGGCGGTGGGGGAAGCGGGCCGACGCTCAGCATCAAGGGCTTCGCCTTCCATCCGGACACGCTCACGTCAGGGGGCGGGCAACAGGCCACGGTGAGCATCACGAACGAGGACTCCGTGACGCACAACTTCACGTTGGACGACGGTGGGGTCTCCAGGGACGTGCCGGCCGGCCAGACCGTCGAGGTCACGGTGCCGTTCCCGGCAACGGGGACGGCGGGGTTCCACTGCAAGTTCCACCCCTCGATGACCGGGACGCTTCGAGCCGCCTGAGCGGTCTCCTAGATGGCGAAGGACTGGCCGCAGGCGCACTCGTGTGTGGCCCGTGGGTTCAGCATCTTCAGGCCGCCCCCCAGCATGGCGTCGTCGAACTCCAGGGTCGAGCCCTCCAGGATCGGCGCGCTCGTCTGATCGACCAGGACCTGCACCCCGTCCACGTCGATGACGTGGTCACCCTGGGCCGCGGCGTCGGAGAAGGAGAGCTCGTAGGAGAAGCCGGAGCACCCCCCAGCCACCACGCGGACCCGGAGGATGGGCTCCGCCCTGCCCTCACGATCCGCGAGCGCCCGGATCTTCCCGGCGGCCTTCGTCGTCACGGTGATGACGGTCGCGGTGTCGCTGTCCATGGCGACTCCAGGATACCCGTCCACGTTCGCTAGTCGGCCGCCAGCTTCTGGAACGCGGCCTTGAGGGGCTCGGAGAACGTGGGGTAGGCGTGGATGGCGTCCCCCACGACGTGGGCCGGGGTCCGTCCGGCCATCACCGCCACCACCTCGTGGATCATGGCCCCGGCCTCCTCGCCTACGATGTGGCCTCCAAGGACCTGGCCGGTCCGTGCCTCCGCCACCAGCTTGATCAGGCCGTGGGTCAGGCCCTCGATCTGCGCTCGCTCGCTGTCCTCCATCGGGACCTTGGCGATGTGAACCTCGTTCCCGGCCTCGCGGGCCTGCCGCTCCGTGAGGCCCACGCTCGCCACCTCCGGGTCGCAGAACGTCACCCGGGGGACGACCCGGTAGTCCCGAGGGCGGGGCTTGCCCAGGATGTCGTCGACGACGAGGTCCGCCTCGTACGTGCCGACGTGCGTGAACAGGAGTTCGCCCGTGGCGTCGCCGGCCGCCCAGACGTGGTCGTTCGTGGTGCGCAGAGTATCGGTCAGCACGGGCTTGCCGTTCTCATCGAGCCGCACGCCGGCCGCGTCGAGGTCGTGCGGTTCGAACCGGGGGCGCCGGCCCGCGGCCACCAGCAGCTCGGCACTCTCGATCACCTCGGCGTTCGAAAGGTGGAGCCGCCACCGCCGCCCGTGGTACTCAGCGCGGTCGCAGGTCGTCCCGGGCAACAGCCGGATGCCCTCCTCCTCCAACGCGGGGACGAGCGCGGCCGCCGCATCCTCGTCCTCGTTGGGGAGGATCCGGGGAAGGACCTCGATCGCGGTGACGCTCGAGCCGAACCGGGCGTAGATCTGGGAGAACTCGATCCCGATGGCCCCCGTCCCCAGGATGGCGATCGAGCGGGGGACCGACTCGGGCTTCCAGATGGCCTCCTTGTTGGTCCAGTACGGGCCCTCCTCGATGCCGTCGATGGGCGGCGTCACCGACTCGGTCCCGGTGGCAAGGACGATCCGGTCCGCCTCGACCTCGGTGCCGTCCGCCATCTCGATCCGGTGCGGCCCTACAAGGCGGGCCTCCTCCATGAGGACCCGGACCCCGAGCCGCTCGAACGGCTTGGCCCCGCCCCCCGACTGGGCCTCGATGATGCGCCGGGCCCGGTCCCGAACGGCCAGGAAGTCCACCTCCACGGACGGGACGCGGACCCCGAAGCGGTCCGCGTCCCGGGCCATCGCCGCGATCTTGGCGCTTCGGAGCATGACCTTGGTCGGGACGCAGCCGTAGAGGTTGCATTCGCCCCCCAGCTTGTCGCGTTCGGCCAGGCCGACCGCGAACCGGCCATTCCGTCCCAGCCGGAACGCGATCTCCGATCCGGTGGCGCCGCCGCCGATCACGAAGACGTCGAACCGCTCCATCCAGTGGATTCAACCACCCGCAGGTGGTCCAATTGCGTCAACTCGCGGTAAACACCAATCCTCGCTAGGGTACGGCCGGAGGGGGTCCATGGGCTCGTCGGTCATCGGGAATGCGCTCCAGAACGCATCGGTCGGACGCATCCTTCTCGTGGACGACGAGCCCAGGATCCTCGACTTCGTACGCCGCGGGCTGCAGGCCGAGGGGTTCTCGGTCGATGTGGCATCGCTCGGGGAGGAGGGCCTCCGGATGGCCGTCTCCCAGCCCTACGACCTCGTGATCCTCGATCTGGTCATGCCCGGGCTCGACGGCGCCGGGATCCTTCGAAAGCTGCTCACCCGCAAGCCGTCCCAATCGGTGCTCATCCTCTCGGCCCTTTCCGACACGGGCACCAAGGTGGCGCTCCTGGAGCTGGGCGCCGAGGACTACCTGGCCAAGCCGTTCTCTCTCGAGGAGCTTCTGGCCAGGGTGCGAGCCCGCCTCCGCGGCGTGGCCCGCCACGGCCCGACCACCATCCGGACGGGCGACCTGATCCTCGACCTGGTACGCAGAGAGGCCGACATGGGGTCGGGGCCCGTGCCGTTGGCCGATCGAGAGTTCCTCCTGCTCCAGGAGCTCCTCCGAAACGCCGGACGAACAGTCTCGAAGGAGCGCCTGCTCTCCTCCGTGTGGGGGTATCAGTTCGATCCCCGGTCAAACGTCGTGGACGTCTACGTCCGCCGGCTCCGGGCCAAGCTCGGACCCGATCTCATCACGACCGTCCGCGGGGAGGGCTACCGCATCGATGCGGCTTGATCGGTGGGATTGGCCGAAGCGTGAGAACTGGGTGGACATCGCATGGGCCGCGTTCGCCCTCGCCAACCTGGCGGCCATGGCGTATTTCCCCACGTGGGAGACCGTCCCGTTCCACTTCATCTGGGTCAGCCTCACGCTGCTGTACGGGTTCCGCGTGTGGCGGGCGCGGCCCACGATGTGGGTGCTTGGGGCGGTCATGGCCACGACCGCCACGTTCATCCTGAACGACATCGCACGGGGGGCCCAGCCCGCGGGCGAGCTCACCGAGGTCCCCTTGATGGCGGCCATGTTCCTGGCCATGGTGTGGCATGCTCGGCGCCGCCTCACAGCCATGGAGGAGATTGAGCGGGTGTCGGGCGAGAACCTCCGGCTGCTGGAGCGTGAACGGCGGTTCGTCCAGGACGCCTCCCACGAGCTCCGCACGCCGATCACGGTTGCGCTCGGTCACGCCGAGCTCATCGAACGCGCCGCCACAGACCCGATGGTCGCGGAAGATGCCCGCGTCATCGCGGACGAGCTGGAGCGACTCCGGCGGCTGGCCGACCGCCTGCTCCTGTTGGCCGGGCAAGAGGATCCAGACTTCCTCCACAGGTTATCTGTCGACGTCGGCGCGATCGTGCTGGACGCGTATCACCGGTGGGCGGTGACGCCACGGCGATGGCTCCTGGGGGACCTCGATGAAGTTCAAGCCGAGGCCGACCCGGACCGCTTGGCGGTGGCGCTCGATGCCCTCATCGAGAACGCCGTGAACCACACGCGCCCCGAGGACTCGATCGAGATGTCCGTGCAGCGAAGCGTCGCCACCGCGGTGATCTCCGTTCGCGATTCGGGAACCGGGATCTCCCGCGCGGACCTCGACCGGATCTTCCACCGCTTTGCCCGGGCGGATCCGGGGCGAAGCAGGAACACCGGCGGCTTCGGGTTGGGCCTGTCGATCGTCAGGGCCATCGCAGAGGCGCACGGCGGGTCGGTCGGGGTTCGCAGCACGCCCGGCGAAGGAAGCGTGTTCGAGATCCTGCTGCCGGCCTCGCCATCCGAGCTGCCCCCCGCCGAGCTGCTCTCGCGAGAGCGGGAGCCGGCCGCCTCCGGCGAGCCCGGCCGGGGTGGGTGACGAGCAGCCGCCGTGGACGCGTGGATGACCAGCTGGCGGCTCGATCCGCTGGTCGTCGTGGGGCTCTTCGGGATCGGCCTGGTCTATGTGGAAGCCACCCGCCGGTTGAAGCGGATCGGCGCCGGATTCCCCCGCTCCCGCAGACGGTGCTTCCTTGCCGGGCTGGCCTTCGCGTATCTCGCCCTGCAAGGCCCGATCGACGCCGGAGCGACCGTGCTGTTGTCCGTGCACATGCTCCAGCACATGTTGCTGACGATGGTCGCGGCACCGCTCATCGTGCTGGGTGCTCCCGTGACCCTTGCCCTTCGCGCGTCCTCGCCCGGGACCCGGCACAGGATCCTGCTTCCCGTCCTGAACAGCCCGATGGCCCAGATCGTGGCCAATCCGCTGGTGGCATGGTCGTTGCTCTTCGTCGTCCTGTGGGCCTCCCATCTCACGAGCCTGTACGAGGCCGCCATCCAGAACCCGGGCCTCCATGCCCTGGAGCACCTGGCCTACCTGGGGTCGGCGGTCCTCTTCTGGTGGCCGGTGGTCGGCCTGGACCCCATCCCCTCACGGATCTCGCACCCCGCGCGCATCCTGTACCTGTTCCTGGCGATGCCGCCGATGGCGTTCCTCGGTCTCGCCATCTACAGCTCGGATCACCTCCTGTACGCGTACTACGCGACCGTCCCCGGCGCGACCATCGCCTCGGCGCTGGCTGATCAGCACCTGGCCGGAGCGCTCATGTGGGAAGGGGGCATGTTCGTGGTGGTACCGGCGCTCGCGTTCGTGTTGCTCGACTGGATGCGCCGCGACGAGCGCGAGGCCGAACGAACCGACGAGCGGGCCGCTCGGGCCGCGAGGCGGCACGAGCCCGGCACCAGCGTCAACGTGTGAGGATGGGTGGGGAGGCGCCGATGGGACCGAGCGATGGGAGGCGGATGGGATGACCGGGCTGTACGACCGGTGCGTGCGATGCGGGGTGCGGGTCCCGTGGGGCCGTTCGGTGTGCCGGCAGTGCAACCCCGCCGACCTCCCCAGCCCCAGCCCCACCCAGTATCACGCCACCGTGTTCCTCTCCGTGCTGCTGACGCTGGTCGTGGTGGCGGTCGTGCTGCTGATCCGGGGCTGAGGCCGGTCGATCCCTCAGGGCCCCTCGGCAGGCCGGTGTTGCCGGGCCACGTCCCTGAACCAGCCCACCGCCGAGAGCACGAAGAGCACGGCCCCCGCGGCGAGGAGCCACCGGGTCACCACGAGCCCCAGCGCGATCGTGACGGCAGCCACGGAGAACCCGAAGGGCCAGATCGTGGGGCCCACGTGGGCCTCGGCCTCCGGCACGTCGCCGCCGCGTTCGGCCGGCTCCGGCCGGGACGCGTCGCGGACCTGTCGCCTGGCCACCATCCCCAGGTAGAAGAAGGTTACGGAAGCCACGAGCAGCAGTGGCGCACCGGCAAGCTCGTGGCTGGTGATGCCATAGATCGCTCCCGTCACGACCAGGAACGCGGCGAGCCCGAACCACACCCGCGCCGCCGTGATCACGACGCACCCTCCGGCCACGCAGCGATACCCGTCATCGAAACCGCCCGTCCCCCGTCATCTCGGCGTGAGCAGATAGAACACCGTGTACAGCCCCACCCAGACCACGTCGACGAAGTGCCAGTAGATCGCCCCGGCCTCGAGCGACTCGTGCCGGGACCTGGACAGCTGGCCCGTGCGGGCCTGCGTGAACACCAGTCCCAGGAAGACGACTCCGCCGAACACGTGGGCCATGTGGAGGCTCGTCATGACGTAGAAGAGCGTGCCGAAGATGCCGTCCTTCAGGCCGAACCCGAGTTGCGAGTAGTCGTACAGCTGGAGCGCGAGGAACGAGGCTCCAAGCGCCAGCGTGGCCACCAGCCACGCCTGAAGCCGCCTCGCGTCGCCCCTCCGGATGGCCCGGACGCCCTGCTGCAGGACGAAGCTGCTGCTCACCAGGATGACCGTGAGGACGGTCGCGATCCCGATCTCGAGGTGGGGGATCCCCTTGGGAGGCCAGGCCGGGCTGGCCGCCCGGATCGTGAAGTAGGCGCCGAAGAAGGTGGCGAAGAACATGGCCTCGGACGCGACGAACAGGACCATCCCCAGGATGGGCCCGCTGGTGGCTCGGGCCACCCGCTCGTCGGAGATCTCGGCCGTGCTCATCCCGGCCCCCGATCCGTGGGCGGCGCTTCAGCCAGCCGTGCGTCGTACACCGGCCGGCTGGAGTGGATCGCCGGCAGGGCGTCGAAGTTGTGGGGCGGCGGCGGCGACGAGGTCGCCCATTCGAGCGTGTTGGCCTGCCATGGGTCGGGCGGGGCGGACCTGGGCTTCCGGAGCGTCGTGAGCATGTTCACGAAGAAGATCAGCAGCGAGATAGCGATGATGAACGCGCCGACGGTCGCCACGAGGTTCAGGAAGCTCCATCCCCGATCTGGCGCGTAGTCGGCGATCCGCCGGGGCATACCCCGCAGGCCGAGGATGTGCATGGGGAAGAACGTCAGGTTGAACCCGACGAACTGCAACCAGAAGTGCCACTGGCCGAGCTTCCGGGAGAGCATCCTGCCGGACATCTTGGGGAACCAGTAGTACATGCCCGCCATGATCCCGAAGAGCGTGCCCCCGAACAGCACGTAATGGAGGTGCGCCACCACCCAGTAGGTGTCGTGGATGGCGAAGTCCATCGCGGGGGAGGCCGCCCACACCCCGTCGATCCCCCCGATCAGGAACAGCGCGATGAACCCCAGCGCGAAGAGCATGGGCACCTCGAAGCGAAGCTTGCCCTTCCACAGGGTGCCCAGCCACACGAAGAACAACACGCCGGTGGGGATCGAGATCAGCTCCGTGGTGATGCTGAAGAACGGGAGCTCGACCGCCCCGGTGGCGAACATGTGGTGCGCCCAGACCGTGAACGAGAGCGCCGTGATCATCAGGAACGACAGGACGACGCCCCGGTAGCTGAAGATCGGCTTGCCCGAGAACACCGAGAGGATCTCGGTGACGATGCCCCAGGCCCCCAGGATCAGCATGTAGACCTCGGGGTGGCCGAAGAACCAGAACACGTTCTGCCACAGGAGCGCCACGCCGCCATGCGAGGGATCGAAGAACGACGTGCCCAGCCGGCGGTCGGCGAAGAGCATGATGAGCCCGGCGGTGAACACCGGCGTGGCCAGGATGACCAGCAGGGACGTGGCCAGGATGCCCCAGACGAAGACCGGCAGCCGCATCATGGTCATCCCCGGGGCCCGCATCCGCAGGATGGTCACGATGAAGTTGATGGCTCCCAGGATTGACGCGGTCCCCACAAGGATCAGGCCGGCCAGCCAGAGATCCACTCCCGTGCCGAGCTGCTCGTTCAGCGGCGCGTAGCACGTCCAGCCGCACGCGGCCGCCCCGCCCCTGGCCACGAAGCCGGACAGGATGGTGAGGCCACCGACCGGCAGCAGCCAAAAGGACAGCGCGTTGATCCTTGGGAACGCCATGTCCAGGGCCCCGATCTGGAGGGGCACGAAGTAGTTCCCCAGCCCGGCCAGGATGGGGAAGATGACCAGGAAGATCATCAGCGTCCCGTGGATCGTGAACAGCTCGTTGTACGTGTGCGCGCCGATGAGCTGCTTCCCGGGTCGGGCGAGCTCGCTCCGCATGAGGAGCGCGAAGATCCCGCCCACGGCGAAGAACGAGAAGGAGTTGACCAGGTAGAGGATCCCGATCTTCTTGTGATCGGTGGTGGTCAACCAGACCAGGAGCCGGCCCCTCGGTTCGGGCGTCAGCTCCCTGGTCGGTGCCTGGGTTACCGCCATCTCGTGTCTCCCGTGGCCATCGCTACTTGACGATGAAGGCCCCGGACATGGCAGGGCCGTGGACGTCGCATTGGAAGTAATAGTGACCCGGCGGCAGCGGGTTCACGTTCAGCGTCTCGCTGTCCGGCCCCGTGATCTTCGGGGATGTGAAGTACTTCTTCTTCTCGAAGAAGCTGTCGTAGATCGAGAAGTTGTGCTGGATCCCGACATCCTGGTTCGTGACGTCGACGGCGAAAGGGGTGTTCGCAGGGACGGCAAGACAGAACTGGTTCCACGAGATGTTGTGGGCGACGAGCGACAGCGTCGTCCCCTGCGGTTCGCAGGTGATGCCCTGGGCCTTCTTCCTCTGCTGCTTGATCCAGGTCTGGTAGTCGATCGGCGCCACGACCTTCACGTCCAACGTCATCTTCGAGTGCCACAGGCCGCAGAACTCCGCGCACTGCCCGTGGAACGTGCCGAGCTGGGTGGGGGTGAACGTGAACGTGGTCGTCCGCCCAGGAATGGCATCGCGCTTGAACAGCAGATCCGGCACGAAGAACGAGTGGATGACGTCCCTCGACACCAGCTGGATCTGCACGGGCTCATCGACGGGAAGGACCATGACGGCCGGACGCACCAGCGTCTTCCCGGCCACGAATAGCCCCTCGTTCAGATACAGGAAGGTCCACTCCCACTGGAACCCCTCGACCCTGATCTGGACCTGGGGGGTCTCGTGCCGCTCGATGTTCATGAGCGTCGCCTCGCCGAACGGGAAGAGGACCGCGATGATCACCGCGGGGATGGCGAAGAAGACCCCGAGTGATCTGCCGCCTCCGACGGTCTGCGGTGCAGGCTCGTCGTCGCGTTTGCGGTACCGGATGATGCACCAGATCAGCGCGGCCTCGACGCCGAGGAAGACCGGCGCGGCGAGGATCAGGATGATGACGTAGAGTCGGTGGACTTCCTGGCCCTGGGGCGAGATCCCTTCCTTCGCGCAGCTCGACAGGATCAAGGCCGAGGCTGCGAGTGCGAGACGCGTGGCGAGCGCGCGCATCGTCGGCCGGCTCGGCTTCATCGTCCCGCTCAGGAGACCTTGAAGGTGAACACCATTCCCTTCGAGGCGTGCGGCGGTCCGTTCGTTGCTCCGCTCTGGGTACCGGTCTCCCAGCAGGCGAAGAAGTAGTCCCCCGGAGGCAGGTAGAAGACGTTCGAGAGGGTCGCCCCCGTGTCCACGCCGGCGATCTCACCGAAGGCCAGGTACTGGGTCTCGCACGGGCCGCCGCCCTCGCATCCCGGAACCTTCGCGCTGTCGATGATGTCCTGCGCCGTCTTCCCGGTAGGGAGCGCCTTCAGGATCATCTCGTGCGTGATCGGGAACGACTCCTTGTTCGAGAAGTTGATCTGGAAGTTGCCCGACGGGATCGTCGCGGACATCCCGTGGAAGCGGAACTTCTGGGCGAAGACGTTGTAGGTCGGATTGCTGGGCGTGTTCGAGGACTTCGAGCACGCCGACCCCAAGAGCATGAGGGTGGCAATCAGGGCGCCGATCGTGAACAAGCGACCCCGTCCACGGACGGATACGGGTGGCGACTCCATCTGCCCCTCCTCGTCTCGCGTGCCGGCTGCCCGGCCCGACGGATCGGGCCAGCCGGAGGGTTACGTAATGACGCCTCCGCGGCCGAATCAAGCGGATGACAGAACTGTCACGGAGCGGCACCGCCCACGTGCGTCCTGACCAGGGCGTCCGCACGAACGCATGACAGGAGTGTCACGTACTCCGAGGGGGTGGGACTTCCGGCCGGCTTTCGGCTACGGGCTCCTCTACGATGGGGTCCACATGCGCACGGACCACCTGCGCTCGCTCCTGGCCGAGGCCCTGGACCCCGACCCGCGGTCCCAGCCGGGCCCGGGGGAGCATCTCGCCGCGGTGCTGCTGCCGATCGTCGAGGCCGATGACCCCTGGGTGGTGTTCACCCGCCGCACCGATGAGCTTCCCCGGCATGCGGGGGAGATCTCCTTCCCGGGAGGGCTTCGTCACGAAGGCGATGCCACGCCGCGCGACACCGCGCTGCGGGAGACCGAGGAGGAGCTGGGGCTCGCGCCATCCGAGGTCGATGTGCTCGGCGCGCTTCCGCCGGTCCACACGGTCGTCTCGGGCATCCTGATCGTGCCGTTCGTCGGGGTGCTTGCCCCTCGGCCCACGTTCGCGCCGAACGCCGGCGAGATCGCCGAGGTCCTGCAATACCCGCTGGCCCGGTTGGCCGAGGCGGAGCGCGAGGTGGAGCTGCCCCGGGGCGACCACGTCTACCGAGGGTTCGCCTACGAGATGAAGGACAACACGATCTGGGGGGCAACCGCCTTCATCTTGCACAACCTGATCGAGATCGTTCGGAAGGAGCGGCCGTGAGCGACGGGGTCGTCGAACCCTACGTGCCGAGCGATGCGACCCTTCGGTCCATCCTGGATGAGGCAAGGACCATCGCCGTGGTGGGCCTTTCGTCGAAGTCGGAGCGAGACTCCTACGGGGTGGCGCGATACCTCCAGCGCCACGGGTTCCGGGTCGTCCCCGTGAACCCGAACGAGACCGAGGTGTTGGGGGAGAGGGCGTACCCGTCGCTCCTCGACGTGCCGACGGAGGTGTCGATCGACATCGTGGATGTCTTCCGCAGGGCCGAGGCGACGCCACCCGTCGCCGAACAGGCCGTGAGTGTGGGCGCCAGGGTGCTGTGGCTCCAGGAGGGGATCGTGAACGAGGAGGCCCGGCGTATCGCCGAGGATGGCGGCCTCACGGTCGTCATGGGCCTGTGCATCCGAACGACCAGGGAGCAGCTGGAGAGAGAGGAATGACCGTGCAGAAGTGGGAGTACTTCGTGGCACCGCTCCTCGAGCACAACCCCGGTGAGATCCTGAACACCTTCGGGGAGGATGGCTGGGAGCTGGTCTCGGTGGCACAGATCACGACCCCGGCCGGCGGCCAGTCCCTTATCGCCTATCTGAAGCGGCCCGCCGGATAGCGGCCGGTCAGCGGCGGACGATCCGGCGCCGGAGGAGGATCAGCCACCCGATCAGGACCGCGGCGATGACCAGCCCGGCGCCGGTCCAGCCCCCGCGCTCCGAAACCCGGAGACGTGGGGCTCCCACCGGCACCGGGGAGCCGCTCGGGGTCCCGGCCAGCCGGAGGATGGAGTCCGTCGTCGCCACGTAGATGGTTCCGTCCGGCCCTCGCGAAACGTCGATCACGGAGGCATCGATGCCTGCGATCCGGCTCCGGGCGGCCCGCCGTGCGTCCGTCGGCATGACAGGTCGGGCCCGATACAGCCCGCCTCGGTAGCTCCCGAAGTACAGCCGCCGCCCGTCGGCCGAGACGGCGCACCCGGTCGGCACGATGACTCATCTGGGAAGACCAGGACCGGGTCCATGAATCCCGGCTCGCCACCCGGCCCCAGCTGATCGGGCCACCCGTAGTTCGCGCCCGCCACGATCCGGTTGACCTCGTCATCGGTCGCCGGTCCGTTCTCCGTCTCCCACAGGTTGCCCGTCATGGGTCCGAAGCACAGCCCGAACGAGTTGCGGATGCCCAGGGCGTACACCGGGTTGTCCGGACCGAGGGGGTTGTCAGTCGGGCACGGAACCGTCCGGATCAAGGCGAAGTACCTTGCCACCGAGGTCGTTGGGGTCCTGCGCTCGCTCGGGGTCGTGCGCCTCCCCGGTCACGGCGTACAGCTTGCCGTCGGGCCCGAAGACCATGTCCCCCCCGTTGTGGTAGCCGGTCACCGCGGGGAGCAGCGTGATGATGGGATCGACCTCCACCGCCCGGTCTCCCTCGGCGCGGACACGGATGATCCGGTTGGACGCACCTCCCGCCTCCGAGTAGTAGAGGTACACCCACGGCTGCCGCTCGAAGTCCGGGTGGAGCGCGATCCCCAGGAGCCCACGTTCGGCGGTCCCCTCCACGGAGACGTGGACGAATGGCGCGGGCAGCACCCGGCCGTCCCGGATGATGCGGACATCCCCGGTCTCCTTCTCGGTGAAGAAGATCCTGCCGTCGAGGGCGAAGGCCATGTTGGTGGGGAAGGCCAGGTCCCCTGCCACCCGGACCACTGAGGGCTGGGCGGCCACCGGCGTGGCCGTCGAGACCAGCGCGAGCGCGACGAGGGCGAGGAGCGCGCGGCGGGCCATGGCAGGTGAGTCTACGCAGGGCCTGCTACAAGAAAGGATCAACCAAAGGAGGGTGCCATCATCCACATCGACCACGTGGTCCTGGCCGTCCGGGACCTCGATGCCGCGGGCGCGCGCATCCTGGAGCGGCTCGGCCTGGGATCCGTCCCGGGAGGCCGGCATCCGGGATGGGGCACCGGGAACAGGATCGTCCCTCTGGGACACGAGTACGTGGAGCTGCTGGCGGTGGTCGATCCGGCGGACGCCGCAGCGAGCCCGGTGGGGACATGGATCTCGAACGCATCGCGCTCGGGCGATCGCCTCGTGGCCTGGTGCGTCTCGACCGACGACATCGAGGGGGCAGCCGGGCGCCTCGGCCTGACGGTGACGCCCGGGTCGCGGTCCCTGCCGGACGGCCGCACCCTCACGTGGCGGAGCGCAGGGTTCGACGGCGTCCCGGAGCGCCCCGACCTGCCGTTCTTCATCTCCTGGGACGGGTCACCCGAGCTCCACCCCGGACGTGCCCATGTCGAGCATCGGGTCCAGCCGCGTGGGATCGAGTGGATCGAGGTGGCCACCGACCACGCGCGCCTCCGCGGATGGCTGGGAGGCGAGGAAGTGCCGGTTCGGGCGGTGGATGGCGAACCGGGCATCCGCGCGGTCGGGATCCAGACGACAGGGGAGAAGATCGTCCTGGCCTGACCGGCCGCCGCGCGGCCTCGCTACCCCAGGGCCTGCTCGAGGTCGGCGACGAGGTCGTCGGGATGCTCGATCCCTACAGACAGCCGGATGAGGGTGTCGGGGACGGCGAGCGGCGAGTCCCTCACGCTCGCGTGGGTCATGGGGGCCGGCACCTCGATGAGGGACTCCACCCCGCCGAGTGACTCGGCCAGGAAGAACAGCTTGGTCCTCTGGACCACCCGGACGGCCTCGTCCTTGGATCCGACCTCGAACGACACCATGCCGCCGAAGTCCTTCATCTGCCGGACGGCGACCTCGAACCCCGGGTGGCCGGGGATCCCGGGGAAGTGCACCCTGGTCACCTTGGGGTGCTGCGAGAGGAACTCGGCGATGCGCCTGGCGCCGCGGCAGTGCGCCTCCATACGGAGGGCGAGGGTCTTCACGCCCCGGAGCGCGAGGTAGCAGTCCATGGGGCCTGGGACCGCCCCCACGGCGTTCTGGAGGAACGCCAGCCGGTCCGCGAGCGCATCGTCGTTCGTCACGACCGCCCCGCCGACCAGGTCCGAGTGGCCGCCCAGGTACTTCGTCACCGAATGCACCACGACGTCGGCCCCGAGCTCGAGCGGCCGCTGGAGGTAGGGCGTGGCGAACGTGTTGTCGACGACGCACATCGCGGCTGCGCCGTGCGCGAGCTCGGCGGCGGCCGCGATGTCGATGACCTTGAGCAGCGGGTTCGTCGGCGTCTCCACCCACACAACGCGGGTCTCGTCGCGCACGGCCGAACGGAACGCGGCGAGGTCGGTCATGTCCACGACGTCGTGGGCCACGCCCCAGTCCGCGAGCACCTTGACCAGCAGCCGGTACGTCCCCCCATAGACGTCGTTCGCCAGCAGCACGTGGTCGCCCGGTCGGAGCGTGAGGAGCAGCGTGGCCTCGGCGGCCATGCCGGACGCGAACGACAGCCCGTGCTTCCCGCCCTCGAGCGAGGCCAGCACGGTCTCCAGAGCCTCCCGCGTGGGGTTGCCCGTTCGCGCGTAGTCGAACCGCTTGGGCTTCCCCACCTCCGGCTGCGCGTAGGTGGACGTCTGGTAGATCGGCACGTTCACGGCCCCGAACGCAGACTCGGGCTCCTGTCCGGCGTGGACCGCCCTGGTCTCGAACCTCATCGCATCTCCGGAGGAACCTCCCATCCTCGCCTCCTGAGCTCGTCGACGGCGTCCTGGCCCGAGCGGGCCAGGCTCCACAGCAGCGACTTCCGCTTCGCGTCGTGACCCGGCGCGAACTCCCTCGATGTCGAGGAAGTGCAATCGGGCTGGCCGCAGCCGCACCGGGCCAATCCGTGGAAGACCAGCTGGTCGGGTCGCCGAGAGCGCTCCGCCTGCCGGCATCGCGGGTAGGGCGGCGGAGGAAGTGTCGCCGCCGGCAGGACGATCACGCCCTCGAGCGGGTCGCCCGGCGCGAAGCACCTGCCGCCGAGCGCGTACAGTCCGGTGAGCGCGGCCAGCGCCGCATCCACCTGATCCGCCGAAGGCAGGTTCTCCGTCTCCACTCCATGGGCTCGGAGCACGCCTCGTCGCCACTCGCGTTTGGCCCGCCCTTTCGACAGGCCCCTGGGCGGCAGGCACCCGGCCAGCACCACGGCGGTCGCGTGCGGGAACACCTCGATGGCCTTGCCCTGGACCGAGCCGCTCCCGTAGCGGGCGAATCCCTCCAGCGCCGCCGCCTCGAACACCTCGAAGCCCGCGCGCATCCAGTCGTAGAAGGCGCTGCTCGCCTTCCTCTGGTCCGAGGGGGTCCCGAACGACTGGATGCCGAACCGGCGGATCTCCCGCTCGGTGAGCCGCGACCCGCCCGAGCTTCGTCCCCACGCCGGCGGGGAGTCGATGGCCACCACGTCCGGTCGGACAAGCCTGATGAGCTCCGCGATCTCCTCCACCCCGGCGTGACGCCTGGCCTCGGACGGGACCATGGTCTCGTCGAGCAGGACGGCGTCCAGCCCCTTGCGCTTCGCGCCGACATCGATCCCGAGCGAGCGCACGCCTGTCGCTTCGTCCCTACGGGGTCCGCTGTCGGTGGGCCAGGAACTCGAGGAGGTCGCTCCGGGTCAGGACCCCCAGGACCTGGCCGGCCTTGGCCACGAGGACGGCCGGCTCCCGCTGGAGCTCGACGAAGGCCACCTCGATGGGCTCGTCGTACTCGACCATGGGGATCGGGGGGCCCATGACCTCGGCCACGTCGGCCTGGAGGGCGTCGGGGTCGCGGAAGATGCGGTCCAGGAGGGCCCGCTCCTGGATCGATCCGACGAACTGGGTCACGTCGAGCGACGGCTCGCGCACCACGGGGGCCTGCGAGATCCCGTATTCCTGGAGCGCGTCGATGGCCTGGCGCACCTTGTCGTGGGCGCTCACCGTCACCACCGTCGGGAGATCGCCGTGCTTGGCCGACACGACCTCCTCCACCCGCACGACCTCGGGGCGCTCGAGCATCCCGTACTGGAGCAGCCAGGAGTCCGAGTAGAGCTTCGACAGGTAGTTGCGGCCGGTGTCGGGGAAGATGACGACGATCGTCTTCGACTCGTCCAGCTCCCGCGCCACCTCGAGCGCCGCGTACAGCGCCGTCCCGGAGGAGCCCCCCACCAGGATGCCCTCCTGCCGGGTCACCGCCCGGGCCAGGCGGAACGAATCGGCGTCGGAGACCCGCACCCACCGGTCCACGACCGACGGGTCGAAGGTCTCCGGCCAGAAGTCCTCGCCGATCCCCTCCACCAGGTACGGCCTCGGCGTGTCGCCCGAGTACAGCGACCCCTCGGGGTCAGCGCCCACCACCGTGAGGCCGGGCTTCCGCTCCTTCAGGTAATGGGCGGCGCCGGTGATCGTGCCGCCGGTGCCCACCCCCGCCACCAACACGTCGATGGCGCCGCCGGTCTGCTCCCAGATCTCCGGGCCCGTGGTCTCGTAGTGGGCTTTGGGGTTCTCCTGGTTGAAGTACTGGTTGGGCTGAAACGCCCCCGGGATCTCCTCGGTCAGCCGGTCGGCCACCCGGTAGTAGGACTCGGGCGACTCCGGCGCGACGGCGGTCGGCGTGATGACCACCTCGGCGCCGTATGCCCGAAGGAGCGCCACCTTCTCCTGGCTCATCTTGTCCGGCATCACGAAGATGCACTTGTAGCCCCTGATGGCGGCGGCGATGGCCAGGCCGTGGCCGGTGTTGCCCGAGGTCGGCTCGACGATCGTGCCGCCCGCCCGAAGGAGCCCGGCCCGCTCGGCGGCCTCGATCATGCGAAGGCCGATCCGGTCCTTCACGCTCCCGCCGGGGTTCAGCATCTCGAGCTTGGCCAGGATGGCCGGACGGACCCCCCGCACCACCTTGTGGAGCCGGACCAGGGGGGTGTTGCCCATGGCATCCAGGAACGACTCGAGCACCTGCACCGCGCCAACCCCCTGTTCCAGGTGATCCTGGCCCCTATTGTGCTTTACTCGCGCCGCCCCGTCCCGACCATACGGTGGACGGGTACCCTCGCCGAGGCCGCCAGTGAACGACGAACCCCAACCATCCGCGCGGGAGTCGATCCTCGTGGTGGAGGACGACGAGTTAATCGCCCGCCTCCTCAAGGCCGAGCTCGCCGGGGCCGGGTACGAGGTGCGGATCGCCTCCGACGGCGTGGAGGCCCTGGACGCCTCGTTCGAGCGATGTCCCGACCTTGTTCTGGCCGACGTGATGATGCCGAACATGGACGGGTACGAGATGACCCGGCGGCTCCGGGAGGATCCCAGGACCGAGGCCGTGAGCATCATCATGCTCACCGCGCGGGGAGTGGCCGCCGACAAGCTCGAGGGCCTCACCGCGGGGGCGGACGACTACATCGTCAAGCCGTACGACGCCGACGAGCTCCTGGCCCGGATCCGGGGGGTGCTCCGGCGGGCCGAGTACATGCGTTCGGTGTCGCCGCTCACCGGGCTCCCGGGGAACATCCGGATCGAGGACGAGATCGAGGCCCGGATCGCCCACGGCCTCGATTTCGCGCTCCTGTACCTCGACCTCGACAACTTCAAGGCCTACAGCGACCGCTACGGGTTCGTCCGGGGGGACGAGGCGCTCAAGGCGACGGCCCGGGTGATCCGGGACACGGCGAAGGGGGTGGGCAGCTCGGCGACCTTCGTCGGGCACATCGGTGGAGACGACTTCGTCGTGGTGACGTCCCCGGAGCACGCCACGGCCATCGCGGAAGAGGTGATCCGCCGGTTCGACGAGCTGTCCCCGACGCTCTACGAGCCGGAGGACGTGGCCCGTGGCTTCGTCGAGGCGGAGGATCGCCAGGGCAAACGGCAGCGGTTCCCCTTCGTGTCCATCTCTATCGGGATCGCCACCACGGCCGGCCGCCGCTTCTCCCACCGGGCCGAGGCGGTCCAGGTGGCGACCGAGCTCAAGAACTACACCAAACGGACCCCCGGGTCCTCCTACACCCTCGATCGCCGCGGGATGGGGGGCGGGTAGCGCTTTACCGGTCCGTCTCCCATGCCGATTGGCATCAGGTGGAGACCGAAACCTGGACGTTGGCCGCTCCGATGCCCGGCCTTCCCGGGCCGGAGACCCCTTCCGGCGAATCGATCCTGGTGGTCGACGACGACCCCTTCATCGCCCGGCTGCTCGAGATCGAGCTCCGGGCGGCCGGGTACGAGGTCCGGACGGCGTCGGACGGCGAGAAGGCACTCGAGATCGTCCGCCAGGGCTGCCCCGACCTCATCCTTGCCGACGTGATGATGCCGAACATGGACGGGTACGAGCTCACGCGGCGGCTGCGTCTGGACGGGCGGACCGCCACTGTGAGCGTCATCCTGCTGACCGCCCGAGGGCTCTCGGCGGACAAGCTCGAGGGCTTCTCCGTTGGGGCCGACGATTACATCGTCAAGCCGTTCGACACGCCCGAGCTCCTGGCCCGGATCCGCGGCGTGCTCAGGCGGGCCAGGGAGATGCGGGCGCAGTCGCCACTCACCGGACTGCCGGGGAACATCCGCATCGAGGAGGAGATCGAGAAGCGGCTGGCCAGCGAGGACCTGTTCGCCATCCTGTACGCGGACCTCGACCACTTCAAGGCCTACAACGACCACTACGGCTTTACCCGCGGCGACGAGGCCATCCAGCACACCGCTCGGCTGATCCAGGAACTCTCGCTCGCGATCGGAGGGATGGACATCTTCGTCGGCCACGTCGGCGGTGACGACTTCGTCGTGGTGTGCCACGCGGACCACGCCACGCCCATCGCCGAGCGGATCGTGGAGACGTTCGAGCGGGATGTACCGGGCCTGTACGACCCGGAGGACCGCGAACGCGGCTTCATCGAGGTGGTCAACCGCCGGGGAGAGACCCAGCGGTTCCCCTTCCTATCCCTGTCCATCGGCATCGCCTCGACCGCCCACCGGAAGTTCGAGCACTACGCGCAGGCCGTCGCCATCGCCACCGAGATGAAGACGTTCACGAAGGGAACGCCCGGGTCCTCCTGGGCCGTGGACCGCCGCACGACGTAGCGCGGGCCGGCTTGCTCGCCCGAGCATCTCCTGCCGGAGCCGGGCAACTATCATCCCGGGAGCGACGCAAGGAGGCGAGGGCGCTTGGGCGCTCGCGAGATCAGGGCTCCCCGCGGTTCGACACTCTCGTGCAGGGCGTGGCCGCAAGAGGCGGCGCTCCGCATGCTGATGAACAACCTCGACCCCGACGTGGCCGAGCGGCCGCAGGACCTGGTGGTGTACGGAGGGACGGGCAAGGCCGCCCGGAACTGGGAGTGCTACGACGCCATCGTGAAGGCGCTCCGGGGATTGGGCGACGACGAGACACTCCTCGTGCAGTCGGGCAAGCCCGTCGCCGTGTTCCGGACCCACGAGATGGCTCCGCGCGTGCTGATCTCCAACTCCATGCTCGTGCCGAAGTGGGCCAACTGGGAGACGTTCCGGGAGCTGGAGCACGCCGGGCTCACCATGTACGGCCAGATGACCGCGGGATCGTGGATCTACATCGGCACGCAGGGGATCCTCCAGGGAACGTTCGAGACCCTGGCCGAGGCCGCGGCGCAGCGGTTCGGCGGGACGCTGAAGGGGACCATCACGTTGACCGGTGGGCTGGGCGGCATGGGCGGCGCGCAGCCGCTCGCCGTGACGATGAACGAAGGCGTTGCGCTGTGCGTGGAGGTCGACCCCTCGCGCATCGAGCGCCGGATCAAGACCCGTTACCTCGACCGGGAGACCGACGACCTGGACCAGGCCGTGGCGTGGGCCGAGGAGGCTCGCGCGAACGGCGAGGCGGTCTCGATCGGGCTCCTCGGCAACTGCGCCGACGCCCTCCCGGAGCTCCTGGCCCGAGGCTTCGCACCTGAGGTCGTGACCGACCAGACCTCCGCCCACGACCCGTTGGGCGGCTATGTCCCGGCGGGGTTGTCGGTGGAGCAGGCCGCCGAGCTTCGCGCGTCCGATCCCGACGAGTACCAGAAGCGGGCCCTCGATTCGATGGCCCGCCACTGCGAGGCCATGCTGGGGTTCATGGATGCGGGGGCGGTGGTCTTCGACTACGGCAACAACCTCCGGGCGGGAGCGAAGGCCGGCGGGTTCGCCCGGGCCTTCGACTACCCGGGGTTCGTGCCGGCGTTCGTCCGGCCGATGTTCTGCGAGGGCAAGGGCCCGTTCCGGTGGGCGGCGCTGTCGGGTGATCCGGAGGACATCCTGAAGACGGACCGGGCGGTGGCGGAGCTGTTCCCGGGGAACGACCGGCTCCAGCGGTGGCTCCGGATGGCGGAGGACCGTGTGGCGTTCCAGGGACTGCCGGCCCGGATCTGCTGGCTCGGCTACGGCGAGCGGGCCCAGGCGGGCCTGCGGTTCAACCAGATGGTGGCGAGCGGCGAGGTGGCGGCGCCGATCGTGATCGGCCGCGACCACCTCGACGCTGGCAGCGTGGCCAGCCCGTACCGGGAGACCGAGGGGATGCGGGACGGCTCCGATGCCATCGCCGACTGGCCGATCCTGAACGCTCTGGTGAACACGGCGGCCGGCGCCCACTGGGTGAGCGTCCACCACGGCGGGGGCGTGGGCATCGGGTACTCCATCCACGCCGGGATGGTCGTGGTGGCCGACGGGACGCCGGAGTCGGCGGCGCGCCTGGAGCGGGTGCTGACGAGCGATCCGGGGATGGGCGTGGTGCGGCACGCCGACGCGGGCTACGAGCGGGCCCTGGACGTCGCGAGGGAGCGGGGGGTTCGCCTGCCCTGGCTGGAGTGAGCCTCGGTTAGCGGCCTCGTTCAGCCCTCTCCGACCCGACCCGCTTGGTCAGTTCCCCGATGATGGCCGCTCTTGCCGCATCGCCAGATTCGTTAACTTGCAGTCCAAGTGCTGAGCCGATCATGGGGTAAAGGCTGTTACCAGCAAGGTATCTGCGCGATCGAGCCTTGCCTTCCGGCCGAATGAGACCGGCAGCCACAGCCGCGGCGAGGTCGGTCGTCGCCGTCGCTTGGCTCACGTCGGCAAGGGGGCGGTAGTAGCGAGGCGTCACCTCCCGACCGAAGAAGGCGTCCCAGACTGCATTTGCAACTCGCGATTCGAGCCCGGCGGCCTCGACTGCCTCTTCGACTGCCGTCCAGATCCGCTGCTGAACCCGCTCTCTGAGGTCGAGGGCGCGTACTTGGGAGACCTGAGCCTGCATGTGGGCCTCAATGAAGGGTGTGACGTCGGCAGTGGGGTCGAAGCTCTCCCCGAGGCAACGAAAGGCCGAGTAGTACTCGGAGAGGTGCCGTCCCCACCACTCTTCCAGGGACGTGAATTCGGGGAGCTTGAAACCTCCTCTGTACATCGCCAGCGAGGCGACGACTCGGGAAGCGCGGCCGTTCCCATCGCGAAACGGATGGATCGCGGCGATCGCAACGTGGATCCAGGCAGCTCCCATGGCCGGGTGGGCATGACCTTCCTCCGTACGGGAGCACGCGTCGTCGACGAGGTGGGGCACATCTTCGGACTGAGGTGGCTGAAAGACGAGTTCGCCCGTCCGGTTGTCCACGACGTAAGCGGAATCCGTTCGGAATCGTCCTGCACCGGCTGCCCAATTGCCCCCCATGATCCGGTCGTGGAGACCGACGAGGAGTTCTCGGTCCCATCTGAATGCCGAGTCGTCAGCTCGACGAAGGACGAAGCTCATCGCGTCGCGATACCCTCGGACGAGGGCCGCGTCCTCCTCTTTCACCTTCGGAGGTATGTCCCCGACGAGGATCCGCCGGACCTCCTCGACCGTAACTGGAACCCCTTCCATGGATGTCGAGGCAGCGATGGCCTCCGCTTCCAGGTCACGCCGCAAGCGGCCCGCCCAGGCGCGAGGAAGGGGACCTCGGTAGTCGAGCCGGGTCTTCCAGCGGTCTAGCTCATCTGCCAGGTCTTGAACTGCGGAAGGGTCATAGGGGAGAAGCATGATGAGGGATTGTAGCATGAATTCACTAGGAGATAAGGGGAATAGGCAATTATTCGCCTAATTCCCTAGGGTATTATTGGTTTAATCTCCTCACTAGCCGCTCAGTACCGGCCGCCGTTTCCGGGAGCCCGGTCGGCCGCATCCTCCGAGGCGTAGTCGGGACTGGACCGGAAGACCAGGTAGTCGACGGCCGCCCAGATGGTCTTGGAGAACGGGTAGAAGGCGAGCGGGAAGACCCCCACGAGGAGGACCGACGCGACCGTGAGCGGCACGACGCGGACCCGCGGCAGGTCGACGATGAGCCAGATCACCAGGAAGGCCGCCCAGGCCAGGGTGGTGACCGAGTAGTTGACCGTCATGGCGCCGAGGAAGCCACCCTCCTCGCGTTCCAGCCGGAGCTTGCACCGGGGACAACGGTCCCGGATCTTCAGCCAGTGGACGAACAGGTCCCGCTCGCCGCACCTGGGGCACCGCTTGGCCAGGCCACGCAGGAGGGCGCGGACCGCCGACGGCTCGTGCGGCCGGTTGTCGGCCCCCGCCGGCCCATCGGACGGATCGGCCCGGAGCAGGCCCTCGGGGTCCAGCGTGTCGTAGGGGCCCACGGGGTCGGACAACGGAACAGGCTCCTCGTTCGTGGCGGGCTGCCCTCCACTGTACCCCGGGGCTTGTGGGGCACGCGGCGCGCCCGTAGCCTTGCCGCCGTGCCCGTTGCGGTCGGGGGGAGGCTCTCGCTCCAGGACGTCGTCGCGGTGGCGCGCGGCGAACCGGTGGAGCTCCCGCCGGACGCGGTCGAGCGCATGCGGGCCGCTCGCGCCGTCGTGGAATCGAAGGTCGAAGCCGGCGAGATCGTGTACGGGGTGACGACGGGATTCGGCAGCCTGGCCAACGTGCGCATCCCGCGGGAGCAGGCGGAGGAGCTCCAGCTCGGCATCGTCCGCTCGCATGCCGCGGCCGTCGGGCCTCCGCTGTCGCGGGAGGAGGCCCGGGCCATGCTGTTCCTCCGGGCCCACGTCCTGGCGCTCGGGCACTCCGGCGTTCGCGTCGAGATCGTCGCGCGCATGGTCGAGATGCTGAACCGCGACCTCGTTCCCGTGGTGCCGGAGCAGGGGTCCCTGGGGGCCTCGGGCGACCTGGCGCCGCTCGCGCACCTCGCGCTTCCGCTGGTCGGCCGGGGCGAGGTGCTGGTGGACGGTCGGCCCGTGGCGGCGGCCGAAGCCATCGCCGCGGCGGGCCTCTCGCCGCTCTCCCTCCAGGCGAAGGAGGGCCTCGCTCTGGTGAACGGGACGCAGGGGATGGTGGCCGTGGGGATCCTCGCGGCCGAACGGGTGTCGGCGTTGACCAAGGCCGCCGACATCGCGGCGGCCATGACGATCGAGGCCGCGCTCGGCACCGACCGGCCGTTCGACCGTCGGCTCCAGGACCTCCGGCCCCACCCGGGCCAGGCCGCGTCGGCCTCGAACCTGCGGCGCCTGCTCGACGGGAGCGAGATCACGGCATCGCATCGCGAGAGCGAGCACCTGGTGCAGGACGCCTACTCGCTCCGCTGCGCGCCCCAGGTCCACGGCGCCACCCGGGAGGTGCTGGCGTTCGCGCAGCGGATCCTCGAGGTCGAGGCCGGCTCGATCTCCGACAACCCCATCGTCCTTCCCGAGAGCGGCGAGGTCCTCTCGGGCGGGAACTTCCACGGCCAGCCCGTCGCGGTGGCCCTGGATGCATTGGCGGCCGGCACCGTGCCGCTCGCCGGCATCTCGGAGCGGCGGCTGTATCGCTTGCTCGACCCCGACACGAACAACGGCCTGCCGGCGTTCCTGGTCCGGGGGAGCGGGCTGAACTCCGGGTTCATGCTGGCCCAGTACACGGCGGCGTCCCTGGTGTCGGAGTCCAAGTCGCTGGCCCATCCGGCCTCGGTCGACTCCATCCCGTCATCCGCCGGGCAGGAGGACCACGTGAGCATGGGGATGACCTCCGCCCGGCACGCCCGGGCGGTCGTGGCGAACGCGGAGGTCGTCGTGGCCATCGAGGCCATGGCCGCGGCGCAGGGGCTGGACCTGCGCGGGCCGCTCGCGCCCGCGGGCGGGACGCGAGCGGCGCGAGAAGCCATCCGTCAGGCCATCCCGTTCCTCGACGCCGACCGCGAGCTCGGGCCCGACATCGCCGCCGCCACCGAGCTCGTCCGAAGCGGAGCGCTTCTCCGCGCCGCCGAATCGGCGGTCGGCGACCTCGACTAGTGGTAGACGATGACGCGAGTGCCGATCGCCGCCAGCCGGTAGATCCACTGGGCGTTCCAATACGGCACGCGCACGCAGCCATGACTGGCGGCGTAGGTGGGCACCTCGGTCCACCCGTGGATGGCCCGGTACCCGTCGAAGTAGCTCGGGTAGTACAGCTCGTTTCCGCTGTAGCCCGCCAGCTTGCGGGTCACGCTGAAGGAGCCGTCGCGCGTCGGCGTGCTCGGCTTTCCCGTCGACACGTGCATGATGTTGGTCACCGATCCATCCCGCACCGTGTATAGCACCTGGCGGGTCTGGTCGATCTCGATGTGGAAGCCGTTCGCGGTCGACTTGGGCCGGGGACGGAGGGGGTCGGCGAGCGCCCGCCAGACGCCCGCGTCGACCGTGAACACGCGGAGCATCCGCTGCACCTTGCGGAACGCGAGCACGGCGTCGGCGGTTCGGAAGTCGTATCGGGAGTCCACGTCGACGAGCCGGTAGTGGAGCTCCACGAGCCGGCGTTCGAGGAGCAGGACGAAGATGCCGCTCGACCCGACGCCGAGCGACGGGAGCGGCGTCGACGCGGGACCATCGACCGCGGTACCCCGCACGTGGCCCGCGTCGGCGAACGCGGCCCGGACCCGGTAGGTCCCGGGCTCGTCGATGGGGAACGTGGCCCGGAAGCCTCCGGCAGCGCCCATCGTGGTGCCGCGGTCGGCCACCGGCTTGCCGTCCCGGGTGAGCGTGACGTCGACCGTCGCGCCCGCCACGGCGGGCGCGACGGTCCCGCGGACCGCCGCCCGATCGAACAGGCGGACCGCTCCGAGATGGACCGTCAGGACGGCCCGCACCCCGATCGACACGTCGGGGCTGACGTCGTTCTGCCATGCCGCGTGCAGGGTGACGTTGGCCTCCGGCGAGACCGAGGACGAGAAGCCGCCGCCGGCGTCCGTGGTCGTGCCGGCGAGGACGGCGCCGGCCGAGTCGACGATGTCGACGGCCTGGCCCCCGGTGGCGGGCGAGATCTGTCCCGTCAGGCGGACCGATCCGCCGTAGTCGATCGTGGTGGCCGAGGCCGACAGCGTGACAGCGCCGGCCGCCGCCAGCGCGGTGGGTATCGTCGCGCACACGAACGCGAGGACGAGGAAGGCCCCGAGGGGCAGTCGCCTCATCGCCCGCCGACCCTCGTCCCGCCCGCGTACGCGTGCAGCACCGGGTTGTGGCCCGGCCGGTAGGGCACCTGCCGGAACGCCTCGCCCTCCAGGACCAGCAGGTCCGCCCGCTTGCCCACCTCGAGCGTCCCCGCGCCTTCCGCCGTCCCGAGCACCCAGGCCGGGTTCAGCGTGGAGGCGGTGAGGGCCTCGTGCGGGGTCAGGCCGTAGAGGGCGCAGCCCGTCGCCACCGCCTCCGGCATCGACAGGACGGGCGAGGTCCCCGGGTTGAAGTCGGTGGCGATGGCGATGGCCGCGCCGGTCTCCACGAGCGTTCGAACCGGCGGCGGGACCGCGCGCATGAACGCGGTCGAGGCCGGCAGCAGCACCCCGACCGTCTCGCCCTCGCCCAACGCCCGGACGCCCTCGTTGCTCACGTTGTTCAGGTGGTCGGCGCTCCGGGCCCCCAGCTTGACCGCCACCTCCGCGGCTCCCGAGGGCCCCAGCTGGTCGGCGTGGCATCGAAGGGGGAGGCCGGCGGCGGCCGCCGCCTCCCCCACGGCCCGCAGGTCATCGAGGGTGAACGCGATGTCTTCGACGTAGACGTCCACCGCGTCGGCCAGGCCCTCCGCCGCCGCGGCCGGGATCAGCTCCGCGCACGCCGTCCGGACCCAATCCTGCCGCTCCATCCCCTCGGGCACGGCGTGGCAGGCCAGCAGGGTCACCGTGGCGGCCTGGGGGGCCTCCTCGGCCAGTTGCCTGGCCAGCCGGGCCTGGCGGAGCTCGCCCTCCACCGACAGTCCGTACCCCGTCTTGAGCTCCATCGTGGTTGTCCCGTGGTCCGCCATCTCCGCGACCAGCGGCCGGCAGAACGCCAGGACCTCGTCGTCGGATGCCTCGGCCAGGAGCCGCGCGCTGCGGTAGATGCCGCCCTCGCCGTGCAGCTCGCGGTAGCTCCGGCCGGTCAGCCGGAGCTCGAACTCGTCCGCCCGCCAGCCCACGAACGGGAGGTGCGTGTGGCAGTCGACGAACCCCGGCGCGATCGTGCAGCCCGCGAACACCTGGGGATCCGCACCCGGGAGCTCGTCGGCCGGGCCGACGAAGGTGATGACCCCGTCGGTCCAGGCGACCCCGGCGTCCTGGATGACGACCGGCATGCCGAGCTCGCCGCCCCGCGACGGCGCCGTCCCCTTCGCCGTGACGAGGGACGTGGCGACGATCGAGCCGCTCGCGGTCCCGGACATCGCGGCTATCGAAGAGGATGGCGGGTGCGCGCGCAAGCGCCGGCGGGTTCGGAGCGGGCGGCCGCCCCCGTAGACTGCCCCGCGTGAGCGACCCCGGCGAGCTGGGATACCGGGACATCCTCCGGATCCCGGAGATCCGGGCCGCGGTCGTCGGCACGTTCGTGATCATGATGGGGTTCGGGATCGTCTCCCCCATCCTGCCCCTGTACGCCCGGTCCTTCGGCGTCAGCCTCGACGCGGTGGGGCTGCTCATCGCGGCCTTCTCCGTCACCCGGCTCGCCGTCGACCCGTTCACCGGCGCGATCATCGACCGACTGGGGGAGCGGAACGCGGTGACCGTGGGCGCCGTGGTGGTCGGCGCCACGACCGCCCTGGCGGCCGTGGCGCCGACCTTCCCGCTGCTCGTCGTGTTCCGCGGCGCCGGCGGTGCCGGCTCCGCGGTGTTCTTCACCGGCCTCCTGTCGTTCCTGTTGCGGGCGGTCCCGGGCGATCGCGTGGGCCGGGTCATGAGCGTCTGGTACGCGTCGTTCAACGTCGGCATCATCGCCGGCGAGCCGTTCGGCGGCGTCCTCGCTCACTGGCTGGGCCCCGCCAGCACTCTGTGGGTCTACGCGGGAGCGTGCTTTGTGGCGGCAGCCGTGTTCTCGCGGACCATCCCCGTCGTTCGGGACGACGAGCGGCCGAGGGCTCGCCCCACGGGCCTTCGGCATCTCCGGTTCGATCGCCCGTTCGTCGCCGTCCTCCTGGCGAACGGGGCGTACGCGTGGATGATCGCCGGCGTGTACAGCACGCTCATCCCGCTGTTCGGCCACGAGATCGTCCATCTGTCGCCGGTCGGGATCGGGATCGGCCTGGCCATCGCCTCGGTCACGGAGTTCGCCGTGCTGTTCCCTGCGGGGTCGGCGACCGACCGGATCGGCCGGAAGCCCGTCATCGTGCCGTCGTACGCGCTGCTCGCCGCGGCCCTGGTCCTGTGGCCCCTCGCGTCCACGCCGGCCAGGTACATGGTGGCCCTGGGCGTCTTCGGTCTCGTCACCGGGTACTCCGGCGTGCCGCAGGCGCCGATGCTCTCCGACCTCACCACCGAGGACACGCAGCGAAGCGCGGTGGCCGCGTTCCGGTTCGTCGGGGACCTGGGGTTCGTGCTCGGCCCGCTCGTCGCCGGATTCTCGGCCGACCGGCTGGGGTACGGACCGGCCTTCGCCCTCTCTGCGGTCCCCGTCCTGGTCGCGCTGGTGCTGCTGCTCTCCATCCCCGAGACGCTCAGGGCGCTGCCGAAGACCGGCGAGGCCCCCGGGCTGTGACCCCGGGCGGCATGTCGTCGCCATGAGGGTGTCCGCTTCGACGGAGCTGGCCGTTCCTCCGCAGGAGGCGTGGCGCCGCGTCCTGGCGTGGGAGGAGCAGGTAGCGTGGATGAAGGATGCCCACTCGATCCGGGTGCTCACGTCGCACCGCGAGGGCGTCGGCGTGGTCGTCGCCGTGCGAACCCGGGTGCTGGGCGTGCCGCTGCTCACCGACCATCTGGAGGTCACGCTGTGGGATCCACCCCGGCGGCTGGTGATGGCGCATCGGGGCCTGGTCCGTGGCGTTGGGGAGTGGCTCGTCGAGCCGGCAGGACGCGGCGCCCGGTTCACCTGGACGGAGGAGCTGGGACTTCCGGTGCCGGTGCTCGGCGAGCTCGCCCTCCTCGCGTACCGACCGCTCATGCGCCGGCTGATGCGCCGCTCGCTCTCGAACCTGGAGAGGCTGCTTCGCGAGCGGGCGTAGGGAAGCCTCGCGCGTAGACTCCAACCGAACCATGTCGAGCCTCACCGAGCGCCTCGAGCGGGTCCTGGAGCGCGAGGCGCCGTCCTGGGGCATCCGTCCCGTCCCGCCCGATCGCCGCCGGCTTTCCGGCGTCGACCTCGCCGTCCTGTGGGGAGACCTCTCGGTGGGCCTGCTGGTGATGGTCACCGGCGCGCTGCTCGTCCCCGCGTTGGGGCTCCCGAAGGCGCTCCTGGCGATCGTCGTGGGATCGGCCATCGGGTGCCTGCCACTCGCCCTGGTCGGCCTGGCCGGCGAGCGCGAGGGCGTGCCGTCCATGGTGCTGTTCCGCCCGGTCCTCGGGCTGCGGGGCTCGTTCCTGCCCTCGGCCCTCAACCTGCTCCAGCTCGTGGGGTGGACGGCCGTCGAGTTCTGGGCCATGGGACAGGTCGCCAACGTGGCCTCCAAGCGCGTGTTCGGTCTGGACGCCTCCCACTTCTGGCTGGCGTTCGTCGCGGTCGTGTGCACGTTGCTGGCCGTCGGGGGGCCGATCCTGGTCATCCGGCGGTGGCTGGAGCGGTTCGGGATCTACCTGCTGATCGGCTCGGCGCTGTGGATCACCGCCAGGGTGCTGGCCGTCGGCCGATCTCGGCGAGATCTGGCGGAGCCCGGCGAAGGGCGGCTTGCCGTTCTGGCTCGCGGTGGACCTCGTCATCGTGATGCCGATCTCCTGGCTGCCGCTCGTCGCCGACTACAACCGCTTCGCGCGGCCGGGCGCCGGCGGCTTCGCCGGGACGTACTGGGGCTACCTCGCCGGGAACGTGTGGTTCTACGCGCTCGGCGCGCTCCTGGTGCTCGCAGCGGGGGCCGGCGCCGACGTGTTCGGGATCGGCACGGCCATCGCCGCCAGCGCGGGCGGCGCGGTCGTCCTCATCGCGCTCCTCGTCGGGGAGAGCGACAACGCGTTCGCCGACATCTACTCCGCTGCCGTCTCCACGCAGAACGTGTTGCCGGACCTTCCGCAGCGCGCGCTCACCGCCGCGGTGGGCGCGGTGGGGTTCCTGCTCGCCCTGGCCTTCTCGATGGAACGCTACGAGCTGTTCCTGCTGCTGATCGGGTCCGTGTTCGTGCCCTCTTCTGCGGTGTTCGTGGCCGATTACTTCGTGCTCCACCGGGGCCGGTACGGCGAGGGTGCGTTGTTCTCACCGACCGGCGTGAACGTGCGGGCCGCTCCTGCCGTGGGCCATCGGGTTCCTGCTGTACCACTGGAGCGCCCCGACCGGACCGCAGGGGTGGATCGACGCGATGCGGACGCTCTTCCACGGCTGGCTGCACCTGCCGTTCCCGCTGCTCGATTCGAGGCTCGGGGCGAGCATCCCGAGCTTCGCCGCGGCCTTCGTCCTGTCGCTGGTCGTCCTGCGGCGAACGTGGCAGCCGGGCGGCCCTACTCGTACACGGCCCGCAGAGTCGGCGGGGGGGCCGCGACCAGCAGGATGACGGCCGGCTCGTCCGAGGCGTTCCTGATCGTGAGCTCCGAGCCCGCCGGCACGAGGACCGTGCCCCACTGGCCCACGCGCTTGCGGCCCTTGTCCACCTGGACGGCCACCCGGCCCGCGACCACCGTGCAGATCGCGTCGGAATCCGGGTCCGAGATGGGGCCGAGGCCCTGGGCGCCCTGGAGACACACGATCTCCGACCACAGGTGGTCCGACTCGTAGAGCGGCTCGTGGCGAGGCCCGTCCTCGGAGAACCTGACCAGGTCCCGGAGGTCCTTGGCGTCCATCGGGCGAAAGCGTAGCGGGGCGCTGCCCCTGTCGCCCCGGGTCCGCGGATGGATAGACTGGCCCCCTGACCTGCACGAACGAAGGAGTTCGCCGTGGCCACGTTCGTCTACTCCACCGACTCCCCGGCCAACGTCCGGGCCGACGTCCTGGTCCTCCCGGTCTTCGAGGGTCCGGAGGCCGGGCCGGGCGTCAAGGACGTGAAGGGTGCCGACCTGCTGGCCCTGTACGCCGAGGCGAAGCTCAAGGGGAAGAAGGGCGAGCCCCTGCTCGTGCCCAACACCGGCGGGCTGGGCGTCGCGGCCGAGTCCGTGCTGCTTGTGGGGGTGGGCAAGCGGCGGACGTCACCACCGACTCGCTCCGCCGCGCGCTCGGCCGGGTGGCGCCCCAGCTGGCCAAGCGAAGGACCGTGGCCACCACGTTCCCCCAGGTCGTGGGGCGCTCGCCGGATGAAGCTGTGCAGGCGACCGTGGAGGGCCTGCTGCTCGGCGCCTACCGGTTCGACCGTTACAAGTCGGGCAAGAACGAGGACCATCCGGAGAAGCCGGCCCTTCGGACCGTCACGGTCCTGGGCTCGCCGCGGTGGACCGGGCGGGCCGTGGTCCGGAGCTTGGAGGAGTCGATCGCCCGCGGCGACATCGTGAGCGACGCCGTGGCCTGGGCCCGGGACCTGGTGAACACGCCCGCGGGCGACCTCACTCCCGAGGACCTGGCCGGACACGCGGCGCAGATGGCCAAGGAGGTCGGCCTGGAGTGCAAGGTCTGGACCGAGGCCGAGCTTCAGCGAGGCAAGTTCGGCGGCATCCTCGGGGTGGGCCAGGGGAGCGTGAACCCGCCGCGCATGATCGAGCTCAAGTACAAGGGCGGCCCGAGCGGCCAGGCCCCCATCGCGCTGACCGGCAAGGGCATCACCTTCGATTCCGGTGGCCTCTCGATCAAAGACGCGGCGGGGATGGAGTGGATGAAGAGCGACATGGCCGGCGCGGCCTCCATCCTGGCCGCCTTGAAGGCCATCGCCCGGCTGAAGCCGAACGTGAACGTGATCGCGGCCATCCCCTCGTCGGAGAACATGCCGAGCGGCTCGGCCATCCGCCCGGGCGACGTCCTGAAGCACCGCGGCGGCAAGACCTCCGAGGTGGTGAACACCGACGCCGAGGGGCGCCTGGTCCTGGCCGACGCCCTGGCCTACCTGGCCGAACGCAAGCCGCGCGTCATCATCGACACGGCCACCCTGACCGGCGCCTGCATGGTGGCCCTGGGCGCGACATCTACGGCGTGTTCGGCAACGACCGCGGCCTCATCCGGGACATCCTGGCCGCCGGGGAAGCGGTGGGCGAGCCCGGGTGGGAGCTCCCGCTGTACCGCGACTACCGCCACCTCATCAAGTCGCAGGTCGCCGACGTCCGAAACGCGGGCAAGGACCGGTGGGGCGGGGCCATCACGGCCGCGCTGTTCCTCGCCGAGTTCGTGGGCGACACGCCCTGGGCTCACCTGGACGTCGCCGGCCCGGCGTTCCCGGAGAAGGCCGGCGACTACTGGCCGAACGGCGCGACCGGCGTACCGACCCGCACGCTGGTGCAGTACGTGCTGACCCAGGCCACGCGACCGTCCCGCCGCTCGGGCTAGGGCCTGGCCCCGACCGCGAGCCAGACGTCGCGGAAGTCGTTGACGGGATCGGAGAACCGATCGGCGAACACCCGCTGGGCGTTGCGGCGGAAGGATTCCCACCCCTGCGGGCCGAGCATCGAGCGGAGGAAGCGCCCGGTGGACCACGTGCCCAGCCCGTCGACGTAGTCCTGGAGGGGGTAGGCGAACCGGTACTCGCGGCGCTCGGTTCGGACGTGCTTGAGCCCGGCGTCGAGCAGCGTCTCCTCGATCGCCGTCCGGTCGGCGAACCGGTCCGCCCATGGCAGCGCCTGGGCCCGGATGTCGCAGGAGCATCTGCTGGCCGACGGCGCCCTCCACCAGCTCGAGCCAGGTCTTCTGGAGCTCGTCGCGATCGCCGTCGGCCCACGACGACAGGGCCAGTCTCCCCCCGGGCTTCAGCACCCGGATCATGTCGAACAGCGCCGTCTGGTACTTCGTGAAGTGGGAGACGACGAAGCTCGCGGTGACGGCGTCGAACGTCGCGTCCCGGAAGGGGAGGTCGATGGCAGATGCTGCGGCCAGGCGGAGCGCGGGCCGGGCCCGCGCCGCCTGGCCCAGCATCCCCAGCGACACGTCGACCCCGACCGCCATCCCCTCGGGCCCGAGGAGCACGGCGGCCGCGGATGCGGCGACGCCCGTCCCGGTGCCGACGTCGAGGACGCGGCCGCCGCGCGGCGGCTGGGCCATGGCCACCAGGTCGCTCGGCCGGCTGGGCCAACCGCGGCGCGTTGATCCGCTCGTAGGTCTCCGCAATGCCGTCGTAGGAACGCCAGTCGTCCATCGGCGAGACAGCCTATCCGGTGCTCGTGCGTTCGCCCGGCCGCGGCCGTTCGAGCGGTGTGAGTGGCGCGGTGACGAAGCCCGGGTCGCGCCCCGCACCCCGGTAGGCTTGTGCGCGGCATGAGGGGACGCGCGTGAGGGGACCGGGCGGCGTCACGGCGCTGGTCATGGGGGAGCTCGCCGCCGGTGGGGTGGCCCTCCTGTTCCTGACCCCGCTGTGGCACGAGGTGAAGCCGGGGTTCTTCAAGCTCACCGGGGTCGTCGTCCTGTTCGTCGCGACCGGCGCGTGGGCGTCGGCCGGCGCCGGCCTGGTCGAGGGGAGCCAGGCGGGGCAGTGGTCGGAACGCCTGGCGGGCGCGCTCGCGGTGGTGACCCTGGTGTGGGTGACGCTCCTGTTCGTGAGGCGACCCGGCCCGGCGCGGGCCGTGGGGATGGCCTCGGTGCCGCTGTCGATCGCCATGCTGGTGGCGATGGCCGGGACGGCCGACGAGTCCGCGGTCGTGTCGTTCCTGCAGTTGCTGGCCGGCGCGGCCTTCCTCGGCGCGGTGATGGACGGGCTCCTCCTGGGGCACTGGTACCTCACCGACCGAGGGTTGTCGCGTGGCCCCATCAACCGTTCGACCTCGTTCCTGATCGTCGCGGTGCTCCTGGAGGGCGCGGCCGTGGTGGCGGGGGGATTCGGCCCCACCAGGGCGACGTCGGACTTCAACCCGCTGCTCACCTCGGCCGGGCTCGCGTCGTGGATCGCGCTCGGGATGGTCGGCGCCACCGCGCTCATCGCCGTGCTGATCCGCGCCTCGCTCAAGGGCGACGGGCCTCGGCCGTGCAGGCGGCTACGGGCTTCTTCTACCTCGCCGTCATCACCGCCCTCACCGCCGAGTTCGCGGCGAAGGTGCGGTTCCTCCGCTAGCCAATGGCTCGTAGCGGTGATGATCGGGGGCGCGCTCCTCGAGGTCGCCGCGTGGTGGGCCGTCTCCTGGAAGGGCGTCAGCATCTGGGTGGCCATGGGCATCGCCCTGCCGGCCATGGGCGTCGCGGCCCTGGCCGTTGGGGAGCCGGCGCTGTCGCCGGCGGTGAGCGCGGGCGTGGCCGCCGCCGCGGGGGCCGGGGCCGGCGTGGCGCTGTACCTGGCGACGCGGCTGTTCGTCGCCGCCATCCGGCTGTGGCGGGCGTTCCAGCGCCATTCGGTCCAGATGTATGCGCGGCAGGCGGGACTGCCGCTCGCCGCCGCCATCGTGCTCGCCGCAGCCGTGATGGCGCCCGGCGAGGAGCTGTTCTGGCGCGGCCTGTTCCAGGCCAAGCTGAGCGTCGCCCTCGACGGCCGGACGGCGGGGGCGGCCATCGCGTGGGCCGCGTTCGCCGTGGCCAACCTGCCCAGCCGTAACCTGGCCATCATCGCCGGGGCGGTGGTGGGGGGCGCCGTGTGGGGTGCGCTGGCCTGGTGGACAGGGGGCGTCCTGGCAAGCATCGTCTGCCACTCGCTGTGGACGGCCTTGATGCTCGCCTTTCCCGTGGTGCGCGCCCCCGTCGGTGGGCGGGCGTGACCGACCGGCTCCCACAGGAGTTCGAGCGCGTCCTGGAGCGTGGGGGGCTCTGCTATGTAGCCGCTGAGACGAAGCGCGGGCCCCACCTCACGCCGCTCGTGTTCGCGTGGTCCGGCGGGCGGCTGTGGCTGACGACCTCCCGCGGATCGGTGAAGGCCCGTGCGTGGCGCGCCGATCCGCGGGTGGCCGGGTTGGTGCGAGCCGAGGACCGCGCGGTCATCTTCACCGGCCGGGCGGCCCCCTATGACGTGCTCGACCCGGCGACCTGGATCCGGACGGCCGTTCGGATGCCCACGGTGACCGCGGCATCCGCCAGGTTCACCACGAAGAACGCGAGGTTCTTCGCCGGGTATGCGGTCGATGTCCGGCGCATCCCGCTCGCGTGGACCCCCCCGGGGCGGGTGTTCGTGGAGATCCGTATGGAGCGCGCTGCGCTTCTCGACGACGGCGGGGTCCGTGCGCTGTGGGGCGAGTGGGACGTCTCCCTTCCGACCACCGGGGCGTTTCGGGCCGGGCGGGGCGGGAGCGACGCGTTCGCCGCTCTTCCCCCGGCGGTCCGCGAGGCCCTCGGCGGCGCCGGCCCGTCGGCGCTTGGCATCGCCGGGCCCGGGGGCACCGTCGTGCTCCCGGCGTGGTGGGCCGAGGATGGACCGGACCTGTATGCGGCGATGCCCCGGGGCTCACTCGCGCTCGCCGGGGTCAGCCAGGCCTCCTCCCCCGTGGCCCTGGCTGTGGACCGGGCATCGTGGTGGCGGGCCCGGGAGATGATCGGCGCGATGGCGCAGGGCATGGGGCAGGCGTTCCTCCCCGACCGGCTCCGAACCGGGGGGAGATCTGCCGAGGAGAAGGTGCGGCGAACCGGTGCGGACCCCGAGGCCGCGGCGCTCGTACGGGTCCGTCCTGGGAGGCTCGTGTGGTGGCATGGCTGGTCGAGCGGGAGCGTGACGATCGGATGACGGTGGTACGGACCGCCGTGGAGGTCGATGCCTCGCCGGAGAACGTGTGGGCCGTGGTCACCGACCCGGCGAACCTGCCGCACTGGGATCGCCACATCGAGTCGGTGGAGGCCGTCCCCAAGGCGGGACTGTCCCCGGGCGCAACCTACGTCGTCGTGGTCCGGCTCATGCGGGTGCGCGCTCGGGTAAAGGCGGAGGTCCTCGAGTGGTCACCGCCGTCACACGCGCGGATCCGGCTCTCCGGCCCGGTCGACGCCATCGTCGACACGGCGGTCGAGCCGCTCCCCGAACGGGCGGAGCCTCCTCCGGCACGAGGTCGACTACCGCTTCAGGGGCGGCGCGTTCGGCCGGCTCGCCGCTCGGAGCCTCCGGGTGGTGGGCGGCGCCGGGTACGAGCTGCGCCACGGCACCATGGCGCAGAAGCGCGACGTGGAGGCCGGTTAGTCCTTCCGCTGCCGGAAGTCGCGCAAGAGCTTGCGATCGGCCCGGCGCGGGCGCCCCACGTAGTACCCGATGACGAAGCCGAGGATGGCCGAGACGACGATCACCGTGACGACGCGCGCGCGAGAGGTGAAGAACAGGAAGTTCACGTCCACCCGCCGGGAGTTGGCGATGGCGAAGATGACGAGCAGGATCACCGCGATTGCGGCCAGCACCTGCGCCACGCTGATCCCGCGCCGACGACCTGCCTCGCCGGGGCTCGGCCGTTCGTCGCCCCGATCGGGTTCGTCTCCCTCGTGCCTTCTCATGGTCTCCTCCCCGAGGCGGCCGGCGCGATCGTCCCATATATCATCCGCCGCGTGGTGAAGCGGGCCGTGGTGAAGCGGGCCGTGCGCGTCGCCGGGCTCGCCGGGGCAGCGCTGGCCACCGGCCTCCTCGCCACGACCGAGCGCGGCGAGCGGGTGGACGTCCGGCTGTTCCGCGCGGTGAATCGGGGGCATGGACCGGGCCCGGATCGCTTCTTCCAGGGGATCACCGAGCTGGGCTCGATCTGGGCCTGTATCGGCGCGGCGGGCGTGCTGGCCGCTGCGGGGCAGCGCCGAGCCGCGGCCCGCGGCCTGGCTGCCGCCTCCGTCGCCTGGCTGGCCGGACAGGGGCTGAAGCGGCTGTTCGACCGGCCCCGCCCCTACGTGGCCGATCCCGACGAAGTCCGGCTGCTGGCCCATCCCCCCCGAGCCACATCGTGGCCGAGCAGCCATCCCGCCGTACTGCTCGCGTTCGTCACGGTCGCAGGGCGGGAGCTCGGCTTCCCGGCCCGGCCCGGACGGCACTGAGGCCTGGCGGGGGCCGTCGGCATCTCGCGTACCTACGTCGGCGTCCACTACCCGGCCGACGTGGTCGGTGGGTTGCTGCTGGGGCAGGCCGTCGCCGACGCGTGTCCCGGAGGACCCTCGCTAGACTCGCCCGCCGTGACGCTGCTCGGCGCCATCGGCTGGCCGGTCCTGGACCGCGTCCACCTGTTCGGCAGCTTCGCCATCTCGCCGCACGGCGTCGGCATCGCGATCGGCTTCCTGTTCGGCGCGTGGATCTTGACGCGCGAGGGGCCCAAGCGCGGGGTCACGTTGGAGGACGTGAACACCATGGTGTTCTGGGCGCTGATCGGGGCCATCGTCGGGCGCCCGGCTCTTCTACGTGATCGCCCACTACTCCGACTTCAACGGCATCGGCGACATGCTCGCGGTGTAGCGGGGCGGCATCAGCCTTCTGGGGGGCATCGCCGGCGCCGTACTGATCAACATCCCGCTCATGCGGCGCCGCGGCTACCGGTTCTTCCAGGTGATGGACGGCGCCGTCATCGGCCTCTCGTTCGGGATCGCTTTCGGCCGGATCGGCGACCTCATCATCGGCGATCACTTCGGCAAGCCGACCAGCTGGCTGCTGGCCTTCCAGTACAAGGGCGGCACGCCCGCCGGCTACCGATGCCTGTCGGGAGTGTGCACGCAGTTCCTCCAGGGCGGCCAGCAGATCCGGCTGGCCCGGACCGGCGCCACGCTCCTGGCCGCCGACGGGAACGTGCTCGCGACCGGCGTGGGCATCCACCAGACGGCGCTGTACGACATGATCGGCGCCTCGCTGCTGTTCCTGGTGTTGTACTCGCTCAGCCGCACGCACCGGCGCATGGGGATCCTCACGCTCACCTTCGGCGCGTGGTACGGCGCCCTTCGGGTGATCGAGGACTTCCTCCGCGTGGACAAGCGGTTCTTCGGGATGACCGGGAGCCAGTGGACGGGCCTCACGGTCTGCATCGTCTGCGTGGTGACTTTGCTCGCGTGGGCGCTCCGGCGGGGGCCTCGCGAGCCGCAGGAAACGGCGGAACCCCTGGCCGCCTCCGAGCCCGAGACCTGAGCCTCAGTGGCCGTGGCCGGCGTGGCCGCCGGCCATCGCCGCCGCCGGGACTGGCCATCAGCGGCAGCGGCTTGCCTACCTTGGACCTGGTGGCCTGGGCCACCTTTCGCGCGGCGTCACGGAGCGCCTGGCCGGCGGGCGAGTCGGGGTCGCTCACCACGATGGGCCGGCCCTCGTCGCCTCCTTCACGGAGGTCCGGCACCAGCGGGACCTGGGCGAACAGCGGGACGCCGAGCGTGTCCGCGGCCTCCTGCCCTCCGCCCTCGCCGAAGATCGACGTCCGCTCCCCGCAGTGGGGGCAGACGAACCACGACATGTTCTCGATCACCCCGAGCGGGCGGAGGTTCGTGCGCTCGGCCATCTTCCCGGCGCGCTCCGCCACCTTGCGAGCGGCTTCCTGCGGCGTGGTGACGACCAGCATGAAGGCGCCGGGCAGGAACGACGCGAGCGAGATCGACACGTCGCCGGTGCCGGGGGGCAGGTCGGCCAGAGAGGAAGTCAAGGTCGCCCCAGTACACGTCGCCCAGGAACTGCTCGATGGCCTTGTGCAGCATGGGGCCCCGCCAGATCACCGGGGTTTCCTCGGGGACGAAGAACCCCATGGAGATGACCTTCACGCCGTGGGACTCGAGCGGCAGGATCATATTGTTGAACCCGACCGGCTTGCCGGTGACGCCCATCATCCGGGGGACGGAGAACCCCCACACGTCGGCGTCGAGGACGCCGACCCGGTAGCCCTCGGCCGCCAGCGCGCACGCGATGTTCACGGTGACGCTCGACTTGCCGACCCCGCCCTTGCCGGACGCAACGGCGATCACGGTGGTGTCGGTGCCGACGAAGAACTGCCGCTGCTGCTGGGGTGCCGCCGCTGCCGCCCCTCCCCGAAGCTTGGTCACGAGCTCCGTCCGCTGCTCCTCGCTCATCGGCGAGAGGTCCACCTCGACGCGTTCGACGCCGAGCGGTTGGAGCGCATTGGTCACGTCCGCGGTGATGCGGTCCTTCAGGGGACAGCCCTCGATCGTGATCAGGACGTGGACCCGGACGGAACCGTCGTTCACCTCGATGCCCTGGAGCATGCCGATGTCCTCGATCGGCTTGCCGATCTCGGGATCCAGCACGTTCCGGAGTGCCTGGCGGACCTGGTCCTCGGTGACCAACGCACGCTCCTTCGGATTATCCTGATTCCTACCGTGCGAACCGTTCAAATACCCATGGTACGTCGCTGGGTGGGGAGCGTCGATGCCGTCCGCTGAGCCCAAGCCCCTCGGCGTGCACAAGGCCCTGGCCGACGACACCCGGTTCCGGCTGCATCGCTACCTCGGCCTGTCGGGACGCCCGGTATCCGTCCGGGAGCTCGCCACCCGCCTCTCGTTGCACCCCAACACGCTCCGGCCGCACCTCCGGCGGCTGGAGGAGGCCGGCCTGGTGGCCAGGGAGGTCCGCAAGGGCTCGACCGTGGGACGGCCCCAGACCATGTACTACGCGGTGGACCGGGACGAGCCCGAGGGACGCGACTACCGTCTGCTTGCCGAGATCCTGGCCGGCCTGGCCACGGGCAAGCGGGCCCAGGATCGCGCCACGGCGCTGGCCAGGGAGTGGGGCCGGTACCTGGTGGCCCAGGGGGGCCCAAAGCCGGGCACGCACCTGCCGGCCCGGCGGAACCTGGCGGTGCTCCAGGAGGCCATGGCCCGGGCGGGGTTCGATCCACGGTTCCGACGGAAAGGGGAGCAGACCGTGGAGGTCTCGCTCCGGGACTGTCCGTTCCGGGACTTGGTGGAGGATCACCGCGAGCTGGCGTGCGGGATCCACCGGGGGCTGGTGGAGGGCATGCTGGGCGGTCTGAAGCCTCCTCTTCACCTGGCCGAGTTCTCACCCCTCGTGGAGCGATCGGTGTGCCGCCTGGTGGCGAAGGCCGCCGACAAGTGATGCCTGCGCTTCAGCTTCCCTTCCTCCCGCGCCGATACCCGTAGGGTCGGTCGTCCGCACGCCGCGGGCGATCCACGTCGCGTCGATCATCGGGAGGGCTTCCGACGTTGCTCACGGCAGAGGGTATGGAGGACGGCCGGGCCTCGGCGCCGAGTGGAGACCTCATCGCGGAGTTCACGGCTGGCTACGGGACCTGGTGGCCGAGCAGGGCTCGGACCTGCACCTCAAGGCAGGCTCGCCGCCCAAGATCCGCCAGGGGGACGGCCGCCTGGTCCCCCTGGACCACGCTTCGCTTTCGCACGAGGAATCCGAGGCCATCGCCAGGACGATCATCCCGGAGGATCGCAGCGAGCGGTTCCACTCGGCCGGGGAGGTCGACTTCGCGTACGGGGTCCCCGGCGTGGGCCGGTTCCGGGCGAACGTGTTCCGCCAGCGCGGCTCGACCAGCATGGTCCTGCGGCGCCTGCGGTTCGGCGGCCCGACCTTCGAGGAGCTCCACCTCCCCGAGGTCGTCCGCAAGCTCGCGGAGGAGCCTCGGGGCCTGGTGCTGGTCACCGGCCCGACCGGATCGGGCAAGACCACCACGTTGGCGGCCATGATCGAGCACATCAACGGGACCAAGCAGGCCCACATCGTGACCGTCGAGGACCCCATCGAGGTCCTGTTCAGGGACGACGAGGCCTCGATCAACCAGCGCGAGGTGGGCAACGACACCGAGAGCTTCCAGTCGGCCCTGCGGGCCGCGCTCCGCCAGGATCCCGACGTCATCCTGATCGGCGAGATGCGCGACACCGAGACCGTGCGGGCTGCGCTCCAGGCCGCCGAGACCGGCCACCTCGTGCTGTCCACGCTGCATACGGTCGACGCCACGGAGACGGTCAACCGCGTCCTGGACTTCTTCCCTCCCCACCAGCAGCAGCAGATCCGGCTGACGCTCGCCGGGGCGCTGCGGGGGATCATCTGCCAGCGCCTGGTCCAGACCGTCGACGGCGGGCGCACCCCGGGCGTCGAGATCATGGTCAACACCGGCCGGATCGCCGAACGGATCGCCGACCCGGACAAGACCTCGGAGATCCACGAGCTGATCGCGGAGGGTCGGCTTCTACGGCATGGTCACGTTCGACCAGTCCCTGGTCCAGCTGGTGACGTCGGGAGAGGTGGACGCAGCGGCCGCTCTGGAGACGTCGTCGTCGCCGCACGACTTCCAGCTGATGTTGCAGCAGGCCGGCGTGGTGCTCTCCGCGACGGCCTGAGTCGGTCAGCTCCGCGCGGCCAGCCGCTGCGCGTCCATGGCCTCGGCGATCCCGATGATCGTCTCCCTGGGGAGATCGCCGGAGATGCCGTAGGGCCCGCTCCAATCCTTCGGTCCGGCCGGCCAGGCCACCTGGGTGAACGAGCCGCCCTCGGCCGGGTCCGAGGCGATGGCCGAGGTCCCCGTGGAGAGCTCGAGCGGGACCGGGCTGGGGCCGCACCCGAACCCTCCCTGGCCGTACAGGACGCTGAGCGTCCCGCGGCCGTTCGGTGTCCCGGGGACGGAGAGGCTGAGCTGGCCGGTCGTGCGTCCGCCCCAGGACCAGGCGGAGAGCGCGTTCGCCGCCAGGCGCGTCCCTTCGGGCAGTCCGGTGGGCGCGCACCACGTCGAGGGTGAGCATCGAATCGAGCAGGCGAACGGCCTGTCCGACCGTTCGCACGTATCGAAGGCCCTGGATCCGAACGGGGTCGACCACGCAGCCGCCCCGAGTCGGCTCGCACGTGGAAGGCGACCCGGCGGAACGCGAAACCGTTATCGGTCCGCCCGAACAACGTGGCCGGCACCGACCACCCGCCGGCGGAACGCTCGGGCTGCGAGAACGTGAACCCGAGCCCTTCGGAACGAGACCAGCGTGGGGTTGCCACCGCCCTGCAGGAGCAGCGCGGCCCGATCCGGGAACCGGTTCCACGTCCACAGCAGGTGGCGGACCAGCGACGCGGCAGCCGCGGCCTCCAAGGAGCCGGCGGCGGGGGGAGCCGGGCTCCACGCCGGATCCCACGCGTAGTCGAGCACCGTCCAGCGTCGCGTGGTGGGATCGAAGAGCCCGAGGTCCTTGCCGCCCTGCGCGTCGAGCAAGGTGACCGCCACGGGCCCGCCCTCCAGCACGGACGGCCGGGCGAACGGCGCGAGGCGCTCGCCCGCGGGTGGTTCCGTGACCAGGCCGTGCTTCTGGCCCGGGCGATGGCTCACCACGAGCTCGGCCATGCCCGCCTCGGTCCGGACGACGGCCGAGTCCTTCTGCCACGAGTCGGTCCACCACCCCGGCGACAGCGCCGCCGCCAGGTCGCCGCCATCGGAGGACAGCCGCTTGGCGTACCAGCGATCATGTCCGATCAACACGCGGAAGTCGGGCGATGCGTCGGCCGATGCGTCGAGCAGCGAGCGGTCCGTCCAGAACGGGGAGGGACCTCCCGTGCCGACCTGCTCGAACTCGCCGCTCGCGACGTCCAGGATCCACACGGACCACGCGCTGCCCTGGGGCGGCGCCAGGGCGAAGGCCAGGCGGCTGCCGTCGGGAGACCAGGTGAGGCCGGCCGCCGCGGGCGTCGGCCGGCCTCCGCTGCGGAGCGTGCCCACCCGCAGCATGCCCGAGCCGTCCGCGGCGGCCATCCAGACCTGTTGGCCTTCGGGGCGAACCGCGAGGAACGCGATGGTCCGGCCGTCGGGGGAGAAGGTCGGCGAGGAAAGGCCGGGCATGGAGAACAGCCGGTGCGCGCCAGACCCATCGGGCAGCATCGACCACAGGTTGGTGCATCGAACGAAGGCCAGGCCCGCCGAGGGGGCGCTCCTCGGCCACGCCGTCTCCGGGAGACCGGCGATGGGGTCCAGACTCTCCACCCGGACGACCGCCGCGGGCGCCGTCTGGCCGCTGCCAGCAAGGGACATGGACAGTGGGACCGCGACGACCGAAACGAGGAGCAGCAGGCCCGCCACCGGGCGAACCACCCGGCCGGCCAGCCCCGTGGGGATCCCGATCCGACCCCGAAGGCTCCGCGGATGGATCGCCGGCACCGACACCGCTCGCGTGACCATGGTCCCTCCCGGTGCGAGGTGTGGCGCACCCCGACGTGCGAGGTGCGTTCACCCCGACCCGACCAGACGAGCGGCTCGATGGTTCCCCGGAGCCCTACGAGACCGGCGCCTCCGGCGCTCGCCTCCGAAGGACGAGCACGAGTCCCATGGCCAAGGCGATCCCCAGGGCGGCACCGCCGATCCAAGCGCCGACCGAACCGGCCCCCGATCCCGCGGATGCCACCTCGGCCTCTGCCGGAGCGCCGGGGGAGGGAATGGCGTTGGCGCCGGCGACGACGGTCTGGCCCGATCCCGCACCGAGGCCATCGCCCACGACCACGGCCCCGCTCATGCCGGGGTGGTACGTGCAGGCGTACGGGTAGACGCCGGCCTCCTGGAAGGTCGCCGTGAAGCTGTGACCGGCGAGCAAGTCGTCGAAGTGACCCCAGCTGTTCGCCGTGACGTTGTGGACGAAGGGGTCCGTGTTGGTCCAGGTGACGGACTGGCCCGGATCGATGTGCAGGATGGTGGGCGTGAAGCACGCGTCCGCGATCTCCACGGCGGTGCCCTTGCCCTGCGTCGCTCCCGAATGGCAGCCGCCCCCGCCGGCGGCAGAGAAGGCCGGGAGCGTGAGGACCAGCAGCAGCCCAAAGGCGGCCGAGATGGACAGGCGGCGGATCATGGTGTCCCCCCTTTTCCGTTGCCGAACCCTCTACACCTCCCGGCGAGGATCCGTTCCACCGTAGAGGACCGTCGGTCCCGCGGCTATCCGATGGTCTCGGCAAGCGCCACGGCCTCGGCCTTCGGGAGGGCGGTCTCCAGGCGAAGCGTGGTGCCGTCCTGCCTCCAGAGCAGCACGTTGCCCGTGACCGTGAACCGCCGCTCGCCGTCCGGGGTGAGCAGGGACAGCTGGTGCGGGCCGGAGATCCAGAACGCGTCGGCGCTCCCCACCTGGACGGCCTGAAAGGTCGTTTCGGCGACGATCTCCTTGAACGCGAGGGGCCCCTTGCCTCCCGGGAGCTCCATGAGGATGGTGCTCCACGGCGTGCCCCCGATCGGCGGGTGGGACGCGTCGGCATCCCAGACGAGCACCACGACCCGCGAGCCGAACAGGCTCTCCGCGAGGTGCACCTCGGTGGGCGGCCCCAGCCCGGGTGGAAGGACGACGGAGAAGCCGACCCTCGCGCGGGCGCCTTCGAGCGTGACGCGCTCGCCCAGGGCGGCCCCCGACTCGACCGTCGAAGGGGTGGGGACCGAAGGCGTCGGGACCACCCGGATCTCGATCGCCCCGATGGCCAGCCGGGCGGCGACCGCCGTGCCCGCGAGGAGCAGGACACCCGCCAGCGCGAGCAGGAGCACGCGCCGGCGGGGCCACAACGCGAGTCCCGGGAAGGGCGGACGCCTGGCGGCTGCTCGTTCCGCGAGCAGCCGCGCCGTGACCGCCGGCGCCATGGGTGGCGCCGGCGGGTACTCCAGGGTCGAGCCCAGCGCGATTAGCGCTCGCTCCAGGTCGGCGTGCGGCATCCGCTCAGCCATCGGTGGCCTCCATGGGCTCGCGGGCGTCGCGTTCGGCCGGGAGTCGGTCCCGGAGCCGGTCCAGGGCCCGGGACAGGCGGGACTTCACTGTCCCGGGACGGATGCCCAGGGCCCGTGCCGTCTCGGCCTCCGACAGCTCCAAGAAGTAGCGGTACGCGATGATCAACCGGTCGTTCTCCTTCAGTTTGGAGAGCGCGAGGAGCAGCGCCTCCTTCGTCTCCAGGTCCAGGGCCGCCGCTTCCGGGGACGGGGCCGCGTCCCCGGAGCGGCGGTCCTCGGCCGCGCGGAGCGCGAGGCCCTCGCGCCTCCTCGCCGAACGCAGCCGGTTCTTCGCCTCGTTCGAGACGATCCGCAGGATCCACGGCCGGAACGAGTCCCGCGCGCGGAATCGCTCGAGCGCGTAGTACGCCTTCACGAACGCGTCCTGGGCGGCATCCTCCGCATCCGCGGCGCTTCGGGTGATGAGGAACGCGGTCCGAAACGCGAGCTCCCGGTACCGCGTCACCAGCTCCCCGTACGCCTGGACGTCGCCATCCTTGGCCAGCTCGATGAGCCCGGCTTCCTCCAGTGGACGGCCCTCCACCCGGTCGGTCACCGCTGATTACACCGTCCAGGGCCGGGCGGTTCCGGGCCTCCTCCTCCGAGCGGCCGGCGCTCGGGCTAGCGCTTCGCGCTTCGCCCCTCGCCCCCGTCCTGGAAGACCTGGCCGGTGAGCCCGACGATGCCCGAAAGCATGTTGGAGAACTCCATGGGGATGATGAACTTGGTCGACGGTGAGGCCCCGATCTGCTTGAGCGCATCGAGGTACTGAAGGCTCATCGTCTTCGCGTCAACCGTCCGGGCCGACTCGAAGATCTTGGTGAGCGCCAGTGCGAAGCCCTCGGCTCGAAGGATCGCCGCCTGGCGGTCCCCTTCGGCGTTGAGGATGGCCGACTGTTTGTTCCCCTCGGCCACGGTGATCGCGGCCTGCTTCGTGCCCTCGGCCTCGGTGCACGACGGCGCGCCGGGTCCGCTCCGCCGACATCTGGCGGGTCATGGCCTCCAGCACCTGGGCGGCGGGATGATCTCCCTGATCTCGACGGTCGTCACCTTCACGCCCCACCGCTCGGTGACCTCGTCGAGCTTCACCCGGAGGATCTCGTTCATCTGCTCCCGCTTGGCCAGGACGTCGTCCAGGGGCATGTCGCCGATGACCGACCGCAGCGTGGTGGCGGCGATGTTCTGCGCCGCGCCGGCGAAGTTGCCGACCGAGAGCACGCTCTGCTGCGGATCGACCACCTTGTAGAACACGATGAAGTCGATCGAGATCGAGGCGTTGTCCTCGGTGATGGCGGTCTGGTGCGGGATCTCCAGGTACAGCTCGCGGAGGTCCACCCACACGGCCCGGTCCACGATGGGGATCAGGAAGACGAACCCGGGCCCCTTGACACCGATGTTCCGTCCCAGGCGAAACACGACCAGGCGCTGGTACTCCCGGACGATCCGGATGGCTTGCGGCAGCACGAGGATCACGATCAACAGCACGATCCCCAGCCCGATGAGAAACGGGATCACGAGTTTCCTCCTTCCGCCAACGGCACGGCCGTGGCCTGTTCCTTGATCGGTTCGACGTCCAGGCGGAGCCGGTCCACGCCCACCACGCGCACGCGGGCCCCCTTCGGCAGCGGCCCCGCCACGGACCGGGCCGACCACTGCTCGGAGGAGACGAGCACGACGCCCTCGGGGTCGAGGTCGTTCTCGACCACGCCCTCTTTCCCGATGATGCCCTCGATCCCGCCGACGGCGGGCATGTGGCGGGCTGCCATGGCCGCCTTCACGATGGTGGCGAAGAAGAGCACGAGCACCCCGGCGACCGGCAGGATGACCCACAGCGACACGCGGGCGTTCGGCACGGACGGGTTGAACAGGGTCAGGCCACCCAGGATCAGGCACGCCACGCCCCCGACGGTCGCGACGCCCAATCCCGGGTGCTTCAGCTCGAGCAGGAAGAACCCCGCCGAGGCGAGCAGCAGGACCACCCCGATGATCTGCACCGGGAGCAGCCCGAAGGTCACGAACGCGGCGACCAGGAAGACGATGCCCAAGATCCCCGGCACCGACAGCCCCGGGTGCAGCAGCTCGACGACGATCAACCCCAGCCCCAGGTAGAAGAAGATGAAGGCGAAGTCGGGCGAGAGCAGCGCGTGCAGGATCTGCGCCCCGATGCCCATGTTCACCGGCTCGAGCGTCGCCCCGGCGGTGTGCAGTGTGACCGTCTTTCCCTCGGCCACCTGGGCCGGCTGCCCGTCGATGTCGGACAGCAGCGCCGGGACGCTCGGCGCGATGAGATCGATGACATTGATGTGCAGCGCCTCCTCGGCGGGGATGCTGACCGCATCCACGACCGCCTGCTTGGCCCAATCCGCGTTGCGGCCGTTGCGGTTGGCCAGGCTCTGGATGTAGGCAACGGCGTCGTTCGTCACCTTCTTCTGCTCGATGGCACCCGCCACCCCGACCGGGTGGGCGGCTCCGATGTTCGTTCCGGGGGCCATCGCGGCAACCGGACAGCCCATCATGATGAAGGTCCCGGCCGATGCGGCCCGGGCCCCCTCGGGAGAGACGTAGCAGACCACCGGCACGTCGGAGTTCAGGATGGCCTGGATGATCTGCCGCATCGAGGAGTCGAGCCCACCCGGCGTGTCGATCGTGAGGAGCACGGCGTCCGCGCCCTGCGCCTCGGCCCGGGCGATGCCCCCCTGGATGTAGTTGGCCGTGAACGGATCCACCACGCCCTTGAGTCGGAGCTCCACCACGACCGGCCGGTCGGCCTGGGCCCGGACCGACGTGGCGAGGGAGGCGGTCGCGGCCAGCGTTGCCGCCCCCAGGAGCACGGCGCGGGCGAAGTTGCGCATCCCGGCATCAATCATGCCACTCGTGGCACGAGGCGTGGGGCCTGGGTGCACCGGGCTGGTCCGGGGGACGTCCGAACGTCCAGTGTCCATCCGGGGCGGGGGCGGTCCAAGGTCCGAGGCACTCGGGGCTTTCGTGCCTCCTTGAGTGCGCATAATGGAGCAACAGGGGTCGCAAGCTCGAATGGAGCGCATGCCCGTATACCGGAAGGAGAAAGCCGGGGTGAACGGCCGCACCGAAGGGCCGCTGCTCGCGCGGGAGGAACAGCTGCTCGTGGAAGGACTGCTCGCCGGGAACGAGGACGCCGTCCGGGCCCTGTACGCACGGTTCGCCCGGCCCATCTTCACGCTCGGGCTCCGGCTGTTGGGGAGCGCCGAGGCGGCGGAGGAGCTCACCCAGGACGTGTTCCTCACGGCGTGGCGCAAGGCCGCCCGGTTCGACGCCACGCGGGGCAGGCTGTCCACCTGGCTGATGACGATCGCCCACAACCTGGCCGTGGACCGGCTCCGCCGCGAGACCGGTGTCACGCGCCCCACGCTCGTGCTGGTGGACGAGGTTCCCGAGGTGGCGACGGCGGGGGAGGAAGATCCGCTCCTGGAGCGCGACGCGGCCGTCCGGGCCCTGCAGGCTCTCTCCGATGCCGAGCGCAAGCTCCTGGTGCGGGCGTACTTTGGTGGCCTCACCGCCAGGGAGATCGCCCAGGCCGACGGGATCCCGCTCGGGACCGTCAAGACCCGCCTGCGGACCGCCCTGATCAAGGTGCGGCGGGCCAACCAGGACAAGGATCGGCTGTGAACTGCGTCGCGGTCCGGGACCAGCTCCCCGAGCTCGCCGTCGGGGTCCTGTCGGAGCGGGAGCAGGTCGCGTTGGAGCGGCACCTCCAGTGGTGCGCGGGATGCCGCAAGGAGGCGGCCGAGCTCGGCGAAGCCGCGGCGACCTTCGCGTTCGCGCTGGCGCCCGCCCCGCTTCCCGTTGCCCTCGAGGACCGGGTCGTGGCCGGCGTCGGGAGGGCGGCGGCACAGCCCAAGACCAGGCGGCGGACGCGGACCGTGATCGCCGCCGTCATCGCGGCGGCGATCGCGGTCGCCAGCTTGGGGTGGGGGGCCGTCATGGCCGGGAGGGCCCAGCGGTTCGCCGAACGGGCGGCCCAGGCCGAACAGGCCCGGTCGCAGGCCCTCGCCCAGTTCCAGCATGTCCTCGACACGCTGCCGTTCCAGGCCCGGGCCGATGAGACCCACCTCGGCCAGCTGGCCCCCACGCCCGCCATCCAGCGGGGCGGGGGAGCCGTCCTCCAGCTCGTCTCGCCGACCAGGCTGGACTTCGTCGTCGTGATCGTGAACGGGCTCCCGAGGGATCCGATCGCTCGCCCCGTACCGGGTCACGCTTCGGGACGCCGGGGGGCGGGTGCTTCAGGGGGGCACGATCGCCGAGCTCGACGCGGACGGCGGTGGGCAGGCCTTCCGCCAGTTCAGGAACACCGACCTCACCGGCTTCACCACCGTCCTGGTCCGTGACGCGTCCGGCCGGGTGGTCCTGAAGGGGACGGTGGACCAGAGCACCGGAGCCTGAACCCAGGGCTCGCTCGCTCCGCCTTCGACCCCTCGGCTCAGTCCGACGACAGGGCCCGGGCCAGGAAGGCCAGGCTCCTCGGGTATCGGTAGCCGATCGACATGTGGCCCGCGTCGAACAGCTCGAGGGTGTGCTCGACCCCGATCGCCTTCAGCTCCTCGGACACCGCCACGGCCCCGACGTCCAGGTACCACTCGTCCTTCTTCCCCGCGTCGAGCCAGATGGCCCGCATCGAGCGAAGGTCGTCGGCGTGGCGCGGCACCATCCGGACCGGGTCCTTCTCCAGCCACCGCTCCCACACGTCCTCGACGAGCTTCCCGGTGCGGGTGTCGAACGGCAGTCGCACCGTCCCGTCGTCGTCGGCGGAGTAGCAGGCCGCCATGCACCACTCGTTCATCAGCACCCCGTCGGACTCCTTCGTCCCGAAGGGCCGGGACCGGGCGTCGGCCCAGAACCTGTCGAACGAGCCGTCGTACTCGTCACGAAGGGCCCGCACGGTCTCGCGGAACTCGGGCAGGTAACACGCCTCGAACAGGGCATCGCCGGCGTGGCTGGCGAAGGCAGAGAACAGGTCGGGCCGCAGCATCGGCGTGACCATCGCGCCGTAGCCGCCGCTCGACTTGCCCTGGATCCCTCGCTTCTCCCGGCGGGCCTCGGTCCGGTAGCGGGCATCGACGAAGGCCACGGCCTCGTCGCACAGGTAGTCGTGGTAGCGCCCGGTGGCGGGCGAGTTCAGGAACTGGCTCCCACCGAGCGAGGTCCAGCAGTCGACGAAGGCCACGATCACGGGCGGCGCCTCGCCGGAGGCGAACAGCTGGTCCGCGAGCTCCAGGAAGCTCGGGCGAAACGCCTCCCGGTTCCGCCACATGTCGAGCTGGCCGGTCAGGCCCTGGATGACGTAGACACGCAGGGGTAGCGCCGGTCCGGCTCGTCGTCGTAGCCGGGAGGGACGTAGACCCACAGCGGGCGGACGGCCGGGTCCCCGAGCGGATTGCCTCGCAGCACCTCGCTTTCGATCTCGAGCTCGTCCACGCGGCCGGCGAACTCGATGCTCCAGGGCTTCGTCGCTGTCCTCATCTCGCTCCTCCTCGGTGGCGGTTGTTCCCGGCCGAACCCCTCGGGTTGAACCCGGATATCATGCAGCCACATGCCGGAAGTGTCCGAAGTCGTCGGCATCGGCCTCGCGGGCGGCCAGGGGGTCCGGGCCCGTCCACTGACCCTCAAGGCGCCCGGCTACCTACGGTCGAAGGCCGCCATGTCCTTCCTGGGACGACGCCTGATCAGGTGGGTGCTCGAGATCCTGTCGAGCGAGGGGATCAAGGACTACTACGTCATCGCCCACGGCAAGGAGAACCGGTACCAGATCAAGGTCATGATCGGGTACGGGGAAGGCTTCGGCGTCGACGTGAAGTACTCGCCGGTCAAGTACGACCCCCTGTCCACCGGGAGCGCCGACTCGACCCTTCGGATGCTCGATCACTGGGACATCACGCAGACCGCCCTGGTGTTCCCCACCGACTCGATCATCGACTTCGACCTGGAGCCGATGCTCCAGGCCCACCGGGAGACCGGCGCCGTGGCGACCATCGCCGCCATGGTCCGGGAGCCCGATGAGGTGGCCGAGAAGTACGGCGTGATGCTGACCGACACCTACGGACGCGTGCAGGAGTTCGTGGAGAAGCCCACGCTCGCCGAGCTTCGCGAGCACTTCCAGGTGCCCGACGAGGAGGAGTTCCGCCAATTGCCCCTTCGAACGAACGCGGGCTTCTATCTCGTCGAGGCGAAGGCGCTCCGCGAGCTCGCCTCGCATCCGGACATCGTGAAGCTCCGGCAGCGGCGGCTCGACTTCGGCAAGGACCTCCTGCCCTGGCTCGTCGGCAACGGCTACCTCGTGCAGTCCTATCCCGCGCGCAGGATCGGGGACCTCGGCAATGTCCAGGACTACATCGAGACCATGGTCGACGTCCTGAATGGGAACTTCGAGTCGGTGGACCGGTTGCTCGGGCCTCCCTACGACGCCGAGCGCCACGTGTGGATCGCTCCCGAGACGCTGGCCATGCGCGACTCGACGAGCGGGAAGACCCTGGCCGAGAAGATCGGCGAGGGCATGGTGACGATCGGGCCGGGCGTGCGGATCGGGCGGTTCTGCGAGATCCACCCGGGCGTCACGATCACCGAATCGAACCTCGATGACGACATCGAGGTGCACCGGGACGCCAGGATCGAGCGGACCCAGATCAGGGACGGCGCCATCATCGGCCCGGCGGCCTCGCTGTCGGACGCCGTGGTCGGCTCGATGTCGGAGGTTCGCTCGGAGCCCTACAACCCGACCGCCATCGAGTCGTACGTGGCCCTGGGGGACGAAGTCACGGTGTACCCGGGGGTGCACCTCACGGGGGGCATCTCGGTGTATCCGCGACTGAAGCTCCCCTCGGGGATCCGGGTGCCGCCCGGGACGGAGTTGACCGGCCCGGCCGACGTGCTCCGGTACCTGTAGATGCGGTTCGGCCTCACGCTCCCTCACTACGACTTCTCGCTGCCGGAGCGCGAGCCGATCTCGTTCGACGCGGATGGCTCGGTACGCCCACATCGCCGAGCAGATGGAGTTCGACTCGGCGTGGGTCTCCGACCACTTCTTCCTGTCGCTCGCGCGGTACGGGGGCCCGCCGGACCTCCAGGGGTCCCTGGAGGCGCTGACGACCCTCGCCGGCCTGGCGGCCACGACCGAGCGCGTTCGCCTGGGGACCCTGGTGCTCGCGGCGCCGTTCCGCCACCCCGCCGTGCTGGCCAAGGCGGCCACCGCGGTCGACCTGCTGTCCGGCGGGCGGCTCGACCTCGGCATCGGCGCGGGGTGGTACGAGGAGGAGTTCCGGGCGTTCGGGTACGGCTTCGGGACGGTGGGGGAGCGGTTCTCCGTCTTGGAGGAGACCCTCGAGGTGCTTGAGCTGCTTCTGCCGGGCGGCCCGGCGACGTTCCGGGGCAAGCACTTCCAGCTGCAGGAGGCGTTCAACCATCCGCCGCCGGCGCAGACCCCTCGTCCTCCGATCTGGCTGGGGGCCAAGGGCGGTGATCGGTCCCTTCGCCTGGCCGCGCTTCACGCCGACGGTTGGAACACGGTGTGGCGGTGGACGCCCGAGGCCTATGCCGAGCGGGTCCGGCGGGCCCGGGAGGCCTGCGATGAGGCGGGCCGGGATCCCCGGTCGCTGCGACTGTCGCTCGGGCTGTACACCGTGGTGGGTGAGGACCACGATGACCTGGTGGCCAGGTTCCGGGCGCTCCAGAGCTGGATGCCGGGCGGCGGGCTCGATCGGGAGACGCTCGAGTCGTTCATGTCGGACACGCTGACGGGCACGCCCGAGCAAGTCCTGGAGCGGCTCGCCGGGTTCGCCGAGATCGGGGTGGAGGAGGTCATCGTGGCGCCGGCCCCCATCCCCTTCGCCCTGCCCGACCCGTCCATCGTCGAGGTGTTCGCCGAGGCCGTGATGCCGAAGGCCCGCGAGCTGTAGCCGTGGAATACCTCGACGCTGTCGTGGCGGTGCTTCGCGATGAGGGGAAGTCGCTGCACTGGACGGTGATCCAGGACCTGGCGCTGAAGCGCGGTTACCTGGATCCCTTCACGCAACGTGACATCCGAAAGAACCTGCTGGCCGCGCTGGCCGCCGCGGCAGGGACGGGCGCGGTGGTGAAGGAGGACCGAGGGCGTCTACCGGCTCCCGTGAGCCGGTTCAGGGCCGGTACGTGACGCCGGCGAACCGCTCGAGCTTCTCGAACCGGTGCTCGGCGTCGATGTACCGGACGGTTCCCGATCGCGACCGCATCACCAAGGAGTGGGTGATCGCGCCGTCCTGCTCGTAGCGCACCCCCCGGAGCAGCGAGCCGTCGGTGATCCCGGTGGCGGCGAAGAAGACGTCCTCCCCGGCCACCAGGTCGTCGGTGGTGAGCACCTTCTCCACGTCGAAGCCGTCGTCCAGCAGCGTCCGCCGTTCATCGTCGTCCCGCGGATACAGGCGGCCCTGGATCGCGCCGCCCAGGCACTTCAGCGCGGCGGCCGCGATGACGCCCTCCGGCGTCCCCCCGATGCCCAGCAGGAGGTCGATGCCCGACGACGGGCGGGCGGTCGCGATGGCCCCGGCCACGTCGCCGTCGGTGATGAGGAAGGCGCGGGCGCCGGCCTCCCGGACCCGGGCGATCACCTCCTTGTGGCGGTCGCGGTCCAGGATGACGACGCCGATCTCCTCGGGCCGGACGCCCTTGGCCTTGGCCACCAGGCGCACGTTCTCCTCCGGAGACGCGGTCACGTCGATGGCATCGGCCGACTCGGGCCCGGCCGCGACCTTTTCCATGTAGACGGCGGCGCCGGGGAAGAACATCCTGCCGCGCTCGGCGAGCGCGATCACCGCCAGCGCGTTGGGCTGGCCGGTGGCGGTGAGGCGGGTCCCGTCGATGGGATCCACCGCGACGTCGACGGCGGGGCCGCCGCCGTTGCCCACCTCCTCGCCGTTGTACAGCATCGGTGCGTCGTCCTTCTCGCCCTCCCCGATCACGACGGTGCCGTGCATCGACACGGTGTCGATCATGCCGCGCATGGCGTCCACGGCGGCCCCATCGGCCGCCTCCTTGTCGCCCCGTCCCACCCACCGCCCGGCGGCCAGCGCGGCCGCCTCGGTCACGCGGACCAGCTCCAGCGCCAGGTTGCGGTCCGGCCTCATCTTGGTCATGGGGAACGCCACCTCCGGGTGCGTGTGTGGGGCTTCGTCGGTTCGGCCTCGAGGTCCCCATCGTACGCCGACCCCATCGCCGGGGGTTCCGCCGCCGCCCGCGGTGGGCCTTCGCGCAGGAGGCCCTGAGCCGCGAACCATGCCACGGTTCTGCGAGGGTCTCCTCCAGCGGCGCGTAGACGAGCCCGAGCTCTCGCGTGGCCCGCGAACCGTCGTACCGGTGTCCGTGGAGCCCAGCCCTGACGACCTCGCGGCAGACCGGTGGGGTCCGCCCGACCGCCCGGGCCGCCACCTCCACTACGGCCGCCGCCGGCAGGACCGCGCGGCCGGGGACGAACCAGGTCCTGGAGGGCCGGCCCGTCACGCCCCGGAGCAACCGGAGGGCCTGGCGGACCCGGATGGATCCCCCGGACAGGATGTAGCGCTCGCCGTGGCGGCCTCGCTCGGCCGCCCGCACATGACCGAGGGCGCAATCGTCGATGTCGACGAACGAGAGCCAGGCGTCGACGGCCAGGGGCAGCCGGCCCCTGGCCGCGGCGAGCAGGAGCCGGGCCGTGCCCTCGGCACGGCCTGGCCCCTGCACCGACGCCGGGTCCACGCAGACCACCTCGAGCCCCGAGCTCGGGCCCGCGATCAAGGACCAGCCGCTCCGCCTCGAACTTGGAGCGCTCGTACGCCGTGAGGAACCAGCCCCGATGTGCCGTGTCCTCCCGCCCGATGGTCCCGGCCGGCTCGCCGATGGCCGCCGCCGAGGACGTGTGCACGAACCGCCGGACGCCGGCCCGGGCCGCCGCCTCCAGTACGTTTCGCGTCCCCTCCACGTTGACCCGGAAGAGCGGCGACGGGTCGGGCAGGCACGACGCGTTCATCCCGGCGGCGTGGAAGACGACCTCACAGCCGATCATCGCTCGCCGGATCGAATCGCGGGTGGCTGCACGTCCCCGAGCGCCGGGCGCGCGCCCTCACGGGCGAGCGCGCCGGCGCTCGCCTCCGTGCGGGCCAGCGCGACGACGTCCCAGTCCTGCTCGACGAGCGCGCGCACCACGGCGCCGCCGACGAAGCCGGACCCGCCCGTCACGAGCGCGGTCGGGGGCACCGGGTTCAGCCGCGACCGGACGGGGACACGTTCCCGGCGAACCGGGCCAGGTACTCCACCGCCGACACGACGGTGATGGCCGCCGCGGCCAGCATGGCCCACTGGTCGAGGTACAGCGGCCCGATCGTCGATGCGGTCCGAAGGATGGCCAGGAAGATCGCGACGAACTGGACGTTCGCCTTCAGCTTGCCCCAGATCGACGTGCGCATGACCGTGCCGTCGGCGGCGACCACGCCCCGCAGCCCCAGGATCACCAGCTCGCGGCCGACGATGATCGCGGCGATCCACGCCGACGCACGGCCCACCGACACGAGCGCGATCAAGGCCCCCGAGACCAGCAGCTTGTCGGCCGTCGTGTCGAGGAAGCCGCCGAGCGTCGAGGTTGCGGCCCACCGGCGGGCCAGGTAGCCGTCGAAGAAGTCGGTGGCCGCGGCGAAGGCGAACAGGCCGGCGGCCACGCCGTACGCGTGATCGAACGGGTCGGACAACAGGAGCCACATCACGACCGGGACCAGGATCACCCGCAGGTACGTGAGCGATCGAAGGAGCGATGCCGCCCGGGCTTCCCGTTCGTCCACTCAGGTGACCCCCGGCAACCCTAGCAGTGGCCTCAGCCCTGCGCCGCCGCGGCGCGGACGGCCTCGGCCGAGTCGAAGGCGAGGGCGCGATCGGCGAGCGCGCGCGCCGATCCGAGGTCGGTCTCCCGAACCGCGCGCTTCACCCGCGGCACCGCGGGCGGCGCGGCCGACAGCTCCCGGACGCCCAACCCGAGGAGGATGGGCACCGCGACCGGATCGCCGGCGATCTCCCCGCAGACGCCGACCATCCGTCCGTGCGAGCCGGCCCCCTCGACCGTCATCCGGATCAGTCGCAGGACGGCCGGGTGGAGCGCGTCGGCGAAGCCGGCGACGCGCTCGTTGCCGCGCTCGGCGGCGAGCGTGTACTGGGTGAGGTCGTTCGTCCCGATCGAGAAGAAGTCCACCTCGGGGGCGAACCCGGCCGCGGCGAGCGCCGCGGCCGGGACCTCCACCATGATCCCCACCTCGAGGTGCGAGGGGACCCGGCCACCGGCCTCCTCGACCTCCCGTCGTGCTTCCTCCAGGAGCGCCTTCGCCGCCCGCAGCTCGGCGAGGGTGGCGACCATGGGGAACATCACCTTCACCGGATGGTCCGCGGCGACCCGAAGGACCGCCCGAAGCTGCGTCCGAAGGACGTCCGGCCGGGCCAGCCCCAGGCGGAGGCCGCGCAGCCCGAGGAACGGGTTGGCCTCGGAGGGCATCGGGAGGTAGGGAAGCGGCTTGTCGCCCCCGACGTCGAGGGTTCGAAGGATCAACGGACGCCCCCCGAGGGTCTCCGCGATCGCGCGGTACGCAGCCTCCTGCTCCTGCTCGCTCGGCATCGAGTCTCGCCCGATGAACAGGAACTCGGTGCGAAGCAGGCCCACGCCCTCGGCTCCCGCTTCGACCGCTGCGGCGACGTCCTCGGGATTGCCCACGTTGGCGAGCACCTCGATCATCGTTCCATCTCGCGTGATGGCCGGATGCGACGCCTCGGCCCGGGCGGCGGCCTCCGATGCCCGAAACGACTCGCCCCGACGCTTCGCCTCGGCGACCTGCCCGGGATCGGGGTCTCCGCGGACGGTGCCTCGCTCGCCGTCCACGATCACGGTCGCTCCCTCCGCGATCTCAAGGACAGGCCGGCCCAGGCCCACCACGGCGGGGATCCCCAGCGAGCGGGCCAGGATGGCCGAGTGCGACGTGGGGCCGCCGAGCGCGGTGGCGATCCCCACGACGACGGCGGGATCCAGGCCCGCGGTGTCGGCCGGGGTGAGGTCCGCCGCGATCAGCACGCCCTCGCCGGCGAGCGCCGGCCGAGCCTCCGCCCCCCCGACAAGGTGGGCGAGGACCTGCGCACCCACGGCGTCGACGTCGGCGGCCCGCGCGCGCAGGTAGGGGTCGTCGAGCGCCCGCCACGTCTCGGCCATCCGATCGATGGCCTCCTTCCATGCCCGAGCCGCGCCCCGCCCTTCGTCGAGGACCGCCGAACGGACCGGAGCGATGAGCTCCTCGTCGTCCAGGAACAACAGGTGCGCGTCGAAGATCGCGGCGCTCTGCTCGTCGGCCCTGGCGGCGACCGTGGCCCGGGTGGCCGAGATCTCCACCCGGGTGGCCTCGAGCGCTTCCTCCAACGCCGCCCACTCCTCCTTCGGCTCGCCGGTCGGTCCGGCGGGGAGCTCGATGTCCGGGGGTCGGAAGTGGCGGGCCGGGCCCACGGCGATCCCGGGCGACGCGGGCAGGCCGGCCAGCGCGCCGTCGAGCGTGACGAGGGCCGGCGTCTCGGCGGGCGCGGCGTCGCTCCGAGGATCCGACCGGGCCTGAACGATGTCGTCGCCGAACCGGTCGGCCGCCAGGGCCCTGATGGCGTCGATGGCGGCCTGGGCCTCCGGGCCGCGGGCCACCACCTCGATCTCGTGGCCTTGGCGCACCCCCAGCGTGGCCACCGCGTTCAGGCTCCTGGCACTGGCCGGTCCCTTTCCCGCGGTGAGGTTGGCCACGCGGACGTCCGCGTCGAACCGCCCGGCCGTCTGGACGAAGCGCGCGGCCGGCCGGGCATGGAGCCCCAGGGGGTTCCCCACCGAAAGGCGAACGCTGGCCTCCGGTCCGGTCGGCTCCCCGGCGGCTTCGCCCGCAGCCGGACCGGAAGCCGAAGCCGGGGACGAAGGCGTCGGCGTCCCAAGGTGCGCCGCCTTGGGCCGAGTCCGCCTCGGGCCTCCTCGGCGACCTCCTCGAGCGACCTCCCCAGCTTGGCCGCGACCGCGGCGGCAACGGCGCCCTCGACGAGTGGCGCCTCGCACAGGACCACGCGGTCCCGCAGGTCCGGCGGCAGCATGTCGAGCGCCATCTCCGCCGAGAGCACGGCGCTTCCCAGGTCCATCAGGACCAGCACGCCGTCCTCGGACCAGGCGCGCTCGATGGCCTGCATCACCAGGATCGCGTCGGTCCCCATGGGCCGGTCCGGCAAGTCCAGGCCGCCCGCCGGCTCCAGGAGGACCTCGGGCCCGCCCATCTCGCGCGCCAGCTCGGCCACGCCCTCGGCGAGCTTCGGGCTGTGCGAGACGAGGACGATGCCGACCAACTGATCACCGGATCCTCGCCCGAAGCCTACCGGCCAAGGCCGGCCCGCCGCCCCTCACGCCAACCCGTAGGCGCGGTGCAGGAGCTCGACCGGGTGGACGGAGGGCACCCCCGTGGCCTTGGTGATCTGCCAGCGGCAGGTCTCGCTGTCGCAGGCGGCCACTCCGTCGCCACCTCCGCGACCTGCCGGAACAGCGGCGCGCCCACCTCCATGGCGATGTCGTACTTCTCCGTCTTCAGCCCGTAGGTCCCGGCGACGCCGCAGCACTCGACGTCGCTCTCCACCACCTCGAGCCCGGGGATCAGGGCGAACAGCTCCAGCGCCGGCTTGCCGATCCCGTGGCCCTGCTGCTGGCACGGCGCGTGGTAGGGGACCGTCATGTCGAGCGGCCGGAAGTCGGTTCGAAGCTCGCCCCGCTCGTGCAGCTTCAGCAGGAACTCGCAGATGTCGTACATGTGCGCCGAGACGGTACGCAGGTCCTCGTCGTCCTCCAGCTCGAGGATCTCGCGGGCCTCGCGCTTGAGCATCAGCCCGCAGCTGGTCGAGGTGGCGACGATGTCGTAGCCGCGCCTGGCGTACGGCGCCAGGTTGCGCGCGAGCTTGCGGACGTAGCGCCGGGCGTCGTCGAACAGCCCGTTGGACTGCAGCGGCAGCCCGCAGCAGTCCTGCCGGGGGACGATCACCCGAAGCCGTTGTGCTCGAGGACGGCGACGGCCATCTGGGCCACGCCAGGCTCGTAGTAGTTCGCGCCGCAGCCGTGGAAGTAGACGACGGCCTTCGTCGCGGTGGTGAGCGGGGGGTGCCGTCGGGCCCACGACTGGAACGTCCGGCCGGCGAACTGCGGCATGGGGGCCTTGCGGTGGACCCGGAGCGTTCGCTCGACGAGCCACCGGAACGCGCGGTTCTTGAGGGACCAGTTGGCGATCGGCGCGACCGGCGTCCCCACCTTCCCCATGGCGCTCGGCCGGGCGATGATCCGGTCGCGCAGCGGGACGCCGCGCTGGGCCTTCAGCTTCGCCCGGGCCTGGGAGTTGATCTCGGCGATCTTCACGCCCTGCGGGCACACCTGCGTGCAGATGCCGCAGCCCGAGCAGTAGTCGAGGGACGCATCCGGCGACCCGTCGTCGGTTCGGAACCGCTCGGGCTGCGGCCCGACGTACTTCGGCCCGGGGAACAGCGGCGTGACGTTCGACACCGGGCAGAACGTCTCGCAGATCGTGCACTTCACGCAGTGGTCGAGCGAGCCCCGGACCCACTCCATCGTGTCCATCAGGACGCCCCTTCCACGATCGCGGATGCGACGGCGTACCCGGATGCCAGGGCCAGGCCGTTGCCGGACTGCTCCCGCCAGGGCTCGCGCCCCCCAGCGCGGCGCCGGCGGCGAAGAGGTTCTCGAACGCCACGTTCCCTTCGGCGTCCACCGGGCGGAGGCGTTCGTCGACGGCGACGCCGGCCCGGGCCATGGGCTGGTCGGCGAAGTACCGCGGGACGAACCGCGGCTCGCCGGCGGCGGGCACTCCCGACACGGCCAGCCCGAACACCGTCTCGCGGACCTCGCCGTAGGAGTCGAGGACGATGGCGCCCGCGGCGAAGCCGCCGGTCGCCAGCACGAACCACCGGGCCTCGATCGGTGTCGGGCGGGCCGCCGCCGTCTGGATCACCACGTGGTCCACCACTCGGCTCTTTCCGACGCGCCGATGGCCGTGGGGCCCATCACGAGCCGGCCCCCGGCGCGGAGAACGCGTCGCGAAGGTCGTGGAACAGCCGCATGCCGGGCACCGAGGGCGGAAGCGTCGGCACCTCGAAGGCCGGCCGCCCCAGGCGTTCCCGGAGCTCCAGCCAGGTGGCCCGGTGCTCGTGCAAGCCGAGCACCGCCGGGAATCCGACCGACTCGCCGGGTTCCAGCCGGGGAAGGAGCTCGGCCGCCACCACCGCCCGGAACTCGGGGTCCTCGAACCGCCGCGCGTAGCCGAGCGGGCTCACGTCGGCCTCGGCGCCGGGATCGGTGAGGTGCACGGCCCGCGCTTCGACGGTCGCGCCGGTCGGAAGCTTGGCCTGGGACAGGTTGTCGGCGAGGTACGCGGGATAGAAGTCCTTCAGTGCCCGGAGGCCGGCGAAGACGAACCGGCCGCCCGAACGAAGGTCGCCGGCGGCCATCGCCTCCGGGACGAAGGCCGAGGGCTTGGGGACGCCCACGGCGGTCGGAAGGAGGAGGTTCTCCTCGAGGTCCCCACGTAGGCGAGCGTCGGCACGTGCTCCCGGAGCCAGTCGGCGCTCGCCGCCACCGTCTCCGGGGACAGGCGGGCGTAGGGGTGGTCCGGCCGCTCCGCCGCGAAGGAGGCAAGCGCGGCGGCCGGGCGCTCCACGCGGTCGGGGGCGTAGCCGAGCACGTCGATGGTGCCGGGCGCGAGGTGCGTCGCGCCCGACGCCCTTGGCCACCACGGTGACTCGCACGCCCGCCTCGGCCAGGCGGACCGCGGCGGTCAGCCCGGCCAGGCCCGCGCCGATGACGACGGCGTCGGGGCTCATCCCGCGATCACCCCGCGCTCACCCGTCCCCCCGGCAGGTGCGCGACGTCGAGGATGCCCTGGAAGATCCAGTCGTCCAGCCGCGCCTGGCGCAGCTGGTCGCCGTAGAGGATCGGCCACACGCCCTTCCAGCGCTCCTGCAGGAAGTCGAGCAGCGACGCGGTTGGCGGGCTCCCCGGTCGATCTCCGTCCACCTGGTGCAGGATCCCGGTGGCGCGGTAGATGCAGAAGCCGCCCTGGCACGGCCCCATCCCCAGGCGCAGCGTGCGGCGGATGTCGTCGAGGTTCGTCGGTCGCGCGCCGGCGCATGGCCTCCTCGAGGCGGCGGCGCGGCACCAGCTCGCACTCGCAGATGAGCTGCTCGTCGTGGAGCGTGGCCTCCTCGCCGCGGCAAGCCGCGAGCCGAGCCAGTAGTAGCGCGCCGTCCTCGGAGCCGGGCAGCGGCTCGTCCGCGGTCCGGCACGGCGCGCGTCTCGCCGAGCTGCGCGCAGATCGCGTCGACGGTGTCCTCGGCCATCAGCCGGTACGTCGTGAGCTTGCCGCCGGTGATGGTCAGGAACCGCTCGACGCCGTCGCGCTGCCGGTGGTCGAGCAGCGCGTGCGCGCGGGTGACGTCGCGCGTGTCGGTCGCCCTCGGCCTTGCGTCCTGGACAGGCGGCCGCACCCCGGCCCACACGCGCAGCGCCCGCGCCTGGCGGAAGCCCGGGCACGAGCTTCTCGCCGTCGTCCAGCATCGTTCTGACCTCGTCCCGGGTGATCGTGCCAGTCGTCGGGGTCGGCGACCTGCTCGTCGGTCGTGCCGATCACGCTAGACGGTCCGGATCGGGACGAGGATGTCGCCGTCGGCCGGCATCTCGCAGCGGTTGACGCACCGTGTTCACCAGCCGGTGGTTCATCGCGATCATGATCCCCTTGCCCGGGAGGACCGTGACCTCGACACCCGGCCATCTCGGCGATCTGCCCGGCCCACGCGCCCGAGGCGTTGACGACGAAGTCGGCCTCGATGTCGAGGTCCTCCCCGCCCCGTGCGGTCGTTGCGCAGCGCGCGCCCGCACCACTCCGCCGTCGCCGTGAGGCCAGGACCTCGTGGTAGGGGAGGATGCGCGCGCCCGTGCGCCTGGGCCGACCGGGCGCAGCGCCCACACGGTCTTCCACGCGTCGACGCTGGCGTCGGGCACGGTGAAGGCGCGGGAGATCCCGGGGTTCAGGCGCGGCTCCCGGCGCAGCGCCTCGGCCACGGGGATCTCCTCGACCGGGACGTCGGCGGTCCGGCAGCCCTGGACGAACCGGTCGGCGTACGCCGGGTCGTCGATGGGGGTCGTGACGAACAGCCCGCCGGTGTCCTCGATGCAGTCGGCGGCGATCCGCCGCAGGATCGCGGTTCTCGTCGATGCACTCCTCGGCGGCCTTGGGGTCCTTGACGACGTAGCGGCCGCCGGAGTGCAGGAGCCCGTGGAAGCGTCCGGTGGTCCCCGTGGCCAGGTCGCCCCGGTCCACCAGGACGGCGGAGAACCCGCGCATGGCGGCGTCCCAGGCCACGCCGACGCCGGTCGAGCCGCCCCCGATGACGAGCACGTCGGTCTGGAGCGTGGCCATCCCGTCGATTCTCCTGCGGGACGCGATCAGAGGGCGCGGGGTGCGGCGGCCAGACCGCCGCACCCCGCGCCCCCCACGTCACTTGTCGTGATCCTTCTCCTGGCCCTCGGCGAAGTCGCCCTTGTGGTGCCCCTCGTGATCCTTCTCCTGGCCCTCGGCGAAGTCGCCCTCGGGATGCTTGTCGTGCATCCTTCTCCTGGCCCTCGGCGAAGTCGCCCTTGCGGTGCTCCTCCGGGTGCTCGGCCTCCTGACCGGCCGCGAAGTCGCCTTCCTGGTCGTCCTTCATCGCTCCCTCCCTTCGGAAGGGGATGCCCCTTCGGGGCTGCCCGGAATCGATGTCTCGCCGGGCTCCGCTCTTCGTTACGCCGCCTCTCCTAGGCGTCCACCCAGTCGAACGTGCGCGTGACGGCCTTCTTCCACTGCTTGTACTCCCGCTCGCCTCGGCCTTGTCCATCTTGGGGCTCCAGCCCTTGTCCTTGCCCCAGTTGGCGCGCAGGTCGTTGACCTCCTTCCAGAACCCGACGGCCAGGCCGGCCGCGTAGGCCGCGCCGAGCGAGGTGGTCTCGGCCACGGTCGGCCGGATCACCGGCACGCCGAGGACGTCGGCCTGGAACTGCATCAGGAGGTCGTTGTAGACCATGCCGCCGTCGACCTTGAGCTCCTTCAGCTCGACGCCGGAGTCCGCGTTCATGGCGTCCAGCACCTCGCGGGTCTGCCACGCCGTGGCCTCCAGCGCCGCCCGGGCGATGTGGCCCTTGTTGACGTAGCGGGTGAGCCCGACGATCACGCCGCGGGCGTCACTCCTCCAGTACGGCGCGAACAGGCCGGAGAAGGCCGGCACGAAGTAGACCCCGCCGTTGTCCTCCACGGTCTTGGCCAGGTCCTCGACCTCCGGCGACTTCTTGATCAGCCCCAGGTTGTCCCGCAGCCACTGGACGAGCGCGCCGGTGATGGCGATGGAGCCCTCCAGGCAGTACACGGCGGGCTGGTCGCCGATCTTGTACCCGAGCGTCGTCAGCAGCCCGCTCTTGGACTGGATGGGCTTGGTGCCCGTGTTGAGCAGCAGGAAGTTGCCGGTGCCGTAGGTGTTCTTGGCCTCGCCGACGTCGAAGGCGGTCTGGCCGAACAGCGCCGCCTGCTGGTCGCCGAGGTCGCCGGCCACCGGGATCCCGGCCAGCGCGCCCTTGGCCTCGCCGTAGACCTCGCTCGAGGCGCTGGATCTCCGGCAGCATCGCCCGGGGGACGCCCATGATGCCCAGGATCTCGTCGTCCCAGTCGAGGGTCTCCAGGTTCATCAGCATGGTCCGGCTGGCGTTGGTCACGTCGGTGACGTGCGCGCCGCCGTCCGGCCCGCCGGTGAGGTTCCAGATGCACCAGGTGTCGATGTTGCCGAACAGGACCTCGCCCCGCTGGGCGCGCTCGCGCACGCCGTCGACGTTGTCGAGGATCCACTTGATCTTCGGCCCCGAGAAGTACGTGGCGAGCGGCAGCCCGTCTTCGGGCCGGAACCGGTCCTGGCCGCCGTCCTTGGCCAGCTCGTTGCAGATCTTGTCGGTGCGGGTGTCCTGCCACACGATGGCGTTGTAGACCGGCTTGCCCGAGGACTTCTCCCATACGACGGTGGTCTCGCGCTGGTTGGTGACGCCGACCGCCGCGAGGTCGCTCGCCTTGATCTTGGCCTTCTTCAGGCCCCCGGTGATCACATCCTCGCAGCGCTGCCAGATCTCCATCGGGTCGTGCTCGACCCACCCGGGCTTCGGAAAGATCTGCTCGTGCTCCTTCTGGTCGATCCCGACCACCTTGCCGCCGTGGTCGAAGATCATGAACCGCGTGCTGGTGGTGCCCTGGTCCAGGGCACCTGCGTAGTCCGCCATGGCGCCTCCTTCTCCTCTTCCTCCTCTTACGGGTCCCCGTCGGCCCACGTGTCGGCGGCGGTCTTGAGCAGCAGATACGAGGACGTGGCCCCCGGATCCTGATGGCCGGCGCTCCGCTCGCCGAGGTAGCTGGCCCGTCCCTTGCGGGCCACGAGGGGGATCGTGTCCTTCATCCCCTCCTCGGCCGCGGCGGCCGAGCGCCGGAGCGCGTCGCCGAAGGAGGCCCCCTCGTCGAGGGCCTCCTTCAACGCGTCGCGGGCCGGCGTCAGCGCGTCGACCATCGTCTTGTCACCGAGCTCGGCCTTCCCCCGCATGACCACGCCCTCCAGCCCCTTCGTGAGGGCCTCGGCCCAGTCCTGCGGGGAGAGCTCGGGCTTGCCGGCTACGGCCGTGCCCATCTGCAGGAACAGCGTGCCGTACAGGGGTCCGCCGGCGCCCCCGACGGTGGAGACGAGCGTCATCCCCACCGTCTTGAACAGGTTGCCGACGTCTCCCTCCGGCACGCCGTCGAGCTTGGCGAGGGCGGCGCTCATCCCGCGATCCATGTTGATCCCGTGGTCCGCGTCGCCGATGGCCGAGTCCAGGTCGGTCAGGTACTCCCTGTTCTCCGACATCACCTTGGCGAACGCCCGGACGAACTGGACCACCTGGTCGTACGGGACGCTCACCAGCCCTCCTTCCTCGCTCCCCGGCACTCGGCCGGTCTCCTCGTCGAATGCTCACACGCCCCACCGAAGGCCGGGGTCTTGACCGGCGCGTCCCACAGCTTCGTGAGCTCGTCGTCCAGCTTGAGCAGCGTGATGGAGAACCCCGCCATCTCGAGCGACGTGATGTACGAGCCGATCAGGTTCCGGGTGATCTTGATGCCGCGTCCTTCCAGGAACTTGTGCACCTCGTTGTACACGATGTAGAGCTCGATCAGGGGCGTCCCGCCCATGCCGTTGACGAACGCGAGGACTTCGTCGCCCTTGTTGTACGGGATGTCCTCCACGACCGCGACCGCCATCATCTCCACGATTTCTCCAACCGGCTTGAGCTTCATCCGCTTGCGGCCGGGCTCGCCGTGGATCCCGATGCCGATCTCGATCTCGTCGTCGCCGAGCTCGAAGGTGGGCTTGCCGGCCGCCGGCACCGTGCACGAGGTCAGGGCCATGCCCATGCTGCGCCCGTTCGCGTTCACGTGCCGTGCGATCTCGGCGACCTCCTTCAGCGCACGACGTTCCTCCGCCGCCGCGCCGGCGATCTTCTCCATGAGCACGGTCGTGCCGACGCCTCGACGACCCGCGGTGTACAGGCTGTCCTGCACCGCCACGTCGTCGTCGACCAGGACCGACTCGACCTCGATGCCCTCGCCTCGGGCCATCTCGGCCGCCATGTCGAAGTTCATGACGTCGCCCGTGTAGTTCTTGACGATGTGGACGACGCCCGCGCCGCCGTTCACGGCCTTCGTTGCCTCCAGCATCTGGTCCGGGGTGGGGGAGGTGAATACCTCGCCCGGGCATGCCGCATCCAGCATGCCCATCCCCACGAAGCCACCGTGCATGGGCTCGTGGCCGGAGCCGCCTCCCGAGACCAGGGCCGCCTTGCCCTGGACGGGCGCATCGGCCCGAACGATGAAGTTCGGGTTGGTGTGGACCCGTACCAGGTCTGGGTGTGCCGCCGCGATGCCCTGGAGCGCCTCGGTGACGACGTCCTCCGGCTTGTTGATCAGCTTCTTCACATGGGCTCCTCTCCGCGGCGGAGCGGCCGCTTTCTTATGTGAACATCACCTTGTAGAACAACGCCCCCAGGATGCCTCCGACGATCGGGGCCACCACCGGGATCCATGCGTAGGACCAGTCCGAGTCGCGCTTGCCCGGGATCGGCAGGATGAAGTGCGCGATCCGGGGACCGAGGTCCCGGGCCGGGTTGATGGCGTACCCGGTCGGGCCACCGAGCGACAGGCCGATGGCGAGCACCAGCAGGCCGATCAGCAGCGGCGCGAAGCCCGCCGTCAGGTCGTTCGCCCCGATGGCAAGCACGCCGAGCAGCAGGGCGGCCGTCCCGATGACCTCCGTGACGAAGTTGGCCACGTAGTTGCGGATCGCCGGCCCGGTGCAGAACACCGCGAGCTTGAGCCCGGGGTCCTCCGTCGGGGCCCAGTGAGGGAAGTACGCCAGGTAGACCAGGACCGCGCCGATGATCGCGCCCGTGTACTGCCCGGCGATGTACGTCGGCACGTCCTTCCACGCCGTCCCCTGGTCGGTGGTGGCGAGCGCGATCGTTACCGCCGGGTTGATGTGAGCGCCGCTGAACCGTCCCACCGCGTAGATCGCGACGGCGACGGCCAGGCCCCACCCGAAGGTGATGACGATCCACCCGGAGTTCTGCGACTTGGTCTTGTTCAACACCACACCGGCGACGACGCCGTCGCCGAACAGGATCAACAGTCCGGTTCCGATCGCCTCCGCAGTGAAGTTGTTCATGACCACCCCCTTCTCGAGACGACAGGGCAAGCACCCCGGGCCCCCTCGGCCCGGGTGAGCAGGGCCACGCCCACCCCCTTTCTCCCGCCAGAAGATGCGGGTGGCGTTGTCCACCCTTATCCACAGGAAGCCAAGATCGTTCGGTCTCGTATGTCAAATCGGTTCAGTTCAGGACGACGTTCGGCATCGTCGAACGCCGCGCCTGGCTCTCGATGCCCTGGAAGGGCGCCGAGCACGCGCTTGACAGGTAGGCCCGGGGAAGCGGAACGTGGAGGAGATGCGCGATCGGCGCCCAGAACGGGTTCCAAGGGCGGCAGCGGGGGAGGGCGAGGCCCCGCTCGGGTCCGCGTTCGTCCTCCAGTGGGTGAACGAGCTGGCCCGCCGGGTCCAGGACCAGCGTGAGTACCTGACCCAACTCGACGCGGCGATCGGGGACGCCGACCACGGGATCAACCTTGACCGGGGCCTCACGGCCGCCGTGGCCAAGCTCGAGGGCATGGGCGAGGAAGCGCCGGGGGCCATCCTGGAGGCTGTCGGGACGGCCCTCACCTTCACGGTGGGCGGGGCCGCCGGCCCCCTGTACGGGAGCGGGTTCCGGGACCTGGGCAAGGCCCTGGGGTCGAGGGAACGGTTCGGCCCGGAGGACCTTTTGGTGGCGCTCCGCGCAGGGCTGGAGGCCATCCAGAATCTGGGAGCGGCCTCGGTCGGCGACAAGACCATCGTGGACGCCTTCGTCCCGGCCCTGGCGGCGTTCGAGCGGGGGCTTCGGGCCGGTGAGGACCTGCCTGCCGCCGCGACCAGGGCCCGGGAGGCGGCCGAGGAGGGGATGCGGGCCACGGTGCCGCTTCAGGCCCGCAAGGGACGGGCCTCCTACCTCGGCCCCCGGAGCATGGGACACCAGGATCCGGGGGCCACGTCCACGGCGCTGCTGTTCTCCGCGCTCGAGCGGGCTGCCGGGAGCGCGAACGGCCTAGCCGGGGAGGGGCCGTGATCCAGTCGGTCCATCGCGCCGCGCTGATCCTGAAAGAGCTCGGATCCTCGCGTCGCCTGGGCGTGACCGAGCTCGGCGAGCGCCTCGGCCTAGCCAAGGCCACCGTCTTCGGGCTACTGCGGGCCCTGGAGGCGGAGCAGCTCGTGGAACGGGACGACGAGGCGGGGAAGTACCGCCTGGGGCCGGCCATGCTCCAGCTCGGGAACGCCTTCCTGGACAACCACGAGCTCCGCGCACGCTCGCTGCTTTGGGCCGAGTCGCTGGCCAGCCGGGTGGAGGAGTCGGTTCGGGTAGGGGTCCTGAACGGCCGGCGGGTGCTGATCGTCCATCACGTGTTCCGCCCGGACAACTCGGTACAGATCCTGGAGGTCGGGGCGTCGATCCCGTGGCATGCCTGCGCCCTGGGCAAGGCCATGGCCGCGTACCTCGGGGCGGAGCGACGGAGCGAGCTCCTGGACGAGGATCTGGCCCGCCTGACCGGCAAGACGGTCTGCGACCCGGCGGTTCTGGAACGCGAGCTCGATCAGGTGGCCCGGCGCGGCGTGGCCCTGGAGGACCAGGAGGCCATCGTGGGGGAGGCCGAGATCGCGGCCACGGTGTTCAACCACGCCGGCGCGCCGGTGGGGGCGATCGGCGTGGCCGGGCCCGTCGAGCGGTTGCTGGGCGACGGGCCCTCGCCGCACGTGGTGGCGGCCGTCCGGGAGACGGCCCGGAGCCTGTCCAGGGAGATGGGCGCGGGCCGCTTGTCGGCCCGCGCCCGCTAGTTCGCCGGCCTGACACACTGGGCTCGTCCATGGGCGGGATCGATCTGCACACGCACACCAACCGCTCCGACGGAACGTTCGAGCCGGCGGAGCTGGTGAAGCTCGCATCCGAGCGAGGCCTGGAGGTCGTCGCCATCACCGACCACGACACGACCGACGGGCTGGAAGAGGCCGTCGCAGCCGGCCTCAGGCTCGGCGTCGAGATCGTCCCCGGCGTCGAGCTCTCGGCCGAGCACCGGGGGACGAGCGTTCACGTCCTGTGCTACTGGATGGATCCTGAGAACGACGAGCTCCAGGCGGAGCTCAGCCGCCTGCGCTCCGAGCGATTCCTTCGCGGCGAGGCCATGGTCGGCAAGCTGCAGTCGCTCGGGTATCCCATCTCGTTCGAACGGGTTCGCCAGATCGCAGGCACCGGCAACATCGTGCGACCTCACGTCGCCCAGGCCCTGGTCGAGGCCGGCGTCGTGGCCACCGAGGAGGAGGCTTTCGACCGCCTGATCGGGGACGACGGCCCCGCGTACGTCCCCAAGCACGCCTTGGACCCGCTCGAGGCGCTCGCGCTCGTCCGCCGGGCGGGCGGCGCGTGCGTGCTCGCCCACCCGGGCATGTGGAGCGCCGACGCCCCGGTCCCCGAGGAGTTGATCGAGGCCATGGCCGAGGCCGGGATGGCCGGCCTGGAAGCCGAGCACAGCGATCACACGCCGGAGCAGCGAGAGCACTACCGGGGCCTGGCCAAGCGGCTCGGGCTGGTGATCACCGGCGGCTCGGATTGCCACGGGACGCGCTACGACCCCGTGCGCCTGGGCTCGGTGACGACCGACCCCGCGCAGTTCCGGGCGCTCCGTGCGCTCGCGAGCTCGGCCTAGCTCGATGAAGCCCAAAGGAACGCGCGTGCTGATCGTGGGAGGCGGCTACGTCGGCATGTACGCCGCCCTGGAGATGCAGCGCGAGCTGGCCCGGGCGGGCCACCGCTTGACCTTGGTGAACATCGAGAACTACATGCAGTACCAGCCGTTCCTGCCGGAGGTGGCCTCGGGCAACATCGAGCCCCGCCACGTCGTCGTCCCGCTCCGGCAGGTGCTCAAGAAGACCACCGTCCTGGTCGGCGAGGTGCAACGCATCGACCATGGGGGGCGGGTAGCCACGGTGCGGACGCCGAACCAGGAGGACATCGAAGTCCCCTACGACGTGTTGGTGCTGGGCGCGGGGTCGCGATCGAGGGTCCTTCCCGTCCCCGGCCTGGCCGAGCACGGGGTGGGGTTCAAGACCGTGGCCGAGGCCATCTTCCTTCGCAACCACGTGTTGTCACGGCTGGACGCCGCCGCCGAGGAGCCCGACGAGGATCACCGGCGGGCCGCCCTCACCTTCGTGTTCGTGGGCGGCCGGGTACGCGGGGGTCGAGGCCCTGGCGGAGCTGGAGGACATGGCCCGCTCGGCGCTCCGCTACTACCCGAACCTCCACCCCGACGACATGCGGTGGGTGCTGGTGGAGGCGGCCGTCGCGCATCCTGCCCGAGCTGAGCGAGGATCTGGCGACCTACGTGAAGGCCCGGCTACGGGTCCGGGGGATCGAGGTGCTGGTGAACACGACGCTCGAGTCGGCCGAAGGCGGGGTGATGCGCCTGTCGAACGGGACGCACTTCCCCGCCGACACGCTGGTGTGGACGGCCGGGGTGAAGCCGGAACCGCTCGCGGCCCGCTCCGGGTTCCCCGTGGACGAGCGGGGGCGCGTGGTCGTGGACGAGTTCCTGCGCGTTCGGGGCGTCGAGGACGCCTGGGCCGCCGGCGACAATGCCGCGGTCCCGGATCTCGCGACCGGCGGCGTGTCCCCGCCCACCGCACAGCACGCGCTCCGCCAGGCTCGGCGGCTGGGCAAGAACGTGATCGCATCGCTCGCGAGGAGAGCCATTGGAGCCGTTCCGGTGGCGGAACCTCGGGCAGCTCGCCTCGCTCGGGCGGTACAAGGGGGCGGCCATCGTGATGGGGGTGAAGGTCAAGGGGTTCCCCGCCTGGTTCCTGCACCGCAGCTACCACCTGTTGATGATGCCGACGCTGAACCGCAAGGTCCGGATCGTGATGGACTGGACGGTGGGGTTGCTGTTCCCCCGCGACGTGGCCCAGCTCGGATCGATCCACCATCCCCGCGACGCGTTCCAACGCGCCGCGCAGGGCGAGTAGCTCCGGAGCCGGCTCTCAGCGGTTCCGGTTGATCTCGGCCGCGGCCGACAGCGTGGTGTGGCTCCGCTCCAGGTCGGGCAGCTCGTGGCCGCCGGTGATCTCCGCCACTGCCCAGTTCGTGAGGTCGCGGATGGAGATGATCCCCACGAGCTTGTCCTTGTCCAGGACCGGCAGGTGGCGGATCCCAAGCCTGGCCATGTGCTCGGCGGCTTCGGCGATGTCGGTCCGGGGCTCGACCGTGTCGAGATTGGTGCTCATGCGGTCGGCGACCTTCGCGGCGGTCGGGTCTAGGCCATCCGCTACCAGGTTCACCAGGTCGCGCTCGGTCACGATACCGGCCAGCCGGTCACCTTCCATCACGACGACGGAGGAGATGGCGTTGTCCTTCAGCAGCTTGGCGACGTCGGCGAACGTCTGATCCGGGGTGGTGGTCTTCACGGCGCTCTTCATCACGTCTCCGACCTGCATCGGTCACCTCCGTCGTGCGGCGTTGGGGAAGCCTCGTGTTCGAGGGTACCGGAACGGAGCGGCCAGGGTGAAATCCGGCCGGTCGCGGCGCTAGTGGTCCGAGCGGCCGGTGAAATGGAAGGAGTCCACCTTCAAGGCCGGCACGCGCGAGGCGGAGAAGAAGAACTCGCTCGCCAGCTCGGTGTCCCGGCCCACCATCGACGCCGACTTGAGCGCCTCCACGATGGACTGGGTGAACCGGAAGTTCTTCACCGGGCGGGTCACCTCCCCGGACTCGATCAGGAACGTCCCGTCGCGGGTCATCCCGGTGATGGTCGACTCCAGGGGGTGCACCACGTTCGAGTAGTGGAACCGGGTGACCAGCAGGCCGCGGTCGGTCGAGGCGATCATGTCCTCAACCGAGCGCGTCGCCGGGCTCCATGAACAGGTTGAGGGGGAACGGCCCCTCTGGGTTCGGAGGTGGCAGGGCGTGGCCGGTCGTCTCCTTGCCCGCCTGCTTTGCCGTCCGGCGGTCGTACACCCCGTCGAGGAACACGCCTTCGCGGATCAGGTCGACGCGGCGCCGTGGTGTCCCCTCGAAATCGAAGGGGAGCCCGATCGTGAGCGGCGAGGTGGCGTCGTCGTAGATGGTGATGGCCGGCTGGGCCACCTGCTGCCCCTCCTTGCCGGAGAAGCAGGACCGCCCCTCGGCAAGCAGGCGTCCGCCGAACCCGATCCAGGCCAGGAACCCCACCAGCGTCGACACCGCGGCTGGCTCCAGCACCACCGTGTAGCGGCCGGCGTCGAGGTCCTGGGGCCGGCGCGAGGCGGCGGCCTTCGTCGCCGCGCGCCGGCCGACCGCCTCGGGGTCCACCTCAGCCAGGGTGGAGGCGAACGTCTCGGCGAAGCCGCTGCCGCCCTCGTCGGCGGTGACGACCGTGGTCACCGAAGCCTGGGTCGAGGGGGCCCAGCAGAACTGGCCCTCCGTATTGACCAACGCAACCTCGCTCGCCGCGGTCTCGAACGCGCCGGAGGCCGTCAGGCCCCGACCGCACTGGGCGATCAACGTCGCCACGCTCTCCGCCCGGTGATCGGGCGTGGTGGACGCCGTGGTCTCGTCGAAGCCGTCGCTCTCGGGCACGGGCTGCGGCGGCGCGAGGCCCGGGAACAGCGGATCGGGCGCCACCACCTCCGCCATCTCGCGGGCGCTCTCGGCCGCCTGCCGGGCCCCGTCCTCGGAGAACTCATTGGATGCGGCCACCCCGATCCCTCCGCCCTTCACCACCCGGACGCGGATGCCGGTGTCCTCCCGCCAGGTGCTCTGGTGGATGGCCGAGGAGGCGAACCGGGTGAGCCCGACCCATTCGTGGATGAACAGGACCTCCGCGCCGTCGATGCCCGGCAGCGTCAGTGCCGGCTCGGCGACGGCGCGCACCCGGTCGGGCCCGATCACTCCCGGCATCAGCGCACCCCCACCTGCACGTTCCGAAAGCGCGCCGGCGAGGTCCCGTGACCGACCCGGGCGGTCTGCGGGGGCTGTCCCTTGCCGCAGTTGGGCGTGCCCCACAGGGTCCAGTCCTCCCGGCCGCCGACCGCGTCGCACGAGCCCCAGAACTCGGTGGTGATGCCGGTGTAGTTGGGGTTCCGGTACATCTGCGTGAGCTTGCCGCCCTTGATGCGCCAGGCGATCTCGCAGCCGAACTGGAAGTTCACACGCTTGTCGTCGATGGACCACGACTGGTTCGTGGCCATGAAGATGCCGTCCTTCGTGTCGCCGATGATGTCGGCGAGGGATCCCTCGCGGGGCTCGATGTTGATGTTGGTCATCCGGATCAGCGGGAGGTTCTGCCACCCGTCGGCCCGCATGGCGCCCGTCGAGGTCCCGCCGATCGTGCCGGCCGTCTCCCGGCTGGAGATGAAGTCCTGGAAGATCCCGTCGACGATGATGGGGACCGACTGCGCCGGGACGCCCTCGTCGTCCCATCCGAACGACCCCAGGCCACCGGGGATGGTCGCGTCCGCGGTGATGGACACGAGGTCGCTCGCGTACCGGAGCCTGCCCCGATCGTCGGGCGAGACGAACGAGGACCCCGCGTAGGACTCCTCCATGCCGAGCACCCTGTCGAGCTCCACGGCGTGGCCGATCGACTCGTGGACCTGGAGCTCCATCTGGCCCGAGTCCAGCACCAGGGTCGTGACCTCGCTTGGGCAATCCTTCGCCGAGAGAAGCTCGACGGCCTCGGTGGCGGTTCGCTCCGCCTCCTCCAACAGCCCGAGCTTGGCGATGTGCTCCCACCCTGCGGCGGCGATGTGGCCGCGGAAGGAGTTCGGGTACGAGCGCCGCTGGAGCTCGCCCTCGGAGATGGCGGTGGCGTCGAGGCCGGCGCCCGAGTGCACGACGGTCTGTTCGATCGCGCTTCCCTCGGTCGATGCGAACGCCGTCCGGACCCGGTACAGGTCGATCCCGCCCTCGGCGAACGCCAGGCCCTGGACCTGCTGCATCAGCCGGGTGGCCTCCATCAACAGGGCCACCTTCTCCTCCAAGGACACGTTGAACGGGTCGTCCTGGAGCGGGCTGGCCCAGGTGCCGGTGGCCGGCTCGACCTCGGTGAGCTTGACCGGTTCCCGGGGAAGGCGAGCCGCGGCACGCGCGATCTCGACGGCCAGGCCGGCGGTCCGGGCGATCTCGGGGCCGTCGGAACGTGCGGTGGCGGCGAAGCCCCAGTACCCGTCGACCAGCACGCGCACGCCGAGGCCCTTGGAGGTCGCCCGGTCGATCCCCTCCATCTCCTGGTTGCGGACCGTGATCGACTCGGAGTCCTCGCGGACGAACCGGGCGTCGGCGTAGTGTGCGCCCGCCCGCCGTGCGGCTTCGACGGCCTCCTTCGCTACGTCGAGCACTTTCGGCGAACCTCCGGCGGGGGACGAGGACGGGGGAGTTTCGAGCGGCGCACAGCCTACTCGACGGCACCGACGTCCGCAGCCGGGTAGAGGCCCTGAGATACGCTCCGGCTAGGCCGGCAGGGTGAAGGGCCGAGGCGAACGGGAAGGGTGGAGATGGCGACGTACTTCGCAAACATCTCGGTGTTCGACGGCCGGTCGCTGAAGACGAAGGCCGGCGTGCTGGTGGCGAACGGCACGATCTCGTGGGTGGGGGCGCACGCGCGAGCCCCTCGCGAGGCCGCCGCGGCTCACGAGGTCGACGGCTCGGGGCGGACGCTCGCCCCCGGGTTGATCGACTGCCACGTGCACCTGTGCTTCGAGGGGTCGGCCGACTTGGAGGCCGAGGCCCGCCGGATGACGAACGACGCCGTGGCAGCCGTCAAGGCCGTCCGGAACGCGGCTCGCCACCTGGAGCGCGGCGTGACCACCGTGCGGGACCTCGGGGGGCCGGGACACGCCACGATCGAGGTGGCCCGGGCGGTGGAGGCGGGCCTCGTCCCCGGGCCGCGGGTGCTGGCCGCGGGACGCGCCCTCACCATCACCGGCGGGCACGGGCACACGATCGGGCTGGCCCGCGAGGTGGACGGCCCCGACGCCGTTCGCAGGGCGGTCCGCGAGGAGATCCGGGCCGGCGCGTCGGTCGTGAAGATCATCGCCACCGGCGGCGTCCTCACGCCGGGGAGCACCGCCGAGTTCGCCGCCTTCACCCCCGAGGAGCTGGAGGCGGCCGTCGGAGAGTCGCACGCGTGGGGGCGGGCCATCGCCGCGCACGCGCACGGGGCCGCCGGGATCCTGAACGCCGTCCGGGCCGGCGTGGACTCGATCGAGCACGGGTCGATGCTCTCGCCAGAGGCCGCGAGGTTGATGAAGGAACGCGGGACGTTCCACGTGCCGACGCTCTCGGCGTTCCACGGCATCCTGCAGCACGCCGATGAGGTCCCGGCTTACGCGGTGGAGAAGACGGTGGAGCTCGAGGGAGAGGCCCGGGACGCGTTCCGCCGGGCCCTTCGAGCCGGGGTGTCGATCGCGTGCGGGACCGACGCCGGTACGCCGTTCAACCCGCACGGGGGCGCGCCGGTCGAAGTGGTCCGCATGGTGGAGTGGGGGATGACGCCCCTTCGGGCCATGCAGGCGGCCACGTCGGTCGGCGCAGACCTTCTCCGTCTCCCCGAGGTAGGGACGATCGAGCCGGGCAAGGCGGCCGACCTGGTGCTGCTCGACGCCGACCCCATCGAGGAGATCGACGCGGTCCTCAAGCCGGCCATGGTGATGAAGGCTGGAGAGGTGGCCGCCGGGGCGGACCTGTAGCGCGCGGTCCCCGGCGAGCGGCTAGGCGAACGCGTACTCCTGCGCCACCGAGTCGCACGGGTTGCCGCGGCCGAACTCGATCCGCATGTCGGTGACGTCGGCGATACACCAGAACGCGGTCGCCGTGTCGCCTCCCCACAGCTCGGGGTGCCGGCACAGGGCGTCCGGCGGGTTCTCATGGTCGGACAGCATGGTCCGGAGCCGTTCCGCGGTGACCGTGCCGGCTGGTTCGGCTTCCAGGAGCTCCGCCGCCCGCCTGTACCGGACGGCCGAGTGCCCGGCGTACTCGGGGTCGCCCTCGTAGCCGAGCATGCGGTCGCACACGTAGTGGTTGGTGTGGACGAGGTGGCCGCGCTCGTCGGGTCCGGTCATCTCGGCGGCCATGGCCGAGCCCTCCACGTTCGCGACCTCGCCCTGGCGGGAGACGAGCACGTTGTTGTAGGAGGAGGCGCGATCGTGGCGGAGGGCCTCGCCGACCATCATGTCCAGGGTCGGGCTCCGGAGCATGGAGCGGACCTGGATCTCGCGGGGGACCCCGATCCGCTCGTCGTTCGGTGAGAGCTCGTTGCCGGTGAGCGAGAGCCCCGCCGAGTTCCACCCCACGCTGATCCAGATGCCGTTGCCGATGGTGAGCACGACGGGGTCGCCGGGGACCTGCCACTCGATCGCCACGAGCTGCTCCTGGTACTTGCGGTGCATGTCGTTGTTGTGGGCCACGAGGACGCGGTCGCCGGCGGTGGCGGGCGGCACGGCCACCAGGTCGCTGCACCGGCCCTTGAGGGCGTGGGTCCGCGGCTCGTACCAGATCTCCTCGGTGGCGCAGGCGAACAGGGCCAGGGGGTCGACCCCGGCAGCTTCCGCCGCCCCCTCGATCTCGTCCAGGTACCAGGGGTGGGCCCCGGCCGTCACCTGCCGGTATCGCTCGGCCAGCGACAGCTGGTCGGCCCGCGTGCGGCCGGGCGGGATCTCGGCGTCGAACTCCACCGCCTCTCGAAGGACGTCGGCGCAGGCCGCGCCGATCTGGGCTCCCACCTCCCGGTGGGTGCCGGCCACGTGGACCATGTGGATGGCCGGAGGCTGTGGTCATGGCCGCGATGCTATCGCGGCGATCAGGCGGGAGCCGGCGGCGGTGGCGGAGGCATCGTCCCCGCCGGCGCGGCGACCGTCATCACCGTCTCCCTCCGGCGGGCCGCCACCGCCAGGATGCCCAGCCCGTACACCACGGCCAGGAACCACACGAGGCCGGAGATGAACGGGATGAGCGACGCCACGCGGACGATGGCCCATCCGGCCAGGAATGCCAGGTACCGGGTCCTCGGCGGCTTGATCAGGGCCCGCCCCAGCGCGAAGCACGAGGCCGTGTAGCCGAGCGCGTAGAGCGGGGCGAGGGCAAGGAACATCCCCAGTCCGAACGGGATGCCCACGATCGTCACCAGGGCGATCACGGCCACGATGGGGATGCCGAAGAAGAGTCCGAGCCCCCACCCGATCGATGACCCGATCCGCTGCACGGCCGCCGCGGCGACCGCCTCGGCCGCCCGCGGGGCGAACAGGAGCAGCAACACGCCGAGCACCAGGATCGAGACCGAGACGGCCACCCACACGGCGAACCGGCTGATCCAGGTGAACCGGCCGAAGATCACGTCGGTGTTCACCCGCCGCCGGTCGCCTTCCATCGTCGCCCCGGAGGCGACGCTCGGCGCCGTCTGGGTCACCAGGTCGCCTCCGATCCTGGCCCCGGAGGCCACGGTGACGTCGCCGTTGAACGAGGTCACGTCACCGGTGACCGTGCCCGAGATCGACACGTCCCCGTTGAAGGAGGTGACGGAGCCCCGTACGGTCCCGTCGATGGTGGCCGGCCCGTTGAAGATCACCACGTCGCCGACGGTCTGGCCCGCGGAGACCACAGCCTGGCCGGTCAACACGATCTGGGGTTCGTTCTTGCCACCATCGGCCGCCCAGGCCGGCGCGGCGAGGCTGAGCAGGAACAGCGCGGCGAGTGGGACGGTGAAGCACAGCGTCACCAGACGACGAGTTGCGGACATCTCGCCCACCCCTTCCTTGGGACAAGGCAACCCTTGTACCACACCCGTTTCCTCGAAACGAATCGGGGGATGATGCACCTCGGGCCGGGTCTTGTCACACCCTCCCCCTACGGTTGGCCCCATGCACGATGAACGCAAACGAGCAGACCGAGGGGTGCCGTGAGCGGGCTCGGCTACGCGATCGTCGGGCTGGCGGCCGGATTCACCGTGGGCGCATTCCTGATGGCGTTTCGGCGAGGCGGGAGCCATGGCTCCCAGGACTCGGAGGGAGCCACGCGCCTGGAGGCCCGGCTGGAGGTGCAGTCCGCCGACCTCCGGCGGCTGGCCGACGCGGTCGGGGTTCGGGACGCCCTGGCCGAGCGGCTGCACGAGGAGGTGGCCGGGGCTCGACGGGCCTTGCACGAGCTCTCGCTCAGGGAACGGGAGCGCCGCGAACGAGACCATGAAGCGTGGAGTGTCGTCCGGCGCCTGTCGACGGTTCTGGCAGGGGGCCCCGCTCAGGGCCGGGCGGGGGAGAACGTCCTCCGCCAGCACCTCGCCCAACTCCCCCCGGGGATCCTGGTCACCGACTTCAAGGTGAACGGCAAGGTGGTCGAGTTCGGGCTGCTTCTCCCCGACGGTCGCCGCCTGCCGGTCGACTCCAAGTGGTCCGCGCTGGCGGAGCTGGAGGCCCTGGAGGCGGCGGAGGATCCGGGTGAGCTCGACGCCCGGGCCCGCGACGTGGAGCGGGTGGTGGCCAACCGGGCCCGGGAGGTGGCTCAGTACCTCGACCCAGCACTGACGGCGCCGGTAGCGGTCGCCGCGGTTCCCGACGCCGCTTACCAGGTCCTGAAGCGGGCCCATGCGGACGCGTTCTCCAGGGGCGTCGTCATCGTCCCGTACTCGACGGCGCTCCCGGTGCTCCTCTTCCTGTACAGCCTGGTGGCCCGGTTCGGCGACGCGGGCGACGTTCAGGGCGCGTTGTCGGAGGTCGGCACCCTCCTCGATGCGATGGAGGCGATCCTGGAGAACAAGATGGCCCGGGCCGCGACCATGATCGCGAACGGGGCCGACGAGTTCCGCTCGCAACTCGGCAAGGCCAGGGGATCGGTGTCGAGGGCACGGGCCGGCGGCGGCGCGGAGACGCCGCCGGCCGTGCCCGGCGTCACGGACGGCGTGCTGCACGCGCTGCCGTGACCGGCAGCGCGCCACCCCGCCGCCGTAGGTCGGCTATGAAGACCCGTTGCAGACGTCCGTCGTGTACAGCACCGACATGTCGCCCCCCTGGAGCTGGACGGCACCGCCGCTCGGGCTCCGCCATTGCAGCCGGAGGAAGTTGCTGTGGGTGGCTGCCACCTGATCCCGCTCGATCCATTGGTACACGAAGGAGTCCGGGCCGCCCCCGCTCGGGACGAACCGAGTGGCACCGGGCTTGCTGACGAAGGTCTGTCCGCCCACGTTGGTGCTCAGGATGCGGAACTCCACCGGCGCTCCGGAGACGAGTGCGCTGACGTTGATCGCGATGGGGAAGATGGCGATCGGGCGGTCGCTGAATCCAGGGACTTTCGCCCACTGCGTCGAGGTGGTGGACACGGGCGTGGTCTGCCACACGGAGTCCATGCACTTCACCGGAGTCCTGCCGCCGGTGGTCTGGGCCCTTACGGCCCACGCCACCCCGCCCACCAGCGCCACCGCGGTGATCACGACGATCAGTCTTCGCATTGTGACCTCCGTTCCCGACTAACCCAAGGCCTTTCAACAGTGAAGAGCGTGAGGATGGTACGTCCTCATTACTATTTTCGTTAGGCAAGGGAGGGGGAAGGGAAGCCAGCGATTGGACCCGGTTGACATGTTCATGCATCCTGTGCATGAATATGCAGCATCGTGGGTGATGAGGCCAGGCTGCGCGTGGCCGTCTTCGGCGCCTCCGGCTATGCCGGGGGCGAGCTGGTGCGCCTGCTCCTGGCGCATCCACGGTTGGAGCTCGGCCATCTCGCGGCGAACGAGTCGGCCGGCCGGACCGTGGGGGAGGTCCATCCTCACCTCGCCGCCTCTCCCGTCGGAGGATGGGTGCTGGCTCCGCTGGAAGCCGCCGCGGTGGCCGAACAAGCATCATTCGCGTTCCTGTCGCTCCCGCACGGGGCCAGCGCGACCCTGGCCCCCGTCCTGCTGGACGCCGGGCTCCGTGTGGTGGACCTGGCCGGCGACTTCCGGCTCACGGCGAACGCGTATCCGGACTGGTATGGCTTCGAGCACCCCGCGCCGGCCTGGCTGGAGAAGGCGGTCTATGGATTGCCCGAGCTCTTCGCCGGCGACATCGCCGGGGCATCGCTCGTGGCCAACCCGGGGTGCTACCCGACGCCGGTCGTCCTGGGCCTCGCCCCACTCCTTTCGGCGGGGTTGGTCGGGCCCGGGCCGATCGTGGTGGACGGCAAGACCGGGCTGTCCGGCGCGGGCAGGGCGCTCGCCGAGGCCACGTCGTACGCGGCGACCGAGGACAGCGTGCGGCCCTACCGCTTCCCCACGCATCAGCACACCCCGGAGATGGAACGGGCCCTCGAGCTGGCCTCCGGCATCCCTGCCACCGTGTCGTTCGTCCCGCACCTCGTCCCTTCCGTCCGCGGCGTGCTGGTGACGTGCTACGCGCCGCTCGCACCGGGGGCCACCACCGAGTCGTTGACCGGTTGCCTCGCGACGGCCTACGCGAACGCGCCGTTCGTCCGGGTCCTTCCTTCGGGCGACATGGCGGACACGAAGCGGACCCGGGGGTCGAACCTGGTCGAGCTCCAAGCCGTGGCGGATCCGCGGACCGGGACGGCCATCGTCGTGGGCGCCCTCGACAACCTGGTGAAGGGGGCCGCCGGCCAGGCCGTGCAGAACATGAACCTGATGGCCGGATTCGAGCAGACCGCCGGGCTCCCGGCGACGGCGGTGTACCCGTGAGCGTGACGTTCGCTCGGGGGTTCCGCGCAGCCGGCGTGACGGCCGGCATGAAGCCCTCCGGCCGGCCGGACCTTGGCCTGCTGGTCGCCGACGAGGGCCGCTCGGCCGCGGGGCTGTTCACCACCAACGCCTTCGCCGCGGCACCCGTCCGCCTGTCCCGGCAACGGCTGTCGAGGGGCGGGGCCCAGGCGGTGCTGGTCAACAGCGGCCAGGCCAACGCCGGGACCGGCCTGTCGGGAGACAACGACGCCGAGCGTTCGACGGCCGCGGCCGCCGAGCTGCTCGGCCTGGAGCCCGAGGCGGTGCTGGCCTGCTCGACCGGCGTCATCGGCGAGCCGCTCCACATGGACCAGCTGCTCGCGGCCCTCCCCGGGTTGGCCGGCTCGCTCTCGCCGGAGGGCGGCGAGAGCTTCGCCCAGGCCATCATGACCACCGACACCAGGCCCAAGCAGGCCCAGGCCGAGCGTGGCCCGTACCGGGTCGGCGGCTGCGCGAAAGGGGTGGGGATGATCGCGCCCGACCTCCATCTGGCTACGATGCTCGCGTTTCTCACGACCGACGCGCCCGTCCCGGCGGCCGAGCTTCGAAAGCTCGCGGCCGACGTCCTGGAGCCGAAGTTCGAGTCGCTCACGGTCGACGGGTGCACCAGCACGAACGACACCGTTCTCGTCTTCGCGAGCGGTGCCGCGGGTGGCGACCTGGTCGTGCCGGGGACGCCGCCCTGGGACGACGTGTCAGCGGCGCTGGACGAGGTCGGCACCTCGCTCCTGCTTCAGTTGGCCGGCGACGCCGAGGGAGCCGGCCACGTGATCTTGGTGGAGGTGTCGGGAGCCGAGACTGCGTCGGAGGCCCGGATGGTGGCGAAGGCGGTGGCCGACTCGTTGCTCGTCAAAACGGCCGTGTTCGGGGGCGATCCCAACCCCGGGCGGATCCTTCAAGCCGTGGGGTCCTCCGGGGCCTCCTTCCTCCCGCAGCTCGTGGACGCGTTCATCGGCGACGTGCAGGTGATCGCGGGCGGGGAGATCCCGGCGGCGTACCTGGAGGCCGGCGTGGAGCCGGCCCTGGCGGCCGTGAGGGAGCGGGAGGTCGTGATCGGGATCTCGGTGGGGAGCGGTCCCGGCAACAGCCGCGCCCTCGGCGTCGATCTGTCGTACGACTACGTGAAGATCAACGCGGAGTACTCGACGTGAACCGTCGACCTGCCGCCGCAGATCCGGGAGCGCACGGTGGCCAAGGCCCGCACGCTCCTCGAGGCCCTGCCGTTCATGCAGGAGCACTGGGGCAAGACCATCGTCGTCAAGTACGGGGGCGCGGCGATGGAACGCGCCCCGTTGTCGAGGTCGTTCGGGAACGACCTGGCGCTGCTCCAGCACGTCGGCATCCATCCCCTGATCGTGCATGGCGGCGGGCCACAGGTGACCGAGGTCTCGACCCGTCTCGGCCTTTCCACGACGTTCGTGGGCGGGCTCCGGGTCACCGACGAACCGACGCTCGACGTGGCCAAGATGGTCCTGGCCGGGAAGCTGAACACAGAGGTCGTCGGGACCCTCCTCGGCTGCGGCGTCCAGGCCGTCGGGCTCTCGGGGGTCGACGGGGGACTGGTGGTGGCCCGCAGGCGGGAAGGGCCGGACCTCGGGTTCGTCGGCGAGGTCGTCCGGGTGAACGGCGAGGTCGTCCGGGCGCTCATGGAGAAGCGGTTCGTCCCGGTGATCGCGTCGATCGCGATCGGGGACGACGGACAGGCGTACAACGTGAACGCCGACGTCGTCGCGGCAGAGCTCGCGGTGGGCCTGTCGGCCGAGAAGCTCGTGTACATGAACGACGTTCCCGGGCTGATCGGGCCGGACGGGGACCTGCTCTCGGAGCTCGGCGTGCAGGACGTCCTCGATCTGCTGGCCCACCCGGATGCCGTCGAGGGCGGGATGATCCCGAAGCTGGAGAGCGCCGTGCGCGCGCTGAAGGCGGGCGTGCCGCGCGTGCACTTGTTGGACGGGCGGGTGGAGCACGCGCTGGTCCTGGAGCTGTTCACGCCGGAGGGGATCGGCACGATGATCGCGGTCGATGCCCCGGACGACGTCACGGTCGACGCCCCGGCGCGAGGAGGGGACGTCGTGAACCGCAACGGCGGCGCCACCAAGGCTCGGCGACAGCAGGCCATCCTGTCGCTCGTCGGACGGGAGCGGCTTGGGTCGCAGGAGGAGATCCGGGCTCGCCTGCGGCGATTGGGCCTGCCGGCGACGCAGTCCACGATCTCTCGCGACGTCGAGGAGCTCGGGCTGGCCCGGGTGCACGATCCGGAAGGCGTGCGCTACGTCGTGCCGGGCCGTGGCATGGTGAGCGCGCCGGCGAACCTTCTCCGGCACGCCCTCCAGGAGTTCGCCCTCTCGTTCGTCGCGGCGAACCGGCTGCTGCTCGTGCGGACCCCGCCCGGCGCGGCGAGCGCACTGGCCGAGGCCATCGACACCGCCCCCCTGGCCGGAGTGGCCGGGACGGTGGCCGGCGACAACACGATCCTCGTCGTCCCCGCGGACGGCGTCTCGGCCCGCTCGGTGGAACGGGCGTTGCGTAAGGCCATGGAGGCGAGATGAAGATCGCCGTGAAGAGGATGGAGGACAGATGAAGCGAGCGGTGCTTGCGTACTCCGGCGGACTCGACACGTCGGTCTCCGTCCGGTGGCTGGCCGAACAGGGCTACGAGGTGTTCGCGGTCGCGGTGGACGTGGGACAACAGGAGGACTTCGAGGCCATCCGAGAGCGAGGAGTGCTCGCGGGGGCCGCGGACGTCCGGATCGTCGACGGGGTCGACGCCTTCGCCGGGGAGTTCCTGGCCCGGGCCATCAAGGCCAACGCTCTCTACGAGGGGAAGTACCCGCTCGTGTCGTCCCTGGCCCGGCCGCTCATCGCCCACGAGGTGGTGAAGGTGGCCCGCGAGGTCGGCGGCGGGGCGGTGGCCCACGGCTGCACCGGCAAGGGGAACGACCAGGTCCGGTTCGAGGTCTCGTTCGGCGTGCTCGCGCCCGACTTGGAGGTCCTCGCGCCGATCCGCGACGCGGGCATCCCCCGGGAGAAGGCCCTGGGCCTTGCCGCCGAGTGGGGCATCCCCATCGCCGACGTCGCGACGGCGTACTCGATCGACGAGAACCTGTGGGGGCGGACCGCCGAGTGCGGCCCGCTCGAGGATCCGTGGGTGGCGCCACCCGAGGACGCGTTCGCCCGGACGGCGGGCATCTCGGATCGTCCGTCGGAGCCGGCGGAGATCGCCGTGGGGTTCGAGCGAGGGGTCCCCGTGATGCTCGACGGCGACCTCACGGCGCTTCCCGACCTGATCCGTGCCGTGGACGGGCTCGGCGGCCGGTACGGCTTCGGGCGGGTGGACATGATCGAGAACCGCCGGGTCGGGATCAAGTCGCGCGAGCTCTACGAGGTGCCCGCGGCGCTCGCGCTCATCGGAGCCCACCGCGCTCTCGAGGACCTGACGCTCGAACGCGAGGTGGCCCACGCGAAGCCGGCGATCGAGCAGCGATGGGCCGAGCTCGTCTACGACGGGCTGTGGTTCTCACCGCTCCGCGCGGCGCTGGACGCATTCGTCGATTCGACGCAGGAGCACGTGAGCGGCGAGGTCCGCCTGCAGTTCTCACCGGGCGCATGCGCGGTGGTCGGACGGCGCTCGGAGGCCTCGCTGTACGACGTCGGGCTGGCGACGTACGGACCGGAGGACGCCTTCGACCACCGCCACGCCGACGGCTTCATCAGGTTGTGGGGCATGCCGCTCAAGGTGTGGTCCGCCCGGCAGGGACGCCGGTGAGCGAGCCGGATCCACCCGGCGTCGGAGCCGACGAGCCGCTGTGGGGTGGCCGGTTCGACCGGGCGCCGGCTCCGGAGGCGGTGGCCCTGTCGCGGAGCCTGTCCGTCGACGTTCGGCTGGCGCCGCAGGACGTCGAGTCCTCGGTCGCGCACGTGCGGGCGCTCGAGGACGCCGGGCTGCTCGGCGCCGACGAGGCGGCGGCCCTGGAGAAGGCGCTGAAGGACGTGGGAGAGGAGATCGCCGCGAGTCGCTTCGCGTTCCACCCCGCCGACGAGGACGTGCATTCGGCCATCGAGCGGGGGGTCACGGAGCGCCTCGGTGAAGTCGGCGCCAAGCTGCACGCCGGCCGGAGCCGGAACGACCTGGTCGTCACCGACCTGCGGCTGTGGCTGCTCGCGGCGGCCCGACGGATCGACGACGGCATCGAGCGACTGACGCGGGCGCTCATCGCGAGCGCGCGAGCGCACGCCGACACCGTGATGCCGGGGACCACCCACGGGCGGGCGGCGCAGCCAGTGACCCTCGGCCACCACCTGCTGGCGCACGCCTGGGCCCTCCTTCGCGACCTCGACCGGCTCGACCAGTGGGCGGCCAGGGCGAGCGTGTCCTCGCTGGGGGCTGGCGCCCTCGCCACCTCGACGCTCGGCCTGGACCCCGAGGCCACCGCGGGCCGCCTGGGTCTGGACCGGGCCTTCCCCAACTCGATCGACGCGGTGTCGGACCGGGACTTCGTCCAGGAGTTCGTGGCCGATGCGGCCATCCTCGGCACCCACTTGTCGCGGCTGGCCGCCGATCTCCTCCGATGGACCGACGAGTCGATCGGGTGGGCGTCGATGGACGAGGCTTACGCGTCGGGGTCGAGCATGATGCCGCAGAAGCGGAACCCCGACGTCGCCGAGCTGGCACGGGCCAAGGCCGGACGGCTGGCCGGGGACTTCGTGGCGTTGACGTCGGTGCTCGCCGGCCTGCCCCTCGGCTACCACCGGGACCTCCAGGAGGACAAGGGGCCGGCGTTCGACGCGGCGGACACCCTGGAGGCCACGCTCGCCGCGCTGGCCGGGTGTGTCGAGACGCTCGGTTTCGACGTCGCGGCCATGCGCCGTGCCTCCGAGGCCGAGGGCCTGTACGCCACCGACCTGGCCGAGGAGCTGGTCCGGGCCGGCGTCCCGTTCCGCCAGGCCCATCGGCAGGTGGGCGAGCTGCTGAAACGGCTCGATGCCGAGGGGCGTTCGCTCCGCGGGACCGAGGCCGATGAGTGGCGCGCCCTCGGGCTGCCCGAGGGCGAAGCGCTCCTCGATCCGGACCGCTCGGTGCGGGCCCGGTCGATGCCGGGCGGACCGTCGCCGGCGAGTGTGCTTGATCAGGTCCAGGCCATCGAGGCGACGCTCGCGTCCCGGTCCACCGGTGTGCGGAACTCGTAGAAGTCTCTTGGGGAACGAAGCCGTGGTCCTCGTTCGGCCGTACACCTCGCAGGTACCATCTATCGGAACACAGGAGGCATTCGCATGAGGCTCCACCACGGAACGCCACGCTCGCGTCTGGCTGTGATCGCGCTCGCAGCCCTGTTCCTGGCGGCGTGCGGCCGCAGCAGCGGCAGCACGTCGTCGGGGGGCGGCTCGCCGTCGGGGACCGGTCTCTCCGTCCAGACGGACTCGGTCTCCGGTGTCGGAACGGTCCTGGCCAACGGCGCCGGCCTGACGCTCTACCACAACACCAAGGAGACAGGGAGCAAGATCGTGTGCACGGGGGGATGCGTCTCGTTCTGGCCGCCGGTGCTCGTGACGGGTTCGCTCCCGCAGGACGCGGGCATGATCAAGGGAACGTTCGGGACGATCAAGCGTCCCGACGGTTCGACCCAGCTCACGATCAACGGCATGCCTCTGTACACGTACTCGGGTGACTCGGCGTCGGGCCAGGCCACCGGCCAGGGGATCCAGGGCGTGTGGTTCGCTGTGGCGGCGTCCGGCACCAGCTCACTGGGAGCGGTGGTTCGTCCGGCGGCGGCGGATACGGCGGCTACGGCTCGTAGGGGTACCCGTCGGCAGGGATCACGTCCTCGCCACGAGCTTGACGAATACGCTCGGCTGGCGTGTCCTTCAGAGGCATGAGGGAAACGAGACGCACGGATCGTGCGCTGCCGCCGGGCCCGAGGATCTCGGGTTTCGCTGCGCTCCGGGCGTTCCGACGCGATCCCATCGGGCTCCTGTCCCAGGCCGCGACGTTCGGGGACGTCGCGTACCTCAGGCTCCCTCGGTTCCCCGCGTACTTGCTGAGCCATCCCGACTTGGTTCACGACGTGCTGGTGACGGGGAGCCAGGGGTTCATGAAGGGGCCGACGATGCAGGCGGCCAAGCTGGTCCTGGGCGAGAGCCTGCTGACGAGCGAGGGTGAGTACCACCGTCGCCAGCGACGGATGATCCAGCCCATCTTCCATCACGACCGGATCGCCGGCTACGGCGCGGCGATGGTCGAGCACGCGGCGCGACGGTGCGATCGGTGGCAGGCAGGCCAGACCATCGATGTCCATCGCGAGATGGCCGAGCTCACGCTCTCCGTGGTGGGAGCGACGCTCTTCGGCACCGATGTGGAGACCGCGGAAGCACGTTCGGTGGGTGAGGCGCTGACCCTCCAGCTGTCGATGTTCGGCAGGGTTTTCTCGCCCCTGTTCCAACTCTCCATGCGGCTGCCGCTCCCCTCGAACCGGCGCTTCGAGCGGTCCAAGGCCGCGCTCGACGCCGTGATCGATCGGATGATCGCCGAGCGCCGTTCGAGCGGCGCGGCGGGCGAGGACGTGCTGTCCCTCCTGATCCGGGCGCAGGAAGACGGTGCCGGGATGAGCGATGCACAGGTTCGCCACGAGGCCATGACGCTGTTCCTGGCCGGCCACGAGACCACGTCCAACGCCCTGACTTGGACGTGGTACCTGCTCTCCGAGCATCCGCAGGTCGAGGCGAAGCTCCACGCCGAGCTGGACGAGGTGCTCGGGAGCCGCCCGCCCACCATGGCCGACGTTCCGCGCTTGCGGCTCACCGAGATGGTCCTCACGGAGTCGATGCGGATCCTCCCGCCGGCCTGGGCCATAGGCCGGCGGGCTCTCGCGGATCACCACGCCGGCCCGTACGTCATCCCGGCGGGGAGCGTCGTCATCGTCTCGCCCTATCTCGTGCACCACGACCCGAGGTGGTACGAGGACCCGGAGACGTTCGTCCCGGAACGATGGACGGACGAGGAACGGGCCACGCGGCCGCGGTACGCGTATATGCCGTTCGGCGCGGGTCCCAGGATGTGCGTCGGCGAGCCTTTCGCGCGGCTCGAGGGCGTCCTGATCCTGGCCACCATGGCGCAGCGGTGGCGCCTCCGGCTGGTGCCCGGCCACCCGGTCGAGCTCCAACCGGTCATCACCCTCCGGCCGAAGCACGGCATGGCGATGACGGCCGAACGGCGCGGTTGACCTCAGCGTCGGAGCGCCCGCGCCACCCTCTGGATAGCGACGAACGCGAGGGCGCCGATGGCCCCGCCGACCACGGCGGCGGCTACCCCGATCCACCAGTTGTCGTCGGCGAAGTCGAACGGCCGGCCCGCCATCCGCTCGCCGAGGTGCACGCCCCACAGGACCGTTCGGACCGGGAGCAACACGAGCGTGCCGATGACCGACTCGACGAACCGCCTGTTCACCCCGAACGGGACGCCCTGCCACAACACGGTGTAGCCGAGGAACCCCCACAGGGCTCCGGTCGCGGCCGACCCGGCGAGCCCCGACGTTCGCGGGTACTCGTCCCTCAGCCCCTCGCCCCGGTCCGACCGCGCCCCGCCGTTCTCGCCGTTCTCGCCGTTCTCGCCGTCCCGTTGCCCACCCCGCCAGTCTGCCTGTTGGCGACGGGGTCCAGTAGGCTCATCCGCATGGGGTTCGCCAGCGCGCTCGTCCTGTTCGCCCATCCCGACGACGCCGAGTACATGTGCGGCGGGACGGTGGCCGACTGGACCAGGAACGGGACCGAGGTCCACTACGTGGTCCTCACCGATGGCTCGGCCGGCTCGAACGAGCCCGGCATGGCCAGGGAGGAGATCTCGCAGGATCCGCAAGCCCGAACAGGAAGAGGCCGCGCGGGTCCTCGGCGTCCGTACGGTGACCTTCCTGGACTTCCCCGACGGGATGCTCGAGGTCAACCTGGAGACCCGGAAGGCCGTGGCCCGCGAGGTACGCCGGATCCGGCCCGAGGTGCTCGTGGCCCCCGACCCCTCGAGGCTGTGGTTCGGCCGGCAGTACATCAACCACGCCGACCACCGGGCCGCGGGGGAGCTCGCGCTGTGCGCCGTCATGCCCGACGCCCCCTCCCGGCCCCAGTTCCCCGAGCTCCTGGAGGCGGGGTTCGAGCCCTACGAGGTCCCGAACCTTTGGTTGTCCGCCGAGGAACCCGATACGTACGTGGACATCACCAAGACGATCGATCTGAAGATGGAGGCCCTGACGAAGCACCGCTCGCAAGGCGTCGAGGACGACCTGCAGTGGGTCCGGGACCGGGCCAAGGAGCTCGGCGAGAAGGGCGGGATGGAGTACGCCGAGGGATTCCTGGCGTTCTCCTTGAAGGAAGAGGAAGAAGAAGAGGAAGGATGATGGAAGACCCGGTCGACCCGGAGGACGAGGCCCCGGCGAGCCTAGCTCCCGACGAGGCGAACAACGTCCGGGCGGACCTCGACGACCTCCACGGGATGCGGGAGGTCTTCGGCCCGCAGGGAGTGAAGGGCGTGGTCATCGCCTGCCCGGACTGCGGGGAGAACCACTTCTACGAATGGGACCTGCTTCGCGAGAACCTCGAGCACATGCTGAAGACCGGCGAGCCCCGGATGCACGAGCCGGCCTTCGAGGTCCACGAGGACGAGTACATCCAGTGGGACTACGGCAAGGGCTACATCGACGCCCTCACCGACACCGGCTTGCAACCCGACCGGGTGATCCAGATCACGCGTTGTCCGTGGTGCGAGACGCCGTGCGAGCAGGAATTCCAGTTCTGCCCGAGGTGCGGCCGGTCCCTCGCGGCGCTCCGGCTGTACAAGGAGCTCCTGGCTCGGGGGATCGACGAGCGAGAGGTCCGCTCGCTCCTCGTCCGGGCCGGCTACGAACCGTTCTGATGGCGTGAGCCGCCGGACCGGCGGCGCGAGGAAGCTGGCCTGATGGGGACCGAGGCGCCGCGGCGGAGCGATCGGTGGGCGGAGTCCGAGGAAGCCGAGGGCAACCCGTGGGCCATCGCGTCGTTCGCGTTCGCCTTGCTCGGGCTTGTGGCCGTCGGGGTGATCGTCGCTGGCTCCGCTGGCGCGCCGTTGCTCGACTCGCTCCCAGACGAGGTGGCCTCTGCCCTGTACGGCTCGGTTCCCGGCTTCGGCCTGCTCGCGCTGCTCGCAGGCCTCGCCGGCCGGATCCGGCCGCGGCGGGCCTGGATGGCCTGGACCGGCGCGATCGCTGGTGGCGTGCTCCTCGCGTCCGCGGCGATCGTGGCCGTCATCCTGCTGAACGCTTTCCTGACGCTCGGCTGACCGCAGGCGGCTCGAGGATGCAGTCCTCGGGAGCCTTGTCCGTCCGCAGCCCCTTGAACGAGGGTGCCCGCATCTTCTTCGTGCTCTTCGTGATCTCCAGGTACTCGACCTCGCACACGATCTCCGGCCGGACGAACGTCGCGCCCTTGATCGCCTTGAGCTCTGGGTCGTCGGTAGGCGGCTCCTTCGTCACGAGCGGCTTGAGCAGCTCCATCACCCGGGCTAGCATCTTGTCGGTGAAGCCCGTGCCGACCTGGCCGATCCACCGGAGCTTCCCGTCGTCGTAGGCCCCGACCAGCAGCGCCCCGAACGTGCCCGCGCGCCCCCCCTGGCCCGGCGTCCATCCCAGGATCACGCAGTCCTGGGTGTTCGTGAGCTTGATCTTCCTCCAGTCGGGCGAGCGCCGGCCGGGCAGGTACTTCGAGCCGTGGCGCTTGGCCACGACGCCCTCCAGGCCGTGCGACCGTGCCGCCTCGACCAGCTCCTTTCCCTCGCCCTCGACGTAGGTGACGAGCTGGAGCCGCTGATCCTCCTCGACGACCGCCTGGAGCAGCTCCCGGCGCTCCTCGAGGGGCTGCTCCGTGAGGTTCCGGCCGTCCAGCCACAGGAGGTCGAACGCCACCAGCGCAACGGGGATCTGCTTGGAGATCCGCTTGATCTCCCGCTCGTTCGCCAGGTTCATCCGCTGTTGGAGGGCCTCGAAGGAGTTCTTCCCGTCCTCGTCGAAGGCCACGATCTCGCCATCCATCACGGCGTTCACCTCGTCCACCAGCTCGTGGATCATGTGGAGCTCCGGGTACTGCGTGGTCACGTCGCGACCCCGTCGCGTGATCAGCCGGGTCAGGTCCGTCGTGAGGTAGGCGAGCGACCTGATCCCGTCCAGCTTGGGCTCGAACCGCCACTTCGGATCGTCGAACGGCTGGTGACCGCCCTCGGCCAGCATCGGCTGGAGCGAGGGCGGCTGGTCGATGAGCGGCGCGTCCTGGTGGCTGGCCAGGAAGACCAGCCAGTCGGTTCGGGTCTTCACCAGGTGGTACTCGAGGCCGCGGTACCGGCGGCCGTGGAGGCGGAAGCTCACCTTCTTGTCCGTCCACTCGATGAGCTCGTACGTGCCGTTGTCGAAGATGCGGACCTCGCCGGCCCCGTAGTGCCCCTCCGGGATCGTGCCCTCGAACGAGCCGTACTCGAGGGGGTGGTCCTCGGTCCGAACGGCCAGTCGCTTGTCGCCGAACGCGATGGGGAGCCCGCGCGGCACGGCCCACGACGGAAGCGCGCCGTCCTTCTCCAGGCGGAGGTCGTAGTGCAGCCGGGTCGCCCGGTGCTTGTGGATCACGAAGGAGTTGCCAGTGCCGCTGGCGCTTCCCGGGGCCGGCTCGGGCGTCCCCTCGAAGTCTCGCTTGCGCAGGTACTCGGCGAGCTTCGGGTCCTTCGAGTCCGCGATGACCTGCTCGCTGGTCCGGGCGTTGGCCGTCTTCGACGTCTTCGTGGCCTTCGTCGTCTTGGCCTTCGAGCCCAGGGTCTTCTCGGGAGGGAGGCCCATGGCCTCCAACGCGGGCCCCAGGTCCTGCGGCTTGGTCCGGACCCCCTCGAACAGGTCTCCGACCTTCTTGAACCGCTTCCACACCGTCTCGATGGTGAAGTCCTGCGGCGTGACCCCCTTCTCGACCTCCTTCCACGTGAGCGGCGTCGAGACGGTGGCGCCGGGCTCGGGCCGGAGCGAGTACGCGGCCGAGATGTTCGCCCCGGCCCGGTTCATGTTGTGGTCGATGAACACCTTCCCGGAGCGATTCGAGATCTGCCAGGCCATGGTCACCCGGTCCTGGTCCGCCTTCTGGATCATCCGCCCGACCGCGCCCACGAACTCGCGGACCTGCTCGTAGGAGTAGCCGGGCTCGACGGGCACGTAGATCTGCATCCCCGTCGCGCCGCTCGTCTTCGGGTAGCCGACCAGGCCGAGCGCGTCCAGGGCCGCCTTCACGTGCATGGCCACGGCCAGGACGTCGTCGAACGTGATCGGGGGGAACGGGTCCAGGTCGAAGAACAGGTAGTCGGGCGAATCGACCGACCGGCACCGGGAGTGGAGCGGGTGGAACTCGATGCACCCGAGGTTGGCGATGAACAGGACGCCCGCGGTGTCCTCGACCATCAGGTAGTCGATGATCCCGGTCTTCGCCTCCTCGCTCTGCACGGGGCAGCGAGGGAGCCAATCCGGCGTGTGCGAGGGGGCGCTCTTCTCGTAGAAGAACGGCCCGGCGATCCCGTCCGGCATCCGCTTCATCGTCAGTGGCCGCTCCAGAAGGTGCGGCAGGATCAGGCCCGAGACGTTGAAGTAGTAGGCGATGACGTCGCCCTTGGTGTATCCCTCGTCCGGCCAGAACACCTTGTCCAGGTTGGACAGCCGGAGCTCCCGGCCGTCGGCCTGCATCCACCAGGCCTCTCCCTGCCGCTCCGCGGGCAGGGGTTGCGGGAACTTGACCGTGAACGGGGGTCCCGAGGCACGCTTCTTCGCCGGCGTCATCCCCCGATGGTAGAACCGACAGGGTCGGACCGCTAGAATCACTGGTCCTTGGATACGACCCTCCCTGGAGGTATGCCATGCCACCCAGAGCCATGTGGAAAGGGGCCATCTCCTTCGGCCTGGTGACCATCCCGGTCGCCGTGTTCCCCGCGACCGAGGAGAAGTCGCTCAAGTTCAACCAGCTCCACGACGAGGACACCGGCCGGATCCGCTACAAGCGGGTGTGCGAGATCGACGGCCAGGAGGTCTCCTTCGAGCACATCGTCAAGGGCTTCGAGTACGAGAAGGGCCACTACGTCGTGCTCACCGACGAGGACCTGGACAAGGTGCCCCTCGAGTCCAGCCGGTCCATCGACATCCAGCAGTTCGTCGAGCTCGAGGAGATCGACCCCATCCTGTACAAGAAGTCCTACTACCTGATCCCCGACGAGACGGGCGCCAAGGCCTACGCGCTGCTCCGCAAGGCCCTGTCCGAGGAGAACAAGGTCGGGATCGCCAAGGTCTCCTTCCGCGACAAGGAGCATCTGGCGGCGCTGCGGTTCGACGGCGACGTGTTCGTCCTGGAGACCATGTACTGGCCGGACGAGATCCGGGCCGCCGAGTTCGAGACGGTCCACACCGACGCCCAGGTCCGGCCCCAGGAGATCGAGATGGCCAAGGCCCTCATCGATAACCTGACCGAGCCGTGGAACCCCACGGCGTACCGGGACGAGTACCGTGAGGCCCTCCTGGAGATCGTGGAGAAGAAGATCGCCGGCGAGGAGATCGAGGTCATGCCAGAGGCGGCGCCCGCCAGGGTGGTGGACCTCATGGACGCCCTGAAGGCCTCCGTCGAGGCGGCCAAGAAGAAGACGCCCCGGCGCCAGGCCCAAGGCGAAGTCGGCCGCCAAGAAGACCGCGGCGAAGAAACCCGCGGCTCCGCGGAAGAAGGCCGCAACCGGCTGAGGTGCCGGAGCTTCCTGTCGGCTACGTGGTCCGCCCCGCCACCGCCGACGATCTTGACGCCATCGTCGAGCTGTTCGAGGCGTACGACGTGTGGGACTTCGGGCGCCCGGATCCGGGGCGCGAGCACCTCGAGGCCGATTGGGTGGCGCCCGGGTTCGACCCGGCCGCCGACAGCTGGCTGGTCACGGAAGAGGGCGGCGGGGTCGTCGGGTTCGCGTACGTGCAGGCCATGCCCACCCAGGCGGCCAGGGAGGCCTTCGGCCGGGTCCATCCAGATCATCACGGGCGCGGGATCGGCGGCTTCCTGGTCCGGGTCACCGAAGGACGAGCTCGGACCCAGCCGGGCCTCACGCCGGCCAGGGTCCGGAACTTCGCGACGATCACCGATCGATCGGCCCAGTCGCTGCTGGAGGATCACGGGTACCGGCGGGTCCGCGTGTTCTGGCACATGGAGCGGACGCTCGGCGACGAGCGTGACCCGCCGCCGCTCGATGGCATCGTCCTTCGGCCCATGCGAGCGGGAGAGGAGCGGGCCGTTCACGAGGTGATGGAGGAGTCGTTCGCAGAGCACTGGGGACAGCCCACGCCGCCGTTCGACGAGTGGCGCCTGTTCATGGACCGCTCGGGGTTCGATCCGGGGATGGCGATCCTCGCCGTGGAGCGAGAGGAGATCGTGGGCGGCGTCGTTTCGATGACGACCTCGGACGCGGCATGGGTCATGGAGCTCGCCGTCCGTCCGGCCTGGCGGGGCCGCGGGATCGGGACGGCCCTGCTCTCGTCGGCCTTCGCCGACCTGTCCCGTCGCGGTGTGGCCGAGGTCCGGCTGAACGTGGACGCCGGGAACGAGACCGGCGCCACCCGGCTGTACGAGCGGGCCGGGATGACGGTCCGCCGGCAGTGGCTGGCCTACGAGAAGCCGCTGGGGGGATAAGCTCGACGGCGTCGGCCGGAGGAGGGACCGTCGTGAAGCTGGTCGTGGGCATCGTGAAGCCGTTCAAGCTCGACGAGGTGAAGGAGGCCTTGCGCGAGATCGGCGTGAACGGCCTGACCACTACCGACGTCGAGGGGTTCGGCCGGCAGCGCGGGCATACCGAGGTCTACCGCGGCGCCGAGTACCAGGTGGACTTCGTCCCCAAGGTGAAGGTCGAGGTCCTGTGCGACGACGACCAGGTCCAGGGGATCGTGGATGCCCTCCTGAAGGCCGCCCGGACCGGCAAGATCGGCGACGGCAAGATCTGGGTGGTCCCCGCCGAGCAGGTCATCCGGATCCGGACCGGGGAGATGGGGCCCGACGCGCTCTGAGATGGCCGACCGCTCGGCCCCGGCCGCGCGGCTGCGGGACGAGCTGCGGGCGCTGGACGCTGCCTACTCGACCGGCCACCACGGGCGGTGGTCCGCATCGCGCCGATCCGAGCTGGTCGATGCGTGCGTCGTCGAGCTGTTCGGGGAGAGCCAGGTGCCCGCGCACGTCGCTCTCGTCGCGCTGGGGGGATACGGCCGCGGGGAGCTGGCGCCGTTCTCGGACGTGGACCTGCTCATCCTGCACGGGGGCGATCGTCCGGAGGAGATGGAGGGCCTCGCCGAGCGGTTGCTGTACCCGCTGTGGGACGCCGGCCTGACGGTCGGCCACGGCGTGCGGACGGCCGACGAGTGCCTGGCCCTGGCCGCCGAACGCCTCGACGCGACCACGGCGATGCTCGATGCTCGCCCGCTGGCCGGCGACGTTGCGGCTTGGGGCGACGCGAGCGATCGCCTTCGGGCGTCGACCGGGAAGGATCCTCGCGGATTCGCCGAACGGCTGCTGGTGAGCGCCTCGCACCGGCGAGAGCGGTTCGGTTCGGTCTCCTCACTGCTCGAGCCCGATCTCAAGGAGGGGAGCGGCGGGCTCCGCGACCTGCACTCGCTCGGATGGCTGGCCGTGGTCCTCACCGGCCGGGGCGGGGTCCGGTCGCTCGAGGAGGCCGGCCTCCTCCGGCGTGCCGAACGCGAGGCCCTGGAGGGGGCCGAGGAGTTCTTGGTCCGGGTCCGAAGTGCGCTGCACCTCGAGACGGGCCGCCGAACCGACCGGCTGTTCCTCGACCATCAGCCCGCGATCGCCCGGGCCATGGGGTTCGAGGACGAGCCCGTCCTCCCCGCGGTGGACGGGCTGATGCGCGCCGTGTTCGAGCACGCACGCCAGGTCGAGCACGTCTCCCGATCGGTGTTCGACCGGTACTTGAGGGGCGAGTCCGATCAGCTGGAGCTCGAGGAGACCCCCGCGGGCGTGTTGCGCGCCTTCGCTCGGGTGGCTGCGGAGCGGGGCGTGATGGGCGCGCAGGCCCTGGACCGGATCGAGGAGATGGAGATCGCGGACGAGGTCGAGTGGTCGGACGACGTTCGCCAGGCCTTCCAGGAGATCCTGCGGGCAGGGGAGGAGGGAGCACGTGCGCTCGAGACCCTGGACCGGATCCGCCTCCTGGCCCGCTTCGTGCCGGAGTGGGAGCCCGTTCGGTGCCGGCCGCAGCGCGATCCGTACCACCGGCACTCGGTGGATGTGCACCTGCTCCACGCCCTGGCCGGCATGTCCCGGCTGCTGGAAGGTGGCGACGAGGGCGACCCACTGGTCGCCGAGGCCGCCGCCGCGGTCGAGGACCGGGATGCCCTGTTGCTCGGTGCCCTGTTCCACGACATCGGGAAGACGGGCCGGGGCAACCACGTGCCGGCCGGCGTGGAGCAGGCGACCGCGGCCCTCGAGCGGATGCGCGTGCCGGCGCGTACGCGCGATCTTGCGCTGTTCCTCGTCGCGGAGCACCTGTTGCTGTCGGATACCGCGACCCGGCGCGACCTCGAGGACGACGACCTGGTGCTCGACGTCGCGGCCAGGGTCGGCGATCCGGAGCGGCTGGCCGGGCTCTACCTGCTGACGGTGGCGGACGCGGTGGCGACCGGCCCGCTCGCGTGGACGCCCTGGCGGGCCACGCTCGTCCGAGAGCTCGTGGCCAAGGTCCAGCGGGTCCTGGAGCGAGGCGAGATGGGCCCTCGGGCGGCGGAACGGCTGGAAGACCTTGGCGCCGCCCTCCGGGAGCTCCTGGCGAACGAGGATCCGGCCGAGGTCGACAGGTTCCTGGCGCGGATGCCCCGGGGCTACCTGCTGGCGACGCCGGCCGAGCAGGCCGCGCGGCACTACCCGCTGCTCCGCCCGCCCGTGGGCGCGCTCGAGGTCCGCACGCTGTCCGGCCCCGGCGCGCGCCCGGGCACGTACGCGCTCACCGTCGTGGCCTCGGACCGTCCCGGCTTGCTGTCGTGGATCGCCGGGGCCCTCTCGCTCGCCGGGCTGTCGATCCTCACCGCGCAGGTCTTCACCACCGAGGACGGGGTCGCCGTGGACGTGTTCGAGGTGGAGGGGGCGTTCGAGGCCCAGATCGGCGAGGAACGCTGGCGCGAGTTCCGGACCACGCTCCGAAAGGCCATCGAGGGGCGCCTGTCGCTCGAGTACCGCGTGGAGCAGAAACGCAAGCACTATCCCGGGCCGAACGCCGAGGTCCCCGTGGAGGTCGGCGTACACAACGACGCCTCGGACTTCTTCACGGTGGTCGAGGTCGGTGCGCCCGACCGGATCGGGCTGCTGTTCGACGTCACCCGCACGCTCGCCGAGCTGCACCTCGACGTGCACCTGGCCAAGGTGGCGACGTACGGACATCGGGTGGTGGACGTGTTCTACGTCCGGGACGACCTCGGCCGGAAAGTCGAGGACCCCGAGCGGATCGCCGAGCTCGAGCGGGCCGTGACCGCCCGGGCCGCGTCCTGAGGCCCGGCTACCCGCGCGAGGGAACCAGCGACTCCAGCCGCTCGGCCATCCGGGGGCTCATGCCCTCGCCCTCGTGCTTGAAGTAGCAGTAGACGTCGCTTCCCGCCGCGAGCGCCGGCTCGATCCGGTCGGCCCACCCCTTCAGCTCGTCGTCCGAGTACTCGGTCTTGCGAAGGCGGAGGTAGCCGTACGGGTCCCACGAGAGGTCGTCGGGCCCGGGGTCCTTCTCGTCGGTCTCCGCGACGCACCAGGCCACGCCGCTGCTCGTGGAGGAACTCGCGGGCCTCGTTCCAGGACGGGTCGCGGAACTCCATCACGGCGCGCACGTCGGGTGGGAGCGAGCCGACGAACTGCTCGATGAGCTGCCGGTCGTACTTCAGGGTCGGCGGGCACTGGAACAGCACGGTCCCCAGGCGATCGCCGAGGAGCTTGGCCAGCCGCAGGAAGTCGCGGACGTCGTCGTCGGTATCGGCCAGGCGCTTGAAGTGCGTGATCCGCTGGTTCGCCTTCAGGGTGAACGCGAACCCCTCCGGCGTGCCTTCCCGCCATGCGGCCAGGGTCTTCTCGGTGGGGAACCGGCGGAACGTGTAGTTGATCTCCACCGAGCGGAACCGGCTCGCGTAGTACGAGAGCATGTCGGCGTTCTTCAGCCCCTCCGGGTAGAACACGCCGTGCTTCCACTCGTCGTACGCGAACCCCGAGGTCCCGGTGTAGAGCGCCCCGCCATCGGGGACAATCATCGCAGACATGGTCACGCCGGAGGTTCGAAGCCAGATCGACACGGGGTCGGGGCCCGTGGGCGCGGCCTGGATCGGGCCGCGCGGCGCCGTGGCGACGCTCGTCGTCGCCCACGGCGCCGGCGCCGGGATGGACCACCCCTTCCTGGCCGGGTTCGCCAGGGCCATCGCCGACACGGCGTCGCGACGCTCCGGTTCAACTTCCCGTACGTCGAGCGGGGCCGGCGGTCGCCCGACCCCGAGGGGGTGCTGCGGGCGACCTGGCTGGCCGCGTTCGAGGATGCCAGGTCCCGCTCGGATGGCCGCCCCGTGCTGGCCGGCGGCAAGTCCCTCGGAGGGCGCATCGCCTCCATGGCCGTGGCCGACGGGATGCCGGCCGCCGGCCTGGTGTTCCTGGGCTATCCGTTCCACCCGCCGGGCAAGCCGGAACGGGTCCGCGACGAGCACCTGTACCGGATCACGGTGCCCATGCTGTTCATCCAGGGGACGGCCGATCCGTTCGCGCGGCCCGAGGTGGTCCGCAAGGTGCTCCGGAAGCTGGGCGAGCGGGCCGAGCACGTCCCGATCGAGGGCGGCGACCACTCGTTCAACGTGAAGGGCCACAAGCGCGACGCGCGCGAGGTCGGGGCGGGCATCGCCGAGCTGGCCGCACCGTTCGTCCTGTCGCGTGGCGGGAGCCGGCTGATGCCGAGGAAGAACCGCCGCGCGCCCGAGCAGCCCGAGCCGACCAGGGTGCCGCAGTCGGCCGGGCCGGAGTGGGCCCTGGCCCCCGGGTTCGACGTACGGCGGGTGAGCAGCGACAAGCCCTACCGCTGCCCGGGCTGCGACCACGAGATCCGCGCCGGGGTCTGGCACCTTGTGGTGGTGCCTCTGGACCAGCCGGACCAGCGCCGGCACTGGCATACCGAGTGCTGGCGGAGCGAGCTCCGCCGGACCCGGGGCCGCTGAGCCGGCGTCGCTATCATCGGGCCCGTGCCCACTCGGCAGGTCCGGGCGACCCTCACGCCCACGCGCGACGGCTGGACCGGCCGCATCCCTTCGACCGGCGTCGAGGTCACCGGGTCGTCGCGCGGCCCGCTGTCTGGCCAAGCTCCGCCGGGCCGCCGGCGACGGCGTCTCGATGATCGTCGAGGTCACGCCGGCGCTGGCCGGCGTGGCCGAGGCCGCGGCGATCCTGGGTTGGGACCGCCGGCGGGTCATCACGTACGTGGACCGGGGATCGTTCCCCGAGCCCGTGGCCCGCCTGGCCTCGGGACGCGTGTGGCGGCGCGAGGACGTCGAGGCCTTCGCTCGGGCGTGGAACCGCAGGCGGGCCGAGCGCCGGGCGCGGTGACCGGCTCCCGGATCCTGTTCCTGATCCGCCACGGGCGTTCCGACCAGTCCTCGAACGACCTCGTGGACACGCCGAGGGGAGCCCAGTGGGACCCGCCGCTCGACGAGGTCGGCCGGGAGCAGGCCGAGCTCCTGTCCCGCCGGCTCGCGCTGATGGAGCGGCCGGCCGCCGTCTACTCCTCGCCGCTCCGCCGGGCCAGGGAGACCATCGCTCCGTTCGCGGAGGCCTCCGGGATCGAGGTGGCGTACGACGATGACCTGATGGAGGCCCACATCGGCGCGTGGGAGAACGTGAGCTTCGAGGACATCCTGGCGTCTGACCCCGAGCTCCTGCACCTGGTCCGCAGCCAGCGCGCCATCTGGCACCGGGCGCCGGGAGGCGAGGCCGTGGATGCGTTCCGCAAACGCGTGCAGGATGCGATCGAGTCGATCCTGGAGCGGCACGCCGTCGGCGACGTCTTCGTCGTCGCCCACGGCGGCGTGATCAACGCCTACCTCGGGCCGCTCCTGGCCGTCGAGAACGAGATGTTCTTCCTGCCGGAGAACACCTCGCTGAACTCGGTGGAGGTGGAGGGGTCGGCACGGCGCGTCCGGTTCCTGAACGACGTGCTCCACCTCTCGGACCCTCAGCTCTTCCAGCCCTGACCGCTGGCTATACTGCCTGGTCTTCCGTTCCAAGCGAACCCGAGGAGGCTTGCGTGCCCGTGCAGTTCCTGTCCGAAGAATGGACGACCGAGCTGAAGGATCGGCTGAACGCGACCGACTCGTTCAAGAAGGCCGCCGGGTCGGCTTCCGCCAAGGTCCAGCAGGTCATCACCGGTCCGGATGGTGAGCGGCGCTACTGGATCAGGATCCAGGACGGCTCGATCGACATGGGGCAGGGCGAGATCGACTCACCCGACGCCACGATCACGCAGGACTACGACACCGCGATGGCCCTGGCCAAGAGCGAGCTCAACCCGGTCACGGCGTTCATGAGCGGCAAGCTTCGGATCTCCGGCAACATGATGCTGCTGATGCAGCTCCAGGGGGCCATCTCCGAGCTGCCACGTGTCATGCAGGAGATGGACGTCGACTACTGACCCCCGGGTTCCGGTGACACGGTGAACGTGGCCGTGGCCCGCGCCAGGAGCTCGTCGTCCGGGCCGACGACATCGGCCTCCGCGTAGCCGAACCGCCCGCCCGCCTTCACCACGCGCCCCCGGGCCGTGACCATCCCGGCGCGTCCGGGGGACAGGAAGGTCACGCTCAGGTGGGTGGTCACGTGACGCGTGCCGGGCCGAAGGACCGTTCGGTATGCGAGCCCGGTGGCCGTGTCGGCCAGCGTGGCGATCGTCCCCCCGTGCAGGAGGCCCATGAGATTCAGGTGATGCGGCTGGACGTCGAGCGAGACGTCGACCTCGCCGGGCTCGACCCGCGTAAGGCGCATCCCGATCCAGTTGTGGAACCCGGAACGGGCGAACCGCTCCCGGACCTCGTCGATCCTCGAGGTGCTCGACACCGCGTTCCCCCTTCGGCCGCGTAGTGTCCCATGGGCAGCTTCGTTGACGCCTCGAACCGAGGGCGGCGACAATCGCTCACCGAGGGGGTGCCATGGGCGTCGAGGTGGAGCGAGCGAGGCAGGGGCAGCCGGAGAGCGACCGGGTCTGGAGCATCGAGACCCACGGGATCGATCCCATCCCCGAGTCGGACCGGCATGGAACGCCGATCGAGCTGTTCTGGATCTGGTGCGCCGCCAACATCAGCATCCTGGGCGTCACCTACGGCGCGTTCCTGGTCGTCTTCTACAGCCTGAACCTTCCACAGGCCGTGCTGGCCGCGGCGGTCGGCACGGTCCTGTCGTTCTTCCTGGTCGGGTACGTGAGCTTGGCCGGCAAGCTCGGCGGAGCACCGACGCTCATCCTCTCCCGGGCCTCGTTCGGGGTCGTTGGCAACGCCCTTCCCACGCTCGTGAGCTACATCTCGTTGGTCGGCTGGGAGATCATCCTGGTGGCCCTGTCGACGTTCGCCGCGGAGACGGTGCTGGCGAGGCTGGGCTGGGTGCACGGTGATCTGGCCCTCGCCGTCTCGTTCGTGATCGTCGCGGCGGGCACGATCGCCATCGGGCTGCTCGGCCATGCCACGATCGTCAGGATCCAGACCTGGTTCACCTGGGCGTTCGCCGTGCTCACGGTGGTGTTCATGGCGCTCGTGTGGTCGGAGATCGACTGGGGCAAGGTGACCTCCCTCCCGTCGGGCCCGTTCTGGGGAGGGCTGGTGGGGGGCACCTCGATCATCATGGCCGGCCTGGGGATCGGCTGGGTGAACGCCGCCGCCGACTACAGCCGGTACCTGCCGCGGTCCTCGAGCTCGCGGCGCGGTGGTCGGGTGGACCGTGTTCGGCGCGAGCGTCGCCCCGATCATCCTGATCATCTTCGGGGTGCTCCTGGCGGCGAACAACCAGGCGCTGGCCACGTCGGCCAACCCGGTCGGCGTGCTGGCCGAGCCCCTGCCCACCTGGTTCCTCGTGCCCTACATGATCGTCGCGGTGGGCGGGCTGGTGGCCGGCGCCCTGCTCGACATCTACTCCTCGGGACTCAACCTGCTCACGCTCGGGGTCCCGCTGCCCCGCTATCAGTCCGTGGCCATCGACGGCGTGCTGATGATCGTGGGGAACATCTACCTCCTCTTCTTCGCGCAGAACTTCGTGGGCCCGTTCATCGGGTTCCTGATCACGCTCGGCGTCCTGCTCGCAGCGTGGGCCGCGATCTTCCTCACCGACATGGCCCTGTTCCGGCAGACGCGGCGGGTATTCGGAGCGCGATCTGTACGCGAGCGAGGGGATCTACGGCGCGGTCAACCCGGCGGGCGTCGTCGCGTTCCTGGTGGCGTCGTTCGTGGGGCTCGGCCTAGTGACGTCGTCCGCTCCGATCTTCTCGTGGGTCGGCTACCTGTTGCGGTGGTTCGGATGGGAGGACTCCGCGCTCGCCTCGAGCAGCATCGGCCTGTTCATCGGGTTCTTCCTGGCCGCGGCGCTCTACGCGATCCTCAGCCCCTTGGCGCCCGCGCGGTCGCGCGGGCCCGCGGTCGGCGTGTCGTGACCGACGGACCCGGCCGCCCGCTCCTCGTCGTCATCGACATGCAGCGGGTCTTCCGCGATCCGGAGAGCCCGTGGGCCACGCCGCGGTTCGACGAGATCGTCGAGCCGATCGACGCGCTCGTGAAGGCGTTCGGCGACCGCGTGGTGTTCACCCGCTACCGGGTACCCGAGCATCCCGAGGGCAGTTGGGTGCCTTACTTCGAGCTGTGGAGCGAGGTCGCTAGGCCGGAGCGCCGCGGGTGGCTGAAGCTTGTCGAGCCGTGGGCTTCGCGACGGGTCCCCACCCTGGACAAGGAGCGGTTCTCCAAGTGGGGTCCGGAGCTCCGGACCTTGGCGGGGGAGTCGAGGACTCTGGTACTAGGCGGGGTGGCCACCGACTGCTGCGTGATCGACACGGCGCTCCCCGCCGCCGACGATGGCATGTTCGTTCGGATCGCGGGTGATGCCTGCCGCGGGGCCACTGCGGAGGCGCACGAGCGAGCCCTCGCGCTTGCGAACGGCTTCGCGCCGCAGATCGTGGTGACCACCGTGGCCGAGGAGCTCAGGCTGGCTGCGGGCGCGACAGATGCCGCAGGCACCGGCGAGGCTGCTACTCCTTGATGTAGGGTTCTCCGTCAGCGGCCGGCGGCCTGGCCTTCCGCACGGCCCCGGCCACGACCAAGATCGTCACCAGGTACGGGGCCATCTGCAGGAACTCCGAGGGGATGGGGACCTGCAGGATCGACAGCTTCGTCTGGAGGGAGTCGGCGAAGCCGAAGACCAGGGCCGCCAGGAACGCCCCGACGGGGTTCCACCGCCCGAAGATCATGGCGGCCAGTCCGATGAACCCGCGGCCGGCCGTCATGTTCTCATCGAACCGTCCGACCGAGCCGAGCGTGAAGTACGCGCCCCCGATCCCGGCCACCATCCCTCCGAGGATCACGTTCCGATACCGCGTGTAGAGCACCTTGATCCCTACGGTATTGGCAGCTCGCGGGTGCTCGCCCACGGCTCGCACGCGGAGCCCCCAACGCGTCTGGAACAGCCCCAGGTAGATGGCGACGATTAGCATGAACATGATGTAGACGAAGACGTTCTCGTCGAACAGCACGGGCCCGAGGACGGGGAGCCTGGACAGCAATGGGATGGCGACGGGCTCGAACCGTCCCGGGTTGTTGAGGTTCTGGTACTGCTCGAGGATCCTTGCGGACAGGAACCCGGTGATCCCCAGCGCGAAGATGTTGATCACGGTCCCGGCGATGATCTGGTTCACGACGTAGCGGATCGACAGGAGCGCCAGGAACGCCCCGAGCAGCCCACCGACCAGCGCCCCCCCGATCAAACCCATCCACAGGCTGTGCGTCGCGCTGCCGACCACCGACCCCGTGAACGCCGCGGAGAGGAGCATCCCCTCGATCGCGATGTTGATGACGCCCGATCGCTCGCACAGTACGCCGGACAGGGCTCCGAACGTGATGGGCACCGACCGCAGCAGCGTGCTCTGCAGCATCCCGAGCAGGTTCAGGGAGTTGTCCCGTGCGGCCCACGTCAAGAAGGCGAACACGAAGACGAACACGACGATGCCGAGGATCAGGTTCGTCCGTCGGCCGAACCCCCGGGTAAGCTGCACGCTGGCCAGGAACGCGCAGATCGCCGACAGGAGCAGGGCGGTTCCCCGGGACGGGATCACCAGGTCGGGGAGCCTCCACGCCGCGGTCCCCGCTCCCGTCTGGTTCAGCTGGAACGTCGTCTTCAAGCCGGGCTCGGAGCCAAGGCCGAAGAGCACCAGGATGGCCACCGCCATGAGGAGGAAGAAGATCCCCAGGACCCGTGCCCGCGTGACCGAGACGGTCTGGCCGCGGATCGCGGTGGGGGAGAGCGCCATCAGGCCAGCCCCTTCGTGAGGATCTCGAGGCCCTCGGGCCGCTTCACCTTGATCCGGTAGATGGCCCGGACGAGCGACGGCGCGGCGATGAACACGATCACGAGGGCCTGGATCACGACCACGATGTCGACCGGCGTCGCGGTGGCAGCCTGCATGGCGGTGGAACCGGCTCGCATCGCGCCAAACAGGAGGGCCGCGGCCACCACCCCCCACGGGTTCGACCGGCCAAGGAGGGCGAGCGCGATGGCGTCGAAACCGAACCCAGAGGAGAACCCGGGTGTGAGGCTCGGCGTGACGGACAGCAGCTGATTGGATCCGGCGAGCCCCGCAAGCCCGCCGGCGAGGGTCATCACGAGCACGTACATGCGGGCCGGGCTGATCCCGGCCGCCCGGGCGGCGTCGGGGTTCGCGCCGACCGCGCGGAACTCGAAGCCGTTGGTGGTCCGGTAGATGAGAAACCCTACGGCTGCCGCAACCACGAGTGCCAGGAAGATCCCGGCATGCACCCGCAACCCCGACCCCAGGAGCAATGGGAACGCCCCGTGGACCGGCTTCGAGATGGGGTCCGTGCGGCCGGGTCGCTGGAAGAAGCTATGGCTGAGGAAGTAGAAGGCCAGCGGATAGGAGATCCAGTTCAGCATGATCGTGACGATGACTTCGTGGGCCCCGGTCTTCGCCTTCAGGATGCCGGGGATGAACCCCCAGACCGCACCACCCGCGAAGCCCGCCAGGACGATCAGGATGACGTGCAGGAACCCCGGCAGGTCCGGGAACGAGAATCCCACCGCGGCCGCGACGACGGCCCCCACCGTGATCTGGCCCTCCGCGCCGATGTTGAACAATCCGGCATGGAACCCGATCGCCACGGCCAGGCCGGCGAAGATCAGCGGTGTGGCGGTGACGATCGTCTCGGAGATCGGATACAGCGCGTTCTGGAACTCCGTCCAGCTCCCCGAGGTGATCCCGCGCCAAAGCTCCGTGGGGCTTCCGAACGCCCCCGCGAACAGCGCGTAATACGAGTCCCAGATGGCGCGGCCGGAGATGCGCAGGGTGTCCGCGGGATGCACGAAGAATCCCGACCAGCTCTTCAGGATGTCGGTGTCGGAGAACACGATCACGAGCGCGCCGATGGCCAGGGCCGTGATCACCGCGAGCACTGGGACGATGAGTCTGTCCCACCAGTGTTCCTTCGGCTGGGCCGGCTGCGGGGCCGGAGCCTCCGGTTGCTCGACCTTCTCCGCGATGACCTGCTCAGCCACCCGCCGCCGCTTTCGCTTCTGTCGCGCCGGCCATCATCAGGCCGAGCTCCTCCCGAGTGGCCTCCTTCGCTGGGACGATGTCCACGATCCGGCCTCGATACATGACCGCGATCCGGTCGCCCAGGGCGAGCACCTCGTCGAGCTCGGAGGAGACGATGAGCACCGCGATCGCCCGCGTCCCGCTGCTTCACGATCTGCCGGTGGATGTACTCGATCGATCCGACATCCAGGCCGCGGGTGGGCTGGCTGGCGATGAGGAGGGAGATGGGGCGTGAGAGCTCCCGCGCCACCACGACCTTCTGCTGGTTCCCACCCGAGAGGTTCCTGGCCGGGATGTCGACCGACGGCGTACGGATGTCGAACTCGCGCACCCGCGCGAGGGCCGACTCGCGGATCGCCGCCTGATCCCGGACCATCCGGCGGGCGAACGGCGGGCGGTCGTACGTGTTCAAGACCAGGTTGTCGGCGATCGTGAAGTCCACGATCAGGCCGTCGCGCTGGCGATCCTCCGGTACGTGTCCCACCCCTGCCTCGAGGACCTGCTTGGGCGTGGCCTTCGCGATGTCGCGATCCTTCAGCCGAACCTGGCCCGAAGCCGACGGCCTGAGCCCCGTCAGCGCTTCTACGAGCTCCGTCTGCCCGTTGCCCTGCACGCCGGCGACGCACACGATCTCGCCGGCCCGCACGTCGAACGACACTCCGTCCACTGCGACCTGGGCCCGGTCGTCCAGCACGACGAGGTCGGCCACCTCCAGCACCGGTTCCTTCGGCGCCGGCGGGCCCTTCTCCACGGTGAGGCTGACTGCCCGGCCAACCATCATCGACGCGAGCTCACCCTCGCTGGCCGCCTCCGGCGTCGTCGTCCCCACGACCTTGCCACCCCGCAGGACCGTGATCCGGTCGGCCACCGCGAGCACCTCTTTCAGCTTGTGCGTGATGAAGATGACCGACTTCCCGCCCGCCTTGAGCGATCGCATCACGGCGAAGAGCTCCTCGGTCTCCTGGGGCGTCAGCACGGCGGTCGGCTCGTCCAGGATCAGGACCTGGGCCTCGCGGTACAGCGCCTTCAGGATCTCCACGCGCTGCTGCACACCGACCGGCAGCTCCTCCACCATCGCGTCCGGTGGAACGGCCAGGCCGTAGGTCTCGCTGAGCTCCGAGACCCTCTTGCGGGCCCGCCGGCGGTCGAGCCAGCCGAGCGGCCCCGTCGGCTCGATGCCGAGGATGACGTTCTCGGTGACCGTGAACACCGGGATCAGCATGAAGTGCTGGTGCACCATGCCGAGCCCAGTGCGGATGGCGTCGCCGGGGTCGCGGAACTTGACGGGCTCCCCGTCGACAAGGATCTCCCCCTCGTCGGCGTGGTAGAGGCCGTAGAGGATGTTCATGAGGGTGGTCTTGCCGGCGCCGTTCTCGCCGAGGAGCGCCAGGATCTCGCCTTCCTCGACCTCGAGGTCGACGTGATCGTTGGCCACGACGCCCGGGAAGCGCTTGGTGATCCCCCTCAACTCCAGCCGCACCGGCGGCCTCCCATCCGGTCAGCGGAAAGCATAAGGGGGGCGCCGGGAATTTTCCCGGCGCCCCCCGTCGTGCACGCTTACAGGTACTTCAGGTAGTCCTTGGGATCGACGGAGACGGTCCCTGCGATGATCCCCTGCTTGAGCTCGTCGATCTTGCTGCTGAGCTCGGGGGGGACCTGGCTCTCGAAGTCGTGGTAGGGGGCGATGCCCACGCCGTCGTTCTCGAGCGTTCCCGAGTAGATGGTGCCGCCCTGGAACGTTCCATCCACGACGCTCTTCATGGCCTCGTGGACGGCGACATCCATATGCTTCTCGATGCTCGTGAGGAACAGGCTGCAGAACTCGGAGGCCGAGACGCAGCCGTCGACGTCGACCCAGATCAGGTTGACCCCGCCGGCGTCCTGCGCTGCCGCGGCAGCCCCCAGACCGACCGGGCCTGCAACCGGCAGGATGATGTCGGCGCCCTCCGAGATCAGGTCCTCGGTCACCCGCCTGCCGTTGTCCTGGTTCTCGAAGTCGCCGGTGAACGTGCCGTCTTGCTTGGCCGGGTTCCAACCCAGGAGCTTCACGCTGGTCCCGTTGTCCTGGTTGTACGCCCCGATACCCGCCGCCAACCCGTTCATGAAGATCGTGACCGTTGGGATGTTCGCCCCGCCGAAGGTCCCGATCTTGCCGGACTTCGTCATGCCTGCGGCCAGATAGCCGGCAAGGAACGCCGCCTGATCCGTCTGGAACGTGAGCCCGAGGACGTTCTTGATCGGCGGGTCGTACGCGAAGTCGACGATGGCGAACTTCTGGTCGGGGTTCGCCTTGGCCGCGGCCGCGGTGGCGTCGCCCAAGAAGAACCCGACCGTCACGATCAGGTCGCACTTGCCCAGGAAGGCCCGGATGTTGGGCGTGTAGTCCTGCTGGGTCTGCGACTCGAGGTAGCTGGCCTTGGTGCCGAGGCTGGCCTCGGCATCGGTGAGGCCCTTGTACGCGGTTGCGTTGAAGCTCTTGTCATCGATGCCACCGGTGTCGGTGACCTCGCACCCGGACATCCCGACGCCGGGCTTGGCCCCGCCGGTCGGGCTCGCACCCCCCTCGCTGCTCGATGCGCACCCCGCCGCGATCAGCGCGAACAGCCCGAAGACGGCGACGAACCGCATGGATCTCGTCATCAGCCCCTCCTCTCCTTCCCCTTCCCGACGAATCATACGCAAGCGCCCGTCCGGGCGGACGGGCCCGATCCTCACTCCGTCCCGAACAGCCGGTCCCCGAAGTCGCCGAGGCCCGGCAGGATATATCCGCGCTCGTTCAGCTGCCGGTCCACGGCGGCGGTGAAGATGGGGACGTCCGGGTGCTCGGCCTGCATCTTGGCGATCCCCTCGGGGGCGGAGACGACGCACACGAACCGGACCGACGCGGGCCCGCCCTCCTTCACGGCGGCGCAGGCCGCCGCGCCCGATCCCCCGGTAGCGAGCATGGGGTCCAGCACGAGCACGTGGCGGCCGGCCACCGCCGGCAGCTTGCGGTAGTAGGACTGCGGGAAGCAGCGAGGCCTCGTCCCGTTCCAGCCCGATGTAGCCCACGGCCACCTCCGGGAACAGCTCGGTGACGGCCTCCAGCATCCCCAGGCCCGCCCGCAGGATCGGGACCGCCACCAGGGTCTCGGCGAGTACCCGGCCCGTCGTGGGCTCGAGCGGGGTCTCGATCTTCACCTCCTCGGTGGGGAGGTCCCGGATGGCCTCGAGCGCGATGGTCAGGGCCAGGCGCTTGGCCAGCGTGCGGAAGACCGGCGGCGGGGTCTCGCGGTCGCGGAGCTGGGTCAGCAGGTGCTCCGCCAGCGGGTGCGCGACCACGGTCACCGACACGCGCGCATCGTAGTCCGAAGGCTCGTTCCGGCGCCGACGGGGGCGGAAGCGTCCGAGGCGAACCGGTTGCCATCGCCCTCGCTGGCCTGGCACGATAGGCGCCAGATGCGATACGTCGGCGGTGACTGGTTCTTCTACGGCGGGCGAGGCCCGGCGTAGTCGCCTGAGCCGAACGGAGCGCAGGGGACCCCGGGCCGAACGCCCGGGGTTTTCTCATCCTCCCGGGCGGCCCGCCGGATGCGGAGGTTGCCATGGTCGTGGTGATGAAGAGGGACGCGACGGAGGCGGACATCGAGCGCGTCTCCGAGAAGGTCCGCGACACCGGCGGGGAGGCATTCGTCTCGCGCGGCGCGGTGCACACGATCATCGGCCTGGTCGGCGACACCGCGTCGTTCATGGGGCTCGGCCTGGACAACTTCCCCGGCGTGGACCACCTGATCCAGGTGGGGAAGCCCGTACAAGATGGTGGCCAGGGCGCTCCACCCCCAGCCCACGACGGTGAAGGTGGGTTCGGCGGCGGTGGGCCGTGAGACGTTCACGTTGATCGCCGGACCGTGCGCGGTGGAGAGCGAGGAGCAGGCGCTCGCCGCGGCACGGGGGGCGAAGGCCGCGGGCGCCACGATCCTTCGGGGCGGCGCGTACAAGCCCCGCACCTCGCCGTACTCGTTCCAGGGCCTGGGGAGCGGGGCCTCGAGATCCTGGCCGAGTGCCGGGAGGACACGGGGCTGCCGGTCGTGACCGAGGTGATGGAGCCGCGGGACGTGGAGCTCGTCGCCGTCGTGGGCCGATGCCCTCCAGGTCGGCACCCGCAACATGCAGAACTTCGCGCTGCTGAAGGAGGTCGGCGCGACGAGCAAGCCGGTCCTGCTCAAGCGGGGCTTCTCCGCCACCGTCGAGGAGTGGCTGATGGCCGCCGAGTACGTCGCCCAGCGCGGGAACTCCGAGATCATCCTGTGCGAGCGGGGCATCCGGACGTTCGAGACCGCCACCCGCAACACGCTCGACCTCGGCGGGATGGCGGTGGCGCAGCTGCGAGAGCCACCTGCCGGTGATCGTGGATCCGTCGCACGCCATGGGTCACCGCGAGCTGGTCGCTGCCGATGGCCCGGGCCGCCATCGCCGCGGGCGCCGACGGGGTGATGATCGACGTGCACCACGATCCCGGCGAGGCGCTGTGCGACGGGCCTCAGGCCCTCACGCCGGGAGATCTGCTGGAGCTTGTCGAAGGACCTGAACGCCTTGGCGCTCGCGCTCGGCCGTCAGCTCATGTCCTGAGCTAGCTTCTCCCGCCCCCGCTCGCCGCGTTTGACTGTGGTTCATCGTTTGCGGTAGTTGATGGGTAGCGAGATACAGCCGGGACCGGGGTGGGGACACCCGCCCTCAGGAGGGAGGCAGGCTGTGCCCCGAGGCGTCGTGCGCTCCGTCGACATCGGTCCGACCAGGTTGCGCCGCATCTCACCAGCTCCATCCCCGAAGGAGGTAGTCCCATGCGTCGCCGCTCCCTGATCGCCCTGTCGCTCGCCATTTCGGTGCTCGCCGCCCTCTCGCCGGAGTCGCGCCAAGCGCGACCGCCGCCGGCGGAAAGCCCAGTGCCGGACAGGGTCATCTTCTTCGCGTCCGACGGCATGCGGCCTGACCTGATGGAGCAGTACGCGGCCGAGGGCGCTCATGCCCACCTACGCCGACCTGATGGCGACCGGGCGTGCGCGGCGACAACGGCATGGTCCAGGCCTTCCCGCCGAACACCGGCGTCGGCTGGTACACGCTGGCCACCGGCACCTATCCGGGCGAGCACGGCTCGACGAACAACACCTATCTACCGCACCGGCGAGGCAACTTCAACAACCGGACCTGTTCTCGGCGCCGGGCATCGCTGCAGGCCGATACGCTCGCCGCAGCAGCCGAGCGCGCCGGCAAGAAGGTCGCCCAGATCGACTGGGTCGGCGGCGCCAACGCCGGACATCGCCGGGCCCGACGGTCGACTTCGCCAACTTCTTCTCGACCCGCGGCGTGCTGGCGGCGCCGCTCAACGCCGACGAGCAGGCCGGCGCGGCGGCCTTCGGCATCTCGTACCAGGTCGCCGCGTTCGCGCCGGCAGCGGCTGGACCAACGTCCCGGCGGGCGATCCGGCGGCGCCGCCCAAGCAGACGATGCTGACGGTCGCGACGACGTTCGCTGCGCAGAACCCGACCCGCATCTACGACATCTACATCTACGACAGCGTCGTCGACGGCACGGCGGCCTACGATCATGCGATCCTGGTCCGCAGCGGCGCGGCCAAGGACGGCAGCCAGGCCGTCGGTCGACCTGGCGGTCGGCGACTTCAAGGAGATCAAGCTGACGGGCGCGACGGCCTGATCGGCGCGCGCGCCGGCCAGACGGCCGGCTTCTACATCAAGCTGATCACGCTCGCGCCTGACCTCTCGTCAGTTCAAGCTCTACTTCACCTCGGTCGAGCGCGTGATCGCCACCTGCGGCACGGCCGCCTGCAATGCGCTGCCGGCGGGCGGCGCTGGCGAGGACCGGCTCGAGAAGTACATCGCCGACAACTTGCCGACGTGCATCGCCGCCGACTTCGCGCCGCTCGAAGCGCGGATCATCGACGAGGACACCTACGTCGAGCAGGGCCGCGACCTGGAGACGGCCTACGGCGACGCGGTGCTCAACTTCATCCTCGGCACGCTCCAGCCGGACACCGACCTGGCGCTGGTCGGCTACCCGGTCACCGACGAGTTCCAGCACCAGTTCATGGCGCTGGTCACGCCGACCGATATCGACGGCGAACCCGAACCCGTACTACGACGACCTCGACGGCGACGGCATCGCCGGACGGCCGCGTCGACGATCCGCGAGGGCTACATCCGCAGCGCCTACCACGAGGCGGACGCGAAGCTGGCGCTGGCGCGCGCGCTGATGGGCCGGACGCGACCGTCTTCGCCGCCTCCGACCACGGCTTTGCGCCGCAGTGGTACGCGGTCAACGCCGGCAAGGTGCTCGACGCGACGCGGCGGCATCTCAGACGCCCGAGCAGCCCAGCAACTGCCGCGCCGACTGCGGCGCCGGCGCGGTCAACCTGGCCAAGGCCTGCTGGGCCGGCGGCACGGCCCAGATCTACGTCAACACCGACGCTGCCGGCCGGCGACCGACCTACGACGCAGGTCCGCACGGCCGATCGTCGACGCCTTCCAGAACCTGACCGACCCGGCCAACCCGGGCAAGCAGGTCGTGCTGAGCGATCATGAAGAAGGAGGAGCTGCGCAACGTCGACGGCAGCGACTCGCTGCATCCGAACCGCAGCGGCGATGTGGTGGTCGTCCTCCGGCCGCCGTACCAGTTCGACGCGGCGACGCCGGGCCAGACGATCGCGTTCTCGCAGTTCTTCGGCCAGCACGGCTACCTGCCGGACCTGGTCGACCTGGCGCACAACGTCAACATGCACGCGCACGTTCGTGGCCGCCGGCCCGGGCATCCGCCAGCAGGATCCCGTCGCCGGCGTGCGCGCGATCGACCTCGCTCCGACGCTCGCCTTCCTGATGGACATCCCGGGCCCGCAGAACGCGCGCGGCAGGATCCTGTACGACCTGATCCCGACGGCCCGGGCAGCTACAAGGAGGTCACGATCCTCGATATCAGCGACTACCACGGCCAGCTCGTCCCGCTGTCCGAGGCGGCCGATAACGTCACGGCGCCGGCGCGACCAACCCGACCTTCGCGATCGGCGGCTCGGCCTTCCTGAAGCCGTGGTTCGACGTCTACCGCGCCGAGGCGCCGGGCGGCTCGATCACGGTGGCCGGCGGCGACTCGGTCGGGGCGACGCCGCCGATCTCGAGCTTCTTCGGCGACACGCCGACGATCGAGATCATGAACATGATGGGCTTCGACGCCGACGGGCTGGGCAACCACAACTTCGACAAGGGCCAGGCCTACCTGCGCAACACGCTGATCCCGCTGGCGAACTTCCCGTTCGTGTCGGCGAACGTCGTCGACGCGCAACGGGAAGACGCCGGCCGAGTGGAAGCCGTCGACGGTCTTCGACACGTTCGACGGCGTCAAGGTCGGCGTCGTCGGCTTCTCGAACGACGACCTGCCGACGCTGATCTTCCCCGGCAGCCTCGACCCGTTCCACGTCGACCGACTCGCTCGACGGCGGTCAAGGCCGAGGCGGCCAGGCTGCGGCGCAAGGGCAGTCAACGACGATCGTCGCGGTCGGCCACGAAGGCGCGACGGCCGGCACGCTGACCGATCCGACCGGGCCCGTGATCGACCTGGCCGACAGCGTCGACCGGCGTGGATGCCGTCATCGGCGACCACACCGACTTCCAGGTGCTGACCGACGCGCCCGAACGGCGTGCTGGTGACCGAGAACCGCAGCAAGGGCATCCGCTTCACCCGCGTCCGCCTGGTCGTCGACACGCAGACCAAGGCGGTCGTCTACAAGACGGCCGACTTCCACAAGCCGTGGGACATCGGCGTGACGCCCGATCCGGCCATCCAGGCCAGGATCGACGACCTGAACGCCCAGCTCGCGCCGATCCTCGGCACGGTGATCGGCAGCTCGACCGAGTTCATCCCGCGGGCCGACGCCTGCGGCGACGGCGACGGCCGCACTGTGCGAGTCGCTGGTCGGCAACGTCGACCACCGACGCGATGCGGACGACGTACAGCTCGATCGGGTCGAGTTCGCGATCACCAACTCGGGCGGCCTGCGCGCCGACCTGACCTGCCCGACGACCGACAACCCGAGCGACTTCTGCCCGGCCTACACGCCGCCGCCGTTCCCGATCACGCGCGGCCAGGTGCTGGCGGTGCTGCCGTTCGGCAACGTCGTGGTCGACGCTGACGGTGAACGGCGCCGAGCTGAAGACGATGCTGGAGAACGGCGTCTCGCGATGCCGGCCGTCGAACGGGCGCTTCCCGCAGGTCTCCGGGCTGTGCTTCACCTACGATATCGCAGCTGCCGGCGGGCAGCCGGGTGACCGGCGCGGTGCGGCAGGCCGCGGACGGGAGCTGCACGGCGCCGCCGTCGACCTGACCGCGGCGTCGACCTACACGATCGCCGAGAACGACTTCATGGCGACCGGCGGCGACGGCTACCCGAACTTCTTCAGCCGCGGTGACGACCCAGGACATCATGGACCAGGTCGCTGGCCGACTACATCTCGCTGAATTCGCCGCTCAGCCCGTTCGTGCCGGCGTTCCCCGACGGCCGGATCAACTGCGCGGACCGAACGGGGCGACGGCGCCCAACTGCCCGACGCTCACGCCGTCTGTCCCGTAGCGGGACTGTGGTCTTGGGTGAGGGGCCGGCGGCGGCGAAGCCGCCGCCGGCCCCTACCTCACATCGGGATGACCGGCGTGAGCTCGGCGATCGCGCACGAGCCGCGCCACCGCTGGATCCACTCGGCCGGGCGGCCCCGCCCGGCTCCGGCGCCGGTCCACCAGGAGCTTGGCGGCCTCCTCCCACTCCGGGCCCTCCAGCGTCCGCACCGTGGCGTGGAACTCCCGCAGCGCGGCGTCGCGGCCTCGTCGCTCCGGGTTCGTGGCCTTGTACCGGGTCACCACGATGACGTCGGACGCCCCGGGGATGCCGGGGACGGTCTGCTCCTCCGGCCCCGGCTCCGTCTTCGACAGCACGTAGATCCTGCCGTTCCGGTACACGAACCACACTGGGACCGCGTTCGACTTCGCCGTTCTGACTCAAGTCCCAACCCAGATGACGTCGGAGCCTCGCAGGCCGTCCTCGACCTCCTTCGGCAGCTTGGTCGGAGCCGGCTGGACGAACACCGGGCATTCGATCTCGCCCACGATCTCGTCGTCGACGACGAACGAGACGACGTACATGCCGGTCTCGTCGAACTGCGCGTCCTCGACGAGGTCGACGCTCCTCCGTCAGGTCCATCTGGCCGAGCATCCGGCGGACCACGGGGCCCCATCGGTAGATGAGGCGCCCCGACGGCCCGTAGAAGTCCGACGCTCCTCGGTGACCATGCCGGTCCCGATCTTCCACGCCCGGTACAGCACGAAGGGAAGCGCCCGTCCGGGACGCCCAGGAGATAGACGCCGTTGGATCCGCGCTCGCCCTGCAGGTCGTAGACCCGCTGGTCCACGACGCTCGCGAAGACGAGCTCTCCGACGGTCATCGGGCGGAAAGGATATCGGAGCTCAGCGGGCGGGGCGCGCGGTCCCGGTCAGATCCTGGCCAGCCACAGGCGTGGCTCCTCGAGCTCGGGGAGCGAGGGGAGCGAGTCGGCCGAGTCCCACATCCGGGCCAGCGTCCGCTCGTCGGTGAGCTCCGACGACCGCGTCGCAGAACCGCCTGCCCAGCCGGTACTGCTCGCGCTTCATCTCGATCCCCAGGAGCCGCTCGAAGACCGGGTCTCCCTGTTCGGTCTCGCGGTACCGCCGCATGGCCTCCTCGATCCGGCCGTACGAGGGGAGCAGCTCCCCTCCGATCGCGTGCGTCACGTGGTCGCCGTAGCCCTCGGCCGAGGCCATGAATGCCTGGATCCTGCCCGAGCTTCAGCCGCTGCTCCGGGTCGAGCACCGCGCCGAACAGGCCCTCCTCGCCCTGGAGCATCTCCTGCATGGCCTGCGGGTCGGACATGTCGAGCGACTCCAGGCGGGCCTGCAGGCCGGTGACGTCCAGCTCCAGGGTCGAGAGGAAGTCCTCGAGCAGCGAGCGGAACCGGCCGAGGGCCCACGGCCGGGCGAACTCGAACCGGTGCGTGACCTCGTGGAGCGCCACCCACGTGCGGAACTCCGTGGGCTGCAGGCTCCAGTCCCGCTCGAAGGCGGCGATGTTGGGAACCACGAACAGGAGCGCGGGGGTGTCGGAGCGGGGGACGGCGATGTCGTATTGCCCCAGCACGTGCTGCGCGAGGTATCCGAGGACCGACCCCACCTGGGCCCCGAGCAGGAGCGGCGAGAGCTGTCGAAGCATCTGCTGGGCGAACCCTGTGGCCTCCGCGGGGGCCGCCTCGCCCTGCGCCCTGCTCCACGGCCTCGGCGAGCTTCGCCGCGGCCGGCTCGACGAGCGCCTTCAGCCCGTCGATGTTGGCCTGGACCCACTGGGCCCGGCGAACGGGATCGACCCGGGGAGATCGTGTGGGGGCTCGAGGCCCGTGTACGCCTGGACCTTCAGCTCGGCGACGCGGACGGCCTCCTCGAAGGCCCGTCGATCGTCATCGGTTGGTGCCGGGTCCTCGCCGCTCCACGATGCCGAGGCGATGCCGATCTGGCGAGCAAGCTCCCAGTTGACAGGCCCGGTCGAGGACAGCAGGACGCGCTGGATCTCGCGGAGCAGGGGAGCATCCGCCCAGTCGGCGCCAGGTGCGAACGGATTCGGCTGCGGCTCGCGTGGTTCGTCCATGCGGACCATTGTAGGTGGGCGCTTCCGTTACGCTGCCCGGTGGCGTCGTTCCGTGCCTCCCTACAATGGGGCCGTGCCAGACCGACAGTTGATCCGGATCACGACCGAACCGATCGGCGCCGATGAGGCGGCGGGCTTCGTGGCCGATCCGAGCGCCGGCGGCACCTGCGTGTTCGTGGGAACCGTTCGCGACCACTCCGCTGCGGGCTCGGTCACCGGCCTCACGTACGAGGCCTGGGAGGAGCTGGCCGCCAAGCGCCTGGAAGAGATCGGCGGGGAGATGCTCGAGAAGTGGCCGGTCCGCAAGGTGGCGCTCCTTCACCGCACCGGCGACCTGGCGATCGGAGAGGCCTCGGTCGTCGTGGCGTGCTCGGCTCCCCACCGTGCGGAGGCCTTCGACGCCTGCCGGTACGGCATCGAGCGGCTGAAGGAAGACGTTCCCATCTGGAAGAAGGAGCACCTGGCCCAGGGCGAGTCCCACTGGGTGATGGGGAGCTAGTGGCACGCGAGATCGCGATCGACCTCGGGACGGCCAACACGCTCGTGTACCGGCAAGGCGAGGGGATCGTGTTCAACGAGCCGACCGTCATCGCCTTGAACGGATCCACGGGGAAGGTCGAGTTCGCGGGAGCCGAAGCCTGGCAGATGCTCGGGGGGCCCTCCGGGAATCGGTCGGTCGTGCGGCCCCTCCGCCACGGGGTCATGACGGAGTTCGACATGACGCAGCAGATGATCGCGCTCGTGCTCAGAAAGATCGGCGTGCCGAGGTTCCCCAAGCCGCGGGTCGTGGTCTCGGTCTCCTCCGAGAGCAGCCCGGTCGAGCTTCGAGCCGTCCGGGAGGCTGTTCGGTTCGCCGGCGGACGCAACCCCGTGCTGGTCGAGGAGGGCTTGGCCGCGGCCATCGGGGCCGGGCTGCCGATCCACGAGCCAGTCGGCAACCTCATCATCGACATCGGGGGCGGGACCACCGAGATGGCCGTGGTCTCGATGGGCGGCGTCGTGAGCGGCCGCTCCGTTCGGACCGGTGGGTTCGACATGGACGCGGCCATCCGGGACCACTTCCGCGCGCGGTACGGCGTGGCCATCGGGGAGCGGGCGGCCGAGGAGCTGAAGGTGGCCATCGGGGCGGCTTTCCCCACGCCGGACCGGCGGTCCGCCGTGGTCACCGGCCGGGAGATCGCGAGCGGCGCGCCGAGGAAGGTTCGAGTCACCGAGGACGAGATCCGCCAGGCCATGGCCGAGCCGGTCCAGACCATCGTGGACGCGGCGCGACAAACCCTGGCGGAGGCCCCGCCAGAGCTCACCCACGACGTCCTGGAGACCGGCATGTTCCTGACCGGAGGGGGCGGTCTCCTCCGGGGGATGGACCTGCTCATCGCGCAGGAGTGCGAGGTCCCCGTGCACCTCACGGAGCGGCCGCTCGAGACGGTCGCCCTGGGAGCGGGGGCCATGCTTGACCACCTGGATGAGTATCGAAGCTCGTTCCAGCTGGTCAGGCGGCGCTGACCGGTATCACTTGCCCAGGAACCGCGCCAGGGTCTGGTTGATGACGTGCCCGGCCTGGTAGATGGCCAGGGCCAGGACCGCCGCGGACATCACCACCAACATGATCAGGCCGCCGAGACCCATGAGCCGGGTGCGAAGGGTGGCCGGGGTCGTGATCACCGGCACGTAGGCGAACGAGTCGGCGGGAGCCGCATCCTCGCCGGGCCCGAACCCCACGGCCCGCGGTTCTTCTTCACGCCGGCGCCTTCCCGTCTTGGGACGATCCGGCCCGACTCGCTCGGCGAGAAGCAGGTCGTCGTCGCTGCGGAGCGACAGCGCGTAGGCGATCAGGCCCACGCCGAGGGCGATTCCGATGATGGCCACGGGGTTCATCAGCGACCTTCCGACGAGAGCGTAGACCCTCCGGTTCCCCCTCGCGCGCATGCGGCGCCCGTAGCATGGGAAGCCGATGCCGGCCGCAAAGCGCCTCATCAAGATCGGCCTGATCCTGGCGCTGGCCGCCGCGTTCGTCCTCTCGGGGACGGTGTGGCTCCCGCTGTATTCGCTCGGGCCCGGCCCGGCCAGGGAGGTCGAGCCGCTCATCCGGGTGAGCGGGCACCCGGAGTACGCATCGTCCGGGCGCTTCGTGATGACCTCGGTGCGGTTCCGGCAGCTCACGGGGCTCGGTGCGCTCCTCGCCTGGCTCGATCCGGACCAGGCCGTCGTGCCCAGGAAGGACCTGTTCTCGCCTGGCGAGACCCAGACCGAGGAGCACCAGCGGGCCATCTCGGAGATGGACCAGAGCAAGCTCGACGCGACCTCACGTGGCGCTGTCGGATCTCACCGGCTACCCCAAGGAGCACCGCCCCGGGGCGCTGGTCGAGGGCGTGGTCGCGGGCTGCGCGGCCGACGGGGTGCTGTACCCCGGTGACCTGATCCAGGCGATCGACGGCAAGGCGATCGGCGGCGCGGCCCAAGCCAGCAGGCTCATCGAATCCGCGCCCTCAGGATCGACGCTCACGTTCGACATCCGGGCGGGCGGGGAGCGGCAGAAGGTCGACCTGGTTCGAGCGCCCTGTGGCGTGAAGAACGAGCCGCTGGTCGGGGTGTCGCTCATCTCGAACTTCCCGTTCGGCGTGCGGATCGAGAGCGGCGACGTCGGGGGTCCGTCGGCCGGGCTGATGTGGGCCCTCGGGCTGTACGACCTCCTCACCCCGGGCGACCTGACCGCCGGCCGGACCATCGCCGGTACGGGACAGATCGGGTTGGACGGCACGGTCTACCCGATCGGCGGCATCGAGGAGAAGGTCGTGGCCGCGGAGCATGCCGGAGCGTCGGTGTTCCTCGTCCCCGAAGGCAACCTCACCGCGGCGAGATCGGCGGGAGGCGATGGGATGGACCTCGTGCCGGTCGCATCGTTCCAGGATGCGGTGGACTACCTGGAACGAGGACCGTGATCGCGCCCGCCCGGGAGGAGCCTCGGTGATAGTCTGACGCGTTCCCGGAGCGGAAAGGTCGGGTGTGGCGCGCGTCATGCAAGGCGGTCGCGGCCGACGGTGGCTGATCATCGTCGGGGTCGCGATCGTGCTGCTCCTGGTGGGCCTCACCGCGCTTTCCGGGTTCTTCGTGGACCTGTTGTGGTTCCGAGAGGTCGGCTTCAGCCAGGTCTTCTGGACGGTCCTTCGGACCAAGGTCGCCTTGGGGCTGATCTTCGGGGCCGCCTTCTTCGCCATCCTGTACGCCAACCTTCTGATCGTCCGGCTCCTCACCCCGAGCTACCGGGCCATCGGCCCCGAGCAGGAGGTGATCGAGCGCTACCGGCTGGCGTTCGAGCCGTACGCCTGGTGGCTGCTCCCGGTGATCGCGGGCGTCATCGCCCTGTTCGTCGGCCTGGGCGTGACCACCCAGTGGAAGACGTTCCTGTTGTGGCGCAACTCCTCCGGCGTCACGTTCGGCTCGACGGACCCACTGTTCCACCGGGATCCGGCGTTCTACGTCTTCGGCCTCCCGTGGCTGGAGTTCGTCCAGGGATGGCTGTTCTCCTCCTTCGTCGGGATCACGTTCATCACGGCCGTCGCCCACTACCTGTGGGGCGGGATCAGGCCCCAGGCCCCCGCGTTCACCGAGAAGGTCACGCCGCAGGTCAAGGCGCACCTGTCGGTCCTGCTCGGGCTGATCGTGCTGACGAAGGCGTGGGGGTACTACCTCGGAACGTTCGACCTGCTGACCTCGCGACGGGGCGTGGTGGAAGGCGCCTCGTTCACCGATGTGAAGGCGCAGCTTCCGGCGCTTCGCATCCTGACGTTCATCGCCGTCGCGTGCGCGATCCTGTTCCTGGTGAACATCCGGATGCGGGGGTGGGCCATCCCGGTCATCGCCCTCGGCCTCCTGGCACTGGTGTCGATCACCGCCGGCGCCGCGTATCCGGCGTTCGTCCAGCGGTTCCAGGTGGGGCCGCAGGAGCTCCAACGCGAGCGCCCGTACATCGACCGCAACATCGCGGCCACCCGCGCGGCGTTCGGCCTGGACACGATCCAGGCGCAACAACACACGGTCGCGGCCACCGTGACCCCGCAGCAGGTGGAGGCGAACGCGGCCACCGTGTCCAACATCCGGCTGTGGCGGCCCGACATCCTTCGGGAGAACTTCGAGTCCCTCCAACGGATCCGCCAGTACTACGTGTTCCAGGACGTGGACGTCGACCGGTACGACCTGAACGGCCAACGACGGGTGGTCATGCTGTCGGCCCGTGAGGTGAACCAGGACACGATCCCCGGCGGCGGCGCCACCTGGCAGAACAAGCACCTCGTGTACACCCATGGCTTCGGCGCCGTCGCGGCCCCCGTGAACACGGCCACCGCCGAGGGCGCGCCGCAGTTCACGCTGTCGGACATCCCCCCGGTGGGCCAACCGCCCCTCGACGTGCAGCCCCGGATCTACTACGGGGAGAACAGGGCCGCCGCCCCGTTCGTCGTGACGAACACCGGGACCCAGGAGCTGGACTACGCGGCGACCGAGGGCAGCAGCCAGCAGATCTCCAGCACCTACGAGGGGAAGGGCGGCATCCCCATCGGCGGACTCCTCAAGCGGTCCCTGTTCGCCTGGCGGTTCCGCGACGTCAACCTGCTGATCTCCGGGCTCATCCAGGACAACTCGCGGATCCTGATCTTCCGGGACATCCAGGACCGGGTGCCCAAGGCCGCGCCGTTCCTCACGTTCGACTCCGATCCGTATGCGGCCATCGTCGACGGCCGGGTGAAATGGATCTGGGACGCCTACACGTCGACCAGCGGGTATCCGTACTCACAGGAGGTCGCCCTGGACCAGGCCACGCCGGTCGACGCGGGCCAGAGCGGGCTGCACGGGACGGCGAACTACATCCGCAACTCGGTCAAGGTGGTCGTGGACGCCTACGACGGCACGATGACCTATTACGTCGCCGACACGACGGACCCGATCATCAAGGTGTGGGAGAACGCCTTCCCCGAGCTGTTCACGCCGATCGACCAGGCCCCTCCGGAGCTGGCCGCCCACTTCCGCTACCCGGAGAACCTGTTCCAGGTGCAGGCTTCCCAGTTCGCCAACTATCACGTCACGGAGGCGAGCGTCTTCTACCAGAAGCAGGACTTCTGGCAGATTCCATTCGACCCCACGATCCCTGCGAACACCGGCAGCAACGTGAACGTCCCGATTCGTCCGTACTACCTGCTCATGCGCCTGCCCGGCGAGGCGCAGGAATCGTTCGTGCTGGTCCTGCCGTTCAACCCGGAGGGGCGTCAGAACGTGGTGGCGTGGATGGCGGCCAAGTCCGACGCCGGTCCGGACTACGGGAAGATCGTCGCGTACGAGTTCCCGCCCGGCCAGAACGTGGACGGGCCGTCGCAGGTGTTCGCCAGGATGCGCCAGGACCCGAGGTTCTCTGCCGACCAGACCCTGTTCGGCAGCACCGGCTCGGAGATCAAGTTCGGGGATTTCCTGATCATCCCGATCGCGAACGGCCTCCTCTACGTCCAGCCGGTGTACGTTCGGTCGGCGCAGCAGACCTCCATCCCTGAGCTCAAGCGGGTCCTGGTGGCGAACGGTGGGGACGTCGGTTTGGGCAGCACGCTGACCCAGGCCCTGAACGACTCGTTCGGCGCGACGGTCATCCCGCCGCCGAGCGGCGGCGGGCCGACGCCAGGTGGAAACGTCCAGCGGCAGATCGCGCAGCTTCTGCAACAGGCCCTGAACCACTTCGCCGCGGCCGACGCGGCGCTCAAGGCCGGCAACCTCGCGACCTACCAGGCCGAGGTGAACGCGGCCCAGGCGGCCATCCGCCGGGCCGAGCAGCTGGCCTCGAGGAGCGCGACGGGCTCGCCGTCGCCTTCGCCGTCGCCGACACCATCGCCGGCCTCGCCAACCCCATCGCCGGCTTCGCCCACACCGAGCCCGTCCGGCTGAGCCTCCGAAGGGTGGCCCGGAGTCCTACGCGTGGGATGCGGCCGCGGCGTCCCGGCCCCACCAGATGGCCTGCGACAGCGACCGGAGCAGGATCTCGGCCGATGCGAGGTTGGTGGCCACCGGGACCCCGTGGACGTCGCAGACCTTGAGGAGCGCCTGGATGTCCGGCTCGTGGGGATGAGCTGTGAGGGGATCGCGGAGGAACACGACCGCGTCCACGTCGCCCTGGACGATCCGCGCGCCGATCTGCATGTCGCCGCCTTCGGGGCCGCTCCGGAAGCGCTCGACGGGAAGGCCCAGCTCCTCGGAGAGGAGGGTCCCGGTGTGGGACGTGGCCAACAGGTGCAGCCGGGCCAGGCTGGAGCGATACCGCTTGACCAGGCGCAGGAGGTCGTCCTTCTTCTCGTCGTGAGCGACGAGCGCGAGCACGGCCCTCCGGGGCGACTCGTCGGTCAGGTTGGTGGGGATGCCGATCGGTCGGTCCATGTCTCCGAGAGTACCGGCCGGGGTCAGGGGCGAAGCCTCCGCCGAGTTAACGATGTGTGAAGGTTGGAGGTCTCGCCGCGCGCGAAAGGGCTTGGCGCCCAGTGCGGGGGTTGCTAGCATCGGTCTGCGGGGTGGAGCAGTCCGGTAGCTCGCTGGGCTCATAACCCAGAGGTCACGGGTTCAAATCCCGTCCCCGCGACAAGGGTGAGCGGCCCGCCTTCGGCGGGCCGCTCACGATTTTCTCAGGCCGCTCTACCGCCGACCCGCCGACTTCCTACGGGTCGTCGACTTTCGGCCAGTGGTCTTCCGGCCGGGCGGTGCGCTTCTTGGCCCCGGCTCTGGCCCGGGTGGTGGCCTTCTTGCCGGTCGAGCGAGCCCGTCTGGTGACCTTCTTGGCCCCGGCTCTGGCCCGGGTGGTGGCCTTCTTGCCGGTCGAGCGAGCCCGTCTGGTGACCTTCTTGGCCCCGGCCCTGGCTCGGGTGGTGGCCTTCTTCCCGGTCGAGCGAGCCCGTCTGGTGACCTTCTTGGCCCCGGCTCTGGCCCGGGTGGTGGCCTTCGTGCCGGTGGATCTGGCCCGCCTGGTCACCTTCTTGCGGGTCTTGCCCCCGCGTGTCGCGGCCTTCTTGCCCCTTGTGGTGGCCTTCTTCGCGGTGGTCCGCGCCTTGCGGACGGCCTTCTTCGCCGTCGAGCGCGCCCGCGTAGTGACCTTCTTCCCCGTCGTGGCTGCCTTCCGCACGACCTTCTTGGCCTCGGCCGCGGCCGTCCCGACCACCTCTCCCGCCCGCTCCGCGATCCGGTCGACGGGTTCCCAGGCGTTCTCCCGAGGTGGCTCTGCGGACGGCGCAGGCGCTGGCGCCGGCTCGCTGGGCGCCGGCGGTGGCGCCGGCTCGCTGGGCGCCTCCGGCGCGCCGCCCCACGGCGAGGTGTACCCCTCCCTCCTGGGGTCCTCCACGTCATACATGGTGACCTCCTTCCCCTTCTCTTGTGCATGCTACTCCCGTAGGGCCAACGGCGGCGGGCCGAATCGCACTGGCCCATCGGCTCCGTGACCACTCGGTATAGAATCGCCGAGAGCGACGACCTTGCGGAAGGGGCGAGTCAAGATGCCCAAGTACCTGATCGATCGGACATACGACGTCGGGCAAGAGGAGATGCCCGAGATCGGCCGGAGATCGAAGCGCATCGCCGCAGAGAAATTCCCCGAGATCGTCTGGGAGCACAGCCACGTGGTCATGGACAAGAAGGGGACGCTGAAGTCCTACTGCGTCTACGTGGCCCCGAGCGAGGAGATGGTCCGCGCGCATGCCGAGCTTCTCGGAAATCACGTCGTCAATGAGGTGTACGAGATAGGCGGCGACGTCACGCCGGACGACTTCCCGCTCTGATTCAGCCTACTCCTCGCTCGGCTGATCCTGGGTCCGGGCGAGGCGTTCCGCATCCGGCACGTGATAAAGCATCTGGTCGGCGACGGCCCATCGGATGCGGATCGTGCGGCGTCGCGCTTCGTCCTCGGACGGGACGAGTTCGAACGCCTCCTTGTAGAGCCTGATGGCTTCCTCCTTGGCCCACCCCCGACTGGCCTGCTCGGCGGCGGCGAGCAGGGACTCGACGGCTCGCTCGTTCTCGCCGGCCTCACGCCAGTGGTAGCCGAGGGTCGCCGGGGATTCTCGCTCCGCCGATACCTCCTCGAGAAACGCCGCGACCGAAGCATGGGCCTCGCGTCGCCTGGCCCGCGGCAGGGTGGCGTATGCGACATCACGGATCAGCATGTGCTTGAACCTGAATTGCTGCTGTCCCTGGAACCGGGAGACCGGCTCGCGCCGGATGAGATCTCGCCCCTCCAGCGAATCGAGTAACAGGGGCAGCCGGTCCTCGAACTGGCTGAAACGCGCCAGCGCGCCGCTCCAGAAGATCTTGCCGACCACCGACGCGTGAAGCAGGAGGGACCGCTCTGCGCGGGGAAGGGCGTCGAGGCGAGCGGCGACGATCCCCCGGATGCTCGTGGGAAGCTCCTGCGTATCGGGCGTTGCTCGTTCGGCGAGCGAGGCGACCAGCTCCTCGATGAACAAGGGGTTCCCCTCACCTGCCTCGGCCAGCTCGGCCGCGACCGGCCCCGTGGTCTCGCTGGACGCGCGGGCGAGGAGCCGGCGGGCCAGGTCCCTCGAGTCCTCTTCCCCAAGCGGCTCGAGCGGCATCGAGGTGTACGCGGGAAGTCCGGCACCCCAGCCCGGCCGGTCGGCAACGAGGTCGGGTCGGGCCAGTGCCAGGATGAGCAAGGGCGTCTCTCGGATGCGGGACGCAAGGAGCTCCAGGAGATCGAGGAGGCTGGGGTCGGCCCAGTGCAGGTCCTCGAAGAGGAGCAAGGTCGGTAGCTGGTTCGCGATGGCTTCCACGAGCCGTCTCGCGGAGAGGAAGAGCATGTGGCGATCGGCGGCAGCTCCGCCGTTCGCATCGAGGCCGAGCAACGTCGCGATGTGCGAGGCAACCTGGTCTGCCTCCTGCGGCCCGACGAACGCCTCGACGGACTTATGGAGCTTCTCCCACGCCGCGGAAGCCGGGTCGTTGTCGAAGATGCCGGCCACCTGCTTGACCTGTTGGGCGAAGGCTCCGTAGGCGCCGCTCTCGCCGTAGGGGAGCGACCGTCCCCTGATCGTCTGCCCTCCGCTGGCCGCAACCGCCGCGGCGAACTCGGTTGAGAGCCGGGACTTCCCGACCCCCGGCGGGGCCGAAGACCGTGACGATGTGCGGATACCTGTGGACGACGACGTGCTCCCAGATCTCGCGGAGCGGCCGAGAGCGCGTCCTCTCGACCGATCATCGGGACGCCCAAGGCCCTGCGCTCACCGGGCGCGCGAGCCGCCGCAAGCGCTCGCCACGCCAGGACGGGAGCCTGCTTGCCCTTGGCGGCGATCGGCTCGACCTGCTCGTACTCGACCGTGGACCTTGTGCTCCGGAAGGTCTCCTCCCCGACGAGGATCCGTGTCCACCGGCGCCGCGGTCTGCAGCCGCGCGGCCGTGTTGACGACATCGCCCGCGACCATCGCTTCTCCATCGCGGGGCCTCGCGCCGAGGGCGACGATCGCCTCGCCCGGTGTTGACGGCGATCCGCAGCTGAAGCTCGAGTCCCGGATCGGCCGCGTTCATCTCGCCGACGGTGTCGCGGATCCGGAGAGCGGCGCGTACGGCCCTCTCGGGGTCGTCACCGTATGCCACCGGGGCGCCGAACACCGCCATCACGGCATCACCGATGAACTTCTCCACGGTCCCGCCGAACGCCTCGATCTCCTGACGAAGCCGGGCGTAATACGGGGTGAGGATCGCCCGGACGTCCTCTGGATCGAGCCGCTCGGCGCGCGAGGTGAACCCCACGAGGTCGGCGAAGAGGACGGTGATCACACGCCGCTCCTCTCCCGACAGCTCCGAGGCCGTCGATGCGAGTAGGTCCGCACCGCAGTTCCCGCAGAACCTCGAGTCGAGCGGGTTGGCCCCCCCGCAGACCTCGCAGGTGAGCACGAGCCGGCCGCCGCAGGAGCCGCAGAAGCGCTGGCCGGCCTCGTTCTCGTGCCCGCAGGAGGGGCAGCTGAATCGTTCGGCCATGAGGCCCTGCAGGGTAACGACCAGCGACAACGGTCTCAAGGGCGGTCGATCGGCCCTGCAGACGGTGGTCAGTCCCGGTCGTCGGCGTGGACGACGAGCCAGGGGATGACCGCGTACGGCAGCGGGGTGACGAAGAGCGGCCAGTACGCATCGAGGGCGTCCGCCAGCGCCACCATGGCGAAGCCAAGCAGGAACAGCACCACGATCGCGGCGAAACGACGGCCCTCGGTCACGCGCTCATCCTATGGCCGGGCCGTCCTTCGCGCCGTGCGGCCCGATCGCGATAGGATCCGAGCCTACTTCGGGCCAGGCGGTGCTCACCGGCCGCGTGAAGGGGGTCGACGGTTGGCGAAGGACGACGTCACGGAGTTGCTGGCCAAGGTCCCGCTCTTCTCCGACTGCTCCAAGCGGGAGCTCGCCATCATCGCCCAGGCGGCCAAGGAGGTCAGGCACAAGGCCGGGACCGTGATCGCTCGGGAGGGTGAGCACGGGATCGGCCTGTTCCTGATCCTCGAGGGGAAGTGCCGCGTGACCATCGGGGGCAAGGAGAAGGCCACCCTGGGCCCCGGCGACTATTTCGGCGAGATCGCGCTCATCGACGGCGGGCCGAGGACGGCAACCGTCACCGCCATCACCGACGTCCGGTTGCTCGGCATCACCGAGTGGGTCTTCCGCGGGTTGCTGAAGGAGCACCCCTCGATCGCCATCCACACGCTCGAGGCGGTCGCCGGACGCCTGCGGGCGGTGTCGAAGGAGCCGGTCTAGGCCGCTCGGTCGTGGCCGTCTCCCTCTTCCTCTGGGGGCACCCGGCGTGAGCGACGTCCCCGAGGAGGTCCGGCGGCTCGCGGCCGAGCGCGAGGAGCGGCGGAAGGCCAAGGACTTCGCCGCCGCCGATGCGCTCCGCGACCGCATCGCGGACCTGGGGTTCACCGTCGTCGACTCGGCGGACGGCCCCCGCCTGGAATCGGCCGTTCGGGCAGCCGGTGACGGCCGGGAAGTGCCCGCCCGGCTTCGGCCGCAGGACGTGCCCTCGGCCCTGGGGGAGCCGGCCACGTTCGACGCCAGCGTCCACTGGGTGCTGGAGGGATGGCCGGAGGACATCGCACGGGCCCTGGAGGGGTTCCGGTCCAACCAGGAGGGCCGGAGCGTCCAGTACGTCGTGGCCGATGTGATCGGCCAGGATCCGGCCTCCTTCGGTGAAGGGGTGGAGGTCATCCCTCTCGTCGAGGGGACCGGCTGGGGAGCGGCCCGTAACGCCGGGTTGAAGCGGTCCCTGGGTCGGATCGTCCTGGTGATGGACGGCTCGATCGAGCCGGTCGGCGACATCTTCGGCCCCATCGAGGAGGCGTTGGCCGACCCCTCGGTGGGTGTGGTCGGTCCGTTCGGCATCGTCACCACGGACCTGCAGAACTTCGATGCCTCGGACGGTCCTGAGGTGGATGCGATCGAGGGCTACCTCATGGCGATGAGGCGCGAGGTCCTTCTGCACGTCGGGCTGTTCGACGAGAAGTTCAAGTGGTACCGCACCGCCGACATCGAGTACTCGTTCCGGGTGAAGGAGGCCGGCCTGAAGGCGGTGGTGGTGCCGGTGCCGGTGGAGCGGCACGAGCATCGGATGTGGTTCAACACCCCGCCGGACGAGCGGGCCAAGTGGTCGAAGCGCAACTACTACCGGTTCCTGGACAGGTTCCGGGGACGGTTCGACCTGCTGGTCGGGGGCGAGCCGCCCGAGGCCTAGCCCTCGACCGGGGCCGGGGGCGGCGGGGGGATGGGCTGCGCCTGGGGCTGGCCGATGATGTCGGGTCCGGACGGGACGCGGCGACCGTCGCCGCTCTCCGCCAGACGGGCCCGGGCCTCCTCGGGCGTGGCGATGGGCTTGTCGCCGTCGACGTACTGGCGGAGATCCGCCCCCTCGATGACCTCGATCACCATCAGCAGGTCCGAGAGCCGGTTGAGCAGGTCGCGCTTGGCCTCGAGCACCCGACGGGCGCGCTCGTGGGCCTCGTCCACCAGGCGCTTGACCTCCTCGTCGACGATCGACGCGAGCTCCGGGGAGAGCTCCTGCGCCGCGCCGGGGAACAGCAGACGGCCCTCGGGGCTCCGGAACCCGTCGTTGCCGAAGGACAGCGGCCCGACGCGCTCGCTCATGCCGTACTCGGTCACCATGGCCCGGGAGATCTCGGTGGCCCGCTGGAGGTCGTTCTGCGCCCCTGTCGAGACCTGCTTGAAGCAGATCTCCTCGGCCGTCCGGCCACCGAGCAGGATGGCCAGGCGGTCCTTCAGCTCGGGCTCGGTCAGCAGGTACCGGTCCTCCAGCGGCCGCTGCATGGTCATGCCGAGCGCCGCCGCGCCCCGGGGGATGATCGAGACCCGGTGCACGGGGTCGGCCGTCGGCATGTCCAGGGCGACCAGCGCGTGCCCCATCTCGTGCTTGGCCACGATCTCGCGCTCACGCTCCGACATGATGCGGCTCTTGCGCTCCAGGCCGGCCGTGACCCGGTCGATGGCCTCCTCCAGCTCCTCCATCGTCACCGAGTTCTTCTCCCGCCGGGCGGCCAGGAGGGCCGCCTCGTTGATCACGTTGGCGAGGTCCGCTCCGGTGAACCCGGGCGTCCGCGACGCCAGCACCCGAAGGTCCACGTTCGGGTCCAGGGCCACGCCCCGTGCGTGCACACGCAGGATGGCCTCCCGGCCCCGGAGGTCCGGGCGGTCCACGACCACCTGCCGGTCGAACCGGCCCGGGCGCGTGAGCGCCGGGTCCAGCACGTCCGGCCGGTTCGTGGCGGCCATGATGATCACGCCCTTGGACGAGTCGAACCCATCCATCTCCACGAGCAGCTGGTTCAGGGTCTGCTCCCGCTCGTCGTGGGCGCCGAAACCGCCGAGGGCGCCGCCCCGGCCCTTGCCGATCGTGTCGAGCTCGTCGATGAACACCAGCGCCGGGGCCCGCTCCTTGGCCTGGTTGAACAGCTCGCGGACCCGAGCCGCGCCCAGGCCCACGAACATCTCGACGAACTCCGAGCCCGACATGAAGAAGAACGGGACGTTGGCCTCGCCGGCCACCGCCCGGGCCAGGAGCGTCTTGCCGCACCCGGGAGGCCCGAGCAGCAGCACGCCCTTGGGGATCCGGCCTCCCAGGCGCTGGTACTTCTTGGGGGTCATCAGGAAGTCGACGATCTCGCGGAGCTCCTCCACCGCCTCGTCCAGGCCGGCCACGTCGGAGAAGTTCGTCTTCATCTCCTTGCGGTCGTAGATCCGGACCTTGTTGCGGCCCAGGTTCAGGGCGGCCGAGGTCTGGGCGCCGCTCATCCTTCGGATCAGGAAGAACCAGAGCAAGCCGAACAGCAGGAGCGGCACAACCCACCCGATGAGGAAGCTCGAGAGTGGGCTCGGCGTCACGCCCGTATACGGAACTCCCTTCTGGTCCAGCTGGTCCGTGAGCTGGGTGGTGCCCTGGAGGATCGGCGGGATGTCGGTGGTGAACTCGACCTTCTGGCCGTCCTCCGTGTACGTTCCGGTGACCGTGGTCGATGAGATCTTGACCGTGCCCACGATCTGCCCCGCGCTCACCCTCTTCAGGAAGTCCGAGTAGTCGAGCTTGCTCGGTCGTGGCGCCGCGAAGTAGTTGAACAGGACCAGGACCACCAGGAACCCGACCACCCAGACCCACGGCGAGGTGCGCAGGCGCCGAGGCTCTCCCGAGCCGCCGCCCAGATCGAACCCGGACCACCGGTTGCGCCGGTCGTTGCCGTTCGCCATGCCAGCCATCTTGCCACCGGATGGGCCGTGTGACAGCCATCGGTCCGCCCGCGGTCGCGAGCGCCGAGCACGCAAGGGGGATCCTCCCGGGGTCGCAAGCCAGTCGATGGGGGATACTGGGGCGCATGGCGCGTAGCCAGGCGGCGCCGCCCGATGACCCTGCGCTCAAGGAGCGGTTCGAGCGCCAGGTCCTCCCGCTCCTGCCCAACCTGTACTCGGCCGCGCTCCGCATGACCCGCAACCCCGCGGACGCCGAGGACCTGGTCCAGGAGACCTATCTGCGGGCCTACCGGGGGTTCTCGGGGTTCGAGGAGGGCACGAACCTGCGGGCCTGGATGTACCGGATCCTCACGAACACGTTCATCAACTCCTACCGGAAGAAGCAGCGGGAGCCGGTGACGGTGCAGGAGGACGACCTCGACGAGTGGTACCTGTACGACAAGCTGGGGGAGAATGGGGTTGAGCCCTCGGCCGAGGCCGAGGTCATCCGGAGCATGCCCGACGAGGACGTCCAGAGGGCTCTCGAGGCCCTCCCAGAGGGGTTCCGCCTGGCCGTGCTGCTTGCCGACGTGGAGGGGTTCTCGTACAAGGAGATCGCCGAGATCCTGGGCATCCCCATCGGGACCGTGATGTCCCGCCTGCACCGGGGAAGAAGGGCGCTGGAGAAGGCGTTGTGGGAAAGGGTAAGGGAGAGAGGCCTTGTGTCCGATTGATTGCCGCCAGGTCCTGACGCAGATCGAGCTCTATCTTGACGGGGAGCTCGATGCATCCCTGCACGCCGAGGTCCATGAGCACCTCGGGACGTGCGGAAACTGCACCGACCGCTGGGAGTTCCAGCGGCGGCTGAAGGACATGCTGCGGGCCAAGTGCGGCTGCGACGAGGTGCCTGCGGACCTCCTCCACCGGGTCCACGCCATGCTGCAGGAGACCCCCCCGGCCTCCCTCTAGCCGGGCCGGCCCGCCTTCCGCCTGCCGGGCCGGCCCCTCCAGATCGTCCGAACCTCCCAGGCCCCGGCGTCGAATGGTCGGGCGAAGGAGCGCTCCCATGACCAAGGGAACCCGACCCGGCCACCTGCCACCCGCCTCCAGGACTGAGGACCATGGCCGGGTGTGCTCCCGTCCCGGCTGCCACACGAAGCTCTCCATCTACAACCTGTCCGAACGGTGCTGGCAGCACGCCGATATCGTCTTTCCCAACTACCGGGGGAAGCGGCTCGTCGACCCCAGGAGCTAACGGAGCCCGCGCTCCCCCCTCCCGATGCGCGGGATCCGTGAAGAAGAACGACCCCGAAAGGGGTCGTTCTTCGTTTCCGGCCGGGAAGGCTAGGATTCGCGATTGGCGATCCCGGTGTCACGACTGGAGGGAGGGAGCTTCGAGTGGCAGACGAGCTCGGGACGATCCTGGGGGTGTGGGCCCATCCGGACGACGAGACCTATCTGACGGCCGGGCTGATGGCCCGCGCGGTTCGAAGCGGCTCCCGCGTCGTGTGCGTCACGGCGACCCGGGGCGAGGGTGGGTCGATGGATGAGGAGCGATGGCCATCGGCGACCATGGGCGACGTCCGCGAGAAGGAGCTGTTGCGAGGGTTCGACATCTTGGGCGTCACGGAGCACCAGTGGCTCGATCTGCCGGACATCGACATGGACACTCCTCTGCCCGAGGAGGGAGCGGCGAAGGTTCGGGCGATCATGGAGGAGATCGGGCCCGACACCGTGCTCACGTTCGGCCCCGACGGCATGACCGATCATGCCGCCCACAAGTCCGTGTCCCGGTGGGCCACCGAAGGGTTCGGGGAGGTCGCGAAGCCCGGAGCGAAACTCTTCTATGCCACGATGACTCCCGATTGGGCGGAGCGATGGGTCCCGGTGTACAACCGTTTCAACGTGTTCCGGCCAGGAACGCCGCCGGTCACGCCCCGCGAAGAGCTCGGGATCGAGTACGACCTCCCACCCGACATCTTGGAGCTGAAGCTTCGGGCCATCCAAGCACACGTGAGCCAGGTTGAGGGGATGGTCCAGGCTTTCGGGGAAGACATCTTCCGCGAGGCCATGCACGGCGAGTACTTCCGGCTGGCGGAAGTGAAAGCGTGACGCTCGCGTTCGGGCTACTCGGTTCCGGCGAGTTCGAGCCCTGGCAGGCGGAGGTGGACCGTTGGCTGATGGAGCGATCGGCGAACCCCGGTGGCCCGGTGTTGATCCTTCCCACGGCGTCGGCCCACGAGGGCGATGAGATGTTCGACTACTGGGCGAACAAGGGCCTCGATCACTACCGGTCCGCGGGGATCCCAGCCGAGGTGGTTCCGCTGAAGACGCGGGAGGACGCGGCCCGGCCGGAGCTCGTGGGAAGGCTGGAGAGCGCAGCTGCCGTGTTCTTTTCGGGCGGGAACCCCAAGGAGCTCTCCGCCAAGCTGGCGAAGACGCCCTTCTTCACCGAGCTGCTGCGAGTGATGAAGGCGGGAGTTCCCTACGCGGGATGCAGTGCCGGGGTGGCGTGTCTGGGCCCGTCCACGCCCGACAGCGACGCGATGGTGATCGACGAGACCGTGATGGAGCACCCGGGGCTCGACCTGTTCAGCGACACGAACTTCGGTCCCCACTGGGACGAGCTCGACAGCTTCGCCCCCGGGCTGACCGACCTGATCGTGCGATGGACCCCACCGGGCTGGCTGCTGTTCGCGATCGATACGAACACGGCGGCCGCCGGCGACGGAGAGCGATGGACCGTGATGGGCTCGGGGAAGGTCCATCTGCACACGGCGGGCGAGTGGGAACACTACGGGGCGGGCGAATCGTTCGCCCGGTCGCTTCCGCTCGGAAGCGCGTGGGTCTAGTGCGAACCGCCGAGGGCTGCGAGACGAGGAGGGCCATGCCATGGTGCTCGTGCAGTTCCGGGTGACGGTACCCGACGTGGAGCGGTTCAGGGCGGCTTGTGAGAAGTGGTATCCGACCTTCGAGCAGGACGGCGCTCGCAACCAACAGGTCTGGAACAGCGAGGCGAGCCCGAACGAGGTCACGACCTTGACCGAGTGGGAATCCCACGATCAGATGATGGAGTCCTCCGAGAGGTGGGGGGATCCGTTCCAGGAGGACGCGGGAACCGTGGGCCTGGAGTGGGAGACCAGGATCTGGCACCGGGTGCTGTGAGCGAGATGCCGGGGGAGAGGTCGAAGCTCACGCGGGACAGCCCGATCGAGCAGCGTGCTCCGGAGATCATCCGCATCCTGTCGGGAACGTATCCCGACGCCAAGGTGGCGCTGAACTTCTCCACCCCGCTCGAGATGCTCGTCGCCACGATCCTGTCGGCGCAGTGCACGGACGAGCGCGTGAACCAGGTCACGAAGTCGTTGTTCCAGAAGTACCGGACGTGTGAGGACTACCTGAGGGCCCCCGAATCGGAGCTCGCGGCCGACATCAAGCCCACGGGGTTCTTCAACCAGAAGACCAGGGCGATCCGTGGAGCCTGCCAACGGATCGTCGAGGTCTACGGCGGTCAGGTCCCCGACACCATGGAGGACCTCCTGACCCTGCCCGGCGTTGCCCGCAAGACGGCGAACATCGTGCTCGGCAACGCTTTCGGGAAGGTGGAGGGCATCGCGGTCGACACCCACGTGCGCCGGCTGGCCGAACGCCTCGGCTTCAGCACGGAGAAGGACCCGGACAAGATCGAGCGCGACCTGATGCGGCTGGTGCCGAGGGAGAGGTGGTTCCCGTTCACCTACGTCCTGATCGAGCACGGACGAAAGGTCTGCACGGCGCGCAACCCCAAGTGCGAGATCTGCCCGGTCAACCATCTGTGCCCGTCGAGCCGGGTTTAGGCCGGGCGACTCGAATCAGCCCAGGGCCGCCACGCGCTCGGGCCGGCCCACCTGGCGCATGGCCCGCCGCTCCTCCTCGGAGGTCCCGCCCCACACCCCGGCGTCCTGGCCGGTGGCCAGGGCCCATTGCAGGCAGTCGGGGCGGACCGGGCACATTGCACAGACGGCCTTGGCCGCCTCCTGCTGGGCCAGGGCCGGGCCCGTCGACCCCACGGGGAAGAACAGCTCGGGGTCGACCCCGATGCACCTGGCCTGCCGGACCCATTCCATGCCCCACCCCCACGCGCGGATCACCGTTTCGGGCCCTGCGGGCGAGGGGCCGAGCGGCGCCGAATATACTCCGGCAGGTTTTCCACAGCAATGGCTGAACACTCGTTCAACCCCGGCGCGTTCCCGGTGGTCGTGGCCCACCGCGGCGCGTCCTCCACGCACCCGGAGAACACCCTCTCCTCCTTCCAGGCCGCGCTCGCCCTGGGGGCCCCGGTCGTGGAGCTGGACGTGCGCCTGTCCGCCGACGGGATCCCGGTCGTGATCCACGACCCCGACGTGTCCCGGACGACCGACGGCTCGGGATGGGTCCACGAGCTGACCCTCGAGGAGCTCCGCCGGCTGAACGCCGGCACGCCGGACCGGCCCGAGCCGATCCCTGCCTTCCGGGACGTGCTGGACGCCGTGAGCGGCCGTGGTGGCCTGGCCGTGGAGATCAAGAACATCCCAGGAGAGCCGGCCTATGACGGCGAGCGCGAAGGGATCGTGGAGGCGGCCCTGGCCGAGGTGGAGGCGAGCGGGTTCCAGGGACCGGTCCTGGTCATCTCGTTCAACCCGCGCTCGATCGAGGCATCCAAGCGCCTGGCCCCGGACCTCCCCACGGGGTTCCTGTTCACCCGGGCCGTCGATCCGGAGGCCGCTCTGGCCCACGTCCTCGACGCGGGACACGAGTTCGCGTTCCCCGGGCACCGGGGGCTCGTTCCGGCCGGCCCGGGCTTCGTCGAGCGGGCCCACCAGGCGGGCGTGCGGGTGGGCACGTGGACGGTGGACGACCGGGAGACGTTCGGCTTCTTGCTGGACTGGGGGGTGGACGCCGTGGCCTCCAACGACCCGGCGATGGGGCTCGAGGTCCTTGCCGAACGGCGAGGTTCAGGCGGTGGGTGACGCGGTGGGCGAGACCGTCGGCGAGGCGGTCGGTGAGGCGGTCGGCGACGCGGTCGGCGACGGGCTCACCGTCGGCGATGGGGAGGGCGAGGGGACCGGCTCGACCGTGAACGCGAGCGTGGCGGGGCGGGCGAGCGCGCCGTTCGGCGCGCTCGCCCCGATGACGACCTGGTAGACGCCGGGGACGTCCGGCTGGGCCGGGGGTCCCGTCGCCGGCCACGCGAGCTCGAGCGCCTCTCCCGTCTGGCCGGGGAAGCTGGCGATCGCGTTCCCGGATGGGTCCAGCACCGAGACCGACCACCTCATCGAGGTCGAGCCCTTCGCCCGGATCCTGATGTCCACCGGTTGCCCCGAGACGATCGTCGAGATCGACAGGCGCGGGTTGTACAGCTTCGGCAAGCCCACGGTGGCTACGTGCGAGCGGATGCCGGGGAGCATCGCGTACAGGATGATCCCGGGGCAGTCAGTGATGCCGGTGTCCCGATGGCCCGAGATCGTGTGGAGCTTCACCTTCGTCCCGGCCCGATACCGCGTGGTGTCGCCCCCGGCCGAGGTCATCACGGTCCGTGCGGCGGGGTTCACGTGGCCGACGTCGAGGCGCCAAGCCAGAAGTCGCTCCAGCGCCCCCACCGCGGGTCCCGGAGGGCGGACGTAGTCGAAGGTGCCCATGACCGAGACCGAAAACGCTCCGGTGTTGAACCCCATCTGCGCCGCGCCGATCACGTCGTTAGTGACGCCACCGGAGCGGCCCTCGAACACGTCACCGAACCGATCGACCAGGAAGTTGTAGCCGATGTCGCACCAGCCACGCCCATTCGTGTGGTACGCGTAGATGCCCCGGACCACGTCGTCGGCCTGCGCCTGCGTGTACGCATTCGAACCCGCCGTGTGATGGACGAACGCCGTGCTGAGGAAGTCGGCCACGAGCGGGGTGCAGTTCATCAGTTTGGGGTCGGCTCCCCACTGCTCCCGCGTGATGATGCCGGGGCCGCCGGGTCAGGGCCTCTGCCACCGAGGGCGCGAACGGGCCACCAGGAGCTCCGACGGCGACCGGACCGACGTCCCCCGGCCCGGTCCCGGGACCGCCCGCCGTCCCCGAGCTGTTGATGAACAGGACCCGGACGTTCGATACGACGGCGCCCTTCGGCAGATCCATAGAGAACCGAACGCACCGCGACCCGCCCGTCCAGACGAACGAGGAGCCCTGGCGGGCGACCCGGTACTCGGGTGAGCCGGGGTCCGGCCCTCCCTCCTCGTCGATGTGGACCGCGTGGCCGAAGGAGCTGCCGTCGGGGCTCGCCGCGGCGACGGTGGTCACGGCCCGACCGCCGGTCTGCTCCCACGTGAAGGCCAGCCCGTCGAACCACATCGGCGCGCACTCGCGGATGCGAGCGGTTCGGACCGCTGACGTTGTGCGGAGCTCACCGTGAGGGGTGAGCGCCGCTGCGTCACCGCCGCCTCGCGGTAAGAGTGACCGGACGTCGACGGAGACGGAACGGAGCACCGTCTCGGGCGCCGCACCGCTCGGCACGAGTGGCACGAGGCCCAGCGCCGCGCTGGCTACGGCGACGACGAGGAGGGCTCGCAAGGCCCGGCGGGCATGGGGAGTGGATTCGGCCATGGGCTGGAACGGAGCGTCCCTTCTACAGCGGGATGTGGGTAAAGGCAACCACCCTTGTCGCGCTCTACCATCGGCCCGCGATGGACGAGGGCTTGAGGGACCGGCGGGACCGGAGGGCGGACGCGTTGGCCGGTGAGAGTGCCCGCGTGTCGAAGGTCGTGCTCGGGCTTCCCGAGGAGGCGTTCGGCCAGCCCACCCGGTGCCCCCCTTGGGACGTGAAGGCCCTGCTCGGCCACGTGTGGCGGGATGTGGACCGGATCCTCGTGTATCTCGCCGGGCCGGCACCGGCGGCCGCCGATGCCACCGAGGTCACCTATTTCCGCTCCTACGACCCGGGGGCCGACGCTCCCGACATCTCACGCCGGGCTCAGGACGTGGCGGATGAGCATGGGACCGGCCGTGCCCTGGCCCGGTCGTTCGACCATCGTTGGCGAGAGGCGGTCGATGCCGCTCGACGCGAGGACCCCGGGCGGATCGTCCGGACGTTCCGCCCGTCGCTCCTCCTTCCCGACTACCTGGCCACGAGGGTGCTCGAGATGGCCGTGCACGGGCTCGACCTGGCACACGCGCTCGGCCGAGAGCCGTGGATCACGCCGGAGGGCACGTCGATCGTCCGGGACATCCTGGTGGGACTGCTTGGCATCGAACCGCCCGCCTCCCTCGAGTGGGACGACGTGACGTTCATCGAGACGGGGACGGGCAGACGCGTCGTGAGCGACGACGAGCGCGCGATCCTGGGCGACCGAACCGCCCTGCTCCCGTTGCTCGCGTGAGCGCGCGAGACCTGGCCGCGATCCGAAGGGACATCGTGGCGTGCCGCGCCTGTCCCCGCCTCGTCGAGTGGCGCGAACGGGTGGCTCGGGAAAAGGCCCCTCGGTTCGCGGACCAGGAGTACTGGGGGAGGCCGGTGCCCGGGTTCGGCGACCCGGCCGCTCGCATCCTGGTGGTGGGCCTGGCTCCCGCGGCGCATGGCGGCAACAGGACCGGCCGTATCTTCACCGGCGATCGCTCCGGCGACTTCCTGTTCGGGGCCCTACATCGAGCGGGACTGTCGAACCGGCCGGAATCCTTGTTGCGTGACGACGGGCTGGAGCTCAGCGGCGTCTGCCTGGCCTCCGTGAACCGCTGTGCGCCGCCGGGGAACCGGCCGACCCCCAAGGAGCGGGACACCTGCCTGCCCTACCTGGTGCGGGAGCTCCAGGCACTCGACGAGGTCCGCGCCGTGGTGGCGCTCGGGGCGTTCGCCTGGGACGGCGTCCTCCGGGCGTTCGCGGCCCTCGGCCACCGGGTGCGCCCCCGCCCAGCGTTCGGACACGGCACCGAAATGATGATCGGCCCGTACACCCTGCTCGGGTGCTTCCACCCGAGCCAGCAGAACACGTTCACCGGCAAGCTCACCCAGGGGATGCTCGACGCCGTGCTCGCCCGGGCCAGGGCCGTGGCCGGCCCTCCGTGAGAGCTCAGCCTTCCTCGTCCTGGTCGATCCCTCGTTCCCGGTCCCGGCGCTGTTGCGCGAGGAACCGGCGGATGAGCGGCAACCGGTTGAGCTCCAGGATGAACAGCACGAGGACGGTGGACGCGATCCCGGCCACGAACGCCCCGGACCCCACCAGGACCCCCACCGCCGCGACGGCCCACGCCGACGCCGCCGTGGTGAGCCCGAGGATGCCGCCGGTGGCCTCTCGGAAGATGAGGCCTGCCCCCAGGAACCCGACGCCCGTCACGACTCCGGCGATGATCTTCTCGGCCGACGCCGGGAAGCCCTCAACCCCGATCGCCGTGAACCCCGCCGCCCCCAGTGCGATCAGCGCGAACGTGCGCTCCCCGGCGGGCTTGCCCCGCCACTCACGTTCGAAGCCGATGGCGTAGCCCAGGCCCGTGGCCAGGGCCATCCGCCCGAGGAGCGCCCACTCCGAGAACGGAAGCACCGCACAAGGCTAGCCGATGGGGCATAGGGAATCGTGGAAGGCGGTTACCCTGAGAAGCATGCGTCGCCACGGCATGTTCCCTGCGCCAACCCCGGACCAGGACCGCCGTCCCATCAGGAGGCAGACGGTTCGCCGGGTGATCTCCACCTTCCGCCCGTACCGGGGGAAGGTGGTGCTCGTTGGCATGGCCATCGTCGTGACCTCTGGTCTCGGCGTGGTGAACCCGCTCCTGATCAAGCACATCTTCGACCACGCCCTGTTCGGGAACCCACCGCGGCACTGCGACGGCGGGTTGTGCCCCAACCTCCACACGCTCTACCGGGACGTGTCGTTCATGATCGCGATCCCCATCGTCTCGGGGATCATCGGGATCGGGCAGACCTACCTGGCCAACCTGGTCGGCCTCCGTGTGATGCAGGACTTCCGCAATGCGCTGTACCGCCACCTCCAGTTCATGCCGCTCCGGTTCTTCACCGAGACCCGGACTGGCGAGATCCAGTCGCGCTTGGCGAACGACGTGGGCGGCGTGCAGTCGGTGGTCACCGATACCGCCTCCTCCATCCTGTCGAACGTCGTGGTCATCTCCAGCACGGTGATCGCCATGCTCATACTGTCCTGGCAGCTCACCGTGCTGTCGTTGTTCATGTTGCCGTTCTTCATGTGGCTCACGTACAAGGTGGGCAAGGCCCGGCAGAAGGTGGCCACCGTCACGCAGCAGTCCCTGGCCGACCTGACGTCGATCACCGAGGAGACCCTGTCGGTCTCCGGCATCCTGCTGTCGAAGGCCTTCGGCCGCCAGCGCCACGAGATCGACCGGTTCGGGGGCGAGAACGAACGGCTCACCGGCCTCCAGATCCGCCAGACCATGATCGGCCGCTCGTTCTTCGCCGTGGTCGGGACGGTCTTCTCGATCACGCCGGCGCTCGTTTACCTCGTCGCCGGCTGGGTCCTCTCGGGCAGCGCGACGACGACGGTGATCACGGCCGGGACGATCGTCGCGTTCACCACGCTCCAGTCGCGGCTGTTCTTCCCCATCGGCTCGATGCTCCAGGTCTCGAGCGACATCCAGACCTCGATGGCGCTGTTCGACCGGATCTTCGAGTACCTGGACATGGACCACGAGATCGCCGACGCTCCGGATGCAATCCCTCTGCTGCCCGAGCAGGTCCGCGGGCGCGTGCAGTTCAGCGACGTCTGGTTCCGGTACGAGAAGCCGCCAGAGGGCACCCTGCCGGTCTCCCCATCCGACCTCGGCGACGGCCAGCGGGCCCGGCGGGAGTGGACCCTGGAAGGCGTCACATTCGACATCGAGCCTGGGCAGCTCGCGGCCCTCGTCGGGCCGAGCGGGGCCGGCAAGACCACCATGACCTACCTCGTCCCGCGGTTCTACGACGTGCAGGAGGGTGCGGTCCTGATCGACGGGGTCGATGTGCGGAAGCTGAAGCTCGAGTCCCTCGGTGACCTGATCGGGATGGTTACCCAGGAGACCTACCTGTTCCACACGACCGTCCGCAGGAACCTCCTGTACGGCAAACCCGATGCCACCCAGGACGAGCTCGTGGCCGCGGCGAAGGCCGCCTTCATCCACGAGCGGATCATGGAGCTGCCGGAGGGCTACGACACCGTCGTTGGCGAGCGCGGGTACAAGCTCTCCGGTGGCGAGAAGCAGCGACTGGCCATCGCCCGGGTGGTCCTGAAGGACCCGCGGATCCTGATCCTGGACGAAGCCACGTCGAGCCTCGACACCACGTCGGAGCGGCTGGTGCAGGAGGCGCTCCGCCCGCTGATGCGAGGCCGCACCACCGTCGCCATCGCCCACCGGCTGTCTACGATCCTGTCCGCCGACGTGATCTTCGTGGTGGACCGGGGGAAGGTCGTCGAGCGAGGCACGCACCGGGAGCTCATCGAGCGTGGCGGCATCTACGCCCGGCTGTACGAGCAGCAGTTCCGGGGCGGCCTGGTGGAAGCAGAGTGCGAGGACGGCGTGGTCCTGTCGACCGGCGAGGTCGTCAGAACGGCGAGCGGCCCGGGCGAGGGCTAGTTCGGCGTGGTCTGGCGGGTCCTGCTCGGCCTCCTCGCCGCACTGGCGGTGGCGTGGGCCGTGCTCGCCGTGTTCCTTCTGATCGCGAAGCCCAGGGGTTCGCTGGCGAAAGAGGCCGTTCGCCTGCTGCCGGACACATTCCGGCTCCTCCGCCGCCTGGCGGCCGACAGGACGCTTCCGCGAGGAGTGCGGATCCGATTATGGGTGGGGTTCGCGTACCTCGCCTTCCCGTTTGACCCGATCCCGGATTTCCTGCCGGTGATCGGGTACGCCGACGACGCCATCGTCGTCGCGCTGATCCTCCGGTCGGTCGTGCGCCGGGCCGGCCCCGATGCCCTCCGCCGGCACTGGCCCGGCACCGAGGACGGGCTTGCCGTCCTGTGGCGGGTGGCGCGCCTCCCCGGCGTCTCCAAGGTGGAAGACGGCGTCTAGGCGTCGAGACGCTTCTCGTAGCCGAGCAGGACGAAGCCGTCGGGGAAGACCCGGTCGTCCATCCGTTCGAAGCCGAGCGCCTCGTACATCGCCTGCGCGGCCCGCATGCGTTGTGTCGTGTTGAGTGTCATCCGGCGCTTACCGGCTCGGCGAGCCTCGTCGATGCAGGCGTCCATCAACATCCGAGCGACGCCCCGGCGCCTGGCCTCCGGATCGACACCCAGCATGCGAAGGTGAGCCTCGTCGCGCGAGACCGGAGGCTCGCCCTCCTCGGTGCGGCCCTCCAGCTCCAGCGTGGCCGAGCCCAGGATCCGGCCCCCTTCCTCGGCCACCAGGACGACGGTCCGTCCCGCCCGTCCGCCGACGTCGGCGATCCGATCCAGGTACTCGTTCCAGCCGGCGTCCTCGGGGCGAACGAACTCCCGATAGGCCAGCGCCGTCACCCGTCCCGCCTCCTCGTATTCCTGGGGCAGGGCCCGGCGAACCTCGATGGCCATTGAAGGAGGCTATCGCGCCTCCCCACGGTCAAGCGGGTTGACGGCTTCATAGTCGTGCAGGGAGGATGGAGGCGTGGCCGAACCCGACACCGTGCGGCTCCTCCTCGAGGGCCACCGCGCCCTGGCGGCCGAGCTGCTGTCCAGCCTGGAGGAGCGAGGATATCCGGACGCCCGGCCGGCCCACGCCGCGCTGTTCATGAACATCGACCGGCGGTCGGGGACCCGCCTGACCGAGCTCGCCCGCCGGGCCCGGATCACCAAGCAGGGCATGATGCTGATCGTGGACGACCTGGAGAACCGGGGCTACGTCCGACGCGTGCCGGACGCGGAGGACGCGAGGGCCAAGGTCGTCCGGTTGACGGCACGAGGCCGGCGGTACGTGGCCGAGGCCCGCCGGGCGGTGGCCGCGCTGGAGGCCCGGGCCCGTCGCGAGCTGGGCGATCGCCGGTACGAGGCACTCCGAAGCTCCCTCGAGCAGCTCGTTGGCATGGGGGGCGAGGTGGCCGAGGAGTAGGTGACTACAAGCCGGTCGTCGCGTTCAGCAACTTGCCGACGCCGAAGGTGATGAGGCCGGCGCTTCCTCCGATCAGCATCATGCGAAGTCCCGACAGGTAGAACGGCCGGCCGGTGAGGAACGACATCCCCGCGCCGATGGCGAACAGCGCGATCAGGGCGAGCGCGGCGGAGGTCGCGACGGCGGCGTTGCCGCTTCCGAAGAGGAAGGGCACCAGCGGGATCGCGGCGCCGGTCGAGAAGGTCGCGAACGACGAGCCCGCCGCCGCCCACGGCGACCCAAGGCCCTCCTGGGGATCCAGGCCGAGCTCCTCCCGGGCGTGAGTGTCGAGCGCCACCTGCGGGTCGCGCATCAGCTCCTCGGCGAGGCGTTCGGCGAGGTCCTTAGAGATGCCCTTGCGTTGGTACAGCAGCGCGAGCTCCTTGCGCTCCGCCTCGGCGTCGGAGCCGATCTCGTGCGCCTCGAGGTGGATCAACCGCTCGAACACCTCCCGCTGCACCCGCATCGACACGTACTCGCCGGCGGCCATGGAGAACGCGCCGGCGAGGAGCCCTGCCACACCGGCCAGGACGATTACCTTGTTCGACACGCCCGCGCCGGCCACGCCCATGATCAGCGACACGCTGGACACGAGCCCGTCGTTCGCACCGAAGATGGCGGCCCGTAGGGCACCGGACTTGCCTCCGGAGGGCTGCTCCGCACTGATCGGGCCGGGGTGGGGGACGATCCTCCATTGCCTGCCCCGCATCCGCCGGACGATCGAGGCGAGCAGTGAGAGGTGTGCCTTGGTCTTCAGGTCCTCGGGGGAAAGGCTGGAGCCCACGCGGTCAGGCTACGAGATCTGCGCAAGCCGGGCCGGATGCGTGCTTCGTGCCCCACCCTCCGCTAGGGTTGCGCGAGAAGGGTCCGGGGGAAGGGGGTAGCTCCAATGCGAACTCGACGGACTCAGGAGACCTCGATGTTCGGGGCGATCACCGGGATCTGGTGGTTGTTCCTCATCACCGGCATCGCCTGGCTGATCATCGCTCTCATCGTGCTGCGGTTCGACACGACGTCGCTCGCCACAGTCGGGGCGCTGCTCGGCGTCGTGTTCCTCATCGCGGGGCTGAACGAGTGGATGATCGCGATCGTGCGCCCAACCTGGAAGTGGGCCCACATCGCGCTGGGGATCCTGTTCGTGCTCGGAGGCTTCCTTGCGTTCGCCCAGCCGTTCAGCGCCTTCTGGGCGCTCGCGTCGCTCCTTGGCTTCCTGCTGGTGCTGAAGGGCAGCCTGGACGTCATCGTCTCCGCGATGACCAGGGAGGTCAACGAGTTCTGGTGGCTCGGCCTGGTGACCGGCATCCTGGAGCTCCTGCTGGGCTTCTGGGCATCGCAGCAGCTCTTCCCGGCCAGGGCGACCCTCATCCTGATCTGGGTGGGATTCGCCGCCCTGTTCCGGGGCATCACGGAGATCGTGCTGGCGTTCCAGATCCGCCGATTGCACAGGGCCGGGACCGGGTAGCGCTACAGATCCAGCGACGGCCTGGTCGAGACGAACCGCTCGAGTGGGATGGGCGGGGGGTCTCCCGTGGCCAGGTCGGCCAGGATTCGACCGACGAGCGGCGTGAACTTGAACCCGTGGCCACTGCACGGCGAGCCGATCACTATCGGCCCCCGCCGGTCCAGCACGAAGTCCTCGTCCGGCGTGTTCGTGTACAGGCACGTGTCGGTGGCCCCGGTAGCCCGGTGCCGCGCGAAGCGGCCTCGGACGTAGTGGGTGACCTTCGCCTCCCGTTCGGTATCCGGGTCGAAGGACCGAGCGTCGGGGTCCACGGCCGGTCCGGACATGTGCAGGGCCACCTTGAAATGCCCGGGCTCCTCCGGGTTGGGGACGACGTAGGGGGTTCGGACCCGGTCCACCGTCCAGTCGATGACGGTCGGAAGCGGCGACGGCTCGTCCAGGGCGAAGTAGGTCACCTGCTCGAAGCTCGGGACGAGATGAAGGGGGAGGCCGGCGGCCGCCAGGAGTCCCCCGGCCCACGGCCCCGCGGCGATGACCGCGACCGGCGCTCGATATGTCGTGCCATCCGTGTCGACCTCCACGCCGTCCGCGTTCGCCGTGACCCGCTCGACCTTCGTGTTCTGAAGGATCGTGGCCCCGCCCTCGGCGGCCAGGCGGGACTGGGCCTTCACGGTGCGGTCGGCCATGCATACGCCCCCGTCTTCCTGGAGGAAGATCTCCGCGCCCGGCTCGAACCGGAGGGCTGGCCATCGCTCCCGTACCGCTTCGGCTTTCACGTACTCGAAGCGCTCGCCGGCGGCCTGCAGCGCGTTCGCCGTCTCCCTGCCGCCGGCTCCCACGTCCAGGCCGCCCGTCGTGATGAGCAGGGTCTCTCCGGCCTTGGCCTCCAGGTCCCGCCACTCCTCCAGGGCGAGCCGGGCCATGCGCACGTAGTCCGGATGGTGGTACGACACCCGGAAGATCCGGGTGGGGCCACCGGAGCTCCCTCTGGCGTGGCCGATCTCGAACCGCTCCAGAAGGAGGACGCCCCGTCCCCGCTCGGTGAGGGAGCGGGCGGCGGCCGTTCCCATGGCCCCGCCCCCCACGACGATCGCGTCGAAATCCTGGCGCATCGCGGCGAGCTTATCCGGCCAGGATGGTCTCGATCCTCGCCGGTCCGATCGTCGCGGCGTTCCCGGCCACCCGCACGTTCGCCGAGCGCTCGGCCGACGGGTTCCACAGGCGAACCTCGAGCACTCCATCCTTCCGACGAACGTTCGACAGCACCGCGTCCCCGTCCACGGCGAGGAGCGTGCCGGATGCCGGCAGCGAGCCACCTCCCGTCGTCGGGACCTCGATGAGCGGGAGGGCGAAGCGTTCCCATTCCTCCATGAGCTCTGAGCGCCCGCGCCCCCCGCTGCAGGGCCAGCTCGAACACCGTCGTCCCGAGCATCTGGGCGTCGGGGGTCGGCACGTCCGGACCGGCGGCGAACGGGCGCGTCGCCAGGTGCTGCCTGCTGATCGTCCCGACGGACCGGAGGAGCGTGATGGCGAGCTCGCCCTCGGCGACCTCGTACTCGAAGACCCCCTCGTGGAACGCGGCGATGCCACCGGCCAGGACGACGTGGCGGGCCGGCCAGGTGGGCGAGGGAGCTTCCAGCTCGCCGCCCTCGGACAGGAGGCCCCGCGCGACGAGCTCGAAGGGCGACCCGGCCACCGAGCCTTCGGCCGGCTCGGCCAGCCGGACGTGGAGCCGGAGGCGATGGTCGGGCCGCCGGTTGTCGATCTCGCCCGACAGCCGGACGAACGGACTCTCCCTCCTTCCGGGCGAGGCGCATCCGAACGTGAAGGCCCTCGTCGAAGGCGGCCTCCGCGAACCCCTCGGCCCGGTCCACCGTCCACGCGGGCATCCGGGCCCGTTGGCCCTCCTCCGCGTAGCAGAAGTTGTACAGGTCGCCGACGTCGGGCTCGTCTCGCAGGGTGAACGCGATCCCGCCGGCCATCACCCATCCGTCGCGCTCCTCCGGCTCGACCGCCTCGAGTGATGCCGCGGGCGCGGTTTCCACTCGCCATCCCAGGCCCGGCACGCCCTCGCGCTCGAACGGCGACGGGTTGAACCGCAGGGTCCCGGCCTGGGCTGCGGCAGTACCCAGCTCTCCGAGCGCCCGTCCGATGACCGCCTCCCCGATCGCGCGCGCCTCCGCGAATCGCGCGTCCACGTCGCGTGCCACCTGGTCGTGCGAGCACCCGCATGCCGAATCGTGCGCCCCGTTCCACAGCAGCAAGGTCCACGCCCGGTTCAGCTCCTCGGCCGGCCAGTCGAAGCCGGGCACCAGGGCCGCGAGGGGCTCGGCGTACCGCTCCACCAACGCCTCCACCCGGCCCCGCTCGCGCTTCTGGTGGGCGCGGGCCGAGTACACGTTCGGCAGGAGGTGCGCTCGGGCCGACGAGCGGAGCTCGCCGCGCCACGAGGGCAGGCCGTCGGGCGGCTGCGCGTCGAGGTGATCGGGAAGGGAGCCGATCCGAACCGTCATCCCCGGGAGGTGCTCCTCCGCGATGGCCAGCCGTTCCGGGAGGGTCGCGTCCGGCCCCGAGTGATCCGAGCCCACGGTGATGAGCATCCGCTCGGATGCCAGGAACGGCGCGACATGCTCTGCCTTGCGCCGCAAGGAAGCCGCCAGCTCCTCCGGGTCCTTCTGCTGCTCGATGTCCCAGCCGATTGAGTACCCGAACGCGAGGTACTCGGTGAGCACCCGGCTCCCGTCGGGGGCCCCCCACCAGAATTGGGTCCGATCGATCTCCTTCGGGACACCGCGCCACACGACCGCGCGGTCGATCCCCGCGTGGGCCAGGATCTGTGGCATCTGTCCGACGTGGCCGAACTGGTCGGGCAGGTATCCCACCATCAGCGGAAGCCCCAGCTCTCCGGCCCGGGCCAGCCCTCGCTCCAGGTTGCGGACGTGCGACTCGCCCGAGACGAGGAACTCGTCCATCTGGGTCACCCACGGCCCCACCGAGAGCTTGCCTTCCCCCGCCAGCCGGCGGATGTCGGCCTCGCGTTCCGGCCGGACGGCGAGATAGTCGTCGACCATCGCAGTCTGTCCGTCGAGGTGGAAGTGGGGGAACCCGGCGTTGCCCAGCTCGATCAGCGTGTCCATCATCGCCACCAGGCGCTCCCGGAACTCCTCGAACGGCGCGTACCACTCGCGGTCCCAATGCGTGTGCGGGACCAGCGTGATCCGAGTCGGGTCCACGGCGCGAGAGTGTCCCACGGGGGCCGCCCCCCGCGGAGCTCAGCCTTCCCCCGAAGCTCCCCGTCGTCTGATCCTGGCGAGGAGGCCCACTCGCTTCGGCCTCGCCTGTGGCGGCACGTCGGGCTGGGGCCCCCCAGTGAGCTCGGTCTCCACCACCTCGTGATGCGTGAGGTAGCTCGACACCGTGGCCTGGATGACTGCGGCGGCGGGGAGCGCCATGAACGCCCCCAGCACTCCCGAGATCGAGGCGCCCGCCAGCGCGGCGAAGAACGCCACCGCGGGATGCAGCTGCATGGTCCGGGCCGTGATGCGCGGGCTCAGCAGGTAGTTCTCCACCTGTTGGTACACGACCACGTAGATCAGGAAGACGAGCGCCGACCACGGATCCGACAGAAGGGCCACGAGCAGCGGCACCGCCGCGCCGATGTAGGTCCCCACGACGGGGATGAACTGCGACACCAAGCCCATCCAGAGCGCGAGCGGCAGCGCGAAGGGCACGCCGAGGAGCGCCAGGGCGATGAAGGCGAAGAACGCCGAGACAGCGCCGCGAGCAGCAGGCGCGAATACAGGAACCCGCCGGTCTTGTCGATCGCGATCTCCCAGGCGTCGAGCACCTCTCGCTGGCGCCGGGGCGGCAGGACCGAGCACACGGCGCGCCGCAGCCGGGGCCCGTCGGCCACGAGGTAGAAGGTGAACAGACCGATCGTGAGGACCTGGAACAGCAGGCTGAGCATGAACGCCCCGACCGAGGCCAGGCTCGACGCGATGCGGCTCACGGCCAGGTCCGCGTTCCGGAGACGGTCCAGGATCTCGCTGCCGGTGAGCTCGATGTTGAACCATCGCTTGGTGTAGACGCTCGCTTCCACGAGCCACTGCGGGCACCCTGGTCACCAGTTGCTGCACCTGGTTGATGACGAGTGGCACCATCGCGGCGACGGTGACGAAGAGGATGGCCGCCAAGCCGAACAGCACGACCCCGGTCGCCGCGCCCCTCGGCCATCCCCGCTTCTTCACCATCCAGTTCACCGCCGGCTCGAGGGCGAAGGACAGGAACAGCGCGGTCACGAGCCAGAAGATGAGATCTCGCAGCTTGCGGACCAGCAGGAAGGCGGCGTAGGCGGCGAAGACGGTGAACACGATCAGGAGGAGCAGCCGAGGGATCCAGGGCGGCATCCGTTCGGTTGACGCGGCCGCCTCATGCGGTCCCTCGCCGGGAGCGGCCGTCTCCTGGACCTCGGTGCTGGTTGCCACGTGCATCAGCTCCCCGAACGGCTTCCTGCCCAGGGTATCGGCCGAACGGGGCGATGCACGGGCCCCGGCCGGTCCGCTTCGGAACGGCCGGGCTACGATGGCTCCATGCGCCCAGAGGCACAGGGCAAGACCGGGCGGCCCACGCCCAAGCGGAACAAGCCGAGGCGTCCCCGAGACGAGCTCGGCCGTCCCCAGCCCTGGGATGCGGAGAACCGCTTGGACCTGGAGGACTTCGACAACCTCCCGCTGGAGGAGAACCATCGCCTGGGCCGGGAGCACTTCAATGCCGGAAGGTTCTTCCCCGCCCACGAAGCCTGGGAGACCGCGTGGAAGCAGGCGCGCGACACCGGCGATGCCGAGTTCTTCAAGGGCCTCTCGCAGCTCGGGGCGGGGTACGTCCACCTCCTGCGGGGGAACCGTCACGGGACGATGCAGCTCCTGCGACGGGCGGCCCGGCGGATCGCTCGGTACTCCAAGGGCCACTTCGGGGTGGACACGGCCGAGGTCAGCGGGAGGGCCGAGGCCGACGCCCAGGCGGTCGAGCGGGGCGACATCGAGCCTGGTGAGAACGCCGACTTCACCGCCCCCAGGGTCTAGCTCCGGTTGACTGGGGCTCCCTGGTCTGCGCACCATTGGCCCAACATGACACCCCCCGCCTCGCGAGAGGCCCCTCCGGAGATGGAGTGGAAGGGCCGAACGGGCCCGTTCACGATCAAGGTGAACCCGGGAGTGTTCGCTCCCAGCCACACCAGCCGCTCGATCGCCGAGGCCCTGGAGATCAGCCCGGGTGAGACCGTGATCGACGTCGGGTGCGGGAGCGGCGTGCTCTCCTTCGTGGCCGCCCGGCTCGGCGCCGGGCGGGTGATCGGATGCGACCTCTCCGGGCCCGCGATCGAGGTGGCCCAGGACAACGCCGAGCGCCTCGGGCTGCAGGACCGAGTGGAGTTCCGCGTGGGGGACCTCCTCGAGCCGGTTCGGGGCGAGCAGGCCGACGTGATCATCGGCGACGTCTCGGGGATCCCCGACGAGATCGCTCGGCTCGCCGGGTGGTTCCCGGACGGGCGAGCCGGCGGACCGACCGGGGCCGAGCTGCCGGCGGCGATGCTCGAGAGCATCCGGGAGACCGGATGTCTTGCCCCCGGGGGCCGGCTGTACCTGCCGACGGGAACCATCCAGGCGGAGAACCGCATCCTGGAGGTCGCCCGGCGGATCTTCGGTGCCGCCAACCTCCAGGCCATCGTCTCGCGCGAGCTTCCTCTTCCGGACGTGGTGGCCAAGTCGAAGGCGGTGGCCCGGATGATGCGGGAAGGGATCCTCGACCTGCACGCCCGGGGCAGCCGGTTGCTGTGGCAGTTGCGGGTGTGGCGGTGCGTGCTTCCCTCCGGTGGCTCCACCGAGGTCGTCTCCAGCTAATCGCCCCTCGGCCGGGCCTGTTCTGCGTCACCCACCTCGACCACCGACTTCACCCAATATCCCGCCTCACGCAGGCGCGCCCCGCCGCCCCGGTCGATGGCCAGGATGACGATGCCGATCTGGCAGCCCGCCGCCTCGAGCGCCCTGGCCGCCCGGAGCACCTGGTTGCCCGTGGTGGACACGTCCTCGATCAGGCCGACCTGTGCGCCCGACGGCGCGTGCCCCTCGACCTGCGACATCGTCCCGTAGGGCTTCGGTTCCTTGCGCACCACGGCGAGCGGCAGGTGGGTCTGAAGCGCCACGGCGGCCACGAGCAGCGTGGCGGCTCCCTCCGGCGCGGCCAGGTGGGTGATGCCTTCGGGGAGCAGGCCCGCCACCGCGCGCGCCAGCTCCTTCAAGAGCGGCGGATCGGTGAGGAACCGGAACTTGTCGAAGTAGACGGCCGAGCGTTTGCCCGAGGACAGGACGAAGTCGCCGTGCAGCTCGGACGCCGCGAGGAGCCGCTCCGCGAGGTCGTCGGACATCGCGGGTAGCATAGGCGCCCGATGGGCTTGTACCGGGCGGTGGCCCGCCCCCCGTTCTTCGCACTCCCACCCGAGGCCGCCCATCGGTTTGCGCAGACGCTCCTTTCGCTTCCGCTTCCGTGGGAGCGGATCGGCGGAGCGCCGGAGGATCCGGCGCTCCGGACGTCCCTCGCCGGGATCGAGCTATCGAACCCGGTCGGCCTGGCCGCCGGGTTCGACAAGTCCTGCCGCCATCTGGATCCGCTCGGGCGCCTGGGGTTCGGGTACGTGATCGGCGGGACCATCACCCGCGACCCCCGTTCGGGCAACGCCAAGCCCCGGATCGCCCGGTACCCCCGACGGGGCTCGATGACCAACGCCATGGGACTGCCCAATCCCGGGGCAGAGGAGGCGGCGCGCAACCTGGCCCGATCGGCGCGGTCCGGGCCGCGACTCGCCAGCATCGCCGACCAGGACCCGGCCGACGTCATCGCCACCCATGCACTGCTCGAGCCCCACGTCGACGGGGTCGAGTTGAACGCGAGCTGCCCCAACGTCTCCTGGGGCCGGGACCGGGACAACGAGGCCCACCTCGCCCTGCTCCTGCGAGAGCTCGGTGAGCGGCGAACGACGCCGCTGTTCGTGAAGCTCCCACCCTTTCGAAACGACGTGGAGCGCGAGGTGGTCCTGGCGCTCGCCCGCATCGCGCAGGAGGGCGGCGCCGACGGGCTGACCTGTTCCAACACTCGGCCCGTGGCCGATCGACGACTGTCGACGGGGGCCGGTGGGCTCTCGGGCCTCGAGCTGTTCCCGGACACCGTCCGGATCGTGGCCGAGGTCCGGCAGGCGACCGGCGAGGTGCTCCCCGTCAACGCGTGTGGCGGGGTCTTCACCGCGACCGACGCGGTGGCCTGCCTCGAGGCGGGCGCCGCGACCGTCCAGATCTACACGGGGCTGATCTACGGGGGTCCGCGCGTGGTTCGCGACATCGTGACGGGGCTGACCCCCGCCTCGAACGGCGGGTCCCTTGCCCCCGCCTCCCCTCCAGGTCAAGATGGCACGGATCCCGGCGGGTTTCGGAGGGAGTTTGGCGCAACCGCAGGCGCAGGTGAACGACGTCCAGGCCCCACGAGGGGCTCGGGCGGCCGTCCGGCTGGAAGGGGTCCGCAAGCGCTTCGGTGAGGTCGTGGCCGTCGACCGCGTCGATCTCGAGGTCGCCGAGGGCGAGTTCTTCTCCATCCTCGGTCCGTCCGGGTCCGGGAAGACCACGTGCCTGCGCATGATCGCCGGATTCGAGGCCCCTTCCGAAGGGCTCGTGTGGCTCGGGGGCAAGGACGTGACCGGCCTGCCCCCTTACGAACGGGACGTGAACACGGTCTTCCAGGACTACGCGCTCTTCCCTCACATGACGGTGGGGGAGAACGTCGAGTACGGCCTGCGGGTGAAGAAGGTCCCTCGGGAGGAGCGGACCAAGCGGATGGCCGACGCGCTGCGCATGGTTCGCCTGGAGGGCTTCGATCGACGCAAGCCGGTCCAGCTCTCGGGGGGCCAGCGCCAGCGCGTGGCGTTGGCCCGGGCCCTGGTGAACCGGCCCAAAGTGCTGCTCCTGGACGAGCCGCTCGGGGCGCTCGACCTCAAGCTCCGCCAGGCCATGCAGATCGAGCTGAAGCAGATCCAGCAGCAGGTGGGGCTGACGTTCATCTACGTGACCCACGACCAGGAGGAGGCGCTGACCATGAGCGACCGCCTCGCCGTCATGAACGCAGGTCGAGTCGAGCAGGTCGGCACTCCGGTCGAGGTGTACGAGCAACCGGCGTCGGACTTCGTGGCCGGCTTCATCGGGGTCTCGAACCTCCTGGAACGAGGGGGACGCCACTTCACCGTCCGCCCCGAGAAGATCCGCATGCTCGGCGATGGAGATGTGCCGGAGACCGGGGCGCACGTTGAAGGGGGACGGGTCCGAGACGTCGTCTACATCGGGATGGTGACGCGCTACGTGGTCGAGCTCGACGACGGCGGTGAGCTCGCCGTGATCCGCCAGAACTTCGAATCGGCCGAGGAGGGGCTCCAGGCTAAGGGCCGGCGGGTTCGCCTGGCCTGGAGACCGGACCAGACGGTGGTCGTACGGCAGGAGAGGGACGGACAACCAGAGGAACAGGGGGTGGATGCATGACACGCACGCGAAGGGGAGCGGGTCGCCGGCCGGTGCTGGCGGCGCTCGGAACGGCGTTGGTCCTCCTCACCGCTGCCTGTGGTGGGGGGGACGACGGAGGAGGAGGAGGAGGCGGAGCAGGCCAGCCGCCCACGGCCAACCTGGCGCCGCCGACCTCGATCGGGGCTGGCGAGGGCAAGCTGGCCCTGATCGCCTGGGAGGGCTACGTGCAGCCGCTGTGGACGAAGACTTTCGAGACCAAGACGGGCTGCGACGTGAGCGCGAAGTACGCCGGGTCCTCCGACGAGATGGTGACCCTGATGGCCGACGGCGGCGGAGGCCAGTACGACATGGTCTCGGCCTCGGGCGACGCCTCCCTCCGCCTGATCTACGGTGGGGACGTGCGGCCGGTGAACGTCGACCTCATCCCGGACTGGAAGGACTTCATCCCCCAGCTCCAGTCACCTCCGCACAACACGGTGGACGGGGTTCACTACGGCGTCTCGCTGCAGTGGGGCCCGAACACGCTGATGTACAACCCGGAGGAGTTCCCCACGGCGCCGGACAGCTGGAGCGTGATCTACGACCCCAAGTACAAGGGCCAGATCACGGTGCCGGACAACGCCGATCCAGATCGCCGACGCCGCGCTGTACCTGAAGGCCACCAAGCCCGAGCTCGGGATCACCGACGTCTACGAGCTGACCCGTCCCCAGCTCGATGCAGCCGTGGCCCTCCTCAAGGAGCAGCGACCGCTGATCCGGAAGTACTGGGGCCTGGCGTCCCAGGAGATCTCGATGTTCAAGAACGGCGACGCGATCATCGGGGCATCGTGGCCGTACCAGGAGAGCGTGCTTCGTTCGAACGAAGTCCCCATCGCCTCGACGATCCCCAAGGAGGGGGCCACGGGGTGGGCCGACACCTGGATGCTGGCCACCAACGCGCCGCACCCGAACTGCGCCTACCTCTGGATGCAGTACATCAGCACGCCGAAGGCCCAGGCTCTCCAGGCCACCTGGTACGGAGAGACCCCGGCCAACACGAAGGCCTGCCCGATCATGGATCAGCTCGACAAGGGCTCGTGCGCCGTGTACCACGCGAACGCACCGGCCTCGTACTTCGACTCGATCTCGTTCTGGAAGACGCCCATCGCCGACTGCGGGAACGGAAAGACGGACTGCATGCCCTACTCGGAGTGGCAGCAGGCGTGGACCACGGAGGTGACGGGCTAGGCCCAGGCGTGGCCAGCGGCACCCTCGAGACGTCGGCACCGAGGGGGGCGAGAGCCCGCATCTCGGCGCGCGCTGTGGCGGCGGCCGTGGATGCGGGCCGCCCTCCTCCTGACGCCGCCCCTCGCCTGGTTCGTCTTCATCTACCTGGCGTCGCTCGGGATCCTGCTGATCACGGCGTTCTGGAGGATCAACAGCTTCACCACGAACATCGAGCGGGTCTGGGGCCTGGGCAACTTCCGCACGTTGTTCGGGAACGCCACGTACCGGGCCATCATGCTGCGAACGATCGGCATGGCGGCACTGGTCACGTTGACGGACGCCGTCCTCGCCTTGCCGTTCGCGTATTTCATGGCTCGGGTGGCGTCGCGACGGGCGCAGACCGCGCTGTTCGTGGCCGTGCTGGTCCCCTTGTGGGCCAGCTACATCGCTCGCGTTTACGCCTGGCTGCTGATCTTCACCCACGACGGCGTGCTGAACTGGAGCCTGGACAAGATCGGGCTGGGGCCGGTGACCCTGGCGTACACGAACACCGCGATGTGGATCGTGTTCTCGTACCTGTGGCTGCCGTTCATGATCCTGCCCGTCTACACGGCCCTGGAGCGGATCCCCGACTCGTACCTGGAGGCCTCGGCGGACCTCGGGGCCCGGGGGTGGCGGACGGTCGCCAAGGTGATCCTGCCGCTGGCGCTGCCCGGCGTGGTCGCCGGGTCGATCTTCACCTTCTCGCTGACCCTCGGCGACTTCATCACGCCGTTCCTGGTGGGGGGACGGGCTCCAGCTTCATCGGGAACGTCGTGTACGCGAACGTCGGAGTGGCCGGGAACATCCCGTTCGCCGCGGCCTTCGCCATCGTGCCCGTCGCCATCATGGGCCTGTACCTGCTCGGGGCGAGGCGTCTGGGCGCGTTCGAGGCGATGTGACGGTGGAGACGGCGTGGACCCGGCTGGCGCTTCGGATCTGGGTCGCCCTCGTCCTGGTGTTCCTGTTCGTCCCGATCCTCATCATCATGGTGTACGCGTTCAACACCTCGACCATCCAGAGCTGGCCGCTCCCCGGGTTCACCTTCAAGTGGTTCCCCGAGACGTGGAACGATCCGGAGGTTCGCGATGCCCTCCTCCTGTCGATCAAGGCCGGCCTGACCGCCACGGCAATCGCGCTCGTGCTCGGATCGGCGGCGTCGTTCGCCGTGCATCGGTTCAAGTTCTTCGGCCGGGAGGTCGTCTCGTTCGTGGTGGTACTGCCGCTCGCGTTGCCGGGGATCATCACCGGCATGGCCCTGAACTCGTTCTTCAGGTTCAACGGGGTCAACCTGTCGCTGTTGACCATCGTCATCGGCCACGCCACGTTCTGCATCGTGATCGTCTACAACAATGTGATCGCCCGCCTGCGGCGCACGTCGCCCTCGCTCATCGAGGCCTCCATGGACCTCGGCGCCCACGGGTGGACCACGTTCCGCACGGTGACCTTCCCGATGCTGTCGACGGCGCTCATCGCGGGGGCGCTGCTGGCCTTCGCCCTGTCGTTCGACGAGGTCATCGTGACGACGTTCACCTCGGGTGCCCAGAACACGCTGCCCCTGTGGATCTTCGGCGCCATCCGCCTGGGCCAGCGGCTCCCGGAAGTGAACGTGGTGGTGTTCTTCGTCGTCCTGCTCACGGTCGTGCCGGTCACGATCGCGGCACGGCTGACCGGAGGGGGCGGCGTCACCCGGGCATCCGCGGCCGCCGGCCGGGTCGCGAAGGAAGGCGAGTAGCGGCTAGAGGTACGCGCCGGGCCCGCCGGGCTGCTGCGGCGGACCGGCGGCGGACCGGGTGGTTGTCCGGCGGGGAGGCCCCGCCGGCGAAGCTCCTCGAACTGGGCTCGGGCCGCGGCCTGCTGGGCGAACAGCGCGGCCTGGATCCCGTGGAACAGACCCTCCAGCCACCCCACCAGCTGTGCCTGGGCTACGCGGATCTCGGATTCGGTGGGGACGGCCTCCATCGGGGGAACCAACATGGCCAGCTCCTGTTGCAGATCTGGCGACAGGACCTCTTTCAGCTCGTCGAAGGACCGGAGGTAGATCTCGCGCAGTCGCGCCCGGCCCGCCTCGTCGATCGTGGCCTGGCGGGTCTCTTCGAGGAGCTCCCGGACCATGGTCGCGATACGAAGCAGCTTGGCCGGCTCGGTGATTGCCTCTTGCGGCCCCGGGGGTCCCGGCGGCGCTTGCGGCAGGGAGGGGGCCTGCTCCTGCGAAGCCTGGCCGGTCGTCTGATCGGTCTCCATCGGCCCCCCCACCCTAGCAATCGGCGCGGCAAAGGTGGCTCAGCGGCGGAGGGCGGCGAGCTTTCGGAACATGAGGGCCTCCGCCAGGGCCGCCCGCTCGACCTCGCCCAAGTCCACGCTCTCGTTCACCGAATGGAGCGAGGAGAGCTCGTCGGACGCTCCGAACAGGAGCACGGCGATCCCGGGGAACGTCCGCGACAGCAAGGGGACGAGGGGGATCGATCCGCCGCTTCCCATGTCGACCGTCTCCCCGCCCCACGCCTCGGCCATGGCCTCCCGGGCCACCCGGAACACGTCCCCCTCGGCCTGGGCGGTGAAGGGCTCGCCCTCGCCGCCCCGCTCGATCTCCAGGCGAACGCCCCACGGGGCGTTGGCCTCCAGATGCGCGGTGAGCGCGTCCAGGGCCTTCTGCGCATCCTGTCCCGGTGGGATGCGAAGACTCACCTTGGCCCGGGCCACCGGCACGAGCTGGTTAGAGGCCTCGCGGACGCGGGGCGCGTCGATCCCCAGAACGGAGACCGCCGGGCGGGTCCACAGGCGCTCGGCCACCGAGCCCTCGCCGATGGAGGCCACCCCGGGAAGGACGCCCGCCTCGTCGCGGAACTCGTCCTCGGGGTACTCGACCCCGTCCCACTGCCCCGAAGCGAGCCCCGCGATGGCCACGTTGCCGAGGTCGTCGTGAAGGGTGGCGAGCAGCCGGCACAGCGCGGTGAGCGCATCGGGGATGGGGCCGCCGTACGCCCCACTGTGGACGGCCTTCTCGAGCACCCGCACCTCGACCCGGCAGTCCACCACGCCACGCAGGGTCGTCGTGAGGGTGGGGATGCCTCGGCGCCAGTTCCCGGAGTCGGCCACCACCGCCACGTCCGTGGCCAGGAGGTCACGGTGGCCCTCGATCAGGAACGGCAGGTTGTCGGTGCCGGCCTCCTCCTCCCCCTCGACGAGGACCTTCACCGTGACGGGCGGCTTGCCGTCGAAGGCCTTCATCGCGGCCGCATGCAGCACGATCCCGCACTTGTCGTCGGAGGTGCCGCGCCCGTACATCCGCCCGTCTCGCACGGATGGCTCGAACGGCGGCGTCTCCCATTCGTCCACCGGACCCTCGGGTTGGACGTCGTGATGGGCGTACAGCAGGACGGCCGGCGTGCCGGGAACGGCCGGCGTCTCCCCGTAGACCGCGGGGTGCTCGCCGGTGGGGAGCTCGATGAGGCGAACGCCCGAGAACCCGGCGGCCGCAAGGATCTCGGCGGTTGCCTCGGCCGAGTCTCGAACCGGTTGCGGTTCGAAGCCGGGGAACGCGATCGAGGGGATCCGAACGAGGCGCTCCAAGTCGGCACGGACGCCGGGCATCAGCCCGGCAACGGTTCCCCGAAGGTCGTCGGCCATACGGGAGCGAACGATACCGCACGTCACGACAGCCAGGTTCGGTGTCCGGTGGCCCTACGGGAACAGGCGCTCGATCACCCAGCTGCCGTCGGGCCGCCTGGTGTACCGGAACCGGTCGTGGAGCCGGTGGTCCCGCCCCTTCCAGAACTCGACCGCCTCCGGCGCCAGGCGGTAGCCGCCCCAGTTGGGAGGCAGCGGCACGTCCTCACCTGGGTATCGCGCATCGATCTCGCGGTACCTGGCGTCGAGCTCCTCGCGGGAGCTCGCGACCTCGCTCTGGCGCGAGGCCCACGCGCCCAGGCGCGCCTCGCGGGGGCGGGTCCGGAAGTACGCCTCCGATACGTCCCGGCCGGTTCGCTCGACCGCCCCGGTCGCGCACACCTGCCGGTCGAGCTCGCGCCAGTAGAAGGCCAGCCCGGCACGGGGATTGACTTCGAGCTCGCGTCCCTTGCGGCTCTCGTAGTTCGTGTAGAAGACGAATCCGCGCTCGTCCAGTCCCCGGAGCAGTACGTGGCGGACGGAAGGACGCCCGCCGGCATCAGCGGTTGCCAGGGCCACCGCTTCGGGAAGCCGGATCCCGGCGTCGCGCGCGTCGTCGAGCCACATGCGGAACTGCGCGATCGGATCGCGATCCAGATCGCGCTCGGACAGGGAATCGCGTGTTCCACGTGCCTCTGTCACCGCTGCTCCCAGGCCGACAGTAACCCGAAGCGTCCCTCGGATTCACGCGGGCCGCTCGTCGTATCCTGAGCGGCGCGTCCGAGCAGCGTAGTCTGCAGGACGCCGGGCCCGCGGAGAGTTGGAGGATCGACGTTGCAGATCGATTGGTCCATCGCGCTCGCCTCCGTGATCGTCGGGTTCACCGTCGGGCTCACCGGCATGGGCGGAGGCGCGCTCATGACTCCCATCCTGCTGATCTTCTTCGGTGTCAGCCCCACGGCAGCGGTTTCCTCCGATCTCGTCGCCGCGATGGTCATGAAGCCCGTGGGCGGAGGCGTCCACATTCGCCGAAAGACCGTCCGTTGGGAGCTCGTCAGGTGGCTCTGCGTTGGCTCGATCCCGGCGGCGTTCGCCGGCGTCCTGCTGCTTCATGCCACCGGCGACAGCGCGGTTGTCGAGAACACGACGAAGATCCTCCTCGGCGTGACGCTCATCTTGGCCGCGGCCGCCATGGTCTTCAAGGCGTCGCTCCAGGCGCGCCGCAGCGCACAGGCCCGTGCCGGTCGGCGCGTCACGCTGCTACCCGGTGGATCGATCCGCGTCAAGATCCCGATCACGCTGCTGATCGGTGCCCTCGGTGGCCTGCTCGTGGGTCTCACGTCGGTCGGCTCGGGCTCGATCATCATCGTGTGCCTGATGCTCACCTACCCGTCACTCCGGGGCTCGCAGCTCGTCGGCACCGATCTCGTGCAGGCCGTCCCTCTGGTCACGGCAGCGGCGCTGGCGCACATCCTTGTCGGCGACTTCGAGCTCGGCCTCACGACGTCCATCCTGATCGGCGCGCTCCCGGCCGTGTACGTCGGCGCTCGGCTCTCCTCGAAGGCGCCGGACGGCATCATCCGCCCGGCCCTCGTGTTCGTGCTTCTGGCCTCGGCCCTGAAGCTCCTTGAGGTCCCTACCCCCGTCCTCGGCGTCGTCTTGCTCGCGGTCGCCCTTGTCGGCCTCCCGGTCTGGGGAGCGGTCGATGCCGCCGCCCACCCCCAGAGCATGTGGGACAGCGCTGGCCTCAGTCGTCGAGGTTGGATCCGATGGCAGGCGTTCGGCGCGCCGGTCGGGATCGGCTTCGCCGTCGCAGCAGCCTACTTCGCGAAGACACGTCCGCAGCTCCGCCCCGCGACGCTGTCGCATGAGGAGGAGGCTGTCGTCCTGCCCCGATCCGACGATGCGGGCATTCGCTAGGCGAGCTTGGCATGTTTGAGCGCATCCTCGTCGCGGTCGACGGATCACCGCAGAGCGAGAAGACGATCCTCATCGCCGTCGATCTGGCTCGGCGATACGGCTCAGCCGTTACCGTCGTCCACGTTCGCGAGTACGAGCGGTATGAAGGATCCGACGTCGACCTCGGCCCGCCCGTTCCTGCCGAGGATCTCGTGAACGGAGTTCTGGCGACGTTCCGTCAGGCGGGCGTCGATGCCCAAGGAGAGATCCGCCGGGTGAGCTCCGGGAACACGCATCAGCAGATCATCGAAGTGGCGGCGGGATCCCACTCGGATCTGATCATCATGGGTTCGCGCGGCATGACCGAATGGAAGAGCCTCTTGCTCGGCGGCGTGGCGACCAAGGTGGTGCATCACGCTACGTGCCCGGTCCTCCTGGTGCGCTAGAGGGCGACGGTCCCGATCGCGATGCTTGGATAGTGCCCTCGGCAGGACTCGAACCTGCGCACCCGGCTCCGGAGGCCGGCGCTCTATCCGCTGAGCTACGAGGGCGGTTCCTGGTCCCGAGTCTAGCAACGCCCTCTGTCCCGGCGGCACAGGTGCTGGTGTGGGGGAAACCCTTCGTTATCCTGCACTCATGGAGGGCCAGGCCAATCCTCGGATCCTTATCGTCGACGACGATCCGGTCATCATCCGGCTGCTCCAGATCAACTTCCGGCTGGAGGGCTTCGAGGTCGATTCGGCGCCGGGTTGGGAGGAGGCCTCCCGTCTGGTTGCCGAGCACGTCCCCGACCTGGTCATCCTCGACGTCATGATGCCCGGGATCGACGGCTTCGAGGTCCGCCGGCGACTGAAGGAGATGCCCGCCATGCAGGACGTCCCGTGCATCTTCCTGTCCGCGCGGACCCAGGACGAGGACCGGACCCGCGGCTACGCTCTCGGAGTGGAGCAGTACGTCACGAAGCCCTTCGATCCGTCGCACCTGGTCGAGATCGTTCGTCGCGCGCTGGCCGGCAAGACGGCGCAGGCCTAGGCGGCCGCCTCGCCGCCGATGCTCGAGGACCCTCACCGCCGATGATCGAGGAACGGCTCGCACGCATCGTCCGCCAGGCCCTGGAGGGGGCCCGGGAGGAGCTCGGCCTGTCCGGCGAGCTCCCGGAGATCGAGATCGCCGCCTCTCGGCAGAAGGAGTTTGGCGACTTCTCCACGAACGTGGCCCTCGCGCTCGCTGGGCGTGTGGGCAAGAGTCCTCGCGAGGTGGCCGAGGCCATCCGGTCGCACCTGCCGGCAGACGACCTGATCGAGCGGGCCGAGGTCGCGGGCGCGGGGTTCGTCAACTTCTTCGTCCGCGCCGACTGGCTCCGCGACGTGCTCCGCGACGCCGTGGCCCTCGGCCCCCGATACGGCTGGGCGGAGACGAACGGGGGATCCGTGCAGGTCGAGTTCGTCTCGGCGAACCCGACCGGCCCGCTCCACATCGGGCACGCGCGCAACGCGGCGCTCGGCGACGCCCTCGCGCGCCTGCTCGAGGCGGCCGGGTGGCGGGCCGAGCGCGAGTACTACTTCAACGACACCGGCGGGCAGATGGACCGGTTCGGCGCCTCGGTGGAGGCCCGGTACCTGGAGCTTCTGGGGCGAGAGGCGGAGGTGCCGGAGGACGGCTACCACGGCGAGTACATCGCAGACATCGCCCGTGACATCCTGAAGGAGCACGGGGACGCGCTCGCGGACCTTCCGCCCGAGGAGCGGATGGCCAGGCTTCGCGACGAGGGAGCCCGACGGGTGCTCGACGGCATCCGGGCCACCCTGGACCGGTTCGGGGTCCGATTCGACTCCTACATCTCCGAACGGCATCTCGCGGAGTCGGGTGAGATCGGCGCCGCCGTCCGGCGGCTCCGCGAGGCCGGGTACGTGTACGAGTCGGAGGGGGCGGTGTGGTTCCGGTCGACGGCGTTCGGAGACGACAAGGACCGTCCGCTCATCCGGAGGAACGGGGCGCACACGTACTTCGCCGCGGACTGCGCCTATCTCATCGACAAGTTCGCCCGGAGGTTCGACCACCTGATCTACGTGTGGGGGGCCGACCACCACGGTGACGTCGTCCGGGTGAAAGGGGCCGCCCAGGCCATGGGATTCGATCCCGCCACTGTCGAGATGGTCATCTACCAGTTCGTCTCGTTCCTGCGGGGCGGCCAGCCGGTGAAGATGAGCAAGCGGCGCGGCACCTACGTCACGCTGGACGAGCTCATCGACGAGGTGGGCACCGATGCCGCGAGGTTCACCCTCCTCATGCACTCGAACGATTCGCCGATGAACTTCGACATCGAGGACGTGAAGCGGCGGAGCATGGACAACCCCGTGTACTACGTGCAGTACGGCCACGCCCGGATCGCCAGCATCCTCCGGAACGCGGGGGAGCGGGGCGTGAGCCTGAAGCCGATCGAGGAGACCGACCTGTCGCTGCTGTCGACCGAGGCCGAACTCGACCTGCTGCGAACCATCGCCGAGATGCCGGGCCTGGTCCTGCGGGCGGCCGAGCTCCGCGGCCCGCACCGGCTGGCGCACTACGCCCAAGAGCTCGCGGCGGGGTTCCACCGGTTCTACACCGAATGCAGGGTCATCACCGACGACGAGCCGTTGACGCAGGCCCGCCTGTGGTTGACGACGGGGGCCAAGCAGGCCATCGCAAACGTGCTGGCGCTGCTCGGCGTGTCGGCCCCCGAGTCGATGGAGCGCATCGATGCCTGAGCCGGAGGCCGTGGCCGGCGGTCCGTGGCCGGCCAACGCCCGGTTCGGCACTCAGGGCCTGTCGATCGGCGGCGTCCTCGCGGAGGACCTCGCCGTTCGGTACGGAACCCCGTTGCTCATCGCCGACGAGGAGCACATCCGGGAGCGGTGCCGCTCGTTCGCCCGGCTCTTCCCGCATCCGCTGTACGCGGTGAAGGCGTTCACCTCGCGGGCCATGATCCGGTTGGTGGCCGACGAGGGGCTGAACCTGCTGGTCGCCACGGGCGGTGAGCTCCAGGCGTGCCTCTCTGCCGGGATCCCCGGCGAGCGGATCGTCTTCCACGGCAACAACAAGTCCGACGACGAGCTCCGACTGGCCGTGTCCAGCGGCGTGTGGCTGGTGAACGTGGACAACCAGGCCGAGCTCGAACGGCTCGACCGCATCGCTCGTGCGGCCGGCGTCGTCCAGCCCGTCCTCCTCCGGGTGATCCCCGGCGTCGGGGCAGGCGCCCACGAGGCCATCCGCACCGGTGCGGCCGGCACGAAGTTCGGCATTCCGCTGTCTGCCGTCCCCGATGCCGTGCGCCGGACCATGGAGCTTCCGAACGTGCGTCCGGTGGGGATCCATGCGCACATCGGCTCCCAGGTGCTCGAGCCCGAGCCGTACCTGGCAGCGGTCGACGTGGTGCTCGACTTGCTCGAGCGGCTGAAGCGGAAAACCGGATTCGAGGCCGACGTGGTGGACGTGGGCGGCGGGTTCGGCGTGTCGTACACCGACGAGCGTGCGCTCGAGCTGGACCGGCTGGCGCCGGCGCTGCTGGCGCGGGTCCGCGAGGGCGCGGCACGCCGAGGACTACGGATCCCGCACACCCTGGTGGAGCCGGGACGATCGGTGGTCGGGAGCGGGATGGTCACGCTGTACCGCGTGGGGACGGTGAAGGAGACGCCGGAGGGCCGAACCCTGGCGGCGGTTGACGGCGGCATGGCCGACAACATCCGGCCCATGCTCTACGGCGCCCGGTACACGGTCGCTCTGGCCGGGCCCCCCCGCGACGCCGCACCCGTGGAGGTCGACGTCGTGGGCAGGCACTGCGAGTCCGGCGACGTGCTGGCCCGGGACGTGAAACTCTCGCATGACGTCCGGCCGGGTGACCTGGTGGCGTTCGCCGGCACCGGCGCCTACACGTACTCCATGGCCGGCAACTACAACCGCGTCGGCCGGCCCGCCGTCGTGGCCGTGCGCCAGGGCCAGAGCCGTGTGTGGCTCCGTCGCGAGGACATCGCCGATCTCGATCGCCTGGAGGCGAGCGCCCCGAGCTTCCCGAGCGCGCCTCGGCCGTACGAGGGCTTCGACGTCCGGCCGGCCCGTGCCGGGGACGCCCGGTCGTTCCTCGAGGCGTTCCGAAGCGTTGCGGCTGAGCGGCGGTTCATCCGGACCGAGGAGGTCTCGCGGACCGCCCGGCGGTACCGGCGCCGGTTCCGTCGGTCGGTCACCGAGGAGACCGCGCATCTGGTGGCGGTGGCCGGCGGTCGCGTGATCGGCTCCATCTCCATCCAGCGCGACGCGCACCCGGTCACCCAGCACACCGCGTCGATCGGCATGTTCGTGACGTCGGGATGGCGGGGCCGGGGCGTGGGCACCGCGCTCATGGAGGAAGGCATGCGGTGGGCCAGGGACGCTGGGGTGGAGCGGGTCGATCTGACGGTGTACCCACACAACCAGGCGGCCATCACCCTGTACCGAAGATTCGGGTTCGTGGAGGAGGGAAGGCTCGTTCGCCACTCCAAGAAGTCCTACGGTTACGAGGACGAGATACTTATGGCGGTGTGGCTGGGGCCGCGATCGGCCGCGGGGCCCGAAGGAGGAGAGCCGGCGGGGTGAGCGATCGGACGCTGCGAGTCGGGCTGCTCGGCTGCGGCACCGTCGGGTCCGCGGTGGTCCGGCTTCTCCACGAGCACCGCGAGGACATCGGCAGGCGGGCAGGATGCCGCTTGGAGGTGTCGAAGGTCGCGGTGCGCGACCCCTCGAGGCGACGCGACGTGCCCCTCGACCCCTCAGCGTTCACGGCGGATCCGATGGACGTGATCGACGACCCCGACGTGGACATCGTCTGCGAGCTGATGGGAGGGTCCGAGCCCGCCGGCTCGCTGATCCTGGCCGCATTCGACCGCGACAAGCCGGTGGTGACGGCGAACAAGGAGCTGCTGTCGACGCGGGGACGCGAGCTGTTCGACGCCTCCGAGGCCAAGGGCCTCGACCTGTACTTCGAGGCCGCCGTGGGCGGGGGGATCCCGCTGGTCCGGCCATTGAAGGAGTCCCTCACCGGCGAGCGCCTCACCCGCGTCATCGGGATCGTGAACGGGACGACCAACTACATCCTCACCCGAATGTCGGAGGACGGCATGTCGTTCGCCGACGCGCTGCGCGAGGCCCAGCTCCTTGGCTACGCGGAGGCCGATCCCACGGCCGACGTGGACGGGCACGATGCCGCGGCCAAGTGCGCCATCCTGGCCTCGATCGCGTTCAACGCGCGGGTCGTGGCCGGCGACGTCTACCGCGAGGGCATCGCCACGGTCACGAGCGAGGACATCGAGTTCGCCCGGCGCCTGGGCTACGTCGTGAAGCTCCTTGCCATCGCGGAGCTGCATGAGGAGCGGATCGCCGCGCGGGTCCACCCCGCGATGATCCCGTCGGCCCATCCGCTCGCCGCCGTTCGCGAGGCCTTCAACGGGGTGTTCGTGGAAGGCCCGAACGTGGGGGAGCTGATGTTCTACGGCCGCGGCGCCGGGGGTGAGCCGACCGCCACCGCGGTCGTCGGCGACCTGGTGACCGTGGCCCGGAACCTGCTCGCAGGCGCGCGCGGCGTCGGGTGCACGTGCTTCCTGGAGCGGACCATCCGACCCATGTCCGAGATGGAGGGCCAGTACTACATCCTGCTCCGGGTGGAGGACCGCCCCGGCGTCCTGGCCGAGATCGCCAGCGTGTTCGGCCGGAACGACGTCTCCATCAAGAGCGTGTGGCAGGAGGGCACCGGGGCCGACGCCCAGCTCGTGTTCATCACCCACCGGGCCAGGGAGGGCTCGTTCCAGCAGGCGGTGACGGAGCTCCGTGACATCCGGGCCGTCGAGGAGGTCCGGAGCATCCTTCGCGTCGAGGCCGAGGAATGACCTCGACCTCGACCCGCGGCGTGATCGAGCGCTACCGCGACCGCCTCCCGGTCTCGGACGCCACGCCGGTGGTGACGCTCGGCGAGGGTGGCACCCCGCTCGTCCACTCCGAGTCGCTGTCGGCCGAGACCGGATGCGAGGTGTTCCTGAAGTTCGAGGGGGCCAACCCCACGGGATCGTTCAAGGACCGGGGCATGACCCTTGCCATCTCCAAGGCGCTGGAGGAGGGCTCCAAGGCGGTGGTGTGCGCCTCTACCGGCAACACCAGCGCGTCGGCCGCGGCCTACGCGGCCAAGGCCGGCCTGACCTGCGCGGTGCTCGTGCCGAAGAGCAAGATCGCCCTGGGCAAGATGGCCCAGACCCTGATCCACGGCGCGCGGGTCCTGGAGATCGACGGCAACTTCGACGAGTCGCTGGAGCTCGCACAGGCCCTGGCGGGCCAGTACCCGGTCACGCTGGTGAACTCGGTCAACCCCTACCGCCTCCAGGGCCAGAAGACCTGCGCCTTCGAGATCTGCGACGAGCTCGGCCGGGCCCCGGACCTGCACTGCGTTCCGGTGGGCAACGCGGGCAACATCTCCAGCCACTGGATGGGGTACCGCGAATACCTGGCCGACGGGACGATCGCCGAGCCGCCGCAACTGTTCGGGTTCCAGGCCCAGGGGGCCGCCCCCATCGTCCTGGGACACCCGGTCGAGCACCCGTCCACCATCGCCTCGGCCATCCGCATCGGGAATCCGGCGTCGTGGGACAAGGCCGTCGCCGCGGCGAGCGAATCGGAGGGCGCCATCCTGGCCGTCACCGACCGCGAGATCCTCGGGGCGTACAAGCGCCTCGCGCACGAGGGACTGTTCGCCGAGCTCGCCTCGGCGGCATCGGTGGCCGGCATGCTGCACCTGTTCGCCGAGGAGCGACTGCCGAAGGGCGCCATAGTGGTGTGCGTGCTGACCGGCCACGGCCTGAAGGACCCCGAATGGGCCATCACCGGGGCCAGCCACCCTCCGACGGTCCCCGTCGACGCCGCGGCGGTGGCCGCCGAGCTCGGCCTGTAAGCGATGCGATTGATCGCCCGAGTCCCGGCCACCTCGGCCAACCTGGGCCCCGGGTTCGACTGTCTGGCGCTCGCCCTCGACCTGTGCAACGAGGTCACGGTGGATACCGAGGCCGACCCCGGCGTCGCCTGGGAGGGCGAGGGGGCCGAGGAGCTTCCCACCGACTTCACCGACACCGTCTCCCGGGCCATTCGGGAGGCCGCGGGGGCTCTCGGTGAGAAGCTGCCGCCGTTCGCCCTGTCGTCGGTCAACCGGATCCCGCTGGAACGGGGCCTGGGGTCCTCGGCCGCGGCGGCCGTCGCCGGGATCGAGCTCGCGACCGCACTCCTGGGACGCGGATCGGACCCCGGGCGCACGCTCGCCCTGGCGTCGCGCCTGGAGGGTCACCCGGACAACGTGGCCGCGGCGGTCCACGGCGGTCTGACCATCGCGTTCGACGATCGGGCCGTTCGGCTGGACCCTTCCCCGGACCTTCGACCGGCGGTCCTGATCCCCGACGAGCGACTGGCAACGTCGGTCGCCCGCGAGGCGCTCCCGCGCCAGGTCGCCCTGGGGGACGCGTCCTTCAACGCCGGGCGGGCCGCACTGGCCATCGTGGCGATCACCGAGCGTCCCGACCTGCTGCGGGACGCCCTGCAGGATCGGCTGCACCAACGGGCTCGCCTGGCGCTCCTTCCTTCCGTCGAACCGGTCTTCCAGCGGCTGTGGGACGAGGGCTTGGCGGTCTGCGTCTCGGGCGCGGGTCCTTCGCTGCTCGCCTTCGAGCAGGAGGGGCGGACGGTGCCCGACATCGGGCCCGGGTGGCGGATCCTCCGGGTGCCGCCCCGGGCAACCGGTGTGGAGGTGCATGTGGCGTCGCCCCGCCTCAGTCCGGGTCGCGATCGACCGATGTGATTGAGTGACCGATGTCGTTGAAACGGGCAGATGTGCCAACCTAGACTCCGACGGGGCTCGTATCCAGGGTGAACGACCCATCCACCGACCCACCGATGAACGCTGAGCCCAAGCGCGAGGCGGACCCGCAGTTCGCCGAGGACCGGCGGGAGACGATCGCCGTCCCCGTCCTCATCACCGACCTCGCCAGCAAGACCCTCGCGATCAAGGAAGGGGAGACCTTCCTGTATTCGGACCTCGAGGGGAACCTGGACCACGGCGGGGATTACGGCCTGGGCCTGTACCACAAGGACACCCGGTTCCTGTCCCACTTCCGCATGGAGGTCTCCGGGCGGAACCCCGTGCTCCTGTCCTCCTCCTCCGAGCGCGGCTACATGTCCTACGTGGACCTCACCAACCCCGACCTGTACGACGGGGACGCCGTCGCGGTGGCCCAACAGACCCTGAACATCCGGCGGATCCGGGCCATCAACGGGAAGCTGTTCGAGCGGGTCCGGATCAAGAACTACAACCCCCATCCCATCGCCATGGAGGTCGGGTTCTCCATGGCGGCGGACTTCGCCGACATCTTCGAGGTCCGGGGCATGGCTCGGGAGAAGCACATCCCGCCCGATCGCCCCACGGCGGAGGGCAACCGGGTCCAGTTCGCCTCCACCGGCCTGGACGGAGCCCACCGGACCACCGTCGTCGAGTTCGCGCAGGAGCCCCGACGCCCTCGAGATGGAGGGCCGGGTCGTGCGGGCGACGTTTCGGATGCACCTCGGCGCCTATCAGACCAAGCTCATCGGGCTGACGGTGGAGCCGCTCGTGGACGACGAGCAGCCCAGGGAACGTGACTTCGACGTGGCCGTCCACGAGCTCCGGCGGTCCTACGAGGAGTGGGAGCGGGACTCCACGCAGATCCTGACCGACAACGAGCTGTTCAACTCAGCTGCCTCAACCGCGAGCCTCCGGGACCTTCGGGCCCTCTACACGAAGACCAATGGAGGCGGCATCCTGGCCGCGGGCATCCCGTGGTACGTCACGCTGTTCGGGCGCGACGCGCTGATCTACCTCCACCAGATCCTCTGGTCAACCCCGAGCCTCGCCCGGCGACGCGCTGGAGCTCCTGGCCGACCACCAGGGCGACGGAGGTGGACGACCTGGCGGGACGAGGAGCCGGGCAAGATCCTGCACGAGTTCCGCCAGGGCGAGCTGGCCGCGCCGGCGATCGTCCCGCACACGCCGCTACTACGGCTCGGTCGACGCCACGCCGCTGTTCCTGATCCTGCTCGCGCAGCACTTCCGGTGGACCGGCGACCTGGACTTCGCCGCAGAAGCTCCTGCCCGCACGCCGAGCGCGCGCTCGCGTGGATCGACGACTACGGCGACCTGGACGGCGACGGCTTCGTCGAGTACCAGCGCCGCTCGCCCCGGGGCCTGCGTCAACCAGGGCTGGAAGGACTCCTACGACTCGGTCGTCCACGCCGACGGCCACCTGGCCGAGCCGCCGATCGCGCTGTGCCGAGGTCCAGGGCTACGTGTACGCTGGCCAAGCGCGCGCATGGCCGACCTGTCCCGGGCCACTCGGGCGACGACCCGGGCCGAGCTCCTGGCGGCGCAGGCCGCGCGAGCTGCAGGCGCCGGTTCAACGAGGCGTTCTGGATGGACGACGAGGAGTACTTCGCCGTGGCCCTCGACGGCGACAAGCGGCCGGTGCGCGACCGTCACCTCGCAACACGGGCCACTGCCTGTACTGCGGGATCGTCGACGCGGAGCAGGCCGCGCGCGCTGGCCGAGCGGCTGCTCGCGCCGGACATGTTCACCGGCTGGGGGATCCGCACGCTGGCAGGCCGCGGCGGCCTACAACCCCATGAGCTACCACAACGGCTCGGTGTGGCCGCACGACAACGCGCTCATCGCGGCGGGCCTGAGGCGCTACGGGTTCATCCAGGCCACCAACCGGGTGGCCACGGCGCTGTTCGAGGCGGCGGTGCACGTCGGACTACCTGCGGCTGCCCGAGCTGTTCTGCGGCTTCACCCGGCGCACGCCGAACCGCCCGGTGCGCTACCCCGTGGCCTGCTCGCCCCAGGCGTGGGCCGCGGGCGCCCCGTTCCTCCTGCTCCAGGCCATGCTGGGGATCTCCGCGCGCGCCGAGGAGAACCTGCTCACGGTGAACAAGCCCCACCTTCCGACGTGGCTGAACACCGTCGAGGTGCGCAACCTCCTGGTCGGGGGGAGCCGCATCTCGCTCGTGTTCCGGCGGGAAGCCGAGATCACGTCGTTCTCGCTGCTTTCCCGCGAGGGAGACGTCCGGGTCGTGATGGAGGAATAGGAGGGCTTAGCGGACGCACCCGCCGGTCGCGACCGGGCGGGTGCGTCCTGCCGCCCGGCTCACATCGGGGATCGACATCGGTCGAGGCGATGGCATAGCCGATCGACGGGTCGGTGGTGGACGCCGCGAACACCACGCCCGCCACCGACCCGTCGGGCAGGACGAACGGCCCCCCTGAGTCGCCCGGCTCGATCCTGGCCTGGAGCTCGTAGACCTGGCGTTCGACCTCGCGGGTGCCGTAGATGTCGCGACCCACGGCGTCGATCGGCCGGCGGACCGCCGCCCGCTCGCCGGTCAGGTCCCCGCCGCCCGGGTACCCGAGGGCGGCCCCGCCGGCCCCCCGGTCCACCTCGGTGGGAAGGAGCTGTAGGGGTGGGCCCGGCGCCGTCTCGACGTGAAGGACGGCCAGGTCGGTCAGGGGATCGAAGAGCACCGTCGTCCCGAGCTGCGAGGTCCCGTCCTGCCGCTGGACCTCCGGCGCGTCCACGCCGGCGACCACGTGGGCGTTCGTCACGACGTAGTCGCCGGACACCACGAAGCCGCTCCCCGACAGCACCTCGCCGCAGCCCGAGCCGACGATCCGCACGGTGCTCGGCGCAGCCGCCTCGAAGGCCCGGCGAGCCTCCGCCTCGCTCGGCATGTGGACCGGGCCGGCGGGCGCGGGCGGCAGCCCCGCGAAGACGTCCGGGAAGCCGTGCCGGTTCAGGAACTGCCGCACCTCGGCCAGCAGTGACGGCGGCGGGGGGAGCGCGGTGTCAAGGCTCCGGACGATGGCGGACCCTCGGATCTCCCTGCTGACCGCGGGGAACGGTCCGTTCACCAGGTTCAGCGCCAGGAACCACGTGACGAGCACGAGCCCGATCACCGAGATCACCGAGCCCCCCGCCCGGTCGGCCGTTCCGATGACGGGAAGCCCGTGGGCCTTGGCTCGGACCCACGTCCCGGCCACCCATCCGAGCGCGTTGCCGATGCCGGCCATGCCGAGCAACACCGCGAGGGCGATCCCCGCTTGGGCGGCGTCGCTCCGGGCGAGCGAGGCGAAGGCGGGCGCCAGCATCGCGCCGGCCAGCACCCCCAGGATCAGGCCGCCGTAGGCGAACAGCTGGAGCAGCGCGCCCCGCCGGAAGCCGGTGGCCACCGCGAGGGCGATGAGGACCACGATCAGGAGGTCGAGCCCGTTCACGTCCGGGGAATGGTCCCACGCCGCCACCGGACCCAAACTCGGAGCGGGCGGCAGGCCGGCGCCCTCGGCGAAGCTACACTTGGGGCAGTGGTGACGATCGCCCACATCTCGGACCCCCACGTCGGGTCGCCGTACTTCGTGCCGAACCTGATGAACCGGGTCATCGTGGAGATCAACGAGCTCGGCCCCGACCTCGTCATCTGCAGCGGCGACCTGACGAACGAGGGCTACCGGCAGGAGTACAAGAACTGGGTGGCGTACGCCGAGCGGCTCAAGGCGCCCCTGTTCACGGTGCCGGGCAACCATGACGCCCGAAACGTCGGCTACCTTCACTTCGAGGAGCTGATCGGCCCTCGCCACTGGTCCATCGACGTCGGGGGTGTCCGGGTGGTGGGAGCCGACTCGAGCGAGCCGGACCTGAACGAGGGCCAGATCGGCCGGGAGCGCTACCCGTGGATCAAGGAGCAGTTCTCCCAGCCCGCCGACCTCAAGGTGTTCGTGCTCCACCATCACCTGATCCCCGTCCCCGGCACCGGCCGGGAGCGGAGCACGGTGATGGACGCGGGCGACCTCCTCGAGGAGCTCATCGCCGCCGGTGTGAACATCGTGCTGTCCGGCCACAAGCACGTGCCGTACGTGTGGCGCCTGGAGAACCTGTACATCGCCAATGCCGGGACGGTCGCGTCGCTGCGCGCTCCGCGGGTACACCAAGCCCTGCTACAACGTGCTGGAGTTCGAGGGCGACGAGGTCAAGATCACCCGGAGGTTCCCCTTCGGCGGCGGAAGCGCCATCGCCCACTTCGCGCTGTCCTCCGGAGAGCAGTTCTACCGGGAGTTCGAACCGCCGGTTCAGCAGGCCCCGGCACACACGGAGTAGGCCCGGGCCGCGGGCCTCGACCTTCGAAAGGGACTGTCGTGAGGGTCCTCGTCCTCGTGGACGGCGAGCACTACCCACCGGTGACCCGGTGGGGGATCGAAGCGGCGCGGAGCAAGGGGCACGAGGTCATTGCCGCGCTGTTCCTGGGTGGCGAGGAGAAGGTGGACCCGGGAACGCTTCCCGACCTCGGCCTCCCGACCCTGCCGGCGGGCAGCGACATCACGAAGGCCCTGGCCGATGCCATCGACCAGGTACGGCCGGAGGCGGTGCTCGACCTCTCCGACGAGCCCGTGGTGGGGTACCGGGAGCGGATGGAGCTCGCGGCCGTCTCCCTGGTCCGGGGCATCCCCTACCTCGGTCCGGACTTCCGTCTGGACCCACCCATCTCCGGCCCGCCGCTTGGGGTCCCCACGGTCGCCGTGATCGGGACGGGGAAGCGGACGGGGAAGACGGCGATCGGCGGCGAGGTCGCGCGGGTGGCCGCGGCGATGGGGCTGAACCCCATCCTGGTGGCCATGGGCCGCGGGGGCCCGCCGAAGCCCCGGGTGGCCCGGGGCGGGACCGTGACCCTGGACGTCCTCCTCGACCTGGTCCGAAGGGGCGAGCACGCCGCCTCCGACTACCTCGAGGATGCGATCACAACGGGCGTGACCACGATCGGGGCCCGGCGGGCGGGCGGGGGCCTGGCGGGAGCCCCGTTCGTCTCGAACGTGCGGGAGGCGGCCGAGCTCGCGGTCGAGCTTGGAGCGGGCCTGGTGATCCTGGAGGGGAGTGGCTCGGCCGTCCCCCCGTCCCCTGGGACGCCGGGATCCTGGCCGTCCCGGCCTCGGCGCCGCCCGAGTACCTGGGCGGGTACCTGGGCCCCTATCGACTGTTGCTATCGGACCTGGTGGTGCTTACAATGGTGGGGAGCCCGATCGCAGGGCCCGAGAACCTCCTCGCCCTGACATCCCACGTCCAGCGATTCCGCGGTGATGCCCGGCTCGTCGTGACGGACTTCCAACCGGTCCCGCTGGGCGATGTGCGAGGCAAGGAGGCGTTCTTCACCACCACCGCACCCCAGGCAGTCGCGGCGAAGCAGGTGGCTTCGCTGGAGGCGGGCTTCGGGTGCACGGTGGTGGGTTGGAGCGCCCGCCTGGCCGACCGGTCGGGGTTGGTGGAGGACCTGGAGAAGGCAGAGGCGTACGAGGTGCTCCTCACGGAGCTGAAGGCAGCGGCCGTGGACGTGGCCTGCGAGCGGGCCATGGCGAGAGGGGCCGCGGTGGTCTTCGTGGACAACCGGCCCGTAGCCATCGACGGCGGAACCGACCTCCCCACCCTGCTTGCGGAGACGTTGGATCTCGCGGTGAAGCGGCGAGAGGCGCGATGACGAAGGACATCAAGAACCAGCACATCCTCATCTCGGACAAGGAAGCCGGCCTTCCCTACTCCAAGGGATTGATGGCCTCCCAGGTCATGGTGACCGGCCTGTCGCCGTGGCGGTCCTACCAGGTCGCGGAGGCGATCGAGGATCGCCTCCGCGACCTCGGCTCCCCCTCGGTCACCTCAGAGGAGCTCGACCAGCTGGCCGTCTCGGTTATCGAGGACCTGGCCGGCGAGCGCTACGCGAAGAACTACCTTCGGTGGCGCGAGGTCGACGCCCTCGACATCCCCCTGATCGTGCTGATCGGGGGGGCCACCGGGGTGGGGAAGTCCACCATCGCCACCCAGCTCGCGACGCGCCTGGGCATCGTCCGGGTGGTGGCCACCGACGCCGTGCGCGAGGTCATGCGGGGGGTGTTCTCCAGGGAGCTGATGCCGGCCCTGTACATGTCGTCGTTCGAAGCCGGCGACGCCTTGCGGGAGCCGCCGACCAAGGACGCGGTGGTGGTGGGGTTCCGGGAGCAGGTGTCGGCGGTAGCGGTCGGCGTCGACGCCCTGCTCGAGCGGGCGGCCGTGGAGGGCATGAGCATGATCATCGAGGGGGCCCACGTGGTGCCCGGGGTTCCTGGACCTCGACTCACGGGCCGGCCGGGTGATGGCCGTCCCGGTCATCGTGACGGTGGAGGACGAGGCCATGCACCGCAACCACTTCTTGGCGCGGTCGGCGGACCACGCGGGGCGGCCGGCGACCAAGTACATGGATGGGTTCGACAAGATCCGCCGGGTCCAGCGCTACATCAAGAGCCAGGCGCTGTCGCACGGCGTGCCGGTCATCCCCAACTACAACTTCGACCAGGCCCTGGCGGCCGTCATCGACCTGGTCATGGAGAAGGTCACAGAGCGCTTCGCCGGGTCCAGCCGGGGTGACGGGGGGCGGTTCGCCAGGCCTTCGGAAAGGAAGGAGCACATGAGGCTGTTCCTTGACACAGCGAACCTCGAAGAGATCCGCGAGATCAACCGGTGGGGCGTGCTGTCCGGCATCACGACCAACCCCACCCTCGTGAGCAAGGAGAACGAGGATCCCGAGGCCCTATGGAAGGAGATCCTGGCCGAGGTGGAGGGGGACGTGTCCCTCGAGACCACCGAGCCCGACGCCGATCCGATGTACAAGCAGGGGCTGCACCTGGCCCAGATGGGCCCCAATGCCGTCGTGAAGGTCCCAATGACCCCCGACGGCTTGGAGGCCGGCAAGCGGCTGGTCGCTGACGGCATCCGGATCAACGTAACGTTGGTGTTCTCTCCGGCCCAGGCCATCCTGGCCGCCGAGATCGGCGCCTACATCGTCTCGCCGTTCCTGGGACGGATCGACGACGTGGCCTCCGACGGGATGTACGCGCTCCGCCAGATCTGCGAGATCTACGACGTCCAGGGCTACGATACGAACGTCCTCGCGGCGTCCCTCCGCCACCCCATGCACGTGGTGGAGTCGGCCATCGCCGGCGCGGACATCGCAACCATGCCGTACGACGTGTTCGTCAAGCTGGTGAAGCATCCGCTGACCGATGTGGGCTTGCAGAAGTTCACCCAGGACTGGCAAGCCCTGCAGCGGGGATTGAAGGGAGGAGCCTAGTTGGCACCTGAAACGATGGATAAGAGCGTCCTCGAAGGCAAGGTCGCGTCGGAGCTGCACACGATCGCGGCCAGCCTGGGCATCGATGGACATCAGAAGCTGAAGAAGGCCGAGCTGATCGACGCGATCCTCGCCTCGGCCCAGGACGGGCATGCCGCGGCGGTGACGGACCCGTCCCAGCGCCGCGGCCCGCGGAGGCCGAGGCCCCGGCGCCCGAGCAGACCCAGGCATCCGACAACGGCGAGTCCACCACGGCCCCGACACGCACGGAGCCCCGCGAGGTTCGCGAGCCCAGCGGTCGGCCGGAGGGAAGGCCTGAGCCCGAGGAGTAGGCCGGGACCGCGAGGGAAGGCCTGGGCGCCCCGAGGGAAGGCCCGGACCCGACGGCGGGCGGCGACGGCTGTCTCGCGAGGAGCGGCGCCGTTTCCGTGAGGATCGCCGCCAGCGCGAGGTGGAGGCTCGGGAGGAGGAGATCGCCACCGCCCCCACGGCCACCGGCCTGCTCGACATCCTGCCCGAGGGCTACGGGTTCCTTCGGACGTCCGGCTACCTGCCGGGGCCCGAGGACATCTACGTGTCGCTGTCGCAGGTCCGCCGGTTCATGCTCCGCAAGGGCGACGTGGTCACCGGCAAGGTCCGCTCGCCCAAGGACAGCGAGAAGTACTTCGCGCTGCTCCAGATCGAGACGGTGAACGGCGTCGATCCCGAGACGGCCAAGCAGCGGCCGGTCTTCGAGAAGCTGACGCCGCTGTTCCCGCACGAGCGGTTCCACCTGGAGACGGCCCCGAACGACGTGACCGGGCGGATCATCGACATGGTCGCGCCGATCGGCAAGGGCCAGCGCGGGATGGTGGTCTCGCCACCCAAGGCCGGCAAGACCACCGTGCTCAAGAACATCGCGAACGGCATCCTCACCTCCAGCCCCGAGACGCACGTGATCGTGCTGCTCGTGGACGAGCGGCCCGAGGAGGTCACCGACTGGCAGCGCACGGTCCAGGCCGCCGAGGTCGTGTACTCGACGTTCGACAAGCCGCCGGACCAGCACATCCAGGTGACGGAGCTGGTCCTCGAGCGGGCCAAGCGCCTGGCAGAGATGGGCAACGACGTGGCCATCCTGCTCGACTCGATCACCCGGCTGGCCCGGGCCTACAACCTGGCCGCGCCGGCCTCGGGCAAGATCCTGTCGGGCGGCATCGACTCGACCGCGCTGTACCCGCCGAGGCGGTTCTTCGGCGCGGCGCGGAACATCGAGGAGGGCGGCTCGCTCACCATCATCGCGAGCGCGCTCGTCGAGACCGGGTCCCGGATGGACGAGGGCATCTTCGAGGAGTTCAAGGGCACCGGGAACATGGAGATCCGCCTGGACCGGTCCCTGGCCGAGAAGCGGATCTTCCCGGCCATCAACGTCGAGGCCTCCGAGCACCCGCAAGGAGGAGCTGCTGATGCCGCCGGAGGAGCTGGCCCTGGTGTGGCGGCTCCGCCGGGTCCTGCACGCGCTGGAGCCGGGCGCCGCGCTCGAGCTCCTGGTGGACAAGATCCGGGCCACCAAGTCGAACGAGCAGTTCCTGAAGGAGATCGCCAAGGCGCCGGCGTCGTAGACTGCCGGTCGAACCAACGACGTGAGACCAACGACAAGGAGACGACGAACCGACATGAAGCAGGGAATCCACCCCGAATACGTCATGGCGACCGTGCACTGCTCCTGCGGGAACACGTTCACCACGCGTTCCACCAAGCCGGAGCTTCGCGTCGAGATCTGCTCGAACTGCCACCCCTTCTACACGGGCAAGCAGAAGCTGGTCGACACCGGCGGCCGCGTGGAGCGGTTCCAGCGCCGGTACGGGCAGCGCTCCGCGCCGCAGTCCTGACCGCCGCATCGCGGATGGGCGACGATCGGCCTGCTGCCCGCCACTCCTACGGCGGCCAGGCCGTCATGGAGGGCGTCATGATGCGCGGCCGCGAGGTGTGGGCGGTCGCCGTCCGCAGGCCCGATCGTTCGATCCACGTCGAGTCCCACGACGTCGCACTCCATCGCCCAGCGGTTCCGGATCCTCCGCAAGCCGTTCTTCCGGGGGATCATCGCCCTGGGCCAGGCCATCTCCATCGGGGTCAAGGCCCTGTCCATCTCGGCGAACGAGTCATCGCCCGAGGACGTGCACCTGTCGTCGCGGCAGATGGCGCTGTCGATGGTGGTCGCCGTCGTGCTGTTCGTCGGCATCTTCGTCGTGGGCCCGCCATCGCCTTCCGGTGGGTGGGCCATCGCGTCGGCTCGAGCTTCCTGGTCAACGTGATGGAGGGGCTGTTCCGGGTGGCCCTGTTCCTGGGCTACCTCGTGCTGATCGGCCGGGCCAAGGAGATCCGGCGGGTCTTCGAGTACCACGGGGCGGAGCACAAGACCATCGCGGCCTACGAGCACGACGAGACACTCGTCCCCGAGAACGTGGACCGGTACTCCACGCTTCACCCCCGATGCGGCACCAACTTCCTGCTGATCGTGATGGTGGTGGCGATCCTGGTGTTCGCGGCGTTCGGCAACCCCGGCCTGTGGTGGCGATCGGGTCCCGCATCCTGGCCATCCCGGTCATCGCGGGGCTCGCATTCGAGGTGCTCCGACTGGGCGCGCGATACGAGCGCTCACCGGTCATGCGGGCCGTGATGGCTCCCGGGCTGTGGCTCCAGAAGATCACGACGAACCCCCCGGACCGGGGCGAGATCGAGGTGGCCATCGCCTCGTTCAACGAGGTGTTGCGCCGCGAGGCACAGCTCCCGGCTTCGGAGCCCTGAGGGGACCTCCCCAGACATCGCGCGAGGTCGTTGAATCGGCCGCTCATAGCCCTAGAGTTTTCCCGCGGTCCCCCCGAACCGAAGGATCAGGAGGCTGTCATGTCCCCGGCCGAGCTCGATCTCCCCGTCCTGCTGACGCCGGACCACATCCGCCGTCGCGAGTTCGTGACCACGCGCCGCGGCTACGACCCCGACCAGGTCCGCGACTACCTGGAGCAGCTGGCCATGCAGGTCGAGGCCATGGAGGCCATGGTCCAGGAGGCGCGCCTGGAGGCCGAGTCCGCGCTGCAGTCCGAGGCGTCCAGGGACGATCCCGTACGAGCGGCTGGCCCGTCGGGTGGGGCGACCTGATTCGGTCGGCCGACCAGGAAGCCGCCCGGATCCGAAGGGAGGCCGGCGAGGAGGCCGACCGAGTCCTCCGCGAGGCTCGCGCGGAAGCCGACCGCGTCCGCCTCGATGCGCAGACCAGGGCGGAGGAAGCGCGAGCCGAGGCCGAGCGGCACCTTCGAAGCGCCCGCGAGCGCGCCGACCAGACCATCGCCGGCCTGTCGACCCGCCGCGACGAGCTGGTCCACCAGCTGTCTCAGATGCAGGAACGCGTGATCGGCGTGGCCAGGGACCTGGAGCAGGCGATCGAGCGGCGCGAGGCCACCGAGGACGTCCGGGAGATCCCGGACGCTGAGCCGGGCCGGCCCGCCCGCATCGCGGACACCTGGGCCGGGTGGGCCGAGCCCACGCTCCAGGGGCCCGATCCCCAGGTCCCCCCACAAGAGCCGCAAGCCGAGGAGCTGTTCACGTCCTCCGAAACGGTTGACCTCACGTTCCCCGAGATCCCCCCCTCGATCTCAGCTGGGACGACGAGGACGACTGAACGAGGGGGCGGGCGCCCGCCCGCCCCCTCCCGTTTTCGGATAATCCAGGTCTATGGACTTCGAATCCCGTCTGTCGGACGTCGAGCAGCGCTACGACCAGCTCTCCGCGGAGATGGCCTCGCCCAACGTGGCGGCCGATCGAGACCGCCTGCGCCGGCTGGGGAAGGACCTGGCCGAGCTGGCGGAGATCGTCGGTCCCTACCGCGAGTACAAGGACGCCCTGCGCCAGGCCGAGGAGGCCGGGGCCATGGCCGCCGGGGAGAAGGACCCTGAGATGGCCGCGTACCTCCGACAGGAGGCGCACGCCGCCGGGGAGCGGGCGGCCTCCCTCCAGGCGCGGCTGGAACAGCTGCTCGTCCCCAAGGATCCCAACGACGCCAGGGACGTGATCGTCGAGATCAGGGCCGGCGCGGGCGGGGAGGAGGCGGCCCTGTGGGCCGGCGAGCTGTTCGAGATGTACCGCCACTTCGCGGAGCGGCACGGGTGGAAGACCGAGGTCCTGTCGGCCTCACCCTCCGACCTCGGCGGGTTCAAGGAGGTCGTCCTGGAGGTCAAGGGGAAAGGCGCCTACTCGCGGCTGAAGCACGAGTCGGGCGTCCACCGGGTGCAACGCGTGCCGGTGACCGAGTCCGGCGGCCGCATCCACACCTCCACCGCCACGGTGGCGGTGCTGCCGGTGGCCGAGGAGGTCGACCTCCAGATCCGCCCCGAGGACCTGAAGATCGACGTGTACCGCTCCTCCGGCCCCGGCGGGCAGTCCGTGAACACGACGGACTCCGCCGTTCGCATCACCCACCTCCCGACCGGGATCGTCGTCGCGACGCAGGAGGAGCGGTCTCAGCTCCAGAACCGGGAGAAGGCCATGCGGTACCTGCGGGCCCGGCTCCTCCGGCAGGCCCAGGAGGAGGCGCAGCAGAAGGAGGCCGCGACGCGGCGGGCCCAGGTGGGAACGGGGGAACGGGCCGAGAAGATCCGCACGTACAACTTCCCCGAGAACCGCGTGACCGACCATCGGATCAAGCTCACTACGCACCGGCTCCACGACGTCCTCGAAGGGGACCTCGACGAGTTCGTCGATGCGCTCCTCGGAGCCGAACGCGCGGAGCAACTCGGCGGCCACGGGCGGGGCTGATCCCTTGCGACCGTCCGAGGTCCTGGTCCGGGCCGCGGCCTACCTGGAGCGGCACGGCGTGGAGAGTCCCCGCGAGTCGGCGGAGGCGCTGATGATGATGGTCCTCTCGACCGACCGGGCCGGGCTGTACTCGAGGAGCGAGGGCCTCTCGTCGTTGGAGGCCCGAATGTTCGGCCGGGCGCTCTGCCAGCGTTGCGTCGGGACCCCGCTCCAACACCTCACCGGCGAGCAGGCCTTCCGGCGGATCTCGGTGGCGGTGCGGCCCGGCGTGTTCATCCCTCGGCCCGAGACCGAGGTGCTCGTCGACGTGGCCCTGGAGTGGCTGGACGCGGCGGAGGACCCGGTGGTGGTGGACGTCGGGACCGGGACGGGCGCCGTGGCCCTGGCCATCGCGGACGAGCGGCGGGGGGTCCGCGTCTTCGCCACCGACCTGTCGCCCGAGGCGGTCGAGCTCGCCCAGGAGAACGCGGCGCGGCTCGGCCTCTCCGTCACGGTGCTCCAGGGCGATCTGCTCGAGCCGCTGCCTCCGGAGCTCCGCGGAGCCTTGGACCTCGTCGTGAGCAACCCGCCCTACGTGACCGATGCCGAGTACGAGGACCTCCCGGCCGAGGTCCGGGCGGATCCTCGCATGGCGCTCGTCGGTGGGACCCGTCTCCACGAGCGGTCTGGCCGCCCAGGCCATCGGGTGGTTGCGCCGGGGCGGAGCGCTGGCCGTCGAGATCGGCGCGTCGCAGGGTCCGGACGTCGCGAAGGTCCTGGAGGGCTCGTACGAGGACGTGCGCACCGTGGCCGACCTCGCCGGACGTGACCGGATCGTGGTCGGACGGCGGCCGTGAGCGGCACTCGCCGTGCTGGAAGCCGGCCGTGAGCGACCCCGTCGGTGACGCGGCGGTCGCCGCCCTGGCCGGGCGGCTCATCGTCATCCCCACGGACACGGTGTACGGGCTCGGGACCCGGCCCGACGATCCGGCCGCCACCGCCGCGCTGTTCGAAGCCAAGGGCCGGCCGCGAGACCTTTCGATCGCCGTGCTCGTGCCCTCCGCCGGCTCGGCCCGGGGGGTCGCGGCATTCGACGAGCGAGCCGAGGCGCTCGCCGCGCGGTTCTGGCCCGGTCCGTTGACGCTCGTCCTTCCCCGGAGCGACGCCAGCAGTCGCTGGGATCTGGGGAGCGATGTGCGAACCATCGGGGTTCGGATGCCGCACCATCCGCTCGCGCTCGCCGTGCTGGCGATCACCGGGCCCCTCGCAGTGACGAGCGCGAACCGGACCGGGGAGGCGACCCCTCGAGAGTGCGACGGCCTCGCGCGAGCCTTCGGCGCGCGCGTGGCCGTGTACCTGTGCCAGGACGAGCCGCTCGAGGGGATGGCCTCGACCGTAGTGGACCTGACTGAGGGGGAGCTCCGCGTCCTTCGGGCCGGATCACTCGACGAGGCAGAGCTCCTCGCGGCCCTCGAAGTTCCCAATGCCTGAGGCGGCTCGCCTCGGCGTCCGGCCGGGCCGAACGCCGATGCTAGACTCCCGATCCGACCCCATGGCCCACGTCCTCCTCGTCTGCACCGGGAACATCTGCCGCTCCCCGATGGCGGAGGGCCTGCTGCGCTCCGCACTCGAACGGCGCCTCGGCGACGGCGCGCCGCGGGTCGCCTCCGCGGGCACGATCGCCCGCGACGGCGCACCGGCGATGCCCGAGGCGGTGGAGGCGGCTGCGGATCTCGGCGTGGACATCTCGGGCCACTCGGCCCGCCGGCTCCGGCCGGAGCACGTCCGGGAGGCCGGCCTGATCGTCGCCTTGGCGGCCGAGCATCAGGAGGACGTCGTGGGGCTCGACCCCCAGGCGGAGGCCAGGACGTTCACGCTGAAAGGGCTGGTCCGCCTCCTGGAGACTTCTCATTCTCCCCCGCTCGCTGGTCCGCGTGCCGATGGGCTCCTTGCCGGCAGGGTGGCCGATGCCCATCGGCGCCGCGCCGATTCCCCGGCGACCCGGCGCGACGACGACGTCATGGATCCTCTGGGGCTCTCGCTGGAGGGCTACCGCGCGGTGGCCGGGGAGCTGGAGGACCTGTGCGAGCGAATGGCGGGCGGCCTGTACGACGGGAGCGCCATCGCCTCCGGGCGGGCGGACTGAGCGCATGCGGATCGCCATCGGCTCCGACCACGCCGGCTTCCCCCTCAAGGAGGAGCTGAAGCAGGTGCTGAAGGAGCAGGGGCACGAGGTCGCGGACCTCGGAACCGACTCCGAGGAGCCGGTGGACTATCCCCTGTATTGCGTGAAGGTTGCCAGGGCCGTCACCGAGGGCAGGGCCGAGCGGGGGATCGTGCTCGGCGGTTCGGGACAGGGCGAGCAGATGGTGGCGAACAAGGTGCACGGCGTCCGGGCGGCCCTGGGCAACGACCTGTACACGGCGCGCCTGTCCCGCCAGCACAACGACGCGAACGTCCTCGCGCTTGGGGCCCGGATCGTGGCCCCCACGCTGGCCCGGGAGATCCTCGAGCTGTGGCTGGCCACACCGTTCGAGGGCGGGCGCCACGTGGAGCGCCTGGAGGAGATCTCGATGATCGAGCGGGGCGAGCTGTGACGCGCGAGGGCTTCGTCGCCGAGTGGGAAGCCCTGCGGCGCACGGACCCCGAGATCGCCGAGGCCATCGCGGGCGAGCTGAACAGGGAGCGAAGCACCCTTCGGCTGATCGCGTCGGAGAACTACGCCAGCCCGGCGGTCCTGGCCGCGATGGCCTCCACGATGAACAACAAGTACGCCGAGGGGTACCCGGGACGCCGGTACTACGGCGGGTGCGAGTTCGTCGACGTCTCCGAGACGCTGGCCATCGAGCGGACGAAGCAGGTGTTCGGCGCCGAGCACGCGAACGTTCAACCGCACGCCGGGGCCCAGGCCAACATGGCCGTGTTCGGCGCGTTCCTCCGACCGCTCTCCGACGACAAGGTCCTGGCCCTGAAGCTCTCGCACGGCGGGCACCTGACCCACGGCTCGCCCGTGAACGTGTCGGGGATGTGGTTCACCTTCGTTCCCTACGAGGTGGACCCTGAGACGGAGCAGCTGGACCTGGATCGCATCCGGGACCTGGCTCTGGAGCACCGGCCGAAGATCATCCTGGCGGGCTTCACGGCGTACCCGCGGGTGATCGATTTCGCCGGGTTCCGTCGGATCGCCGACGAGGTGGGCGCCCTGCTGTGGGTGGACGCCTCGCACTTCATCGGGCTCGTGGCCGGCGGTGCGTACCCGAACCCCGTGCCGCACGCCGACGTGGTCACCTTCACCACGCACAAGACGCTTCGCGGTCCCCGTGGCGCGATCATCGTGTGCCGGGAGGAGCACGCGAAGGCCATCGACCGCGCGGTGTTCCCCATGATGCAGGGGGGGCCACTCGAGAACCTCATCGCCGCCAAGGCGGTGGCCCTCCGGGAGGCCACGACGCCGGAGTTTGCTGAGTACGCGACGCGAACCGTCCGCTCGGCCCGGGCCCTGGCCGAGGGCCTGGCCGACGAGGGGATCCGGATCGTCTCCGGGGGGACGGATTCCCATCTCGTCCTGGCCGACGTTCGTCCGCTGTCGATCGGCGGTGCGGAAGCCGAAGCCGCGTGCGACGCTGTCGGCATCGCACTGAACAAGAACGCCATCCCCTTCGACCCGTCGCCGCCGGCAAAGCCCTCCGGCATCCGGGTCGGCACGCCCGGCCCGGCCACATTGGGGATGGACGAGCCGGAGATGAAGGAGGTCGCCGGCATCGTCGGCGAGGTGCTGCGCCGGCCCGACGACGAGCGCGTCAGGTCGGCCTGCCGGACCCGCGTCGGCGACCTGGTGGCGCGGTTCCCGGTCTACCCCCGCTGACGCCGCGATCGGCCCCCGCCGGCGGGGGTACCATCACCGCGACGTGATCCCCTACCTTGTGGTGTTCGCGGCCAGCTTCGTCGCGACGTTCGTGGCCACCCCCGCGGTCCGCCGCCTGTCCCTTCGACTGGGATGGATCGATCCGCCGTCCGACCGCAAGGTGCACCCCAAGCCCACGCCCACCGCCGGAGGCATCGCCATCTTCGTCGGCCTGGCGGTGGGCCTCGGCGTGTCTCGCGTCCTGCCGTTCCTGTCCGGCTTGCACGAGACGACGTCCGATCCGGATGCGGCGCTCGTCGCCGGGCTGGTGATCCTGGCCGTGGGCCTGCTCGACGACACACGGGGAGTCTCCGCCCTGGGCAAGCTGGCCGGGCAGATCCTCGGAGCTGGCCTCCTGGTCCTCTTCGGCGTGCAGCTCCTGTATTTCTACTTCCCCGGGCAGGGCATCCTCGTGCTTTCCCCGACCTCGCGGTGCCGCTCACGGTGCTCTGGGTGGTGGCCATGGTGAACGCCGTGAACCTGATCGACGGGCTCGACGGCCTCGCGGCGGGGATGGTGGCGATCGCGGCGGTCGCGTTCTTCGCCTACATGTACCGGGCGGGCGGGGGAGCGGACCCCTCGACCGCGGCGCTGGTCTCGGCGGTCGTCGCGGGCTCCGCGCTCGGCTTCCTGCCGTGGAACTTCCACCCGGCCAAGATCTTCATGGGCGACTCCGGGGCGATGCTGCTCGGCCTGATGCTGGCGGTGGCGACCATCTCCGGCGTGGGACGCAACACGAACGGGCCGAGCCGCGGTGACTTCGCCGCGCTTGCCATCCCCATCGCCGTTCCGTTGCTGGTGCTGGCCGTCCCCTTCCTCGACGTGCTGCTCGCGATCATCCGGCGGATGCGCAAGGGCCTCGGCATCACCCACGCCGACAAGCAGCACATCCACCATCGCCTGCTCGACATCGGGCACTCGCACCGCGGGGCCGTGCTCCTGATGTACGTGTGGAGCGCGCTCATCTCGATCTGCGCCCTGGCGGTAGCGTTCATCAACGGCCGGTTGGTCGTGGGGGGGATCGTGGTCGTTGCCGTCACCGCCGCCGCGGTGTTGCCGAGGCTGATCCGCGACCGAGCCCCCAGGGGAAGCGACCCCCGGCCCCTGGCCCGGCGGAACGGCCGGGCGGCCCGAAAGGCCGGCCGGCACGCCGGCACCCGCGCCGTCGAGGGCGCCGGCGCTCCCGAGGCCGAACGGCGCAGGTGAGGGCGGACCCGTGACCCGGGTCCACCGGCCGGGGGAGCCGCCCTACGGCCGAGGGGGAACGTTCGCGCAGCTGCCGCTGGTCCTGGAGACGGACGAGCTGTCGGGGGCCGACGTGGCCATCCTGGGAGCCCCGACCGACGAGCTGGTTACGAACCGCCCGGGAGCCCGGCTCGGACCCCAGGCCATCAGGAACGCCGACTACCTGTGGGGGACATCTCGGCCGAACATGGACGTCGGGCTCGACCCGTTCGACACGCTGACCGTGGTGGACCACGGCGACGTGGAAGTCGTCCCCGGCTACCCCGAACACACGCATCGGGCGATCCGTGAGGCGGTCGCCGGCATCGCCGGGGCCGGGGCGGTGCCGATCGTCCTCGGGGGCGACCACTCGATCGCCCACCCCGACGTCGGGGCCGTCGCGGCGCATCTGCGGCCCGAACCCGTGGGGCTGATCCACTTCGACGCGCACGCCGACGACGCGTACGAGGAGCCCCGGCTGAGCCACGGGACCCCGCTCCGCCTGCTGGTCGAGGAGGGCTCGCTCCGCGGCGAGCACATCGTCCAGGTCGGGCTGCGCGGGTACTGGCCACCGCCCTCGGACTTCGAATGGGCACGCTCGCAGGGCTTCCGATGGTTCCTGATGGACGACATCCACAGCCGTGGCATCGAGCCGGTCGTGGACGAGGTCCTTCGTGACCTGGAGGGCCTCCCGCACGTCTTCCTCTCGGTGGACATCGACGTGTGCGACCCCGCCTTCGCCCCGGGGACCGGGACGCCGGAGCCGGGAGGCCTTCAGGCCCGCGAGCTGCTCCGGGCCGTGCGGCGGATCGCATCCTCGGTGCCCCTGGCCGGCGTCGAGGTGGTCGAGGTCTCGCCGCCCTTCGATCACCGCCGGGATCACGGCCCTGCTGGCTCACCGCGTCGTGCTCGAGGTCCTGTCGGGGATGGCCCTTCGAAGGTCGGGAGGGTCGAGCCCGGCCGGAGCGTCCGTACGGGGCCCGCCGGGCGCCGCCAGGCTGTTGGGGGTGATAATGGCGGGCCTCCTGGTGGATAATCGCGCCCCGGGGCGACTCGGAGAGGGGACCGGATGCCCGAGGTCGACATTCGCCTCGAACGCGTGACCAAGGCCTTCGGCGACACGGTCGCGGTGGACGACCTCTCGCTCGATATCGAGGAGGGGGAGTTCTTCAGCATGCTCGGGCCGTCCGGGTGCGGGAAGACCACGACGCTTCGGATGATCGGGGGCTTCGACGACCCCACCCGCGGGACCATCTATCTGGGCGGCCGGGACGTCACGGACCTGCCGCCCTACCGGCGCGACGTCAACACGGTGTTCCAGTCCTACGCCCTGTTCCCCCACCTCAACGTGTTCGAGAACGTCGCCTTCGGCCTCCGCCGGAAGAAGGTGGACAAGGCCGAGATCGAGCGCCGGGTCGAGGAATCGCTCGAGCTCGTGGACCTCGTCGGCTTCGACCAGCGCAAGCCGGCGCAGATGTCCGGCGGCCAGCAGCAGCGCGTGGCCCTGGCGCGGGCGCTGGTCAACCGGCCCAAGGTGCTCCTCCTGGACGAGCCCCTCGGCGCCCTCGACCTCAAGCTCCGCAAGCAGATGCAGCTCGAGCTGAAGCGCATCCAGCAGGAGGTCGGCATCACCTTCATCTACGTCACGCACGACCAGGAAGAGGCCATGACGATGTCGAACCGCCTGGCCGTCATGCGCCACGGCAAGGCCGAGCAGATCGGCCCCCCCGAAGACGTCTACGAGAACCCGCAGACCGAGTTCGTCGCGAGCTTCCTCGGCGCGTCGAACCTCCTCGAGGGAGAGCTCAAGGAACAGCGGAACGGGACCTCGACCGTCCTGCTGACCGGGGGTGACACCGTCAACCTGCCCTCCGAGCGGGCCCCGTTCGAGTCCGGCGCCTCGGTGAAGGTCGGCGTCCGCCCGGAGAAGATCACGATCGAACCCGACGACGGGCAGCCGCCGGCGTCCGGCCTGAACAGCGTCAGCGGCCTGCTCCGGATGTCCACCTACATCGGGGTGAGCCACCAGTACAAGGTGGAGGGGCCGGGCGGCACGACGCTGACCGTCTGGGTCCAGAACCTGGGAGCCATCCCGGCGCCGCATCCGGGCGAACGGGTCCGCTGTCGTGGCGGCCGGAGCACACGTTCGCGGTCCTGCCGCAGGAGGACCTGGACTCGAGGAGGAGGAGGAATGATGAACGAGGGGACCGACCGCTCGCTCCGCGACGACGCGCTCATGGACGCGATCATGCGCGCCCGGCTGACGCGCCGGGGCCTGCTCAAGGGCGCCGGCAGGGGCGCGGCGGCGCTCGGGCTGGCGTCTTCCTGGCGGCGTGCGCCAAGGCGACCTCGGCGGCCGGCCCTCGACCCCGAGGCAGATCTTCGGCGGACAGCCCGGGGACAAGATCAACTTCGCCAACTGGCCCCTGTACATCGACTACACGAAGGACAAGGAAGGCAACCGTTACATCCCGTCCCTGCGGGACTTCACCAAGCAGACCGGGATCGACGGTCAACTTCCAGGAAGTCGATCCAGAGCAACGCGGAGTTCTTCGGCAAGCTCCAGCCGCAGCTCCAGGCGGGCCAGGACACCGGGTGGGACATCATCGTCATCACGAACGGCCGGTACTTCACGGCCTTGGTCGAGAACGAGCTGGGTCTACCCGCTCGACCCGTCGAAGCGCCCGAACTTCGACCAGCACGCGGCCAAGTGGGCCAAGGACCCCGTCGTACGACCCGGGCAACAAGCACTCGATGGCCTGGCAGTCGGGGTTCACCGGGATCGGCGTGAACACCGACCTGGTCAAGGGCTCCGTCACGAAGATGGACGACCTGGCCAACCCGGACAAGGTCGGGACGGACCTCGTCGGCATGCTCAAGGAGGACATGCCGGACTGCGTCATGGTCAACCTGGGCATCGACCCCTGACGTCGGGGCCGGACGAGTGGAAGGAGGCGGCCGCCTGGATGCTCGAAGCAGCGGGACTCCGGCATGGTCCGCGCAGTACTACGACCAGGGCTACCTCGACGACCTGACCGCCGGGAACCTGTCGGCCACGATGGCCTGGTCCGGCGACGTCCTCTACTACAAGATCTGGGCCGGCTACGACAACCTCGAGTGCGATCTTCCCCGAGGGCGGGGCCCTGCTCTGGATCGACAACATGCTGGTCCCGGCGCAGCGCGGCGAACCCGGCGGGCGCCATCGAGCTGATGGACTTCTACTACCAGCCCGAGGTCGCCACGATGGTCACCGAGTGGGTCCTGTACCTGTCCCCGGTCCCCGCGACGAAGGAGCTGATCCTCAAGGACGCGAAGAAGGCCGAGGAGCAGAACGACAAGGGGTACGCGAACAAGCTCCAGGCGACGGCGGAGAACCCGTACATGTATCCCGACGACGAGCTCCTGGGCAGGACGTCGTACGGGCGCGAGTTGAAGACCGACGACGAGCGGGAGGAGTGGGACTCCATCTTCCTCCCGATCTCGCAGGGCTGACCGAGGGACGGCCGGGATGCGCCGAGGGTGGTCCAGGAGCCGGCCGCCGAGCCGGGCGGAGCCGAGCGCGGGCTCGAGGCCCGCCGGCGGCTCGTCCCCTACTACCTGTTGGCGCCCGGCGGGCGCCTGGTCTGCTCGTGTTCTTCGTTCCTGCCGATGCTGATGCTCGCCTACACCTCGCTCCAGTCCGGCGGGATCCTCTCCGGCGGCTTCCACTTCACGTGGGAGTTCGCGAACTACGTCGACGGCGTCTCGGCAGTACCAGAAGTTCTTCGTCCGGTCCGTCGCGTACTCGCTGATCGTCACGTTCGCCGCGCTCCTGCTCGCCTACCCCATGACGTACTGGATCGCCTTCTACGGCGGGCGGTGGAAGTCCTCGCTCCTGCTCCTGATCCTGATCCCGTTCTTCGTGTCCTTCGTCATCCGGACGATCCAGTGGAAGTTCATCCTCGGCGACAACGGGCTCGATCCTCGGCCCGCTGAAGAACCTCGGGATCCTGCCCGATTCCTTCCACGTCCTGGCCACCCCCTTCGCCGTGGTCGCCGGGATCACGTACAACTTCCTCCCGTTCACCGCGCTGCCCCTGTACGTCGCCCTCGAGCGGATCGACAAGCGCCTGGTGGAGGCGGCGAAGGATCTCTACTCGAGCAGGTGGCAGGCCTTCCGCAAGGTGGTGTGGCCGCTCTCCCTTCCCGGGCGTGTTCGCCGCGTTCCTCCTCACGTTCGTCCCGGCCACCGGGGACTACGTGAACGCCGCGGTCCTGGGCGGACCCGGCACCACGATGATCGGCAACATCATCCAGGACAAGTTCCTGACGCAGAACGACTACCCGCAGGCGGCCGCGCTCTCGGTGGTCCTCATGCTCGGGATGCTCGTCCTGGCCAGCCTGTACGCGAGGATCCTGGGGACCGAGGACTCGACGCTCGCCGCGGCGGCGGGAGGGGCCGCATGAGCGCCGTCGCCACCGCAGCCACGGGACGGTCGCGGCCCAGGAGCTGGCGCCGATCAACGCCCCCCAGAAGCGGTGGACCAGGTTCATCCTGCCCACCTACACGATGGCTGATGATCCTGTACCTGACCAGCCCGGTGTTCGTGATGATCCTGTACGGGTTCAACGCGATCCCCGGGGACCGGCAGACCCCCAAGTTCTGGGGATTCACGCTCCAGTGGTACCGGGACCTGCTTCGGCGTGCCCGGGCTCACCAGCGCGCTGAAGACCTCGCTCGTCATCGCGCCGGTCAGCGCCGTCGTGGCCACGATCCTCGGAACCTTCCTCGGCCTGGCCCTGGGCCGGTACTGGTTCCGCGGACGGGCCCCGGTGAACTTCCTGATCTTCCTGGCCATCGCGGTGCCCGAGATCGTCCTCGGCTCGTCGCTCCTGTCGATGTTCGTCCTGGCCAACAGCAGGTGCCGTTCCTCGGCGATGTGCTGCCGCTCGGCATTCGGACGATCCTCGTGTCCCACATCGGCTTCTCCATCCCGTTCGTGGCGGTGACCGTGCGGGCCCGGGTCCAGGGCCTGGACCGGTCCCTGGAGGATGCGGCCCAGGACCTGTTCGCCAACCCGGTGACGGCCTTCTACAAGGTCACGCTCCCGCTCATCGCGCCGGCCATCCTGGCCGGGTTCCTGCTGGCGTTCGTCCTGTCCCTCGACGACTTCGTCATCACCAACTTCGTCTCGGGACAGACCCAGACCTTCCCCATCTGGGTGTTCGGGGCCACGCGCATCGGGCTTCCGCCGCAGGTGAACGTGATGGGCACGCTCCTGTTCGGCGCCGGCCTGCTCGCCGCCGTCGCCAACGTGGTGGTGCAGCGCCGGAAGGCGTGAAGGGGCCGTGGATCGATCCTGTCGGCTGGACCGTATCCGAGCGGGCCGGACTTCGTGAATTCCTTCACAAGCTTGGCACGAGGGTCGCATCTAGCTGCGGAAACACGTGTCGAGTCGCACGGAAACGACCCCGGATATACTCTGCCGGCCATGGCCGGCCGGGGCAACGAAAACCCTTGGGCCGGCCTCGGGATCGGGTGGGCGATCATCGCCACCCTGATCGCGGGGATGCTCGTGTGGGGTGGTCTCGGCTATCTGCTGGATCGGCTGGTCGGCACGTTCCACGTGTTCATGGCGATCGGGACCGTGGTGGGCGCCGCCGGGGGGATCTACATCGTGTACCTGAGATTCGGCAGGGACGCAAGTGCGAAGGGCTGAGCCGGAGCGAGACCTGATCCGCCGGGTGGCGCCGTTCCTCCTGCCGGCCGTGGGGGTCGGATTCGCGGTCGGAGCGGCCCTCGGTGGCTGGAACGCAGGATGGTCGACGGCGATCGGCGTCTCGGTCGTGGGGGTCAACTTCGTCGGCGCGGGGCTCTCGTTCGCGTGGGCGGCAGCCATCTCCCCGATGGCGCTTGGCACCGTGGCCGCCCTCGGGTTCTTCGTCCGGATGGCCACGATCCTCCTGCTGATGATCGCCCTGAATCGACTCGGGTGGTTCTCGCCGGCCGCGTTCGCTGCCGCCGTCGTCCCCGCGACCGCGGTGCTCCTGGCGTTCGAGATGAAGGTGCTGTCCGGCCGGATGCAGCTCGACCTGTGGTCGGTCGGGGAGACCTCCAGGTGACCCCAGGCCTCCTGGCCGACTTCGTCGCGCCGACGACCAAGGACTTCGTGTGGCCCTGCTGGGGCGGTGGCCTGCGGATCCTGGGCTTCTCCTTCTGTCTGAACTTCGTCCTGTTCCTCGTGCTGCTCTCGTTCACGGCGTTCCTCCTGCTCTTCTACCTGGCCTTTCGAAAGCCGCAGATCGTTCCGAGCGGCCTGCAGAACCTGATGGAGGTCGGGGTCCTGTTCGTCCGGGACAACATCGCGCGGCCGATGATCGGACCCGAGGGCGACCGGTTCATGCCGCTCCTGGCCACGCTGTTCTTCTTCATCTTCCTGGGCAACATCCTGGAGGTCGTTCCCGGCATCAACTTCTCGGCGAACAGCCGGATCGCGTTTCCGTTGATCCTGGCCATCGTGTCGTGGGTGACGTTCAACGTCGTGGGCATCAAGCAGCACGGGTTCATCGGGTACCTGAAGCACGTCATGCTTCCGCCCGGCGCCCCGCTGTGGCTGTACCCCCTCCTCGTGCCGATCGAGTTCATCACCCAGATCGTCATCCGGCCGATCACGCTCTCCGTCCGTCTCGCCGCCAACCTGTTGGCCGGTCATTTCCTGCTGGCCGTGTTCTTCCTCGGGACGATCGCGCTGCTCCAGAGCGGGATCCTGGCGATCGTCGGCGTGTTCGCGTTCGTGCTCTCGGTCGTGCTCGTCGGGTTCGAGATCTTCGTGTCGATTCTGCAGGCGTTCATCTTCGCCATCCTCACCGCCTCGTACATCGGCGGAGCGCTGGCGGAGGAGCACTGACAAGGAGGCAACATGCTGCGATTGGTGGCGCAGGTCACGGGCAACCTGGACGCGCTCAAGACGGTGGGACGGGGCCTGGTCATCGGGCTCGCCTCCATCGGCCCCGGCGTGGGCCTGGGCATCCTGATCGGCAAGTCGGTGGAGGCGATGGCCCGCCAACCCGAGTACGCCGGGCAGATCCGAGCCACGATGTTCATCGGCATCGGGTTGATCGAGGCGCTCGCGCTCTTCGGCATCGCGTTCTCGTTCATCATCTGAGGGGATGAGGTCCGTGCACAGGGTCATCGCATCGATGCTGTTCCAGGCACAGGGAGCGGCCGAGGTCAGCGAGAAGAAGGACCTGTACCCGCACGCGAACGAGCTCATCGTCGGAGCGATCGCGTTCGCAGTCCTGTTCTTCTTCATGTGGAAATGGGTCCTTCCGCGCGTGGCCAAGCTGCTGGACGAGCGTCGCGCAGAAGATCCAGGGCGAGCTGGAGAAGGCCGAGGCCGCCCGTCGGGAGGCGGAGGCCGAGCTGGCTCGGTACCGGGAGCAGCTGGCGAACGCGCGCGAGGAGGCGAACCGGATCATCGAGGAGGGACGCCGGACCGCCGAGCAGCTGCGGACGGACCTCCAGGCCAAGGCGGAGCAGGAGGCCCAGGCCACCGTGGCCCGGGCCACCGAGGAGATCCGGGCGGAGCGGGACCGCGTGCTCCGGGAGCTCTCGGCCCAGGTCGGCCAGATCGCGGTCGAGCTGGCGGGGAGGGTCGTGGAGAAGGAGCTCGACAAGACGACCCAGCAACGGCTGGTCGACGAGTTCATCAAGCAGGTTTCGGGATCGGGGAACGGGAAGACGTAGATGGCCACGAAGGACGAGATCGTCAGGGGCTACGCTCAGGCGCTGTTCGCCGTGGCCGAGGCGGAGGATGACCTGGGGACGGTGGAGGACGAGCTGTTCGCCTTCGTCAAGGTCGTCGAGCGCGACGGGCGACTCCGCGAGGCGCTCACCGATCCCGCGCTCCCGGCGGAGAACAAGAGGACGCTGGTCAAGGAGCTGCTCGGAGACCGGGCCAGCCCCCACACCGTGAGCATCTTGGGGTTCCTGATCGAACAGGGCAGGGCCAAGGAGCTCGGCCGGATCGTGGAGAGCCTTGCCGAGCTGGCCGCGGAGCGGCGCAAGCACGTGGTCGCGGAGGTCCGCTCGGCGGTCCCGCTCACCCAGGAGCGTCGCAAGCGCCTGGCTGAAGCGCTCTCCAAGGCCACCGGCAAGAACGTGGAGATCAAGGTGGTGGTCGATCCCTCGGTGATCGGCGGCGTCCTGGCTCGGGTGGGCGATGAAGTCTTCGACGGGACCGTCCGGACCCGTCTGGGAGAGGCGAGGGAACGGCTCGGGAGCGCTTGACGACATGGCAGAGCTGACCTTCGACCCACAGACGATCGCGGAGGCCCTCCGCAAGACGGTGGAGGGCTTCAAGCCCTCGGTCGAGCGTGAGGAGGTCGGCAGGGTCAGGGAGGCCGGCGCCGGCATCGCCGTGGTGCTGGGGCTACCCCGGGCGATGGCCAACGAGCTCCTCGAGTTCCCCGGCGGCAAGCTCGGCCTGGCGTCGAACCTGGACGAGGACGAGATCGGGTGCGTGATCCTGGACGAGGAGTTCGCCGACATCGAGGAGGGCGACCCGGTCAAGCGGACCGGCCGCATCCTGTCCGTCCCGGTCGGCGACGGCCTGCTCGGCCGGGTGGTCGACCCCCTCGGCCGGCCCCTGGACGGCAAGGGTCCCGTCGTCGCCGGAGACCACCCGGCCCCTCGAGGTGCAGGCTCCGTCGGTGGTCCCGCGCCAGCCGGTGAAGGAGCCCCTCCAGACCGGCATCAAGTCCATCGACGCGATGACGCCGATCGGCCGGGGCCAGCGCGAGCTCATCATCGGCGACCGACAGACCGGCAAGACCGCCATCGTCGTCGACACCATCATCAACCAGCGCGAGCTGTGGGGCACCGACAGGCAGGTGAAGTGCATCTACGTGGCGGTGGGCCAGAAGGGTTCGACGGTCCGAGAGGTGGTCGAGGCGCTCATCGAGAGCGGCGCCATGGAGTACACGGTGGTCGTCAACGCCCCGGCCGCCTACCCGGCGCCGTTCAAGTACATCGCGCCCTACGCGGGCTCGGCCATGGGCGCAGCACTGGATGTACAAGGGCGAGCACGCCCTGGTCGTGTTCGACGACCTGTCGAAGCAGGCCGAGGCGTACCGCGAGATCTCGCTGCTGCTCCGCCGCCCCGCCGGCCGCGAGGCCTACCCGGGCGACGTCTTCTACCTGCACTCTCGGCTGCTGGAGCGCGTGCGCCAAGCTCTCCGACGAGCTCGGGGGCGGCTCGCTGACCGGCCTTCCCATCGTCGAGACCAAGGGCAACGACGTCTCCGCCTACATCCCGACCAACGTCATCTCCATCACCGACGGCCAGATCTACCTGGAGCCCGACCTGTTCTACGCGGGGGTCCGGCCCGCCATCAACGTGGGCATCTCGGTGTCGCGGGTCGGCGGCAACGCGCAGATCAAGGCGATGAAGCAGGTGGCCGGCCGCTTGCGCCTGGACCTCGCCCAGTACCGGGAGCTCGAGGCCTTCGCCGAGTTCGGGTCCGAGCTCGACAAGGCGTCCCAGCAGCAGCTGGCCCGCGGGGCCAGGGTGGTGGAGGTCCTGAAGCAGCCGCAGTACGAGCCGATGCCGGTCGAACAGCAGGTCATCTCGATCTACGCGGTGACCGGTGGGTACCTCGACGACGTCCCGCTCGAGGACTGCAAGCGGTTCGAGCCCGAGCTGCTCGACTTCGTGGCCACCCGCCACCGCGAGATCGCTGAGCACATCCGGGACAAGGGCGACCTGCCCGAGGAGATCGAGGCGAAGCTGAAGGAGGCCATCCCGGCGTTCAAGGAGATCTTCGCCCCCTCCGGCGGCAGGCCGGGCAGCGCGGCGGCCATCGGCGCCCCGCACGCCGCCCGACCAGGTCAAGCCCGACGTCGGATGGGACCGGATGTCGTCGGTGGACGAGGACGAGGAAGAGACAGGGCTGATCGGGTGGGCGCGAAGCTCCGGCTCGTTCGGCGGCGGATCCGCGTCTCCAGTCGACGAAGAAGATCACCAAGGCCATGGAGCTGATCGCGGCGTCCCGCATCCTCAAGGCGCAGCAGCGGGTGGAGGCGGCCCGGCCTACGCGGAACTGCTCACGCGGGCCATGGAGGACGTCGCCAGGCAGACCGGGGCCCTGGTCCACCCGCTCCTCGAGGAGCGTCCGCAGCCGCAGCGAGCCGGCGTGCTGGTGATGACCTCCGACCGGGGACTGGCCGGCGCCTACAACGCGAACGTCCTGAAGCGAGCGCCGAGGACTCATGGGCCGCCTGCGCGGGCGGGGTCGAGCCGGTGCTGTACGTGTCGGGCCGCAAAGGGCCTCGGCTATCTCCGGTTCCGCGGCTCGCCATCGAGCAGAGCTGGACCGGCCACAGCGAGGTCCCGCCCTACGAGGTCGCCGAGGAGATCGGCGACGGCGCTCATCGAGGCGTTCGCTGAGCACCGGATCGACGAGCTGTACGCGGCCTACACCGACTTCCGCTCCGCGTTACGACTCGGGCGACCGACCGGCGCTTCCTGCCCATCGCTCCCGAGGAGGTGGTCCGCCGGGAGCTCGGCCTGCCGTACCCCGAGTACATCTTCGAGCCGGAGCCCTCGGCGATCCTGGACGAGCTGCTGCCCGCAGTACGTCGATCACGAAGGTCTACGCCGCGCTGCTGGAGTCGGCCGCGTCGGAGAACGCGGACAGGCGACGGGCGATGAAGGCGGCCACCGAGAACGCGGAGGACCTGACCAAGGTGCTGACGCGCGTGGCGAACCAGGCCCGCCAGGCGGAGATCACCACGGAGATCATGGAGATCGTCGGCGCGGCCGAGGCGTTGGGCAAGGCTTCCGGCGACTAGCTGCGACGATCGCGAAGGGATCGAGGAGATGGCGGAGGAAGACGGGAAGGGCAGCGGCCGGGTGGTCCGGGTGATCGGCCCGGTCGTGGACGTGGAGTTCCCGGTGGAGGACCTGCCCGAGGTGCACACGGCCATCCGCATGGAGCGGACGCTCGAGGGCGAGACCGACGTCATCACCTGCGAGGTGGCCCAGCACATCGGCGACGGCGTCGTTCGGACCATCGCGCTGAAGCCGACCGACGGACTGGTCCGGGGAACCCCCGTGGAGAACACGGGCCGCCCATCACCGTCCCGGTGGGCCCGGGCACCCTGGGGCACGTCTACAACGTGCTGGGCGAGCCGCTGGACACGACACTCGACCAGATCAAGTTCGACGAGCGGTGGCCCATCCACCGCGAGCCGCCCCCGTTCGAGGAGCTCGAGCCGCGGACCCAGATGTTCGAGACGGGCATCAAGGTCATCGACCTGCTCGAGCCCTACGTCCAGGGCGGGAAGATCGGGATGTTCGGCGGCGCCGGCGTGGGCAAGACCGTGATCATCCAGGAGATGATCTACCGGGTCGCCGAGCAGCACGGCGGCGTCTCGGTCTTCGCCGGCGTCGGCGAGCGCACGCGCGAGGGCAACGACCTGTTCATCGAGATGAAAGAGTCCGGCGTCATCAACAAGACGGCGCTCGTCTTCGGACAGATGGACGAGCCGCCCGGCGTCCGGCTCCGCGTGGGCCTGGCCGCACTCACCATGGCCGAGTACTTCCGCGACGTGCAGCACCAGGACGTGCTGCTGTTCATCGACAACATCTTCCGGTTCACCCAGGCGGGCTCGGAGGTCTCGACGCTGCTCGGCCGGATGCCCTCGGCGGTGGGCTACCAGCCGACGCTGGCCGACGAGATGGGTGAGCTCCAGGAGCGGATCACGTCGACCCGCGGCCGCTCGATCACGTCGCTCCAGGCCATCTACGTGCCGGCCGACGACATCACCGACCCGGCGCCGCACACGACGTTCGCCCACCTCGACGCGACCACGGTGCTGTCTCGGGCCATCGTGGAGAAGGGGATCTACCCGGCCGTCGACCCGCTCGACTCGACGTCGCGGATCCTCGACGCGCGCTACGTCGGCGACGAGCACTACGCGGTGGCCCGCCGGGTTCAGGAGATCCTTCAGCGGTACAACGGAACCTCCAGGACATCATCGCCATCCTGGGCGTGGACGAGCTCTCGGAGGAGGACAAGGTCGCGGTGGCCCGGGCCCGCAAGATCGAGCGGTTCCTGTCGCAGCCGTTCTTCGTGGCCGAGCAGTTCACCGGGCATCCCCGGCAAGTACGTCCCGGTCGAGGAGACCATCGCCTCCTTCCGGGCCCTGGTGGAGGGTGAGTACGACCACCTGCCCGAGCAGGCGTTCTACATGGTCGGGAGCATCGAGGAGGCCGAGGCCCAGGCGAAGCAGCTCGCGGGAGCGGGAGCGTAGGCGTGCCGCTCGAAGTGCACGTCGTCACCCCCGAGCGCGAGATCTGGTCGGGCCAGGCCGCCATGGTCATCGCGCGGGGGGTGGAGGGCGAGGTCGGCATCATGCCCCAGCACGCCCCGCTCCTGATCCGCCTGGCGGTGGGGCCGCTCCGCATCCGGATGGACGGGACGCAGGAAGCCGCTGTCGTGGACGGCGGCTTCCTGCATGTGACCACGACCGAGGGGGTGACCCGGGTGGACGTACTCGCCTCCCGTGCCGAGATGGCCGGCGACATCGACCTTCGGGCCGCGGAGTCCCGTGTGCAGGAGCTCCAGCGCCAGCTGGGGCAGGGGGACGACACGGCCTTGCGAGCGGAGCTGGCCAAGGCCCTGGCCCGGGTGGAGCTGGCCCGCTGAGCCTCCAGTCTTCGGGAACGCCGGGGCCGGGTAGGCCGTCGATTCGGAGAAACGTGGGCATGAGCACACCTACAATCCCTCCCGTGGATCGCTTCCTGGTCACGGGTGGAGCTCGCCTCTCGGGCTCGGTCCCCATCGCCGGGGCGAAGAACTCCGCCCTGAAGCTGATGGCGGCCGCCCTGCTCGCGCCGGGGCGGACGGTCCTGTCCAACGTCCCCCGGATCCAGGACTGCCTGACCATGGTGGAGGTCCTCCAGCACCTCGGGGCCGACGTGGCATGGGAGGACGACCTGGCGATCGACGCGGGCGATGTCCTGTCCGTGGAGGCGCCGTACGAGCTGGTCAGCAGGATGCGCGCGTCGATCCTGGTGCTGGGGCCGCTCCTCGCGCGGTGCGGCCGCGCCCGGGTGGCCATGCCGGGCGGCTGCAACATCGGATCGCGGAAGATCGACCTGCACGTGCGGGGCCTGGAGAAGATGGGCGCCCGCTTCACCTCCGAACACGGGTTCCTCGAAGGGGTCGCGCCGAGGGGCCTGTCCGGCGCGATCATCTCCCTCGACTTCCCGAGCGTCGGTGCGACCGAGAACGTGATGATGGCCGCCGTGGCGGCTCGGGGGACGACCGTCATCGAGAACGCGGCCCGCGAGCCCGAGCTCTCCGACCTCGCCGACTTCCTCCGGGAGATGGGTGGCCGGATCGAGGGGGTGGGCACGCCCACAATCGAGATCGAGGGAACAGGAGACTTCCACCCGGTCCGCCACAGCGTGATCCCCGACCGCATCGAGGCCGGGACGTTCGCCATCGCGGCGTGCGCCACCGGAGGGCAGGTCCTCCTGGAGCGGGCCCGAGGCGATCACATGGACCTGGTCCTGGCCAAGTTGACCGAGCTCGGCGCCGACGTGCTGGTGACCGAGGCCGGCGTCGCCGTTGGCCTGGAGGACCGGGCCCGGGCTGTCGATTTCGTGACGCTTCCGTATCCGGGGTTCCCCACCGACCTCCAGCCCCAGATGATGGCCCTGCTCTCCGTGGCGGAGGGGACGAGCATCGTGACCGAGAACGTCTTCGAGAGCCGGTTCATGTTCGTGGACGAGCTGAACCGGATGGGGGCGGACATCAGGACCGAGGGTCATCACGCGGTGATCCGGGGCGTCGACCACCTGTCGGCCGCGCCGGTCCGGGCGCTCGACATCCGGGCCGGGGCGGCCATGGTGATCGCCGCCCTGTGCGCGGACGGCGTCACCGCCGTCGAGGACATGTACCACGTGGACCGGGGCTATCAGGACTTCGAGGCCAAGCTGGCCGGCCTCGGTGCCGAGGTCCGCCGGGAGCGGCAGCTCACTCCGGCGCTCTGGTGACCCGCGTCCTCGCCCGGCTGCCCATCGCGGCGGGCGCGATCCTCCTCCTCCTGCTCCCGCCGTTCGCCCGGCGCAGCCGACGCGGACGTCATCGCCCCGTGCGAACCGGAGGCGTTCGTTTTCCTCGTCTCGGCGGCCTCCTTCGAGGACCTGCTCGACATCGCCGAGGTTCGAGCCCTGGCCGGCGCGGGCGGGGCTGCGCTCATGAGCTCTCCAGGGCGGGCTCCCCACCCGCGAAGCCGACCTCCCTCGCACGTGTCAGGTGGCGTGGAGGTGGCTCGACCCGCGCGACTCCGGGGGCCTGGCCGCGGTGGGGGCGGAGATCCGGCAGGACGTGTTGGCGTCGACCGCGGACCAGGTGATCGTGTTCGTGGCCTCGACGACCTCGTCCCCGGCGATGATGGCCGCCAAGGACCTCGTCCACCCGTTGGTCATGGGGCAGCGGAGCGCCGGCCCGTCCTCTTCGTGGCTGGACGGCGCTCCGCGGACGCTGGCGTCGGACACGACCCGAAGAACCGGCGTCGTCACCGACCTGGACGTCCGGCCGACCATCCTCCGGTTCCTTGGCCGGCCCGTCCCGGGCAACCTCGACGGGCTGCCGCTCCGGGTCGTGGACGACCCGCCACCATTCGAGCTCCACGAGCGGTACCTGGCCATGCGGCGGATGAGCGTCCCGGTGCAGACGGCGGCGGGGCTGTACGTCACCGTGGGCGGGCTGTTCGGGATCGGGCTGATCGCGATGCGCCGGCGTGTGCCGCGGAGGCTGGCGCGCGCCGGCGCGTGGGTGGGGATGTCGGTCCCGGCCCTGGCGGTGGGCCTGCTCGCGGCGGGGCATCTGCCGACGCTGTCCTACGCCACGGTCGTGCCGTTCGTGATCGCCGTGACGGTCATCGGCACCCTGGCGTTCGCGCCGCTCGCGCGGCGCGACGCGCTGGTGCCGCCGGCCGCCATCGGCGCCGCCGTCCTCCTCTACTTCGTGGTGGAGGCGGCCGTGGGGTGGACGGCCGCCCTCACCCCGTTCCTGGGCGGCTCGGAGCTCGACGGGGGCCGGTTCTTCGGCCTTCCCAACGTGTTCGTCGGCCTGCTGATCGGCGCATCGATGTACGTGGCCTGCCGGCTGTCGCCGGCGTGGGGGTTCGCGCTCGTCATCGCCGTGGCCCTGTTCGCCGGGCTTCCCTTCGCCGGAGCCAACCTCGGCGCCGCCGTCTCGCTCTTCGCCGCCGCCGGCTTGTGGCTCCCGTTCCGGACCCGCGGCCGGCTGCGCTGGCGCGAGCTGGCCATTGCGGCGGGGGTCGTGATCGCGGGGACCGTCCTGATCCTGCTGTCCCACCGGTTCCTCACGTCGACGCCGACACACGTCACGCGGTTCGAGGAGGCCACGGGCTGGAACCTCGGAGACGTGTGGGGAACGTTCACCCATCGGCTGGCCACCGGATGGCACCTCATCGAGCAGAACCCGTTCGCCCTCGTCCCGGTGATCGGGCTGCCAGCCACGCTGCTCGCCGTGCTTCGCCCACCGTCGCCGGTGCGACAGGCCTTCCAGCGACACCCGGCCTGGCGCGACGCGCTGCTCGTCACGCTCCTGGCCGGCATCGCGGCCTACGTTGCCAACGACACCGGGCCGGCGGCCTCCGGGACGGCCTTCGGGCTGGGCCTGGGCGGGCTGGTCTACGTGACCCTCATCGAGGAACCGGGGAAGATGGGGGCGCCATGAGCGACCGGGTACCGCCGCGACCGGACCTGCCGCCCGGTGGCGCCCCCGTCCCGGAGATGCCGCGCCGCCGAGCGGCCCCTCGCCACCTGGCGGTGGTGGGAGGCCATCCTGGTGTACCTGCTCATCCTGGTGGTGAGCGCGTTCGCCACCCTGCCGATCTTCCGGTCTCATCCGGTCCCAGGGACTGGCCAACCTCTCGGCGTCCGCGGTGATCGCCCTCATCAACGTGGCACTCCTGGTGCTGTGGCTCCAGGCGTTCCACCCGCGATGGAGGGAGGTGATCGGCTTCCCTCGCCGGGTCTGGCCGGAGGTCAGGGCCGGCCTCGGCTTCGGCGCGCTCCTGTACCCGGTGATCGTGCTCGGGGTCGGGATCGTGGTGAACCTGCTGCTCCAGGTGATCACGGGGCGGAGCGTCCGCTCGCCGCGGCAGCTGCCGGCCCATCTCTCGGAGGCGGGCGTGGCCGTCTCGATCGTCTACGCCGTCGTGATCGCCCCGATCCACGAGGAGCTGTTCTTCCGGGGCATCCTGTTCCGATCCCTGGCCGATCGGTACGGCTTCGCCATCGGCGCGGCCGGCTCGGGCCTGGCGTTCGGGCTCATCCACTACGTGCCCGGGCCGTGGTACGGCAGCGTGCTCCTGATGAGCGTCATGGTGTTCACGGGGGTCGCGCTGGCCTGGTTCTACGAGCGGCGGGGGAACATCGTGGCCAGCATGGTGGCGCACGCGACGTTCAACGTGATCGGGCTGACCCTGATCATCGCCCTTCGGTGAGTTCGGTCCGGATGTGATGGAATCGGCATTGGAGGGGGATGGCGGTGGCCGTCTTTCCGAGCGACGAATGGATCGAGCTCTACGTCGTGCGCATCAACGCGTCGGACGAGTACCGGGACGCCGCGGCGGACTGGGAAGGCGACGTGGCCTTCGTGTTCGAGGCCGAACCCGACAAGAACGTGCCCACCGACACGTGGGCCTGGCTCGACCTGTGGCACGGCGAGTGCCGGACCGGCCGCATCGTGCCCCCGGAGGAGGGCTCGAAGGCTCGATACATCGTGCGGGCCCCGTACTCGAGGTGGAAGGAGGTCCTGGCCGGGGACCTCGACCCGGTGAAGGGCATGATGCAGGGCAAGCTCAAGCTCCAGGGTGACCTGCCCACGATGATCCGGTACGTCCGCGCGGCGAACGAGCTCGTCCATCTCACGACCAGCGTCCCCACCGAGTTCCTCGACGAGCTCCCCGCGGGAAGCGGCGCGCCCTAGCGTCGGGACCGGCGTGCGGGCCGTCGTCTTCGAGGAGATCGGCAGGGTCGCGGTCCGGGCTGTGCCCGATCCCCGGATCGAGGAACCCGACGATGCGCTCGTCCGGGTGGACGTCGCCGCGATCTGCCGATCCGATCTGCATTTCCTGCACGGCAAGGCGCCGCTCGAGCCGGGTGAGCCCATCGGCCATGAGGCCATGGGGGTGGTGGAGGCGGTTGGGCCGCATGTGGAACGGTTCGCCCCCGGTGATCGCGTCGTCATCGCGTTCGACATCGCCTGCGGCCGGTGCTGGTTCTGCCGGCGAGGGCAGACCCAGCTGTGCGAGGACTTCCGCATGCTGGGAGCCGGGATCTTCGGCGGGGGCCTCGGGGGGGCCCAGGCGGAGCGGGTCCGCGTGCCGTGCGCCGACACGAACCTGCTTGCGGTGCCGGACGACGTCGACGACGAGCGGGCCCTATTCCTGGGCGACGTCCTGACGACCGGGTACTACGGGGCGGCCCTGTCGGGGATCCGGGACGGCGACGTCGTCGCGGTCGTTGGAGCCGGGCCCGTGGGGTTCTTCAGCGTCCAGGCGGCGCTGCTCCACGGGGCGGCCGAGGTGCTCGCCCTCGACATGCAGCCCGACCGCCTGGCCCTGGCCGAGAAGGTCGGGGCGGTGCCGATCGACGTGTCCGAACGGCACCCGCAGATGGCCGTGGCCGAGCGAACGGGCGGACGAGGGGCCGACGTCGTGATCGAAGCGGTAGGGGACCCGAGCGCCCTGGCCACCGCGGTCGACGCGGTCAGGCGAGGCGGCACCGTGACGGTCCTCGGCATGTTCACGAGTGAGACGGTGGAGATTCCGGCCGGCGTGTGGTGGACCCGCGCGCTGCAGATCCGGTTCGCCGGGATCTGTCCGGTGCATGCGTGGTGGGACCGGGCGCTGGCGGAGGTGCGGGCCGGACACATCGACCCCCTGCCGATCATCTCGCACCGGCTTTCGCTGGACGAGGCCCCGCTCGGGTACAAGCTGTTCGACTCTCGCGTGGCCTCCAAGGTCCTGCTCTCGCCATGAACGTCGTGTACGCGGACCAGGAGCCGAACGGGCTCGCGGCCATGGTCGGAGGCCTGATCGAGGCCAACCTGCGGCAGCACCCCGACCGGCGCTCGCTGCTCCGCCCGGCCGTCGTGGTGCTTGCCGCGTCCGACGCAGGCGTCTCGGTCAGGATCGCACTCTCGCCGAATCGGGTCGCGGTCTCCAACGGGCCGTCCCGCCCGGGGCGGCCCCAGGTGCGCGTGCGAGCCGATGCTGAATCGCTGTTGCTCCTGTCGTCCGCCCCTCTTCGATTCGGCCTGCCCGACCCGTTCTCGAGGGATGGCCGCCGGGTACTGTCCAAGGTCGTGCGGCGGGAGATCCGGATCTCCGGGCTCATCGCCCACCCGCTCACGGTGGCCCGGTTCAGCAGGCTCCTGTCGGTGATGTGACGTGAAGACTCGCCCAGTCCTTGCCACGGTCTCCGTGCTCGTCGTGATGGTCGTCGTGGTGTTCGGTGGCTACGTCGTCGCGGGCGCCCTGTCGCAGCCTGCCGGGCCGCCGGTCACGGTGGCGGGCGTCGTGCGCGTGTCGCCCCTGTCGGGATGGGAGGTGGCCGAACGCTCGGCGGAGCCTCCGAGCGTTCGGCTCACCCGCGGGAGCGGGAACCTCGACGTCATGGTCTTCCCGTTCACCGGAACCCCCGTCGAGCTCGCCACGGAGTACGTCGAGCAGGTCCTGCGGCCGCAGGCCGACCGGCTGGAGGTGTCACGGAGCGTTCAACTCGTCCGCGTCGGCTCTCGTCCGGGCGTGGGCGTCGCCTACATCGGCGTGTTCCGCGGCGTGCAGTTCCAAACCGAGGGCCAGGTCACCGCGGTGGTCTCTGCGTCCGGCCGGGGCGTGGTCTTCGACGGCTGGGCGCCGGCGGGGCTCCTCCAATACGTGACGGGCGACCTCCAGACGATGATCGACACGGCGGTGATCCGCTGAGGGGGTCCATGGAATCCTCGCCCGGCTTCCGGCGCGGATGGGGCCGCCAGACGTCCCTGTTCCAGTTCCGCCGGCCCGCCTTCTGGGCGTACGCGGCCGTGGTCGCCGGCACCGGGGTCTTCGCGGTGGGCGCGCAGTCGGCGTTTCGGCACATCTCCCCGTCGGGGTGGGCGCTGTCCTGGCTCCTGCTCGCCATGTACGCCCTCCCGGTGTTCCTGGCCGTCTACTTCCTCGACCTGTACGAGCGCGAGCCGCTGTCGCTCGTGCTCGGGGCGGTCGTCTGGGGGGCCGTGGCCGCCACGACCCTGGCCGGCATCGGCAACCAGGGGTGGGGACTGGTCGTGGCGCGGATCGGGACCCCCGAGTTCGCGGCGAGGTGGACGGCGGCATTCACCGCGCCGTTCGTCGAGGAGACCCTGAAGGCCATCGGCCTGGTGCTGCTCGTGCTGATCGCGACGGACGAGTGGGACGACGTCATGGATGGCTTCGTGTACGGAGCGGTCTGCGGCCTGGGGTTCGCGGTGGTCGAGGACGTCTTCTACTTCATCGCGGTGTTCGGAGGCTCGCCCGGCGCCGTCCTGGCCGGGTTCTACGTCCGGGTCGTGTCGAGCGGCCTGTACGGCCACGTCCTGTACACGGCCCTGTCCGGGATGGGCGTGGCCTACTTCGTGTCGCGGGCCGATGAGGTCCCGCTTCGCCGAAGGGTGCTGATCGCCGGGGGACTGTTCCTGGCCGCCGTGGCCGGGCATTTCCTGTGGGATTCGCCGTGGCTGGACCTGTTCCCCTCGCACGTGGAGAGCCTCCGCGACTGGCTGCTCATCCCGGTGGCGGCGGCGGTGAAGGGGGTTCCGCTCCTCGCGCTGGCCGTGGTGGGGGTGACACTCGCGAGGCGGCGGGAGCGGGGATGGTTGGAGAGCGCGCTCCGCTCCGAGGTCGAGCATGGCACGCTGTCGGCCATGGAGCTCGGGCTCCTGCTCGACCCCGCCGCCCGCCGGCGCTCCCGACGCGACGTGCGGGCCCGCGCCGGAGGGGGAGCGGCGCGGCTGGTGAAGCGGCTCCAGAAAGAGCAGGTGAACCTGGCCATGATCAGGACGCGGGTCGAGACCGACGACGACCCGGACCTCGAGCGCCAGCGGCAGTACTGCCGCTCGCTCCGAGACGCGCTGATGGCGATCCCCGGCGCGGTGCCGTGGGCCGGCCGCACGCAGGTCGGCTAGTCCGAAGAGGCTCCAAGGCCCGCCAGGCAACCCCGGAAGCCGGCCGCCCGATACGGCTCCCAGCCGTCCGAGCGCCGGGCCACCTCGCGGACGAATGCGCGAGCGACCGGCCGGGGCCGGTCGCTCGCCGCGCCGAGGTACCGGGCCATCCGCTCGATGCCGTACTGATCGGCCGCGCGGGCGCAGATCGAGGACGCGGCGGCGCGGGCTTGTCTCCTGGAGGGTTCCGGCAGCTTGTCCTGGCGGAGCGGCCCGATCCCGCACGAAGCCGCCATCACCGCGACCAACAGGATCCCCACGCGGAGCCTGGTCCCGCTCACCCGACGTCCCCTTTTCCGTCTCAGGACGATAGACCCGCCCGAAGTCGAGCGGGTTCCCGGTGGCACCGGTCGGTTCGAGCCGGACCGACGGGTACCCTTCCCCCGTGGACCTGGTCGAGGCCGTCCTTGGCGGTGACCGCCGTGCGGTGGCCCGGGCCATCTCGATGGTGGAGGACGGCGCCGAGGGGCTGGCCGAGCTGTCATCGGGCCTGTTCGGGCACACCGGCCGGGCCTTCACTATCGGGCTCACCGGCTCGCCGGGCGTGGGGAAGTCCACGCTCGCGGGAGAGCTCGTCCGGTTGGCGCGGCAACGCGAGCTGTCGGTCGCCGTGCTGGCCATCGATCCCACGTCGCCGTTCACCGGTGGGGCGCTGCTCGGGGATCGGCTCCGCATGCAGGAGCACGCCACCGATCCGGGCGTGTTCATCCGGTCCATGGCCACGCGAGGCCATCTCGGGGGGATGGCCCTGGCGGCTCCAGAGGCCGTCCGGATCCTCGACGCGTCCGGCAAGGACCTGGTGATGGTGGAGACCGTCGGCGTCGGGCAAGCCGAGGTCGACGTCGCCGCCGCGACCGACACCACGCTCGTGGTGGTCTCGCCGGGATGGGGGGATGCCGTCCAGGTGGCCAAGGCCGGGATCCTGGAGATCGCCGACGTGTTCGTGGTCAACAAGTCGGACAGGGAGGGGGCCGAGGCCGCGGCGCGCGACCTGGAGCAGATGATCCGGATGGGATCGCCGCCAGCCTGGACGCCGCCGGTGGTGCGGGCCTCGGCGCAGCGCTCGGAGGGCATCGATGAGCTGTGGGATGCGATGGCCCGCCATCGCGCCCACCTGGAGGAGACGGGCGAGCTCGTGGAGAAGCGCCGGGACCGGCTGCTCCTCGAGGTGGAGGGGCTGGCTGGCGAACGCCTCCGCGGACGCGCCCGAGCCTGGCTGAGGGGTGATCCGGCACTCGCCGAGGAGGTGGCCGGCCGGACGACGGACCCGTACCGGGCGGCCGATATCCTGATCGAACGGATGTCGCGAGCAAGCGACCCCTAGGAAGGCCGGGATGACGGGCGAAGAAGGCGGGTGGGAGCGGGCGTACCGGACTTCGGACGAGCGCGACGCCGACTTCGAGACCCTTTCCGGGGAACCCCTGGAGCCCCTGTACACCGAGGAGGACCTGGCCGGGTTCGACCCCCGGCGAGACCTCGGAGAGGCGGGTCGCTACCCGTTCGTGCGCGGCGTCTATCCCACGATGTACCGGGGCCGGCTGTGGACGATGCGGCAGTTCGCTGGGTACGGCACGCCGGCCGAGACGAACGCCCGCTACAAGTTCCTGCTGGCCCAGGGCCAGGGCGGCCTGTCGGTGGCCTTCGACATGCCCACGCTGATGGGGCGGGACTCCGACGACCCGCTCTCGGAGGGAGAGGTCGGGCGGTGCGGCGTCGCCACCGACTCGCTGAGCGACTTCGAGCAGCTGTTCGAAGGCATCCCCCTCGGCGACATCACGACGTCGATGACCATCAGCGGCCCCGCCGTCGTGATCTTCGCCTTCTTCCTGGCCGCCGCGGAGGAGCAGGGGGTCCCGTGGGACCGCCTCGACGGCACGCTCCAGACCGACATCCTGAAGGAGTACATCGCCCAGAAGGAATGGATCTTCCCGCCCCGGCCCCACCTCCGGCTGATCGGCGACCTCATCGAGTTCTGCGCCGAGCATGTGCCGCAATGGCACCCCATCAGCGTCTCGGGCTACCACATCCGCGAGGCCGGGGCGAACGCGTGGCAGGAGCTGGCCTACACGCTGGCCGACGGGTTCGCCTACGTCGAGCTCGGCATCGCTCGCGGGATGGACGTGGACCGGTTCGCGCAGGGACTGTCCTTCTTCTTCAACGCGCACATCGACTTCTTCGAGGAGATCGCGAAGTACCGGGCGGCCAGGCGGATCTGGGCTCGGTGGATGAAGGAGCGGTATGGCGCGAAGGCCGAGGCCTCGATGCGCCTGCGGTTCCACACCCAGACGGCCGGCGTGTCGCTCACCGCGCAGCAGCCCATGAACAACGTGGTGCGAACGGCCATCGAGGCGTTGGCGGCCGTCCTGGGCGGCACGCAGTCGCTGCACACGAACGCGCTCGACGAGGTCCTGGCCCTCCCGACGGAGGAGGCGGCGAAGCTCGCGCTTCGGACCCAGCAGATCATCGCGTACGAGACCGGCGTGCCGAACGCGATCGACCCGCTGGGGGGCTCGTACTTCCTCGAGTCCCTCACGAACCGGATGGAGGAGCTTGCCGAGGAGGAGTTCGCCCGGATCGAGCGGATGAGCTCTGGGTCGATGCTCGAGGGGATCCTGGCCGGGATCGACCGAGGGTACTTCCAGCAGGAGATCGCGGAGTCCGCCTACCGGGAACAGGTGCGGTACGAGAAGGGCCGCCTGGTGAAGGTCGGCGTGAACGAGTTCGTCGACCAGGACGGTGGCTCCGTCGAGGTCCTGGAGATCCCGGCGGTCCTGGAGGGGGAGCAGGTCGGCCGGGTCCGCGACCTGCGGAAGCGCCGTGACCAGGCCAGGGCGCGAACGGCCCTGGACAGGCTGGCGGCGGCCGCCGGGACCGACGAGAACCTGATGCCGTTCCTGGTGGACTGCGCCAGGGCCATGTGCACCGAGGGGGAGATCGTCGGGGTCCCTCCGCCAGGTGTTCGGCGAGTACACCGAGACCCCCCGGTTCTGAGGGGCTCCCCCCGGGCATCTTGCAAGACCCCGCACTTGCCAGAGCATGCAGCCATGTGGTTGCATGGAGCCTCGACACCCGTTCGAGGACAGGAAGGGGAGGGGGAAGGGGGCGTGCTGGCCGAGGCTGCCGGGGCGTTCGGGATCGGTGTGATCGCCTCGGCCTTCCTGTTCGGGTTCCGCCATGGGATCGACTGGGACCACATCGCGGCCATCACGGACATCACGAGCTCCCAGGACAGTCGCAGCGACTCCATGCTGTTCGGCACGCTGTACGCGCTCGGTCACGCGCTCGTCGTCTTCCTCATCGGGACCGCGGCGATCATCCTGGGCGACCGGCTCCCTGCCGGCATCGACAACGTCATGGAACGGATCGTCGGGGTCACGCTGGTGATCCTCGGGGTGTACGTGTTCGTCGCGCTCGTCCGCCACGGCAAGGAGTTCCGGATGCGCAGCCGGTGGATGCTCATCTTCAGCGGCGCCCGCTCCCTTTACCGGAAGGCCCGCCGCGAGAGCCCTCATTCCCATGAGACCGAGCCGGTGCACGTGCACCAGGGCGAAGGCGAATCGGTCGCCGTGGCCGTAGCCGAGGACATCCCGGTGTCGGAGTGGCACCACGGCCATCACGGACGCCCCGGGCACCATCACCACAAGCACCCGGAGCCGGACGCGTTCATGAACTACGGGCGGCGCACCGCGTTCCTGGTGGGGATGGTCCACGGGGTGGGGGCCGAGACGCCGACGCAGCTCCTGATCTTCCTGACCGCAGCGGGAGCCGGCGGGCCGGTGGTCGGGGAGGCGCTGCTCGGAACGTTCCTGGTCGGGCTGCTCACCTCGAACTCACTCATCACGGCGGGGACGGCGTTCGGCTTCATGCGCGCGGCGGAGAACTGGACGCTCTACGTCTCGGTCGCGCTCCTCACCGCGACGTTCAGCCTGGTGATCGGGATCCTGTTCATCGTGGGGAAGGGCACGCTGCTCCCCGCGCTGTTCGGCGGGTGATCGAAACGGGCTCGTCCCTCAGCCGGCCAGGCGGCGGCACTCGGCGCACAGGCCGCTGATCGCGAAGTGCGTGAGGTCGGGAAGGAACTCGCGGTGCCGTTCGATCAGGTGGGACAGGGCCTCGGCCTCCTCCATGGAGAGGTCGTCCTCGGCCCCGCAATTGGAGCAGGTCAGGTGGACGTGCCCGGCTTCCTCCGCCCGGTGATACTCGGCCCCACCCTCCAGGTGGGCATGCGACAGCACCCCGATCTCCTCCAGCAGCGCCAGGGTCCGGTATACGGTGGAGGCGTTCACCCCCGGCATCTCGCCCTGCACCTTGCGGGCCAGGGCGGTCGGCGAGATGTGGCCCCGGGTCCGCATGATCTCGGCCACGATGGCCCGGCGCTGGGGGGTCATCCGAAGGCCCCGGTCCCGCAGGACCTCCATCACGTCACCGCCCCTCCGGTCGCTCACGGCCGGGGATTGTAGCATCCCGTTGCACCTGCAACTTAGTCGCAGGGGCGACGCTCGGCGCTTGGGGGGATGGCCCCGTGAGATGCCTGCCGGGTCTGGAAAGATAGGCAGGCCGTGGAAGAGAGACGCGATGGGTGAGTTCGTTCGGTTGGAGGTGGAGGGGCCGGTGGCCACCATCAGGCTGGACCGCCCGCCCGCCAATGCCATCAGCCGCCGGGTCTCGGACGAGCTGCGCGACGCGGCGATCGAGGCCGGACGCCGGGACGAAGTGCGCGCCGTGGTGGTGTGGGGCGGGCCGAAGACCTTCGCCGCCGGCGCGGACCTCAAGGAGGTCGCGGGGCTCGGTCCGAAGGAGATCCGGCCGGTCGTCTCGGCGCTCGGCGAGGCCCTGAACCTTCTGGAAGAGATGCCCAAGGTCACGATCGCCGCCATCGAAGGCTATTGCCTCGGCGGTGGGTGCGAGCTCACCCTGGCCTGCGACTTCCGCTTCGCCGCGCAGGATGCCACGCTCGGGCAGCCCGAGATCGCCCTCGGCATCATCCCCGGCGCCGGGGGGACCCAGCGCCTCACCCGGTTGGTCGGCCAGGCCCGGGCCCGAGACCTCATCTACTCGGGCCGGCGGGTCGGAGCGGACGAGGCCCTCGCGCTCGGGCTGGTCGACCGGGTGACCCCTCCCGGCGAGGCCCGCCGGGTGGCGGCCGAGGTCGCCATGCGATACGCGAACGGGCCCACGCTCGCGCTCGCCGCGGCCAAAGAGGCCATGAACGCCGCCGCGCTCGGCGACCTGCGGCGAGGTCTGGGGGTCGAGCGGGACGTGTTCGTGAGCCTGTTCGGCACCGCGGACCAGAAGGAGGGCGTTCGGGCCTTCCTGGAGAAGCGCGAGCCCCGCTTCACCGGCAAGTAGGAGGAGACCAGCGTGAAGGTCAGGCAGGCCACGCCGGAGGACGTCCCGGCCCTGGTGGCCCTGTTCCAGGAGCTCGACAGGATGCAGAGCGACTGGCGGGTGTTCACCCCTCGCCCAGGTTTCTACGACGAGGTCGGGCTCAAGTACCGGGAGGCCATGAGCACCGAGAACGCTGTGGTCCTGGTGGCCGAGGACGAGGGCGAGATCGTGGGGATGTCCTACGGCGAGGTCCGCATCCCGTCGCGGTTCTCAGACGAGCGAGCCCTGGAGCTCTCCGGGGTCGTGGTCCGGACCGGGTACCGGGGGCGGGGGGTCGGCCGGGCCCTGGTCCAGGAGGCGGCCCGGTTCGCCGGGGAGCTGGGGGTGGAGTGGATCGAGCTCAAGACCTTCGCCCCCAACCAGGGGGCCATGGCCTTCTGGGAGGGCCTGGGGTTCACGCCGCGGGTCGTCCAGATGACCCAGGGAACGAAAGCCCTGGTCCAGCGGCTGTCGGAGGACTGAGGGGCCGTTCCCCGTCCTCGAGCGCCCGTCTTGCCCATCGAGAGGGAACGAACCGGGGCCCAGTACGGTTCGAATACCTGGAGACCCTGAAAGGCGAGCAGGCAGGGGTCGTCTGGGTGGGGGGAGTGAAGATGTCAGAGGAGTCCTACCGCGGGGGCCGCGTCCGCGAGCTCCCGAGAGCCAATCGAACCTACGGCGAGGGGCGCGTGTGCGCCACGCCTGGATGCAGCACGCAACTGTCGAAGTACAACCGGTTCGACCATTGCTGGCAGCACGAGCCGGTCCACGAGTACATCTCGCGCGGCAAGCGCAGGTCTCGGAAGGAAGCAGCCTAGCGCTGGCGCCGGCCGGGGCCGTCACCCGACGGCCCGACGGCCGGCCCGGCCGGGCTATACGCGCCTGGTAAAGGCGGGCCAGTCCCGAACCGACAATCAATGCGTGACCGCTCCCCCCCAACCGGCGGTCTGAGCGGAATGCCAGCCGATACGCACCCACCCGCCATGCGCGAGGCCGAATGCCCCTTCTGCGAGCGCGTGGTCCTGGTCTACGAGGAGCCGCCGCGCTGTCCGCTGTGCGCCTGCCCACTGGACGAGGAGCGGATGCGCCCTCACGCGTGGCCGGGGGAGCCCTCCTCGGCCGGCGGCGGGGAGCCCTAGGCTCGCGGGTCGGCCAGAACCGCGGCTTCGATGGCGCGGGCCTCGGCCAGGCGGTCGCGGTCCACGAACAGGCGAACGCCGTGCTCCCAGATCCTGCTGATGGAGCCGGGCTCCTTGTACCACCACACGATGCCGGCCTCCTCGAGCTCGCCCGGCGATCTCCTCCGCGTGCTCCCGCGTGAACTGGCCCAGGTGCACGGTGATGACGCCGGGGTCGGTCGGGTAGTGCTTGGAAGTGCTCACGGGACCAGCACCGCCGGACGCCATCCTCGGACCGAGCTGACCAGGGCGAGCCCGCCGGCGGAAGCCAGCTCGCCACCCGGATCGGACGTTCGCGGATGCGGCCCTCCCGGAGGAGCACCGCTCGGTAGGTTCCCGGCAGCAACCCCGAGCCAGAGGCGGCGTGAACCATTCCCCTCCGAGCTTTACCGCCACGTTCGCGATGGTGGACTCCGTCACCTCGCCCCGGTCGTTCACCAACAGGACGTCGTCGACATCCGGACGATCGTCGCGACGGCGTTCGTACGGGCTCGCGCAGGGTGGTCTTGTGGTACAGCCACACGTCCGAGGGATCCACCGGATCCGGATGGAGCGCCACACACACCGGCCCCTCGGCCGCCGGGGCGTGGTTCGGAGACGTCGGTCCGCATCGTCCCGTCGCGCGAGAGCTCGAGCCGCACGCGCCCTTCGGCTCCACCGAGCTCTGCGACCGCCTTCTCCAGCGCGGCCTCGACATCGGGGCGAAGCAAGATGAACCCGAAGTAGGCGGCGGAGGCTTCTAGGCGGGCCACGTGCTCTGGGAGATGGCGGAACCCCGACGCCGGCTCGTGGCGGAGGGTCTCGAACAGATCGAACCGGGGCCGGCGCGCGGTGAGCACGCGAGCCTTGGCCACCGCCTCGTCGAACTCACCGGCGGCCGAGGAGTCGTACGTGATGCCGCCGCCGACGCCGTACTCGGCCAGCCGGGTTTGCCTGTCGAAGACCACGGTGCGGATGGCCACGTTGAAGTTCGCCCGGGCTCGGCGCTCCCGGGTGGCGCGAGGTAGCCGATCGCCCCGCAATACGGGCCCCGCGGGGAATCCTCCAGCTCGGAGATGAGCCGCATCGTGGAGACCTTGGGGGCGCCGGTGACCGAGCCGCTGGGGAACAGCGCGCGGAACGCGTCCGACAGCGATATGCCGGGCCGAAGCGTGGATCGAACAGTGGATGTGAGCTGCCACACGGTCTCGTAGCGCTCCGTCTCGAACAGCCTGCGCGCCCGCGACCGTCCCCGGGAGCGAGATGCGGCCGAGATCGCTTCGCAACAGGTCCACGACCATGGCGTTCTCCGCCCGGTCCTTGGGGGAGGAGGCCAGTCGGGCCGCGCGTCCCCGTCCTCCTCCGCCCACCGGCCCCGGGGCGCGGTGCCCTTCATCGGCCGTGTCATGATGTGGTCGCCGTCCATCCGGAAGAACAGCTCCGGGGACGCGGATAGCACGCGGAATCCTCCGGTGGACAGGTACGCGGCGTAGCCGCCCCGCTGCGCCAGGCAGAGGTCGCGATACAGGTCGCATTCGTCGCCGTCGAGGTCGGCCCGAAGGCGGATCGTGTAGTTCACCTGGTACGTGTCGCCGGCCGCGATCCGCTCGCGGATCGCGGCCACCGACGCGTCGTACCGGGCCCGGTCGATCGAGGCCGCCACGCCATGCCATCGGTCGCGAGACCGTCGGCCGACGGGCTCGAACGAGGGAACGTCCTCGCGCCCCTCGAACAGGGCGAACCACAGGAGCGGGAGCGCGGCGAACGGGTCGCCGCGCTCCCGCTCCCGCACCGACAGCGCCGGGTCCAGGCCCGGCGCGGCCTCGTACGGCGACGAACCCCGCCGCCCACCGTCCGCGCCGCGCCGCGTCCTCCACCCGGTCGAGGGCGGCCCGACCTCGTCCTCGGCCCGGGCCTCGACCACCCCGACCGGCTCGATCAGCCGGAACGAGCGCTCCCGCCCCGGCCGGAGGTCGTCGAACCGCGCTTCGATCACGGATCAGCCCTCATCGCTTTCGAGCCTTGATCTCCTCGATGAGCTTGGGGACCACCTTCAGCGCGTCGCCCACCACCCCGAGGTCGGCCAGCTTGAAGATCGGGGCGTCGGGGTCCTTGTTGATGGCAACGATCCGCTTCGACCCCTTCATCCCCACCAGGTGCTGCGTGGCCCCGCTGATGCCGACGGCGATGTACACCTCGGGCTTGACGGTCTTGCCGGTCTGCCCGACCTGGTAGCTGTACGGGACCCATCCCGCGTCCACCACGGCACGGGTCGCCCCCACGGCGGCGCTCCCGATGGCCGAGGCCAGCTCCTCCAGGATGGCGAAGTTGCCCGGGTCCTGAAGGCCCCGGCCTCCGGCGATCACGACCCGCGCCTCCTCCAGCTTCGGCCCGGCGGCGACCTCCTCGTGGCGCTCGGCACGCCTGGCTCGCTTGCGGTCCTCCGGGATCTCGGCCTCACCGGCACGACCTCCGCGGTCCCTCCGGTCGGCTCGGCGGGGAACGACTTGGGGCGCACCAGCGACGAGCTTGGGATCGGTACCGGACAGCTCGACGTCCACCACCGTGCCGCCTCCGAAGATCTGGGTCTGCGCGCGGTCGAGCGACAGGACGTCGGTCGCGTTGCTCATGAGCGTCGAGCCCGTCCTGGCCTGGACCCGACCGGCCACGTCCCTCGAGTCGTACGTCGTGGCGAACAGGACCATGTTCGGCCGGTGCTCCTCGATCAGGCCGGCCAGCGTGTGGGCCGCCGGCTGCGCGAGGTACTCGTCGTAGACCGGGTCGTCGGAGGCGAACACCGCCTGCGCCCCGTGATCGCCGAGCGAGGCCGCGGCCTCGTGCGCGCCCGGGCCGAGCGCCACCGCCTCCACGGTTCGGCGATGGACCTCGCCTTCGTGAGGAGCTCGAACGAGGCGCGGATGCAGCCCTTCCGGCCCGATCTCGGCGTAGACCCACACCTTCGCCACTGCTAGATCACCTTCGCTTCCGCGAGGATCTCCGCGATGCGGGCCGCCGCGTCGTCGCCGGCCTCGATGACCTCCCCGGAGCCCTTCTCCGCCGCCGCTTGCACGGCGACGACCCGCTGGGATGGCGCCACGTCTTCCGGCGAGAGCCCCACGTCCGCGACGGCGAGCTGCTCCACCGGCTTCTGCTTGGACTGCATGATCCCCTTCAACGTGGGATAGCGGGGCTCCGCGGCACTCCCGGTCATGGTGGCCAGCGCCGGGAGCGGTGCACTCCACGACGTCGTAGCCGGCTTCCGTCTGCCGTTCGACCCGGAGAGTCCCGTCCACCACCTCGACCTTGCGGGCGAACGTCGCGGAGGGGATCTACAGGAGCTCGGCCACCGTCATCGGCCAGCGTGCCCGTGGACCCGTCGGTGGACTCGACGCCCGCCAGCACGAGGTCGAAGTCCCCGCGGCGCACGGCCGCCGCCAGGACGCGCGCGGTGACCAGGACGTCGGCGCCGCGAAGCACGGGGTCGGTGACCAGGACGCCCCGGTCGGCCCCCATGGACAGCCCTCGCCGGAGGGCCGCCATCGCGCCCTCCGGGCCCATCGAGATCAGGGCGACCTCGCCCCGTGGGCCTCCGCGAGCTGCAGCGCGGCCTCGACCGCGTACTCGTCGCCGGGGTCAAGGGCCCCCTCCACGCCTTCCCGTTGAACGAAGGAAGTCCTCGCCGAGCTTGGGGACGCCCTGGGGTTCGGGCACGTACTTCACCAGGACGACGACGTTCATGGATCGATCCCTTTGGTCGGGGCCAGCCCGCCAGGATACCGAGCGGCCGCGTCTGGCGTGGCCCGATGTCCCGATACACTCGGGCCATCATGGGTTCGAAGGGTTCCGTGCTGGTCGCGATGTCGGGCGGGGTGGACTCGTCGGTCGCCGCGTGCCTGCTCGCCGAGGCAGGGCTACGAGGTGCTCGGCTCCCACATGAAGCTCGTGCACTTGGCCGACGGCGTCGACCACGGGTGCTGCGGGCCGAGCGCCCGAGCCGACGCCGAGGCCGTGGCCCGCATCGGCGGGTTCGCCTTCGAGGTGGTGGACATGTCGGAGTCGTTCGCCGAGACGGTCTTGGCGGATTTCTTCGCCGAGCACGAGGCCGGCCGGACGCCGAACCCCTGTGCGCGCTGCAACGAGCACATCAAGTTCGGAGCGTTCCTCGATCGGGCGGACCGGCTCGGCGTCGACCTCGTGGCTACCGGGCACTACGTGCGGACCGATCGAGACCGAGACGGCCGATGGCATCTCCTGCGCGGGGCCGACCCCGGCAAGGACCAGTCGTACATGCTCCACACGCTGGGCCAGCGCGAGCTGGCTCGGGCGCGTTTCCGGTGGGCGGGATGGCCAAGGCCGAGACCCGCGCGCTGGCCGAGCGGTTCGGCCTCCCGGTCGCGGCGAAGCCGGACTCGCAGGAGGTCTGCTTCGTTCCCGGTGCCGACCACGCCGCGTTCATCGAGGAGCACGCGCCGGGGATGGTTCGCCCGGGTGAGGTCGTGGACCCCGAGGGCAACGTGATCGGTCGCCACCGGGGGTCGTTCGCGTTCACCGTGGGGCAGCGCCGCGGCCTCGGGGTCTCGACGGGCGAGCGGACGTACGTCGTCGACATCGACGCCGGCGCCAACCGCGTGATGGTCGGGCCCGGCGATCTCCTGGCGCGACGAGGGCTGGTAGCCGACCGCGTCTCTTGGGTAGGCGGCGAGCCGCCGTCTGCCGGCCCGTTCGAGGCCGAGGTCCGGCTGCGGTACCGAGGCGACGACGTTCCCGCCGTGGTGGAGCAGTCGGAGTGACGGGCTCCGCGTGGAGTTCCGGACACCGCAGCGTGGTGTTGCACCGGGCCAGAGCGTCGTGGTGTACCGGGACGACGAGCTCCTGGGCGGCGCCAGGATCATCGAGTCCCTCCGCTAGGCACCCGTTGCTCCGCGCGAGCGCCGCGACAGGGTCGTACCATCCGAACCCCCAACGGAAGGGAGGCAGGCCATGGCGGAGCATCCAAACGTCGAGCTGTTGCGGAGGGTATGCGGCGTTCGGCGCCGGCGACATGCAGACGGTCGATGCGCTCCTCTCCGATGACATCGTCTGGCATTCCCCGGGGAACAACCCGCTGGCCGGCGAGCTACAAGGGGAACGGACCAGGCGTTCGGCAACTGTTCGCCAAGCTTCTGGAGCTGACCGAGGGGATCTTCCGAGCAGGAGATCCACGACCTGCTGGCCAACGACGAGCACGCGGTGGCGCTCGTCGACCCGAGGCGTGGGATAAGCCGCAGGCCCGTTCCGGGGGCGCTCGGTCCACGTTGCGCACGTGCGCGATGGCAAGCCCGTCGGAGTTCTGGCTGTTCAACGAGGACCAGGCCGCTGCGGATCGCCTGCGTTCACGGCCTGAGCCCGCCCGGGCTCGGGAGCCCCGCCGCCGGACTCACGGCGGCGGGGCTTCGTTATCATCGGCCCCGTCCGCGACCAGGTCCGCAGGAGGCCGCGCGTGAGGCTGTTCAGGAGGAAGCCACGCACGTTCGACATCCAGGTCCAGGACGTCGTGATGCACATCACGGCGGGGACGGACCTGGACGAGGAGTCTCGCGCCGCGGCCCTGTCGTTCTGGGAGCAGCTCGAGGCGTACACGCTCCGCAACCCCGACATCCGCACGAGCAAGCGACCGATCGACGTCCCGCCCGACGCGCCCGCCATCGTCCAGGAGATGGCGCAGGTCGGACGGAGCGCGGGCGTCGGTCCCATGTACTCCTTCCTGGGGGCCTTGGCCGACCACGTGGGCCGGTTCCTCGCGCGGTCGGGCGGTGAGCTCACGGTGGCCTGTGGCGGCGACTACTTCATCGTGGCCAAGAAGCGGCAGAAGCTCACCGTGCTCCGTCGCCCGAACGGCGCGTCGATCGCCGTCGTCGTCCCGCCGCGCCGGGAGGGCGTGGGGATCTCGACGAACCTGGGGGGACGGGCCCACATGGACGGCATCGCCGTGCTGGCCAGCTCGTGCATGCTGGCCGACGCCGCGGCCGCCGGAGTGCAGGCCATCCTTCCGAAGCCCGACGGGTTCCGCACGGCGCTCGACTACCTGAAGAAGGTCCCCGGCGTGTACGGGGCGGTCGTGATCCTCGGTGAGCGGATCGGCATGATGGGCGGCGTGGAGATCGCCGCCTAACACGGCCGCGGAGCGCAGAGCGAACATGGCCAACGCCGAACGCGAGCTGGCGGCGGCGAAGCTCCGAGTGGAGGAGCTCCGCGAGCTGCTGAACTACCACGCCTACCGCTACTACGTGCTCGACGATCCGGAGATCTCCGACGCCGAGTACGACGAGCTGATGCGCGAGCTCCGGGAGCTGGAGGAGAGGTTCCCCGAGCTCGTGACGCCCGACAGCCCGACGCAGCGGGTGGGGGTCACTCCCGCCGACCTGTTCGCGCCGGTCGAGCACCGCTCCGTGATGCTCTCGCTCGACAACGTGTTCTCCGAGGATGAGCTGAAGGCGTGGGCCGCCCGGGTGGAGCGGGCCGTGGGGCCCGAGGTCCGGTACTTCTGCGAGCTGAAGATCGACGGCGTCGCGGTGGCACTGACATACGAGGACGGCCTGCTGGTGAAGGGGGCCACGCGGGGAGACGGCCGGGTCGGGGAGGACATCAGCGCGAACGTCCGCACCGTGCGCTCGGTGCCCCAGCGGCTGCGGGTGAAGGACCCGCCGCCGGTCCTTGAGGTCCGGGGCGAGATCTATCTCCCGGTCAAGGCGTTCGAGAAGCTGAACCAACAGCTGCTCGAGGCGGGCCAGCGCCCCTTCGCCAACCCCCGCAACGCCGCCGCGGGGAGCCTTCGGCAGAAGGACCCCAAGGTCACGGCGAGCCGGCCCCTGGCCCTGTGGGTCCACAGCTTCGGGTACGCCGAGGGCATCCGGTTCGAGTCGCATTCGGGGTTCCTCCGGTGGTGCCGCGATGCCGGGCTGCCGGTCCCTCCGCAGGGAGAGATCGAGGACGACCTGGACGGCGTGATCGGCTACATCCAGAAGTGGCAGGAGAACCGTCACAGCGTCGATTGGGAGATCGACGGCGTGGTGGTGAAGGTGGACCAGATCGCCCTCCAGGACGAGCTCGGCGCCACCAGCCACGCCCCCCGATGGGCGGTGGCGTACAAGTTCCCGCCCGAGGAGCGCACCACCCTGCTCGAGAAGATCGACGTGCACACCGGGCGCACCGGTATCGTCACGCCGTTCGCCGTCCTTCAGCCGGTGTTCATCTCGGGCGTGACCGTGACCACGGCCACCCTGCACAACGAGGACGAGGTGAAGCGCAAGGACATCCGCGAGGGCGACACGGTGATCGTCCGGCGGGCGGGCGACGTGATCCCCGAGGTCGTGGGCCCGGTCCTGTCGAAGCGACCACCGAACGCCAAGCCGTGGCGGTTCCCCAAGAAGTGCCCTTCGTGCCGCACGCCGCTGGTCCGCAAGGAGGGGGAGGCGTACTGGCGATGCCCGAACAAGCGGGCCTGTCCGTCGCAGAACGTGGAGTGGCTGTTCGCGTTCGCCTCGCGCGGCGCCATGGACATCGAGGGCCTCGGCTACAAGACCGGGCTCCTATTGCTCGACATGGGATGGGTGAAGGATCCCGGCGATGTGTACAAGCTCACCAGGGAGCAGCTGGCCCAGCTCCCCGGGTTCGCGGACAAGCGGATCGACAACCTGCTTTCGGCCATCGAGCGCTCGAAGGACCGCCCGCTGTGGCGCCTGCTGGTCGGGCTGAACATCCCGCACGTCGGGACCCACGTGGCGCAGGTCCTGGCCCGGGCGTTCGGCTCGATCGACGCCATCGCCAAGGCCAGCGTCGAGGAGATCGACGCGGTTCCCGAGATCGGGCCGGAGATCGCCCGGAGCGTCTACGAGTGGTTCCACGATCCGCGAGAACCGCAAGCTCATCGAGAAGCTGCGCAGGGCCGGCGTGCGGATGGCCGACGAGAGGGCCGAGGGGCCCGCCGAGGGACCGCTCGCCGGGAAGACCATCGTCATCACCGGGAGCCTGTCGGCGCTGTCCAGGGACGAGGCCACCCGGGCGGCCCAGGATGCGGGAGCCAGGGTCGCGTCCAGCGTCTCCAAGAAGACCGACTTCGTCGTGGTGGGGGAGAATCCGGGCTCGAAGGCGGCGCAGGCCGAACAGCTCGGGGTCGAGACGATCGACGAGCGGGAGTTCCTGCGGCGCCTGGGGCGGCGCTGAGCGCGACCGGCGAGGAGGGATGACGTGGCCCACGTGATCGACGGGAACGCGATCGCGGATCACCTGCGGCACACGATCGAGGAGGAGCTCAAGGTCCTGCGGCTGTCCGAGGTGCGGCCGGGCCTGGCCACGGTCCTGGTGGGCGAGGACTTCGCCGCGCAGGCGTACGAGCGGCACGTGCGACGGCTGTGCGAGGCGCTCGAGTACCGGTACGTGAACGAGGGCCTGCCCGCCGACGTCGAGCTCGCCGACGTCGCGGCGACGATCGGCAAGCTGAACGCCGATCCGCGGATCACCGGGATCCTGGTCCTGCACCCTCTCCCCTCGCACATCCCCGAGGCCGAGATCAACAGCGCGATCGACCCCCTCAAGGACATCGAGGCGGTGAACCCCCAGAACACCGGGCTGCTGGCCCAGGGCCGCCCCCGGTTCCTCCCGTCGACCCCTGCCTCCTGCTACTACCTGCTGGACTCCTACATCCGGTCCACGGGACGGGACCCGGCCACGTACTACTCGGGCAAGACCATCGTGGTCGTCGGCCGCTCGAACAGCGTGGGCAAGCCGGCGCAGTGGCTGGGCCTCCAGCGGGACGCCACGGTCGTGGCCTGCCACAGCCGCACGCACGCGGCCGGCAAGCTCGCCGAGTTCACGTGCCTGGCCGACATCCTGATCGTGGCTGCCGGGGCGCGTGGTCTGGTCACGGGCGACATGGTGCGAGAAGGCGTGATCGCGGTCGACGTCGGCATCCACCCGGTGAAGGACCCGGCCACCGGCAAGACCCGGATGGTCGGCGACCTGGACTTCGAGAGCGTCGCGGCCAAGGCCGAGGCCATCACGCCCGTCCCCGGCGGTGTCGGCCCGATCACCGATGTCTGGCTGGTCGGCAACGCGCTCATGGCCGCCGCGATGGCCCAACGCGTCGAGCCGCGCTTCGGCATCTTCCAGTGAGGCCGAAGCTCCTGACGCCGGCCGCCCCCTGTCCCCCCGTCGGGGGTAGCCGCCCGGCCTCCTCACGGGATCCCTCGGCTTAGGCGGGACCGGCCGCCTGTCGATAACACCGCGGGAGGGGCTGGTCGTCTGGACGAGGTGGTCGTGAGCGGGGGGGAGGATCGCGCCAAGGAAGTGGCAGGGCTGCTGCGGCAGCTCTGGCTCGGCCTGGCCGCCTACCGGCTGTTCCCCGGTAGCTCGGAGCGCCCCGGCTTCGTGGCTGCGGTCGAGCGGATCGGCGAGTCCGCCCGCTCGGCCCTGGCGTCCGGTCCGGTCGACGTGGAGGTCCGCAGCGAAGGCTTCGTGTTCGCCGGAACCACGATTCCCGCCAACGAGACGACCGAGCGCCTGGCTCGGGCATGCTTCGAACGCCGCGTGGAGCGGGTGGCGATCGGGGCCGTGCCGGACGTCCGCGACCTCGAACGCGCGTACGCCGTGCTCTCGATGCCGCCCGAAGAGCTCGGCGAGCAAGGTGGGGCGGAGGAGATGCTTCGCTCCGCGGGCGTGAAGTCGATCCTGTTCTCCGCCCTGGGACCCTCCGCCGTGGAGGGAGCCGACCACGTGGCCGAGGACGTGGTGGCGAACCCGGCTCGGGTGCCCGACGCTCACGTGCTGGCCTCGCAGCTTCGGATCGACGAGCTGTCCGGCGAGTCGGGGAGCCAGGCCGAGGCCCTGTTCGAACGCCTCCGAAGCCTGGTCTCGGACCTGTCGATCGAGGCGGGACGCGAGATCGACCTGCACGCGACGGTGCACGACGTGGTCGCGGAGCTCCCATCCGAGCTCCGGCGCTCGCTGGTCGAGCACCTCGTGGACCGGGTCCGGGACGACCCCTTGGCCGAACGGCTGATCGGAACGATGAGCAACGCCGAGCTGACCCGCGCCCTCGTCGACCTGGGCCGAGACGGCCGGCGGATCCCGTCGAGCTGGCGAGCCATCTCGCCGCCGCGGGTGTCCGCCACCTCGACATCGTCGACCTCACCGCCGCGCTCGAGGCCGGGCGGGAGGAGGCCGGCACCATCCTGGCGGGCCTGGAGGAGGTCGGGGTGGACCTCACGCAGCCTCGGACGGAAGGCCCCGAGGGCACGGTGACCGACGCGCTCGCCGGCTACCTGGCCGCCACCGAGCGCGACGACGTTCGGACGATGCAGGCCACCCTTCCCCGGACGGACGAACAGCGGCAGGCCTCGGCGCTCCTCGCGCTCCGCGACTACCTGATCCTCGAGGGCGACGACGAACGGCTGGGCGAGGTGCTGTCTCTTTGGGCCGAAGGATTGCAGGGGGCCCTTCGCATGCGGGATCCCGTTCGCGTCCGCGAGCTGCTGGACTCGGTCCGCGAAGCCATGGGGGGAGCCGGCGAGGATCGCGGGTCCCTCTACAGCGCGTACGTCCGGCAGGCCCTGGCACCGGAAGCGGTGTTGGCATTGGTGGCCACGGTGCGGGCCGACGGCGACGGCGCCTCCGTGCCGGAGGTCCTGGAGCCCTTCGGCGACCACGGGGTGGAGGTGCTGCTCGACCTGCTGGCCGAGGACAGTGATCGCGAGCGGCGGGCGCATCTGCTGGCCGCGCTCCGCCAGGTCGCCCGGGGCCACCTGAGGCCGGTGGTCGCTCGCCTGAACGATCCTCGCTGGTACGTCGTGAGGAACGCGGCGAACCTGTTGGGCAACGCCGGAGGCGAGGAGGTCCTGGACCAGTTGGCCGGCGCGGCCCGCCATCAGTCGGCCCAGGTCCGCAAGGAAGCGGTGAAGGCCCTCGTGGTGGCGGGCGGGGTCAAGGCCGTACCGCACCTCCGCGTACTGGCAGGGGAGGGGCCGCAGGATGTTCGGGCCACCGCCGTATCCGTCCTGGGTGCCATCTTCGCCCCGGAGGCGGCGGCGGCGCTGGGGGACATCGCACGGTCCAAGGCCGACCGCGGCCTTCGCCGGCAGGCCCTCGACGAGCTGGCGGAGGGGGCCGAGGGACGGGACGTGCTTCGCCGCCTCTCCGCTGCCGACACCAGGCCGAAGCTGCCGTGGGGGCTTCGTCGCCAGGCACGGAGGCTGCTGCGCGAGGCGAAGGGAGCGGCGGCATGAGCTCGCCGACGCCGGAGATCGAGATCGTGAAATTCCGGGAGTTCCTGCGGACGCTCTCAGCCGCGCGGCAGGTCTACGCCTTGTACCCGAATGAGCATCCCAAGCGGATGGAGACCGCCGCGGACCTCACCGGACGCATCGGCGAGCTGTGCGATGCGAGAGGCCGGCCGGTGGTCCTGTTCGTGTCGGATGGCAACTTCTATATGGGCCCCACCCTGCTCGCGTGGGAGTCGCTCACCCTGAACCGCCTGGCGCAGACGATGACCGACTCCGGCGTCCGCTCCCTCGAGTTCCGCCCCGGCGTGTCCCGGGCCGATGCCGACGCCTTGCTTCGGCTGCTGATGGGGGAAAAGGCCGCCGAGAGCGAGCTCACGTGGGTGGGCGTGAACCGGGCCACCCCGGTCGTCCCCGATGCCGAGGTCTCCGGGATGTCCGAGCTCCTCCAGAGCTACGCCGCCGGGCTGGAGCTCCTCCGCCAGACCGCGGCCCGGCTGCTGGCGGGGCGTCCGGCGGACCTGGACGCCACCGTGCGCCTCACCGAGCACCTCGCCGAGCTGATCTCCGAGGACCCGGCCCAAGCCTTGCTGCTGACCACGGTGAAGTCCTACGACGAGTACACGTACCACCACATGGTGAACGTCTGCATCCTCTCGCTGGCCCTTGCTCGGGCCATCGGCCTGTCCCACGAGCAGTCGATCGCGCTCGGGATCGGCGGGCTGCTGCACGACGTGGGCAAGGTGAAGGTGCCGCGTGAGGTGCTCCAGTACGACGGGATGCTGGACGAAGAGCAGTGGCGGCTGATCCAGCGTCATCCTGTGGACGGGGCCGGGCTGGTCGCCGTGACCACGCGCGATCCCCTCCACCCCGCGGTCTCGATCGTCCTGGAGCATCACGCCAAGTTCGACGGGTCGGGCTATCCATCGTTGTCCAGTGGCCGCGTGCCGTCCCTGCCGTCCCGGATCGTGGCCGTGGCCGACTGCTTCGACGCGCTCACCAGCAAGCGTTCCTATCGAAAGCCCGAGGAGCGGCGCCAGGCCCTGTCCATCCTGCAGGCCGGGGCGGGCCGCTCGTTCGACCCCCGTGTGGTCCGGACCTTCGTCCGGCTCGTGGGGCTGTTCCCCGTGGGGTCGCTGGTCCAGCTCTCGACCGGCGAGATCGGCGTGGTCGTGCGGAACCACGAGCGCGCGCTGGGACGCCCCATGATCCGGCTGGTCCTCGACCCGCAGGGCAACGCAGCGGAAACCTTGGAGATCGACCTGTCGGAGAAGAAGCCCGAGGGCTCGTTCCGGTGGACGGTGGTCCGGACGATCGATCCTGTGGAGGTGGGGATCGACATGCTGTCCCTGCTCGCCTCGGGACGCTTCGACGTGCCACCGCCGGTGGACCAGGGGCCCGGGCTGGTCCACGAGCCCGCTCCCGGTGAGACGCCGCCGCCTGGCTACGTGGACACCCACAGCGCCCACTAGACTGGCGGGCCATGCCGGTCGAGATCGACATCGACCACGTGGCCAAGCTGGCCCGGCTCGACCTCAGCGCGGAGGAGAAGGAACGGCTGAGGGCACAGCTCGGGTTGATCCTCGAACACGCGGCGAAGGTGGGCGAGGTGGCGGCGGCCGACGTCCCGCCCACGGCCTATGCGATCCCTCGGGCGAACGTGCTGCGGCCCGACGAGCCGACGCCGTCGCTCTCTCGCGAGGAGGCGCTGGCCAACGCGCCCGAGCGGGAGGGTGACCGGTTCAAGGTCCCGCCGATCGTGGAGGTCGGCTAGCGGTGGCCGAGCTCTGCGACCTCACCGCGACCGACCTGGCCGCGAAGCTCCGGGCCGGCCAGACCTCGAGCGCGGAGCTCACCGAGTCGTGCCTGGCCCGGATCGATGCCCTGGACGGGCGCGTCCGCGCGTTCCTCGCGCGGACGCCCGAGCTTGCGCGGGAGCGGGCGGCTGCGGCGGACGCGCGCATCGCCGCGGGCGATGCGCCGCCCGCCGCCGGCATCCCCATCGCCTTGAAGGACATCCTGTCCACCAAGGACATCACCACGACGTGCGGGTCGAAGATCCTGGAGACCTACGTGCCCCCGTTCGACTGCACGCCGTGGGCCCGGCTGGCCGCGGCCGGCTCGGTGCTCCTGGGGAAGACCAACTGCGATGAGTTCGCCATGGGCTCGTCGAACGAGAACTCCGCGTTCGGCCCCGTCCACAATCCGTGGGGCCTCGAGACGGTGCCGGGGGGATCGTCGGGCGGGTCGGCGGCGGCGGTGGCCGCGGGGGAGGCCGTGTGGGCCCTGGGGACCGACACCGGAGGCTCGGTTCGCCAACCCGCGTCGCTGTGCGGGGTGGTGGGTCTGAAGCCGACGTACGGGTTGATCTCTCGGTACGGCCTCATCGCGTTCGCCTCGTCGCTCGACACCGTCGGGACCTTCACCCGGAGCGTGCGGGACGCGGCGATCCTGCTGTCGGCTATCGCCGGCAGGGATCCGATGGACGCCACCAGCCTGGACCGAACGGTGGACGACTACACCCACGGCTTGGACGACGGCGTGGCCGGGCTCCGGGTCGGGGTGGTGAAGGAAGCCTTCGGCGAAGGCGTGCAGCCGGGCGTGCGGGGAAGCGTCCAGTCCGCGCTGGACCGGCTGTCGAACATCGGGGCATCGGTCGGGGAGGCCTCGCTCCCGCATGCCGATTACGCGCTGTCGGCGTACTACCTGATCGCCCCGTCCGAGGCGTCGTCGAACCTGGCCCGGTACGACGGGGTCCGGTACGGACTGCGGGTCCCGGGCGAGGACTCGATCCAGATGATGGCCAGGACGCGAGGCGCCGGCTTCGGCCCGGAGGTCAAGCGGCGCATCATGCTCGGCACGTACGCGCTCTCGGCCGGGCTACTACGAGGCCTATTACGGACAGGCCCAGAAGGTGCGCACGCTGATCATCCGGGATTACGAGCGGGCCTTCGAGTCCTTCGACGTCCTGGTGTCGCCGACCTCGCCCACTACCGCCTTTCGGATCGGCGAGAGGGCCGACGACCCGCTGGCGATGTACCTCTCCGACGTGTTCACGATCCCGGCGAACCTGGCCGGCGTGCCGGGGATCTCGATCCCGTCCGGCCTGGACGACGCGGGCCTACCCGTCGGGCTCCAGATCACGGCGCCGGTCCTCGGGGAGGCGCTCCTTCTCCGGGTGGCCCACGCCCTCGAGGGCGAGCTCGCCTTCGACGCCGTCCCGCCCCTCCTGGGCGACCTCGCCGCCTGAGGTCGCCTCCGGCGCGGCCGTGGCCTCCCCCGAGGCGATGATCAGCGCCACCGACCCCAGGACGATGGCGCCGGCCACCACGGTGCGCAGGCCGATCGGCTCCGACAGGAACGCCCACCCCAGGAACACCGCGACCACCGGGTTCACGTAGGCGTAGGTCGAGACGAGCGACGTCCGCGCGTTCCGCAGCAGCCACAGGTAGGAACCAAGGCCGGCGAACGAGCCGAACGCGATCAGGTAGCCGAGCGCGAGGAGCGAGGCCGTCGAGAACCGCTCGGGATGGATGTCGCCGAGCTCGCCCGCAAGGATCGCCACGATCCCCAGGGCCGCGCCCCCGCACAGCATCTCCATCCCCACGCCCACGAACGGACGCTTGGGGAGCGGAGCGTGGCGCGAGTACAGAGATCCCGACGCCCAGCTGAGCGAGGCCCCCACGGCGAACAGCATGCCGGTGAGGTCCACCTTGCCGCCGCTCGCCGAGCCGCCGACGAGGAGCGCCGCCCCCGCGAACCCCGTGGTGAGCCCGACGACCGTCGGCACCCGGAGGCGGCGCTTGAGCAACACCCGGTCGATCAGCGCCATCCACAGCGGGACCAGGGCGATGATCAGCGCCACGATGCCAGAGGGAACGATCCGCTCGGCCCATACCACGCCGCCGTTGCCGCCGAGGAGGAGGGCGGCGCCGACGATGGCGGCGGCGCGCCACTGGCGGAGACCGGGACGGTCGCCCTCCCGGTCCCCCCGTCGGATGGTCCACGTGAACATCACCGCCCCCGCGATCAGGAACCTGACGGAGGCCGACAGCAGGGGCGGCATCGTCTGGTTGACGATGCGGATGGCGAAGTAGGTGGTTCCCCAGACGACGTAGACGGCCCCGAGCGCCACCCACACAAGCGGAGGGTTGGCCCGGAGGGTGGCTGGTCCTGCCGTCCGGGTCATGCGCGACAGGATAGGGGGCGGCGGGTCAGGGCGGGGAGCCGCTAAGCTCACCTCTCGCATGAACGAGGAATTCGAGACCGTCATCGGCCTTGAGTGCCACGTCGAGCTGTCGACGCGCACGAAGATGTTCTGCGGCTGCCGCAACGAGTTCGGGGCCCCGCCGAATACCAACGTCTGCCCGGTGTGCCTGGGCCTTCCCGGCTCGCTCCCCGTGCCGAACGAGCGCGCCATCGAGTACATCGTGCGGATCGGCCTGGCCCTGGACTGCGAGATCGCCCGCTACTCGCTGTTCCACCGGAAGAACTACTTCTACCCGGACATGCCGAAGAACTTCCAGATCTCCCAGTACGACCTTCCCATCTGCATCAAGGGACATCTCGACGTGCAGGTCGATGGGGAGACGCGGCGGATCGGCATCACCAGGGTGCACATGGAGGAGGACACCGGGAAGACCACCCACGCCGGGGCGTCCGGGCGCATCGCGCAGGCCGAGTACGCGCTGATCGACTACAACCGGGCCGGCGTTCCGCTCGTGGAGGTCGTGTCCGAGCCGGACATCCGCTCGCCGGAGGAGGCCCGCGCGTACTTCAACGAGGTCCGAGCCACGCTCGAGGCCCTCGACGTGTCGGACGTGCGGATGGAGGAGGGGTCGCTCCGCTGCGACGCGAACATCTCGGTCCGCCCGGAAGGCTCCTCCGAGTACGGCACGAAGGTCGAGATCAAGAACCTGAACTCGGTCCGCTCGCTCGAACGAGCCCTGAAGTACGAGCAGGAACGCCAGGTCGCTGCGCTCCGCGCGGGCCAGCCGCTGGTCCAGGAGACTCGCCACTTCGACGAGGGCAAGGGCAGCACGCACACACTGCGTTCCAAGGAGGAGGCGTTCGACTACCGCTACTTCCCGGAGCCGGACCTCCCACCGCTCGAGCCCGACATGGAGTGGGTCGAGCGGATCCGCGGCTCGCTCCCCGAGCTCCCCGCGGCCCGCCGAGCCCGGTTCGAACGCGAGCTCGCCCTGGCCCCGAAGCAGGCGGCGCTCGTGGGCGCGTCGAAGGCCACCGCCGACTTCCTGGAGGAGGCGGTCGACCTCGGGGCTCCAGCCACGACCGTGGCCAACTGGATGACGCAGGACCTCTCGGGGCTGTTGAACAAGGCCAGGATCGAGCTGCCCGAGAGCAAGGTCACCCCCCAGCACATCGCGGACCTGATCCGCCTGGTCGAGGAGGCGACGATCTCCGTCACCGCGGCCAAGCAGGTCCTGGAGGAGGCCTTCGAGACCGGCAAGCCAATCCAGGAGATCGTGGAGACCCGAGGGCTGCGGCAGGTCACCGACACGTCCGCCCTCGAGGCCTGGGTGGTGGAGGCCATCGCCGAGAACCCGGAGCCCGTGGAGCAGTTCCGGGCCGGGAAGGACGGCGCGATCAACTTCCTGGTGGGCCAGGTGATGAAGAAGTCCCGTGGCGCGGCGAACGTTCGGACCGTCCAGGAGCTGCTCCGCGCCAAGCTCTCGGGGTCCTGAGGTCCGGCCGGGCCGGCCGATGCGGGGGAGCGGCCAGGAGCCGAAACGCTACCCGTGGTGGCAGCTCATCCTCCTCGGCCTGGCATCGATGCTGGAGAGCCTGATCGTCCGGCCCATCCGGCGGCTGTGGCTCTCCGACGATCCGCTCGACACCTATTCGATCGTCCACCTTGCCAGCGCGGCCGGCGACGCCATGGTGGCCATCGCCCTGGCCGGCTCCATCTTCTTCAACGTCCCGGTTGGCGAGGCCCGGGCCAAGGTGGCGCTGTACCTCGGGCTCACGCTGGCGCCGCTCGCGGTGGCCGGGCCGCTCCTCGTCCCGCTCCTGGACCGGGCCGGTCCCCGGCGCGCCATCTCGCTCGCGTCGGCGGCGGGACGGGCGCTGGTCTGCGTGATCGCGGCGCCGCGGTTCAACACGTTGCTGCTGTACCCGTTCGCGTTCGCCGTCCTGGTCCTGTCGAAGGTCCACGCGATCACGAGGAACGGGCTGGTCATGGCGTACGCCGGGCCGGACGAGGGATTGGTGCGGGCGAACGCGCGCCTCGGACGGATCGCCGTCGGCGGCGCGGCGTTGGCCGCGGCGCCGGGCATCCTGCTGTTCAAGTTGGGAGGGGCGGCCGCCGCGCTGTACGGCGCGGCGGCCGCCTACACGGTCGCCTCGCTCCTGAACCTCCGGCTGCCGCACCCACAGGTGCCTCGACGTCGGGGCCAGGTGAGCAGGCTGGGGGCCATCCCGCAGCTCGCCGCCCCCGCCATCGGGGGCGCCGGGCTCCGGGCCGCCAACGGGTTCCTGTTCTTCTCCATCGCGTTCGCCCTCCGTCGAAGTGGCGAGCCGACCTACTGGTTCGCCGTGCTCGCCGGCGCGGCAGCGCTGGGCAGCTTCCTGGGCGACGTGATCGCCCCCCGGCTTCCGGTCTCGCTCCGGGAGGAGGCCGTGGTGGTCGCATGCATCGTCGCGGCCGGGATCGGCGCGTTCCTCGCGTTCGTCGCGTTCTCGCTGCCGATCCTCACCGCGTTCGCCCTCGTCGCCGGAGCCTCGAGCGAGCTCGGGCGCCTGGCTTTTCAGAGCCTCATGCAGCAGCTCGCGCCGGGGGGAGCGCATGGCCGCGTGTTCGTCAGGTACGAAGTTGTGTTCCAGCTGTCGTGGGTGGTCGGCGCGCTCATCCCCGCGATGCTGCCGCTCGGGTTCCGGGAGGGCTTCCTGATCCTGTTCGGCATGTACGTGGTGGTCGGCCTGGGATACCTGACCCCGGACCTCCTGGCCCGCCGTCGGGAGGGGAGCTCGCCCGATTAGCACGAACGGGCCCGGCCGTCCGCAACGCTTGGCCTATGCTGTGGGGCCGCGTGTCATCAGACAGCGAGCGGAACGCGAGGAAGGGGGAACCACCTCATGGCGGACTGGGTGAAGGTCGGGGCCGGCGAGATCGGGGAAGGGGAGATCACCGCGGTCCCCGTCGGTGACCGAACAGTGGCCATCGCGAACGTCGGCGGCAACCTCCACGCGTTCGACGACATCTGCACGCACGAGCAGTGCTCGCTGGCCGAGGGCGAGCTCGACGGCCTGGTGATCCAGTGCCCCTGCCACGGGAGCCAGTTCGACATCACCTCCGGCGAGGTCGTGAACGGCCCCGCCACCGAGCCCATCGACGTCTTCGAGGTGCGTGAGGAGGGCGGCGAGCTGCTCGTCGCCCTGGATAGCCGTTGCCGACCTTCCTCGATCATCGGCGCCAACATGGCCGGCGGCACCGCGGCGGCCACCCTTCGCGAGGAGGGCTTCGACGGCCGCGTGGTGCTGATCGGCCGGGAGCCCCATCCTCCGTACGAGCGGCCCCCGCTGTCCAAGGAGTACCTGCGGGGCGAGCAGCATCGAGCCCCGGTTCATCCGGCCGCCGGAGTTGTACGAGAAGAACAGATCGAGACCCGGTTCGGGGACACCGCCGACCGGATCGACGTCGCCGGCCGGAGCGTCGAGCTCGTGGGCGGCGAACGGATCGCGTTCGACTCGCTCCTCGTCGCCACGGGCTGCCGGAACCGGAAGTTCCCGATTGCCCGGCCTCGACCTCCCGGGTGTCCACGACCTCCGCTACCTCCCCGATTCCGACGCGATCAGGGCGGCGGCCGTGCCGGGGGCCAAAGCCGTGCTGGTCGGCATGGGGTTCATCGGGGCCGAGGTGGCCGCCTCCCTCCGCAGCTCGGGGCGTCGACGTCACGGTGGTCGAGTTCGCCGAGACTCCGCTCTGCAGCGGGTCCTGGGGGCCGAGCTCGGCGCGGGTCCTGGAGGGGCTGCACCGCGACCACGGGGTGAAGATGTTCTTCCGCGATGCCGCGGGCGGTTCGAGGGCGACGGGCGGTTCGAGGCGTCTGCACACGAAGGAGGGCAGGACGATCGAGGCCGATTTCGCGGTGGTGGGCGTGGGCGTCGAGCCCGTGACCGACGTGGTGCAGGGGACCGATATCGCCGTGGACAACGGGATCCTGGTCGACCCGGCCCTTCAGACCAACGTCCCCGGCGTCTTCGCGGCGGGCGACGTGGCCAGCCACGACCATCCCGTGTTCGGGCGCATCCGCGTCGAGCACTTCGACAACGCGATGAAGATGGGCGCGGCCGCCGCCCGCAACATGCTGGGCCGGGCCGAGGTGTTCGACGACGTCCCACTGGTTCTGGTCGGATCAGTACGACGCCAACATCCAGATGGCCGGATTCGCCACCGAGTGGGACGATATGGTTGTGCGAGGGAGCCTGGAGGAGCGGAGGTTCGCTGCCTTCCTGCTGAAGGACGGCCGGCTGCTCTCGACGTTCACCATGAACTGGCCCCGCGACGTCCGCCGCTCGATGCCGCTCATCAAGGCTCAGGTCCGACCGGACCCCAAGCTGCTCGCCGACCCGGAGTTCGACCTCCGCAAGCTCGCCCCGCCGAAGGAGTAACCGTGGGCCCCACCGTCAGCCACCTGCCGTGCGACCTGAACCAGCAGAAGAAGCGCCACGAGGCGCGCATGGACAAGGTCGCGCAAGCGGTCGCTCGCCGGAACGGCCATCGGTCGCTGGTCGACCGGATCCTGGGCCGGACGCCCCAGCCGGCGGAGCTCTCCGCCGAGGACCTGCGGGACTGTGAGCCCGCCGAGGACGTCTTCCACAGCTTCCGGTTCTAGCCCTCGGTCGCGCCGAAGCGCCGGGCACTGGATGATACGCTGGCCGAGGCGCGTCACGCGCGCTGCGCGATCCCCGGAGGAGTGAGCAGCATCGTGGACAGACCCGAGATCATCCTGGCGCCCGGGCCGACGCCGATCCCGCCCGAGGTGTACCTGGCCCAGGCCAGCCCGCTCGTGTACCACCGGGGCCCCGGCTTCGGACGGATGTTGCGGGAGGTGACCGAGGGCCTCCAGCGCCTGTACCGCACCGGCTCCGACGTCCTGATCTTCACGTCCTCGGGCACCGGTGGCCTCGAGTCCGCCGTGGCCAACTGCTTCTCGCCCGGTGAAGCGGTCCTTGTGCCGCTGGCCGGCTACTTCGCGGAGCGGTTCGCCAAGATCGCCCGGGCCTACGGGCTCGACGTCCGGACGATCGACTACGAGTGGGGCCAGGCCGTGAAGGCCGCCGACGTGGCGGCCGCCCTGGCGAAGGCTCCGGCGAAGGCCGTGCTGTTGACCCAGAGCGAGACCTCGACCGGCGTGGTCCACGACATCGAGTCGATCGCCCGTCGCGGCGAAGGACGGCCGGCGCGATGGTGGTGGTCGACGCCGTGTCGTCGCTCGGGGCCGTGCCGTTCGACTTCGACGGCTGGGGGATCGACGTCGCGATCAGCGGGTCGCAGAAGGCCCTGTCGGCCTCGCCGGGCCTCGCGTTCGCCGCTATCTCCGAGGCTGCATGGGCCGCGCAGGCCGAGGCGAAGAACCCGCGGTTCTACTTCGACTGGACCTCGTACAAGCAGTCCTACGGCCTGAAGGACCCGGAGAGCCCGTGGACCCCCGCCATCTCGGTGGTCCAGGGCCTCCAGGCGGCGCTCCGCCTGTACTACCAGGACGGGCCGGAGGCGGCGTACGCGCGGCACCGTCTGCTGTCGCGAGCCATCAAGGAAGGCATCCGGGCCCTGGGCCTGGACCTGTTCGGCGAGGACCCAGAGCGGGCCTGGACGGTGACCGCCATCCGCGCCCCCGAGGGCATCGACGCCGACCGGATCTGCGCGACGGTTAGGGCCGACGACGGCATCATCCTGGCGCCGGGCCAGGGACCGCTGAAGGGCAAGGTCTTCCGCATCGGCCACCTCGGGTACTACGACCGGCTCGACATGATCCGGGGGCTCGCCGCCGTGGAGCTCGCCCTGGACAAGCTGGGGTACCCGGTGAAGCGGGGCGCGGCGGTGGCCGCCGCCGAGGACGTCTTCGCCTCGTCGGAGTAGGCGCATGCGGGTCCTGGTCACCGAGCCACTGTCGGAACGTGGCCTCGAGCTGCTGCGCAAGGACTTCCAGGTGGACGTACGGCCCGAGCTCGCCCGGGGCGACCTGGCGCTCGAGATCGCGCCGTACGACGCGCTCATCGTCCGGTCGCAGACCAAGGTCACGGCGGACGTGATCGAGGCCGCCGAGAACCTGAAGGTCATCGCCAGGGCCGGGATCGGCCTGGACAACGTCGACGTGGAGGCGGCAACGCGGCGCGGCGTGATGGTGGTGAACGCGCCGCAGTCGAACATCGTCTCGGCCGCCGAGCACACCGTCGCCCTCATGCTGGCCCAGGCCCGCAACATCCCGCAGGCCAACGCCGCGCTGAAGGCCGGCCGATGGGAGCGGGAGCGCTACCAGGGGGTCGAGCTCGCCGGCAAGACCCTGGGCGTCGTGGGCCTGGGAAGGGTGGGCTCGATGGTGGCCCAGCGGTGCGCGGCCTTCGGCATGCGCGTCATCGCGTTCGATCCCTACGTCCCGCAGGGAGCGGGCGAAGGAGATGGGGGTCGAGCTGATGCCGACCCTGGAGGCGCTCCTGGTGCAGGCGGACTTCGTCTCGCTCCACCTGCCGCGCACGCCGGACACCGAGGGGCTGATCGGGGAGCGGGAGCTCGCCTTGATGAAGGACGGCGCGCGCCTGGTGAACACCTCACGCGGCGGGATCGTGGACGAGGCGGCCCTGGCCAAGGCCATCGAGGACGGGCATCTGGCCGGCGCGGCCCTCGACGTCTTCGCCGAGGAGCCGACCACGGAGTCGCCGCTGTTCGCGTTCGACCAGGTCGTCGTGACGCCCCATCTCGGCGCGTCGACCGTGGAGGCGCAGGACAAGGCGGGAGCCTCCATCGCCGAGATGGTCCGCCTCGCCCTGATGGGCGAGTTCGTGCCCCACGCGGTGAACGTCTCGGCCGGGGCGGAGGTCTCGGAGGTGGTGCGGCCGTTCCTGCCGCTCGCTGAGAAGCTCGGGATGCTCCTGACCGGCCTGGCCAGGGGAGCGGTGAGCGCGATCGAGTGCCAGTACCACGGGCGCATCGCCGAGGTCGACACGCGCGCGCTGACCCTCGCGCTCATCAAGGGCGTGCTGAGCGGCGTGGTCCACGAGCCGCTGTCATACGTGAATGCGCCCATCATCGCCCGCGAACGGGGCATGGCCGTCTCCGAGATGCGCTCCGCCGTGTCGAGCGACTACGTGAACCTCATCGCCCTGCGGGCCGAGACCGAGGACGGGGAGGTCTCCGTCGCCGGCACGCTGGTCGGCAAGCGGAACGCCGAACGCGTGATGCAGGTCCTCGACTACGACGTCGAGATGGCCCCGGCCACGTACATGCTGTTCTTCGCGTACGAGGACCGGCCCGGCGTGATCGGCAAGGTGGGGACGATCCTGGGGCAGCACGACATCAACATCGCGACCATGGACGTGGGCCGGCCCACGCGAGGCGGGACCGCGCTCATGGCCCTCACGCTGGACAGCGCGGTCACGCCGGAGATCATCGAGGAGATCTCGACGACCGTCGGCGCGGCCGGCGCCTGGTTCGTTACCCTCCCGGGCTGAGGGCCGCCGGTTTCGCGGAAACGAATGGTTCCCACGGACCGGCCGGGGCTGGTACACTCGCCGAACCATGAAGCGGCTCACGGTGATCCACTCCAGCGTCATCGGCTGACGCGTTCGCTCGCCTCCCGGCGGGCGGTTCCTCACCGTCCTCGCACGTCCTGAGCCACCGAACCAAGGAGTCGCTTCATGACCATCCAACGCACACCACCGAAGGCCGCCGTGCGCCGTCTGGCCACGGCGCGCCTCATCTCGATCACCGGCGGTGCCGCTGCGTACACGGCGCTCATGTTCACGGTGTACGAGCGCACGCACTCGGCCGCATGGCTGTCGGCGACGCTGCTCCTCACGTTCGGCGTGAGCGGCTTCGTCTCGCCGCTCGCCGGCGCGATCGGCGACCGTTTCGACCGCCGCCGGGTCATGATCGTGTCCGACGTGGCGGGGGTGGCGGCCTTCGCCGCGATGGCCTTCGCCGGCGATCCCACGTGGCTGCTGGCCCTGGCGTTCGTCTCGGCCGTCGTCGAGACGCCGTTTTGGATGGCGTCGGCCGCGGCCATCCCGAACATGGTCGAGCCCTCGGAGCTGTCGTGGGCCAACGGGCTGATCTCGCTGGGTCGCAACGCCGGCATCATGGTCGGCCCGGCCATCGGCGGCGTGCTGGTCGCCGCCATCGGGCCGGCATGGGTGTTCGGCTTGAACGCGGTGACGTTCGCCGTCTCGGCGGTCCTCGTGTGGACCGTTCGCGCGCCCTTCACCGGGGAGCGTTCCGACGCGACCGAGCACCGGGGGCTTCGGGCAGGGTTCGTGTTCATCGCTCGGGATCGGGTGCTCCGCACGATCGTGCTGGCGTGGATCGGGCTGGTGTTCGGGCTCGGCCTGGTGATGGTGGCCGACGTCCCGCTCGTCGAGCTATTCCATGCCGGCTCCATCGGCTACGGCCTGCTGATCACGTTCTGGGGCGCGGGCTCCGTCGCCGGGTCGTTCGCCGGCCGGTACCTGAACGAGGACCGTGAGCCCAGGGCGCTGTTCCTGGGGACGGCGCTGATCGCCGTGACCACGGCCGCGATCGCCGTTTTGCCGTGGTTCGGGCCGATCCTGGTCGTGGCCCTGCTCTCGGGGGTGGGCGACGCCATCGTGCTGGTGGCCGAACAGGGCATCCAGCAGCGACGAACGCCCGATGCCGTCCGCAGCCGCGTGATCGCGGCCTCGGAGGGCATCACGTCGATCGCGTTCGTCCTGGGGCTCGCGGCGGCGGGGATCGTCCTGCGGGCCGTCGGCCCCCAGAACTCTACGCGATCGGCGGCGCTGACCGCGGCGGTCGGGGCGTTGGTGCTGCTGCCGATCCTGCGGCGAACGTCGGAGGGTCAGCCGGTCGACGCCGACGCCGACGGCGTGACGCCGGCCGACGCCGATGCCATCACGGCGCCGGTGGTGGAGCTCATCTAGGCGGAGGACCGGGGAGATGAAGGGTCGTCGCGCGATGAGGACCCCGCCCAGAACCGCCGTCCGGCGCCTCGCCCTGGCCCGGGCCATCTCCGAGACTGGGAGCGCGGCCGCCTACACCGCCCTGCTGGACGCCGTCTTCGTCCGCTCGGGCGGGTCCGCGGCCTGGCTCGGCCTGACGTTGCTGGTGACTCATGGGGTCGCCGGGATGCTTCGGTCCCCTCGGCGGCGTCTTGGGCGACAAGTTCGACCGCAAGCGCGTGATGATCCTGTCCGATCTGGCGGGCGCCGTGGCCTTCCTCGGGCTCGCGCTGGTCCGCGACCCCGGCGCGCTGGTAGCCGTGGGGTTCGTCTCGGCGCTCGCCGAGATCCCGTTCTGGACGTCGTCCGCCGCGGCCATCCCGAACCTGGTGGAGAAGCCGGAGGACATCGCGTGGGCCAACAGCCTGGTCACGGCGGGCCGGAACGCCGGCATCACGCTGGGCCCGGTTCTTGGCGGCGTGCTGGTCGCGGCTCGTGAGGCCACGAGTTCGTGTTCGTCGCCAACGCGGCGTCGTTCGTGCGTCTCGGTCGGCCTGGTGGCATCGGTCCGCGCCCGCTTCTCCGAGGACCGGACCGCGGAGGATGCCGAGGAATTCCGGGGCATGCGCGCCGGGTACCGGTTCCTGTTCCGCGATCGGGTCCTTCGTGTCATCGCCGCCGCATGGGTCGTGGTGGTGCTCGGCGCCGGCATCGCGCAGGTTGCCGACCGCCCGCTCTCCGCAGTCTTCCATGCCGGGGCGATCGGGTTCGGGTTGCTGATCGCGCTGTGGGGTTTTGGCTCGGTGGTGGGCTCGATCGCGGCACGCCGGCTCACCGAGCGAACCGAGCCCGGGCTGGCTCATCGGGGGCATGGCCATCGCCGGGGTGGCGGCCATCGGGATATGGGCCTCCCCGTGGTTCCCGCCCATCGTGGGCCTGATGCTCCTGATGGGGTTCGGCGACGCGATGAGCGAGGTGGCCGACCAGGGCATCCGGCAGCGCCGGACCCCCGACGCCGTGCGGAGCCGATTGATCGGCGCGATGGAGTCGCTCGTCCACGTGGCGGTGGCCATCGCCTACGTCATGGCGGCCGGCGCCCTGGTGGTGCTCGGCCCCCAGGGGGCGTACGCGCTGGCCGGGCTGAGCTCCCTCGCGGCGGCGCTGTTGCTGTGGCCGACCATCCGCCGGCTTCGGGGAGGCCGGGAACCGACCCGCGTCGAGCCGCACGTCCTGCCGACGATCGGCGACCCCACGTGACGCTCCGTCCCGCCGAATTGAACCGCAGTTCAGCGGTGCTATCGTTCGGCTGAATCGCCGTTCAGGAAGGGTTCGGGTGCAGGCGAACCGGTACGACGCCATCGTCATCGGAGGCGGTCACAACGGCCTGGTGGCGGCGGCGTACCTCGCGCGGGCGGGCGCCCGCGCGGTCGTGTGCGAGGCTCGGCACAAGACGGGCGGCGCGGCCGCCACCGACCAACCGTGGCCCGATCATCCCGAGTTCCGGGTCACCACGCTCAGCTACGTGATGAGCCTGATGCCGGACACGATCATCCGGGACCTCCGACTGCATCGGCACGGGTATCGCGTCCACGCGGTCGGCCCGTACGTGGTGCCGTTCCCCGACGGGCGCGTGATGGTCGAGTACGACGACCCCGCGAAGAACCACGAGGAGTTCGCCAGGTTCTCGAAGCGCGACGCCGATGCCCTCGAGCGATGGGACGCCTGGATCTCCGGGCTGGCCGACGTCCTCGGACCGCTCCTGATGACCACGCCGCCCCGGATCGGCTCCAAGCGGCCCTCGGACCTGTGGGAGCAGCTCCGCCTGGCCTGGCGGTTCCGGGGCCTCGACGTCCGGACGGTCGGCGAGGTCACCCGCCTCATGACGATGTCGGTGGCCGACATCGCGGACATGTTCTTCGAGTCCGACGAGGTCAAGACCGTGATGGCCATCGACGGCCTGATCGGGACGTGGGCCGGGCCGTACGAGCCCGGAACCGGGTACGTCATGGCCCACCACTCCATCGGGAGCGTCGGCGGGGGGACCCTCGGCGGGTGGGGCGTCCCCGAGGGCGGCATGGGTGCGGTGGCCGAGGCCATCGAGCGGAGCGCGCGTTCCTTCGGGGCCGAGGTCCGGACCAACGCCCGAGTGGAGAGGGTCCTTGTCCGGGAGGGCCGGACGTACGGGGTGGCCCTCGAGGATGGCGATGAGCTCCACGCTCCAGTGGTGGTCACTGCATGCCACCCCAAGATCACGTTCCTCCGCCAGATCGATCGCACGGAGCTCCCGGAGGACTTCGTCCGCGACATCGAGCTGTGGAAGACCCGGAGCGGCGTGGTGAAGATCAACTGCGCGCTGTCGAAGCTCCCTCGGTTCTCCGGCGCGCCGGACTTCACCGACCTCTCGGGCGGGATCGAGCTGGCGCACTCGGTCGAGTACCTGGAGACCGCGTTCGAGGAGGCCCGGCGGGGGATACCGGCCACAAGGCCGTTCTCCGACGGCGTGGTGCCAACGGTGCTCGACCCCTCGCTCGCTCCGGAGGGCGCGCACGTGCTGTCGCTGTTCACGCAGTGGGTGCCGCACGAGTGGTCCGAGGAGCCGCATCGGGACGAGCTGGAGGCCTACGCGGACAGGGTGATCGACGGGTACGAGGAGCTCGCGTCGGGCTTCAGGGAGTCGATCGTGGCGCGTCAGGTGATCGGGCCGCACGAGATGGAGCAGGAGTGGGGCCTGATCGGCGGCAACATCTTCCACGGCGAGCTCTCGGCGGACCAGCTGTTCCACATGCGCCCGGCCCCCGGGTACGCGGACTACCGGACACCCATCGCGGGCCTGTACCAGTGCTCGAGCGCCACCCACGCTGGCGGCGGCGTGACCGGCATCCCCGCGTACAACTGCGTTCGGGAGATCCGAACGGATCGGAAGCGCATCCGCGGGCGAGGCCGCCGATGAGGGAGCCGTACTCGTTCCCGTTCTACGTGGCGTCCTGGTATCGCAAGTCGCCGTACTGGCAGCGGACGGTCGAGGCCGGGTGCACCAGCTGGGACCTGTACAACCACATGCTGATCCCCACGCTCTACGACGACGACGAGAAGGAGTACCGGCACCTCCTCGAGCACGTGACGCTGTGGGACGTGGCGGTGGAGCGGCAGATCGAGATCTCCGGGCGCGACGCGGCGATGTTCACGCAGCTCCTCACGTGCCGGGACCTGTCCCGGTGCGCGGTGGGCCAGTGCAAGTACGCGCCGCTCATCGCGCCGGACGGCGGCATCGTGAACGATCCGGTGCTGCTGCGCCTGGGGGAGAACCACTTCTGGCTGTCGCTCGCCGACTCCGACGCGCTGCTGTATGCGAAGGGCGTGCAAGCCCTGGCCGGCCTGGAGGTCACCGTGCGCGAGCCGGACGTCTCACCGCTCCAGGTCCAGGGCCCGAAGTCCAAGGAGGTCGTCCGGGACCTGTTCGGCGCGCACGTGATGGACCTCCGGTACTACTGGTGCGTCGAGACGGACCTGGACGGCATCCCGGTCGTCGTGTCCCGGACCGGATGGACCGGCGAGGTGGGCTACGAGATCTACCTCCGAGACTCGTCGCGCGGGCTCGAGCTGTGGGACCGGGTGATGGCGGCCGGCGCGCCGTACCGGATCCGGGCCATCGCCCCGTCCGACCAGCGTCGGCTGGAGGCGGGCATCTTCAACTACGGCAACGACATGACGATCGAGGACAACCCGTTCGAGGTCACCGGCATGGAACGGCTCGTGGAGTTCTCGGCCGACTTCATCGGCAGGCCCGCACTGGAGAGGATTGCGGCGCAAGGGGTCACGAGAAAGCTCGTCGGCGTGGAGATCGGCGGCGAGCCGTTCCGGCTGTGGCTGGAGGACTTCTGGCCGGTCCGGCGGGACGGGCGCGTGGTCGGCAAGCTCACCTCGGCCAGCCATTCGTTCCGGCTGAAGAGGAACATTGGGTACGCGTGGGTGCCGATCGAGCTCGCCGCGCCGGGAAACGAGCTGGAGCTGGTGTCGCCGGATGGACCGGTTCCGGCGGTGACGGCGGCGCTGCCGTTCCTGGACCCGGGCAAGGACATCCCGAAGGCCTAGGATGGCCTCGTGACCGAGACCGTGCCCATCGACCCCGAGCGCCTGGCGCCTGCCCTCCAGCCGTTCGGGCGCAGCCACGCCCTGCCCGCAGAGGCGTACACCTCGCGCGAGGTCTTCGACTGGGAGCTCGACCACTTCTTCGCGGCCTCGTGGTTGTGCATGGGCCGGGCGGGGGCACGCCACCGCCACCCGTCATCGGTCGAGTGGCGAGGGTGGGAGTTCGTGAACCCCTCGGGCGACGGCGTCCCGTTCGACCGGCACATCGGCCACCTCGACGAGTACTTCGCCCCCTACGAGCCCGAGCGGCTGGTGGTCGGCGCCCGCCATTCCTACGAGCTGGCGGCGAACTGGAAGCTGATCGCCGAGAACTACCAGGAGTGCTACCACTGCTCCGAGATCCACCCCGCGCTCTGCCGGGTGAGCCCGCCCGAGAGCAGCGTGGCCTTCCTCCACGACGGGCTGTACGTGGCCGGGCCGATGCTCCTCCGGGACGACGCCGAGACCATGTCGCTCGACGGCAAGAGCCACGGCATCCCGCTCCGGGGGCTCGACGGAGAGCTCCGCCGCCAGATCGGGTACGTCGGCATGTGGCCGAGCTTCCTGATCAGTCCCCACCCGGACTACGTCCTCACCCATCGGCTGGAGCCGCTCGCCGTCGACCGGACGTTCGTCGAGTGCGAGTGGCTGTTCCCGCCGGAGCTCGTGGCGCGCCCCGACTTCGATCCCTCGTGGGCCGTGGACTTCTGGGATGTCACCAACCGGGAGGACTGGCATGCCGTGGAATCGCTCCAGCACGGCGTGAGCTCGCGGGGCTATCGCCCGGGCGTCATGTCCGCGTTCTGGGAGGTCGGCGTGTACATGTTCATCCAGCTCGTGGCCCGGGGGTACCTGGAGGGCCGGGTGAGCCGGCCGGTCGACCTGCCGAGCGAGTGGCAGCCCGCCCTCAAGACCTGAGTGGGCCCCACCGACACGGGGATGATGGGAGCCTCATGGACAGCTTGAAGGGCCACCTCCTGATCGCCGGCGCCGACCTGTGGGATCCCAACTTCCGCCGCACCGTGGTGCTGATCGGCCACCACGACGACGAGGGCGCGGTCGGCGTCGTGCTGAACCGGGCCACCGAGGTGCCGGTCAGCGAGGCCGCCCCGCCCCTGGCCGACCTGGTGGCGCCGGGGGACCCGCTGTTCATCGGCGGACCGGTCCAGCCTCAGGCGGCGGTGGTCGTGGCGGATTTCGAGGACCCCGAGCGGGCGAACGTCGTGGCCTTCGGCTCGGTCGGGTTCCTGCCGGACGAGGCCGACGGCGATTCGATCGGCGGCATCCGAAAGGCCAGGGTGTTCGCCGGACATGCCGGGTGGGGCCCGGGCCAGCTCGACGAGGAGCTGGAAGAGGGGTCGTGGATCGTTGAGCCCGCGCTCGCCGAGGACGTCTTCACCACCGATCCCGAGCGACTGTGGAGCGAGGTCCTCCGGCGGAAGGGACGCGCGTACGACCTGCTCCGGCTGATGCCGCCCGACCCCTCGCTCAACTAGGCCCGCGACTCGGTGCCAACGCCCGCCGACACGGATTCAGGCTCGATCCGGTTCGACCGCGCGGCCGAGTTCTACGACCGGACCCGGGCGCTCCTCCCCGAGGCGGAACGGGCGACCGTCGAGCTGCTCCGAACGGAGCTCGCCGGGCGGGGGCGCTGTCTGGAGGTCGGCGTGGGGACCGGCCTCATCGCGCTTCCCCTTCACCAGGCCGGCGTGCCGATGGTCGGGCTCGACCTGTCCCGCCCGATGCTCGCCAAGCTCGTGGAGAAGGCGGGCGGCCGGATCCCGTTCCCGCTCGTCCTGGCCGACGCCACGCGGATGCCGTTCCGCGACGACGTGTTCGGCGCTGCCGTGGTGCGGTGGGTGTTCCACCTCGTCCCCGAGTGGCGGCGGCTTCTCGAGGAGCTCGCCCGCGTCATCGGCCCCGGTGGCGTTGCGCTCGTGAACCTCGGCGGGTTCAAGGACACGTGGGGGATCGTCGACCGGTTCCTGGAGCTCGCCGGGGGCGTTCCCTTCGCCCTGGGACTGGACCCCAGGGACCCTGAGACGCTCGACCGCGAGTTCGAGCGCCACGGTGCCCGGGTGCGCCTCCTGCCGCCGATCGGGACCCGCGACGACACCACCGTCGGGCAGTTCCTGGACGAGATGGACGCCGGCATGCAGTCCTGGACCTGGCGGGTCCCCGAGGACCTCCGCCGCCGCATCGGGCCCCAGCTCCGGGCTTGGGCGGAGGGGCGGTTCGGCTCGCTCGACCGGCCGGTCGAGCCCGACCTCCAGATCGTGTGGCGGGCGTACGACCTGCCCTGACCCGATATCCTGTCGAAGGCCGCGCCGGCCGCCCCGGAGTCGGCCGCCCGCATCACGCGAAGGGAGGAATCGATGCCGATCACGCCCGTCGGGAAGATCTGGATGGACGGGGACCTGGTGGACTGGGGCGACGCAAAGGTCCACGTCCTGTCCCACGCCATGCACTACGGCAGCGGCGTGTTCGAGGGCATCCGGTGCTACGAGACCGCGCGGGGTTCCGCCGTGTGGCACCTCGACGAGCACCTCAAGCGGCTGTTCCGCTCGGCGAAGCTCTACCACCTGGACATCCCGTTCTCGGCCGAGGCGCTCTCGGAGGCCGTGAAGGAGACGATCCGGGCGAACGAGCTGACCGCGTGCTACATCCGGCCCCTGGTGTTCCGGGGCTACGGCGAGATGGGCGTGAACCCGTTGAGCGCGCCGGTGAACGTGGTGATCGCCGTGTGGCCGTGGGGCGCGTACCTCGGCGAGCAGGCCCTCGAGCAGGGTGTGAAGGTCAAGATCTCCTCCTGGAGGCGCAACGACCAGAACTCGCTGCCGGCCGCGGCCAAGGCCACGGGGCAGTACATCAACGGGGTCCTGGCCAAGATCGAGGCCATCAAGGCCGGGTACGACGAGGCCATCATGCTGAACCAACAGGGCTACATCACCGACGGGACCGGCGAGAACGTCTTCGTCGTCGGCCACGGCGTCCTGTTCACGCCGCCCACCCAGTCCGGGTGTCTCGACGGCGTCACCCGGGCCACGGTCATGACCATCGCCGGCGACCTCGGCTACGAGGTCCGCGAGGAGAACCTGGTCCGCACCGACCTGTACAACGCCGACGAGGCCTTCTTCACCGGCACGGCCGCCGAGGTCACTCCGGTCCGCGAGGTAGACGATCGCATCGTGGGCGAGGGGACCCGAGGGCCGATCACGAAGGAGATCCAGGGAACGTTCTTCGCGGCCACCAAGGGGGAGATCGAGAAGTACGCCTCGTGGCTCGCCCCGGTGCAGTGAGCCGGATGGGCGGAGGCGAGTCGGCGCACCGCCTGCCCCGGACCGTCACACCCTCCCGCTACGAGCTCACGATCGAGCCCGACCTAGCCGAGGGGACCTTCCGCGGGGCCGAGGACGTCCGCATCACGGTTCACGAACCCGTCCGCGAGATCGTGCTGAACGCCGTCGACCTCCAGATCGAGGCCGGCCGGCTGACGAACGGCAACGGCACCAAGCTCGACGTCTCGGAGATCTCGCTCGACCGGGCGAACGAGCGCGCGCGCGTCCTGCTCGCGGAGCCCGCCACGCCGGGTGAGTGGACGCTGCACCTCGAGTTCACCGGGGTCCTGAACGAGCGGCTGGTGGGTTTCTACCCGTCCACGTACACCGACGCCGAGGGCCGGACCCGCGTCATCGCCACCACCCACTTCGAGGCGACGGACGCCCGGCGGGCCTTCCCGTGCTGGGACGAGCCCGACCTGAAGGCCGTGTTCGGCGTGACGCTGGTCGTGGAGGAGGGGCTCGTCGCGCTGTCCAACACGCCGGAGGTGGGCCGGGAGGCAGCAGGGGATCGGGAAGGTGGCCGTCCGGTTCGACGACACGATCCCCATGTCCACGTACCTGGTCGCGTGGGTGGTCGGGCCGCTCGAGCTGACCGAGGCGGTGGACGTGGACGGCGTCCCCCTGCGGGTGGCGCACGTTCCCGGCAAGGGGCACCTCGTGGACTTCGCCATCGAGATCGGCGCGTTCTCGCTCCGGTTCTTCACCGACTACTACGGGATCCCCTATCCGGAGAAGAAGGTCGACTTCGTGGCCCTCCCGGACTTCGCCGCCGGGGCCATGGAGAACCTCGGGCTGATCACGTACCGGGAGTCGCTGCTCCTGGTGGACCCGTCCCAGGCCACCCAGCAGGAGCTCCTGGCCGTGGCGGACGTCGTGGCCCACGAGCTGGCCCACATGTGGTTCGGCGACCTGGTCACGATGCGGTGGTGGAACGGCATCTGGCTGAACGAGGCGTTCGCCACGTTCATGGCCAACCTGGCCGTGGACGCGTTCCGGCCGGACTGGGACCGGTGGGGATCGTTCCGCCGGGTCTGCTCGACGGCCCTGGAGATCGACGCCCTGGACAGCACGCGGCCCATCGAGTACCCGGTCAACTCGCCCGACGACGCGTCCGACATGTTCGACTCGCTCACGTACACCAAGGGCGCCGCCGTCCTCCGGATGCTCGAGCGGTATCTCGGTCCCGGACGGTTCCGGGATGGGATCCAGCGCTATCTGAAGGATCACGCGTTCGGCAACACGGAGACCTCCGACCTGTGGGACTCGATCGAGGCCGCCACGGACGAACCGGTTCGCAGGATCATGGACACCTGGATCTGGCAGGGCGGCTATCCGCTCGTCACGGTGCGGGAGGACGGGGACGCCCTGTCCTTCGCCCAGGAGCGGTTTCGCTACGACGGCGGCGACGACGGGACCCGGTGGGAGGTCCCGTTGCTGGTCCGCGAGTCCCTCGGCCGGGACGCGGAGGCTCGGGCCATCCTGGTCGAGCCGGAGGGGGCGAGCCTCCGCTCGACTCGCGCCCGACGCTGTGGTCGTGGCGAACGCGGAGGGGGCCAGCTTCCTCCGCGTCGGGTACGAGGGAGGGCTCCGGGAAACGGATCTGGAGCCGTGCCCTCGATGCGCTCGCCTCCATCGAGCGGTTCGGCCTGGTGGACGACACGTGGGCCGGGGCGGTGGCCGGAGGCGTTCCCGCCGCCGAGTTCCTGGCGACTCGTCCGCGGCCTGCGGAGGAGACCGACCTGCACGTGTGGCAGTCGGTCGTGGCCGGCATGGGCTGGTTCGACCGGTTCGTTGAGGGCGAGCCCCGCGAGGGGCTCCGCCGGTACGTCCGGGATCTGGTGCGGCCGGCGTTCGAGCGGCTGGGGTGGGAGCCCGGGACGGACGAGCCCGACCTGACGAGGTCGCTCCGGGCACCCTCGTCGTCGCCCTCGCCATCCTCGGCGGCGAGCGCCGAGGTCACGGCGAGGGCTCGGGAGCTCGAGGAGGCGGCGCGGGCCGGCAGGCCCGTCGACGCCTCCCTCGCGTCCGCCGCGGTCGCCGTCGTCGCGGCCACCGGCGGCCCCGACGACTACGAGCGGTTCCTGGCCCGGTCGAAGGACGCCCCCACCCCGCAGGAGCAGCTCCGGTACCTGTACGCGCTGGCGGACTTCCGTGACCCCGACCTCATGGACCGAACCCTCGCCCTTGCGCTGAGCGACGAGGTGCGATCCCAGAACGCGCCGTTCCTCCTGGCCAGGGCCATGGCCAACCGCGATGCGGGAGATCGGGCATGGCGGTTCGTCAAGGAGCACTGGGAGGAGGCCAACCGGCGGCTGCCTCCGAACACGATCATCTACCTCGCGGACGGCGTGCGGTTCCTGACCACGCCCGAGCAGGAAGCTGACGTGCAGTCGTTCTTCGCCGAGCACGACATCCCGCAGGCCAAGAAGATGCTCCGGCAGGTGCTCGAGCGGCAGCGGATCAACGTGGCCTTCCGTCGCCGAGCGGAGCCCCAGCTCGTGGCGTTCTTCGGGTAGCGGGGCACGGCATGGCCAACGTCTCGACGATCGAGGGCATCAGGGTCTCGGCCGACCACTGGATCGGTGGGTCCCGGGTCCCCTCCTCGGACATGTTCCTGGACCTCTCGCCGATCGACCAGGAGACGCTCGCCATGGTGGCCCGGGGCGGGAAGAAGGAGGCCGACGCCGCCGTCGCGGCGGCCCGGGACGCCTTCCCGGACTGGGCGGCGACGGAGCCGCAGCAGCGCGCGCAGGTCCTCCACCGCGTCGGCGAGCTGGTCGAGGCCCGCGTGCCCGAGCTCGCCGTGGTCGAGACCACCGACAACGGGTCGCTCCTGCGCTCGATGCAGCGGAGCGTGATGCCCCGCGTGGCCCGCAACTTCCACTTCTTCGCCGACCAGCTCCTGGCGCTGCACGAGGACGACCTGGAGATGGGGGAGCATCGCAGCCGCGTGGAGTGGGACCCGGCCGGCGTCACCGTCGTGATCACACCGTGGAACGCGCCGCTCATGCTGGGGACGTGGCGCCTGGCGCCGGCGCTCGCGGCCGGGAACACGGTGGTCTTCAAGCCGCCGGAGTGGGCCCCGCTCACGGCCTCCATGCTCTGCGACATCGCCCGGGAGGCCGGGATGCCCGACGGCGTCCTGAACGTGGTCCAGGGGATCGGCGAGGAGGCCGGCGCGGCCCTCGTCGCGCACCCGGATGTCGACCGCATCGCGTTCACCGGCTCGGTGGAGACCGGCAGGCTCGTCTCCGCGGCCGCCGCGCCGAACCTCACGCCGGTCTCGCTCGAGCTCGGGGGCAAGGCGCCGTTCCTGATCTTCGCCGACGCCGACCTCGACGCCGCCATCGCCCAGGCCGTGAACCAGTACGACAACGCGGGCCAGGTGTGTCTCGCCGGCACGCGCCTCCTGGTCGAGCGGGGGATCCACGACGAGTTCCTCGACCGGTTCCTGGAGAAGGCCTCGGCCCTGAAGCAGGGAGACCCGCGCCTCCCCGACACCGACCTCGGCCCCCAGATCACGAGGGAGCACTTCGAGCGGGTGGACGGATTCGTGCAGCGGGCCAAGGAGGAGGGCGCGAAGGCCGTGCTGGGCGGCGGCCCGAACGAGGAGCTCGGCGGCCTGTACTACCGGCCCACGCTGTTCGTCGACGTCCCGCCCGAGGCCGAGATCCTGAAGAGGGAGGTGTTCGGCCCGGTCCTCACGCTCCAGCCCTTCGAGACCGAGGAGGAGGGCGTCGCGCTGGCGAACGGGACGGACTACGGTCTGGACGCCATCGTGTACACGGGCGACCGGGAGCGAGCCGAACGGGTCTCCGCCAAGCTGGTGGCCGGCACGGTCTGGGTCAACTGCTTCTTCGTCCGCGACCTCCGGGCGCCGTTCGGCGGCGCGCGGAACTCCGGGATCGGCCGGGAGGGCGGCCGGTGGAGCTTCGACTTCTACGCGGACGTGAAGACGGTGTGCGAGGCACCGTGGGAGGGGAGTTGATCGCGGATGGGTGAGATCGTCGGCGCCGGGGTCGTGTCCCACGTCCCGACCATCATGCTGCCCGAGCAGGTCCGGCTGGAGATCAACGACGGCAAGGAGATCAGCCTGGTCGACGGCCTTCGCACAGCTGAAGTCCGAGGTCTTCGACCGGCTGAAGCCCGACACGGTCGTCGTGTGCGACACGCACTGGGAGTCCACGTTCGAGCACATCGTCTCGGCCCAGGACCGGCGGAAGGGCTTCTTCACCTCGCACGAGCTCCCGCGCGGCATGAGCGGCATCCCCTACGACATGCCGGGCGACCCCGAGCTCGCGCACGCCCTGGCGAAGCAGGCGGACGGCCGCGACGACACGTGGATCCTGGCCTCCGACGACCCGTACCTCCCGATCTTCTACGGCACCGTGAACGTCTGGACCTACCTGTCCGGCGGGCGAGCGGTGGATCTCGATCGCCATCAACGGGACCGGCCAGACCGACGACTTCCTCCTGCTCGGCGAGCTGCTGGGGAAGGCCGTCGAGCAGGTGGACCGCCGCGTGATCGTGCTCGCGTCGGGCGGCCTGACCCACCGGTTCTTCCCGTTCCGCGAGCTCCGCGGCCACGAGTCCTCGGACCTGTCGAACATCATCACGCCCGAGGCACGAGAGGCCGACGAGCACGTCCTGAAGCTGCTCGCCGCGGGGCGACCACGCCGGCGTGATCGACTGGATGCCCGAGTACAAGCGGTTCGGGCCGGAGGGCAAGTTCGGGCACTACCTGATCATGGTCGGCGCGCTCGGCGGGTCGAAGTGCCGCGCGCCGGGGACGCAGTACGGGGAGTACGAGGCCTCGGTGGGCACCGGGCAGGCCCACGTGTGGTTCGAACGGCCCGAGGGGGGCTGGGCCGCCTAGCCTCGCGCGAGGCGGCGGTCGAAAGCGACGGAAGGGAGGGGGTTCCGCGTGGCTGAGTCGCAGCAGGCCGGCTACGAGCGCCTGGGTGAGAAGCGCCTGACGCTCGTGGACGTGATCGCGCAGTCGATCGGGTTCATCGGGCCCGTGTTCTCGGCGGCGTTCCTGATCCCGCTGATCGCGGGGTTCTCCGCATCGGGGAAGGGTGCGGGGATCGCCGCGCCGTTCGCCGTGATCCTGGCGGCCATCGGCGTGTTCGCACTGGGGTGGATCATCGCCCAGTACGCCAAGCGCATCCACGCGGCAGGCTCGCTCTACGACTACGTGTCGATGGGCCTGGGTAGCCAGGTCGGCTCGGTGACGGGGTGGCTGTACTACGGAGGGACCACCGTGCTGGCGGCCGCCATCGCGTGCCTGGTGGGCTGGGTGCTCCACGACGTGATCCTGGTGGGCACGTTCGGGGTCTCCGGGGTCCTGCCGATCTGGGCCTGGGACCTGATCTGGGTGGGCATCGTCCTCACAGTCATGTACCTCGGCGTGCAGCTCTCCACTCGGCTCCAGCTGACGCTGGCGCTGGTCTCGGCGGCCGTGGTGCTGGCCTTCCTGATCTACGTGATCACCCAAGTCCCCGCCAACAGCCTGAAGGCGTTCAACCCGGCGGAGGCCGCCGACGGCTGGACCGGCATCCTGTTCGGGGTCCTGTACGGCGTGCTGATCTTCGTCGGCTTCGAGACGGCGGCGAACCTGGCCGAGGAGACGGCGAACCCGAAGAGATCGATCCCCCGGGCCGTGCTGCTGTCCGTAGGGATCGTCACGGTCTTCTACGTGATCGCCGCGTACTCGCAGGTTGCCGGGTTCAACTTCGACGTGAAGACGCTGACCAACCCCGACGTCGCCGCGGCGCCCGCTCTTCGCGCTGGGCTCGCCGAAGGCCGCAGGAGGGTATGGGTCGCTCGCCATCCTGAAGCTGCTCGAGATCGTGGTGCTGCTCGACATCATGGCCGTGGGGCTGGGGGCGGCCACCGCGTCCACCCGCGGGGTGTTCGCCCTGGCCCGGGACCGGCGCATCCCGGCGCCGTTCGCCACGGTCTCCCGGACCCGAGGGACCCCGGTGGGGGCCATCCTGTTCGTGGAGGCCTTCGCCGTCGTCATGGTGCTGTTCTCGCAATGGTGGAAGGACCTGTTCGCGCTGCCCGAGACCAACCACTTCTTCGCCATGTTCGCCTGGCTCTCCACGTTCGGGGGGTTCGCCCTGATGATCGTGTACGGGTTCCTGTCGCTCGGCGCGTTCCGGGGGCTGGCCGACCATCCGAACAGGGCGGGGGTGGTGATCGCCGGCCTGATCGGGCTGGCCATCTCGGTGGGGGCCATCTTCGGCGGCATCTACAAGCAGACGGCGCCGTTCAACCTGGTGTGGGTGGTCACGGTGGCGTGGATCGTGCTCGGCGTGCTGATGACGATCGTGGCCCGGGGGCGGCGGCCGGCCAGCCAGGTCCTCGCCGACCTGCGCGCCGAAGGTGGCGTCCCGGGGCCGTAGGGCCGATACCATCGAGGTGATGGAAGAGCAGGGACCGGCCGACTCGCCGCTCCGGCTCGACGCGCCGCGCGAGGAGGCGCTGGCCCGCGCGTTCAAGCTGATCGAGCAGGCCTGGCGGAGCTTCGACCGGTTCCGCCCCGAGGAGCCGCCGCTCGACGAACGGGTTCGGGCGCTGCTCCGGTCGGACCTCCCCGAGGAGCCCTCGCCGGTGTTCGAGGTCCTCGACGACGTGGCCAGGATCCTCGACGAGAGCATCGCCCAGCCCCGGCCGCGGTACTTCGCGTTCATCGGGTCCTCGGGCCTGGAGATCGGGGCCATCGGCGACGCCCTGGCCTCCTGCTACGACATCAACCTGGCCGTCCATGCCGGCGCGGCCACCGAGATCGAGAAGCAGGCCGTGCGGTGGGTGGCCGAGTTCGTCGGCTACCCGGCGACGGCCGGCGGCGCGTTCACCAGCGGCGGAACGATCAGCAACATGACGGCGCTGGCGGCTGCCCGGGAGCGGGCGCTCCCCGGGAGCCGCACCGACGGGATGGCCGGGCGGCGGGGCGCCGTGTACTGCTCGCGCGAGGTCCACTACTCGATCACGCGCGCCGTCGAGCTGCTGGGGATCGGGGCCAGCGAACATCCGGGCCCTCCCCATCGACGACGAGCGCAAGCTCCGGCCCGACGCGGTGGCCGAGGCCATCGACCGCGACCGGGACGAAGGCGTGACGCCCGTAGCGGTGGTGGCCACCGGCGGGACCACGCTGACCGGCGCGGTCGATCCCACCGATGCGCTGGCCGACGTGTGCGCGGAGCGGGGCGTGTGGCTGCACCTCGACGGCGCGTACGGCCTCCCCGCCGCGGCCACGGCCTCGGGCGCCCACCTGTTCGCCGGGCTGGAGCGGGCCGACTCGTGCTCGGTGGACGCGCACAAGTGGCTGTACCTGCCGAAGGCCTGCGGCGTCGTGCTGGTCCGCCGGCCGGACGACCTGGCGCGCCGCCTTCGCGCACCAGGAGGGGTACCTGCCGCACCAGCGCCACGAGCTGCACGCCGTGGACATCACGCTCGAGTACTCGCGGCCGTTCCGGGCCCTGAAGGCGTGGCTGGCGTTCCGGGCCCACGGCGCGCCGGCCTTCCGGGAGGCCATCGAGCGGAACCTCCACCAGGCCCGGCTGCTGTACGAGGCGCGTGAAGGCCCAGCCCGACTTCGAGGTGCTCGGGCCGCCGCCGCAGCTCTCGATCGTGCCGTTCCGCCACACGCCGAAGGGCGTGACGGACCTGAACGACCACAACGCGCGGCTGGCCCAGGCGATGCTGGCCGACGGCCGGGTCTACCTGGCCTCGGCGCTGATCGACGACGAGGTCTACCTCCGCCCGTGCTTCGTGAACTTCCGGACCACCGAGGAGGACGTGCTGGCGCTGATCGACGTGGCCCGCGAGCTCGGCGACCGCCTCGCGGCCGGCGGCTAGCCCCCTCGCTACGGCAGCGGGATGCTCGAGATGGTGAACGGCAGGATGGGTGGCAGGCCGCCGAACAGCTGCGCGAACTGAGAGTTCACGACCAGCAGGCGACCGCTCGCCACCGCCAGGGTGGTGGGCGTGCATGAACGAGGGATCGGTCGTCCTCGAAAGGACCGTCCCGCTGCTGAGATCGCCCGACAGCGCCACCTTGGCGATCTGCCCGGGTCCGGAGAAGGGCTCGCCCGCGTACAGGGTCCTCCCCAGGAGCGCGAGCCCGTCGCCGGCCACGGCCTCGCCGCCGAGGTCGACCTCCGTCACCGCCTTGGTGGCGACGTCGATCCGGAACAGCTCGCTGGTGAACGACTGCGAGACGACCAGGTGCTTCCCGTTCTCGGTCGCCACGATCCCGTTCACGTTGAACTGGCCCGCTGTGTACGGGATCGTGCTTGTCAGGTCGAGCCATGCCTCGGCAGGCTCCGCTGCCCCTGAGTGGATCTCCGAAGCCGGGATCCGCCACAGCACAGGACGGAACGAGTCGGTCACGAACAGGTCGCCGTTCTTGGCCACGGCGATGTCGTTCAGGAAGCCGCCGGTGCCGGTCGTGAACGTTCGGATGAGGGAGCCGGTCGCCGCGTCGTAAATCCGCACGTCGCCGGTCATGCCGCCGGCGACGATCAGGCGGCCCGCATCGTCGACCTTCACACCGACGGCGGAGAACTGGGTGCCTGGACCGGCGATGAACGGGGCCGCGGCGGGCTCCATGACGTTGCCGCGGAGGATCGAGCCGTCGGTCGTGCTCGACACGAAGAAGTCGCCGGTGGTGGGCTGGTAGGCCACCCCTTCGGGGAAGACGGCGCTTCCGGGCAGGGTGTAGGAGGAGGGCCTCGGCGCCGCGCCGACGCTCGCGGTCGGTGCCAGTGCTGACGAGCACGGCCAGCATGGCGAAGCCGATGAGGGCGAGTGATCTCTTCACGGTTCCTCCTTCGGGGGCCTGGACGTCACCGTGCGGAAGTCCCGAAGCCTACTACGGCTCGCTCGAGGCGGCCTCGTCGGACACCTCGCGGCGAGCGACCATGCGAAGGACCCGCTTCCCGGTCTCGTCGTCGAGCTCCTCGTTCTCCGCTGAGAAGCCGGCACGCTCGAACGCCCGGATGGCTCGAAGGTTGTCCACCACTGGATCGACCGTCACCTCGGTCCACCCTCGCTGGTCGAGCAAGAAGCTCGAGGCGGCTCGCGCCGCGTCGGGACCGAGCCCCCGGCCTCGCGCTTCCGGGACCAGGAACATGTCGATACCGCCCGCCTTCTCCGTTCCCTGCCAGCATTGGAGATAGCCGACGGGCACCCCGTCAGCCTCGATGACGAAGGGCTCGACCTCAGGTCTCCTGCGGCCCGTGTACATGTCCGCCACCTCTTCCCGGTTGAGGGGGCGACCTTCCCACCACCGGTACACCTCCGGATCGGCGAGCCAGCCCGCAAGCAGGTCGAGATCGCCGTCCGTGGCAGGCCTCAGGAAGGTCCGCTCTCCCCGGATCACGGGCCCGGGTCGCGGGCGAGCCGGCGGTCGAGCTCGGCGTAGTCGTCGTAGCCGATCAGCTCGTACAGCTCGTCGCGGGTCATCATCCGGTCGATCCACGCGGACTGGATGCCGCTCCGGAGGAGCTCCTCGTAGAAGCCGCCCACGGCCTTCGCCGCGACGCGCGCCGCCGACACGGGGAAGATCACGATCCGGTAGCCGAGCTCGGCCAGGCGCTCGGCCGAAAGGTTCGGGCTCTTGCCGAACTCCGTCATGTTCGCCAGCAGCGGCCCCGGGACCGCCTTCGCGTACGCGGCGAACTCCTCCTCGGACTCCAGGGCCTCGGGGAAGATGACGTCGGCGCCGGCCTCCCGGTAGGCGAGACCCCGCTTCACGGCCTCGTCGAACCCGTCGGTGGCCCGGGAATCGGTCCTGGCGATGACCACCAGGTGCTCCCGAGCCTGAGCCGCGGCGGCCACCTTCTCGGCGAACGCGTCGGCGCTCGTGACCTGCTTGCCCTCCAGATGGCCGCAGCGCTTCGGGTCAACCTGGTCCTCGATCTGGATGGCCGCGCACCGCGCCCCTTCCAGCTCCCGGACGGTTCGCATGACGTTCAACGCGCCCCCGAAGCCGGTGTCGGCGTCGACGATCAGCGGGATGCGGGTCACCCGGACGATCTGCCGGGCGTTGCGCTGCAACTCGTCCAGGGTGAACAGCCCCACGTCGGGCATCCCCATGGCTGGCCGAGAACGCGGCGCCGGACAGGTACAGGGCCCGCGCCCCGGCCCGCTTCGCCAGGAGCGCCGTCAGGCCGTTGAATACGCCCGGGGCGACGATCGTCTCGCCCCGCGTCGAGCATCTGCCGGAACCGCTTGGCCGGATGCTCGCCCGGGTCGGGCGTGAGCCAGGTCATCGGCCCTCGGCGAGGGCCCGCATGAGCTCTCGCAGGCTTCCCTCGCGCTCCAGGTCCCACACCAGGCGCTCGACCGACGCCGCCCGGTCGGCGTCGAGCCGCCCCTCCACGTTCGCCCGGAACTTCGCCACGACCTCCTCGTCCGTCATGGGGTTGCGCGCGTGGCCTCTCGGATAGCGAACCTCCCGCACCTCCCGATCCCCGCCGGTCGTCGTCACCGTGATCCGGTTCGGGATGCCCTCAGGGTATCCCGCGGAGAGCTCGGGGTCCTCGCGGACGGTCACGCGGTTCTTCAGGATGCCGAGGATCCGGGGGTCGCGGAACCGCTCCGGCTCGAACGTCCGGCGCGTGACCTCGCCGTCCAGCAGCGCGGCCACCACGATGTACTGGAGTGAGTGGTCGGCCGTCTCCCGGGTCTTCGGGTCCCACTTCTCCGGGTCCTTGGCGATGATCTGGTAGGCCGCGTCGAAGGTGTCGATCTCGATCGACTTGATCCTGTCGGCGTCGCGGAGGAAGCCCGCGGGGAACTGGAGCGCCGCGTCGACCGCGCTCTGGGCGTGGTACTCGACCGGCCAGTACTTGATGTGGGTGTCGAGGATCCGTCTGGGCGGTGCCTTCGCCTCCAGTCGCGACAGCGCCTCCTCATCGAAGGCCTCGCCGTCGAGGAGCTGCCGGACGAACCCCATCTCGCCCTCGAACGGCCGGGCCGGGCCGGTCATGCCCTTCTCGGCCAGGAGCGTGGCGAACACGGCGTTCCGCGCGGCGTTGGCCGCGGCCGCGCCCTTCCACATCGAGAGCTCGCCGGCCCGGGTCTCGCGCATGGCCGCATGGGGGACGGTGGCGATCGAGACGGCGTGCTCGATCCGCTCCGGGCGGAAGCTGCAGCAGCCGCCCCGCGGCGCAGGCCACGCCGATCCCGATGTAGTTCACGTGGTCCCAGCCGTGCGCCCGGAGGCTGGCCGCGTCGCAGAGCGTGACCGAGACCTCGTACGCCGCGGCGATGGCGGCCAGGAGGTCCGCGGACGGGCGGTCGCGCCACTCGGCCAGCGCCATCAGCGGCGGCGATCATGTCGCTGGGGTGGAGGGGTTCCTTCGACAGGTACGTGTCGTTGAAGTCCAGGTACCGGACGGCGACGCCGTTGGCGAAGCCGGCCACCTCCGGGTTCGCCCGGAGCGCCGAGCCCCACACCGTCGCGCCGTTCGGATCGGGGAGATCGGCCGCGTAGGCCCTGGCGGCGGCGCGGCGCATCCCCGTCGAGGGCGGCCATCGCCACGCCGATCGAGTCCAGGACCCGCCGCTTCACCTCGTGGACCGTCTCGTCCGGCAGGCCCTTGGCCAGCGACGCTGCTCGCGTAGCCGGCCAGCAGCCTGGTGATCCGGTCGGACACTCGTCCTCCTCCAGCGGGGCGCGGGGCTCCCGAGAATCTACACTTGGCCCGGCTCGCAGGATCGGCGAGGGGAGTCAAGACGTGGCGGAACCACTGGTGGGCGTGATCATGGGCTCGAGGTCGGACTGGGACACGATGCGGCACACGGCCGAGACCCTCGAGTCCTTCGGCGTGCCGTTCGAGACCCGGGTGCTCTCGGCCCACCGGACCCCGGACGAGCTGGCCGAGTACGCGGCGACGGCGGAGGATCGCGGCCTGGAGGTCATCATCGCCGCGGCCGGCGGCGCCGCGGCGTTGCCCGGGGCGGTGGCTGCCAAGACCACGCTCCCGGTGCTCGGCGTCCCCATGGAGTCCAAGCTCTCCGGGTTGGACTCGCTGCTGTCGATGGTCCAGATGCCGGCCGGCGTGCCGGTGGGAACGCTGGCGGTGGGCAAGGCGGGGGCGGTGAACGCCGCGATCCTGGCGGCGAGCATCGTGGCCGGAGCCCATCCCGAGTACCGCGAGCGGCTCCGTGCCCACCGCGACGAGCAGCGGGCCCGGGTGCTCAAGGAACCTGACCCTTCGGCCGAGTAGGCGAAGGAGATGTCCTACCTGACCTGTCCGTGGTGCCTCACGCCCCAGCTTGTGGGGGACGAGTCGATCGGGTACCAGTGCTTCACCTGTGCTGCGGAGAACGCGTTCTTCGCCTGCACCGAGTGTGGCTACCGCCAGACCGTCAGCAAGAGGTGGACGGCCTTCACCTGCACGAAGTGCGAGAAGAAGGTCGATCTCCCGCGGCGCTGGGGCTACTCGGTGGGTACCCGGGCCGTGATGGTCCAGGGCCACGGCCAACCCTGGCCCAAGTTCTGAGACCTCAACAATCGAGCGCGAGGCGCTCCGGACACTCCCGCCATTTCCCGATCGGGTCGGTCTGTTTCTCAGCCCAGGGTCGATCAAACACCTGGTGGGTTGTGTGACAGGGGAGGGCGAAACGCCGCCCGCCTTCCGGAACTGCCCGGGTCCGCGGTCTCGACCCTTGGGGTGGCCGAACGCCGCCCCCTCCCGCGCAACCCTCGGAGGCAGGGGAGGGCCCTAACGCCGCCCCCCCGGCGCCGGAAACGCCCCCTTCCGGGTAACACTCGAGAGACTAGCTTCAGCTTCGAACGACGTAGCTAGTGGCGAAAGCTAGCAGCGAGAGTAGAAGCGACCTGCGAATCCGGCGCGTTTCGGAAGCCCCAGGTAAGCGTGCGGGCCGCCCAACGGTGTATGCGACGGTTGCCAGGAAAGAAAGCGTGCGGGCACCCACGGCCCTATTCAACAGAGGAGCCACGAGCGCCGGGGCGCTACGGTCCGGAACTGTCCGGCGCTCCGGGTGGATCACGCAACGAGAGATCGGGTGGCGGAATCAGGGTCGCAACTACCCACACGAGCGGCCATAGCCGTGAGCGGGCCGTGGCCGAACGCTCGACAAGGATCGCCGCCCGTTCAACGATCTCGTAGTAGAGCTGATACACGATCGCCTCAGCCGCCCTCGTTCCTAAGTCCTCATCCCCGATGACCTCTTCAAGGGTCGCCCTGCGCGAATGGCTCGACGGTGCCGGATCGATTTCCATTTCGGCACGGCCTGAGATGTTCCCAATCAAAGATGACTGCCCGGCTGCGAGTCTGGCCTCCTCTCCCGCACGCCGGACGAACTCTTGGAATTTCTGGAACTTCTCCCGCTCGTTGTCGTCCAGAAGATGAAGTATCGAATTCGTGAAGCCCGGCCCGACCGTCCAGTCTGCAATTGCACCCAGCTCCGCTAGCGCCTGAAGTGCGATGATCGCAAGCTCCGCCTTTCCGATGGGCGCGGAGAACCGCGAGAGGCGGTTTAGGTCTTGCACACGACGGTAGGCCGCGTTCACCAACTCATCAGCCTTCTCCAGTTCCATGATCCCCCTCCTCCTTCTCCTGAGTGATGACCGCCTGCCCTATCTCGCGCTAAGGCTATGCGTCGCAGAAGGCCGGGCCCACTCTTACACTGGCGGCACGAGACGGCATACCCAAGAGACGCTTGGCGGGTTCGGCCGGGTGTCCAGGCCTGCGGCACAGGGAGCCACGTCCCGGATGGGGTCGTTCCGATGGTTGCTGCGCCCTCATCGCGTTCACATTCCTACGTCCCTTCGGGGCTGTCAATCATCGGCGGCGGATGCGTCCGGGCCGTCATGCGCTGATGGTGAAGGCTCTTCCCGCTGGAGGTCCGCTATGGCCCGCGAGCGCCAGCCCCGCATCTACGTTATCCGGCCCTTGACACTCGAAGAGGAGCGGGAACTCGCCCAACTGGTCCGGTAAGGACGCCCTAAGGCCTCCTGGGTGACCTGGCGGAGAACCCTGATCGTGTGGAGGAGCGCCCAGGACGAGACCGTCGGTCGCATCCAGCGTGCCATTCATCTCAGCGCCGTCTCCTCCGACGACGACAACCCCTCGTTGAGCCGAGTCTCCCTACTGGATCGCCCCAACGGCTCGGCTACACTTCCCATGGTTCGGATCCCCTGTCTGCAGGAAGAGGTTGATCCGCCATCGAGACGTATCGAATCATCGGCGGGCGCTACCGCCTCGGGGACGTGCTCGGACGGAGTCTCATGTCCGAGATCCGCCGCGGCGATGACGTCCTTCTGCGCCGACCAGTAGCGATCAAGCTGCTCCGCGAAGATGGGGATCCACGCTCGGTCGCCCGGTTCGAGCAAGAGGCGCAGATCCTCGCCCGCCTGCACCACCCGAACGTCGTCACCGTGTTCGACACGGGGGTCGACGGCAGCGAGCGATTCATCGTGATGGAGCTCGTTGAGGGACCCACGCTCCGCGAGCTGCTCGACCGAGAGGGTCGGCTCGCGCCGGAACGAGCGGCGGAGATCGCGAGCGGGCTGGCCTCGGCGCTCGGGTTCGCTCACGAACACGACGTCATCCACCGGGACGTAAAGCCGTCGAACGTCTTGCTCCTGCCTGACGGCGGCGTGAAGCTCGCGGACATGGGGATCGCGAGACTCCTGTCTCCCGAGGCGCTCACCGCAACGCTGAGTATGCGCGGGACGGCGCGGTACATCTCGCCGGAACAGGCGCGAGGCGACCGGGTCGACAGTCGAACGGACCTCTACTCGCTGGGCTGTGTGCTGTTCGAGATGCTCACCGGCCGAACGCCGTTCGAGGGAGACCTTGCGGCACTCTCGTACGCGCACGCGCACACGCCGGCGCCTCGTGTTCGCTCCATCGACCCTATGGTTCCGGCCGTGATGGACGAGCTCGTCGCCGCGATGCTCGAGAAGGATCCCGCCGACCGCCCGCAGACCGGAGACGACGTGCGGACGTCTCTTGACGCTGCCATGAGGCATGCCGCAGTCACGCAGACCGCTCCGATGGAAGCGGTGCCACCTGCCCCAACCCGTCGGCTGCCCGTGGGCGACCGCGCGAGGCCGGGACCGAGCGTCTGGCCGAGGGTGGTCATCCCGCTGGGTCTTCTCGCCATCATCGTGCTGATTGCGCTGCTCGCGAGAACGGGTTCGGACGGTCGAACGAACGCGGCCCGGCCGTCGACCCCTCGTGGTGGCTCGCCCGCAACGGAGCAGCCGCAAGAGGCCGCCGGACCGTCGCCGCAGGAGGCCGCCGGACTCGTGTTCGTAACGGTGAGCGACGGGGTCGAGGCGGGCGAGGTCACGCACGATATCGGCAACGAGATCCGTCACGAGATCGATGAGATCCTCCGCGAGCTCGACAAGGACGGGGACCTGGAGAAGTTCGTTGAGAAGGTCGGCGAACTCCGAGCGAAGGTGTCCGAAGCATTCGACAAGGGCGAGATTACCTCCGCAGCTCGGGCGTCAGCGATCGACGACGCGCTGCTCAGGTTCGCGGAAGCGCTTAGCGACGCCGAGCAGTGACGTGTCCAACCGGCTTCCTGCGCACCATCGACGCCAACGTGCCCAAGGGGCTGGCTATCCACCTGATCCTGGACAACTACGCCACCCACAAGCACCCCGACGTCGCGAAGTGGCTCGCCAAGCACAAACGGTTCCACCTGCATTTCACGCCGACATCTTCGAGCTGGCTCAACCTGGTCGAGCGGTGGTTCCGGAAGCTCACCGATGAGAACATCCGACGTTGGAGCTTCCCCAGCGTCCCCGACCTCATCGCAAGCGCCCCTCCCCCTGGTCCGACCCGTTCCGTACGGGCCGGGCTTGGTGGCGATTCATCAATTCCTGGGCATCACATTGCCTCTTCGTCTACAGAATGGGTCTGGTGGAAGTCCGGCACCACTACGTTGATCGACACCGTAATGACTGCCTGTTCCCACCACGACGGTAAGCGCAAGCGTGCCGGCAAGCGCGAGCGTTTCAGGAAGGTAAGGAAGGCCAGGAAGGATCAGGGGCGGCCGTCCGTCTCGCGCGCACCGCGGAGTCCACGAAGGTCGACGCGTACGAAGTCACCGCCAGCCTGATCCCTACAGGCGACGGTCTCTTTCCGTGGGATTTCCAGGATCAGGCTGAGTCCTGTGAGAGCGGGACGGCGTTGAATGTCGTCTTTTCTCCCTCGTTAGTATCGTCTGCGTCCTAGCTGTGCCCGCTCGATATGGTCGCCGACCGACGATAGCAGAGGGTACTCACTAGAGGAATTTCTTTGACTTGGTGCGCCGGGCAGGACTCGAACCTGCGACCCGCTGCTTAGAAGGCAGCCGCTCTGTCCACTGAGCTACCGGCGCTTACTCATAGCCTACCGTTCCACCGCACCGACCTCGACTAATTCTCCTTGCGACGCTTCGTGAGCCGAGGCTTCAACGCCGGCGGCTTCCGGCTCGTGTCTCGCGCAGCTCGCACGGCCTCGTCGGTCTCCATCCCGCCTCGCTCGGGGAACAGCTCGCGCCGGCGCTGCGTGACCCACAGAAACAGGTCCGCCTTCGTCGCCTCAGGGAACAGCTCCCACAGGCCCTCGCGCTTGATGGCCTCCACCGTCGGCAGGTAGACCTGGTCGTACCAGTCCGCCGCGATCTCCTCCGGCGAAAACACCTCGCCGCTCTGCATCATCAGGTTGTGGCCGTGGACCTTGATCTGCTCAAGGAGCTCGATGTAGCCCTGGGGCCGGGAGAACTCGATCCGAACCTCGGGCCGAGCTCGCTCCAGGCCGCTGTCCTCCATGAACTGCCGCCGCTGCTCCTCCATGATGATCCGGCCGAGGTCGGCGTCGGGCGGAGCGGCCACCGGGTGCGAAGGCGCGAGATCTCCGCGTCGATGTAGTCGATCCCGCGCTGGCGGGCCACGGCCACCCGGTGATGCCCGTCGGCGACGAAATACGACCCGTCGAGCTCGAACACCGTGATCGGCGGGAAGTCGCCCTGGTCGAAGGCCCGTTCAACGCGCTCCCACCGGGACTGGATCTCGCCCCGGCGAGACAGGAACTCCCGATTGAAATCGCCGCTTCGCCCGAGCGTCCCCACGATCCTCGCGACCGGGATCGGCCGGATCCCGACGTACGACTGCTCGAACACGCGAAGCCGCTTCCCCACGTCGTCCAGGTCGAGCAGGGGCTTGGGCTTCCGCCTGCGGACCACGTCGGCCAGCCGCCGGTACGCCTCCCGCCGGCGCGCCTTTCCGAACGTGGAGGATGGTCCGAAGGGCTTGTCGCTCACGGTTCTACGTCGAGCAGCCGGAAAGGAACGGCGTTCACCACGGTCGTCGTCCCCAGGTAACGGTCCGGCTTGGCCTGCCCGTACGGATGGATGTGCCCGTGCACGAGCAGCTTCGGCGAGAGCCGCTCGACCAGAGGCAGGAAGGCCTCGAAGCCCTGATGGGCCGGATCGTCCTCGTCGCCGACGCCGAAGGGTGGGGTATGCGTGAGCAACACGTCGACCCCGCGGCGGCCGCGCACGCCCCGGGCCGCGGCTTCGACGGAGCCGACGGGCCCCGCCGCCGCATCTCCTTCTGCGTGTACTGGTTCGGCCCCTCCCGATACCGCACGCTCCCTCCGAGCCCGGCCACCCGGATGCCGGCCACGTCCTCGATCCGTCCCTCCACGTTCGTGCACCCGAGCGGCCCGACCGGATCGCGGGTGTCCTTCAGCTCGACGCTGGGCGGCCAGGCCAGCTCCCCTCGCCGCTCGCGGAGCGCCGGGTCGTGGTTCCCCGGGACGTACAGCAGCGGCACGTTCAGCACCGTCACGAGGTACTCGAGGTAGTCGAACGGGAGGTCGCCGGCGGACAGCACGAGGTCGGGCCGAAGCTGCGCTAGCGCCTCGCCCCCCAGCGACTCGTCCACCTCGTCGGCGACGGCCAGGATCCGCGGCATCGTTCGCCCCTCATATCTCGGAACATCGGCCGGCTTGCCCCCAACCATAGAATGCAGCGGTGGTCCCGGAAGGCGGCGGGCCGAGCCTCCAGGTGAGCGATCCCGAGGACGTGCCGGCCGCGTTGCGTCGAGACGTCGGGTACCTCGGGCGGCTGCTCGGCCGGGTCCTGGTGGAATCGGGCGGCTCCGCACTGCTGGACGACGTGGAGCGGCTGCGGCTGGCGTCGATCGCCTTTCGACAGGACCCCACCGAGGCGAGACGTCGCGCCGTCACCGAGATGGTGGCCGCCCTCGACGTCGAGCGCGCCGCGCTGGTGGCCCGGGCGTTCACCATCTACTTCCACCTGGTGAACCTGGCGGAGGAGCGCCACCGCGTTCGAGCCCTCCGCGAGCGGGCGCGCGGGCCCGAGCCGGTCCCCGAGTCCATCGAGGCCGCGGTGGTCGAGATCCGGTCGCGAGAGGGGGAGGACGCGCTCCGGCACGAGCTGGACCGGCTGGCCATCAGCCTGGTCGTGACGGCCCACCCGACCGAGGCACGGCGCCGGTCGGTGGTCGACTCACTCCGACGGATCGCCGGCCTCCTGGCGTCCATGGAGCAGGCGGGCGAGAGCCGCCCGGCTCGGGCGCACGTGGAACGCCGGCTGCTCGAGGAGATCACGCTCCTGTGGCGGACCGACCAGATCCGGAGCCGCCGCCCGGGACCACTCGACGAAGTTCGGACGGCGATGGTGGCCTTCGACGAGACCATCTTCCGCGCCGTTCCGCTGCTCTATCGCGAGCTGGATCGGACGCTCGGGCCGGACGACGTCGGCGCGCGCGCGCCGTCCTTCCGCGCCTTCGTCCGGTGGGGGAGCTGGGTAGGAGCGGACCGGGACGGCAACCCGGAGGTGACTGCGGAGGTCACGAGGGCCACGGCGGAAATCCAGGCCGACCACGTGCTTCGAGGTCTGGAGGCGGTGGCCCGCCGGATCGCATCGGCCCTCACGGCCTCGAACGGGTCCACGCCGGCCAGCCCGGAGCTCCTGGCCTCGCTCATCGCGGACGAGCAGCGGTTCCCGGAGGCGGCGGCGTCGCTCCGGGAGCGGTTCGAGGACCAGCCGCACCGCCGGAAGCTCGCGCTCGTCGCCGAACGACTGTCGGCGACCCGACGAGGGACGGCGGGAGGCTACGGAACACCGGACGAGCTGCTCGAGGACGTGGGGCAGGTTCAGCGGTCGCTGGCCGCGGCCGGCGCCCCTCGGGCGGCCCACGGCGAGCTCCAGCATCTCGGGTGGCAGGTGGAGACGTTCGGGTTCCACCTGGCTTCGCTCGAGGTCCGCCAGCACTCGGCGGTCCATGCCAGGGTGGTGGCAGAGCTGCTCGGCGGTGACGCGAGCCTGGCGAAGGCCGCCGACCTGGCGACCCTGGACCGTCTGGCCCGGGAAGGATGGCCGGAGGGCGCCGGCCCCTCATCGGAGGAGGCGGCCGAGGTCGTCGAGACGCTTCGGGCCATGGCCGAGATCCAGTCCCGTCTCGGGCCCGGGGCCTGCCGCCGGTACGTCATCAGCTTCACGCGATCGCCCGCCGACGTGGTCGCGGTGCACGCGCTGGCGAGACTGGCGGTGCCGGACGGCTCGCTCCAGCTCGACGTGGTGCCGTTGTTCGAGTCCGGGGCCGATCTGGCGGCCGCGCCGCGCGTCCTCGACGAGCTGTTCGCGTTGCCCTCGATGGCGAACCGGCTCGAAGCAAACCGTCGCGAGGTCGAGGTCATGCTGGGCTACTCCGACTCGGCGAAGGAGATCGGGTTCCTGGCGGCGAACGTCGCGCTCCATCGGGCCCAGGCCGACCTCGCCGCATGGGCCCGCAAGAAGGACGTGCGCCTCACGCTGTTCCACGGGCGGGGCGGCGCCGCCGGCCGGGGTGGCGGCCCCACGAACCGGGCCATCCTCAGCCAGGCGGCGGGGTCGGTGGCTGGCCGGTTCAAGGTGACCGAGCAGGGCGAGATGGTGTTCGCCCGCTACGGCGACATCGAGATCGCGCTCCGGCACCTCGAGCAGGTGACGAACGCGGTCCTGCTCGCCTCCACGCCCGAGGGTGAGAAGGCGGCGAGGGCGGGAGAGGAGCGGTTCGTGCCGCAGACGGACCGGATGGCGGCAGCGTCCGAGCGCGCGTACCGGGAGCTTGTCGAGCAGCCGGGCTTCGTCCGGTTCTTCGAGCGGGTAACGCCGATCGTGGAGATCGAGGGCCTGCACGTCGGGTCCCGGCCCGCCCGGCGCGGCGAACGCCGGGACGTGGAGTCGCTTCGGGCCATCCCGTGGGTGTTCGCCTGGACCCAGAGCCGGGTGAACCTCCCGGGCTGGTACGGACTCGGGTCGGGACTGGCGACGATCGCCGATGAGAGCGACGGCATGGCGACGCTCCGGGAGATGTACGAGGGATGGCCGTTCTTCCGCTCGCTGCTGGAGAACGCCGAGCTCAGCCTGGTGATCGCCGACATGCCGATCGCGGCCCTCTACATGGAGCTCGGGGAGGACCCTGACATCGCCGGGCGGATCACGGAAGGGCACCGGCGGACGGTCGAGCTCATCCTCGCCGTGAACGGGAACGATCGCCTCCTGGCGGAGCGGCCGATGCTCCGGCGGGCCGTGGAGCTCCGGAATCCCTACGTCGACGCGTTGTCGTTCATCCAGGTCCGGTCGCTGGCCGACCTCCGCCATGGCGGGCTGGAGCCGGACGAGGCCGCCCGGATCGGCCGAAACGTCCTGGTCACGGTCAACGGGATCGCCGCCGGCCTCCAGACGACGGGCTGAGCCGATCCGTCGAGCCCAACGACGACCTGCTGAATAATCGTGGCCTGGGCGAGGTTGCGAACTCTGTGAGGCGACGGACAGAGGTCGCCCGTGGCTCGGTTGGGTCGATCCGGAGGGAGTGGGGGACATGAAGGCCTTTGCCATCGATGAGTTCGGACTGCCCGGCTCGCTCCACGAGCTTCCCGTTCCAGAGCCGGCCGAGGGACAGGTGCGGGTTCGAGTGGCCGTGGCCGGACTGAACCCGTTCGACAATGCGGTGGTCCAGGGCTATCTGAAGGACCGGATGGAGCACCGCTTCCCGCTCGTGCCCGGCATGGACGGCTCGGGAACCGTCGACGCCGTCGGCTCGGGCGTGAGCAATTGGTCGGTCGGAGACGAGGTGTTCGGCTCCGTTGGCAAGAGCCACCTCGGCGAGGGCACCCTGGCAGAGTTCGTCACGCATGTCGGCCGGCACGATCGCGCGCAAGCCTTCGACCCTCGAGCACGCAACCGCGGCGGCGATCCCCACCGCCGGCGTCACGGCCTTGAACATGGTCGACGCGCTTGCCCTCGGCGAAGGCCAGACCGTGGTCGCGATCGGCGCCACCGGTGGGGTCGGGAGCTATCTCGTCCAGCTCGCGGCAAGACGAGGGGCTCGTGTCGTTGCGGTGTGCAGTGGCGAGAACGTCGACTACGCGCGTCGCCTCGGCGCGGCGGACGTCGTCGACTACGCGGCCGGAGACATCGCGGAAGCGGTGCGTTCCAGATATCCGGACGGGATCGACGCCATCGCCGACATGCACGGCGACAAGGAAGGGCTGGCCCGGCTGACCGAGCTGGTTCGGTCGGGCGGGCACGTGGCCTCGATCGTGGGGGCTGTCGATGCCGAGGCCCTCGGAGACCGAGGGATCCAGGCCACGAACGTCATGGGCCGGGTCACGACGGGATCGCTCGAGGCGCTCTTGGCCATGCTGGTGTCGGGGGAGATCGCTGCTCCGGAGATCCGCTCGGTCTCGCTGGCGGACGCCGGTGAGGCGCTGGCCGCCGTGGCATCGCACCACGTCCGCGGCAAGATCGTCGTCACGGTGTCCTGAGACCCGCAACCCCCCTGTGGTCGGCCACGGCGGTTGGCCCTACCATCGATGCCGTGAAGATGCCGAAGATCGGCGAGGAGACCAAGGGGCGCTTCGACCGGGTGGCCGAGAGCTTCGTGGAGCGGGGGGCCAAGCGATCGCAGATGTTCGGCATGCCTGTCCTGAAGATCCGGGACAAGGTGTTCGCCGGGACGTATGGGGACGCGATGACGTTCAAGCTCGGGCCCGATGACGTCGCCGCCGCGTTGAAGCTGAAGGGGGTCGAGCCGTTCGAACCGATGCCCGGACGGGCCATGAAGGGATGGGTGATGGTTCCGCTCGAGCACTCGAAGCGGTGGCCCGACCTCGCAGAGAAGGCCTGGACGTTCCTGTCATGACCAGGACCGTGTCCTCGCTGATCGGTGGACGTGGCGCTAAGGGTGCGCCCGGCGGCAGCCTGACCGTGCCGAACCCCGCGCACCTGGACGAGATCGTGGCCGAGGCGTCGCTGGCCGACGCAGCGACCTTCGTCGAGGCCTGCCGGACGGCCGATCGCGCGCAGGACGCCTGGGCGCACGTACCCGCACCCGTGCGGGGGCGGGCCATCCAGCAGCTCGGCCGGCTTGTGGAGGACAACAAGCAGGCCCTGGCCACGCTCCTGACGCGGGAGATCGGCAAGCCGCTCAAGGAGTCGATGGGCGAGGTCCAGGAGGTCATCGACACCTGCAACTTCTTCCTGTCCGAAGGCCGTCGGCTCTACGGCCAGACGGTCCCGTCGGAGCTGGCCGACAAGCAGCTGTTCACCTTCCGCGCCCCGGTCGGCGTCTCCGTGATCATCACGGCCGGGAACTTCCCGGTGGCCGTGCCGTCCTGGTACATCGTTCCTGCGCTGCTGTGCGGGAACGCGGTCGTGTGGAAGCCGGCCGAGTACACGCCGGCCACGGCAGAGGCGTTCACGCAGCTGATCCTCCATGCCGGGTTGCCGGAGGGCGTCTTCAACATGGTCTTGGCCGACGGTCCCACCGCGTTCGCCGGCTTGGAAACCGCGCTGGACGAGGGGCTCGTCGACAAGGTCGGGTTCACCGGCTCGACCGACGTGGGCAGGCGTATCGGCGAGCTGTGTGGGCGGCACCTCCAGTCGCCCTGTCTAGAGCTCGGCGGCAAGAACCCGCTCGTGGTCATGCCGGATGCCGACCTCGACCTCGCCGTTGAGGGCGCGCTGTTCAGCGGGTTCGGCACGGCGGGCCAGCGATGCACGTCGCTGGGGACGGTGATCGTCCACGAGTCGGTCCACGACGACTTCCTGTCCCGGTTCGCCGCGGCGGTCGAGGGCGCGGCCATCGGCGAGCCCATGGAGGATGTGCTGTACGGGCCGATGATGAGCGAGCGGTTCCGCGACCGGTTCCTTGGGTGGCTCGACCTGGTGCAGCCGCATCACAAGCTGTATGGGTCGTCCGGCACCGGCCGCATCACCGCGGAGAACCCGCGCCAGGGATTCGTGGGGGAGCCGGCCGACGGCCTGTACTGCCATCCGACGATCGTCGACGGGGTCGGCGCCGACGACGAGCTGTACCTGACCGAGACCTTCGGGCCCATCGTCGGGGTCGCGTCCTTCGCGTTGTTCGACGAGGCTATGGACCTGGCGAACGGCCACGGGTACGGACTGTCGTCGTCGATCTACACGCGCGACCCGCTGAACGTGTTCCGGTTCCGGGAGCGGATCTCGGCGGGGATGGTGTCAGTCAACAACTCCACGTCGGGGGCCGAGGCGCACCTGCCCTTCGGGGGCAACGGCAAGTCCGGGAACGGCTCACGTCAGGCCGGGATCTGGGTGCTCGACCAGTTCACTCGGTGGCAGGCCATGAACTGGGACTACTCCGGGAAGCTCCAGAAGGCCCAGATGGACGTGGCCGAGGTGCCCGCCGACCTCTCGTTCCGCCTGGAGGAGTAACCCGAGACGAGAGCAGGCACCGGCTAAGCTCTCGCGCGGTGACTCCAAAGCAGCAGTTGACCGTGGTGCGGGCCGGCCGCCTGGTCGACACGGCCGCGGGTGAGCTCCTCCGGGCGCAGATCGTCGAGATCGTCGGCGAGCGCATCGAGTCGGTGGGTCCCGACCAGGGCCGGTACCCGAACGGCGCCCGGGTGATCGACCTGTCGCAACACACCGTCGTGCCGGGCCTCATCGACTGCCACGCGCACCTGGTGGGCGAGCTCGAACAAGGCGAGTACGCCTCGCTGCTCGATGCGGACGGCCGCGCAGGAGGCGCTCACGGGCGTGCGGAACGCGCGGCGACACCGTGATGGCCGGCTTCACCACCGTGCGCGACGTCGGGACGTTCCGGGCGTTCGTGGACGTGGCCCTGCGCGACGCCATCGACGACGGATCGATCGTCGGGCCGCGGATGCAGTGCGCCGGCGCGTACGTGACGGTCTCGAGCGGCGGCGGCGACATCACCGGCCGGTGGCGCCCGACGTGGAGGTCCCGCGAGAGCTCCGGTTCGGGGTGGCGAACTCAGCCGACGAGGTCCGGCGCGGGTCCGCGAGATCCTCCACGGCGGCGCGGACTTCATCAAGGTCATCGCCACCGGCGCGGTGCTGACGCGGGGAACCATGCCGGGCGCGCCGAGTTCAGCGAGGACGAGATCCGGGCGGCGGTCGACGAGGCCGCGCTGTACGGGACGTTCGTGGCGGCGCACGCGCATGGCGCGGAGGGCATCAAGCGCGCGGTCCGCGCCGGCGTCCGCTCGATCGAGCACGGCTCGCTCATCGACGACGAGGCCATCGAGCTGATGGCGGAGCGCGGGACCTACCTCGTGGCCGACATCTACAACGGCGACTACATCGCGGAGGAGGGGCCGGGCGCGCGGCTGGCCGGACGAGATCCTTCGCAAGAACGAGGACACCACCGAGGCGCAGCGCGAGGGGTTCCGGAAGGCGGTGGAGGCCGGGGTCAAGATCGCGTACGGGACCGACAGCGGCGTATACCCGCACGGCTGGAACGCCCGGCAGCTGCCGTACATGGTCCGGTTCGGCATGACCCCGATGCAGGCCATCCAGAGCGCGACGATCGTGGCCGCCGAGCTGATGGGGTGGGAGGACCGGGTCGGCTCGGTCGAGCCGGGGAAGCTCGCCGACCTGGTGGCGGTGGAGGGCGACGCCCTCGAGGACGTGGCCCGGCTCACCGACGTCGCGTTCGTGATGAAGGGTGGGGCAGTGCTCAAGGGGCCGGGCGTCGCGACTCCTTGAGCTCCATGAAGTCGGTGCATCGGGTCGCCTTCAGGATCGGTCGGATCGCGCGAGGCACCAAGGTGGCGCTCGGGTCGGTCACGATGCGGGGATCCTCCAGATGGGTTGTTCGGCCCCGCGTCCGCACGACGCACCCACCCGCCGCTATCACGTTCCTCACCCAATCGCTCTCGGGCCCATACGAGAGGGCGATGACGTAGGCGTCACCTGAGCGGAAGAGGTTCACCGGCGTGCCGTAGCGCCGCCCGGACCGTCGTCCGGTGTGCCCGACGACGGCGAAGCCGGGGAGCCACGCGGCGAACGGCCTCGTCAAGCGATTCACAACGCGGCGGTCGAATCGTGCCAGCCATCCCGGGAGTGGCATCGGGGCCGAACCTACCCCACATTGGTCGCTTGCCTTCCAACCGCTTTCGCCCGTAGCGTGGAGGCCCCGAAGCGGAGGAGCCGTCGATGAAGAAGTGTCCGTACTGCGCGGAGGAGATCCAGGACGCTGCCATCAAGTGCCGGTACTGCCTGAGCTGGCTGGTGGACACCATCCCGGCCGGCGCGGAGAGCCCGCCCCCCAGCGTGACCGGGGCGGCGGCACCCGCAACCACGCAGCAGCTTCCCGCGGCCCAGGCCGGGCCGGAGGAGAAGGTCGAGTTCACGCACTCGGGGCAGCGGTACCTGCTCGGGTACGGCCGCGAGTACTTCGGGATCTGGGACCGGAATGCGCCGGCCACGCCCGCCTACCGCTTCACGCGTTCGGACGCAGGCTGGGTGCAGGCCTGGCAGCAGTACGTCGCGATCGAGACGAACTACATGGACCTTCGAACGGGCCTGCGCTGAGCCCGCCCGGTTGACCGGTTCCCGGTCCAAGCCTACGATCGCGTCGGAAAGTCGCATAGGGAGGGAGGGGCCATGCGGCGTTTCTTGGTTGCGCTTGGCTTGTCTATGGCTCTCGTCGGGTGGGCGTTCCCAACCGGCGCGGCCGGAAAATCGATCGGCGGGTGTCCGCTTGGCGGCGGCTGGCAGTTGGTAACTGTCGAAAGTTTGGGGATCACACCGGAGCAGGCGGTCGGGATCGCATCGCTGGACGGGAACCGCGACGGCCTGACCTGCATCGTGCCAGTGAACGCCGCTGCGCCGGCCCCGATCTCCGGGGCCATCATCTTCCGGGACAACACGGTCAGCACCTCGGGGTGACGGAGACCGTCCTTCACCGGATCTTGTAAGGGAGGGGGAGCCATGCGCCAGTTGCTTCTGCGAGAAGAGAGTGGCACCCGTGGAGCAATAGTGTTCCTCGCACTCGCGCTCGCCGTGTTAGCAGTACCGAATGTCGCCTCGGTTCCGAGCGGGTAATCATGGTCGACCGCCTGGCCGGTGCGCCCTGACCAGCAGAGCGGGCGACGGGAATCGAACCCGCACCACCAGCTTGGAAGGCTGGAGCTCTACCATTGAGCTACGCCCGCAACAGCGCAAGCGTAGCAGCGGACCGGCCTCATACGAACAAGCGCGTCAGGGCCGTCGCGGCCGCCGCCACCACGATCACGACCAGGATCGGCGCCTTACGCCACAAGGCGATTCCCGCGGCGGCCATCCCTACCAGGCGGGCGTCGGGGGAGATCGACTGGCCGCTCCCCAGCGCTTGGGTCACTACCAGGCCCGCCAGGACGGCGGGTGTCAACAACTCGACCACGCCGGTTACGGCCGAGGGCAGAGGCCGGCCGCCGAGCAGCACCGGCCCCAGCGACTTGATGGCCACGGTCGCTGCTCCCACGACGAGCACCACGATCCAGGCGTCGCTCACCGCCGGCCCACCCCGATGAGGCACGCCGCGCCCGCCGCGATGATGGGGACCCCGGCCGGCGTCAAGGGTATGAGGGCGAGCGCGATGGCCCCGCCGAGCACCGCCGCCGCGACTGCCCGCCGGCTCCGGAGCTGAGGGATCAGCAGGGCGAGGAACAGAGCGGGGAACGCGGCGTCCAGGCCGAGGGTCTTCGGGTCGCCCAGGGCCTGGCCGCCGAGCGCGCCGATGGCGGTTCCGCCAACCCACGACACGTAGAGCAGGAGCCCGGCGCCGACCAGGATGCCGGGGTCGAACCTTCCCTCGCCCTCGGCCGCCAGAGCCCACGACTCGTCAACCACCAGCTGGGCCCGGAGGAACCGCCACCACGCCGGCCCTTCCAGCCAGGGCGCCACCGACACGCCGATGGGGGCGTAGCGCAAGTTCAGCAGGGCGGCCGCGGCCACGGCCGCCGCCACCATGCCGCCCGCTCCCAGGATCGAGACCGCCGCGAACTGGGCCGATCCGGCGAAGGTCGTGGCGGACATCACGATCGGCGCCAGCCAGCCCATCCCCGCCGAGCGGGCCAACAGGCCGAACGAGATGCCGAAGCCGAGGACGGCGACGGCGAGCGGGGCCACGGCCCGCGCGCCGTCGCGGTACCTACGTTCGGGGCTCCCCTCCATGGCCGTCCACGGTAGCAACGGTCCCCGGGCCGAGCCTTGCGGTACGTTGCCATGGATGCCCGACCAGCCAGGCACGGAGGCTCCGCCATCGTCGGAGCCGGCAGCTTCCGCATCTGACCCGCAGCCCCTGCCGGCCCCTACAATCCGAGCAGCGGGGCGTAGCGCAGCTTGGTAGCGCGCCTGCTTTGGGAGCAGGAGGCCGGCGGTTCGAGTCCGCCCGCCCCGACCACCGCGTCGAACGACGTTCGGAAAGACCGTGGGAGTCGGGATTCCACTCCCGGATTGCCTGGCCCAAGCTCGTCTCGTAGTCCGAGTTCCCTGGTGTCCGACGAAGTGTTGCAGGGAGTGATGAACGGTGCCTTGGGCCCCGTCCGTCTTGGCGTTGCGTTTGTACTGGTTCCTCCATCGGGAAGCCGAGGAGGAGCGTGGGGCGGTGGCCAGCGAGTACGGTCTCCTGCTGGCCCTCATCGCCCTGGCCATGGTGGCCGCGGCGGTCCTGTTCGGGGTGGCGGTCTCCAACCTGTTCGATGAGGGCCGGTCCGGCATCCCGTGAGCCCGGCCCCCCGCCCGCCCTCGGCCTGACCCCCTGGGAGCCTCCGCGGGCCCGCCGTTTCCGCAGGTCAGGGGCCGACTCGCGCGCTGTCACTGGCGCGATGTAACGTCCCGCCATGAGGGTGCGCTCCGAGGTCTCCGCCATCCCCCGGGACAGGGTCCGGGCCATGCTGAATGGCCTGCCGGCTGCCCCCGGCTACCGGATCATCGTCAAGCCGCTTCGGTACCGGGAGAAGCCCCACCTGTCCGCCTGGACGGACTTCGACAACCGGGAGATCGTGCTCCAGGTGCCCGAGCCGTTCTTCTCCTTCGGCGAGATCGTGCCCTACGCGGCCAAGCGCCGGCCGGGCAAGGGCATGCGGTTCATCTGGATGACCGAGGGGGTCACCTTCCGGACCCCCCGCGAGGTGCTCCGGTTCCTGTACCTGCACGAGTGGATGCACTGGTACCTGAAGGAGCGCCTGGGCCGCGGTTCGGCCGCCGAGACGGCCTGCGACCGGTTCGCGCTCTTCAACTACCGGCGCCGCCGGGTCACCGAGCTCGACGGCGACGCGGCGCTCGTCCGGCGGTAGGCCTTCGGCCCGATCAGGCCGTCAGATGTGGATGCTGAAGACCTGCACGACCCCGACGAAGATCAGGTAGCCGGCCACGATGTAGTTCAGCAGCTTGGGGAAGATCAGGATCAGCACACCTGCCACGAGGGCCAGGACCCCCGGGATCCGAAGATTCAGGCTGACGTCGGACCCCTTCGCCAGCACGTAGGACAGATGGAGCACGTTACGGCACCTCCTTTCGGTCGGGCCAAAGGATTCCCGGTGCCCTCCGTGCCCAAACGAGGGCCGGCTAGGCCTCCCGGGGGCCGATGGCGCTTCGGAGCAGCTCGGTGAACTGCGTGATCCGCAGCTGACGGCGCCGCTGGGGCTCGTCGGAGCGGCGGTGGAACAGCCCGGGGTCCAGCTCCTCGGTGACCAGCGCGTCCTGGAACCGTTCGGCCAGCCAGTCGAGCATGGACGCGATCATCTCCGCGTCGACGTCGCCCCGCACCTCGTTCCGACCGACGCCGAACTCGACGAAGTCGAGGGTCCCGTAGGGGTCCTCCGAGAGCAGGAACCGGTTGATGTCCCGCTTCAGCGTGAGGTCGGTCCCGTAGTTGCCGATGAGCGAGACGCGGTACGGGACCCAGTCCTCGTGGATCAGGTGCTCCGTCCGGTCCAGCCAGTATTCGAGCACCGGCCAGAACCCCGCCTCGACCACCTCGCTCGGCGCGTCGAGCCACGCCGGGAGCGACGACACGGCCCGCTTGTAGGTCGCCAGGAACAGCCCAGCCTTGCTCCCGTAGTGCTGAAAGATCGAGCCCTTGGCGATGCCGAGCTCCCGGGCCAGGTCCTCCACGCGAGCGCCCTGGTACCCGTGCTCGGCGAAGTGGCGCATGGCGGCCTCGGCGATGGCCTCGCGCTTGGCCGCGGACCGGGGTTTGTCTGACTTCAAGTCATCGACCATCGTTCCACCGTCCATCCTCGGTGATGCACACTTCACGATGTCCGAACAGCGAGGTCTGACCGAGGGTCACATGGTACGTGAGACGGAGGCGCCGGGGAACGAGGTCCCCACGGAGTTGCAGCGCACGCTCCCGTCGTCGGCCTACCTCTCCCAGGAGGCCTTCGAGCGGGAGCGGGAGCGCATCTTCGCCACGGAGTGGTTCTGCGCCGGCCGAGAGGAAGCGCTCCCGTCGCCCGGGGACTACCTGAAGGTCGACGTCGCGGGCGAGAGCGTACTGGTCGTACGAACGAGGTCAGGCGAGCTCCGGGGCTTCTACAACGTGTGCCGCCATCGCGGGTCTCGGATCTCGATCGACGACGCCTCGCCCTCCGTGGAGGCGCCTGGAGCGACGGGACGGTTCCGTGGTTCCATGGTGTGCCCCTATCACGGCTGGACCTATGGGCTCGCCGGGGAGCTCCGGGCGGCGCCGTTCCTCACCGAGACCGACGGCCTCCGCCGAGAGGAGCTCTCGCTCCACCCGGTGGGGGTGGACACGTGGGGCGGCTTCGTGTTCGTGCACCTCTCGCCGGAGAAGGCCACGGCCGAGGGCCGAGGGCTCTCGTCCCAGCTCGCAGGGATCGTGGAGCGAACGGCCCGCTATCCGCTGGCGGAGCTTCGGACGGCGCGCCGGATCACCTACGACGTCGCCGCCAACTGGAAGTGCATCGTGGAGAACTACAACGAGTGCTACCACTGCGGGCCGGTCCACCCGGAGCTCTGCGAGGTCGTGCCGGCCTTCAAGCAGCGGGGCGGGGCCAACCTGGACTGGGACCGGGGCATCCCGCATCGGGAAGGCGCCACGACGTTCACGTTCAGCGGGACCACGGACAGGGCGCCGTTCCCCGGCCTGTCGGAGGACGAACGGACCCGCCACAAGGGCGAGCTCGTCTACCCCAACCTGATGCTCAGCATGTCCTCGGACCACGTGGCGGCGTTCACGTTGTGGCCCAAGGGTCCCGGTCGAACCGTGATCGACTGCGACTTCCTGTTCCACCCCGACGAGATGCGGCGGCCGGGGTTCGATCCCTCCGACGCGGTGGAGTTCTGGGACCTGGTGAACCGGCAGGACTGGCGGATCTGCCAGAGCGTGCAGCAGGGCATGTCCTCCCGCGTGTTCTCGTTCGGCTACTACGCGCCGATGGAGGATCTGTCGCTCGACATCCGACGGTACGTGGGCGAGCGGCTCGACGACCCAGCCGGATAGCCTGTCGGCATGGGTCGGGACGTCCTGATCCTCCGGGAGGACGACGTTCGGGCGGCCCTCGACATGCCGTCGCTGATCGACGCCGTCGAGCGGGCGTTCGTGGCCTACTCGACGGGCCGGGCGGAGGTCCCCGGCGTGATCCAGCTCGACGTCCCGGAGTCGGGCGGCGAGGTCCACGTGAAGGCCGGGCACCTCCACGGCGAGCCGTTCTACGCCGTGAAGGTGTCGTCGGGGTTCGCCTCGCCCTCGGCCGATCGCGCCCCACCAGCCGACGGGCTCGTGATGGCGTTCGATTCCCGGAACGGCGCACCCGTCGCCTTCCTCCTGGACAACGGGTTCATCACCGATGTCCGGACCGGGGCCGCGGGCGGGGTCGCGGCCCGCCATCTCGCGCCGTCGAACGTCGAGGTCGTGGCGGTGATCGGGACCGGCGCGCAGGCCCGGTATCAGCTCGACGCGCTCGCCTGCGTTCGCGGGTTCGGGCAGGTGCGCGTGTGGGGCCGCGACCCCGACCACGCCCGCGGATGTGTGGACGAGCTCGCGGGCCGGCCCGGGCTGCCGGAGCGATGCACGTACGCGGTCGCGCCCTCGGTAGAGCGAGCGCTTGAGGGCGCGGACGTGGTCATCACGTGCACCGCGAGTCGCGAGCCGCTGGTCCGGGCGGAATGGCTCTCGCCCGGGGCGCACGTGACGGCTGTGGGCAGCGACGGTCGGGACAAGCAGGAGCTGCACACAGAGGTCCTGGGCCGGGCCGACGTCCTGGTGGTGGACGGCCGGGCCCAGTGCGCGAGGATCGGCGAGCTGCACCACGCGCTCGAGTCTGGGGCGGTCGCTTCGGCGGACGATGCGGCCGAGCTGGGGGAGGTGGCGGCCGGCGCGAAGCCGGGACGAACCTCGGACGATCAGCTCACGGTGTGCGACCTCACCGGCCTCGGTGTCCAGGACGTTGCGGCCGCGGCGCTCGCGCTGGCCCGAGCCAGCGGCGAGATCGAGCGCCTGAGGATCTGAGCTCCGGCTAGCGGCTCCCGCCCTTCAACCGGGCCACGATCTCGTCGTGGAGCACCCGGTTCGTCGACAGGACGCTCCCCCCATGTTCCAGGGGTCCGCCCTCGAACGTGGTGACCCGCCCCCCGGCCTCCTCCACGATCACCTGGACCGCGGCGAAGTCCCAGGTGGCCAGCTCCCGCTCGAACATGGCGTCGGCCGACCCCCGGGCGACGAGCATGTGCCCCCAGAAGTCCCCGAACCCGCGATTCCGCCGAGCGTCACGGAACACCTCCTGCAAGGGTGCGGCGTACGGGCCCTCGAGCACCAGCTCCACGCTGCCGTGCAGCACGAACGCCCGCTTCAACCGGTCGGCCCGGGAGACCCGGATGGGCCGGCCGTTCAGCCGGGCCCCGCCGCCACGCACCGCCTCGTATCGCTCGCCGAGGGCCGGGGCGTTCACCACCCCGAGGACGCCCTCGCCATCCACGGCGAGGGCGATGAGCGTCCCCCAGATCTGGATCCCGTCGGCGAAGTTCTTCGTGGCGTCGATGGGGTCGACGATCCACCGGCGACTGCCGCCGCCCTCCAGGCCCCCCTCCTCACCGAGGACGGCGTCGGCCGGGTAGCGCTCCCGTACCCGCTCCCGGATCATGGCCTCGATCGCGGTGTCGGCCTCCGTGACGGGCGAGAGGTCGGGCTTCAGCATCACCTGCAGGTCCGTGCCGAACAGGGAGAGGGCGATCTCGCCGGCCGCGCCGGCGAGATCGCCCGCGAACGCGAGCTCCTCCTCGAACACGAGGCGGACGATACACGGGCCACGTTCCCGGATTCTTCGGTACGCTCGCCTCGCGATGCAGACCACCGTCCAAGAGACCGACAAGCACAAGGTCAAGCTGACCGTCGAGATCCCCACCGACCGCGTCGGCAAGGACCTCGACGCCGCCTACCGACGGATCGCCCAGCAGGTCAAGGTGCCGGGGTTTCGCAAGGGCAAGGCTCCCCGCAAGGTCATCGACGCCCAGGTCGGCCGCGATGCCGTCGTGGCGGAGTTCCTGGAGGACGCCGTCCCCACGTACTACCGAGAGGCCATCCGGGAGACCGAGCTCGCCCCCATCACGGATCCCGACATCGCGCTCGAGCAGGTGGAGGAGGGAAAGCCGCTCGTCTTCACCGCCACCGTCGAGGTCCGTCCGCGGCTGCAACTGGAGGAGAGCGACTACAAGGGCGTGCGGGTGGAGCGGCCGGCAACGGAGATCACCGACCGAGAGGTGGACGAGCTGCTCGACCGCCTCCGGGAACGCTTCGCCGAGCTCGACCCGGTGAGCCGTCCCGCCAAGGCGGGCGACTACGTCGTCATCGACCTTCGGGCAACCGTCCACGGCGAGGAGATCCCCGAGGCCACCCGGCCCGACTACCTGTACGAGGTCGGCTCGGGCGAGTTCGTGCAGAAGCTCGACCAGGAGCTGGAGGGTAAGCGGGCCGGCGAGATCCTGAAGTTCAACGCCACGCTGGACGATCGCTTCGGCGAGCGGGCCGGGCAGGAGGTCTCGTTCCAGGTGCTGGTGAAGGAGGTGAAGGCCAAGCGCCTCCCGGCTGCCGACGACGAGTTCGCCAAGACCGCCTCGGAGTTCGACACCCTGGAGGAGCTTCGCCAGAGCCTGCGGGAGCAGCTCGGCAAGAACAAGGAGCGGGCCGCCGACGCCGAGGTCCGGGACCGGGCCCTGCAGGCCCTCGTGGAGAAGGTCGAGGTCGATCTCCCCGACACGCTGGTCGACGAGGAGACCGAGCATCGGGTCCAGCACGCCCGGGAGCGGGCCGAGCAGGCCGGCCTCACGCTCCAGCAGGTGCTCGACGCCCAGGGCTTCGACGAGCTCCGGTTCCGCTCCGACGCCCGGGCCCATTCGCTTCGGGCCATCAAGGCCGACCTGGTACTGGAGTCCGTGGCTCGGCAGGAGGACATCCAGGTGACCGCGGAGGAGATCGGGAGGGAGATCGGGCTCCTGGCCGCGTCCCTGGGCCGGGACCCCAAGGAGGTGGCCCGGACGCTCGAGCGTACCGGTCAGGTCGTAACACTGGCCGGTGATATCATCCGCTCGAAGGCGCTCGACTCGCATCGTCGAGCATGCCGATATCGTTTCGGAAGGCGAGCGCCGAGCGGCTGACCAGGTCTCCGAGGAGGCCGAGGGACCGTCCGAGCCCCCCCAGCAGGATCGAGCGGAGGAGCAGTCATGACCGAGCCGAAGAACTACCTCGTCCCCGTCGTCGTCGAGCAGACCAGCCGCGGCGAGCGGTCGTTCGACATCTACTCGCGCCTGCTGAAGGAACGGATCGTGTTCCTGGGCACGCCGATCGACGACAACGTGGGGAACCTCATCATGGCCCAGCTCCTGCACCTCGAGTCCGAGGACCCCGAGAAGGACATCAACCTGTACATCAACTCGCCGGGCGGGGACATCACGTCCCTGTTCGCCATCTACGACACCATGCAGTACATCAAGCCCGACGTGTCCACCATCGTGATGGGCCAGGCGGCCTCGGCCGCCGCGGTGCTCGTCCTGGCCGGCACGAAGGGCAAGCGGTACGCCCTCCCGCACTCCCGGATCCTGCTCCACCAGCCCCACGGCGGGGTCCAGGGCCAGGCCGTGGACATCGAGATCCAGGCCAAGGAGATGACGCGGTACCGCAAGCTCCTGGAGGAGCTCATCGCCCAGCACACCGGCCAGCCGCTCGAGAAGGTGGCCAAGGACACCGACCGGGACTTCATCCTGACCGCCGAGGAGGCCGTGGAGTACGGGGTGGTGGACGAGGTCATCAGCACCCGGAAGATGCTCCCCGAACTTGCAGCGGCGGCCGCCGGAAGCTCGTAGAATCCGTTTCGAGGGGCCGGGTGAGGAACCCGGCCGTTTCCGTCAAGGAGCTCGGAGGCGATGGGGAGGCTGGGCGACTCGGACCTGTTGAAGTGCTCCTTCTGCGGGAAGAGCCAGAAGCAGGTCAAGAAGCTGATCGCCGGGCCCGGCGTCTACATCTGCGACGAGTGCATCGACCTCTGTAACGAGATCATCGAGGAGGAGCTCTCCGAGACCTCCGACCTCAAGCTCGAGGAGCTCCCCAAGCCCCAGGAGATCTACACGTTCCTGGACGACTACGTGATCGGCCAGGACCAGGCCAAGAAGGTCCTGGCGGTCGCCGTCTACAACCACTACAAGCGGATCCAGGTGGGAGCCAAGGACGGCGACGTCGAGCTCCAGAAGTCCAACATCCTGATCCTCGGCCCCACCGGCTGCGGCAAGACGCTCCTGGCGCAGACCCTGGCCAAGATGCTGAACGTGCCGTTCGCCATCGCCGACGCCACGGCGCTGACCGAGGCCGGATACGTCGGCGAGGACGTCGAGAACATCCTGCTCAAGCTGATCCAGGCCGCCGACTACGACGTGAAGAAGGCCGAGACAGGGATCATCTACATCGACGAGGTCGACAAGATCGCCCGCAAGAGCGAGAACCCCTCGATCACCCGCGACGTCTCCGGCGAGGGCGTGCAGCAGGCGCTGCTCAAGATCCTGGAAGGGACGACGGCCTCGGTTCCGCCGCAGGGCGGACGCAAGCACCCGCACCAGGAGTTCATCCAGATCGACACCACGAACATCCTGTTCATCTGCGGCGGCGCGTTCGACGGCCTGGAGAAGATCATCGAGAGCCGGATCGGGAGCCGGGGCATCGGCTTCGGCGCCGACGTCCGCCGGGTGGAGGAGAAGGACCTCGGCGAGATCCTGTCGCGGATCCTCCCCGAGGACCTCCTGAAGTACGGGCTCATCCCGGAGTTCGTGGGGCGCCTGCCGGTCCTCACCCATGTGCACAACCTGGACAAGCAGGCCCTGGTGGACATCCTCACCAAGCCGAAGAACGCGCTGGTCAAGCAGTACCGCAAGTTCTTCGAGTTCGACGGGGTGGAGCTGGAGTTCGATGACGACGCACTGTCGGCCATCGCCGACCAGGCCATCCTCCGCGGGACCGGCGCGCGCGGCCTTCGGGCCATCATGGAAGAGGTCCTGCTGAACGTGATGTACGAGCTCCCGTCGCGCCAGGACGTCCACAAGTGCCTGATCGACAAGAGCGTCGTGATGTCCGGGGTGAACCCCACGCTTGTTCCGCGCGCGGAGCCCGCGCCCCGCGTCCGCAAGGAGCGGACGGCCTAGCTTCGCTCAGCCCAGCTTCGCCAGCAGCTCCCCGACCGTTCGATCTCGCGCATGGGACTGCAACTCCTCGAACACCTCGATCGCCCCGTCCAGCCGCCGCGGGCTTCGTCCCGGCGTTCAGCGGCGATCAGCGCCTCTGCCAGCGAGAGGTCCGTGCAGGCCTTCTCCCACCGCGCGCCGAGCGCTTCGAAGCCCGTGCTCGCCGCGGCCAGGGTCCCGATAGCGCGCCCGGTGTCGCCTCCCGCCAGCGCAGCGCGCCCCTCCAGGCGGTCCAGGTGGACGGGCAGCGCCAGCAGCCCTCCGCGTGCCGCTAAGTCCCGCGTCTGCTCGAGGAAGGCGGGAACCTCGCCCCACCGCTCCTGCTCGGCGAGGACGACCGCCCGCACCTGCTCGGCGAACGGTCGCCCCACTTGCGACGGGATCGACGCGGCCTGCTCGAGCAGCTCCTTGACTTCGTCGCGGGTCTCCCCGCTCGGGGGAGGATCCACGCCAGCCAGACGTGCGGTTGGTGGGAGGGACCCTCCAGCGAAGACTGCCTCTTCGCGAGGGAGATGAGCTCCGTCGCGAGGGGGTCGCCGCGAGCATCGCGGATGATCGCAGCGGAGCCGAAGGCGTGCACCGCGAAGTAGGGGGGATCGTCCCTCCGATCGCCGAGGAGCCCGACGGAGGATCTCAGTCGATGACGAGCGCCGCCAGTCCCAGTCGCCGAATACCGAATGAGTGCCAGGACAGGCTGTGGACCGTCATCCCGCGGCGCCTCCCCCGCGGCCAGGAGCCCTTCCCCGCTCGCTCCAATGGACGGCTTCGGATAGTCGCCGATCTCGGCATCCGCCCAGGCGGCCACGGCGTGGATGTCGCCGAGCTCCCAGGGGTCCTCCGAGCGTCTCGGCAGAGTTCCAGCCTGCGCCGCATCCTGATCGCCGCGGCTTCGCGCTAGAGCCCACGCGAGCATGCGTTGCCAGCCGCTGCCGTCGAGGCTCGCCGATGCGAGGTCGTGCATGCCGATTCGAATCGCCATCTCCGCCGCCCGCAGCCCATGCCGCTCCCGCTCGAGCTCCTCCGTCCTCGGTGACCGCCGGGTCCCGAAGGCGAAGGGCCGAACCCGGCCGCGATGAGCAGCCGGACATGCTCCTCGCTGTCCCCTTCCGGGACATTGGCGAACCCGAGCTCGAGGTAGCGATTCCGACCTCCTCGCTCGGAGGGACGTGCGTCATCGAGCCGGGCCATCGCGTCGGGACCTCCACGCGCGGGCGCAGAGCTAGGCGACCTTCGGCCATCCGATCCGTCGGTGCATGCTGCGCTCGGAGCTCGGCGGCCTCGCGGAAGTACGTATACGCGAGGTCTCCGACGTAGTCGTTGAGGAATCGCGTCGCCCAGGGCCACGAGCGTTCGATCGGATCGCTCGCGATCGTCCAGCGCCCGATCGCGAGCGCGGCGGCCTTGTCCACAGCGGTCCGGCGGCGGGCGTCCTCCAGACGCTTGCATCGGCGCTCGCTGGAGGCCTGCCATCCGAGGCGCTCGAACGCCCTCCGGGGAGCTCCGGCATCGTCCCGGCGCCCGCCGACTCGGCGATGCGCTCGCGTAGTGGTAGGCGAGCAGCTCCGACGAACTCGCCGCGACGCTCGCCGGCCGTCTCCTCGATCCACTCGGCCACCGCCGCGTGGCCGGCGCCCGCTCCCGGCTGGGGAGGCTCTCGTAGGCCACGTCACGCGTGAGCACGTGCTTGAAGATGTACTCGGGCTCCCCGGCGACCGCGGAGCCCAGGCGGGACAGCACGAGCTCACGGTCCTCCAGCTTGGCCCAGCGTGTCATCGAGGTCGAGGCCTCGCCCGTTCAACAGGCGGAGCACCGAGCCCGGCCAGAACACCCGTCCCACGACGGCGGCGCCCTGGAGCACCCGCTTCTGTTTCGGTTCGAGCAGGTCGATCCGCGCTGCCAGCACCCCCTGGACGGTGTCCGGGATCGCGATCTCCCCGATGTCCGACGGCAGCCCGCCACCGGTCCCGTCGCGGATGATGCGTCCCTCGTCGATCAGCTTACGGATGATCTCCTCCAGGAAGAACGGGTTTCCTTCGGCCCGCTCCAGGATCCGTGGCGTGCACCGTGTCCGGGAGGTCATCGATCGCGAGCAGGAATCCGACGAGCCGGTCGGCGTCCTCGCGCGGACAGCGGGTCCAGCGACACCGACTGAGAAGTTGCGCCGGCCGCCGCCCCAACCCGGCCGGCGCTCGTCAGCTCCGGCCGGGCGGGGCACACGAACAACACCGGTCCGCCGACCCGCTCCGCAAGCTCCTCGAGCAGATCGAGCAGCGCGGGTCCGCCCAGTGGATGTCCTCGATGACAGCGACGACGGCCGGATCCGGCGAGCGCCGAGAAGAAGGATCGCCACGCCGCGTGCGTCTTCGTCTGGACCTCCCGCGGTCGAGCGTCTGGAACGCGACGCGTCGGGATCCTCGACACCGACCGTGTAGGCGAGCGCCGCGGTGGCGCGCGCGGGGTCGGGCGTGACCTCCTCGGTCAGGAGCTCGCTGCCGCCATCACGCGGATCCTGCTCGAGCGCGACGTCGGGCGGATCGGTGTCGAGGACGCCGCGCCTGGCCTTCAGGATCTCCGCGAGCGGCCAGTACGTGACGCCGTCGCCGTACGGAAGGCACCGGCCCCGCACGACGGCGGCGGGCGGTCGCGGCACTCGGCCCACCGAGGAACTCGGCGGTCAGCCGGCTCTTGCCGACCCCGGCGTCGCCGTAGATCGTGACGAGGTGCGGCCGGCGCTCGGCGCGCGACCGGTCGAAGACGGCTCGGAGCAGCGTCGAGCTCCTCGTCCCGTCCGACCATCGGCGCCCGCAGGCCCGGGACGCCCGCGCTCGGGCGGCCGGTCGTCTCGTCCGAGCACGCGGACGCGCGGACCGGCTCGGCCTTGCCCCTGAGCTCGAGCGCGCCCGACGCTCCTCGAACCGGAAGCCGCGCGCCGCCCGGGCCGTCCGCTCGGCCGACCACCACCTGCCCGGGTTCGGCGGCTGCTCGCAGCCGCGCCGCGGTGTTGACCGCGTCACCCGTGACCATCGGTTCACCCGGGCCGCGGCTCGGTCGGTCGCGAGGACCTCGCCGGTGTTCACGCCGACGCGCATCTCCAGCGTGACGCCGTGGTCGCGCTCGCAGGTCGCGGTTCACCGCCTCGAGCCGCCGGCGCATCGCGCAGCGCGGCCCGGAGCGCCGCGGCCGGGTCGTCCTCGTGCGCGGTCGGGACGCCGAACGCCGCCATCACGGCGTCGCCGATGAACTTCTCGACCGTGCCGCCCTCGGCCTCGATCTCCTCGCGCATCGCGGCGAAGTAGGCGGCCATGACCTCGCGCAGCTCGCTCGGGATCGAGCCGCTCGCCCAGGGTGGTCGAGCCCGTCACGTCGGCGAACAGGATCGTGACGATGCGCCGTTCCTGGCCGGCGGCGCGGCCGTGGGCTCGCCGACCGGGCTGCCGCACGCGGGGCAGAACCGGGCGCCCTCGGGAACCTCCGACCCGCAGCGGGGGCACGCGCGGGTCAAGGAGGCGCCGCACGCCGCACAGAAGCGGGCCCCGGCTGGTTCTGGCGCCGCAGATCCGCACGTCTTCACGGCAAGCGAGTCTATCGTCCGCACGGTCCGGCCCCGCGGGAGCATCCCGTAGACTCCGCGGCATGGCCGTGCCCGAGAAGCCGAGCGTCGAGGGACTCGAAGCCACGTGGGGCGAGCGGTGGGAGTCCGCCGGCACCTATCGCTTCGACCGGTCGAGGTCCCGCGAGGAGATCTACGCCGTCGACACGCCGCCGCCCACCGTGAGCGGCTACATCCACGTCGGCCACGTCATGTCCTACACGCACACCGACGTGATCGCCCGGTTCCAGCGGATGGCCGGCAAGATGGTCTTCTACCCCATGGGGTGGGACGACAACGGGCTGCCGACCGAACGACGGGTCCAGAACTACTTCGGCGTCCGGTGCGACCCGTCGCTCCCCTTCGACCCGAACTTCGACCCGGACGCTGGAGCGCCCGAACGGCGAGCCGGTCGCGGTGTCGCGGCCCAACTTCGTCGAGCTCTGCGGCCGCCTGACCGCTGAGGACGAGCGGGCGTTCGAGGAGCTGTTCCGCCGGCTGGCGCTGTCGGTTGACTGGTCGATGACCTACGCGACGATCGACGAGCGCTCGCGCCGGGCGTCGCAGCGAGCGTTCCTCCGCCTGCTGGCCCGCGGCCTCACATACCAGGCGGAGGCCCCCACGATGTGGGACGTCGACTTCCGCACCGCGGTGGCCCAGGCGGAGATCGAGGACCGCGAGGTGGACGGGACGTACCACCGCGTGTCCTTCGAGCTCGAGGACGGCGGCTCGGTCGAGATCGAGACGTCGCGCCCCGAGCTGATCCCGGCATGCGTGGCGCTCGTGGTGAATCCCGAGGACGAGCGCTTCCGGGACCTCGTGGGCAAGCGGCGTTGACCCCGCTCTTCCAGGCGCCCGTCCCCATCGTGGCGCACCGGCTGGCCGACCCGGAGAAGGGGACCGGCATCGCCATGATCTGCACGTTCGGCGACATCACCGACGTGACCTGGTGGAAGGAGCTCTCGCTTCCCACGCGGGTCGTGGTGCAGCGCGACGGCACCATCGCGCCGCCGCGGTGGGGCCAGCCGGGGTGGGAGTCGCGAGATCCCGAGGCCGCCAACCGGGCGCAATCGGAGTTGGCCGGGCTCTTCGCCACGCGAGCCCGGAAGCGGATCGCCGAGCTCCTCGCCGAGTCCGGCCACCTCGTCGGCGATCCCAAGCCCGTCCGGCACGTCGTGAAGTTCTACGAGCGGGGCGAACGGCCCCTCGAGATCATCTCCAGCCGCCAGTGGTTCGTGAAGACCCTTGGAGTTCCGGGAGGACCTGGTGAAGCGGGGCCGCGAGCTCCACTGGCACCCCGAGCACATGCGGGCCCGCTACGAGTCCTGGGTGGAGGGCCTGAACTCGGACTGGTGCGTCAGCCGCCAGCGGTTCTTCGGCGTGCCGTTCCCGTGTGGTACGCCCTCGACGAGCGGGGCGAGCCCGACCACGAGCACCCGCTGCTCGCGCCGGAGGATCGCCTGCCGATCGACCCCTCGAGCGACGTTCCCCGACGGCTTCACGGCAGATCAGCGCGGCGCGCCCGGCGGGTTCGTGGGCGATCCCGACGTCATGGACACCTGGGCGACCTCCTCGCTCACGCCCCAGATCGCCGGACGGTGGTGCGAGGACGACGACCTGTTCGGCCGGGTGTTCCCCATGGACCTTCGGCCACAGGGCCACGACATCATCCGGACCTGGCTGTTCTACACGGTGCTGAAGTCGCACCTGGAGCACGACTCGCTCCCGTGGACCAACGCGGCCATCTCCGGGTGGGTCCTGGACCCCGAGCGCAAGAAGATGTCGAAGTCGAAGGGGAACGTGGTCACGCCCATGCCGCTCCTCGAGCAGTACGGGGCGGACGCCGTCCGGTACTGGGCGGCGAGCGCGCGCCTGGGGGCCGACACCGCGTTCGACGAGAGCCAGATCAAGGTGGGGCGCCGGCTGGCCATCAAGGTCCTGAACGCGTCGAGGTTCGTGCTCTCGATCGAGGCGACGGACGGGGCCGTGACCGAGGCGGTCGATCGATCGATGCTGCGGCAGCTGACCGAGGCCGTCGACGAGGCCACCCGGGCGTTCCAGGGCTACGACCATGCCCGGGCCCTCGAGATCACCGAGCGCTTCTTCTGGAGCTTCTGCGACGACTACCTGGAGCTTGTCAAGGGACGGGCGTACGGGGCGCGCGGCGCCGACGCGGCCGGGTCGTCCGTGTCGGCGCTTCGCGCCGCCCTGTCCGTGCTCCTTCGGATGTTCGGCCGTTCCTGCCCTACGTGACCGAGGAGGTCTGGTCGTGGTGGCGGGAGGGCTCGGTGCACCTCGCCCCGTGGCCGTCCGGGGCGGAGCTGGCCGGGGCGGCCCAGGGAGCCGATCCGGCGGTCCTCGACGTGGCGGCCGCCGTCCTGGGGGAGGTTCGCAAGTTCAAGGCCATGAACAAGCAGTCGCTGCGGGCCAGGGTCGAGCGCGTGGTCGTCCGCGACACGCCGGAGCGGTTGGGCATCCTCGAGGCCGTCGCGGCCGACCTCCGGGAGGCCGGCAACATCGAGAGCCTGGAGACGGTCGAGGCCGACGCGTTCGCCGTCGAGACGACGCTCGCGTCGTCCTGACACGGCCGTGCGATTCGACGAAGCGCTGGCGGAGCTGGATGGCCGGCAGCCCGAGCGCATGGTCCCGAACCTGGCCCGGATCACGGCGCTGGCCGAGCTGCTCGACGACCCGCAGCTCACCTACCCGACCATCCATGTCACCGGGACGAACGGCAAGACCACCACGGCCCGCCTCATCGCGGACCTCGCCTGCGCGCACGGACTCAAGGCGGGCCTGTACACCTCGCCGCACCTGCACTCGGTGACGGAGCGGATCTCGGTGTGCGGAGAGCCCATCTCCGAAGAGGAGTTCGCCGAGGAGTACGAGCGGCTGCTCCCGTACTTCCTGCTCGTGGACGCCAAGGGCGAGCGGGTCACGTACTTCGAGGCGCTCACGGCGCTCGCGTTCGTGTGGTTCTCGGACAGGCCGGTGTCGCTCGCCGTCTTCGAGGTTGGGATGGGCGGCGCGTGGGACGCCACCAACCTCGTGGCCGGCGACGTCGCCGTGATCTGCCCCATCGCGGTCGATCACCCCGAGCTCGGCTCCACGGTGGAGCAGATCGCGGCGGAGAAGGCCGGCATCGTGAAACCGGGCAAGGTGGTGGTGTGCCGGGAGCAACCCCCCGAAGCCTTCCGAGTGATCGATGGCCGGTGCGAGGCGTTCGAGGCCCGCCTGCGGTACGAGGGACGCGACTTCGCCGTGGAGGACCGCCGACGGTCCGTCGGGGGACAGCGTCATCACCGTCCGGGGCCTCTTCGACCGCTACGAGGAAGTTCCCCTCGGGCTCTTCGGCGAGCACGCCGCCAGGAACGCGGCCGCGGCGATCGTTGCGGTGGAGTCGTTCCTGGAGAAAGCGCTGTCGCCGAACGCCGTCCGTTCGGCACTGTCGGCGGTCAGCTCCCCCGGGAGGTTGGAGGTGGTGGCCCGCCGGCCGGCGATCGTCCTCGACGGCGCGCACAACCCCGCCGGGGCGGAGGCGCTCGCGTCGGCCCTCACGGAGGCCTTCACGTGGAACCGGCTGCACCTGGTCATCGCTGTGTCGGCGAACAAGGACGTGGACGGCATCGTGGCTGCCCTCGCCCCTCTGGCAGACCGATCGTATGCCGCTCGCAACGCCAGTGCGCGATCGGGCGACGCGACCCGGATGGCCCAGGCTCTGGAACGAGCCGGGGTCCCGGTGGAGACGTTCGGCTCGGTGGAGGAGGCGCTCCAGGCCGCGAGGGACAGCGCGGGAGCGGACGACCTCATCCTGGCGACGGGCTCTCTCTATACTGTCGCGGACGCTCGCCGGGCGCTCGGAAAGGCATCCTGATCGTGGCCGTGGAGTCGACGCTGCTCATCGTGAAGCCCGACGCCGTGCGACGCGGGTTGATCGGTGAGGTCCTGCGGCGGGTCGAGGCCAAGGGCCTGCGCGTCGCCGAGATGCGGATGACGACGATCGATCGGGCCACGGCCGACGAGCACTACGGGGAGCATCGGGAGAAGCCGTTCTTCGACGAGCTCGTCGGGTTCATCGGCTCAGGCCCGGTGGTCGTGGCTCGGGTGGAGGGGGAGCGAGCCGTCCCCGTGCTCCGCTCCCTCATGGGTCCCACCGACCCCGCGCTCGCTCCGCCTGGGACGATCCGCGGCGACTTCGGCCTCATCATCACGGAGAACCTGGTGCATGGGAGCGACTCGCCCGAGTCCGCCGAGCGCGAGCTGAAGCTCTTCTTCGGATAAGCCGGGAATGGGCGAGACGGCGGATCCCGTCGCCCACGTCCACCGGTTCGTCGAACGCCATCTCCAGACCATCCAGGCGCCGGGGGTCGCGGTCGGCCTCACGAGCCGTGACGGTCCGCTCGGAGTGGTCACCGACGGTCATGCGGACCTCGCCGCCCGCGAGCCGGTCCGTCCCGAGCACCTCTTCCAGATTGGCTCCATCAGCAAGTCGTTCACGGCCATCGCGGTCCTCCAGGAGCACGAGGCGGGCCGGCTCGATCTCCACGCGCCGGTCACCCAGTACCTGCCCTGGTTCGACGTCCGATCGCCGTCCGGGCCCATCACCCCGCACCACCTCCTGACTCACACGTCAGGGCTCCCGACGGGCCGGGACTTCACCGGCGAGGCCGTGCACGAGCTCTGGGCACTCCGCGAGACGGAGGTGGGATTCGCCCCGGGGACCCGGTTCCACTATTCCAACGCCGGCTACAAGGCGCTGGGCCTGGTCCTGGAAGCCATTGCGGGGAAACCGTGGTGGCGGCTTGTGCGGACCCGGGTCCTCGACCCGCTCCGGATGACATTGACCGACCCGATCACCACGCCGGAGACGAGGAGCCGGAGCGCCACCGGGCACGTGCCACCGTTCGACGACCGGCCCCGGCACCCCAGCCAGGGGCTGGTCCCGGCCCCGTGGATCGAGAGCGCGACGGCGGACGGCACGATCTGCTCCACGGCAGGGGACATGTGCGCCTACATCCGCATGCTCCTCGCGGGCGGCGACCCGCTGCTCACCGAGCGGAGCTTCTCCCTAATGACACAGCGCGCTGCCGAAGACCCGGACGCTCCGGGCGAGCTCTACGGATACGGGTTGAAGACCACCACCGTGGACGGTCACAGGTGCATCGGGCACACGGGGTCGACCGTCGGATTCTCGGCGTGGATGGAGATGCATCCGGCCGACGGCGTCGGGGGTCATCGTCCTGACCAACGCGGACGCGATCCGCGGGCCGACCGCTCGCTTCGCCTTGCAGACCCTGTCGACGTGGTCGAGGCGCGAACCGCTGCCCGAAATCCCCGATCCCGAGCCACTCGACCGCGTGGACGGGGCCGAGGAGTACGCCGGCAGGTATCGCTCGGAGTATGGGGAGCTCACGCTCATCGCCGACGGGGGCCGGTTGCTCTTGGCGGGCCCGCGCGAGCCGGTAGCGCTTGTGCGGCAGAAGGGCGACCGGTTCGTCGTCGATCACAGTGACTTAGAGCGGTTCCCCCTGTCCTTCGAGCGCGAGGGGGACGACGTGACCCACGTGACCCACGGCGACCGGTGGTGGGGGAACGATCGCTACGCGGGACCGACCACGTTTCAGAAGCCGGAGGGCTGGGAGGCCCTTTCGGGCCATTGGCGGTCGCACAACCCGTGGTACTCGAACTTCCGGATCCTTCCTCGCCGCGGATCGCTCCGGTTCATCTGGGGATGGGGCGAGGAGGACTGGGAGCTCGTCCCGTTGCCCGACGGTCGGTTCCGGGTGGGCGCCGAGGGTTGGTCGCCCCGGCGGATCCGGTTCGACACCATCATCGACGGCACGGCCACCCGCGCCGTGCTCGACGGCGCGCCCTACTACCGGACGTTCACGCCCTGAGCGCGCGACGCCGCGTCAGGAGGGGCGGCGGATGGCGAGGACGGCGTTCTGCCCGCCGAACCCGAAGGAGTTGGAGATGGCCAGACGGACGTCGGCCTGTCGCGCCTCGTTCGGCACGTAGTCCAGGTCGCAGTCGGGGTCCGGCGTCTTGTAGTGGATAGTCGGGGGGATGACGCCGTTCTGGATGGCCAACGCGCACACCGCGGCCTCGACCGCCCCGGCCGCGCCCATCGTGTGTCCGGTCATCGACTTCGTCGATGACACCGCCACCTCGTGCGCCACCTCGTCGCCCAAAGCAGCTTTGAGGGCCGCGGTCTCGGAGGCGTCGTTCAGCGGCGTCGACGTGCCGTGGGCGTTGACGTAGTCCACCGCCGAGGGCTCCTCGCCGGCGTCTTGCAGGGCGAGACGGATGGCGAGCGCCGCCCCCGAGCCCTTGGGATCGGGTGCCGTGATGTGGAAGGCGTCGTCGGAAGCGCCGTAGCCCACGACCTCCGCGTACACTTTGGCCCCCCGTGCCTTCGCCCCTTCATCGGACTCGAGGATCAGCGCGCACGCGCCCTCGGAGAGCACGAACCCATCGCGCTCGGCGTCGAACGGGCGGCTCGCGGTCTCGGGATCCGGGTTCTTCGTCAGCGCCGTCATCTGGGCGAAGGCGGCCACGGTGAGCGGGAGTGTCGCCGCTTCGGAGCCACCGACGATCGCCAGGTCGAGCATCCCGTCCCGGATCATCCGGTACCCCTCGCCGACCCCGTGCGCGCCCGACGCGCAGGCCGACACGGTGCAGAAGTTCGGCCCCATCAGGCCGAACACCATCGCGATGTGGCCGGCTGCGGCGTTGGCCATGAGCGCGGGGACCATGAACGGGCTCACTCGCCCCGGCCCCTTCTCCAGCAACACCTTGTGTTGGTTCAACAGCCACTCGATCCCGCCGATGCCGGTGGCGAACACGACGCCGCCCCGGTCCGCCTTGATCTCGGGCCGTCCTGCATCCTCCCAGGCCAGCTTGGCCGACGCGATGGAGAAGTGAACGAACCGGGCGGTCCGCCGAGCCTCCTTGACGTCCAGCCAGCTCGAGACGTCGAACCCGTCGACCTCTCCCGCCAGCGTCACCGGGAGGTCGGAAGGGTCGAACAGCGTGATCCTGTGGATCCCGCTCCGGCCCGAGGTCGCGCCGGCCCAGAAGTCATCCACGCCGATCCCGATCGGCGTGACCGGCCCGATGCCGGTGATCACGACCTTGCGTCTCAGCTCGACACCGAGCTTGGAGGCCACGAGCTGGACGGCCTGGCCCACGGTCTTCACGCCGTCCATCTCCTCCTCGGGGATCTCGATGTTCCACTCCTCCTCGAGGGCGAGGACGGCCTCCACGAGGTCGAGCGAGTCCGCGTTCAGGTCCTCGGCGAACCGCGCGTCGGGAGTCACCTGGCCCTCGTCCACGGCCAGCTGCTCCGACAGGACCTTACGGACCCGGGCCTCGATCTCTCCTTTGTCCATCCTTCCTCCTTGGCTCTTCTCGGCGCTCGGCAAACTCTAGAGGGAGCGGGGCCCGGGCGACTAGGCCGTGAGCCCGCCGTCCACGGGGATCGTCACGCCGTTCACGTACGACGCGTCGTCCGACATCAGGAACCGGACCACCGCGGCCACTTCCTCGAGGTGGGCGGCGCGCCGGAGGGGGGTCTGGTCGACGTAATAGGCTCGAGCCTGCTCGGTCAGGTGTGAGGTCATCTCGGTGTCGAGCAGGCCGGGGCAGATGGCGTTCACGGTGACCCCCTTGCCCCCCACCTCCCGGGCCAGCGACCTCGTGATGCCGATGAGCGCCGACTTCGATGCGGCGTACGCGGTCTGCCCCGGATTGCCGTGGAGCGCCACCGCGGACGACATGTTCACGATGCGACCCCATCGGGCTCGGAGCATGCTTCGAAGCGCGGCCTGCGAGCATAGGTACGTTCCGCGGACGTTGGTGTTCATGGTCCGATCGAACTCCTCCATGGAGTACTTGAGCATCAACCCGTCGCGGGAGTAGCCGGCGTTGTTGACCAAGCCCGTGACGGGACCGAGCGTCTCGCCCACCTCGCGGAACGCCTCCGTGACGGAGGCCTCGTCGAGGATGTCGAGCTTGACGATCCCGCCGGCCCCGCCGGCGGCCTGGATCGCGTCGAGCGTCTCCTTGGCGTCGGTGTCGCTGGTCCGGTAGCCCACGGCCACCGTCCATCCCGATCCGGCCAGGGCCTCGGCGCAGGCTCGACCGATGCCCCGGGAGCCCCCGGTGACGACGGCGACCTTCACGACGCCGGTTCGGGTGCCGTCCACCGAAGGAGGTTCGCCCCCCATGCGAGGCCGGCGCCGAACGAGGTCAGGAGGATCAGCGCGTCCGGCGCGATCCGGCCGGCCCGCCACGCCCGGTCCAGGGCGATGGGGATGGAGGCCGCCGACGTGTTACCGATCTGCTCCACGTCGACCACCGCGCGGTCCAGGCCGATCCCCAGGCGCTCGGCCACGGCGATCATGATCCGCGAGTTGGCCTGGTGGGGGATCAGCACGTCGACGTCGCCGGCCTCGTACCCGGACTTGTCGAGCAGCTCCCGGCACGCGCTGGCCATCTCGGTGACGGCGCGCTTGAAGACCTCGCGGCCCGACGGCATCTGGATGTTGTGCTCACGGCGGGCGACGGTCTCCGGCGTGGCCGGCCGGGCCGAGCCGCCCGCCGGGATGAGCAGGATCTCCGCGGCCTTCCCGTCGGTTCCGAGGACCGAGCCGATGAGCCCGGGCGCGTCCGAAGGCCGAAGGACCACGGCACCGGCCCCGTCGCCGAACAGTACGCAGGTGCTCCGGTCGGTGAGGTCCAGGACCCGCGACAGCACCTCGGCGCCGATGACCGCGACGGTCTCGGCCGCCCCGGACTCGATGAACGCCGCTCCCGTGGACAGCCCGAACGAGAACCCTGCGCAGGCCGCGTTGACGTCGAACGCCGGGCACCCGATCCCCAGCTTGCGCTGCGTCCACACCGCCGCCGCGGGGATGGGCGTGTCGGGCGTAAGGGTGGCGCAGATGATCAGGTCGAGCTGGTCGGGGGCGATGCCGGCGGCGTCGAGGGCCGACCGGGTCGCCGCGGTTGCCAGGTCCGACGTCGTCTGGCCGTCGGCGGCGAACCGACGTTCCCTGATGCCGGTCCGCTGGCGGATCCATTCGTCGCTCGTGTCGAGGATCGACTCGAAGAACGCGTTCGGGACGACGCGGTCGGGGAGCGCCGACCCGACGCCGGCGATCGTGGCGTGGCGTCGCCCGCTCACGTGGATGGTTCCCCTCCGAGTTCGATCCAGGCGACGGGTTCGCCCGCCTTCACGGGCTGCCCGTCGCGACCCAGCACCCCTCCCATCCGTCCATGCATGGGAGCGAGGATATCGTCGGCGGACCCCCCATGCTCGACACGGGCCACAGGCTGGCCCGCTTCCACCCACTCGTGCCCCGCGCGAAACCCGACCGGGGGGAGGACGCGCAACCTGCCACTCGCCGGTGACACGATCGAGCGTGATCGGAAGCCCGGCGGACTCCCCCGAGCTTTCGTCCGGGTCTTGCTCCGTGCGGCTCACGACGCGACGCCCTCGGAGATGAAGCGGGCGAAGTCCTCGGCCTCCTGCGGAGAACCGACCGCCGTCACGCTGACGCCCGGCAACTCCCGCTTCACCAGCTTCGAGAGCACCTTGCCGGGGCCGGCTTCGACGAACGCGTCGAAGCCGGCCCCCCCGAGCGCCTGCATCGAGCGCTCCCATCGAACCGGCGAGACCACGTGGCGGGACAGCCCATCGCGGAGCGCCGCCGGATCGCCCACGAACCGTCCGGAGACGTTGGCCACGATGGGGAACCGGGGTTCCCGGAACTCGAGCCCCGCCAATGCGGCCCGGATCGGCTCCACGGCCGGTTGCATGAGCGGGGAGTGGAACGCCCCCGCAACCTTCAGCCGGATCGCCTTCACGCCGCGGCTCTTCGCCGCCTCCTCGGCCCGCTCGATGGCGGGCACCGATCCCGACAGCACCACCTGGTTCGACGCGTTCTCGTTGGCGACGGCCAGGACGTCGCCCCGGCCGGCCACCTCGCAGATCTCGGCGGCCTCATCGGATCCCACGCCGATCAGCGCGGTCATGGTTCCCGGACGCTCCTCCGCGGCCCTCTGCATGGCCCGTCCCCGAGTGACCACGGCCTCCAGGGCGGGGACGAGGTCGAGGACGCCGGCGGCCACGAGCGCGGCGAACTCGCCGAGCGAGTGGCCGGCCGCGGCCCCGAACGCCACCCCCTGGGCCTCCAGGACCCTGCTCGCCGCGACGTCGCAGGCGAGCAGGGCAGGTTGCACGAATTCGGTGGTGGACAGGGCTTGCTCGTCGCGGCAACCTGCGACCACGTCACGGCCCATGGCCTCCGAGGCTTCCTCGAGCACCGCGTGCCCGGCCGCGTGTTCGGTCCACGGGTCGGCCATGCCGGGGAACTGCGATCCCTGTCCGGGAAACAGGATGGCTACCGCCACCGCGCCCCTTCCCCCGCGCGAGCGATGATCATCGACACCTGTGACCCTACTCCCGTATTGCGGGTTACGGCATCCCCGCGTTCCGGCCTCGCGTGCCTCGGGTTGCCATACCTCGCTCCGTTCCTGTAGAACAGGGCGCGAATCCCATGGCCGAGAGGGTTCAACGCAGACTTCCCACGCCGGAGCGCCGGCGAGGCCTTGGCGCCGAAGGCGTTTTTGGGTTCCTGGGGCAGGACATGGCAGTCGACCTGGGGACCGCGAACACGCTCGTCTACGTTCGGCATAACGGGATCGTGTTGAACGAGCCCTCCGTGGTCGCCGTGAACACGCTCACCGGGGCCATCGTCGCGGTCGGCAACGAGGCCAAGCGGATGATCGGCCGGACGCCGAGCCACATCCAGGCCGTGCGTCCACTGAAGGACGGCGTCATCGCCGACTTCGACGTCACGGAGAAGATGCTTCGGTACTTCATCCAGCGGGTCCACAAGCGCCGCCTCCTGGCCAAGCCGCGGGTCGTCGTGTGCGTTCCCTCCGGATGCACCGGCGTCGAGCAGCGCGCCGTCGAGGAGGCCACGATCGCGGCGGGCGCGCGCCGGGCGTACATCATCGAGGAGCCCATGGCCGCGGCCATCGGCGCGGGCCTTCCCATCCACGAGCCCACCGGCAACATGATCGTGGACATCGGCGGTGGAACCACGGAGGTCGCGGTCATCTCGCTCGGCGGCATCGTCACCAGCACCAGCCTTCGGATCGGCGGCGACGAGCTCGACGAGTCCATCATCAGCTATGTGAAGAAGGAGTACTCGCTCCTGTTGGGGGAGCGAACGTCCGAAGCGATCAAGCTCGCCGTGGCGTCGGTGTACCCCATGCAGGAGGAGCTGATCGCGGAGATCCCCGGACGAGACCTGGTGAGCGGCCTGCCCAAGACCATCCAGATCTCCGACAGCGAGATCCGTCAGGCCATCGACGAGCCGGTGACCGCGATCATCGATGCCATCAAGTCCACCCTTGACCGAACGCCGCCCGAGCTGGCGGGAGACATCATGCACAAGGGGATCGTGCTCACCGGCGGCGGCGCGTTGCTCCGGGGCCTGGACAAGCGACTTCGGCACGAAACCGGCATGCCCATCCACATCGCCGAGAACCCGCTTTCCTCCGTGGCCATCGGGTCCGGCCGCTGCCTGGAGGAGTTCGAGGTGCTCCAGCGGGTCCTGGTGAGCCCGTCCCGCAGGTAGCGGGATGGCCCTCCCGACCAGAGCTCGAAGCGCGAGGCTCGTGGTGGTGGCGCTCGTCTCGGTGTCCCTGCTCACGATCACGGTCGACTACCGCGAAGGCGAGAACGGTCCGCTCGCCAGCTTGGGACGCGTCGCGCTCACGGTGATCAGCCCGCTGCAGGAGGTCGTGTCCAAGATCACGCATCCGATCGGCAACTTCTTCTCCACCATGGTCCACCTGCCCGCCATCCGGGCGGAGCGCGAGCGATTGAAGGACCGTATCGCCGAGCTCGAGTCCCAGGTGGCCACGGGGGTCACGGACGAGCAGCGCCTCCACGAGCTGGAGGCGCTGCTCGAGGTGACCCAGAGCCTCGGTCCGAACGTGCGGACCACGGCGGCGCAGGTGATCGCGAGCGGCGTCTCGAACTTCGAGTGGACCATCATGATCAACAAGGGTTCGAACCAGGGGGTCAAGCTTGACCTGCCGGTCGTCGCGAGCGGCAAGCGCCTGGTGGGCCACGTGATCCGCGTCGCTCCGGACTCCTCGATCGTGCAGCTCATGGTCGATCCCGACTCGTCGGTCGCGGGGCGGCTGGAGATCTCCAGGACCACCGGCCTGCTCACCGGTCAGGGAGACCAGGACATGAAGATGGGGCTGGTGGACACGAGCACCGAGGTCCAGGCGGGGGAGCAGGTCGTCACGGCCGGCTACCGGATCCCCGGCGTTGCCCAGAGCCTCTATCCGCCCGGCATCCTCATCGGGACCGTGTCCCACGTGGTTCCCGACGTCGCTGCACTGGAGAAGTTCATCACCGTCTCGCCGGCCGTCGACTTCTCGAGCCTCGACATCGTCTTGGTGGTCCTTTCGAGTGGGTCGAGGTAGCCTGGCCCGTGCGCCGGTTCCTCACCCTTGCAGCAGTGATCGTGACGGCGTTGCTCCTCCAGACCACGGTCTTCGCCGACGTCCGCCTGCTCGGCGCGCGCCCCGAGCTCATGTACCTGCTGACGATCGTGTTCGCCATGCTGGAGGGGCCGTCGTCGGGCGCGATCACCGGCTTCGCCGGCGGGATGGCCCAGGATTTCATGCTGAACCAGCCCAAGGGCATCACCGCGCTCACCCTCACCTTGCTCGGCTATGCGGTAGGGCTCCTCCGCCAATACGTCGTCAGCCCCTCACCAGTGCTTCCGGTCTTCGTCGTGGCCGCCGGGACCTTCTGCGGGGTCCTGTTCTACGGGCTCGTGTCCTTCCTGCTCGGACAGTTCGACAGCACGGCCCTGTACCTGTTCCGGGTGGCCGCGCTGTCGGCCGTGTACAACGCCATCCTGACCCCGCTCGTGTACCCGGTCCTTCGACGGGCGGCCGAGGCATCGCGCTCGCAGCGCGTGGTGCGGTGGTGACGGATCCGTGACCGAGGGCCGGACCGGGCTGCGACTGAAGGTGTTCGCCGCGCTCGTGGCGTTCATGTTCGCCGCGCTCACCACGCGACTGTGGTTCCTCCAGGTGCTTGCGGCGGGCCAGTTCCGCGATCAGGCGAAGCAGAACGCCGTGCGGCTCATGGACATCCCCGCGCCGCGAGGGCGGATCCTTGACGACCAGGGCAACCTCCTCGTGAAGAACCGAGTGAGCCTGGTGGTCACCGTGAACAAGCAGGCGGCCGGGTCGTACCTGGAGGACGAGCTCTACCAGCTGTCCAAGCTGCTCGGCGTGCCGGCTGAGGAGCTCGCCGCACGGGTCGAGGACCCCCGGTACTACGTGTACCAGCCGGTCCCGGTCGAAGCCGACGTCGGCAAGCGCATCGACTTCTACATCCGCGAGCACGAGAGGCAGTTTCCGGGTGTCGCGGTCGTCGCGGAGCCCGTCCGCGTCTACCCGGAGGGAAGCCTCGGCGCCCACGTCCTCGGGTATCTGGGACAGATCAGCCCCCAGCAGCTGAAGGATGCGGCGTTCGCCGGCTACCGCCCCGGCGACGAAGTCGGCGTCACCGGTGTGGAGTCCCAGTACGAGCCCTTCCTCCGGGGAACGGAAGGCGTCATCAAGTACCGAGTCAACTCGGCCGGGCAGAACCTCGGCGAGATCGGCGAACAGCTGCCGGTCCCGGGCCAGGACGTCGTCCTCACCATCGACACGGAGGCCCAGAAGATCGCCGAGGAGAGCCTGAACCTCGGCCTCCAGTACGCGCACGGGGTCTTCGACTCGGCGACCGGGCGTGACTTCCAAGCGAACGGTGGAGCCGTCGTGGTGATGGATCCGGCGACCGGCGCCATCAAGGCGCTGGCCTCCGCGCCATCCTTCGACCCCTCCCTGTTCGTCCGGAGCATGAGCACGGGCGAGTACGAGCGAAGGTTCGGCGCGGCGAAGGGCTATCCGCTCCTGGACCGAGCCACCCAGGGCCTGTACCCGCCGGGGTCCACGTACAAGCCGTTCGTCCTTCTCTCCGCCCTGCGACGAGGGATCGTGTCGACCACGAACTACTACCCCTGCCCGCCCTCATGGGACGTGCCGGAGGACCCCCTGCACGAGGTGTTCCACAACTGGACCACGGCGAACCTGGGATCCATGACGCTGGCCAAGGCCCTGTACGACTCGTGCGACACCGTCTTCTACCCCATCGGGTACGAGTACTGGCGGCGCTATTACCCGCCGACCGACCCCCCGGTCGAGCAGATCCAACGGGACCTCCAGGCCTTCGGGTTCGGCCGGCCCACCAACATCGACCTGCCGTTCGAGCAGGACGGCCGGGTACCGAACGCAGCATGGAAGTCGGCGATCCACAAGCAGTACCCGAAGTCCTTCCCCGATGGCCAGTGGTTCCCCGGCGATTTCATCAACATGTCGATCGGGCAGGGCGACACGCTCGTCACCCCGCTCCAGCTCGCCGCGGCATATGCGGCGATCCAGAACGATGGCCGGGCCTGCGTGCCCCACGTCTTCCTGCGGGCCCAGGAAGCGGACGGCCACGTCCTCCACTCGTGGCACGCCCAGTGCCACCGCATGCCGTTCCTCCAGGCGCAGATCGAGTACGTCCGCCAGGCCCTGACCCAGGTCCCGGTCCAGGGGACGGCGGCCTCGGCGTTCGTCGGGTTCCCCTTTTCGCAGGTCCAGGTGGCCGGCAAGACCGGCACGGCCCAGGTGTTCGGCCAGCAGGACTACTCGTGGTTCGCCGCCATGACCCAAGCGCAAGGCAAGCAGTACGTCGTGGTGGCCCTGGTCGAGCAGGGCGGACACGGCTCGACCACCGCGGCGCCCATCGTGCGACGGGTCATCGAAGGGCTGTACGGCCTTCCCGTCAACACATTCTCGAACGGTGGGGTGACGGACTGATGGACCTCGTCGCCACCAGGATGTACTTGTCGGAACGGCGGCCGCTCCGGCACCTCGACCCGGTCCTGCTGGTCACGGTGCTCGCCCTGGGGATCGTTGGCCTGTTCACGATCTACTCCGCGACGCACGCGTCGCTCGTCGCCCAGCGGATCGACCCGGGGTTCTACCTCAAGAAGCAGCTGACCTTCGTGACCCTGGGCATCGTGGTGATCCTGGTGGCCGCGAGCTTCGACTACCGGTTCGTCAAGGTCTACGCCAGCATCGTCTACGTGGCGAGCCTCGCGTTGCTGGTGCTGGTCCGAACACCGCTCGGCACGACCATCCGTGGGTCCCAGCGGTGGTTCCAGCTGTTCGGGTTCCAGCTCGCTCCCTCCGAGCTGGCCAAGCTGGCGCTGGTCGCCATGCTCGCCGCGTTCCTGTCGCAGCTGCGGTCGAGCGACCTCTCGCTCCAGGACCTGTATCGGGCGACCGCGATCGCCGCGGTCCCCGGGCTCCTCGTCTTCCTCCAGCCCGACCTCGGCACGTCGATCGTGCTCGTTGCGATCCTCGTGGGGATCCTGGTGGTGGCGGGGGCCCGGGCCCGGCACCTGGGGGTGCTCGCGCTCACGGCCATCGTCCTGATCTTCGGGGCGCTGCAGCTCGGCCTGGTGAAGGACTACCAGATCGCCCGGCTCACCGCGTTCTTCGACCCCCAGAACGACCCGCAACGAAGCGACTACAACCGAACCCAGGCGGAGATCGCGATCGGCTCGGGCGGCGTGTTCGGCCGCGGGTATCTGAAGGGCACGCAGACGAACCTGGACTTCGTGCCGGAGCAGCACACGGACTTCATCTTCACCGTGATCGGGGAGGAGTTCGGGTTCGTGGGTGCCATCTTCGTGCTGCTGTTGTTCGCCCTCCTCATCTGGCGAGCGGTCAGGATCGCCCTGTTAGCCAAGGACCCCTTCGGGACGTATCTCGCCGCCGGGATCGCATCGATGCTGGCCATCCAGGTGTTCGTGAACGTGGGGATGACGCTCGGGATCATGCCGATCACCGGGATCCCGCTCCCGTTCGTGTCCTACGGCGGGAGCTCGTTCCTCACCAACTGCGCGGCGGTGGGGTTGCTCCTGAACGTCCACATGCGTCGCCTGGCCTAGCGGCCGGGCGCCGCGCGTCATTCCTCGATGGCGATGGTCCACAGGAACGTCGAGCCCTCCGGTCCCGAGGACTCGAGGATCACGTCGCCGCCCATGGAACGAGCCGCGCCGCGAGCGAGCGACAGGCCGAAGCCCAGACCCTGATGGACCCGCACGTTCAGGTCCTCGAGCTGCTCCAGGAAGCCGAAGATGCGCTCCCGGGCTGCGGGCTCGATCCCGGCCCCCCCGTCCACCACGCGGACATCGATGCCCGCGCTGCCTCGAGCGACCTGGACGGCCACCGCCCCGTCCGGCGGTGAGAACTCGAGCGCGTTCGCCACGAGCTCACCGAGGATCCTTCGCCCGACGACCGGACTGAGCGTCGCCGCGAACGGGCCGCCCTTCGCCATGACACGGACCCGGGGATACGGCGACGCCACCTCCCGGGCCATGGCCGCCACGTCCACTTTCTCCGCCATCCCCGCGTCGATCGTGAGCTCGAACCGTTCGACCAGCCGGGCCAGGGCCTCCGAGCGCTCGACGATGCGGTCCAGGAGCTCCTGGCGTTGTGGGAAGGCGTCGTCGGCCTTGGCCAGGGTCTGGGCCATCCCGAGGATGACCGTGACCGGGGTGCGGAGCTCGTGAGAGAGCCGGGCCACCAGCTCGTGTCGTTGCGTGGCCCGCTCGACCAGCGCCGCATGGGCTTCCTCGAGCTCCCTGGTCCGGCGGCGCTCCCGCTCCAGGGCCTCGGTGAGCTCCTCGATCACCCTGGGGGTGACCTCGGGCGAGAGGACGCCGCCGCCCAGAGCAGCCTGCAGGACGGCGTTCAGGATCTCGTCGCCGTCGGAGTCCTTCAGGACGTACCCGGACGCCCCGGCCACGAGCATCTCCCGGACGATGTCCTGGTCCTCGTGTCCGGACAGCGCGACGATGCCGATCGCGGGATGGAGCTCCTTCAGCCGGCGGGTGGTCTGGATCCCGTCCATGTCCGGCATGCGCACGTCCATCAGCACCACGTCGGGATCGACCATCGGGACGAGCTCCAGGGCCTCGGGGCCGGAGCGGGCCTCGCCGACGACGTCGAGGTCGCCGGCGTCCAGCAGGGCGAGCAGCGACTCGCGGAACCCGGCGTTGTCGTCCACCACCACCACCCTCACCCGGCGGCCGGGCGCAGGCGTCGTCCGGGTGGAGGCGCCACCGCTGTGGTCGTACGGGCCCATGAAGGAAGTGTCGGGGACGGAGGGCCGACGGGGATATCGGACGGCCTCCCGTTTCCTCCTCGACGTCGAGCCGACAGCGGGCTAGCCACATCGGCCTAGCCCGCTGAGCAGGAACATCGCCGCCTACGGGGAACCGGCCGATGGGTTGCTATCCTGTATCTAGGTTTTTTCTCGCCGGACCGAGGCCGCGGGCCCCGGGTCCCGAGCGAGACAGAGGTGGCGCGGGCCAGGCCCCGCCGGCTCCGGGCGATCGCCCGCAGGGCCGCGGCCGGGGCGGCCGGCACCGGAACAGGGCGTACAGGTTGCAGGACGAGCGGCGCTTCGCTGCGCCGAATGGCTCACAGCCATACGAGCGCGGTCGCGCTCCAGGGAGACCCCGAGACCATCACCCTCGAGCGAGGGCCGGGTCTTCCACGTTCTCGACCTCTTCGTCCTCCATCGCCCTGCCGCCCGGCATTCCCGCGCTCCCGAGCGAATGGGAAGGAGTCGGAACAGATGACGGAGCAGACAGAGTCGCTCCCCACCCCCGAGGTGACGCCGGGATCCGAGGGCGAGGTTGCCACGGCGCCCCGCCCCCGGCGGCGGCGCCGGAGCAACCGGGGGCGGGGACGGGCCGGAACCGCCGGCCGCACCACCGACGCGACCCCGACCGAGGAGACCGAGGAAGGCACGGGGGCCGCCACGGCCATCGAGCCGACGGAGGGCGGCCCGTCGATGGATGGTGAAGTTGGTCAGGCCCCGGTCCGTCGCCGGCGACACCGCGGCGGGCGGGGTCGAGGCCGAGCGAGGGCTGCAGCGGCGCCGGCCGGGGAGACCCAGCCCGAAGCGCCACAGGCCGACGAGGCGGATCTCGCCGGAGAGGCCGAAGGAATCGATGAGCCGGAGGCCGCGAGGACCGGCGAGAGCCCGTCGGCGAAGCGCCGCCGCCGCCGGCGTCGCCGCAAGGTGGCGCTCGCCGGGGCCACCGAGGGCGCGCCGGAAGCCGAGGAGTCGGAGGAGCCCGAGCGGGCCGAAAAGCGGGTCGGCAAGCGCACCAAGGTCGCCGCAGCCGAGGAGGAGCAGCCCGCGCCCGAACCGGCGCGACGGAGGACCCGGCGCGCAGGCTCGACTCGAGCGAAGGCCGGGGCGAAGGCGGACGCGAAGGCCGAAGCGGCCGTTGCGGCCGAGCCCGCGCCGGAGCCTTCCAGGCCGCCCGGGCGCCGGGCGCGACGCAAGGCGGTCGAGCCGACCGACACGGCCGTGGCCGGCCCCACCCGCCTCCGCCGAGGGCGACAGGCCGTCGGCAGGCGGCGCCGTGAATCCATCCCCGTGGCACCGAGGGTCACCGACAAACTGATGGTCATCACCGAGCACGGCGAACGCGACCAGATCGCCATCCTTGAAGGTCGGGAGCTCGTCCAGCACTACGTCACGCGGGCGGGCGCGAGGTCGATGGTCGGCAACGTGTACCTGGGCAGGGTCCAGAACGTGCTCCCGGGGATGGAGGCGGCCTTCATCGACGTCGGCAAGGGCAGGAACGCCGTCCTGTACGCCGGCGAGGTGAACTACTCGCCGGAGGACCTGGAGGGCGCACCCCCCCGGATCGAGCACGTCCTGAAGAGTGGCCAGTCCGTCCTGGTGCAGGTGACCAAGGATCCGATCGGTGGCAAGGGCGCCCGGCTGACCGCCCAGATCAGCATGCCCGGCCGCTACCTGGTGCTGGTGCCGAACTCCGACGTCACCGGCATCAGCCGTCGCCTTCCCGACGAGGAGCGCCAGCGCCTGAAGCTGATCCTCCGCAAGATCCGGCCCGAGGGCCATGGCGTCATCATCCGGACGGCGGCCGAGGACGCCGACGAGGAGGACTTGGCTGCCGACGTGGCCCGGCTCCTGGACGAGTGGAAGGCCATCGAGAAGAAGGCCAAGCGGGCCAAGGCGCCCGCGATGCTGTACGAGGAGCCCGAGCTGACGGTCCGCTCCGTGCGCGATCTGTTCACCGACGAGGAGTTCCGCGAGCTCGTGACCGACTCCCCGCGGGTGTACGAGCTGGTCACCCAGTACCTGGCCGGGATCGCCCCCGACCTCCTCCCGAAGGTCCGGCTGCACCAGGGGAAGCTGCCGGTCTTCGAGGAGTTCCACGTCGTGGAGCAGATCCACAAGGGGCTGGACCGCAAGGTCTGGCTGCCGTCCGGCGGCTACATCGTCATCGACCGGACCGAGGCGATGACGGTGATCGACGTGAACACCGGCAAGTCGGTGGGCAAGACGAACCTCGAGGAGACCGTGGTCAACACCAACGTCGAGGCGGCCCGCGAGGTCGCCAGGCAGCTTCGCCTCCGCGACATCGGGGGGATGATCATCATCGACTTCATCGACATGCTCCTCGAGCAGAACAAGCGGAAGGTCATCGACGCCCTCCGCGAGGAGATGGCCAAGGACAAGACCCGTTCCCAGATCTTCGACATCAGCCCCCTCGGGCTGCTCGAGGTGACTCGCAAGCGCGTTTCTGGTGGACTCTTGGAGTCGTTCTCCGAGACCTGCCCGACGTGCGAGGGGCGGGGCCTGATCGTGACCTACGAAGCCTGAGGAGGAAGCCGATGTACGCCGTCATCAAGACGGGTGGCAAGCAGCACCGGGTGAAGCCCGGCGACGTCATCGAGGTCGAGTACATGCACGGCCTGGGCGACAACGTGACGTTCCATCCCCTGCTGGTGGTGGACGATGACGGCAAGACGCACTTCGGCAAGGAGGCGGAGGGGGCCGTGGTTACGGCCAAACCGGTGGGCGAGCAGAAGGGCGACAAGGTCCGGGTGATGAAGTACAAGAACAAGACGGGCTACACGCGTCACCAGGGCCACCGCCAGCTCATGACCCTCCTCGAGATCTCCGACGTCAGCATGTCCGGCGAGAAGAAGCCGGCGGCGAGGAAGCCGGCCGCCAAGCCCGCTGCCAAGAAGGCCGCCTCCAAGGAGGCCGCTTCCAAGGCGACGGCCGAAGCCCAGGACGAGGCGGCGAAAGAGGCCGGGGAGTAGCAGGGCCTCTGGTACGCTCGGTCGCGCCATGGCACACAAGAAGGGCGGCGGCTCCACCAAGAACGGGCGCGACTCCGAGTCCAAGCGGCTCGGGGTGAAGGCCTTCGGCGGTCAGGAAGTGAGCGCCGGGTCGATCATCGTGCGCCAGCGGGGGACCAGGATCCATCCGGGCCCCGGCGTGGGCAAGGGCGGGGACGACTCGTTGTTCGCCCTGGTCCACGGCGTCGTCCGGTACCGCTCGTCCCGGGGCCGCCGGGTCGCCTCCGTCGAGCCCAAGTAGCCCCGCTCAGCCCGTCCGGTTCCGCACAGCATCCCTGATCGCGCGTTCCCACTCCTCGATGTCCACCTTGAGCTGCCGGTTCCACATGCCGAGGTAGCCGATGTTCTGTCGCCTGGCCCTTCGCCGGGAGCTCTTGCGGAAGCCGAGCGGGGCCGGACGCTCGGGTTCCCCTTCCCCCCGAAAGTCCTCAAGCGGCGGCGGCTGCACGAAATAGAAGGCGGTCCGTGCGGAGCGGCCGCCGGCATCGTGGGCCACCAGGAGCACGGGCGAGCCGCGGAGCCGCCGGGCCCTTCGGACATGGGCGAGTGGGATGCGCAGGTCCTCCGAGCCGTCGATAGCCTCGAAGACGATGGCGTCCGGCTGAAGGCTCAGGATGCCTCTGCGCTCCTGGGCCAAGCCTGGTGAGAGCTCGACCATCCATACCGTGACGGCCTCGGGCATCGCGGTCCATCTTCGTCGCAGGGGCGCGTTTCGACCACAATCACGGTATGGCCTTCGTGGACGAGGTGACGGTGTGGGCTCGCGCCGGGCGGGGAGGACACGGCTCGGCGGCGATGCTGCGCGAGCCGTTCAAGCCGCTGGGCGGACCCGAAGGTGGCGACGGAGGCCGAGGCGGGGACGTCGTGTTCGAGGTCTCGTCCGGGGTCCGCGACCTCTCCGCTCTGGCCGACCGGCCGCACCTTCGTGCCGAGGAGGGAAAGCCCGGCGGTCCGAGCCGGCGCACCGGGGCGCGCGGCGCGGAGCTCGTGATCCAGGTCCCGGACGGGACGATGGTCTTCGACGAGGCCGGCCTGATGGCCGACCTCGTGGGCGACGGTTCCCGGGCGGTGGTCGCCCGCGGAGGCCGCGGAGGCCGCGGCAACGCCTCGTTGGCGTCCCGCCGCAATCGCGTGCCCCGCACCGCGGAGGCGGGAGAGCCGGGGGAGGAGCAACGCCTGTCCGTGGAGCTTCGGGTGATGGCGGACGTCGGCCTGGTGGGCCTGCCGAACGCGGGGAAGTCGACGCTGCTCGGCAGGCTCACGGCGGCCAGGCCCAAGGTCGCCCCCTACCCGTTCACCACGCTCCACCCCAACCTGGGCGTTGCCGAAGGCGAGCGCAGGTTCGTCCTGGCCGACGTCCCGGGCCTCGTGGAGGGGGCTCACGAGGGTAAGGGCCTGGGCCACCGGTTCCTCCGCCACGTCGACCGGACCCGCGCGCTCGTGGTCGTGGTGGACCTGTCGAGCACGGACCCTGCCGCCGATCTCCGGACGGTGCGCACGGAGCTCGAGTCCTACGATCCAGGACTCGCCGCCCGGCCGTCGATCGTCCTGGGGACCAAGGCGGACCTCGTGGACGAGCCCGAAGCGGCGGCGAGCCGGCTCCACCCGGACGCCCTGGCCGTCTCGGGCCTCACGGGGGAGGGGATCGATCGGCTGGCCGCTCGGGTGGCCGAGCTTGTCGAGACGGCCTCGAGGGACGAGGAGGAGCGGCAGCCGTTCGTCGTGCTCCGTCCGGCACGCCCACCGTTCGTGGTGCGCAAGGAGGGTGGCGGATTCCGCGTGGTCGGCCGGGCTGTGGAACGATGGGTCGCCGAGACCGACTTCGACGACCCACGCAAGGTCGTGCAGCTCCAGAAGCGGCTGGCCAAAGAGGGCGTGGAGCGCCAGCTCGCCGCCCTGGGGGCGCGACGGGGTGATGAGGTCCTGATCGGGGAGCGGGCCTTCGAGTTCGTCCCGGAAGTGGAGGGCTGATCATGGGTCGACGAGAGGACCTGCTGCGGTCGGAGGACCAGGGCTGGGCGGAGCTGCGATCGCTGCTGGATGCGTTGTCGCCCCAGCAGATGTTGGAGCCAGGGCTCACGCCGGAGGGATGGTCGGTCAAGGACCTGCTCTGGCACCTGGGCGCGTGGTCGGCGGAGGCCGGCATCATGCTGGAGCGGATCCGGACCGGGACCTACGACGGGTGGGGGCAGGCCGCGAGCGTCGACGAGCTGAACGCGCGGTTCCTCGAGGAGGGTCGCCGCGTCGACCTGGCCACCGCGAAGTCCGAGCTGTACGCCGCCAGGAACCGGGCACTCATGGAGTGGGCCGCGCTTCCCAAGGTGACGACGGAGGCCGAAGAGTGGTTCCGGGAGTCGGGCCCCGAGCATTACCAGGAGCACCTGGACGACCTGCGGGCCTGGGTCGGCAAGCTCACGTCGGCCGGCTGAAATACGAAGGAAGGCCAGGTGCCGGCCGTAGGATTGCCGACGTGGAACGACGCCTGGGTGTCATGGGCGGCACGTTCGACCCGATCCATCACGGACACCTCCTGACCGCAGAGGAGGCCGCCGTTCAGTTCGGCCTGGACGAGGTGGTGTTCGTGCCGACCGGACAGCCGTGGATGAAGGAGGAACGCGACGTGTCCTCGCCCGAGCACCGGTACCTGATGACGGTGATCGCCACCGCCAGCAACCCACGGTTCTCCGTGTCGCGGCTGGAGGTGGATCGGGAGGGTCCCACGTACACGGTCGATACCCTTCGCGAGCTGAAGGATCAGCACGGCGGGAACGTCGATCTGTTCTTCGTGACCGGCGCCGACGCCGTCTTGGAGATCTTCCAGTGGAAGGATCCAGACGAGATCCTGGAGCTCGCGCACTTCATCGCGGCCACCCGGCCCGGCTACGACCTGGCCCGGTTCGAGGCGGAGGAGCCCACCCGCCATTCGAACGTGAGCGTCATGAACATCCCGGCCCTTGCCATCTCCTCCACGGACATCCGCGAGCGGGTCCGGGAGCGGCGGCCCATCCGCTACCTCGTGCCCGAGGGCGTGGAGAGTTATATCGAGAAGGCTGGGTTGTACCGATGAGGCGCGGGCACCATCGAGGCGAGGTCGACCTGTTCGTCCGGCCCGGCCGGCACGCGCCGTTCCGGGCCATGGCGGCCGGATGGCTGGCGCCGGTGGTCGCGGCGCTCCTGATCGTCGGAGGCGTCGTTGGCTGGGGCATCTTGTCGGCACGCGAACGGAGTGCCCCACCCCAATCGGGAAGCCCGGCCATCCCCTCGAAGCTCCTTTTGCTCGAGCTCCGGTCGAAGGACGCGGTCATGATCGCGGTGGTTGGATCCTCGGGGACCTCGCCGCCGGCCGCGGTCGCCATCCCCCCGAACGTGGTGATGACGATCCCCGGCCAGGGCGACGGCACGGTCAAGGACGTCACGCTCCTGGACGGATCCGGAGCGACCGTGGCCATCTCCAACCTCGTCGGCGCATGGATCCCGCACTACGCCGTAACCGATCCGAGCCACCTCGCCGCCGTCGTCGACCGGGTGGGGGGGATCCAGCTGTTCGGGTCGGTGGCCAGCGGCGACGAGGTGTCCGCCGGCCTGACGGAGCCCGGGCCGGCCCGGGCATTGACGTGGCGGGAGACGCTCATCGGTTTGTTCCAGGCCGGTCCCTCGTGGGCACCCGGCGACTTCCTCGGGTCCGACGATTCGGCCGCGGGCGCGCGACTGCTCACGGCGGCGAAGGGAGCGGCCATGCAAGCTCTCCCCACCGCCAACGTGACGCCCGGGTACCTCCGGCCGGACTACGAGGCGGTGGCCGCGCTCATGCAGGAGCGGTTCGGGGTGGCCGGACAGCCTCCGGTCCGCGTGCTCGTGCTGAACGGAACCGGCACCCCCGGCGTTGGGGAGTCGGTCGCGGAGCGCCTTATCCCGCAGGGCTACCGGGTGGTGGTCTCGGAGAACGCGTCGAACTTCAACCATCGGGAGACGCTCGTCGTGGCGGCCTCGGAGGAGTCCCGACCGGCGGCGGAGCAGGTTCGAAGGCTCCTGGGAGTGGGAACGTTGTCCGTGTCCGCTGTACCCTCGGGGCTGGGAGAGGTCACGATCCTGGTAGGAGAGGACTACACGAACGGATGACGGTGGAAGAAGGCAGTGCCCGGTAACGCCGCCGGGATACCGGAGAGCAAGGAGGTGGCGGTGGCGGCGGCGCGGGCCGCAGCCGCCAAGCAGGGCGCGGACATCGCCATCCTGGACGTCCACGAGCTCATCGTCATCACCGACTTCTTCGTGATCGCCAGCGGATCCAGCGACCGGCAGGTCAAGACCATCGTCGACGAGGTGGAGAAGGCCGTCCGGGAACGCGGGGTGCGCCCGGTCCGCCGGGAGGGAGAGACCGAGAACCGGTGGGTGCTCCTTGACTACGTGGACGTGGTGGTCCACGTGTTTGCCGAGGAGGAGCGGGAGTACTACGACCTCGAGCGGCTGTGGCGAGACGCCCCCAGGGTGACCTGGGCGGAGTCGGACGCTGCCTCGTCGGGCTGAGTACACTTCCCGTCTGCTTGGGCCCATAGCTCAGCTGGTAGAGCACATGGCTGGCAGCCATGAGGTCAGGGGTTCGAATCCCCTTGGGTCCACTCCCAATGGGTAGGGTTCGAGCGTGGACCGTCCATCGCTCGAGGCTGTGGTGCTCTACCTCGACGATGAGGGGATCCGGCACCTTTCCCCGCATGGACGTCAAACCGTCCGAGTGCTATGGGACCCGGATCTGGATCCCCACGAAGTCATCGTCGACGCCGTTGCGGAGCTCGGGCTGATGCCGATCATGGTGCACTCGACCTCTTGGAGGGTCGAGCGCGCGGTGATCCTGCTCACGTTCCTCGTTGCCGTCGAGCCACCCGTGACCGTCCCCGATACCTTCGAGATCGAACTCGTGACACGGGCTGAACTGGCCCGCGGGCGCGCGATCGGCCCACCCCCCCAAGTGCATCTTCCCCAGGTCGTTGAGCACGGCCTTCGGCATCTCGCCTGGCTGGTACGTGAGGACCAGGCGATCCACGAAGCCCTCGCCGAATGGTCGCGAGCGCTGAGCGGGTACGAGCCAGAGCCGTTCCGCGCGTTCGGTCGAGAACCTGGGTCCTGACGCGACACCCCCCGCGAGCTTGCACGACAGAGCCCTCGTCGCAAGGATGGCGCCATGAGCCGCCCCGAGCCCATCGTGGTCATCGACAGCTCGGAGATCCTGGATGGAAAGCTCTCGGAGGTCGAAACCGTCATCAAGGAAATGGCAGCGTTCGTCGAGTCGAACGAGCCCCGGCCGATCTCCTACAACGTGTACCTCAATGAGGACGGCACGCGGATGACCGTCGTCCAGGTTCACCCGGACTCCGCGTCGATGGAGTTCCACATGAAGGTGGCCGCTCCGGCCTTTGCCAAATTCGCGGGGCTCATCAGGCTGTCGACGATGGATGTGTACGGCAAGCCCAGCGACGAGCTGCTGGAGCAAATGCAGCAGAAGGTAGAGATGCTGGGCAGCGCGACGGTGACCGTGCACGAACTGCACGCAGGGTTCGATCGGTTCGGGTTCCGCTGAAGGCCGGTCGAGGGCGAACACGGAAGCGACGGAAGGCGGCCAGAGCCTTTGGCCCTAAGTCGCCCGGCCGTAGCGGCCATCCTCCGGGACGCGCCACACTTATCCCCCAGAAGGACCAGGGGAGGGGGATGAGGGGCATGACAGGAAAGAGCATCTCGAGGGCGGTCCTGGGCACCGCGGTGCTGGCATTCGTGGTCGCTGGCTCGGTCGCAGAGGCCAGCAATCCGACGGTCGTCACGGGCACCACCCAGGGCGACCAGATCTCCGGCATGAACGGCCCGCAGATCATCTATGGGCGTGGCGGCGCCGATCGGATCAACGGCGGAAAGGGGCCGGACATCGTCTACGGAGGCCTCGGCGACGACGTCCTGACCACCGGCAAGGGGGGCGCGACCGAGGCGGCCTACGGGGGCCCGGGCAACGACGTGCTGAAGGACTTCGCCAGTGGCCAGTCTCCAGGCCTCCTGGTTGGGGGACCGGGACGCGACCGCTGCGTGGGAGACAAGCACGACACGTTCCGAGGCTGCGAAGTCATCAAGCTCCGCCCGCACTGGGAGTAGGTCTGCCTTGACGATCTGAGCCTCTGGCACCGTCTCCCGCTGGTGGGGCACACTGTTTCCGGCATGCCGGGAACGGAGGACGTGGAGCGGGCGATCGACGAGCTGTTCGTTGCGCCGCCCGAAGGGTTCACCGAGACCCGGAACGCCCTGGCCAAGCGCCTCAAGGAAGAGGGGGACGCCGAGGCGGCCCGTCGCGTGGGCGCGTTGCGAAAGCCCGTCCGATCCGCGTGGGCCGTCAACCGGCTCGTCCACGAGGACCGCTCAGCCGTGGAGGGGCTGCTCCAGGTGGGCGATCAGCTTCGGATGGCACAGCGGCGCGCGTTGTCCGGCGGTGATGCCGACGAGCTCCGCCGGCGATCGGAGGAGCGGCGCAAGCTGGTCTCCGAGATGACCCGGCGGGCCGCCCGCGCCCTCGGTGGGGACCCGGCCCCGGCCTTGATCGAGGAGATCGCGGCGACGCTCGAGGCGGCCTCCGCAGACGAGGACGCCGCGCGCCAGGTGCTGGAGGGCCGCCTGTCCAAGCCGTTCGCCCGGCCGGCCGGGTTCGGCGACGTCGCCGGCTTGAAGGTCGTTCCCGGAACGGGCGGGAAGGAGCCGGCCGGACCGTTGGCAGAGGACGGCGCCGAGCGGGCCTTGCGCGAACGCGAGCTCCGGGCGGCCGAACGCCGGGAACGCCAGATGCGCGAGCGCGCCGAACGCATGCGGGCCGAGGTCACGGCGATGGAGGAACGCCTGGCCGAGCGGAAGGAGAAGCTCCGTGCGGCCGAGGCCGAGGCACGCGGCGCGGCCGTGGAGCTGAAGCGCCTCGGCCGCTAGCCGCTCTCGGGGATCCACGCATCGCTCAGGTACCATCGAGCGCACGATGCGCAGGTACGACCCCGGAACGATCGAGCCCAAATGGGTGGCGGCCTGGGAGGCAGAAGGCCTGTACCGGGCCGACGACGAGGATGGCTCCCGACCCAAGTTCTATGCGCTCGACATGTTCCCGTACCCGTCCGGGGACCTGCACATGGGCCACGCCGAGGCCTTCTCCGGCGGCGACGCGGTCGCCCGGTTCGCCTGGATGCGCGGCCACAACGTCCTCCACCCGATCGGATGGGATGCGTTCGGCCTTCCCGCGGAGAACGCCGCCATCAAGCGCGGCATCCACCCGAAGGAATGGACGTACGCCAACATCGAGCACCAGCGGACGTCGTTCCGGCGGATGGGGATGTCGTTCGACTGGAGCCGCCAGTTCAACACGTGCGACCCCGAGTATTACCAATGGACCCAATGGCTGTTCGTGAAGCTCTTCCAGCGGGGCCTGGCCTACCGGAAGCTGGCCCCCGCCAACTGGTGCCCCAAGGACCAGACCGTCCTGGCCAACGAGCAGGTGATCAACGGGCACTGCGAGCGGTGTGGCACGGCCGTGATCCGCAAGGACCTGACCCAGTGGTTCTTCAAGATCACCGACTACGCCCAGCGCCTCCTGGACGACGTGGATGAGCTGGTTGACTGGCCGGATCGCGTGATCACCATGCAGCGGAACTGGATCGGGCGCTCGGAGGGGGCAGCGGTGGAGTTCGAGATCGCCGAGACGGGCGACAAGGTCGAGGTATTCACCACCCGGCCGGACACGCTGTGGGGAGTCACGTTCTTCGTGTTCGCCGTGGAGCATCCGTCGGTGATGAGGCTGGCCGAGGCCGGTGGTTCGGCGGCCGAGGTCAAGGCCCTGGCCGACGCGCTCCAGGCCACGCCGCTCACCAACCGGGAGCAGGCGGAGAGCCGGGAGGGCGTGCCGCTCGGCGTGCACGCCGTCAACCCGGTGAACGGGGAGAAGGTGCCGTGCTTCGTCGCGCCGTACGTCCTGATGGAGTACGGCACGGGGGCGGTGATGGGTGTTCCCGCTCACGACCAGCGGGACTTCGAGTTCGCCAAGGCGCACGGGCTTCCCATCCGTGTCGTCGTGCAGCCGGAGGGGGAGCCTCGGGACGCCGAGACGATGACCGAGGCCCACGACCACGAGGGGGTGATGGTGAACTCAGGGCCGTTCGACGGTGTCCGCTCGCCGGAGAGCATCGGCGCCGTGACGAGGTGGCTGGAGCATCAGGGGAAGGGGCGGGCCGCGGTCACCTACCGCTTGCGTGACTGGCTGATCTCTCGTCAGCGGTATTGGGGCGCGCCCATCCCCATCATTCACTGCGAGGAGCACGGCGAGGTCGCCGTGCCGGAGGCCGACCTTCCGGTGCTGCTCCCCGATGACGTGGACTTCCGGCTGGGTGGGGAGTCCCCGCTCGCCCGGCACGAGGGTTTCGTCAACGTGACCTGCCCGGCGTGCGGCAAGCCGGCCCGTCGCGACACCGACACGATGGACACGTTCGTCGACTCGTCCTGGTATTACTTCCGGTACTGCTCACCCCACAAGACCGGGCGGCCCTTCGATCCGGACCGGGTGGCGAGGTGGATGCCGGTCGACCAGTACACCGGCGGGGTGGAGCACGCCATCCTCCACCTGCTCTACTCCCGGTTCTTCACCAAGATCCTCCACGACATGGGCATGGTCGGCTTCACCGAGCCCTTTCCTCGCCTCATGAACCAGGGGCAGGTGATCTTCGGGGGAGCCTCGATGAGCAAGTCGAAGGGGAACCTCGTCGGGCCCATGCCGTTCGTGGAGCGGTGGGGGTCCGACGCTGTGCGCCTGACCTTGCTGTTCGCCGGGCCGTTCGAGGACGACATCGACTGGCAGCTCATCGCGCCGCCGCTCGACCGGCGCCCCCCGATGAACGCGTGGCTCGGACGCGTGCACACCACGGTGTGGGAGGCCGCGGAACGGGACGTTCCACAGCCGGAAGAGCTGACCCGGCTCATGCACCGGACGATCGAGGGCGTGACCGAGGACCTCGAGCGGTTCCGGTTCAACGTGGCCATCTCCAAGCTCCAGGTCCTGACGAATGCGATCCGCTCGGCCCTGGACGGGGGCCAGGGCGCTCGCGACGCCGGCTCGGCCCTGGCTCAGATGTTGGGGCCGCTCGCGCCGTTCCTGGCCGAGGAGCTGTGGCGGGAGGCCCTCGGCAACCAAACGAGCGTGCACCTCTCCTCGTGGCCGTCGTTCGATCCCGAGCTCGCCCGCCAGGAGCGGGTGACCCTCGTGGTCCAGGTGGACGGGAAGGTCCGGGACCGCTTGGAGGTCGACGCCTCGGCCGACGAGGCGACCTGTCGGGAGCTCGCCCTGGCCTCGGAGAACGCCCGGCGGTTCCTCGACGGGCGGCAGGTCCGCCAGGTGATCGTCCGGCCTCCCCGCCTGGTCAACATCGTCACCTCGGGCTGACACAGCGCCCCGGCGGGTGGGGGTGGCACTTCGGCTCAACCCACCCGGCGCGGGGTCCGATATCCCTTTCGGGTACCCGGTTTCGGGTATCTGCCCTTTTCTCGACGGGTGGGGGAATGAGCCGGTCCGATACCTCCGGGGCCGCCGCTCCCCGGGGGTCGCTGTCCCCCGAGGAGTGCCGGACGGAGCGATCCATCGCGCTCGTCCGCATGGCCGTCGTGGCCGTGGTGGCCGTCGTGTATCTCAGCTCGAGCGGGATCCGTCCGGCCGTCCGCACCCTGGCACTGTCGGTCCTGGTCCTGGCGGCCGTGTATGCGTTCTGGTCGCTCCTCGCCCGCCCATACGAGACCATGTCGGCGAACCGGTTCCGCGCCGCCACCCTGCTCGTCGACGTCACGTTGATCACCCTGTGGTGCGTGGCCACGGGTGGGACCGACAGCGAGTACTGGACGCTTTACCTGATCGCGCTCATCGCGGTGGCCATGCGGTTCAGCCTGATGGAGACGCTCTTCTCCGCCCTCGGCCTGGCCGTGCTGTACGTGATCGTCCTCAACATCAATGGAGGGGTGTCCCGATCCATCCTCATGTCCCGGCTGCCGCTCCTCGCCATCGCCGGGTTCGCGCTCGGCGTGATGGCCCAGCAGCGCAGGACCCACCAGGTGCAACGGGAGCTCCTTGCCGAGATCGCGGAGGACCGCTCCCGCGCGCTCGCGGAGGAGCAGGCTCTCGTGGCCCGGCTGCGCGAGGTCGACCTGGCCAAGTCGGAGTTCGTGGCGGTGGCCTCGCACGAGTTCCGCACGCCGCTCGCCTCGATCCTGGGGGTGCTCAGCACGCTTCGGACCCACGGGGACGGCCTGGATCCATCACTTCGGGAAGAGTTGCTGGCCGGTGCGGAGACCCAGGCACAGCGGCTGGCCCGCCTAGTCGACGACCTCCTCATCGTGGCCCGGATCGAGGACGGCGCGCTGCGGCTCGACGTGCAGCCGGTCGAGGCCGACTGGCTGGTGTCCCAAGCCGTCCAGGTCTCGCGCACCGGCGACAGGGTCCGGGCCGACCTCGGCGGCGTCCAGACCGATCCAGTGCGACGCCGATCAGATGGTCCGGGTACTGACGAACCTCATCGACAACGCCCGGAAGTACTCGCCGCCGGACGGCCCCATCTTCGTCACGGTCGCCGAGGCCCCATCCATGATTTCGGTGAGCGTTCGCGACGAGGGCCCGGGCATCCCGAAGGAACGCCGCGCGGAGGTGTTCGACCGGTTCCGTCGGCTGGGTGAGAAGCCCCAGAAGCCGGGCGCCGGGCTCGGGCTGTACATCACCCGCAGTCTGGTCGAGGCCCACGGCGGGACCATCCAGGTGGACGAGGCGCCGGGCGGGGGGGCCGACTTCACCTTCACGATCCCTCAGACGAAGGGCAAGCAGCCGGTCTCCACCGATCGCCCCACCGCCACCACCACCGTGTGACCTGGCTCACGGCGGCCGATCGCGCATCCTGCTAGCTTCGGCCGCCCCTCCCTCTCGACAGATCGGGCGAACTCGCCCGGAGATGGGGGTGTCGAGCCAACGCTTCGCGACCGACTTTCAGGGCTGTCGCGTGCCGAGCTCGGAGGACTGGTGGCGCTCGTGGCCATCACCGTCGGCGGCGCCGGCCTGTGGTACGTGCGCTCGCTCCCGCGTCCGGTCGAGGTTCGGGCGGCGACGGCGGGGCCGACGGCCGCCACTTCGGCGACCAGCTCGCCGGACCCCGTTCCGATCCTGGTCGATGTGGCGGGCTGGGTTCGCCGTCCCGGGGTCTATGAGTTCCACGACGGCGATCGGGTCATCGACGCCATCGAGGCGGCGGGCGGGGCAAGGGCGGGCGCGGCGCTCGACGCGCTGAACCTGGCCGCGCCGCTCGCGGACGGCACGCAGATCCTGGTTCCGAGGAGACAGGCCTCGGGGTCGGGGAGCTCGGTGCCCTCGGTCGGCGGCGACGCCACGCCATCGAAGGTGAACATCAACTCCGCCTCCGCCGTCGAGCTCGAGGCGCTGCCCGGAATAGGAGAGGTCATCGCGGGGCTGATCGTGGACTACCGAACCGCGAACGGTCCGTTCGGATCCGTGGACGACCTTCTCGACGTGAGCGGGATCGGCGAGGTCACCCTGGAGAACATCCGCGACCTGGTGACCGTGTGACCACGGTGACCAAGTGACCCTGGTGACCGGGTGAGCGCGTGGATCCTGCCGGTCGCCGCGGCCGCGTTCTGGGGCGGCCTCCTGGTCCGCCCGCTCATCGGGGATCCGCTGCCGGTGTGGACGTGGCTGCTCGCCGGGCTCGTCGCGCTCGCGTCGTCCCTCGCGCTGGCTCCGGCGGATCGCGAGGCTCCGGATCCGCTGCGGTCGGCGGGCCTGGTCAGGACCGACGGGGAGCCGGGACCGGTGGCGGCGGTGGCGGTGAGGCGGCGGCGGGCGGGCCGGGGGCCCCCCGCCGCCGCCCCCATCCTCGCCGCGCTCGGCGTGTTCCTTTTTGCCGTGGGGTGGGGCGGTGCGCACGCGCACAGGGTGGCCGGCTCGCTCCTGGCCCGCCTGGCCACGGAACGCGTGACCGTCCAGGGCGTGCTTCGGACCGATCCGTCCGCGCAGATCTCCGGATGGTCCGCCGTGGTGGACGTCGGTCGGGTTGAGTGGGCGGACCAGGCCGCCGCGGTCCACGAATCGTTGTGGATCCAGGGACGAGACCGTCCGCCGCGCTCCGTGCGGGGAGACCGGGTCCTGCTCGAGGGCCGGATCCTGGTGCCGGACGATCCCGGCTTCGCCGACGCCCTGGCTCGCCGCGGCATCGCGGCGGAGATTCGCGTGACCACCTTCGGCCGGCTCGGCCCGTCGGCCAACCCGTTCGTCCGGACCGCCCAGTCGTTCCGCTCGTTCGTCGGCCGGTCCATCGCCAGGCTGTTCCCGCCACGCGAGGCGGGCCTGCTGATGGGCCTCGCCCTCGGCGACGACTCACACCTCGATCCCGGGCTGGCCCGCGACTTCCATGCCACCGGCCTTGGCCACCTCCTCGTGGTCTCGGGCGAGAACGTGGCCATGGTCCTCGGCCCGGTGCTGGCCCTGGCCTTGGCCCTTCGCCTCTCGCGCATCCTCCGGTTCCTGCTTTGTGGCGGGACGGTCGCGTTCTTCGTCGTCCTCACCGGTGGAGAGCCATCCGTGATGCGGGCCGGCGTGATGGCCGGGCTCACGTTGTTCGGGGTCCTCCTGGGCCGGCCCCGGAGCGCCGCGTCGATCCTGGCCGGCGCCGTGCTGATCCTGCTGGTGATCGATCCGGCGCTCGTGTGGTCTATCGGCTTCCAACTCTCGGTGGCGGCGACGGCGGGGATGGTCGCGCTCGCCACCCCCCTCGCGAGCCGGCTGGCGTTCCTCCCCCGGCCGGTCGCGCTCGCTACCGGGACCTCGCTCGCGGCGCAGATGGGGGTGACGCCGATCCTGCTGTTCCACTTCCACGAGGTCCCGGGGGTCACGATCGTCGCGAACCTGCTGGCGTTCCCGGCGGTCTCGCCCGCGTTGCTGCTGGGGCTTGCGGCGGGGGGGATGGGACTGGTCCTCGGCCCGGCGGGGCGAGCGATCGCGATCGCCGCGCTCGTGCCCCTCCGGTACCTGGAGCTCATCGCGGATAGGCTGGCCAGCGCCCCGGTCGCATGGATCACCTCGAACGGCGGCCTCCTCCCACTCGTGGCCGGAGGGCTGCTCGTGTGCACCGTGGCGTGGTGGCTACGATCGGGTCGTCGGCTCCCGCGCGCCGCCGTCATGGCCGGCGGCGCGCTCGTCCCCCTGTTCGTCTGGGTCACCGCCCTCTCGGCCGGACCACCGTCCCACCTCGTCATCCATTTCTTCTCGGTTGGCGAGGGCGACGCGGCGCTCGTGACCACCCCCGCCGGCGCGAGCATCCTGATCGACGGCGGTCCCGACCCCGAGCAGGTCGCGACCAAGCTGTCGGCACTCGGGGTCAAGCGGCTCGATGTGGCGATCGCGTCCCATCCCCACGCGGACCACATCGTGGGCTTCCCGGCCGTGTTCGCCAGGTTCCCGGTCGGTCTCCTCCTCGAGCCGGGGTGCCCGGATCCCTCGCCGATCTACGCCAACCTGCTGCTCGCCGCTCGTGAGGAGGGCATCCCGGTTCGTCACCCCCGGACGGGAGACGTCCTCACCGTCGGGGACATCCACCTCGACGTGCTCTCGCCACCGAGGTGCTTCACCGGAACGGAGTCGGACCCGAACAACGACGCGCTGGTGATCATGATCGAGTACGGGGAAGATCGGATCTTGTTCGCCACCGAGCCCGAGGAGCCGGCTCAGCAGGAGATGCTCGACGCGGATGCCGACCTCCGGGCCGAGCTGTTGAAGGTCCCGCACCACGGGGCGGCGACGTCGCTCCCGGCCTTCTTCGAGGCGGTGGATCCCGAGCTCGCCGTGGTCAGCGTGGGGCCGAACGACTACGGACATCCGGTCCCCGCGGTGCTCGACGAGCTCCGTGCCACCGGGGCGCGGGTGCTCCGAACGGATCTGGAGGGCGACATCACCGTGACCTTCGACCTTCGGGGGCTGCTCGTAGAATCCGCGGCGTGACGACCGTCCTCGGAAGCGACGCCGATGAGCCCGGCCGAGGCACCCGTCCATCCTGCTGTGGGGGGAGGACCCGTTCCTCCTTCGGCTGGCCGCCCTGGAGATCCTCGGCCCCGGCGTGCAGCCCCGCGAGATCGAGGCGAGTGCGTGGCAGGGCGGCGAGACGGCCGACCTGTCCACGCCCGTCGCTGTTCGGCGAACGGCGGGCCTTGCTCGTCACCGACGCCCGGCACCTTCCTGAGATCGCGGCGCGCGAGCTGGCCGCCTACCTCGCGTCGCCGGCCCCGGACGCGCTGCTCGTGCTTTCGGCCACTGTCGGGGAGCGGGCCCGAGTGCCCGCCGGGCTGGTCAAGCTGGTCCAGCCGGTAGGCGAGGTCCGCGAGGTCAAGGTGGCTCGCAAGGATGTCCCCGGATGGGTGGCCAGAAGGGCCAAGGCGAAAGCGCTGGAGCTTGCACCCGACGCCGCGGGCGCGATGGTCGAACGGTTGGGCGAGGACCCGGCCGCCCTGGACCAGGCCCTCGACCAGCTCGGTTCGGCGTTCCCCGGTAGCCGGGTCACCAGGGAGCTCGTGGCCGAGCAGTTCCGGGGCCTGGGGGACCAGCACGTCTGGGACTTGTGCGACCGGGCCTTCGCCCGGGACCTTCCGGGGTCCATGCGCTCGCTCGCCACCCTGCTCCAGTCGGGTGAGGATGCCCTGCCCATCCTGGGTGGCATCGCGTCCCGGCTCCGGGACCTGGTGCGGGTGCGATCGCTTCCCGACCGGATGCCGCCGGGGGACTTGGCCCGCGCCGCCGGCCTCCGGTTCGAATGGCAGGCCCGCCGCTACCGGGAGAGCGCGCGGCGCTACTCGATGGAGGAGCTCATCGACATCCACGAGCGAGTGGTCGAGGCGGACCGGGCGCTGAAGTCGGGCGCCACCGGCGATGTCGTGCTGCCCGTCCTGGTGATGGCCATCACGGGCGAGCGGGTGCCCGCCGAGAGGACCTAGCCCTCGGAGCCCGTGGCCGCGCGGCCGGCGGCCTTGGCCAGCCGGGACTTGCGTCGAGCCGCGGCCCGCTTGTGCACGATCCCCCGGGACGCCGCCTTGTCGAGCGCCCGGCTCGCCGTGCGGAGAAGCTCCGTCGTGGCGTCGCCGGTACCCTCCGAGGCCGCCGTCCTGGCCTTCTTGGCCACCGTCTTCAGCTCGGTGCGCACGGCCTTGTTCCGCTCGCGACGGCGCTCGTTCTGGCGGTTCCGCTTGATCTGCGACTTGATGTTGGCCACGGCGAGCGAGTGTACCAGCGGGGTGGTGCCGACCAAGAGGAGTTCCGAGTCCCCGTCCGTGGCGGCGGGGCGGCGACCCGGGAGAATAGGCCCGCCGTGACCGAGACCAGCCGCATCCGGAACTTCTGCATCGTGGCCCACATCGACCACGGGAAGTCCACGCTGGCCGACCGGATCCTCGAGCTCACCCACGCGGTGGCGGAGCGGGAGATGCGGGACCAGTACCTGGACAAGATGGACCTGGAGCGTGAGCGGGGCATCACCATCAAGGCCCAGGCCGTGCGACTCACGCACCAACTCGACGGCACCCCGTACGTGCTGAACCTGATCGACACGCCGGGCCACGTCGACTTCACCTACGAGGTCTCGCGCTCCCTCGCGGCGTGCGAGGGGGCCGTCCTGCTCGTGGACGCGGCCCAGGGGATCGAGGCCCAGACGTTGGCCAACTTCCACCTGGCCCGCGACGCCGGCCTGGCGATCATCCCTGCGCTGAACAAGATCGACCTGCCGCAGGCCGATCCGGAGGAGACGGCGCGCGAGGTCGGGGAGCTCGTGGGGTGGGATCCGCAGGACGTCCTTCGGATCTCGGCCAAGACGGGCCAGGGCGTCCCCGAGCTGCTGCGGAAGGTGATCGAGCTCGTGCCGGCGCCGCAGGGACGGCGAGAGGATCCGCTGCGGGCCCTGGTGTTCGATTCCACGTTCGACCCGTACCGCGGCGTGGTGGCGTACCTCCGCGTGAAGGACGGGGTGCTGCCGTCGCGCTCGAAGATCCACTTCATGGCGGCGAAGGCCGATTCGGAGGCGGAGGAGTGCGGGGTGTTCGCCCCCGAGGCCACCCCGGTCCCCGAGCTCGGGCCGGGGGAGGTCGGCTATCTCGTCACCGGGATGAAGGACGTCCACCTGGCCAAGGTGGGCGACACCGTGACGATGGCCGGGAAGCGCCGGGCCCGGGAGCCGCTCCCCGGATATCGCGAGCCGAAGCCGATGGTGTGGAGCGGCCTGTACCCGGCGGAGGGCGGCGACTACACCGAGCTCCGCGATGCCCTGGACAAGCTGAAGCTGAACGATGCGGCCCTCCAATACGAGCCGGAGGTCTCTAAGGCCCTCGGGTTCGGGTTCAGGTGCGGGTTCCTGGGGTTGCTGCACATGGACATCGTGAAGGAGCGGCTGGAGCGCGAGTTCGGCCTGGAGCTCATCGCCACCGCGCCGAACGTCGAGTTCCACGTGATCCGGGGGGACGAGGTCATCGTGGTCCACAACCCGAGCGAGATGCCTGCCGCCCGGGACGTACGACCACGTGGAGGAGCCGGTGGTGCTGGCCACGATCGTCACCCCGTCCACGTACCTGGGAGCCGTCCTGGAGCTGTGCCAATCGAGGCGAGGCGAGCTGGTCGACATCAAGTACCTCTCGCCGGAGCGGGCCGAGGTCCACTACCGGCTCCCGCTCGCCGAGATCATCTTCGACTTCTTCGACCAGCTGAAGTCGAAGACCCGGGGCTACGCGTCGCTGGACTACGAGCCGGTGAGCTACCAGCGGGCCGATCTGGTCCGGGTGGACATCCTGCTGCACGGCGAGCCGGTGGACGCGTTCAGCGCGGTCGTGCACCGCGACAAGGCGGCGCAGTACGGCCGGCAGATGGTCGAGCGGCTTCGCGAGCTGATCCCCCGGCAGCTGTTCGACGTGGCGATCCAGGCGGCGATCGGCTCTCGCATCGTCGCGCGCGAAACCATCAAGGCGAAGCGCAAGGACGTGCTGGCCAAGTGCTATGGGGGTGACATCACGCGCAAGCGGAAGCTGTTGGAGCAGCAGAAGAAGGGAAAGGCCAGGATGCGAAGGGTCGGACGGGTGGACGTCCCGCAGGAGGCGTTCATCGCCGCCCTTCGGATCGATCAGAAGGCGCAGAAGCGCAGAGGGCGGGGCAGAAGCCGTGACCGTCGGCCTGTACGTCCACGTCCCGTTCTGCCTCACGCGCTGCGGCTACTGCGACTTCAACGCGTACGCCGGGCTCGGCCACCTCGCGTCGCGGTACGTCGAGCGCGCTGCAGGCCGAAGCGGGGCTGTGGGCCGAGGACTGGGGAGGGGAACGGTTCGGGTCCGTCTTCTTCGGCGGAGGGACCCCGACGACGCTCGACCAGGGCGACCTGGCGCGCCTGCTGGCGCATCTGCGCGAGCGCTTCGACGTCGAGCCCGGCGCGGAGGTCACGATCGAGGCGAACCCGGACACGGTCGACGCGGCGAAGCTCGCGGCGTTGCTCGAGGCCGGGTACACGCGCCTGTCGATGGGCGCGCAGTCGTTCGACCAGCGTGTCCTGGACGCACTCGAGCGGGTGCATGGGCCCGCGGCCGTGCGGCGCGCGTTCGCGGCCGCACGGGCCGCGGGCCACACGAACGTGAACCTCGACCTGATCTACGGCGCGAACGGCGAGACGCTCACCTCCTGGCGCCGGACCCTGGAGGAAACGATCGCGCTCGGGCCCGAGCACGTGTCCGCGTACGCGCTCACGATCGAGCCCGCGACTCCGCTGGGCCGCAAGGTCGGGGCCGGCCTGGTCCCGGCTCCAGATCCCGACCTCCAGGCCGACATGTTCGGCCTGGCCTGCGAGCTCCTGGGCGATGCGGGCTACGGCCACTACGAGGTCTCCAACTGGGCGCTCCCCGGGTTCGAGTGCCGGCACAACCTGGGTTACTGGCGGCTGCAGCCCTATCTCGGCCTGGGAGCCGGCGCGCACTCGTACCGCCATGGGCGCAGGTGGTGGAACGTCCGCCCGCCTGCCGAGTACCTGGACGCCGTGGAGCGCGGCGTGCGTCCGGTCGGCGGCGAGGAGCGGCTCAGGCCGGAAGACGAGCGGCTGGAAACGGTGTTCCTGAAGCTCCGCATCCTCGAGGGCGTTCCCGTCACGTCGGTCGCCACCGATGTCGCGTCCGGCTTCCTTGAACAGGGACTGCTCCGCCGCCGCGAGGGCCACCTCGTGCCGACCGAGCGAGGGCATGCTGCTGCTGAACGAGCTGGTCCTGGCCCTCGCCGGCTAGTTAGCCGCCCCCGAAGGGATAGGGGAGCGCGGCACCACAAGGCGGTCTGCGCGTGGCGAACGATGGCAAGTCGGAGGTCGCCGGTTCCTGGAAGTCCCGCGTGCCGAGCACGTCGAGCTTCCCGTCATGTCGCAACCTGAACGTCGTCTCGTGCGCGTACCAGACGGCGTTCGGCGAGTCGTGGGGCTTGGACTCGGCCGAGGTCGCCACCAGCACCTGCCCGTCCGGCCCCGCCTCGCATCGCAGCGCGTCGAGGTGGAACCCGTCGCCGCCGAGCCACAGACGGAGTTCCTTCCCGGGCTCGAATCCTCCCGCCGGGTCGCCCGGTGGCGCCACGGTCACGGGTGACAGGATCGCCCCGCCGGCTCCCGGCCCGTCGCCCCCGCTCACCTCGAACAGCCGCAGGCCGGCGATGCTGAACGCGACGTCCTGAACGAGCAGCTCGTCGCTCCCGTCGCCGTCGATGTCCGGAGCGGCGAAGGCCGAGCATCCGCCCTGGCACCCGAATGGTCCGTACGCCGTATCGGCCTGACCATCGCCGGTGACGTCGAGGGCGAGGACGTTGTCCGCCTCGCTCGCGTTCGGGCACGCCGACGTCGCCACGCTTGGTGGCGACGTAGGCCGTCCAGACCCCTTGTCCCTCACCGAACTGCCCTTGGACCGACGTCACGTTGCACACGGGGAACCCCAGGCCGATGTCGGAGGTCGCCTGCGATGAGGGACTCGGGGACGTGGGCGCGCATGCTCACCGAAGGAGAGCCGCCCTCGCCGGCGGTCGTCGTGTCGGCCAAGAACACGCGGGACAGGCCGTAGGTTCCGGCGAGGGTGCCAGCGACGACCGCCACGGCGAGCGCCGTGGCCTCGATCCTCCGAACTATCCGCCTGCGTTCGCGGCGCCGGATGAGCTCCTCGTAGACGCCGGCGGGATCCGCCGGGCGGGCGGCCCGCTCGAGATCCCGCCGCAGGCGGTCATCAAGCCTCGCCACGGTCGTTCGCCTCCTCCAGGTCCGGTTCGCCGAGCGCTCGAGACAGCGCCTGTCGGGCCCGGAACAGCGTGGTCTTCGCCGACCCCTCGCTCATCCCCAGCACCGCGGCGACCTCCTTCACGTCCATCCCCAGGTAGTAGCGGAGCACCGTCGCCTCGCGCTGGCGCCGCGGGAGCGCCTCGAGTGCCCGGGTGACATCGATGCGGTCTTCATGGCCCTCGCTCGGCGAGGACTCCCTGGTCCCCAGCCGGGCGCGGGCCCGGCGCTCCGCCGCCACCCGCCGCAGCCGGCTCCGCGCCAGGTTCAGCGACACCGTGGTAACCCACGCCGTGAGGGATTCGATGTCGGCCCCCCGCTCGGACCGCTCCCAGGCCCTGGCCACCGCTTCCTGCACCGCGTCCTCGGCTGCGGCCCGGCTCCCCGCGACCAGCGACAGGCCCCCGACCAGCCTGGGGTAGACCGTGTGCAGGAACTCCCGGATGGCGACCTCGTCGATCAGCTCACGTCACTCCTCTTGCACCCGAAAGACGCGCGAGGCCATCCGGAGGTTGACAGGTCCGGGAAGCCGAAGCTAGCACTCTCCCCTCGCGACTGCTAAGAATGTAGGGCCATGGGAGAACCCTCCGACCTCGGCGCCAGGAAGATCGCCGTGCTCCGCGCGGTGGTCGAGGAATACGTGCGGACCGGGGAGCCCGTGGGGAGCGAGACCATCGCCGAGATGGCCAGGCTCGGCGTGTCCAGCGCGACCATCCGGAACGAGATGGCCGCCCTGGAGGAGATGGGGTACCTGACCCACCCACACACGTCGGCCGGCCGCATCCCCACCGACGTCGGATATCGGGGCTACGTGGACACGTTGCCTGCGGGGGGGCGCCTCCGCGACGTGCAGCGGCGGGCAATCAGCGGGTTCTTCGCCGAGACCATGCTGGACCTGGAAGAAGTGCTCAAGGGGACCACACAACTCCTGTCCCGCCTGACCCAGTACGCCGGACTCGCCGTGCCTCCCAGCCTGTCCGAGGAACAGCTCGTCCGGGCGGAGATGGTCGACCTCGGCCCCTCGATCATGGTGCTCGTGATCGGCCAGCACGGCCGGGTGGAGAAGGCCATCGTCGACCGCCCTCGGGAGCTCGACGGGCAGGCCCTGGAGGCGCTGGAGCGGCGGATCGGCGACTCGTTCAGCGGTAGGACCTTGCCCGAGGCCCAGGCGCGGGCGCTGCGGCTGGCAGGAGAGTCCGGTTCGGCCGAGCGAGACCTGCTGATGGCCGTGGCCGACACCCTCGGCGACATGCAGCGGGGCAAGGGCGGGGATCACGTGCTCGTGGGCGGTGTGGCGAACCTGGCCGACGAGGTGGCCCACTGGCGGCGCGACACCGTGCACCGGCTGATCGAGGCCCTCGAGCACGAGTCCGAGCTCCTTCGGCTGCTTCGTCAAGTGGGGTCGGGCGGCGACGTCTCGGTGACGATCGGCGCGGAGCATCCGGCCACCGGCGAGTGGGAGGCGGCCATCGTGGCCGCGCCGTTCCTGATGGGCGATACCCCGGTCGGCACGATCGGCGTCGTCGGGCCCACCGCCATGGACTACGTGACGGTGGTGGCGTCCGTCCGGGCGGTGGCCAAGCGGCTCTCCGAGCTCGCCACCGAGCTCGGCGCGTAGCCATGGCGGGCATCCGCGACCTGTACGAGATCCTGGGCATCCCGCGTACGGCGACGCAGGAGGAGATCCGGAAGGCGTACCGGCGCCTGGCCCGCGAGCTGCACCCGGACGCGAGCGGCGACGCAGCGACCGAGGAGCGGTTCAAGGAGGTCACGGCGGCCTACGAGATCCTGTCGGACCCGGACAAGCGGCAGCGGTACGACGTCTACGGCCAGGGCCGCCCGGAGGTCTTCCCGTTCGCCGACATCAGCGAGATCTTCGAGGCGTTCTTCGGCAGCGGCACGTTCGGGCGGCGGCGCGAGCCCACCCCTTCGACCCGGACCCGGCGGGGAGAGGATCTCCGGGCGGGGGTCCTGCTGTCGTTCCAGGAGGCCGCGTTCGGGGTCCGCCGGGACATCGCCGTGGACGCCCTCCAGACCTGCGACCGCTGTGCGGGCTCCGGGGCGGAGCCCGGGACCAGCCCGACCCGGTGCCGGACGTGCGGCGGCACCGGGCAGGTCCAGGAGGTCCGCCGGAGCATCTTCGGCACGGTGATGACGGCCCGCGCCTGCGGCACGTGCGAGGGGACGGGCCAGGAGATCCAAGCGAAATGCGAGCGGTGCCGGGGCCAGGGACGGGTACCCGCGGAGCGCACCGTCCCGGTCGACGTTCCGGCCGGGGTGGCCCACGGCGTGGAGCTTCGGGTCCCGGGCCAGGGGCACGCCGGCCGGGCGGGTGGTCCGCCGGGAGACCTGTTCCTTTCGATCGCTGTCGAGGAGAGCCCTGTGTTCGAGCGCCGGGGCCAGGATCTGTTCGCGGTGGTCGAGGTTCCGATGGTGCAGGCCGCGCTGGGGGCCGAGCTCGAGGTCGAGACCCTGGACGGGCTGGACCGGGTGAAGCTCGGCGCGGGGACGGAGTCGGGGACGGTGATCCGCCTTCGGGGCAAGGGCATCCCCAACCTGGGGCGCCGGGGCCGGGGCGACCTCCACCTCACGATCCACGTGGAGACCCCACGGGACCTGGGGAAGGAGCAGCGGAGGCTGCTCGAGGAACTGGCCGAGATGCGAGGCGAGGCCGCCGGAGGTGGGCCCGCCGTGCCGGCCCACCTCCGGCGCCCCACCTAGCCGGTCTAGAGTCGGGGCCGTGGACGCCGACTGCCTGTTCTGTCGCATCGTGGCCGGAGAGCTTCCCGCCCAGATCGTTCGCGAGACCGACAACGTCGTGGCCTTCCGGGACATCAATCCCCAGGCACCCACGCACATCCTCCTGGTGCCGAAGGAGCACCTTCGGTCGCTGGAGGAGATCGACGAGGGTCACACGGCCGTGCTGGCCGAGATGATCCGGTCGGCCGTGCAGCTCGCCCGGGCCGAGGGCATCGACCGCACGGGATGGCGCCTGGTGGCAAACACGGGCGCGGACGCGGGGCAGTCGGTGCACCATCTCCACTTCCACCTGCTGGGGGGGAGGCGCATGGCCTGGCCCCCCGGGTAGTCGCCGCCCCCGGTGCCCCACGGTACAATCGTGGCTGGTTGGGGTCGTCAGGTGACGACCCCTTTTGCAACGGTCCACCAACAGGCCACCAACAGGGAGGAACGGGGGGACGACCCCCGGAAGACCGCACCTTGGCGAGAGCCACCACCCAAGTGAAGATCCTGGTCCCCGGCGACCGGTCCATGGTCGCCCTCCTCGGGCAGCGCGACGAGCTGCTCAAGCTCGTGGAGGCCGCGTTCGAGTCCGTGATCGTCGTCCGCGGGAACGAGATCACCATCACCGGGCCCGAGGAAGAGGCCGAACGCGTCGGGGTGCTGTTCGAGGAGCTGCTGTCGCTCCTCGAGCGGGGACACGACCTGACTGCGTCGTCGGTCGGCCGGTCGATCGAGCTGATCAAGGGCAACGAGGCCAAACCCACCGAGGTGCTCGGCGACGTGCTCCTCACCGGGCGAGGCCGGGGCATCTCGCCGAAGACCCTGGGCCAGAAGCAGTACGTGGACGCGATGCGCCGGGCCACGCTGACGTTCGCCATCGGCCCGGCCGGAACCGGCAAGACCTATCTCGCGGTGGCCACGGCGGTCCGGGCCCTCCAGGACAAGATGGTCTCGCGCATCATCCTCACGCGCCCGGCCGTGGAGGCCGGCGAGCGACTGGGGTTCCTCCCCGGCACGCTCTACGAGAAGATCGATCCGTACATGAAGCCGCTGTACGACGCCCTGTTCGAGATGACCGGCGCGGACTCGCTGCCCCGGCTGATGGAGCGGGGAACCGTGGAGGTCGCGCCTCTCGCCTTCATGCGGGGCCGGACGCTTAATGACTCCTTCATCATCCTGGACGAGGCCCAGAACACGACGCCCGAGCAGATGAAGATGTTCCTCACGCGCCTAGGGTTCGGCTCCAAGGCCGTGGTGAACGGTGACGTGACGCAGATCGACCTGCCGAACGGACAGCGGTCCGGCCTGGTGATCGTGCAGGACATCCTGTCCGGCATCGGTGGGATCGAGTTCTGCCAGCTCGGGGCCCGCGACGTCGTCCGTCACAAGATCGTGCAGGACATCGTGGAGGCCTACCGCATGTTCGGGGAGAAGCGGGCGGCCGGCGCCGATGAGTGACGACGACAGTCCGAGGATCCTCGTCTCCGACCGGCAGCCCGAGCCCCTCGACCACGACGGCCTGGTCGAGCTGGCCCGGACCACTCTGGCGGCGGAGGGCGTGGCGCGCTCGGAGCTGTCCGTCTCCTTCGTGACCACCGAGGAGATGGCCGACCTCAACCGAACCTACCTGGATGAGGAGGGGCCGACCGACGTCCTGTCGTTCCCGCTCGAGGAGTCGAACGAGGAGGATGTCCGGATCCTGGGCGATGTCGTCATCGCACCGGCGGTCGCCGCCGCGAACCACCCGCAGGACCCACCGGCCGAGCTTCGCCTCCTCCTGGTCCACGGGATCCTCCACCTGTTGGGGCACGACCACGAGGACGAGGCCGACCGGGCCGAGATGTGGGCCAAGCAGGAGCGATACGCGGGGGTTCGGGTCCCGTGAGCAGTGGCGACTGGCTCCAGCTCATCGTGATCCTCGTGCTGATCGCCGGAGTCGGCGTGCTCGGTGCGTGCGAGGTCTCGATCACCCGGGTGAACCGGGTCCGCGCGTACCGGTTCGCCGAGGAGAAGCGGCGGGGCTCGGTCTCCCTGGCGAAGATCGCGGAGAACCCCGCGCCGTACCTGAACGTGGTGCTGCTCCTCACGCTCCTCGCCACAATCGGGGGCACGACCATCGCCACGTCGCTGGCCGTCCGCCTGTTCCACGGAGCCGGCGAGATCGTCGCCACCGTTGCCATGACCCTCCTGCTGTTCGTGTTCGCCGAGGTCACGCCGAAGACCTTCGCCATCCAGCAGACCGACCGCGTGGCGCTGGTGCTCGGGCCGTTGATCGTGGGGCTCGGCCGGTTGGTGGGGCCGGTCGCGACCGGCCTGGTGAAGCTGGCCAACGTCGTCATGCCGGGCAAGGGGCTGCCCCAAGGGCCGTTCATCACCGAGAACGAGATCCGAGCCCTGGCGGAGGTGGCCTCCGACGAGGAGCAGATCGAGGAGGAGGAGAAGGAGCTCATCCACTCGATCTTCGAGTTCGGCGACACGATCGTCCGCGAGGTCATGGTGCCGCGGCCCGACGTCGTGGCCATCGAGGACGACAAGACCCTCCGCGACGTCCAGGCTCTCGTGCTCCGGCACGGCTTCTCCCGGATCCCGGTGTTCCACGACGACCTGGACAACGTGGTCGGCTTCGTGTTCGCCAAGGACGTGCTGAAGGCCCTGTACCAGGGCAAAGCCGACATGCCGCTCACCGACATCCTGCGCCCCGCCCACTTCGTGCCGGAGTCGAAGAAGGTGGCCGACCTGCTCCGGGAGATGCAGCAGGAGAAGTTCCACATCGCGCTCGTCACCGACGAGTACGGCTCGGTCTCCGGCCTGGTCACGCTGGAGGACCTGCTGGAGGAGCTGGTCGGGGAGATCACCGACGAGTACGACCGGGAGGAGCCGCCCGTCGTGGACCTGGGGAACGGCGTGTACCGCGTGGACGGGCGACTGGGGATCGACGAGGTGAACGAGCTCCTCGACACGGAGCTCCCCGACCAGGAGTGGGACACGGTGGGCGGCCTGATGCTCGGGCTCCTCGGCTCCATCCCCGCGCAGGGCGAGGAGGTCACCTACCAGAACCTCGTGTTCAAGGCGGAGAAGGTGAACGGGCGGCGCATCGCCAAGGTGTTGATCACCCGAAAGCCCGAGGGCGCCGAACAGCCGAGCCCCGCGGGAGCGACCGCTGAGTAAGCCGCCGGACGAGCAGATCGACGAGCTGGTGGCGGCGGCCGCCGAGGCGCGAACGAACGCGTACGCCCCGTACAGCGAGTTCCGCGTAGGGGCGGCGGTCCTTGCCGGCGGGCGGATCTTCACCGGCGTGAACGTGGAGAACGCCTCGTACCCGCTCGGCATGTGCGCGGAGCGGAACGCGGTGGGCGCGGCGGTGACAGCGGGGGAGAAGAAGATCGATTGCGTTGCGGTGGTCACCGATGCGGCCCAGCCGACGCCGCCGTGCGGGGGATGCCGCCAGGTCCTGTGGGAGTTCGGACCGCAGTCGCTCGTCGTGTCCGAGACCACGAGTGGCAAGAGGGTCGCCTGGGCGCTCGAGGACCTCATCCCCGACGCATTCGGCCCGAGCTCGTTCGGCCCGGACCCGCACCGTTAGCCGGCGGTTCGGGGGATTCGGCTACCATGGCCTTCCCTGCTGAGGAGGCTCCACGGATGTCGCAGGCGGCCGAGATCGAACGGCGCCACCCAACCCCCGTGCGGTTCACCGCGAAGGAAGCGGCGCGGCTGGTGGCCCGGGCCGCCGCGGTAGACGCGGTGGGCCTGGAGGAGCGCGCCGCATCCCTGGCGAAACGCTCGATCAAGCGCGAGTCCAAGCTGTGGGCGCTCGACCTGGCCATCCGGTCCATGGACCTCACCACCCTCGAGGGCTCCGACACGACCGGCAAGATCGTGGCCATGTGCGCCAAGGCCGTCCGGCCGAACCCGTTGGACCCTTCCATCCCCTCGGTTGCCGCCGTCTGCATCTACCCGCACCTGGTGCCGGTCGCCGTCGGGCAGCTCGAAGAACACCGGCGTGAAGGTCGCTTCGGTCGCCGGCGGCTTCCCCAGCGGCCTGGGGCCGCTCGACGCCCGCCTCCGCGAGGTGCGCGAGGTCGTCGAGCTCGGCGCCGACGAGATCGACATCGTCCTGAACCGCTCGCTGTTCCTGGGTGGGCAGTACGCGCAGGCCTTCGAGGAGCTGGTGGCGGCGCGCGAGGCCGCCGGCGAGACGCACCTCAAGGTGATCCTGGAGACCGGCGAGCTCGGCTCCTACGACCGCGTGCGGCAGGCCTCGGTGCTCGCCATGGCTGCGGGCGCCGACTTCATCAAGACCTCCACGGGCAAGATCTCGCCGGCGGCCACGCTGCCGGCGGCGCTGTGCATGATGGAGGCGGCCCGGGACTTCTTCCAGCGAGACCGGCCGGCACGTCGGCGTCAAAGTGGCCGGCGGCATCCGCCAGTCCAAGCAGGCCATCCAGTACCTGGTGCTCGTGTACGAGACGCTCGGTCCCGAGTGGATGACGCCCGATCTGTTCCGGATCGGCGCCTCGACGCTCCTGAACGACGTGCTCATGCAGATCGACAAGGAGCGGACCGGGCGCTACCAGGGCCCCGACTACTACACGATCGACTGACGATGGCCAAGATCGAGAAGCGGGAACGGGAGGCGCCGGAGCGGCGAGAGCCGGTCTGGGAGTACGCCCCCGCGCCCGAGGCCACCGACATCGTCCGGCTCGAGGACCGGTACGGCCTGTTCATCGCCGGTGAGTTCGTCGAGCCGAAGTCGGGGAAGTACTTCCCGACCATCAACCCGGCCACCGAGGAGGTCCTGGCCGAGGTGGCGGAGGCCGGCCCCGAGGACGTCGACCTCGCCGTGCGGGCGGCTCGTCACGCGCACGAGAAGTACTGGCGCGAGCTCCCCGGCAGCGAGCGGGCCAAGTACCTCTACCGCATCGCGCGCGCGCTCCAGGAGCGCGCGCGCGAGTTCGCCGTCCTCGAGACGATGGACGGCGGCAAGCCGATCAAGGAGTCGCGCGACGTCGACCTGCCGCTCGCCGCGGCCCACTTCTTCTACTACGCCGGGCTGGGCGGACAAGCTCGAGTACGCGTTCCCCAGCCGCAGGCCCCGCCCGCTCGGCGTCGCCGGGCAGGTCATCCCGTGGAACTTCCCGCATCCTCATGGCGGCGTGGAAGATCGCGCCGGCGCTCGCCACCGGCAACACCGTGGTCCTGAAGCCGGCCGAGACCACGCCGCTCACGGCGCTCCTGCTGGCGCAGGTGATCCAGGACGTCGAGCTCCCGCCGGGCGTGGTGAACATCGTGACCGGCGCGGGGGAGACCGGCTCGCTCGCTGGTCACCCACCCCGACGTGAACAAGGTGGCCTTCACCGGGTCCACCGAGGTAGGGAAGACCATCCGGCGCGCCCTGGCCGGCACCCGCAAGCACCTCACGCTCGAGCTCGGCGGCAAGGCCGCCAACATCGTCTTCGACGACGCGACCGCTCGATCAGGCCGTGGAGGGCGTCATCAACGGCATCTTCTTCAACCAGGGCCACGTGTGCTGCGCCGGTTCGCGACTGCTGGTGCAGGAGCCCGTGTTCGAGCCGCTCCTTGACAAGCTGAAGGACCGGCTCCAGACGCTCCGCGTCGGCGACCCGCTGGACAAGAACACCGACGTCGGGGCGATCAACTCCCGGCAGCAGCTCCAGAAGATCGAGGAGCTGGTGGCCTCGGGCGTCCAGGAGGGCGCCGAGATGTACCAGCCGGAGTGCAACCTGCCCGAGCGGGGGTTCTGGTTCCGGCCCACGCTGTTCACGAACGTCTCGCAGTCGCACCGCATCGCGCGGGAGGAGATCTTCGGGCCGGTCCTGTCGATCCTCACGTTCCGAACCCCGGCCGAGGCCGTGGAGAAGGCGAACAACACGCCGTACGGCCTATCGGCCGGCATCTGGACCGACAAGGGTTCCCGGATCCTGTGGATGGCCCAGCGGATGGAGGCCGGTGTCGTGTGGGCGAACACGTTCAACCGGTTCGATCCATCGTCGCCGTTCGGCGGGTACAAGGAGAGCGGGTTCGGCCGGGAGGGCGGGCTCCACGGCCTTGAGCCGTACCTGGACTTCGATGGGGGCGGCGAGTGAGCGATCAGCGCGTACCCGTTCGCCGCACGGCCAAGCTGTTCATCGGTGGTGAGTTCCCTCGCAGCGAGTCCGGTCGCTCGTACGAAGTGCACGCACCCGACGGGCGGCTGCTGGCGTGGGCCGCGCGGGCCTCGCGAAAGGACCTGCGCGACGCGGTCCGCTCGGCTCGGACCGCCCAGGCCGAGTGGGGGGCGAGGACCGCCTCCAACCGGGGCCAGATCCTGTACCGCGTGGCCGAGCTGATGGAGGGCCGCCGGGGTCAGTTCGAACACGAGCTGGCCGACGCCGGCGCCGCCGACCCGGCCCGGGGCGTGAGCGCCGCGATCGACCGATGGGTGTGGTACGCGGGGTGGGCCGACAAGGTCCACCAGGTGCTCGGCGGAACGAACCCGGTGGCCGGGCCGTACTTCAATTTCACGATCCCCGAGCCGACCGGGGTTGTCGGGATCGTGGCGCCCCAGGAACAGGCGCTCCTCGGGCTCGTCTCGCGTCTGGCCCCGGCCATCGTGTCGGGCAACGCCGCCGTCGTCCTCGCGAGCGAGAAGGCGCCACTTCCGGCCGTCACGCTGACCGAGGTCCTTGCCACCTCGGACGTGCCGGGCGGTGTCATCAACGTGCTCACCGGGTTCACCGGGGAGCTCGTGCCCTGGCTGGCCGGCCACATGGACGTGAACGCGATCGACATCACGGGGGTCCCGGAGGACATGCGGGCCGACGTCGAGGCCCAGTCCGCCGAGAACGTGAAGCGAGTGGTTCAGGGAAGTGGCGCCGACCTGTTCTCGCCGGCCGCCCAGAGCCCGTACCAGGTCACCGCGCTCATGGAGTTCAAGACGGTCTGGCACCCCATGGGGGCCTGACGGCTCAGCCTCCTGAACCCGGCATGTTGCGGGATGTCACGGAATCGCCAAACCCCTTCCGATAGGCCGGCGGGGGCCGAGGGTACGATTCGGGCGATGCCCCTCTACAAGGAACAGGGCGTCGTCCTGCGAGCGATCAAGCTGGGCGAGGCCGACAAGATCGTGACGGTCATGACCCAGGGCTCGGGCAAGGTCCGGGCCGTGGCCAAAGGCATCCGCAAGACCACCAGCCGGTTCGGCGCTCGACTGGAGCCATTCACCCACGTCTCGCTGATGGTCTATCGGGGGAGGAGCTCCCTCGACACGATCAGCCAGGCCGAGATCATCTCGCCGTTCCGGGCCCTCCGGGACGACCTGGGGCTGTTCGCGGCGGGGGAGACCATGCTCGAGGCGGTGGACAAGGTGGCGGAGGAGCACGAGCGAAACGTCCGCCTGTTCCTGCTGCTCCTCACGGGCCTTCGGGCGCTCCAGGCCGGACCTGCCGACGCCGCGGCCGTCGCCGAATCCTTCCTTCTCTCGCTCCTTTCGCTGTCGGGGTTCCACCCCAGCCTGACCGCGTGCGCGGTGTGCGGCCGGCCCGACCCGGATCTCTTCGCCAGCGGCCAGGGCGGCGGGGTGTGCCGGAGTTGTGCGGAACCCGACGCCGGCCCGGTCTCGCGTGAGGCGCTCTCGCTCCTCGCCGAGCTCGGCGCGGCCGGCCCGGGCAAGGCGGGGGCCGTGATGGTCGATCCGTACGTGCGGAGGGAGGCCCGGGGGCTGCTGTTCGGGTTCGCCGAGTACCACCTGGAGCGGCGGATGAAGAGCCTGCCAATCCTGGCCCGGAGCCTGGTGCCGTGAGCACGTACCTCACCGACATCGACCGCGACCGGGTCCCCCTCCACATCGGGATCGTGATGGACGGGAACGGCCGGTGGGCCACGCAGCGCGGCCTGGCCCGGACCGAAGGGCACGCCGCGGGAGAGCAGGCCATGTGGGACACGGTCCAGGGTGGGGTGGAGGTGGGCCTTCCCTGGCTCACGATGTTCGCCTTCTCCACGGAGAACTGGAACCGGCCCCAGGCCGAAGTCCGCTACCTGATGGAGTTCAACCGAGGGCTGCTCCGACGGCGGCGCGACGAGCTGCACGACATGAACGTGCGGGTCCGGTTCCTGGGCCGCCGCGACTGGCGGGTCCCCCGCTCGGTACTCCGGGAGATGGAGATCTCCGAGGAGCTCACGGAAGCCAACACCGGCATGACGCTCACGATCGCATTCAACTACGGCGGACGCGCGGAGATCGCCGATGCGGTGAAAAGGCTCATCGCCGACCACGACGCCGGCCGCCTCGACGGCCACAAGCTCACGCCGGAGAGCATCGCGTCGCGGCTATACCACCCCGACATGCCGGACCCCGACCTCATCATCCGAACGAGCGGCGAGGAGCGCATCTCGAACTTCCTGCTGTGGCAGGCGGCCTACTCAGAGCTGTACTTCACGCCGGTGCTATGGCCGGACTTCAACCGGGAGTGCCTGTACGAGGCCATCCGGGACTTCCAGAAGCGGTCACGCCGGTTCGGCGGCCTGGCCGACGAGTAGCGGGCTCAGACCTTCCGGAACCAGTTGAACGCGAGCACGAGTGCGGCCAGGAACCCGCTCATCAGCAGGCAGCCGTGGACGGCGTCGTTCGTGGACTGCCAGGCGATGGCGAGCGAGACGTACAGGGCCACCGCCACGATCCGCAACGCTTTCAGCCAGGTGGGCGTGGGGACGTGATACGGCTCGGCGCGCGACTCAGGCGGGGCGAGGCGCCTTCTGGCCGACTCGGGTAGCCCCTCGTGAATGACCGGTGCTGCCGGAGTGGCGACCGGGGCTGGATCGGCCCCCGGGGCTGGGATGTACTGCTTCTTCCAGATGTCGCGGATCAGCACGATGCCGAGGAGCCAACCACCCACCAGGAACGAAAGGAACGCCGCGCTGGCCAGCCCCGCCAGAGCTACGAGGACGAAGGCAGTAAGGATCACTCGGCCCATCACGCCGAAGCTCGTCGCTCCGCCGGCGGTTCGGGAATAGTTTCCCTTCGACACGCGGATCCACACTTGGTCGCTCCGGACTTCCGCCGGGTCGATAGGCACCAGGTCGGGTGGGGTCGGAAGCTGGCGATCACGAGGCGTGAGCTGGCGCACCGGCTCGTAGCACAGCGTGCACCACATGACGTTGGGCGAGAGCGCCGCCCCGCACCGCCGGCAGACCCGTGGCGCGGTCACACCGGTCTCCAGCGGTTCGAGCGGGTCTCCATGTCCTCATCAGGTGAATCGACCGGTGAGGACATCGCGTTGAGACGAGCGGATCGGTCGCCGTTCGAACGTCAGAGGGCGGGTGTGCTGAGGTCGTCGGCCCGGCGATGGGTCGGCTGGAACGAGACGGCCTGACCTTCCTCGCCGGGTCCCCCATCGGCGGGAGCTTCCGGGATCGAGCGTGCCTGCCGGTACACTTGGTCCCACGCCAGCGGTCGCCGCCAGCGGCCGGGAGAGGAGGTCGAACCCCATGCCCGACCCCATGGAGGTCATCACCGCCCTGGCCAAGCGCCGGGGCGTCGTGTTTCCGTCGAGCGAGATCTACGGCGGGCTCCGCTCGTTCTGGGACTACGGCCCCCTCGGGGTCGAGCTGAAACGGAACGTCAAGGCGGCTTGGTGGCGCTCCATGGTCCAGCTCCGCGACGACGTCGTGGGCCTGGAGAGCTCGATCATCATGTCGCCTCGGGTGTGGGAGGCGAGCGGCCACCTCCAGTCGTTCACCGATCCCCTCGTGGAGTGCCTGAACTGCCATCAGCGGTTCCGAGCCGACCACCTCCCCGGCTTCCATGCCCCCCAGTCCGGACACGAGGAGGACGACAGCACGGTCGACATGGCCACCAAGCCGAAATGCCCGAACTGTGGACACGACCGATTCACCGAGGCGCGCAACTTCAACCTGATGTTCAAGACGTTCATGGGCCCGGTGGAGGAAGAGGCCGCCGTCGTGTACCTCCGCCCCGAGACGGCGCAGGGGATGTTCGTCGACTTCGTCACGGTGCAACAGGCCAACCGGAAGAAGATCCCGTTCGGCATGGCCCAGCAGGGCAAGTCCTTCCGGAACGAGATCACGCCGGGGAACTTCATCTACCGCACCCGGGAGTTCGAGCAGATGGAGATGGAGTTCTTCGTGGAACCGGGGACCGACGAGGAATGGCACGAGTACTGGATCAACGAGCGGCTCCAGTGGTACGTCGACCTGGGGATCAGGAAGGAGAACCTCCGGATCCGCGAGCACTCCAAGGACGAGCTGTCGCACTACTCGAAGCGGACCGTCGACGTCGAGTACCGCTTCCCGTTCACCGATTGGGGAGAGCTCGAGGGCATCGCAAACCGCACGGACTTCGACCTCAAGGCGCATTCCAAGGCGAGCGGCGAGGACCTGACGTACTTCGACCCGGAGCGTGAGCAGCGGTACTTCCCGTTCGTGATCGAGCCGGCAGCAGGGGTGGACCGGGCGCTCCTGGCGTTCCTGCTCGACGCCTACCGCGAGGAGGAGGCTCCCAAGGCCTCGGGCGGGACCGAGAAGCGGACGGTGCTGGCGATCCACAAGGACCTCGCGCCCATCAAGGCGGCGGTGCTGCCGCTCTCGCGGAACGATGCGCTCACGCCGGACGCGCGCGCGGTGTTCGACCTGGTGAAGACGCAGTGGATGTGCGACTACGATGACGCAGGCTCGATCGGCCGGCGGTACCGGCGGCAGGATGAGGTCGGCACGCCGTTCTGCGTGACGGTGGACTTCGACTCGCTCCAGGATCGGCAGGTCACGGTACGGGAGCGGGACTCGATGCGACAGGACCGCATCCCCATGGACGGTCTCGTCGAATATCTCCGTGAGCGCCTGTGACCGAGACCGAGCAGGTACCCGAGGAGCGCCCGGTCCGCGCCCGCCGCGGATCGGTGAGCCTGTACGCGGTGGCCTTCGCTCTCATGGCGGTCGCCGGGGTCATCCTGGTCATCGCGTCGCTGGGGTCGCTGAACTCCATCGGGCTGCTGTGGGTCTCGGCCGGCTTCTCGGCCTTGGCCGTGGTGGCCGCGGTGGCCAGCGTGGCGGCGCCACGCCGGTGATCGCCCGGGCCCGCGCCCTTGCCGCCACGCTCCTGGCCTTCGGGCTGATCGCGTCGGGGTGCACCGGTTCGGGCTCCAGCCTCTTCGGGTCCAGGACGGGCGCGCCGGTCCCGTCTGCACCGGAGACGGTGTCCCCGGCGCCGACCGGCCCCGGCTCCGCCCAGGCCGCGCTGGAGAGGCTGTGCAGGCGTCCGCCCCCGCAGCCGGCCGCGGGGGGAACCTCCGAGGGGCCCACGCCCCCCGCCATCAAGCAGGTGGAGGGCCAGGTCCAGCAGTTGCGGGGCCTGGAGTTCACCGAGCCCGTCCCGGTCGATGCGGTCTCTCACGACGACCTGGTAAAGGGGTTCAGCCAGTCCTTCGATTCCTCCTACCCGGCGAAGTTCTATGACCGCCGCAGCCAGGCCTGGCAGACCATCGGGGTCATCCCAACCGGCACCAGCATCCGCCGGTCGATCGAGCGGTTCGCCGGGTCCCAGGTCATCGGGTACTACGACCCGTTGTCGGGGCAGCTCGTGTTCATCGGCACGGCGAACCCGTCGGCGGTGGAGAAGGTGACCCTGGCCCACGAGCTGACGCACGCGCTCGACGACCAGCATTTCAAGCTCGATCGCCTGAACACGCTGGAGAACGAATGCGCGGACGAGACGTATCAGGCCGCGTTGGGTGCCGTCGAGGGCGACGCCACCTACTTCATGTTCCTGTACGCGCAGCGTTTCCTGACGCTCGAAGAGCAGCTGCAGCTGGGGCTACAGGCGGCGCCGTCAACCACCGGCATCCCTCCATTCATCGTGCAGCTCCAGACCTGGCCCTACACGGCGGGGCTGTCGTTCATCGAGGCCATGGACCGCCGGGGCGGGACCGAGGCCATCGACCGCGCGATGGCGAACTTCCCCGTTTCCACAGAGCAGGTCATCCACCCCGAGCGATATCCGAACGACGCCCCGACACCGGTGAACGTCGGCGATCTCGGGCCGAAGCTGGGCCCGGGATGGACCGACCTCGACGTGATGGGCGTGGGGGAGGCCTTCCTCTCGCTCATGCTGGGCCTCCGACTCCCGCAGAGCACATCGGACGCCGCGGCCGCTGGGTGGGACGGAGGCATCTATCGGGCGTGGTCGGACGGCGATCACGTGGCCATGGTCCTGTCGACCGTGTGGGACACGCCGAGGGACGCGACCGAGTTCGCCTCGGCGGCGCGCCAGTGGCTCGGCTCCCGAGAGGGCCGTTCGGCGAGCGTCCTCCCCATCGAGGGACAGCGCGTGCGGGTGCTGTTCGCTTCCGACTCCGGGACGCTCACGTCCCTGGAGGCCGCCGCGGCGTGACGGAAAGGGACGAGCTCATCGCCGAGTTCCGTACACTTGACGCTTCGGACCTGGACCACCATCCGGAGGCTCGCCATGACCAAGTACGTCTACGACTTCTCCGAGGGCAACAAGGACATGAAGGACCTCCTCGGCGGCAAGGGGGCCAACCTCGCCGAGATGACCAACATGGGCCTGCCTGTGCCTCCGGGCTTCACCATCACCACCGAAGCCTGCCTGGCCTACCTGGCGAAGGGCGACTTCCCCGAGGGCCTGATGGAGGAGGTGCAGGATCATCTCGGGCGCCTGGAGCAGGCGATGGGAAAGAAGCTCGGGGACCCCGACGACCCGCTGCTCGTGTCGGTCCGCTCGGGCGCCAAGTTCTCCATGCCGGGGATGATGGACACGGTGTTGAACCTCGGCCTGAACGAGGACTCCCTTCAGGGCCTGGCCAAGCAGTCAGAGGGCGACTGGCGCTTCACCTACGACGCCTACCGCCGGTTCATCCAGATGTTCGGCAAGATCGTCATGGGCGTGCCCGGTGAGGCGTTCGAGGATGCGCTCGACCGGGCGAAGCACCGGAAGGGCCCGAACGCCCAGGACACCGACCTCGACGTCGACGACCTGAAGCTCCTGGTCGACGAGTTCCAGGCGATCTACAAGGAGCACACGGGCATGGAGTTCCCCCGGGACCCGCGGGAACAGTTGAGGCTCGCCATCGAGGCCGTGTTCAAGTCCTGGAACGGCAGGCGCGCCGTGGACTACCGGCGGCAGAACAAGATCCCCGACGACCTGGGGACCGCCGTGAACGTGGTGGCCATGGTGTTCGGCAACCGGGGCATGGACTCGGGGACCGGCGTGGCCTTCACGCGGGATCCCGCGACGGGCGAGAAGCGACCCTACGGCGACTACCTCCCGAACGCCCAGGGCGAGGACGTCGTGGCCGGGATCCGGAACACGTTGCCCCTCGCGGAGCTCGAGCACCTCGACCCCGTCTCGTACAAGCAGCTCCTGGAGGTCATGGACACCCTGGAGCGGCACTATCGAGACATGTGCGACATCGAGTTCACGATCGAGAAGGGCAAGCTGTGGATCCTCCAGACCAGGATCGGAAAGCGGACCGCCTTCGCCGAGTGGGTCATCGCCTACGACATGCTGGACGAGGGCCTGATCGACGAGGACACGGCGCTGTTGCGGGTCGACCCGAACCGGCTGGAGGAGCTGTTCAAGCGGGTCGTCTCGGCCAAGGCCAAGGCCGAGCCCATCGCCAGGGGCCTGAACGCCTCGCCCGGAGCGGCCGCCGGCAAGGTGGTCTTCACCGCCGACGAGGCCCAGGAATGGGCCGGGCGCGGCGAGCGGGTGATCCTGGTCCGCCGGGAGACCACGCCCGACGACTACCATGGGATGATCGCCTCGCAGGGCATCCTGACCTCGGCCGGCGGGACGAACTCGCACGCGGCCGTGGTCGCGCGGGGAGAGGGAATCCCGGCGGTATGCGGGGCCGACGCCATCAAGATCGACCTCGCCTCGCGCTCGTTCACCGTGGACGGGACGACGGTCAAGGAGGGCGACGTCATCACGATCGACGGCTTCACCGGCAACGTGTACCTGGGCGAGCTCCCGCTCGAGGAGTCCGTGTTGGAGCGGGCTCGGAGCGGGGACCCCGCCGCCCGGAAGGAGAAGATCTGGAGGGCCTTCGAGCGGATCATGGCCCTCGCGGACGCGGCCAGGCGCCTGCGCGTTCGGGCGAACGCCGACACCCCGGACCAGTCCACGAACGCGCGTGAGCGCGGGGCCGAGGGCATCGGCCTGTGCCGCACCGAGCACATGTTCCTCGGCGAGGAACGGGTGGACGCCGTTCGCCAGATGATCTTCGCCGAGACCACCGAGGAGGAGCAGGCCGCCTACGACAAGCTGCTCCCGTTGCAGCGCAACGATTTCGTGGGCATCTTCAAGGCCATGGACGGGCTGCCCGTGACTGTCCGGCTGCTGGACCCGCCGCTCCACGAGTTCCTGCCCAACCAGGTGGACCTGGCGGTCGAGGTAGCGCGGATGGAGGAACGCGGCGAGACGGGGCCGGAGTTGGAGGAGAAGAAGCGGATCCTGAAGAAGGTCAACGAGCTCCACGAGACGAACCCCATGCTCGGCCTCCGCGGCGTGCGCCTGGGGATCGTCAAGCCCGGGCTGTACGCCATGCAGGTGCGGGCCATCCTGGAGGCGGCCACCGCCGTGAAGGCCGAGGGAGGCGATCCGAGGGTCGAGATCATGATCCCGCTGGTGGCCACCAAGCCCGAGCTGGAGCAGATGCGCCAGGAGCTCGAGCCGGCGGCCGGGAAGGTGATGGAGGAGACCGGTCACAGGATCGAGCACCTTGAATGGGGGACGATGATCGAGGTCCCCCGGGCAGCGCTGACCGCCGGCGAGATCGCCGAGGTGGCCGATTTCTTCTCGTTCGGCACGAACGACCTCACCCAGATGGGGTTCGGGTTCAGCCGGGACGACATCGGCAAGTTCGTGGGCATGTACGAGGAGCGCAAGCTGGTCCCGGCGAACCCGTTCGTCACGATCGATCGCGCGGGCATCGGGCGGATGATGCGGATCGCCACCGAGGAGGGCCGGGCGGCCAACCCGAACCTGCACGTCGGGATCTGCGGCGAACATGGCGGAGACCCCGCGTCGGTGGCCTTCTGTCATGAGATCGGGCTGGATTACGTGTCGTGTTCGCCGTTCCGGGTCGGAGACGGCACGCCTGGCCGCCGGGCAGGCCGCCGTCGGTGCTGCCGAGTCGGCGTCCAAGTAGCGCGAGCCGAAAATCCCCCGCACGATCGCGGCAGTTCCCCCGTCTTGGTGATTCGCATGCGAGCACTCTTCCGCTAACGTGTGCGGCCTCCTCCCTCCCTCCCCCGCGTGCGGACTGGAGGTGGAGCGTGAACGTGAAGGCTGGCTTCTTCCCCCGTCGGCGTGGCTGGCGGGCCCTCCCTCTCATCGCGGTGCTGTCGCTCGTGCCCCTACTCGTGGGTTGGCACTGGGCGAGAGCCGGATGGCGCGACTGGCACTACAACTATCCGGCCACGCCATACGGCTACAGCCAGATCGTCAATCGGTTCGGGCAGCCCTGCAACGCGAACGCTTCGGCCGTGTGGATGACGTGGATCGCTTCGGACAACGGGTACCCCTACACGTTCCGCTTCCACCGCAAGCTCGGCGGATACCCGACGGAGATGGTGACTGGCAAGGGCGGAGCCTCCACCAACCTCGACAACGACGTATACGGTCACATCCAGAACGGCCATCTCTACGGGTACACGAAGAGCGGCATCTGGGGGTACTTCTGCCGTTACATCTCGGGCACCACGAAGTGGAGCACCCACGCCTTCGGGATCGCCATCGACATCTCAGCCTCCTATGAGCCCCAAGGCCGCTGCTACAGCACCGTGAACAAGTACTTCGCGTATGTGTTCAAAAACCACGGCTGGCGTTGGGGGCTGGACTTCTGCGATCCGATGCACTTCCAGTACGCGTTCGGATACTAGAGCTCTCACGGGGGAGGGGACGAAGATGAAGCGAATCATCGCGACGGCTGCGGGGTTGGCCATCGGCATCATCGCGAGCCTTGGGCTGCTGGCCACGGTCGGCCGGACTGCACCGCAGCCGCAGCAGTACGGGCCCCCGCTCGGGCCCGTAATGGCCACGGACAGCGGTGCGAGCGAGCTGCTCCTCGTCGTGTTGGGCGGCGTATATCCGACTCGTGAAGATGCCGAGGCGGCGAACGACCAGATGGCCTTCGGTGACCTGGCCGGCTACTACGTGGTCCCGGTCGCGCAGTTCCAGGGGTTCAATGAGCAAGTGGGCACCCCCGGTGACTTCGCGCTCGTGTCTGTGTTCCGCACCGACCTGGGAGCGCAGGAGTTCGCGACGTTCGCGCAGTCGTTGGGCTACCCGGCCACGATTCTGCCCGATCGCGTTCGGAGCCTTGGGGGCCTGTATGCCGGACTCGGCCAGGAGGAGGATCCGAATGGCTTCGGTCCACTGACGCATCCGATCCCGGCGTCGCTCCCGTGATCGTGCGATCGGTCCGGTCGTTCGCGCTGGTCGCCTTGCTGATCGTTGCCGGGTGCACCGGGCGAACGGCCGGGCAACCCGCCGCCCGGCCCTCTCCGAAATGCAGTCGGGTCGCCGTCGCACCTTCGGGCTTCAAGGTGACGGAGACGGTAGAGGAGCGATACCCGGACCACATCGGCGTCCGCATCACCTTCGGGGACGAGCGTGGACGTCGTCTGCACTACTTCACGGGCGTCCCCGGCGAGTACGGCGAGGGCCTGCCGGTTTCCGGCTCGGCCCAGCTGGCGTCCGGAGACGACGTCTCGTTGATCGGCGAGGATCTGACATGGGTCATCGCATGGGACACCGGAGGCCTCTGCGGTTCCCACGCCGTTATCGGGAACGGGTTCACGAAGGAGGGATTCATCAAGGCCCTGCGAGCGTCCGGGGTGATCTGACCCGGATCAGCGAAGAGCGCCGGCCTCCCCCGGGCGCAGAGAGGGGGAGGGCATGCGGAAGATGATCGTGCTGCTGGTGATGGCGCTCGCGCTGCTAGCGGGACCGGCTGCGGAGGCCGCATCCGTTTCCATCCAGGCTTCGCCGAACCCGGCTCGCCTGGGAGACCGGGTCACACACACGGTGGGGGCGTCCAACTATGGCTATCTGAGCGTCTGGATCAGCGCTCGGGGCTTCGGTCAGCCCGGCCTGGGGTCCTTGCCGCCCGGCTCCTGGAGGCTCGAATGCTGCCCGTCCGAGACTGCCGGGACGGCGGCCTGGCACTACCGGTCGAACACAGCCGCCGGGCTCGGCACCTACAGGTTCGGCGTCACGACGCGCTTGCGGGGGACGTTCCTGTCGACCGCGAGGCAGGGCATCTCGAGCGCGACCGTGTGGGTCCGCATCCTGTAGGAGACGATCGCCCGATCGCCGCAGAAATGTCGGGAGCGTTGCTAGATTGGGACCGTGGGCGCGATCCGCCGCCACCCTTTCCTCTCGGTCGCCGCGTTGCTCGCGGTCGTCCTCGTCGCGGTGGTCGTCCTCACGTTCGTTGCCGTGTGGCGCGCCGCCCATACCGACGACGCCAGCGCCGTCGACCGGGCCGACGCCATCGTGGTGCTCGGCGCGGCCGAGTACGACGGGCAGCCCTCACCGGTGTTCGCCGGCCGCCTGGAGCACGCGCAGCTCCTGTACGAGCAGCATCGGGCTCCCATCGTGATCGTGCTGGGCGGCGGGCAGCCCGGCGACATCACGACCGAGGCCGAGGCCGGGCGGGACTACCTGGTCCAGCGGGGCCTGCCCCCGGACGGGGTGGTGGCCGAGCCGGTCGGGCATACCACCCTGGAGAGCCTTCGGGCCGCGGCCGCGTACATGCGGGAGCACGGCCTTCGGTCCGCGTTCCTGGTGTCCGACCCCTGGCACAACCTGCGGGTGAGGAGGATGGCGTCGGATCTCGGCATCGAGGGGTTCGTCTCGGCGACCTGGCACTCGGCGGCCCGGAGCGAGGAGACGCGGTTCGAGGGCTACTTCCGGGAGACCTTCGCCTACCTCTACTATCGGGTCTTCGGACGCTGACGCGCCGACGGGCGCTGTCCGAGGGTCGCGCTACCATGGGCCGCGTGACGGCTCTCATCACCCCCCGCGAGCGCACCGAGGAGATCGAGCGCCAGACCCTTGCCCCTCACGCCACCCTGGCCGAGGAGTCCAAAGGACGCGAGCGCGACGAGGAGCACGACGCCCTTCGGACGTGCTTCCAGCGGGATCGGGACCGGATCGTCCACTCGAAGTCGTTCCGTCGCCTGAAGCACAAGACCCAGGTGTTCCTGGCTCCCGAGGGCGACCACTACCGGGTCCGTCTCACCCACACGCTCGAGGTCTCGCAGATCGCCCGGACGGCCGCCCGAGCGCTGCGCCTGAACGAGGACCTGGCCGAGGCCATCTCGCTCGGCCACGACCTGGGCCACACGCCGTTCGGCCACCTGGGGGAGCAGGCGCTCACGCCGTTCCTGGGCCGGCCCTTCCGCCACAACGAGCAGAGCCTTCGGGTGGTGGACTACCTGGAGGACGACGGGCGCGGGCTGAACCTGACGTGGGAGGTCCGCGACGGCATCGTGAACCACACCTGGTCCATGCCGGCGCCCTCCACCCTGGAGGCGCAGGTCGTCCGGTTCGCCGACCGCATCGCCTACATCAACCACGACGTCGACGACGCGGTCCGGGCCGGGCGTCCTCGAGCCGACGGAGCTGCCGGACGATGCGCTGGAGGTCCTGGGCATGACGCATGCCGAGCGGGTCAACACCCTCGTCACCGACCTGGTGAACCGGAGCGAGGGATCGCCCGAGATCGGGCTGTCCGATGAGGCCTTCCGCGCACTCGACACGCTCCGCGACTTCCTGTTCGAGCGGGTGTACCTGCGCGACGAGGCCCGGTCCGAGCAGGACAAGGCCATCGCGCTGGTCCGCTCGCTGTTCGCGCACTACCTGGACCATCCGGAGCAGGTCCCGGAGGAGTACCATCGAGCCCCAGGGGACCTACCGACCCGCGTCGCCGACTACATCGCCGGCATGACCGATCGGTACGCCCTGCGGGTCTACGAACAGCTCTTCCTTCCCCAGGGCTGGCTGCTGTAGGCGCTGGGGGAGCGGTGGCGGGAAGGATCAGGCAGGAGGACATCGAGGCGGTCCGGGAGCGGACCGACCTGGTCAAGCTGGTCTCCGGCTACCTCACCCTGAAGAAGGCCGGGCACGACTCGTTCGCCGGCCTGTGCCCCTTCCACACGGAAAAGACCGCGTCGTTCTCGGTGTCTCCGTCGAAGCAGGTCTACTACTGCTTCGGATGCGGGGCGGGTGGCGACGCCATCCGGTTCCTCCGAGAGGTCGAGCGTCTCGAGTTCACCGAAGCCGTCGAGCGCCTGGCCAAGGATGCGGGCGTGTCGCTCCGGTACGAAGGGCGACACGCAGGCCGACCGGCGGGCCGCATCCCGCCGCCTGGCGCTTCACCGGGCCAACGAGGAGGCATCGGCGCTGTACCACCAGACCCTGGTGGATCGGCCCGAGGGAGAGGAGGCTCGCCGGTACCTCGAGGGACGGGGCATCGACCGGGAGACGGCCGAGGAGTTCGGCGTCGGGCTACGCCCCCGGCATCCCGGACTTCCTGCTCCGCCGCCTGGCCCGGGCGTTCTCCCCGGAGATCCTGGTGGAGTCGGGGCTGGCCCTTCGCGACGCCTCGGGCAACGTCCGGGACCGGTTCCGGGGCAGGGTCACGTTCCCGGTCCATGACCTGTCGGGAAGGTCGGTGGGGATCGGGGCCCGGATCCTTCCCGGCGAACGGGACGAGGGGCCGAAGTACATGAACTCGCCGGAGACGCCCGTCTACCGCAAGGGCGAGGTCCTGTACAACCTGCATCGGGCCAAGGCCGCCGTCTCCAAGTCCGGCGAGATCGTGATCGTGGAGGGCTACACCGACGTCATCGCGCTCGCCCGCGCGGGTGTGGAGACGGCCGTGGCGACGTGCGGCACGGCCCTCGGCGAGGGCCACTTCCGCCTGGCCTCTCGGTTCGCCCAACGGATGGTGCTGGCATTCGATTCAGACGAGGCCGGGGCTCGCGCCGCGGAGCGCGCGTTCGAGTTCCTCGAACGGTTCCCCGTCCAACCGGTCGTGCTGATCCTGCCGGAGGGGCTGGACCCCGCCGACTTCGTCGGGCAGCGCGGCGCAGACGCTTTCCGCGACCTCGCCGCCGGTGCCACACCGCTCGTCGAGTACATGCTCCACCGAAGCGTCGGACGCCACGACCTGTCCACCATCGAGGGACAGAGCGCAGCCGTAGCGGCGGCCCTACCGATCCTGGAGGGCCTGTCCGACCCGGTCCGCCACCGCGAGTACGCGCATCTTCTTGCCGAGCTGGCCGGCGTGGCCGAGAGCTCGGTCCTGCTCTCGCTGGAGCGCCAAGCGTCGAAGCGCCCAGCGGAGGTGCGCCAAGCCATGAAGCGAGCCTCGGTGCACGAGAGGGTCGAGCGGGAGATGCTCCGGCTTCTAGCCCGCGACGCCGAGATCTATCACGAGGTGGCCAAGCGCCTGACCGATGAGCACTTCCAGTCGGCCCACAACCGCAAGCTGTTCGGGCTCCTGGTAGCGGCGGACGGCGACGTGCGGGCCGTCGTGGCGGGCTCCGACGACGACAAGGTGTCCCGCGCGGCCTCCGCGCTCGCGCTGGAGCCCCTCGACGGCGAGCAGAGCGTGGAGTACGCCGAGGACGTGTGGGCCCGGCTCCAGGAGCTCGCGCTCCGCCGCCGGAGCGCGGACCTCCGGAGGCGCCTGCAGAAGCTCAACCCCACGACCGCACCCGGAGTACGACGCCTTGTTCGGGGAGCTCATCGCGACCGATGGCGAGCTTCGCAGGCTGAAGGAGCGGCACGGGGCTCCCGTGTGATGGTGGTTGTGCTCCATGGGTCGCCGCCGTTCGTGTCTCGTACACTTCCGGACGGCCCCGACCCCCGCCCGCGAGGAGACCAATTGACCGAAGTGGCGCGAGACCTCGGTCTTGAGGAGGCGAAGGAATCAATCGCCGCCCGCGGCCGGGAACGAGGGTTCGTCACCTCGGACGATCTGCTGGAAGCCGTTCCCGTCGATGACTTCACGCCCGAGCAGGTCGAGGAGTTCCTGACCCAGGTCGAGGAACATCTTCGGAACGAGGGCATCGAGGTCATCGAGGTCCCCGGCGACGACCTCGTCGAGCCGGGCGTGGCCGCTCGCCTGGACGTCGACCTGCTGAAGGCGCCGACGAACGACCCGGTCCGGATGTACCTGAAGGAGATCGGCAAGGTCCCGCTCCTCACCGCGGCGCAGGAGGTGGACCTGGCCAGGCGGATCGAGGCGGGCGAGTTCGCCACCGAGCTCTGCGACGTCCAGGACAGCGACGACAGCAACGGCAAGGTCGACGGCAAGCGCCTGCGGATCGTCGTCGAGCGGGTCGTGGCCATCCGCGAGCACCAGCAGGACAAGTTCGGCAAGGTCGAGGGCATCGGCCGCGACCGCATCCCCAAGAGCTGGAAGCCCAAGGCCCAGGAGGACCTGGAAGACTTCCTCCGCCGCGTGGAGCGGGACGGCCAGCTGGCCAAGAAGAAGCTGATCGAGGCCAACCTGCGCCTGGTCGTCTCGATCGCCAAGCGCTACGTGGGACGCGGCATGCTGTTCCTCGACCTCATCCAGGAGGGCAACCTCGGGCTCATCCGCGCGGTCGAGAAGTTCGACTACTCCAAGGGCTACAAGTTCTCGACCTACGCCACGTGGTGGATCCGCCAGGCCATCACCCGGGCCATCGCCGACCAGGCCCGCACCATCCGCATCCCCGTGCACATGGTCGAGACCATCAACAAGCTGGTCCGGGTGCAGCGCCAGCTCCTCCAGGACCTCGGGCGCGAGCCCTCGCCGGAGGAGATCGGGCAGGCAGATGGGCATCACCGCGGAGAAGGTCCGGGAGATCCTCAAGGTCTCGCAGGAGCCGGTCTCGCTGGAGACGCCGATCGGCGAGGAGGAGGACTCCCACCTCGGCGACTTCATCGAGGACTCCGACGCCGTCGTCCCGGTCGACGCGGCGTCCTTCATCCTGCTGCAGGAGCAGCTCGAGGCCGTGCTGCACACGCTGTCGCGAGCGCGAGAAGAAGGTCATCCAGCTGCGGTTCGGGCTCATCGACGGCCACCCCCGCACGCTCGAGGAGGTCGGCCGGGAGTTCGGGGTCACCCGGGAGCGCATCCGCCAGATCGAGTCGAAGACGCTGTCGAAGCTCCGCCACCCCTCGCGGTCGCAGAAGCTCCGCGACTACCTGGAATAGCGGGGCGGCGGGCCTAGCCCGCGACCTCCCCGTCTCTCGCCAGCCTGGCCTGGATGGTGCTCCGGGCCCGCTGGACCGCCGACTGGCCGAACCGTCCGGCCGAGCCCGCCAGGGTCTCGCCGCTCCGGCCCAGCTGGTACCCGATGAGGAACCCCAGGATCATGCCGATCACGAACTTCATGGCAACGCTCCTTCGGTCGGTGGTTCGGCAGAGCCTATCGGAATGGCCGGTGACATAGGGGCGCGGAGGCTCGTTGGTAGACTCCGTGAGTCGTTCCGGGGTAGCTCAATTGGCAGAGCGGCGGACTGTTAATCCGTAGGTTGTGGGTTCGAGTCCCACCCCCGGAGCTTCGACACAGGAAGGAGTGACGAGATGACCAAGATCGCCTTCCTCGGCCTCGGCATGATGGGGACGCCGATGGCGACCCGTCTGCTCCAGGCCGGTCACGATCTCACGGTGTGGGATCGCAAGGATGAGAACACGAAGGCCCTCGTCGATCTCGGGGCCATGGCCGCGACCTCGCCCGCCGAGGCGGCCGTCGGGGTCGATGTCGCCATCACCATGCTTGCCAACCCACAGGTCCTCGAGCGGGTCGTGTTCGAGGGAGGCCTTGCCCGAGCTCTCGGCCCCGGACAGGTGCTTATGGACATGTCCACCGTCGGTCCCGACGAGATCCGCTCCGTGCGTGAACGAGTGCCCGAGGGTGTGATCGTCGTCGACTCCCCTGTCCGCGGGAGCGTTCCGGAGGCGAGCAGCGGCAAGCTCGACATCTTCGTCGGGGCCACCGATGAGGCGTTCGAGCGCGTCCGGGAGATCTTGGAGTCGCTCGGGACGGTGCGCCACATCGGCGGACCTGGCGCGGGCGCCGCCGCGAAGATGGTCACGAACTCCGCCTTGGGTGCAGCGATCGCGGCCGTCGGGGAGGCGCTTTCCCTCGGCGAGATCTTCGGGCTCGATCACACGGTCGTCCTTGACGTCCTCGCCGATTCCCCGGTCGGTCCGACCGCGAGGGCCAAGCGGGCCAACATCGAGTCCGACACCTATCCGCCCAGCTTCAAGCTGAGCCTCGCACTCAAGGACATGCGGCTCGTGACCGAGGCGGCGATCGGTGCGGGTCGGGACCTGAAGCTGGCGGACGCTTCCCGAGCATGGCTAGACGAGGCGGCCGAAGCGGGAGCAGGCGACCTCGACTTCTCGGCGGTCGTGGCGACGATCCTCGGGCAACAAGCCCATGCGTAAGACCTCTGTCTGGAGGGCAAGGTCGAGCGGTGACGGCGGTCTTGCGGAAAAGCGACTGAACGCGTGGCATTGATCGGAGACCGTGTTTCAGCGGGCCTCCACGTCGTGGAGGTGCCAGAAGAAGGGGAGACGCCGAACATCGGCCGGGTCTCCCGTCCCAAGGATATTGCGGAACTGCATGGCCCGCTCAAAAGCCTCATGTGGGCTCGCTGCGTCCACGAAAAGGGTGAATGAAACGGCGTAGCTTCGGCCCGTCCCACTGTCGTGGTCTTCGGACTTCTGCTGATTTGTTTCCCCGCACCAACCAATCCCACACCTTTCCTCTTCCATGGGACTGGAATCCTGGTTCCTCGGAGATGGCAGTCTCTCCGGTCGAGGGGCGGGTGGCAGCCGGCCCGACCGGAGGACCCATCCAGGTCTCCTCCGGTCCTGCCCCTCGAGCCCGGAAACCGGATAAGGAGTAGAGCCTCTACGTCGTTTGCGGGGTGGCCCCGTAGTCCTCCGGCCCTACGATGACGGCCGGTGGACGAACTTCTATGGCGGCCGTCGGACGAATGCTTCGTCTGTGGCTCCCCCAAAGTGGTTGCCGGCGGGCGGTGCCGGGCCTGCGACCGATTCTTGAAGCGCACAGGTCGCGATCGGTCCGCAGATGAGGTCGAGCGAACTCTTTACCACGTCCTCATCCGAGTCCAGCAGCGAGCGGCCGGCCTGACGGAGGACCTCGTTGCATTTCTAGTCGCGCTGGGCCTCATCTTGGTGGTGTTCCTCTACATCGTCGCCTTCAAGACTCCGACGCTGTCCGCACCCATGCCGGCCGCCACAGTGAGGCCCACGGTTGCGACGACCGGGTCTGTCCCGATACCCGGGCCGACGAAGGGGCCCTGACCGGCGAGCCGCTGAATGGTCAGAAGTCGTGACGCCGAGGCTGCTTGAGGACGGCCTCCGTCTTCGGCCCGTACCGGCCCACGTCCCGCTGCCAGTCGACCATCCGCCGATACTGCGTGGGGGTCACGCCGACGTGGCGGCGAAAGGTGGTGATGAAGTGGGAGAGGCTGTTGAACCCCGCGCGATGGCAGATCTGCGTCACCGTCAGCACGGAGTCGCGGAGAAGGTCGGTCGCGTAGTTGATGCGGAGCCGGATCAGGTAGCGGTAGGGCGGGACCCCGTACTGGGCCTTGAAGATCCGGGTCAGGTAGAAGGGGCTGAGGGCGACCTGCCGGGCCACGGAGACCATGTCCACGTCCCGCGTCATGTTGGCCTCGAGGTAGGCCCTGACCTCCTCCACCCGCGCCTGAACGTGCGGGCTGGGAGCGCGAGCCTCACGGAAGCCTGCCAGCATCTGCCCCACCCTCCGCCAAGTGGTACGCATAGACCGGGCCGGAGGGGTTTGCGGATTCCTGTCCTCCTCCGGCCCGGTGGGCGCGGTACATTCCCTCCAGGGGCGGTAGCTCAGTCGGTCAGAGCAGCGGACTCATAATCCGCCGGTCGCTGGTTCGAGTCCAGCCCGCCCCACTGTTTTTCCAGGTCAGAGGCCATTTTCCAGAGCTCGGGTGATTGAACGAGCGCATGGCTTGACGTCGTGCTACCGAACTTTCGGAGACGAGGTCCAGCAGACGCGGCCGTGCCGTCCGTCCACAGCATCCTTCAGAAGCTGAAGCTCGGGTGCGGTCATGTTGCCGGGTGATATTTGGTGCCGCCTGGTGCCGGCCAGTCCAGGTCAGCGGGCCCCGCCGTGCATGGATCCGGCGTCTCGCGCGAATGCTGCGCGACCGGGTAGATCCAGCCGTAGTAGGCGGGGTGGCGGGTGTACCTGCCGGTCAGCGCGTCGAGGTGGTCGACCGCGCCGTTGGGGACGAGCTGCGAGCTACGCCTTCACGCGTTCCCCTGATGCCGCGGACCTCTCGATGGCGGCGATGACCTCGTGGCGCCGGACGGCGTCGGCGAAGTCCGGCACGGTGTGAGTCCCGTTGTCGATGTCTGCCGCGAACGCCGCGTAGGCACGTCCCACGTTGTAGGCGGGCGCTCCTTCCAGGCTGGTGAGCGCGGGCCATTTCTGTGTCAACGCCGCCGGGACAGCAAGCTCGGCGGGCTCGTTCCGTCCCTTTGCTCCCGCCACGGTCAAGGGAAAGATTTGGGGCTGCGCCTCGTCGGCGGTGATCCGGAGCGTTCCGTCGGTTCCGTTGATCTCCCACAGGAACCCGGTACCGCCGGCCACGGCCTCACGGATGTGGACGCTGGCGGTCGCCCCGGACGTGAGGGTGCCGATCACCGCGATCTGGTCGGCCGCCGTCTTCACGATCCGCTCCCCAGTCCCTTCGATGGTGATGAGCGGCCTCCGAAGAGCCGACACGGCCGACAGGTCGGCGAACTCGCCCAGCACGTAGTTGAGTATGTCCAGGCTGTGGCCGACGGCGATCGTGAGCACGTTGGCCCCGTTCGTCTTGTCGAGCATGTAGGCGTTGGGCTGGACCAGGACGTCACCCGGGACGGACAGCCCGACCATCGTCGTTGACAGGACCTCGCCGACGTATCCGTCGCCGAGCAGCTCTTGGACGAACTCGATCGCCGGCGCCTGGCGGGCCTGCAACCCGACGACCGTGCGCACCCCCTGCTCGGCGGCGAGCGCGGCCATCGCTCGCGCGTCGTCGAGGTCGCGGCCAAGTGGCCACTCGCAGTAGACGGCCTTGCCCGCGGCAAGTGCGGCGGAGACGAGCTCTCGATGGTGCGGGACCTTGACCGTGACGGCGACCACGTCGATGTCTGGTTGGGTCACCAGCTGCTCGTGGTCTGAGAACACCGCGCTGACCCCGAACACTTCGCCTGCTGCGCGCGCGGATTCCGCGCTGTGCGCGCTGAGTGCCCGGATCTCGTAGTTCGGCAGCGCGCGCAGTGCCGGGATGTGGGCGGTGGCGGCCCAGCCCCGGACGGGGCTGACCCCGATGATCCCGACACCCAGCGTCGACTCAGGCATGGCTAGAACCCGAGGACCTCGTCGACGAGGACGACGGTGATGCGCCCGGGGAATTCTCGTGGTTGATGATGAGGACCTTGTTCACGGCGCTGTGAATGCCGTATGCTGCCTGGGCGCGCGCATCCTCCAGCGGGAAGGCGTATTCGTTGATCCGGCGGAGGCCTTCTTCGAGGTCCGGCACGATCTTCTGCGTCCCGACGACCAGGATCACTCGCCCGGCGCCGCTGACGTACGGCCGAGTTGACTGCCACCCATCGAGGCCGTAAGCAGCGATCCGGTCTCGGTGACCGCGTGGACGCTGCCGAGCATCACGTCGGGCGCGGCCGTCAGGCGGCGGATCTCGTCGGCCTGGGTCGCGATCCATGCTGAAGACCCGCGGTCGGAGGGAGTCGTAGCGACCGGACTTCTCGATCTCGTCGATGATGCCCGCCGCCTCGAGCGATACCGAAGCGCCGTGGTGGACCTGTGATCCATCCGGGATCAGACCCAGGACGATCTCTTTCGCTTCCGCGGCGTCTGCGGCCCGGAGCACGGTGATTCCGTTCGCTTCGAGGGCGGCGGTGGTCCGCGTCACGCGCGCGTCGTCGGCCAGGGTTCCGAACCGGCGCCTGACGGCCCGATCGAGGTCGAGCCGGACTTCGGTGTGACACGCTCTCCTTCCGGGGTTGCCGGCTGTATGCTTGCATCTGCAAGTCTTTACGCGATAGGTGCACATGCAAATACTTCCTGAGACCGTACGCAGCGCTCCTTCGACCAGCTGGTGGAGGATCGCTGCCCGGCCGGCGCGGGTCGAGGCCTGGCGCTCGCTGCTGCGGGCCCATGCCACGCTCATGCGCCGACTCGACGCGGATCTGGAAGAGAGACGGGTCTGGGCCTGGCCGACTTCGACGTGCTCGCTCAGCTGGCGGCGGCCGACGGTGAGTTGCGCATGACGGAGCTTGCGGACCGGGCACTCATCTCTCGGTCGGGCATGACCCGTCGCGTCGCCCGGCTGGTCGATGAAGGCCTCGTTCGCCGAGCCAGAGCGGTGCCGACGCCCGTGGCGTCGTGGTCGCGCTTGACCGACGCCGGCATCGCCCGCCTGACCGAAACCGCTCCGGTCCACGCGCGCGGGGTCCGACGCTGTTCGTCGCCCCAGCTCGATGATCAGGAGCTCGCCCTCCTCGAGCGCGCTCTGAACAAGGTCATTGTCGACTGCTCCTTTGGCTGAGACCCAAAGCGCTTGAACCCCCGGCCGTGTTCTCCTCACCGCCCGGCCTTGGGCGGGCGGGGGAAGAGCGGCATGTAATTCCGTTCTCTGGGTCGATGCTGGTTACGACCTTGAGTTCGGCACCGTCCTCGAGCATGGCGCGGCCGCCCATCACGTTCCATCTGCCACGGCTGCATGAGACGGTCCCGCTCCCAGCGACGGAAGCCCTGAAACCGTAGATTGCTTGGGTCGCTGCTACCCGCCGTGCTACCCAACGGGAACGCACAAGACAGCACCAGATCGACGGGGCAGCATTGGAGTCCGTAAGACTCATCATCGGTCGGTCGGAGGTTCGAGTCCTCCCCGCCCCACCGAGGCTAGGAATTACCGAGCTAGGCGCGGCCCCTAGCGAGGGCGCGTGGTCAGTCCCAAGAGGGAAGCGGCTAGCGCTTCCCTCGAGCAGTCGCGTCAAGCAGGATCTGCGTGACGAGGTACTGGCTGACCCCGAGCTTCTTCGCGATCTCGTCTGGCTTCATCCCCATGGCTCGGTAGATGATCGCGAGATTCTCCTGAGCCTGGCTCCAGCGCGGGCGTGAAGCGCCGGCCGAGGAACGAGGGGCCCCGGCGGGAGCCCGCCTCGGCCTGCGGGCCGGCCGGGTCCCGAGGGGGTGCGCACGGATCCCGGGACCTCCGGCCGCCTCTTGTACCGGCCCTTTGCCATTTCCTGCTCGGTACGTTCGTTGAGGACCACGTACTGATCGGCGGCCTTGTTCACGCCGATCGCTACGATCGGAAGGCCCTTGCCATTGTGCTCCACGCACTCGGGCTTGGTGCAGTAGTCGTACTTCTCGGCTCGCTCCGGGTGCAGCTCCGCGCCGCACGTCACGCAGTTGTTCATGGGATACCTCGTTCGTGGGACATTGGGAAGTCTACGGGATGCGGTGTTGTCGTCATGATGACCGCACCATGTATTCCCGCCGCTAGGGACCGCTGGCGAAGGCCGGCTTGACCGGAGTACCAAGGAAGTCCGATAGATGCTCAGCCTCTCGGCGGATGCCGCGACGGACCGTCGGGACAAGGGCGAGAAGGGCTGCACCTCGACGAGGAGGGACTTCGGCGTCGGCTCGGTGTTCCACATCCCCACCGCCAGGCCGTCGGCGAGGACGGTCGGGTTCAGCCAGCCGCCGCCATCGCGGTTGATCTTCCTCCATTGATGGGGCGGCGCCACCAGGTCGCGATCCTTCCAACCCAGGAGGTACTCGTCCCACCACGGGATGAGCCGGACCACGCCGGCAGGGGCCTCGGCCGCCGATCGTCGCAGCGACCCCATCGCACCCCGGCCCGTCTTCACCTCGACCAGCCGACCCTCGATGCCGGCCCAGGCTCTTCGGGCATCGCCGACTCGGATGCCCGACCACATGGCCAGGTCGGCCGGCGTCGAGGGCCCGTGGCGCCTTCAGGAATCGCACGGCCAACTCGGCGAGCGCCGCATCGCGCTCCATCGGCTCCGGTTCCCCGATCCAGTCGCGGACCAGCACGAAGCACTGGTGACGGCCTCGCTCCGGCCCGCGGCAGATCACACCCTTCGCGGACGCCAGCCACAGCAGGTGGACCAGGGCCTGCCCCTGCGTACGGATGCCTCCACTTCGCAGCCGCTCGGCGATCTCCGGCCGCGGCGAGCGGACCCTCCCGTCCGAGCATCCGCCCGATCAGCCGGACGGCCTTGGCTGGCTGATCGGCGGCACGCCCTCCTGCTCCAGCCGGCGAAACGCATTCGGGATCCTCGGTTCCATGACCAGCGGCACGAGCCACCCGTAGTCCTCGGCGGCGATCAGGTAGAGGGTTCCCCGCATGGCCCAGGTGTGCACGATCGAGCGGTCCCGCAGTCGAGCCCGATCCACGCGCTCGGCTGTGAGCCCGTCGGTGCGAGCGGGGAACGCAAGCCGGGCGGCGGGAAGGGACTGCGCCTGGATGCCGGTCAGGCGCCGGACCAGGTCGACGGCCGAACGGCGCCTCGGGCGGTGGAGATGCTGGGCAGCCGTGCGCCGGCGACGCACCACGTCGTCGGTGAGCGTTCTGATCCGAGGCATCCGGGGCGCAGTGTAGGGTCGGCCGGTGACCGAGCGCGTCCTGACCGCTCGCGAGCTGAACCGGGCGCTCCTCGCCCGCCAGCTCCTGCTGGAGCGGTCATCGCTCCCGCTCACGCGCGCCCTCGAGCGCGTCGCCGGCCTGCAGACCCAGTACGCGCCCTCCGGGTACATCTCGCTGTGGACGCGCCTCCGCGATTTCGGCAGGGAGGAGTTGACCGAGGCGCTGGAGCGGCGGCGGGTCGTCCAGGCCACCCTGATGCGGGTCACCATCCACACGGTCTCGGCCCCGGACTTCCCGCTGTTCGCGTCGGCGATCCGGCGGGGGCGCCGCGACTGGTGGTCGGCCCAGTACCGGCACCAGGTCGAGGGCCTGGACATGGCGGCGGTCGCGGCAAGGGTCCGGAAGCACCTCGCGGCGGGACCTCGGCGGGCCTCGGAGCTGAAGGAGCTCCTGGCGTCCGAAGGGATCCCCGCCGTGGCCTGGTCGGGTCTGGGCATGTGGATCGACCTGGTCCGGGTCCCGCCGTCGGGGACGTGGGATCAGCGGCGGGCCGACCTGTACGGCCTAGCCGACGACTGGCTGGGAAGGCGTCGCCGACGGAGACGCAGAGCGTGGAGCATCTGGTGCGCCGGTACCTCGGCGGCTTCGGCCCGGCATCGGTGAAGGACATGGCCAGCTGGGCCGGGCTGCCGGTTCGGACCCTCGCGCCGGTCGTGGAGCGGATGCCGCTTCGCCGCTTCCGGGACGAGCGCGGTGGTGAGCTCCTGGACCTGCCTCGCGCACCCCTTCCCGATCCCGACACTCGGGCGCCGGTCCGGTTCCTGCCGACCTGGGAGGCCATGCTGCTGGTCCACGCCCGGCGCACCCAGGTCCTCCCGGAGCGTACCGGCCGCTTGTGTTCAACACCAGGACACCGCACTCGGTCTCGACCTTCCTGGTGGACGGTGCGGTGGCGGGGACGTGGCGGTACGAGGGCGGACGCATTCGGTGGGAACCGTTCGAACCCCTTCCGCGCGCGGCTCGGCGCGAGCTCGAGGACGAGGCGAAGGGCCTGGCGGCCTTCCACGCCGAATGATTCCGCGTGCGCTACGCGGCTGACCCGAACCGCTCGGTGAGCGTTCGGCCCCCCAGCGACACGACCTCGGGCGGCGTCCCGGGCGGCATGTTGAAGATCAACCCGTCCAGGCCAGCATCGAAGTAGGCCTGGACCTGGTTGCAGACCGTCTCGGGATCACCGACGACGTAGGTCCGGAGGCGTTCGGGATCGACGCCGGCCGCCCGGCGCTCCTCGAGCCGGGCCTCGGCCTCCTCCTTGGTGTCAGCGATCACCAGCGTCCCCAGCCGGGTCTTCGTGATCTCGGCCGGGTCGCGTCCGACATCGCGGCAGTGCCGCTCGAGGACCGCGAGCTTGTGGCGGATCGTGTCGACGTCGCCGAACAGGTTACAGGCGTCCGCGTACTGCGCGACCAGACGGAGCGTGCGCTGCTCGCCGCTCCCACCCACCATGATCTTGGGGCCACCGGGTTGGACGGGGCGGGGGAAGTTGCAGCGCACCCCGGATGCGGTGGTGCCGTCCCTCGAACGTCGCCACCTCCTTCGTAAACATCGCGCGGCAGATCTGGATCGCGTCCTCCAGTCGTTCCATCCGCTCCCGCGTCGACGGCCAGTCGTAGCCGTACTCGGTGGCCTCCTTCTCGTTCCAGGCCGCGCCGATCCCCAGGATGGCCCGGCCGCCTGAGATCACGTCGAGCGTGGTGACGATCTTCGCCAGGAGTGCTGGGTTCCGGTACGTCACCCCCGTGACCAGGGTGCCGAGCTTGATGCGCGAGGTCCTGGCGGCCACGGCCCCGAGCAGCGTGTAGGCCTCGAGCATGGGGTGCTCGGGCGGGCCGATGTTGGCGATCTGCTGGAAATGGTCCATCACGAAGAACGAGTCGAACCCTGAGTCCTCGGCCGCCGAGGCGATCTCGGTGATCCGGTCGAACAGCCGGTCGTCCGGGACTCCCGGAAAGGTGAAGCTCGGCAGCTGCAGTCCGAACCTGATCATGGTGCCTCCTCGCGCGGGCGAGGACCATTGAATCAGGTGTCGGGGTATTCAACCGAGAGCTGGCGGAGGTGGCTCAGCTTGTCGGGGTTGCTGACCGCACGGATCGCCTGCACCTGGTCGTCGGCGATGTCGAGGGAGACGACGAGGACGGGCTGGCCCTCCGGATCGAAGAAGACCGCCCCCGGTTGCCCATTGATCGCAGCCGAACGCAGGGTCGTCACCCGCAGCTGCTCCGCTCGACCTCGAAGGCCGGCGAACAGCCTGACGACCCGCTCTCGGCCGAAGACGGGCCGCGGGAACGCGGGCGCCTTGCCGCCGCCGTCGCCGTACGCGACGACGTCGGCCGCGAGCAAGCCGAGCAGTCCTTCGGCGTCGCCCTCCGCGGCCGCGGCGAAGAACCGCCGGGCGAGCTCCTCCTTCCTCTGGCGCGAGGCCTCGAACCGCGGCTTTTTCGCATCGACCTGCCGTCGGGCGCGCACAGCGATCTGGCGGCAGTTGTCCTCGGACTTGCCGACGACACGCGCGATCTGGTGGTGTCACAGGGGCGGCCGCTCGTTCGTCTCCGTGGACGACGTGACGAAAGGGGCACCGGCGATGTTGCAGACGACCGAAGCACTCCGGCCGACCGCCTCCTCGAACGAGATCGAGGTCGAGGGCCTGGCGCGCGAGTTCAAGGGTGGGATCCGAGCCGTGGACGGGATCGACCCTCGGCCTGAGCCCGACGAGACCGGCCTGCTGTGGCGCTTGATCCTGGTGCTGATCGGATTCGGGATGGCCCTTACCGGCTGGCTCCTGATCCTGAGCATCTTCCTGTCGTTCATCGGCTTGCCCCTGTTCATCTTCGGGTTGGCGCTGATGCAGAGTCAGGAACGATGATGGGAGACCGAACGCGGGCACCATGATCGAGGCCGCTCGCGTTCGAGGACGCGAGCGGAGGAGGTCGATCGTGGAAGCGGCCAAGGCGCGAGAGGCGGCGTTCGAGAAGGGCGATGCTGCGAGGTTCACCGGCGAGGTGTGGCTTCGGGCGGGGCCCGCGGCGGCGGACGGGACGAACGTGGGGATCGTGCACTTCGCGCCCCGAGCCCGGACGCACTGGCATGCGCATCCAGGTGGGCAGTTCCTGTACGGGCTGACCGGCCGGGGGCGAGTGCGATCCCGGGGCGGGCCCGGGCACGTGCTGGAACCGGGCGACATCGTTCACGTTCCGGCCGGGGAGTGGCACTTCCACGGGGGAGCTCCCGACAGCCCGGTGGTGCACGTCGCGGTGAACGGGGGCGGCGCGCCCGAGTGGGGCGATCCCGTGACCGACCAGGACTACGGCGAGGGGTTCTAGTCCGAACGAGGCGATAGGCTGGGCCACATGGGCTCGACGAGCCGGGACGATCCGGGTGCTCGCGGGGACGCGTCGGCCGGCACGCCGCCTCGTTCGTTCCTTGCAGCGGCCCGGGAGCCCATCATCGTTGCCATCTTCGTGCTCGCCGGGATCTTCGAGGTGCTGTCCGGAGACCCCGTCGTCCACGGCGCGGTGCTCTTCGCGGTGGCGGGGTTGCTGAGCTGGGACGCCGTCCACCGCCGGCACGAGGAGCCGGATGCGTCACCGGCCGAGCCGTCGGTCAGATGCTCGAGGGTCACGCCGGCGATCGTGTTCGCCGGGTTGGCCTACGCAGCGCTGGTGGGGACGTTCGGGCGTTACACGTGGCCGTCGACGGTCTCGGTCGTGGGACCGGGGGCGGCCGGCGTGGCGGTGGCATGGCGCAGGCCGACGCACCAAGCCACGGAACCGCTCGGCTTGGATCCGTGGGGGACGCTGTCATGGGTCGCTGTGTTCCTGGCGCTCGCGCTGTGGGAGCTCGCGGCGCTGCTGCTCCAGCCGTCGCTCACCACCCCGTCGCCCGCCCACCCGACGATCAGCACCTTGACCGACCCGGTGTTGGCCTCGCACCTCGGACGGTCGATCACCCTGAGCCTGTGGCTGGCGTTCGGCTGGCTACTGTTGGAACGATGAACAGCCATGACATCACCGTCGCTGGGTACCTGGCCATCGCGTCCTCCGGGGTGGCGCTCGAGCTTCTCAGCCATCGGTCGCAGTCGAGGATCCCGTCGTTCGGGCAGGTGCTTCGACGTCTGATGCGCACGCGGTCGGGACGGATCGGGGTGGTGGCCGGATGGGCCTGGCTCGGGATGCACTTCTTCGCTCGGTGACGACGACGAGGGACGACCTCAGCCGATGGAACTGATCATCCTCGGTTCGTACGCGGGATGGCCGGGACCGGGTGGGGCGGCCAGCGGCTACCTTCTGCGCCACGACGACGTCACAGTCGTTCTCGACTTCGGGCCCGGCGTGCTGGCGAACTTCCAGCTTCACGTCCCGCTTGAGCGGATCGACGCGGTGGTCGTTTCCCACGAGCACCTCGACCACTGCCTCGACCTCGTGCCGCTGTTCTTCGCTCGGACCTTCCGGGACGATCCGCTGCCACCGCTTGCACTAATCTCGCCACCGGGAGTCGTGGAGCGGATCGGGAGGTTGGACGATGCCGACGACGAGACGCCCTTCCGGGGAGGCTTCGCGGTGCGAGAGGTAGAACCCGGCGAGGGGTTCGAGATCGGGCCATTCCGGTTCGAGACCCGGCTTCTCCCCCACGCCGTGCCGAACATGGGGATGCGGATCGCGGCGGACGGCGCGACGGTCGCCTACACCGGCGACACGGGGCCGAGCGAGGAGATCGAGGCGCTCGCCAGGGGGGCGGACGTCCTCGTGGCCGAAGCCAGCTGGGTCGATGGGCAGGGCGAGCGGATGGGCCCGATCCATCTCACTTCCCGGCAAGCTGCCGAACATGCGGCCCGGGCAGGCGTGCCTCACCTGGTCCTCTCGCACTTCTGGCCGACCGTCGACCGCGATGTGTCACTCGCTCAGGCCGTCGAGGCCTATGGCGGCACCATCACGATCGGGCGGGAGAACTTGGTGATCCCGATCGGCAGCTGATCGGATTCAGTCGAGCGGCTCGACCGGGTCGCCGACCCCGATCGTCCCGGGCCGGACAACGTCGCCGTACACACCGAACTGGAGCTCCTTGTCGCCGGCAACACCGCGATAGGCCCGGATCACCGACAGGGTGGGGAAGTCCCTCTGGCCGGTCTTTGGATCGAGTGTGGTGATCACGCACCGGGGGACCGGGTCGCCTACGCGGACCTCGGCCTCGCCGATGCGAACCCGCCGGCCAGACCAGGTGTCCTCCTCGTGTGGCTCGCACCCCTCGATCTCGACGAGCATGCGGAATCGTCCGGGGTCGATCGCACGGTCCCGGCCGCCCTGCCGGCTGAGCTCGGCGACCGAGGCCAGCGATACGAGCGTGACCGGCCGCTCGTCGGTCGCATCCCCGGGCCGGTCCACGCGCGCCAGCCGGACGAGGTGTCCGACGTACCGGGACAGGCCCTCCTCCCAATCGCCCTCCACGATGTGCGCCGGAACCGCTCGCCCGTAGAAGTTCACGATGAGGGCCTCCCCGTCCGCGGCTGCCGGACCGCTGATCACGATTCCGTCGGGGAGGCGAAGGGTCAGCCGGTCCTCGGCGGGATCATGCTCGGCGCGGATCGGCATGAGCGGCGCCTTCTTGGAGCCTCCGAACCGCCGACCATCGGCATCCACGAAAAAGAACTCGCGGTTGCCGACCGCACCGTAGCGCTCGAGCGTGATGCGCTCCGGGTTGTGCAGCGCCGTGGACTTCACCGGCGTGACGTTCAGGCGGGCGACGGTCGGCATCCGGCCAACGCTACCAGCCCGCGACGGCTCAACGCGTTCGAAGGATGTCGAGGTAGACGGCCTCGGTCTCCGGCGACGGGCTCACGCCGAGCTCGTTCCCGATCACGCCCCGGCACCGCTCGTTTACGCGGAGCGCCTCTGCCGGGTTGCCCGCGCCGGCGTGGGCCCGCATGAGGAGCCGGTAGGCGCGGTCTCCCGGAACGGCTCGAGCTCCAGGACCAGCTCGGCGTCGCGAGCAGCCAGGGAGAACAGCTCCTTCTCCAGGCACACCGCCGAGCGGCATTCCAGCGCCCGGACCCGGACGTCGTGGAGCATGGCCCGGCGCCTGGTGGCCCACGAGCCCTCCTCGCCGGACAGGAACGGCCGCCTGGCGATGGCGTTCGCCACCAGGGCCCACCCGTTCGCCTCGTCGCGATCGCCGGCTCGCAGCGCCGCTTCAGCTCGGTGCACGGCGTCGTCGGCGGCCTCCAAGTCGACCCACGCCCCTGCCGGGAGCACGAGCTGGAAGCACCCGAGCGCGTGGGCGATGGCGTCCGGAGGCAGGCCGACGTCGGCAAGTGCCGAGCGGAGCTTGCTCACGATGGCTCGAAGCGCGGTGTCCCAGGCTCGAGGCGGCCGGGCACCCCACAGCTGCTCGGCGAACTCGTCGGGCGACAGCGCCCGGTCCCGGTCCGCGGCCAGCATGGCGAAGGCCAGGCGGCCTTGGCGTCCAGGGAACCGCTTCTGCGGCACGAGGGCCGACCCCCGCACGGCGCAGATCGAGCCGGCCAGGTAGATCCGAAGCGACGCGTCCGGTTCCAACCGCACTCCAACCTTCGGCCAACGGGACCCGCCGAGTATCGGCCGCGGAAGGAGGTGGCCGCATGCAGTACGGGTCACGTGCGAGTGCGGTTGGAGCGCGAAGGGCACGCAGGAGGAACTCGTCCCTCAGATCCAGAAGCACAGCAAGGAAGTCCATGGCATGGACGTCACCCCCGACCAGGCCATCGCGCAGCTCAAGCCGGTCGAGGCCTGAGCTTCCGGGTAGGCGTGGCCCCCGCACGGCGGGGCCCACGCTTGCCCGTGGTACCGTCGCCGCGATGGCGGTGCCGGCGTTTCATCCCGACCTCCAGCCCATCGCGTTCCTGCTGGGGACGTGGGCGGGCGAGGGGGAGGGCGACTGGCCCTCGTCCGGGCCGTTCCGCTACGGCGAGGAGATGTCCTTCGAGCACGTGGGCGAGCCGTTCCTCTTGTACGCCCAGCGCAGCTGGGCGGCCGGGGACGGCGAGCCGCTGCACTTCGAGCGGGGGTTCCTCCGTCCCGCGGGGCCGGGGCGGGTCGAGCTCGTGCTCGCGCATCCCTTGGGTATCGTGGAGGTGGCGGAGGGGTCGGTTTCCGCGAACGCGATCGACGTGGCCTCCACGGCGGTGGCGACCACCGCGACCGGATCCCCGGTCACCGAGCTCCGGCGGCGGTTCGAGCTCGACGGCGACGTCCTCCGCTACGAGCTCGAGATGGCCATGCGAGACGTGCCGCTCACCCGGCACCTGAAGGGAGAGCTCAAGCGGGTTTCGCCCGCTGTGGAACGATGAAGGCGACCAGACGGCGCAACGCGAGCAGGGCCTTCCTGGGCATCGCCGTTGTCGGCCTCGCCCTCGGCGGCCTGCTGTGGGCCGCAGGCGCGCATGACGCGGCCAACGTGGCGTGGGCGGCCACGACGATCGTGGGCATCCTGCCCCTGGCGTACTCGGTGGCGATCGACCTGCTCCATCGGGAGACAGGGGTCGACGTCATCGCCCTCCTGGCCATGGCCGGGGCCCTGGCCTTCGGCGAGTACCTGGCCGGGGCGGTCATCGCGCTGATGCTGTCGAGCGGGCGGTCGCTCGAGGCGTACGCCGATGCCCGCGCGCGCCGGGAGCTGTCCTCGCTCCTCGAACGCGCGCCGCGGACGGTGCACCGGTACCTGGGCGAGGAGTTGGAATCGATCCCCATCGGCGAGGTCCGGCCGGGGATCTGCTGCTGGTGAAGCAGGGCGAGGTCGTGCCGGTGGACGGCATCCTGGTCTCGGAGAACTGCGTCCTCGACGAGTCCGCCCTGACCGGAGAGTCTCGGCCGGTCGAGCGGAGCAAGGGCGAGCCGCTCCGAAGCGGGGCGGTGAACGCCGGCGCATCGCTCGCCCTTCGGGCCACCGCCACCGCCGAGGCGAGCACCTACGCGGGGATCGTCCGGCTGATCGAGGAGGCGGAGAAGCAGAAGGCGCCATTCGTTCGCCTAGCCGACCGGTACGCGCTCCTGTTCGTTCCGGTGACCCTGGTCATCGCGGCCGGCGCGTGGATCTTGACCGGCGACCCAGTCCGAGCACTGGCGGTGCTGGTCGTGGCCACGCCCTGCCCGCTGATCTTGGCCGCGCCGATCGCCATCGTGGCCGGGATCTCGCGCGCGGCCCGCCGCGGCATCATCGTGAAGGGCGGCGGCGCGCTGGAGACGCTGGCCCGCGGGTCGGTGCTGCTGTTCGACAAGACCGGCACCCTGACCTCGGGCATCCCCGACGTCGCGGACATCGAGGTGTTCGCCGGCGTCGATCCCGAGGAGCTCCTCCGGCTGGCGGCCTCGCTCGACCAGGTTTCGCCCCACGTCCTCGGCGCGGCCATCGTGCGGGCGGCGCGGCAGCGAGGCCTCTCGCTCTCGTTCCCCGTGGACGTGCACGAGGAGCCGGGCTCGGGGATCGAGGGCACCGTCGATGGACGGCGTGTCTCGCTGGGCAAGGCCTCCTGGGTGTCGGGCGGCGGCGGACTGCCGGCCCGGGCCCGCGATATCCGTCGGCGGTCGGCCATGGAGGGCTCCTCCGCCGTGTTCGTGGCGGTCGACGGACAGGTGGCCGGAGGGCTGATCCTCGACGATCCCATCCGTCCCGACACGCCGCGCGTGATCCGCACGCTCCGCCGGGCCGGGATCAAGCGCGTGGTGATGGTGACCGGCGATCATCCCGACGTCGCGGAGTCGGTCGGCATCTCGATCGGCGTGGACCGCATCCTGTCCGAGCGCGATCCCGCCGACAAGGTCGATGCGGTGAAGGCCGAAAGCGACGGTGGCGTCGACGATCATGGTGGGCGACGGCGTCAACGACGCGCCGGCGCTCGCCGCCGCCGACGTCGGCGTGGCCATGGGCGCTCGCGGTGCGACCGCGTCCTCGGAGGCCGCCGACGTGGTGCTGGTGGTGGACCGGCTCGACCGCCTGGCCGAGGCCATCCGCGTTGCCAAGCGCTCGCGGGGCATCGCCGTGCAGAGCGTGCTGATCGGGATGGGCCTGTCGTTCGGCGGCATGCTCCTCGGCGCCGTCGGGCTACTGCCGGTGGTGGGCGGGGCATTGTTCCAGGAGGCCATCGACGTGGCGGTCATCCTGAACGCCCTGCGGGCGCTGTCGGGCGGCCGGGCCGCCCGACAGCGCGCCGGCCTGGGCTCCAACGTCGGCGACCGGTTCCGCGACGAGCATCGCGAGTTCATGCCCTGGCTGGCCCGGATCCGGACCGTGGCCGACCGGCTCGAGACCTACTCGCCGGTCGAGGCCCGCGACGAGCTCCAGCAGGTCCGGTGGTTCCTGACCGAGCGCCTCCCCCAGCACGAGGAGGAAGAGGAGGCCGCCGTGTATCCCGTCGTCTCCAAGCTCATGGGCGGCGATGACCCCATGGGGACGATGGCCCGCGCCCATTTGGAGATCGATCACCTCTCGCGGGTCTTCGTCCACCTGGTGGACGACGTTCCTGCCGAAGGCCCTGCGCCGGAGGACCTGGTCGACCTGCGGCGGGTGTTGTACGGGCTGCACGCGATCCTCCGCCTGCACTTCGCCCAGGAGGAGGAGGCGTACTCGTGGCTCGCCTCCGAGGTCCTCGAGTCCGAGGAAGCCGCGGTCGGCTAGGGGCACGTCCCCTATTCCGCGGCCGGCTGGTAGGTCGCGATCACCACGCCGGTGGTCGTCGTCTTGGTGTCGACGAGCCGGAGAGCGGCGAATGGACCGCCGTCGGTGAAGAGACGGCGCCCCGATCCCAGAACCAGCGGGTGGATCAGGAGCACGTACTCGTCCGACGAGGTTGCGCCGCATCAGCGACTGGACCAGCTCTCCACTGCCGAGTACCACGAGATCCTTGCCCGGCTGCTCCTTGAGCCTGGCCACGGCCTCCCCGGCGTCGCCCTTGAGGAGCGTGGAGTTGCTCCACGAGAGCGGCTCCTCCAGCGTCGTCGACGCAACGTACTTCTGGAAGTTGTTCAGCACCGCGGTGAAGGGGTTGGCCTCCGTCTGGTTGGGCCAGAACGCGGCGAAGTCCTCGTAGGTCCGTCGCCCGAGCAGCAGGTCCCCGCCCCTGGCGATTCCTTCTGCCGCCACGCTGGCCATGACCGGATCGAAGTAGGGCTGCGCCCAGCCGCCGTGCTCGAAGCCGCCGCGGAGGTCCTCGTCGGGCCGGCCCGGTGCCTGCATCACGCCATCGAGCGTCAGGCTGTTGTTCACAACGACTCTTCTCATCTTGAAGTTCCCTTCCTAGGGGCCGTTCGCAGGCGGTTGGGCCGGGAGCCACACCCGGAACGACACGCCACCGCCCTCGCGGTCCTCGACCCAGGCGCGGCCACCGTGCAGCTCGGCGAACCCCGCCGCCAGGGCCAGACCGATCCCGCTCCCAGGGGCGTACTCACCCCACTCCCGACCCTGGCCGAACGGCTCGAAGATGGCCTCCCGGAACGCCGGAGGGACGCCGGGGCCCTCGTCCTCCACCGCGATCAGCGCGCCACCGTCCTGTTCGCGGACCCGGAGCCAGATCCGGCCTTCCCGCGGCGTATGGCGAACCGAGTTCGACAACAGGTTCTCCACGATCCGCTCGACCTTCGCCGGGTCGACCTCCGCGGTGACGCTCTCTCCCTCGACGATCACCGCCCGATCCTCGACGACGTCCGTCTCCTCGACCACCCGAGCGGCGAGCTCCGCGATGTCCGACGGGACGATCGTGAGCTCGACGTTTCCGCGCGCGATCCGGTCCAGGTCCAGCAGGGCGCCGACCATGCGGTCCAGGCGGCGGGCGTTGTCCGCGATGCGCGACGCCATGTCCTTCGCCTCGTCGGGCTTGAGCGCGACGTCCTCCCGCTCCAGGGTGATCGCGAGTCCGAGGATCGCGGCGAGCGGCGTGCGGAGGTCGTGCAGGAGCGCGCCGAGACGGTCCAGCTCACCTTCCCAACTGGCGGTCATCGTGCTCCAGTGCGGGCGGGGAACGGCAAGACTCTAGCCGCTCACCTCGCCGCCGCGTCGCCGTCGGCCCGCGGGTCGGTCGCCGCGACCAACGTGCCGTCCTCGGCCATGCGGATGAGATGGGCGTGCCCCACGCCGTCGTCCCATTCGCCGAGGAGGGTGAGGGCGAAGCCAGAGCGCTCGAACGCGTCGCGAACCCACGTGGGCACGCCGGCTTCGAGCTCGACGGACCGTCCGGGATGCAGGTCCATCCCGCCCATCAGCCACCGGGGGGCGGAGACGGCCGCCCCGGGGTCCATGCCGAGGTCGAAGGCCCGGACGAGGTCCTGGAAGTTGATCTGTGGCTGGCCGCCGCCGCCCATGGCGCCCGTTGCGGCAACGAGCCGTTGGTCCTGGTGGACGAGCACCGGCATCAGTGTGTGCGCTGGTCGCTTCCCGCCGGCGAGGACGTTGGGGGACTCGGCGTCGAGGGAGAAAGCCGATCCTCGGTTGTGGCAGATGATGCCGGTGGAGGGCTCGAGGATCCCCGAGCCGAACCCGCTGGACAGGCTCTGGATCAGCGAGACCGCCCGGCCGTCCCCGTCGGCCGTCACCAGGGCGATCGTGTCGCCGGCCCCCTGGGGCCCGATGTCGACCGGGCCGGCTCGGACCTGATCGCACAGGGCCGCGATGTGGCCCTCGTCGAGGAGCGTGCCCACCGGGACCCGGGCGTACCGGGGATCGGCGTTGTGCCGGTCCCGGTCGGCGGACGCGGCCGCGAACACCTCGGCCAGGAGCGCCGCGTCGGCGCCGAGGGGATCGGGATCGATCTCGAGGCGCTCCACGGCGAGCAGCATCTCCAGGAGCGCGAAGCCTTGGGAGTTCGGGGGGGCGACCGAGACGTGGAGGTCCCGGTAGCGGGCGGCAAGGGGTGAGTCGAGCTCGGGCCGGTGCGATGCCAGGTCATCGAGGGCCATCGGCGAGCCGACGGCGCGAAGCCCGTTCACGAGCCGCGCGCCGACCTCGCCGCCGTACAGCGCGGACGGACCCTCGAGTGCGATGGCCTCCAGGGTCGCGGCCAGGGCAGGCTGCACGAAGGTGTAGCCCTGGGCGACGGGCGAGCCGTCGCGGGTGAAGACCTCCCGCATCCCCGGATCGGCGAACAGCCGCTCGGGCTCCCACGCCAGGCTGGAGGCCAGGGAGCGACGCGACGGCGGTGCCGTCGCGGGCGTGGGCGATGGCGCGCTGGAACGCGCGCTCGAACGGCAGGTCGGCGCCGAGCTCGGCCACCGCGGCCCACCCCGAGACGGCACCCGGCACGGTGATCGTGAGCGGGCCGTACTCGGGCATCGCATCGTGGGCCGCGCGGATGGCATCGACGTCGATCCCGCGCGGGGCGGCGCCGCTCGCGTTCAGCGCGATGGTCTGACCGTTCAATGCCTGCACGAGCGCGAAGAGGTCACCGCCCACCCCACACATGTGCGGGTAGACCACGGCGAGCGTGACGGCGGCCGCGAGGGCCGCGTCCACCGCGTTCCCTCCGGCGTCGAAGGCCGCGACCCCGGCCTGCGTTGCGGCCCGATGCGGCGTGGCGATGGCGAAGCGCTTCCCCGAAGCCGAGAGCTGTCGCTCGTCCGCGGGCTGCATGGGCGCGGCGCTCGACCGGTCAGCCCCGGAGGACGAGCCCGCGGTAGCCCTCGGCGAACCCGGCCTCCCGGAGCCGAGCCGCCCATCGCGACTCGCTGAACGGCACGCCGTCGATCCGTTGCAGCTCGATCCGGCGGACCCGGGCTTCCTTGGCCAGCGAGACGAGCGCGTCGACCCACGAGTCGTCGAGCTCGGCGGCGGGGAACGTCAGGAGGCTTCGTGCCCCTCGTTCCAGGAACGCCGCAGCCTCGCCGGTCTGGAGGATCACGTACGCGCCGGCCGTCCGGGCCGGCCGCCCGGGCCCGTCGGGCCACGGCAGGGCCATGCCGAAGGGCTGCGCCGGGTCCGTCGCCGCGAGGGCCAGCGCTGACCCCGACCCCTGCGGCTCGCGGAGGTCGCGGAGCCGGTCCACGGCGCCGGGAAGCGCGAACTGTGCGGCGCCCAGCCCCGACACGAAGTAGCCCCGCCGGACCTTCCCGGACTCCTCCATGGCCTTCAGCACGCCGTACACCGCGGCGAACCCGCCCGGCACGCCCTCGCCCAGGGCGGCCTCCCTGGTCAGGACGCCGTGTCGGTCCAGGAGCTGCAACGCCCGGGCGTGCGAGATCTCGGTGGAGGACGGCGCGGGCTGAAGGAGCGGGGCGACGAGCGACCACCGTCCGGCGCCGGCGGGCGGCCCCGCGCGCCGGAGCCCCCCCGGCCTGGGCTTGGCCTTCGGCGCGCGGGGCCGCCCCGACAGGAACGAGCGGAGCGGGGCGAACGTGTCGTTCGTGACCTCGCCCGCCCACACCAGGTCCCACAGCGCCCGGAGCACTACGCGTTCGTCGGCTGTTCCCGCCGCCGCCACCAGGTCCGGCCAGAATGAGGCGCCGCGTTCGGCGAGATGCCGGCGAAGCGACTCGTGGACCGGTCCGTGCGGGGGTTCCTCGGGCGGGCTCGGCGCGAGGAGCCGAAGGCGATCCCTGAAGTACAACGCCACGCGGCCATCGTTGGCACCGAGCCCGCCGGCGCCCACCCACACGATCTCGCCGGCCGCGCTGAGCGCGTCGAGGTCCGCCGGCCGGTACCCGGCGACCCGGGCGGGCAAGACGTCGGACTCCAGGACCGATGCGGGGACGGCCCCGCCCTGGAGCTGCTCGATGGCCTCGGCCAGGGCGCCGGGCCCCTGCCGGGGTCGCGTCATGCCATGCCACTCGGGCAGGAACCGCGCCAGGGCCGCGCCCTCCACCGGCTCGACCTCCTTGCGGAGCGCGGCCAGCGAGCGTCGCCGGAGCGAACGGAGCACCTCGACGTCGCACCATTCACGTTCCACACCGCCCGGCCGGAACTCGCCGCGGACGACCTTGCCCTCGGCCTCGAGCGACGCCAGCGCCGAGCTCACGCGGTCATCGGGGATGCCGAGGCGCCGGGCCACGTCCTCGGCGTGGAACGGCCCGTGCGTTCGGGCGAACCGGGCAACCAGGTCGCGGAGCGGTTCGGCCACGCTCTCGGCGAATGCGGCCGGCACGCCGCGGGGGATCGAGGTGCCAAGCGCGTCGCGCAGCCGCCCGGCGTCCTCCACGGCGGCGATCCGGTCCTCGCCGGCGATGCGGATGCGGATGGCGCGGCGCTCGTCCAGGAGCGACGCCGTCCATGCGGCCGAGTCGCCCGACGCGCGGGAGGCGATCTCCTCCTCGGTGAGGTCGCCCACCCGCCGAAGCAGGTCGTGAAGGTCGTCCGAGTGGCGAGCCCTCCGTCCTTCGACCAGCGACTGGAGCTCGAGCTCCAGGTCGGCCAGCGCGCTGGCGTCGATCAGCTCGCGGAGCTCCTCGGCGCCGAGGAGCTCGCGGAGCAGGTCCCGGTCGAGGGCCAGGGCGGCGGCGCGCCGCTCCGCGAGCGGCGCGTCGCCCTCGTACATGTACACGGCGATCCACGAGAACAGCAGCGACTGCGCGAACGGCGATGCGCCGTTCGTGTCGACCGGCACCATCCGGATCCGCCGGGCCCGCACGTCGGCGAGCACCTCCTTCAGGGCGGGGAGGTCGAACACGTCGCGCAGGCACTCCCGGGTGGCCTCGAGCAGGATGGGGAACGTCGGGTACTTCGACGCGGCCTGCAACAGGTCGGCCGACCGCTGGCGCTGCTGCCACAGCGGGGTCCGCTTGCCGGGAGAGCGGCGGGGAAGGAGGAGAGCCCGGGCCGCCGACTCGCGGAAGGCCGACGCGAACAGCGCGGTCGCCGGGAGCTGCCGCATCACCAGCTCCTCGATCTCCTCCGGATCGAACACGAGGTCCTCCACCGGGATCCGGTCCTCGGACTCGGGGAGGCGGATCACGATGCCGTCGTCGCTCCACAGCACCTGGACGTTCCCGCCCATCCGCTCGGCCAGCCGGGCCTCGATGGCCATGGCCCACGGGGCGTGCACCCGGGCCCCGAACGGGGACAGCAGGCATACGCGCCAGTCGCCGATCGAGTCGGGGAACCGCTCCACCACGATGGTCCGGTCGTCGGGCACGGCGCCGGCCGCCTCGCGCTCGTCCTGCACGTAGGCCACCAGGTTCCGTGCTGCCAGCTCGTCGAGCTTGAACTCCTCGCGCAGGCGGGCGGTGGCGCGATCGGGCGCCTCGCGCCCCGATCGCGCGCGTGAACTCGCCCAGGGCCCGGCCGAGCTCCAGCGGCCGCCCCGGCTTGTCCCCCTTCCAGAAGGGCATCTTGCCCGGCTCGCCCGGAGCCGGGGACACGATCACCCGGTCGAGCGTGATGTCCTCGATCCGCCACGACGAGGCCCCGAGCACGAACACCTCACCGCGCCGGCTTTCGTACACCATCTCCTCGTCGAGCTCGCCGACCCGCGTCCCGTCGGGGAGGAACACGCCGAACAGGCCGCGGTCGGGGATGGTCCCCCCGCTCGTCACGGCGAGCCGCCCCGCCCCTTCCCTGGCTCGAAGCGTGTTCCGGTGACGGTCCCACACGATCCGGGGCCGGAGCTCCGAGAAGTCGTCCGAGGGGTACTTGCCCGACAGCAGGTCGAGGACGGCGAACAGCAGCTCGTCGGACAGATCGGCGAAGTTCGCCGCACGACGAACCAAGGCGGCGAGATCCTGCACGGTCCACTCGTCGACCGCGCACATGGCCACGATCTGCTGGGCCAGGACGTCGAGGGGATTGCGCGGATACCGGGTCTCCTCGATCAGGCCGCCCAGCATCCGCTGGACGACCACGGCCGCCTCCAGGAGGTCGCCCCGGTACTTGGGGAACAGCTTGCCTCTGCTGGGCTCGCCCACGCTGTGGCCGGCCCGGCCGATCCGCTGGAGCCCTCGGGCCACCGAGCCCGGCGACTCCACCTGCACCACCAGGTCGATGGCCCCCATGTCGATCCCGAGCTCCAGCGAGCTCGTGGCCACCAGCCCCCGAAGCGTTCCTCGCTTCAGGCGATCCTCGATCTCCAGGCGCTGCTCCCGCGCGATCGAACCGTGATGGGCTCGAACGAGGTCCTCGCCGGCCAGCTCGTTCAGCCGGGCCGCCAGGCGTTCGGCCAGGCGGCGGGCGTTCACGAAGATCAGCGTTGACCGGTGCTCGCGGATCAGCTCGAGCAGGCGGGGGTGGACCGATGGCCAGATGCTCAGGCGGTCCTGGTCGACGGGAGCAGGACCCGGCGCGTCGCGCCCGGGGACCTGCCCGAGTGCGGCCATGTCCTCGACGGGGACGACCACCTCGACCTCCATGGGCTTTCGGTGGCCGGCGTCCACGATCGTCACCGGACGGGGGCCTTCGTCGGTCCGCCCTCCCAGGAACCGGGCGATCTCCTCCAGCGGGCGCTGGGTGGCCGACAGGCCGATCCGCTGCGGTGAGGTTCGGGTGATGGCCTCGAGTCGCTCGAGCGAGAGCGCGAGGTGCGCGCCCCGCTTGGTCGCCGCCACCGAGTGGACCTCGTCGACGATGACCCACCGGACGCTCTGCAGGATCTCCCGGGCCTGCGAGGTGAGCATGAGGTACAGCGATTCGGGAGTGGTGATGAGGATGTCGGGGGGACGCTTGTGGATGGCGCGCCGCTCGTTCGCCGGCGTGTCGCCCGTTCGCATGCCCACGGTCGGCTCGTGCAGCTCGACGCCCAGGCGCTCGGCGGCCAGCCGGATGCCGGCCAGGGGAGAGCGGAGGTTCTTCTCCACGTCCACCGCCAGGGCCCGGAGCGGCGAGACGTACAGGACCCTGCACCGCTCGGCCGGGGGCGGGGTCGGTTCGCCGCCCAGGCGGTCCATGGCCCACAGGAAGGCGGCCAGGGTCTTGCCGGAGCCCGTCGGCGCCAGGATCAGCGTGTGGCCGCCCGATGCGATGGCTGGCCATCCCCGCACCTGGGCGGGCGTGGGGGACTCGAAGGACGCTTCGAACCACTCGCGGACGGCGGGGGAGAACAGGTCGAGAGTCACCGCACAAGCCTACGGCGAACCGGCGACAGGCTCGCGGGCCGGTTGCTATCCGCCACGTCCAACGGTGTCGAGCCCGCCGATAGGATGCTCGACGTGGCCCCGGCTCGCGCCCCGTTCACGTTGGTCTGCCTTGTGCTCGCGTTCGCCCCGGCGACCCTGGGGGCCGCGGCGCAAGTGAGGGAGGACGAGGATCAGATCGTCCTGTCGGGGACGGTCGAGGTGCCCCGGGGGAACCAGGTCGGCGAGGTCGTCGTCCTGCACGGGAGCGCCCGGATCGACGGGGTGGCCCTCGGCGACGTCATCGTCCTCGACGGCGGGATCATCATCGAGGGCCAGGTCAGCGGCAGCGTGATCGCGATGGACGGTTCGGTGAAGCTCGGGTCGAGCGCCCGCGTGGGCGGCGACGTCACGGCCCGAGGAAGGATCGCGGTCTCCGAGGGCGCAGTGGTCGATGGCCGGATCCGCCAGCACGCCGCGTTCACCTGGCGCACGCCCGTGTCGCTGTTCGGGCGGTTCGCCACGTGGCTGGCGGTCTCGGTGTCCACGCTCCTCCTCGGCCTGGCCATCGTGTTCGTGGCCCCCCGGGGCGTGGAGGCGGCCTTCGACGCTGCGCGGAGCGCCCCGTGGTTCGCGGCCGCCTGGGCGGCCGGGCTCGCGGTGGGGATCCCCATCCTCGCCGTCCTGGCCATGGCATCGCTCGTGGCGCTCCCCCTGGGGCTCGCGGTGGTCCTGGCACTCGCGCTGGCGGCGTTCGCGGGCTATGCGCTGGCCGGATATGCCCTCGGCCGCCTGGTGTGGACGAACCCCGAGCGGCAGGTCGTGGCGTTCCTGGTCGGCTGGGGGGCCCTTCGGGTCGTCGGGCTCATCCCGTTCGTGAGCGGCGTGACGTTCTTCCTGGCCGCCGCGCTCGGCCTGGGGGCCGCGGCCGTCGCCACCTGGAGGGCTCGTTCCGAGCGAGGGAAGCACCGCGAACGGCGCGTCGCCGTCCCTTCCGAGCCCGTCCCCGAGGAGGCCGGCCTGTAACGTCGGCCCGCGGTCAGTCCAGCGCGAACGATCCTGTGACGATCTCGCCTGCCGGCTCGTACGTACCGATCACGACTCCGGTGGTGGAGACCTTGCTGTCGACGAGCTTCAGCCCGGAGGGGATGGTGCCGTCCGAGAACAAGCGTTTGCCCGACCCGATGACGAGGGGGAAGACCCACAGGCGGTACTGGTCGACAAGGTTGTGGCGCATCAGCGTCTGGATCAGGTTCCCGCTGCCATGCACCTGCAGCTCCGGCCCATCCTCCTTCTTGAGCGCCGCGACGCCTTCGGCGGCGTCTCCCTCGATCAGGACCGAGTTGCTCCACTCCAGCGTGGGATGACTCCGCGACGCGACGTACTTGGTGGCGTCGTTCAATGGCTTGGCGCCGGCATCGTCTGTGGCGTGCGGCCAATATGCGGCGAAGATGTCGTAGGTCTTGCGTCCGAGAACGAGGTCGAACGGCGTGCTCATCGCCTCGCCCATGACCTGACCCATCTGCTCGTCCCAATAGTTCACCGACCAGCCACCGTGCGCGAAGCCGCCGCTGTCGTCCTCTCCAGGTCCGCCCGGGGCCTGCATGACCCCGTCGAGGGTCAAGAAGGTGCTCACGATCAGCTTTCTCATCTCTCGTGTCCTTTCGATTCGAGGACTTACCTCTGGGGCCGCCGGAGCCTCAGCGCCTCCGCGCCCTGATCAGCAGCCCGAACACGACGCCAAAGACCGCCCCGAACGCCGCGGCCTGCGGCACGGTCATCAGCACCTTGGCGCCCTCCTGCACCTCGATCCGAGGCGACAGGACCATCCCCACGAACGACTGGCGTCCGAGCGTCGCCCCACCGGCGGCGATCACGCTCTGGCACCCGCCTTGCTCGATGGACACGTCGCCCTTGGCGATGATCGGGCCGGAGCCTCCCTGACGGATCGAGACGTCGCCGCCGGCCATCAGGGGCCCGCACCCGCCCTGGTTGATGGACACCTGGCCGGAGGCGATGACCGGCCCGGCACCTGCCATCGTGAGGTGCACGTCGCGCCCACTCACCATCCCGACCAGCGCCCGCTCCAGCGTCACATCGCCCGCCGCCTCGATGGCCCTCACGACCCGTACCGTGCTGTGTCCGTTGGTCTCCACGACGCACCTCCTCAGTCTTGGTCTTCGTTCCCCACATCCTATGTAGGCTGCGGGCGTGGCGGAGGGGCGCACGTTCCTGCTGATGGGTTCCGGCGAGTTCGAGCCCTGGTCCGAGGAGGTCGAACGGGCCGCGCTTCAGGGTGCGCAGGGCGACGGCACGGTGGCCATCGTCCCCACCGCGAGCTTCCCCGACGGCCAGGCCATCTTCGACCGATGGGGCGCCATGGGCCTCGCGCATTACGAGGCCATGGGCGTGCCTGCCCGGATCGTGCCGCTCAGAGACCGAACCGACGCGATGCGTGAGGAGTTCGCGGGCCAGGTGGCCGACGCGAGCATGGTCTTCTTCTCCGGGGGAAAGCCCCGGTACCTCGCCGACGTGGTCAAGGGGACGCCGTTCTGGGACGGGCTGCTCGCGGCACTTGACCGAGGCGCCGTCTTCGCCGGATGCAGCGCCGGCGCGATGGTCGCAAGCCACGCATCCGATGGGAAGGAGCGATTGGGCGGCACGTGGCTCCTCGGCCTGGGCCTCGTTCCGAACACGAGCTTCGGCGTGCACTGGGACAAGGTCCGGTACTTCCCGGGGATGCGACCCTTCCTGATGCGCCGGGTGCGCCGCGACGGGTGGTTCGTGGGCATCGACGAACGCACCGCGATCCTGGGCGACGGGAGCCGGTGGACCGTGTTCGGGAACCGGACGGCGATGGTCCGGGGCGAGGGTCGCACGCGCTCGTTCCGTGCGGGGGAGTCGTTCACGACCGCGCGTTGAAGTCCCGGTCGGGCCATCTCCCGCTGGCTATCCTTGGGGACCGTGAGCTCGATCGACCCCAGGGTCGTCCCGGACGAGTCGTCCCGGCCGAGGTGCTTCCTGTGCGGCCGGCCCACGTTCGATCCCGACAAGCGGGAGCGGCAGTGGGTCCGCGCCGCGGTTGGAGGACAACAGGTCCTGGTCTGCCCGAGGTGCCAGGAGGACCGGCCGGACTGGGCCGTGCAGCTGGACCGGTGCGAGGCCTGCGGGGCCAGCAGGCTCTCGGTGATGCTCGGCCAGGTGGTGTGCCGAGCCTGCGGCCACGTTCGAGGCGAGTCGGTCGAGCCCGCATGGCTGTCGGGCGCTTAGCTCAGCGGTAGAGCGCTGCCCTTACAAGGCAGAGGTCGAAGGTTCGAATCCTTCAGCGCCCACTCCGAGTTGGGGGCTGAGGGATGGACGGCGACCGACTGGACGGCGTAAATCTCGCGCGCCTGCGCGCGGGGAGGCTGGCTCGCCTCCAGGATGCGATGCGCCGTCACGACGTCGAGGCGTGCCTGCTGTTCAACGAACCGAACGTCAGGTATGCGACCGGAGCATCGGCCATGCCGGTGTGGAGCAACACGACGTTCGTCCGATGCGCGCTGGTCCCCGCAGAGGGCCTCCCGATCCTCTTCGAGCACCCGAACTCGATGCACCTGTTCGGCGAGCTCGAAGCCGACGTCCGCCCGATGCACGCGTGGGAGTTCTACCGACGACGTCGGCTCGCACGCCGGCCACCTTCGCTCAGGAGACGGTGGCGGCCATGCGAGAGCTCGGCGTGACCGATGATCGACTCGCGATCGATCGACTCGGCACGCCGGGCGTTCCTCGCGTTCCAAGCCGCCGGCATCTCGATCCTCGATTCCGCCCCGCATCACGATGGAGGCGCGGGAGATCAAGACGCCCGAGGAGATCGAGGTGCTCGACGATGGGCGGCCAGGTGGTGATGGAGATGCTCGGCGCCTTCGAAGCCGCCATCCGCCCCGGCGTCACGCGAACGCGAGTTGCTCGCGGTCCTTGCCGGCACGTTGCTTGCGGGCGGCGGCGAGCACCTGGCCACGAACACGGTCTGCTCCGGCCCGAACACCAACCCCTGGCGTGCCGAGGCAACCGCCCGGGCCCTCGAACGTGGCGACCTCGTCTACGTCGACACCGACTCCGTGTGCCTCGGCGGCTACTTCTTCTGCGTCTCGCGGACGTTCCTGTGCGGCGACGCCTCCCCCACACCAGAGCAACGTGAAGCGTATCGAGCGTCCCACGACTGGCTGGAGGCGATGAAGGACCTCGTGCGCCCGGGGTGACGTGCCGGGAGCTGGCCGAACGAGCGCCACGGCTTCCCGACCAAGTACCTGCCGCAACGGTACGAATGCATGATCCACGGGATCGGGCTCGAGGAGGAGAGCCCGAGCGTCGCCTACCCGGGAGATCCACAACCGAACCCCGACCGGGTCCTGGAGGAAGGCATGGCCCTCGTGATCGAGGTCTACGCCGGCGAGGTCGGCGGGCGCCACGGGGTGAAGCTCGGCGACGAGATCGTCCTTGCTGTCGGACGGGCCGAAGAACCTCGTTCCCTACCCGTACTGCGCAGCCCTTCTGTGAACGGACCGGTGACGCCCGACGCTTCAGACTGCCGAAGGCGACAGGGTGACGCCGCGAACTCCCCACGTGCTCCAGGTCGGGTAGTCGCCCGAGGCCGTGAAGCCGATGAAGTTCGGCGCGTCGTCCAGCAGGAGCTCATCGGCGATGGAGATCGTCCGGGTACGCGTCCACTTGCCCGCCGGTCCCTTGCCGATGGCCTTCACCGGCTGCCAGTTGACCCACAGCGCGACCTCGCCGGATCCGAGGTCGAATCCCTGATACGCGAGGTTGAAGGCCCCCGGCCCGCCGGGCGCCAGGTAGAAGACCTCCTTCGGATGCGTCCGATCGCCGTGCGGGATGTTGCCCACCGCGTCAGGCGAGCCGACCGGCATCGGCAGGGCGGGCGACTCCCGGGGATTGGCCGGGATGGTCTTGAGCAGGTCCCAGGCCGCAGGATCGTCCGTGGTCATGAAGTCGTACAGGCTCCCGCCCATCAGCCCGTACTCCCGGACGGCGTGCACGAACCCCTCGATCTCCGCCGCGTCGTAGTTGTCCGCGACCCCGCCGATCTCGTGGATGGGCACCGTGGGATCGCCGACCCCGGCCCGAACCAGGTCGGCGCAGTTCGCGGCGTAGTCGTGAACGGCCTGCCCTCCCGCCGCGACGGCGCCCGAGTAGCACATGGGTAGGAACACGTCGTAGTACTGCGTCAGCGACGCGTACGGGAAGTCGGGCCAGAAGGTGGTCGGCTTGGCCAGGCTCACCGCGTTGGGGGTGATCGCCCCGAGCGGGTAGCCCGGCCCCGCGGCGTCGCGGATCCGCTGCGACAGGTCCATGAGCTTGGCCGTTCGGACGGTCGGGTCGGTCACCACCCTGGACTCGACGTCGAGAGCGAACGAGTCGACCCCGCTCCCTGCGGCCGAGCGGAAGGTGATCGCGGCCATCGACTTCCGGAGGTCGACCTTGACGTGGGCGAGCGAGGGAAGGTACCAGGCCACCACCCGCATCCCGGCCTCGTGCGCCGCGTCGATGAACTCACCCATCCGAAGGGGGAACACGATGTCGGCGTGGGAGAAGTTCGAGCTCTGGAGGTAGATCGTCCGGATCCCGTCGGCCTGCATGGACTGGACGGCCGCCGAAGGATCGTTCCACAGCGCCGCGTCGTAGATGTCCACCCAGGTACCAAGGCCCCGGTAGGCAAGGACGCTCGGCGTCGTGGCCGAGTCCTTCGCGGCCGCCTGGATCCCGCCCACCGCGGCCAGGGCCAGCCCCGCTGCCAGGACGACGCGGGCCACGCGCATCTTCGTGTCGGAGGTGTTCGGCATGGGTCGCTCGAGGATGAGACGGGCGCAGAGAGTCTATCGTTGCTAGGCTTCGAAGGTGAGCGAGGCCACCCAGCAGCGAAGCATCGTGCTGATCCTGGCGCGCGACCTCGCCTCCATGCTGGCGACGCCGATGCTGATCGTGGACGCTGAGGGCACGCTCCTCTTCTACAACGAGGCCGCGGGGGCGATCCTGGGGCGCCCGTTCAACGAGGCGGAGCCGGTGACTTTCGGGGACTGGGCCAGGGCGTTCGAGCCGCGTGACCTGGAGGGCAAGCCGGTGACCCTGGACGAATCACCCCTCGGGATCGTGCTGACGGAACGGATGCCCGCTCATCGAACCCTCCGCATCCGAAGCGCCGACGGCGTCGAGCGCGTGGTCGAGGCCACCGCGTTCCCGCTGTACGCGAGGGCCGATGAGTTCGTGGGCGGGGTCACCGTTTTCTGGGGGAAGCACGAGGAGGGCTGAGTGCGGGCCAGGATCTGGGGGTCTCGCGGCTCTCTGGCGACGCCCGGTCCCGATACCGTCCGCTACGGCGGCAACACCGCGTGCATCGAGGTCGCGCTGTCCGACGGCACCTTGTTGATCCTGGACGCCGGGACCGGCATCCGGGGGCTGGGCCTCTCGCTCGACGGGCGCCGTCCCACGCGGATCGACATCCTGCTCACGCACCTTCACCTCGACCACCTGGAGGGCTTGGGGTTCTTCATGCCACTCTGGGACCCGGGGACCGACCTGCACATCTGGGGGCCGACCTCGCCCGTCCAGTCGCTCGGCGAACGGATCGCCACCGTCCTGTCGCCGCCGCTCTTCCCCGTGCACCTGACGGACGTGCCCTCGAGCGTCACGTTCCACGATGCGCCGCAGGGGGAGTGGGCCATCGGGCCGGCCACCATCCTGTCGCAACCGATCATCCATTCGGGGCCAACCGTCGGCTATCGGATCGAGGAGCAGGGCCGGACGCTCGCCTACCTCACCGATCACGAGCCGGCCCTCGGCTCGGACCTTCGTTCCGTCTCGCCCGAATGGATCTCGGGATTCTCGATCGCCAACCGAGCGGACGTGCTGGTCCATGACTGCCAGTACACCGAGGAGGAATACCCAGCCCGGGTGGGATGGGGGCACTCCAGCACCGAGCACGTCGCGACCTTCGCCGGGCTGGCAGGGGTCGAGCGCCTGGTGATGTTCCATCACGACCCCATGCACGGCGACGATCAGCTCGAGTCCATGCTGGGGCGCGTCCGCGACCTCGGGCCCGAGGTCGCGGACGTCGCCCTGGCCCGCGAGGGGATGGAGTTCGACCTCTCGCCGGACGCTGCGGTGGGGTAGCGGCTTTCAGCCCTGGAATTACGCACTTGTGTTTCGGTGGCGGGTTGTTCTATCCTCGGGGGTCCCGATGCGATGGGACAACCTCAGGCTCGACGTTCGGCCGGCGGACGACAGACTGACGACCCCGCTGTTCGAGCAAGGCGCCGTGGTCCGAACGTTCGACACGCCGGAGTTCCGCGGCATGACGTTCTACGAGGTCCACGCGCGGTCGATCATCAACCACGTCCCCGACGCGTCGCGGATGCCGTTCCGATGGACTATCAACCCGTATCGGGGATGCAGTCATGCCTGTGCATACTGCGCTGGGTGGTGAGACGCCGATCCTGATGGGCGATGGCCGCCCAAGCCGCTTGCCGACGTCCGCCCCGGCGACGAGATCTACGGCACGGTCCGGAGTGGGAACTACCGGTGGTACGTCAAGACCGGCGTCAAGGCGCACTGGTCGACCGTCAAGCCCGCATATCGCATCACGCTGGAGGATGGAACCGAGCTCATCAGCAGTGGAGACCACCGGCTCCTCAGCGACCGAGGGCTGGAAATACGTCACGGGATCGGAGCAGGGCGCGGATCGACGGCCCCATCTGACATTGAACAACAAGCTTATGGGTACGGGGCACTTCGCCACGAGGCCCGATAAGGGCGCGGACTATCAAGGCGGATATCTGTGCGGGATGATCCGCGGCGATGGGCATCTGGGCTCATATGCATATGCGCGCGCAGGACGCGTCCACGGGAATGTACACCGCTTCAGGCTTGCGCTCGTCGACATGGAGGCGCTCCGCCGAACCCGTGAGTACCTTTTCGAGCACGGGATCTCCACTCGGGAATTCATGTTTCAGGAAGCTGTCGGCGGTTTCAAGCCTATGTACGCCATTCGTACCTCTGCTCTCGCCCATGTCAGCGCGATCGGGGAGCTCATCAAGTGGCCCACTGAGCCGGCCCTCGAGTGGTCCAAGGGATTTCTCGCGGGCATCTTCGACGCGGAAGGCAGCTACAGCGGGGGAATCCTTCGGATGACCAACACTGACACTGGGATCGTCGACCAGATCTCGTCAGCGTTGAACCGGTTGGCGTTCCAGTACAGGATCGAGACCTCGTCACAGCCGAATGGGCTCACGGCGGTGCGGCTTCTTGGCGGCCTCCGGGAGGCCCTCCGGTTCTTCCACACGGTCGATCCGGCGATCACTCGGAAGCGGGACATCTCGGGGAAGGCGATCAAGGGCAACACTCCGCTCAGGGTCGTCTCGATCGAGCGGCTCGGGATCGACCTTCCGATGTACGACATCACGACCGGGACGGGCGATTTCATCGCGAATGGCGTCGTGAGCCACAACTGTTTCGCTCGCAAGACCCACACCTACCTCGATCTGGACTACGGGCGCGACTTCGACACCAGGATCGTGGTCAAGGTGAACGCACCCGAGCTCCTTCGGAAGGAGCTCGGCCAACCGAAGTGGGCGGGAGAGCACATCGCCATGGGCACCAACGTCGACACCTACCAGCGAGCCGAGGGACGGTACCGGCTGATGCGGGGGATCATCGAGGGCCTCCGCGACTTCGCCAACCCGTTCTCCATCCTGACGAAGGGGACGCTGATCCTGAGGGACCTCGACCTGCTGGTCCAATCTGCCGCCGTCACCGACGTGGCCACCAACTTCTCGGTGGGCTCGGTCGACGAGGACCTGTGGCGGGTGCTCGAGCCGGGGACGCCCAGCCCGTTGCGACGCCTCGAAGCGGTCCGGGCGATCAACGACGCCGGGGTCCCGTGCGGCGTGTTGATGGCGCCGATCGTCCCGTTCCTGTCGGACACCGACGAGGCCATCCGCGACACGGTCCGGGCCATCGCCGACGCCGGCGCCACCCACATCGTGCCCATCGTGCTGCACCTTCGAAAGGGCGGATCCCGGGAGTGGTTCATGGCCTGGCTCCAAGACCGGCACCCGGAGCTCGTCCCTCGATACCAGGAGCTGTACGGGGCCGGGGCCTACGCGCCCACGGCATACCAGGAAGAGGTGGCGGGACGGGTGCAGGGGCTGGCTCGACGCTTCGGGGTGGGCCGGGCCACGCCCCACGAGGCTCGTCGGGTGGCGCCGCCCTCGCCCCAGCCCGAGCAGCTCACGCTGTCCTAGGGGGCCAGCGGCCCCCGCGGAACACGTCAAGCCGACTTCGTTCCCATGGTCGTCGGCTACGCTTCGTGCCATGCGTGGCTTGGATCGGCTGCTCGAACTCCAGGAGCTCGACACTGCGATCGATCGGCTGGAAGCTCGGAAGCGCCAGCTCGAGGAGGGCAAGGCGCTGTCGGAGGCCCGGACGGCCATGGAGGAGTCGGAGGGGGGCCTGGGGGAGCTCCGGCTGGGCGTCGATGCGGTGGTCCGGGAGCAGCAGCGCCTGGAGCGGGAGATCGACTCGATGACCCGCAAGGCCGAGGCCGACGAGAAGCGGCTGTACGACGGCAGCATCGCCAACATGAAGGAGATGGAGGCCCTCCAACACGAGATCTCCTCGCTGAAGGAACGCCGCTCCAGGTCCGAGGACGAGCTCCTCGAGCAGATGGTCCGCAAGGACGACCTCGAAGCCAGGGCGGTGGCGTCCGCCACGGTCGTTCAGCAGGCCAGGGCCAATCTCGAGTCGGTGGGAGGCGAGGCCGTCCGAGAGCTCGCGCGGATCGAGGCCGAGCTGGCCGACAAGCGAGCCGCTCGCGAGAAGCTGGTGCCCGAGTTCGACGACGAGCTGCTCGAGCTCTACGAGGACCTCCGGCGGCAGAAGCGGGGCGTGGCCGTCGCGGCATTGGTGGACGGGGTGTGCCAGGCATGTCACGAGAAGCTCTCCGCGATGGAGCTGGACCGCCTGAAGCACACCGACGGCGTGAAGAGGTGTGAGTACTGCCGGCGGATCGTCGTCTTCGCCTGATCGTCTCCTGCGACGGGGCTGCGCGCGGCAACCCCGGTCCGGCCGGGATCGGCGTCGTGATCACGACGCCCCGTGGCCGGGTGGTGGACCGCATCGCCCGAGGGATCGGCATCGCGACGAACAACGTGGCCGAGTACACCGCGGCGCTGGAGGGCCTCAAACGGGCGAAGGAGCTGGGCGCCACCGATGTGCTGCTCCGCTCGGACAGCAAGTTGCTCATCGAGCAGCTGTCCGGGCGGTTCCGGGTGAAGAACCCGACCCTCCAACGCCTGCACACGCAGGTCCGCGCCACGGCGAAGGCCTTCGTTCGGGTGAGCTACGAGCACGTTCCAAGAGAACTGAACAAGGAGGCGGATCGGCTCGCCAACCAGGGCGTCGACGAATGGCTGTCGGGGGAGGGCGCTAGCTGGTCCCCCCCGGAGAGGGCGCCGAGCCTGTGGGAGGAGCCTGAGTGACGACGTCCCCGAGAGGGAAGTCGAATTCCACGTGCCGCCCCCCGGCCAGGCGGTAGACCAGAGACAGGGTTCGCCCCTTCGCCTCCGGCTGCTGCGGGAAGCCCACCAACCCCTCGGCGTCGAACCCACTGGGCAGGACGTCGAGCGCCTGCGTGTACACGCCCTCCGTGCGCTGGGGAGGAGCGCCCTGTTGCCGGACGTACAGCCCCAGCCGGCTCGGCTCGAACCGGATCAGGCCACCGGTCCCGTTCACCACGGTGACGTTGAACTGCCAGGCCGGCGTGAACATGAACAGCGAGTGCAACGAGACGGTGACCCCATGGCTGGCCATCGACAGCTCCTGGAAGAGCTGGATGCCATCGTCCATGGACTGTCCGTCGCGGGTCGCATCGATGACTCGCCACTGCGCCGTGCCGGTCCGAAGGAGCGTGACCGGCCCGTCCATGATCCGGGTTCGGTCGAACGCTTCACCGTCGGCGGGATCGTAGGTGAACGTCACCGAGGCCCCAAGGCTCACCTGCCCGCCGACGGCGTTCTGCACCAGGAACGAATCCACGAACGTCACCGAGCGCACGTCTGCGACCCCGGAGATCGTGCCGTCGAACTGCTGGTTCTGGACGGTCATCCAGTGGACCCATGCGGTGAGCTTCGGCCCGACCACGAGGGCGGACAGGCGAGCACCGTCGTCCTCCGTGACGTGCGCGTAGGCGCTCACGAAGTCCAGCGCGGTGCGGCGGGCAGAGGCGACGTCAAGGCCCAGGCCCGCCCCGACCTGCTCTTGGGCCAGGGGCTGGGAAGCGCCCTCCAGCGGGGGCGAACAGCTCGTCGCGGCCAAGAGGATCAAACCGGAGAACGCGAGGGGTCGCATGGGACGGCGGCATGGTAGCCGGTCCTATACTCCTTCGTGGGGAGTCGGCCGGGCGGCCGCGGGCGAGAGCTCGAGGAAAGTCCGGACTCCGAAGGGCAGGGTGCTGGGTAACGCCCAGGCGGGGCGACCCGCGGAAAGCGCAACAGAGAGCAGACCGCCCCCGCGAGGGGGTAAGGGTGAAACGGTGAGGTAAGAGCTCACCAGCGGGCCGGGTGACCGGCCCGGCTCGGCAAGCCCCACCCGGAGCAAGGCCAAGCAGGGAGCGTTCGAGGGTGGCCCGCCCGAGCTCCCGGGTAGGCCGCACGAGGGGCGTTCGTCGTACGGGAGCGCCCCCGGGGTCCCGCGCAAGCGGGGCTCAGAGGGATGGCCGCCGCCGGCCCGCGAGGGCCGGCACAGGATCCGGCTTACAGGCCGGCTCCCCCTTCTCTCTACGAGCTCCGCGCGGCGCTCGCGTCGAGGGCCCGGCGGAGCTGCTTGCCGGCGTGATACGAGCTCCGCACTAGAGGCCCGGCCTCGACGTGGGCGACGCCGAGGGCCTCGCCGGTTCGCTTGTGCTGGGCGAACTCCTCGGGGGTCACCCACCGGTCCACCGGCAGATGGAGCTTGGTGGGCTGCAGGTACTGGCCCATCGTGACGATGTCGCAGCCCGCCTCGGCCAGGTCGCGGAGCGCGTCCGGGACCTCCTCGGGCCGCTCGCCCATCCCCAGGATGAGGTTCGACTTGGTGACCTGGGCCGGCCGGGTGCGCTTGGCGATGCGGAGCACCGCCAGCGAACGCTCGTAGCCGAAGGCCGGGCGGATCCGCCCGTGCAGCCGCCTGACCGTCTCCAGGTTGTGCGCGAACACGTCGGGCTCGGCCTCGATCACGGTGGCGATGTCGCGCTCCCCTCCTTTGAAATCGGCGGGGAGCACCTCCACCCCACATCCGAGCACCGTCTCGCGCACCGCGCGGACGCACGCCGCCCACATCCGCGCTCCACCGTCGGGTAGGTCGTCGCGGGCCACGCCGGTCAGTACGACATAACGGAGCCCCATGGCCTGCACCGCCTGGGCGATCCGGGCCGGCTCCTCCTCATCCACTGCATCCGGCTTCGCCGTCATCACGTCGCAGAAGCCGCACCGCCTGGTGCACTTGTCTCCGAGGATCAGGAACGTCGCTTCCCGGTCCTCCCAGCATTCATAGATGTTCGGGCACCCGGCTTCCTCGCAGACGGTGTGCAACGACAGGTCGCGCATGATGCGCTTCAGATCCAGGTAGTTGGGGCCGGTCCGGGCCCTGACCTTCAGCCAGTCGGGACGGCGGGGCGAGGGCATCGCCGTCTGAGCGCACCCCACCGATCGGGCCACATGCGTGTCGTCCAGGGTCGCCACCGCGGACGGGGCCGGACCGGAGGAGCTGGCGAGGAGCGGGAGGTAGAGACGCCGCTTGTGCGGGTTGTGATCGCGACCGGTCACCCGGCCAGTCTAGCCCGCGCTCGCTGCATCGAGGGGTGGCGCGGCCTCGACATCCGCCTCCTCGCGCTCGCTGCCGCTGTACGGCGGGACCGCGGGCAAGAACACCCGGAACGAGGCGCCGCCGCCCTCGCGTTCCTCCACCCAGGCCTTCCCGCCGTGCAGCTCGGCGAACATCGCGACCAGCGACAGGCCGATGCCGGTGCCGGGTGAGTGGGGCGAGGCCGTCGGTCCCTGGCGGAACGGCTCGAAGATGGCCTTCTGGAGGTGCCGGGGAACCCCGGCCCCGTCGTCGTCGACGATCAGGAGCACGCCGCCGTCCTCGTTTCGGACCTGGACCCAGACGTTCACGTCCTGAGCGGTGTGGCGGATCGCGTTCGACAGGAGGTTCTCCACGATCCGCTCGACCTTCGGCGCGTCGGCCTGCACGGTGATGGACGTCTCGTCCAACTCGACGCTACGGGTGGCCGGCACGTCGAAGTTCTCCACCGTGCGCCGGACCAGATCCCCCAGGTCGACTGCATGGTACTGGGGCGTCATGATCCCCCGGCTCAGGCGGTCGATGTCCAGGAGGTCCCGCAGGAGACGATCGAGCTTGCGCGCGTTCGCGGCCAGGCGGTCGAGGAGGTCACGCCGCTCGGCCTCCGGGAAATCCTGGTTCTCCAGGGTCACCGCGACACCCAGGATGGAGGTCAGGGGACTCCGCAGCTCATGGGAGACGGCTTCCAGGAACGTGTTCTTCATCTCGTCCAGGTTCCGCAGGCGTTCGGCCGCTTCGCGCTCGCGTTGCTCGCTCTCGCGGAGGGCCTCCTCCGCCAGCTTGCGCTCGGTGACGTCGAACATGACGCCCTGGGAGAAGAGCGAGCGCCCGTCGTCACTCCGCACGATGGTGGCCTGGTCGCGGACCCACAGCCACCGGTCGTCCGCGGTCCGGATCCGGTACTCCTGGTCGTACGGCTCACCGGTCTGGTTGTGTCGTGCGGACGCCTCGACCACGCTGTCCAGGTCGTTGGGGTGCACCGCGCGCATCCACAGGGTGGCGTCCTCGCGCCAGTGCTTCGGCGTGTAGCCGAGCATGGTCTCGATCTGCGGGCTGACGTAGACGGTCGTGGACAGCTCATCCACGAGGTCGACGTACGTGACGGCCGGGATGCTCTCGACCAGGGAGCGGTACCGGGTCTCGGCCTCGAGGAACCGCTCCTCGGCCTGCTTGCGCTCGGTGATGTCCATGAGGACGCCCTGCCACACGTTCCACCGGCCCTTGGGACCCCGCTCCACCACCACCGCCTCGTCGCGGACCCACACGATCCGGCCGTCCTTGGCCATCATGCGGTACTCCATGCTGAAGGGTCCAACCGTCTCGTGGGCCCGGTCGGCCTCGGCGGCAACGGCGTCCCGGTCCTCGGGGTGCAGTCGCTTCTTCCAGATCTCCGGGTCGGCGATCCACTCGTCCTGCGAGTAGCCGAGGAGCTGGTGGATGCCCGGCGCGACGTACCGGAGCGCCGCTGTCGGCTCGTGCGGGGCCCCCGCGACGTAGGTCACGACCGGCATCCCCTCGACCAGGGTCCGGTAGCGATGCTCCGCGGTGTTGCGGGCCCTGATCTGCCTGCGGACGTCGCGCCACCGGATGATCGAGAACACCAGGAACACGAGCGCGACGAGCCCGATGGCCGCGACGATCTCGTCGTCCCGCCCGGGGTACCGTGAGGAGATCCACTCATGGGCTCGCTGGAACGCGTCGGTGGCCGCGCCGAGCCAGAACACGACGAGGCCGGCCAGCGAGATCAACAACAGATCCCGCAGCGCCCTCGAGCGGTGGCGACGCGGCCTCGTTCCCTGGTCCATGGCGAAGGTCGTTTTCCCGTCTATCGGCGGGCCCGGCCTGAGGGCGTGCCTGAGCGGCCCTCAGAACCGGGCCAGCTCCAGCATCCGCTCGTAGATCCGGTCCGTGTCGGGCATGAAGGCGTGCTCCAGGGCGGCGGCGAACCCCATGGCCGGCGCGTCCGGACCTCCCAGCCTGACCAAGGGCCCGTCGAGGTCGAACATGGCCTCCTCGGCGATGGTCGCGGCGATCTCGGCGCCGGCGCCGTAGGTCCGGTTGTCCTCGTAGACCACCATGGCCTTCCCGGTCTTGCGGACCGACGCCAGGATGGTCTCCTTGTCGAGGGGGGCGATCGTCCGCACGTCCACCACCTCGGCGGAGAGGCCGGCTTCCTGCTCCAGGCGCTGGGCGGCCTCCAGGCAGAGATGCAGCATGAGCCCGTACGCGATCACCGAGAGGTCGGTGCCCTCCCGCTTCACGTCGGCTTGGCCGATGGGCACCGTGAAGGGCTCGTCGGGCACGTCGCCCTTGATCAGGCGGTAGGTCTTCTTGTGCTCCAGGAACAGCACGGGGTCCGGATCGGCGATGGCGGAGCGCAGCATCCCGACGGCGTCGTAGGGGGTCGAGGGCACGACCACCTTCAACCCGGGGACGTGCCCGTAGAAGGCCTCGATCGACTGCGAGTGGTAGAGGGCCCCGTGGATCCCACCACCCCAGGGGCACCGAACCACCATGGGGAGCTCGAAGTCGCCGTTGGTCCGGTAGCGCATCCGGGCGGCCTCCGAGACGAGCTGGTCGAAGGCCGGGTGGATGAAGTCGGCGAACTCGATCTCGGCCACCGGAACCATGCCGTGCAGGGCCATGCCGATGGCCAGCCCCACGATGAGGGATTCGGCGAGCGGCGTGTCGATGACACGCCGCTCGCCGAACTCATCCAGGAACCCCTGCGTCACCCGGAACACGCCGCCCCGCGCGCCGACGTCCTCTCCCAGGACGACGACGCGCTCGTCGGCGGCCATCTCGTCGTGGAGGGCGTCGTGGATCGCCGTGACGACGTTCTTCTCGGTCATCTCACGAATCTTCGCGGAAGACGTGGCGGGTGAGGGTGGCGGGGTCGGGGTCGGCGGCGTTCCACGCCTTGTCGATGTCCGCGTCGAGGTCGGCCTTGACCTCCTCGGCCATCGATGCGATCTCCTCGTCCCGAGCCAGGCCCTGCCCCGTGAGGTAGCCGGCGAACAGCAACACGGGGTCGTGGTGGCGAGCCTCCTCGACCTCCTCCCGGCTGCGGTAGCTCCGGTCGTCGTCGTCGGAGGTGTGGGGCTGGAACCGGTAGGTCTTGCACTCGATCAAGGTGGGGCCCTGGCCCGCCCTGGCCCGGGCCACGGCCTCCTTCATCGCCGCGAAGCAGGCCAGGACGTCGTTGCCGTCGACCACGACGCCGGGGAACCCGTAGGCGGGGGCCCGGTCGGCCACGTTCGCCACGGCCATCTGCTTGGACTGCTCGACCGAGATGGCGTACCGGTTGTTCTCACAGACGAAGATGAGGGGAAGCCGGTGGATCCCGGCGAAGTTCAGGCCCTCGTGCCAGTCGCCCTCGCTGGTGGCGCCCTCGCCGAACCACGTGGCCACCACGGCGTCCTCCCCCCGGTACTTCACCGCGTAGGCGATGCCCGCGGCGTGTGGGACCTGGGTCCCGATGACCGACGAGCCGGAGATGATCCCCAGCCGCCGCGAGCTCCAGTGGGCGGGCATCTGCCTGCCGCCCGAGGCGGGGTCGTCGGCCTTGGCGAACAGTCCCAGGAAGACCTCGTACGGCGTCATGCCCGCCACGAGCACCACGCCGAGGTCGCGGTAATAGGGCAGCCAGACGTCCCGGCCTCGCTCCAGGGCCCAGGCGGTGCCGATCTGGCAGCCCTCGTGGCCGGAGACGGGGACGACGAACGGCGCCTTGCCCTGGCGGTTCAGCCGGAAGGCGGCCTCGTCCACCAGGCGCGCCGTGAGCATCGTGCGGTACATCGCGAGGAGGTCGTCGGGGGTGAGGCCAAGGGCCTCGTGCGAGGTGTCGCTCAAACGGGTCGCCACGATCACCCTCCTCGAAATCCGAGTCTAGCATCGGCCAAAGCGGGTCCTTCCGCACCACGTGGACGAACGGCCGGCCCCAGTCGGATCGACCGGCGGTCGCCGTTGACGGGCCCCTCCGTGGGTGGTCCCAGCCGGGTTCAGGGATACCCCCCCAGGGTATACTGGAGGCACAAAGCTTGAACCCCCAACTTGAACCCCCAAGGAGGAGCCATGGTCGGCTATTCGGTCAACCGCAAGGACCTGTTGGACCGCCTGCGAAAGGTCGAGGGCCAGGTCCGCGGGATCCAGCGGATGGTCCAGGAGGACCAGTACTGCATCGACGTCCTGACCCAGGTGAACTCGGCCACCGCGGCGTTGAAGGCGGTGGGGATGGGACTCCTCGACGAGCACGTCCGCCACTGCGTCAAGGAGAGCATCGAGCAGGGTGGCGGCGAGGACAAGGTCGAGGAGCTGCTGGCGGCCGTGGCCCGGTTCGCGGGGCGATAGGCGTGACCGAGGGGAAGGCATCGAGCTCGATGGACCACGCCACGCATCACGCCGGCCCTCAGGCCGGCCATGACGCCAGCCATGATCCAGACGCCCACGCCGCCCACGGCCATCACGGCGGCATGTCGATGGCCGAGATGGTCGCGGACATGCGCCGCCGGTTCCTGGTCGCGCTGATCTTCTCCGTCCCCATCTTCGTGTACTCGCCAATCGCGGCGGAGGTGTTCGGGCTGCGCCCGGCCGCCCCGTTCGGCATCCGGACCGACGTGCTGTCGCTCCTCCTGTCGCTGCCGGTCGTCTTCTACTCGTCGGCGGTGTTCTTCCGCGGCGCGGTGGCGGCGTTACGGAACCGGACCCTGGACATGATGGTGCTCGTCGCCACGTCGATCGGCGTTGGTTGGACGTACTCGGTCCTGACGGTCTTCGGCCTCGCGGGCGAGCACTTCTTCGAAGCCATCACCCTGTTGGCCGCGTTCGTCCTGTTCGGCCATTGGATGGAGATGAGCGCCCGGGCCGGGGCGAGCGACGCCGTTCGGGCCCTGCTCGACCTGGCGCCGCCGATGGCTGTGGTGATCCGTGACGGCGTGCCCGTCGAGGTCCCCACGTCCGAGGTGCACGTCGGCGACCTCCTGCTCATCCGTCCGGGTTCTCGGGTTCCCGTGGACGCGGTCGTCGAGGAGGGCGAGTCCTCCGTCGACGAGTCGATGATCACGGGCGAGAGCATGCCGGTCACGAAGCGACCCGGGGACGAGCTGATCGGCGGCACGATCAACAAGGAAGGTGCGCTCCGGGCCAGGGCCACGAAGGTGGGGTCCGACACCGCGCTGGCCCAGATCGTCGAGTTGGTCCGGGCGGCCCAGGACTCGAAGGCCCCAGGCCAGCGGCTGGCCGACCGGGCCGCGTTCTGGCTGGTCGTCGTGGCGCTCGGCGGAGGGCTTCTCACGTTCGTGGCATGGTTCGTGCTCGCGGAGGCCTCCTTCTCCACGTCGCTTCAGTTCGCCATCACCGTCGTCGTGATCGCCTGTCCCGACGCCCTCGGCCTGGCCACGCCGACGGCCATCATGGTCGGCACCAACATGGGGGCGCGGCGAGGGATCCTGTTCAAGGACGCAGGAGCGCTGGAGCAGGCGTCGGCGCTCACGACGGTCGTGTTCGACAAGACCGGGACGCTGACCCTGGGGGAGCCCCGGGTGGTCGAGATCCGCGCCGACGGGGTTCCCCAGGACGAGCTGCTCCGCCTGGCCGCCGCGGTGGAGGGGGAGAGCGAGCATCCGCTCGCTCGAGCCATCGCCGAAGCGGCCGAGGAGCGAGGCCTGTCCGCGCCACGGGCGACGTCGTTCCGAGCCGTGGCCGGAGCCGGCGCCGTGGCCGAGGTGGACGGGCGCACGGTCGTAGTGGGGAGCCGGCGGCTGCTCGAGCAGGTGGGGATGTCCCTGGACGGGCTGGGCGACGTGGGGGCGGCGCTCCAGGGGGCCGGTCGCACTGTGGCCTTCGTCGGCATCGATGGGCACGCAGCCGGTGTGGTGGCACTTGCGGACCCCATCCGCCCCACCGCCAGGGAGGCGGTGGAAAGGCTTCGCTCCGAGGGAGTCGACGTGGTGATGCTTACCGGCGACAACCGGGCCACCGCCGAGAGGGTGGCGGCCGAGCTAGGGATCGACCGGGTCTTGGCCGAGGTCCGCCCGGAGGACAAGGAGCGACAGGTGGCCGCCCTCCAGCGTGAGGGCAGGAAGGTGGGAATGGTCGGCGACGGGGTGAACGACGCGCCCGCATTGGCCCGGGCGGACGTGGGGATCGCCATCGGAACCGGCGCCGACGTCGCGATGGAGACGGCGGACGTCGTGCTGATGCGGGCCGACCCGGTGGATGTCCCGAGGGCCATGGCCCTGTCCCGGGCCACCGTCCGAAAGATGCGGCAGAACCTGGGGTGGGCCATCGGCTACAACGCCCTGGCCCTCCCGATCGCCGGTGGGGCGTTCGCCTGGGCCGGCCTTACGCTCAGGCCCGAGATCGCGGCCCTGTCGATGTCGGGATCGAGCGTGCTGGTGGCGGTCAACGCCCTGCTGTTGAAGCGAGCGAAGGTAACCTAAACAGGAGACATGGACATGGAACAGATGGCGGAACAGGTGGTGGAGCGGCAGCCGGTCGTCGTGGACGTGACCGACGCCGACTTCATGGAGAAGGTGATCGAGGAATCCAAGCGGCGCCCGGTCGTGGTGGACCTGTGGGCCTCGTGGTGCGGCCCGTGCCGAACGCTCAGCCCCATCCTGGAACGGGTGGCAGAGCAGCGAGGGGGCCAAGTCCTGCTGACCAAGATCGACGTGGACGCGAACCCGTACACGGCCGGGCAGTTCGGGGTGCAGAGCATCCCGACCGTGATCGCGTTCCGGGACGGAAAGCCGGTGGACGGATTCATCGGCGCCATCCCCGAGCCCATGGTGAACGAGTTCGTCGATCGGTTGCTCCCCTCGGAGGCCGACGTCGCCGCGCGGGAGGCGCTCGACGAGGAGCGCTCGGGCGACGTCGCCTACGCCGAGCGCCGGTACCGGGAGGTCCTGGAGTCCGATCCGGACAACCGGGCCGCCCGGCTGGGGCTGGGGCGGATCCTGGCCGAGCGAGGGGAGGCCGAAGCCGCCAAGGAGATGCTGTCGCCACTGCTCCCCGATCCCGAGGCGGAGCGGTTGCTGGCCGGCCTACGTGTTGCCGGGTGGAGCTCGCTGGAAGGCCCCGGCACGCTGGCCTCGGCGAAACGCCTCGCGGCGCGAGGGAAGTGGCGGGAGGCGCTCGACGCGATGCTGGGAGCGCTCCCCGACGACCCCGAGGCCCGCGAAGCGATGCTCGACGTGTTCGCGGTGCTCGGCGACGACGATCCGCTCGTCGCGGACTACCGCCGCAGGCTTGCGAACGCCCTCTTCTAAGGAGAAGCGCGTGGCCGAGGTCCACGACCGCATCCGGGACTGGTGGGACCGGGACGCCCGCACGTACGACCGCTCGGCCTCGCACGCCATGACCGACCCGGTGGAGGCGGCAGCGTGGCGGGCCGCGCTGCAACGATCCCTCCCGGAGCCGCCGGCCCGCGTCCTCGACGTGGGGGCGGGCACCGGCGCGTTGAGCCTGCTTGCCGCGGAGCTGGGCCACCGGGTCACCGCGCTCGACCTGTCGCCCGGCATGCTCGAGCGGGCACGGGCGAAGGCGGAGGTGCAGGGCCTCGACGTCGACTTCGTCGTGGGGGCGGCAGAGGAACCGCCTTCCGGCCCTTTCGACGCGGTGATCGAGCGCCACGTGCTGTGGACGGCTCCGGACCCCGTCGCATCGCTTCGCGCCTGGCGCGAGGTGGCATCCGGGGGACGGGTGGTCCTGTTCGAGGGGGCGTGGGGGGCAGCGGGCCCGGCCGCCCGAGCCAGGGAGGCGGCCATCGGAGTTGTTCGCCGCTTCTACGGGATGCCGCCCGACCACCATGCCCCGTACGACCCGGAGATCCTGTCGGCGTTACCCCTGGCCCAGCTTGACTCGCCGAGACCGATCATCGAGGCCGCGTTCGAGGCAGGCTGGCGTGCCGTCCGGTTGTACCGGCTGCGCGACGTGGAATGGGCCCAGCGGGCCGGCTCACCGCCCGTCCTTGGCTGGCTGGAGCGCGTGCCCCGCTACGCGATCGTCGCCGACGCCTGAGCCCGGACCAAGCCGTCAGCTTTCCTCCACCAACCACCGAGCGCATTCGACCTGTTCGTACGCCACCTCGCCGCCGCCGTCCACGGCCCAGGCGAGCGTCTGCGCGATCGTCCACCCGCGAGCCCGTTCGCGGTCGAGCCCGAGTTCGGCCGTCAGCCGGTAGAGGCGATGGAGGACTCGCTCCGGCGCGTGTCCGAGCTCGTGGCCTCGGACGAGCGCGGCGATCCCGAACTCGCGCTCGCCGGCCGAGCGGCTTCGGATCGATGACGAGCCACGGCTCGCGCTGGGCCCGAAGGATGTTGTCGGCGTGAAGATCCTGGCTGAGGAGGACCTGTTCGCCCTGCGTGTGGGGCAGGGTCCGCATCTGTTCGAGCGCCGCATCGAGCAGTGTACGTTCGAAGGGCCTGCCGGCCCGCTCCCAGCTGTGAGGAAGGGAGTCCGCCCACCACGCGGCCTCCTCGGCCAGCGGGAGGAACGGTGGCCCGGCCGGCTTCCACAGCCTTGGCAGGAGTTCGACGACGATGTCGAGCGCGGCATCCTGTTCGAGCTCGGAGAGCGGGGTGCCCGGTTGGCAGAGCTCGAGCAGGAGAGCGTGCCGCTCCGGGTCGTGGGCGAGCAGCCGGACGGCGCCTTCTCCATCCCAGCGGGCGAGGGCTGCGGCCTCGTGCTCGCTCTCGCGATCGGGAAACTGGATCTTGAGGACGGCGGCGCCACCGTCCGGCAGCCTAACGGGGAGTGCAAGCGACGTGTAGGCGGAAGAGAAGGGCTCGCCCAGCCGCAATGACCACAGATCGGCACACTCATCGACGAGGCCGGGGAGCTGGTTCAGCCACGACCGCCCCTCTTCGGACTCCCCAAGCCACTCAAGCCCTGGATGGACCACCAGTTCGCCAGCCTTTCCCGCGAGATGAGTGCCGGAGTCAGGATGCCGCGACGGCCGGGACTGCGAAGGAGTCGGCCGCGTCCGCGCAGGACTCGAGCTCGAGGCCGAAGACCCGCTCGAAGTGGCGGAGGATCGGGACCGTCATGTCCGGGACGGTTATGTCGTGCCCGGCGAGGGTGGAGAGCGACGCTACTCCCTCGTCCGCCAACCCGCACGGGACGATCGCGTCGTACCACGACAGGTCCGTGGTGCAGTTCAGGGCGAACCCGTGCAGGGTGACGCGCGCCCGCATCAGGCGAACGCCGATAGCGCACACCTTTCGCTCGCCCGACCAGACGCCGGTCTGTACCTCGTTCCGGTGCAACTCGACGCCGACATCGGCGGCGGCCCGGATCACGACCTCCTCCAGCCGCCGGACGTATCTCAGCGCGTCCGGCCTCGCGCCGAGGTCGACGATCGGATAGCCCACGAGCTGTCCGGGGCCGTGGAACGTGAGGCTGCCGCCCCGGTCGATGAAGTGAAGCTCGGCCCCGGCGGCACGGATGCGATCCTCCGTCCACACGATGTGCTCGGGCTTCCATCGACGCCCCGCGGTATAGACGGGCGGGTGCTCCAGGAGGATCAGCGTGTCGGGGACCTCCCCGGCAAGGCGCCGCTTCGCCAGATCGTGCATCGCCTCGTTCGCCGTGGCGTACGGGACGGGCTCTGGTGGCCGAACGAGCCAACCCGATCGAGGCATCGCTACAGGCCCAGGTCCTCGTTCCAGTCCCAGGTCTCCATGTTCTCCTTGATCCGGGCCAGGAACTGGGAGGCCAGCGCGCCGTCGATCACCCGGTGGTCCCACGACATCGAGACGTACACCATGTGACGGACGGCGATGGCGTCGTCGATGACCACCGGCCGCTTCACCACGGCGTCGAACGCGAGGATGCCGGTCTGCGGCTGGTTGATGATCGGCAGCGACAGGATGGAGCCGAACGGGCCGGGGTTCGTGATCGTGAACGTTCCGCCGTGGACCTCGTCGGGCTTCAGCTGATGGGCCCGGGCCCGCGTCGCGAGGTCGTTGATGGCCCGGGCGAGGCCGATGAGGTTCATCCCGTCAGCCCCCTTCACCACCGGAACGATCAGACCCTGGTCGTACGAAACGGCGATCCCCAGGTTGACGTAGTGCTTGACGATGACCTCCTCGCCCCGGAGCTCGCTGTTCACAAGCGGATACGCGAGCAATGCGTCGACGACCGCCCGGGCCAGGAACGGCATGTAGGTCAGGTTGAATCCCTCGCGGGCCTTGAACGCCTCCTTGGCCGACGAGCGCAGGCGGGCGATCCTCTCCATGTCGACCTCGACCATGTTCCAGGCCCTGGCCGAGACCTGGAGGCTCCGGGTCATGTGCTCGGCGATGGCCTTTCGGACGACGGTCATGGGCACGATTTCCTCACCGCCGCCGGCCACTGCCGGCGCGGGAGCCAGCTCCGGGCCGGGCACCGCCGCCGGAGCCGGCGCGGCGGGGACCATGGAGGCGCAGGCGGGGCCGCTGGCGTCGTCGCTTGCGCTGCCGCTTCCGGCGCCGCCGTCTCGCGCGACGCGGCGAATGCCAGCACGTCGTTCTTCGTGATCCTGCCGCCGGTCCCGGTGCCGATCACCTGCGAGAGGTCGACGCCGTTCTCCTCGGCAAGCCGGCGGACGAGCGGCGAGATGATCTGGCTCCCCGGGCCCCGGTCGGGGAGCTGCGGGCACCGGCCGCAGCCGGAGGGCGCGGTGGGAGCGGCGGCCGGCGCCCCGGGGCCGCGGGAGCCGGGGGCGGCGGCCGGCGGGGCGGAGCCGGGCCCTGCCCCACGCTCGGCTGGTGATTCAGGTGCCGCAACAGGGGGAGGTGTGGACGGTGGCTGGGCAGAGTCCGGCGGAGCCTCGACGGTCGCTGCGGCGGATTCTGGCTGCGAGTCCGGCGGAGTAGCGGTCCCCGCCGCCTCCCCGCCAGCGGCCTCCGGCGCCGTCGATCTCGGCGATCGGCGTCTCCGACCGAGACGGTCTGTCCCTCCTGCACCAGGATCTTCGTCAGCGTCCCGGCGGCTGAGGACGGGACCTCCGTGTCCACCTTGTCCGTGGAGATCTCGAAGAGCGGCTCGTCCTCATCGACGTGGTCGCCCTCCTGCTTCAGCCACTTGGTGATGGTCCCCTCGACGACGGTCTCGCCGAGCTGCGGCATGGTCACGGTGGTCATGAGCCCTCCCGGGAGATGGTCACCACGCGGACAGCTTCTCCACCGCGGCCTCGATGTCGGCCACCTGCGGCAGGTAGGCGTCCTCGAGCGGCGGAGAGAACGGCACCGGCACGTTCGGCGGAGCCAGGCGCATCACCGGCGCATCGAGGTGCTGGAAGCCCTCTTCGGCGATCATCGCGGCGACCTCGGCGCCGACCCCCAGGAACCGGTGGCTCTCGTACAGGACCAGCGCCCGGCTGGTCTTCTCCACCGACTTCAGCACGGTCTCCGTGTCGAGGGGGTGCACCGTCCGAAGGTCCACCACCTCGGCGGAGACGCCCTTCTGCGAGAGGTCCTCGGCCGCCTCGAGCGCCTGATGCACCATGGCGCCGTACGTCATGATCGACACGTCGGTGCCCTCGCGCTGCACCTTCGCCTGCCCGATGGGGACCAGGAAGTCGGGGTCGTCCGGGACGACTTCCTTGATCCGCCGGTAGATCCACTTGTGCTCGAAGAACACGCAGGGGTTGTCGTCACGGACGGCCGATTTCAGCAACCCCTTCGCGTCGGAAGGGAACGCCGGGCAGATCGACCTTCAGCCCGGGAGCGTGGGCGAACCACGGCTCCGGGTTGCTGGAGTGGAAGGCGCTCGCCCGCACGCCGCCGCCGGATGGCCCGCGGAGCACCATCGGCAGCGGCACGCCCGAGCGGTAGTGGTACTTGGCGGCCGCGGTCACGATCTCGTCGAAGCCGGAGGTCATGAAGTCGGCGTACTGGAACTCGGCGACCGGGCGGAAGCCCTTCCATGGCCGAGCCGATGGCCATCCCGACGATGGTCTCCTCGGCGATCGGCGTGTCCATCACCCGCTCGGGACCGAACCGCTCGATGAACCCCTCGGTCACCTTGAACGCGCCGCCATACGCGCCGATGTCCTCGCCCAGGAGGTACACGCGCTCGTCGCGCTCCATCTCCTCCCACAGCGCCTCGGCGATGGCGATGAGGTAGGTGGCCTCCCCGGCCTCGGTCCGCTTCCCGCGCGGCTCGGCGCCGTGCCCGGCTGCTCCGGATTCGACCTGTGCCGTCGCCATCAGCCTGTTCCCCCCTCGCGCGACGGTTCGCTCTGCCAGTACCCGTCCTCCACCCACAAGCCCTTGGTCACGTCGGAGGGCACGGGGAACGGCGACGCCTGCGCGAACTCGTACCCCTCGTCGAACTCGCGCTCGATGCGCTCCTGGATCCGCTTGACCACCTCCGCGTCCACGACCTCGTGAGACAGAAGGAGCTCCTCGAACCGCTTCACCGGATCCTTGTGCTCCATGTACTCCTCGAGCATCTCCTTCGGGACGTACTTCGCCGGGTCGTGGCCGGCGTGGCCTCGCCACCGCAGGGACACCGATTCGATCAGGGTCGGCCCGTCTCCGGCCCGGGCCCGGTCCACGGCCTGCAGGGCCACGCGGTACACGTCGAGCACGTCGGCCCCGTCCACCCGGACCCCCGGGAAGCCGTACGCCACCGCCCGCTCCGCGACGGTGGGGACGGCGAACTCGAGCGGGTTCGGCGTCGAGTAGGCCCACTGGTTGTTGTTCACCACCCACACCACGGGGAGCCGGTGGACGGCCGAGACGTTCAGCGCCTCGTGCCACCGGCCGTTGGACGTGGCGCCCTCCCCGCAGATGGCCATGGCCACCCGCGGTTCCCCACGCCGCTTGTACGCGAGGGCCGCGCCGCACGCCACGGGGTAGGCGAGCGGCAGGTGCGACACCGGGGTCCACGTTCGCTTGCCGAACCAGTCGCCCACGTGGCTGTTGCCGTCCCGGCCGCGGGTGAACCCGTCGATCCGGCCCCAGAACTGGGCCATCACGCGCTTCAGGTCCAGGCCCTTCGTGAGCTGTGCCGAGAGGTCCCGGTGGGTGGGGAACAGGGAGTCGTCGTCGCGGAGCGTGTACGCCACCCCGACGTGCGTTCCCTCCTGGCCTCGGCCGGAGTAGATCGCGCCGGGCAGCCGCCCCTGCCGGTACAGGGCATCCATCCGCTCGTCGAAGTACCGGCACAGCTTGAGCTTGTACAGGATGTCCTTCAGCTGATCGTCGGAAAGCCCGACCCGCCAGTCCGCTTCGGCCTGCTTCTCGGATACGTCGGTCGCCATGGGCGCCCCCTCAGGCGGTGTGCAACGGCTTGCCGGCCAGCGCGAGGTGGGCCTCGCCGATAGCCTCGGACAGTGTCGGATGCGGGTGGATCAGTGCGGCCACCTCGGCGGGGACCGCCTCCCAGTTGGTGATGAGCATGGCCTCGGCGATGAGGTCGGTCACGTGCGGCCCAACCAGATGGACGCCGAGCACCGGGCCTCCGCCCTTGTCGGCCACCAGCTTCACGATCCCGCCCTCGCCGACGATGTTGGCCTTGCCGATGGCCTGGAAGTTCAGCTTCTCCACGTCTACCTCGTGTCCCCGCTCCACCGCCTGGGCCTCGGTGAGCCCGACCGAGGCGACCTCCGGCGTGCAGTAGGTGACCCGCGGGATCCCGGCGTAGTCGATCTCCGGGACCTGGATCCCGGCGATCCGCTCCGCGACGGCGATCCCCTCGGTGAAGGCGACGTGCGCGAGCTGGAGCGGCGTGGCGGCGACGTCACCCACGGCCCACACGTGGGGGGCCGTGGTCTGGAGCTGCCCGTCCACCTTGACGAACCCCCGGTCGAGCTCGACGTTCGCCTGTTCCACCCCGAGGCCGTCGGTGACCGGACCGCGCCCCACCGCCACCAGGCACACGTCGGCGGTGACCGTCTTGCTCTCCCCACCGACTTCGTAGACCACCTTCACTGCATCGCCGACTTCGTCGATCCCCTGCACGCGCGCGCCGGCGAATGCCTGGATGCCGCGCTTTCGGAACGCCCGTCCGACCTCCTTGGAGATCTCCTCGTCCTCGAGCGGCGCGATGCGCGGGAGTGCCTCGAGCACCGTCACGTCCGCCCCGAAGGAGCGATACAACGAGGCGAACTCCAGGCCCACGGCCCCGGCTCCGATGACCACCGCGGAGGAGGGGATCGACGGGTACGTGAGCGCCTGATCGCTGGTGATGATCCGGTCGGTAACGGACACGCCGGGCAGCAGCTTGGGGGAAGAGCCGGTGGCGATGACGACGTCGGTACCGGTCAGATCCCTGCCGTCCACCGAAACGGAGGGTCCGGGTCGCAGGACCGCCGTCCCCTGGATGACGTCGATCGAGCGGGACTTGATGAGGCCGGTGAGGCCCGTCACCAGCTTGTCGACCATCCGCCCCTCGAAGGCCTTCACGGCGTCCCAGTCGGGGGAGCCGCTGGCCTTCACCCCCCACTCCTCGGCCCGGTTGACGGTGTCGAGGACCTCGGCCGATCGGAGCAGCGCCTTGGTGGGGATGCATCCCCGGAGCAGGCAGGTTCCGCCCAGCCTGCCGTCGCGTTCGACGAGAGCCACGCGCTTGCCCAGTTGCGCCGACCGCAGGGCACAGGAGTAGCCTCCCGTCCCCGAGCCGATCACAACTACGTCGTAGCCATCAGCCATCCGAACGGTCATGTTACCGCCGCCGTCGCATCCGTAGGATGCACCCATGCACGCGGACCTGCTCCGGTCGCCCCTGGAGGAGGTCCACCGCGAGCTCGGCGCGAAGGTCGGCCCGTTCGCCGGATGGGCCATGCCCATCGAGTACGAAGGGACCGTCTCCGAGCACCGGGCCGTCCGCGAGCGGGTGGGACTGTTCGACCTCAGCCATCTCGGCAAGGTGGACGTGGCGGGGCCGGGGGCCCTGCCGCTCCTCCAGTGGACCCTGACGAACGACCTGTCGAACCTGGCGGTGGGCAGGGCCATGTACAACCTGGTCCTGAACGACCGGGGGGGCGTGGAGGAGGACCTGATCGCCTACCGGCTGGGATCGGACCGGTTCTTCGTCGTGCCGAACGCGTCGAACACCGCCCCTGTCGTGAAGATGCTCCGGGAGGAGGCCTCCGGACCCGAGGTGGTGGAGCACCCGGGATGGTGCTTCCTGGGGGTGCAGGGGCCGTTGTCCCCCGAGGTCGTCGGAGCGCTGTTCCCCGAGGCCGCCGACCTTCCCTTCATGGGCTGCACCGAGACCGAGTACCGAGGGCATCGGCTCGTGCTGACCCGTTCCGGGTACACGGGCGAGGTGGGGTTCGAGCTGTTCACCGAAGGCGCTTCGGCGAGTGACCTGTGGACGGAGCTGATGGAGGCGGGGGAGCCGTTCCAGATCGAGCCCTGCGGCCTGGGTGCCCGCGACGTGCTCCGCCTGGAGATGGGTTACCCGCTGTACGGCCAGGACCTGCTCCCAGAGCGGACGCCGCTCGAGGCCGGGCTGTCCTGGGCCGTGTCGTTCGACAAGGGACCGTTCAGGGGCCGTGAGGCCCTGGAGCGGCAGAAGCGCGAGGGCGTCACCACCCGGCTGCGCGGGTTGGTGACCGAAGGCCGCCGCCACATCCCTCGAGCCCATTGCGCCGTGCTGGAGGGCGAGGTCCGGATCGGGGAGGTCACCAGCGGGACGTTCTCCCCGACCATCCAGAGGGGCATCGCGCTCGCGTACCTCTCGCCGGCCGAGCGGTTCGAGCCTGGTGCCGAGGTCCACATCGACGTGCGGGGACGGATGGGCCAGGCGCGCATCGTGAAGCCGCCGTTCGTCGATCGGAACCCGCGAGGCCGCGAGGGCCCTACGCCGCGCGCGCGGCTGCGATGAAGTCCGAGACGCTGTCCCCGCCGAACTCGGTTCGGCGAAGGAGAGTGTCGAGCGCCGCCGCCGCCCCCGGCTCGTCCCTCATGACGGCGACGACCATGTACAGGCCGGAGCTCGGGATGCCGACCGTGCGGACCGGACCGTACCCGGGCGCGGCCACGAAGTAGGCCCATCGCGTGGCCGTGTCGTTGGTCCGGCACACGCCCTGGCCGATCGCCACGTAGTCGCCCGGAGACTCGAGGGGACCGTCCGCGAAGGACGGCCGGTGGTTGACCACGATCAGGTTCTTGGTCGCGCTGCACTCGGGGGATCTGGTCAGCGCGTCGAGGGCGGATCCCGTCGCGGCCAGGTAGTAATAGTCGGACGGCACGCCGATCCGCGTCCCGTCCACCCACATCGCGGCCATCCCTTCGATCGGAGCGCGGCCCCCGTCCCAGTCCCCGGGCCTGGGAGAGGCGATGAACCCCTGCTGGGCGTCGCCGGCCCCGGCGAAGAGCTGCGGGTGCCACCGGTCGGGGATCATGGCCGTCACCCCCCCGGCCTCGACCTCCGTGAACGGGGTGGGGGACTCGTGGATCTGGAGATCCGAGGGGCCGAGCGGGGGCGTCGACGTCGCGGTCGCGTCGCGGCAACCCGCGGCGACCAAGGCGATGACCAGGCAGCCGACAATCTTGCGCAACCCCGATTCCCGAACCGAGCATAGACCGGGTTTCGGATCCTTGCTAGCGCGGAAGGTCGTAGGCCGCCTCCCCGCCATCGGCGTCTCGCCGCGCCCCGATCCAAGGGGATAGACTCCGCGCCACAACTGAAGAGTTCGGTCCTCGAGGCGGCCCCAGCCGGCGGTTCCGGCGGGGGCCGGAAGCGGGGCGGGCGGATCCCGTCCCCGCGAAGAGGGAAGCCGGTGTGAGTCCGGCACGGTCGCGCCACTGTGACCGGGGAGCGATCCCGACGAGACCACTGGGTCCCAGCAAGGGGAACCCGGGAAGGGTCGGGGGAGCGGTGATCCGGAAGTCAGGAGACCTGCCCCGAGGCGAGCGAGTGTCGTCCTTCGCACGAAAGGAGACGCGCGATGCGACTCACCCGGTCCCGCCCCCACCGTTTCATCGCCCTTGCGCTGGCCGTGTTGATGGCGGGGTGTGCGCGCGGCGCGGGCACCGCGCCGCGCGCGACCGAGCCCACGGCGACCGCCGTCGGCTCGTTCCCCGTCACGATCACCGACGACGACGGCGTAGCTGTCACGCTGGACTCACCGCCCCAGCGGATCGTGACGTTCGCCCCCTCGGCCACCGAGATCGTGTTCGCCCTGGGGCTCGGCGATCGGCTGGTCGGGGTGTCGGGGGCCTTCGACGACTATCCCGCGGCGGCGAAGAGGATCGACGAGATCGGTGGCGCCGGCGACTTCGGGGTCGACCCCAACATCGAGAAGGTCGTGTCGCTTCGGCCCGACCTGTTCCTCACGATCTCGGGCGGCGAGCAGTGGAAGAAGCGGCTGCGTGACCTGGGCGTTCCCGTGTTCACCACCGACTCCACCGACCTGGCGGACGTGTTCCACGACATCGAGACCGTGGGCCGGCTGACCGGAACGGTCGATGCCGCGGATGCGGTGGTGTCGAGGATGCGGGGGGAGGCGGCGGACGTCGAGGGGCGCGTCGCCGGCGATCCCGAGGTGTCCTGCTTCTACGAGGTGTACTACCCGCCGCTCACCACGGTCGGGCCGGACACGTTCATCGGCGACCTCCTCGCCAGGGCGGGGTGCCGGTCGGTCTCGGCCCAGGCCAAGAGCGACTATCCGCAGTGGTCGGTGGAGGACCTGGTCCGTCAGGACCCCCAGGTGTACCTGGTGTCATCCGAGTCGGGGGCAAGTCCGAAGGCCGTGGCCTCCCGTCCCGGCTTCGACGCCGTGGCCGCGATCGCGGCCGGACGCGTGGTCCCCATCGACGCGGACCTCGTGAGCAGGCCGGGACCGAGGGTGGTGGACGGGCTCCGGCTCCTCGCGCGAGCGCTCCACCCCGAAGCGTTCGGATGATCGCGCCTCGGCGGTACGGGCGGATCCTCGCGGTGCTCGTCGCGGTGCTCGTAGCGTCGTTCCTGCTCGCCGTGGCGGTGGGGACGGTGTGGATCTCGCCGTTGACGAGCGTCCGGGTCATCGCATGGAAGCTCGGGATCACCGGCCGGCCCGCCGGGGTGCCCGGATCGACCGAGGTGATCCTGCTCCAGCTTCGATTGCCCAGGGTGGTGCTCGCGGCGGTGGTGGGAGCCGCGCTCGCCGCGTCGGGTGCCCTGTTCCAGGGCCTGTTCCGAAACCCCCTGGCCGACCCGGCCATCATCGGGGTCTCCTCCGGCGCTGCGCTCGGGGCCATCGCCGTCATCGTGTTCGCCGGTTCGGGGGCGCTGGCGGCCTTCGGCGTTCCGCTGGCGGCGTTCGCCGGAGCGCTCCTCACGGCGTTCCTGGTGTACCGGCTGGCCCGGATCGGGCCAACCGTGCACGTGGCCACGTTGCTCCTCGCCGGGATCGCCGTGGCCGCCGTGATCTCGAGCGCGATGTCGCTCGTGATGTCGTTCTCCGGCGAGCAGGTTCGCGACATCTACGCGTGGCTGCTGGGTGGCCTGGTGGGCCAAGGCTGGGGCGCGATCGGGGCGGTCGTGCCGCTCGTCGCGGTGGGGCTGGCCGCCGCCGCACTGACCGCCCACGACCTGAACCTGCTCTCGCTGGGGGAGGAGCGCGCGGCCCAGCTCGGTGTGGAGGTATCACGCCTCAAGCGGCGGACGATCGCGGTCGGGGCCCTGCTCGCCGCGTGCGCCGTGTCGGTGGCCGGCGTGATCGGGTTCGTCGGCCTGATGACGCCCCACCTGCTCCGGATGGTCGTAGGGGCCGACCACCGGCGCCTGCTCCCGGCGGTGCTGCTCGCGGGGCCGACGCTGCTGATCCTGGCCGACCTGGTGGCCCGGACCGTCCTGTCTCCGCAGGAGCTCCCCGTCGGGATCGTGACCGCGCTCCTCGGCGGTCCGTTCTTCCTGTATCTGCTCCGTCGCGAGGGAAGAGGAGCCGATGCCCGCGCGTGATCCGGCGCTGGTCCTCGACGGGGTGACCGCCGGCTACCGCGGGGTACCCGTCGTGGACGGCGTGAGCCTCACCGTGAACCCGGGCGAGGTGGTCGGGCTGGTCGGCCCGAACGGCTCGGGCAAGACCACGCTGATCCGCGTGGCATCCCGGGCCCTCCGGCCGGGCTCGGGGACCGTCCTGCTCTCGGGCCAAGACCCGTACCGGCTCCGGGCCAGGGAAGCGGCCAGGCTGGTGGCCGTGGTGCCCCAGGACGTCGTCCCGGCGTTCTCGTTCACGGCGCTCGAGATGGTCCTGATGGGCCGGACCCCCTACCTCTCGGCGTGGGGAGGGGGAAGTCCCCGCGACTGGGCCCGGGTCCGGGAGGCCATGGTGGCGACCTCGGTGCAGCACCTGGCGGACCGGCCGGTGGAGGAGCTGTCCGGAGGGGAGCAGCGCCGGGTGGTCCTGGCCCAGGCGTTGGCCCAGGACGCCCCGGCGCTGCTCATGGACGAGCCCACCACCCACCTCGACATCCGCCACGTCCTCGACCTGCTGTCGATCGTGCGCGGGCTGGCCGAACGGGACGGGACGGCGGTGCTGGCGATCTTCCACGACCTGAACGTTGCCGCCGCGACCTGCGACCGGATGATCGCGCTCCATCGGGGGCGGGTGGTGGCCGAGGGCTCACCCGAACGCGTGGTGACCGCGCGACCTCCTGCGCAGCGTCTACGGGGTGGAGGGAGAGGTCGTCTCGGACGAGCTCACGGGACGGCCCGCCGTCCGCGTGGGGCCCCCTCGGGCCGTGCCCACCCCGCTCGGCCGGAGGGCCCACGTGATCGGCGGCGCAGGCCGCGGCGCGCCTCTCCTTCGGCGGCTCGCCGCGGCCGGCTACGACGTCAGCGTGGGCGTCCTGCACGCTACCGACACCGATGCCGTGGTGGCCGAGCGTATGAACCTGCTGCGCGTGACCGTGCCGCCGTTCTCGGAGATCGACGCTGGATCGGCGGACGGAGTGCCGGAGCATGATCCGCGGGGCGGACCTCCTGGTGGTCTGTGACGCTCCGTACGGTCCGGGCAACCTGCCGAACCTTCGGATGGCCCTGGAGGCCGCGCGAGCTGGGACCCCCACCGTCCTGTTCGAGCGGATGCCCATGGCCGAGCGGGACTTCACCGGCGGTCGGGCCACGGAGCTCTGGAACGCCCTCCGGGAGATCTGCGAGGTGGTGGACCGCTACGACGGGGTCGTCGTGGGGTGAGGGGACCGCTACGACCAGGTGATCGTGGGGTGATCGAACCGGTCGTCCGGGGGTCCGATGTCCTCGTTGGAGAGCTTGGGCGGCGTCAGGATCTTCTCGCCGCGGTGCGCCGGAATGCAGAACGAGACCCGCGTGCCGCCCGCGGGAACCGGATCGGCCCAGATGATGCCGCCGTGCTGGAGCACCAGGCGCCTGGCCATGTGCAGCCCGATGCCGATCCCGGACCGCTCCTTTCGAAGGCTGTCCTCGCCGGTGGTGAAGGCCTCGTTGAACGCCTGGGCCACCACCTCGCGAGCCATGCCCACGCCACGGTCGGTCACCGACAGGACCACGCCCTCGTCCACGGTCCGGGCCCGGATGCTGACCGGCCGGTCCTCGGGGGAGTACCGGCACGCGTTGTCCAGGAGCTGGCGGATGACCTCGGAGATCCGCACCGGGTCCGCCAGCGCCGGCAGTCGCTCGGGGATCAGCCGTTGGATCTCGATGATCGGGTAGTGGCGGTGGGCCTCGTCGGCGGCGTGGCGGATGAGAGGCGCCAGATCGACCTCGGTGAGCTTCAGCGAGAGCGTTCCCTGCTCGAGCTCGGCGACCGTCAGCATCTCGTCCACGATCATCATCAGCTTCTCGAGCGAGTCGTTCATCTTGTCAAGGAACTCCTCCCGCTCCTCCTCGGAGATCCCGCGATTCCGAAGCACGTAGGCGATGCCTTTGGCCACGGTGATCGGGGTGCGAAGCTCGTGCGAGACGTTCGCCAGGAAGTCGGCCTTGGCCGAGGTCACCTCCCCCTCGACCGCGGCCGAGTCCTTCACGGCCGCCGTGTTCAGCTCGCGGTACGCGCGCCCGGGATCGGCGAAGCCCTCGGCGAGCAGCTCGGCGACCCGTGGGCTGATGCTGACGTTCCCGTCGAGCACCGAGCGGATGGCCCGGACGACCACCTCGGGGCCGTCCGACTTCAGCAGGTACCCGGAGGTCCCTGCCGCGATCATCTCCGCGGCCGTGAATGGGGAGTCAAGCGATGTCCAGCAGATGACCTTGGTCTCCGGGACGGTGGCGATGAGACGCCGGACCAGCTCCGCCCCCGACAGGCCGGTGAGGCCGGCCTCGACCACGACCACGTCGGGTTGGATCCTCGCCGCGACGTCGACCGCGCGGAACCCGTCGGTCACGGCCTCGGTCTCCATGTCCGTGCCCGACTTGAGCAGGGCGTATTGCAGCTGGGCCAGCCCGTCCGCGGTGTCGCACAGGAGCAGCTTGGTGGGCATCATCCTTGGTATCGGTTGGCCCGAAGGGCGATTGAGGAAGGGGACCCGCCGGGCCGGTCGAGGGAGCGGGCCGCCGTTGGGCGGCGGCTACTCGACGATGCCGCTTCGGATGGCGATGGCTACGGCCTGGGCCCGGTCGTTCGCCCCCAGCTTCTCGAAGATCCGCTCGAGGTGGGTCTTCACCGTGTGGGGGGAGATCCCGAGGTCGTGGGCGACCTCCTTGGTGGTGGCCCCGTAGGCCACCTTCTGGAGGATCTCCTTCTCCCGGTTGGAGAGCCCCGGGACGTCCGGACGCTTGTCGGCGAGCTGGACCTCCTCGATGAAGGCCCTGGTGAGCTGAGGGTGGATGACGGCCTTGCCCTCCACGGCCAGGCGAGCCGCGTTCACAAGCTCGCCCGCCGACGCGTCCTTCAGCAGGTATCCGGAGACACCGGCTTGGATGGCCTCGGAGATGGACGCTCGGGACTCGTCCACGGTGAACAGGATGACCCGGGTGTCCGGAGACGCCTGCTTGATGGCCCTGGTGGCCTCGATCCCGCCCATGCCCGGCATCCGGACGTCCATGAAGACCACGTCCGGCCGCAGCTCACCGGCCGAGGTGACGGCCTCCTCTCCGCTCGCGGCCTCGCCGATCACCTGGACTCCCTCCTCCAGGTCCAGGGCGGAGTGGAGCCCCTCCCGGGTCACCGGGTGGTCGTCGACGATCAGGATCTTGATGCCGGGCATGCCAGCCTTTGCAGGTCGGTTGTCGATGGCGGCTCTAGGATAGAGGGTGAATCGGCCGATAGGACGGAAGCGTGGAGCAGAACGAACGGATGGAGCAGCCGGCGGGGCTGACCGAGGATCAGGTCCTTGACGCCCTGCGCAACGTCTTCGACCCCGAGCTCGGGATCAACATCGTGGACCTCGGCCTGGTCTACTCGGTGAAGATCGAGGAGGGCGTTGTGCACATCGAATACACGCTCACGACCATGGGCTGTCCCATCGGCCCGCTGATCGAGCAACAGATGCAACAGCTTCTGGCCAACGTCCCCGGCGTCGACGGCGTGGATGCCGAGATGGTGCTCCGCCCACCGTGGACCCCCGAGATGATGTCCGAGGAGGCCAAGGCGGCCCTGGGCGTCTTCTAGGCCGCTCGGCCAGGCCAGGCTCCCCTTGACATTGCACCTGCAACACGGGGAGAATCGCGCTCGAATCCGAGTCTGGGAGTCGGAATTCCGTTGATCCGCACGCGCTGCTACGGGCTGGTCGGGGCGATGATCCCCTCCCGGTTGTGCTGTACCGGCGCCGGCGCCCGCCCGGGGGCGCACCTCCACTCCCCGCCGGCCTGATCCCGCGGGAACGCTCCGGGAACGACCCATTCGGTAGCTTCCGCTGACGGCTGTCATGGAGAAGAGGAAGGAGGAGGCCATGGGCACGTACGCGAATCCCGACGCGCTGGTCGAGACGGACTGGCTCGAGGAGCACCTGAACGACCCCGGTATCCGGGTGATCGAGGTGGACGAGGACACGCAGGCCTACGAGAAGGGGCACATCCCCGGCTCTGTGGCCTGGAACTGGACCACCGACCTGCACGCGAAGGTGGGCCGGGAGTACGCCTCGCAGGCGGAGTTCTCCGATTTGCTGTCCCGCGCCGGCGTGGCCAAGGGCACGACGGTGGTGGTCTACGGCGGCAACAACAACTGGTTCGCCGCCTACGCCTACTGGCTCCTGAAGCTCCGGGGCTTCGAGGACGTGAAGCTCCTGAACGGCGGCAGGAAGAAGTGGGAGCTCGAGAGCCGCGAGCTGACGCAGGACGCGCCGGCCAACAAGGCCACTGGGTTCAAGATCGAGGGCAAGGAGCGCCCCGAGATCCGGGCCCTCCGCGACGAGGTCTTGGCCAAGGTGGGACGGACGCCCTTCGTGGACGTCCGCTCGCCGGAGGAATACCGGGGCGAGAAGCTGGCCCCCGATCACCTGCCGCAGGAGCAGTCGCAGGTGCCGGGCCACATCCCGGGCGCCGCGAACATCCCATGGGTCAAGGCGGCGAACGAGGACGGCACGTTCAAGTCGGCCGACGAGCTCAAGGCGCTGTACGAGGGCGAGGGCGTGACCCCCGACAAGGAGGTCATCGCGTACTGCCGGATCGGCGAGCGCTCCAGCCACACGTGGTTCGCGCTGACCGAGCTGCTCGGGTACGGGGCCGTGAAGAACTACGACGGATCCTGGACCGAGTACGGCTCTTTGGTCGGCGCTCCGGTGGAGAAGGGTTAGCCCCCCTCTCTCCAGGGGTGGGCCGGGGCCTCGCGGCCCCGGCCCACCCCTCTTCGCGCCCACCGGCCCGGCGAGGGCTGAGCCGAGCACGAAATCCGACCTGCGAGGTGGACTTTCGTGCTCCGGCGAGGCTATCCTGTATGTGCCAGGGCCGGTGAAGGCTGAGCCCGGCAGCGAGGTCAGGGGAAGCGACGTGGCCATCACACAGGAAGAGCACCTCAAGGAGCTTTCCAAGGGCTACCGGTTCGACTGGAAGGATCCCGACCACTCCGTCTTCCAGCCCAAGCGGGGACTGTCCGAGGCCGTGGTCGAGGAGATCTCCGCGCTGAAGTCCGAGCCAGACTGGATGCGCAAGTACCGGCTGAAGGCGCTGAAGCACTTCGAGCGGCGTCCGATGCCGTGGTGGGGCGCCGACCTGTCCGACATCGACTTCGACAACATCTACTACTTCATCCGGTCGACCGAGAAGCAGGCCCAGAACTGGGAGGACCTCCCCGAGGACATCCGGGGTACCTGGGACAAGCTCGGGATCCCGGAGGCGGAGAAGAAGTATCTGGGCGGCGTCAGCGCCCAGTACGAGTCCGAGGTCGTCTACCACAAGATCAAGAAGGAACTGGACGACATCGGTGTGCTCTTCACCGACATGGACTCTGCTCTCCGCGACCACCCGGACCTGGTCAAGGAGTACTTCGGGACGATCATCCCGCCGAACGACAACAAGTTCGCCGCGCTGAACACCGCCGTGTGGTCGGGCGGGTCGTTCATCTACGTGCCGCCGGGCGTGCACGTGGACATCCCGCTCCAGGCCTACTTCCGGATCAACGCCGAGAACATGGGCCAGTTCGAGCGGACGCTGATCATCGCCGACGAGGGCTCGTACGTGCACTACGTGGAGGGCTGCTCGGCGCCCATCTACACCAGCGACTCGCTGCACTCCGCGGTGGTCGAGATCATCGCCAAGAAGGGCGCGCGGGTCCGGTACACGACCATCCAGAACTGGTCGACGAACGTCTACAACCTGGTGACCAAGCGCGCGGCCGCCTACGAGGACGCCGTGATGGAGTGGATCGACGGCAACATCGGCTCCAAGGTCACGATGAAGTACCCGTCGATCTACCTCCTGGGCAAGGGCGCGCGAGGCGAGGTGCTGTCGGTTGCGTTCGCCGGCAAGGGCATGCACACCGACGCCGGCGGCAAGGCCATCCACGTCGCGCCATACACGACCAGCATCATCAACTCGAAGTCGGTGTCGAAGGACGGCGGCCGTACCGGATACCGCGGCCTCGTTCAAGTGCAGCCCGGTGCCCACCACGCGAAGTCCATGGTCCGCTGCGACGCGCTGATCCTGGACGAGCAGTCCCGGTCGGACACCTACCCGTACGTGGAGGTCGAGGAGCAGACGGCGCAGCTCGGGCATGAGGCCAGCGTGGCCCGCATCGGCGAGGACCAGCTGTTTTACCTGATGAGCCGGGGCCTGACCGAGGCCGAGGCCTCCGCGATGATCGTGAACGGGTTCATCGAGCCCATCACCCGCGAGCTCCCCATGGAGTACGCAGTGGAACTGAACCGCCTGATCGAGCTGCAGATGGAAGGCGCGATCGGCTAGCGGCGCGAAGGCCGCAGGCTTGGACGAGGGCAGGCCCCGCGGTCTGCCCTCTCGCATGGACGGAGACGACAACATGATCGAGCAAGCGACGAAGACGGGGTTCGACGAGGAGGCGCTGGCCGCGCTTCCCTCGACCGCGCCGTTCGTCGAGACCATCCGCAAGCAGGCCTTCCAGGAGTTCCTGGCCCAGCCGATCCCCTCCCAGGAGACCGAGGAGTGGCGCTACACGGACATGTCGGACTTCGAGTTCGACTTCCGCCCGTTCACCGAGGGTGGCCGGGCCGCGAACCTGGACCAGGTCCCGGAGGAGATCCTGAACGCGGCCGGCGTGGTGGGGGAGCGGGCCGGCCTCCAGATCCAGCGGAACTCCGAGGTCATGGTGACCCACCTCGATCCCGAGCTGGCCAAGCCAAGGGCGTCGTGTTCTGCGACCTGGACGTCGCCATCGCCAACCACCCCGACCTGGTCGAGCGGTACCTGAACAGCCTGGTCCCCACCGATCGGAGCAAGTTCACCGCCCTACACGCGGCGTTCCGGACCGGCGGGACCTTCCTGTACGTCCCGGCCGGCGTGGAGATCGCGGCGCCCATCCAGACGGTCACGTGGATCGACGCCGACGGCTCGGCCGTGTTCCCCCGCACGCTCCTCGTCACCGAGGAGGGCGCGGAGGTGTCGTTCATCGACCGGTACGTCTCGCCGGACCTCGGGCGGGCCTTCTCCGACGCGGTGGTCGAGATCTACGCCGGGCCGAACTCTCGGGTGGGGTACGTGGTCCTGCAGGAGTGGGGCGACGGCGTCACGCACCTCGCGGTCCAGCGGGCGAGGGTGGCCCGTGACGCGCACCTGCGATGGCTCGGCGTCGCGCTCGGTGGCTCGCTGGCCCGGGCCGAGATCGAGAGCCTCCTGGCCGAGGACGGCGGCACGAGCGAGATGCTCGGCCTGTACTTCGGCCACGGCGACCAGCACATCGACCACCGCTCGCTCCAGGACCACGTGGGATCCGGACCCGAGCGACCTGCTGTACAAGGGGGCGATGAAGGGCCGGTCGAACGCCATCAACACCGGCACCGTGATCATCGAGAAGGGCGCGCACCGCTGCGACGCCTACCAGACCAACCGGAACATCCTGCTGTCGGAGACGGCCAGGGCCCACTCGGTGCCGAACCTGGAGATCCTGACCAACGACCCCACCCGGTGCGGCCATGCCGCGAGCGTGGGGCCGGTGGACGAGGATCAGCTGTTCTACCTGATGAGCCGGGGGATCTCGCGCGAGGAGGCCGAGCGCCTGGTCGTGTTCGGGTTCTTCCGGGAGGTCCTGGACCGGGTGGACCTGGAGGAGATCCGGACCGGCCTGGAGCGGGCCATCGAGGCCGAACTGGCCAAGGAGGATTGAGTGGGTTGGGTGCGCGTGTGCGGCACCTCGGACGTGCCGGCCGGCGAGGTCCGGCGGTTCGAGGTGAACCACCGCCCGTTCGCCGTGGTGAACCTGGGCGACGAGGGGTTCCGGGCGGTCGACTCGATCTGCTCGCACGCGCACTACTTCCTGGACGAGGGCGAGGTGGACGTGGACTTCGAGACGATCGAGTGCCCCAAGCACGGGTCCACGTTCGACCTCAACACCGGCAAGCCCACGACGCTGCCGGCGACGCAGCCCGTGGAGCGGTTCGACGTGAAGGTGGAGGGCGACGACGTGCTGATCGAGGTGACGGATGACTGACACTGCTGTTGCGACGGTGACGCTCGAGATCCGGGGGCTCCACGCCTCCGTGGAGGGCAAGGAGATCCTGAAGGGGATCGACCTGGTGGTGAAGCAGGGGGAGACCCACGCCCTGATGGGCCCGAACGGGTCGGGGAAGTCGACCCTGGCGAACGTGCTGATGGGCCGGCCGGGCTACAAGGTCACGGCGGGCGAGGTCCTGTTCAAGGGGCGAGAACATCCTGGGATTGCGGCCGGACCAGCGGGCCCAGCGGGGCCTGTTCCTGGCCATGCAGTACCCGGTGGAGGTCCCCGGGGTCTCCGTGGTGAACTTCCTTCGAACCGCATACAAGGCGGTGAAGGCGGAGGAGATCTCGGCCCTGGCGTTCCGCAAGCACATGAAGGAGAAGATGAACCTCCTCGGCGTGGAGGACGCCATGGTGGCCCGCTACGTGAACCAGGGCTTCTCCGGCGGGGAGAAGAAGAAGAACGAGATCCTCCAGCTCGCGGTGCTCGAGCCCGACATCGCGGTGCTGGACGAGACCGACTCGGGCCTGGACATCGACTCGCTGAAGGCCGTGGCCATGGGGGTCGAGCAGCTCATCGGCCCGGACCTGGGCGTGCTCCTCATCACCCACTACCAGCGGATCCTGAACTACGTCACCCCGGATTTCGTCCACGTCATGATCGGCGGGCGTATCGTGAAGTCGGGCGGGCAGGAGCTGGCCCACGAGCTCGAGGAGAAGGGCTACGAGGGCGTCCGCCAGGAGCTGGGGATCGAGCAGGAGAACGGCGAGCCGGAAGCGTAGAGGAGGCGGACGCGAGATGTCGGTGACCAAGGAGCGAGCCAAGGGCGCGCTCGACGTTGCCCGGATCCGGGAGGACTTCCCCATCCTCTCCCGCACGGTGGGCGACAAGCCCATGGTCTTCCTGGACAGCGCGGCCACCTCCCAGAAGCCCCGGCAGGTCATCGACGCCGAGCGCGAGTTCTACGAGCGGCACAACGCCAACGTCCACCGGGGCATCTACATGCTCTCGGAGGAGGCCACGGAGCTGTACGAGGGGGCGCGCGAGAAGATCGCCCGGTTCATCGGGGCGAGCGACCCGGCCACCATCGTCTACACGCGGGGCACCACCGAATCCATCAACCTCGTCGCCCACTCCTGGGGCCGGAAGTTCCTGAAGGAGGGCGACGAGATCCTCCTCACCGACCTCGAGCACCACTCGAACATCGTGCCGTGGCAGCTGTGCGCCCGGGACACCGGCGCCGTCCTTCGCTACATCCCGCTCACCGACGACGGTCTCCTGGACCTGTCCGAGCTCGGATCGCTCCTGACGAAGCGGACCAAGATCCTCTCCGTCTCGGGGATGTCGAACTCGCTCGGAACCCTCCCCCCGGTGCGCCAGCTCGCCGACGCGGCCCACGCCGTGGGAGCGGTCATCTGCGTGGACGGGGCCCAGCTCGTCCCGCACGTCCCGGTGAACGTGGCCGAGCTTGGCTGCGACTTCCTGTCGATCTCGGGCCACAAGATGCTCGGCCCCACGGCCTCGGGCGGGCTGTACGCGCGGCGCGAGCTCCTGGAGGCCATGGACCCGTTCATGGGCGGCGGGCACATGATCCTCGAGGTCCATCACGACTACTCGACCTGGAACGAGGTGCCCTACAAGTTCGAGGCCGGCACGATGAACATCGCCCAGGAGGTCGGCCTGGGCGCGGCCGTCGACTACCTCCAGGCCCTGGGCATGGACGCGGTCCGGGCCCACGAGGAGGAGATCACGGCGTACGCCATCGACCGCCTGCTCGAGGCCGGCGCGACCATCTTCGGGCCCAAGGACGTGAGCGTCCGGGGCGGGGCGGTGTCGTTCTGGTACAAGGACGTCCACCCCCACGACCTGGCCACCATCCTGAACGATGAGGGCGTGGCGGTCCGGGCGGGCCATCACTGCAACCAGCTGGTGATGCGGCGGTTCGGGGTCCCGGCCACCACCCGGGCCTCCTTCTACGTCTACAACACGAACGAAGAGGTGGACGCCCTGATCGCCGCCCTGGCCAGGGCGGAAGAGGTGTTCGGCTTCTAGCGTTGACACGGATGGCCGGGCGTTCGCCCCGGCCGGAGGGACGAAGCGTGGCGCTCGACGAGATCTACAAGGAAACGATCCTCGACCATTACAAGAACCCCCGGAACAAGCGCGAGCTCCCGGGGGCGGAGCTGACCTGCTCCCGGAACAACCCGCTCTGCGGCGACGAGATCACCGTGTTCGTCCACGAGGAGGACGGCAAGGTGGCCGGGGTCACGTTCCTGGGCCAGGGGTGCTCGATCTCCCAGAGCTCGGCCTCCATGATGACGCAGGCCGTGGACGGCAAGTCGGTCGAGGACACGGAACGGCTGATCGGCGATTTCCGGGGGATGATGGCCGGCAACGTCGAACCGGACGAGGACGAGTTCGGCGAGCTGGTGGCCCTGAAGGGCGTGGTGAAGTACCCGATCAGGGTGAAGTGCGCCGTGCTGGCCTGGGACGTGCTCCAGGACGCGCTGGCCGGCGGCGACGGCAAGGCCGCCGGGGCCGCCACCCACTGACGGCCTAGGACGGATCGGGGCCTAACCGAGGGGATACGCTTTCGCTCGATGAGGTTCGTCAAGCCCGCTCTGGTCGTCGCTGTCGCCGGGGCGTCAGCCGTCTCGATGGGACAGGCCCGCGCCCAGTCGCCCGAGCGGATCCTCCGGTACGCGGTCGAGATCACCATCGAGCAGGACGATTCGATCCTCGTGAGGGAGACGATCGACTACGACTTCGGGACCGCGCAGCGCCACGGCATCTTCCGGGACATCCCGACGACCCTTCGATACGACGATGACCACGACCGGGTCTACCCATTGGACGTGGTGTCGGTGGCGGGGTCGCCGGGAACGCCGGTGCAGTACGCGACAGAGGACGCCGGGGGAGGCAGGACCAGGATCAAGATCGGCGATCCCGACCGGACCATCACCGGCGAGCACACCTACGCCATCACCTACCGCATGGGGGCAGCCCTGAACGGGTTCCCCGATCACGACGAGCTCTACTGGAACGCCATCGGTTCGGACTGGGCCGTCCCCATCCAGCAGGCGAGGGTGACCGTCTCCGCGCCGGGGGCGATCGAGCGGATCGCGTGCTACGCAGGTCCTTCGGGGTCGAGCCTCCCGTGTGCGAAGAGCTCGGTGAAGGGCGACGTGGCCACGTTCACCCAGCCGTCGCTCGCCCCCTACGACGCGTTCACGGTGGTCGCCGGCCTCTCCAAGGGCGTGGTGGCCGACCCGAGCCCCATCCTGGAGGAGCGGTGGACCCTTCGCCGAGCCTTCACCACCACCCCGTTCACTGTGGGCGGCTCGCTCCTGCTGGCCGTCCTCGCCCTTGGATGGTTCGGTCGTGTGGTCTGGCGCACGGGGCGAGACCGGCGCTTCATGGGTTCCCAGGTGGACGTGGTGATGGGCGCGCCCCCGGGGACCCCCGAGCAGGCCGTCCCCCTGTTCGAAGGCGAGGCGTCGGGGCCCGTAGAGTTCGCGCCGCCGCAGGACCTTCGACCCGGCCAGATCGGGACACTGGTCGACGAGGTGGCGAACCCTCTCGACATCACGGCGACCGTCATCGACCTCGCCGTCCGCAAGTACCTCGTGATCGAGGAGATCCCGAAGAAGGGGTGGTTCGGCAAGCCGGACTGGAAGCTCACGAAGCTGAAGGATCCCGATCCGGACCTCCTCGAGTACGAACGAGAGGTGCTCGACGGCCTGTTCGAGGACGGAGCCGAGGTCAAGCTGTCGAACCTGCGGACGAAGTTCGTCTCGCGCCTGCAACGCGTGCAGGAGGCTCTGTATCGCAACGCAGAGGGACAAGGGTGGTTCGCGGGGCGACCCGACCGCGTTCGGCGGCGGTGGGTCGCCGTGGGGGTCGGGGTCCTCCTCCTCGGCGCGTTGCTCGAGTTCGCGGCGGTCAGGTGGACGCGGCTGGCCCTGCTCCCGCTCGGTGTGATCCTGGCCGGCGTGCTGCTGGTGGTTGGGGCCAGGTGGATGCCGCGACGGACGGCCAAGGGGACCGGGCTGGTTCGGCGGGTCAGGGGGTTCCGGACCGTCATCGCAACAGCCGAGACCAACATGGCGAAGTTCGCCGAGCGGGAGAACCTGTTCACGCGGTATCTCCCCTACGCCATCGTGTTCGGCCTGACCGAGAAGTGGGCCAAGGCCTTCGAGACCCTGGGGGAACCACCGCCCGACACGTCCTGGTACGTCTCATCGAACGTTTTCGCTTACGGCGCATTCTCCGATGCCATGGACGGCTTCACCGTGACCACTGCCGGGACGATCGCCTCGACGCCCTCGGGCTCCGGGGGGAGCGGGTTCGGCGGCGGCTCCGCGGGCGGAGGAGGAGGCGGCGGAGGCGGCGGCTCCTGGTGAGGCCCGGCGGCGGCCCTCTCCGGGGGAGCCGCTAGAGTTGACCGCATGTTCCTGCGGGAGAACGAGGAGGGGAACCGCATCGCCCCGCACCTCGACGCCGGGCAGACCATGCTCGACCTCGGGGCGGGGACGGGGTTCATGGCTCGATGGCTCCGCGACAAGGCCGGGGTCCGTCCCACGCTGTGCGACCTCGTCGACTACGGCAACCGCGATGCCACGCTGCCGTTCGTGCTCCAGGCCGATCCCACCCGGGTGCCGTTCGAGGATGCCTCGTTCGACGTCGTCCTGCTGATGTTCGTGTTCCACCACATGGAGCGGTGGGAGGAGCAGGAGCACCTGCTCGACGAAGCCGTACGGATCGCCAGGCAACGCGTGATCATCGCCGAGGACACGCCGGGCTCCAGGGTGGATCGGGCCCTCAACTCGGCATGGGACTGGCTGCTGAACATCCGTCACGGCGTCCCGACGCCGTTCACGTTCCGAAGCGTCGAGCAGTGGACGACGCTGTTCAAGGAGCGGAACCTCTCCATCGCCCACGTCGAGACGTACCGGCCGGTGTGGCCGACCCTCGGCACCTACCCCCACTCGGTCTTCGTCCTGGACCGCTAGCCGCATGGAGATCGTCTTCTCCGACGACGGGCGGGACTTCGTCCGCCGAGACTGGTCCAACCTGGTCACGGCGGATCCGGCGGGGACGTTCTTCCACACGCCCCAGTTCCTCAAGCTCTACTGGGAGGAGTTCGGCGAAGGCCAGGAGCAGCTGCTCCTGGCCTTCGCCGAGGAGGACGGTGCCCAGGTGGGCGCCGTCGCCTTCGAGCGCACGGACACGAGGCTCAGGTTCCTGGGGGGGACGGAGGTCACCGACTACATGGGCCCGGTCGCCCTCCCAGAGGCGGCCGGCGGCTTCGCCAAGGAGCTGCTGGCGGCGCTGGAGCGGCGGGACGACTGGTCCGAGGCGGACCTCCGGGGCCTGCCCGAGGATCGCCAGTGGCTCCAGCGGCTGGCCGAAGCGTCTGCGGCGCAAGGACTCTCACGTCGAGGTGGCCGACGACGTCAACGGGATCGCGCCCTTCCTCCCACTCCCCGGTTCCTACGACGAGTACCTGAACGGCCTCCCCCCCAAGCTCCGCCACGAGATCCGGCGCAAGGCCCGCAAGCTGGAGGCCGAGGCAGGCCCGTACCGGATCTGTCTGGCCCACGCGGACACGTTGGGGGAGTACCTGGATCGGTTCGTGGAGCTGCACAAGCGGAGCGACGGGCCCAAGGGCGTGTTCCTCCAGCCCGGCATGGAGATCTTCTTCCGCCGGCTGGGCGAGGAGTTTCTCCCGCGGGGGATCTTCAACCTCACCTTCATCGAGGTGGGGGAGGAGAAGGTGGCCGGGACCGTCGGCTTTCGGTTCGAGGGCATCTACTACCTGTACAACTCGGCCTTCGACCGCTCGTGGCGGCACCTGTCCCCGGGGATGGTGCTCGTGGCGGAGGACATCCGGATCGCCATCGAGGGCGGATGCAGCGGGTTCGACATGCTGAAGGGGGAGTACGACTACAAGTACCGGTTCGGCGCCTATCCGCGCCACATCAAGCGCCTGGCGATCTCGCGCTAGTCGCGGGACACGGACCCCGTGGCGATGGTCGATCCGGACTGCGTCCCGCACGATCACGGTCTGGAAGGGCCTCAGGTTGGAGGACGTCACGAGCCAGCTCGAGGCCTCGCCGCCGGGGCTGAACTCCATGGGGTGCATGCTGATCGTGCGGCCGTCGCCGGTGGCGAGGGTGACCGTGGCCTGGCCCTCCAGCCCCGGGGCCCGAACCAGGACCAGGACCCAGGACTGCTCCACCTTCGAGTCGTAGACCACCGCGCTGCCCTCGAGCTGCTGAGATCCCTGCGAGGCAAGGGTGGCCACGCGGACGTTCTCGCCTCCCAGCGACGCCAGGAGCGTCTCGTACTTGGTCGCCGACGCCTCGTACCGGGCGGCCCGGTTGTGGGACCACAGCCCCCAGGATGCGGAGCCCGCCAACAGCACCACGACTGCGGCCCAGGCCAGCCACGGGACCGGGCGGCGAGCGGCCGGGGTGGGGGCGGCATCGTCGGCACCGTCGGCCCAGTCGCCTGGAGCACCGAGAGGACCCGCTCCTTCAGCTCCTCCGGCGGGTCGAGCTCGTGGGCGGCCCTGGCGAAGGTGCTCACGCCCTCGGCGAGCGCCGCCATCTCCTTGCGGCAACCGGAGCAGCCCCGGAGGTGCCGGCGTACCTCCACGTCGGCCGGCTCGTCCAGCGTCCCCAGCAGATGCTCCGCCAGCTGGTCGCGCACCTCGTCACATCTCACGTTGTTCCTCCAGCGCCTCCCGGAGCTTCAGGAGCGCTGTCCTGATCCTGGTCTTGGCCGTGCCCAGCGGGATGCCTTCGAGCTCCGCCACCTCGGCGCTGGTCTTGCCACCGAAGTACGCGAGCTCGAGCGCGGCGCGCTGTCCCGCCGACAGCATCGTCATGGCCCGGCGGGCCCTGGCCGCGAGGTCCTCCGTCTCGGCCACCTCGTCCGGGCCGGGCTCGGGTGAGACGTCGCTCCCGGGCTTGGAAGCCTCGGCGGTGCGCGCCTCCAGGACCCGCCTGCGGAGCGCGTCGATGGCCAGGCTCCTCGCGACCAGGAGCACCCACGTGTCGAGCCTGCCTCGGGCCTGGTCGAACCGGTCGGCACTCCGCCACAGCTTCACGAACGTGTCCTGCACCAGGTCCTGCGCCGCCGCGTCGTTCCCCAGCATCACGATCCCCAAGCCGTAGATGCGCGCGGCGAACCGCTCGTACAGGACCTCGGCCGCCGCCGGGTCCCGCTGGCCGAACGATCGCATCAGCGAATCGTCCGGACGCATCTCCTTCGATCGCACGCGCAGCACGGTACTGCGAAGGAGTACGGATGGGAACCGGACCCGGCTCTGGCGCCAGGGGGTGGTGGCGCTATTCCACGTAGGCCCGGATGTGCTCGAGGACCACGGTGGCTAGGTCCTCGTCCCCCCCGATCACCAGGTTCCCGTCGTCCAGGTAGTGCTCGGCGGGGACGCGGCGCCCGGCGACCAGGGCGAACGCCGGCGCCCGGCCATCGATGAAGGCGTCCGGCTTCTTGTCCTCCGGCGGCGACTCGCGTGCCGCAAGGCCCCAGTGCCAGCTCCCCTCGCCGACCCCCTCCAGGTCCACCTGGATGCTCTTCCCTGGGAACGACAGGCCGGCCAGCCCCAGGGCATAGGGGAGCATCCGGATGCCCATGTCGTTGATGAGATACAAGGGCCAGTGTTGGAGGTTCTCCTCCAGCCCCGCGCCGAGGCGGATGTCCTCACCGTGGAGCCACCACTCGATGATCCGGGATTGGATGAGGTATCGGACCCCGATCTCCCCGGCTACCCACGGGACCCGGGTCGTCAGCCACTCGTCCTCCGGGATGAGGCCCCCCCGGGACAGGAACGCGTCGGCCCCCCGCCCCCAGTCGGTGAGGATCTGCCGGGTGGGGAGGTCCTTTCGGACCGCCACGGCCCACTCGTTGAACCCGTTCACCCAGAACTCGCCGTCGTTCGCCTGGCGGAACGCCTCGAACTCGACGGCCGGCTCGCCCCCCACGACCTGGGCCGCCGCAACCTCCTGGGCGGCCAGGTGCGCCATGACGTCGCGGTTCCGCCATCCAGCGCAGACGCTGTCGCGATCCCACGCTTCGGGCGGCGTGTACTGGATGGTTCGGCCCAGGCGTTCTCGCTCGGCCTGGGCGATCCCCAACAGTTCGATGCGGCTCAGGCTCACTCGTCGTGCTCCCCGTCGGCCTCGACGCGACGTCCCGGCGGCGCCGCGGCGGATTGTACCCTCGGGCCGATGCGGGTCCTGATCGCACCGGACAAGTTCCGCGGCACGCTCACGGCCGCCCAGGCCGCTCACGCCGTCGGGGCGGGGTGGCGCCGGGCCCGCCCGGACGACCAGGTCGTCGAGGTTCCCATGGCGGATGGCGGGGAGGGCACGCTGGACGCCATGGTCGAGGCGCTGGGAGGAGAGCGCCGCCGCGCGAGCGTGCACGGTCCGCTGGGCGATCCGGTCGATGCCGAGTACGGGATCGTCTCCGGACCGTCCGGCGTGACGGCCGTTGTGGAGATGGCCCGCGCATCCGGGCTCGACCTGATCGGGAAGCTCGCCGGGATCCAAAACGAACGACCACGCGGGGGACGGGCGAGCTGATCCGCGCCGCCCTGGGAGCCGTACCGGCCGAGGTCATCGTGTGCATCGGCGGGAGCTCGACGAACGACGGCGGTGCCGGCCTGGCCCAGGCGCTGGGGGTCCGTCTGCTCGACAAGGCCGGCGGTGAGATCGGTCCGGGTGGCGCGGCCCTCATCGATCTGGACCGCATCGACCTCTCCGGCCTGGGGCTCGATATCGGCAGGTCGCGGTTCCTGGTCGCCTGCGACGTGGACAGCCCGCTCACGGGTCCACAGGGAGCCTCCGTCGTCTTCGGCCCGCAGAAGGGCGCAACCGCCGGCGACGTCCTGCTGCTGGACCGGGCCCTGGGACACCTGGCCGCCGTGATCTTCCGGGACCTCGGCCTCGACGTCCGCGACCTACCGGGGGGCGGAGCGGCCGGCGGGCTGGGGGCCGGCCTGGTGGCGTTCCTGGGGGCGCATCTTCGGCCAGGGGTCGAGCTGGTGATGGACGCGGTGGGCTTCCGGCGCCGTCTGGAGGCGGCCGATCTCGTCGTCACCGGCGAAGGGACGCTCGACGAGCAATCCCTCCGCGGCAAGGTCCCCGCGGGTGTGATCGGGGCCGCCCTGGTAGCGGGGGTGCCAGCGATCGTCCTGTGCGGGAGGGCCGAGGTCCGGCCGTCCGGCGTCCCCGTGTTCGACCTCGTGGGCCGGTTCGGCGAGGGGCGGGCGATGACGGAGGCCCGGGCGGCGTTGCAGGATCTCGCGGAGGAGGTGGCGGCGAAACTGCCGGGGCTATCGTCTGGCCCATGAGCGGTGCGATCGACCGATTCCTGGAGGCCGCGAAGGTTCTCGGGCACGATGTGGAGGTGCGCCGGTTCCCCGAGGGGACCAAGACCGCCGCCGACGCCGCCCGCGCCGTGGGGTGTGACATCGGACAGATCGTGAAGTCGCTCGTGTTCATGGCCGACGGACGGGCCGTGCTCGCGCTGACCTCCGGGGCCAATCGCGTGGATACCGGCAAGCTGGCGGCGCTGGCAGGTGCGGCGGAGGCCAGGCGGGCCAACGCCGACGAAGTCCGGGCCGCCGCCGGGTATGCCATCGGGGGCACGCCCCCTTTCGGGCACCCCAGGCCGATCCCGGCGTTCATCGACCAGGACCTGTTCGCGTTCGGGGAGATCTGGGCGGCCGCCGGCACCCCGGACTCGGTGTTCCGCACGACGCCGGAGGAGCTCCGGTCCGCGACCGGGGCCGGCACCGCCGACTTCAAGGAACGTTGACGGGCCGGGCCGGATCCGGGGCCTCAGCCGCTAGAATGAAGCGGCATCGCCCACAGGCAGGGACCGGAGGACCGATGATCCAGCTGACCCAGACCGCAGCCGGCAAGGTGAAGGAGCTCCTGCAGGAGGAGGGCCGGGCGGACATCTCACTCCGGGTGGCCGTCCAGCCGGGGGGGTGCTCCGGGCTCCGCTACGCGATGTACCTGGACGACCAGGTCTCTGAGAAGGACGTGACGGCCGACCAGTTCGGCGTCAGGCTGGTCGTTGACAAGATGAGCGTCCCCTACCTGACCCAGGCCACGATCGATTTCGTGGACAGCCTGGAGGCTTCGGGCTTCACCATCGACAACCCGGCCGCCCAGAGCTCCTGCGCCTGCGGCCACTCATTCCACTAGGCCGCGCTCCCACGTCTGTAGGCTCGCCCTCGCTGGTCGAGCCACGAGGTGAGGAGGCGGATGTGGATACGAGCACACCGGTCGAACCCGCGCGGACGTCGCGACGGCGGCGGTCTGCCTATCCTTGGTCCGAACGCCACGATCATCGAAACCCCGCGGTGAAGGAGGTACACGACGATCGAACGTTCGGGGAGCGGGTGGCGGACAAGGTGGCGAAATTCGGGGGATCCTGGCCGTTCATCTTCGTCTTCCTGGGGCTCATCGCCGCTTGGATGGTGCTGAACGCGGTGTTCCTGGCCCGATTGCTGCACCACAAGCAGTTCGATCCCTACCCGTTCATCGCGCTCAACCTGGTACTGTCGGCCCTGGCCGGCCTCCAGGCCCCGATCATCATGATGAGCCAGAACCGGGCCGCGGCCCGAGACGAGGCCCTGGCCGGGCACCATTACGTCGAGGCCCAGAAAGGCGAGCGGTTGCTCCTCGCGCTCCGCGAGCTCCTACAGGCGAATACGGACCTCACCCAGCAGGTGCACGAGCTGACCAAGGAGATCCATCGGTTCGTGGCGAAGGCAGCCGGCCCCGCCTCGCCCGGTTAGGTCAGCGAGTCGAGGGCGGCGCCGATCCCGTCGCGGAGCTCGTTCAGCTCGGACTGGTCGATCACCAGCGCCGGCGAGACCTGGAGGCCGCCCGTGGCCAGGCTCCTGGTCATGACGCCGACTTCCCGGCAGGCGCGGATCGCGCGAGCAGGGAGCGTGGAGTCATCCGCCAATGCCTCTGCAGACAGTTGCACCGCGGCCAGCACGCCGGTGCCGGCCCGGATCTCCTCGACCATGGGGTGCGCTCCGAGCGGCTCGAGTGCGTCGGCCAGGTCCGATTCCAGCTGCAACGCTCGCTTGGGCAGCGCCTCGCGTTCCAGGATGTCCAGGTTCGCCATAGCCGCGGCGGCCACCGTGGCGTGGCCCGAGTACGTGTACCCGTGCCGCCACAGCCCCGCGGTCCCGTTCCAGAACGGCTCGGCCACCCGCGGCGACGCGATGACCGCGCCCATCGGCAGGTAGCCGCTGGTGATCCCCTTGGCGCAGGTGATGAGGTCGGGCTGGAGCTCCCACCGGTTGCTGGCGAACCAGTCGCCCGTCCGCCCGAAGCCGGTGATGACCTCGTCGGCCACGAACAGGACGCCGGCCTCGCGACAGATCGACCGGACCCGCTCGAGGTAGCCCTCCGGCGGCGCGAACACGCCCCCCGCCCCGATGACCGGCTCGCAGAAGAAGGCGGCAACGCGCTCGGGCGTGGCGGCTTCGATGGTGTCGCGGAGGGCCTCCGGTGAATCCCACGGCACCTTCGCAACGTCGCTCACGAGCGTGCCGTATCCGGCCGCGTTTGGCGCGATGCCGGCCAGGCTGGTGCCGGCGACGTGCATGCCGTGGTACGCGTTCTCCCGGGTGATGAACGTCGTGCGGTCGGTCTGGCCCAGGAGCTGCCAGTACCGGCGGGACATCTTGGCCGCCGTGTCGATCGAATCCGAGCCACCGCTCGTGAAGAACACCTTGCTGTCGGGGTCCGGAGCGAGGTCCGCCACCCGCTCGGCCAGCTCGATGGCCGGCCGGTTGGAGACGTCACCGAAGGTCGAGTAGGCGGACAGCTTTCGAAGCTGGGCGGCGGCGGCGTCGGCGATCTCGCCGCGACCGTAGCCGACGTTGCAGTACCACAGGCCCGCGGTGGCATCGAGGTATCGCCTTCCGTCCTCGTCCCAGACGTGGACGCCCTCGCCACGATCCAGGACGAGCTCCCCGTTCGCCTGGATGGCGGACATGTCGGCGAAGGAATGCCAGAACCGGCCCATGGCGCATCACGGTACCAGCCGCTCCGGTGCCGGAAGCTCAGTCCGGGTCGTAGGCCAGGTTCGGACGGAGCCAGCGTTCGGCCTCGGCGACCTCGATGCCCTTGCGCCGTGCGCAGTCCTCGACCTGATCGCGGCCGATCCGGCCGACGTTGAAGTACCGGGCCGCCGGGTGTCCGAAATACAGCCCGGAGACCGACGCGGCCGGGAGCATGGCGTAGCTCTCGGTGAGGTCCATGCCCAGCCGCCCCGCCTCGACGAGCTCGAACAGCGTTCCCTTCTCGCTGTGATCGGGGCAGGACGGGTAGCCGAAGGCGGGGCGGATGCCCCGGTAGCGCTCCGCGATGAGCTCCTGGTTGGCCATCTTCGGCCCGGTCTCGTACCACTCGCGGCGGGCCACCTCGTGCAGGTGCTCGGCGAACGCCTCGGCCAGGCGATCGGCGAGCGCCTTCACCATGATGGCCCGGTAGTCGTCGTCGTCGGCCTCGAATCCGGCCACCACCTCGTCGACGCCGATACCGGCCGTGACGGCGAAGGCGCCGACATGGTCGGTGAGGCTCGTCTCGGCAGGCGCGACGAAGTCGGCCAGCGAGCGGTTGGGCCGGCCGTCGCCGTGGTCGGCCTGCTGGCGGAGCATGTGGAAGCGCACGTCGCCGGCGCCGGCCTGAAGGACCAGGTCGTCGCCGTCGGCGTTCGCCGGCCAGAAGCCGTACACCCCTCGCGCCGAGATCCGGTCGCCCGCAACCAGCTCGTCCAGCTGCTCGTTCGCGTTCTCGTACAGCTCGCGCGCGGCGGCGCCGTGGGCCGGATGGTCCAGGATGGCCGGGAACCGGCCCTTCAGCTCCCACGCCGTGAAGAAGAACGTCCAGTCGATGTAGGGGCGAAGCGTCTCGATAGAGGCCTCCACGAGCCTGGTCCCGGTGAAGGCCGGTGCCGCCAGGTCCCGCTGGTGCCACACGATCGGCGTGCGGTTCGCCCTCGCCTCCTCGTACGGAAGGAGTGGGCGGCGATCTCGTTCGGCGTGTTGCTCCCGGAGGTGCTGCTGGTCGTCCCGGTTCTGGCGGTCGAGCTTGGCCCTTCGCTCCGGGTCGAGCAGGTCCGAGACCACCCCCACCACGCGTGACGCGTCGATCACGTGGACGGTCGGGTTGCCGTACTCCGGCGCGATCCGCACCGCCGTGTGCTGCTTCGAGGTGGTGGCCCCGCCGATCAGAAGGGGAAGGTCGATGCCACGGCGCTCCATCTCCTTGGCCACGTGCACCATCTCGTCGAGCGACGGCGTGATGAGTCCCGACACGCCCACGATGTCGCACCTCTCGTCGGCCGCGGTGTCCAGGATGACGTCCGCCGGGACCATCACACCGAGGTCGATGACCTCGTAGTTGTTGCAGCCCAGCACGACGCCCACGATGTTCTTGCCGATGTCGTGGACGTCGCCCTTCACGGTGGCCAGCACGACCTTGCCCTGGGCGCGATCGGTCGTGCCGAGGCGGAGCTTCTCTTCCTCCATGAACGGCTCGAGGTATGCCACGGCCTTCTTCATGGCCCGTGCGCTCTTTACCACCTGCGGCAGGAACATCCTCCCCGAGCCGAACAGGTCGCCGACGACCTGCATGCCCTCCATCAGCGGTCCCTCGATGACCTCGAGGGGGCGGGGGTACTGTGCGCGAGCCTCCTCCGTATCCTCCTCGATGAAGTCCACGATCCCGTGGATGAGCGCGTGCTTCAGCCGGTCCTGAACGGTGCCCTCGCGCCAGGTCAAGTCACGCTCGCGCTTGGTCGCTTCGCCCCGGACGTTCCCGGCGAACGTCACCATCCGCTCGGTGGCGTCGGGACGGCGGTCGAAGATGATGTCCTCGACGTGCTCCAGGAGGTCGGCCGGGATGTCCTGGTACAGCATCAGCTGGCCGGCGTTCACGATGGCCATGTCGAGCCCGGCCTGGATGGCGTGATACAGGAAGGCCGAATGGATGGCCTCCCGGACCATGTCGTTGCCGCGGAACGAGAACGAGAGGTTGGAGACGCCGCCCGAGATCCGCACGCCGGGGCAGCGTTCCTTGATGATCCGCGTGGCCTCGATGAACGCTTTGGCGTACCCGTTGTGCTCCTCGATCCCGGTGGCGATCGCCAGGATGCAGGGGTCGAAGATGATGTCCTCCGGCTCGAATCCCGCCTCTTCGATGAGGAGCCGGTAGGCGCGCTCGCAGATCTGAACCTTCCGTTCCACGGTGTCGGCCTGGCCCTTCTCGTCGAAGGCCATCACCACCGCGCCGGCGCCGTAGCGCCTGGCCGTCCGGGCCTTCTCCAGGAAGGCCTCGTCGCCTTCCTTCAGGCTGATCGAGTTCACGACGCCCTTGCCCTGCACGCACTTCAGGCCGGCCTCGATCACGGACCACTTCGAGCTGTCGATCATCACCGGGACCCGGGCGATCTCCGGCTCGGTGGCCACGAGGTTCAGGAAGGTGGTCATGGCCCGCTCGGAATCCAGGAGGTCGGCGTCCATGTTCACGTCGATCAGGTTCGCGCCGCCGCGGACCTGCTCCAGGGCCACCTCCACGCCGCCCTGGAAGTCGCCCCCGTCGATCAGCCGGTGGAAGCGCCTGGATCCGGTGATGTTGGTGCGCTCGCCGATCATCACGAACCCGGTGTCGGGCTGGATGGCGAAGGGCTCCAGGCCGGAGAAGCTCGTCAGGCGCCGGGGCGCCGGGACCCGGCGGGGGGGAAGTCCCTCCAGGGCCGTGGCCACACGCCGGATGTGCTCGGGGGTGGTGCCGCAGCAGCCTCCCAGGATGTTCGCCAGGCCGGCCTCGGCGAACTCTCTGAGGTACTTCGCGGTGGTGTCGGGTTGCTCGTCGTACCCGCCGAACGCGTTCGGCAGCCCGGCGTTCGGGTGGCACGTCGTGTAGACCGGCGCCACCGTGGCCAGGGCCTCGAGGTATGGGCGCATCTCGGCCGCGCCGAGCGAGCAGTTCACCCCGACGCTGAACGGCTCCGCGTGTTCGATCGAGGTCCAGAAGGCTTCGATGGTCTGCCCGGAAAGCGTCCGCCCGCTCCGGTCCACGATCGTGACGGAGATCCACCGGGGCACCTCGGGCGCCACGTCCATCGCGGCCGCGATCGCCGCCTTGGCGTTGAGGGTGTCGAAGATCGTCTCGATGAGCAGAAGGTCCACGCCTCCGTCCCGAAGGCCCCCGATCTGCTCGGCGTAGGCCTCGTAGACCTGATCGAAGGTGACCTTGCGGTAGGAGGCGTCCTCGACCTTGGGGGACAGCGAGAGCGTCACGTTGAGCGGCCCGACCGATCCGGCCACGAAGCGGTCGGCGTGGCGGTCGACCGCCTCCCGGGCCAGGCGGGCCCCGGCCACGTTCATGTCGTACACAGCGTCCTGGAGGCCGTAGTCGGCCTGCCCGATCGAGGTGGCGGTGAACGTGTTCGTGGTGGTGATGTCCGCGCCGGCCTCGAGGTAGGCGTGGTGGACCGAGGAGACGATCGTCCGGTTGGGTCAGGTTGAGCAGGTCGGGATCGCCCTTGACGTCCCGGAGGTGGTCGCGGAACCGCTCCCCGCGGAACTCCTCCTCGGTGAGCCCCCGGCCCTGCAGGAGGACGCCCCAGGCCCCATCGAGGATGACGATGCGCTCGGCCAGCAACCGCTCGAGGCGAACCCGTGCGTCGTCCGTCTTGACGGAGCCGGGAGCGGGAGCAGGAGCAACCATCTGATCATGCTAGCGCAGCAGTGTGACCGGCAGTCAGAACGGTGGGCGCGGGTTCGGTCCATCGCGGAGGCCTCGCCCCCTGCGATAGGCTCGCGACTCGACCAGGAGGCTGGAGAGGCCGATGAAGGACGCGCTCGATTCGTTGGCCGGGCTGGTCCCCGGCTCGGTGGCCGCCACGGGGTCTCCAACTCGTCCCGCATCGGGCCGCACCCGACCCGACCGGCCCCTGGGCAAGGAGGGGATGGACCTGCTGGCCCGGGTCCCGCTGTTCGCCGGGCTGTCCCGGCGTCACCTCCGAGCGCTGGCTGACCGGGCCGACCAGGTGGAGTTCCGGCCCGGGGAGGTCATCGTGGCCGAGGGCATGCGGGGCGGAGCCTTCTTCGCGATCGTGGAGGGGGAAGCCAGGGTGACGCGGGGGAAGCGGACCCTGACCATGCTCCGGCCGGGTGACTTCTTCGGGGAGCTCGCGCTGCTGGATGGCGGGGAACGGACGGCGTCCGTGGTGGCCGCCACACCCATGCTGTGCATCCGGATCTTCAAGCGGGCGTTCGATCGCCTGATCGCCGGGGAGCCCGGCGTCGCCGCCAGGATGCTCTCGGTGCTGGCCGGCCGGCTCCGTCGGGCCGAGCGGCCACCCGCCGACTGATGCTGGCGATCGAGTACAACTGGTGGAAGCTGCTGCACGTGCTCGGCGTGCTCGCGTTCGTGATGTACCACGGCGTGTCGATGATCGTTGGCCTCCGGCTCCGCAAGGAGCGGGACCGCACCAGGATCGCCGAGCTCCTCCAGTTCTCGGGCTCGTCGGTGCGCGGGATGTACCTCTCGCTCGCCTGGCTCACCGTGTTCGGCGTCATCGCCGGGATCCAGAGCGGCGTCTACACCCACCAGGGATGGTTCTGGGTCTCGATCGGGGTCCTGGTGGCCGTCAGCGCCGAGATGTCGATCGTGGCCCGCCCCTACTATCAGCGGCTGAAGGAGGCGGTCGAGATCCGGCCTTCGGGCGTGCCCCGCCGGAGCGACGAGGAGCTGGCGGCCATGATGCGGTCGAGGCTCTCGCTGGCGAACGCGGCGTTCGGCTTCGCCGCGCTGCTGTTCATCGCGTACCTGATGATCTTCAAGCCGTTCTGAGGCGCGGCACCTACAGGTCGGTGGGCTCGAGCGGCTTGGCCGCGGGGCCGTTGACCACCTGGCCGGTGGGCGAGAAGCGCGACCCGTGGCACGGGCAGTCCCACGTGCGTTCCGAAGGGTTCCACTTGACGGTGCAGCCCATGTGGGTGCATTTGGCCGAGACCGCGTGGACGGCGCCCTTCTCGTCGCGGTACACGGCCACCTTGTGGTCCCCGGTGGCCACGATGCCTCCCTCGCCCTTGCCGATCTCCGAGAGGCTCTGGGCCACCGTGCGCGCGATCAGCACGTCGCATGGGGCGTACTCGGAGACCTTCTTGGGGACCGAAGCAAGGAACAGCCCCTTGGTCCCGGTCAGTCCCCGGTTGCCCACCACGATCAGGTCAAGCCCCTCGCGCGCCGCAGCGCCCATGATGGCCTCGGCCGGGTCCCCTTGAAGGATCAGCCTGGTGGCGGGCCCCGCTTCCTCGCCGATCGTGGCCTCGGTGTCCTGAAGGATCAGTTCGCCGGTCTTGGGGTGTCCGACGAACGCCAGCGTCACCGAGGCGCCAAGCCGGGTGGCCAGGGCGTACCCCTTCCTGGCGGCCCTATCCGCTGTGGAGGAGCCGTCGGTGGCCACGAGGATCCTGGCGTAGGGGACCGCTCCGGCCTCGCGCTGCTCGACCGGCCGCTCCCGCACCAGGAGGACGTCGCAGGGCGCGTGGCGCGACACCTTGGCCGCCACGCTGCCCATGATCTGCTCGCCGAGGGAAAGCCCCCGGCTGCCCAGGACGATCAGGTCGGCCTCCCGCACGTCGGCCACCTCCACGATGTCTTCGGCGGGCGCCCCGTCCCGGAGGACCACCTCAGGCTGCAGCCCCTCGGCCCTGGCTGAGGCCTCGGCCCGCTCGACGGCGGCCTGGGCCCGGTCCGGACGCTCGTAGCTGTGGACGATCAGGAGCTCGCTGGCCTTGGATGCCCGGGCCAGGGTGGCGGCCACGTGCTCGGCGCTCTCGGCGAAGGCCGAGCCGTCGGTCGCCAGGACGATGCGCTTGTAGGCCACGGAGGTCCTCCTGATGTGCGGTGGGCGACCAATTCGGGCTCCGGGAGCCTAGCGCGTCCGGCGCGATCCGAACGGCGCGGGCACGAAGGGGACACGCGCGGCTGTTGGTTTGGCGTCCGCGCGCTACGCTAGATGCGAACCCCCGAAACCCCGAGGAGGCGGCCGGGCCACGCCCGGCCACAGCACGATGGCGAAGGACGTCGAAGAGAGGGACCGGGTCGTCATCCGGTTCGCCGGCGACTCGGGTGACGGCATGCAGTTGACCGGCGACCGGTTCACCAATGCCACGGCCGTCCTTGGGAACGACCTCGCGACCCTCCCCGACTTCCCGGCGGAGATCCGGGCCCCGGCCGGCACCGTCCACGGGGTCTCGGCCTTCCAGATCCAGTTCGCCTCCGAGGACATCACGACCCCCGGCGACCACCCGAACGTCCTGGTGGCCATGAACCCGGCGGCGCTGAAGGCCGACCTGCACCTGCTCCAGAAGGGCGGGACGGTCATCGTGAACGAGGACGCCTTCGTCCAGCGGAACGTGGAGAAGGCCGGGTTCTCGTCGAACCCCTTGGAGGATGGCTCGCTCGAGGGCTACCAGGTCTACAAGGTCCCCATGACCTCCATCACCGTGCGCGCGGTGGAGGAGCTCGGCCTGTCCCGCAAGGAGGCCGAGCGGTCCAAGAACATGTTCGCCCTGGGCCTCGTGTCCTGGATGTACGGCCGGCCCACCGACGTCACGCTGAACTGGCTGCACAAGAAGTTCGGCGACAAGCCGCAGGTGTACGACGCGAACGTCGCGGCGTTCAAGGCGGGCTACAACTTCGGGGAGACCACCGAGCTGTTCGCCCACTCCTACCAGGTGAAGCCGGCGCCGGCCAAGCCCGGGACCTACCGCAACGTCTCCGGCGCGCAGGCCCTGGCGCTCGGCCTGGTCGCCGCGAGCCAGCGGAGCGGGCTTTCCCTGTTCTACGCGAGCTACCCGATCACCCCGGCCTCGGAGCTGCTGCACGAGCTGTCGCGGCTGAAGAACTTCGGGGTGCGGACGCTCCAGGCCGAGGACGAGATCGCCGCAGCCAACGTGGCGCTGGGCGCGGCGTTCGTCGGCCAGCTCGGCGTGACCGGCACCTCCGGCCCGGGGATGGACCTGAAGGCCGAGACCCTCGGCCTGGCCGTGACACTGGAGCTCCCCATGGTGATCGTGGACGTCCAGCGCGCGGGCCCCTCGACCGGGATGCCGACGAAGACCGAGGCCGCCGATCTCCTGCTGGCCATGTACGGCCGGCACGGCGAGTCGCCGATGCCGATCGTCGCCTCCTCCTCGCCGTCCAACTGCTTCGACGCGGCCATCGAGGCCGTCCGGATCGCGGTGAAGTACCGGACGCCGGTGATCCTGCTCTCGGACACGTCCCTCTCCAACTCCTCCGAGCCGTGGCTCATCCCCGACGCCGACACGCTTCCCACGATCGAGCCGGGGTTCGCCACGGGACCGAACGCGGGGACGGAGTTCCTGCCATACCTCCGCGACGAGAACCTGGCCCGGCCATGGGCCATCCCCGGGACGCCGGGCCTTCGCCATCGGATCGGCGGCCTGGAGAAGGAGGACGGGACCGGCGACATCAGCTACGACCCGGAGAACCACGAGCGGATGACGGGACTGCGAGCGGCCAAGGTGGCGGGGATCGCCAACGACATCCCGCCGCTTTCGGTGGACGATCCCGACGGTGACGCGAAGCTCCTGGTGCTGGGGTGGGGCTCGACCTGGGGGACGATCAGGGCGGCCGCCCGCCGGGTCCGCGATCAGGGGAAGAGGGTGGCCACGGCCCACCTGTTCCACCTCAACCCGTTCCCGTCGAACATCGCCGAGGTGGTCCGGCGCTATCCCAAGGTGTTGATCCCCGAGATGAACTCGGGACAGCTCGCGCTCCTCATCCGAGGCCGGTTCCTGGTGGACGCGACGAGCTACGCGAAGGTCCAGGGCCTCCCGATCTTCGTCGAGGACCTGGAGCAGGAGATCCTGAGGGTGATGCCGGAATGAGCGACGTGGAGAACGAGCAGGCCGGCGAGAGCGGCGGCAACGGCGGCAACGGCCAGCGGGCCGTCGGCACGCTGACGAAGAAGGACTTCACCAGCGACCAGGAGGTCCGGTGGTGTCCGGGGTGCGGGGACTACGCCATCCTGGCCACCGTCCAGGCGTTCATGCCCGAGCTCGGGATCACGCCCGACAACACGGTGTTCGTGTCGGGCATCGGGTGCTCCGGACGGTTCACGTACTACATGGACACGTACGGGGTGCACGGGATCCACGGCCGGGCCCCGGCCCTGGCCACCGGGATCGCCACGGCCCGTCCGGACCTCGACGTGTGGGTGGTCACCGGGGACGGCGACGGCCTGTCGATCGGCGGCAACCACCTGATCCACGCCCTCCGCCGCAACGTGAACATGAAGATCCTGCTGTTCAACAACCAGATCTATGGCCTGACCAAGGGCCAGTACTCGCCCACCAGCGAGGAGGGCAAGGTCACGAAGTCCACGCCATTCGGCTCGGTGGACCACCCGTTCAACCCGATCGCCCTGGCCCTGGGGGCGGAGGCCACCTTCGTGGCCCGGACGGTCGACAACGACCGCCAGCACCTGACACAGGTCCTGCGACAGGCGGCCGCGCACCGCGGGGCGGCGTTCGTCGAGATCTATCAGAACTGCAACGTGTTCAACGACGGCGCGTTCGACCTGCTTCGGGAGAAGCCGCAGGGCGTCCACAACCAGATCCGCCTGGACCACGGCAAGCCGATCCTGTTCGACGAGGACAACCGGTGCGTGGCGGTTGGGGACAACGGTCGCCTGATCCTGGCCAACGTGGACGACGTGGCCCCGGACAGCATCGTGGTCCACGACATGCACGGCCGTCCGTCGCTCGCGTTCGCCCTGGCCCACCTGGCGCACGGGCCCACCGAGCCCACGTGCATCGGCGTGTTCCGGGAGGTCGAGCGGCCGGTCTACGGCGAGGCCATGGACAAGCAGATCGAGATGGCCACCGAGCGGTTGGGCCAGGGGGATCTGGCCAAGCTGCTGCACTCCGGCGACACCTGGACCGTCACGTAGCGTCCACGCCCGGCCGGTAGCGCGCCATCGCCTCCTCGGTGGCGGCCTCCACCCGCCGAAGCTCACTCACCAGGTCCGGCAGCGCGGCCACGAACCGTCCGACGTCTCGCTCGTCGGTGTCCCGCCCCACGCCGATCCGATAGCTTGCCGCGTTGGGCACGCCCACCTGCTCCAGGACGGGGGAGGGCTCGTTCGATACCCCCGAGCAGTTGGAGCCGACCGCGAGTCGGAACCCCCGGTCGTCCAGGGCCATCGCCAGGATCTCTGGGTCGATGCCGTCGACTGAGAAGCACACGAGGTGCGGCACGCGCTGCGTGGGGTGCCCGTGGACCCGGACCCCCGGCACGGCCTCCAGGTCACTTCGAAGCGAGCCGGTCATGGCCCACTGCCGGGCGGCCTGGTCTTGGAGGTCGGCCATGGCGGCCGCCAGGGCGGCCGCCATGGCCGCCACCCCCGGGATGTTCTCCATGCCCGACCGGCGCTTGCGCTCCCGGTCGTCGCCGCAGGGGTAGGCGGCCAGGGCTACGCCCCGACGGACGTACAGCGCCCCCACTCCGGGCGGCCCGCCGAACTTGTGGGCCGACAACGACAGCAGGTCGATCCCCAGGGTCCGGGCGTCGATGGGAAGACGGCCCACGGTCTGGCAGGCGTCGGTGTGGAACAGGACCCCTGCTTCCCGGCACAGTCGGGCGGCCTCGGCGATCGGCTGCATCGTGCCCAGCTCGTGGTTCGCGTGTTGGAGCGACGCGATGACCGTGCCCGGCCTGCGCACCGCGCGGGCGAACTCGTCGACGTCGACCCGGCCGAACTCGTCCGCGGGGACGATGGCGACCTCGAACCCGTCCGTCTCCAGCGTATGAGTGACACCCCCGACTGCGGGGTGCTCGACGGCGCCGGTCACGATGCGGTGACCGATCTCGCGGAGAGGGCGGGCGCCCCCCCAGATCCCAAGGGCCACCGACTCCGTGCCCCCTGAGGTGAACACGATCTCGTCGGGTTGCGCCCCGATCCCGCTCGCCACGACGGCCCGGGCATCCTCGAGGATCCTGCGGGCGGCCCGGCCGTTGGCGTGCAGGCGCAACGGGTCACCGAACGCGTCCAGGGCGTCCAGGAACGCCCGGCGGGCCGGTTCGGCGAGCGGCGCGGCGGAGCCGTGGTCCAGGTAGGTTTCGGTGTCCATCAACCCCTGCCGGGAGTGGAAAGTCCAGCTAGACGATGGAGAATGTCCCGAATATGATAGCTCGCGAGCGATCGACCACCAGCTTCCCGGAGCCATCCAGTGGCCAAGCAAGCGCCCAAGCACAGGGACGATCAGCCCGCCGGGCGGCGAGCCGAGCCGGCCACTGTCCGAAACTGCACGGTCTGCGGGACCAAGCTGTCCATCTACAACCCCGGTCCCAACTGCTGGCAGCACACCATGGGCTATCCGTGGAGGGGACCGACCGCCAAGCCGAAGTACGAGCCGTAACTCGGCTCGCTACGGCACCGCGGGTTCACGGTCCCGCATGAACGCCGACCAGTAGAGCACTGCGCCGATCACGCCACCCGCGACCGGGCCCACCCAGTACACCCACCAGTCGTTCCACGTGCCGGAGACGAGGGCCGGGCCGAACGAGCGGGCCGGGCTGACGGCGCCGCCGGTGAACGGCCCGGCGACCAGGATGTCGAAGGCGAGCACCAATCCGACGGTCAGGCCGGCCGCTTGGGGGAACGGCCCCCGGTCGTCCAGGAGCGTGGCGAAGACGGTGAACACGAGGAAGAAGGCCAGGATGGCCTCGATCAGGATGCCCTTGCCCTGGCCGATCCCCGTGGCGAGCAGCGGCGTCCCCAGGTTCGCCGCCTTCCACACGGCCGTGGGCACCACGAACCGGAGCAGGAGGGCTGCGAAGATCCCCCCGGCGAATTGGGCCGCGACGTAGACCAGTGCCCGAGCCGTTCCGATCTTGCCGGCGACCCACACGCCGATGGTCACGGCCGGATTCATGTGCCCGCCGGAGATGGGGGCGGTCACCGAGACCATCACCGCGACGACGAACCCGGTGGCGAGGGCCACCCCGAGCAGGCCGCTTCCGTAGGGGCCGGCCACGATGAGGGAGCCCGCTCCCACGAACACGAAGGCGAACGAGGCGACGAACTCGGCCAGGGCAGCCTTCCAGGTGGTCTCCACCGCTCCCTCCTCCGAGAAGCCCGCCGGACGATATCCGACGTGCTCGAAGAGGGCAAAGGGCGCACGGGCCCTTGGTAGGATGCCGCCCGTGAAGGTCCTGCTCGTTTCCCCGAACCCCGAATCGAGGACGCTGACACGCCTGGCGATTGCGAACATCGAGCGGCGCCTGGGTGAGCGGCTGGAGTTCATCGAGGCATCGGACGGGGAGGAGGGGCGAAGCAAGGCCTGGCGGGAGCGCCCCGACGCGGTCGTGGCCGATGAGATCGCTTCCCGGATGGGCGCGTTCGCCCTGGCCAGGGACCTGCGAGGCGCGAACGAACCCTATCCCGGCGCCATCGTGATCCTGCTGGAACGCCGCCAGGACGAGTGGTTGGCCAACTGGTCGGGGGCTGATGCCTGGTTCGTCATCCCCGTCGATCCGTTCGAGCTCGCCGATCGGTTGCTCGAGCTCGTGACGGCGAAGGGGCGGGCGTGAAGATCAAGGGGACGTGCCGGCGGTGCGGGCGCGAGTTCCTGGTCGAGCAAGTGATCGGGAACGGGGGCCGCTGCCCGTGGGACGGGAAGCCGTTCCAGGCCGACTACGCGGTCGTGCTGGTGGATTCGCTCCGAGACGCTGAGGCGGCCGGCAACACATTGGAGAACGCGCTGGAGAAGGTCGCGGACATGGAACCCGAGTTCGTGCTGGACATCGACTCGGTCATCGCCCGGATCCGAGAGCACCTCGAGCGGCTGGAGCGGAGCCACGGAGCGTAGCGGCACCGCGAGTGCCCGACAGGCGAACGGCTACCGCGTCGACGTTCGGCAGGAGGACGCGGGTCTCGTCGTCGTCATCATCGATCCGGCCGGCCGCGAGGTCTCCACTCGCGCATGCAGCGACGAGACGGAGGCCCGCACGTACGCCTCGACGGTCCGCCAACACGCCTACTGGCTGTCGGAGACCAAGTTCCGGGAGTACTATCGGCTCCCGGGCCCCCCAAGGGAGGGCTGAGATGGGATTCAACGCCATGCGGCCCGGGAAGGTGAAGACGGCCGACCTCGTCATGCTGGTAGCGGCCATCGTCGTCGTCGTGGCGTTGGTGATCTGGGCCGTCCGCTAGCCGTGGAGGAGGCGGAGCTCTCCGAGCTCGACTTCTGCTACGTGACCACTACGGGGAGGTCGTCCGGCCATCCCCACACGATCGAGATCTGGTTCGCCCTCCACGACGGCAGGGTCTACATGCTGTCCGGCGGCGGCGACGCCAGCGACTGGGTGAAGAACATTCGGGTCAATCCGACCGTGGGCCTTCGGATCGGCGACCGCGACATGATCTGCCGGGCCTACGTGGTGCAGGACAAGGAGGAGGACGCGCTGGCCCGCCGGCTCCTGGTGGAGAAGTACCAGCCGCGCTACACGGGCGACCTGGAGGAGTGGCGGAATACCTCACTCCCGGTCGCCATCGAGCTCCCCGAGCCCTAGGACTCGTCGAAGCCGATCGAGAACAGGCGCTCCAGGTCGTGCTTGGAGTAGACCTGGAAGGCGATGAGGGTCTCGGTCCGCACGACCCCCTCGACCTTGGCGATGCCCTGGGGGATCACCTTGGCCAGGTCGTCGTGGTTCATCACTCGCACCACGGCGACGAGGTCGAACTCCCCGGCCACGGAGTAGACCTCGCTCACGCCGTCGATGCCGGCGATGGCTTGGGCGGCCTCGGGGATCTGGTCGATCTCGCACTGGATGAGGACGACCGCGTGGACCATCAGGTTCGCTCCAAGACGACGGCCAGGCCCTGCCCGCCCGAGATGCACAGCGTGGCCAGGCCGAGCGCATGGCCCCGGTCCCGCATCTCGTGGGCGAGGGTGAGGAGGAGGCGCGCCCCGCTCATCCCGATGGGATGCCCCAGCGAGATGCCACCGCCTCTCGGGTTCAGCTTGTCCCGGTCGAACTTGAGGTCGCGCTCGCACGCGATGACCTGTGCCGCGAAGGCCTCGTTGATCTCGATGACGTCGATGTCGGCGAGCGACAGGCCCGTCTTCTCCAGCACCTTCTTGGTCGCCGGGACCGGGCCGATGCCCATGATGGCCGGGTCCACGCCGGCCCAGGACATCCCCGCGATCCGTGCGAGCGGCTCACGCCCCTCGGCCCCGGCTCGCGACTCGGACATCAGCACCAGCGCGGCCGCGCCGTCCGTGATGCCGGAGGAGTTGCCCGCCGTCACGCTGCCGTTCTCACGGAACACCGGTGGCAGCGCGGCGAGCTTCTCGAGCGTGGTATCGGGGCGCGGATGCTCGTCCTCGGTCACCGTGATCGTGCCCTTGCCATGCGGGTCGGGGGCCTCGACCGGGAAGGTCTCGCCGGCCCGGCGATCCTTCGCCGCCTCGGCCTTCTGCTGCGACTCCACGGCGAACTCGTCCTGCTCTCCGCCGCGAGATGTCGTACAGGTCGACCAGGTTCTCGGCGGTCTCGCCCATGATGAGCCCGCACAGCGGATCCAGGAGGCCATCCCGGTACATCGCGTCGTACGCGGTGGCGTCGCCGGCCCGGTAGCCGGTCCGCATCCGGTCGAGCAGGTACGGGACGCGGGTCATGTTCTCCATGCCGCCGGCCAGGACCACATCCGCATCGCCGAGCGCGATCTGCTGCGCGGCGAGCTGGACGGCCTTCATCCCGGATCCGCAGGCGATGTTGACGTTGTAGGCCGAGACCTCCTTCGGCACGCCGGCCCGGACCGAGACCTGGCGTCCGGTGTTCGGCCCGTTTCCGGCCTGGCGGGCGTGGCCCATGATCGTCTGGTCGATCTGCTCGGGCTCGACCCCGGCCCGGCGCATCGCTTCCTTTGCCGCGAGCGTCCCGAGCTCGACGGCCGGGACCTCCGAGAACGCGCCGAGGAACTTGCCGATCGGCGTGCGCGCGCCCTCCAAGATGACCGCGGTCTCCACGGGCACAGTCTAGTGGGCGCCTTCGCGAGGCCGGTCGGCCGAGCGGAGTCGGGCCAGGAGCCGGTGGAGGGCGGCGCCGCCTTCCACCGGCTCCGCCGGCGGAGGATCGGCCCGTTCCACCCGGACCGGGTTGTGGAGCAGCCACGACCGGACCGCCGAGAGCTCGTCGGCTCGCTCCCTGGGGCAGGGCCAGGGGATCGGGCGGCCGTCGCCGCCCCGGACGAGCGCGCCACCAGCCAAACGGAGCCGGTTGGCGTCGGCGTCGCGGAGCTCGAGCCTGCCCGGGCGGAGGAGCCAGTCGTCCACGCGAGCGCGTGCCAGCGCGTCGGCCAGCGAGCGGAGCCGATCGCGGGCAAGCGCAGCCTCCTCGAACCGCTCCTGCCCGGCGAGGTCGTCCATGCGCACCTCGAGCGCTGCGAGGAGCCCGCCCGGAGACGAAAGGGAGGAGAGGAGGCTCCGGACGAGCTCTCCGTAGCGCTCGAGGCTGGCGCGGCCGTCGCAGGGGCGACGCACCGACCCATCTCGCCGAGGGCGCATGGCGAGAACCTGGTCGAGGCCCGCATGGCCTTCGTGCACCGGCGGATGGGGAAGGCCTCCTCCAAAGCCTCCTTGGCCAGCCGGGCCTGCTCGGCGGTTCCGAAGGGCCCTAGGAACGCGCCCTCGCCCTTCGGTTCGCGGACCACCTTGATCCGGGGGAACGCCTCGGCCGTGTCCACCTTCAGGTACGCATAGCGCCGCCACCACTTTCCCCGCCGGTTGTGCTTGGGCCGGTGCTCCCGGATCAGGCGGGCTTCAAGACACGAGCGCCTCGAGCTCGGAGCCGCACTGGATCCCTTCCACCGCAGCGGTCTCCGTGAGGAGATCCTGGACCTGCTTGCGCGAGTCGCCGTAGAAGTAGCTCTTGACCCGGCCCCGGATGTCCTTGGACTTGCCGACGTAGAGCACCCGCCCGTCGCGGCCCTTGAACAGGTAGACGCCGGGCCCCCGGGGCAGGTGATCGGCCAGCCGGATCTTCCCGAAGTTCGGGCGTCCGCGTGCCGTCACGGCCTCGTGGAGGTCGCCGAGGGTCAGGATCCCCAGCCGGCCGCCGAGGTCGAGGAGGCCGTGGAAGACCTCGGCGCAGGCCTCCGCGTCGGGGAGGGCCCGGTGCGTGGGTCTCGCTCCCGTCCGGAAGTACTGGGCAAGCGTGTTCAGCCGAACGTTCGGCACGTCCGGCCAGACCACGCGGCGGGCCAGCCGTGCGGTGCACACCGGTGGCGGTGGAAGCGGGTCGTAGTCGAGGCGCGCCAGGCTCGCGTTCAGGAACGTGAAGTCGAACCGGGCGTTGTGCGCGACGAACACGCACCCCTCGGCGAACTCGACGAAGCCCGGGAGCGCCCATTCCAGGGGCGGCGCGCCGCGGACCGTTCCGTCGTCGATGCCGGTGAGGTGGGTGATGAACCCGGGGATGGGGGTGCCGGGATCGACGAGGGTGGCGAAGACGCCGATCCGCTCACCACCCCGGTACTTCACCGCACCGATCTCCGTGATCCGCGAGTCGGCGGGGGAGCCTCCGGTGGTCTCGAGGTCGACGATGCAGAACGTCACATCGGACAGGGGGATCCCTTCCTTCAAGGTGGTCTGGACCGGTTGGGCCCGCACTGCATCGGCCTCCGCCGGGGCCGCGGGTGTCCGACCATATCGAACACGCGTTCGATGGTCAAGCCCGATCGGAAGGTGAGCGGGGAGCGGACTCTCGGGGCGCTAGCCTCGCGGGTAGAGCTCGTCCTCGACCAGGAACGCGATGAGCTGTTCCACGGCCAGGTGGGCCTCCTGGACGTGAGAGGTCTCCGAGCTGGGAACCAGGATGGCCACCTCGGCGAGGGGCGCGAGCTTGCCGCCCGACTCGCCGGTAAGCGCGACGGTCCGCATCCCCTGGCGGGTCGCCTGCTCCATCGCCAGGACGACGTCGGCCGAGTTGCCGCTCGTCGAGATGCCGATCAGCACGTCTCCAGCGGCCCCCAGGGCCTCCACCTGGCGGGCGAAGACGCCCTCGAAGCCGAAGTCGTTCGAGACCGCGGTGAGGATCGACGTGTCCGTGGTGAGCGCCACGGCCGGGATGGCCGGCCGGCGGCGGTCCAGGGTGAGGGTGCTGACCAGCTCCGCTGCGAGGTGCTGGCTGTCGGCGGCGCTCCCGCCGTTCCCGCAGATCAGGACCTTGCCGCCGCCCCGGACGCTCTCGGCGACCGCGGCGGCGGCCCGGGCGATCTCCTCCGAGCAGCTCTCTGCGGTCGCCGACACGGTGTCCAGGGTCCCGCGCAGGTACGCCGCGATGCGGTCGGCCACGCTCACCGCCTGGCCTCCGACAGCACGATGTCGAGGATCACGCCGGCCGCCTCGGAGAGGTCGGCCACGACGTGGTCGGCCTGGGCGTCCGCGCCGGCCGCGAGCTCGTCCTCCCCGTGTCCCGTGCGGACCAGGATCGTGGTGGCGCCGATGGCCCGTCCCAGTCCCATGTCGGCGGCGTGGTCCCCGACGACGAAGGCCTCGGCCGGCCGGAACCCGTGGTCGGCCGCCGCGCGCAGGGCCAGGCCGGCGCGGGGCTTCCGGCAATCGCACCCGTCTTCCGGCGCGTGCGGGCACACGTACAGGCCGTCGATCCGCACGCCTTCCTCTTCCAGGAGCTCGACCAGGCGTGCATGGATCTCCTCCAGGCGCTCGGGCGAGAGGAGCCCGCGACCCACGTTCGCCTGGTTGGTCAGGACGGCGAGCCCCAAGCCGGCCGAGCGCAGATCCCGCAGCGCCGCCGGCGCGCCGGGGATGAGGGCCACCTGGTCGGGATGGGCGAGGTGGTCGACCTCCTCGTTGATCGTCCCGTCGCGGTCGAGCAGCACGAATCGCCCCGTCATGAGCGCGCTGGTCTCCAGACAGCATCCCCGGCCCGGGCCTCGACCCCCGTCGGCGTGAACTCGAAGGAGGCGAGCTTGCCTCCGAGCTTCTCGAGCGCGGCCCGAACGGCCGGCTGCCGCTCCTCCCTGCAGTACAGCAGCAGGTACCCGCCGCCTCCCGCCCCGCAGATCTTCCCCCCGGTGGCGCCTGCGTCCCTGGCCGCGTCGAAAAGCCGCTCGATCCTCGTGCCCTTGGCGATGTGCGGGTTCATGCGCTTCTTGCTCTCGTAGGCCTCGTGCAGCATCTCGCCGAGGCCGTCCATGTCGCCCGACTCGACGGTGTCCCGCATCTCGTAGGCCATGGCCTGCAGTTGCTTCATCCCCTGGATCGTCTCCTCGCGCCCCTCCCGGAACAGCCGGATCTGCGTGTCGATGAGTCCGAGGTTCGCGCGCACCTGTCCCGTATAGCAGAGCAGGAGGTTCGCCCGGAGTCGCCCGAGGGTCTGGGGCGTTGCCCGGACCGGGGTGACGTCGACCCCTTCGGCGGAGAACTCGAGGAGGTTGAAGCCCCCGTACGCCGCCGTGTACTGGTCCTGCCAGCCTCCGGGGATGCCCAGGTCCTCGCGTTCGATCGCATGGCTCGTTCGGGCCAACTCGTCCGCCGTAAGCGAACGGCCGCCGAAGGCGGCGAGCGCACCGACCACCGCCGTCACCACCGCCGAGGAGCCGCCCAGGCCACTTCCGGGCGGTGCGTCGCACCGAACCTCGACGTCGACCCCCCGGTGGACGCCCACCCGGTCGATGGCCGCCTTCGGAAGGTCCATCACGCCGTCGTACTCGGGCGATTCGTGGAGCCGGTACTGGACGATCTGATGGAGGTCGAGCGAGCGGATCCGGATGCGATCGTCGTCCCGGGGCCGAAGCGTGGCCTCCGCGTGATGGTCGATCGTCGCGGAGAGGACGGCACCCCCGTGCAGCTCGTACCAGTGGGGGAAGTCGGTCCCACCCCCTACGAAGCTGATGCGAAGCGGCGCCGCCGCCTGGACCGTGACGTCGCTCATGGGCCAGCCAAGTATGGGCGGCCCGGCCCCCGGGTGACCAGCCGGGAAGCTCAGGCCACGAACCGGACCAGGCGGCGGCGCTGCTGCTCCGTCAGGCCGCCCCACACCCCGTAGCGTTCGCCGTTCTTGAGCGCCCAGGCCAGGCACATCTCGCGGATCGCGCAGGCCGAGCAGTAGGCGAGGGCCGGCCCCGCCTCCTCCTCGGAGGTGGGGAAGAAGACGTCGGGGTCGAGGCCGTGGCAAGCCGCCTTGTCCTGCCACATGTCTGGAGGTGAAGGGTTTCGAGGAAGTGTCTTGAGGTCGATGCCGCTCACGCGCTCCTTGCTCACCAGTCGATCCCCCCCCGAGCACTCCATCGAGTCTGATCAGCGGCCTGGCGACGTTCGGGCATGCAACCCATTCTGGTCCGCCGGGCAAGCCCAAATGAAGTCTTGAAAAGTCCCGACCACCGTAGTAACGGGAGGACACGAACGACCTCACACGGGCGTGAGCGCGCCACCCGAGGCCGTGGCCAAGGGGAGCGACCTCGCCTCCCACTTGACCCGCGCGAGCAGGGAGAACCCCTCGCGCGTCGGGGCCGCGCTCGTGACCGCGCCCACCTCTCGGCCATCCGCGACGACCCGCTCACCCCGCCGGACGGGAACCGCTGCCCGGAGTGCCAGGACCGCCCGCGGTGGGTGGCCGAGGTTGCGGACCTTGGCCACGGCCTCCTGGCCCAGGAAGCATCCTTTGGTGAAGTCGATGAGGAACTCCAGTCCGGCTTCGGCGGGGAGCGACTCTTCTTCGAGATCGGTCGGGAACCGCGGGACCCCATGCCGGATCCGCCATACCTCTCCCGCCTCGGCGCTCGCCTCCACGGCGCCGTCCGACGGTTCCCGAGCGACCGCCCATCCTCGATCCGAGGGCATCAGGACCACACGAGTTCCGGCGGCGAGGCGTCGCAAGGCCACATCGGACGACAGCACGTACGGCCCGAGGAGGTCGTCGATCGCGGCAGGTTGGTCCGACTCCTGGAAGAGGAGGAACCCCCCATCGGTGCGGAGGACGTGGAAGTCGGCTCGCACCCGGCCGGTGGGGGTGAGGAGGAGCGATCGGGTCGCGCCGCCCGGAGGCAACACCTCGACGCCCGCGGTCACGAGGTCGTTCAGCCAGCGGCCGGCGTCGCTTCCGGTCACCTCGACCGCGCGGAGCCGAGCGCCGTCCACGAACGCCCGGCCTTCGTCGAGGGCATCGACCTGTTCCTCCAGCATGTGCGCATCCACCCTTCTGAGAGGATAGGCGGCCGTGGAGATCCCGCGGACGCTGCTGGTCACGAACGACTTCCCGCCGCGCGTGGGCGGGATCCAGCGGACGCTCCACGCGTTGGTCCGTGAGCTCCCTCCGGACCGGATCACCGTCCTCGCGCCCCTCTGGGACGGGAGCGAGGCGTTCGACGGCGGCGAGCCCTACCGCATCTTTCGAGCGCCTCGGCGCTTCCTGTGGCCCACGCCGACGACACGACGGCTGACGGACGGGCTCATCGGTGGATCCGGTGCGGAGGTGGTGCTGTTCGGGGACGCCATGCCCCTTGCCGCCATGGGGCCGGGACTCGCCGGGCGGGGCATCCCGTACCTGGTGGCGGCGCATGGATTCGACTACTGGCTCTCGCTCCTGCCCGGAGCCCACGCCTCGCTCGTGTACATGACGTCGCGCGCCGCGCATGTCCCCGTGATGTGCAGCGCGTTCATCGCGCGCGTCGTGCGGACCGCGGTGCCCGAGGACGTCCCGGTATCCGTGATGTATCCGGGGGCGGACGTCGAGGCGTTCCGTCCCGGCCTCCCCACCGACCATGTCCTCGATCGCCACGGCCTGGCTGGCCGGCCGGTGGTCGCGTGCGTGAGCCGGCTGGTGGCGCGGAAGGGCCAGGACGTGCTGATCCGGGCCATGACCATCGTCCGAAGGCGTGTGCCGGACGCCGCGCTCCTGATCGTGGGGGACGGCCCGTATCGCTCGGCCCTGGAACGGCTGGCCGCCGGCGCCCCGTCCGGGTCCGTCGTCTTCGCCGGACAGGTCTCCGAAGAGGAGCTGCCGACCTACTACGCCGCGGGGCACGTGTTCGCCATGCCGTGCCGCACTCGCCTCGGGGGCCTTGAGGTGGAGGGATGGGGCAACGTGTTCATCGAGGCCGCGGCGTGCGGCCGTCCGGTGGTCGTCGGTGACTCCGGGGGGGCGCGCGAGTCGGTGGTCGACGGCGAGACCGGGGTCCTGGTGGACGGGCGGAACGTGGAGCAGGTCGCGGACGCCGTGTCGAGGTTGCTCGAGGACCCAGCCCTCGCCGAACGCATGGGCAAGGCAGGCCGGGAGCGGGTCGAGCGGTTCTACACGTGGCCCCGGGCCGCGGCCCAGCTCGGCCGGTGGCTCCGGGACGCCGTGGCCTGAGGCACGCCGGGCTTCACCGGGTGGGGATCCGCGCCGAAGTAGGTCGTGTGATGAGCGCGATGAGCGTGGAGCGCCGGTGTCCCAGGTGCGGTGCCCTGGCCTCGGCCGACGTGGACTGGTGCGGCCAGTGCTACGCGTCGTTGTGAAAACTCTCCAAGCTCCCTCGCGGAGCCGAGGCCGTAGCCCCGTCGGTCCGCACCGAGCGGCGAGCCGGCCTGGCCCTGTCCCGTGTGCGGCAATCCGAACCCCATCGCGGTGAACCTCTGCCTGGCCTGCGGCACGCCGTTCGCCCGGCTGTTCCAGGAACCCGAGCGGGCGCCCGAGATCGATCCCCGGACGGCCGCCCTGTGGTCGCTCCTCTTCCCGGGGCTGGGGCAATGGAAGTGCGGCCGCCCACTGGACGGCATCGCGCGGATGGTGGCGTTCCTGGTCCCCTTCGGGACCATGCTCCTCCTCGTGGTGTCCAGGCTGGGGCGGGGGGGCCTGGGCTCGACCGCGTTGCTGTTCTCCCTGTTCCTGGTGGCCTCGCTCGTCGCATGGTCCACGTCGGCCGTCGACGCCTATCGCTCGGCCTCCGGGGTTCAGCCGCTCATCGCCCCCCGAACGCTGCTCTGGGGTCTGGTCGGGCTCATCCTGGTCGCCGTGGCGCTGGCGACCGCCGTGGCGTTACCTGCGGTCCGCAGGCGGTAGCGACCGTTACCATTCCTTCGACATGGGGGAACACGCCGAAGGCTCCATCGTCATCGAGGCCTCCGCGGCCGAGGTCATGGACGTCATCACCGACTACGAGGCCTACCCGGAGTGGGCCGACGTGAAATCGGCACACGTCGTCCAGCGCGGGGCCGGCGGGCTGGGCATGGAGGTCGCGTTCGAGGTCGACGTGCCCGTCCTGGGTAGAGCGCCTGTACACGCTCGCCTACCGGTATGCGCCCGGTGACGCCGGCGTCTCCTGGGTGACGAAAGAGGCCCGGGGGGCCGTCAGCAACATCATCGGCGAGTACCTGTTGAACGAGCTCGACGACCGCGAGACGGAGGTCACCTACCGGCTCAGCGTCGAGCTCGGGGTCCTGCTCCCAGGGTTCGTCCGGACCCAGGGGGCCAAGCGCGTGATCGAGAATGCCCTCGAGGGGCTGAAGCGGCGGGTGGAGCTGGGCTAGGCGACCTCCGTCCGGCCCTCGTACCTTCGCCTCCCCGGCGTGGGCCGCCCTCAGGTTGGTTTCCTGGACTCGCTAAGCTAGCCGGAGATGCGAGTCCTTCTCTTCACGGGAAAGGGCGGCGTGGGCAAGACCACCGTGGCCGCCGCCACCGCCGTGAAGGCGGCTCGGGCCGGCGCGCGGACGCTGGTCATGAGCACGGACCCCGCGCATTCGCTGGCCGACTCGTTCGACCGCGACGTGGCGGACCAGCCCACCCTCATCGCCCCGAACCTGTGGGCCGAGCAGATCGACGCCCAGGCCCGTCTGGAGTCCAACTGGCGGGAGATCCAGGAGTACTTCATCCAGCTGATGAACTGGGCCGGTGTGGAGACGATCCAGGCCGAGGAGCTCTCGGTCATCCCCGGGTTGGACGAGATCTTCAGCCTGATCGACGTGAAGACGCCATGTCGACGAGGGCACGTACGACCTCCTGGTGGTGGATTGCGCGCCCACGGCCGAGACGCTCCGCCTCCTCTCGCTCCCCGAGGTCATGAACTGGTACATCGAGCGGATCTTCCCGATGGAGCGTCGAGTGGTGAAGGCGGTCCGCCCGCTCGTCTCGAAGATCACCACGCTTCCCATCGCCGGGGACCAGTTCTTCGGCGCAGTGGAACGACTGCACCACAACCTCGAGGCGGTGCGGCGGATCCTGACCGAGGAGGGCACCTCGACCGTGCGGCTGGTGGTCAATCCGGAGAAGATGGTGATCGCCGAGGCCAGGCGAACGTACACGTATCTCGGGCTGTTCGGGTATCGCGTGGACGCGGTGATCGTGAACCGCATCATCCCCGACGACGTCACCGACCCGTACTTCGGCAAGTGGAAGGACATCCAGGCCGAGCACCTGCAGACGGTGCGCGAGTCCTTCGAGCCCGTCCCCATCCTCACGGCCCGGCTGTTCGATCGGGAGATGGTCGGCGTCGAGTTGCTGGAGGCAATGGGGCACGAGGTCTACGGCGACGCCGACGTCACCGAGATCCTGTACCGGGACGATCCCATCCGGGTCCGCCGAAGGGAACCGGTTACTCCCTCACGATGCGACTGCCGTTCGCCTCTCGCGACGACATTGACATCCACCGCCGGGGGGACGAGCTGTTCGTCCGGGTGGGCTCGTACAAGCGGAACCTGATCCTGCCCCAGACCCTCAAGCGGCTGGAGGTCCGAGGGGCGAACTTCGTCGGCGACCATCTGGAGATCGCGTTCTCCAAGGAGCCCGAGCCCGGCTCCTCGGGAGACGCCCGGCAGGCCCGGAGGGGGAGAGCGAATGTCTGAGGGACGGACGGGAAGAAGCGGGTCGAAAGCCGCTTCGCCGAAGGAGCAGGACGGGCGGGGCCAGCACGTGTGCCCCGTCACGTTCTGCCCCATCGGCCTGGCCCTTTCGACGGTCGACCGGGCCAGCCCGGAGGTCGTGGAGCACCTCCTGGTCTCGGCCCGCGAGTTCCTCCTCGCGGCGAAGACGTTGATCGACACTCGGGTCGCCGATGCCGGCGGCGCGGAGCCCAAGCTCGAGAGGATCGAGATCGCATGAGCATGACGAACGTCGACCACTCCGTGGTGCGCAAGCTGGCGCGATGGGACCCGAATGGCATCCCGATCACGTCCGTCTACCTCACGGTGGACGGGCGCCGGTACCCCCGCAAGTCCGAGTACGAGGTACGTCTGGACGAGCTGTTGCGTCGGGCTCGGGCCCAGGCCGAAGCCGAGGGGCTGTCGAAGGAGGCGCTTCGTTCGGTCCACGGCGACCTCGAGTCGATGAGCTCCTTCGTGCGCGACGAGTTCGAACGCGGCGACACGCGAGGTCTGGCGTTGTTCTCGGCCAAGGCCGCCGGATTGTGGGAGGAGGTCCGCCTCCCCCGGCCGGTGCGCGATCGAGCCACGGTTGCGTCGGCGGCCGATGTGCTCCCGCTGGAGCAGGTGCTCGAGACGTATCGCCCGATGTGCATGGCCCTCGTGGACTACGAGAAGGCCCGGGTGTTCCTGTCGGAGCTCGGACGGGTCGAGGAGGTCACCGACCTCTTCGACGACGTCCCGGGCCGACACGACCAGGGCGGCTGGTCCCAGATGCGCATGCAGCGACACGTGGACGATCACCGCCTGCGACACCTGAAGCGCGTCGCCGAGGCGCTGTTCCAGCTCCTCAAGACGCGCCCGTTCGACTCCCTCGTGCTGGCCGGGCCGGCGGAGGCCCGTCTGGATCTCGAACACACCCTGCATCCATATCTCAAGGAGCGGGTCCGAGCCGGCCTCACCCTGGCCATGACTGCGACCCTGGACGAGGTGGCCGCCCGGTGCCTCGAGGTCGAGGAGGACCTGGAGCGGCGGAACGAGGCGGCGAAGGTCGAGGCCCTCAAGGCTGCCGCCGAGTCGGGGGGCAAGGCCGTGACCGGTCTCCCGGGAACGCTCGCGGCCCTGGCCGAGGGCCGCGCCGGGGAGATCATGGTCTCCCCCGACCTGTCGGCTCCCGGGTTCTCCTGCCCTTCATGCGGGCGGCTCACGGATCGGGGGACGAAGTGCCCGGCGTGCGGCTCGAAGATGGAGCCCGTGCCCGACGTGGTCGAGGAGGCGGTGGCCCAGGCCCTGCGGCAAGGCTGCCGGGTGGAGACGGTCCTTCACCCCGACGGGCTGGCCCAGTACGGCGGCATCGGCGCGCTGCTCCGCTTCTAGAGGGCCGGGACGTGTCGGAGGCGGCCCAGGCGCTCGGCATCGACGTCGGCGGAACGAAGATCGAGGCCCTCCGCGTGACCAGGGACGGGTCGGTCCTGTCGCGCTCGCGCTCGGTCACGCCCGCGGACGACCCGGAGGCCACCATCGCGGCGATGATCGAGGCGGCCAAGGGGTTGATCGAGCCGCAGGTGGTGGCGATCGGCGTGGGCGCCGCCGGCATGGTGGACGCGAACAGCGGGGTCCTTCGGTTCGCTCCGAACCTTGCGTGGCGCGAGCTTCCCATCGCCGCCCGCATGAGCGACGCGCTCGGCCTCCCGTGCCAAGTGGACAACGACGCGAACGTCGCCGCGTGGGGCGAGTATCGATTCGGGGCCGGCCGGGGCTACCGGCACATGCTGCTCGTGACGGTGGGGACGGGGATCGGCGGAGGGATCGTGGCGGGGCGGCGCCTGTTCCGGGGGGCCCACGGGTTCGCCGCGGAGATCGGGCACATCATCGTCGAACCCGACGGCCCGCTGTGCGGCTGCGGGAACCGAGGATGCTTCGAGCAGGTGGCCTCGGGTCAGGCCATCGGGCGCCTGGGACGGGAGGCGGCGGCCGATCGCCCCCAGACCATCATCGCCGAGCTCGCGGGCCATGACCCGATGCACGTGACCGGCGAGACCGTGACCAAGGCGGCCAAGGCCGGGGACGACGTGGCCATCCGCATCCTCTCCCAGGTCGGCAGGCGCCTGGGGGAGGGGATCGCCGGGCTGGTGAACGTGATCGACCCTCAGATCGTGGTCATCGGCGGCGGCGTCGGGGAGGCGGGCGACCTGCTGATCGGCCCGGCGGAGGCCGCGTTCATCGAGGCCGTCGAGGGATACGAGCACCGGCCCCCGGTCCCCCTGGTCGCGGCGCAGTTGGGGAACGATGCCGGCGCCGTCGGCGCCGCGGCGCTCGCCCTCGAGGAGCTGGGCGCATGACGCGCTGCCGGAAAGAAGACGCGCTCCGGTGAAGGTCGGGCTCATCCTCCCGTTGTTCTCGGGCGATCCGGAGCGGGTGGTGTCGTTCGCCCGGCGGGCCGAGGAGCTCGGCTACGACGGCGTCTTCGCCTTCGACCACTTCTTCCCCCCGGGAGCGCCGAGGGATCGGGCCTCGCTCGAGGCCTTCGTCTCGCTGTCCGCGGTGGCGGCGGCAACCGAGCGGGTGAGCGTCGGTACGTTGGTAACGCGGGCCTCGATCCGTCCGGCGGGGCTCCTGGCCAAGATGGCTGCCGGGATCGACGACATCAGCGGCGGGCGGATGGTGCTCGGCATCGGGACCGGGGACCCCATCGACAAGCCGGAGCACGAGGCGTACGGCCTGCCGTACCTGGAGAAAGGAGAACGGCGCGAGCACCTTGTGGAGACGGTCCGAGCGATCAAGGCGCTCTTCGCCGGAACGCCCTGGCCCGGCGGCGCCCTCGTCCCTCCCCTCGCCGGTCCGCTGCTGCCTCCGCCCGTGACGCCAGGAGGACCTCCGGTATGGGTCGGAGGCTTCGCCGACGAGGTCGTTCGCATCGCGGCCCGGGAGGCCGACGCGTGGAACGGATGGGGGATGTCGATCCCGGAGTTCGCCCGGAAGGCGAGCCTGCTGCGAGAGGCCGCCGAGGCCCGCGAGGTCCAGGCCACGTGGGCCGGCATCGTCCTCGTCGGCAAGGACGAGGATGATGCCGGCCGCCTCCTCGACGCACGGGACCAAAAGGGCTTGCTGGAGACCAACGTGTGGTCGGGAAGCGTCCGCTCGTTCGCGTGGTGGCTCGAGGGGCTGGAAGGCGCGGGGGCCTCCTGGGTCGTCCTGGTGGCGGCCGGTCCCCGGGACCGGGTCGAGCTGATCGCAGAGCACGCGCTCCCGAGCGCCCGGCCCCGGACGTGAGCTCCGACGATCTCAAGCGACGCAAGCGCGCGCTCCGCAGGGAAGTCCGGGCGCGCCGGGACGCCATGCCGCCCGAGGAGCGCGAGCGCCTGGGCCAGGCCGTGGCCCGAAACCTCCTCGCCCTCCCCGAGGTTCGCCAGGCGTCCACGGTGATGGCGTTCTCCTCGTTCGGTTCGGAAGTTGACTCCGGCCCGATCATCGAGCAGCTCGCACGTGACGGACGGCGAGTCGTGCTCCCTCGGGTGGAGGGTCGGACCATCGTGCCGGTGGGTTACCGTTCCGGGGATCCGGTGAAGCCGTCCTCGTTCGGCGCGCTGGAGCCCGCGGCAGGCGAGCCGGTCGGCCCCGAGGAGATCGACGTGGTGGTCGTGCCGGGCCTGGCATTCGACCGCCGTGGCCACCGGGTCGGGTACGGCGGGGGGTTCTACGACCGGTTCCTCGGCCGGCTGCGGCCGGACGCCCTCACGGTGGGCATCTGCTTCTCCGTCCAGGTAGTGGACGAGGTGCCCCACGGGCGAGGCGACCGGCCGGTCGATCTCGTGGTGACCGAACAGGGGTTGAACGGCGAGTCAGGGCCGTGATTCGATAAGCCCGGCCACATCAGGAAGGTCCCTGGACGGGAGGCGAGCAGATGTCCGAGGAGGAAGAGGCCCTGAAGACCGCGTTCCACGACGTCATCGTGGCCGCCGGGGGCTCACACGTCGCCGACGGCGGGTGGATGTGGGCGGAGAACTTCGGCAACGTGCGGGAGGAATACGACGCGGTGCGCGACGACGTCGCCGTGTGGGACGTCTCGCCGCTGAACAAGTGGGATTTCCGCGGGCCGGACGCGCTGAAGGCCGCCCGGCGAGTGCATTCGAACGACATCCTGGGCCTCGAGGTGGGACAGGTGCGATACGGCGCCTTCCTGGACCAGGACGGCCTGATGGTCGACGACGGCACGGTCTTCAAGCTGGCGGACGACCACGCCTGGGTCATGACCAACGGGAAGGATCACCAGGACTACTTCGGGGAGGCGCTGAAGGGCCTGCAGGTGGAGTTCGAGTGGATCGCCCCCCGGATGCCGCATCTCGGCGTCCTGGGACCGCGATCGAGAGACGTCGTGCAGGAGCTGACCGAGGCCGACATCCGCGACCTCAGGTACTTCCGCTTCATCCCTGAGCCCATCGAGGTGGAGGGTGTGCCGGTGTACCTGTCGCGCACCGGCTTCGGGGGCGAGCTGGGCTACGAGCTGTTCCTCACGGACCCGGCGAACGCCGAGGAGCTGTGGGACGTCGTGGTGAACAAGGCCGGGATCACCCCGTTCGGGGCCGACGCTGTCGAGATCCTTCGGATCGAGGCGGGCTTGATCGTCACGGACTACGACTACGAGGCCCACCAGCGCACCCCGTACGACTTCGGCTTCGACCCGTTCGTCAAGCTCGATGCGCCGGGGGAGCCGCTGGGCCGGGACAAGCTCCGCGAGGTGGCGATGCGGCCGCCGAACCGGTTCGTGACCCTCAGGTACGAGGCCGGAGAGCTTCCCGAGTACGGCGCCGCGGTGACCAAAGCCGGCGAGGACGTGGGCGTCCTCACCAGTCCCACGGAGAGCCCCCGGTACGGCAAGATCGGGCTCGCCGTGCTCCGAGCCGACCAGGCCGAGGTGGGGAACGCCGTCGAGGCGGCGGTGGGTGAGGGGACGGTTCCCGCAACGGTCGACGTCCTTCCCATCTACGACACGCAGAAGGCCCGGCCCCGCAGCTGATCTCGCCGCTTGGGCCACATCGGGTCTCCCGTGCGATAGGCTCCTCCGAAATCACAGGCGTGTGATTTCGAGCCGGGAGGTCGGATCATGCCGTTGCACACGTGCGCGCCGCCCATTGATACGGAGCCCAAGGCCCAGAGCATGTGGACCTGCCCCGAGTGCGGGGCGGTCTGGGAGGCCGCCCCCGAACGGGGAGGGATCTTCGACTTCGATCGCAACGACGTGGTCAGCCGGGCCGCCTGGCTCCGGGTCGAGGGAGGGTCGCTGCTGGCCGGCTAGTACAGCCCGACGGTGCGGCCGTCACGGTCGATGTCGATGTTCATGAAGGCCGGGGTCCGGCCCAGCCCAGGCATCCGCTGCATGTCGCCGCACAGCACCACCACGAAGCCGGCTCCCGCGGACGGGACCACCCCCCGGACCGGCAGGCGCCAGCCCCTCGGTCGGTTCAAGAGCGTCGGGTCGTGCGACAGCGACAGCTGGGTCTTGGCCATGCAGACCGGGTACTGCCCGAAGCCCAGGGATTCCATCCGGGCGATGTCCTTCTCGGCTTGCGGGAGGTAGTCGACCCCATCGGCTCCGTACAGCCGCATGGCGATGGCCTCCACCTGCTCCTTGATCGGCGTGCCGGGCGGGGTGAGCTGGGAGAACGTACTCGGCCGATCGCACGCCTCCACCACGGCCCGGGCCAGGTCGACCGCTCCCTCGCCCCCGCGCGCGAACCCCTCGTTCACCACGACCCGCTCCGCCCCCACCTGCGTGGCCAGCTCGTCGACCAGGGCCACCTCCTTGTCGGTGTCGGTGGGGAACCGGTTGATGGCGACGACGCACGGCAATCGGTACGCCTTGACGATGTCGATGTGGGCCGCCAGGTTCTCCGAGCCGCGGCGAAGGGCGTCGATGTCCTCGGTGGCCAGATCCTCGAACGCCATCCCGCCGTGGGACTTCAGCGCCCGGACCGTGGCCACCAGGACGGCCGCGCTGGGGACGAAGCCGCCGAACCGGCAGACGATGTCGGCGAACTTCTGGAACCCGAGGTCGCTGGCGAAGCCGCCCTCGGTGACGACGTAATCGGCGAGCTTGAGCGCGATCCGGTCCTCGACGATCGAGTTGTTGGCGTGGGCCACGTTGCCGAAGGGCCCGGCGTGGATCAGCACCGGCTGGCCCTCCAGCGTCTGCACCAGGTTGGGCTTGATGGCGTCCTTCATCACCACCGCCATGGCCCCCGCCACCTTCAGGTCCTCCGCGGTCACCGGCTTGCCCTCGACGGTGTCCCCGACCACGATGCGACCCAACCGGCTCCGAAGGTCCTGGAGATCGGAGGAGAGTGCCAGCACCGCCATGATCTCGGACGCCGCCGTGATGACGAACGTGTTCTCGCGGGGAACGCCGTGGGCCTTGCCTCCCAGCCCGACGACCGTGTAGCGGAGCTCGCGGTCGTTCACGTCGAGGGTCCTCGGCCAGGTGATGGTCCCCGCATCGATCCCGAGCGGGTTCCCGAAGTAGATCGACGCGTCGATCGCGGCGGCCATCAGGTTGTGCGCCGCGGTGACCGCGTGGAAGTCGCCGTTGAAGTGAAGGTTGATGTCCTCCATGGGCACGACCTGGGCGTAACCCCCGCCCGTGCCGCCGCCCTTGATGCCGAACACCGGGCCCATCGAGGGCTCCCGCAGGCAGAGCACGACGCGCTGGCCGATCTTCCCCAGCCCCTGCGTGAGCGAGATGGAGGTGGTGGTCTTGCCCTCGCCGGCCTTGGTGGGGGTGATGGCCGTGGTCACCACGAGCTTCCCGTCGGGGCGACCGGCCAGGCGCTCCATCGCCGAGAGGTCGACCTTCCCCCGATAGCGGCCGTAGGGCTCGAGCTCGTCCTCCTCGATCCCGGCGACTGCCGCGACCTCGACGATGGGCCGCAGGACGGCCTCCTGCGCGATCTCCAGCCCGCTCTTCATCGGTGCCACGACCTCCATTGACCGGTCGTTCAAACGCCAGGTGAGGATACCCCCCGGCCGGCGGGGGGCTGTGAGGTCGCATAATGGGTGCCGTGGGCGAGCCCATCCCCCTACGACGGAACGTCACGCAGGCCAGGGTGCTGGCCGTTCGGGACGGGGCGGCGCACGAGCTGGCCGATCGCCTGGCCACCGAGGAGCCCATGGAGATCCGGGCCGAGGGTCCGGGCCAGGAGCCCGTCTCCGTCGCGGTCACCATGCGGACGCCGGGGGCGGACTTCGAGCTGGCCGTGGGCTTCCTGTTCACCGAGGGACTGATCGGCGCCCGTGAGGACGTCCGCAAGGTGAGCTACTGCGAGGACCTGGACCAGGACGATCAGCACTACAACGTCGTCACGGTGAACCTGGCTCGCCCGTTCGATCGGGACCGGCTGACCCGCAACTTCTACGCCAACTCCTCGTGTGGGATCTGCGGGAAGGCCACCCTGGACGCACGTGGAGGTCCAGTGCGCCGCGGTCGGTCCGGGCCCGGAGGTTGCGGGCGAGGTGATCGAGGGCCTGCCGGGCGAGCTCCGCCGGGCCCAGAAGGTGTTCGAGCAGACCGGCGGGCTGCACGCCGCCGGGTTGTTCGCCCCGACCGGCAAGCTGTTGTCGCTCCGCGAGGACGTGGGCCGGCACAACGCCGTGGACAAGATCGTCGGCGAGGCCTTCCTGGCCGGCGACCTGCCGCTCTCGGAGCGGATCCTCCTGGTCTCGGGACGTGCGTCCTTCGAGATCGTGCAGAAGGCCGCGGTGGCCGGGATCCCAGTCGTGGCAGCGGTCTCGGCGCCCTCGTCGCTCGCCGTGGACCTGGCCGAGCGCCTGGGCCAGACCGTGGTCGGCTTCGTCCGCGACGGCCGGTTCAACGTCTACTCCCACCCCGAGCGGATCGCCCTGGCCTGAGGCCCGACGCAGCGGTCTAGAATCGAGTGCGTTCGGGCAGGAAGGAGGCCAAATCAATGGGGAACGGCCGGACCCGACTCACCGAGCCGTTGGTCCGCGAGAACGGCGCCCTTCGCGCAGCGACCTGGGACGAGGCCCTGGAGCGGGCCGCGGCGGGCCTGCGGGCGGCGCGCGAGCGGAACGGCGGCGACGGGGTCGGCCTGTTCAGCTGCTCCAAGGCCACGAACGAGATGAACTTCGTCGCTCAGAAGTTCATGCGTCAGGTCCTGGGCAGCAACAACATCGACAGCTGCAACCGCACCTGACACGCTCCCAGCGTGGTCGGTCTGGCCACGGTGTTCGGAGCAGGCGGCGGGACCAGTTCGTACGAGGAGATCGAGAACACCGATCTCATCGTGCTGTGGGGGTCGAATGCGCGGGAGACGCATCCGATCTTCTTCCACCACGTCCTGAAGGGCATCCGGAACGGGGCCAGGCTGTACGTGGTCGATCCCCGTCGGACCACCTCGGCCGAGTGGGCCGACGTGTGGCTCGGCATCGACGTCGGCTCCGACATCGCGCTCTCCAACGCCATGGCCCGCGAGATCATCCACGCCGGCCTGCACAACCCGAAGTTCATCGAGGTCGGAACGAGCGGGTTCGACGAGTACGCAGCGTCGGTAGAGCCGTGGACGCTCGAGGAGGGAGAACGAGCCACGGGTGTCCCGGCCGAGGTCATCGGGGAGTTCGCCCACTCCTACGCCCGCGCCGACCGGGCCGAGATCTGCTGGACCCTCGGGATCACCGAGCACCACAATGCCGTCGACAACGTCCTGGCCCTCATCAACCTCGGCTTGCTGTGCGGGCACGTGGGGCGGTACGGGTCCGGCCTGAACCCGCTCCGGGGTCAGAACAACGTCCAGGGCGGCGGCGACATGGGGGCCATCCCCAACAAGCTTCCCGGGTTCCAGGACATCGAGAGGATGCCGGAGGCCCGGGAGAAGTTCGAGAAGGCGTGGGGGTGCACGGTCCCGCCGAAGTACGGCTGGCACCTGACGCTGATGTTCGAGGCCATGGAGCGGGGCGACCTCACCGCGCTGTACGTGATCGGCGAGAACCCGGCCACCTCGGAGGCCGACGCGAACCGAGCCAGGCACCTGCTGGAGGGCCTGGACTGCCTGATCGTGCAGGACATCTTCCTGACCCAGACCGCGGAGATGGCCGACGTGGTCCTGCCCGCCGCCGCGGCGTGGGCCGAATCCGAAGGAACGGTCACGAACAGCGAGCGCCGCGTTCAGCGTGTGCGGAAGGCGCTCGAGCCGCCCGGCCAGGCCAAGGACGACATCTGGATCATCGCCGAGATGGCGAAGCGCCTGGATGTGGATTGGGGAGAGCTCACGCCCCACGCGGCGTGGGACGAGCTGCGGTCGCTCTCGCCGATGCACCGCGGCATGACCTACGAGCGGCTGGAGGCGATGAACGGCATCCAGTGGCCGTGCCTGGACGAGGACGATCCCGGATCCACGTTCCTCCACGGCCGGCTGTGGGAGGAGGATCCGAAGGTGCGGGGGCCCGCGGCGCCGTTCAGCGTCGTCCCGTTCGAGCCACCTGTGGACGAGCTCTCCGAGGAGTTCCCCATCCGGCTCACGACGGGGAGGCGCCTGGATTCGTTCAACACCGGCGTGCAGTCGGGCCTGTACTCTTCCCCGCTTCGGCGCAAGGAAGCCGTGTGCATCTCTCCGGAGGACGCCGAGCGGCTGGGCGTGGCCGAGGACGAGCGCGTGCTGGTGTCCTCTCGGCGGGGAAAGGTCGAGGCGCCCGTGCACGTGGATCGCACGCTCCGGCCTGGCCTGGCCTTCATGACCCTGCACTTCCCCGACGACGTGGACACGAACGCCCTCACCATCGAGGCCTGGGACCGCAAGTCGGGCACGGCCGAGTTCAAGGCCAGCGCGATCCGCATCGACCGGATCGAGCAGCCGGCCGCAGCGGCCGGGGGCGGGGGCGGAGAGTGAAGGAGGTCGGTTGGACCTCCACCTGATGCAGGCGATCGCCACAGGAGAGGAACGCGCCGCCGTCGACGTGGTCCTGGGCCCGCCTGAGTCCGGGTGGCACGGGGGCGATCGCAACATCGACCTGGAGGGCCACGTCGGCCACGCGGGACGCGCCGCGCGCGAGCAGCGGCACCTGCTGCTGCCGGCGCTGCACGCGCTCCAGGGCCGGATGGGCTGGATCAGCGAGGGTGGCATGAACTACGTGTGCCAGCGGCTGTCGGTGCCGCCCGCGGAGGCCTACGGCGTGGCCAGCTTCTATGCGATGTTCTCCCTCCAGCCTCGACCGAAGACCGTCGTGCATGTGTGCGACGACATCGCCTGCCGGGTGAACGGCGCCGAGGCGCTGATCGAGCGGCTCGAGGGAGCGCTCGGCCCCGGCCGAGCCGGTGGGCTCATCCGGAGCCCTTGCCTGGGGATGTGCGAGCACGCTCCGGCGGCCCTGTTCCAATCGGCCGGTCACGAGGCGAGCGACGTCTCCATCGGAGAGGTGACCATGGAGATGCTCGATCCGTTCCTGCACGGCGGGGGGTGGATCGAAAGCCAGAACGGAGGCTCCCTGGGGCGGCAGCCGCGAGAGGGGCTGCGGCTGCTTCGTCGGATCGGCGTGGTGGACCCTCGGTCGCTGGACGACTACCGGGCCCACGGCGGGTACGAGGCACTTCGGACCTCGATCGAGCTCGGGCCGGAGGGAGTGATCCGGGAGGTGAAGGACTCCAAGCTCCTGGGGCGGGGTGGTGCGGCCTTCCCCACCGGCGTGAAATGGGAGGCCGTTTCGAAGCAGCCCGTTCGACCCCACTACTTCGTGTGCAACGCGGACGAATCCGAGCCCGGCACATTCAAGGACCGGGTCGTCATGGAGACGGACCCATTCGCCCTGGTCGAGGCGCTCACCATCGCCGGGTTTGCAACGGGCTCCGAACGTGGCTACCTCTACGTCCGGGGCGAGTACCCCTTGGCGACCGAGATGCTGTCGAACGCCATCGACCAGGCCCGGGCGCGGGGCTTGCTGGGCGACGAAGTCATGGGCGAGGGATTCGGGTTCGATATCGAGCTTCGGCGCGGGGCCGGCGCATACATCGCCGGCGAGGAGACCGCACTGTTCAACTCGATCGAGGGCAAGCGGGCGGAGCCCCGCAACAAGCCGCCGTTCCCCGTGACCCATGGCCTGTTCGGCAAGCCCACCGGGATCAACAACGTCGAGACCCTCGTCAACGTCCTCGAGGTCCTGCGGGTGGGCGGGCCGGCCTACGCGGAGACCGGGACGCCGGACTCCACCGGCACGCGCCTGTTCTGCCTCTCGGGCTGCGTCGAGCGGCCGGGCCTGTACGAGGTGGAGTGCGGCACCCCGCTCCGGGATCTGCTCGACCTCGCTGGGGGAGTCCGCGGAGGTCGAGAGATGAAGGCGATCCTGCTGGGCGGGGCGGCGGGCGGGTTCATCACGCCGGACGCGCTGGACCTGCCGCTCTCCTTCGAGGGAGCGCGTGCCGCCGGGGTGACCCTTGGCTCCGGCGTGGTGATGGTGTTCGACGACACCGTGGACCTGGTGGACATCATGCTGCGGATCGCGGCGTTCTTCCGCGACGAGTCGTGCGGGCAATGCGTGCCGTGCCGCGTGGGGACGGTCCGCCAGGAAGAGGCGCTCCGCCGGCTCGTGGACGGCGGCGAGAACGGCTCGCGGCAGCGCGACCTCCTGTTGCTCGACGAGATCGCCCAGGTCATGAGGGACGCCTCGATCTGCGGCCTCGGGCAGACCGCGGCCTCGGCCGTCCAGTCGGCGGTCAAGCAGTTGCATGTCCTCGAGCGTGGAGGTCGGTCGTGAGCCGGGTCGTTCCCCTCGCGCCGCCGAAACGCTTGGTTGACGTGCAGATCGACGGGAAGCCGGTGCGGGTCCCGGAGGGCTCGACGATCCTGGACGCCTGCCGGAGCGAGGGCATCGACACGCCCACGCTCTGCTACCTGGAGAACCTGACGCCGGTGAACGTGTGCCGGGTGTGCGTCGTGGAGGTCGAGGGCTCGCGGGTCCTCGCCCCCGCGTGCTCCCGCCCGGTCGAGCCGGGGATGAAGGTCGTGACGGACTCCGAGCGCGTCCGCCATTCGCGCCGCTTGGTCCTGGAGTTCCTGGCGTCGTCGGTGGACCTCTCGCTCGCGTCGGAGGACGTGAAGCGGTGGATCGGCGAGTACGGGGCCGAGCCCGATCGCTACGGGGAGGCCGCGCCGCCGGCCGAGACAGGGGAGCGCGACGCCCGCCATCCCGGCCACCACCACGTCCCCGGCGGTCCGGCCGCCGAGACCGTTGACCAGCCCGTGAAGGTCGACAACGACCTGTACGTGCGGGACTACTCGCGCTGCATCCTCTGCTACAAGTGCGTCGAGGCATGCGGGGTGGACGCCCAGAACACCTTCGCCATCGCCGTCGCCGGCCGGGGGTTCGACGCCCGGATCTCAACGGAGTTCGACGTGCTGCTTCCCGACTCGGCCTGCGTGTACTGCGGCAACTGCATCGGGGTGTGTCCCACCGGCGCGCTGATGTTCCGGTCCGAGCACGAGATGCGGCAGGACGGGACCTGGGACGAGTCGCAACAGACGGTCGTGGAGACCATCTGTCCTTATTGCGGCGTAGGGTGCGACCTCGAGCTCCACGTCCAGGACAACTCGATCGTCAAAGTGACTTCTCCCATCGACCACGACATCACCCTGGGACACCTGTGCATCAAGGGCCGGTTCGGCTTCGAGTTCGTGCAGAAGCGCGAGCCGGCTCACCCCGAGGCCGAGCGCTGACCCTGGAGGACCCCGACGTCACCGGCATCGTCCTGGCCGGCGGACGCTCCTCCCGGTTCGGCCGGGACAAGCTGAGGGAGCCCTATCAGGGGGCGCCGCTCCTGCACCACGCCGTGCTCCGGCTGGCGGAGGTGTGCCGAGAGGTGGTGGTCGTGGTGAGCCCGGAGGGCCCCGAGCCGGACCTCCCATCCGGCCCTCTCCTTCGACTGGCGCACGATCCCGTCGAGGGCCAGGGCCCGCTGGCCGGGCTCGCCGCCGCGCTGGCCGAGGTCGGGACCGAGCTCGCCCTCGCCGCCGCTGGCGACATGCCCGACCTCTCCGTGCACGTGCTCGTGGAGCTCGTCGCCCAGGCCCGGGAGTCGGGGGCGGAGGCGACGGCCCTGGAGCAGGGCGGGACCCTGCGGCCGCTCCCGGCGGTCCTCCGCGCGGAGCCGGCGCGCCGAGCAGCGCAGGCGCTGCTCGACCAGGGGGAGCGGAGCCTCATGGGACTCCTCGCGACCCTCCGGATGACCAGACTGGACGAGAGCACGTGGGGGGCCCTCGATCCGGAGGGGAGAACGTTTCGCGACATCGACCTGCCACAGGATCTGGGCGGCTAGGCACGGCCCCTGCCGAGCGATCTCCCCGCCCGCGTCTGCCCTACGACTTCCGGTACGAAGAGAATCACCCGCTCACCGTCGATGAGTGACCAGCCGGACGATGCGCCGTAGGCCCCGCGAGCCGGACACTGACCCTCGTTCTTCGTATCGGGAAATTGCCCTGAGAGAGGGATGAGCGGTCGGATGACGGTGGCGGTCCGAGCGGCGAGCATCGCGCGACCCACGGTCCTTTCGCATAGGGCCGTGCGGTCGCTGGCCGCCGGAGTGGCCCTCACCCTCATGGCCGTCCTGGGGGTCCAGCCGCGCCCCGACGCGTCCGCGGCCATCGCCGCGAAGGTCGACCCGGGACTGGCCGCCGAGGCCGCGGCCGCCCCGGCGTCCACGCTCCACGTGATCGTGCGGGAGACCCTGCCCGCCACGGACGACGCCGAGCGGCTTGTGAAGGATCTCGGCGGGACCGTCACGTACGAGCTCCCAATCGTCGGCGGCTTCTCGGCTCACCTGGCCGGGTCCGCGCTGGCCAACCTCGCCCGGTCGGACTCGGTGAGCTTGGTCTGGGGCGATGGCCAGATTCGGATGAGCGGCTCACACCTCCACTTACAACAGCCAGGACCCGAACACCGTTTGGCGCCAGAGCATCCGACTGAACCAGGTCGATGGCTTGTACGACGGCACTGGTGTCACGGTCGCGCTACTCGACACCGGGGTGTCGCAGTCCGGCGACCTGGGTAACCGCGTCCTGGCCCGTGTTGACATGACACCGGACCATGATGGGTTCGACCGGTACGGCCACGGCACGCACCTGTCCGGGATCATCGCTGGAACGGGTGCGGCCTCGGGTGGCCAGTGGAGAGGCGTCGCTCCCGGCGCCAACCTCGTTTCGGTCAAGGTGGCCGGTCCCGATGGCTCCACCGACGTCTCGGTCGTCATCGCCGGTCTGCAATGGGTGGTGTCGAACCGATCGACCTACAACATCCGGGTTCTGAACCTTGCCTTCGGCACCGACTCGAAGCAGAGCTACAGCATCGATCCCCTCGATTATGCCGTCGAGCAGGCGTGGTTCTCGGGAATCTTCGTGGTGGCCTCGGCCGGGAACCGGGGGCCCGACGGGAGCACGATCAACAAGCCCGGCGATGATCCCTTCATCCTGACGGTTGGGGCCGCAGACAACCACGGCACTCCGGACCGAAGCAGCACCACCGTAGCGCCATTCTCGAGTTGGGGATCTCCCGGCGGGTTCATGAAGCCAGACGTCGTGGCACCCGGCATCACGATCGTGTCGATCCGCGACTCCGGGAGCACGATCGACGTCGCATACCCCGACGCTCGGATCGACAACTCCTACTTCAAGGGGACCGGGACGTCGCAGGCCGCAGCCATCGTCTCGGGGGTGGCCGCCCTGATGTTCCAGGCCAACCCATCGCTCACGCCCGACCTGGCCAAGGGCGCTCTCATGAAGACCGCGTTCAGGAACGCGAGCTACAAGTGGCCCACCGCGGGCGCCGGGCTGGTCGACGTGGGGAGCGCCATCCAGGCCGTGACCCACATCGGCGGCGTCACGCCGGCCAACCTGGGCGTCGTGCCATCCACCGGCACCGGGTCTCTGGAGGCCAGCCGGGGGTCCTTCCATGTGATGGCCGACATCAACGGGGACGGCGTTCTGGATCTCGTCACCGGCGAGACCGACGTCCTGGGCCAATCGTGGTCGGCGATGTCATGGTCGGCCCTCTCCTGGTCGCAGTCGATGTGGTGCTCGTTGACCTCGGTTTCCTCCGGGTGGAGCAGCACCTCTTGGAGTAGTACCTCGTGGAGCGGGACGACGTGGAGTGCGATCTCCTGGAGCGCGATCTCCTGGAGCGCGACCACCTGGAGCTGACGTCATGCGGGAACGAGCGAGCCTTCCGCTTTCCGCCCGCCTCCTGATCCTGTCGACGGCGGCAGCCGGCGCCTTCGCCCTCGGCGTGCGCGTGGCCGACGCGCCCTCGTGGACCACGAAGGACGTGCTGGCCTTCGCCGCGCTAACGGTGGCGATCGCGGTGGCCGAGCAGTTCTCGATCCCACTCCGGCACCGCACCGAGACCGTGAACTTCTCGCTGACGGACGGCCTGTGGGCGGCGGCCCTCCCGCTCGCCAGCCCGAGCGTGCTGACCTTCTCGGTGGCGGCGGGTGTCCTGATCGGCCAGGTGGCGCGGCGGTGGGCGCCGATGAAGATCGCCTTCAACGTGAGCCAGTTCGTGATCGGCATCTCCATGGCCGAGATCGTGTTCCAGGCGCTCCGCCCGGGCACCCCGCTCCAGCCGTGGACGTGGGCGGCGGTGGCCATCGCCATGTCGGCCTATTTCCTGGTGAACGCGAACCTGGTGGTGCTCGTGGTCTCGCTGGTCGAGCGGAAACGGTTCCTGACCGTGCTCCTGCCGCCGCTCGGGCTGAACGTGCTGCATTGGGCGGGGAACACGGCGCTCGGCGTTCTGGGAGCGATCCTGTGGGCCACCAACCCAGCGGGCCTGCCGCTGCTCGGGTTCCCGATGGTCCTGTCCTACCTGGCCTACCGGCAGTGGGTCCGGACTGTGCGCGAGCGCAACAGGATGCGCGACCTGTACGAGGCGGGACGGGCCCTGGCCGCGCCGCTCTCGGCCGCCGATGACTTCCGGCCGTTCCTCGTCGTCCTGGAGCAGATGCTCGAGGCCGAGGCGGTCGAGCTCGTGGTGCTCGAGGACGACCGGATCACGGTGCACGGCTCCGAGGGGAAGCGCTCCTTCACCCCGGAGGCTGGGGGCAACGGCGTTCGCAGCCGGCTCGAGGCCTTCGTCCGGGTCCACAAGGGACTCGGTCCCCAGATCGCGTTGATCGGTGGACAAGACGACGCGAACGGGGTGCTCGCCGTGTACCGCAAGGAACCCCTCTCCCCATCGGAGCGGTCGGTCCTGGAAACGCTCGCCTCACAGATCGCCGTACTGCTCCAGAACCACCGGCTGTTCGCCCAGACCTTCCAGCAGGCCCAGCTGGCCGAGATCGTGGACCACACCTCGGACGGCGTGTTCGTCATCGCCCATGACGGCCGGATCCTGTCGTGGAACCCGGCCATGGAGCGGATCACCGGGTTCACCCACGAGGAGGTCGAGGGGCGGATCTACGAGGAGGTCCTGGGAGGTCAGGCCCGCGGCGGCGGCGAGCTGGTGGCATCGTTCGATCGAACCGAGCCGGGGGAGGCCTGCGACTCGCTGCTCGTGACCAAGGGCGGGGACCGCCGGTGGATCCGCCACACGGGCACCCCCATCAGGGACCGCGAGGGCGCACCGAAGGCCTGCGTGGTGGTGGCGCACGACGTGACCACCCAGGTGCAGACCGAGCAGATGAAGAAGGACTTCGTGGCCATGGTGTCCCACGAGCTCCGCTCGCCCCTCACGCCGCTGAAGGGCTTCCTGGCCAGCCTGCTCCAGGGGACGGCCGAGGATTCGCCGGAGGCCCGCCGCGAGTACTACCGGATCATGCTGCGCCAGGCCGACAAGCTCGAGCGGCTGATCACCGACCTGCTCGACGTGTCCCAGATCGACTCGGGGGCGCTGCTGGTGGACACCTCGCCCATCGAGCTGACCCGACTGGTGGCCGAGCAGACCGCGGAGATCGCCGCACAGCAGCCGAAGCGCTCGATCACGTTCATCGAGCCGGACACCCCGATCCTGGTGAACGCCGACGGCTTCCGGGTCCAGCAGGTGCTGGCCAACCTGGTCTCGAACGCCGTCAAGTACTCACCGGCGGACGCCCCCGTCGAGGTCAGCGTCCTCTCGGTCGGCGTCGAGGGTGTCGTGTCGGTGCGCGACCGAGGGACGGGGATCCTGCTGTCGGACCAGAACCGGGTGTTCGACCGGTTCTTCCGGGTGGAGAACGGGCCCGACCGGCGCACCGGCGGCTCGGGCCTCGGCCTGTACATCGCCCGCCAGCTGGTCGAGGCCATGTCCGGCCGGCTGTGGCTGGTCTCCAAGCCCGGCGAGGGGTCCACCTTCTCCTTCAGCATGCCCCGGGCCGACGTCGTCAGCCTGGTGGGCTCGGAGAACGGGGGCCGCTCGACCGCCAGGGCCACCGCCCACCGGAGCCGCGGCTCCGCCTGATCCCCCAGGCAGAGGCCGTCCGGCGGAGTCGGAACCCCTTGCGGCGGATGGAATCCCGGGCGTTCGTGCGGTAGGCTCGTGGCGAAGAGCGGGCCGCTTCCGCCCCGCGTATCACACCTCGTCGGACCCGTTGGAAAGGACCCTGGATGCCGCGTCGCGTGCTGATCATGGGTGCCGCGGGGCGCGACTTCCACAACTTCAACGTCGTCTACCGTGGCGACAAGCGGTACGAGGTGGTCGCGTTCACCGCGACCCAGATCCCGTTCATCGACGATCGGATCTACCCGGCGGAGCTGGCTGGACGGCTGTACCCCAAGGGTATCCGCATCTATGAGGAGCGTGAGCTCACCCGGCTGATCAAGGAGCTCGCCGTGTCCGACGTCGTGTTCGCCTACTCGGACGTCTCCCACGAGGACGTGATGCACAAGGCGAGCCAGGTCCTGGCCGCGGGCGCGAGCTTCGTGCTCCTCGGCCCGGGGGACACCATGCTCGAGTCCGCCGTGCCCGTGGTCGCGGTGTGCGCCGTGCGGACGGGGGCGGGTAAGAGCCAGACCACCCGCGCCGTGGCGGCCACCCTTCGGAAGGCGGGCAAGCGCGTCGTCGCCGTCCGTCACCCCATGCCCTACGGGAACCTGGTGGCCCAGCGGGTCCAGCGGTTCGCCACGCTCGAGGACCTCGACCGGGCCAACGTGACGATCGAGGAGCGAGAGGAGTACGAGCCGCACATCAACGCCGGCACCGTGGTGTACGCCGGCGTCGACTACGGGGAGATCCTGCGGCAGGCCCAGGACGAGTGCGACGTCTTGCTGTGGGATGGGGGGAACAACGACCTGCCCGTTCTACCGGCCGACCGTCCATCTCGTGGTGGCGGACCCGCTACGTGCCGGTCACGAGACGACGTACCACCCGGGCGAGGCCAACCTTCGGATGGCCGACGTCGTGGTCATCAACAAGATGGACTCCGCCACCCCCGAGCAGGTGGCCGAGCTCGAGGGCTCGATCGGCCGGGTCAACCCGCGAGCCATGGTCGTCAAGGCGAACAGCGTGGTGACGGTGGAGGGGGGACAGGAGGTTTCCGGCAAGCGCGTGCTGGTCGTGGAGGACGGGCCCACCCTCACCCACGGCGGGATGAAGTTCGGGGCGGGCGTGGTGGCCGCCCGGCGGAACGGCGCGGCCGATATCGTCGACCCCCGGCCCTACGCCGTCGGGACGCTGGAGGAGACCTACCGCAAGTACGACGTCGGGCCGGTGCTGCCGGCCATGGGCTATTCGGAGGTCCAGCTTCGGGAGATGGAGAAGACGATCGAGATGGTCGATGCGGACCTCGTGGTCATCGCGTCGCCCATCGACCTTCGGCACCTCATCAACATCACGAAGCCCGCGGTCCGGGTGCGTTACGAGCTCGAGGTGCTCGAGGGCTCGCCCACGCTCGAGGACGCGCTCGCCCCGGTGCTCTAGCTCGCCGACCCGACAGGAGGCCTTCCCCATGGAACGCGTGGTCATCGCCCTCGGCGGGAACGCGCTGCTCCGCCGGGGCGAGGAGGACACCTTCGAGAACGCGTACAACTCGGCCCGTCGGGCGGCCGAGAAGGTCGCGGACATCGCAACCGCCGGGTGGGAGGTCGTCGTGACCCACGGCAACGGGCCCCAAGTCGGACGGATCCTCCTCCAGCAGGAGTCGGCCCGGGGGTGGGTCCATCCCATGCCGCTCGACGTCTGCGGGGCGGAGAGCCAGGGCCAGATCGGCTACCTGCTCCAGGTCACGATCGGCGACGTGTTCTACGAACGGGGGATGGAGCGGCCGGTGGCCACCGTCCTCACGCTCACGCGGGTCCGGGCCGACGACCCGGCCTTCGGCAACCCCACCAAGCCGATCGGACCCTTCTACGAGGAGGACGAGGCCAAGAAGCTCGAGGCCGAGCGGGGCTACGTGATGCGCCCCGACTCCCACGGGGGATGGCGGCGGGTCGTGCCCTCCCCCGCGCCGTACTCGATCGTGGAGGCCCCAGTGATCCGCACCCTCGTGGCGGACGGGGTCATCGTGATCGCCTCCGGCGGCGGCGGCGTCCCGGTGATCGAGGAGGGCCCCCGGCTGGTGGGGGTGGAGGGCGTGGTGGACAAGGATCTGGCCGCGGCCATCTTGGCCCGGGACGTCGAGGCCTCCGTCCTCCTGATCCTGACCGACGTGAAGAACGCGGTGAAGGGTTTCGGGACCGATCACGCGGAACCCATCGAACGGCTCACCGTGGCACAGGCCGGGCAGCTCCTGGAGGCGGGCGAGTTCAAGTCCGGGTCCATGGGCCCCAAGGTCCAGGCCGCCATCGAGTTCGTCGACGCCGAGCAGGGCCGCCGGGCGTTCATCGGCGACCTCGAGGACGCGTCCGACGCCCTGGCCGGCCGGGCCGGGACGGTGATCGTTCCCTAGGCGCGGCCGGGCCTCGGGATAGGCTCCCCCCGTGCAGCTCCGTGTGGTCGTCTACAACGTCCGGGGGTTTCGGGACGGATCGGACCGCGTGGTCCGGCTGGTGGGCCACTTCCGGCCCGACCTGGTGGTGTTGAACGAGACCGGGAGCCGTCGCCGGCTCCGCCGATTCGCCCGTGCCATGGGCATGGACGTGGCCGGCGATCCATGGTCTCCCCTCCGCCGGAGGGTGAAGAACGCCGTGCTCGTGAAGCCGCCGTGGCGGATCGTGTCGCGCCGCCTGCACCGGTTCAAAGACGTCCGGCGTCGTCTGTATCCGCGGGGCGCCCTGATCGCCCAGGTCGGCCGGTCAGGGTTCCGGATGTGGGCCATCGCGGTGCACCTCGGGCTCCATCCGCTCGAGCGGATCCACAGTGTCGAGGAGCTCTCCGACCTGGCCCGGGGGCTGTCGGGCCCCGTGCTGATCGCAGGGGACTTCAACGAGCTCCCCGACGGAAAGGCCGTGGCCTTCCTGGCCAAGCGGTACTGGGACGCTTGGCTTCTGGGCGGGGACGTCTCGGGGGAGACGTTCCCGGCGAGCGACCCCACGGCGAGGATCGATTTCCTGTTCGTATCGGAAGGTGTCGGGGCCCTGCGCGTGATCGTGCCACCCGGGCCCGACGCCAGGCTGGCCTCCGATCACCTACCGGTCGTGGCTGAGCTCAGGCTGCCCGAGCCCGAGGACTCGCCAGCAGCCGGCTGAGCGCTACAGCGACCGCGGGCCGCTCACGCCTGGATCAGGTGCGTTTGGGCTTGCGGCCGGGGTTCAGGAACAACTGGGCCACGATGTACAGGAAGGCCAGACCCACGGCACCGCTCAACCCGAGCAGCGCGAGGGCGAAGAACCACTCCAGGAATCCCCAGGCCGCCAACATAGACCTCAACTGTACCCATCGGCGCCGCCCTAGCCGGCTCAGCCTGGGATGCCGCCTACCGGAACCAGGACGTCCGCCCGCACCGGCGACACCCCGACCCCGAGGTAGCTCGCCGCGGCCATCGACAGGTCGAGCACCCGATGCAGGTCGCCGAAGGGCCCCCGATCGTTGATGAGCACGATCGCACACTTGCCGCCGTAGCGGACCCTGACGAAGGACCCGAACGGCAACCATCGGTTGGCTGCGGTGAACAGGCGGGGGTCGAAGATGGCCCCGCTCGACGTACCCTGGCCGGCGAACTCCCACCCGTACCACGTGGCCGGGCCGGAGAAGCTCTTGCCCGTGTCCCGCAGGCCCTCCGGGATCTCGCAGGTGCGCCCGCCGGTGGGGCCGAGGAGCGCGAGGAGCTTGGACTGGTCCTTGCCCACCGCTCCGCCCACCACCAGGTCCCTGCCCACCTCGCGCTGCGAAGCGTTCGCGATGGCCGCCTGCTGGCTCTCCAGCGAGGCCACGGCCAGCCCGGCCTGGTCGGCCAGGCGCCGTGCCTCGGCAACCTTGCTCCGCATCTCGGCCAGGATCGAAGCCAGCGCGATCTGCTTCGGGGCGAGCCGCTGCCGCATCCGTGCCGCAGCGGCTCGCTTCACGTCCAGGACGGCCTGGGCCGACTCCTTGGCCTGCACCGCGTCGGCGTCGGCCCCAAGAGCCCGGGCCGAGTACTCGTTGGCCGCGGCCACGTCGGCGAAGGTCTCCGCCGACAGCAGCGCTTCGAGGACGCCGCTCGGGCCGACCTCGTAGATGGTCCTGGCATGGCGGTCGAGAAGGGCCTGTGCCGCCGCCACGTCGACCCTTGCCGCCCGGGCCGCCCGGGTCGCCTCCACCAGGCGGAGGGAGGCCCTGCCGGCCTCCCGTTCCAGGGCCGAGTAGCGAACGCTCAGAGCTTGTAGTTGGTCGCGGAGCTGGGCCAGCGTGGAGAGCTTGGCCTCCCGGTCCGCACGAGCCTGCGAGAGCTGTTGTCCGGTCGGGGATGCAGCGGCCGGCGCCGAGACCAGGATGGCCGCAAGCGCGACGATCAGGGCGGAGCCCCTCGTTCGCATGCTTCCCCCGCCTCGTCCGCCCCCTCCATGACGGGCGCACGAGGGCCCCAGCGTAGAATCGGTCGGACCGCCATGGCAACTACCTCCGGCCGTCCGTCCAGGGAGCCGTTTCGATGAAGCGCATAGGTGTCCTGACCGGCGGCGGGGACTGCCCGGGGCTGAACGGGGCCATCCGGGCCGTGGTCCGAAGGGCCATCGGGGGCCTGGGGTGGGAGGTCGTGGGCTTTCGGAACGGCTGGCGCGGAGTGATGGACCGGGAGGTCCTGCGAGCTCACGACCGAATCGGTGCGAGGCATCCTGCACCGGGGGGGAACCATCCTCGGGAGCTCCGGGGCCAACCCGTACCACGAGGGCGGCATCGACCGCGTCCGGGCCACGTTCGAGGAGCTCGAGATCGAGGGCCTGATCGCCATCGGCGGGGAGGGGACGCTCGGGGCGGCGGCCAGCATGACCGAGGACGATGCTGCCGGTCATCGGGATCCCCAAGACCATCGACAACGACCTCTCCGGCACCGACTACTGCTTCGGGTTCCATACCGCCGTGCAGATCGCCACCGACGCCATCGACCGGCTGCACAGCACCGCGGAGAGCCACAACCGGGTGATGCTGGTGGAGGTGATGGGCCGGAGCGCCGGCTGGATCGCCCTGTACGCGGGCATGGCCGGCGGGGCGGACGCCATCCTCATCCCCGAGCAGCCCTTCGACCTCGAGGAGGTCACCGCGCACCTGCGGCGGCGGCACTCGCGGGGACGATCGTTCTCCATCGTCGTGGTGGCCGAGGGAGCGGTCCCCAAGGCCGGCACGCTGACCCTTCCCGAGTACCCGGTGGACGAGCGGGGATTCCCCCGGTTCGGCGGCATCGCCGCCGTGCTCGCGCCCGGAGATCGAGCAGATGACCGGGTTCGAGACGCGGGTCACCGTCCTCGGCCACGTCCAGCGGGGCGGCACCCCGGTGGCGAACGACCGCATCCTGGCCACCCGGTTCGGCATCGCCGCCGTGGACGCGGCGGCACGGGGGGAGTGGGGGACGATGGTGGCGGCCAGGGGGAACGACATCACCACCGTGCCGCTGAAGGAGGCCATCGCCGAGGTCCGGCGGGTGCCGGACGCGCTGTACCGGATGGCCGAGGTGTTCTTCGGATGAGGGTCGGCGTGCTCACCGGCGGCGGCGACGTCCCCGGGCTGAACGCCTGCATCAAGGCCGTGACCAACCGGGCGTCGGAGGACGGGCACTCGGTGGTGGGCATCCGGCGGGGATGGGCCGGGCTCCTGGAGTGCGATCCCGACGACCCCCAGTCGGTGGCGGCCAACACGGTCCCGCTCACGCCCGCGGTGGTGCGGACCATCGACCGGTCCGGCGGGACCTTCCTGCACACCTCCCGGACCAACCCGGCCAAGGTCAAGGCCAAGGACGAGCCAGCCTTCCTGCGGACGGAGGGGCCGGAGGACGAGCCGCGCGACCACACGTCACACGTCCTGAAGGCTCTGGAACTTCTGGGGATCGACGCGATGATCCCCATCGGGGGAGACGACACCCTGTCGTTCGCGCTCCGCCTCCACGACGAGGGCGTGCCGGTGGTCGCCATCCCCAAGACCATGGACAACGACGTGCACGGGACCGACTACTGCATCGGGTTCTCCACGGCCATCACCCGGACGGTGAACTTCGCCCATCAGCTCCGGACCAGCGCGGGCTCGCACGAGCGCCTGGCCGTGGTCGAGGTGTTCGGGCGCTACAGCGGAGAGACCTCGCTCGTCTCGGCGTACCTGGCCGGCATGGACCGGGCCATCATCTCGGAGGTCCCCTTCGACATCGAACGTCTCGCAGAGCTTCTGATGCAGGACAAGTCGGCCAACCCCAGCCGGTACGCCATGATGACGATCTCCGAGGGCGCCACCATGGTCGGTGGCGACATGGTGATGGGGGAGCTCGAGGACGCCTACGGGCACCGAAAGCTGGGGGGCATCGGCCAGATCACCGGCCAGGCCCTGAAGCAGATCACCGGCGAGGGCATCATCTACCAGCAGCTTGGGTACCTCATGCGATCCGGCACGCCGGACTCGCTCGACCTCATGGTGGCTATCAACTACGCGGTCATGGCCGCGGACCTGGTGATCGCGGAGACCGCGGGGCGCCTGGTCGCGCTTCGCAACGGGAACTACGTGAACCTACCGATCGCGGTGGTCCGCCAGGGGGTCAAGCGCGTCGACGTCGGCGCGCTCTACGACGTCCAGAACTACCGGCCCAAGATCCAGCACGTCGACGGCAAGCCGATGTTCCTGTACTGAGACGGGCTCATATACTGACCGGACCGTGGGCACCTACCTGGTCGACCTTCGCTCCGACACCGTCACCACGCCATCCCCGGCCATGCGAAGGGCCATGGCCGAGGCCGAGGTGGGCGACGACTGGTTCGGCGACGACCCCACGGTGAACCGCCTCCAGGACCGGGCCGCCGAGGTCACCGGCAAGGAGGCCGCGCTGTACGTGCCGACGGGGACCATGGCCAACCAGATCGCGCTTCGCCTGCACTTCCGAGGCACCGGCCACCTGGTCGTGGCGGAGTCCCGGGCCCACGTGACCACGACGGAGGTGATGAGCGCCGCCGCCCTGTCGGGGATCGCCTTCAAGGCCATCGCCGGAGACGGCAGAGGGCAGTTCACGGCGGACCAGGTCCGACACACACTGGAGCCCGACGAGCCCTACGACGTCGAGGTGGTCGACCTCGTCTCGGTCGAGAACACCCACGGGCATGCCGGCGGCACCGTGATGTCGGTGGAGGACCTTCGGGCCATCCGCAAGGTGGCGCAGGAAGCCGGGCTCCCGGTCCACATGGACGGGGCGCGGATCTTCAATGCGGCGGCAGCCAGTGGAACCGACGTGGCCGAGTTCTGCGCCGAGGTGGACACCATGATGTTCTGCGTCTCCAAGGGCCTGGGCGCGCCGATCGGCTCGCTCGTCTGCGGGCCGGCCGACATGGTCCGGGAGGCGAGGAGGATCAAGATCCTGTTCGGGGGGGCCTGGCGACAGGCGGGGGTGGTGGCCGCGGCCGGCCTCGTCGCGCTGGAGGAGGGGCCCATGCGCCTCCACGAGGACCACGCCCGGGCCCGCCGGCTGGCCGAGGGCGTGGCCGAGTCCCTGCCCGGCTCGCTTGATCCGGCGGCCGTTGAAACGAACATGGTCTACGCGGACACAGAGGCGGTGGGGATGGAGCCCCTCGAGGCCATCGCCCTTCTGAAGGGGCAAGGCGTGGGCGTGACCTTCGTGTCAGGGAAGGTCCGGATGGTCACCCACGTTGACATCACCGACGAAGACATCGAGACGGCCATTGCGGCTTGGGGGACGGTCGCGGCGGCCGCCCACGAGGAGGATCGATGAAGTTGTTCGGCCAGCGGTACCCGGAGGAGATCGCCAAGCGCGTTCCACCCGGCCAGCGCCTGGTGAAGGGGTGGCCCGTGCTGCATTACGGGCCCATCCCCAAGTTCGACGAGGCCACCTGGGACTTCGAGGTGTCGGGCGCGGTGGAGAGCCCGTACAAGCTCACGTACGCCGAGCTGAAGGCCCTCGGCCCGGCCGACGTCCAGGCGGACATGCACTGCGTGACGGGCTGGTCGACCCTGGACAACGAGTGGACCGGCATCCCGTTCCGGGTGCTGGCGGAGAAGGCGAAGCCCAAGCCCGAGGCGAAGTGGGTCATCGCCCACTGCGACTACGGCTACACCTCGGACCTTTCGCTCGAGGCGATGAGGGACGACGACGTCATGGTGGCGTGGGCTCACGGCGGTGAGCCCCTGGCGCCCGAGCACGGTTTCCCACTACGCCTGGTGGTGCCCAAGCGCTACGCGTGGAAGAGCGCGAAATGGTTGCGCGGCCTGGAGTTCGCCGAGCACAACAAGCGGGGGTTCTGGGAGGTGCGCGGCTATCACATCCACGCCGACCCCTGGCGCGAGGAGCGGTACTCGTACCAGGAAGACTCTCGCGCCGAGCTCGAGCCGTAGCCCTCAGTCCGCGGCGAGGCGGCGGAGGGTTGCGACATTCCTTGCGTGATCCGCCAGGCTTCCCGGCGTCTCGACGACGAGCGCGAGACCCCGCACCTCGGGGCGATGGAGGATCTCGAAGAAGCCCTCCACGCCGATCCCGCCCTGTCCGATGTGCTCATGGCGATCGCGGTGGGATCCCCGTTCGTGCTTCGCGTCGTTCGCGTGGATGAGGACGAGCCGATCGGCCAGGTCGCTCGCATGCAGCTCCTCGAAACACGCCGCCACCCCCTCGGGCTCGTCGAGCGCATAGCCCGCGGCGAACAGGTGGCACGTGTCGGCGCAGAGCTTCAGCCGGGGGTCGCCCACGGCGTCGAACAGCCGTGAGGCCTCCGGGAACGTGGCGGCCACCGAGCCGGCCGTCCCCGCGGTGAGCTCCACGATCACTTCGCAGTCGCCTTGCGCCGGAACGGCCTGCAGGGCCGACACGGCCCGGTGGAAGGCCTCCGCCGGCTCCCCGGGACCGCCGGACCCGGCGTGCACGACGTATCCGTTCGCGCCGACGCTCGAGGCCGCGGCCACCGAGCTCCGCACGACGTCGATCGAGCGTTCCAGGAACTCGGGAACGGGCGACGCGAGGTTCACGACGTAGGGAGCGTGGACGAACAGCGGACCCAGGCCTGACTCGCGCCACGCCTCGCGGAACGCGTCGGCTTCCTTCCGCGAGATCCGGGGCGGGGCCCACGCTCGAGGGTTGGAGATGAACACCTGCACCGCCTCGGCCCCGCACTCCTGAGCGGCGCGGATGGCCGACAGCGGGCCTCCCCGGGTGGGGACGTGGGCCCCGATCCTCACGCCACGTAGATCGTCACGGTGGAACCGGCCCGGACCCTGGTCCCCGCGGCCGGCAGCTGGCCGACGACCGTGTCGCCGTTCGACCCGGGGACCGGGGCGACGGAAGGCTGCAGGCCCAGGGCCTGGATGGCCGCCACGGCCTCGGTTCGGCTCATGCCGACGAAACTGGGAATGTCGAAGAACTTCGGGCCGATCGACACGACGATGACGACCGTCTGGCCCGGCTGGAGCTTCGTCTTCGGTGTGGGCTTCTGAGCCATCACCTGGCCACGAGGCACGCTGTCCGAGTACCGCCCCGTCTTCTTCACCACCCACGCGGTCAACAGGCTCCGGGCTTGCTCTTCGGACCTGCCCACGAGCTTCGGCACCGGCTCGGGCGTGGGGCCCTTGCTCACGGCCACGTCGATGGCGCTCCCCTGTGGGGCCGATCCGCCCCCGGGCGCGCTCTGCCCGATGATCCGGCCCTCGGGGAACCGGTCGCTGAACCGGGGCGTTCGCTTCCCCAGCGTGAGTTGGGCCTTCCGCAGGACCGCCTGACCTTCGGGGATCGTCTTTCCCACGAGGTCGGGAACCGGGACGGGCGGAGGCCCCAGGGACGGGGTCAACGTGACCCGCGTCCCGGTCCGAACGTTCGTTCCCGGCACCGGCTGGATCGAGAGCACGTGGCCCTCCGGCACCTTGAGCGAGTAGTCGCCGGAGGCAAGCCAGACGGTGAGATCGGCGTCCTGGAGGCGAGCCGTCGCTGCGGCCATCGACAGCCCGGTCACCCGGGGAACATCCACACTATGGGGGATCACGTACGTCCACGCGCCCCACGCCGCCGCCGCGAGCGCGAGCACCGCGACCACCGAGCCGAGCAGCCACCCGCCCCGGCGCCGCCGCCGCGCGCGCGGCCCCCGGGGGATGATCACCGTCGGTGCGCGCCCTGGTTCATGGTCCGGGGAGGATGCGGGCATCTCCCGAACCAACTGGCCGATCGGCCGGGCGACCGGGAACGTCGCCGCCTCGGCGGCAAGGTCCCGTCGAGCCTCCGACGCCGATTCGGGACGGAGCTCCCGGTCCTTCTCGGTCATCGATCCCACCCAGCCATCGAGGGATTCGGGCACCGTCGTGTTGCGGGCCGAGGGCCGGGGCACGCGATCGCGGAGGTGCTTGTACGCGATTGCGACCGAGGTCTCGCCGTCGAACGGCGCGCTCCCGGTGAGCAGCTCGAAGGCTACGATGCCGACGGAGTACAGGTCGGTGCGGGGGTCGGCAGGCTCGCCGAGGAGCTGCTCGGGCGCGAGGTAGTGAGCGGTCCCGGTGACGGTACCGGTCTGGGTGGCGCGCGCGTCCGCGTACGCGCGCGCCAGCCCGAAGTCGGTCACCTTGGCCACGCCGTCCCCGGTGAGCAGGACGTTCTCCGGCTTCACGTCGCGGTGGACGATTCCCTTTCGGTGCGCGTGGTCGAGCGCCGCGAGCACCTGCAGGAGGACGTCGGCGGCTTGGGCCGGCGCCAGCAACCCCTCCGCCGCAAGGACGTCGCGGAGGCTCTGGCCCCGGACGAACTCCATGACCATGAAGTAGACGCCGTCGACGGCGCCCCAGTCGTGCACCCCGACGATGTTCGGATGGCTGAGGCCGGCGGCGGCCCGGGCCTCATGGCGGAACCGGTCCACGAAACCCGGATCGGCGGCCAGGTTGGGGTGCAGGACCTTGACCGCCACCTCCCGCGCGAGGACGGCGTCGTGGGCCCGGAAGACCTCGCCCATCCCGCCCGCGGCGATCCGCTCCACGACCTGGTAGCGGCCGTCGAGCGTGGTTAGGCTGGACCTGGTCTCGGAGATGCGGACCGTGCGATCCGGTTGCGTACGGCTGGACGTCGCTGGACCTCCCGCGCGCGGGCGACGTGTGAAGGGCCGAGGCCCATCGTAGCGTGGAACGGAGGCCGGATGGGCGAACCGGGGGGTCTTCCTCCGGACGGGGAGACCTATCAGGACGCGTTCGCCCGCATGGAGTCGGCCGTGGATGCCGGCCGGACGGACCTCTCCGAGCTCGGGTTCTGGCGGCTGCTCCGCCGGGTGAAGGTCGAGCCGACGCTGGCCGAGCACTGGGCCGACCAGGCCGGCCGGATCGACCGCAAGGCCTTCGAGGCGAGGGTGCGGCTCCGGTTCCCGGTGTGGTTCGGCAACCTCGTGCTGCTGATCGGGATGCTGTTCGGCGCTGCGGCCGTGGTGTACGGCATGCGGTGCGACAACCCCACGCGTCGCGGGCCTGGCGTTCGTGGTCGCCGGAGTGGCGTGGTCGGTGTCCATCCACGACCTCGCGCACTGGGCCGTGGGGCGCCTGGCCGGCATCCGGTTCCTGGCCTACTTCTTCGGCGGGCCGTTTCCTCCCCGGCCCGGGCTGAAGATCGACTACGCCTCGTACCTTCGAGCATCCCCGGGAGCGCGAGCCTGGATGCATGCGTCCGGTGCGCTGGCCACGAAGATCGCGCCGTTCGTGGCCTTGGCGTTCTGCCTCGCGGCGCATGGGCCCGCTTGGGCCGCCTGGATCCTGGCCGGCATCGGCGCCTTCCAGATCGCGACGGACATCCTGTTCTCGAGGAAGTCGAGCGACTGGAAGCGGGTCGCGCGCGAACGAGCGTTGGCCCGGGCCCAGCCCGGCCATCGCAGGTAGCGACCTATACTGAGGCGGAACCACCGGGGAGCTCGGGACAACCGGGCTGAGAGGCCGGCCGCACTCGCCGGCGACCCGAGGAACCTGATCCCGGTAATGCGGGCGGAGGGAACGATGGGCGCGATCGATCCGGAACGGCTCCGGGTCCACGTGATCACCTCGAGCGGGCTCTTGCCCGGTCGTGGGCATCTCGAGGTCGCGATGGCGGCGGTCGAGGGCGGCGCCGACGTGGTGCAGCTCCGCGCGCCGGAGCTTTCTGACGACGAGCTGTCGGCGCTTGCCTCGAAACTTGCCCGTGTTTGCCGGGAGGCGGGCGTCCTGTTCCTGGTGAACGACCGGATCGACGTCGCCGTCGCCATCCGCGCCGCAGGTGCACACGTTGGCCAAAGTGACCATCCGGAGACGGCGCGTGAGCAGCTCGGACCGAAGGGGGTGCTCGGGATCAGCGTGGCGACACCCGAGCAGGCTGAGGCAGCGGAAATGGCCGGGGCGGACTATCTGGGGGTGACGGTGTTCGCCACGCCGACCAAGCCCGAGGCGATCCCGCTAGGGCTCGACGGCCTGCGAGCGATCGTGGGCGCGACGTCGCTCCCGGTCGTCGCGATCGGCGGGATCGACGCCTCGAACGCGAGGCACGTCCTTGCGGCGGGGGCCGCCGGCGTCGCGGTCGTCTCGGCCGTGGGTGCCGCTGCCGATCCGGTCGCGGCCACCCGCGAGCTGGGAGAGGTCGTTCGGGCTCACGCGTCCGTGCGAGGAGGCTGAGTGGACGTGGCGGAGCAGCGGCTGGGCAAGGCCACCGCGGAGCTGTTCGAGCAGGTCATCCTGCGCCGGCTCGGCGCGAAAGACGCCGATGTCCTGGTCGGCCCGGAGCACGGGGTCGACGTCGGCATCGTCCGAGTGGCGAACGGCGTGGCCATGGCGCTGACCGCCGACCCGGTGTTCGTCGTCCCGGCTTATGGCTGGGACCGGGCGGCGTGGTTCGCCGTGCACATCCTGGCCTCGGACGCCGCGACGAGTGGCCTTCCCCTCCGGTGGATGGCCGTGGACCTGAACCTGCCGCCGGAGGTCACCGACGAGGAGCTCACATCCCTGTGGGATGCGTTCCACCGGACGTGCGAGGACATCGGCATCGCCGTCGTCACCGGCCACACCGCCCGGTACGAGGGCTGCAACTGGCCGATGGTGGGCGGCGCGGTCTGCATGGCCGCCGGACCGCGAGGACCGCTACGTGACGCCGAAGATGGCGCGACCCGGCGACGCGCTCGTCGTCACGAAGGGCGCGGCCATCGAGGCCACTGCGCTGTTCGCGGCGACGTTCCCAGAGCGCCTGGCCAAAGGGGTGGGCGAGGACGTCGTGAAGGCTGCCGACGCGCTGTTCGAGCGGATGACCGTGGTGCCGGAGGCTGCGGTGGCCCGGGAGTTCGGGTTGCGCGATGCCGGCGTAACGTCGATGCACGACGCGACGGAGGGCGGCGTGTTCGGCGGGCTCACCGAGGTCGCCTCGGCCTCGAGGGTGGGGATGCGGGTCGAGCTGGCCGCGATCCCGGTGCGGCCCGAGGTCCGAGCGGTGTGCGAGCACGTCGGGATGGATGCCTACACGTCGATCTCCGAAGGCACCCTGATCTGCGACGGTCGTCCCGGCCCGGGCCGGCCCGTTCGTGTCGGCGCTCGCGCACGCCGGCATCGACGCTGCGGTGGTCGGGCAGGTCACGGACGCGGAGCGCGGCGTCGTGCTCGTCACCGACCGGGGCGAGGAACCGCTCGAGCATCCTGGACTGGATCCGTTCTGGGGAGCGTTCGGCCGGTGGGCCGAGGAGGCCGCCGGGATCCGCGACCGGACCTAAAGTCCGCCGGGCCCGGCCGACCCTCGCGGTAGGGTTGTCGGGCTATGGACCTGGTCACCGTGGGCGACGTGATGGTCGACGTCAGCGTGGAGGCACCGGCGCTGGTTGAGGGGGGCGACGTACACGGGCGGGTGTCGGTTCGACCCGGCGGAAGCGCCGCGAACGCCGCAGTGTGGGGTGCGGCCACCCGGGCCAAGGTCCGGCTCCACGGGCGGGTCGGCGACGACCTGTGCGGACGCCTGCTCCAGGAGTCGATCGCCGAGCACGGCGTGGAGACCGTGCTCGCGGTTGACGCCCAAGCTCGCACCGGGACCATGCTGGTCGTGCACTCGTCGGGAGAGCGATCGATGGTGGCCGACCGCGGGGCGAACGCCCGGCTGTCCCCGGCCGACCTTCCCGCCGAGATCGAAGCCGGCGCCGTGCTGGTCTCGGGCTACCTCCTGCTCGACGAGGGAACGCTTCCCGCCGCCACGGCCGCCCTGAAACGGGCGAAGGCTCGCTACGTCGCGGTCGACGCGGCATCCTGGCCGCTCCTCCGGGAGTTCGGCACCACGCGGTTCTTCGCCGCGACGGAGTCGGCGTCGGTCCTGCTGGTGAACGAGTTGGAGGCCGAGGTGCTGTGCGGCCGGCGGGGGGAGGACGCCGCGGAAACCCTGGCCCACCGGTACCAGGTCGTGTGCGTCAAGCGTGGCCCTCGCGGCGCGGCGATGTCGTGGGAGGGCCTGCTGATCAGGTACGAGGGTGAGCCGGTGGTCGAAGCCGATCCGACCGGCGCGGGGGATGCCTTCGACGGCGTGTTCCTGGCGGCGCTGGCCACCGGGGCGTCGCCGGGGGAGGCCCTTCGCGCGGCGTGCGCCGCGGGCGCTCGGGTGGCGGCCGGCCCCGACCTGTGGCCCAAGGCAGGATGACCGGGCCGATCCGGCTCTCGGAGGAGGTGGCCGGACGCCCTGGCCGACAGGCGGCCGGTCGTCGCCCTGGAGACGAGCGTCCTGGCGCAGGGCTTGCCGGTCCCGCGGAACCGCGAGGCGGCCGGCGCCATGGCCGGCGTGATCCGCGCCAGTGGGGCCGTGCCCGCGTGGATCGCCGTCGACGCCGGGCAGGTCCGCGTCGGCCTCACCGAGAACGAACTCGCTCGTCTGGCCGTGCAGGGGCGGGCCGCCAAGGTCGCCCGGCGGGACCTGCCCGTCGTGGTGGCGTCGGGCGGTCTCGGCGCGACCACCGTCTCGGCGGCACTGTGGGCAGCTCACCGGGCGGGGATCGAGGTCCTCGCGACCGGCGGCATCGGGGGAGTCCACCAGGGCTCGGGCGACGTCTCGGCAGATCTGCTCGAGCTGGCCTCGACGCCGGCACTCGTGGTGTGCTCGGGACCGAAGTCGATCGTGGACCCCGTCGCCACCATGGAGCGCTTGGAGGAGCTGGGCGTGTCGGTGGTCGGCTATCGGTGCGATCGGCTCCCGTTCTTCGTGGCCGGCTATGCCGAGGTGCCGCTCGAGCACCGCGTCGACACCCCTGCGGAGGCGGCCGCCGTGGCCCTGGCCCTGCGAAGGCTCGACGTCCGCTCGTCCGTCGTGCTGTGCAAGCCCGTTCGAGAGGGTCTGGCGCTGGACCGCGACGTCGTGGCCGACGCCGTTCGCGCGTGCGAGGAGCAGGCGGTGAGCCAGGGGGTTCGCGGCAAGGACGTCACGCCCTTCCTGTTGTCGTGCCTGGCCGAGCGAACCGGTGGCGAGAGCCTCCAGGCGAACCTGGCCCTGCTGGAATCCAACGCGGGTCTCGCCGCGGAGGTCGCGGCGGCGCTCGCTAGCGGAGCCAGGTCTTAGCGATGGCCTTGGAGAAGTGCCAGCCGTAGCGGAGCGACTTCGGCTTCTTCGATTCCCCGCCCCGGCGGGTGAGGAACGTCACCGGCACCTCCACGATCCGGGCTCGGTGTCGCAGGCACTCGATCAGCACCTCCGAGCTCCAGAACTGGTCCTGCTCCAGGACCAGCTTGCGAAGCGTGTCCGCCCCGGTGGCCCGGTAGCCGCTCGACGCATCAGTGATCCGCTGGCCCGCGAGGATGGTGACCAGCCAGGAGAAGAAGTGGACGCCGGCGTGGCGGATCAATGGCCCCCGCTCGAACTCGCCGAGCATCCGTGAGCCGTTCACGTGGTCGGCCTGGCCCTCGATGATCGGCTTGACCAGGACGGGCATCTCCTCCGGCAGGTGCTGCCCGTCGGCGTCGATCGTGACCACGATGTCGGCCCCCAGCTTCAGCGCGATCTCGTAGCCCACCCGGAGCGCCAGGCCCCCGCCCCGGCGGATCGGAAGGCTGGCCACGAGCGCCCCGGCCCGTCGCGCCGCGTCCGCCGTGCCGTCCTCGGAGCCGTCGTCGATGACGATGGGGACGACGACGTATCCCTCGATATCCTCGGGCATCGCGTGGATCACCGCGCCGACGTTCTCCGCCTCGTTGTGGGCGGGGGAGATGACCACGATCCGCTTCCCCGCCGGCAGGCCGCCGGCCGCCTCCCAATCGAACCGCTCCCTCCCGAAGGCCTCGACCAGCAGCCGGATGTTCCGCTCGTTCACGTCCACGTACGACTGCAGCCGGATGATCAGGGCGAACAGGACGGCCACCGCGACGAGCAACAGCGCGGTCAGGCGCCGCCCGCTCCCCGGCCGGAAGTGCAGGAGGTCGAAGATCGGATTGAACAGGTTGGGCACGATGGCCAGCAACAGGACGCCGATGGTGATGACCGACCAGATGATGAGGGACAGCCGGCTGATCTGGCGGCGCCGGTAGCGGAGCATGGCGACGGCGAGGAACGCGACCGCCGCGAGCCCTCCGAGGATCCGCAGGGCGATCATGGGCCTCCCGTCAGCGCCGGGTGCGCTCGCGAGCCGGGGGCCGCCACCTGGTGCTGGGCATGATGTGGTCCAGGATCACGCGGTCCTTGTGCCGTTCGATGGCCGCGAACATCGACTCGATCAGCGTCTCCGACAACAGGTGGGGCTCCAGCCCGAGGTCGAGGAGCTTCGTGTGCGCGGGGTTGTAGTAGTGCTCCTCGGACTCCACGCGCGGGTTCTCCAGATGGCGGACCTCCACGGGCAGGCCGAACGCCGTCCCGGCCTCGTGCACCTGTCTCGCCAGGTCGAGGACGGAGAACTGCTCCGTGAACTGGTTGAACACCCGGTACTCGCCGGGCTCCGGTGGGTTCAGCACGGCCAGCTCGACGCACCGAAGGGTGTCGACGATGTTCAGGTACCCGCGGGTCTGGCCGCCCTTGCCGTACACGGTGAGCGGGTGCCCGATCACGGCCTGGAGGCAGAACCGGTTGAGGGCCGTGCCGAACACCTCGTCGTAGTCGAACCGCGTCGCCAGGCGAGGGTCGAGCGTCGTCTCGTCGGTCTCGATGCCGTAGACCACGCCCTGGTTGAGGTCCGTCGACGCGCAGCCCCCACACGCGGCAGGCGAAGTGGATGTTGTGCGAGTCGTGGACCTTGCTCAGGTGGTACAGGCTCCCCGGCACCTTGGGGAAGGGCAGGGTGTCGCTCCGCCCGTTGTGGTGGATGGTGATGAAGCCCTCCTCGATGTCGATGTCCGGCGTCCCGTACTCGCCCATGGTGCCCAGCTTCACCAGGTGGGCGTCGGGAGCGAGCTCGGCCATGGCGAAGAGGACGTTCAGGGTGCCGATGACGTTGTTCGTCTGGGTGAACGTTGCGTGCTCGCGGTCGATCATCGAGTAGGGCGCCGAGGGCATCTCGCCGTAGTGGACGATGGCTTCCGGCTGGAACTCCCGGAAGACGCGCTCGACGACGTCCCAGTCCAGGAGGTCCCCCTCGGTCACGCCGATCTCGAGGCCGGTGACCTCCCGCCAGGCTGTGGCCCGGGCCGGGAGCGACGGAAGGATGGGGGTGAGCGAGTCGGTGCCGGCCTCGGCGTGGGCCCGGCGGCGCAGGTAGTCGTCGAGCGCGTGCACCTCGTGGCCGCGCCGTGAGAAGTGCATCGACGTCGGCCACCCGAGGTACCCGTCGCCGCCCAGGATCAGGATGCGCATCGCGTTCCTCTCAGGTTGGGTGGCGGAGCGGGCCCATCCTATCAACCGCGCCACCAGCGGAAATCGGCCGTTCGGCCATCCTGGAGTGCCCGGCGGGGTTAGACCAGCGCGGCCAGCTCGGACAGGACCCGGTCGACCTCGTCGGCCGTGTTGTAGTGGCAGAAGCCGATCCGGACCGCTCCCCCGGTCTCCTGGAGGCCCAGTCGCTCCATGAGCTCGAGCGCGTAGTAGTGGCCGTCCCAGACGAAGATCCCATGTTCGCCGAGGAGCTTCGCCGTCTCGAACGGATGCTGGTCGGCGACGCGGAGCGCGAACGTCGGGGTGCGTTCCGCCAGGCGGTCGGTGCCGGCGATGCCGTACAAGCCGATCCCGTTCACGGTGCCGATGCCGTCGAGGAACCGTCGAGACAGGTTCGCCTCATGGGCCCGGATCGCGTCGAAGGCTGCGGCGATGGCGTCGCGCCGCCTCCTGCCCGAGGGGTTCCCGTGCGTCCTGCCCACGTCGGCGAGGTAGTCGACGGCGGCCACGAACCCCGCGAACCCCTCGTGGTTCTGGGTCCCGGTCTCCCACCGGTACGGGAGGTCCCCGCTCGCGGGCCGGACCTTGTACGGGCGCCACGATTCCAACAGCTCCCGGCGGCCGAACAGGATGCCGAGGTGGGGGCCGAAGATCTTGTACGGCGAGCAGACGACCATGTCGGCCCCGATGGACTCGACGTCGATCAGCCGGTGCTGTGCGACGTGGACGCCGTCGCATACGACCAGGGCACCCGTATCGTGTGCCGTGCGCGCCAGCTCCGCCGCCGGCGTCACGGTGCCCACGGCGTTCGACGCCAACGTGAACGCCACGATCCTCGTGCGATCGGTCAGGGCCTCCTCGAACGAGCTGCGGTCGATCGTGACGTCGTCGTCGCGGATATCGACCCACCGCACGGTGGCGCCGGTGTCCTCGGCAACCATCAGCCAGGGCCGGATGTTCGCGTCGTGGTCGAGCCGGCAGACGACGATCTCGTCCCCGGGCCCGAGGGTCCGCGCGATGGAGCGCGAGAGCGCGAAGAGCAACGTGGTGGCGTTCGGTCCGAACACGACCTCGCTCGCATCACAGCCGAGGAGGTCGGCGCCGGCCCGGTGCGCGTCCTCGATCAGGCGGTCGGTCTCGGCGCTCGTAACGAAGGCGCCGTGCACGTTCGCGTTGCTCGTCCGCAGGTACGCGGCCATGGCCTCGATCACCGACTCCGGCACCTGCGTACCACCGGGGGCATCGGCGAAGACGCAGGGCCGGCCGTCCAGCGTTCGCGACAGCGCGGGGAACCGTGCCCGGAGTGCCGAGGGATCGAGGTGGTCCATCGCCGCATACCCTAGACGGCGTCCCAGCCGGGTGGGAGCACGGGGATCGGCCAGTCGGGGTCCGGCCGCCAGGTCGTCCAGTCCCTGTCGAAAGGGGGCTCGTGTCCGAGGAGCCGTTGGAGCGCGCGCTCGGCCTCGGTGTGGAACTCTTCCGCCTGGCCCGGCGAGAACAGGCCCCGCCGGACCGCCTCCTCCAACTCGTCCTCGTCCTTCCACTGGAAGGTCGAGAGGTCGGGGGCGACCACGACGTCGAGGACGCGCTCCTCGGTGTCGAAGCCGAGCTCGGTGGGACGAAGCGGGGCTTCGATGTTCACGTACCAGCTCAAGGGGATCCAGTCCGGCTGGAAGAAGAGCAGGATGGCGTAGCCCACGGACGGCCACGAAAAGGACAGGATCGGTCCCTTGGTCCACGTTCGCTCGAGGAGGTCCCACTCGCCCTCCGGCAGCCGAAGCATCTTGCCGGCTCTGCCGGCGAGCATCAACCGGATGCCGTTCGGGGTGTAGAGGATCCGCTGGTCCTCGTCGTCCTGGACCACGATCATCGGGCGGGCCGACCAGATCCGGCCATGCCATATCTCCCGGAGGACGATGAGCTCGCCCGGCCGGAAGCGTCGCACGCGCTGCCTACGAGGCGAGCCGCGCGGCGAAGGCGGCGTTCGCCGCCGCGAGCAGCTCCTCGGCCTTGCCCTGCAACGATGCGACCTCGTCGCGGAGCGCTACGGCAGCAGCCTGGTCCTTGAGCGCGGCCGCGTTGATCTGAACGTTGTAGATCGCGCATTCGGTCCCGGCGAACAGCATCTGGGCGGCCGACACGCCGTCCGAAGCCGCGTTCACGTTCCCTCGCTCGACGGTCTCCAGGGCCAGGGGCATCAGGGAAGCCGAGGACCTGGCGATCTCCAAGGGGACCTGCGCCGCCGCCAGATACCCCCGCTGGATCGCCGCGGCCCGGCCGGCCTTCTGTTCCTCGGTGTCCTTCGGCATCCGGAACGCCTCCATGACGCCGTCGAACGCGGTGGCATCGCGGTCGGCCAGGGCAACCATTTCGCTCCGGGCTCGTCCGGCCTCCGCCCGGATCTCGCGCATCCGGTCCCACGCTTCCTCGTAGTTCTTCTTGTCGATCGTGAGGTTGCACACCATCTCGATGAGGGCCGCGCCGGCCGCCCCCGCCAGGGCGGCGACGGCGCCGCCCCCCGGGGTGGGGGAGTCGGAGGCGAGCGTCGCCAGGAACCGGTCGATGGTCTGCTCGCCGATCACGATGGCCGTTCCTCGGCCCGGCTCACGAGTTGCTCCAGGATCTGGTGGTCCCCATCGAACCCCTCCAATCGCAGGTCGGTGACGTCCTGGTCGGAGATCGCCGACTGCGGCACCAGGCCGACGATCTCGCTCGAGAGCACCGTCATCCCTCGCTTCTCCGCCGCAACCCTCACCGCCTCGAAGGCCGCGCGCAACCCGGTCACCTCGTGGTCCACGAGGTTCATGGAGACCGTCACGCAGCCTCGCTCGGGGACCAGGAAGCCGATGGCCCGGACCGCCGGCAGGCCACCCGAGGACTCGCGGACGGTCCGGGCGATCTCCTTCGCCGCGGCCTCGTCGGTGCCGGAGAGGTAGACGTTGAAGGCGATCAACGGCTTGCGCGCGCCCACCGCGGTGGCGCCGGCTCGACCGATCGTGTGCGGCCCGAGATCGGGGAGCCGCTCGCCCCGGGCCACGGCCTCCTTGAGGGCCTCGTACTCGCCCTTCCGGACCTCGGCCAGGCTCCGCCGCTCCGGCAGCAGCGCGGCCCGGTCGTACAGGTACACGGGGAGGTCCAGCGTGTCGGCGAGCTCGCGCGCGAAGTCGCGCGCGAGCTCCACTGTCTCGTCCATCGTGATGCCCCGGATGGGCACGAACGGGATCACGTCGACGGCGCCCATTCGCGGATGGCTGCCCGTGTGCTGCGCCATGTCGATCAGCTCGATGGCCTTGGCCGCGCCGGCCAGGGCGCTCCTGCGCACGGCGTCCGGGGTGCCGAGCACCGTGGTGTCGAGCCGGTTGTGGTCCGGATCGGCCTGCCGGTAGACCAGCCCGGCGCCGGGGACCTCCAGGGCAGCGCAGATGGCGTCCATCACGTCCTGCCGGCGGCCCTCGCTGAAGTTGGGGACCACGGCCACGAGCGGCTCGTCGCGTTCCGCTTTCGCCATCCCTCCTCCTTCGCCCGCTCCCTCGCCCGAGGAACGATACCGACCGGCGCCCCGCCAGCACGAAAGAGCCTCTTGACCTGCGGAAACGCTTCTACTTGACCCCTGTCCGGGCCTGGGGGTAGAGTCGGCTTCCCTCTCGAACATACGTTCGACTAGGGAAGTGGAAAGGATCGAGGCGGGCCGCCCGTGTCCAAGCGATACGACGAGGAGGTGCGGGTCGAGCGGGACGCCGGGATGCCCGCCGTGTTCGTGTGGCGGGACCGGCGCTACGAGGTGGCCGACGTGATCGGCCGGTGGCGGGTGGAGGGGCGATGGTGGGCCGACGGCCGCGACCGCGAGTACTGGCGGGTCGAGGCCAGGGGCGGCGCGGTATGGGACCTGTACCACGACCGGGCCGCCGACCGGTGGCACGTGGAGCGCCTCTGGGACTGACCCTCGAGCGAAGCGATGGGAACCTCCCCCGGATTCGTGCACCTCGACGTCCGGTCCTTCTTCTCCCTGAAGGACGGGGCGTTCTCGCCCGAGGACCTGGCGCGGCGGGCCGCCCAACCCGGCATGCCGAGCGTGGTCCTCACCGACCGGGACGGGCTGTACGGGACCGCCCGCTTCGTGGACGCCTGCCAGAAGGTCGGCGTGAAGCCCATCCTCGGCGCCACGCTGACCGTGCGCGATCCCTCGCCCGGCCGCGGCGATCCACGGTCGCCGACACCCACCGCCACCAGCGTGATCCTTCTTGCCCAGGACGACCGGGGATACGCCAACCTGTGCCGCCTCATCACGGACGCCCACATGACCGGAGAGCGGGGCGATCCGTCGCTCGCGTCAGAGCAGATCTGCGCCCACCCCCAAGGGCTCGTGTGCTTGCTCGGCCCCTCCTCGCTTCCGGGGTCGCTGGCGGTCGAGGGGCGGTTCGACGCGGCACGGCACGCCATCGACCCGTTCAGGGAGGCGTTCGGCGAGCGGCTGTTCGTCTCGGTCCAGCATCGCCTGGAGCCGAACTCCGCCACCGAGGTCCGCATGCTCCTCCGGCTGGCCGACTGGATCGGCGCGAAGGCCGTGGCCACCAACCCGGTGCGCTACCTGGTCCCCGGGGACGCGTTCCTGGCCGACGCCCTGGAGTGCATGCGCGAGATCGTGCCGGTCGCCCAGCACCACGTCTCGCGGGTGAACGCCGAGGGCTCCCTGAAGCCCGCCGGGGAGATGCGCGCGCTGTTCGCCGAACGTCCCGACCTCTGCGACCGGACCCTGGAGATCGCCGAGTCGTGCGCGTTCGACGTCGGCCTTCGGAAAGTCCACTTCCCGGACTTCCCCACGCCGAAGGGACGCTCGGCGGCGTCGGTCCTGGCCGAGCGGTGCTGGCGCGGAATGGATGGCCGCGGGATGGAGGCCACGCCCGAGGTCCGGGACCGCCTGGACCTCGAGCTCGCGCTGATCCAGAGGATGGGTTACGCGGCCTACTTCCTGACGGTCGCCGACATCGTGGCGGACATCAAGGCCATGGGGATCCGCTGCGCCTGCCGGGGTTCGGCGGCCGGGTCGCTGGTCTGCTACCTCACCGGCATCTCCGACGTGGACGCCGTCCGCCACGACCTCGTGTTCGAGCGGTTCCTGAACCCGCTCCGCGACGAGCTCCCCGACATCGACGTCGACGTGGAGTCGGCCCGGCGCGAGGACGTCTACGACATGATCCTGTCGCGGTACGGCCAGGACCGGTGCGCCTGCGTGACCATGGTCGACACGTACCGGGCCCGGTCGTCCATCCGCGAGGTGGGTAAGGCCCTGGGGTACCCGGAGGTCGAGGTCGACACGGTGGCCAAGGCCTTCCCCCACATCGGCGCCCAGGACATCCGAAAGGCCATCGAGATCCTCCCGGAGCTCGCCGGCTCGAACCTCAATGCCGGGCAGCTCGAGCTGCTGTTCCGGGTGGCCGAGCGCCTGGAGGGGTTCCCCCGGCACCTCGCGCTGCACCCTTCCGGGATCGTGCTGTCCGACGACGACCTGGTGAACCGGGTGCCGCTGGAGCGCTCGTTCCAGGGCTACCGGATGATCCAGGCCGACAAGGACGACGTCGAGCTCCTGGGGTACCTGAAGCTCGACGTCCTGGGGGTCCGGATGCTCTCCTCGATGCGCCATGCCTTGGACGAGATCGCCCGCACCGAAGCCCTGAAGGTCGAACTCGACGAGATCCCGAAAGACGACGAGCAGACGTTCGAGCTGATCCGGGCCTCCGACACGCTCGGCTGCTTCCAGATCGAGTCGCCCGGCCAGCGCGAGCTGCTCCAGAAGCTCCAGCCCACCCGGTGGGAGGACCTGATCGTCGACATCTCGCTGTTCCGCCCGGGCCCGGTGAAGTCCGACATGATCCGCCCGTACCTGAACCGCCGGCACGGGATGGAGCGGCCGGCCTACGCGCACCCCGCGCTCCGGCCGGCGCTCCGCGAGACCTACGGCGTGATCGTCTACCACGAGCAGGTCATGCGGACCCTGGCCGCGCTGGCCGGCTACGACCTCACGACGGCCGACCACATCCGCCGCCACCTGGACGACGACTCGATGCTCCCGTCGCTCCGCGAGGACTTCCTGAAACGCGCCCAGGAACGCGGCGTCCCGGACGACGTGGCCCAGAACACGTGGGACGACGTCGCCCAGTTCGCCTCGTTCGGGTTCTGCAAGGCCCACGCGGCGGCGTTCGCCGTCCCCACGTACCAGTCGGCGTATCTGAAGGCGCACTGGCCGGCGCACTTCCTGGCCGGCGTGCTGACCCACGACCCCGGCATGTACCCCCGGCGGCTGATCCTGGAGGACGCCCGGGAGCACGGCATCCAGATCCTCCCGCTCGACGTGAACGCGAGCGAACCCGACTACGTGGCCGAGCGCGTCGACGAGGGCTACGGGATCCGGCTGGCGCTGAAGGACGTGCACGGGATGTCCGACGCGGAGATCCGGTCCATCCAGGAGACCCGGGCCGACCGGCCGTTCCGGGACGTCGGCGACTTCCTGCGCCGGGCCAACGTGTCGAGGCCGGTCGTCGAGGCCCTCGCGCACGCCGGGGCGTTCGACGCGCTCCCCGCCGGCACGCGCCGCGACCGCCTGTACGAGGCCATGGTCACCGATCCACAGCGGGAGGGCGACCAGCTCGCGCTGGACCTGTGGTCGGAGTCGAGCGAGCCGACGGGACCACGGTTCTCGCTCCCCGAGTACTCGGATGCCGAACGGGTCCGGGCAGAGCTCGAGGTGCTTGGCCTGGACGCCTCGCGCCACCTGGTCTCGTTCTTCGAGCCGCTCCTCGCCGACCTCGGCGTGACCCGGGCCAGGGACCTCCACAGGGAGCGGGGCGACACGATGGTCGTGGTGGCCGGGGTGAAGGTGGCCTCCCAGACGCCGGCGGTTCGGAGCGGCCAGCGGATCGTGTTCCTCACCTTGGACGACGCGACCGGCCCGGTCGAGGTCGTGGTGTTCGAGAAGGTGCAGCCGAAGGTGCTGAAGACGGTGTTCCACTCCTTCGTCCTGGCCGTGCGGGGACGGCTTCGCCGGACCGGGGTGAGGGGCGTGAGTATCATCGCCGAGGACGCCTGGGACCTCACCCGCCTCCAGCAGGCCCGGCGAGCCGGCCGGTTGAAGGAGGCGCTCGCGGCCGGCGACCCCTTCCCCGGGCTTCCCCCCAGGAAGCTGTGGCACGCGAGCGGAGGCTCGGCCGGATGGTGATCGGCGAGAGGGCCATGACCGAACCGACGACGAAGCCGGACCGAAGGACCCGGGCCCCCGAGCCCGTCCTCCACGCCGACCTCGACGCCTTCTACGCCTCGGTGGAGGTCCAGAAGGATCCGTCGCTCGCCGGCAGGCCGGTGGTGGTGGGAGGGGCCGGCTCGCGTGGCGTGGTGATGTCCGCCTCGTACGAGGCCCGAGCCTTCGGCATCCGAAACGCCATGCCCGCGGTGCGGGCCCGGCGCCTGTGCCCCGACACGGTCTTCCTTCCTCCGGACTTCGAGTCCTACCGGGCCCACTCCAACCGGTTCCGCGAGGTCCTCCTCTCGGTGACCCCCGAGGTGGAGCCCATCGCCCTGGACGAGGCCTTCCTCGACGTCGCGGGGGCCGTCCTGCTTTTCGGCCCCCCGGAGGAGATCGCCGAACGGGTCCGCCGGGAGGTCCGGTCCGAGGTCGGCGTGACCTGCTCGGTGGGCGTCGCCCCCAACAAGCTCCTGGCCAAGCTGGCGTCACGGCAGGCAAAGCCCGACGGGCTCGTGGTGGTCCGAGACGACGAGGTCACCGCGTTCCTCGAGCCACTTCCGGCCCGGGCGCTGTGGGGGGTGGGGGAGAAGACGGTCGAGACCCTCGGTCGCCTCGGGGTGAAGACCGTGGGCGACCTGGCCCGGACCCCGCCGGCGGTGCTCGCTCGCCTCATCGGCGACCAACACGCCCGGGACCTCCACGACCTGTCGCGGGGGATCGATGGGCGCCCGGTCGTCCCCTACGAATCACCGAAGTCCGTCTCCCACGAGGAGACCTTCGACGTCGACCTCGATGCCGAGGAGGATCTGTTGCGCGAGGCCCTAGCTCTGTCCCATCGGGTGGCCTCGCGATTGCGGAAGGACGGCTACCGGGCCCGGACGGTGGTCCTCAAGGTCCGGTTGGCGAACTTCACCACCCTCACCCGGTCCCGGACGCTGCCGGCGCCCACCGACGTGGCGGCCGACCTGTACCAGGTGGCATCCGAGCTGTACCGGGGCCTGCCCGGCGCGCGCCGGCGTGTGCGATTGCTGGGCGTGGCGGCCACCGGGCTCTTGCCCGCGGGGGCCGAGCAGCTGGCGTTGCTCCGGGGAGAACGGTGGCGCGACGTGGAGCGGGCCGTGGACCGGATCGAGCGGCGGTTCGGACGGGGGGCCGCCGGCCCGGCCACCCTCATCGACCGGCGACCCCGCTGAGCGGCGGATCCGGCCGGCCGAAGCCGTGATCGCAGAGGACTGAAGGACGCCGGCCAGGCCGCCGATGGACTAGCACGGGAATGGGCCCTTCATCCGGAAAGGTTCTCCTTCCTATAATGGGATCGCTGGTACACAGGTAGGAGCCGATGCCGCTCTCCGAGCACGAGCAACAGATCCTCGAGGAGATCGAGAAACGGCTGGCCGAGGAGGATCCCCGTCTGGTCGAGGCCGTGTCCCGCACCTCGCTGTACACCCACCTGGCCCGGCGTATCCGATGGTCCTCGCTCGCGTTCCTGGCCGGCTTCATCATGCTGATGCTGTTCCCGGTGTCGCTGTGGATCGCCGCCGCCGGCTTCGGCGTGATGCTGGTCTCGTCGCTCCTGATCTACCGCTACCTGAAACAGCTCGGCAGGGACCAGGTCCGGGCGATGCAGCAGTCGGGGCGGTTCTCCATCGCGGCCCTGCTGGCCCGGCTGTCCGGTCGCATGCGAGGGCCTTCCGAGCCGCCCCCTCCGCAGTGATCCGCTGAACCATCGACCCACGCCGCGCCGACGAACCGACGGCCGCGCGCCCCGATCATCCTGCGCACTTGCCACGACACCGCGCGTCGCAGTAGAACAACGCTCACCTTCCCCCGAGGTGTGAACGTCATGGGCATGTCGGGACCTTCCCCCTCGACGAGCTGACGGGCTGGCAGGTTCGCTGGTGGGTGACGAGTCGTCGGAGGGCGCACGTCGGATGGAGGGGTTTACCGCACATCAGGCCACGAAGTTCACCGGTTGCACTCCCCGACAGCTCCGTTACTGGGACCAGATCAAGCTCGTCACGCCATCCGTCCAGGGAACGGGCGGACGGCCGGGGGTCCCGCGGATGTACTCCTTCCGGGACCTGGTCGCCCTGAAGGTGGTCAAGTCGCTCCTCGATGGCGGGATGTCGCTCCAGCGGGTCCGTCGGGCCTGGGACTACCTGAACCGGCGGGCCGCTCTGGACCGGCACCTGTCAGAGGTCAAGCTCATCACGGACGGGGTGAGCATCTTCAAGGTGGCCAGGCGGAACGGGGAGGTCCTGGACGCCCTCCGCGAAGGCCAGCTGGCCTTCTTCGTGGCCATCGACGAGATCGCCTCGGGGGTCGAGGTCAAGGTGGGCCAGTTCCGGGAGGACCGGGACCGGTTCGTCAGGGGCCTCAGGGAGGCCGCGGCCCACGCCCAGACCCGCCGCTAGGGCCTACAGTCCCGGCCGGTAGACCCCTCGCAGCCGTCTCAGCAACCCGGCGTCGGAGCGGATGTCCCGGATCGCCGTCCGAGCATCGTGCAGGACCTCTCGCGCTTCGGCCTCGGTGGTCGACCGGCCGGAATAGGCCGCCCGGATGGCCGCCGCGGTGAGGCGGTCCAGGTGACCGTCGGAGAAGCGAACCACCGCGGTCAGCCGATCGCGGTGCTCGGTGAGCGTCTCCCCATCCGCCCGGCCCAGTCCGAGATCGGCGGCCTCGCCGTCGAACACCCGGTACGCGCGGAGCACCAGCGCGTCGGGGTCCCTGGCGCCGTGCATCATCCTCCTTCGCCAGGCGGCCTTGACGATAGGTACGGTCACGAGCAGGAGCACGGCGAGCGCAAGCAGCGCGAGGAACAGGAGACGGAACGGGATCGAATACCCGGCGCCCGGGACGGTGGTTCCGTCGATGCCGCCCCGCCCCCGCCGGCCGCCCTCGTCCCGGACCGAGAACTCCACCTGCTGGAGCTTGCCGGTCAGGCCCCCACCCGTGGTCCCGGACCCGGCGGTGGTCTCCCCGCCCGCGGCGCAGCCCGGCTGGGAGGGGGGGCACGTCCCCGGCGTCTGCGGCGAGAGGTAGGAGCCTGCTGTAGCCAGGGGACTCCTCCACCCTCCCGGCGTCGGCTCGAACGGGAGCCACCCGTAGCCGGGGAACAGCACCTCCACCCAGCTGTGGGCGTCCTCGGTGCTCACCGTGAACGTGTCGCCCGACTGGGATCCAGGCCGGAAGCCCACGGCCACCCGGGCCGGGATGCCCAGCTCGCGGACCAGGATGGCCATCGCCGCGGCGAACTGCTGGCAGAACCCGGTCCTGGTCCCGGTCAGGAAGTCCACCAACGCGTTCGCGTCGGCTCGGGGCCGGACGTCGAGCGAGTAGCGGAACGCCCCGGAGGACACGAAGTGCTCTTGGATGGCCAGGACCTTGCGATAAGGAGTCGTGGCGCCCTCCGTCCATGCCTCGGCGATCTGTCGCACGGCGGGGGGGACGTTATCGGGGACGAACGTGTAGCGATCCGGCACGCCGATGCCCTGGAGGTCCGAGGGCGCGACGGAGACCGCGTCGAGCTCCTTGGGCGTGGGCGAAACCAGCTGCGATCGCACCGAGTACTCGAAGCCTTCGCCGAAGGTGTCCGGTGCCACGGCTGCGGTGAGCTCGGGGTCGTACCGGATGAGGCCGAACGGCACGCTCACGGTCTGCGGCGGATACGCCATGGGCAGCCACCGGTCCACGAAGTCCGTGAGGATCCGGTACCGCTGGTCGATCGCCGGGCCGGACGGCAGGCCCGGCGCGAGGTTGGCTGGCGTCGAAAGGATCTGCCCCTGCTCGCCATCGGGGTCCGAGCTCCGCCATGTCGTCCCGTCGAACTGGTCGAGCGCGTACAGGCGCCAGTACGCGGCCCGGGGGTCGCCGCTCGCGTCCACCGACGTGACCTGGAAGAGGTTGACGGGGTCCCGCCGCTGGAGCTGGGCCTTGATCGACACGAACGGGTCGATGTGGACCTGATTGCCCCCGGCCGTGGAGAAGTCCACCAGCGCCAACGAACGGAACCCCGGCAGGATCCCGGGCACGAGGACGGAGACCGCCACAGCTAGGGTTGCGACCCTCCGTGCTCCGTGTCCGGTGGCGGCGGACAGGGGCCTGCCTCGCGGCCCCCACACGGGCCCCCACTGGCGGATGCGTCGGATCCCGTCGACGAACGACACGAACAGGACCGCCGACAGCAGGATGATCGCGTATCCGGGTCGCGCACCGTCCTGCATCACGGTGTCGGCGAAGCCGACCAGGGCCACCGACGGCAGAACGGCGAGCAACGGGCTTCCCGCCCGGATGGCCAAGGCGTGGGCGGAGAACGACGCGGTCCACACCGCGGTCACGGCCGCGAGCAGGAGGGGCGCGAGCGGCAGACTCGGCGCCACCTGCACCCGGGCCTGCTGTCCCACGCGCTCGAGGGCGTCGCGGATCGCGCCCAGCGTCTCCGTGGTTGGGAGTCCGACCCACGTGGTCTGGGGGAAGACCAGCACCGCCAGCGCCACCAGGAGGCACAGCCCGCTGGCCAGGGTGGCCAGGACCAGGCTCCGTCGCTCGAGGAGGCCGCCCACCGCGACCGAGGCCAGGCCGGCCGCGAGGAGCTTCCAGGTCGCGCCGTGGCCGACGAACACGCGGCCGAAGGCGATCGCGGTGGCCGCGGCCAGCAGGCCGACGGCGCCTAGCGCGAGGAGCCGGTGAGCTCGGGGAGTGGGTTCCTGCTGTGCTGCCATGCGTCACGAAGCCTTCCCGTTGGCGGGAGGACGAGCACCTCCCATCCGGATCTGGACAAGGACAAGCGAGCCGACGACGCCCGACCCTCCAGCTGGGCCTGCCGGTCGGGCGGCAGATCGTGCGGGTCCATCGGATAAACCAGGATCGCGAGCTTGGGTCCGAACACGACGCCCGCGCGGACCAGCGAGGTGAGCTCGGTCGGTTGCGGCGGGGCGGTCACGACGACGAGCGTCGTGTCGCCCGCCGCGACCGACCGCAACCGGGTGAGGCCTTCCGAGAGGGCCCTCGACGTCACGTGTCCCACTCCGGCGAGCGCCTCGAGCATCTGGTCCTCGGTGACCGTCGTGGGGGGCATGTTCGACGTGGCCAGGCGGATGGAGAAGCCGTACCGAGACAGCAGGGCGCCGGTCGACGCGGCGGCCGACACGCACTTCTCGAAGCATGGGGTGTGGCTCGATCCGACGGCCGGCTCGCGCGTGTCGAGGAAGATCACCCCCGTGGACCGACGAGTGGACTCGTCCTGGCGGATCATCAGCTGATTCGACCGGGCAACGCTCGGCCAGTGGATGCGGCGGAGGTCGTCGCCCTCCTGGTACGGGCGCATCGTGTAGAACTCCTCGCCCGTTCGGAACAGGTGTTTGGCGAGGGACAGCCCACTCGCCCCCCCGAAGGGAGAGGCCGGGCCGGCCTCCAGGCGCTCGATCTCGGGGGTCACGACGAGGTCGTCCCGCTGATCGAAGCCGATCCGAAGCTTGGTCAGGGCGAAGGGGTCGGAAACGTCCACCGTGAGCGGCCCGAGCGAATAGCGCCCCCGGACCTCGGGGGCCAGCGTGTACGTGGCGCGCTGCTTGCCTCGCGGCGGGATCCCCGCGACCACCAGCCGGGCAGCCCTGCCGAGGGGACGGGGGATGCGGTCCTCGAGCAGAAGGAAGGAGGTCCAGACGGGCGACTCGTTCTCCACCTCGAGCTCCACGGTGACACGCTGGCCCGGGGCCACCCGTTGGTCGGACAGGCGGCGCCGGACCCGAACCCGGAACCGGCTCCACCGGGCGAACAGCGCTGCGGCGAACGGCAGGACGACCAGGCCGACGGCCACCATGTGGAGGCTGGCCGATCCGGCCACCCGTGCGGCGAGCCACAGGCCGATGCCGGCGGCGAACACCACCACGCCGCGCCCGGAGGGCACGGGTCAGGCCTTTCCGGTGACCGGGACCGTGACGTCGTTCACCACTTCGGCCAGCACCGCGCCGGCGGTCCGCCCGCTCATCACCGCGTCGGCGGTCACGATCACGCGGTGGGACAGGACCGGCAGGGCCAAGCCCTTCACGTCGTCGGGGATGACGTAGTCGCGCTCCTGGGCTGCGGCCATGGCCCTGGCCGCCCGCAGGAGCATGATCGAGGCTCGGGGGCTGGCTCCCAGGTACACGTCGGGATGCGTCCGGGTGGCCTCGACGATGTCGACGATGTACCGGCGGACCTGTGGCGAGACGTGCACCTGCCGGGCCATGTCGATCATCTCGCGGACGCCGAGCGCGTCGGTCACCGGCCCGATGTCGGTCAGCGTGGACCGGACGCCGTGGGTGGCCAGGATCTCGGCCTCCACGTCGGCCGAGGGGTAGCCGATGGCGATCCGCATCATGAACCGGTCGAGCTGCGCCTCGGGCAGCGGGTACGTGCCCTCGTGCTCGATGGGGTTCTGGGTGGCGATGACCATGAACGGCTGTCCCAGCTGGTAGGTCTCGGTGTCGATCGTGACCTGCCGCTCCTCCATGCACTCCAGGAGGGCGGACTGGGTCTTGGGGCTGGCCCGGTTGATCTCGTCGCCCAGGACGATGTTGGCGAAGATCGCGCCGGGCTTGAACTCGAAGTCCCCTCGCTCCTGGTTGAACACGTTCACGCCGGTGATGTCGGTCGGCAGCAGGTCGGGCGTGAACTGGATGCGACGGAACGAGCAATCGATGGATCGGGCGATGGTCTTCGCCAGCATGGTCTTGCCAACGCCGGGGACATCCTCGATGAGGGCGTGCCCCTCGGCGACCATCGTGACGAGCGCCAGCCGGATCTCGCGGTGCTTGCCCTGGACGACCTTCTCGACGTTTGCCTCGACCTCGCTGAAGCGCTCCGCGAAGCGCTGCCAGGCCTCCGTCTTCTCGCGCGCCTCCACGACCACCTCCCCGGCTGGGAGAGCCATCTTACCGGGGTGTACGCGGCCGGACGGCCCCCGGTTCCTTCGTTCGACCGACCGAAGGCGCCGGCCCGTTCCACCCCGCCGGGAGCTCTGGGCTCGGGGGCTCTTCGGAACTTGCCATCGACAGGGCCGACGTAGGGGACAGGGGACGAACGAAGGCGGGGGCGGTCCGACCCGAGCTGCTGGACGCCCCGCGCGGCCCCTTGTTCGCTACTTCAGGCGTCCTGATCCCTCGGACACGATCCACCCGCCGCCTTCGGCCGGATTACAACCCTGCGATTTGGCCGATTCAAGCACCTCGGGCGGATTCCAGGGGTCCGCTCGCTATACTCGCCGCAGGTCCCGCATGGGAAGAGCGCTCGTCCTCAACGCGTCCCACCAGCCTCTGGCGGTCGTGACGGCCAGGAGGGCGGTGGTGCTCGTCCTCAAGGACAAGGCCGAGGTCATCGTGTCCAACGGGATGATCTTCCGCTCCGAGCGCTACGAGATCGAGGCCCCGTCGGTGCTCCGGCTCCGGTACTTCGTCAAGGTGCCGTACCGGGCTCAGGCCCCCCTCACAAGGCGGGCCGTCTTCGCCAGGGACGGCTGGTCCTGCCAGTACTGCGGCGCCGCGGCGGAGAACCTGGATCACGTGGTGCCTCGGTCGCGGGGCGGGGAACACACCTGGGAGAACGTGGTCGCGGCATGCCGCCGCTGCAACTCCAGGAAGGAGAACCGCAGGCCCGAGGACGCCGGGCTGCGCCTCCTGCGCCGGCCCTTCGCTCCCGCCGACGGGTTCCGGCTGTCGCTCGGTCGTCTGGATCCCGAGTGGGAGCCCTTCCTGGCCTAGCCGGCCGCCGCGCCGTCGACCGGTCCGGCTCCTGATCCCTCGGCATCCCTCTCCTTCCACTCCGAAAGGGCCCCTGTGGCGGGTTTTCACCGTCCTCGACCCTTGACTTGGTGGAGCGCCAGTGGCATAAGAGTGGAGCTCTGTGGAGGAGAAGGGGAGGACGCGTGGCCGAACTGCTCGGCACGCACAGCTATCAGCTGGACCCCAAGGGCAGGATCAGCCTGCCCGCCCGGTTCCGCGCAGTGTTCGCCGATGGCGCGATCCTGACATTGGGGCAGGACGGCTGTCTGTTCTGCTTCCCCAAGGCCGAGTGGGAGGCCCGGGCCGGCGAGGTCAGGGGCCGCCCGTTGTCCGATGCGAAGGCCCGGGCCTATGCCCGGATGTTCTTCGGCAAGGCCGAGCCGATTGAGCTGGACGCCCAGGGCCGGCTGCTGATTCCCCAGAAGCTGCGAGGCGAGGTCGGTATCGGCAAGGAGGCCGTGATCGTGGGGGTCTACGACCGGATGGAGGTCTGGGACCGCACCGCCCACGATCGTTACGAGCAGACGCATGGTGGCGCGTACCAGGCGGGGACGCTCGATGCAGGAGGCGATCGATGAAGGGACCGCTGTCACGGGAGGTCGGCCAGAGCCTCCAACTGCTGTTGTTGTCGGCCGCGACGATGGCCGTCTACGTGGCCCTCGGGCTGCTCGCGGTCCGGGTCCTGGGATGAGGCCACACGGGTGTCGGATGTGGGCGGCAGGGAGAGGGAACACGAGCCGGTCATGGTCGAGGAGGTTGTCGGGTTGTTGGGAGGACGCGAGACCGTGATCGACATGACCGTCGGCGGGGGCGGACATGCGGAAGCCCTTCTGCGTTCCGGGGTGAAACGGGTGGTGGGGATCGATCGAGACCCCGAGGCCATCGCGCTCGCCTCGGCGCGGCTCGCGCCCTTCGGCGATCGGTTCGTCGCCGTCCACGCTCGGTTCTCTGAGGTGCCCGCGGGGAACCTGGCGGACGGCGTCCTGTTCGACCTCGGCGTCTCGACGATGCAGCTCGAGCGAGCCGAGCGAGGGTTCAGCTACCGCGTGTCGGGTCCCCTGGACATGCGGATGGGCGGCGCCGGCGAGAAGGGGACCGAGAGCGCGCTTGACCTCGTCAACTCGGCCTCGGAGGAAGAGCTGGCGCGGATCGTGTTCGAGTACGGCGAAGAGCGCCGGGCCAGGAAGGTCGCGGGTGCCGTCGCGCGCGCACGCGCGCGACGGCCCATCGAGACGACCGAGGAACTGGCCCGGGTGGTTGCGGGCGCTGTTGGAAGGCGGCGGGGCGGCCCCCACCCCGCCCGCCGGACGTTCCAGGCGCTTCGCATCGCGGTCAACCGGGAGCTCGAGGAGCTCGCCGCTTCCCTGCCTCGAGCGGTGGGTCTCCTCACTCCCGGTGGCCGCGTCGTCGCCATCTCCTACCACTCGCTCGAGGATCGGCTGGTGAAGCGGTTCGTGGCCGGCGAGCCGAGGCTGCGGCCGCTCACCAAGAAGCCCCTTCGCCCCGCCCCGGAGGAGGCGGCCCGAAACCCCAGGGCAAGGAGCGCCAAGCTCCGGGCCGCCGAGCTGGTGGATGACGACGAGCCGCGGCCCACAGAGGTGACGGACCCGAGGTCGCGCGGGGCCGCAGCGTGAGCCAGCCGGCCCGAGCCCTGCCCGCGCGCGCCGTGCCCGCACGCGCCCCGGCGTCGGCGCCCTCGCGCAGGCCCCGCTCCACCCCCCGGAGGGCCCCGGCCCGCCCGCCGGCGCCTCCGCGTGTTTCCACCGGAGTCCGCCACCGAACCCGGCGCAGTCGATCCGGGTTCCTGATCCTCTGCTCGGTGCTGGTGGGGTCGATGGTCCTCGGCCTCGTCGCGCTGAACGCCCTGCTCGCCCAGAGCTCCTTTCGCGTGGACGACCTCGAGCAACGGGTCGGGGTCCTGACGCAGGAGAACGTGGAGCTCACGCGGCAGCAGGCCGCCCTGTCCGCTCCCGGCCGGATCGCCGCCTGGGCTCGCAGCCACGGCATGCGTCTCCCCGACGAGATCCGATTCCTCCACGTGCCCGCCGCGAGACCGACGGCGCCGGCCGGGGCCGCGGACCACGACCACTCGACGGGGTGGCTGAGCGAGGCACTCCCGTGAAGCGCCCCCCCATGCGGCGCCTGATCGCGCTGTTCGCGGTGCTGGCGCTGGCCATGGGAGCGATCGTCCTTCGGCTCTCCGTGCTCCAGGTCAGCCAGGCCCGGGCGTACCGGTCCTATGCGCTGGACCAGCGGTTGCACACGTTGACGTTGCCGGCCTCCCGGGGAAGGGTTCTGGACCGCTCGGGCGAGGCCATGGCCATCTCGCTCCCGGCCCGCGACGTCTACGTCGACCCCCGGTACGTCACCGATCCATGGGCCGTGGCGCAGAAGCTCTCGCGGATCCTCCACCTGAAGGTCCTCGACCTCCTTCCCAAGCTCACGGCCGATACGACATTCGTCTACCTCGCTCGCCAGGTCGAGCTGAAGACCGCGGGGCGGCTGGAGCGGATGCACCTTCCCGGCCTCGGGTTCCTCCCCTCGAGCCGGCGCGCCTACCCTGCCGGCCCCCTGGCTCCTCAGGTGCTGGGGTTCGTCGGGGTGGACGGGGTCGGCCTCGCCGGGCTGGAGCTCGAGTACCAGGGCGTGATGGCGGGAAAGGCAGGCGAGCGGACCCAGGAGCTCGACCCCACGGGACAGCCCATCGTGGGGGGGATCGACGCGGAGCGGCCGCCCGTCCCGGGCTCCGACCTGGTGGTCACGATGGATCGCGACTTCCAGTTCCAGGTGCAGGCCGCCCTGGAGGAGGCGGTGAAGGCGAACCATGCGATAGGCGGCACGGTCATCGCCATGAACCCCCAAACGGGTGACGTCTACGCGATGGCGACCTTCCCGTGGTTCGACCCGAAGGAGTTCGCCACCGCAAAGCCGGCCACTTGGCGCAACAAGGCCGTGACCGACGTCTTCGAGCCCGGGTCGGTGAACAAGGTGATCACCGCCGCCGCAACGGTCCAGGAGCGCTCCCTGCCGCTCGACGAGCTGCTGTCGGTGCCGTGGAAGATGCGGGTGGGCGACTTCGTGATCCACGACGCCCACCGGCACGGCGTGGAGGAGATGACGCTCGGCGACATCGTGGCGCAGTCAAGCAACATCGGCGCGGTGGAGGTGGCGGAGCGCCTCGGCGCGGCGCGCCTCGCGACGTACCTGTCGAAGTTCGGGCTGGGCCAGGCCACGGGGATCGGGTTCCCCGGCGAGTCATCCGGCATGATGCTGCCGCTGTACCTGTGGTCCGACACCAGCCTGGCCACCATGGCCTACGGCCAGGGCATCGCGGTCACGCCGCTCCAGATGATCTCGGTGTACGCGACGATCGCGAACGGCGGGGTGTGGGTCCAGCCCCGTCTGGTCCGCGGCACCGTGGACCCCGAAGGCATCCTCCACCCGGCCACTCCATCGCGTACCCGCCGGGTGGTCTCCGAGGCCACCGCGCAGATGGTCACCCGGATGCTGGCCTACGCGGTGAAGGACGGGACCGGGACCGCCGCGCAGATCCCCGGCTTCCGGGTGGCGGGCAAGACGGGGACCGCGCGGATCCCCAAGCCGACCGGCGGCTACTACTCCGACCGCTCGTTCGCCTCGTTCATCGGCTATCTGCCGGCCTCCGACCCCAAGGTCGTGATCGCTGCCATCCTGGACCGGCCCACGACCGTGTACGGGGGGATCGCCGCGGCCCCGCTGTTCCAACAGGTGGCCCGGTACGCGATCGAGCGGCTGGGGATCGCACCGGGGAAGGCCCTGCCGCCTCCGCCCCACGCCTTCCCCGTCCGATGACCGTCGCAGGGCGCGGGGGGGTGCGGACGATAAGCTCGGATGACTTGGTTGCGCTCGGCCTTCCCCCGGCCCGACCCCTCGCCGACCTCGTCGTGTCGATCGCGCGGCACGAGGTCCAGGGCGATCGATCGGTGGACGTGGTGGACGTGGTGTACCGCTCGCAGGACGCCGTCCCCGGCAGCCTGTTCTTCTGCGTGCCCGGCTCGGGGCGCGACGGACACGACTTCGCTTCGGAGGCCGCGGCGCGAGGGGCCATCGCCCTGATGGTCGAACGGTGGCTGCCGCTCGATGTCGCGCAGGTCCGCGTGCCGTCGGTACGCGAGGCCATGGGCCCGGTGTCGGCGGCCTTCTTCGGCCGTCCGGGCGACCGCCTGGCCATCGTCGGCGTCACCGGGACGAATGGGAAGACCACGACCACGTACCTGCTCGAGTCGGTGTTCCGAAGGAGCGGCCGGGTCCCCGGTTTGATCGGGACGACGGGCCTTCGGATCGACGGAGAGCCGGTCCCCTTCCCCAGGACGACACCCGAGGCCCCCGACCTGCATCGCCTCCTGGCCCGGATGGCCGACGTTGGGGTGGAGGCGGTGGCCATGGAAGTGTCGTCGCACGGGCTGCATCAGCACCGGATCGACGGCATCCGCTTTCAGTGCTCGGTGTTCACCAATCTCAGCCAGGATCACCTGGACTACCACGCGTCGATGGAGGAGTACTTCGAGTCCAAGGCCCGCCTGTTCACCCCGGAGCTGTCGGAGCGGGCCGTCGTGAACCTCGACAGCCCTGAAGGCCGCCGACTCCTCCGCCCGGATCTCCCCACCGTCACGTTCGGTCAGGGGCCGGGAGCCGACGTCCGAGCCACGGACGTCCGAGCCACGCGCTCGGGAATCTCGTTCCACGTCGGGGACCTCGAGATCCGCTCCTTCCTCCGGGGTGGGTTCAACGTCGAGAACTGCCTGGCCGCGCTGGCGACGGCCAGGACCCTGGGGATCCCGGACGACGTCACGGCCCGGGGCATCGCGGACGTCCGGGGGGTGCCGGGCCGCGTCGAGACGGTGGAGGAGGGGCAGGACTTCCTCGTCGTCGTGGACTACGCGCACACGCCGGACGGCGTGGAGAACGTGCTGCGGGCGGCACGATCGCTCGCGGCGGGCCGGCTGATCGTGGTGCTCGGGTGCGGCGGGGACCGAGACCGGGCCAAGCGTCCCCTGATGGGAAGGGCGGCCACGAGCCTGGCCGACTTCTCCGTGATCACGAGCGACAACCCGCGGAGCGAGGACCCGCTCGCGATAATCGCGGAGATCGAGCCCGGCGCGAAGGATGGCGGGGGTCGCTACGTGATCGAGCCGGAGCGCCGCGCCGCGATCAAGCTCGCGGTGTTGGAGGCCGGCGAGGGCGACGTCGTCGTCATCGCCGGGAAGGGACACGAGACCGGCCAGGAGTTTGCCGACCGCACCGTGCCGTTCGACGACCGGATCGTCGCGGCCGATGAGCTCCGGGCGATCCGGGGGACGGCGTGAGGCCGCGGCCGATGTCCGACGTGGCACGGGCCGTGGACGGTCGCGTCCGCGGCGCGAACGCAACCGTCACCGCGGTCGTCACCGATAGCCGTGAGGCGGGGCCGGGCTCGCTGTTCTTCGCCCTCCGGGGCGGGCAGCGTGACGGCCACGACTTCGTCGTCGACGCGCTCTCTCGCGGCGCGGCCGGCGCGGTGGTGCACCGGCCGGTTCAGGCGGAGCCGGTGATCGAGGTGGCCGACTCGGGTCGGGCCCTGTTGGCGCTGGCTGCCGACGAGCGCCCGCACATGCCCGACGCCACGGTGATCGGGATCACCGGCGCGAACGGGAAGACCTCCACGAAGGATCTGGCGGCCTCGATCCTGTCGACGGCGTTCCTGACGCACGCCAGCCCGGGGTCGTTCAACAACGAGATCGGACTCCCGCTCACGTTGCTGGGCGCGCCGGAGGGCGTGGAGGTGGTGCTGGCCGAGATGGGGGCCCGTCGCATCGGCGACCACGCCGCGCTGTGCAGGGTGGCCCAACCCGACGCCGTCGTGGTGACGAACGTCGGGGTCGCGCACATGGAGGCCTTCGGATCATGGGAGGCCATCGTGGAGGCGTCCGCCGAACCCGTCGAGGCCCTGACCGATGTCGGGACGGCGATCCTCAACGCCGACGACGCCCTGGTCCGCGACCTGGCCCGGCGGACCAAGGCGCGCGTCGTCACGTTCGGGCTGTCGTCGGACGCGAACGTTCGGGCCGAGGACGTGGCGCTCGACGACGGGGGGAGGGCGGGCTTCGACCTGCTGGTCGGGGACCAGCGCGAGCACGTCGAGCTCGTGGTGCCAGGTGAGCACATGGTGTCGAACGCGCTCGCCGCCGCGGCCTGCGGGGTCGTGTTGGGGCTGTCGGCCGCGGAGTGCGCCGCGGGGCTGAAGGGGGTGGGCGTCTCCAGGTGGCGGATGGAGACCTTCACCACCGAGGACGGCGTGCGGGTGGTGAACGACGCGTACAACGCGAACCCGGAGTCCATGGCGGCGGGGCTCCGGGCGGCCCGATGGATCGCCCGGGACGGCCGCCTGGCCGCGGTGCTGGGGCACATGGCCGAGCTGGGGCCGATCTCGAGGAAGGAGCACGAGCGAGTGGGAGAGCTGGTAGTCCGGTTGGGTGTGGACCGCCTGGTGACGGTGGGCCCGGAGGCGCGCACCGTGGCGGCGGCCGCCGTCCGCGAAGGTGCGGTGCCGGAAAGCGTGGCCATGGTCGACACGCCAGCCGAGGCCGCCGCCTACGTTCGCGCGTGGGCCAGGGCCGGGGACGTGGTCCTGGTCAAGGGGTCGCGGGTGGCCGGGCTGGAGGCGGTGGCGGAGGCCTTTCGGTGAGGGCCATCCTGCTCGCCGCCGCCGTGGGCCTGGCAGTGACGCTCCTCGGCACGCCGGTGGCCATCCGGGCGTTCCGCCTGTGGGGGTGGGGCCAGCACATCCGGGAGGACGGCCCGCACACCCATCTGGAGAAGATGGGGACGCCGACGATGGGAGGGACCGTGATCATCGCGGGGATGGTCGCCTCCTACCTCGTGACGCGGGTTGTGTTCAGCACGGTGACGGCCGCGGGCCTCTCGGTGTTGTTCGCCGCCATCGGCCTCGGGCTCGTCGGGTTCGTCGACGATCTCATCAAGGTCCGCCGGCAACGGTCGCTCGGGCTGTCGAAAGCGGCTAAGGTCGCCGGCCAGGCTCTCGTCGCCCTGCTGTTCGGGCTGATCGCGGTGAAGGCCGGGCACCTTCCGACCGACCTGACGTTCATCCGCGACACGGGCGTGAACCTTGGGCTCGGGTTCTACCTGTGGGTGTTCCTGATCCTCGCGTCGTCATCGAACTCGGTGAACCTCACCGACGGGCTCGATGGTCTGGCCTCGGGCACGGCCATCCTGGTGCTGTCGGCCTACGTCTACATCGCCTTCTGGCAGTTCCGGCACCCGTGCACCGTGCTGGGGGTGGAGGACGCCTGCTATCCGGTCGCGGTCAACGCCGCCCTCGACACCGCTATCGTCGCGGGCGGAGCCGTCGGCGCGGTCGCGGGGTTCCTGTGGTGGAACGCCGCGCCGGCCCGGATCTTCATGGGCGACACGGGCGCGCTCGCGCTCGGAGGGCTGATCGGCGCCTTCGCCATCGTCACCAGCACGCAGCTCCTGCTCGTGGTGCTGGGGGGCCTGTTCGTCCTGGAGACGACGTCGGTCATCCTCCAGGTCATCGCGTTCCGAGGGTTCGGGCGGCGGATCTTCCGGATGTCCCCCATCCACCATCATTTCGAGCTGGCCGGTTGGCCGGAGTTCACCGTCATCGTGCGGTTCTGGATCATCGCCGGGATGTGCGTTGCCATCGGCATCGGGCTGTTCTACGCGGACTTCCTGGCACGCGGTGGCACGGGATGAGGTTCGAGGCTCGCGGACGAGGGGCGGTGAAGGGGACGAAGGCGTTCGCGGGCGAGCGGGTCCTGGTCGTGGGGCTCGGCGTCGCCGGCCGCGCCGCCGCCCGGGTCCTGGCAGACGAGGGAGCGATCGTCCGCGTGACCGAGGAGCGGCCGGAGGTAGCGGGGGCGGACGAGATCCGCGCGCTCGGCGTGGAGGTCCTGACGGGCGGCCACGAACCCTCGCACCTGGATGGCGTCACCGCCGTCGTGGCCAGCCCCGGCGTGCCGGAGGGCGCGCCGGTCCTGCGATGGGCCGAGCAGCGGGGCGTTGCCATCTGGAGCGAGCTGGACGTCGGCGCGCAGCTGTGCCGCGCGCCGTACGTCGCCGTCACAGGGACGAATGGCAAGTCCACGACCACGGTGATGGTCGCGACGATGATGCAGGCCGCCGGCCTGGACGCGGTGGCGTGCGGCAACATCGGCCACGCCTTCTCGCTGGCAGCGCGAGAGGGACACGCGGCGTTTGCGGTGGAGGCCTCCTCGTTCCAGCTCCGCTTCCATCACTGGCTGCATCCCAAAGTATCGGTCCTGCTGAACGTGGCGCCGGACCACATCGACTGGCACGGGTCGTTCGAGCGCTACGCGGAGTCCAAGGCGCGCGTCTACGAGCTCCAGGACGAGGACGACGTCCACGTCGGCAACGCCGACGACGGGCGGGGGGCCGAGATCTCCGCCGCCGCGCCGTGCCGGGTGGTCTGGTTCCGGACGGGATCGCCGCAAGAGGGAGAGGTCGGCTTCGTCGGCCGGGAGCTCGTCGCCCGGATCGACGGTGAGGCTCCCCTGGGGGTTCCGGGGTCGGACGCCGAGGGGTTCCGGGCCGATGCCGCCGCGGCAGCCGCCGCGTCCTTGTCGTTCGGGCTGGACCCGGGAGCCGTGGCCGATGGCCTTCGGCGGATGCGTCCCCTCCCGCACCGGGGCGAGGAGGTGGCGCGGGTTGGCTCCATCGCCTTCCTCGACGACTCGAAGGCCACGAACGTCCACGCGGCGCTCCACGCGCTTGCGGGGCGGCGAGACGTCGTCCTGATCGCCGGAGGCATGGCCAAGGGGGCGGACCTGTCGCCGCTCGCCGAGGCCACGCCCGCCCTGGCGGGGATGGTGGCCATGGGAGAGGCCGCGCCGGAGATCGCGATGCTCTTCGAGGGCCGGGTGCCGGTGAGCAAAGCCGGTTCGATCGAGGAGGCCGTGCGCGAGGCGTTCGAGCTGGCCCCCGCGGGCGGCACCGTCCTGCTCGCGCCGGCCTGCGCCAGCTGGGACATGTTCCGCGACTACGTCGAGCGCGGCGAGCGGTTCGCCGAGGCCGCCCGGCGGCTTGGCGAGGAGGACGCCGATGGCTCGCGTTGAGGTGGTCGCGCCGGGCGCCCGTGGTCTCCGCCTGGTGAGGCCGACCGAGGCCGGCCTCCGGCCCCGGTCTGCGTCGGAGGTAGCGGGACGACGGAACCTCACCATGCTGATGGGGGCCACCGCGTTCCTCACCGCCGGTGGCCTGATCATGGTGCTGTCGGCGAGCTCGGTGTCGGCGTACGCGCAGTACGGCTCGAGCTTCCTGTTCTTCCAGCGGCAGGCGGCCTACGCCGTCGTCGGAACCGTGGCGCTCGTCGTCACGTCGCGGATGCGCTACGACGCGTGGCAGCGCCTGGCCGTCCCGTTCCTTGGGCTCACGGTGGTGCTGCTCGCCCTGGTGCTCCACCCGACAGCAGGGATCGCGGCGTACGGCTCGTCACGATGGATCTCGCTCGGGCCCGTGACCATCCAGCCCTCGGAGCTGGCGAAGCTGGCGCTCGTGGTGTTCGTGGCGACCGTCCTGGCCCGCAAGTGGAGCCGGATGGACGAGCCGACGCACTTCGCCCTGCCACTGCTGCCCGTCACGGTGCTCGTGTGCGGGATGGTGATCGTCCAGCCCGACCTGGGTACCGCGGTGATCCTGGCGGGCTCGGTGTTCCTGTTGTTGTTCGCTGCGGGCGTGCGCCTTCGCTACCTGGGGGCCGCGGGGATCGTGGGCGGGGCGATCGGGTTCGCCCTGATCATGGGGGAGGGATACCGGCGGGCCCGGTTCCTCTCGTTCCTCCACCCGTGGGCCGACGCGAAGAACACCGGATACCAGCTGATCCAGTCCCTCATCGCGCTGGGGTCGGGAGGATGGTTCGGCGTGGGGCTGGGTACCAGCCGGCAGAAGTGGATGTACGTGCCGAACGCGCACACGGACTTCATCTTCTCGATCCTCGGCGAGGAGCTCGGCCTGGTGGGCGAGATCGTCGTGCTGCTCGCCTTCGGGGTATTGATCTACGCCGGGATCCGGATCGCGGCCCGGGCGCCGGACGTGTTCGGCCGGCTCCTCGCCTCCGGGATCGTCTCGTGGTTCGGGCTCCAGATCGTGGTCAACCTGGGCGCCGTCACCGGACTGTTGCCCATCACCGGCGTGCCGCTCCCGATGCTCTCCTACGGGGGATCGTCGCTCGTGGTGTCGCTCGCCGCGGTGGGGATCCTGGTGAACATCGCCAAAGCGGGGACGCCGGCCTCCCTGACCGGGGACACCGCGCGGGCGAGGCGGACCGGATGAGGGTGGTCATCGCGGGTGGCGGGACCGCGGGACACGTCTTCCCGGCGCTGGCCCTGGCGAGGGAGTTGACCGAGCGCCACGGTGCCGATGTCGCCTTCGTGGGAACCGCGACGGGGCTGGAGGCGCGACTGGTCCCGGCCGCCGGATTCCCGTTCACGGCCGTCGAGGCTCGCCCGTTCGTGAGGAAGGTCTCCGCCCGCGCCGCGACCGCGCCGCTTTGGGCTCTTCGCTCGGTCTCGCGGTGTCGTCCCCTGGTGGCGCGGGCCGACGTGGTGGTGGGGATGGGCGGGTACGTGAGCCTCCCGGCCTCGCTGGCGGCGATCCGGTCTCGGCGCCCGCTGGTGCTCCACGAGCAGAACGCCGTGCCCGGGCTGGCCAACCGGACGCTGTCCCGGGTGGCCCGCACCGTCGCGCTGTCCTTCGGCGAGACGGCGCGCCTCTTCCCCAGGCGCACCGACACCGAGGTGACGGGGAACCCCGTCCGCGAGGAGATCGTCGCCGTGCGATCCGACCGGACGGCGTTCGCCGCGGAGGCCCGGTCGACCCTGGGGCTCGAGGCCGGCCGGGCCACGGTGGTCGCGTTCGGCGGAAGCCAGGGCGCGCTCCACCTCAACCGTGCCATGGCCGGGTCGCTGGGCCTTCTCCGCGACCGGCGCGACCTTCAGGTGCTGCTCCTCACGGGGCCCGCGCACCTTGAGGAGGCCGAGCGGCGGCTGCCTCGGGAGGGCGCGTTGCTGGTGCGGGCGCTTCCCTTCCTGGACCGCATGGAACTGGCCTATGCAGTGGCCGATCTTGTCGTATCGAGGGCGGGGGCCACCACCGTTGCCGAGGTCGCCGTGTGCGGGGTGCCGTCGATCCTCGTTCCCTACCCGTACGCCACGGGCCGGCATCAGGAGGCGAACGCCAGGTCCCTCCAGCGGGCCGGCGCGGCCATGGTCGTGATGGACGACGCCCTCACCGGCGAGCTCCTGGCCTCCCGCGTGGCCGGGCTCCTGGACGATCGGGCCCGCCTTGGCGCGATGGCCGAGCGCGCCACGGCCTGGGCCCGGCCCGATGCGGCTCAGGCGCTGGCCAAGGTGGTGGAGGAGGCGGCCGAGGGATGAGCGAGGACTTCGTTCCGCCGCCCGGCAGCGTCGCGACGCTCGAGGTCCCCGATCTCTCGGGCATCCGTTCCGCCTACCTGATCGGCATCGGGGGCTACGGCATGCGCTCGCTGGCCCGGATGCTGGTCGCTCGGGGGGTGAAGGTCACCGGCTCCGACCTGAAGAACCGAGGGCTGGAGGAGCTCCGGGCCCTGGGGGCCACGGTGTTCGTGGGCCATGACCCCGAGCAGGTGGGGGAGCCCGACGCGGTCATCGTGTCCTCGGCCGTCCTGGAACGAAACGTCGAGCTCCGCGAGGCGCGCCGGCGAGGTCTGCTCGTCCTGGCCCGGGCCCAGGTCCTGGCGGCCCTCGCCGCGGACTTTCGGACCCTCGCCGTGGCCGGCACCCATGGCAAGACCACGACCACGTCGATGCTGTCGATGATCCTGGAGCGAGCCGGCCTGGACCCCAGCTTCGTGGTGGGAGGGGACCTGAACGAGATCGGCTCCGGGGCCAAGCACGGCGGAGGAGACCTGTTCGTCGTGGAGGTGGACGAGAGCGACGGCTCGTTCCTGCTGTTCCACCCCGAGGTCGCGGTGGTCACGAACGTCGAGGCGGACCACCACGCCTTCTACCCGGCGGGCCGCCCGGCGGTGGAGGCGGCCTTCGCCCGGTTCGTCCGGCAGGCCGGGCGCGTGGTGGCCTGCGGTGACGACCCCGGCACGCGAGCCGTCCTGGAACGCTCGGGCGTCGACGCGCTCACGTACGGCCGCGACCCGGCGAACGAGGTGCGGGTGACGGTCGGCGCCGGCGGGAGCCAGGCCCACGGGACCGTGACCATGGAGGACGGCGGATCGGTGGAGCTCCGCCTCCAAGTGATCGGCGCGCACACCCTGCTCGACGCGACGGCGGCGCTGCTCGCCGCGCGAGAGGTGGGGGTGCCGCCGGCGCAGGCCGCGGAAGCGCTTTCCACGTTCACCGGGGTGAAGCGCCGCCTTGAGTTCCGGGGGTCGGTGCGAGGTGCAGCGTTCTACGACGACTACGCGCATCACCCTACCGAGGTCATGACGACGCTCGAGGCCGCGCCGATCGATCATCGCTCGCGCGTGGTGGTCGTGTTCCAACCCCATCGCTACACGCGAACGCGCGCGCTCTCGCGGGAGCTCGGGGAAAGCCTCGCGGGCGTGGACCTGGCCGTGGTGACCGACGTGTACCACGCGGACGAGGACCCCATCCCCGGGGTCACCGGCAAGTTGGTGGTGAACGCGCTCACGGCCGCGGCCCCTGGGCAGCGGGTCGCGTACCTGCCACATCGCCGGGACGTGGTGCGCTTCCTGGTGGCGGAGGTGCGGGAGGGCGACCTCGTCCTGATGATGGGTGCCGGGGACATCCCGATGATCACCGAGGAGGTCCTGGAGCGGCTGGGAGGTCCATCGTGAGCGATGCCCTCCGGCGGGCCGAGTCGATCCTTCGGGCGGCCTGCGGCGAGCGCGTCCGCACCGGGTTCCCGCTCGCGCGCCTCACGTCGTTTCGGATCGGCGGTCCCGCAGCCCTGTACCTGGAGCCCGAGTCCGAGCGCGACCTCGTCGCGGCGGGCGAGGCCCTCCGCCAGACCGACCTGCCGATCGCCGTGATCGGCAAAGGGTCGAACATCCTGGTCGCCGACGGTGGGTTCGAGGGACTGGTCCTTCGATTGGGGCGGGGGTACCGGTGGGCCGCGAGGAGCGGGGACCGGATCACCGCCGGCGGGGCGATGCCACTTCCGGCCCTGGCCGGCGTGGCGCTGTCGCACGCACTCACGGGACTCGAGTTCGGGGTGGCCATCCCGGCGTCGTTCGGTGGGTCCATCCGGATGAACGCGGGGGCCCACGGCCGCGAGGTGGCCGAGGTGGTGGAGTCGGTGGACGTCTTCGAGCTCACGACGCAGGCGGCTCGCGTCGTCCTCGCCGGCGAGGCCGGCTTCCGCTACCGCAACAGCGATCTGCCGTCGGACGCCGTGGTCGTAGGAGGGACGGTGCGCCTCGCCCCCGCGGACGCCTCGGACATCCGCAGGCTGATGGAGGAAGCCCGGGAGTGGCGGCGGCGCACGCAGCCCCTGGCCGAGCCGAACTGCGGCAGCGTCTTCAAGAACCCGCCAGGAGACCACGCCGCCCGCCTGATCGAGGACGCCGGCGGCAAGGGCCTCTCGGTGGGCGGCGCGGCGGTCTCGAAGAAGCACGCGAACTTCATCGTGGCCGCCGAGGGGGCCAAGGCCTCTGACGTGGTCGAGCTCGTCAGGAAGGTGCAGGACCTGGTCGAGTCCCGGTCCGGCGTCCACCTCGATCCGGAGGTCCACCTCGTTGGTCACTTCGACCTCGCGCCTCGCTGAGCTTGCGCGCAACGTTCGCGGCCGGCGACTGGTCGCCACGGTGATCGTCGCGGCCGTGACCATCGCCGCGGTTTCGCTCGTTGCGTCGCGCTCGTCGCTCCTTCGCCTGCGTCATCTGGAGGTGGTCGGGACGTCGAGCCTGACGCGCGCAGACGTCGTGCGCCTGGCCGCGCTCTCCCCGTCGACGAACGTCCTGTGGTTCGATGCGGGCGCCGTCGAGCGCCGCCTGGAATCCGATCCGTGGGTGGCCCGGGCCAAGGTGTCGCGGAGCTTGCCGGGGACGATCCGGATCTCGGTGGTGGAGCGCGCCCCCATCGCGATGATCCGGAACGGTCGGGGCTTCACGTTGCTCGCCGCCGACGGTGTCGAGCTCGGGACCGTCGACGCCGATCCTGCGCTCCCCGAGATCGTCCTCGTACCCGGCTCGAGCCCTTCCGGGGAGGACGCGCCGGCGCAGGCAGGTGCGGCCCGCGCCGTCGCCGGGCTGGATGGAGGCGGCCGGCCCCCCGTCGTCCGGGCGGTGGTCGGCGCCGACGGCACTCTCTCCGTTGAGCTCGCGGGTGGGTCACACGTCGAGTACGGGGACCCAACGCGGATAAAGGACAAGACCATGGCGGCCCGGCGGATCCTTCGGTGGGCCAGGGCGCAGGGGGACTCCGTGGTGAGCGTGAACGTCGCGAGCCCCGACGCCCCCGCGGCCACGCTCGGCTGAGCGCGGACCGCCGCCCCGCTTGCTGGCGATACGGGCAGTGACCAGGGCATATCCCTTGACGGACCTGGAGTTTGAGAGTAGCGTGGCGCGTCGAACGTAAAGTAGATATACCAATAACGCTCAACTAGAGGTTGATATTCGAGGGGGTTTGAAGCGGCGTTTCCCCAGGTAGACCGGGGGCGGAAGCACCCGGGGGAGCGGAGGTCGAGGATGGAGACTCCTCAGAACTACCTCGCCGTGATCAAGGTGGTAGGCATCGGCGGCGGGGGAGTGAACGCGGTCAACCGCATGGTCGAGGCCGGGCTCCGAGGGGTGGAGTTCGTGGCCGTGAACACCGACGCCCAGACCCTGCTGATGTCCGATGCCGAGGTGAAGCTGGACATCGGCCGCGAGACCACGCGAGGCCTGGGGGCGGGGTCCGACCCCGAGGTCGGACGGCGGGCCGCCGAGGAGCACCGCGAGGAGATGGAGGAGCTCCTGAAGGGCTCCGACATGGTCTTCATCACCGCGGGTGAGGGAGGCGGCACCGGGACCGGGGGAGCGCCGGTCGTCGCCGAGCTGGCCCGCAAGGCCGGGGCCCTCACGATCGGCGTCGTCACGCGACCGTTCGGGTTCGAGGGCCGCAAGCGCGCTACTCAGGCCGACCTCGGGATCTCGGAGCTGAAGAAGGCCGTCGATACCCTCATCGTCGTTCCGAACGACCGACTGCTCCAGGTATCCGACCCCCACACGCCGATCGTCGATGCCTTCCGCATGGCCGATCAGGTCCTGTATCAGGGCGTCGAGGGCATCACCTCGCTCATCACGACACCCGGCCTCATCAACCTCGACTTCGCCGACGTGAAGGCCGTGATGCTGGGGGCGGGTTCGGCGCTGATGGGGATCGGACACGCGTCGGGCGAGAACCGCGCGGAGGACGCGGCCAAGGCGGCAGTGTCCTCGCCCCTGCTGGAGTCCTCGATCGAAGGGGCGCGGGGCGTGCTCCTTTCGATCGCGGGCCCCACCGACCTCACCCTCCACGAGGTCAACAAAGCTGCCGACGCCATCACGCGAGTGGCGCACCCCGACGCGAACATCATCTTCGGAGCGGTCGTGGACGACGCATTGGGCGAGGAGGTGCGGGTCACCGTCATCGCCGCAGGCTTCGACAAGCTCGTGGAGCGCGCCGGTCGTGAAGGCCGGCTGTCCCGGCTTCTGGAGGAGCCGGTGTCGGTCCCCGGAGGTCTGGAGGAGCAGGAACAGGAGCCGGGTCCCGTGCCGTCGATCCTCATCGACGATGAGGATGAGATCTTCAAGCCGGTGCCCGAGCGGGTGCCGTTCGACGCGGAAGAGGACCTGGACATCCCGGACTTCCTGAAGAGCTGAACGCAGGACCTTCGTCCTGCGGCCGACGGTCGTGGGGCGGGGAGGCACGAAGCTTCGAGAGGCGACCTTCCCCCGCCTCTGGGCAAGCCCCCCCGCCCCCCTCACCTCCCGCAGCCAGATCATGGGTTCACCTGCGAACATCTCCACGTGAGCCGGTTCGAGCGACGAGCCCTGGGAGGTGGCGCGCACGCCCTCGTCTCCATCAGCCTGGAGCGCGCCGGGTTCCTCGCAGCCTTCGCCGAGCGGACCGGGGGAGTGAGCGGGGCGCCGTTTTCTTCGCTGAACGTCTCCTTCAGTGTGGGCGACGATCCGGACGCGGTCGCCGCCAACCGCCGGAGGGTGACCCGGGCGTTCGACATCGCCTCGTTCGCCGTGCCCGGCCTGGTCCACGGCACGACGATCCTGCCCGTCGGCCCGGCCCGCGCCGGGGACGGGTTCTGTGGCTCGGCCGACGTGCTCCGGGGCGCCGACGGCCTGCACACGAAGCGGGCTGGCCTGCCGGTGGCGGGGTTCTCGGCCGACTGCGTCATCGCGGTGATGGCCGCCCCGAGGGTGGGCCGGGTGGCCCTGGTGCACGCGGGGTGGCGCGGCATGGCCGCCGGCATCCTTCACAGGGCGGCGTCGCTGTTCCCGGACCGGGCTCAGGTCATGGTGGCCATCGGCCCGGCCGTCGGACCGTGCCACTACGAGGTGGGCGAGGACGTGGCGTCGGCGGTGGGCGCCGCCTCCCCGGCCGGGGCGGTCACGGAGCGGCGGGGCGGGCGCCGGTACCTGGATCTGGTCGCCACGACCGCCGCCATCCTGGGGGAGCTGGACATCCGCCGGGTCGAGGACACGGGCCTGTGCACCGCCTGCGAGGGACGCAGGTTCTTCTCCTTCAGGCAAGAGGGCTCGACCGGTCGCCACCTGGCCCTGGCCATGAAGCTAGCGTAGGCCGGTCGATGCTTCCGCAGCCTGTGAAACGAGTCAACGACCTTCAACTGTTGTCAAGTTCTGTTCACTCATGGTGCTAGACTCCCGCGAGGCCGTGCTGGCGAACCTGGCCCGTGTCCGGGAGGGTATCGCCAGGGCGTGCGACCGCTCCGGCCGGGACCCGGCCGCGGTTCGCCTGGTCGCGGCGAGCAAGGCGGTGCCGGCGGACGCCGTCCGTTGGGCCCACGAGGGCGGGGTCGAGGACTTCGGAGAGAACTACGTGCGAGAGCTCGAGGCCAAGCGCGACGCGTTCGCGGGTCCCCGGTGGCACTTCATCGGGACCCTCCAGAGCCACACGGCCCATCGGGTGGCCGATCTCGCCGACGTCGTGCAGACCCTGTCGCCCGGCAACGCCGTCGGCCGCCTGGCCCGGCGGGCCGCGCAGCGCGGCCGCCGGATGCCGGCGTTGATCGAGGTGGACTTCACCGGCGAGCGGACCGGGGTGGCGCCGGAGGGATGCATGGCCTTCGCCGACGAGGTGTCGGCTACGGAGGGCCTCGAGCTGCGTGGGCTCATGACCCTGCCGCCCCTGCCGAAGGCCCCGGAGGACACGCGGCCATATTTCATCCGCCTCCGCGAGCTCCTGGCGAAGGTGAGGGCCAATCATCCCCAGGCCGTGGAGCTCTCGATGGGAATGTCGATGGACTACGAGGTTGCGGTTGAGGAAGGCGCTACCATGGTCCGGGTCGGGACGGCCCTGTTCGGCGAGCGGCCTCCCGCACGTACGTAGGAGGAGACATGCCAGGCGTGTGGAAGAAGACGCTCACGTACCTCGGCCTCGTCGAGGAGGACGAGTTCGAGCAGCTCGATGACGTTGCGGCCCAGGGCGAAGCGGCGCCGGTCCGCCGCCTCCAACGGCCCCGTGCTGTCCGTGAGGTGCAGGTCGAGCCCGACGAGATCGGCCTGGTGCGCACGATCCCCTCCCGTCGCTCCACGGCGTCATCCATCCACAAGTCCGAGCCTCGCCGGTTCAACGAGGCCCGCGACATCGCCGACCGGTACAAGGACGGCGTTCCGGTGATCATGAACCTGCAGAGCACCGACGACACGATCGCCCGACGCCTCGTCGACTTCGCCTCGGGCCTTGTCTACGGCCTCGACGGAAAGATCGAGATGGTCGCCAACCGCGTGTACCTCCTCACACCGGCGAACATCGAGGTCTCCGCGGAGGATCGGGAACGGATCGCCGGGGGTGCCTTCTACAACCAGTTCTAGGACGCTGCCGACGGCACCCGGCCCACCATGATCGGGGCCGAGAGCGCCTTGGCGCAGGTGCTGTGCGTCCTGCTCACGGTCTACTGGATCATCCTGCTCACTCGGGTCATCCTTTCCTGGGCCATGTCCCTGGGATGGCGCCGGCCCTATTCGGGGCCGCTGCGAGTGGTCCTGGACCTGATCGACGACGTGACCGACCCGGTCCTTCGGCCGCTGCGGGCCCTCATCGCCCCGATCCGAGCGGGTGGCGTGGGCCTGGACCTCTCGCCCCTCATCGCGTTCGTTATCCTCTTCGTCCTTCGGTCCGTGTTCTGCTAGCCCTGGGGGAAGGCATGAGGAAGAAGAAGCAGGATACGCAGGAGGCCGGGTTCACCACCCCGGCGACGCGTCCTGGGCTGACGCCGATCGACGTCCAGCAGAAGGAGTTCCGGCTGGCCTTCCGGGGCTACAACGAGCGTGACGTCGACGAGTTCCTGGACCTCGTCACCGAGGAGCTTGCCGCGTTCGTGGAGGAGAACCGCCGCCTGCAGGACCACGGCCACCCGAACCTCGGGTCGCTCGAGGGAGCCGACGCGACCTGGGCCTCCCGCGAGGCCGAGGGGATCTTGGAACGGGCCCGGGCGGACGCGGCCGCGATCGTCGCCGAGGCCGAGGCGGGGGCCGCGGCCATCCTGGCCGCGGCCGGCGCGGGGCCCGCCGACCCCCGAGTGGTAATCGCCCCGTACCTCAACAGGGAGCGCGAGTTCCTCCAGAGCCTCGGACAGCTGGTGCAGCAGCATGCCGAGTCCGTGCGGCGGTTGGTGAAGGCGGCCAAGGAGCAGGCCGCGGCCGCCCGGTCCCCGGACTCCCCGATGCCGGCCGCCCAGGACACGGACGAGGGGTCCCAGGTCATCAGGATCGAGCCGGCCGAAGCAGAGGCCGTGGCGGCGCCGGCCGAATCGCTCGCCGATGGGGCACCGTCGAGCCCGGCCCGGGCCGGCATCGCTCGCTTCGGGAGCTGTTCTGGGGCGAGGACTAGGGCCGGACCCGAACGGGGACCCTGATCGACACGATCGTGTCGGCTCCGAGCATCACGCCTTCGCCAGGGTGATGGTCAGCGGCCAGCCCTCGATCCAGGCTTCCTGACTGAACGCCGCATCGGCCACGAGCCCATCGGTGAGACTGGTGGCCAGGGTCTCGCCGGCGATGTCGTCGCGATGCGCCGCGAACGCACGCGCGAGGTCCCCACTCGTCTGGATGCCGAGCGCGATGCGATCGGTGATGTCGAGGCCGGCCGCCTTCCGAGCATCCTGCACCAGCCGCACCAGCTCGCGAGCCAACCCCTCCAGCCGGAGCTCCTCGGTCAGCTCGAGCTCCAGGGCCACGGTCAGCCCACCCTCCGCGGCCATGCCCCATCCCTGAGCCGTCTCCTGTACCAGGTCCACGTCGTCGGGTTCCAAGGCAACCTCGCCCGAGGCGGTGCGCACCGAGACCGGCTCGCCTCCGGCCAGGCGGGCCGCGAGCGAACCGTCGTCGGCGGCCAGGGCGGCCGCCACCTCCTTCACCGCAGGCCCCAGGCGAGGCCCTAGCGAGCGGAAGTTCGGCTTGGCCCGCCACCGGCCGAGCTGCTCGGCCGACTCGGCGAACAGCACCCGCTTCACGTTCAGCTCCTGGGCGATCAGCGGCAGCAGCGGCCGAAGCACCTGATGATCGCCCGCGTAGTGCACCACGGCCTCGAGGAGCGGCTGGCGCACCCTCACCTTCGACTCGCTCCGGATCCGCCGTCCGAGCTCCACGACCTCCCGGGCCGAGCGCATGGCCTCGTCCAGTGCCCGGTCGATCAAGGATCCGTTCGGCTCGGGGTAGTCGGACAGGTGCACCGACTCCGGGAGCCCGCCCCGGCCCGCCGCGAGGTTCCGCCACAGCTCCTCGGAGACGAACGGGGTGAACGGCGCGAGCAGCTGGGCCACCGCTATCAGACATTCCTGGAGCGTGAGGAACGCGGCGCCGGTATCGGCGCCCCCCGCCCCCCGGGTCCCAGAAGCGGCGGCGAGCCAGGCGCACGTACCAGTTCGACAGGTCGTCCACGAACCGCGCGATGCGCCGCCCGGCGCCGGTGGCGTCGTAGCCGTCGAGCCCCTCGCGGGCCTCACCCTCGACCTGCGCGAGCTGCGACAGGATCCACCGGTCGAGCGGCGGCCGGTCCCGCGGCGGGACGGTGACTGCGTCGGGCTCGAAGCCGTTCGCGTTCGCGTAGGTCACGTGGAACGAGTACACGTTCCACAGCGTCAGCAGGAACTGCCGCACCACGTCGTTCAGGATCTCGATGCTGACCCGCCGGTCCGCCCACGGCGAGCCGCTGGTCAGCAGGTACCACCGGAGCGCGTCGGCCCCCACCCGATCCATCACGTCCATGGGCTCGATGACGTTGCCCAGGCTCTTCGACATCTTCCTGCCCTCGGCGTCGACGATCAGCCCCAGACACACGACGTTCCGGTAGCAGATTGAGTCGAAGTGCAGCACGCCCTCGGCCATGAGCGTGTAGAACCATCCGCGGGTCTGGTCGATGGCCTCGGAGATGAAGTCGGCGGGGAACCTCCGCTCGAAGGGCTCTCGGCCCCGGCCGAGCTCGGGATGGTAGCCCCACTGGGCGAAGGGCATGGCCCCCGAGTCGTACCAGGTGTCGATGACCTCGGGGACCCGCGTGGCCTCCTCACCACACTCCGGGCAGCGCACGGTGACCTCGTCGATCGAGGGCCGGTGGGGGTCGATGCCCTTCACGTCGCGACCGGCCAGCTCGGACAGCTCGGTGAGCGAGCCGACCGGTGTGTCGTGGCGCTTCGAGCAGCGCCAGATGGGGAGCGGCGTCCCCCAGTAGCGTTCCCGGGACAGGGCCCAGTCCACGTTGTTCTCCAGCCAGTCGCCGTACCGGCCGTGCTTGATGTGCTCGGGATACCAGTTGACCGACTCGTTCACCTCCAGGAGCTGGTCCTTCACCGCGGTGGTGCGGACGTACCACGAGCTCCGCGCCATGTAGATGAGCGGCGTGTCGCACCGCCAGCACAGCGGGTACGTGTGCTCGATCGTCTCCGCCCGAAGCAGGAGCCCGCGGCCCCGGAGGTCCTCGATGATCAACGGGTCGGCATCCTTGAAGAACGTCCCTCGCACGAACGCCGGCGCTTCATCGGTGAACCGGCCCTCGCCGTCGAGCGGCTTGAACACCGGCCAGCCCTCGCGGCGCCCGATCTCCAGGTCCTCCGGGCCGAAGCGCCGGCGCCATGTGCACGACCCCCGTCCCTTCGTCGAGCGAGACGAAGTCGGCCGCCACGACCCGATGCGCGCCTTCGACGTTCGGGTACAGGGGCTCGTAGCGCGAACCCACGAGCCGGTCTCCGCGAAGCGTCCCGCCCACTCTCCAGCCGGCCACGTCGGCGGCCCAGCCGGGGTCGGCCGCCAGTGTCCGGAACGCCGCCTCCGCCACGATCACGCGTTCCCCGCCCGCGTCGACCTCGACGTACGGGGCGTCCTTCCTGACCGCCACCCCAGTGTTGGAGATCAGCGTCCACGGTGTCGTGGTCCACCCGAGCAGCGACGCGCCGACCAGGTCCGGGTCCGAGGCCTCCACGATCCTGAACTTCACGTACACGCTCGGGTCGGTGACCTGGGTGTAGCCGAGGGCGGTCTCGTGGTCCGAGAGCGAGGTGCCGCATCGAGGGCAGTACGTGGTGACCCGGTCGGCCTCGAACAGCAGCCCCCGCCCGTGCAGTCGCTTGAGCGACCACCACACGCTCTCGATGTACTCGGTGTTCATGGTCCAGTAGGCGTCCGACGTGTCGATCCAAAAGCCCAGCCGCTCGGTAAAGCGCTCCCAGTCGTCCACGTAGCGCGTGACCGACTCACGGCACAGGCGGTTGAACTCGGCGATGCCGAACGCCTCGATGTCCCTCTTGGTCCTGGTGCCGATCTCCTTCTCCACCTCCAGCTCGACCGGCAGGCCGTGGCAGTCCCACCCGGCCTTCCGCCCAACCGAGTGGCCGGTCATCGTCTTGAACCGGGGGTAGAGGTCCTTGAACGCCCTGGCTTCCGTGTGGTGGATGCCGGGTTTCCCGTTCGCCGTCGGCGGGCCCTCGTAGAACACCCACTCAGGGGAGCCCTCCCGGGCCTTCAGGCTCTTGGCGAAGACGTCCGCCTCGTCCCAGAACCGCAGGATGCGCCGCTCGAGCCCCGGAAAGCTCACCTTCGGATCCACCGGCTCGAACCCTGCCACCCGTCCAACCTCCCTCACAAACGAAACGCCCCGTCCCCCTGCAGGGACGAGGCGAAATGCCCCGCGGTACCACCCCGCGTTGCTGGGACCTCGCGGCCCCAGCCGCTCCGGGCCGCGGACACGGCCCTCCGCTGTCACGGGCGGACCCGGCCGCATCTACTGCGGGCGCGAGGCGCCCGGTTCGGGCGGCGGCTCGGGGAGGATGTTCGAAGGGACCGAGCGCCGGGCTTGCACCGTCCCCGGCTCGCTCCTGCCTCGGCGGCTCCTCCTACTCGTTCCCGTCAACGCCTGTCGCGGGCCATGCTACATGCCGGAGCGGTCCCGGTCACGGCGACCGGGTACCTGACCGTCCCGTTTGGTGCTTGCTGGCCCGGACCGATGCCCTCCCACACAACGACGGGTCGGTGTTTGTCGGTGGCAACGGGCGGTGCTACGGTCCCTGTCCCATGGCCGTGAAGACCGCTTTCACCAAGAAAGAGCTGGACGAACTGCGCAAGCGACTCCTGGAAGAGAAGGAGCAACTGCAGGTCCAGCTGTCCACCATCGAAGAGGCGACCTTCGCCGGCACCCAGTCGGAGATGTCGGGCGAGGTCTCCTTCGACGACGAGAACGCCGACGCCGGGACGTTCACCTTCGAGCGCGAGCGCGACCTCTCGATCGAGAACAACGTGCGGGACCTGCTCGGGAAGATCGACCGGGCCCTGGCCAGGATGGACGACGGCACCTACGGGATCTGCACGCGGTGCGGCAAGCCCATCGAGAAGGCCCGGCTGAAGGCGCTGCCGTACGCGGACCTCTGCATCAAGGACGCCCAGGCCCAAGCGCGCTCCAGGTAGCGAGGCGGCCGTGACGGGGGCGCGGCGCCTGGCCGCCTGGCTCTACGCCGCCGCGGGCCTGACCTACCTGGCCGATCGCCTGACCAAGCTGTGGGCCGAGCGCTCCCTGGCCGGCCGGCCGCCGGTGGCGGTCATCCCCGGTGTGCTCCAGCTCAACTACACGACCAACTCCGGCGGGGCCTTCGGCCTGGGCCAGAGCGCGCCCTGGGTGTTCGCCGCCGCCACCATCGTGGTGGCGGCGGCCATCGTGGCCTCCTCGTTCCGTCTCCGAAACGGCCTCACCGCCGTGTCCCTGGGGCTGATCCTCGGTGGGGCCTTGGGCAACCTGACCGATCGCGCGATCAGGGGCGACGGCCTGCTCTCGGGCCGCGTGGTGGACTTCATCGACTTCCACGTCTGGCCCGTGTTCAACCTGGCCGATTCGGCCATCGTGATCGGAGCCCTCCTCCTCGCCGTGGGTGGTATCCGCCGGGAGCGGGAGGCGTGAGGTGGCCGAGGAGTTCGAGGCGACGCCGGGCCGGCTGGACGCCGTCGTCGCCGACCGCCTCTCGCTGACCCGAGCCGACGCCCAGCGGGCCATCGCGGGCGGGCGGGTTCGCGTGGACGGGGACCTCCGGCCGAAGTCGCATCGGCTGGCGGGTGGCGAGCGAGTCTCGGTGGACCTGGCAGGAATGGGCGAGGTGCCGCCCGAGGGCCCGCCCGTCGAGATCCGGTACCGCGACCCCTCGCTCCTGGTGGTGAGCAAGCCGGCCGGCCTGCCCACCCATCCCACGGCGGGGCGACTCACCGGGACGTTGGTGAACCGCCTGATCGGGATGGGGGTCCCGCTCTCCTCGGCCGGCGGCCCCCTTCGTCCCGGCATCGTGCACCGGCTCGATGCCGGGACCTCGGGCCTGATGATCGTGGCCTCCACCGATGAGGCCCATCAGGCGCTGTCGGCCATGCTCCGGCGCCACGCCGTAGACCGCCGGTACCTGGCCCTGGTCCGCGGCGTCGTGGCGCACGACCGGTTTGCCGTCGACGCGCCCCTCGGGCGGGTGGGGTCGCGGATCCGGGTGCGGGCGGTGACGGGGAGGGAGGCCGAGACGCTGTTCGAGGTCCGACAGCGGTTCGACCGGGCCACGCTCCTGGAGGCGGCGCCTCGGACCGGGCGGACCCATCAGATCCGGGTGCACCTTTCCGCGGTGGGCCATCCGATCCTCGGCGACCGGACGTACGGCGGCGGGGGAGACGATGCGAAGCGCCTCGGGCTGACCCGGCCGTTCCTCCACTCGTGGAGGCTGGCGTTCGACCACCCGCTCACCGGCGAGCGGATCGAGGTGGAGGACCCGCTGGCCGCCCGACCTCTCACTTGCCCTCCGGCGGGTCGCGGGAGAGGGCTGACCCGCCGCCAGGTCATCGCCCGGCCCGGGCCGGTTCCTTCAGGTACAAGGCGTGCTGTGTTCGCACCTCCTCCCGGGAAGCCAGGATGGCGTCCTCCACATCGGGGGGGAGCGATCGCGACTCGATGAGGTCGGAGAGCTTCTTGGGATCGACCGCCAGGACCCTCTCCCACAACCCCAGCGGTTCCAGGATGGCCCGGAGCTTGGCCTCGTCGGGGACCGTCACGTGTTGCGGCCGGCGGTCGACCGCCGCACCGTCCGAGCCGAACAGCCGTCCGTAGCCATGCTCGTCGCAGAACGCGTTGATCAGCCCGGCCAGCTCGTCGATGCGCCGATACACCTGGCGGCCCTGGCGCTTGAGCGAGATCCACTCGTCCACGATCTCGCTCATCCGCGGCGCGGGGTCGCCCTCCCGCTTCTCGTACTGGTGACGGAACAGCGGGCACAGGCGCTGGTAGTCGCACCAGTCGCACAGGGGGTTCTGACGAGGCTCGAACTTCCCGGCGGCGATCCGTTCCGCGACGGTGGCGATCCGCCGCCGGAGGTCGTCGACGTCCGCGGCGGATCGGGTGGTCGTCATCCGCTGGCCCGGCAACAGGTAGTACAGGGTCAGCCGCTCGGGCTCGATGCCCCAGACCTCCTTCGCCGCCAGGTGGTACATCGAGAGCTGCAGGTCGCGGTCGATGACTGCCTGGGGCGGGAGCCGGCGGTTGGTCTTGTAGTCGATGATCTCGTACCCGCTCCCGGGGATGCGGTCCATCCGGTCGATGGTCCCGGCGATCTGGACGCCCTCGACGTCGATCCGGAACCGGAACTCCAGGGCCGCGGGGATCCGGTAGCGCTCGGCGTTCTCCCGGTGGTACTGCGACAGCACCTGCCGTCCGTGCTCGAGGTACGTCTGCTCCTCGGACTCCGTGGTGAAGCCGTCGCGGACCCAGACCGTCTCGAGCATCTCGTGGAGCTCGGGGAGCGAGGGGGCCACGGGGACCGGCCGGCTGTGGAACCGGTGGAGGGCCTGGTGGAGCGAGTCACCGAAGGACAGGGCCGGCGACGTCGCCGTGGGGACCTTGTCCTCGTACTGGAATTTGAACTTGGCGGGACAGGTCTCGTAGGTCGAGATGCTGCTGTACGAGAGCCTCAGGCCGACCACCTCGACGTTTGACAGCGGGTCCCGGGAGTATAGAGTTGGCGAGCGGCGAATTACAAGTCTGTAAGTTCTGAACACCGTATGCACACGTTGTCCACACGGCGCCCGGCCGATCCGTCGACGAGGTGGCGAGGGGAGCATGGCGGCTCGTAGCTTCGTCCACCTGCACACCCACACGGAGTACTCGCTCCTGGACGGGGCCTCGAGGATCGGCGCGCTGTTCGAGCGGGCCCGTCGAGTTCCAGATGCCGGCCCTGGCGGTCACCGACCACGGTTCGATGTTCGGGGCCCTGGACTTCTACGAAGCCGGACGAGCGGCCGGGATCAAGCCCATCGTGGGCGTGGAGGCCTACGTCGCGCCGGGCTCGCGGTTCGATCGCACCCCAGGCGAGAGCGAGGAGAAGTACCGGCACCTCACCATCCTGGCGCGCGACGAGGCCGGCTACCGCAACCTCCTGCGCCTGGTCACCGACGCGCACCTGGAGGGCTTCTACCACCGGCCCCGGATCGACAAGGAGCTGCTGGCCGAGCGGGCCGCCGGCCTCATCGGGCTGTCGGGGTGCCTGGCCTCGGAGGTCGCCCAGCTCCTGCTGGCCGGCCAGGACGGGAAGGCCGCCGCGGTTGCCGCGTCCTACCGTGACCTGTTCGGGGAGGGGAACTTCTTCATCGAGGTCCAGGACCATGGCCTCGCCGAGCAGCGGACGGTGCTGCCGAAGCTCCTGGAGCTGTCCCGAACCACGGGGATCCCCCTCGTGCCCACCAACGACCTGCATTACACGGTGCGGGAGGATGCGAAGCCCCACGACGTCCTGCTGTGCATCCAGCAACAGAAGGTGCAGACCGACACGAACCGGCTGCGATTCGAGTCCGATCAGTTCTACATGAAGTCGGCCGAGGAGATGCGCGAGGTGTTCCGCGACCTCCCCGAGGCCTGCGACAACACCCTGCGCATCGCCGAGATGTGCGAGCTGGAGCTCTCCTACGGCGAACTCCACCTCCCGAGCTTCGACCCCCCTGCGGGCATGGACCGCGACGCGTTCCTCCGGCGGCTGGTGGACGAGGGTGCGAGGCATCGCTACGGCGAGTTCGGGCCGGACGTCGCGGATCGCATCGACCACGAGCTCGACGTCATCACCCGGATGGGGTTCGCCGGGTACTTCCTGATCGTGTGGGACCTGATCCGGTTCGCCCGCGAGAGCGGGATCCGCGTGGGGCCGGGCAGGGGCTCGGCGGCGGGCTCCGTCGTCTCGTACGCGCTCCGTATCACCGACCTTGACCCCCTCCGGTACGGGCTGATCTTCGAGCGGTTCCTGAACCCCGAGCGCAAGCAGCTCCCCGACATCGACATGGACTTCGACGAGCGCCGGCGGGACGAGGTGATCCGGTACGTGGCCCAGAAGTACGGCTCCGACCACGTGGCCCAGATCATCACGTTCCAGACCATCAAGGGGAAGCAGGGCATCCGAGACGCGGCCCGGGTCCTGGGCTTCCCGGCGTCGGTCGGCGACCGGCTGTGCAAGATGTACCCGCCGGCGGTCCTTGGCCGCGAGCACCCCATCGACGTCGCCCTCGAGCACTCGCCGGAGCTCAAGGAGGCCTACGAGAAGGAGCCCGAGGCCAGGGAGATCGTCGACACGGCCAAGGCCCTCGAGGGCCTGCGCCGCGAGGACTCGGTTCACGCGGCCGGGGTGGTGATCGGGGACGCTCCGCTCGTGAACTACCTGCCGCTCAAGTTGTCGAAGGACTCGCGCGACGACACGCGGCGCATCGTCACCCAGTTCGACATGCACGGAGTGGAGAAGCTCGGCCTATTGAAGATGGACTTCCTGGGGCTTCGGACCCTCTCGGTCATCGAGGACACGCTGGCCCTGCTGCGGCGGACGGGGGTCGAGCTCGATATCGACCACGTGCCGCTCGATGACCAGGCCGCGTACGCGATGCTCCGACGAGGCGACACCACGGGCGTCTTCCAGCTGGAGAGCCCGGGCATGCGCCAGCTGATCCACCTGCTGCAGCCGGACCGGTTCGAGGACCTGATGGCGCTGGTCGCCCTGTACCGGCCCGGCCTGCTGTCGATGGGCCAGCACGCCGAGTACGCGGAGCGCAAGCACGGCCGAAAGCCCGTGACGTACCCCCACCCGGATCTCGAGGAGGTCCTGCGGAACACCTACGGGATCATCGTGTACCAGGAGCAGGTCATGCAGATCGCCAACCGCATGGCCGGCTACTCGATGGGCGAGGCCGACGGCCTGCGCAAGGCCATGGGGAAGAAGATCCGGGAACTGCTGGTCCCGCACCGCGAGACCTTCGTCGGGCAGTGCGTGGAGCGGGGATACCAGCGAAGGATCGCCGAGGACATCTTCGACCTGATCGTCCCGTTCGCCGACTACGGGTTCAACGCCTCACACGCGTGCGCGTACGCGTACGTGGCCTACCAGACCGCCTACCTGAAGGCCCACCATCCGGTGGAGTACATGTCGGCCATCCTGACCAGCGTGAAGGACGACAAGGACAAGAAGCCCTTCTACCTGAACGCGTGCCGGCTGATGGGCCTGGAGGTGCTCCCTCCCGACGTGAACGAGTCGGTGCTGGACTTCGCCCCGGTCCCCGGCGGTGAGCCGAGGGTCCGCTACGGGCTCTCCGCCGTTCGCAACGTCGGCTCGGGGGCGGTGGGCCAGATCATCGAGGCCCGGCTGGCCAAGGGTGGGTTCGCGTCCTTCGCCGACTTCTGCCGCAAGGTCGATCCCGGGGTCCTGACCAAGAAGGTCCTGGAGAGCCTGGCCCTGGCGGGCGCGTTCGACTCCCTGGGTTACGCCCGCAAGGCCCTGCTGGAGGGCCATGAGAAGGTGTCCGGGCCCATCGCGGCCGAGCGCAAGGCCGAGGCCGCGGGGCAGTTCTCGTTGTTCGGCGGTGGGGAGCAGGCGGCCCACGAGATCGACGAGTCCGTCCTTTCCGGCGAGGAGTTCGACAAGCGCACGCTCCTTCGCCTGGAGAAGGAGATGCTCGGACAGTTCGTCACCGACCACCCCCTCCTCTCCGTGAAGGACCGGTTGGCGGCCCAGACCGACATGGAGGTCGCCGAGGTGGTGAACCTGGGCGACGGCGATCTGGTCACCGTGGGTGGGATCGTTTCCACCGTGGCTCGTCGGTACACCCGGAAGGGGGAGCCGTACGCGCTGTTCCGGCTGGAGGACCTGGCGGGCGGCGTGTCGGTGGTGGCCTTCCCGGGCGTCTTCGAGCAGGTGCCGCACCTGGTGGAGACCGACGCCATCGTGCTGGTGAAGGGCCGCGTGGACCTCCGGGGCAGGGAGCTGCAGCTCCGGGCGGTGGAGATCCGGGAGCTCGACCTCGGCGCCGGCAAGCCGGCCCGCCCCGTCCCGGGAGTGGTGATCGTGGACCTCGCCGCCGCCAGCTGCACCAATGCCCTCATCGCCAAGCTGAAGGATCTGTTCGGCGCACATCCGGGATCCACGCCGGTTCGCGTCAGGTTCATCTCGTCCCAGGGCGCGACACCGATCGAGGTGGGGAGCGTGCGGGTGGACCCCGCCGCGGGATTGCTCTCGGAGCTGCGGCTGCTCCTGGGCCCGAAGGCCGCCCGGCTGGAGGACGTCCCGTCTCGGAGGGCCGAGCGCCCGGAGGTCGCCCCGGTAGGCTGACCGGCCGTGGGGTTCGAGGTCATCCCGGCCGTCGACGTGTTCGGTGGTCGCCTGGCTCGCCTGTCCGGAGGAGGGGTCGTCCCTGTGGGCGCGTTCGGAGGCGACCCCATGGCCGCGGCACGGTCCTTCGTGGACGCGGGCGCCCGGTGGATCCACGTCGTGGACATGGATCTGGCCGTGGGCGGCGAGTTCCGCAACCTGGAGGTCGTGGCGGGGATCGTGGCCCTCGGTGTGCCCGTCCAGGCGAGCGGGGGGATCGCCCGAACCACGGAGGTCGAGCTGGCCCTGTCGTCGGGCGCCGCTCGGGTGGTGCTCGGTTCCTCCGCGCTGGCCGACCGGGCCGCGGTGGAGGCGCTGCTGCCTCGTCACCGTGACGCGCTCGCTGTGGGGATCGAGGCCGATGGCGACACGATCCGGCCTCGCGCCAGCCCGGAGGTCGCGCTTCCACTCCTCGACACGCTGGCATGGCTGGCCGGCCTGGACGTCGCCCGATACGTGCACACGAGCGTGGGCAGGGTGGGCGGCATGGAGGGACCCGACCTCGAGGCGATCCGGGCCCTCATCGAGGCGACGGGCCGGCCGGTCGTCGCCTCGGGGGGGATCCGCGGCCCGCAGGACCTCCGGCGGGTCGCCTCCATCGGGGCCGAGGGGGCGATCCTGGGCCGTGCGCTGTACGAGGGGCTCGACATCCGAGAGGCGCTCGCAGCCGTGGCGTGAGCGTGCACGGCTACACTCTCCCGACCATGGGCTTCCTCACCGACACGGTCGACGGCGTTCGCCGCAGGCTGGAGCGGCAGCCCATCGACGAGGCCGGGCTGATGGCGCTGGCCATCCGGATGCCGCCTCCCCGCGGGTTCGCCGCGCGCCTGTGGTCGGCGAAGGCTCCCGCCGTGATCGCGGAGGTGAAGCGGTCGTCGCCGTCGGCCGGGCGGATCGCCGACGCGGATCCGGCGGCGCGAGCCCGCGCGTACGAGGAAGGGGGCGCGGCCGCCGTCTCGGTGCTCACCGAGCCCGTGCACTTCGACGGGTCGCTGGCCGACCTTCGCGCCGTTCACCACGCGACGACCGTCCCGGTCCTTCGCAAGGACTTCCTGGTGCACCCGGCCCAGCTCATCGAGGCTCGGGTGGCCGGTGCGGACGCCGTGCTCCTCATCGCGGCCGCGCTCGGCGAGACGGAGCTGAAGGCCATGCTGAACGCGGCGGAGGACCTCGAGCTCGGCGTGCTCGTCGAGACCCACTCGCCCGAGGATCTCGACAGGGCCCTCGGGGCCGACGCCAAGGTGGTGGGGGTGAACGCGCGGGACCTCGAAACCCTCGACGTGGACGAGGACCGCGCAATCATGCTCCTTCGGTCCGTGCCGGACGACCGGATCGCGGTCTTCGAGAGCGGGATCTCGACGCGCGGGCAGGTCGAGCGCGCCATTGAGGCGGGCGCAAATGCCGTCCTGGTCGGCGAGGCGCTCATGCGGGCGGAGGACCCCGGCGCCAAGCTCCGCGAGCTGCGAGGCATGGCGTGAAGGCCGCGGAGACGACGGCGCTGCCCGACGCGCGGGGCCGGTTCGGCCGGTTCGGTGGGCGATACGTCCCCGAGGTGCTGATCCCCGCCCTGGACGAGCTCGCCGCGGCCTGGGACGAGCTCAGGGACGAGCCGGCGTTCCGCGGCGAGCTCGTCGCGCTGCTTCGGGACTTCGTGGGCCGCCCGTCGCCGCTGACATTCGCGTCGCGACTGTCCGACCGGCTCGGCTACCGCATCTACCTCAAGCGCGAGGACCTCAACCACACCGGCGCGCACAAGATCAACAACACGCTCGGCCAGGTGCTGCTGGCCCGGCGCCTGGGGAAGGGCCGCATCATCGCCGAGACCGGCGCGGGGCATGCACGGCGTGGCCACCGCCACGGCCTGCGCGCTGTTCGGCCTGCCGTGCGTGGTGTACATGGGCGAGGAGGACACGGTCCGCCAGGCCCCGAACGTCGCGCGGATGCAGCTCCTGGGGGCGGAGGTCGTCACGGTCACCTCCGGCAGCCGAACGCTCAAGGACGCGATGAACGAGGCCATGCGGGACTGGGCGGCGAGCGTGCGGGAGACCCACTACGTGATCGGCTCGGTGGCCGGGCCTCATCCGTTCCCGTCGATGGTCCGCGACCTCCAGCGCGTGATCGGCGACGAGGCGAAGGCTCAGTTCCGCGATGCCGAGGGCCGCGACCCGGATGCAGTCGTGGCCTGCGTCGGCGGCGGCAGCAACGCCATGGGGATCTTCGCGCCCTTCGTGGGAACGCCGGGCGCCCGGTTGGTCGGCGTGGAGGCCGGCGGCCGGGGAGATGCGGACGGCGAGCACTGCCGGTCGCTCACGCTCGGCGAGCCCGGCGTCCTCCACGGCTCGCTGTCCTATCTCCTGCAGGACGTCGACGGCCAGGTGCTGGCCACCCACTCCATCTCCGCGGGACTGGACTACCCGGGCGTGGGCCCCGAGCACTCGTACATGAAGGAGGCCGGCCTGGCGTCGTACGTCTCGGCCACCGACGTCGAGGCCCTGGAGGGCTTCCAGGCCCTCGCCAAGCTGGAGGGGATCCTCCCGGCGCTGGAGCCGGCCCATGCCATCGGCTGGCTGCTGAACCGTCCGCTCCCCGAGGGCTCGACGGTGCTGGTGAACCTGTCCGGCCGGGGCGACAAGGACCTGGATACCGTGCGAAGGGCGCTCGGTGAAGTCCCGGCAGACGGTCCCGGCGTGCCTGACCTGGAGGCCGCGCTCCGAGCCAGGCGAGACGGCGGGGGCCGGGCCTTCGTCCCCTACGTCACCGGGGGCCTGCCGGGCGTGGACGCCGACCTCCTTCGAGGGCTGGAGGAGGCCGGGGCCGATGCCGTCGAGGTCGGCATCCCCTTCTCCGACCCGGTCATGGACGGCGGCGTCATCCAGGAGGCATCGCGGCTGGCCCTGGAGGCGGGGACCCGGCCGGCCGACGTCCTGGCCACGGTGAAGGAAGCCGGACTGTCCGTCCCCGTGGCCGTGATGACCTACTTCAACCCCGTCCTTCGCCACGGCCCCGCCGACTTCCTCGCGGAGGCGGCCCGAGGCCGGCGTGTCGGGCGTCATCGTGCCCGACCTCCCAGTGGACGAGGCCGAGGACTGGATCGGCGCGTGCTCCAAGGCATCGGTGGCCCCGGTGTTCCTGGCGGCCCCGGGTTCCACCGCCGGAGCGCCTGGCGTCGATCGCCGCGTCGGCCGGGGGTTCGTGTACTGCGTGGCCACCTACGGCGTGACCGGCGAGCGCGAGCGCCTGGCGGGGACGGCGGAGGAGGTCGTGCGGGCGCTCCGCCCGCTCACCGACCTCCCGCTGCTGGTGGGGGTGGGGATCGGCACCCCCGCGCAAGCCGCCGAGGCCTGTACGTTCGCCGATGGGGTCATCGTGGGAAGCGCTCTGGTGCGCCGGCTGGTGGACGGGGACCCGGACGGGGCGCTGGCGCATGGCCGCCGAGTTCCGGGCGGCCATCGGGACGGCCTAGGCAGACCCTCAGGCCGGACGGGCCTCGGCATCCGTAGACGAGGGTGGAAGGCCGCGCTTTCCCTCCGGGGCGGGATGTGGTACGTAGCACCTGCTCCTGAGGGGGAAAGGAGGGCCGAGCGCTCGGGGACCTCGTTCGCTTTCGCTGAGAGAGACAGGTACGAGAAAGGTTCCGGTGCCGGCTCCGGCAGGGATTCCGGGCCGGCGAAGAGAGGGGGCTCGATGAGGAAACCAAGATGGCTCGCAGTAGTCGGCTCTGCTGGGGGCGCTGTCGCTGGTCGCCGCCGCCTGCGCCAGCGACAACGGCGGCGGAGGCGGCGGAGGCGGCGGCGGAGGCGGGGTCGACTGCAATACCGTCGAGTTCGGCTGCGTGACGTATGGCCCCGGGGAGCCGATCCGGGTCGGCACGCTGCTCGCGATCTCCGGTGACGTCGCCACGCTGGGCAACGACAGCCTGGCCGGCGTCGAGCTCGCCGTCGACTACCTGGACGGGAAGTTCGACGCCACGCCCGGGCAGCTCGTGGGCCACGACGTCCAGATCGACAGCCAGGACGACCTGTGCGCGAAGGAGGGCGGCCAGTCCGGAGGGACGAAGCTCGCCTCCGACCCCACGATCGCCTGGGTCATCGGGACAAGCTGCTCGAGCTCCGCGTTCGGGGTGGCGGACAAGATCCTGGGCGACAAGGGGATCATCCTGATCTCCCCGTCGAACACCGCGGCCGGCCTGACCGACCCGGCCACCCACAACCCGTTCTACCTGCGGACCGCGCAGAACGACGCCATCCAGGCCAAGGTCGTGGCGGACTTCGTGTTCACGAAGCTGGGATTCAAGACCGCCGCGACGATCCACGACGAGAGCCCGTACGCGGCCGGCCTGACGAGCGGGTTCAAGACCTTCTTCGAGGGCCTGGGAGGCACGGTCACCGTCGAGGAGGCCATCCAGAGCACCGACCCTGATTTCAAGCCGCTGCTCATCAGCATCGCCCAGACCAAGCCGGAGCTGATCTACGCGCCGGACTTCAACCCGGCGTGCGCGCTGATCGCCAAGCAGATGCTGGAGGTCGCGGGGTTGAAGAGCGTCAAGTTCATGGGCTCGGACGGGTGCGCCGCCTCGACGTACTTCGACCAGGCCGGGAGCGCGGCCAATGGGACGTACATGTCCTTCCCGCTCCCCAGTCCGGGCGGGACGACGAGCGCATTGATCAAGGACTACAACAAGGCCTACAAGGACCAGTTCGGCGAAGCGACGGCGGCGTTCAACACGAACGCGTTCGACGCCTTCAACATCGTGGCTGAGGCCGTCAAGAAGGTGGCCATCGAGGGAGACGACGGGTCGCTGACCATCCCCCGTTTGGCGCTCAAGGACGCCGTGTACCAGACCAAGGTCTACCAGGGCCTGACCGGCACGCTGACCTGCATCTCCACCGGGGACTGCCAGTCCCAGGCGGCGGTCAACATCGGCGTCTTCCTGCTCCCCGACCTTCCCATCGAGGGCGGGAACCCGGACGCCAAGCCGATCTTCAGCGAGCAGCTGACGCTGACCGAGGCGCTCGGGACATAGGGTTCCGCGTCGAAGCGGGGCGGTTGCGGGTGAGCGCGTGAGCGCTCACCCGCAACCCGCATCCAGGCGGAGTAGGCATGGCGCGAGGGACGACCCAGGTGGCGACCGAGGCCGAGGGGGCCGCGGTTGGGCGCCTGGCCAGGTTCCCGGTCCGCCGAGTCGTCCAGTGGGTGTTGGGCATCGGCATCCTGATCGGCGCGGCCTACGCCGCGTACCGAACGCTCTCGCTGGGGCTGTTCAGCGCCTCCGCGTGGCGTGACCTCGTGGTGTTCGGCGTGGCCCAGGGGGCCATCTACGCCCTGATCGCACTGGGGTACACGATGGTCTATGGGATCCTTCGCATGATCAACTTCGCTCACGGCGAGGTGTTCATGTCGGGGGCCTTCGTCTCGTACTTCGTGGCCAGGACCCTCCAGAACAGCGGGTTCATGCAGTCCAGTCCGTACGTGGCGATCCTCATCCTCGTCGTGGCGGCGATGGCGGGATCGGTCGGCGTGGCCGTGCTGCTCGAGCGGGTGGCCTACCGGCCGCTCCGCAACGCCCCTCGGCTGGTCCCGCTGATCACCGCGATCGGCGCGTCGCTGTTCCTCCAGAACACGGCGCGCGGGTTCTTCGGGCCCCAGACCCGCGGCTATCCGGTGCCCGACATCCTGGGCGGGACGTGGACGATCCTGGGCGTCCCCATCCTCCGGACGCAGGCCATCGTCATCGTGGTGGCCGTCCTGGCCATGTTCGGCCTCAGCCTGTTCGTCTCCCGGACCAAGACGGGGAAATCGATGCGCGCGGTGGCGGAGGACAAGGAGATCGCCAGCCTCATGGGGATCGACGTGAACCGAGTCGTGGTCACGACTTTCGTGATCGGCGGAATGCTGGCCGGGGTGGCCGCGGTCCTGTTCGCCATGGTGTTCCAGGTGGTCGGACCGTTCATGGGGTTCGTCCCCGGCATCAAGGCGTTCACGGCGGCGGTGCTGGGAGGGATCGGCAGCATCGCCGGGGCAGCCCTCGGCGGCCTGATCCTGGGGCTCCTGGAGTCCGTCGGTCCGTCGCTGTTCCTCACTGGCCTGCACATCCCGGGGCCGCAACCAGCTGAAGGACGTCATTGCCTTCGCCATCCTGGTCATGGTCCTGATCTTCCGGCCGGGCGGCCTGCTCGGCGCGGGCGAGGCGGAGAAGGTGTGACGTGATCGACCGGGACTTCGCGCGCCGGGCCCTGCGGTTCGGGCTGCTCGCCGGCGTCATGGTCGTGTACCTGTCCCTGGTGGGCATGGTGGAGACGTTCAACTCGATCAACCTGGTGGGAGACGCCGTGACGCTGGGCCGGCTCCTCCTGGTGCTTCCGTCCTTCCTGCTCGGCTACATCCTGGTCCGGCCCCGTGTCAAGGCCGGGGTCACCGTGACCCCCCCGCCGGTTGCCGCGCTCTCCGGCGGCGCCGTTGCGGGACTGACGGCCGGGGTCCTGACCTGCGCGGGCATCCTGATCGCCAACGCTCTCCCCGAACAACTGTCCGCCCGAAACGTCTTCGTGGCCGTGACCCCGTCGCTCCTCTCGGTCCTGACCTTCGGGCACCCGATCGGTTTCGGCGTGATCCTCCTGGCGGTGATGACCACGGTGGCCGGAGCACTCGGCGGCGGCCTGGGGGTCGTGGCGTGGCGGGTGCGGCGGCCGGTGGTCCTGGGACTCACCGTGGCGCTGCTCCTCGCCATGCTCCAGGACGTGTTCCGGGTATCCCTCACCCAGCTCGGGCTGGCCACCGGGTGGTTGTACAGCCCGAGGTTCGGTGGCCTCACGTACCTGGGGGCCATGGTCGTCTTCGCCGTCCCCGCCGCGGCCTCCGCCTACTGGCTGTCGGAGGGTCGCACGGTGCGCGAACGGTTCCAGGCCATCCCCAAGGAAGGCCAGAAGCCGGTCCGCGTCATGATGATCGCGGCGATCGCCATCCTGTTGATCGCGCTGCCGTACCTGTTGGGGTCGTTCCTCTCCGCGGTGCTCGGCCGGGTGGGCCTGTTCATCCTCATGGGACTCGGCCTGAACATCGTGGTCGGCTATGCCGGGCTGCTGGACCTGGGGTACGTCGCGTTCTTCGCCGTAGGCGCCTACGCCACCGGTGTCCTCACCGCGGCGGCCAACTCGGGATCGTCGATCCACGTGGGGATGGGCCTGTTCGAGGCCCTCCCGATCGTGATCGTGATCGCGGCGTTCACGGGGCTGCTCATCGGGGCGCCGGTCCTGCGGCTCCGAGGCGACTACCTGGCCATCGTGACGCTCGGCTTCGGCGAGATCGCCAGGGTCCTCGTGACGTCGGACTGGCTGAAGCCGGCGCTGGGGGGCGCGCAGGGCCTGATCGCCATCCCGGCTCCGTCGTTCTTCGGCGTCGACCTGCGAGATCCGCAGCCCTTCTATTACCTGGCGCTGGCGTTCTGCGTGGTCGCGGCGTTCGTCTCGTACCGGCTGGCCAACTCCCGGGTGGGCCGGGCCTGGGTGGCCATGCGCGAGGACGAGCAGATCGCCGAGGTCATGGGGATCAGCACCGTCCGATACAAGCTCCTGGCCTTCGCCACCGGCGCCGCGGTGGGGAGCATGTCCGGCGCCCTGTTCGCCGTGCAGATCGGCTCCCTCGCTCCCACGAGCTTCAACATCCTCATATCGATCCAAGCCCTGGCCATCATCATCCTCGGGGGGATGGGGAGCATCCCCGGCGTCATCCTGGGGGGCCTGTTCCTCGTGGGCATCCCGGGCTTCCTGACCGAGTTCGAGCAGTACCAGCTACTGATCTACGGCGCGGTGCTCATCGCCATCATGCTGTACCGTCCGGAGGGCCTGATCCCCAACGTCCGCCGCACCCGTGAGCTCCACGAGGAGGAGATCCTCCAGGACGCGTGGGCCGAGGGCGTGCCCGAGGCCCAGCCCTCCACGATCTCCTGGGAGGAGACTCCCACATGAGCGCGTGCTCGAGGTCGGCGGGGTCACGAAGCGGTTCGGCGGACTGGCCGCCCTGGACGGGTTGGACTTCCAGGTGGAGCCGGGCGAGATCGTGAGCGTGATCGGCCCGAACGGGGCGGGCAAGACGACGCTGTTCAACACGATCACCGGCCTGTACGGCCCGGACTGCGGGCGACGTGCGATTCGAGGGGCAGAGCATCGTCGGGCTGAAGCCCTCCCAGATCACCCGTCTCGGCATCTCGCGGACGTTCCAGACCGTTCACCTGTTCTCGCACATGACCGTGTTGGAGAACGCGATGGTCGGCCAGCACTGCCGGGGCCGGGCCGGGCTGTTCTCGAGCGTGCTCCGTCTGCCGGGGCAGCGGAAGGAGGAGCAGCGGGTGCGCGAGCGGGCTGCCGACGCCCTCTCGTTCTTCGGGACGAGGCTCTCCGGCTACCGGCAGGACCAGCTGGCGTTCGTTCTCTCCTACGCGAACCGCCGGCGGCTGGAGATCTCCCGGGCCCTGGCCACCGAGCCCAAGCTCCTGCTCCTGGACGAGCCCACAGCCGGGATGAACCCGACGGAGACGCTCGAGCTCACGGGCCAGATCTGGCGCCTGCGGAAGGACCGCGGCCTCACCATCCTGGTGATCGAACACGACATGCGCGTGGTGAAGGGCGTGTCCGACCGTGTGGTCGCGCTGGACTACGGGAAGAAGATCGCCGAGGGCACGTACGAGGAGGTCGCCCACAACGAGCGGGTGATCGAGGCGTACCTCGGCAGGAAGGCGGCGGCCGGGTGAGCGACGGCGCGGGCGATCACGGGACGCCGAAAGTGGATGCCCAGGTCGACCGGCAAGCCCCGAACGGGAACCGGCCCATCCTCGAGATGCGGGACGTGAGCACCCACTACGGGTTGATCTCCGTCCTTCGCCACGTGAACGTGGAGATCTTTCCGGGCGAGATCGCATGCCTCCTGGGCGGCAACGCCAGCGGGAAGACGACGACGCTGAAGACCATCCTCGGGTTCGTGAAGCCCAGCGAGGGGGAGGTCCTGCTGGACGACGAGGTGGTGAGTGGCCTCGACACCACCGAGGTGGTCCGCCGGGGGATCTCGATGGTCCCGGAGAACCGCCGGCTGTTCGCCAACATGACCGTCAAGGAGAACCTGGAGCTCGGCGCGTACCAGCGAAGCGAGCGAAAGGCCATCGCCCAGGACATGGAGGAGATCCTGGAGACCTTCCCCCGCCTCCGCGAACGACTGTCGCAGAAGGCCGGGACCCTGTCGGGCGGCGAGCAGCAGATGGTGGCCATGGGACGGGCCCTGATGGCCAAGCCGAAGGTGCTGCTGATGGACGAGCCATCCATGGGCCTGGCGCCGGTCCTGGTTGACCAGGTGTTCAAGATCATCAAGGACATCAACGATCTGGGAACGACGATCTTCGTCGTCGAGCAGAACGCGAACATGGCGCTGTCCATCGCCGACCGCGGGTACGTGTTGCAGACGGGCCAGGTCGTGCTGGCCGATACCGCCCAGAGCCTGCTGAACAACCCCCTGATGCGGGAGGCGTACCTGGGGGAGCTGTGAGTGGGTTCCCCTTCATCGACGCCGATCGGCTCCGGCGACTGCTGCCCATGCAGGGCGCCGTCGACGCCCTCGAGGTGGCGTTCGGCTCGGGCGCGCTCCCGGCGGCACCGCTCCGGACCCACCTGGACACGGGGGCGGGGACGCTGGTGTCGATGCCCGCCGACCGGTCCCCAGGGGACGGGGGTCAAGCTCCTCACGGTCACCCCGGGGAACCCCGAGCGAGGGCTGCCGCTCATCCAGGGGCTGTACGTGCTGTTCTCGCCGCAGACCCAGGAGCCCGAGGCGGCCATCGACGGCGCCGCCCTCACCGCCCTTCGCACGGGTGCGGTCTCCGGCCTGGCCACGCGGTACCTGGCGCTCGAGGACGCGGCGCGCCTCGTGATCTTCGGCGCCGGGACGCAGGCCCGCGCGCATCTCGAGGCGATGCTCGCCGTTCGCCCCATCGAGCGGGTCACGTTCGTGTCGAGGACGGCGGCCCGGGCGGAGGCGCTGGCCGGCGCGGCGCGGGAGATGGGCCTGGCCGCGGAGGTCGGTGGGCCGGAGGCCGTCGGCGCCGCCCACATCGTCTGCACCTGTACGACCAGCCCCACCCCGGTGTTCGACGGCTCGCGCCTGTCGGAGGGTGCGCACGTCAACGCGGTCGGTGCCTACACGCCGGAGACCCGCGAGCTCGACGAGGACGCGATCCGGCGGGGCCGGGTGGTGGTCGAGACCAGGGAGGTGGCCCTGGCCGAGGCCGGTGACCTCTTGATCCCGCTCGGGGCGGGATCCATAGGTCCGGACCACATCGTGGCCGACCTCTCGGAGGTCGTGCGCGGGCGCGACGGTTCGTCGAAGCCCCGAGGACGTCACGGTGTTCAAGTCCGTCGGGGTGGCCTTCGAGGACCTCGTGGTGGCCCGGGCCGCCGTCGACCGGCTGGGCGCATGACCGGTACCGCCGACGTCGTCGTCGTGGGCGGGGGCGTCGTCGGGGCGAGCGCCGCGTACCACCTGGCCGCCGCCGGCGCAGGGCGGGTCCTCCTGCTGGAGCGGGAGGACGCCCTGGGAACGGGTTCCACCGGAGCCTGCGCCGGCGGCTTCCGCCATCAGTTCTCGAGCGAGATCAACATCCGGCTCTCACTGGCGAGCGTCCCCATGATCCTGTCGTTCCAGGAGACGCACGGCATCCCTCTGGACGTCCAGCAGGACGGCTACCTGTTCCTGGTCCGAAGCGAAGCCTCGTGGCGCTCGTTCGTGGCCGCGGCCGAGCTCCAACGCTGGACTCGGCGTCGACGCCAGGCTGCTCCGGCCGGAGGAGGCCGGAGAGCTCGCGCCGGGCATCAGCCTGGACGGCCTGATCGGCGCGACGTTCTGTCCCGACGACGGGATCGCCGATCCCTCCGGGCTGACGGCCGGGTACGCCACCGTCGCGCGAGCGCGCGGGCGCCGAGTTGCAGACCGGCGTCGACGTGACCGCCATCCTTACGGACGGAGGCACGGGTCATCGGGGTCGAGACGAGCGACGGTCGGATATCGACCAACGTGGTCGTCAACGCCGCGGGGCCGTGGGCCGGCCTCCTCGCCGAGACGTGCGGGGTCGCGCTGCCCATGGAGCCGGTGCCCCGCAACGTCGTGGTCACGGGGCCCTTCCCGGGAGCGCCCGATCGAAAGACCCTGGTGATCGACGCGGATACGAGCTTCTACTTCCACCGCGAGGGGCCGGGCGTGCTGATGGGGATGGGGAGCGCGAAGGAGCGAGCGTCGTTCGACACGACGGTCGACGAGGCGTTCGTGGCGAACGAGTTGGTCCCCACCGCCGTCCGGGTGTTCCCGCCCCTCGAGCGAGCGGGGATCGCCCGCATGTGGGCGGGGCTCTACGAGATGACGCCCGACCGCCACCCGATCATCGGGCCGGCACCGGATCCGGCGGGGCTGTACCTGGCCTGTGGGTTCAGCGGCCACGGATTCCAGCACGCGCCGATCGTCGGCAAGCTTCTCGCCGAGATGATCGTGGAAGGCCAAGCGAGGACCGTCGACGTCTCCGGCCTCTCGCTCGAGAGATTCGCAGCGAGGCGACCTCGCCCGAGAGGGCCACGTGGTCTGATCGGTGCCGGGAGAGGGACTCGAACCCTCACGGGCCTAAGCCCACGGGTTTTTGAGACCCGCGCGTATGCCATTTCGCCATCCCGGCGCAATGAGCAAGTCTAGCCGCCGTGCGTCAGGTCTTCGGCCCCATGAAGGAGTCCATGGCGGCGACATCCTTCCGCTTGGCCATACACTCGGAAGACCGCATGCGCAGACTTGGAATGTTGACCGTTTCGACTCTGGCGCGAAGGGAACCCTTCGTCCTTGGCCTGTTGGTGATCGTTCTCGGGAGTTGTACAAGCGATGAGCCCGACCCCGGGAGCTTCCTTTCCCACCGGCCGCCCGGTTGCGCAGGTGAAGGTGGCGTTCCTCGAGGACCTGTCGTCGGACGAGGCGTCGGCGAGGGCGGCTCCGGCGTTCCAGGGCGCGAAGCTCGCGTTTGACACGGCCTCGCTCGGAGAGGGCCTTCCCGTCTCGGTCGAGCTGATAGGACTGGACACCGGTGGCGACGCTGCGACGGCGGCGGTCACGGCCCGCGAGATCGTGGAGGACCCCGCGTTCGTGGGAGCCATCGCGGCACCCTCCCTCACCGAGCGGGAGCAGTCGGGTGCCGGGAACATCCTGGATCCGGCGGGCGTGCCCACGATCACCCTGTCACCGCTCGGCCCGAACCTCTCGAAGCGGGGATGGACGGCATGGCGACGAGCCGTGGCAGACGTGACGATGGAAGGACGGACCATCGCCGCGTTCGTGGACTCCTTCCCTTCGCCACGGCGGGGCGCCTGCCTCCTGGGGGACGGGAGCCCGGGATCGAGGGCCCTCTTGGGCGCGGTTGCCGCCTCGACCACCACCGAGGTGGTGCTCCGCCCCCGCGCGGCGCCGGAAGAGCCGGCCTCGCCCCGCATCGCCCGCGCCGTCTCGAGATCGCGTTGCGGCGTCGTCGTGTGGGGCGGCTCCTCGACCACCGGGGGGCTCGTCCGCCGGTCCCTGACCCAAGGCGGCGGCCGAACGGTCGCCTTCGTCGGCGGGGACGCCATCAAGGACCCGATCTACCTGTCCGTTTCCGGCCGGACCGGACTGGGGACCGTGGCCGCCTGCCCCTGCGCGGACCTCTCCACCTCCACCACCCTTGCCGCCCAGCGGTTCATCCAGGACTATCAGGCGGAATTCGGACTGCCCCCCGGCGCCTTCGCCGCCGAGGGCTGGGACGTGGCCGGGATGCTCGTCTCGGCCTTCCGCGCCGGGGCGGCGACCAGGGCGGAGGTCCTGGCTTCCCTGTGGGGGACGGACCGGTTCGAGGGGCTGGTGAACATCTACGTGTTCGAGCCCAATGGCGCGCTGACCGAGGGCTCCGGGCGAGTGCGCCTGTTCCGGGACGAAGGCGGCCGGTGGATCCCCCACAAGCTCTAGGAGCCACACTCCGCCGGGGTGAAACCGGGGCGGGCCTGCCCCCGTACCACGGATGAGCAAACCGATGGCCTCTTCGACCATAATGGGCCGTCTGGCCCCGGGCTGGGTCCGGGGAAACGCGTCTTCGCCAGTAAGGAGGGGGACCTTGAAGAGACGCCTGATCGGGATCGTGGCCGCGCTGGCAGTCTTCGGGTTGATCGTGTCCGCGTGTGCCAAGAAGGAGACGCCCGCCGCAAGCGGCACGGGGACCCCAGGGTTGACCACCATCAAATCGGGGGTCCTGACGGTCGGCTCGTGCCTCGACTACAAGCCGTTCGAGTCGGTGAAGCCCGGGAGCACCGAGCCGACCGGCTTCGATGTCGAGCTGACGGATGCCATTGCCGCCAAGCTCAATCTCCAGGTCGAGTGGGTGAAGGCCAACTTCGGCACCATCTTCACCCAGGTGAACCAGGGCAAGTTCGACATGGTCGCCGCGGCGGTCACGGCCACCGGATCGGTCGGGCAGAAGCGGGCCCAGACCGTGGACTTCTCCGACTTCTACTACAACTCACAGCAGGGATTCACGGTGAATACGGGGAACACGCCGGACATCAAGTCGGTGGACGACCTCAAATCCGGAGACGTCGTGGGCGTCCAGTCGGGCACGACGGGAGAGCAGTGGGCGAAGGACAACTTGGCGACCAAGGGGATACAGATCAAGAGCTACCCGGCGGCGCCCCAAGCGTTCACCGACCTTGAAGCCGGGAATGTCGTCGGCGTCGTCAACGACGCCTCGTCTTCGGCTGCGGAGGTCGAATCTCGCCCCGGCCTCCAGGTGGTCCAACAGATCGACACCAACGAGAAGTACGCCTTCGCATTCGCCAAGGGAACCACCGCGTTGGTGCAAGCCTGGAACGACGGGCTCAAAGAGGTGATCGCGGACGGGACGTACGCGACGATCTTCGCCAAGTACTTCCCCGGCGTCCAGCTGCCGGCAGAGTTCCAGCCCGCGTGAATCGAGGTCGAAGGATGGGCCCCGTCGACGTCGACGGGGGCCCATCCCACCCCGTGAAGGGGGGGTCCGATGAGCGCAGCCGTGACAGAAACCGTCGAGGAGACCGCCGAGACCCCTCCCGACGTCCGGGGCCCCACGGCACCGTGGCCGGTGTCGATCTTCGTCGCCGGGTGCACCGCCATCGCCCTCGCGATTGGCGGAACCCTGGCCCTGCAGATCGCATGGGCCGTCGGGGGTGGGTCGATCACCTCCGAGTGCCAAGCGGCCGGACTGAAGTTGAACGAGGCGCTTGGTGCACGAGGCGTCTGCAACGTCGTCACCGCGCTCCGGTCGCCGGCGGAGACGACCGTTCTCGCCTTGGCGATCGCCCTGGGCGGCGCGGCTCTGGTGGCCGGATGGGGCACCTACAAGCGATTGGACACGCGCCGCAAGCGGGAACATGCGATCGCCGGAGCGGTCCTGGGGGTCCAGGCAGTGGTCGTTGCCCTCTTCGTCCTCTGGTTCCGCTCCGGGGACCTGTTGTTCCCCTTCGTTCGTAACGTCCTCAACTTCACATACCTGAGGGGCACGTTCCACCTCTTCCTCGAGGCCGCCGGCCGGACCCTGTACATGGCGTTCCTCGGTGAGGCCGGTGGAATCGCGATCGGCCTGATCCTCGCCCTGTTCGCTCTGTCGAAACGGAGGGTCGTGCGGGCTCCCGCGCGCGCCTACATCAACTTCTTTCGTGGAACTCCGTTGATCTGGCAGCTCTCGTTCTTCTACGCGGTGTTCACCTTCGGCTTCAATCTCAATATCGGCACGGTCTTCACGGCGATCCTTGTCTTCGCACTGAACATGGGCGCCTACTCGGCGGAGGTGTTCCGGGCCGGACTCCAGTCGATCGAACGCGGGCAGATCGAGGCCGCCAGGTCCCTGGGGATGTCCTACGCCCAAGCCATGCGGTACGCGATCGTCCCGCAAGCGGTCCGGCGCGTGATCCCGCCACTCTTGAACGAGTTCGTCATCCTCATCAAGGACACATCGCTCATCTTCGTCCTCGGTGTCATCTTGGGGCAGGAGGAGCTGTTCGGTATTGGGCAGGAAGGGTATTCGTCCACGTTCAACGCCACGTACTTCGTGGGCACTGCGCTCGGATACCTGGCGGTCACGCTGCCGCTGATCGGGATCGTGAACGCCGCCGAGCGCAAGCTCAGGAGCGGGCTGGTGGGCATCGCTGGAGCGGCCTGAAATGGAAACCGACGACAAGGTGATCGTTCGCCTGGAGGGTATCCACAAATGGTTCGGGGACCATCACGTACTCAAGGGCATCGACCTCGAGCTCGATGCTGGCGAGGTCCAGGTCGTCGTCGGACCGTCCGGTTCGGGGAAGTCCACGCTACTCCGATGCGTGAACATGCTGGAGATCCCGAGCGAGGGCCACGTGTGGTTCGAGGGGCACGACATCACGGACTGCAGGACCGACCTGAACCGGGTGCGAACCCGCATGGGGATCGTGTTCCAGGCCTTCAACTTGTTCCCGCACATGACCGCCATCCGCAACATCACCGTCGCGCTGCAGAAGGTGCTCAAGGTGGGCGCGACGGAGGCCAAGGACCGGGCCATGGAGCAGCTCGACCGGGTGGGCCTGGCAGGCAAGGCCGACGCCTACCCCGGCGCGCTCTCCGGCGGGCAGCAGCAGCGGGTGGCGATCGCGCGAGCGCTGGCCATGCGACCGACCTTGATGCTCTTCGACGAGGTGACCTCGGCCCTGGACCCGGAGCTCGTCGGCGAGGTGCTTGACGTCATGAGGCAGCTTGCCCAGGAAGGGATGACCATGATGGTCGTCACCCACGAGATGGGGTTCGCCCGCGAGGTGGGGACCTGGCTGATCTTCACCGATGGTGGGCTGGCCGTGGAGCGGGGGAAGCCCAAGGAAGTCTTCGCGAATCCCCAGACGGAGCGGCTGCAGCAGTTCCTGGCCAAAGTGCTGTGAGGCCCGGGTGAACTCGGTCCGGGCCCGGGGGATCATGGCGGTGGCCGCCGTGGCCGTGGTGGTCCTGGCCCCCATGGTGTGGAGGAAGACGGCCCGTCCCGCCTACGTGGTCACGGCCATCGACTATCACTTCCACGACGCGCACCCCACGACCCCCATCGGACCGGGCCGGGATCTCGTGGTGCAGAACGACGGGCGGAACCTCCACAACGTCACGATCCCCGGGACGACCTTCTCGCAGGACGTGGCGCCCGGCGGCCGGTTGGTGATCCGCGACATCGCCGCGTTCCTGGGGGGACCGGGGGAGTATCCGTTCCACTGCCGGTTCCACCAATCCTTGGGGATGACCGGCGTGATCGTCATCGCTCGATGACGGCCGCGTCCCGTCGGTCGACCAGCGAAGCTCAAGTGATCAATGGCAGCAGCGGAGAGAAAGACGGGCCGAGGAACCTTTGGAGCCGCTCACGCCTTCCCCATACGCGAGCGTTGTCTACTCGGTTCCTCGACCCGTCAAATGCTGGCCCCAAGCGACCCGGACTTCCGGTTGACCGGCCGCCGTCCGCGAGGAAAGTCGTCCTTGGGAACTCGCGCCCCCTCGGTGAATCTCTCTCCCGGAAGCTTGTCGGCCTCCCGGTCCCAGCGGCCGCTCGGGACCGGAGCGAAATCTAGCGATGTGCCCTAGACCTGTCAACGCGAAACCCCTACTTGCGCTGCAACGGATTCGGGACAACCACGCAGGTAGCGACCTGGTTCGTTCCGCGGAAGAAAGAGTGACAACGAATCGACGTTAGGTCGCCGCGAGCGACGCGCGGTCAGGTCCCTGCCGCGATCAGGACGAGCTCGGTCCCGAGTCCCACCACGAATCCGACGAACACGCCCCACAACGTGATCTCCCATGACAACCGGCGACCGGCACTGAACAGCTCCCCGACTACGTAGAGGATCGCGCCCGCGGCGAGCGCGAGGAACGCCACGAACACCAGGTCCGAGTGAAACATCGTCCCCACGATCGTCCCCAGGAACGTGGGGCCGCCCCCCACGACGCCGGCCAACAGGAGCCAGCCCCAGGAAGCGCGCTCGCCCGCGGCCGCCAGCGGCCCGACGATGCCGAACCCCTCCGTCCCGTTGTGCAGGGCGAAGCCGATCACCAGCAGGAGGGCCAGCGACACCTCGCCGGCCGTCGCGGCCTGCCCGATGGCCAGCCCCTCGGAGAAGTTGTGCAGCCCGATACCGATGGCGATCGACATGCCCACCCGGAGGGCCTCACCCCGGACGTCGGCCTCGGCCAAGGCCATGGCCCCTGGACCAAGGCTCGCGCCCGCCCGCCGACGCCAGGCCCGGCTGGCATGGAGGAGGCCGAGGAGGCCCAGACCGAATCCGGCCGCGTACAGGAGCCCGGCCGCCGCGAGGTGGGCCCACGCGCCCTGGTGGACTGCATCCTCCAGGGGCCCGGTGGCGTGTTCGAGGATGTCGAACAGAAGGAAGATGAGGATGCCTGCCGAGACCCCGTTCAGGAAGGTCTTCAGCCCCTTCCTCTGGTGTCGCACTCGCCCCATCGGGAGTCCGAGGAAGATCGTGAACCCGGCCACCGCCCCCAGGATGACCGTCTGCACCGTGCTCACGTCGTTGTGATCTCCTCGTTCCTCGGCCCCGGTGAACCGGGCGAATCCTACCTAGGCAGTCGGATTCTACCCACTCCCGTTCGCAGCCGAACGAGCGTCCTTTCTGCCGGGCCAGGGACGCTCCGAGGCCGCGTCTACAATCCCCTCGGTGGCAACCGGCGCGAGCGATCCCCCCAAGCGACTCTTCCTCCTGGACGGGCATAGCCTGTCCTACCGGGCGTTCTTCGCCCTGCCCCAATCCCTGGCCACCAGCACCGGGCAGGTGACGAACGCCGTCTACGGCTTCACCTCGATGCTCATCAAGCTCCTGGCGGAAGAGCGTCCCGACCTGATCGCGGTGGCCTTCGACATCGGGGCGCCCACCGTTCGGCTGGAGAAATACGCCGAGTACAAGGCGGGCCGGCCCGAGGCCCCCGACGAGTTCCGCCAGCAGCTCGGGCTGATCGTCGAGGTCCTGGAGACCCTCAGGGTCCCGGTGATCGGAGTGGAGGCGCACGAGGCCGACGACGTCATCGCCACCCTGGCGCTCCGGGCCGTCGAGCGAGGGATCGAGGTCGTCATCGTCACCGCCGACCGCGACTTCTTCCAGCTGGTCCGGCCGGGGATCAAAGTCATGTTCAACCGCCGGGGCATCTCGGACATCGCCCTGTACGACGAGGAGGCGGTCCGGGCCCGGTTCGGCCTGTCGCCGGAGCAGTACCTGGACTACGTGGCCCTCAAGGGCGACACCTCGGACAACATCCCCGGCGTCCCCGGCGTGGGGGAGAAGACGGCGGCGAAGCTGGTCCAGGACTTCGGCTCGGTGGAGGAGCTCCTTTCCCGTACCTCGGAGCTGAAGGGGAAGCTCCGTACCGCCATCGAGGAGGCCGGGGAGCAGCTCCTGCTGAACAAGGACCTGGCCCGGTTGAACACCGACCTGGAGCTGGATCTCGCCCCGGAGGAGAGCGTGATGGGCGAGTGGGACATGGATGCGGTGCGCCGTCTGTTCACCTCGCTCGAGTTCCGCACGCTCCTCGATCGGCTGGAAGAGGTGGGCCGCGGCCCCAAGCCCGCGGCCGACCTGGCGGAGCTGGACCTGCGGGAGGCATCGGCGGAGGAGGTCGGATCCCTGATCGCAGGCGCGGGGCCCAAGGCCATCCGCCTGGATCTCGAGGGCCGGTCGACTCGAGGGATCGCGGCGTCGCTCGGGGGCGGGCAGGCCGCTTACGCCGCCCTGGAGACGCTCGACCCGGTGGCCGCGGCGCTCTCGGAGGCGTCGGCACAGAAGTGGACGCACGATGCGAAGGACACGGAGACGGCCGTCATCGCCTCCGGCCGTACGCTCGCCGGCGTGGCCTTCGACACGATGCTGGCGGCGTACCTCCTCGATCCGGCGGGCACGAACTTCGGGCTCGGCGCCCTGGCCCAGCAGTACCTGGGATCGGACCTGTTGGGCGGGGTCGAGGGGGAAGCCGAGGGCGAGCTGTTCGGCCGGTCCTGGCGGGTGGTGGCCGCCGAGGCCGCCGCGATGGCCCTGCTGGCACCGGCCCTGGCCGAGCGGATCGACCGGGCTGGACTGCGCCGGCTCCTCGACGAGGTGGAGATGCCGCTCTCCTCCATCCTGGCCAGGATGCAGGCCCGGGGAGTGGCGCTCGACGTCGACTACCTGAACGCGATGGCGAAGGACGTCCGGGACCGGATGGCCACGTTGGAGGCCGAGATCTACCGGCTGGCCGGCGAGGAGTTCAACCTCAACTCGCCACCCCAGCTCCGAGCCATCCTGTACGACAAGCTCGGCCTCTCGCCGGGTAAGCGCACGCCCAAGGGGCAGCTCTCCACCGACGCATCGGTCCTGGAGAAGCTCCGTGACCAGCACCCCATCGTGGACGCGCTCCTCTCGTGGAGGGAGCTGGACAAGCTGAACTCCACGTACCTGGACGCCCTGCCCCGCCAGGTCGATCCGCGCCGACGGCCGCGTGCACACGACCTTCAACCAGACCGGCGCGACCACCGGGCGGCTTTCCTCCTCCAACCCCAATCTCCAGAACATCCCGGTCCGCGGCGAGCTGGGGCGGCAGATCCGACGGGCGTTCATCCCGGGCTCGAAGGATCAGCTCCTGCTGGTCGCCGACTACTCGCAGATCGAGCTTCGGATCCTGGCCCACCTGTCCGGCGACGAGGGGCTGAAGTCGGCCTTCGCCGAGGGACGCGACATCCACGCCGCCACCGCGGCCCGGGTGTTCGGGCTTCCGGAGGACAAGGTGGACCCCTCGCTCCGCAACCGGGCCAAGATGGTCAACTACGGGCTGGCCTACGGCATGAACGCCTTCGGCCTGGCCCAGCGCCTGGACATCGCCCCCGACGAGGCCCAGGAGATCCTGGACGCCTATTTCGAGACCTTCCCCCAGATCCGCGACTATCTGGACCGGCAGGTGGCCCGGGCGGCGGCGGAGGGTTTCACCGAGACCATGTTGGGGCGGCGGCGGTACATCCCCGAGCTCCAGGCGTCCAACCCCCGCGTGCGCGACCTGGGCCGGCGCATGGCCCTGAACGCGCCGATCCAGGGAAGCGCGGCCGACGTGTTCAAGCTCGGCATGATCCGGGTGGACCGGGCACTTGGGGCTTCCAGGCTCGAGATCCACATGCTGCTCACCGTCCACGACGAGCTGGTCTTCGAGGTAGCCGCGGTCCAGGTGGAGGAGGCCGCCGCGCTGGTGAAGGAGGAGATGGAGCAGGCGCACGAGCTGTCCGTGCCCCTTCGAGCCGACATCGGGTGGGGCCGGAACTGGGCCGAGGCGGCGCCCGCCGGCCACTGACCTCCCCATCCCCGTTGACGGGCGTTTGCCCAGGTAGCTACCATTCCCGGGCCGCGAGGCGCATCCGCATCACCGCAATCCACCCCGCCGCACGTGGGCGCATCGCGGCACGCAAGGAGGAGATGGTTCACATCGAGACGAGCGAAGCCAAGGCCGCGCCCGAGCGCGACCTGACACCCGAGGAGCTGGTCGACGCGATCGAGGCCAGCCTCCGCGACTTCAAGGACGGGGACATCGTCGAGGGGACGGTCGTGAAGATCGACCGGGACGAGGTCCTCCTGGACATCGGCTACAAGTCCGAGGGGGTCATCCCGGCCAAGGAGCTCTCCATCCGACACGACATCGACCCGAACGAGGTCGTGCACGTCGGGGACAAGATCGAGGCCCTGGTCCTCCAGAAGGAAGACAAGGAAGGCCGGCTCATCCTGTCCAAGAAGCGCGCCCAGTACGAGCGGGCGTGGGGCCGGATCGAGGAGGTCATGCAGTCCGGCGGCACCATCAAGGGCCCGGTCATCGAGGTGGTGAAGGGCGGCCTGATCGTGGACATCGGCCTGCGGGGGTTCCTCCCGGCGTCGCTCGTGGACCTTCGCCGGGTCCGGGACCTGCACCCGTACGTGGGCCAGGAGATCGAGGCCAAGATCATCGAGCTCGATCGCAACCGCAACAACGTGGTCCTGTCCCGTCGGGCCTTCCTGGAGGAATCCCAGAGCGAGGGGCGCAAGAAGTTCCTGGAGTCCCTCCAGAAGGGCGAGCGGCGAAAGGGCACCGTGTCCTCCATCGTGAACTTCGGGGCGTTCGTGGACCTGGGCGGTGTGGACGGCCTGGTGCACGTCTCCGAGCTGTCGTGGAAGCACGTGGACCACCCGAGCGAGGTGGTGCAGGTGGGCCAGGAGGTGGAGGTCGAGATCCTCGACGTCGACCTGGAGCGGGAGCGCGTTTCGCTGTCGCTGAAGGCCACCCAGGAGGACCCCTGGAAGGAGTTCGAGCGCAAGTACCAGGCCGGCGAGATCATCGAGGGCCAGGTCACCAAGCTTGTGCCCTTCGGCGCGTTCGTCCGCGTCGCCGCCGGCATCGAGGGCCTCGTGCACATCTCCGAGCTGTCCGAGCAGCACGTGGATTCCCCCGAGTCCGTCCTGTCCGTCGGCGACCAGGTCCGGGTGAAGGTCATCGAGGTGGACGTGGCCCGCCGGCGCATCAGCCTGTCGATGCGCCAAGTTGGCGGGGCCATGCCCGCGGTGACGGAGAAGGAGATCGAGGCGGAAGAGGAGGAGGTCCTTCCTCAGGGCGCACCCACCCCAGGGCCGGAGGCGGCCGCGGAAACCGAGGAGGCGACCGAGGGGAGCGAGGAGGCGGTGGTCGCGGAGGTGGCCGAGGAAACGGCGCCCCAGGCTTCCGAGGCGCTCGAGGCTGCGGCGGAACCGGCCGAAGCTGCACCGCAGGCCGCGCCCGAAGCCCCCGAGGCGCCGGGGGAGGCCGCGCCGGCAGAGGAAGCGCCGGCAGCCGATGAGGACGTCTCCCTCGAGGCCATCCTGGAAGACCTGCGCCGGCGCGAGGGTCGCGCCGAGTAACCCCTCCGATGCTGCTCGTCGGCCTCACCGGCGGGATCGGGTCCGGCAAGTCCACCGTCGCCAGGATGCTGGAGAAGCGCGGCGCCGTCGTCTTCGACGCCGATGTCCTGGCCCGCCAGGCGGTGGCGCCCGGGACCCCCGGGTTCGAGAAGGTCGTCGAGCGGTTCGGTCCCAACGTGCTGGCCCCCGGGGGCGGACTGGACCGGGAGGCGCTCGCCAGCATCGTCTTCGCCGATCCGGCAGCCCGCCGAGACCTGGAGGCCATCGTGCACCCCGAGGTCAGGCGGATGTTCGCCGAGGGATGCGAGGAGTACCGCGACTCCGACCGGGTCGTGGTGTTCAGCGCGCCCCTGTTGGTCGAGACGGGGATGCATACCGCTTTCGATCTCCTCATCGTGGTGTCGGCTCCCGTCGCCACCCAGATCGAACGGCTGATGCGCGATCGGGGCATGCCGGAACGGGCCGTCCAGGCCCGGATCGACGCGCAGCTGCCGCTGGAGGCCAAGGCCGAGGTGGCCGACGTCCTGGTGGACAACGAGGGAACGCTCGAGGACCTCGAGGGCCAGGTCGACCGGCTGTGGCGCGACCTGGAGGCCCGGGCCAGGTCCGGCGCGAGGTGAGCCGGGGCCGGTCGCTATCATCGGGCCCGTGAGGTTCGAGGCGGTCTTCTTCGACGCCGGGGAGACATTGGTCCACCCGCACCCCACGTTCCCGGACCTGTTCTCGCAGATCCTCCGGCGCGAGGGCTTCGACGTGGGACCGGAGACCATCCGGGACCGGATCCACGTGGTGTTCGACCGGTTCCGGAAGGCGGCCAAGAACAACGAGCTGTGGACGACCACCCCCGAGAAGTCCCGGCGGTTCTGGCACGACGTCTACGGCATCTTCTTCCGAGAGACCGGGATCCCCGACTCGGACGGCCTGATCGACACCGTGTATCGCGAGTTCACCGACGTGGCCAACTATTCGCTCTTCGACGACGTCGTCCCGGTGCTCGGCAAGCTCCGCGATGCCGGCCTGAAGCTCGGCGTGGTGTCGAACTTCGAGGAGTGGCTGGAGCGTCTGCTGGACCAGCTCGGCGTGACCGAGTTCTTCGAGGTCCGGGTGATCTCCGGGGTCGAGGGCCTGGAGAAGCCTGATATCCGCATCTTCGAGCTGGCGATGGAACGGGCGAACGTCACGCCCGAGCGATCGGCTTACGTCGGGGACAACCCGGAGTTCGACGTCGACCCGGCCGCCGCGGCCGGCATGTTCCCCGTCCTGCTCGACCGGCGGGAGCGATTCCCCGAAGCCAGCGCGGCCAGGATCACCACGCTCGACGAGCTTCCCGCGGCGCTGGGGCTGTGATGGACGTCGAGCGCACCTACACGGTCGAGGAGGCCGACGCCTCGCTTCCCGAGCTCCGGGTCGTCCTCGCGCGCGTGCGAGCGAACCGGCAGGTCATCCTGCGGGCCGCCGAACGGATCCGTGGACAGGTGGCCGCGGACGGAGGCGGCCACGAGGGCAAGGACTACTGGGAGGCCACGGCCTCGCTGAAGGCCGACATCGAGGGCCTGGCCGAGCAGGACATCCTCCTGCGCGACCCCGAGACCGGCCTGGTCGACTTCCCCGGAGAGCGGGACGGCCGCAGGGTCTACCTGTGCTGGCGCCTGGGGGAGGACCGCGTGTCCCACTGGCACGACCTGGGGTCGGGCTTCGCCGGGAGGATGCCGCTTTGAGCGAGCGGCGGAAGATCGTGGTGATGGGCGCATCGGCTGAGGAGCCGCCGCCGGGGATCGAGGAGGCGGCGGCGATGGCCGACCTGTCGTACGCGGAGTCGGCGCCGGCGCTGGCCGAGGCCATCGCCGCCGCCGACGCCGTCTTCGCCTGGCGGTCGGTTCGCGAGCTGCTCCCGGAGGTGTGGCCCAAGGCCGCGCGCCTCCGGTGGATCCAATCTGCGTCCGACGGCGTGGACTGGCTGCTGTTCCCCGAGCTGGTCGAGAGCGACGTGGCGGTGACGAACGCTCGCGGTGTCTTCGACCAGCCCATCGCGGAATACGTGGTGGGGCTGATGCTGGCCTTCGCCAAGGGCCTCCTCGGCGTCATCGAGGGCCAGCGGAACCGGGAGTGGCGGCACCGGCAGACGGAGGTGTTGGCCGGCAAGCGGCTGCTGGTCGCGGGGGTGGGCCCCATCGGCAGGGCCATCGGCCGCGCCGGGCGGGACCTGGGGATGGAGGTCCGGGGGGTGGGGCGGACGGCCAGGGCGGGTGACGACGTCTTCGGAGCGATCGCGGGGACGGACGCTCTGGCCGAGGCCGTAGGGTGGGCCGACTACGTGGTGAACGCCCTGCCCGCCACGCCGGCGACCCGTCATCTCTTCGACGCCCCCGTGTTCGAGTCGATGCGACGGAGTGCTCGGTTCATCAACGTCGGCCGGGGCGCCACGGTGGACGAAGCCGCGTTGATCGAGGCCCTCCGCGGTGCGCGCATCGCCGGCGCCGCCCTCGACGTGTTCGAGCGAGAGCCGCTTCCTCCCGACAGCCCGTTCTGGGAGTTGCCCAACACGATCGTGTCCCCCCACATGTCCGGCGACTTCGAGGGATGGCTCGAGGCGGTGGTTCGGTTGTTCGTCGACAACCTCCGGAGGTTCGTGGCAGGGGAGCCGCTGTTGAACGTGGTGGACAAGCGACAGGGGTACGTGGTCGAGCCCGCGCCTTGATAGGCTCATCGCCCATGGCTGAGCCGGTCATCCAGGTCCGCGGCCTCCGAAAGTCGTACGGGGACGTCGAGGCCGTTCGGGGCATCGACCTGACGGTGGAGCAGGGGGAGGTCTTCGCGCTGCTCGGCCCGAACGGCGCGGGCAAGACGACCACCGTGGAGATCCTGGAGGGCTACCGGCAGCGCACCGGGGGCGAGGCCTCGGTCTTGGGGCGGGACCCGGCCAAGCTGGACCGGGCGACGAAGGCGCGCATCGGGATCGTCCTCCAGTCCACCGGCGTGGACCCGTTCCTCACGGTCCGCGAGACCATCGACATGTACCGCGGGTACTACCCCCACCCCCGGCCCGTCGACGAGGTCATCGAGGTGGTCGGGCTGAAGGAGAAGCGAGACGCCAGGGTGAACAAGCTCTCGGGAGGCCAACAGCGCCGCCTCGACGTGGCCATCGCCCTGGCCGGCGACCCCGAGCTGCTGTTCCTGGACGAGCCGACCACGGGATTCGACCCCAGCGCCCGTCGGAACGCCTGGCAGATCGTCCGGAACCTCATCTCGCTGGGAAAGACGGTGTTCCTGACCACGCACTACATGGACGAGGCCCAGTACCTGGCGAAGCGCGTCGCCGTGATCGCCAAGGGCGTGATCGTGGCCGAGGGCCCGCCGGCGACCATCGGTGGCCGCGACACGGCGCAGACCGTGATCCGGTTCCGAGTTGAGGACGGGGAGGGGCTCCCATCGCTTGGCCAGGTCCCGCTCGGTGACGGCACGCTGGAGCTTCGAACCGAGCATCCGACGAAGGTCCTGCACGAGCTCACCGGCTGGGCGCTCGACCGTGGCGTCGAGCTCGAGGCGCTCGAGGTCTACCGTCCGACGCTCGAGGACATCTACCTCGAGCTGACCGGCGGGGAGGCGGGTGCGGAGTGAGCGACGTTGCCCTAGCCCTCCGACAGGTGCGGTACACGAACAAGGCTTTCTGGCGAAACCCGGCCTCGGCCTTCTTCACCTTCGCCTTCCCGCTGATGTTCCTGGTGATCTTCACCTCGCTGCTCGGAAGCGGGACCATCGAGGTCGCGCCGGGGGTCGTCATCAAGCAATCGACGTACTACGTCGCCGCCATGTCGGCGTTCGCCGTGATCACGGCGTGCTACACGAACATCGCGATCAGCGTGGTGTTCCAGCGCGACGCCGGGATCCTGAAGCGAACAAGGGGACGCCCCTGCCGGGCTGGGCCTACCTGGGCGGACGGGTGCTGCACGTCCTGATCATCGCCATCCTCCTGGTGACCATCACGTCCGCGTTCGGCGTCGTCTTCTACAGCGCGGACGTGCCGACCGGGGTCCTGCTCCTGGAGTTCATCGCCGTCGTGCTGGTGGGCGCGATGAGCTTCGCCGCTCTTGGGCCTCGCGACTCACCGCGATCGTCCCCAACGCCGACGCGGCACCGCCGATCGTGAACGCCATCATCCTGCCGCTGCTGTTCCTGTCCGGCATCTTCATCCCGTTCGGGGACGACACCCCCGAGTGGATCAGGACGGTCGGCCAAGGTCTTCCCCGTGAAGCACTTCGCCGACGCCATGCGGGCCGGGTTCTACGGCGCGCCGGCTTCGAGTTCCTGTGGCGCGACGTGCTGGTCGTGGCCATCTGGGGACTGGCCGGGCTCATCCTGGCGGCCCGGTTCTTCACTGGGAACCGAAAAAGTGAGGTGTAGGCGCGAGCGATCCGCGGGAACGCGGGGTCCTGGTGCGGAGATGGCCGTCGTTCGGGCTGCGCTGGCCGCGGCCTGTGCGCCGGAGAACCCCGTGGTCCAGCCGGGCGCCGGGGCTCGGCCCGGCCACGCCGTTCTGCGCCAAGCACGCCACCTACGTGAACCAGGGCAAGCTCACGATCGCCACCGACAACCCGGCCTTCGCCCCGTGGTTCGGCGGAAAGGCCAGCCAGCCCGGGTCGCCTGGAAGGCGAACCCGAACAACGGCACGGGGGACCCGTACAGCGGCGAGGGGTTCGAGAGCGCGGTCGCCTACGCGGTGGCGGCCGAGCTGGGCTTCACGCACGACCAGGTGACGTGGGTCGCCGTCAACTTCAACCAGTCCTACAAGCCGGGCCCCAAGGACTTCGACTTCTCCATCGGCCAGGTCTCGTACTCGGCCGTAGCGGGCCCAGGCGGTGGACTTCAGCGACGGCTACTACGACGTCCAGCAGGCCCTGGTCGCAAGCAAGGGACGCCCATCACCAGGGCGACGACGCTCGCCGACCTGAAGTACTACAAGCTGGGCGCACAGATCGGGACCACGAGCTACAGCTACATCGTCGACAACATCACGCCGGACAGCAGCCAAGCGTCTACGACAACTCGAACGACGTCATCGCCGCGCTGAACGCGGGCAGATCGACGGGTTCGTCGTGGACGCACCGACCGCCTACGTCATCGTCCTCATCGGCGAGGTCCCGCACGGGACCGTGGTCGGCCAATTCCCGACCATCGGCGACGCAGGAGCACTTCGGGATGGTGTTCGAGAAGGGCAACGCCCTGGTGGGCTGCGTCAACCAGGCCATCGCGGACCTGAAGTCGGACGGGCACCCTGGACGCCATCCAGGCCAAATGGCTGAAGGCGCTGACCTACCTCGACCATCGCCCGTCCTAGTCGCCCGGCCACCGGAGGTCGCCGGTGAGCGGCGGTCAGCCCCCCGGTCCCGGCGACCGGCTTCCCATCGAGGACGAGCGGGAAGGCCGCGGGTCCCGGATCCTGGGGACCGGGCGGGCCCGCCCCGAGGGACGCAGGGCCGTGCTGGTGGCGATGGTCAGCACGATCGTCTTCTTTACCGCGCTGGTCCTCGTGGTCGTGAACTCGCCGGGCTGGCCGGAGGTCAAGCGACTCCTTCTTCAACGGCGAGCGGTTCCGGGAGGACCTCCCCGGGATCGGCCGGGCGTTCGTCCTGAACATGAAGCTCTTCCTGATCGCCGAGGTCGTTGATCCTGGTGCTGGCGCTGTTCATCGCGGTCCTGCGGAGCCTGCCCGGCCCGGTCTTCTTCCCCATCCGGGTGCTGGCCGTCGTCTACACGGACCTGTTCCGCGGCATCCCCACGATCCTGGTGATCTACATCCTGGGGTTCGGGGCGCCGGCCCTCCAGCTTCGCGGCGTGCCGACAGTCGCCGTTCATCTGGGCGGTCGTGGCCCTGGTCCTCGTCTACTCCGCGTACGTGGCCGAGGTCTACCGGGCGGGGATCGAGTCGGTGCACCCCAGCCAGACCGCGGCGGCCCGGTCGCTCGGCCTGTCGCGGTGGCAGACGCTCCGGTTCGTGGTCATCCCCCAGGCCGTGCGGCGGGTCATCCCGCCGCTCCTGAACGACTTCATCGGGCTGCAGAAGGACACCGCCCTCGTCGCCTCGATCGGCGTCGTCGAGGCGTTCCGGACCGCCCAGATCGACAGCTCGGCCACGTTCAACTTCACCCCGTACCTGGCCGCGGCGCTGTTGTTCGTGGTGGTCACGATCCCGCTGGCGCGGTTCACCGACGGCTGATCGCCCGGGACCGCAGGCGGCGGCAGGCGGGGGCGGCGGCGTGAGCCGCAACGGCGAGGCGCTTCGCCTGGACGGGGTCCACAAGTCCTTCGGCAAGCTCGAGGTCCTGAAGGGGATCGACCTGTCCGTCGCGGACCACGAGGTGATCTGCCTGATCGGGGCCTCCGGGTCGGGGAAGTCCACCATGCTCCGGTGCGTCAACCTGCTCGAGCCGGTGGACGCCGGGCGGATCACCGTCCGAGGCGAGGAGATCACGGCCCCGGGCGTCGACGTGAACCGGATCCGACGGCACATCGGCATCGTGTTCCAGGCGTTCAACCTGTTCCCCCACATGACCGTGCTCCGAAACGTCACGCTCGCGCCCCATGGAAGGCGCTGGGCATGTCGCAGGACGGAGGCGCAGGCCCGGGCCCTCGAGCTGCTGGAGCGGTTCGGCCTGGCCGACAAGCGGGACGAGTACCCCGACCGGCTGTCCGGGCGGCCAACAGCAACGCGTGGCCATCGTCCGGGCCCTGGCCATGCAGCCCGACATCATGCTGCTCGACGAGGTCACGAGCGCCCTGGACCCCGAGCTGGTGGCCGAGGTCCTGAACGTGATCCGCGAGCTGGCGGCCGGTGGCATGACCATGGTCATCGCCACCCACGAGATGGGCTTCGCCCGCGACATCGCCCGCGGGTGTGCTTCCTGGACGCCGGCCGGATCCTGGAGGAGGGCCCGCCGGAGCGGATCTTCTCGGAGCCCCGGGAGGAGCGGACCCGGCGATTCCTCCAGAGCATCATCGACGCCGGCCGGATGTAGGCGCTGAGCGGGGGTATCGGCGGGGACCCCTACAATCCCAGGCATGCCCCCGTTCAAGATCCACGCGGAGTTCGAGCCCGCCGGCGACCAGCCGGCCGCCGTGGAGGACCTGGCCCGGGGCGTCCTGGCCGGGGAAGGCTACCTGACGTTGCTGGGGGCAACCGGGACCGGGAAGACCTTCACCATCGCCCAGGTGATCGAGCGGGTCCAGAAGCCCACGCTGGTGATCGCCCCCAACAAGTCGCTGGGGGCGCAGCTGGCCAACGAGTTCCGCGAGTTCTTCCCGGAGAACGCGGTCGAGTACTTCGTCAGCTACTACGACTACTACCAGCCCGAGGCCTACGTCCCCCAGACCGACACGTACATCGAGAAGGACTCCTCGATCAACGACGAGATCGACCGGCTCCGCCACTCGGCCACCAGCGCGCTGCTCACCCGGAAGGACGTCCTGATCGTGGCCTCCGTGTCCTGCATCTACGGCCTTGGCACACCCGAGGAGTACATGGGCCAGGTCCTGCGGCTGCACAAGGGCGTGGCGATCGATCGGGACTTCGCCATCAAGCGCCTGGTCAAGATCATGTACGAGCGGAACCAGGTGAACTTCGTCCGGGGCAAGTTCCGGGTTCAGGGCGACACGCTCGAGGTCTTCCCGGCCTACGAGGAGACCGCCATCCGCGTCGAGTTCTGGGGCGACGACATCGAGCGGATCACCCGGTTCGACCCGCTGACCGGCGAGGTCCTGGGCGAGCTGTCGGAGGTGTGGATCTATCCGGCCACCCACTACGTGGCCTCGCGACCAGCGGATGCAGCGGGCCATCGTGGGCATCGAGGAGGAGCTGAAGGAGCGGCTGGGCCAGCTGGAGTCGCAGGGCAAGCTGCTCGAGGCGGAGCGCCTGCGGATGCGGTCGAACTACGACCTGGAGATGCTGCGGGAGGTGGGGTTCTGCTCGGGGATCGAGAACTACTCCAGGCACATCGACGGCCGGCAGCCCGGCGAGGCCCCGTACACGCTGCTCGACTACTTCCCCGAGGACTGGCTCTGTGTGATCGACGAGTCCCACGTTACCGTGCCCCAGATCCACGGGATGTACGAGGGCGACAAGACCCGGAAGGAGACCCTCGTCGAGTTCGGGTTCCGGCTGCCGTCGGCCCTGGACAACCGGCCGCTCCGGTTCGACGAGTTCGTCAAGAAGGTCCGGCAGACCGTCTTCATGTCGGCGACGCCCAGCGCCTACGAGCTCCGGACGTCCAAGCGGGTCGTGCAGCAGATCGTCCGGCCCACCGGGCTGATCGATCCGGAGGTCGAGATCCGGCCCACGCGGGGCCAGGTGGACGACCTCATCGAGGAGATCCGCAAGCGGGCCGAGGCGGGCCAGCGGGTCCTAGTGACCACGCTGACGAAGAAGATGGCCGAGGACCTCACGGACTACCTGATGGAGATGGGCATCCGGGTTCGGTACCTGCACTCGGAGATCGACACGCTGCATCGGATCGAGATCCTCCGCGACCTCCGGCTGGGGGAGTTCGACGTGCTGGTCGGGATCAACCTGCTGCGGGAAGGGCTCGACCTCCCCGAGGTCTCGCTGGTGGCCATCCTCGACGCCGACAAGGAGGGGTTCCTCCGGTCGGACACCTCGCTCATCCAGACCATCGGCCGGGCGGCCCGCAACGTGGACGGCACGGTCCTGATGTACGCGGACGAGGTCACCGACTCGATGAAGGCGGCCATCTCCGAGACCCAGCGGCGGCGCAAGATCCAGATGGCGTTCAACCGTGAGCACGGCATCGACCCCCAGTCGATCCGCAAGAAGGTGTCGGACATCCTGCTGTCGATGTCGCTCGACAGCGGGAAGGCGGCGTCGCCCGAGCGCGGGCGGCGGCGCCGCGAGCGGGTGGAGATGCCGACCGAGGAGCTCGAGCGCCTCATCCAGAGCCTGGAGGAGGAGATGCACCAGGCGGCCAAGGAGCTCCGGTTCGAGTACGCGGCCCGGCTCCGGGACGAGGTCGTCGACCTCCGCAAGGAGCTGAAGGCCCTGCGCCAGGCGGGGGTCGGCACCTGAGTCCGACACTCGCCGTCCGCGCCCCGCTGGCGTGGCTGGGCCCGGGCAAGGTCCTCGACGGGGTGAGCGTGGTCTGCGACGGGGGCCGGATCGAGTGGGTGGGATCGGCCCGGCTGGCCCCCGAGGCGGACGACGAGCTCGAGGTGGATGGGTTCCTCATGCCGGCGGCGGCCGATCGCCACGTCCACATCGGCCTGGCCGACCCCGGCGCCGTGCTCCTCGGCGGGGTGACCGCGGTGCGCGATCTGGCGTGGCCGCCCGACGTCATCTTCCCGCTGGCCGATGCATCGGAGCTTCCCGCGTTCAACGGGCCGCTGATCCGGGCGGCCGGCCCCATGCTCACCGCACCCGGCGGCTACCCGACCAACGACCGATGGGCCCCACCGGGGACCGGGCTGGAGATCCGGGGAGCCGAGGAGGCTGCCAAGGCCGTCGTGGCCCTGGCCGACCGGGGGGCCGCGGCCATCAAGGTGTCGCTGAACGCCGAGGCCGGGCCCACCCCGACCGACGGCGAGCTCGCGGCGATCGTCCAGTCCGCGGCGGGAGCGAGGGCTTCCGGTGACCGCCCACGTGCAGGGCAAGGGACAGGCCGAGCGGGCCGCTGGGCGCCGGCGTGAACGAGTTCGCCCACTGCCCGTGGAGCGAACGGCTCTCCGAGGCGGTGCTCGAGGCGGCGGCGAAGGCCATGCGGATCGTCTCGACGCTCGACATCTGGAGCTACGGCAAGGTCACGGCGGAGCTTCGGACGGCGGCCGACAACATGGCCCGGTTCCGGGCGGCAGGCGGCACGGTCGTCTACGGGACGGACCTCGGCAACGGAGCCATCCCGCCGGGGATCGACGTCCGGGAGGTCCTGCTTGCTCCGCGAGACCGTGGGCATGACCCCGGACGAGATCCTCGAAGCTCTGGTGGCCGGGCCGCTCGAGCCCGGCGCTCCGGCCGACCTCATCGCGCTGGCCGGCGATCCCCGCGAGGACCTCACGGCGCTCGGCGACCTGAAGCTGGTGACCCGGGCCGGACGGGTGATCATGGCGGCCTGACGCCTACAGGAGCGAACCGAGCTCCTCGAAGCAGCGGTCGATGTCGGCCTCGGTGTTGAAGAAGTGGGGAGAGATGCGGAGCCCGTCGCCCCGGAAGTCGGTGCACACGTCCCGCTCCAGGAGCGCGTGGCAGATCTTGCCGGCCTCGGCGCCCACGCCCACGTTCACGACGCCGCCGCGCGCGCCCCGCGCGCGCGGCGTCCGCACCGGCAGGCCCGCCGCGTCGGCTCGCGCGATCACGTGGTCGGTCAGCTCGCCCTGCCGCTCCCGGATCGCGTCCACCCCGGCCTCCGAGATGATCTCGAGCCCCCCGAGAGCCACCGGGTAGACCGGCGCGGGCGGGGTCCCGTGCTCCAGTCGCCTGGCCGTGGGGTGGAACTCCAGATGCTGGTTGTCGAAGGAGAACGGCTCGCGAGTGGCGAACCATCCCGTGACCGCCGGCTCCAGCTCCGGAAGCAGGTCGCGCCGCGCGTACAGGAACGCCAGGCCCGGCCCTCCGCACAGCCACTTCAGCACGCCGGCGGTGTACACGTCGCAGCCCAGGTCGTGCAGGTCGAGCGGCACGATCCCGATCCCGTGGTAGTCGTCCACGATCGACCACGCTCCCGCCTCCCGAGCCATCCGGCAGACCTCCTTGGCGTCGACGAGCGCGCTGGATCGGTACAGCACCCGGTTCACCATCACGATGGCCGTGTCGTCGTCGATGGCCCGCTCGTACTCCTCGAGGGGGATCGTCAGCCCGTCGGGCGACTTCAGGAACACGACCTCGGCTCCCCTTGGTCGCTGGGCCAGCCAGACGTGGCCGTCGGTGGGGAAGTCCAGCTCCGACAGGATCACCTTGCGGCGCCTCGAGAAGTCCACGCACGAGGCGATCGTCGAGAGCGCGATCGAGATGTTCGTGGTGATGGCCAGCTCGTCGGGATGGCAGCCGGCCAGCGACGCGAACCGGTGCTTCAGCGCGCGCATGGTGGGGAAGATGTCCTCGAACCACACGTGGTCCGGAGCGCCCTTCGAGGCCCACGCGTCGAGGTACGCGTCGAGATAGCGGCGGGACCGCCGCGAGACCGGCCCGAGCGACGCGCTGATCAGGTACGCCTTCCGCTCCAGGACCGGGAACTCGTCGCGCCAGGAGGATAGGTCCACGCCGGAGGATCGACCCTTCATCCCGGCCGATGGACGTACTCGAGCTTCAGCCGGTCCGGGTCCTCGAAGGAGACCGCGTAGTTGGGCTGGTCGGGGTGGCCCATGTCCAACGGGCTGACGTACAGGACCGGGACGCCTCGCGCCACCAGCCACACGTGGAAGTCGTCCACCGCCTTGACGCTCGGCGCGGGGAACGCCAGGTGGTTCACGCCGATGCCCTTGCGGTGGAAGCCCCGGGCCGCGAACCGTTCCTCGATCTGGACGAGCGTGATGTAGAACGTCCCATCACCGAGCGAGACCCAGCCCGAACCGCGCTCGACCTCGCGATAGCCCAGCTTGGACTTTCCCCAGGGAGGCCCGTCAGGTGTCCCCCTCGGCGCCGTCCTCGCGCACCTCGTGCTTCTCCAGGTACTCGATGTACAGAGGACGGAGGGCATCGGCCAGGTTGCCGCGGTCGGCGTCCACCAGGTCGTTCAGGAGAGCCAGGGGCCGCATGATGTCGGTCTCGCTCCGCTCCTCGTCCCCGATGGAGGCCCGAGCCTCGGGGATGGTCTTCAGCAGGTCCCACAGGAAGCCGACGTCGAGCCGCCGCCATGCCAGGCGGGTGGCCCGGTCGTGCAGCTCCGCCGAGGGCAGCTTCTCCAGCTGGGCTCGCTCGGTCACTCGGTCAGCCTACCGCGGGGCGGCCCCCGGCCCGACGGCGACCGTGGCCAGGCACGGAGGGGACTTGTCGGGGCCGCCACTACAATCTCCCCGTGGGCACCGACGCGCTCGTGATTCACGGGGCCCGTGAGCACAACCTCAAGAACGTCACGCTGGAGCTACCCCGCAACCAGCTCATCGTGTTCACGGGCCTGTCCGGCTCAGGGAAGAGCTCCCTGGCGTTCGACACCATCTATGCCGAGGGCCAGCGGCGCTACGTGGAGTCGCTCTCGGCCTACGCCCGGCAGTTCCTGGGCCAGATGGAGAAGCCGGACGTGGATTTCATCGAGGGGCTCTCGCCGGCCATCTCCATCGACCAGAAGTCCACCTCCAAGAACCCCCGGTCCACGGTGGGGACCATCACCGAGATCTACGACTACCTCCGGGTGCTCTACGCCCGGATCGGTCATCCGCACTGTCCCAAGTGCGGGCGGCCCATCGGCCGGCAGACCCCCGAGCAGATCGTGGACCAGGTGATGCAGCTCCCCGAGGGCACCCGGTTCCAGATCCTGGCGCCGGTGGTGAGAGGGCGGAAGGGGGAGTACGAGAAGCTCCTGGCCGACCTGGCCCGCCGGGGATTCCCCCGAGCCCGGATCGACGGCGAGGTCCGGGACCTGTCGGAGCCCATCCGGCTGGACCGGTACTACAAGCACACGATCGAGGTCGTGGTGGACCGCCTGGTGGCCAGGCCCGACATCCGCCGCCGGGTGGCCGACTCCATCGAGACCGCGCTCCAGCTGGCCGAGGGGATCGCGGCCATCGCCGTGCAGACCCCGGACGGGAAGGAGGACGTCCAGAACTTCTCGCAGAAGCTCGCCTGCACGTACGACGGCATCTCGTTCGACGAGCTCCAGCCCAGGAACTTCTCGTTCAACTCGCCGTATGGCGCCTGCCCCACCTGCGACGGCCTGGGGATCCGCCTGGAGGTCGACCCCGAGCTCGTGGTGCCGAACCCCGAGCTCTCCATCGAGGAGGGGGCCATCGCGCCGTGGGCCGGGACCCGTCTCGAGTACTGGTACCGGGTGCTGGAGTCGGTGGCCGAGGCCCATGGCTTCTCCACCAAGACGCCGTGGAAGAAGCTCTCGAAGAAGGCCCGCGACATCGTGCTGTACGGCTCGGACCAGGAGATCCACGTCCGGTACCGGAACCGGTACGGGCGGACCCGCTCCTACTGGACCACGTACGAGGGCGTCATCCCGGCGGTCGAGCGCCGGTACGAGGAGACCGACTCCGACAGCCAGCGGGACCGGCTGGAGCAGTACATGCGGGAGGTTCCATGCCGGACGTGCCGCGGGGCGCGCCTTCGGCCCGAGAGCCTGGCGGTGCTGATCGGAGGGGTGAACATCGCCCAGCTCACCTCGCGCTCGATCCGCGACACGCTCGCGTTCTTCGACCAGGTGGACCTGTCCGAGCGGGAGCGGATGATCGCCGAGCGCCTGATCAAGGAGATCCGATCCCGGCTGGGATTCCTGGTCGACGTGGGCCTGGACTACCTGGCGCTGGCCAGGGCGTCGGCCACCCTGGCGGGCGGAGAGGCCCAGCGGATCCGCCTGGCCACGCAGATCGGGAGCGGGCTGGTCGGCGTGCTGTACATCCTGGACGAGCCGTCGATCGGCCTGCACCAGCGGGACAACCGCCGGCTGATCGACACCCTGGTGCGGCTCCGGGACCTGGGCAACACGCTGATCGTGGTGGAGCACGACGAGGCCACCATCCGGGCCTCGGACCACATCGTGGACATCGGGCCGGGCGCGGGGAGCGCTGGAGGCGAGATCGTGTACTCGGGCGACCTGAAGGGCCTGCTCGACGACGAGGAGTCACTGACCGGCGCGTTCCTGTCCGGTCGGCGCGTGATCCCCACCCCCGAGGTCCGCAGGACGCCCGGTGAGCGGTGGCTGAAGGTCCTGGGGGCCAGGGAGCACAACCTGAAGGATGTGGACTTCGCCTTGCCCCTCGGGCTGTTCGCGTGCGTCACGGGGGTGAGCGGGTCCGGAAAGTCCACGCTCGTGCAGGAGGTCCTGCTTCGAGCCCTGATGCAGAAGCTGTACCGCTCGCGAGTCCTCCCCGGGAAGCACCGCCGCCTGGTCGGGTGGGAGCGAGTCGACAAGGTCATCGACATCGACCAGTCGCCCATCGGCCGGACCCCCCGGTCCAACCCGGCGACGTACACGGGTATGTTCGACCACATCCGCGCCCTGTTCGCCCAGGTGCCGGAGGCCCGTGTCCGCGGGTACCGGCCCGGCAGGTTCTCGTTCAACGTCCGCGGCGGGCGGTGCGAGAACTGCGCCGGCGACGGGCAGATCAAGATCGAGATGCACTTCCTCCCGGACGTCTACGTGACGTGCGAGGTGTGCAAGGGCCACCGGTACAACCGCGAGACGCTGGAGGTCAAGTACAAGAACCGTTCGATCGCCGACGTCCTGGAGATGAGCGTCGACGAGGCCCTGGAGTTCTTCCGCAACATCCCTGTCATCAGCCGGCACCTCCAGACCCTTTCGGACGTCGGGCTGGGATACGTGAAGCTGGGACAGCCGGCGCCCACGCTGTCCGGCGGCGAGGCCCAGCGGATCAAGCTGTCCTCGGAGCTCCAGAAACGTGCCACCGGCAACACCCTGTACGTGCTGGACGAGCCCACGACCGGGCTCCACTTCGAAGACGTGCGAAAGCTCCTGGCGGTGCTCCAGCGGCTGGTCGGCGCGGGGAACACGGTGCTCGTGATCGAGCACAACCTGGACGTCATCAAGACCGCCGATTGGATCGTCGACCTCGGGCCGGAGGGCGGGGACGCCGGCGGCAGGATCGTGGCCGAGGGTCCACCGGAAGCGGTGGCCGCAAACGCCGGGTCCTACACCGGACAGTTCCTGGCCGAGGTCCTCGGGGCGCTGCCGCTGGAGCCAGAGCGGATCCCACAGGACGCATAAGAGCGGACGCGCGCTACAGCCGGGCTTGCTAGCATGGCCCGCGCTCATGTCCAGGAGGTTCATTCGGGCCGTCTTCGTCCTCGGGATCCTGGCGGCCGCGTGCGCCACCCCGACGCCGCCGAGCGTCACCTTCGGCTCCGGCAAGCAGTTCACCCCGCAGGTCGCCGACTTCCTCGACGACGTGGGCCTGGATCCGTCGGTGGCCGTGGACCCGCAGGGCACGCCGTACATCACCTACTTCGGGTTCCTCCCAGAGCTGAAGGAGGGAGAGATCGCGCCCACCCGTCCCATCGGGGCGCCCTCCCTTCCCGCGGTTCTCATGGCCAGCACGAAGGACGGCGTCTGGACGCGGGGGGCGGTGGCCATGCAGGCCCCCATCCCGAACGTGAGCGTGCCGTTCGGCCCAGCCACGGTGCCCCAAGTGAAATCCATCACGCCCCAGAACGTGAACGGGACGGCCCTGGCCATCGATCCTTCGGGCGGGTTCCACGTGGCCTGGGCCGCCGACACCGGCCTGTGGTACGCGGAGAGCACGGAGACCTCATTCACCGCCTCGCTCGCTACAGCCGATGAGGCCCCGCCTGCAGCGAGCCGGCCCGCTGGGGCCTCCCGCAGTGGCCGTGACCCCGTCAGGCACGCCGTGGGTGGCGTTCATCCTGGCGACGGCCCGGGGCCAAGAGGTCACGGTGAAGACGATGGTGGCCGGGGCGTGGAAGACCGACGTGCTGGACACGATCCCGCGGAGGTCTGGTCCGTCGCAACCGTACCGGGTCGCCGCCACAGTCACCGGGTCCGGTCAGCCAGTGATCCTGTTCTCCGACGGATCGAGCGTCCGATCCGCCGCTTTGGGCGGAGGGGAGGAGGGAGGCTGGGCCTTCTCGACCGTGGAGGCCGGTGTCGACGGCTACGGGCTGTCGGCGACCACGGGGAAGGACGGGACCATCCACGTCTCGTACTACGCGGGCGATCAGGTGCGCGTGGCCACCTCCGGGGACGGCATCTCCTGGCAGACGAGCACCGTGGCGACCGTCGGGAAGGGAACCAATGACAGCGGCCGCTCCACGGGGATCGCCGCGGACGACGCGGGGACCGTGTACGTCACCTGGTACGACCCCGGCACCGACAGCGTGCGCCTGGCCTTGGCCACCGCCGACACGTTCGAGCCGATCGAGGTGAAGGACACGAACGGTGGCGTCCTGCCGGCCGTGGCCGCCGCGCCCGACGGCTCGGCCGTCTACGTGGCCTGGTACGCGGAGGGCAGCCAGGACCTCATGCTCGGAACGTATGCCGAGGTGACCGGCGTGGACCTCGCGGTCCCCAGCCCGACCCCGTCGGCCGCGCCGACGACCACTCCGCCGACGACACAGTGCACGAAGGTGTCGAACGGGGTGGTGGACATCGTGGCCCAGGGCATCGCATTCGACACCAACTGCATCGAGGCCCCCGTCAACACGCCCTTCACCATCGCCTTCGACAACAAGGACGCCGGGGTCATGCACAACGTCTCCGTCTATCCCAGCGCGGCCGAGCTCACGAACCCCATCGAGAAGGGCGAGATCATCACCGGTCCCGCCACGGCCGACTATAAGGTCCCTGCGCTGAAAACCGGCGACTACTACTTCCATTGCGACGTGCATCCCACCCAGATGTTCGGGAAGCTCGTGGTGGGCGGTGGCGGTGGGTCCGCCGGCGGCGGGGGAGGCGGCGCCTCGGGAGGCGTCACCACCGAGGTGACGGCGCAGGGCCTGGCCTTCGACACCAGCACCATCACCCTGACGGCGGGGAAGGAGTCCACCATCACGTTCACGAACGACGACGCCGGGACCCAGCACAACATCGCCATCTTCCCGAGCTCGACCGACCTCAGCAGCCCACTCTTCACCGGGGACCTGGTCACGGGCCCCGACAAGGTCACCTACACCATCCCGCCACTCCAGGCCGGGACGTACTTCTTCCATTGCGACGTCCACCCCACGATGACCGGGCAGGTGGTCGTGAAATAGCGTGGAGGTGCGGCCGATTCCTCTGAGGCCGCAGGTCCCGCCCCTAGAATGGGTGCGTGAGCGTCGCCCGCCCCGATACCTCGACCATCCCCGACGCGCCCGGCGCCTACCTTTTCCGGGACGCGGACGGCCGCGTGATCTACGTGGGCAAGGCCAAGTCGCTCCGCAAGCGCCTGGCCAGCTACTGGGGCAAGCCGCTCCACCCCCGGACCGAGGCCATGATGGCGGCCGCGGAGTCGGTGGAGTGGATCGTCGCGTCGAACGAGGTCGACGCCCTGATGCTCGAGTACAACCTGATCAAGGAGCACCGGCCCCGGTTCAACATCCGCTACCGGGACGACAAGTCCTACCCGTACCTCGCGCTCACGGTGGGGGAGGAGTGGCCCCGGGCCCAGGTCTGCGGGGCGCCAGGCGCAAGGGCGTCCGGTACTTCGGGCCCTTACGCCCACGCCTACGCCATCCGCGAGACCCTCGACGCGCTGACCCGCGTGTTCCCCGTCCGGACCTGCTCCAACGCCTTCTTCGACCAGCGGGCCCGGGCCCGGCGGCCCTGCCTGTACTACGACATCGGCCGGTGCGCCGGGCCGTGCGTCCCGGACGTCACCGGCGTGACCGAGGAGTCCTACCGCGCGCACGTCGAGGCCCTGGCCGACTTCCTGGCGGGCAACGAGCGCCCCGTCCTCGCGGCGGCTGGAGCGCGAGATGCGGGCGGCCTCGGAGCGGCAGGAGTACGAGCGAGCGGCGAGGCTCCGCGACCAGCTCGTCGCGGCCCGCCGGGCCCTGGAGAGCCAGGAGATGGTCCTGACGCAGCCGGAGAACCTCGACGTCATCGGCCTGGCCGAGGACGACCTCGAGGCGGCGTTCCAGGTGTTCTTCGTGCGCCAGGGCCGGGTCATGGGGCGCAAGGGCTGGATCGTGGACCGGGTGGAGGAGCTGGACCGTCCCGGCCTGCTGGCCTCGTTCGTTCGCGAGCTGTACATGGAGCGCGAGGAGGTCCCTCCTCGCATCCTGGTGCCGGACGATGCCCGCCGACGCCGACGTGCTGGCGACGTGGCTCTCCGGCCGGCGGGGCGGGCCCGTCACGTTCGCCGTCCCCGCGCCGAGGGGCCAAGCGCAAGCTGCTGGAGGTGGTGACCCAGAACGCCCGGAGCACTTCCAGCGGCACAAGCTGCGCCGAGCCTCGGACTTCGGCGCCCGGTCCCGGGCCCTGACCGAGCTGGCCGACGTCCTCGGCCTGCCCCAGGCGCCCCTTCGGATCGAGTGCTACGACATCTCCAACCTCGGGCCCACCGACAAGGTCGGCTCCATGGTCGTGTTCGAGGACGGGCTGCCCAAGCGATCCGACTACCGGCGTTTCGAGATCAAGGGAGTGCCCGGACAGGACGATTTCGCCAGCATGGAGGAGATGCTCACGCGGCGGTTCGCCGGCTGAAGGCCGGGGCCGAAGGAAACGGCGACCACGGAGCCGGGCAGGCCGCAGACGGGGGACCCCGAGCGGCGCCGCTTCGCCTACCCGCCGTCCCTGCTCGTGGTGGACGGGGGCCGGGGCAGCTCTCCGTGGCCACCAAGGTCCTGGCCGATCTGGGCCTGCACATCCCGGCCATCGGCCTGGCCAAGCGGTTGGAGGAGGTGTACTTCCCCGGCCAGCCCGACCCGCTCCGCATCCCCCGGGGCTCGGAGGCCCTGTTCGTCCTGCAGCACATCCGCGACGAGGCCCACCGGTTCGCCGTCACCTACCACCGCCAGAGACGTGCCAAGAGGGTGATGGCCTCGCCGCTCGACGACGTGCCGGGGATCGGCCCCGCCCGCAAGAAGGCCCTGCTGAAGCGGTTCGGTTCGCTCGCCCGCCTGTCCCGCGCGTCGCTGGAAGAGATCGCGGCGACGCCCGGCGTGGGACCGGAGATCGCCCGGGCCGTGTACGAGCGGCTCCACGGGTCCGTCCCCGCGCCGGAGCGGATGGTGAGCGCCTGATGGGCCAGGCGGCCAAGCGCGACCCGGAGCCGAAGGGGAAGGTGCGCTCCATCCGGCGGCGGCCGCAGGGGCCGGGGTTCACCATCATCACCGGGCTGTCCGGGGCGGGGCGGTCGGAAGCGGCGAAGTGCCTGGAGGACCTGGGGTTCTTCGTGGTCGACAACATGCCGCCGGCGCTCCTTCCCAAGATGGCCGAGCTGGCGGCCCGCCCCGGCGGGCCGGGGCGGGTCGCCACCGTGGTGGACGCCCGGGGCGGGGTCTTCTTCGGCGAGCTGTCGAAGGCCTTGGAGGAGCTCCAGGGCCTGTCCATCCCGTACCGCATCCTGTACCTGGAAGCCTCCGACGAGGACCTGGTGAACCGGTACGCCGCCACACGCCACCGCCATCCCCTGGCGCCGGCCGACCGGGTCATCGAGGGCATCCGCAAGGAGCGCCTGATGATGGAGAGCCTCCGGGGCGACGCCGACCTGATCGTCGACACGTCCGGCCTCACCCCCCACGAGCTCCGGGACCGCCTCCGGGACGCGTTCGCCGATGCGCCTCCCGAGGCCGGCCTCCAGGTCTCGCTGAGCTCCTTCGGGTACAAGTACGGCACTCCGCGCGACGCCGACGTGGTGATCGACGTCCGGTTCCTGCCCAACCCGCACTGGGTGGACGAGCTCCGGCCGCTGCCGGGCACCGACGAGCGGGTCCGGACCTACGTCAAGGGCCAGCAGACCTATCGCGAGTTCATGCGGCGGCTCCGGGCGCTGCTCGGGTTCATGGTCCCCGGGTTCGTGGCCGAGGGGAAGGCCTACCTCACGGTGGCCATCGGCTGCACCGGCGGCCAGCACCGCTCCGTGGTGGTGGCCGACGAGCTGGCCGCGTTCTTCCGGGACAAGGGCCTGCCCGTCTCGGTGGAGCACCGGGACCTCGATCGCGGCGAGAGCGCCTGACCCGCCCAAGCGGGCGGCCCCCGAAGGCAACCACGCTGGATTGGCTAGGATGGCGGTGAAGCCCGCCCCTCCAGGAGGCACGCCATGGGCATCAAGGTCGGCATCAACGGGTTCGGTCGGATCGGCCGCAATTTCTTCCGAGCCGCGAAGCAGCAGGGCCTCGACATCGACTTCGTCGCGGTCAACGACATCACCGATGCGAAGACCCTGGCCTACCTGCTGAAGTACGACTCGGTGCAAGGGACCTTTCCCGGCGAGGTCACGTCCACCGAGACGAGCGTCATCGCCGACGGGGACGAGCTACGGGTGCTGGCGGAGAAGGACCCCGCCAACCTGCCGTGGAAGGAGCTTGGCGCGCGCATCGTGATCGAGTCCACCGGCCTGTTCACCAAGCGCGAGGACGCGGACAAGCACATCGCGGCCGGCGCCGAGAAGGTCATCATCAGCGCTCCGGCCAAGGGCGAGGACATCACGATGGTGCTCGGGGTGAACGACGACGCCTACGACCCCAAGTCGCACAACGTGATCTCGAACGCGTCCTGCACCACGAACTGCGTGGTCCCCATGGCAAAGGTCCTCGACGACGCCTTCGGGATCGACCAGGCATTCATGACGACCATCCATGCGTACACGAACGACCAGCGGATCCTGGACCTGCCGCACAAGGACCTCCGCCGGGCCCGGGCAGCCGCCATCAACATCATCCCCACCTCCACCGGCGCGGCCAGGACGACGGGCGTCGTCATCCCTCATCTCAAGGGGAAGGTGGACGGCCTGGCCATGCGCGTGCCCATCCCCGACGGCTCGGTCACCGACCTCGTGGCCACGCTGAAGCGCGAGGCAAGCATCGAGGAGGTGAACGCGGCCTACAAGGCGGCCGCGGAGCGCGGTCCGCTCGCCGGCAAGCTCGTGTACACCGAGGACCCCATCGTGTCCTCGGACATCGTCGGATCCTCCGCGTCGTGCACGTTCGACGCCCTGTCCACCATGGTCATCGGCAGCATGGTCAAGGTCCTCGGGTGGTACGACAACGAATGGGGTTACTCGCACCGGCTGGTCGACCTGACCACCCTGGTCGCGAGCAAGCTGTGACCCTTCGGACCCTGGAGGACCTCGGCGACGTCGCCGACACGCGGGTCTTCGTTCGCGTCGACTACAACGTTCCCCTGGACGGCGGCAAGGTCGCCGACGACTCCCGGATCGTGGCGTCCCTCCCGACGCTGCGCGAGCTCCTCCATGGCGGAGCGTCCCTGGTCCTGGTGTCGCACCTCGGCCGCCCCAAAGGCAAGGTCGTCGAGGACGCCCGGTTGGCTCCCGTGGCCGAGCGCCTGGCGGAGTTGATCGGCGGCGCCGTGGGCTACGAGCCGACGGACGCGGTGGTCGACGACTCGGTGGAGCGCCGGTGCGCGGAGCTTCGCCCGGGCGAGATCGTGCTGTTGGAGAACCTCCGGTTCGACCCGGGCGAGGAGGCTAACGACCGGGGGTTCGCCGAGCGGCTGGCCCGCCTCGCCGACGAGTACGTCGACGACGCCTTCGGCGCCGTTCACCGGGCCCACGCGTCCGTTGCCGCGCTCCCCGCCCTGTTCCTCGAGCAGGGGAGGCCGGCGGCCGCCGGACGCCTGCTGCAGAGGGAGGTCGAGGCGCTGTCCAAGCTCCTCGGTGATCTGGAGCGGCCGTACCTTGCGGTCCTCGGTGGGGCCAAGGTCTCGGACAAGCTCTCCACCATCGAGGCGCTGGTCGACCGGGTGGACGCCCTGCTGATCGGGGGGGCCATGGCGTTCACGTTCATCGCGGCTCAAGGCGGGGAGATCGGCAAGAGCTTGGTCGAGCCCGACCGGTTCGACGAGGTGCTGCGGGCGCGCAAGCGTGCGGAAGACCGGGGCGTGGTCATCCAGCTGCCGGAGGACGCGGTCGCGGCGCCGGAGCCGGCGCTCGACGCCCCCCGCAGGACCGTGCCGGCGTCGCAGATCCCCAAGGAGCTGATGGGACTCGACATCGGTCCTCGTACGGCGGAGGAGTTCGACATGACCATCGCCGAGGCCAAGACCATCCTGTGGAACGGCCCGATGGGCGTGTTCGAGCTCGAGCCGTTCTCCGCGGGGACCCGAGGGGTGGCCACGGCCATCGCCCGATCGAGCGCGTACTCCGTGGCCGGGGGCGGGGACAGCCTCCTGGCCATCAAGCGGTTCGGCCTGGAGGACGGGTTCGACCACCTGTCCACCGGCGGGGGCGCCTCCCTGGAGTTCCTGGAGGGCCGCGAGCTGCCCGGGGTGAAGGTCCTGGAGGTCGAGGGATGACCAAGCGGCGGCCGATCATCGCGGCCAACTGGAAGATGAACAAGACCCACCTGGAGGCCATCCGGGACGTGCAGAAACTCTCGTACCTGCTCGACCGGGGCGACGCCGAACAGGTGGAGGTCGTCATCTGCCCGGCGTTCACGGCGCTCCGCGCGGTCCAGACGCTCATCGACAGCGATCGGCTGCCGTACGGCCTGGGCGCTCAGAACGTGCACTATGAGGAGAAAGGCGCGTTCACCGGCGAGGTCTCGCCACCCATGCTGAAGGCCCTGAAGTGCGGCTACGTGATCGTCGGCCACTCCGAGCGGCGCCAGCTGTTCGGGGAGACCGACGAGGTCGTGAACAAGAAGGTGCGCGCGGTCTTCTCCCACGACATGGTGCCGATCCTGTGCGTGGGGGAGAGCCTGGAGGAACGGGATACCGGTGCCACGGAGGAGAAGGTGGTGGGCCAGGTACGGCGGGACCTCCAGGGCGTCACGCCCGCGGATGCCGCACGGTTGGTGGTCGCCTACGAGCCCATTTGGGCCATCGGCACCGGCCGCAACGCCGAGCCCGCCGACGCCGGCCAGGTGGTCGGCCTGATCCGGGAGACGCTGTCCTCCGTGTATTCGAAGGAGGTGGCCGACGCGGTCCGGGTCCAGTACGGCGGGAGCGTGAAGGCCGGCAACATCCGCGACTTCATGGCGCATCCGGAGATCGACGGGGCATTGGTGGGCGGCGCAAGCCTGGACCCGGAGGAGTTCGCGCTCATCGTCAAGTACCGATAGGGAACCGGCGTGTATCGATTGCTCTACGTCTGCCTGGACGGGCTGGGGGACGATCCGGTCCCGGCCCTGGGAGGCCGCACCCCGCTGGAAGCAGCTCGAACACCCTTCCTCGATGCCCTTGCGGCGCAAGGCCGTACGGGAACCGTCGTCACGGTCGGCCCGGGGATCGCGCCGGAGTCCGACATCGCCGTGTTCGCCATCCTGGGCTACGACCCCCGAGAGGAGCACCCGGGCCGCGGCGTGGTCGAGGCCCTCGGGGCCGGCATGGACTTCCGCGACGGCGACCTGGCCTACCGCGTGAACTTCGCCACCGCGGACTGGCCCCGGATCGTGGACCGCCGGGTAGGCCGGGACCTCTCGTCGGACGAGGCCCGGGCCCTGGCCGCCGAGGTCAACGAGAAGCTGAAGCTCCTCCGGGCCACGTTCGAGCTCCGGTCCACGGTGGAGCATCGGGGAGTCCTGGTCATCCGGTCGGAGGAGGGGCCGCTCTCGGCTCAGGTCACGAACACCGACCCCGCGTACCGGAAAGAAGGCTCCCTGGGGGTCGCACTCGAGACGTTCGAGCTCGAAGTGGCCAGGTGCGAGCCGCTGGAGGACACCGGGGAGGCCCGGCGGGCCGCCGAGCTGACCAACGCCTTCGTCGAGGGAGCGGCCAAGATCCTCGACGCGTCGGAGGTGAACGTCGGGCGGCGGAGGAAGGGCAAGCTCCCCGCCAACCTCGTCCTGACCCGTGACGGCGGCGATCATGTCCCCAAGCTCCAGCCGATCAAGGAGCGGTTCGGTCCGTCCTGGGGCTGCTTCGTGGAGATGCCGGTCGAACGGGGCATCGCCATGCTCCTCGGCATGGCGCCGGTCGACGCCCCCCGCCTGATGGCCGAGGCGGACTACGCGCGATGGGCGGCCCTGGCCGCCGAGGCCCTCGACGGCTTCGACGCCCTGTACGTGCACATCAAGGGCCCGGACGTCCCGGCTCACGACGGCCGGGCGGAGGACAAGCGCGACATCATCGAGGTCATCGACCGGGCCTTCTTCGGCGAGGTCCTGCCCCTGATCGACAGCAGCCGGACGATCATTGCGGTCACCGCGGACCACTCCACGTCCTGCGTGCGCAAAGCGCATACCGCGGAGCCGGTCCCTCTCCTCGTGACCGGGGGTCCCGTGCAACCGGACGGCTCGGACTCGTTCGGCGAGCGGGCCTGCGCGGCCGGTTCCCTGGGGCAGCTCCGGGGGATCGACATCGTGCCCCGACTGGCCGCCCTGATGCGCTCCTGAGCACCATCCGGGCTGGGAGCAATCCGCCCCGGCCCGCACGCACGTATAACGCGATTGGGTCAGTTTGTTCGCGAAGTCGGGCTGCGACTAGACTTCGGCCCTGCCGGGCCGGAAGGGAGCACGCCCACGGGATGAGCCAGGTTACCGATACTCTCACCGAGGCTGAACTCGATGCAGGGGTCGAGGTTTCGGCCGCCGTCATCGGCCGGTCCCCGTGGGAGCTCTTCTGGCGGCGGTTCCGCAGAGACAAGGTGGCCCTGCTCGGGGTGGGGTTCATCGTTGTGCTGGTGCTTCTGGCCATCACGGCACCGCTCATCGCCAGGTTCGTGGTCCATCATGGTCCGAACGAGCTCAACCAGGACCTGACCAACGAGATCGGCCTCCCCGCCGTGGGCCCCAGCGGGCACTACTGGTTCGGGGTCGACACGCTCGGCCGCGACATGTTCGTTCGTACGATCTACGGGGCTCGGACCTCGCTCACGGTGGCGTTCCTGGCCACCGGGCTCGCCGTCGCGGTCGGGATCATCCTGGGGACGCTGGCCGGCTTCTTCGGCGGATGGGTGGATACGGGCGTGTCCCGCGCCATCGACATCGTGCTGTCGCTCCCCATCCTGCTGTTAGCGATCGGCATCGCGGCGGCCTGCTCCATCACGGCGGCGGGGTGCCTGGGCGGCCTGATCCAGCCGGGCATCTCCCTGGTCGTCGCGATCATCGCCCTATTCAGCTGGCCCTACATCGGCCGCATCGTCCGGGGCCAGGTCCTGTCGATCCGGGAGAAGGAGTTCATCGAGGCCTCCCGGTCTCTCGGGTTCACCAATGCGGGGATCATGTTCCGCGAGATCCTTCCCAACCTGGCGGCCCCGGTGATCGTCTACACGACGCTCATCATCCCGAACAACGTCCTGTTCGAGGCGGCCCTGTCGTTCCTGGGGGTGGGCATCCCACAGACCACGCCCTCGTGGGGCAGGATGATCTCCGATGCCGCCGCCGGCCAGCTCTACACCGCGGCCTGGTGGATGCTGCTGTTCCCCGGGATGGCCCTCGTGTTCACCACCCTGGCCTTCAACCTGGTGGGCGACGGGCTGCGCGACGCACTCGACCCACGGATGGGTGGCTGACCGGGAGGAGCGGAGTCGGAAACAAGGAGAGGAGGGCGAACGGCAGAACCCGTCACTGACCGAAAACCATAGCGATTGAGTGAAAGGAAAGAGAGTGGGGCAATGGAGACCTTGAAGCGAAGTTCGAGGGTTCTCGCGGTCGTAGGCGTGCTCGCCATCGTCGCCACGGCATGTGGCGGCGGCGGAGGAAAGGCGGCCTCGCCCTCGGGACCGTCGACGAAGGGTGGCACGTACCGGACCGCCATCGAGGACTTCGGGTTCACCGACGGGTTCGACCCCACGGGCGAATACCTGGGGACGGCCTGGGGTCTGTACTCGGACCTCATCTCCCGGACCCTGGTGACCTACAAACACATCGATGGCGTCCCGGGTGACGAGATCGTCCCCGATATCGCCGAGAGCTGGGAGACCTCGGCGGACGGGCTCACGTGGACCTTCCACCTGAAGTCGGGAGTGCAGTTCGGGCCTCCGCTCAACAGGGACGTGACGTCGGCGGACATCGCGTACGCGTTCCAGCGCATCAACACCAAGTCGTTGATCGCACAGTACGGGAACTACTACGCAGGGGTGATCGAGGGGCTGACCGGTGACGCCAAGTCACCCAGCGCACCCATCTCGGGCATCAGCACCCCGGACGACTCGACGATCGTCTTCACCCTGTCCAAGCCGACCGGTGACCTCCTGTACCGGCTGGCCATGCCGGCTACCGCCCCCGTCCCCCAGGAGGTCGGGAAGTGCTTCACGAAGGCCGGCGACTACGGCCGGTTCGTTATCTCCTCCGGGCCGTACATGCTCAAGGGGGAGGACGCGCTGGACACGTCGTCGTGCAACGCCCTGAAGCCCATCTCCGGCTGGGACCCGGACAAGTTCATGGTGTTCGTCAGGAACCCCAACTATGACGCAGCGACGGACAGCCCCGACGTCCGGTCGGCGAACCTCGACGGCGTGGTGATCACGATCGATACCAACACCGACGACATCTTCAACAAGATCCAGTCGGGTGAGCTGGACGGGTCGTGGGCGAGCCTTCCGCCGGCGACCCTGGAGCAGCAGTACCTCACGAACCCCGACCTGAAGGACAACTTCCACATCAACTCGGGCGATCGCACCTGGTACATCACGATGAACCTCCTGGTGCCGCCGTTCGACGACGTGCACGTCCGCAAGGCGGTCAACTTCGTGATCGACAAGGCAGCCCTCCAGAAGGTCTGGGGTGGTCCGCCCCACGGGGACATCGCCACGATGCCGGAGCCCCCGACCGTTCTCGACGCCACGGCCAACACGGACCCCTACCCCAGCCCGAACCACCAGGGCGACGTCGCTGCGGCGCAGGACGAGATGAAGCAGTCCAAGTACGACTCGAACGGTGACGGCAAGTGCGACGCGGACGTCTGCAGCAACGTTCTGTTGATCAACCGCAACTCCACACCGCAGGTGAACATGAGCCCGATCCTCACGGAGGACCTGGCCAAGATCGGGATCAACGTGAAGGTCCGCGAGCTGGACACCAGCACCGCGTACACGACGATCCAGACGGTGGACAACCTGATCCCGATCGCGTCCAACGCCGGATGGGGCAAGGACTACGCCGACCCGTACGGGTTCGACTTCTTCATCTTCCACAGCGCCGGTATCGCGTGCTCGGGCCAGGTGAACTACTCCGAGCTCGGCATGTCGAAGGACCAGGCGGCCGAGTGCGGCCCGAAGGTCCTGGCCGCGTGGAACGCCGCCACCGACAACGGGAAGACCCCGCTTCCATCGGTGGACAAGAAGATGGACGAGTGCTACGGGTTGACGGGCGACGACCGGACGAACTGCTGGGTCGAGCTCGACACGTATCTGATGGAGGAAGCCGTGCCGTGGGTGCCCTACCTGTGGGCCACGGTCTTCACGGTGACCGGCGACTCCGTCACGCACTGGGAGTTCGACCAGTTCTCCGGGGCCCTGTCGTTCGCCCACATCGCCGTGAACAACGGCATCGACCCCAACTCGGTGCCGGTCGGCTAAGGCAAGGAACCGCAGAGGGAGGGGCCGCCCGGCCGAAGGCCGGGCGGCCCCCGATCACGCCCTCGGGCCACGAGGATTAGACTGAAGGGACCATGGGCCGGTACATCGTCCGGAGACTGGTGTGGGTGGTCTTCGTCCTGCTTGTGATCACCTTCATCAGCTACATGATCTTCTTCGTGATGCCGTCGAAGGACCCGGCCATCATCTTCGCCGGCCGGCAACCCACCCCGGAGCTGGTGGCCGAGGTCCGGCACCAGTTCGGACTTGACCATCCGTGGCCCGTGCAGTACGCCCTGTTCACCAAGCGGATCTTCCTGGGCGACCAATATGGGTGGCCCGGCCTGGGCTTCTCGTTCAATACCCGGTCGGCCCTGAAGCCCATCATCCTCGGCCGGCTGCTGGTCACGATCCAGCTGGCCCTGGGGGCAGCGGTGGTGTGGCTGTTGATCGGCATCCCCATCGGCATCCTGTCGGCTCTGAAGCCCCGGTCGGTCTTCGACCGGCTGGCCATGGGGTTCGCCCTGTTCGGGGTGTCGGCGCCAGTGTTCTTCATCGGGCCGCTCTTCCTGTACATCTTCTGGTTCAAGTTGGGGGTCGCTCCCGGCTCGGGCTATTACTCGATCGGCCAGTATGGCGTAGGTACGTGGTTCTCCCACTTCATCATGCCGTGGATCGTGCTGGCCCTATTGTTCGCGGCCTTCTACGCCCGAATGACCCGGGCCAACCTCATCGAGACCATGGGCCAGGACTACATCCGCACGGCCCGGGCCAAGGGCCTGTCGGAGCGCAGGGTGGTCCTGAAGCACGGCCTGCGTGCCAGCCTGACCCCCGTGGTCACGATGTTCGGCCTGGACCTCGGGGGCCTGCTCGGGGGGGCCTTCATCACCGAGACCGTGTTCAACATCCCGGGCATCGGGGCCTACGCCATCAAGTCCGTGGGCTCGGGTGACCTCTACGCCATCCTGGACATCACGATCATCGCCGGGTTCTTCATCACGCTCATGAACCTGGTCGTGGACGTCCTGTACGCCTTCCTCGACCCTCGCGTTCGGTACACGTAGGCCGATGGCCCGAAGGACGACGCTGCCGAGGAGGCCCGATGCCTGAGCCGCTGCTCGAGGTGAAGGACCTGCGGGTCCATTTCCCCACCGACGACGGACTGGTCAAGGCGGTAGACGGAGTCTCGTTCTCCATCATGCCGGGGGAGACCCTGGGGGTCGTGGGGGAGTCCGGGTCGGGCAAGAGCGTGTCGTTCCTCACCGTGATGGGGCTGATCAACGCCCGCCAGGCCAACATCCAGGGGGAGGTGATCTTCGAGGGCGTGGACCTGGTCAAGCTCCCCAAGGAGGAGATGCGGAACATCCGTGGCCTAAAGATCGGCATGGTCTTCCAGGACCCCATGACCTCACTCCATCCCTTCTACAAGGTGGGGAACCAGATCTCCGAGGCCATCCTGGCCCATCGGAAGATCGGCAAGAAGGAGGCCATGGACCAGGCCATCGACATGCTCCGCCGGGTGGGCATCCCCCGGCCCGACGAGCGTGCCCGGCAGTATCCCCACGAGTTCTCCGGCGGCATGCGCCAGCGGGCCATGATCGCCATGGCCCTGTCCCTGAACCCCGACCTGCTCATCGCCGACGAGCCCACCACAGCCCTCGACGTCACCGTCCAGGCCCAGATCCTGGACCTCATCGACCGGCTGAAGCAGGAGTTCAACGCCGCGGTGGTCATCATCACCCACGACCTGGGGGTGGTGGCAGAGCACTGCGACAACATCCAGGTGATGTACGCCGGCAAGGCCGTGGAGTACGGCTACGCCCGTGACATCTACTACGACGCCGACCACCCTTACACCTGGGGACTGCTGCAGTCGATCGCGCGGGTGGACGCGCCCCGGACCGAGCGGCTGAAGCCCATCAAGGGGCTCCCGCCCTCGCTGATCTTCGTTCCGCCCGGCTGCCCGTTCCACCCCCGGTGCCCGTACGTCTTCGACCGGTGTCGCACCGAGGTCCCTCAGCTCCTCCCGGTGGACGGGCACCACGCCTCGGCCTGCCACCTGTCGCTCGAGGACAAGGAGCGGATCTTCAAGGAGGAGGTGATGGTGCACCAGTGAGTGTGACCGTCTCCGAGCGCCAGGCGCCATCCGAGCGCCAGGGGGTGCAGCCGCTGGTGAAGCTGGTCGGTGTGAAGAAGTACTTCCCCATCAACCGGGGCATCATCTTCCAGAAGCACGTCGGCGACGTGCATGCCGTGGACGGCGTCGACTTGGAGGTCTATCCGGGGGAGACCCTGGGTCTGGTGGGGGAGACGGGCTGCGGCAAGTCCACGCTGGCTCGGGTGACCATGCGCCTGTTCGACACCACCGACGGATCCGTCTTCTTCGAGGGCCGCGACATCACGAAGCTGAAGGGCAAGGAGCTTCGCCTGATCCGGCGAGAAATGCAGATGATCTTCCAGGACCCCTACGCCTCGCTGAACCCCCGAAAGACCGTGGGAAGCATCGTCGGGGCCCCCTACCGGCTGCACAAGACCATCCCCAAGAACAAGATCAAGAGCGAGGTCCAGCAGCTCATGGAGCTGGTGGGCCTGAATCCCGAGCACTACAACCGGTATCCCCACGAGTTCTCCGGCGGGCAGCGCCAGCGGATTGGGGTGGCCCGGTCGCTCGCGCTCCGGCCCAAGCTCATCGTGTGCGACGAGCCGGTCTCGGCGCTGGACGTGTCGATCCAGGCCCAGATCCTGAACCTCCTGGAGGACCTCCAGGAGGAGTTCAACCTGACGTACCTGTTCATCGCCCACGACCTGTCGGTGGTCAAGCACGTGTCGGACCGGGTCGCCGTGATGTACCTGGGCAAGATCGTGGAGATGGCATCCGGTGACACCCTGTACAGGGACCCCAAGCACCCGTATTCGGGGGCGCTGCTCTCGGCGGTCCCCATCGCCGACCCCGACCTGGCCGCCCAGAAGAAGCGGATCATCCTGGAGGGCGACGTCCCCTCGCCCATCGACCCCCCGTCGGGATGCCGGTTCCACCCCCGGTGCCCCCAGAGCCGGGCCATGTCGATCGCGCAGGGCTTGGGTGACCAGCCCCACCCGCGGTGCAAGGACGAGGAACCCGAGCTCACGCCTCAGCACCCCGGGCAGGTGGCGGCGTGCCACTTCCCGTTGCCGGACCGGGCGGTCATCCAGGTGGACGCGGGCTAGACTGGGCCCATGCTGAACGTCGCCGCGCTGGCGCTGAACATCGGCTCGTCGCTGTTCCTGATCGTCTTCATCCTGCTGCACTCGGGCCGTGGGAGCGGGCTGTCCGACATGTTCGGGGGCACCAGCAGCCTGACCGGAGGGACCTCCCTGGAGCGCCGCCTGGACAAGATCACCGTGGTTACGGCCATCATCTTCGGCCTTTCCACGTTCTGGCTGTCCTGGCAGTGGGGGAAGTAGGCCGGGCCCGCCAGAAGCGGTTGTAGAATCCCTCTCGCCCGTCGGAGTGGCGGAACTAGGTAGACGCGCTAGGTTGAGGGCCTAGTGGGCGCATAGCCCGTCGGGGTTCAAATCCCCGCTCCGACACCAACTGACTACAACCGATCCAACCCTCTCATCTTCCTCTCACCGCTCGGGGCTACGCTTCCCCCACCGGGAGGTGCGCGTGCGGGTGCTGGTGGTGGAGGACGAGGTCAAGATGGCCGGCCTCCTCAAGCGGGGTCTCGAGGAGGAGGGCTACGCGGTCGACATGTCCGGCACTGGACACGACGCTCTGTGGCTCGCCTCGGAGAATCCCTACGACGCCGTGGTCCTCGACATCATGCTCCCCGACATCGACGGCTTCGAGGTATGCAGGAGGCTCCGGGCCGCGGGGCGGTGGAGCCCCGTGCTCATGCTGACCGCCCGGGACGCCGTCCCCGACCGCGTGTCGGGGCTCGACGCCGGGGCCGACGACTATCTGACGAAACCGTTCTCGTTCGCGGAGCTCCTGGCGCGACTGCGCGCCATGGTCCGCCGGGGGGCCACCGAGCGTCCGCCGTTCCTGGCGGTGGGGGACCTCACCCTGGATCCTGCGACCCGTCGAGTGAGCCGGGCTGGCACCCGCGTCGAGCTCACGGCCAAGGAGTTCGCCCTGCTCGAGTACTTCATGCGACATCCCGGGGAGGTCCTGTCCCGCACCCGGCTGATCGACCACGTGTGGGACTTCGCTTACGAGGGCGACTCGAACGTGGTGGACGTCTACGTCCGGTACCTGCGGGAGAAGGTCGATCGCCCCTTCGGGTCGGGCTCCATCGAGACCGTCCGAGGGGCTGGCTACCGCCTCAGGGAGGAGCCCGGGGATGCGGCTACCGATCAGGGCTAGGCTCACGCTCATCTCGGCGGCCCTCATGGCCGTGGTCCTGGCGGTCTCCGGAGCGTTCCTGTACCTGCGGCTTCGGGCCGATCTGTTGGAGGCCGTGGACTCCGGACTCGAGTCCCGGGCGGCGGCCCTCCTGCCGAACCTGTTGCGATCGGATGGGGCGCTAGGGGAAGGAGGCGGCCTGATCGATCCCGGCGACGCGTTCGCACAGGTCCTCGGCCCCGGCGCGGTGGTCATCCAATCCTCCCCGGGCCTACGGACCGCTCCGCTCCTCACCGAGGCCGAGGTGGCCGGTCTGCGGGGGCCGCGGTTCCTCGAACGCCAAGCGCAGACCGTGGCTGAGCCGGTCGATGCTCGGCTCCTGGCGGTGCGGGCTCCCGACGGACGGGTGCTGGTAGTGGGGGCGTCCCTCGACGACCAACAAGAGGCCCTGGCCCGCCTTGCCAGGCTCATGGCGATCGGAGGCCCCCTGGCCCTGATCCTGGCCGGCGGAGTCGGGTGGGTGGTGGCGGGTGCGGCGCTCCGACCGGTCGAGCGGATGCGGGTCGAGGCCGCGGCCATCTCCGCATCCGAGCCGGGCCGCCGGCTCCCGCAAGCGGGAACCGGCGACGAGGTCGCCAGGCTGGGGGAGACCCTGAACGAGATGCTCGATCGCCTGGAACAGGCGCTCCAGCGGGAACGGCGGTTCGTGGACGAGGCCAGCCACGAGCTTCGGACGCCGCTAGCGAACCTCCGGGTCGAACTCGACCTGGCGCTCCGACGCGCTCGCAGCGTGGAGGAGCTCGAGGCGGCGCTTCGAAGCGCCGCCGAGGAGACAGAGCGGCTGGCCCGGCTGGCCGAGGACCTCCTGGTCCTGGCCCGAGCGGACCGGGGCCGGGTCCCGGTGCGGCGCGAGGAGGTCGACGTGGCCGAGCTCGTCGGTGTCGAGATCGAGGCCTTCGCCGCGCGAGCCGCGAAGGCCGGCGTGTCCATCGAGGCTCGTGTGCAGCCGGGACTCCGGGCGAACGTCGATTCGCTCCGCCTCCGGCAGGCCGTGGGGAACCTGCTGGACAACGCCCTCCATTCCACGCCGCCCAAGGGGACGGTGACCGTGGAGGTCGTTCACGCCGACGGCTCCCTGTGCCTGGAGGTTCGGGATACTGGCGAGGGGTTCCCGGCTGCGTTCCTCCGCAACGCCTTCGAGCCGTTCGCTCGGCCAGATGACTCCCGGTCGCAGCCGGACGGTGACGGAGGCGCGGGGCTGGGGCTGGCCATCGTACGAGCCGTGGCCGAGGCCCACGGCGGAACGGTGAAAGCGACGAACCGATCGGGAGGTGGTGCAGCTGTCACGCTGCGCATCCCGGATTGAGGCCGCTCATGCCCAGCTCATCGTCATCTCACCGTGCACGGAGCATCGTGTGGTCCGACGCAGTTCATCGACGAGGAGGAAGCGATGAATCGCAAGCTTGCAGGGGCCGGCATCGCGGTCATGCTCCTCATCGGGGGCTTGCAGGGTGGGATCGCCACCGCCGCTGCGGCGTGTCCCCGGCCGCTCCCGCAGGGGAGCGACCCGGTGACCCTGGATCCCGCCGACTTCATTGCCCAGATCGACAATCCGTATCTCCCGTTCCTGCGGGGCGCCAAGTGGGTGTACCGCGAGACCGATCCGACGGGCTCCTCGCAGAAGATCACGGTGACCGTCACGACGCACTCGAAGCAGATCCTGGGCATCGCCGCCATCGTGGTCCACGACGTCGCCACCGAGAAGGGTCATCTGGTGGAGAACACCTACGACTGGTACGCCCAGGACACCTGCGGGAACGTGTGGTACCTGGGCGAGAACACGAAGGAGTTCGAGAACGGAAAGGTCGTCAGCACGGCGGGGTCGTGGGAAGCGGGAGTGGATGGGGCGCAGCCGGGCGTCGTCATGCCCGCGGACCGGCAGGTCGGCCTGTCCTACCGGCAGGAGTACTACGCGGGGGAGGCTGAGGACGCCGCCGAGATCCTGAGCCTGGTCGAGCAGGCACAGGTCCCATTCGGGCACTTCCGCGACGTCCTGCTGACCAAGGAGACCACGCCGCTCCATCGTCGGGCTCTCGAGTACAAGCTCTACGCGCAGGGGATCGGCGTCGTGTTGGCCCTCAGCATCTCCGGGGGCTCCGACCGGGAAGAGCTCGTCCGCTTCACACCGCCTTCCATCTAGCCGGCCAAGGGAGTTCGACATGCGGACCAGGCTCCTCAGCGACCGGGTTGGCGGCGACGCTCCTGATCGGCGCGTGCACCGGTGGCGGCGGCCAGGCCACCGTCTCGGCTTCCCACGAGTCAAGGGATATCCCCCAGCCGGTCGTGCCGCACGTCGCCGTGGCCGCGGAGAGCCAACGGGTGGACCTTCGCGTACCGACTTTCTCGCATCCCACCGAGGTCACGAACCCGCTGTTCCCGGTGTCGAAGCAGGAGTCGGTCCTGTTCCTGGGCCACGTCGACGGCAAGCCGTTCCGGACCGAGGTCACGCTGCTCCCCGACACCAGGATCGTGCAGTGGGAGGGCCAGCGGATCGAGACGCTCGTCTCCCAGTACATGGCCTATCTCGGTGGGCGGATCCAGGAGGTCGCGTACGACCTCTACGCCCAGGCCGACGACGGCTCGGTCTGGTACTTCGGCGAGGACGTCGCCGACTTCGAGCACGGGCCATCGTCACGAAGGAAGGCACCTGGATCGTGGGCAAGGACGGCCCAGGGGCGATGATCATGCCCGGGGACCCCAAGGTCGGGAACGCCTATCGGACGGAGAACAACCCCGGCATCGCCTTCGAGCAAGTCACCGTGACGTCCGTCGACCGGACGTTCGAGGGCCCGCTCGGCCCCATCCACGGCGGCATGGTGGGCCAGGAGCTGCACATGGACGGAAAGACCGAGAACAAGCTGTTCGCTCCCGGGTACGGCGAGTTCTATACCTCCGGCGGAGGAGACGTCGAGGCGCTTGCCCTCGCCGTGCCAACCGATGCCGCGGAGGGTCCCTTGCCGGCCGAGCTCGTGACCCTGGAGCAGGGCGGAACCGCCATCCTGGATGCTGCCCGGTCCGGGGATTGGCCCTCGGCAACGACCGCGCTGGGCCGGATGAAGGCTGCGTGGGCCACCTACGGGGCGGGGGAGGTTCCGACGTTGATCCGCCCGAAGATGATCGATTCCCTCGGCGCGCTCGACCGAGCCGTTCGCGCTCGCGACACCACCCGGGCTCGCCAGGCCGCGATCGATGTTACCCAGTCCACCCTTGACCTGGAGCTTCGGTACCGGCCCGCGTACGAGGTGAACCTGGCCCGCTTCGACCTGTGGGCCGCGCAGGTCCTGGTCGACGCGGCGGCACGCGACGATGCCGCCGTCAGGGGCGACGTCTTCACCCTCGGCTACATCCGCGATCGGATACTGCATGCCTTGGACCCGGCCAACGTCACCGCGATGAACATCGAGCTGGGAAAGCTCCAGATCGCCGCGGTCGACGGAGCCTTCGGACGGACGATCCGGGATGCGAGGCGGCTGCGGGCAGTTACCGCAGGGCTGGTGTAGCGGCGATGGCCCGGCCATGCGGCGGCCGGGTCGTCCCCCGCACGACCAGACGCGGCGACAGCACGACGTGGCGGCCCCGATGGCGGCCGTCGTCCAGCCGTTCCAACAGGAGGCGGACGGCCATGGCGCCGATCTCGCGCCTCGGCTGGTCGATGGTCGTCAGATCGATGTGACCGAGCCCGGCGAGTGCCGTGTTGTCGTAGCCCACCACGGACACGTCTTCGGGTACCGCGGCCCCGTGCCGTTCCAGCGCGTGGAGCGCACCCACCGCCGCCAGGTCGTTCGCAACGAAGACCGCCGTAGGTCTGGCTCCGGACGCGAGGAGCCGGTCGATGCCAGCCGCACCGCCCTCCTCCGTGAACGCCCCGGGTGCCACTACCGCGACGCGAGCCAGTCCGTGATCGCGCATCGCTTCGAGGTATCCCGACCGCCGAGACGCCGCCCCGGCGCCCGTTCCGCCGTCGACGTGCGCGATGTCTCGATGCCCCAGCGACACCAGATGGTCGACCGCCATCCGGGCACCGGCCCGATCGTCGTTGGTGACCGAATCGACCGAGGGCCACCGCGAGGCCCGGGCGACGAGTACCACGGGGACCGATGAGGCGGCAGAGAGGATCAGAGAAGCAGGAAGCACCGGCCCGGCCAGGATCAGACCGTCGGTTCGAAGCTGCAGGAGGGTCTCGATCGCCTCCCACTCGCGCTCGGCCATGCGGCTACCGGTGTTGATGAGGGCACGGTACTCAGCCGAGAGGGCCTCGGCCTCGATCCCGTCCACTACTTCCGCGAAGTAGAGGTTGTGGAGATCGGACAGCATCACGCCGATCACGTTGGTCCGCTTCCGGACGAGCGATCGGGCGACGGCGTTCGGACGGTAGCCGAGCTGCTCCGCTGCGCGAAGGACCGCCTTCCGCTTCTCCTCCCGGACCATTGGTGAGCCACGAAGCGCCAGCGAGACCAGCGACTTGGATACTCCCGCTCGCTCGGCCACGTCGAGGATCGTGGGATGGCCCTGTCGGCGGCGACCCCTGCGCGCGGGCCGCGCGTCCCGGATCGCCGTCGTTCCGCTCACACGCCCACCCGCTGGTGCTTGCGCTCCGCCTCGTGCTCCGCCTTCGCCACCTGGACCTCCGGCCGCTCGGAGGTCTCGGGAACACCCACGTCCCACCATGCGTCCCCGCCCGTCCAGGTGTCAGGGTCGGTTCGGATCACGATGACCGCGGTCCGGTCGGCTTCCCGCGCCTGCTCGAGCGCGCCTGCCAGCTCCTCGAGCTTCGAGACCTCGATCGCCATCGCGCCCATCGACCGGGCGTGCGAGGCGAAGTCGACGAAGGCGATCTCCTTCGCCCGAACGTGCTCGATGAGGTTGTTGAAGTGCGCGGCGCCCTTGGAGGCCTGGAGCCGGTCGATGACCGCGTAGCCGGCGTTGTCGCACAGCACGACGATGAACCGGTGCCCGGAGAGCACGGAACCGTAGATGTCGGAGTTGGCCATCAGGTAGGAGCCGTCCCCACAGAAGGAGATCACCGTCCGCTCGGGGAGCGCCATGGCCGCACCCCAGGCCCCGCCGATCTCGTAGCCCATGCAGCTGTAGCCGTACTCGCAGTCGAAGCTGCCCACCGACTGCGATCGCCAGTGCTTGTTGAGCTCACCGGGCAGTCCACCGGCGGCCGTGAGCGCGTAGTCGTCGCTTCGGGCGTGGCTGTTCACGGTACGGACGACGGCGGCGTACGACGGGGCACGGCCGTCGGCGGGAGGGGCCGCCGCCTCGTCCAGGTACGCGTTCCAGGCCGCGTACTCCTCTCGGGCCCGCCCGAGCCACGAGGCCGGCGCGCGCCAGCCATCGAGGGCGTCACTCAGTTCCTCGAGCGCGCGACGGGCGTCACCCACGACGGACGTCGCCCGGTGCTTGGTCGCGTCGTGGCGGCCGGCGTTCACCGCGATCAAGCGCATGTCCTCGTTCCGGAAGATGCTCCACGATCCCGTGGTGAAGTCCTGGAGGCGGGTGCCGACGGCAAGCACGACGTCGGCATCCGCGGCCAACGCATTGGCGGATGAGCTACCGGTCACCCCGATGGGACCGGCGAAGCTCGGATCGTCCCACGTGAGCGAGGACTTTCCCGCGACGGTCTCGACGACGGGGAGGCCGTGGTCCTCGGCGAACGCGCGCGAGCTGGTCTTCGGCCAGCGAGTAGTGGACGCCACCCCCGGCGATCACGAGGGGCGCACCGGGCCGACCTGAGGAGGGAGGCGGCGGCCTCGACCTCCCCTGGATCCGGACCGGCACGCCGGATCCGATGTACGCGAGGTTCGAAGAATGCAGCCGGGTACTCGAACGCCATCGCCTGGACGTCTTGGGGGAGCCCGAGGAAGGCCGGACCGCACTCAGCCGGATCGAGCATCGTGGCCACGGCCTGCGGGAGGGACTGCAGGACCTGCTCGGGGCTGATGATGCGGTCCCAGTACCTGGTGACGGGGCGGAATGCGTCGTTCACGGAGATCGTTGGGTCGCCGAAGTGCTCCACCTGTTGCAGGACCGGATCGTTCAGGCGGCTGACGAAGGTGTCGCCCGACAGGATCAGGAGGGGGAGCCGGTCAGCATGAGCGATCGCCGCGGCCGTGACCATGTTCGTGGCCCCCGGGCCGATGGAGCTCGTCGCGACCATGATCTGGCGGCGCCTCCTCGCCTTGGCGAACGCCACGGCTGCCATGGCCATCGTCTGCTCGTTCTGGCCGCGCCACGTGGGAAGAGCGTCGCCTGCCGGCCTCGAGCGCGTCGCCCAGCGCGGTCACGTTCCCGTGCCCGAAGATGGCGAACACCCCGGGGAACAGAGGAACCTCCTGCCCATCGAGGACCGTTCGCTGGGCGATGAGGAACCGCACGATGGCCTGGGCCACGGTCAGCCTCGTCGTCTCCATCGCGCCCCTCCCGGACTCGACGGCCCCGCGGCGATCCCCTGCCTTGACACGCCGTCGAAGCGGCACCTATCCTACGCCCTCGTCTTGGAACGTTCCAACGGCGCGCACGTCATCGCGAGGAGGCGCTCCGGCTGGAACGTTCCGGCACGGATGGGGAGGGGGCGCTCGCTGATCGCGGATCGCGGTGATCGGCGTGGGACGCATGGGCGTCGTGCACGCGGCCACGCTGGCCGCGCTTCCAGCGGTGGACGTGCTCGTGACAGACGCCGATCGGGACCGTGCCCGGACCGTGGCCGACGAGCTCGGCGTCGAGGCCGGGACGACGTCGCCGATGCCATGAAGGCCTCGGATGCGGTCGTGATCGCAGCCGCCACCGACGCGCACGCGCCGTTGGTCCATCAGGCGGCCGACGCCGGGCTCCCGACGTTCTGCGAGAAGCCGATCTCGCTCGACCTCGCCTCCACCGTCGGATGTCGTGGCCCATGTCAAAGCTGCAGGGATCCCCTTCCAGATGGGGTTCCAGCGCCGGTTCGACCCCGGGTACCGCGCCGCCCGCGATCTCGTCGCCGGCGGCGGGCTCGGGCACCCTCTACGTCGTGCGGATGGCGGGCCACGACCCCGCGCCGCCGCACGAGGAGTACATCCCCGTCTCCGGCGGCATCTTCCGCGACTTCAGCGTCCACGACTTCGACGCCCTCCGGTTCGTCACCGGGCAGGAGATGGTGGAGACGTACGCGGACGGCGCGGTGATCGAGTTCCCGCTGTTCGAGAAGTACGGCGACGTCGACACGGCGGTGGCCACGTTCCGGCTGTCGGGCGGGGCCTTCGGGATCCTCTCGGTGACCCGCCACGACCCCCTCGGCTACGACATCCGCATGGAGCTGCTCGGCTCGGGGGACAGCGTCGTGGTCGGGTGGGACGCCGGCTGCCCCTCCGCTCCGTGGAGCCGGATGCGGCGCCCGCGCCCGCCGACCCGTATCCCGAATTTCCAGGCACCGGTTCGCCGAGGCGTATCGGGCCGAGATGGAGTGCGTTCGTGGAGGTGGCGGCGGGACGTCGGGAGAGCCCGTGCACGGCCGAGGACGCCTTGGAGGCGCTCCGCATCGCCGTGGCGTGCGACCGCTCCCGCGCCGAGCACCGGCCGGTGCGCCTGGAGGAGGTCGGGTGAGGGTCGCTCGCCGCGCGTCGCCGGCGCGCCCATCACCTGGGGCGTCTGCGAGGTGCCGGGGTGGGGCTATCAGCTGGAACCCGACCGGGTCCTCTCCGAGATGCCGGCCTCGGCCTTCGCGCCACCGAGCTCGGCCCCGACGGGTATCTGCCCATCGGCTCACGGCTCGAGGCGCGCGCTGGCCGAGCACGGCCTCTGGCTGGTGGCGGGGTTCGTCCCCGCGGTCCTGCACGAGCCGGCGTGCTCGCGGAGGAGCTCGCGCGGGTGGCCGCGCAGGCCGACCTGATGGCCGCGGCCGGCGCCGAGCGTGCTCGTCCTGGCGGCGGCACCGGTCGGGACGGCTATGAGGCCGGTGCGGATCTCGACGCCACCGCATGGGCGTCGCTCGGGCGCGGGATCGGCCGGGTGATCGATCTCGGCTCGCGAGCGGGGCCTGCGGTCGCCCTCCATCCCCATCACGGCACGGTCGTCGAGCGACCCGAGGACGTCGAGCGCCTGCTGGAGTCCTCGCCCGTGTCCCTGTGCGTCGACACCGGCCATCTGATGGTCGGGGGGGCCGATCCGGTCGAGCTCACCACGGACGCGCGGGATCGCGTGGTCCACGTCCATCTGAAGGACGTCTCGGCCGACCTGGCGGAGCAGGTGGCGGCGGGACGGATCGGCTACCGGGACGCCGTCGCGGCGCGGGATGTACCGGCCGCTCGGGACGGGCGACGTGGACGTCGCGGCCATCGTCTCGGCCCTCGAGGCGTCCGGACTACGATGGCTGGTACGTGCTGGAGCAGGACGCGGTGCTCGAGGGGCCACCCGAGGAGGTCTAGGCCCCGTCCGGGACGCGCCGCGAGCCTCGCGTTCCTCGAGCGGTTGGGAGGCGGCCTCGGGCCGTCGTCCGTGGGAGTGATCGGTGTCGGAGGGGGGCACGCGATGAGGCGTCACCCCCGAGGAGAGGAGGGGGAATGATCCGTCGAAGGTGGGCGGGGCTGCTGCTGGTGCTGGCCCTCTCGGGGGCGGCGTGCACCGGTGGCGGGAACGAGAAGGGGTCGCCCGGACAGTCGGGCGGCGTCAACCAGCGCGGGTTCCGGATCGTCGTCGTCACCCACGGCCAGGCCTCGGACCCGTTCTGGTCCATCGTAGCCAACGGCGTCAAGGACGCGGCGGCGGACGAGGCGGTAACGGCCGAGTACCGCGCGCCGGGAACCTTCGACATGGTCGCTATGGCCCAACTGATCGACGCCGCGGTGGCCTCGAAGCCGGACGGCCTGATCGTCAGCATCCCCGATGCCGACGCGCTCGGGCCATCGATCAAGAAGGCCGTGAGCGCCGGGATCCCGGTGATCTCGATCAACTCGGGCAGCGACGTGTTCCAGAAGCTCGGCGTACTGGTGCACGTCGGACAGACAGAAGAGGTCGCCGGGCAGTTGGCCGGACAACGGATGAAGGACGCGGGGGTCACCAAGGCGATCTGCGTCAACCAGGAGGTCGGCAACGTCGCCCTCGACCTTCGATGCAAGGGCTTCAGCGAGGGGCTGGGCTTCAAGGCCGAGGTCGTCCCCGTCGACCTGAACGACCCGGCCGGCATCACGCAGTCGATCGCCAGCAAGATCCAGTCGGATCCCTCGATCGACGGGATCCTGACGCTGGGACCGACCGCCTCCACGCCCGCCATCCAGGCGCTGCAGCAGGCGGGCAAGCTGGGGCAGATCAAGCTGGCGACGTTCGACCTGTCGACGGACGTGCTGAGTGCCATCGACAAGGGTGACATGCTATTCGCCATCGATCAGGCCCAGTACCTGCAGGGGTATCTGCCGATCGTGTTCCTCACCCAGTACCTCGCGACCGGCGCCGTGGCGCTTGGGAGCGCGGACCGGGTCGTGCTGACCGGACCGCAGTTCGTGACCAAGGACAACGCGGCCGACGTCATCAAGTTCACCGACCAGGGAGTACGGTAAGCCAATCCGGTCATGGGGCCCGCCGTTTCGGCGGGCCCCATCACCCGTCCACGTGATCGGAGGAGAAGGAGTCATGGCAGCGGAGACGATCCCGCCGGCCGCCGCTCCGGCGGACGAGCGGGTCCGGCAGAAGAGCACGCTGTCGAAGGTGTTGTCCCGGCCCGAGGTGGGGGCGCTCGCCGGGGTGGTGATCGTCTGGGTCCTCTTCGCTATCGTCGGCCAGCCGACACAACTTCATCAGCTTGGCCACCACGGCCTCCATCCTCAACAGGGCGGCGCCGCTCGGGATCCTGGCCGTGGCCGTGGCCCTGCTCATGATCGCCGGCGAGTTCGACCTGTCGGTCGGCTCGATCATCGGGTTCTCCGGGATGGTGATCATGGTCCTGGTCACGCCGACGACCGGCGGTGGCTTCGGGTGGACCCTGTGGCCGGCGGTCGGGGTCTCCCTGCTGTTCGCCCTGACCACCGGCCTGTTCAACGGCTCGATCGTGATCGCGACGAAGCTTCCGTCGTTCATCGTCACGCTCGGCACGCTGTTCATGTTCCGAGGGGTCAGCATCGCCGTGACCCGCCTGCTCACGGACCGGACCCAGCTGGGCCAGCTGGACGTCGTCGCTGGCTACGGGCTGGCCCAGAAGATCTTCGCCAGCAACCTGAACCTGTTCGGGAGCCAGTTCAACGTCGCGATCCTGTGGTGGGTCGGCCTCACGGCGCTCGCGACGTGGGTCCTGCTCCGGACCCGCGCGGGGAACTGGATCTTCGGCACCGGCGGCGCCGTGGATGCCGCTCGGAACGTCGGCGTGCCCACGCGGCGGGTCAAGATCGCACTGTTCATGACGACCGCGTTCGCCGCGTGGCTGGTCGCGGTGATCCAGGTCGTCCAGTTCACCGGCGCCGACACGCTTCGCGGGACCGGCCAGGAGTTCCAGGCGATCATCGCTGCGGTCGTGGGGGGGTGCCTCCTGACCGGCGGCTACGGCTCCGCGATCGGCGCCGCGCTCGGCGCTTTGATCTTCGCACTGGTCCAGCAAGGCATCGTCATCACCGGCGTGGAAGGCGACTGGTACCAGGTCTTCATCGGCGGTCTCCTGCTCGGAGCGGTGATCTTCAATAACTTCATCCGGACGAGGGCGGCGCTGCGGTGAGCACGAACGGGGCGGCGCTCCTGGACGTCCGGGAGATCTCGAAGTATTTCGGCAGCGTCATCGCGCTGAAGGACGTTTCGATGACGTGCAGGCGGGCCAGGTGACCTGCCTGCTCGGCGACAACGGCGCCGGGAAGTCGACCCTGATCAAGACCCTGTCCGGGGTGTACCGACCCGACGAGGGCGAGTACCTGTTCGACGGCAGGCCCCGGGAGTTCGCGTCGCCTCGCGACGCGCTCGAGCTGGGGATCGCCACGGTGTACCAGGACCTGGCGATGATCCCACTCCTCTCGATCTGGCGGAACTTCTTCCTCGGCTCCGAGCCCACGAAAGGATGGGGACCGTTCCGACGGTTTGACGTGCGGTTCGCCAAGGACACCACGCGGCAGGAGCTGGCCAAGATGGGCATCGACATCCGCGATCCCGAGCAAACGGTCGGAACGCTGTCCGGAGGCGAGCGGCAGTCGGTCGCCATCGCCCGGGCGGTGTATTTCGGCGCGCGAAGGTCCTGATCCTGGACGAGCCAACGGCGGCGCTCGGCGTGAAGCAGGCGGGCGTGGTGCTCCGGTACATCGTCCAGGCCAGGCAGCGAGGGGTGGGGGTCATCTTCATCACGCACAACCCGCACCACGCCTACCCCGTAGGCGACCACCTCGTGATCCTGCGCCGGGGTCGCGTGTACGGCGACTACTCGAAGGAGGAGCTCGGCCTGGATCGGCTGGTCCAGATGATGGCCGGGGGCGAGGAGCTCGAGAACCTCGCGCACGAGCTCGAGCGCGCCGCCGGGAAGGCCAGCGGCGAGGCGGGCGACGACCTGGCCCGTGCGGCCGAGGCGCTCGAGCGCGAGGCCAAGGATCCCGGCGCCTGATCGTGGGCGCGGCTCCGTACGACGTCCTGACCATGGGGCGTGTCGGGGTCGACCTTTACCCTTTGCAGAGCGGCGTCCGCCTGGCCGACGTGGGCACGTTCGCGAAGTCGCTCGGCGGGACCGCAACCAACGTCGCGGTGGGAGCGGCGCGCTACGGTCACCGCGCCGCGGTGATCACCAAGATCGGCGACGACGGCTTCGGGACCTACGTGAGGCAGGCGCTTCGTTCCTTCGGCGTCGACGACCGGTACGTCTCCACCGACCCGACGCTTCGGACCCCGATCGTCTTCTGCGAGCTCTTCCCGCCCGACTCCTTCCCGTTGCTGTTCTATCGGGAGCCGAAGGCCCCCGACATGAACCTGACGCCGGACGACCTGGACCTCGACGCCATCCGGCGGGCCAGGATCCTCTGGACCACGGGGACCGGCCTCTCGGATGAGCCCAGCCGCTCGGCGACGGCCGCCGCGCTGGAGGCTCGGGGACGTTCGGGCACTACCGTCCACGACCTGGATTTCCGGGCGGGCTTCTGGCAAGCGCCGGGGGAGGCCCGGGACCGGCAGCGCCGGGCGCTGGAGCACGCGACGGTCGCCGTCGGCAACCAGGAGGAAGTCGCGATCGTCGTCGGCGAAGGCGAACCGGAGGCCCAGGCCGAGCGTCTGCTCGGCCTGGGCCTCGAGCTGGCGGTGGTGAAGCTGGGACCCGACGGTGTCCTGGTGGCGTGGGACGGAGGGATGGAGCGCATCCCGCCCGTGGCGGTGGAGGTGGTGAACGGGCTCGGCGCGGGAGACGCCTTCGGCGCGGCGCTCTGCCATGGCCTCCTGGGAGGATGGGAGATCGTGAGGACCATCCGGTTCGCCAACGCGGCGGGGGGTTTCGTCGCCTCTCAGCTCGCGTGCGCCGACGCCATGCCGGACGAGGACCAGGTGCTCGCCCTCATGAGCCATGCCTGAGGTCGCCCCGACCCCACGCCCGAAGCAGCGCGATGGATCCGGGCTGGATCAGCATCGCCGGATGCGCCGGCCGGCCCAACACCACCTGGACCACCGCCTCGGCGAACTGTTCGGAGGGAATGGTCTCCCAGGATGCTCCCTGGAACCAGGACGCGGAGGGCGGAAGCTCCTGCGTGGACAGGAATGCGCCGCGAACGTCGCGCTGCTCCGGGCAAGTGAACTCCATGTGGTGCGCGAACTCGTGGACCAGCGAGGCGCTCAGGTTCGGCGCGGAGCCGGGGATGCGGACCGTAACCAGCCGCCGCCCGGGGTCGTACGAGGCCCGGCCGTCGAGCTCCCAGGCCCCTTGAACCGTCACGGGGGCCAGGCAGCTCCGGCGAGCGGGGAACGCCTCGACGAACCGGCCCCAGGTCTCCACGATCAGGGCCCGCAGGTCGGCCGGCGAGGTTCCCCTCACCGAGAGGTCCACCGGTCGGGGGACGCTGCATGGCGTCGCCAGGGCGAACAGGAGCAGGAGCGCCGCGAGCCGTCTCACCGCGTCCCGAGGGTACCGGCCCCGGCGCCCTGCCGCAGGCGGGGTGACTGGTGGTAGGCGACCTGTTCCGCCCTGCCGGAACGCTGGCCGACGGGCCGGACCCGGTCGCTCTCACCCCCGAGGGCGCCGGGTGGGGGTTCTCGGCCCTGCGCGTGATGGCACTCGCGCCAGGCGAGCGTCGAGCCATCACGCTGGAGGGATTCGAGTCCGCGGTCCTTCCGCTCTCGGGCTCGTGCCGCGTGGAGGTGGGATCGCACGCCTTCGAGCTCGTCGGACGCGTTGACGTGTTCTCACGTGTCAGCGACTTCGTCTACCTGCCGGCGGGAAGCGAGGCCCACATCACGAGCGGGCCCGGCGGCCAGTTCGCCTTGCCCTCCGCCCGGGCCACTCGCCGGCTCGACCCCGTCCACGTGCCGGCCCGAGCCGTGGCCGTGGAGGTCCGGGGAGGCGGGGCGGCCACGCGGCAGGTCAACAACTTCATGTCGGCGGATGCCTTCGAGGCTGAGAGGCTCATCGCGGTGGAGGTGCTCACACCGGACGGGAACTGGTCGTCGTTCCCACCGCACAAGCACGACGAGCACAGCGAGCGCGAGGTGCCGCTCGAGGAGATCTATTACTTCCGGATCCGAGGTGACGGCGGCTTCGGACTTCACCGCACGTACACCACCGACGGCGACATCGACGTCACCGTGACGGTGCGCGACGGGGACGTGTTCCTGATCCCCCGGGGCTATCACGGGCCGAGCGTGGCGCCGCCGGGCCACACCATGTACTACCTGAACGTCATGGCCGGGCCGGCCGAGCGAGCCTGGCGCGTGTGCACGGATCCCACACACGAGTGGTTGTGGGAGCTCTTCGCGGAGCTTGGTCCCGACCCCCGGTGCCCGCTGACGACGGCCGACGGCCCCACCAACACGGGGTGACGCCATAGGACGGATCCGCCATCCGTGCCCGTTTGCACCGCAAGCGCCAGGGTATGGTCCGGGGACGCCTCGATAGGACGATCTCAGGGGGGGAACACCATGGCGACCAAGAACGGCTCTCGATCCCGTTCACTGCTTCGAAAGGCCTCGATCATCGGCTTCGGGGTCCGAACGCTGCGGAAGGACATCGAGCTGGCCAAGCGAGAGATGTCCGAGAAGGTGAAGCGCGCGGGGGTTGGGGCAGGCATGTTCGTCGCGGCGGGCATCCTGAGCCTGTGCGCCCTGGGCGCGTTCACGGCGGCGGCCATCCTGGCCCTGGCCATCGTGCTCCCTGCCTGGGCCTCGGCGCTCATCGTGGGAGGTGTTTGGGCGCTCCTCGCCCTCTTCGTCGGCCTGTCGGGAAGGCGGAACCTTCAGAAGGCCACCCCGCCCATACCCAAGGAGGCGGCCCAGGCGGTGAAGAACGACGCCCGGTACCTCGCCCGGGAGCTGAAGCGGGGAAGATAGGCGGCGTGAAGGAGATCCTCCGCAAGGTCGACGCGTTCCAGAAGCGCCATGCCGCCATCGCGTTCCCGTTCGCGGTGGTCAAGAAGTTCGGTGACGACCAGGCCGGGAACCTGGCCGCCCTGATCGCCTATTACGGCTTCTTCTCCCTGTTCCCACTGTTGCTCGTGCTCGTGACCATCTTGGGCATGGTCCTTCGGAACAACCCCGACCTCCAGCGGCGCATCGTCGACTCGGCGCTGGCCAACTTCCCAGTCATCGGGGCCCAGATCTCCCGCAACGTCCATGCGCTCGATGGGAGCGGCCTGGCGCTCGCTATCGGGATCGCCCTGTTCCTGTGGTCCGGCCTGGGGGTGATCAAGGCCACCCAGGCCGCCATGAACACCGTCTGGAATGTCCCCTTCGAGCGCCGGCCGAGCTTCCTCACGTCCACGGTGCGGGCGCTGATCATGCTCGCGGTGCTGGGCGTGTTGACCCTGACTTCCGCTGCGGCCGGAAGCGTCGGTGCGGGAAGCGACCATTGGTGGTCGCTGGTCCTCGGGCTGGCCATCTCGCTCGTGATGAACTTCGTCCTGTTCATGCTGACCTTCCGCATCCTGACCAGCGAGAACCTCACGTGGGGCGACGTGATGCCGGGCGCCGCCGTCGGGGCGGTGGCCTGGACCGCGTTGCAGGCTTTCGGCGGCTACTACGTGAGCCACCAGCTCCGCGGAGCGAGCGAGGTGTACGGGACGTTCGCCGTGGTGATCGGGCTGCTGGCGTGGATCTTCATCGGCGCGCAGGTCACGCTGCTCGCCGCCGAGGTCAACGTGGTGAGGAAGGGCCACCTGTGGCCGAGGAGCCTGGTGCCCCCGCCGTTCACCGACGCGGACGTCCAGGCCCTGACCCGCTACGCGAAGCAGGAGGACCGCCGGCCGGAGGAGCGGATCGACGTCGAGGTCGAGGGCCCACGGGCGGACGCCGGCGGGTTGGCGCCGTAACCTGAGCCCTTCGCGCTGGGCTGGACTAGCATCGAGGGCAAGCGCCGGAGGCCAGTAGGCGACCCCAAGCCTGGGAGGTGTCCGGCCCCTGATGCAAGGAGGAGCTATGGCCAAGACCACGCAGAGCGACCCGTTCCGAGTGGCGGATGGGGACCGCCCGGTGAGCAGCCAGCCACTGTTCCACCAGCACGGGGTGGAGGTCCAGAAGTTCGGCAAGATGCGCCTGCTCCCGATCGCGCTCGGCTTCGAGGCACGCCTGGAGAGCGTCCAGCTCCTGAACCAGGTCCTCTCGGACTCGATGATCCTGTATGCCCTGTACAAGAAGCACCACTGGCTGGTTCGGGGCCCGACGTTCTTCCAGCTGCACCTGTTGCTGGACAAGCACGCCGACGAGCAGCTGAAGCTGATCGACCTGCTCGGCGAGCGGGTGCAGACCCTGGGAGGGGTGGCCGTGGGCGACCCTCGTCACGCGGCGGAGATCACGACGATCCCGCGCCCTCCGGATGGCGTCGAGGAGGTGCCGGCCATGCTGTCCAGGCTCCTCGAGGCGCACGAGATCATCATCGAGAAGGTCCGCGAGGCCATCACGAAGACCGCCGAGACCCGCGACGACGGGACCAACGACCTGCTGATGAGCGACGTCCTTCGCACGAACGAGTTGCAGGTCTGGTTCATCGCCGAGCATCTCGTGGACGTCCCGGTGGTTCGGGCCTGACCTGCCGTCAGCCGCCGAAGCGAGTTACGGGCCCGGCCCTCTCACCGCCCCCGTGCGAACAGCCCACTGAGTCCGAGCCATCGCCGCCGGGAGGGCTCGAGCTTCGCGAAATCCGGGCGGTCGATCCGGCGGAGCTGGAGGCACAGGTCGATCAGCATCTCGCGGGTCACCGGGCCGTCTCCCGGGGAGGCGGCCTGGGGCTCGAAGAGGTGCCGCTGGAGCTCGACGTACATGGCCCGGGCGACGGCGGGCTCCTGGTCGAGCAGGCGAAGGAGCGCCGACGGCGTGAGCTCGAGGGCGGCCACGGCGGTCTCGGCGGAGATCGTGGCCGTCCGCGGTCCGCCGTCGATCACCGCGATCTCGCCGAAGTACGAGCCCGGCTCCAGCGCGGAGACCTCCTTGCCGGAGATGCTGACCTTCGCCGTCCCTCTCGTGAGGACGAAGAACCCCTTTCCCTTCTCGCCTTCCGTGACGATGGGGACGCCTGGCTGGTACTCGACGGCGTGGGACGAGCCGAGGACCGATAACAGCTGGCCCTTCGTCAGCCCGGAGAACAATGGGATGGAGTGGAGGGTCTCGAGGTGCTCGGACTTGATCCACCGAAGCCCCAGCCAACTCGCCACGATGAGGATGAGGAAGATGGCGGCCGGGACCAACCAGGAAGCCACGACCCCGGCGCCGATGAGCGGAACCGACACCCGCATCCCCCTCTCCGAAGGGGTGACCATAGCCCTGCGAACACACGAGCGCAAAGCGCCCGTCCGTGCTCAGCCCGGGTCGGATCCCGAGGAGCCCGCATGGATGGCCCGCACGGTCTCGATCGTGTCGGCGTCTTCGGGACGCTTGTCGGGCCGGTACCCCTTCACCCTGGCGAACCGTAGGGCCAGGCCACCCGGGTACCGGGGGCTGTCCTGCACCCCGTCGAAGGCCACCTCGACGACCAGCTCGGGCCGCACGTACACCGTGTAGGCGTCCCGGTTGGTCTCGAGCTCGAGGAACCGTTCGGTCTGCCACGCGAGCATCTCGTCGGTCATCCCCTTGAACGTCTTGCCCAGCATGACGAAGCCCCCGATGGCCGGGTCGCGGGCCCCGAGATGCAGGTTGGACAGCCAACCCTGCCGCCGTCCGTGCCCCCACTCCACGGCCAACACCACGAGGTCGAGGGTGTGCGCTCGCTTGACCTTCAACCAGCTCGCTCCCCGCCTACCGGCTTCGTAGGGAGCGTCGAGTGCCTTGACCATCACGCCCTCGTGGCCGCGCTCGAGCGCACGGTCGAGGAACCGCTCGGCTTCCTCCGGGTCGGTGGTCTCGATCCTCGGCACCCTGAGCGCTTCGGGCGTCCGGGCGGTCAGGACGGCGAACCGCTCTAGGGCGGGCCGGTCGATCAGGTCGTCGCCGTCCAGGTGCAGGACGTCGAAGAAGAAGGGCGAGAGCGGAACGGTCCGGCGAAGCTCCGGCACGTCGAGCCGGCTTCCGAACCGGCTCATGGTCACCTGGAACGGATGCGGCCGCCCGTCGGGACAGAGCGCGATGGCCTCACCGTCCAGGATCACGGCCTCGACGGGCAACGCGCGAACCGCCTCGACCACCTCCGGCACGCGATCGGTGATGTCGGCCAGGTTCCGGGTGAACGCGCGGACCTCGCCCTCGAGCCGATGCACCTGGATACGGGCGCCGTCGAGCTTCCACTCCACGGCAGCGGGATGGATCCGCTCGAGCGCGTCCGTCAGGTCGGTGGCGGTCTGCGCCAGCATCGGCTGGATGGGCCGAAGCACGTTGAGACGGAACCCGGCGAGCCCTTCGGTTCCCTCGGTAATGGCTGCTGCCGCCACCGCTCCCAGGTCCCCCGCAACCATCGAGGCCCGGCGGATCTCCGGTGCGGGGACGCCGGCGGCCTTGGCCACGGCTTCGACCATGATCCCCTCCAGCGCCCCCTGTCGGAGCTCGCCGGAGAGGAGTCCGAGCAGGAACCGTCGCTCCGGGTCCGTCGTTCGGGAGAACAGCTCGGCGAGCTCGCCCCGCCGCGCCGCCTGCGAGCCCTTCCCCGTAGCGGCTGCGATCCGGTTGAACGCGTCGTGGACCTCGCGGAGCTCGAGCGTGGGTGGGGGAGTCGCCGGCGACGGTAGGTCGCGAAGCGAGGCCCATCCGACGCCGATCGTCCCTTGCGGCAGGACGCCCGAGAGGTATGCGACGGCGATCGGGATCTCGTCGGGAAGGATGCCACGGAAAGTCCCGGCCAGGAGGTCGATCTTGGCCAGCCGCGACCGTGTCTCAGCCACTGCCGTCGACGTGCGCGCGATCTCGTCGAGGAGCATGTGGGAGATTCTCCGACACGGCGACCACACGTGGCTTCAGAGCGACGGCTCGGCCGCCGGAAGGTGTGGCAGGATGGATGAACCGATGGTCGAGCGGCCGGACGCACCGGTGGGCGAGCCGATGGACGAACCGCTGCGGACGACCGTGCGGCTCGCGCTCCCCGTGGACCTCGGACTCACGCTGGGGGTCCTCGCCTACGGACCCGCCAACCCCTGTGTCCGGCGCGATGCCGACGGCTCGTGGTGGCGGGCAACGCGGACGCCGCTCGGTCCTGCCATGGCGCACTTCGTGGCTGCCAGCGACGGGATCCGCGTCGAGTGCTGGGGAGCCGGCGCGGGGTGGGCGCTCGACGCGGCCCCTGAGCTCCTCGGAGCGCGCGATTCGCTGGACGGATTCGATCCGGCTCCCGGCATCGTCCGCGAACTCCACCGGCGGATGCCGGGACTTCGCATCCCCAGGTCCCGGGCCGTGTTCGAGACCCTGGTCCCCACGATCCTCGAACAGAAGGTGCCGGGCGCCGAGGCTTTCGCGACCTACCGGAACCTCGTGCGCGCGTTCGGCGAGCCGGCTCCGGGTCCGTACGGCCTGCGGCTGCCGCCCGCGCCGGAAGGGCTCGCCCGGGTCGCGTACCCGGCGTTCCATCCGCTGGGGATCGAGCGAAGGCGGGCAGACACGCTACGAGCCGCCGCCTCCCGCGCCGTCCGGCTGGAGGAGGCCGTCGACATGGCGCTGCCCGACGCGTACCGCCGGATCCAGGCGTTCCCCGGCGTGGGGCCGTGGAGCGCCGCACGCGTGGCCATGGTGGCGCTGGGTGACGCCGATGCCGTGCCTTGGGGCGACTACCACCTTCCCCACATGGTGGCCTGGGCCTTCGAAGCTCAGCCGCGGGGGACCGACGAGCGGATGCTGGAGCTCTTGGAGCCCTACGGGGGCCATCGGGGGCGGGTCCTTCGGTTGTTGCTCGCCGCAGGCGCGAGCGCGCCGCGGTTCGGACCGCGAATGTCACTCCGCTCGATCGCCGGCATCTAGGTGCGACCCAACGGTAGGCCCTAGGCTACGGCCCGATGGCGGGGGAGTGGATACCGGTGATGGCCCTGGCCGAGCTGCCCGAGGGCAAGCCGATCCGCGCGGCCGCCGACGGCTCCGAGGTCCTGCTGTACCGAACCGGGGACCGCATCCTGGCGGTGTCCAACCGCTGCACCCATCAGGGCGCGCCCCTTTCCCGGGGGGTCGTCCGGGAATCCGGGTCGCTCCTCACCGTCACCTGCCCCCTCCACGGGAGCACGTTCCAGCTCGCCGATGGGCGCGTGATGCGAGGACCGGCCACCGAGCGGCTGCCGGTCTTCGAGTCCCGGGTGAACGACGGCACGGTGGAGCTCCGTCCCGCGCCCTGACGAGCTCGGTCGGGCGCCATGAAGCCGGTACCATCCGACTATGAGCGTGCTTGAAGCCACAGGCCTGGCCGTCGAGGCCGGCGGCGCGACCATCCTTGAGGACCTGTCCTTCTCCCTTCGGGCGGGGGACAAGGTCGGCGTGGTCGGCCGCAACGGCGCCGGCAAGACCAGCCTCCTCAGAACCCTGGCCGGGGAGGCCCAGCCGGTCCGGGGACCGTCACCCGGCGAGGGGCCCTGGGCTACCTGCGCCAGGACCCTCGCCAGCATCGGGCCGAACAGGAGCACACGGCCCTCGTGCACGTGCTCGAGGCCAGGGGGCTGCAGGCGATGGCCGAGCGCCTGGAGAAGCTCCGGCTGACCCTGGAGGGCCGGCCTACCGAGACCGCCGTGGCCAGGTTCGCCCGGCTGGAGGAGCGGTACCGCGCGGCCGGCGGCTACTCGGGCGAGGCCGAGGCCCGCCGGATCGTGGTGGGGCTCGGCCTGTCCCAGGACCGCCTGGCCCTGCCGGTCCGGGCCCTTTCGGGTGGCGAGCGGCGGCGCCTGGAGCTCGCGCGGATCCTGTTCGCCGGGTCGGATGTCCTGCTGCTCGACGAGCCCACCAACCACCTGGACAGCGACGCGAAGGCCTGGCTGATGAACTTCCTGGCCGGGTACAAGGGCGCCGTGATGGTGGTGAGCCACGACATCAAGCTGCTCGACGCGGCCATCAGCCGCGTCCTCCACCTCGACCGCGACGGCGTCGTGGTCTATCGGGGCACGTACTCCGAGTACCGGGAGGCCAGGCGCCTGGACGAGGTCCGTCTCACGGCCCTGGCCGAGCGGCAGCAGACCGAGATCAAGCGCCTCAAGACGCTGGCCGACTCGATGCGGGGCCAGACCGAGAAGCGGGCCCGGAAGGCCAAGACCCTCGACACGCGCGCGCAGCACCTCGCGGCCCGGGCCGTGGCGGCCCCGGCGAAGGAGCGGCGCGTCCGCTACCGGTTCCCGGACCCGCCGCACTCCGGCCGGCTCGTGCTGGAGGCCACCGGCGTGACCAAGGGCTACGGCGGCCCGCCGGTGTTCGAGGACGCGTCCTTCGACCTGTCCCGGGGGGAGCGGCTGCTGGTCATGGGCCTGAACGGCGCGGGCAAGACCTCGCTCCTTCGGATCCTGGCGGGCGTGTCGGAGCCCGACGCCGGGAGCGTGCGCCTGGGGACCGGGGTCTCGCTCGGCTACTACGCGCAGGAGCACGAGGGAATCCGGGACGGCGTCGACGTGCTCGCGCACGTGCGATCCGAGTCGACGGACGCCTCGGACCAGGACCTCCGGGCGTTGCTCGGCATGTTCGGGCTGACCGGAGAGGTCGCGTTCCGCGACGCCGGCACGCTGTCGGGCGGGGAGAAGACCAAGCTCGCCCTGGCACAGCTCGTCGCGGGGCGGCGGAACCTGATCCTGCTCGACGAGCCGACCAACAACCTCGACCCACCATCACGAACGGCGATCGGGGGAGCGCTGGCGGCATGGCGAGGCGCGATGGTGCTGGTAAGCCACGACATCGAGTTCGTTGAAACCCTTGCACCGCAACGGGTTCTGATGATGCCGGACGGCACGCTCGACTACTGGAGCGACGACCTGCTCGAGCTCGTGGCGCTGGCCTGACCCACATCGGTATGCTCGTCAGCCCCTCGATGCGCGATGGAGCGATGGATGTGAGCGACACGAGCTCCGATGGCCCGGCCGACGTCGTCTTCACCGGCGGCGCCGTCTACACGGTCGACCCCGCACGCACCTGGGCCCAGGCCGTCGCCGTGAAGGGCGGTCGCATCGTCACCGTGGGAACCGACGGATCGGTCGCCGACCTCATCGGGCCGAAGACCGAGGTCCACGATCTCGCTGGCCGGATGCTCCTTCCGGGGTTCCAGGACGCCCACGTCCATCCGCCCTCGGGCGGCCTGGAGATGCTCCAGTGCGACCTGAACGAGGCCTACACGCCGCGAAGGCTACGAGCGGATCGTGGCCGACGTACGCGAGCGAGCACCCCGACGCTCGAGTGGATCCGGGGCGGCGGCTGGTCCATGGACTCGTTCCCGGGCGGGACGCCGACCAAGGAGGTCCTCGACCGCGATCGTCCCCGACCGGCCGGTGTTCCTCCCGAACCGCGACGGCCACGGGGCCTGGGTGAACTCGCGGGCCCTGGAGCTTGCCGGCATCACCCGGGAGACCCCGGACCCGCCGGACGGGCGGATCGAGCGCGACGCCGACGGCGAGCCCTCGGGCACCCTGCACGAGGGGGCCATGGACCTGGTCGACAAGCTGATGCCCCCCGTCACGCGAGGACGAATGGGAGGAGGGCCTCCGGGTGGCCCAGCGGTACCTGCACTCGCTCGGCATCACCGCCTGGCAGGACGCCATCGTCGGCGGCCCGTACGACACGCTCGACGCCTACACGCGCGACGGCCGGCAGGGACGAGCTCACGGCCCGGGTCGTCGGGGCCCTGTGGTGGGACCGCCACCGCGGCGAGGAGCAGATCGACGAGCTGATCGCGAAGCGAGACCGGAGCTGCGGTGGGCCGGTTCCGGGCCACCACCGTGAAGATCATGCAGGACGGCGTCATCGAGAACTTCACGGCCGGGGTGCTCGATCCATATCTCGACCGCGACGGCAAGCCGACGAAGAACCGCGGCATGTCGTTCGTCGACCCGGAGCTGTTGAACGCCTCCGTGACCCGTCTCGACGCCGAGGGGTTCCAGGTCCACATCCACGCGATCGGCGAGCGGGCCGTTCGGGAGGCCCTCGACGCCCTCGAGGCCGCGCGGCGGGCGAACGGGACGAACGACCATCGCCACCACATCGCCCACATCCAGGTGGTCCATCCCGACGACCTCCCGCGGTTCCACGAGCTCGGGGTGGTGGCCAACGCCCAGCCGCTGTGGGCCACGCTCGAGGGCCAGATGGTGCATCTCACGATCCCCTTCCTCGGTTCGGAGCGAAGCGGGTGGCAGTACCCCTTCGCCAGCCTGGTCCGATCGGGGGCCAGGCTCGCCTTCGGGAGCGACTGGTCGGTGTCGAGCCCCAACCCCATGTGGGAGATGGCCATCGCCGTGCACCGGATGGCGCCAGCCAGGTACACCTACATCGTGGGTGAGACGGCGACGAAGGAAGCGTTCCTGCCGGACGAGCGCATCGACCTGGCGACGGCGATCCACGCGTTCACCATGGGCTCGGCCTACGTGAACCACCTGGACGATCTGACCGGCTCGATCGAGGTTGGCAAGGAGGCGGACCTCGTGGTGGTCGATGGCAACCTGTTCGACATGACGCTCGACGAGCTGGCCGAGGCCAAGGTGCAGCTGACGATGGTCGCGGGGGCGGCGGTCTTCGTCGATCCGTCCTTCGCGTGAGGCGAGAGGCGCGAACCGGTGGTCAGGTCCCGTCCTTGCTGGCCCCCGAGGGCCCACGATACGATGTTGAACCGCTGTTCAATCCGCTTCGGGGAGGGTCCGTGTCGCACGTAGCCGCGCCGATCGAGGCTTCGAAGCTCCAGCCGGTGCTGGCGCATGCGCCGGGAGCGAGCCGCACGCTCCCGGCCGAGGCCTACCTGTCTGCCGAGGTGTTCGCCTGGGAGCAGGAGCGGTTCTTCGAGGGATCCTGGACCTGCGTCGGCCGGGCCGACGACCTCCAGGCGCCGGGTGACCAGAAGGCGGTGCGGATCGGCCGGGAGGGCATCCTGCTCGTCCGGGACAGGGCCGGCGCGCTCCGGGCCTTCTACAACGTGTGCCGCCACCGCGGGCACGAGCTCGTGGAGCCCGGCACCAGCCGCAACCTCCGCGCCATCAAGTGCCCGTACCACGCATGGGTGTACTCGCTGGAGGGCGCGCTGGCCGGGGCCCCCCGGTTCGGCGAGCTCGAAGGGTTCGACAAGGCCGACTACCCCCTGGTCCCGGTTCGGGTAGCCGAGTGGCACGGGTGGATCTTCCTCAACGCCTCGGGCGACGCCGCGGACTTCGCCGAGCACGCCGGCAACCTCGACGGGCTCGTCGCGCCGTGGGAGCCGGAGCGGCTGTTCCCCGCGGAGCGGCACGAGTACGTCGTGCGAGCCAACTGGAAGGCCATCACCGAGAACTACCACGAGTGCTACCACTGCCCGAGCATCCATCCGGCGCTGTGCAAGGTGACCCCCACCGACAGCGGCGAGAACTTCACCGCCACCGGGAGCTGGGTGGGAGGCTCGATGGAGCTCGAGGACCACGCCGAGACCATGTCGCTGACCGGCGAGAGCGGGGGGGTGCCCCTCCGCGGCCTCGACCCGAAGCAGCGGCGGGAGGTCTACTACTTCGGCCTGTTCCCCAACCTGCTGATCAGCCTGCACCCCGACTACGTGATGGCGCACCGGCTCGAGCCGCTGGGGCCGGGGGAGACCTTCGTGGAATGCACGTGGCTGTTCCCGCCCGAGGCGAGGGACCGGGAGGGCTTCGACCCGACGTATGCCTCGGAGTTCTGGGACATCACCAACCGCGAGGACTGGTCGGCCTGCGAGTCGGTGCAGCGGGGGCTGGCCTCCCGGGGCCAGCGGCAGGGGCCGTTCGCCGAAAGCGAGGACGAGGTCCACGCGTTCATGGCCATGGTGGCCCGGGGCTACCTGGACGGGCCGGGTCGCCGCGCCGGCGCGCGCGCCCACCTCGGCCGCCGTTTCCTGACCGCTGTAGCGAAGGAGGATCTCGAATGGCGTTCGACATGGCTCAGGTCCAGCGCGGAGCGCGCAACCGCCGCACCCCGTACTACGAGGCCACGCAGAAGTACGACCCCAAGGGGTTCACCGTCTACAACCACATGTACTTCCCGATCCGCTACGACACGTTCGAGGCCGAGTTCGACTCGCTCCTGAACGACGTGACGCTGTGGGACGTCTCGGTGGAGCGCTGCCTGGAGATCGGAGGGCCCGACGGCTCCGGCCTTCGCCCAGCTCCTCACGCCGCGGAACCTGTCGAAGTGCGCCGTGGGCCAGGCCAAGTACGTCCTGATCTGCGATCGCGACGGCGGCATCGTCAACGACCCGGTCCTCACCCGGATGGACGAGACCACGTTCTGGTTCGCGCTGGCCTCCTCGCGACGCCCTGTTGTTCGCCCGGGGATTGCGGAACGCCTACCCGGACCTCGACGTGACGATCCGCGAGGCGGACGTGGCTCCCGTGCAGATCCAGGGACCGAAGTCCAAGGACCTCATGCGGGACCTGGTGGGCGAGGACATCCTCGACCTCAAGTACTACTGGTGGCGGAAGGCCGAGATCGCCGGCATCCCCGTCATCGTCACGCGAACGGGCTGGACGTCGGAGGTCGGCTACGAGGTGTACCTCACCGACTCCTCGCGCGGGTTCGACCTGTGGGAGCACATCATGAAGGTGGGGGAGCCGTACAACATCAAGCCCACCGGCCCCTCCGACATCCGGCGGATCGAGGGGGGCATCTTCAACTGGGGCGCCGACATGACGTACGAGAACAACCCGCTCGAGCTGGGGCTGGACCGGCTGGTGGACTGGGACCTGCCCGACGACGCCACCATCTCGCTCGCGGCGCTCCGGCGGATCAAGGAGGCGGGCGTGAGCCGCCGGATCAACGGCGTCGAGCTCGACGGCGAGCCGTTCCCCGGCTTGAACTCGGTGAAGTGGCCGGCCGGCGAGGCGGGCCGGCATCTCGGAAAGGTCACCTCGGCCATCCACTCTCCGCGCCTTGGCAAGAACATCGGGTACGCGTGGCTCCCGGTGGAGAGGTCCAGGGACGGGACCACCGTGACCGTGGAGACCGAGTGGGGCGAGCGGAAGGCCACGGTCGTGCCGATGCCGTTCGTGGACCCGGAGAAGCGGATCCCGGTCTCGTAGGCGTAACCGCAGCCGGCTTCGCGCACCTGTTGCGGCCGCACGCGAGTTTGAACGATGATTCAAGCCTGCGCCGAGGGCCGGCACGGTGCCCGGCCTCAGCGGAAGAGGGAGACGGCCAGATGACCAACGAACGCCAGGAGATGCTGGACCAGAGCGCGACGCTCTACTTCGGCCCGTGGTACCGGCGCTCCCCGTTCTTCGACGCGACCAGGCGGGCCGGGTGCACGGCCTACGACGTCTACAACCACATGCTGCTCCCCGGGTACTTCGACGACCCGGACGTCGAGTACTGGGCACTCCTGAACGAGGTGGTCGTGTGGGACGTGGCGGTGGAGCGGACCGTGGAGATCTCCGGGCCCGACGCCGACCGGCTGGTGGACATGCTCACCTGCCGCGACCTCACGAAGTGCAGCGTGAAGCAGGGGAAGTACATGATCGTGACGGCGCCCGACGGAGGCATCCTCAACGACCCGGTCCTGCTGCACGTCGGCGAGAACCGGTGGTGGATGCAGCTCGCCGACTCCGACGCGGGCCTGTACGCGTTGGGCGTGGCCTCGCAGGCGGGGATGGACGTCCAGGTCTCCTATCCCGACGCCTACCCGATGCAGGTTCAGGGGGCGAAGGCGGGCAAGACGGTGGAGAAGCTGGTCGGCCCGGCGGTCTACGACCTCAAGTACTACTGGTGCGACTGGTTCGACATCAAGGGCATCCCGGTCCTGATCAGCCGGACCGGATGGACCGCGGTGCAGGGCTTCGAGATCAACCTGCTCGACCCGTCCCGGGGGGACGACCTGTGGGACGCGGTCATGGAGGCGGGCGAGGAGTTCGGCATCCGCCCCACGGCCCCCGTGGAGGCCCGCCGGATCGAGGCCGGGATCATGAACTACAACTCGGACATGACCCACGAGAACAACCCGTTCGAGATCATGGGGCTCGAGCACCTGGTCGAGGAGCAGCCGCAGGACTACATCGGCAAGGACGCGCTCGAGCGGGTCCGCCGCGAAGGCGTGCGCCGCAAGCTGGTCGGGATCGAGTTCGAGGGGAACGCCCTCCGCGCCGAGCTGTCGTGGTTCTGGCCGGTCGCGGTGGACGGCGAGGTGGTCGGGAGGGTGACGGACGCCATCTGGTCCCCTCGGCTGGAGAGGAACATCGGCTACGTGTGGGTGCCCGTCGAGCTCTCGAGGCCGGGCACCGTCCTGGAGGTCCAGTCCGAGAGCGGACCCCTGACCGGCAGGACGGCGGCCATCCCGTTCATCGACGCCAAGAAGGAGGTCCCGGCCGCTCCCCTCAGGTAGCGGCCGGCGGCTGCCGGCCCCGGAGGCAAGACATGACGACGAACCTCGACCGCAGGCCTCCGGCGACGGCCCCCCGCGCGCGAGGGTTCCGCAAGGCCCTCCTCCTGGTGGAGCGGGGCACGAAGGAGGCCATCTGGGACTGCCGGATGTGCGGGCAGTGCATCCTTCACTCGACGGGCTTGTCGTGTCCCATGCGTTGCCCAAAGTCCCTGCGCAACGGCCCGTGCGGCGGTGTCCTGCAGAACGGAAACTGCGAGGTGCTGCCGGACCAGCCGTGCGTCTGGGTGAAGGCCTGGGAGGGATCCCGGCGACTCCCGCTGTGGCGTGACCACATGGAGCACGTCGAGAAGCCCGTCGACTGGCGGCTCCAGGAAACCTCGTCGTGGGAGAACCTGCTCACGGGCCGGGACCGCCACGCCCCGGCGGGCTGGCTCGCCGGCCGCGAGGAGGACCGCGGACGGTGAGCGCGCAACCGGCCCGCAGCCACCTCCATCGGCTGCTCTCGTCCGGACAGTTCGTGGTGACCGCGGAGCTCCAGGCCACCGACAGCCCGCAGCCGGAGTCCGTGTACCGGCTGGCCGACCTTCTCCAGGGCCACGTGGACGCGGTGAACTGCACGGACAACAGCGCGGCCCATCCCCACATCTCACCGCTCGCGGCGGCGCATCTGTTGCTGGACCGGGGCGTCGAACCGATCGTGCAGCTCGCGTGCCGTGACCGCAATCGCCTTGCCCTGCAGGCCGACCTGGTGGGTGCCGTAGCGCTCGGGGCCCGCAACGTCTGCCTGATGACCGGCGACGACGTCACGGCCGGCGATCACCCGGAGGCCAAGCCCATCTACGACATCGACGCCGTCCACGCCATCCGGATCGCCAGGATCATGCGCGACAAGGGGATGTACGTGAGCGGCCGGCTCCTCGACGACCCGCTCCCGTTGTTCATCGGCGCGGTGGAGAACCCGTTCGCCCCACCTCACGACTTTCGGCCCATGCGCCTGGGAAAGAAGATCGAGGCCGGCGCGGAGTTCGTCCAGACCCAGATCGTGTTCAACCTGGCGAGGATGCGCGTGTTCATGGCCAGGTCGGAGGAGCTCGGGCTCCTGGACCGCGTGTTCATCCTCCCGTCGGTGTACGTGTGCCGCTCGGCCAGGGCCGCCCGGTACCTGCGGGACATGGTCCCCGGCATCGACGTGCCGGAATCGGTCATCGACCGGATCGAGGGCGTCCCCTCGGAGCGCCAGGCGGACGAGGGCATCCGCATCGCGGTGGAGATCGTTGAAGAGCTCCGGCAGATTCGAGGCGTGGCCGGCGTCCACCTCATCTCGATCAAAGGGGACGAGTCGATCGTTCGCCTGGTGGAGGAGGCCGGGCTGTTGCCCCGCCCCGCGGCGGTCGAGCCGGCTCCTGCCGGGTAGGCTCGAGGAGCCGGATCGGGGTTCGCGTGAACGCCCACCCCGACGGCGCCGAATAGCTTCCAGCTCATCCGCCGAGACGAACCCGAGGTCCTCGATGAAACGCGCCCTGGTCTCCCTGATGGTCGTTTCCGCCCTGGCCGTGCCGGCCTGCACCCGAACCGTGATCGAGCGTGTCCCGGTCCAGAGCTCACCGGCGGCCGTCGACCTCGGGACGGCCGATCCGTCCCTCGATCCTGTCGTCCAGGTGGTCGAGGCGGTCCGCCCCGCGGTCGTGAACGTCACGACCAACCTGTTCCAGCCCAACCATCTCGGCGGGGAGTCCGGTCGCGGCGTGGGCACCGGGTTCGTCATCCGGTCCGACGGGATCGTCGTGACGAACTTCCACGTCGTCGAGCACGCCCAGCAGATCACGGTCATCACCCCGCCACCGGATTCCAAGCGGTACACGGCACGGGTGATCGGGGGCGACCAGAACGCCGACCTCGCCGTCCTGAAGATCGACGCGAAGGCCCTTCCAACGGTGCCGCTCGGCAACTCGGGCCGGCTCCAGCTGGGGGAGCATGTGGTGGCCCTGGGCTACGCCCTGGCTCTCCCGGGAGGCCCCACGGTGACCTCCGGGATCGTCTCCGCGCTCGGCCGCACCATCCAGGCCCAGGACCCGAACTGCGACATCTGCAAGAACGGCGTGCGCACTTACACCGGCGTGGTGCAGACCGACGCGGCGATCAATCCGGGGAACTCGGGGGGACCGCTCGTCAACCTGGCCGGCCAGGTGATCGGCATCAACACCGCCGGGGCGAACCAGGCGGAGAACATCGGCTTCGCCATCGCCACGAACGCGGCCAGGCCGATCATCGACGAGGCGGCGACCAACCCCTCGGCCCCGGTCGCGTACCTCGGCGTCACCACGCAGGACGTCAGCCCCAGCCTCGCTCTCCAGTTCGGACTGCCGGTCTCAAGCGGCGCGCTCGTCCTCGACGTCGTGCCGGGAGGGCCCGCCGACAAGGCCGGCATCAGGCAGGGGGACGTGATCGTCGGCCTCGACGGCAAGGACGTGACCGACTCGACCGCGCTTCGAGAGCTCATCCTGTCGCATCGGCCAGGTGACCGCGTCCCCGTGAGCGTGGTGGCGCAGGGAGGCCAGAAGAGAACGGTGACCGCAACGCTCGGCGTCAACCCGCTGCCACAGACGTAGCTGGGCGGTCACGTCCGAGGGGTAAGCTCCCGGCGTGAGCGGCACGCCGTTCGAGCCGGGGGAGCGGGTGCTGCTGATCGACGACCGCGGACGGCGCTACCTGGTACGCCTTCGCCCCGGTGAGACGTGGCACTCGCACGGCGGGGCCGTCCCCCACGACGCGATCCTGGGATCGGCGGAGGGCACGCACGTGCGATCGACGGGCGGGATGGCTTTCGTGTGCTTCCGGCCGCGCCTGGCGGACTTCGTCCTCAAGATGCCCCGCGGCGCACAGGTGGTCTACCCCAAGGACCTCGGTGCGATCCTGGTCGAGGCCGACATCCACCCGGGCGCGAGGGTCCTTGAAGCCGGCACCGGGTCGGGGGCGCTGACCTTGGCGCTGTCGAGGGCCGTCGGCCCCGACGGCCGCGTCGTCTCCTACGAGCTCCGTCCGGACTTCCACGCCAAGGCGATGCAGAACGTCGAGGCCTTCTTCGGGAAGCTCCCGGGTTGGGTGGATCTCCGGGAGGGGGACCTCGCCGAGGTGGTGGAGACGGGGGAGACCTTCGACCGGGTGATCCTGGACATGCCGGAGCCCTGGGTGCCCCTCCCCGCAGTGACCCAGATCCTGGAACCGGGAGGCATCGTCTGCACGTACCTGCCGACGACGGTGCAGGTCCAGACCGCCGTGCTGGCGCTCCAGGCCCACGGGTTCGAGCAGGTGGCCACGTTCGAGGTCCTCCACCGGCCGTGGCACGTCACCGAGCGGAGCGTGCGTCCGGACCACCGCATGGTGGCCCACACCGGGTTCATCACGGTGGCCCGCCGGGGGGCCCCCGATTGATTGCCCGAAGGTCCTAAGGCCAACCCGCCTCCGGGACGACAACGTATCAGTGGGCGTAAGACGCTCTGTTGGGTTTCTCGGTTGACGAGGGGACGGGACGTATACTCGCCTACGCGGGAGGTGAAGGAATGCCCGGGCCGGATCCACGCGAAGAGCAGGAGCTGCACGAGAAGCAGGTGCATGAGCTCCAGACCCAAGTGAAGTTCCTCGAGGACGAGGTCGCGCTGCTTCGCCGCCGGCTCACCAACGCCCCAAGACAGGTGAAGATCCTCGAGGAGAAGCTGCTCGAGACCAAGAACGATCTCTCCCGCGCTCTCACGCAGAACGAGAAGGTCACGTCGGCGCTGAAGTCCGAGCGCGACAAGATCGAGGCCCTCCGCGAGGAGGTCGAGAAGCTCAGCCAGCCACCGGCTACGTTCGGCGTGTACCTGGCGACGAACGACGACGGGTCGGTCGACGTGTTCACCGCCGGGCGAAAGATGCGCGTGAACGTGACGCCCGAGCTGGATGTGGCGGGACTCACCCGGGGAGCCGAGGTCATCCTGAACGAGGCCCTGAACGTCGTGGAGGTCCTTCGGCCCGACGTGGCCGGTGAGGTCATGAAGGTCAAGGACAAGCTCGGTGAGGACCGGGTCGTCGTCATCGGCCACGGCGACGAGGAGCTGGTGGCTACGCTGGGGCACGCGCTCCGCGAGGAGCCGATCCGGGCCGGCGACCCGCTGCTGATCGACCGGCGGTCCAACGTGGCCCTGGAGCGGCTGCCGAAGGAGGAGGTGGAGGAGCTCGTCCTGGAGGAGATCCCCGATGTCTCCTACGAGGACATCGGCGGACTGGAGGGCCAGATCGAGGCCATCCGCGACGCCGTGGAGCTCCCGTTCCTGTACTCCGAGCTGTTCAAGGAGCACAAGCTGGAGCCACCCAAGGGCGTCCTCCTGTACGGCCCACCGGGCTGTGGCAAGACGCTGATCGCCAAGGCCGTGGCCAAGTCGCTCGCCGACAAGGTCCGCGAGCGGACCGGACGGCCCGACGCGCACTCGTACTTCCTGAACATCAAGGGCCCCGAGCTGCTGAACAAGTACGTGGGCGAGACCGAGCGGCAGATCCGCCAGATCTTCCAACGGGCCAAGGAGCGGAGCGAGGAGGGCCTGCCGGTCATCGTGTTCTTCGACGAGATGGACTCGATCTTCCGCACGCGGGGGTCGGGCATCTCCTCCGACGTCGAGAGCACCATCGTCCCGCAGCTCCTGTCCGAGCTGGACGGCGTGGAGACCCTGAAGAACGTGATCGTGATCGGCGCGTCCAACCGCGAGGACCTGATCGACCCGGCCATCCTTCGGCCCGGGCGCCTGGACGTGAAGATCAAGATCGAGCGGCCGAGCGCCGCGCAGGCCGGCGACATCATGTCGAAGTACCTGACCGTCGACGTGCCGATCCATCCTGACGAGGTCGGCCGCGCCAGCGGCAACGCCGGCGGGGCCGTCCACCGCATGGTCCAGATCACCGTGGACCGCATGTACGACGCCTCCGATGACAACCGGTTCCTGGAGGTCACGTACGCCTCCGGGGATAAGGAAGTCCTGTACTTCAAGGACTTCAACTCCGGTGCGATGATCGAGAACATCGTCCGCCGGGCCAAGAAGGAGGCCATCAAGCGCTTCCTGTCGATGGGAGAGAAGGGCATCAAGACCGAGGACCTGCTGAACGCCATCCGGGACGAGTTCAAGGAGAACGAGGACCTCCCGAACACGACGAACCCCGACGACTGGGCTCGGATCTCCGGCAAGAAGGGCGAGCGGATCGTCTACGTCCGCACCTTGCTCGGCGACGGTGGCGCGGAGGGCCGGCAGGTCGAGCGCGTGGCCGCGGGCCAATACCTGTAAGCTCACCGGATGGCCATCCCCAAGGTCATCGGCACGGAGACCGAGTACGGCATCTCCGCGATCGGTGCCCCCGACTTCAACCCGGTGCTGTCATCGTCGCTTCTCATCAGCACGTATGCGGGCGCATTGCGCCGGATCCGGTGGGACTACGAGCAGGAGTCGCCGCTCCGCGACGCCCGCGGCTTCGAGCCCGTGCAGGTCCGGGAGCCCGCCGAGGAGGACCTGGGCCTGGCCAACGTGATCCTGCCGAACGGCGCCCGGTACTACGTCGACCACGCGCACCCCGAGTACTCCACGCCCGAGTGCGCGAGCCCGCGCCAGCTGGTCATCCACGACAAGGCGGGGGAGCGCGTGCTGGATCGGTCTCTGACGGAGCTCCACCACGTCCTTCCTCCCGGGCAACGCATCGCCATCTACAAGAACAACAGCGACGGCAAGGGGAACTCCTACGGCACCCACGAGAACTTCCTGGTCGACCGGGGCACGCCGTTCGGCAACATCGTGCGGGACCTGACCCCGTTCCTGGTCTCCCGGCAGATCTACACGGGGGCCGGCAAGCTCGGAGCGGAGGCACCGTGGGACGACCGGGACCGCCACCGCTACCAGCTCAGCCAGCGGGCGGACTTCTTCGAGGCCGAGGTGGGCCTGGAGACCACGCTCAAGCGGCCCATCATCAACACCCGCGACGAGCCCCACGCCGATCCCGACAAGTACCGCAGGCTCCACGTGATCATCGGCGACGCCAACATGAGCGAGGTGGCGACGTACCTGAAGCTCGGCACCACCTCGATCGTGCTGAAGATGATCGAGGACGAGTACCTGCCGGACCTCACCATGGCCAATCCGGTCGCCTCGCTCCACGAGATCTCGCGCGACGTGTCGTGCACCGCGCAGGTGCGCCTGGCCGACGGGAGAAGGTTAAAGGCCGTGGAGATCCAGTGGGAGTACCTGGAGCGGGCCCGCAAGTACGTGGAGCAGGAGGACGACACGCCGGACAACCGCGACGTCCTCCAGCGGTGGGAGGACGTCCTCTCGGGCCTGGAGAGCGACCCCCTCTCGCTCCAACGCGAGCTGGACTGGGTGGCGAAGTACCGTCTCCTGGAGGGCTACCGGGAGCGGGACGGCCTGGCCTGGTCCGACCCCAAGCTGCGGCTGATCGACCTTCAGTACCACGACATCCGGATCGACAAGGGCCTGTACTACCGGCTAGCCGCCACCGGCAAGGTGGAGCGCCTGGTGAGCGATCAGGAGATCGAGCGGGCCGTCATGGAGCCCCCGGAGGACACCCGCGCGTACTTCCGAGGCCGATGCATCGCTCGCTACCCCGACGCCATCGCCGCGGCCTCCTGGGACTCGATGATCTTCGACACCGGCAAAGAGGCCCTCCAGCGCATCCCCATGCGCGAGCCCTTGCGCGGCACGCGCGAGCACGTGGCCGGCCTGCTCGACCGGGCCCCCGACGCGGCGAGCCTGGTCGACATGCTCCAGTCCTAGGCGTTCGGCCGAGATCGACCGCCCGTCCTTCCTTCCACGCTCTGACCCGCCGTTAGAATGGCGTGGCCGGCCGAACCGGGAACCCGAGGGGGAATGCGAATCGTGCCGCAGGAGCAGGAGCAGAAGAGGACCCAGCGCAAGGGCGGGGGAGAGGGCGGCGGCGAGGACGACGCCGGCCAGGTCCAGTCCGCGTCCAAGGCCGAGGAGCTCAAGGAGGAGATGGACGAGATCCTCGACGAGATCGACTCGGTCCTCGAGGAGAACGCCGAGGAGTTCATCAAGAGCTACGTCCAGAAGGGCGGGGAATGACCGACGAGCGCGCCGGCCTCCCGCTCGGCGCGGGGGGCCCCATCGGCGCGAATCCCAGCTTCTTCGACCTCGTCTCGAGAAACCGTCCGGAGGCCGTCAAGGGCCTCGCAGCACCGCAAGGCGGGGCCGACGTGCCCCATCCCCACGGCACCACCGTCCTCGGGCTGAAGTATGAGGGCGGCGTGGTGTTCGCCGGCGACACCCGCGCCACCGAGGGGTTCTCCATCGCCGACGACAAGATGGAGAAGGTCTTCCCTGCCGACGACTACTCGGCCATCGCCATCGCAGGGGCCGCCGGACAGGCCATCGAGATCGTCAAGCTCTTCCAACTGGAGCTGGAGCACTACGAGAAGATCACCGGCGACCGGCTGTCGCTGGAGGGAAAGGCCAACCGCCTGGCCCAGATGATCCGGGGCAACTTCCCCCTGGCCCTCCAGGGCCTGGTGGTCGTGCCGTTGTTCGGCGGGTTCGACCAGAGGAGGAACGAGGGCCGGATCTTCTACTACGACGCCACCGGCGGCCGGTGGGAGGAGGACGACTACCGTGCCACCGGCTCCGGCGAGCGTCCGGCCAAGGGCTCGCTCAAGAAGCGGTGGCGGCCGGGGCTGTCCCGTGATGAAGGGATCCGGGTTGCGGTGGAGGCCCTCGTAGACGCGGCCGAGGAGGATGCGGCGACCGGCGGCCCCGATCCAACGCGCGGGATCTTCCCCACGATCCTGGTCGTGGCGGCTGAGGGTGTGGCCACGGTGCCGGAGAACGAGGTGCGGTCGGCCTACGAAGCAGTGGTGGGGACCCGGTCCTGATGGCCTTCATGCCGTACGTCCCTCCTGAGCAGCTCATGAAGGACCGCTCGGACTTCGCCCACAAGGGCATCGCCCGGGGCAAGTCCGTGGTGGGCCTGGAGTATGCGAATGGGGTCCTGTTCATCGCCGAGAACCCCAGTTCCTCCCTGCACAAGATCTCGGAGATCTACGACCGGATCGCGTTCGCGGGGGTGGGCAAGTACAGCGAGTTCGAGGACCTCCGGATCGCCGGCGTGCGCCTCGCCGACCTCCGGGGCTACTCGTACGGTCGGGAGGATGTGCGGGCCCGGGACATCGCCAACGGCTACTCGCAGGCCCTGTCCACCATCTTCACCCAGCAGATGAAGCCCTATGAGGTGGAGATCCTCGTGGCGGAGGTCGCGGGCGACCACGCGAAGAACGAGATCTACCACATCCTTTTCGACGGGACCGTCTCCGACGAGCACGGGTTCGTGGGCATCGGAGGACATGCCGACACGCTGACCGAGGCCCTCAAGGGGACGTATGAGGAAGGGTGGGACCTCGCCACCGCCGTGAAGGAAGCCGTGAAGGCGCTCTCCAGCGCCGAGGGGCGCGAGATCGAGCCCGCGTCGATCGAGGCCGGTGTGCTGGAGCGTTCGCGGCCCCAGCGCAGGAAGTTCCGCCGCCTCGAGGACGACGAGGTCGCGCGGATCCTCTCAGCCTGAGGCGCATCCCCGCGTTCGGTCCCACCGGACCTACACTCATCCCGTGGACCGGCGCATCTTCGGCCTGGAGAACGAGTACGGCGTGACCTGCACGTTCCGGGGGCAGCGGCGGCTTTCGCCCGACGAGGTGGCCCGGTACCTGTTCCGCCGGGTGGTCCACTGGGGCCGGTCATCGAACGTCTTCCTGGAGAACGGGGCCCGGCTGTACCTGGACGTCGGCTCCCACCCCGAGTACGCCACGCCCGAGTGCGATTCCATCACCGACCTCGTGGCCCACGACAAGGCGGGGGAGCGGATCCTGGAGGCGCTCCTCGCGGCGGCCGAGGTCCGGCTGCACGAGGAGGGCATCTCGGGCCAGGTCTACCTGTTCAAGAACAACACGGACTCGGCCGGGAACTCCTACGGCTGCCACGAGAACTACCTGGTGGCCCGGCAGGGCGAGTTCGCTCGGATGGCCGACATCCTGATCCCGTTCTTCGTCACCAGGCAGATCTACTGCGGGGCGGGGAAGGTCCTGCACGGGCCGCGGGGCGCGCAGTTCTGCATCGCGCAGCGGGCTGAGCACATCTGGGAGGGCGTGTCCTCGGCTACCACGCGTTCGAGGCCAATCATCAACACCCGGGACGAGCCCCACGCCGACGCCGAGCGGTTCCGCCGGCTCCACGTGATCGTGGGGGACTCGAACATGAACGAGTGGACCACGTTCCTGAAGGTCGGGATCACCGACCTGGTGCTCCGGATGGTCGAGGCGAACACGGTGATGCGTGACCTCACGCTGGAGAACCCCATCCGGGCCATCCGCGAGATCTCCCACGACATCGCGGGCAAGAAGCGCGTCCGCCTGGCGAACGGCCGGGAGCTCACCGCCATCGAGATCCAGGACGAGTACTACGAGCGGACGGCGAAGTTCGTCGAACGTCGGGGTGGCGATCCCCAGACCAAGCAGCTCCTGCTCGAGTGGCGGGACGCGCTGGATGCGCTGGGCACGGGGGAGCCGGAGATCCTGGCCCGCAAGGTTGACTGGGTGGCCAAGATGCTGATGATCGAGCGGTACCGGGCCAAGCACCAGCTCCCGCTGTCGTCGCCGAAGGTGGCGCTGCTCGACCTGGCCTACCACGACGTCAACCGTAGCCGCGGGCTCTACTACCTGATGGAGCGGTCGGGGAAGGTCGAGCGGATGGTGAGCGAGAAGGAGATCTCGCGAGCCATGCGCGAGCCTCCCCAGACGACGCGGGCCAAGCTCCGGGGTGACTTCATCAAGCACGCGAAGCAGAAGCGCCGCGACTACACGGTGGACTGGGTCCACCTGAAGCTGAACGACCAGGCCCAGCGCACCGTGCTGTGCAAGGACCCGTTCCGCTCGGTGGATGACAGAGTGGAGCAGCTCATCGCCCATATGTGATGACCCGCCCGTCCGATCCGAACTGATCCCGAGACCTACTTCCAAGACCATCGCACCCGAAAATGGGTGGTTCGATGCGCCTCATGCCGCCGAATCGGATACGGGGCGGACACACCCGAGGACGCCTTCAACCGCTACTGGTTCGAACGAAAGCTCGAGCCGATGACGCTGGATGAGCGTGGGCTGTGCGAAACGTATACCCGCGCTTTCGAGGGCTAACCCCGATCAGTGTAGACGCGGGATCCCGCCGCCAGGCGGCCGGCGAGGACGCCGGCCGCGCCGGCCGCGAGGAAGAAGGCCGGGTCGTCCTTCGGTGTGCGGCCCATCGACTCGATCTCGAAGCCGAGCTCCTCGAGCTTCGTGAGGGCCGGCCTCCCGTCGACCTCGACGAGCTGATGCTTCTCCTCGAGCTTCCGAGCTCTGAGCGCCTCCCACACGGCGTCACGCTGCGCTCGTCCTCCAGGATCGGGACGGCGACGTTCGCCCTGGCCGTGCAGACCTTCTCCAGGATCGTCAGTGAATGGTGCGACACCACACGGTGGCGCGGGCGCGTGTCCGCGAAGGACACGCGGAGCGCCGCCACCGGCACGCCGCCGAGGGCCTCGGCGGCGTTCAGCGCGTGCCCGCTCGCCAGCGCGCTCACGCCCCACGTCGTGTCGGTCCCCAGGTTCCCGGGCCCGTCGGCCACCACCACCACGTCGGCCTCCAGCACCTCCTTCGCCGCGAGCAGCCCGGTCCACACCGTGACCGCCTCGAGCTCCCCTCCGAACGCCTGCCCGGACGTGATGAAGCCGTCCAGCAGCCCGGCGTCGCGCAGCCTCGGGACGAGCCGGGAGAACGCGCCGGGAAGCGCGGCCCCGTCGGTCATGACGTAGACCACCCGTGCATCCCCGGAGGCCTTCGCCCCGGCCGCGATGGGCCCGATCATCGAGTGCAGCGGGTGCGGCCACGACCGGCGTCCCCCGAAGGCCCACGCGAGCCCTCCAGCACATCGCGATGCGTCTCCTCCACCGACCGAACGGCCACCTGCTGCGGCGTGTACCGGGCCTTCATCACCCGGCCGCCATGGGAGAGCTCGGTGGCCCGCTCGCCCTCCACGGCGATCACCAGGTGGAACCCACCCGTGCCGAGGCCGAGTGCTACCGCCGTCGTGTTCAGCAGCACGAGGTCGCCCGCACGGATGGGCCCGGTGAGGTCGGGGTAGGCCAGCGCCGGGGCCCGCTGACCATCCACCTCGACCTCCAACTCGACCGCCCCGGGGCGTGACGCGCCCACCGACACGACCGTGCCCGCGTCGCAGCCTGATGCCCGCCCGTTCGCCGCCCATGGCCCGAGTATCATGCCGCACCGATGCACCCGCTCGAGCGTCTGGTGAACCTCGTCGCGCTCCTGCTGGAGTCGCGTCGTCCCCTCACCTTCGAGCAGATCCGGGCCAAGATGCCGGAAGGCTACGGGCAGGACGACCTCCAGTCGGCCAAGCGGATGTTCGAGCGCGACAAGGATGTCCTTCGCGATGTCGGGGTCCCGATCGAGGTCGTGGCCACCGACGCATGGGAGGTCGAGCACGGATACGCCATCCTGAAGGACCGGTATTACCTGCCGGAGATCGACTTCACGCCCGAGGAGATCTCGGCCATGTTCGTGGCGGCGCATGCCGGGGGAGCGGACGATGCCGCCGAGCAGGCCGTCCGCAAGCTGCTGTACGGCACCGACGGCGGGCTGGTGGCCGGCGCGGCCTCGACGCCGCTCGCCGCTGAGGCGGGAGCGGTGGACGCCCGGCTGACGGCCGCGGCGGAGGCCATCGCGGAGCGCCGCAGTGTGCGGTTCGCTTACCGCACATCGCGCGGCGTGGAGTCCGAACGCCACGTCGATCCCTGGGGGCTGGTGTTTCGGGCCGGGCACTGGTACCTCGTGGGCATGGACCGGGAACGGGAGGAGATCCGGGCGTTCCGCCTGTCGCGGGCCGGCGGGCGAGCTCCGGCTCGACGGGGAAGCCGGCCCGCCCCCCGAGGGCTTCCGGGCCGCGGAGCACGTCCAGGGTGGACCGTTCGGCCCGGGGGAGCCCGAGGAACGGGCCACGGTGGCCTTCTCTCCCGAGGTGGCGTGGTGGGCGACCCGGGGGGTCCAGGGGGCGGTGGTCGAGGACACCCGGCCCGACGGCTGGGTCCAGGTGAGCCTCCCGGCGGCGCCGGGGGACGCGCTCGTGTCGTGGATCCTGTCCTTCGGTCCGGACGCCGTGGCCGTGGAGCCGGAGTCGCTTACGGGCGGAGATCGTTCGGCTGCTCGAGGCGGCGCTTCGATGACCGGCCGACCGCGCCCCGCGGCGACGTCGCGGGCGTCCGACCGGTTGCGGCGGTTGCTGGTGCTCGTCCCCTACCTGGTCAAGCATCCGGGGACCGAGCTCTCGGAGATCACGCGACTGTTCGGCGTCCGCGACGACGAGCTCACCTCGGACCTGAACCTGCTGTTCGTCTCGGGCCTGCCGCCGTATGGGCCCGGGCGACCTGATCGGGGTGGCCATCGAGGACGGACGGGTGTGGATCGACATGGCCGACTACTTCGCCCGGCCGCTCCGGCTGACCCGGGCCGAGGCGCTCGCGCTGTACCTGCGGGGGACCGCCCTGGCGGTGACGCCCGGCCTCCGTGAGGCCACGGCCCTGGCCTCGGCCCTGCGCAAGCTGGAGGAGCGGCTGGGCCCCGAGACGCTCGGCGAGCTGGCCGAGCGGGTGGAGGCGGCCGACGGCGGCAGGCCCGCCGAGACGCTGGACGCCCTGCGGAAGGCAGTGGCCGGCCACGGGCGGGTCCGGATCGAGTACTACGCGGCGTCCTCCGCCGAGACCACCACGCGGCTGGTGGACCCCGAGGAGGTCTTCTTCGCCATCGGGAACTGGTACGTGGCAGCCTTCGACCACCGCTCTGAGGAGGAACGCCTGTTCCGGGCGGACCGGATCCACTCGGTCGAGCCGACCGGCGACGCCTTCGAGCCCCGTGGATTGGCCGGCGCCGGGCGGGCCCTGTACACCCCGACCGAGCGGGACGTGCCGGTCCGGTTGCTGCTCCATCCCGGGGGCCCGGTGGGTGGCCGAGTACTACGAGGTGGAGCCGAGACGGAGGGAGAGGGCGGGGACCTGGAGGTCGTGCTCCCCGCGAGCCGATTGGAGTGGGTGGCCCGGCTGGTCCTTCGCCTGGGGGGTGAGGCCGAAGTGCTGAGCCCACCCGAGCTGAAAGGCCGGGTCCGGGAGCTGGCCGGCCGGACCAAAGAACTGTACGAATAGGGTAGTCCCCTCCGGCCCCCGGACGCTAAACCGTTTCACCGGCAAGGCCGATACAGGTGCAGACATGACCACCATCCGGACCACCTGCCCCCGCTGCGGCGAAGTGGACATGGGACCCGAGGCCATCCTCCTCTCGGTCCTGCACGGCGGGCGGGAGGGCACCTACCGCTTCACCTGCCCCACCTGCCTCGACGGCGTGGAGAAGCGGGCCGACCGCAAGATCGTCGCGCTCCTGGTCTCGGCCGGGGTGGACGTCTCGGGACGGGGCGAGGCGGAGGAGCGCACCATGCCGATGTTCGAGGAGGAGCAGCTCGAGGAGCGGCCCGATCCCCGAGGCCGGCTGCCCGAGGGCCCGGCCTTCACCATCGACGACCTCATCGACTTCCACTTCACGCTGCAGGACGACCGGCACATCCAGGAGTTCCTGGCCGGTCAACGCTGAGCCCACGGCTCGGCTAGCATCCTGCCCGTGACCACCCCGGCCGCCGTCTGGATCATCGTCGGCCTGGTGAGCACCCTGGCCATCGCCGTCGTGCTCGTCGGGCTGGTTCGCCACGTGTTCCTGCTCGGGCGGACCCTCCGCCGGTTCCAGGAGGAGGTCCAGCCCATCGCCGAGGACATCGCCGCGGAGGGTGAGCGGGCGTCATCCAGGGCCACGGGCCTTTCCTCGCCGAAGGCGCGGGGCCCTTCCTGAACCTCGCGCAGTAGAATCGCCCCGGGCGCCTGCCCACCCGACGAGATGTTCAACATCGGTCCTCTCGAGCTCATGGTCATCCTGATCATCGCCCTGCTCGTCGTGGGCCCCCGCCGGCTGCCGGAGGTGGGGCGATCCATCGGCCGGGGCATCCGTGAGTTCCGAAGGGCGCAGGAGGAGGTCCAGAAGACCATCCAGTCCGCGCTCAACGAGGAGCCGGCCCATCCGTCCCCGGCACCTTCCGAGCCCGGTTCCGCTGTGGCGCCCCAGCCCGAGGGACAGGCCGCGACCGACGGCACCGACGGGACGGACGTGGCCCGCCACGTCGGCAAGGGGCTGGCCGAGCTCCGCAAGGCCCGGGACGAGATCCAGCGCAGCCTGCGCGTGGACCTCGACGACGAGAGCGACGGCGGCCGGTCCAAGGCGGAGTAGGCCGATCCCCGTCGATCGCCGATGAAGCTGATCCCGGACAGTCTCCGTCGTCCCCCCCGCGACCCCGAGGGGACGATGACGCTCGTCGAGCACCTGGAGGAGCTGCGGGGCCGGCTGTTCATCTCCCTGGGGGCCATCGGCGTGCGGCTCGGTCATCGGGTGGTTCCTGTACGGGCCCGTCCTTCGGCTGCTCCAGGACCCCTATTGCGCGACGATCCGCAACCTCCCCGGGCGAACCGCCCTCCGACGGGCTGCAAGTTCGTGTTCACTGGCGTCATGGAGCCGGTGGTCATCAAGCTCAAGGTGGTCGTGTTCCTGGGGCTGTTCTTCGCCCTGCCCATCGTCCTGTGGCAGCTGTGGGCCTTCGTCGTGCCCGGCCTCACCAGGCGGGAGCGCCGGTTGGCCGTGCCCTTCGTGGCCTTCGTCGGTGGTCCTGTTCGCCCTGGGAGCCGTCATCGCGTACTTCACCCTGCCGAAGGGGCTCGGCTTCCTGCTGGGGTTCGCCGGCTCAGGGTTCGTCCCCCTGCTTACCGGCGACCGGTTCCTGGGCTTCGTCATGCTCCTCGCGCTCGCCTTCGGGCTCTCCTTCGAGTTCCCGGTGGTGCTCGTCTTCCTCTCGCTGGTCGGCGTGATCTCCAGCCAGAAGATGCGGGAGTGGCGCCGGGGGGCCATCCTGTTCATCGCGATCTTCGCCGCGGTCATCACCCCGAGCTCGGACCCGTACACGATGACCGCGATGATGGTCCCCATGGTCCTGTTCTACGAGGGCGCTATCATCGTGGCCCGCCTGATGAATCGATAGGGAGCCCATGGCCATCAAGGGGAAGAGCAAGCCGCGCAGCCGAAGGGTCGTGACGCCCGGGCCCCGGCCCGCGTACACGCCGGTGAAGAAGCCGCTGCTCGCTCGCCGAGGGTTCCGGATCGGCCTGCTCGTGGTCGTGGTGGCGGCCTCGGCGGCGGGCATCTGGTACGGCCTGGCCAGGGAGCGGACCCAGGCCCGCGAGACAGGCCCTGGCAGAGCGGGAACGCACGGCGGCCGTGGCGTTCCAGGGGAAGATCCAGGGCGCGATCGTCCCCGTCGGACAGCCGGCGCCGCCCGACGGCTTCAACGCCTTCCCTGCCCTCACCACCGACGTCGACGGCCTGGAGAAGGGCACGGTGAAGCCCAAGACGGTGGCGACCGACGCGAAGTCGGCCGGGGCGGTAGCCAAGGGCGCATGGGAGGCCATGGACCGGATCGACGTCCTGCCGATCACGGCGAACAAGGGCTTCGATGCGGTCGTTCGTGAACTACTTCTTCAACGCCAAGGAGAAGATGACGGACGCTCTCAAGCTGTACGAGCACGCGGCGATCCTGGTCCAGCGGGCCGCAGCCACAACCGGCGCCCAGCGCACCCAGCTCCTGAACGGCGCGAAGGGGATCCTGGACGTCGCGACCGAGCTCATGAACGGCGGCTACAGCGACTTCATCCAGGTGCAGTTCAGCAGGCCGGTATCTTCCAGCCCTCGCTCTCGCCGGTCCCCGCCGGATCGATGACCGACGGTCTGCTTCTGCTCCACGCCTTCCCGCTCGACGCGAGGATGTGGGACCCCCAGCTCTCGGCCTTCTCAGGCGGTCTTCCGGTGATCGCGCCGCACCTGCCGGGCTTCGGTGGTACCGAGCCCGCGGGGGAAGTCATGACGATGGGCGCCGCCGCCGACCGGGTGCTCGCCGAGCTTGATCGGGCCGGCGTGGACCGGGCGGTGGTCTGCGGGCTGTCGATGGGCGGCTACGTCGCGTTCGAGCTGTGGCGGCGGGCCCGCCGAGCGCTTCGCCGGCCTCGTCCTGGCGAACACCCGGGCGGAGCCGGACACCGAGGAGGGGGCAGCGAACCGCCGAGCCCTGGCCGAGCGGCTTCGGAGCGAGGGGAACGGCTTCCTGGTGGAGAAGCCACCGCCGCTGCTGTCGGAGGGAGCGCCGGAGGAGCTGTGGGGGTACGTCCGCCGGCTGATCGCCGATCAGCCGGCGGAGGCCATCGCCGCCGCGTCGCTCGGCATGGCCGAGCGACCCGACTCCCGCCCCGACCTCCCCGGCATCGACGTCCCTACCCTGGTGATCACCTCGACGGACGACACGCTGATCCCGCCGGAGGTGTCCGCACCGATGGCCGAGGCCATCCCGGGAGCCGACCTGCTCGTGATCCAGGGCGCGGGCCACCTGTCCAACCTGGAGCAAGCCGACACGTTCAGCGGCGCCCTGGAGGAGCACGTGGAGCGGGCCGGCCTTCAAGGGTAGGGCGGCCCCGCCCGTAGACTTGGCGGTGTGACCGATCCCAAGCGTTTCGCCGCCCGGTACCCGTTCGCGCTGGACGACTTCCAGGTCGAGGCCATCGAGGCGCTCGACGCCGGCGAATCGGTGCTGGTCGCGGCCCCCACCGGCTCGGGCAAGACCGTGGTCGCCGAGTTCGCCGTGGAGCGGGCCCTCGACCAGGGGAGCAAGGCCTTCTACACCACGCCGCTCAAGGCCCTGTCGAACCAGAAGTTCGGCGACTTGGTGGCCCGGTACGGCGCCGCGAAGGTGGGGCTGCTCACCGGGGACAACTCGATCAACTCCGAGGCCCCGGTGGTCGTGATGACCACCGAGGTGCTGCGCAACATGCTCTATGAGAAGAGCCCGACGCTCCTCGGCCTGTCCTCCGTGATCCTGGACGAGGTCCACTACCTCCAGGACCCGTACCGCGGAGCCGTATGGGAGGAGATCCTGATCCACCTTCCACTGTCGGTCCCCGTCGTGTGCCTGTCGGCGACCATCTCCAACGCCGAGGAGTTCGGCGAGTGGATCGGCACCCTCCGAGGCCCCACCCGGGTGGTGATCGAGGAGCGCCGGCCGGTGCCGCTCGAGCACCACTACCTGATCGGCCACGAGCTGCACCCCATGCACGTGCAGCAGGACGGCGAGCTGACCCCGAACCCGTACATCGTCTCGCTGGACCAGGAGGAGGTCCGGTTCCGCACGTACTACCGGCGAGAGTCGAGGCAGGCGCAGCACCAACGCATCCCGCGGCCTCGCGAGGGCCACCGGCGGGTGTACGTGCCCCGCCGCGAGGAGGTCGTCGAGGTCCTGGCCCAGAACGAGATGCTGCCGGCCATCTACTTCGTGTTCAGCCGGGCAGGCTGCGACCGAAGCGTGGAGTGGTTGATGGACTCGGGGATCCGCCTGACCACGCGGGAGGAGGCCGAACGGATCCGGGAGTTCGCCGACATGCGCGTGGCCTGGATGGCCGAGGAGGACCTGGAGACGCTGGGGTTCTACGAGTTCCGGGAGGCCCTGTCGGCCGGGATCGCGGCCCACCACGCCGGGATGCTTCCGGTGTTCAAGGAGACCGTGGAGGAGCTGTTCAAGGCCGGGCTGGTGAAGGTGGTCTTCGCCACGGAGACCCTCTCGCTCGGGATCAACATGCCGGCGAAGACCGTGGTCATCGAGGACCTGTGGAAGTTCTCGGGGGAGCGGCACGAGCTGCTCACCCCTGGGGAGTACACGCAGCTCACCGGGCGGGCCGGCAGGAGGGGCATCGACGAGATCGGGCATGCGGTGGTGGTGTTCCAGCGGCAGGTGCCGTTCGAGCGGGTGGCCTCGCTGGCGACGACGCGGACGTACGAGCTCTCGTCGTCGTTCCGGCCCTCGTACAACATGGCCGTGAACCTGGTCCGCAACTACACGAGGGACCAGGCTCATCACCTGTTGAACTCCTCCTTCGCGCAGTTCCTGGCGGACCGGGGAGTGGTGGCCCTGGAGCGCGAGATCGAGCGAGACACCGCCCACCTCGCCGGCTATCGCCAGCAGATGCACTGCCACCTGGGCGACTTCGCCGAGTACTGGCGGCTCCGGGAGAAGGCCGAGCAGATCCGGGAGGAGGCCCGCAAGGGCCGGACCCGGGTCCGGGCGGAAGCCGTCCGCGATGCCCTGGCGTCGCTCCGGCCGGGCGACGTGATCTTCGTCCCCCGGGCCCGGCGCCGAGGGCTGGCCGTCGTGCTGTCGTCGCGCGAGGGCCGGCCCACGGTGCTGGCCCAGGACCGGAAGTTCTTCCGGCTCTCGGTCCGCGACTTCGAGGAGCCGCCGATCGTCCTGACCAAGGTCCCGTTGCCCCGCTCGGGAAGCGCGCGGAGCGCCCGGTTCCGCCGCGACCTGGCGGCCCGGCTGGTGGCCCTGGACGTCCGGCCGCCCAAGCGGGCCAGGGACCGGCTGGACGCGAGGGCGGAGCGCGAGGCGGCCGGGCTGGAGGAGTTGGCGGCCCGGCACCCGTGCCACGCATGCCCCGACCGGCCCACCCATGAGCGATGGGCCGTTCGGGCCAGCCAGGTGGAGCAGCGGCTGCGGGGGATCGAACGGCGCATCCGGACGCGGACCGAGACGCTCGCGCGGCAGTTCGAGCGAGTGCTCGGGGTCCTCGAGGAGCTAGGGTACGTGAGGGAGTTCACCATCCTTCCAAAGGGTGACGTCCTCTCTCGCATCTACGGCGAGGGCGACATCCTTGTCGCCGAGGCGCTCGGCGACGGGTTGGTGACCGGCCTGTCTCCGGCAGAGACGGCCGCCGTGATCTCCACGGTGGTGTACGAGTCGCGGGAACGCGTGCCGCGGCACTCGGACATGCCGACCGCAGAGACGGCGCAGCGCTACGAGCGACTGGCTCGCCTGTGGCAACGGATCCGGCGGTCGGAAGACTCGCACCACGTCGAGCTGTGCCGGGAGCTCGAGGCGGGCTTCGCCACGCCGGTGTTCCAGTGGGCGGAGGGCAAGCCGCTCCAGGACGTGCTGGGCGAGACCGGCATGGCTCCGGGCGACTTCGTGCGCAACTGCAAGCAGCTGCTGGACCTCCTCCGCCAGATCGAAGAGGTTGCCTCGGGCCAGACGGCGGACCTGGCCCACCGGGCCATCGAAGCGGTGAATCGCGGCGTCGTCGCCTACACGGGGGTCTGATGGAAAGCCCATTCGGAGAGCTCACGGTCATCGTCAACCCCCACGCCGGCCGGCGGCGCGTGGGACAGGAGATCCCCGAGCTGGAGCGCACGCTCCAGGCCCGGCGACTTCCGTACCGGCTCCTCCGCACGGAGGGGCCGGGCGATGCCACCCGGTTCGCCCGGGAAGCGCTGTCGAACGGCGGACGATTCGTCGTGGCGGTGGGAGGGGACGGCACCGTCCACGAGGTCGTGAACGGGATGTTCGACGACGACGGCAAGACCATCGTGCCGCAGCCCGTCCTCGGCGTGGTCGCCGCCGGCTGGGGGTGCGACTTCGTGCGAACGTTCGGGCTCCCAGGCGACGTCACCCGGTCGTGCCAGCACCTGTTGGGGGAGAACACCTATCCGCTCGACGTCGGGAAGATCACGTACACGGGTTCGAACGGCGAGCGGGAGGTCCGGTACTTCCCGAACGTGGCGGAGGCCGGGCTGGGTGCCGCGGTGGCCGCCCGGGCCGACCGGCTTCCCGCCTCCCTCGGCCAGTCGAAGTACTTCTTCGGCTTCTGGCTGACGCTGCCTCGGTTCAAGCTGGCCAGGCTGCAGGTCCGGGCCGACCGCAAGGACGTACGAGGGGCCGGGCTTGATGGTGATCGTGGGCAACTGCCAGTACTACGGGGGAGGGATGAAGATCTCCCCCCGCTCGTACCCCGGCGACGGTGTCCTGGACGTGCTGATCTTCAAGGGGCCGAAGTCGGACTCGTTCACCCTCCTGCCGAAGGTCTACCGGGGCGAGCACCTGCCGCACCCTCGGGTCGCCGAGTTCCGGGTGAAGGAGTCCCTGGAGGTCGACGCGGACCGGCCGCTTCCCATCGAGGCGGACGGGGAGGTGCTGGGGTCCACCCCGGCTACCTTCGAGGTCGTGCCGCAGGCCGTCCTGATGAAGCTGTGACGGGCGGCGCCGACCCCGGTAGCCACGCCGAGCGGTTGGACCGCGCGGCTCATGTCGCCGCGGTAGCCGAGCTGGGCGCGCTCCTCGTGACGCCGGGGCCGGACCTCGCCTACCTGACGGGCCACGCGCCGCCACCGCTGGAGCGGCTCACGCTCCTGGTGGTGGCCCCGGATCGTCAGCCCGTGATGCTCGTGCCGCTCCTGGAGCGGCCGGCGGCGCTGGCGTCGCCGGCCGCGGACTGGATCGAGGTCGTGGGGTGGGCCGACGGCGACGACCCGTACGCGGTGGCGGCGGGGCTCCTCCCGCCGGGCCGGCTGGCCGTCACCGACCAGACGTGGGCGTCGCACGTCCTGGGGCTCCAGGAGGCGGCGAAGGATCGCACCTTCGTCGCCGCCGGCCGGGCCATGCCGCCGCTCCGGTCGGTGAAGGACGAAGAGGAGCTGGCGGCGATGGCGAAGGCGGCGTCGGCAGCCGACGCCGCCTTCGCCGACATCCTTCACGTGCCGTTCGCCGGCCGACGCGAGCTCGACGTGGCGGCAGACCTGGCCGAAGCGCTTCGACGGCACGGCCACCGCACCGCGGACTTCACCATCGTGGGCTCCGGTCCGAACGGCGCATCGCCGCACCACGAGGCCGGGGACCGAGTCATCACCGACGGAGACGCGGTCGTGCTTGACTTCGGGGGCCATCTGGACGGCTACTGCTCGGACATCACGCGGACCGTGTTCGTCGGCGAGCCGCCGAAGGAGTTCGATCGGGTCTACGACGTCGTTCGGCGGGCGCAGCAGGCGGCGTTCGAGGCCGTCCGGCCGGGCGTCCCGGCCGAGGACGTCGACCGGGCCGCCCGCGAGGTGATCGACGACGCCGGGTACGGCGAGTGGTTCATCCACCGGACCGGCCACGGGATCGGCCTCGAGCTGCACGAGCCACCGTACATCGTGGCCGGCAACACGACGAGCCTTGAGGCGGGCATGACCTTCTCGATCGAGCCGGGGATCTACCTCCCGGGCCGGTTCGGCGTCCGGATCGAGGACATCGTCGCGGTCACCGAGGACGGTGCGAGGAGACTGAACGAGGCGCCACGCGACGCTCAGGCAGTGCGGTAGCCGGCGCGGCTAGATCCGGGGACGGACCTTCGTCCCCTCGGGACTGTCCATGACCTCCAGGCCCAGCTCCTGCAGCCGGTCGCGGACCTGGTCGGCCGCGGCGAAGTCCTTGGCCGCCCGCGCCGCGTCGCGCTCGCCGACCAGCGCCGCACCTCCTCGCTCGGCTGCCACCCCTCGCGGGCATCCCGCTCCACGTCGAGGCCCAGGACCTGGTCCCACGACGAGACCAGCGCGTACTTCTCGCGCGTCGGGGACGGCGCGTGACGATGACAGTCTCGTTCAGGACCACCAGGGCCCGCGGCATGTCCAGGTCGTCGGCCACGGCCTCCCGGAACCGCTTGTCGAACGCCTTCGCCTCCTCGCTCAGCGCCCTCGGCGGGGCCGCCCCAGTCGCCATCCGTTGCCGCAGGCGCTTGACCGCCGTGTCGGCGGCCCGGAGCGCCTCCTAGGAGAAGTCCATCTCCCTGCGGTACCGGGTCCCGAACGTGAGGTAGCGGAAGGACGAGCGGATCGATCCGATGCTCCGCGAGGTCCCCGATCCGGATGATGTTGCCCGCGGACTTGGCCATCTTCTGCCCGCTCAGCCGCAGGAACCCGCCGTGCACCCACGTCGAGATCGACCTGGTGGCCGACGGCCCCCTCGGACTGGGCGATCTCGTCCTCGTGGTGGGGGAACTTGTTGTCGTTGCCGCCGGTGTGGATGTCGAACCGCTCGCCGAGGTACTTCATCGACATCGCCGAGCACTCGATGTGCCATCCGGGGAAGCCCTCGCCCCACGGGCTGGCCCACTTCATCAGGCGGTTGGGCCCGGCCTTCTTCCACAGCGCGAAGTCCTCGGGGTGGCGCTTGTTCGGGTCGACCGCCAGCTCCTGGCGATGGCCGGCCCGGAGCTGGTCGAGCGTGTTGCCCGAGAGCTTGCCGTAGCCGGGGAACGAGCGGACGTCGTAGTAGACGGTCCCGTCGACCTCGTAGGCGTGGCCCTTCTCGATCAGGCGCTCGGTCAGCTTGATCATCTCGGGGATGTGCTCGGTGGCCTTGGGTACAGACGTCGGCCCGCTTGATGCCGACCAGGTCGGAGTCGTCCAGGAACGCGTCCGTGTACTTCTGGGCGATCTCCTTGGCGGCGAGAGCCCCTCGTCGGCCTCGGCGAGCTCCATCTTGTCCCGCCCGGTGTCGGAGACCTCGTCGGTCATGTGCCCGACGTCGGTGATGTTCATGATCCTGCGGACCTCGTAACCCCTCGAACTCGCAGCGCCCGGCGGATCAGGTCGCACGAGCATGAACGTGCGCAGGTTCCCGATGTGGATGTACCGGTAGACGGTCGGACCGCACGAGTAGATCTTCCCGTCTCCCGGTCGTCCACCGGGACGACCTCGTGGAGCGCACGCGTCAGGGAGTTGTACAGGCGCACGGTCACGCACAGCATATCCGTCGGTGCCCGGCGGGCTGTTCCGCTACGGCGAGGTCCGGGTCGAGGCGGCGCCTGGCCGGTGGGCCCGTTGCCGGACGGCCCCGGTCCTGGCCGTCGCCATCGCTTCCCGGCCCGAGCCCGAGACGGCTGTCCCTGCTCGCCGTTCCCGGTCAAGACGCCACGGGAACCTCGATCGGCTCCCGCTCGCCGAGCTCGGCCATGAGGACCTCGATCTCGTCGCCGACGAGCTCCTCGCGCTCGAGCAGCGCGTCGCGAACGCCCTCGACCACGTGGCGCTTCTTGAGCAGGAGGTTCCGGACGCGGTCCCGGCAGTCGTCGAGGATCGCGTCGATCTCCTTGCGGCGCTCGGCGTCCGAGAGCACGGCGCGGATCGGGTCCCCGTCCATCATGGTCCGGGGGCATCGCGGCCACCGAGATCAGGCTCCTGCCCATGCCGTACACGCCCACGTAGGCGGCCGCGTTGCGGGTCGCGTTCACCAGGTCCGAGGACGGGCCCGACGTCGTCTGACCGTACCAGATCTCCTCGGCGACCAGGCCGGCGAGCGAGACCTGGATGCGCGCGAGCAGCTGCTTCTGGGTCCGCAGGAACATCTCCTCGATCTCCTGCGTGGAGACCAGGCCGAGCGCCGACTCGCGCTTCTGGATCGTGATGACCTGGATCTGCAGCTCCCCGCGTCTCCAGCGCGTACGAGGCGACGGCGTGCGCCGCCCTCGTGGACCGCGACCATCTCCTTCTCGCGAGGGAGTACTTGACCGGCTGCTTGAGGCCGATCTCCTCGATCAGCTTCGCCTGCCACAGGTCGTCCCACCGCAGCGCGTCGCGCCCGTCCTGGAGCGCGAACAGCAGGCCTCGTTCACGATGTTCTTGATCGATGCCGGCGAGTACCCGACGGTCATCCGGGCGAGCTTGTGTAGTCGATCGGCTCGTGGCGGACCTTGGCGAGGTAGTACTGGAGGATGTCCTGCGCGCCCCTCGGCGTCGGGCAGCCCGACGTGGATCTTGCGGTCGAACCGCCCCGGTCGGAGAGCGCGGGGTCGAGCGTCGGGCCCGGTTCGTCGCCCCGATGACGAGGATGTTGTAGAAGGGCACCTTCGGCTCGGCCCGGAACGCGATCCGCCGGACGTGCCGCCACAGACCTCTCGGCGACCGTGAAGCCGTCCATCTGCACGAGCAGCTCGTTGATGACGCCCATGCCGCCGCCGCCCATCCCCATACCGGCGATGACCCTGTGAGATCCGGTCGGTCGCTCGATCGACCGCTTGCGTCGTGAGATCCGCGCCCCGCGAGCCGCCGAGCGCATCGATCTCGTCGATGAAGATCACGCGACCCGCCGTACTTGTCCGACATCACACGGGCTCTCTTGAACATCCGCCGAACCTTCATGTTCCCGATGCCGAAGAACATGGCGCGAAACCGGATCCCGTGGCGAACAGGAACGGCACGCCCGAGGCACCGGCGATCGCCTTGGCCATCAGCGTCTTGCCGGTACCCGGCGGTCCTTCGAACAGGATGCCGTGGGGCGGGTAGCCGCCCATCTGCTTGAAGTCCTTGAAGCCCTGGAAGACCCGCAGGACCTCCTGCGTGGACTCGACGGCCGCGGGCTGGCCCCGGACGTCGTCGAAGGTGTTGTCGTACTCGTTCGGGTAGATCACGTAATCGTTCCCGCGCGACAGGAACCAGAACATGGCCGCGAACTGCACCACCATGAACAGCGAGATGAACAGGAGTTGGACCACGAACATGCGGTACGTCGCGAGGGTCGCGCCGGGGTGCAGGAGCGCGTCGGACGGGTGGACGCCCAGGAACAGGTACCCCACGACCAGGTAGAGGGCGAGGAAGATGGCGGCGCGCTTGGTCCAGCGCCAATATCGCCGGTGTTCCATGCGTTTGACCCCCGAGGGTGAGGCCGGGCTTCGCCCGGGAACGTTTGCACGAGTGTACGCCCTGGAGCAGCGGAATTGGAGGGACGGGGGGCGGTGCCGGGACCGGCCAGCCTGGGCTCTACGGGCTCAGGGGCCGGTCCTCGAAGGGTGTCGAGAGCACGACCGTGGTCCGGGTCTGGACCTGCCCCTTCTCCCGGAGACGACGGATGAGCTCCTCCAAGTGCCCCGTGGTCCGGGTTCGGACCTTCAGCACGTAGTTGGACTCGCCGGCCACGCTGAAGCAGTCCTCCACCTCGGGGAAGTCCTCCACCCGAACCGGGAGGTCGTCGGGCTGGGTGGGATCGAGGGGCGTCACCGCGACGAGCGCCGTCACGAACAGGCCCAGGGCCTCGGGATCGACCACCGCCCGGTAGCCCCGGATGACGCCCGTTTCCTCCAGCTTGCGCACCCGGTCGTGGACCGAGGAGGGCGACAACCCGACCCTCCGGCCCACGTCCGCATAGGTCGCCCTGGCGTCCTCCTGGAGCGCCGCGATGATCTCGAGGTCCCGATCGTCGAGCACGTCCGAATCATACGAACCTGCCACCCAGGGTGAGCGGAATATCCCCAGCCGGCCCATTGCGACCGGGGACCCGCGCCGGGTACAAACCGTTCCACACCGACGGGGCCGCACCTCTCCCGGGCCCAGGGGAGGGGAGAGGTGTCGCCGAACCGAACGCTCGCTCCGCGACCACGGCTCATCCCGTCGCCGAAGTGGGGAGGCGGCGTTCGGTGGCTTTCGATCCTCGACCGTCCCACCGCCGCTCGGTATGCGGCGCTCGTCGCGTCGGTCGCGCCGGCGATCGAGGCTGCTCTTGGCGAGGAGGTCGTAGCCAACCGGGCCGTCGGCATGTCGCGCAACAGCATGCGACTCCGACCGTGGGGGCCGGCGCGGGAAGGCTTCCTGCGGTCGGGGCACCGCTTGGCCCTCGCAGCCAGCTCGTTCGTCGCCGCGGACGTCCACCGGTGCTATCCGTCGATCGGCCCCGACCTCGTCGGGCGGACCCTCCGCCTGATGGGATGCGCGAGAAGCGACGTGTTGGGCGTGACCGCCCTGCTCGAAGCGTTCGACGAAGCGGGTGTTCGGGGGCTTCCCATCGGGCCGGACCCATCCGCCGTCCTGGCGAACGCCGTGCTGGCCGGGGCCGACGAGGTCCTCCGGGGGACCGGCGTGCGGCACCTTCGGTGGGTGGACGACTTCTGGATCTTCGCCGCCGGCCGCCGGGAGGCCGCCACGGCGCTCACGTCTCTCGGGGGATGGCTCGAGGCCCGGGGATTGTCGCTCGCGCCGGAGAAGACCCGGATGCTCGGCCGGCCCGAGGAGATCGCCGCGATGGTCGGCGGGGGGACGGTTTCGCTGGCGACCCCGCGCTATCATCGGCCCTCCGATGCGAACGCTCTACCGGGCGTCCATGGTCCACACCCTGTCGTACCCGCCGAGAGGGGAGTGGGTCCTGATCGATGGTCGCCACGTGCAGCGGGTCGGATCGGGTGAACCGCCGCAGGCCGACCGGGTGGTCGAGCTTCCCGGGACCACGATCATCCCCGGCTTCGTCGACGCCCACGTCCACCTGACCGGCACCGGCGTCCATCACCAGGCCCCAGAGGTGGCGGGGGCCCGGTCCGTGCACGAGTTGCTCGAGATCCTGCGGAAGGTCGTCAAGGACAAGGACGGTCCGGTCCTGGTCCACGGGTACGACGAATCCAAGTGGGACCGGACGGAGCTCCCCACGATCGCCGAGCTCGACGGGGTGACCGAGCAGCCCCTCGCCGTCGTCCGGGTGGATGGCCACCTGACGCTGGCCAACCTCCGGGGTCTACAGGATTCCGGCGCCCTCGACGTCGACGGCGCCGAGCGGGATGCGGACGGCCGCCCAACCGGGAAAGTCACGAGCGAGGCCAACGTGCGCCTTCGTCACTGGTTCCAGCAGCACCTGGCCGACCACGACGTCGAGGAGCTTCAGCTCGATGCAGCGAGCCTGGCGGTGGCGCACGGGGTGACGTGCATCCACGAGATGTCCATGCCGAAGGAGCGGGGCATGCGCGATCTGGAGATCCTCCTTGGGCACCGGGCTCGCCTGCCTCTCGACGTCGTGCCGTACGTGGCGACCACCGATGTCGGCCGGGTCCTGGACCTCGGCCTGCGCCGGATCGGGGGGGACCTCCCGGTCGACGGCTCGATCGGAGCCAGGACGGCCTGGCTGTTCGAGCCGTTCGCCGACCACGAGGGGAGCGGGGCCGGCTACTTCGGGGACGACGAGCTCGCCGAGTTCTTCCACGGCGCGCACCTGGCTGGGCTCCAGGTCGGCGTCCACGCCATCGGCGACGCCGCCATCGAGCAGGTCGTCCGGACCTGGGAGCGCGTCTACCAGTCCCTGGACAGCGGCAGCGGCGCCACTTCCGGGCCCGCCGCCACCGCATCGAGCACTTCGAGATGGCCGACGGGGGCCTGGTGGAGCGGGCCGCGGCGCTGGGGCTCGCCATCTCGGTGCAGCCCACGTTCGACGCCGAGTGGGGCCACCCCGGCGGCCTGTACGAGCAGGGGCTGGGCGGAGGAGGGCCGGGCGGATGAACCCGTTCCGCGACCCTCCTTGACCGAGGGCTCGAGGTGGGGGCGGGCTCGGACTCGCCGATCACGATCGATCGACCCCCTGGCGGGCGTCGCCGCCTTCGAAGCCCACCACGACCCGGCCCAGCGGCTGCGCCGGGAAGAAGCAGTCCGGGTGTACACGCTCGGGAGCGCCCGCCTGGCCCATCAGGAGGACAAGAAGGGGAGCCTGGAGCCCGGCAAGCACGCCGACTTCGCCGTGTACGAGGAGGACCCATCGTGGCCGACTCGCTCGAGGGCGTTCGCCCGGTCCTCACCGTGTCGCCTGGGCCGCGACGTGTACGCGGCGTGACTCGAGGGGCAGACCCCGGCGGCCAGCACGTTTGACACCGTCCACCGCCCGCCTACAGTTCCGCCGCGTCGCCGCGGCGGCGGCGCGGCGGAGGACCCAAGAGGCTGAGTAGAGAACGCGGCGCCCCGGCGCTGCGGCCCCAAAGGTCTCTTGGGTCCTCCTTCCTTTTCTTCCTTCTCCGGCGTCCAGTCGGCCTTTTCCCTGTTACCGCCCTTGCCCCGGCCGTGGGAATGAAGCAGTGGGCCCCCCGCGTTTACGCGGCCGGAAGGGCTTGCCGGGCAGTTGCTCCGGCAGTACAATCCCCCGGCCGAAAAGAGGTAACATGGAAGACATCGAAGAGACGCTCGAAGACGAAGAGGTCGACGAGGAGGCCGAGGACCCGACGGCTCGCCCGAGGAGGTCCCCGCCCCGGCGGCAGCAGCCGACGGGCAGGACGTCGAGTCGATCCAGGACCTCCTGGTCAAGAAGGAGGCCCGGGCAGGGGAGGAAGAGGAGGACGACACCTCCTCACCCTGACCCGAGAGGAGCGCCTGGAGCCGCTCGCGGTCAAGGTGGTCCCCCCGCAGCCGACCGAGTTCATATGCAAGAACTGCTACCTGGTGAAGCACCGGAGCCAACTGAAGGACAAGGCGAAGATGCTCTGCCGCGACTGCGCCTGAGCCCTCGGCGGTCCGCCTCCTTCTCGCCCTCCTGATCTGCGCCCTCTCCGGGCTCGCTGCTCTCGCTGGCGCTTCCGCCGGCGGACCTGGGCGTGCTGGCGTTCCTGGCGCCGATCCCGTTCCTGTGGCTCGTACGGGAGTCCCGTCCCCGGCGAGGGGCGCTGCTGGGGCTGCGTTCGGGGTCGCCTACTTCGGATCGGTCCTGTACTGGATCCCCGTCTTCCTCCAGGGGATCGTGGGCCGGCCGGCCGCCGTCCTGGCCTGGGGGGTGCTGACCGTGGTCCTGGCCCTATACGTGGCCGCGTTCGGGCTGTTGGCCCCGGTGCTGTGGAGAGGGGAGCGGCCGGTCCGTTCGGTGATCGGGCTCGCGGCGCTGTGGACGGTCATGGAGTGGGTCCGTGGGATGTGGCCGGTGGGTGGCTTCACCTGGGGCGAGCTGGCGTCGACCCAGACCGGGAACCCGTTCCTGCTTCGCCTGGCCTCGGTCACCGGGGCGTGGGGCATCTCGTTCGTCGTGATCCTGGTGGCTGGGTTGCTGCTGCTCGCGCTCGAGCGGATCCGCGACCCGACGCGCCCTCTCGGTGGCATTGCTCGCGGCATCGCTCGGGGTCGTGTTCGCGCCGGGCCTCATCCGCCTCCCGCAGCCGGACGGGCGAACCGTGGACGTGGCCGCTTTGCAGGTCGACGTTCGACAAGCGGACGGCCTGGCCTCCATCGCCAAGGACCAGAAGGTGGCGGAGCTGAACATCGCCCTGCACGAGCGGCTCACCGCGAACCCGCCGGACCTCGCCGTGTGGGGGGAGAGCGCGCTCGATCCGGGGGCGAACCAGCCTCGATTCCGGGCCGGAGTGGTCCGGGCCGTGCGAGACGTGGGGGTCCCAACCCTGGCCGGTGCGGTGGTGGAGACGCCTGAGGGCCGCTTCTACAACGAAGGGATCCTGTTCAACGGGGACGGCGGGATCGTGGGCGAGTATCGCAAGGTGCACCTCGTACCGTTCGGCGAGTACGTGCCGTTCCGCGACCAACTCTCGTGGATCTCTGCGCTGCAACAGATCCCGTACGATGAGACCCCGGGGGACCGGGTCCACCCGCTGACGTTCGACGGCGTCACGTTCGGCGACGTGATCTGCTTCGAGAACAGCTTCCCCTCGATCGACCGCGCCCTCGTGGCCCAGGGTGCGGGATTCCTGGTCGTGCAGACCAACAACGCGTCCTACGGGTTCACCGCCGCGTCCCGGCAGCACCTGCTGATGAGCCAGCTTCGAGCGGTGGAGAACGGCCGGTGGGTGGTGCACGCGGCGGTGTCGGGGATCAGTGCGTTCATCGACCCCCAAGGCCGCGTGGTGTCCGAGAGCGGGCTGTTTCAGCCGGCGATCCTTCGCCACCGGATACAGGTCTCGACCCGGCGCACCCTGTACACGCGGTTCGGCGACTGGGTGCCCTGGGCGGCGCTCCTGCTGTCGGCGGGGCTCATGCTCGCGCCGCGGCGGAGGAGGGGACGCGCCGCGTTCGGTCGAGTCGCTGCCGGAGCGACCGAGGACGCTCGTGATCCTTCCCACCTATGACGAGCGGGCCACGATCGAAACGGTGATCCGAGGGCTGCTGATTCTTCCGGACGCCGTGGACGTCCTGGTGGTCGACGACTCGTCTCCCGACGGCACGGCCGACGTGGTCCGAGCCATCGCGGCGGGGGAGTCCCGCGTCCGCCTGGTGGAACGCCCGGCCAAGGCCGGGCTGGCAGGGGCGTACCGGGAGGGGTTCGCCAGGGCTCTGGACGAGGGATACGACCTCGTCGTGGAGATGGACGCCGACTTTTCCCACGACCCCGGGGAGCTCCCGAGGCTCCTCTCGGCGGCCGACCGCTTCGACGTCGTGGTGGGCAGCCGGTACGTCCCCGGCGGCTCCGTCACCAACTGGAGCCGGACCCGCCTCGTGCTCTCGCGTGCAGGGAACGCCTACGCCCGGCTCTGGCTCGGGCTCCCTCTGCACGACGCCACGAGCGGCTTCCGGGTCTTCCGTCGCGATCCCCTGGCCCTGCTCACCGCCCAGCCCATCACGCTCCGAGGGCTACGGGTTTCAGATCGAGCTGGTCCTGCGCGCCCGGGATGCTGGACACGCGCTCGGCGAGGTTCCCATCACGTTCCGTGAACGCCAGCACGGCCAGTCCAAGATCTCTCGGCGGATCGTGTTCGAGGCGCTGTGGCTGGTGACGGTGTGGGGTGTCAGGATGCGCCTGGGCCGGCCACCGCTGCCTGCTCCCCCTCAACGCCCATAATGTACATTATGGAAACTAGAGATTCGTTGCTGTTCGCGGGCACGATCGGATCCCCGTTCCCCCACCCGATCTGCGCGAGCGCGTGACGCCCGCGAAAGGGACACCGACGTCGGCTTGCTCAGGAGGAAGGCAGGCCCGAGCTCGGAACCCCAGTGGACGCGCAATAAGGCATCGGAAGGGATGCCCGGTCCTCCACTTCTTCCCCCTCCCCCGTGTGGCTGTCGATGAAGACTGCCTCGTCCTCGACCTGAGGTCGAGCTTCAAAGTGCGCCGTGCCCAACAACCCTGGACCTCGGCAACCGTTCACCAGTCGGCGTAGTGCGAAGGGCCTACCGATCCAACTGACCTTCGGCTGATGGCGTAGGAAGGGGCCCCACGTACCATCGCCTCGAGGGGGGCGCCCTATCCCCGTTTCGACCTACGAGATCGCGCCCGACGGAAGGAACTTCGAGGTGAGGGGGATGCAGGACATCGAGGGGCGCAGGCCCTCTCGTCTCCGCTTCAGACTGGCCGTGCTCTCCCTTTCTATCGCGCTGGTCGTCGGGCTGGCTGTCGGAGGTGTCTGGGTCGGCGTGGCCGCCGCCACCCCCGGAAAGGGCCAGGGCAAGGGGAAGGGCGCCGCCGCCGATGCGATCCCCATCGCCAGCACACAGATCGACGCCTTCCAGGGCCTCCTGGCCGGCAAAGACCCGGCCGCGGATCCCAGCTGGACCAGCGGCAACCTCTGTGGCAACACTACCGACTGCTACCACGAGCTCGCCAACGTCCCCCACCGCATCCTGTTCAAGGACCTCCAGGCCGGTAAGCAGTACGAGATCACCGTCCTCGTCGACGCCTGGGACAACGCCGGACATCCCGGCTACGACGGCATCAACTCCGTCGTGGGGTTCGCGAACGTCTCGGGCGTGGCCGTGGTCCAGAACGCGGACACGACGGACGGGTGCGGCACGTCGACGACCTGCCAGAGCTTCACACTCACGTTCTCTCCCTCCGACCCAAACGCCCAGATCCGGTTCAACGCGCACCTGGGTCTAGGTGCCCACCTGTTTGGGGGGTCCAGCCTGAGCGCCAGGCTGCTGGACGTCGGGGCGAGGAACGTTCCGCTCCCCGTCAAGGGAATCCTCTTTCAGGCTCCCCTCGGACCCGTTGGTATCCACATCGACAAGGGCGGACCTGCGCTGGCCCACGTAGGCGACACGATCACCTACACGCTCGCGGTGACGCTTACATCGTCGGAGCCGCTCACGAACATCGCCGTCACCGACCCCGTCTGCGACACCGGGCCGACCCTCGTGTCGAAGCAGGGGGGCGACCAGGACGACACGCTCGAGCCCGGCGAGACGTGGAACCTCCGATGCGAGCACGTGGTGACCGCGACGGACCTCGATCCAGTGCCGAACACCGCGACCGTCACGGGGACCTCCTCCAAAGGACGTCAGGCCACCGACAAGGACAGCCACGTGGTGGACCTCATCCACCCGGCCATCCACATCGTGAAGACGCCGACTCCGACGTTCGTCACGCCCGGCCAGACGATCACCTACACGTACGTGACGAGGAACACCGGGGACACCACCCTGTACGGCGTCAACGTGACCGACGACAAGCTCGGCCACATCTGCACGGTCCCCCACCCGCTCGAGCCGAGCGAGTCCTTCACCTGTACGGCCACCTTCCACGTACCCATGCGGACCGGCCCCGTCGACAACGTTGGGACGGCCGTGGGCCACGACGTGCTCGGCCGCCCCGTCAGGGACCGGGACAAGGTTTCGGTCACCGTGATCCTGGGCGCGACAGTGACCCCTCCGCCGACGCGGACGCCCCTGAGTGGGCTGGCGTTCACCGGTTCGGCCGGACTGGTCCCCAAGACGGCCCTGTCCCTGGCGCTCCTGCTTTTGGGGACGGGCATCCTGTTCCTCACTCGGCGCCGAAACCGCAGGTCAGGGGGATGATCGTGTGGAAGGTGGCTCGGGTGCCAAGCGCTGCAAGGAAGTGCGTTATTGCGTTTCGCGAACCGACAACCCTGGATCTTGCCAACAGCCCTAATTCCAATGGCCTAGATGCCCAAAAGGGAAACTTTTGGCAGATTAGGTCGTTAGACGGATGAGAGATGGGTAATGACTGGATGAACATACGGTAATCGGCTGACAGCACGTCGTTCATTCGACTTACGAGGTTCGGACACACGGAGGAGGCGACATGAGAGGGATACATCGGAGCCGGGGTTGGCATCGCAAGCCCGGCCCCAGGTTCGAGCTCGTCGTACTGGTTGTGTCTTTGGCCCTGGTCATCAGCCAGAGCCTCGGGATGATTGCCGCGAGTGCGCTCGACTCTGGATCGTTCAATGCGTGGGGCTGGCACAGCACGTCCGACAGCACGTCCGATAGCGGAAAGGCCGCGTCCAAGGGCGATTCTTCGACCTCCTCTGGGGCGACAAATCGAACGCGGACCACTTCGACAGCGCCGCTGCCGGCTCCGCCGAGCCCCAGCACAGGCGCCAACATCAGCACCGACCTCGTCGCCGCTGGGCCCTTCACGTACAACCACACGACGCTCGCCGGTACTGGCCCCAACCTTCCCTGGTACGACTCGCGCACCATCAGTAAGAACACCGGCGTCGTGGAGTCCCTTGAGGGGGGCGACTTCAAATGCGGTGACCTGGTCCTGTTCTTTGTCAAAGTGGAGGTGACTGGTGGGAGCGGCTTGCGTGACGTGGCCCTCGACCTCTCCTTCTTGAAAGAGCCGACCGGACAGCCCGGCGTGGGGTTCGACGACATCGTGGGCGCCAGTCTGAGTGCTAACGACAGCGGCAGCGGTGGCGGAAACGCGAACCTGGAAGGGAATGAGACCGTCTCGCTCTCCAACGAGCACGACGGCACGGTCGGCGGGAAGGACGCCATCCTGGGAACTGTCACGATTACCAACCTGAACCCGGATGACGAGCTTGTCGCCGCGGTTTGGGCTCATCTCGGGTGCGAGGTCGGCGCCTCACCTACCGGCAACCTCCAGACGGCGCTGATGGACTCCAGCTCAACCAACAACGACGATAACTTCTCGAACGGGGGCCAACAGACTATCCCGTTCAAGAAGATCGAAGACGTCGCTCGGCCCGGGCTGGATATCGTGAAGGCCGCCTCGAGCACCCAGGTCACGGCGGGAGCGGCGTTCACCTACACCATCACGGTCAAGAACACGGGCAATGTGCAGGCCACCGGAGTGGTCGTCACCGACAACCTGGCTGACTCCCTCACCGGGGTGAGCGCGAGCTTCGACGTTGATCCCGGATCGGCCGGCGGGACCGGGTCCTGCACGGTGGGGGCTGGGAACACCATCTCCTGTGCCGTGGGGACCCTCGCGGCCGACAACAACGCCACGAACGGCCCGGACGAGGTCGTGGTGACCATCAACGCCACGGCTCCCAACACCTGCGGCGAGCTGTCCAACACCGCGACGGTGGACTCCGACCAGACCACGGCGCAGACCAGCAACCAGGTCACCGTGACCATCGTCGACTGCGCCCCAACCCTGGCGATCGCCAAGTCCGCCTCGAGCAGCGAGGTGACGGCGGGAGCGACGTTCAGCTACACCATCACGGTCACGAACTCCGGCAACGCTCAGGCCACCGGGGTGACCATCACCGACAACCTGGCCGACTCGCTCACCGGAGTCTCGGCGACCTTCGACGTCGACCCGGGCACAGCGGGAGGTACCGGCAACTGTGACATCGGGGCCGGTAACACCTTGACCTGTCCCGGTTCCGGCCAGGGCACTATCACGCTGGCCGCAAGCGATGGCGACACTGCGGGGGCAGAGCCAGACGTGGTCAAGGTGACGATCAACGCTACGGCTCCCAACACCTGCGGCGAGCTGTCCAACACCGCGACGGTGGACTCCGACCAGACCACGGCGCAGACCAGCAACCAGGTCACCGTGACCATCGTCGACTGCGCCCCCAGCCTGACCATCACCAAGCAAGCCCAGGACGCCAACGGCCAGGCGATCACCACCATCCCGCTCGGCGGCTCGTTCAACTACGTGATCACGGTGACTAACACCGGGAACGCCTCGGCTTCCCCGGTCATCGTGACCGACGACCTGAACGACTCGCTGACGGTCAACTCCACGTCCTGGGACGTGGACCCGCCGGATGTGGGCACCGACGGGACTTGTACCGTCGGGGCGGGCAACACGGTGAGCTGCCCCAGTACGGGGACGATCACCCTGGCCGCCGCCGACACAACGACGGGTGGCGGGGACGACACCCTGCGGGTGGTCATCAACGTCACCGTGCCGGCGAACCTGACCTCCTGCCCCACCCTGACCAACTCGGCTCAGGTGAGGATCGGGATCGAGGGGTCCTCGAGCGATGCCCAAAGCGCCCCAGTTGACGTGACCGGGTGCGCCTCCAACCTGACCATCACCAAGCAGGGACCGGCGACCGTCGGACAGGGCGGCGCGATCACCTACACCATCACGGTCAAGAACACCGGCAACGCTCAGGCCACCGGGGTGATCGTCACCGATGACCTGGCCGACTCCCTCACGGGAGTCGCAGGCTCCTACAACGTCGATCCCGGAACAGCGGGCGAGACGGCCTGTATCACGGCCGCCGGCAACGTGGTCACCTGCAACGTGGGCACGCTTGCCGCCAATGACAACGCGACCAACGGCAACGACGAGGTCGTGGTGACCATCACGGCCAAGGCACCGGTCGGCCAGTGCCCGACCATCACGAACCAGGCCTCCTTCGTTACGGAAGGCGGGGAAGGTCAGAGCGGCACGAGCAACACGGTGACCACCACAGTCACCGGGTGCGCGCAGCCGCCGCCGCCAAACGCCGGCATCCAGGTGATCAAGGGTGGTCCGGCTGTGGCGCACGTGGGTGACACGATCACCTACACGTTCGCGGTGAGCCTGACGGCCGGATCGGCCGCGTTGACCAGCATCACGGTCACCGACCCGATCTGCAGCGCGGCGCCGACGTTGGTCTCGAAGACCGGAGGCAACCAGGACACCACGCTGGAAACCGGTGAGACCTGGAACTACAGCTGCACCCACGTCGTGACCGCAACCGACCCCGATCCGCTACCGAACACGGTCACCGTGACCGGTACGGGGCCGAACGGGCAGGTCTCGGACACCGATACCCACTCGGTGGACATCATCCACCCGGCAATCAAGATCGTGAAGACGGCAAAGCCGACCTCGATCGGCCCGGGCGAGACCGTGACCTATACCTACACGGTCACGAACACGGGTGACGTCACGCTGTTCGACGTGAAGGTGACCGACAACAAGCTCGGGAACATCTGCACGATCGCCCAGCTGGATGTGGGAGAGACGAAGACCTGTACCGCCGACTTCACCGCATCCAGTGACTTCGGTGGCCCGCTCGACAACGTGGGCAAGGCCAAGGGCCACGATGTGACCGGGTTCAGTGTCCAGGACACCGACAGGGCCTCCATCGACGTGGTCCTGGGGACCACGGTGACTCCGGTTACCCCGCCGAGCGGCGTCGCGTTCACCGGCGCGACCGGCGTCATCCGGCTCGCCGGCCTGGCGCTCCTGCTCCTGCTCGTGGGCACCGGCATCCTGTTCCTCACCCGGCGCCGGGAGGACGGGACGGAAGCATAGGGCGAACGACAGAACGAAAGAGGACGGCCCGGGCGCATCGCGCCCGGGCCGCCCTTCGTGATCGGGTGAGGGCCTCGCCCTCACCCTTGGCCTAGCCGTAGAAGACGACCGTCACCCACAGGTGCCCGTCGACGCGCGCCATACCGATGGCGACGTGGTCGAACGCGGTCCGCAGGATGTTCTCCCGATGAGTGGGCTGGCCATGAACGCTTCCTGCAACCCGTCCACCGTCGAGCCCACCCCGACGTTCTCCCCGCCGATCGAGAAGTGATACGGCGAGAGGATCTTGACCAACGTGTCGTTGTCCGAGTGGTACAGGTAGCCCTTGCTCGCCATCTCCAGGCTGTGGTGGCGCGCATAGCGCGAGAGCAACCAGTTCAGCTTCACGTCGGCCTTATCGTGCGACTCGCGCGCCTGATTCGTGAGCCCCAGCATCTGCAGGCGGCGCGCGAACCTCTCACCGGCGGCGGCGCGAGCCGGAGCGAACGCCGCCATCAGCGATGCCGAGAGGAGCAGGGCCACCAGGACTCCAGCCCCCCGCCGTGCGACCCGTACGTCCATGTCCAGCCTCCCGACGTCCTTTGAACGTCTGGGCTGGTATCGGTCGGAAGTCGCGCTCGGTTGACTCGCCCATGGTCGGAATTGACTAGTCCCCCGTCCGGCCCACACCCCGGGCCGAACGGACTATGACCAGCGCAGCTTCAGATGCCTGGCGGCTCGGGCCTCGTCCAGCCGCCGCACGGGTGTCGTCACCGGAGCCTGGTGCAGGATGTCCGGGTCCGTCTTGGCCTCCTCGGCCGCCTGGAGCATGGCCGCTGCCAAGCCGTCGAGGGTCTCCATGGTCTCGGTCTCGGTGGGCTCGACCATCATCGACTCCTCGACGACGAGCGGGAAGTAGACGGTCGAGGGATGGAAGCCGAGGTCGATGACGCGCTTGGCGACGTCCATGGCCCGGACCCCCGTCCGCTCCCGGAGCGGCCTGGCGGTGGCCACGAACTCGTGCATGGGCCGGCCCGAGAAGGCCAGGGGGAACGCCTCCTTCACCAGCTCGGCCAGGTAGTTCGCGTTCAGCACGGCGCAGCTCCCCCACCTCCTTGAGGCCGTCGCGCCCGTGGAGGAACACGTAGGCGTAGGCCCGGACGAGGACGCCGAAGTTCCCGAGGAAGCCGTGCATCCGTCCGATCGAGTCGGCGCGATCCGCGGCCAGGCGGAACTCACCGGTCCCTCGTCCCGCTCCACCGACGGCACGGGCAGGAACCGCACCAGCTCCTCGGTGACCCCCACGGGCCCTGCCCCCGGCCCTCCCCCACCGTGCGGCGTGGCGAAGGTCTTGTGCGTGTTGATGTGGACGATGTCGAACCCCATGTCGCCCGGCCGGCACCGTCCCAGGATGGCGTTCAGGTTGGCGCCGTCGTAGTAGACCAGGCCGCCGACGTTGTGGACGACGCTCGTGATGCTTCTCGATCTCCTCCTCGAACAGCCCCAGGGTGTTCGGGTTGGTGAGCATCAGGCCCGCGACGTCCTCGTCCACCAGCTTCTCGAGCGCCGACACGTCGACCAGCCCCCGCGCGTCCGAGGGGATGTGGAGAGCCTCGTAGCCTGCCAGGCGAACGCTCGCCGGATTGGTCCCGTGCGAGGAGTCCGGGATGGCGATCCGGGTCCGGGCGTTGCCCTGCTTCGTGTGGTGGGCCCGCATGAGGAGCAGGCCGGTCAGCTCGCCGCACGCGCCCGCGGGCGGTTGCAGCGTGGCCCGAGCCATGCCCGGTGATCTCGCACATGGCCCGCTCCAGGCGCCACAGGAGCTCCAGGGCCCCCTGGACCGTGTGGTCGGGCTGCTGCGGATGGGCTCGCTGGAACCCCGGGAGCGCGGCGACCGTCTCGGCCACCTTGGGGTTGTACTTCATCGAGCAGGACCCGAGCGGGTACACGCCGGTGTCGACGCCGTAGTTCATCTGCGAGAGGCGCGTGTAGTGAGCCACGATGTCCCGCTCGGCCACCTCCGGGAGCGCGGGAGGGTCGCGGCGCGCGAACTCCTCCGGCACGGCAGCCTCGGGGACGTCCGGCGCGGGGAAGCTGTACGCGCGGCGGCCGGCTCGGGACCGATCCTTGATGGTCCCCGATTGGATGTCCGGGCCCTGCGTGCGTACCGGGGCGCCGGTCACGCCAGCGCCTCCCGCATCGCGCCGGCCAGGGCATCGATCTCGGCCTTCGTCCGCCGCTCCGTGACCGCCACGAGGAGCGCGTGTCCGTCGGCGTCGGGGAGCGGCACGCCGGCCAGGAACCCCCGCTCGATCAGCTCGTCCCGGACCTCGGCCGCGGGGCGAGGAAGGCGGACCGCGAACTCCTTGAAGAAGGGCGCGCCGGGGAACAGCGGCTCGACGCCGGGGATCTCGGACAGCCGTTCCGCCGTGTACGCCGCCTTTGCCACGCACCGCCGGCCCAGCTCGGCCAGCCCCCCGGGCCCCAGCCACGACAGGTACACGGTCGCGGCGATGGCCATCAGGGTCTGGTTGGTGCAGATGTTCGACGTCGCCTTCTCCCGCCGGATGTGCTGCTCGCGCGCCTGAAGGGTCAGGACGTACCCGACCTTGCCGTCCACGTCGACGGTCTCGCCGACGATCCGCCCGGGCATCCGCCGAACGTCGTCCAGTCGGGTTGCGATGACGCCGAGGTACGGGCCGCCGAAGTTCAGGTGGTTGCCGAGGACCTGACCCTCGGCCACGGCGATGTCGGCGCGGAGGTCGCCGGGCGGCGCCAGCACACCGAGCGACAGCGGGTCGAACACCTGGATGGCCCGGGCGCCGCCGGCGTGCGCCGTACCGAACAGCTCGCGAGCCGGTTCCAGGATCCCGTAGCGATTGGGATGCTGGACGATCACGGCGGCCACGTCGCCCTCCACCTGGGGGTTGCCGCCCCGGCCGTCCCTGACCGGGAAGACCTCGGGCTCGTACCCCGCTCCCCTGCCGTAGGTCCGCAGGGTCTCGACGTATCGGGGATCGACCGCCTCGGAGACCAGGACCCGATCCCGGCCCGGAGCGGACCGAGCCAGGTTCACCGCCTCCGCAAGGGCAGTGGCCCCGTCGTACAGCGAGGCGTTCGAGACCTCCAGCCCCGTCAGCTCGCAGATCATCGACTGGTACTCGAACAGGGCCTGCAGCACCCCCTGCGACAGCTCGGGCTGATACGGCGTGTACGAGGTGTAGAACTCCGAGCGTCCGGCCAGGGCCCACACCACGGAGGGCACGTAGTGGTCGTAGGCGCCGGCGCCGGCGAAGCAGACCAGGTCGTCGGCGCTCCGGTTGGCGGCGGCCAGCCCCCGCAGGTCGGCCAGGATCTCCATCTCGGAGACCCCTTCAGGCAAGTCCAGCGGCCGGTCCAGGCGGACCGAGGGGGGGATCTGCTCGAACAGCTGATCCAGGCCGTCGAGCCCGATCCGGGCCAGCATCTCCCGTACGTCGTCGTCCGTGTGCGGGGCGAACCTCATGGCACCGAGCACAGTCTAGAGCCTCGGCCGGATCCGCCGGACCTCAGCCCGTCACGTCCTCCAGGCCGTACTTGGTCACGAGCGAGAGGTAGTCCCGCTGGTAGAAGATCTTGCAATTGATCCCGGGGTACAGCTCGCGGAGCTTGCGGATCTTCCGGTTCTTCTTGGTGACCAGCTTTTGGTTGAGCGTGGTGATCTCGATGTACAGGTCGTACTGGGGAAGGTAGAAGTCCGGGGTGAACCGCTGGATCACGTTGCCGTGCTTGTCCCTCTCGAGGTCGAACGACCGGGGCTCGTACTCCCACTCGATCTGGTAGAAGTCCAGCAGGCGCGCGAACTGCCGCTCGCTGGCGTGAGCGAACTTCACTGTGTCGCTCTTCAGGACCAGGGCTTCGGCCTCAACTCCGGCCTTCACGCGCCTCCGGCCCGAGCGACCTCGCGTCCCTTGCGTCGCGCGCCCTTCGCGATGGTTCCCTCCAGATCGGTCCATACCTTGTCGATGGCGAGCGCGAAGACGCCCTGGCCCTTGGCCAGGAGGTCCACCACAGCCTCGGGTGATTCCACCGCGTAGATCCGAGAGCCGTCGGAGACGATGGTGGTGCCGACCTCGGGCTCCTTCAGCGACCGCAGGGTCCCGATGGCCTTGCGGACCTGCTGGAGGCTGACCCCGGTGTCCAGGAGCTTCTTGATGATCCTGAGCAGCGCGAGATCCTGGAACGAGTACAGGCGCTGGGTCCCCGACCCCCGTGCGTCCCTGACCGAGGGCCGGACCAGCCCCGTCCTGGTCCAGTAATCGAGCTGCCGGTAGCTGATCCCGACGATCCGGCACACGTCGGGAACGCGATATCCCTGCTCGTCCATCACAACTCCGTAATTACGCGAACGTTGGTCAGGCTATTGCGCCCCGCGCGGCATGTCAATCACCGCAATTTTCCTGGGTTTTTTTCGTTGCAGAGCGACCTGCATGTTTGCGCGAATCGACACGTGGAATCGAACATGGTTGCGAGACACGGCACGGATCTTCGGGTAGGGTCCGGCCCCGTGCGTAACCCGAAAACGACGGAACACCGTCGCGTCCGACGGGCCACGCTGGTTCTGCTGGTCCTCGTCACCCTCATGTTGGGGGCGCTTGCCGCGCCCGCGCAGGCCACGCTCCGCTCGCGATACCTGCACATCATCAACAACACCCGCGTGCAGCACGACCTGCGTCCCCTCAAGCTGAACGTGCGCCTCTCTGTCACCGCCATGGGGCACACGCGGAAGATGATCCGCACGGGCCGGCTGTTCGACGTCGGCAACCTCGGGGAGGTCCTGGCCCCGTACGCCGGGTACCAGACACTCGGCGCCGACGTCGTGGGTTGTGGGGACACGCTGTTCCGCATGCACCGACTGATGATGCGTCACGCCTATCACCGCAAGATCATCCTGAGCCCCAAGGTGCAATTCGTCGGCATCGGGGCGATCCGGGTGGCCGGACGGTCGGGGTGCGGCAGGAACCAGTTCTGGGCCACAGCGATCTTCTTCGGCTAGGCGACGTTCAGCCGACGGGATAGCCGGCGCTGGGCCGAGGCTCAGCCGAAGTCCTCCGGGTTGACGTTCTCGAGGAACTCGCGGAACTTCTCCACCTCTTCGTCGTCGTCCCCGCTGGGGATGAGGATGGAGGCCTCGTTCAACACCTCTTCGCTGGCGAAGATCTTGCAGCTGAGCCGGACCGCAAGCGCGATGGCGTCGCTCGGGCGCGATGAGATCTCGTAGGACGTCCCGTTCCGCTGCATGTTGATCACCGCGTAGAACGTCCCCTCGCGCAGTTCGGTGATCACGATGTTCTGGACCTGGACGGCCATCTCCTCGAGGATGTTCTTCAGGAGGTCGTGGGTCATCGGGCGGGGGGTCACGACGCCCTGGAGCGCCAGGGCGATGGCCGCCGCCTCGGCCTGCCCGATCCAGATAGGGAGGAAGCGCTCGCCCTCGGCCTCCCGCAGGAGGACGATGGGTTGGTTGGTCGGCAGCTCGATCCGAACCCCTGCGAGCGACATCTCGATCATGGCCTCATCAGGGAATCTAGCCCTCCCCTCCTACTCCGACAACCTAGGTGCGGCGCTCACGACCCGTGTCGGACTCCGGCACCGCTCGCGGCGCGCCCCTCAGGTACGGGACGAGGAGATCGGGATCGGCGGCGAGCGCGGAGAGGTCTTGCACGGCAAGGATGTCCGGCAGGTTCCGGTACCGCTCTTGGAAGTCCAGCCCGTACCCGACGACGAAGACGTCGGGACAGTCGAACCCCACGTACCGGATGGGAAGGGGCGTGATCCGGCGCACGGACTTGTCGAGGAGCGCGCACACCTCCACCGAGGCGGGGTGGCGCGATTCCAGGACCGTGATGAGGTACGAGAGCGTGAGCCCGGTATCGACGATGTCCTCGACGACCAGGACGTCCCGGCCGCCGATGTCCACCTCCAGGTCCTTCACGATGCGGACCCGGCCCATCGACTCCGTCGCTCCCCCATACCGGGAGATCGACATGTAGTCGATCGCGATCGGCAGGTGGACCCGGCGCATGAGGTCGGCGAGGAACACCGAGCCGCCCTTCAGGACCGAGATCAGGACGGGCGCGCGTCCCTCGTAGTCCCCGGTGATGTCGCGGCCGAGCTCCTCGATCCGCCGGCGGATGTCCTCGCGTCCGAACAAGACGCTCGCGTCCTCCGACATCCGGCCGGATGGTAGCAGAGGGTCACCCGAACAGGGACGACACCACGCTCGAGACGCCCTGCGCCACGGCGGAGCCGGCCCGGCGCCACCACGGGCCCGGCTCGGCCGGGAGTGGCCCGGGCAGGGCACTCACGACGAGCGGCACCCGGCCCAGCTGCAGGTTCGGCGCGGACACCTCCACGTAGCCCACGCGCTCGCCCATCGCCGGCGGGAACGTGACGCCGGGAAGCACGGTGATGACACGCCGGATCCGGGCGCCGACCGGGACGAGCCCTGAGAGCCCTCCACCCGCCGACACCTGTACGTCCCGCCCGCCGATGGGGACCGAGCCGAAGCCCTGTCCCTCGGCCACCACCTCGCGCGGTTCGAAGGACGCGAAGCCGTAGTCGAGGATCGCTGCCGCGTCGGAGAAGGGCTCTCCCGGCTCGCCCAGTACGATGGCCGTCAGCCGGACATCATCGCGGGTCGCGGTGGCAACCACGCAGAACCCGGCCGGCGTGGTGAAGCCGGTCTTCACGCCGACGGCGCCGGGATACAACCACAGCAGGACGTTGCGGTTCTGGATCATCCGGGGCGAGCCCGAGGGCGCGGGGATGGTATGGAACTTCGTCGCGACGATCGAGGCGAACAGCGGGCTCTCGAAGGCGGCCCGCGTCAGCACGGCGAGGTCGCGCGCGCTCGAGTACCCCGTGTCGTCCAGTCCGTTGGGCGAAGCGAACCGCGTATCGCGCAGGTGCAGCCGGCCAGCCTCGGCGTTCATGTCGGCCACGAAACCCTCCACGGATCCCGAGACATGGTCGGCCAGAGCGACCGCGGCATCGTTCGCCGACTGCAGGAGCAGTGCGTACAGCAGGTCCTGGACCGAGATCCGCTCGCCTTGGACCGAGCCCGAGCTCCGAGACACCGGCCGACCGTGAGGGTGCCTCGACGTCCGGGCCCACCGTGACCACCTCGGTCGGATCCGAGCGCTGGATGACGATGAGCGCCGTCATGATCTTGGTGATGCTGGCGATGGGACGCGACTCCTCGGCCTCCTTGCCCCACAGGACCCTGCCGGTGTCCAGGTCGGCCAGGACCGCCGAGCGTGCCGCAATCGAGGGCGGTTGGTTCGACGGGGCCGGGGTCCGGAGGGTGGCCGGGAACGGCGATGGGGACGTGCCGCCGCCGGGGACGGGCACCGGCGTGGGCGGAGGCGTCTGGCCGGGCCGGGCCAGGCCGGCGGCCGGAAGGAGGACGAACAGCGTCGCCAGCGCGACGAGCGCGATCGGTCCTCGCCGCCGGGCCCGGCCGTCCTGCTTCACGAGGAGAAGGTTACGGCGAGGTCAGGTGCTGCCGCAGGTTGTTCCGGAGCAGTGCCTGCTTGAGCTTGCGGGAAGTCCTCGACAGGTCGCCAAGGGAGCTCACCGCGGTCTTTCGGGCGTCGGGGTTCCGCTGGCGGAGCTGCGGCATGATGATCGACTCGAAGAAGCTCGCCTCACGCTCGGCGAAGTGCTTGTACATCGTGAGGTGGCGGGGCTCGACGCCATACTTGAAGAAGTCCTTCACGATGGACAGCACGACGTAGTCGTCGCCGTCGTAGTACTTGGCCGAGTCGGGTCCGTGCGAGGACACGAGCCCGTAGGACTCGAGCTCCTTGATCCGCTCCTTGTCGATCCCGGTCGCGGTGGACATCTCCTCGATCGTCATCTGGAGCCCGGTCGGTGGCTCGGCCAGCTCCTGCTTGATCTCCTTCTCCTCCGCGGCCTCGCGATCGTCGAGCGCTTCGCCCGGTCCCGTCTCCTCGGTCAGCAGCCGGTCCTTGATCACCTTGAGGGGCAGGTACTCGTCGCGCTGCATCCGCAGGATCTGCTTCAGCCGGTCAACGTCCTTGTCGTAGAACTTCCGGTACCCCGAGGGCGTGCGCTCCGGATCGATCAGCCCCTCGGATTCGAGGAAGCGGATCTTCGAGATCGTGATGTCGGGGAACTCCGCCTTCACCGATACCAGGACCTCGCCGATGGACTGGTAGCTGCGCGTGGCCATCCTCCTCTCACTCCCCTGCCTGGAAGAACGCCAGCTTGAACTTCCCGATCTGGATCTCGTCGCCCGTGGCGAGCTTCGTCGACTCCACCCGCTCGCCGTTCACGTAGGTCCCGTTCAGGCTGCCCCGATCGTGGATGGAGAACTCCGTGCCCTCCCGGCGGATCTCGGCGTGCTTTCGGGAGACCGTGATGTCGTCGAGGAAGATGTCGCCGTCGGTGCTGCGGCCGGCGGTCGTGACGTCGTTCTCGATCAGGAACGTCGAGCCCGCGTTCGGCCCTCGCTTCACCACGAGCAGGGCTTGCCCCGGCTCGAGCTCCTCCCCGGGGAACGGGAACTCCTCCCCGACCTCCTCCTCGACCTCCACCGGGGTGATCCCCACGGTCGTCTCGTCCAGGAGGGGCGCTCCGCAATTGGCGCAGAACCGAGCGCCGTCCTTGTTCGGATGTCCACATCGGGTGCAGTACAAGCTCGGTCGCCCCTTCGGTCAGACCTCCGGCTGAGGTTCGAGGTTGAGCGTTGGGGCCCAGCCTCGACCGAAGGTCGGAAGTTATCGCACGTCGGTTGAAGGGTCAACCGTGGGAGGAAGGGTCCCTACTCCGCCTCTGCCTGGCGAAGGAATGCCTGGTAGGCAGGCGCGTCCATGAGGGACTGGATCTCGGAGGGGTCGGCCACCTGGACCACGACCAGCCACCCGTCGCCGTAGGGGGACTCGTTCACCAGCTCGGGACGCTCGTCCAGGAGCGCGTTGCGCTCGACGATGGTCCCGGACACCGGGCTGTACACATCGGATACCGACTTCGTGGACTCCACCTCGCCGAACGGCTGCATCCCGGTGACCGACGTTCCCGTCTCGGGGATGTCCACGTACACCACGTCCCCCAGCGCGTCCTGGGCGTAGTCGGTGATCCCGACCCGGACCCTGCCACCGCCCTCGTCGCGCACCCACTCGTGCTCCTTCGTGTACCGAAGATCCTGAGGGAACTCCATGTCGTCCTCTCGCTGTGGTGAAGGTGCGGCGACCTGAACCTCAACCTATCATCCCGGCCGCAGGCATCGAAAGCTCACGTCGAGCGGGCCTCGAGGGCCCGCCGCAGGTCCCCGACGTAGAGCGCCGTGGCCACGTAGTACTCCACGATGGCCACCGCGTACGTGCACCATCCGACGGCCCGCGCCGCGGCGGGGAACGGGTAGCCGAGGTTCCCCCAGGCGATCAACCCGATGGCCACCACCAGGCTGAACGTGGCCACCTTCCCCAGGAACCGGACCTCGATCCGCACGGAGTGCGTCAGCAGGAGCACCAGGCCGGCGAGCAGGATGCCCACGTCGCGGACCAGGATGAGCAGAGCGGCCCATAGGGGGAACGCGCCTCGCACGACGAGTGCCACGAGGCCCGCAGCGATGGCCAGCCGATCGGCCGTGGGATCCAGCACCTTGCCCACCTCGGAGACCTGGCCCGTACGGCGAGCGACGTAGCCGTCCAGCCAGTCGGTGCAGACCACGGCGCCGAACATCAGGAGTCCCGTGAACGTCGTGTCCCGGTCCACGATGAGCCACACGAATGCTGGGATCAGCAGGATCCGTGCAGCGGAGAGCGCGTTCGGGATGGTCGCGATGGCGGACGACGTCTCGTTCGGTGCCTCGCTCGACGCGTGGCTCATGGTCAAGCGCAACCTACCATCGGTGGAGTGCGGGGAGAGAGCGAGACAACGTGAGGGGGGACTCGATACGAAGCGAACCTCAACCTACGGGCAAAGGTGAGGAATCCGTTGAAGGAAAGGGTTGGTGAATCTAGGCTTGCGGTCGAGCGTGCCATAGACTAGCGATCGGCCGGCCGGAGCCTCCATGAGCACGAGTTCCTCCGGATCCGGTCCGAGGTGGCCCGGGTCTTCCCCCCGGGCCACCTTCAATCTCAGGTCCCGCCGTCCTGCGCGGCGTGGAGGACTGGCTCTCTGGGTATCCCAGTCCCATGCCAATCGTTCGGGATGGTGTTCGCGATGGTCAGGACATCGCGCGCGACGAGCTTTGGCGAGACCTGTGGTGGTCGGCTGCCCTCATCGGAGCCGTGCTGACCGCCGTGGGCCTGATCGCCTGGCTGGCGCTCTAGTGTCCGACGGCGGGGGCAGAGTTCCCCGCCGGCGTCCGCTCGTTTCGTCGGGCCGGCCGGATTCGAACCGGCGACCTTCTGACCCCCAGTCAGACGCGCTAACCAAGCTGCGCCACGGCCCGCGACCTCGATTGTATCGGCCCGCGCTTTCGGCCTCAGCGTCCCCCGCCGCGCGACCGCTTGGGCCGGAACCTCAGCCGGATGGGCACGCCGCCGAGGCCGAAGGCCCGGCGGAGGCGACCCTCCAGGAACCGCTCGTACGAGGCCGAGGGCGACCTCCCGCCGAACAGGACGAACGTGGGGGGGCCGGCAGAGACCTGCGTGCCGTAGCGATACCGGATCCCCCCGGGCGGTGGCCGCTCGTCCTGGGCCTCCGAGAGCACGGGGTTCACCTCGCTGGTGGAGACCCGCCTGCCCCACCGCCCGTGCAGGTCGACGAGCCCTGAGGGCAGCCGCGCCACGCCCGCACCGGTAAGCGCGGAGGTCCGCCACACCGAGGCCCCGGAGAAGATCGCGACGGCCTCCACCAGCTCCTTGTACGTCCGGTCCTTCTCCTCGACCAGATCCCACTTGTTGGCGATCACCGCGAGGGCTCGGCCGGCCTCCATCACGCGGGCGGCGATGCGCCGATCCTCCGTGGTGAAGCCCTGGCTCGCGTCCAGCACGAGCACGGCCACGTGGGCCCGCTCGATGGCCCGGACGGCGCGCACGTAGCCGTAATACTCGACACCTTCGGTTCGGGACGGCCGGCGCAAGCCCGCGGTGTCCACGAAGCGGACGCTTGCGTCCGGCCAGCTGACCACGGCGTCGACGGCGTCGCGGGTCGTGCCGGCCTCCTCGTACACGACCGAGCGCTCCTCGCCCACCAGGCGGTTGAACAGCGACGACTTCCCGACGTTCGGCCGGCCCACGATGGCGAAGGCGGCTCCTCCGATCCCTCCTCCTCGCCCTCCTGGGGGGCGCCCCGGGCAGGAGGGCCACGATCCGGTCGAGCAGATCACCGGCACCACGGCCGTGGAGCGCGGAGACCGGCACGGGCTCGCCCAGCCCCAGCTTGAAGAACTGGGCGGCATCGGCCTCCTCCCGGTCCGAATCGACCTTGTTGGCCACCAGGAGGACGGGGGCCCTGGCCCGGCGGAGACGCCGGGCCAGGGCCACGTCCTCCTCCTGCTCGCCGGTCTGGGCGTCCACCACCAACAGGACGATGTCGGCGTCCTCCGTGGCGCGCCTCGCCTGGCGCGCCACGAGGGCGTCGACGCCCCGGGCCTTGGAGGCGAACCCGCCGGTGTCGACCAGGCGGAACCGCCGGCCGCGCCACTCGGCCTCGAGCTCGACGCGGTCGCGGGTCACCCCCGGGCTCTCGTGCGCGATGGCCTCCCGCCGCCCGAACAACCGGTTCGCCAGGGTCGACTTCCCGACGTTCTGCCGGCCCACCACGGCCACCGTGGGCAGCCGCCCAGGTGGGCTCCCCAGTCGTTCGGCGTCGGCGCCGCCGCTACTCACCGGTGGCCTCCAGCCGCTCACGGGCGATGGCCAAGGCCTCGCGAAGGACCTCGTCGGGCTCCTTTCCCGTCGTGTCCAGGGAACGGCGTCCGGGGCCGGGACGAACGGGTTCACCAGCTCGTCTCGGGCGTCCCTGGTGGCCAGGGCCTCGGCCACGTCGGGGGTCACCGGCGCGCTGTCCGGGGTGACCGGCAGGCTGCCCTCCGAGGTGGGCCCGTGCCGCTCCCGAACCCTCCGCGCCGCCCGCTCCGTCGGCGCCGCCACCAGGAAGATCTTGACGGCGGCGTCGGGGAGCACCACGGAGCCGATGTCCCGGCCCTCCATCACGGCGCCCTGGCTGCCCAGCCGCCGTTGCTCGTCCCGCAGCACGTCCCGAACCTCGGGATGACGTGAGACCGTCGAGACGTTGACCTCGACTTCAGGAGCCACGAGCTCCGGCGAGGGAGGCTCACCGTCGATGACCAGGGCCGGAGGAGTGAACTTCGAGCTGAGGTCGAACCTGATCCCACGAGCCACCTCCGCCAGGGCCGGGCCATCCTCGAGGTCGACCCCCTCCCGCAGAGCCCGGAGGGTCACCGCCCGGTACATCAGCCCGGTGTTGACGTAGGGAAGGTCCAGCGCCTGAGCCAGCCGCTGCGCCAGCGTGCTCTTGCCCGACCCGGCCGGCCCGTCGATGGCCACCACCCGAGCGGCCACGTCAGGCCAGCCCCGACCCTGGCGCCCAAAGCGCGGAGGGTCTGAGGGAAGCCCGGGAAGGACACGTCGGACCATCTCCATGCCGTCGATCTCGCATGCCGCCCGGGCCCCAGCGCGGCGACGGCTGCGGCCATGGCCAGCCGGTGGTCGCGCCGGGCGGAGGCCCTGCCACCGGCCAGGCCTCCGCCCTCCACGACCAGGTCCTCACCCTCGACCCCGGCCCGGCCGCCCAGATCCCGGACCATCTCGGCCACCCCGGCCAGCCGGTCGCTCTCCTTGGCTCGAAGCTCGGCGCCACCTACGAACCGGCTCTCCCCCTCGGCGTGGGCCGCGAGCGCCGCGAGCACCGGCACCTCGTCGATCACGAGGGGCAGCTCCCGGGCGGCCACCTCGGTGCCGCGCAGCCACTCCGCGCGGGCCACGAACAGGTCCCCCACCGGCTCGCCGAGCTCCTCGCCGATCACCCGCTGTTCCGTGCCGACGCCCATCCGATCCAGGACCGACAGGAAGTGCGTTCGGGTGGGGTTCAGCCCGATGCGTCGGATGGTGAGCTCGCCCCCCGTCAGGACCGCCGCCGCCACCAGGAAGGCTGCCGACGACACGTCGCCCGGCACCTCCGCCTCGAAGCCCTCGTGCTGGAACCGGGAGACGGCGACGGTCCCGTCCTCCTGGCGGACGGGCGCACCCAGCCTGCGGAGGGCGCGCTCCGTGTGGTCCCGGGTCCGGACGGGCTCGACCACCGTGGTCTCGCCGTCCGCCGCGACGCCCGCCAGGAGGATCGCTCCCTTCACCTGGGCGCGTGGGCACGGCCAGCTCGTGGCGGATCCCCCGCAGCGGGCCGCCGTGGACCTCCACGGGCGGGTGGCCGTGGTCGGTGCGCACGGAGGCTCCCATCTCCCGGAGCGGCACGGCCACCCGCTCCATGGGCCGCGCTCGAAGGCTGTCGTCTCCCGTCAGCAGGCTGACGAAGGGGGAAGCGGCCAGGACCCCGGTGAGCAGGCGCATCGTGGTGCCGGAGTTCCCGCAATCGAGAGCACCGAGGGGTGCTTCGGAGCTCGTCCCGTCCCTGACCCTCGACCACCAGCTCGTCCTTCGGGATGCTCGCAACAACCCTGCCGTCGACCGTCAACCCAGCCGCGAAGCCCTGGGGCTCGAGCTTCGAACCCCAAGCCTCGAGCGGAGGTCGAGCCCCGATCCCAACGATCGCTGCCAGGCATCTGGCCGTGGACCCCACGTCGAGTGCCGGCGGGAGGCCGACCAGCCTGGACGCACCCCGACCCGTGGCCGACAGGATCAGCCATCGGTGGGCGATGGACTTGTCCCCGGGGACGGTGGCCACGCCCTCCACGGTCCCCCCCGGCTCCACCAGGACGCGCACGTGGACCCCCCTAAGCCAAACGGAGCGGCTCGAACCCCCGCCCCTCGAGGGCCCCCGCAGCGTCGGCGGCGGCGGAGGACGCCACGGTCAGGTGGACGGTGCCCCTCCCTCCCTCGGGTGAGTGCACGATCTGCAGGTCCTCGATGTTCACGCCGGCGGATCCCAGGCACGCCGTGAGGTCGGCCAGCGCTCCGGGGCGGTCCGGGACGGCGACCTGGAATACGGCCACCCCCGTCTTCACGGTCGGCTTGGCGGCGAGCGTCAACCGTGCCTCCTTCGCCTCGGCGAACGCACGCTCGACCTCCCCGCCCGACCCCGCAAGGACCATGTCCCGGATGCTCGGACAACCGCTTCGCGTACAGGTCGATGGCCTCGGCGATCTGCTCCCGGTTCGCCAGGAGGATGTCGCTCCACAGATGCGGGCTGGAGGCGGCCAGGCGGGTCAGGTCCCGAAATCCCCCGGCGGCCAGGAGCAGGATGTCCGGCTCGCCCGCCTCCTCGGCGGCGGCCAGGCTCATCAGGGCGGTCGAGGCCACCTGGGGAAGGTGGCTGACCATGGCCACCAGCCGGTCGTGGTGGAACGCGTCCATCACCATCGGCCTGGCCCCGACCTTCTCCACCCATGCCGAGAGGCGAGCTGTCGCGGCCTCATCGGTCCCCGGCGAGGGGGTCAGCACCCACACGATCCCGTCCAGCACCGAGGGCGACGCCCAGTCCGGCCCGGATCGCTCCGAGCCCCCCATGGGATGCCCACCGACGAATCGCTGCCTGTCGCGAGCCTGGACGGTGCCCTCGACCTCAACCACCACGTGAGACTTCACGCTCCCGACGTCGGTGACCACGGCGTCCGGGGCGGCGGCCAGCGCCTCCGCCGCCAGGCCGGCGATGCTCGGGACGGGGGTGCACAGGAACACCAGCGTGGCCCCTGCCACGGCGTCGGCCAGCGAGCTCCCCGGCCGAAGGCCCGAGCGCTCCGCCGCCCGGGCCAGGACCGTCGGGTCGGCGTCGAACCCCCGGACCTCCTCCCCCGCGGCTCGAGCGGCCATGGCGATGGAGGTGCCGATCAGGCCCGTCCCCACCACGGCCACCCGCTCACCTGAGGTCATCGCGCAGGGACTCCGCCCCGTCGAGATAGGTGTGCGCCACCTGGTCCGGCGGACGCTCCGTGTAGAAGTGCATGAGGACCCGAACCACCATCGGCATCGCGCCCTCGACGGGGATCTCGCGGGCACAGAGCAGCGGCACGTGGCCCAGGCCCATCTTCCGGGCCGCCTCCGCCGGGAATACCGAGCGCAGGTCGTCGGTGGCGGTGAAGAACACGCTCACGATGTCGTCGCCGGCCACCCCGTTCCGCTCGAGCATGGCCGACAGCAGCCGCTCCGTCGCGGACAGCACCGAGCCGGTGGCGTCCTCCGCCACGCGGATGGCCCCCCGGGCCGCACGGACCTTCGGATCTGTCATGGCTCGCTCGCGCCCTCAGGCTACAGGGACTCACGCTGCCGAAGTTGCCACGGGCCGTGCTACAGCCCGGCGGCCCGGTACAGGCCCTGCACCTCCGAGGGCGTGAGGTCTCGCCGCTCGCCCGGTCGGAGCCGGCCCAGCGCCACCGGCCCGACCCGGACACGGATCAGCCGGCGTACCGGCAGCCCCACGGCGGCGAGCATCCGGCGAACCTCGCGCTTTCGACCCTCCGCCATGACCAACCGCACGGCGCCCTTGCTTCCGGCCCCAGCGACCGAACGGGCCGCCACGGCTCGGGCCGGGCCGTCGTCGAGCGTCCACCCCCCGGCGCAGCCGCCCGATCTGCTGCTTCGTCGGGATGCCCTCGACCTCGGCCAGGTATTCCTTCTCCACACCGTGTCGTGGATGAAGGAGCCGGTTGGCCAGCTCGCCGTCGTTCGTGAGGAGCAGCAGCCCCTCGGTCTCGCGGTCCAGCCGGCCGACCGGGAAGACCCGGACGTCCTTCGGCAGGTACTCCCCGAGGTCCCGTTCGGCGTGGGGGTCCCGCATCGTCGTCGTCACCCCGGCTGGCTTGTGGAGCGCGAGGTAGCGGAGGTCGGGGTCGACGCTGGCCCGGCGACCGTCCACCTCGACGACGTCACTCGAGGGGTCCACCCGGTCGCCCAGGGTGGCCACCCGTCCGTTCACGCTCACCCGGCCCTCGCGGATCAGGTCCTCGGAGGCTCGTCGCGAGCCGAACCCCGCCCGGGCCAGGGCCCGCTGCAACCGCTCCTCGGGCATGGCGAAGGAGCTACTCGCCCCCCGCCTCGGCCTCGGCTTCCTCCCCCGCGGCCTTGCCGAGCAACGGGGCGAGCGGCGGGAGCGCGGAGAGCGAGGGAAGGCCCAGGCGCTCCAGGAAGTCCGGCGTCGTCCCGTACACCATGGGGCGGCCCGGACCCTCCTCCCGGCCCACCTCGGCCACCAGCCCTCGGTCCACCAGGGCCCGAAGGACCCCCTCGGAGTTCACCCCCCGGATCCCGGCGATCTGGTGCCGGGTCACCGGCTGCTTGTAGGCCACGATGGCCAGGGTCTCGAGCGACGCCTTGGTCAGCCGGGCGTGCCGGGAGGACAGGACGTACTGCTCCACGAACGGCGCCGCGTCGGGATGGGTGGTCAGGCGCCACCCGCCGGCCACGCTCCGGAGCACGATGCCGGCCCCCGCTCCTCGTAGGTACGCGCCAGCTCGTCGCACAGCTGGTCGACCTCTCGCCGATCCATCTCCAGGGACTGGGCCAGCACGGTCGAGGACGACCGGCTCGTCCGAGACGAACAGGAGCGCCTCCAGTGCGCGCCTCGCGTCCGGCCGTTCGCTCATCCCTCGTCGCCTCGCCACTCGACGTCGATCTCGCCGAACGTCTCCGCCTGGGCCAGCCCGACCTTGCCCTCCCGGTACAGCTCGAGCAGGGCGAGGAACCGGACCACCACGTGGATCCGCTCCTCGCAGTCGGCCACCAGGTCGCGGAACCGGCCCTCCCCAGCCGCCCAAGGCGCGTCGGTCACGGCGCTCACGGCGTCCTCCATCGAGTACCGGATGGGCGTGACGTGATACAGGTCGAGGGACGGCGGCGGCCGGAGCAGCTCGGCGGCCATCCGCGCCAGGTCCTGGGCCGAGACCCGCTCGAGCACGTCCGGGTACAGGTGGGCGAACTCCGGCGGCGGGCCGGCGTCCCGGGTGTAGTGGAGCGCCTCCTCCTCCATCCGCCGGGCCAGCTCGCCGGCCACCTGGCGGATGGCCGCGAGCTCCAGGCTCCGCGCGTACGCGAGGTCGGGCGAGGCGCCCAGCATGTCCTCCTCGTCCAGGACCTCCGGCCGCGGCATCAGCCGGCCGACCTTCAGCTCCAGCAGGACGGCGCAGACCGCCAGGAACCACGTCGCCTCCTCCAGGGTCCAGTTGTCGGCCTGCTTCGAGTACGAGAGGTACAGGTCGGTGACGCTTCCCACCGAGACGTCGCACACGTCGACCTTCTGCTCCAAGATCAGGTCCGCGAGGAGCCGGAACGGCCCCGCGAACACCGGCAGCTCGACGGCGAAGCTGCCCGCCGGCTCGGTCCGTTCGTCGCTCATGCCAGGTTCATCGCCTCGTCGGACGGCCTTCATCGTGTCCTCACCACCGGCCGGACCTTCGCCGCGCCCTCGGCAAGGACCTCGTCCACGATCTCCGGCGTCCGCTCGAGCTCCGCGCGCCGCTCCCGGAACGGGCGGTAGTACTCGACGATCCGGTCGGCCAGGTCCATCTTGTCCTCGACGCATCCCAGCGCGCCGGAGCGGCAGTTCTCGTCGATCCACGCCACGCGTGTCCGGCGCGAGAACAGCCTCTGCAGCGTGAAGATGGGGCAGATCTCGGGCCGTCCCGGGTCGCCCAGGCGGATCTTCTTGGGGTCGGTGATGAAGGTCCGCACCTTGGCTCGGATGTCGTCCGGTTCGTCGCGGACGCCGATGAAGTTGTCCAGCGACTTCGACATCTTCCGGCCGTCGGAGCCCGGGGATGAGGGGCGCCTCGGAGAGCAGCGGCTGGGGCTCCACCAGCACGGGGCCGTACAGCCGGTTGAACCGGCGGACGATCTCCCGGGAGATCTCCAGGTGCGACACCTGGTCCTCCCCCACCGGCACCAGCTCGCCCTTCACGATCGTGATGTCCACGGTCTGAAGCACCGGGTATCCGAGGAGCCCGTAGTTCGCGATGTCGCGCTCGGCCAGGTCGCGGAGGCGCTCCTTGTACGTGGGCACGCGCTCCAGCCACCCGAGCGGCGTGATCATGCCGAGGAGCAGGGCCAGCTCGGCGACCTCCGGAACCTCGGACTGGCGGTAGACCGTGGCCTTCGCCGGATCGATCCCGGCTGCCAGCCAGTCGAGCACCAGGCCCCGGACCCGTTCCGGCAAGCAGCTCGGTCCGGTCGTAGTCCGTCGTGAGCATGTGCCAGTCCGCGACGAAGAAGAACGCGTCGTGCTCGTCCTGGAGCTTCCGCATGTTGAGGATGTTGCCGAACCAGTGCCCGACGTGGAGGGGACCGGTCGGCCGATAGCCCGTCAGGACCCTGGCCCTGCGCGTGGTGTCCGGGGGCGACGTGGAAGGAGCCATCGTGTCGATGTCGGCGATGATAGCGCGGCGACCGGCCGGCTCCCGGGAAGGATCAGCAGTTCGCGGCGCCGGCCACGACCGTGCAGACCGCGCCGGAACAGGCCGTTCACGATGCTGAGGAACGGGCCGCCCGAGCAGGAAGAAGATCGACCAGCATGAACAGGACGATGTACTGGTCCAGGCTCTGGTAGACCTCCCGCGCCCGCGGCGACAGTACCCGGGCCAGCAGCTTCGAGCCGTCCAGGCCCGGCACGGGCATGAGCTGGATCACGAACATGTACACGTTCACCAGGAGCCAGGCGTAGGCGAAAGTCGCGGCCTCACCGGCCAGGCCGAACCGAAGCGCGATCCCGGCGACGGCCGCCAGCACAAGGTTCGCTCCCAGGCCCGAGAGGACGACGATCAGCGAGTCCCGCTTCGGGTTGCGAAGGTACCTCGGGTCGAGTGGCATGGGTTTTGCGTAGGCGAACACCGGGATGACGAAGCCGGCGTTGGCCGCGACCAGGATCAGGGCCAGCCCGGGCAGGATGATGGTCCCGAAGGGGTCGATCAGCGGCCGTGGGTCGAGCGTGAGCCTCCCCCACCGCCGAGGGCTCGGGTCGCCCAGTCGGTCGGCGGCCGAGTGCGTGCCCGTACTCGTGGAGCACCAGGCTCGGGCACGAGAGCGACGAGGAGGTAGAGGGCGAACTTAGGCTGTCCACGGCAGGCTCCGACCTCCCGATCCTCAGCCGCCGTACCAGCCGTGGACGAGCGGTGGAGGCTCGACCGGCTCCTCGGCTCACCGTGAGCGCCGACAGCACGCGGGGAGCGCACCCGCTCGCCGCGGCCTCGTCCCGCGCGTGGATCGTCCCGATCTCCTCCCCCGTCTCGAGCCGGTCCCCGATCTTGGGCCGGAACACGATACCGACCGCCGGATCGATCGGCTCACCCTTCCTCTTCCGCCCCGCTCCGAGGTCGGTGCTGGCCCGCCCCAAGGCCTCCGCGTCCACCGCGGCCAGGTGGCCGGTGCGGTCGGCCTCGATGGGCCGGCGCACCGGGGCCACCGGGAGCACGGCCCACGGGTCGTCGACGACCCGTGGGTCGCCGCCCTGCGCCTCCACCATGACGCCGGAACGCCTCGAGGGCCTTCCCCGAGTCCAAGGCCGCCGCCGCGGCGCTGCGGCCCTCTCCCATGCCGACGCCGGTGAGGCGCGACAGCGCCTCACCGGCGAACAGCACGGAGAGATCCCGCAGGCGGCCCCGCGTTCCTCCCGAGAGGAGCGACACGGCCTCCGCGATGTCGAGGGCGTTGCCGATGGCCTCGCCGAGAGGCTGGGACATGTCGGTCACCGCGGCCCGGCACTGCCTCCCCCAATCGGCGGCCAGCGCGGTGCAGGTCTCGGCCAAGGCCCGGGCATCCTCCGGCGTCTTCATGAACGCCCCGCTGCCGGCCTTCACGTCGAGCAGGATGAGCTCGGTCTCCACGGCGAGCTTCTTCGACATGACGCTCGCCGCGATGAGCGGGATGGAGGGCACGGTGGCCGTGGCGTCGCGGAGCGCGTACAGGGCGCCGTCGGCGGGGACGATGTCGTGGGTCTGCGCGGCCACGGCGCACCCCACCTCGCTCCACCTGGGCCACGAGCTCCTCGGGCGACAGGTCGGTGCGAAGGCCCGGGATGGACTCGAGCTTGTCCAGGGTGCCGCCGGTGTGGCCCAGCCCCCTGCCGGAGAGCTTGGCCACCGCCAGGCCGAGCGATGCCGCGAGCGGGACGAAGGCCAGGGTCACGCCGTCGGCCACGCCCCCGGTCGAGTGCTTGTCCACCGTGGGGCGGGACAGCCCGGTGAGCGCCACGGTCCGGCCCGATTCCACCATGGCCCTGGTGAGGGCCAACGTCTCGCCCGGGTCCAGCCCCCGGATGAACGCGGCCATCAGGAACGCAGCGGCCTGGTAGTCGGGGATCTCGCCCCGGGCGAACCCCGAGACGAAGCCCGCCAGGTCCTCCGGGTCCAGGCGCCTGCCGTCCCGCTTGGCGGCGAGCACGTCTCGAGGGTCTTTCACCGTCACGACGTGGTCGCCTTGGCCTTGTAGCGCCGGGCCAGACAACCATCGACCTCACCTCGAGGCTCGTGCAGACCCGGCGGAGCACCGGCCGGCGAACCGTCAACCTTCGGTCGAGACAAGGATCGATCGATGCCTCTCACAGCCCGATCTCCGGGGCGAAGCTCTCCCCCGCCAGGCCCTCGGTCTTGACGGCCAGGAGGTCGGCGACCGTCGCGCCCAGGTCGGCGAACGTCGGGCGGGCCCCCAGGTCGACGGGGCCGTCCGGCACGCCGGCCGCGAGGAGCGGCGTGCGCTCCCGGGAATGGTCCGTCGGCGGGGTGGTGGGGTCGCACCCGTGGTCCCCGGTGAGGAACATCACCCCGCCGTCCAGGGCCGCCTCCAGCTCGGCCAGGCGAGGGTCGAGGGCCTCGATGCACGCGGCGTAGCCCGCCGGATCGTTTCGATGGCCGTACTTGCTGTCGAAGTCCACGAGATTCGTGAACACGAGGGCCGGCGAGGGCCGGCCCAGGTACTCGAGCGTGATGTCGACGCCATGGTCGTTGGAGTCGGAGTAGCGAGCCTCGGTCATCCCCTGGCCGGCGAAGATGTCCTGGATCTTCCCGACGCCGTACACGCCGACCCCGCCGTCGCGGCAGAAGTCCAGGACGGTCCTCCCGGGGGGCGGCACCGAGAAGTCACGCCGCTCGGGGGTTCGGGTGAAGTGGCCGGGCGTCCCGGTGAACGGCCGGGCGATGACCCGGCCCACGTTGTGTTCGCCGGTGAGGATGCGCCGCGCGCACGCGGCACCACTGGTACAGGGTGGGGAGCGGGACGACGTCCTTGTGCGCGGCGATCTGGAACACCGAGTCGCCGCTCGTGTACACGATCGGGCGGCCCGTGCGAATGTGCTCCTCGCCGAGCTCCTCGATGATCTCGGTCCCCGACGCCGGCTTGTTGCCCAGCACCTTCCGGCCGATCTCCTCCTCGAACGGCTCGATGACCTCCGGTGGGAAGCCCTTCGGATACAGCGGGAACGGGCGCTCGAGCACGATGCCGCACATCTCCCAGTGGCCCGTGGTCGTGTCCTTGCCGGCCGAGCGCTCGGTGAGCCGGCCGTGGGCGGTCCCCGGCCCGGCCCGCGGAGCCATGCCCTCGATCGCGGTGAGCAGGCCGAGCCCCAGCCGCTCGAAGTTCGGGGCGTGGATCCCGCCCACCGCTCGAGAGCAGTTGCCGAGGGTATCCGAGCCCTCGTCGCCGTAGGCCTCGGCGTCGGGAGCGTCTCCCACGCCGAAGGAATCGCACACGACGATCAGGACCCTGGGGACCGGCCGTGGTCACGGACCGGTCACCGGCCCTCGCCCCGATGCTTGCAGTCGATGCACAGGATGGCCCACGGCAGGGCCTCCAGGCGTTCGACCGAGATGGGCTGGCCGCACGACTCACAGGTCCCGTACGTCCCGAGCTCCATCTTGGTCACGGCCCGGTTCACGTCGCGCAGGTTCGAGCGCAGCGCCTTCATCACCGACAGCAGCCGGGCCCGCTCGGCCGTGCTGTGCGCGCTGTCGGCGAAGCCTCGCTCCACGTCGATCTCGACGTCGTCCGAGTCGGGGTTGCCGCCGAGCTCCACGATCTCCTTCCGCAGGTTGTCGCGGTGCTCGTCAAGGACGACCCGAAGGTCGGCCATCCGCGTCTCGTCGATCACGCGCGGTCCCCCCTCGCGACGGCCCCGGTCCGCCGGGCCCGTGGATGTGCCGTGAAGTACACCTCGCGAAGATGCTCCTTGGTGACCAGGGTATAGATCTGCGTCGTGGCGACGCTGGCGTGGCCCAGGAGCTCCTGCACCACCCTGACGTCGGCCCCACCCTCCAGCAGGTGGGTGGCGAAGGTATGCCGGAGCGTGTGCGGCGTCACCCGCTTGCCGATGCCGGCCCGCCGCACGTGGGCCGCCAGGACCTTGGCGCAGCCCTGGCGAGTCAGCCGGCCGCCGCGCTGGTTCAGGAACAGCGCGGAGCGCGATCGGGCCGTGGCCAGTGCGGGGCGCCCGAGGGTGAGGTAGGCGGCCAGTGCCGCTCGGGCGTACCGCCCGAGCGGCACGTCCCGCTCCTTGCTGCCCTTGCCCAGCACCCGGACGCTCCCCTCCTCCATCTCCAGGTCGTCCACGTCGAGGCCGACGAGCTCGGTCACCCGAAGGCCCGCCCCGTACAGGGTCTCCAGCACCGCGCGGTCCCGGAGGCCGGCAGGCGTGCCGTCGGGCGGCGACGCCAGGAGCCGCTGGACGTCCTCGACCGAGAGTGGGCGAGGAAGCGATCGGGGGAGCTTCGGCCGGACCACGCCCGCCGAGGGGTCCCGATCGGCCCGGCCCTCTCGCATCATGAACCGGTGGAAGGACCGCACCGACGACAGGGCCCGGACCACCGAGGTGGCTCGGTAGGGCTCCCCCTCGTGGTGGGTCGACGAGGACAGCCGGGCCACGAATCCCGCCACCGCGGCGTCGTCCACGGCCCGGGCGTCGCGGACGCCTCGGGAGGCGAGGAACGACGCGTAGCGCGCCAGGTCCCGCCGGTACGCCGAGACCGTGTTCCCGGACAGCCCCCGTTCCACCGACAGGTGATCCAGGAACCGCTCGATCTGGGTCGACACGACCTGAGCCACTTGCCTCCTCCGGCGCGCGCCTCTAGGACAAGCCGTCGACGAGGCTATCGAGCGGCACGAACGCAAGGCCGTGCGCCTCGGCCACGCCCTGGTTCGTCACCTGTCCCGCGTACACGTTCACGCCGTGCGCCAGCGCGCGATCGCGCCTGACGGCCTCCTCCAGCCCGTTCGCCGCGATCTCGAGCGCGTACAGGAGCGTGACGTTCGTGAGCGCGTAGGTGGAGGTGCGCGGGACGGCTCCCGGCATGTTGCCCACGCAGTAGTGGACCACGTCGTGCACGACGTACACCGGATCGGAGTGGGTGGTCATGTGGGCGGTCTCCACGCAGCCCCCCTGGTCGATCGAGATGTCCACGATCACGGCGCCGGGCCGCATGGTCCGCACCATGTCCTCGGTGACGAGCTTCGGCGCCCGGGCTCCCGGCACGAGCACCGCGCCGATCACCAGGTCGGCCTCCGGCACGAGCTCGCTCGATGGCGAGCACGCTGCTCATCACGGTCTGGATCCGGCCCCGCTGGACCTGATCGACGAACCGCAGGCGGTCCACGTTCCTGTCCAGCACGACGACCTCCGCCTCCATGCCGGCGGCGATCCACGCCGCGTTCAGCCCGGCCATCCCAGCGCCGAGCACCAGGACCCGGGCGGGGGCGACGCCGGAAACGCCGCCCATCAGCACCCCGCGGCCCCCGTACGGCCGCTCCAGGAAGTTCGCACCGACGTGCGGGGCCATCCGCCCGGCGATCTCGCTCATCGGGGCGAGGAGCGGAAGGCGGCCGTCCTCGAGCTGGACGGTCTCGTAGGCCACGGACGCCACCTTTCGCTCCATGAGGAACTCGGTCAGGCGCTTGTCCGCCGCGAGGTGGAGGTACGTGAACAGGATCTGGCCCTCCCGGAACCGCTCGTACTCCTGCGGCTGGGGCTCCTTGACCTTCAGGATCATGTCCGAAGCGTCGAAGACCGCGCCGGCGTCGGGCAGGATCTCGGCGCCGGCAGCCGCGAACCGCTCGTTTGGGAGGGCTGAGCCCGTGCCGGCGCCCGCCTCCACGACCACCTCGTGGCCCGCCCTCGTGAGCTCGCGGACCCCTTCGGGTGTGGCCGCCACCCGGAACTCGTTGTCCTTGACCTCTCTCGGGATCCCGACGATCACGTTCGGCTCCCTCTCCTGGCCAGGATGCGTCCAGAAGCGTACCCGACCCCGAAGGGCCGCCCCGGCAGCGGGCGGCTCACCCCGGGGATCCTCTCGCCGCGGCGAGAAGCAGCGCCACCGCGGTCTTCGCGTCACGCACGCGTCCGGCCCGAGCCGCGTCGACCATCTCGTCGAACGGCTTGCGCAGCAACTCGATCCCGTCTTCGGGGGATCCCTCCTGCTTGGAGGCCGTCTGCGCCCACGAACAGGTGGATGTACTCGTCGGCGAATCCCGCCGAGGTGTAGATGCCCCCCAGGAACTCGAGCGATGTGTGCCGGTAGCCCGTCTCCTCGAACAGCTCTCGAGCCGCACAGGCGAGCGGCGTCCTCCCCGTCCACGTCGAGGACGCCGGCCGGGATCTCGAGGAGCTTCCTGCGGATGGCGGGGCGGAACTGTCGCACCAGGAGCACGTCACCTCCCGGCGTCACCGGCAGGACCGCCGCGGCTCCGGGATGGCGGACCACCTCGAAGTCGTGGCCGTCCCAGGACTCGACCTGGACCCGGATCAGCCGGCCCGCAAAGGCCTCCCTCGCGGACCGCGGCTCCACGGGCCCGTCAGCCGGAGACGGGGACGGGGCGCCCCGCCGATGCCGTGCGACGGGCGTGCGCCGCCCCCACGAACTCGCGGAACAGCGGGTGCGGGCGGGTGGGCCGGGATCGAAGCTCCGGATGGAACTGCCCCCCCATGAAGAACGGATGGTCGGGCAGCTCGATGATCTCGACCAATCGGCCGTCGGGCGAGAGGCCCGAGAACACCAGCCCGTGCTCCGAGAGGATCTGGTGGTAGACCGGGTTCACCTCGTAGCGATGCCGGTGCCGCTCGTACACCACCTGCTCACCGTAGGCCGCCGCGGCCCGGGTGCCCGGCACCAGGTGGCAGGGCTGCGCCCCCAGGCGCATTGACCCGCCGAGGTCGGTCACGTTCTTCTGCTCGGGCAGCAGGTCGATCACCGGGTGCGGCGTGGCCGGATCGAACTCCGAGGAGTTGGCGCCCTCCAGCCCGCACACGTTGCGCGCGTACTCGATGACCGCGCATTGCAAGCCGAGGCACAGGCCAAGGAACGGCACGCCGCTCTCCCGCGCGTAGTGGATGGCCTCGAGCTTCCCCTCGATGCCGCGCCACCCGAACCCACCGGGGACCACGATGCCGTCGATCGCCCGCCAGGACGGTGGCGGCGTCGGCCTGGTCGAGCTCGTCCGAGGACGACCCACGTGATGTCCACCCGCGCGCCGTGGTGGAACCCCCCGTGGCGAAGGGCCTCGATCACCGACAGGTAGGCGTCGCGGAGGTTCACGTACTTCCCGACGATGGCGATCGACGACGGGGTCGGTCGCCGCGTCGATCCGCTCGACCAGGGCGTTCCACTCGGAGAAGTCCGGCTCCGCGTCGATCCGCAGATGGTTCGCCAGCTCGCGGTCCAGCCCCTCCTGACGAAGGAGTGGCGGGACGCGGTAGATGGAGTCGGCGTCCGGCGCGGAGATCACGCCAGACATCGGCACGTCGCAGAGAAGGGAGATCTTCTCCTTCAGGTGGCGCCCGATGGGCCGGTCGGAGCGGCACACGATCACGTCGGGCTGGAGGCCGAGCGAACGCAGCTCCTTCACCGAGTGCTGCGTGGGCTTGGTCTTCAGCTCGCCGGTGGGGCCGATGAACGGCATCAGCGAGACGTGGACGAACGCGCAGCGGTCCCGCCCGACCTCGTTCCGGAGCTGGCGGATGGCCTCCAGGAACGGAAGGCTCTCGATGTCGCCGACCGTGCCGCCGACCTCGACGATCAACAGGTCGGCGTTCTCGGCCGTGGCGTAGCGACCGGATCCGCTCCTTGATCTCGTCGGTGATGTGCGGGATGACCTGCACGGTCTTGCCCAGGTAGTCGCCCCGGCGCTCCTTCTGGATGACCGCGGAGTAGACGGCGCCGGTGGTGACGTTGGATCCCGCGGTGCAGGTTCTCGTCGGTGAACCGTTCGTAGTGGCCGAGGTCCAGGTCGGTCTCGGCCCCGTCGTCCAGCACGAACACCTCGCCGTGCTCGAACGGGTTCATGGTGCCCGGGTCGACGTTGACGTACGGGTCGAGCTTCTGGAGGGCGACGCGGCAGGCCGCGGGACTTGAACAGGCGGCCGAGCGAGGCGGTGGTGATGCCCTTGCCGAGGCCCGAGGCGACCCCGCCGGTGACGAAGACGAACTTCGGCTCTTTCTGCACCTCGGGATTGCATGCTAGCAGAGGGCGGTCGACAGGCCGCGCCCGGTTCGGTCCGAAAGCTCCGCCCGGGGCGGGCGACGAGCCTCCGCGGTCAGTCCGCGGCGGCCACCCTTCCCAGCCGGTCGAACCAGCGAAGCGGCGCGACGGCCTCGATCAGGCGCGACAGGGTGACGGTTTCGGCCAGCACGTTCAGCGCGACCGCCATGGCGGCGGCCACCCATACCCACTGGGGCCGGGAGCACGAGGTACAGCCCCAGCCCGGCCGTGAACCCCAGGAGGTTCGATCCCCCGTCGCCGAGCATCGCCCGCTCCCGGAGATCCGCCGGGAGGGCCACGATCGCGCCGAGCAGGACGCCGGGCACGCTCGGCGCCAGCCGAAGGGGCACCCCGGCCAACAGGACGGTCCCGGCGGTGAGGACGAAGAACTTGAGGGCCCGGCCCGGGCGGACGTCGAACCCGTTCCACAGGTTGGCGCAGGCGGCTACGAGGACCACGCCGGCCAGGCGGGTGGCGCCGGGGTGGACGGGCTGAGCCGCCACCACGACGACCGAGCTCCCCGCGATGACCAGCAGCTTGAGGATGCCCGTGGTCATGTGGCCCGACGCCACCGCCCGCAGGTGCGCGCGAAGTCCCCGAGGGCCGGGAGGCGTGAGGTCGTCCACCAGCCCGACGGCGAACACCAGGAGGCTGCCGCCGAGCGAGATCCACGCGGCCGCGTCGAGCGACTCGGCCCGGCCGGCCAGAAGCGCCAGGCCGACGAGCAGTCCGGCTATCGCTCCCGGGGCGATGGCCACCAGCCCGAGCGTCATCGGAAGCCGCTCGCCGCGATAGTTCTCCGCTCTCAGCCCCTCCCACACGCTCATCGAAGCCCCAAGGCCCTCGGCAGGACCGCGAACACGACGTCGATCCCCTGCCTACCTCGGTGGGCGAAGCCCCGAAGGCCACGTCCGGTGGCCCGGTGATCGAGGTCCGCTCCGACCTCGATCACCCGGAACCCCCGGCGAACCGCGTCGATGGTCATCCCGGTCTCCAGCCCGAAGCCGGCCGAAAGGGGACGGCAGGCCTCCAGCGCCTCTTCGGTGATGGCCCGCTGTCCGGACAGCGGCTCGCGGGCCCGGAACCCGCTCAGCAGCCTGATGGCCCGCCGGGCCGAACGCTTCACCAGCCCGAACCCTCCGCCCTCGGCCGGCGGGAGCATGGCAACCGCCAGGTCGGCCCGGCCCTCGAGCACCTCGGACAGGACCGGCCCGAGGGAAGCGGCGGTGTGGCCGAGGTCCGCATCGGCCAGGAGCCAGACCTCGGCCGGCGGGAGCCGTCGGAGCGCCCCCTCCAGGGCCCGGCCCTTGCCCGCTCGGCGCCGGACCCGGATGACGCTCGCCCCGGCGGCCAGGGCCGCGGAGCTCGTCCCGTCGGTTGAGGCGTCGTCGACCACCACGACCTCCGCGACCTCGGGAAGGGAGCGGAGCGCCGACACCGTGGCCACGATCCGATCGGCCTCGTTGCGGGCTGCGACGAGCGCGCAGACCCTGCCGGTGGGTCACGTGAGGGGCGGGAGGGCGGCGGATCGCTCCGGTCTTGATCCCGTAGTTGCCGCCCTGTCCCAGGAACAGGAGCCGCTCCAGCCCGAGGACAAGCGCCGCCCCGCCCACCGAGAAGTCGAGGTCGTCCACGGTCACCATGCGCGTGCCGTCACCGGCCGCTCCATCGGCCCGGAGCGCCGGGACGAACGGGTACTCGGTGGACGCGCTCTCGCCGGCGGCGACGGTGGCATCCCGCTGGACCAACCCGTCGACCAGCGGCACGAAGAAGTCCTGCGGGTCGATCAGGGGCTCGCCCTGCCCACCGGACAGGACGATCACCAGTTGGCCCTTGCCCCCGATCCCCGGGAGGTCCGCCCGCGAGATGGCCGGGGACCCGGGCAGGGAGGTGAGGAAGTTCGCGGCCAGGAGCCCGTCCAGGATGTCGGTGCCGGGCGGCGGGACGAGGCGTCGGGGCTGGCCCACCGCCAGGCGCTGGGCGAGCACCTCCGCCGCCCGGGCCTGGAGCGTCGGAGTATCGGTGTCGCTCGCCATCCCCAGAAGCTGGGCCAGCGCTTGCCGGGACGGCTCGTCTGCGACCGTCATGCGGTCCGTGACGGACAGCTCGGCCACGATCTTGACGGCGGCCTCCGAGAGCGACTGCCGGGTCTGGGACAGCAGGCGGGCGTCCACGCCGTCGTGGGTGACCAGCACGACGGGGACCCCGGTCAGCGTTCCCGGGTCGAGCGAGGGCAGGATGTCGCCCGCCCGTTGCAACGCGCTCACCTGGGCCTTGAGGTCGTTGACCTCCGCCCGCGTGTCGGACAGGTCCTGGCTGAGCTGGTTGGCCTGCTTCCGAAGGTCCTCGATCAGCGCGGGCTGGACGACGGACGACCCGAACAGCAGGCCCAGCCCCACGGCCAGGAAGATCGCGACGATCGTGAAGATGTGGTAACGGAACGAGATCAAATCAGCTCCTTCAGATGGAACAGCCACTGACGGAACCGTTCGAACAGGAGCGTCACGTAGGTGCTCAGGACCGGGGAGATGGCGATGATCAAGATCATCACGACGATCGCGGCCCCGATCAGGAACACCGTGTCGCGGGTCCGGATCCTGGGCGTGTAGACGCGAGACACGCCCTTCGCGTCCATCAAGTCTCCCCCACCCGCAGTCGCACCAGGAACGTGCTGGCCATCCCCATCCGCCCCTTGTCGAGGAACTCGCGGAGGTTCCCGTGGCTGCCCACGGTGACGATCAGGTCGGCGCCCTTCTCGTGGGACAGGAGCAGGGCGACGTCCTCGCTCGTCCCCGCCGCCCGCACCATCGTGTACGGGACGCTGAGGTCCTCCAGCCTGGCCTGTCCTGGGGCGAAGCCGTCCCGGTAGGCGTGGAGGATGATCTCCGTCGGTTGCTTGCGCCGCAAGCGTTTCGGCCGGGACAAGGCGAGCCGCAGCGCGGAGTCGGACACGCTGTCCATGTCACCGATTATGAGGTCGGGCGCGTACCCCGCGTCGATGAGGGCGTCCGCGCCACCGTCGACGCCGACGAGCACCGGCCGCACGTCCCGGATGTACGGGCCCAGGACTGCCAGATCCTCCTTGTACCGATAGCCCCGAACGACCACCAGGACGGGCCTGCCGGCCAACTCGTGCTGGAGCGCGGGGAGGCCCGATCCTCCGAACAACAGGTCGCGTTCGCGTTGCATGAAGTCCACGGTGTTGCGGGCGAAGCTCTCGAAGCGCTCGGCCAGTCCGGCACGGGCCTCCTCCATGGCCAGGCGAACCGACTCCTCGCTCTGCCTGACCCCCACCGCCAGCAACCGGTCGCCCACCAGGATGCGGTCCCCATCGACCTTGACCAGGTCGCCCTCCCTCACCTTTCGCAACAACAGCGGTCCCACGCCGTCCACCAAAGGGATCCCCGCGTCCAGGAGGATCAGCGGCCCGAGGTTGGGGTACCGGCCGGTGATCGAGCGTCCCGCGTTCACCACCGCGGCCACCCCCGCCCCAACCAGGCCCTCGGCCGAGACCCTGTCCAGGTCCTCGTGGTCAAGGACGGCCACGTCGCCCGGCTGCATCCGGCCCACGAGGCGCTTGGTCCGGGCGTCGACCCGGGCCATGCCCTGCTGTGGCCGCTCCCTCCGTTGCGGCCGCCGAAGCAGGCTCCTGGCCCTCGATGTGGACGTGTCGATCGCCTCCCACCGCGCGGACCGCCGGGCGGTCCGCGCCGAATCGGATCGGCACGACAAGGGTATCCGAACCCGCCCGCCCCCAGGGGTGCCGGCCCGGCCGGTCAGCCCTCCCCACCGGGGAGCCCGAACTTCTCCCGGACCAGCGCGTGGAACGGCGGGGCGTCTTCCCGGCGAACCAGGCGAGCGGGGTTGGGGGCCGCGCCGATCCGGACCCTCGAGCCGATCGGAAGCTCCAGGCTCTTTCGCCCGTCGGCCGAGAGCAGCCCGGGCTCGTCGCCGACCACCTCCACGTTCACCGTGTCGTCGGCGCCGATCACCAGGGTCCGGTCGAACACCATGTGGGGAGCCACCGGCGTGACGAGCAGGCACGGGATGTCGGGGGTCACGATCGGCCCCCCAGCCGAGAACGAGTACGCCGTGGACCCGGTGGGCGTGGCCACGATGACCCCGTCGGCGGAGAGCGTCGTGACGTAGACGTCGCCGACGAACAAGGCCAGACGGACCAGACGGTGGCGGGCTCGCTTCTCCACGATGACCTCGTTCAACGCCCACTGGGGCTCGAAGTCGCCGCTCTCCGGCGCGGCCAGCACGGCCAGGCGCTCCTCGATCCTGGCCCTGCCCTCCGCGACCAGCTCGAGGAGCGGAGGCGCCTCCTCCGGCTCCACCTCGGTCAGGAATCCCATGCGGCCGACCTTCACCCCGAGGACCGGGCACCCCGCGCCGGAAGCAACGTGGGCCGCGCGCAGGAACGTGCCGTCTCCCCCCACCGACAGGATCAGGTCGAGGCCCTTCCGCGAAGTCACCGGCCATCCGAGCGTCGCCGTTCGCGGCATCGAACCACCGAACCTCGACGTCGCGGTCCTCGAACCATTGCGACAAGCGCTTGGCCGCCGCCATCGCGGGTTCGCGAGCCGGATGGACGACGAACCCGGCCGCGTTCACGATCCGCCTCCGATGTGGAGGCCCTCGCCGATCGCGTCGTCGAGGTCCGGGGGCTCGGCCCCCCCGTCCTTGACCGCGTGGAGGAAGAACTCGACGTTGCCCGCGGGGCCGAGGAGCGGCGATGCCATGGCCCGGGTCGGCCTGACTCCCGATCCCTGGCAAGCCTCGGCGACCTCCTCCAGCGCCCGCCGCCACACGCCGGGGTCGCGAACGACGCCTCCTTTCTCCACGTCCTGTGCCCTCGCCTCGAATTGCGGCTTGACCAGCAGCACCAGGTCCGCGCCCGCCACCGCCACCCCGGCCAGGGCCGGCAGGGCGAGCCGAAGGGAGATGAACGACAGGTCGGCCACCACGACCTGCGGGGCGAACGGGAGATCGGCCGGGACGAGGTCGCGCACGTTCGTGCGCTCGAGGACGACGACCCTGGAGTCCCGGCGGAGTGACCAGGCCAGCTGGCCGTACCCCACGTCCACGGCCACGACCCGCGCCACCCCTCGCTTCAGCAGGCAATCGGTGAAGCCGCCGGTGGACGCACCGGCGTCCAGCGCGTCGCGGCCCGCCACGGGCACCCCGAAACGATCCAGGGCCGCGTCGAGCTTGTCACCGCCCCGGGAGACGAACCGGCCGGGCTGCCCCGCGACCTGCAGGGCCTCGTCCGCACGGACCAGCGTCGACGGCTTGCTCGCGGGGCGGCCCCCCACCACGACCAAGCCGTCTCGGACGGCGTCCTCCGCCTCCGTGCGGGTGCGGGCCAGCCCGCGCCGGACCAGCTCGGCATCCAGCCGCCGGCGGGTCACCGTGGCCTGGCTCAGGCCTTGGCCGACCTGGCCGCGCTGCGCTTCTTGGCGGCCGTGGGCTTCTTGGCCCGTGACCGCTTGGCTGCCGGCTTCGTGGCCGTCGTGGTCCCGCCGAGCTGGCGTTCCAGCTCGCGCACGCGCTTCTTGAGCGCATCGACCTCGTCGCGGCCGGCCACCCCCAGGGATTTGAGCTGCGACTTGACCTCGCGCTGCACCGCCTCGGTGAGGCGCTGGCGGTTCTTGTTGGACCAGTCGAGGAGGTCCCGGGCGAACTTCTGGACCTGCTCCCGCTTCTCGCCTTGCATGACCGAGCGGGCCATCTCCTGGGCCCGTGCCGGCGACAGCTTCTGCATGGTGGCCTCCACGTTCCTTCGTGGCCACAAGGATACCCGGGCGCCACCGGCCCATCCTTGCCTGCTAGTCTCGCGTGCGTGAGGGCCGGAGGCTCGTGAGGGCCGAGGGAAGCGGCGCGTGATCCCGATCCGCGACGTAAACCCCACGACCCGCACGGCGTGGATCACGCTCGCCATCATCGCGGTGAACGTCGTGGTCTTCCTGCTGTGGCAGCCGACCCTCGGCGCGAACAGCGATACGCGCACGTTCTTCTTCTTCTACTGTCACGCCCTCGTGCCGTGGGAGGTCGTTCACCAGACCAGCCTGGCGGAGGGAGGGGTGGCCGCCCGGCAGGCCATCGAGGCGGAACTGGGGCCGCAGCTCGGGCCGGGGGTTGGGGCCCAGCTCCAACGGGCCCTCCAGCAGCGGTGCCCGAACAAGAACGTGAACCTGTCGATCCTGGTGTCGATGTTCCTGCACGGCGGGTGGCTCCACATCGCCGGCAACATGCTGTTCCTCTGGATCTTCGGCAACAACGTCGAGGACTCGGCTGAAACGGCCGCTGTTCATCGCGTTCTATCTCCTGGGGGGCCTGGCCGCCACGGCCCTGCAGCTCGCCTTCGGACCAAGCTCGACCGTGCCGAACATCGGCGCGTCCGGCGCCATCGCCGCGATCCTCGGCGCCTACCTCGTGCTGTTCCCGCGAGCCCGCGTCTACACGATCGTCTTCTTCTTCTTCATCACGGCCATCGAGCTTCCGGCGGTCGCCGTGCTTGGGTTCTGGTTCGTCTTGCAGCTATTCAGCGGAGTGGGAAGCCTTGGCGCCGACGTGAACGGAGGCGTGGCCTACTGGGCGCACGTGGGCGGGTTCGCCTTCGGCGCGGCCGTCACGTGGCTGTTCTTCCGGGGACGGGGTGAGCGGCAGGCCCACCGGGAGGTCCCGCCCCGGCCCGACTTCCTCTAGGAGCTCGAAGCCCGAACCACGTCGTCGAGCAGCAGGGCGCTCACGTCCGGGGCCACGTACGTCGGGCGGAAGGGCGAGTCGGCCAGCTCCTCCTCCGTGGCCACGCCGCTGAGCACGAGCAGCGAATCCCAGCCGAGGGCGCTCGCCCCGGCGATGTCCGTGTCCAGTCGGTCCCCGATCACGAGCGGGGTCGTGCCGCCGGCCCGGCGGAGGGCGGCATGGAACAGCGGCGCGTGGGGCTTGCCCACCACCTCCGCCTCGACGCCCGTCGCCGTCGTGATTGCCGCGACCAGGGCTCCGGCGCCCGGCCACAGCTCGCCGCCGGTCCCGGGGAACGTGGGATCGGCGTTCGTCGCCACGAGCCGGGCGCCCCTTCGTACCAAGACGCAGGCGGTCCTCAGGCTCGCATAGGTGAGATCGTCGTCGATGCCGATCACGACGAGGTCGACCGCTTCGGGCTCGCCGTCCAGCACGTGCAGCCCGGCGTCCGTCAGCGCGCCCACGACGCCGTCGCCGCCCATCACGAAGGCGGTCCCCCCGCCTCGCGAGGCCAGCAGGTCCGCGGTCGCGATGGCCGACGTCACGACCTCGGAGGCGACCGCGGAGACGCCCATCGCGTCGAGCTTGGAGCAGACCTGCTGGGGTGTCCGCGAGGAGTTGTTCGTCAGGAAGACGATATGGGCCCCGGCCTCCCGCAGGGCCCCGATCGTCTCCGGTGCGCCCGGCACCGGCTCGTCCCCCCGGTACAGGACACCGTCAAGATCGAACAGGAGGACGTCGTAGCGAGCCGCCAGCATCAGCCGGCCAGCCGTCGGAGCGCCCGCTCGTAGTGGTCGACCCCCGGACGCATGGCGATGGCCAGCTTCAGATGGGCCATGGCCCGGGTCCGCTCCCCCGTCCGCTCGCACGCCAGGGCGAGCGCGAAGTGGGCCCAGTCGTCCGAGGGGTTGATGTCCACGACCTTGGCGAACTCGCGGCGGGCCCGGGCCATCCGCCCCGTCATGAACAGCGCTCGTCCCAGCGCCGACCGGATCGAACCCTTGTCCGGCTCGATCAGCTTGGCCATGGACAGCATCATGACCGCCTGGTGAGGATGGCCCTCTTCCAGGAACCGCACGCCCTTGGAGAACAGGTCGTACGCCGTCTCGCGCTCCAGCCGTTTGCTATACACAGGGTCGCCGTGCCTCAGATCTCACCGTTCGTCGGCCTGCTCTTCGATCGATCCAGGGTCGGTCCGCTGGACCGGGTCACCACTCCGCCCTACGACACGATCTCGCCCGAGGAGCAACGCCGGTACCTGCATGCGAGCCCCCACAACGTCATTCGGATCGACCTCGGCGAGGACCGTCCGGGAGACGACGGGACCAGCAACAAGTATAGGCGGGCCTCCCACCAGTTCCGGGCGTGGCGTGCCGAGGGCATCCTGGTCCCGACGCCGCGACCGTCCTACTTCCCGTACGAGATGCGCTTCACCCTGCATGGCCGGCGCCGACGGATCCGTGGGTTGATCTGTGCCGTGGAGCTGGAGGAGTGGGGAGGCTCGATCGTCCCGCACGAACGGACGGCCCATGGCCCGGTGGAGGACCGCCTCCGGCTCATCAGGGAGATCCGGGCCAACCTCTCGTGCATCCACGCCGTGTTCTTCGAGCCGTCGCCATCGCTCGCCGCCCTGTTGGAGCGAGCGGGGAAGACCGAACCGCTCGCGGAGGTCCTGGACGAGGAAGGGGTCACGCATCGCCTGTGGATGGCCGACGACGAGGAGGGCGTGGGGCCGGAATTGGCCGGGGAAACGGTGCTGATCGCCGACGGCCACCACCGGTACGCCATGGCCCTGGCCTTTCGAGACGAGATGCGTGCCGCCCACGGGCCCGGACCGTGGGACCGAACCATGATGCTGCTCATGGACGCGGTCGCGGAGGACCCGCCGGTCCTGCCCTACCACCGGATCGTGCGCTCCGGCGCTCCTCCCATGGATGGAGCCCGGGTCCGGGACCTGCAGGAGGTGCTGGACCAGGTGGACGACGAGGCCATGGTCTTCGGCTCGGCCGCCATGGAAGGCGGCGAGCTCGTCCACCGCGTGGGCCGGCTGGAAGGCGAGCCGCCCACGGTGTCGGCCCTTCACCGCCTGGTGCTCGACGGCCGAGACGACGGACCTCGCGTTCACGCCCGACGCGGTGAAGGCGGAGGACGCCGTGCGGCTGGGCCTGGCCGACGCGGCGCTGTTCCTGCCGCCCACCACGGCCGCCAGGATCCGGTCGGTGATCGACCGGCGCGAACAGCTGCCCCAGAAGTCCACGTTCTTCTGGCCGAAGCCCCGGACCGGCATGGTCATCCGACCGCTCGAGCCCTCGGAGTGATCCGCGGGCGGTCATCGCCCGGCGGCCGCCTACTCCTCCTCTTCGGGGTCGAGCTTCTTGATCCCGGTAGCCACCACCTCGGTGAGGCTCCGGGCGCCGGCTCCGCTCCGGTAGAACCGCCTGGCAAGCTGGCCGTAGACGAGAACGTCGTCGCCCTTGGCGATGCCCTTGACCGCGCGCTTGCCCACGGTCTTGTGCCACACGGCGACCGGAAGGGGGAGGAGGCGCTTTCCTGCCTCCGGAACCGAAAGCCGGAGCTCGGTGACCTCGTCGCCCGACGGCATCGTGCGATCCACCGGATCCGCGGCCACCGTGCCCGCGAGCACGACGACGTTGACCGTCACCATCCGCTCACCATCCCGCTCACCATCCTCCTCCCTCGACGGGACGCTAGCAGGACCCAGTGACACGCCGGTCCGGCAGCCGCCGGCACGACATGCATGGCACCACCGATACACTTCGGCCATGCGCGCGGTCCCGTTCGAGGTGGCGCCCGGCATCACGGCCGTGGACACGTTGATGGCCGGACGCGACCGGTCCACGGCCGCGTATCTGCTCGCACGACGAGGAGCCGACGATCGTCGAGACCGGCCCCACGACGTCGGTGGAGCCCGTGACGGAAGGGTTGGCCTCGCTCGGGGTCGGCCCCTCGGACCTGGCCAACGTCGTGCTGACCCACATCCACCTGGACCACGCCGGCGGCGTGGGGCGCCTGGCTGCGGCGTTTCCACGGGCAACGATCTGGGTGCATGAACGGGGCGCGCCGCATCTCGCCGACCCCACCAAGCTGGTGGCCAGCGCGAAGCGCGTCTACGGAGAGGAACGGATGGCCGAGTGGTTCGGACCGGTCGATGCGGTGCCGGCCGATCGGCTGAGGGCCATGGAGGACGGTGACCGCATCCAGTTGCGCAGCAGGGATCTCGAGGTCCTGTACACGCCGGGCCACGCGTCGCACCATGTGGCGCTGGTCGACTCGGAATCCGGTGCCGTGCTGACCGGCGATGCGCTCGGCATCCACGTGCCCGACTTCCCCGTGCTTCGACCGGCGACACCTCCCCCGGACTTCGACCTCGAGCTCGCGATCGACAGCATCGAGCGGATCCGCTCCCGGGCCTCCTCGGTGCTCCTGTTCGCCCACTTCGGCCCGATCCACGACATCGACCGGACGTGCGACCTGGCCGAGCAGCGCGTGCGGAGCTGGGCGGAGGCCGTCCGGGAGGCGCTGGAGACGACCGACGACCTCGACGAGATCGCGGAACGGCTCGTCCGGGAGAGCGCTCGAGACATCGAGACCGGCTCGGAAGCGACGCTCGACCTCGACGCGCTCGAGGAGCGGTTGCAGCTCCTGTCCTCCATCCGGATGAACGCCATGGGGCTAGTGCGCTACTGGACCAAGCGGCGGGAGCGGGAGCTCGCCGGCGAGGAGCCTGCTCAGCCGAGCTGAGCCAGCCGCTCGGCGACGTCGTACGCCGCCGGGTCGTGCCGCATGATCTTGCGGAACGTTCGCTCGGCCTCCTGCGTCCGGCCCGCGCGCTCGAGGATGTCGGCTATCACGTACCACACGCGAAGCACCTCGAGCCGGCCACGTCGTCCCTGGTCTTCACCCGCCGCAACAGTCCGAGCGCCTCGTCGAACTTGCCCATGTCCGCCAGCGCGCTCGCCGCCACGATCACCGCCTCCGCCTTCGCGGACAGCGGAACGCCGCGAGCGGCGAGGGCCTCCTCGGCGAGCGGTACGGCGCGCTCGGGATGGCCGGCCGCGCGGAGACAGTCAGCGATGATGTGGTTCTGATCGGCTCGCCCGGACATCCGTCGGTACGCCTGCATCTCCGGGAGCGCCTCGCCGAAACGGCCCTGGACGTACAGGCCAACCCCAGGATCTCCCGGACGGTCGGCGAGCGAGGAGCGATCTCCTTCGCCTTTCGCGCCTCGCTCGCCGCCCCCTTCCCGTCATCCCGCTCGAGCAACTCGATCGCCCGTTCCAGCCGGGCCATGGCGGCCTGCTGCTTGCCCGCCCGGGCGGTTCGGTTCAGCTCGTCCCGGATGTCGCGGGGGAGCCCCCGAGGTGCGGTCCGGGAGGTCGGCGGAGAGCGGGGCGAGGACGCGAAGGCTTTGGGCATGGCGCCAGCTAGCGTACCCGGAGGCCTGCCGGCCGAGGTCGGAGGAGGCCGGAAAGCGAGAAAGCCGCCCGAAGGCGGCTCTCTCGCAAGGTGTTCCGGCAGCGACCTACTCTCCCACCCGGTCGCCCGGGCAGTACCATCGGCGCTGGAGGGCTTAACTTCCGGGTTCGGGATGGGACCGGGTGTTTCCCCTCCGCCATGGCCACCGAAACGGTGCCTCGGATCCGCCGTGGATCCGACGGTTTGGAAGGTGCGAGCCCCGAGCAGAGCTCGGAACACGATAGCGAGCGCGAGCAAAAGCCAAGTCCTCGGCCTATTAGTACCGGTCGGCTCAACACGTTGCCGTGCTTCCACCTCCGGCCTATCGACCTCGTAGTCCACGAGGGGCCTTACCGGGTCAACCCCGTGGGAGACCTCATCTTGAGGCGAGCTTCGCACTTAGATGCTTTCAGCGCTTATCTCTGCCGGACGTGGCTAACCAGCCATGCCGCTGGCGCGACAACTGGCACACCAGAGGTCCGTCCGCCCCGGTCCTCTCGTACTAGGGGCAGCTCCCCGCAAGTCTCCTGCGCCCACGGCGGATAGGGACCGAACTGTCTCACGACGTTCTAAACCCAGCTCGCGTGCCTCTTTAACGGGCGAACAGCCCGACCCTTGGGACCTGCTCCAGCCCCAGGATGAGACGAGCCGACATCGAGGTGCCAAACCGCTCCGTCGATATGGACTCTTGGGAGCGATCAGCCTGTTATCCCCGGGGTACCTTTTAGCCGTTGAGCGACGGCCCTACCACAGAGCGCCGTCGGATCACTAGGCCCTGCTTTCGCATCTGCTCGATCCGTCGATCTCACAGTCAAGCTCCCTTGTGCCCTTGCACTCGACGCCTGATTGCCAACCAGGCTGAGGGAACCTTTGGGCGCCTCCGTTACACTTTAGGAGGCAACCGCCCCAGTTAAACTGCCCACCAGGCGCTGTCCCCGACCCGGATCACGGGCCAAGGTTAGAGTCCCAGCATGTGAAGGGCGGTATTTCAAGGTTGGCTCCACCCGAGCCGAAACCGGGGCTTCACAGCCTCCCGCCTATCCTACGCAACACATGCCAGAACCCAACACCAAGATGCAGTAAAGGTCCCGGGGTCTTTCCGTCCTGCCGCGGGTAACGAGCATCTTTACTCGTACTGCAATTTCGCCGAGTCCCTGGTTGAGACAGTGCCCAAGTCGTTACGCCATTCGTGCAGGTCGGAACTTGCCCGACAAGGAATTTCGCTACCTTAGGACCGTTATAGTTACGGCCGCCGTTTACCGGCGCTTAGGTTCAGAGCTTCACCACCCGAAGGTGGCTGACCCCTCCCCTTAACGTTCCGGCACCGGGCAGGCGTCAGTCCGTATACGTCGTCTTACGACTTAGCACGGACCTGTGTTTTTAGTAAACAGTCGCTTGGGCCTGGTTTGTGCCACCACGTCGGGCTCCGGACGCGAGGTCCTTCACCCTACCGTGGTCCCCCTTCTCCCGAAGTTACGGGGGTAATTTGCCGAGTTCCTTAACCAGGGTTCTCTCGATCGCCTCGGTATTCTCTACCGGCCCACCTGAGTCGGTTTGGGGTACGGGCACCTCACTCGCTCGCTAGAGGTTTTTCTCGGCAGCGTGGGATCGGTCGCTTCGCCTGAAACGGCTCGGCATCGTGTCTCAGGGTTACGGCCCCCCGGATTTGCCTAGGGGACCCCCCTACACACTTGCCCCACGACGACCATCGCGTGGGTCGACCTACCCTCCTGCGTCCCCCCTTCGCTGCCCTAGTACCAGGTGTGTCGGTAGCCCCCGAAAGGGTTCCCTTAGTGCCCTGGATTCGGGCTGGGCGCGGATGAGGTGGTACTGGAATATCAACCAGTCGTCCATCGCCTACGCCTCTCGGCCTCGGCTTAGGGCCCGACTAACCCTGGGCGGATGAACCTTCCCCAGGAACCCTTGGGCATTCGGCGGACGGGCTCCTCCCCCGTCTTTCGCTACTCATGCCGGCATTCTCACTTCTCACGCGTCCACCGCTGGGTTACCCCGCCGCTTCACTCGCGTGAGAACGCTCCCCTACCGATCCCTCGGCCTGGACGCACGCGGCCTCCCGCGTACGCCGAGCCATATGAGGAATCCCGCAGCTTCGGCACCGTGCTTGAGCCCCGTTACATCGTCGGCGCAGGACCACTTGACCAGTGAGCTGTTACGCACTCTTTCAAGGGTGGCTGCTTCTAAGCCAACCTCCTGGTTGTCTTTGCAATCCCACATCCTTTTCCACTTAGCACGGATTTCGGGGCCTTAGCTGGCGATCTGGGTTGTTTCCCTCTCGGCTACGGAGCTTAGCCCCCGCAGCCTCACTCCCGGGCTCTGGAGCATCGGCATTCGGAGTTTGACTGAGGTCGGTAAGCTTGTGGGCCCCCTCACCCAATCAGTGCTCTACCTCCGATGCTGAACGCCCGAGGCTGCCCCTAAAGGCATTTCGGGGAGAACCAGCTATCACCGGGTTTGATTGGCCTTTCACCCCTACCCACAGGTCATCCCCCAGGTTTTCAACCCTGGTGGGTTCGGCCCTCCACGAGGTCTTACCCTCGCTTCAGCCTGCCCATGGGTAGATCACCCGGCTTCGGGTCTAGGGCGTGCGACTGTGCGCCCGATTAGGACTCGCTTTCGCTCCGGCTTCCCGAGATCGGTTAACCTCGCCGCACACCGCTAACTCGCCGGCTCATTCTTCAAAAGGCACGCCGTCACTCGCCCCTGGTTGCCCAGGAACGAGCTCCGACAGCTTGTAGGCTCACGGTTTCAGGTGCTCTTTCACTCCCCTCCCGGGGTGCTTTTCACCTTTCCCTCACGGTACTAGTTCACTATCGGTCGCCAGGGAGTGCTTAGCCTTAGGGGGTGGGCCCCCCAGATTCGCACGGAATATCCTCCGTGCTACTCGGGATCCCCGCGAGGAGGCCAGTCGCGTTTCGACTACAGGGCTATTACCTCCTGTGGCGGCCCTTTCCATGGCCTTCGTCTACGTGCTGGCTTTGTAACTCCTTGAACCCACCGGCGCGGGTTCAGCGGGTCCCACGACCCCGACACGGCAACGCCACCGGGCTATCACACCATGTCGGTTTAGGCTCTTCCCCGTTCGCTCGCCGCTACTTGGGGAGTCGCGGTTGCTTTCCCTTCCTCGCCCTACTGAGATGTTTCACTTCGAGCGGTTCCCTCCGCAGGCCCTATGTGTTCAGACCTGGGTGACCGGGCATGACCCCGGCCGGGTTTCCCCATTCGGACACCTTCGGATCTCAGCCTTCTCGGCGGCTCCCCGAAGCTTTTCGCAGCCTGACGCGTCCTTCATCGGCTCCTGGCGCCAAGGCATCCACCGTGAGCCCTTAGTAACTTGGCAGATAGATGCTCGCGCTCGCTATCGAGTTCTCAAGGTGCTCGGAGGCTCGCACCCCCAGAGCTGAACAGTGTGCCGGGCCGAACACGGTGCCCCTCCTCCGTTCCAACCCGAGGGTCGTACTTGGTGGACGAACCGTGCGTGTTCGGCCGAATAGCCAGTGATCGACCTAGCGACCGCCCTGATCGGACGGATGCCAGAGCTCCTTAGAAAGGAGGTGATCCAGCCGCACCTTCCGGTACGGCTACCTTGTTACGACTTCACCCCAATCGCGAGCCCCACCTTCGACGGCTCCCTCCCAAAAGGGTTGGGCCACCGGCTTCGGGTGTTGCCCACTTTCGTGGTGTGACGGGCGGTGTGTACAAGGCCCGGGAACGTATTCACCGCAGCGTTGCTGATCTGCGATTACTAGCGACTCCGACTTCACGGGGTCGGGTTGCAGACCCCGATCCGAACTGAGCGCGGCTTTTTGGGATTCGCTCCCCCTTGCGGGATCGCAGCCCTTTGTACCGCGCATTGTAGCATGTGTGCAGCCCTGGACTTAAGGGGCATGATGACTTGACGTCATCCCCACCTTCCTCCGGTTTGGCACCGGCAGTCTCCCTAGAGTTCCCGGCATGACCCGCTGGCAACTAGGGACAGGGGTTGCGCTCGTTGCGCCACTTAAGGCAACACCTCACGGCACGAGCTGACGACAGCCATGCACCACCTGTGCGGGCTCCGTAGAGGACCGTGTTTCCACGGCTTCACCCCGCATGTCAAGCCCAGGTAAGGTTCTTCGCGTTGCATCGAATTAAGCCACATGCTCCGCCGCTTGTGCGGGCCCCCGTCAATTCCTTTGAGTTTTAGCCTTGCGGCCGTACTCCCCAGGCGGGGTGCTTAATGCGTTAGCTTCGGCACGGACGGGGTCGATATCCGCCCACACCTAGCACCCAACGTTTACGGCTAGGACTACCAGGGTATCTAATCCTGTTCGCTCCCCTAGCTTTCGCGCCTCAGCGTCAGGACAGGTCCAGAGAGCCGCCTTCGCCACCGGTGTTCCTCCCGATATCTGCGCATTTCACCGCTACACCGGGAATTCCACTCTCCCCTACCTGCCTCGAGCCGTGCAGTATCGGATGCAGTCCCGGGGTTGAGCCCCGGAATTTCACAACCGACTTGCACGGCCGCCTACGCGCTCTTTACGCCCAATGAATCCGGACAACGCTCGCTCCCTACGTCTTACCGCGGCTGCTGGCACGTAGTTAGCCGGAGCTTCTTCTGCAGGTACCGTCACTTTCGCTTCGTCCCTGCCGAAAGGGGTTTACAACCCGAGGGCCTTCATCCCCCACGCGGCGTCGCTGCGTCAGGCTTTCGCCCATTGCGCAAGATTCCCCACTGCTGCCTCCCGTAGGAGTCTGGGCCGTGTCTCAGTCCCAGTGTGGCTGGCCGTCCTCTCAGACCAGCTACCCGTCGTCGCCTTGGTGGGCCGTTACCCCGCCAACAAGCTGATAGGCCGCGGGCCCATCCCAGACCGTGAAGCTTTCCTCGGCAGATCATGCGGTCCGCCGAGAGTATCCGGTATTAGCTCCGGTTTCCCGGGGTTATCCCAGAGTCTGGGGCAGGTTGCCCACGTGGTACTCACCCGTTCGCCGCTCTCCCCCGAGAAGGGTTACCCCTCCTCGGGTTCTCGCTCGACTTGCATGTGTTAGGCGCGCCGCCAGCGTTCGTCCTGAGCCAGGATCAAACTCTCCGTAGAGATCCACGAACCGGCCCGAAGGCCGGCATCGCTTCCTGGTTGGTTCGTACGAACCGTCTGCTGGAGAAGGACGCGACGAATCGCGCCTCCCAGCTGACGGGATAGCGCACTGGCTTTTGGCACACTGTTCAGTTCTCAAGGTGCGGGCAGCGAACCAGAAGGTGGGAACCTCCAGGAAGGGTCCGCGCCAACGGTTGGTAATAGTAGCACGGGCGAAGCGCCCCCCGGCAACCACCCGAAACCGCAGGTGGGCGGCCCGGCAGGGCGTCTCGAGGCTCAGCGCAATCGGACGAACCGCCGCCGGCTGACCTGGAGGACCTTGCCCCTTAGGTCCCTGGCGGGGTGCTCCATCTTGGGATCGGTCACCGGCTCGCCGTCCAGGCGCACCCCTCCCTGCTCGATCAGGCGGCGGGCCGCCGAGTTGGAGGGAGCCAGGCCCAGGACAACCAGCAGCTGCGGGAGCCAGATCAGCCCGTCCTTTCCCTTCAGCGCGTCGGGAGGGATCTCCGCCTCCTCGATCTGCTCTGGCATGTCGCGCTCGCGGTGGACCCGCTCGAATCGCCTCTCGGCCTCGTCCCCGGCACCCGGGCCGTGGTACAGGTCCACAACCGCCCGGGCCATGCGGCGCTTCTCCTCCACGGGCTTCAGGCTGCCGTCGGCCATGCCGGCCTCGATCCTCCCGACCTCCGAGGGGTCGAGGTCCGCGGCGAGCAGGAGGTACTTGGTGATGAGGTGATCCGGGATCCGCATGAGCTTGCCGAACATCTCGTCCGGTGGATCCGTGAGCGCCACCCAGTTGTCGAAGGACTTCGACATCTTGCGTTGGCCGTCGATCCCCTCGAGGAGCGGCATGGTCAGGACGACCTGAGGGTCCTGTCCGTAGGCCCGCTGAATGTCCCGTCCCACCAACAGGTTGAACGTTTGGTCGGTCCCGCCGAGCTCGACGTCGGCCCGAACGGCCACGGAGTCCATGGCCTGCATCAGCGGGTACAGGAACTCCACCACGCTGATGGGCTTTCCCTCCTCGTACCGCTTTCGAAAGTCGTCGCGTTCGAGCATCCGGGCGACCGTGTACGCGGACGTAAGCCGGAGCACGTCGGCCATCCCCATCCCGGCCAGCCACTCGGAGTTCCGTCGGACCTCCGCCGAGCTCATGTCGAGCACCCTGCCCGCCTGTTCGAGATAGGTCGTGGCGTTCTCCTCGATCTCCTCCTCGGTGAGGAAGGGCCTGGTCTCGGACTGGCCCGAGGGATCGCCCACCCGGCCGGTGAAGTCCCCAACGATGAGGACGGCCACGTGCCCTGCATCCTGGAAGTGCCGGAGCTTTCGAAGGACGACGGCGTGGCCGAGGTGAAGGTCGGGCCGGGATGGGTCGATACCCAACTTGACCCGAAGGGGACGGTCCAGGGCCAGCTTCTCATGCAAGCCGTTCTGAGGGATGACGTCGGCGGCCTCGGCCAACAGGCGAGGGAGCGCGGAGGAGGCCATCGGATTCGCGATGCTACCAGTGCGGATACAGGGCCGTGGCTATGATTGACCGGCCATGAACCCCTCCCGGCGTCCTCTCGCGCTCGGGCTCGTCCTGGCGGCTCTGGCCGCGTCGGCCTGCAACCTTCCCGACCTGAAGCTGGAGCAGGCGGAGGCACCGGCGCTCCCACAGACCTCGTTCGTGTTCGCTGCCGACGGTTCGTTGATCACCCCCCTGCACGCCGAGCAGAACCGCGTGATCGTGCCCCTGTCGAAGATCCCGGAGAACATCCGGAACGCCGTGGTGGCCATCGAGGACAAGCGCTACTACGACCACATGGGGATCGACGTAAAGGCGTTGCTCCGGGCGGCGTACGTCGACGCCACCACCGGGCGGATCGTGGAGGGCGGCTCCACCATCACGCAGCAGTACGTGAAGAATGCGTACACCGGCGACGAACAGACCCTTTCGCGGAAGTTCCGAGAGGCCGTCTTGGCGTATCAGCTGGAGCAGACGCTCAGCAAGGACGAGATCCTGGCGAGGTACCTCAACACCGTGTACTTCGGCAACGGCGCGTACGGGATCCAGGCCGCCGCCGAGACGTACTTCGGGCGGTCCGCGTCGGAGCTGACGCTGGCGCAGGCCGCGCTGCTGGCCGGGCTGATCGCTGCACCCGCGGACTACGATCCGGTGGTCCGTCCGAACCTCGCCACTACCCGGCGGAACCAGGTCCTCACCGAGATGCGCGAGCTGGGGATGATCGAGCCGGGGGCATTCGCGAGCGCCGTGCAGCGCCCCCTCAACCTGCACATCCGGCAGAGGAGCACGGAGCACTACCCGGCCCCGTACTTCGTGGACTATTTCAAGCAGTGGTTCCTGTCCAACCCGAGGTTCGGAAAAACCGTGCAGGACCGGTACAACCTGCTGTTCAAGGGAGGCCTGCGGATCCAGACCACGATCGTCCCTCGGCTCCAGGAACAGGCGGAGCAGGCCGTCCACTCGATCCTCATCTACCGCAGCGACCCCTACGCGGCCATGACGGTGATCGATCCACGGACCGGCTACATCAAGGCCATGGTCGGCGGGCGCAACTACTGGGATCCGAAGGACCGGTTCGCCAAGGTGAACCTGGCCGCCGGCGGGAGCACGGGACGCCAGGCGGGGTCGGCGTTCAAGCCGTTCACTTTGGTGGCCGCTCTGGAGCACGGGATCTCTCCCAGCCAATCGTTCAGCGGCTCCTCGGTGGCGGTTCCCCTGTCGGACGGGACGGTGTGGACTCCGGGGAACGCCGAGGGCTCCTCGTACGGCTACATCTCGCTCGAGAGCGCGACGATCAACTCGGTCAACGTGGCGTACGTGAATATCGAGAAGGCGGTGGGGGACGGCGATATCTACCTCGGGGCCCAGCGCGTCGTGGATACGGCGAAGCGCATGGGCATCCGGTGCTGCACCCGGACCACCTCCCCCAAGAGCCAGCTGGTACCGGTCCCCTCGGCCGTCATCGGCACGAACGAAGTCAACACGCTCGAGATGGCATCGGCCTACGGCACGCTGGCCGACGGCGGCGCCCACGTCGCCCCGACGCCGGTCGTGACCATCACCACTCCGGACGGGAAGGTCCTGTACCAGGCGCGCGCCAACCCCAAGCAGGTGGTCAACCCGGCCATCGTCACGGTGGCCGACGGGATCCTCCAGAAGGTCGTCTTGTACGGCACGGGAGCCGCCGCGAACATCGGCCGGCCCCAGATCGGCAAGACCGGGACCGCTCAGAACTACAGCGACGCATGGTTCGTGGGCGCCGTTCCTCAGCTCGTCGCGGCGGTGTGGGTGGGCTTCCCCCAGGGCCAGGTCTCGATGCAATATCCGACCACCAGGATCTCCCCGGTCTACGGCGGCACGTGGCCCGCCCAGATCTGGCGGGCGTTCATGGTCAACGCCACCCACAACCTTCCGGTGAAGCCGTTCCCGACGTCGAACGTCCGGTTCGTGACGCTTCGGATCGACGTGACCCAGGGATGTCTGGCCAACCCGTACACACCGCCGCAGAACATCGACTTCCAGACGTTCATCGCCGGGACCGAGCCCCAGCTCAAGGTGTGCAAGCAGCCCACCTCGTACCAGCTGCTCCCGGTGCCCTCGGTCATCGGCCTGAGGGAGGCCCCGGCGATCGACCTGCTCCGGTCGGCCGGCTTCGGCGCGAGGGTGGTGTATGAGCCATCCGACCAGCGGGCGGGCACCGTGATCGCCCAGGACCCGGCGGCGGGCCAGCAGGCCATTCAGACCAGCACGGTCACCATCACCGTCTCGCAGAAGGTGTCGACGGCGATCGTGCCGAACGTCCTGGGGATGACCCAGGAAGCCGCCCAGGCCGTCCTTCGAGACGCCGGGTTCGAGGCATCGGTCCAGGAGCAGCAGCAGTGTGACCCAGCCGACCCCGCGTGCGTCTACCAGAAGGGCATCGTCTGGGCCCAGAGTCCGTCCGCCGGCACCAAGCTCCCCGTCGGCTCCACGGTCACGATCATCGCGAACCCCTGACAGGCACCGCCGGCCGGACACGAGACACGAAGCGGTCCCCCCGCACGGAAAACCTCCAGGGACGTTCGGCCCCGCTCGTGATGCCCACTCGGGAACTGACGCCGATCTCGGAGGCGGGCACGGTGCTTCCCTCGAGGAGCCAGAGCTCGCGGCCTCGCACCAGGTCGAGCCCGTTCTCGTCCCGGGCGATGCCCATCGACTGGCACAGCCGGCCCGGTCCCGAACACAGCGCCCGGGTGTCGTCCGTCCTCCGGCGGCGGACCATCTCCTCCAGACCCTCGAGCGGCTCGGCCGCGCGGAGGAGCACTGCGCTCCCCTCCCCGCTCGAGCCGGTCACGACGTTCACGCAGTGATGCATGCCGTACGTGAAGTACACGTACGCATGGCCGGGAGGCCCGAACATCACCTCGTTCCGGTTGGTCCGACCCCGGTACGAGTGGCTGGCCGGGTCGTCCTCCTGATATGCCTCGGTCTCGACGATGCGAGCGGTCAGCAGTCGTCCGTCGCCGAGCCTGCGGATCAGGATCCGGCCCAGGAGGTCCGGCCCCACCTCGGGTGAGGGTCGCGCGAAGAACGAGCGCGGCAGGCGCCGGGTGGGGCGGCTCACCGGGCGGCCGAGCGTCCCTTGTCCAGGAACCTCCGGAGCTTGGCCAGCGGCCACGCGTTGATCACGTCGTCCTTGCTCAGCCATCCCCGTTGCGCGGTTGCCACGCCGAACCGCATGTGCGGGAGGTGGAGCGAGGCGTGGGAGTCGGTGTCCACCGCGAACTTCACGCCGTGGCGCCTGGCCCACAGGATGTGCTCGTCCTTCAGGTCGAGCCGGTCGGGGAAGCCGTTCACCTCCAGGGCCGTGCCGGTCCGGGCCGCCGCCCTGAACACCTCGTCCAGGTCGAACTCGATGGGCGGGCGCTTGCCGATCAACCGGGCCGTGGGGTGCCCCAGGATGTTCACGTACGGGTTCTCCATGGCCCGGATGATGCGCCGGGTCATCTCGTCCTTGGACAGGTTGAAGTGGGTGTGCACCGACGCCACCAGCACGTCGAAGCCCGCCAGGAACTCCTCGGGCCAGTCCACACCGCCTGCCGGGTCGATGTTCAGCTCGGAGCCATGCAGCAAGGTCATCTTCGGGTATGAGGCCTGGAGCGCCTTCAGCCGATCGCGCTGGGCCAGCATCTTCTCGTCGGTCATCCGCTGCATGAACAGCTGCGGCGCGTGGTCGGTGACCGCGTAGTACGCGTACTTGGTCCGCGCAGGCGGCCTCGAGCATCTCCTCCAGGGGCGCCAGCCCGTCGGTGAGGTTCGTGTGCGTGTGGAGGTCGCCACGGACGTCCTTCTGCTCCAGCACCTTCGGGAGCTCGCCGGCCAGCACCGCCTCGATCTCGCCGCGGTCCTCCCGCAGTGTCGGTGGGATGTACGGCAGGCCGAGGCGCCTGTAAACCTCCTCCTCGGTCTCCGCCACGATCAGCGTGCCGGTCTTCACCTGGAACAGGCCGTACTCGTTCAGGCGCAGGCCCTTGCGGATGGCCATCTCCCGGAGCCGGATGTTGTGGGCCTTGGAGCCGGTGAAGTACATGAGGCCCGCCCCCCACGCATCCATGGCGATCACCCGCACGTCCACCTGGAGGCCGCCCTTGGTGAGCACCGAGGACTTCGCATCGCCGTGGGCGATCACCCGGTCCACGACCGGAAGGGACACGAACCGATCCATGACCGACCCGGGCTTGTCGCTCGCCACCAGCAGGTCGATGTCGCCGATGGTCTCCGCCATCCGCCGGAGCGAGCCGGCGTAGGTCGCCCGCCTCACCTCCTTCAGCCCGTTCAGCTCGCCGAGAAGGTCCTCCGCGACGTCGAGGGCCACGTTCACCAGCACGCGGCGCTCGGACGATCCCATCTGCTCCACCGCCCGCAGGATGTTGTCGGCCGTCTTCTTGCCGAACCCCTTCACCTCGGCCAGCTTGCCCTCGTTCGCCGCGGCCAAGAGCTCGTCCACGGAGGCCACGCCGAGCTGCTCGTACAGCACCATCGCCCGCTTGGGCCCCAGGCTGGGGATGGCCATCAGCGCCCGGACGCCCGGAGGGATCTGCGCCCGCAGCTCCTCGAGCGCCCCCATCGCGCCCGTCTGGAGGAACTCGTGGATCTTCTCGGCGATGGACGTGCCCACGTTGGGGATGGCCTGGAGCTGCTTGACGTCGAAGCCCGCGATGTCCGCCGGGTACCCGCCGACGGCCCGCGCAGCCTTCTCATACGACCTGGGCCTGAACCGGTCCTCCGACAGGATCGACAGGAGGTCCGCGTACTCCAGGAGGGCGGCCTCGACGGCGTCGTTCGCGCGCGGCATGCTCTTGGCGATCCTTCCTGGCGCGGGATCAGGCTACACCGAGGAGCCAGAGCAGCAGCGCCTTCTGCGTGTGCATCCGGTTCTCGGCCTGATCCCACACCGCGGAGTGGGGTCCGTCGATGACCTCGTCGGTGATCTCCTGCCCCCGATGGGCCGGCAGGCAGTGAAGGACGGTGACGTCGGGGGCCGCGAAGCTCCACCATCCGTTCGTTCAGCTGGTACGCCAGGAACACTAGCGCCCGCTCGTCGGCCTCGCCCTCCTGTCCCATGCTGGCCCACACGTCCGTGTACAGCACGTCGGCCCCCTGGCACGCGTCCGCGGGGTCGTGAAGGACCTCGACCGCGCCGCCGGTCTGCGCCGCGATCTCGCGGGCCCGATGCACGACCTGGGGGATGGGCTCGAAGCCGGGAGGGGTGGCCACCCGGATCCGCATCCCGGTCTTCGCGCAGCCGAGCAGCAGCGAATGGGTCACGTTGTTGCCGTCGCCCAGGTACACGAGGGTCCGACCCTTGAGGTCCCCCTTGATCTCACGAACGGTCAGCAGATCGGCCAGGCACTGGCATGGATGCTCGAAGTCCGAGAGCGCGTTGATGACCGGCACGGAGGACGCCCCCGCCAGCAGCTCGAGCCTCTCCTGCTCGAACGTGCGAAGGACGACGGCGTCCACGTAACGGGAGAGCACCCGCCCGGTGTCCTCGATGGTCTCTCCCCGGCCGAGCTGGAGCTCAGCGGAGGACAGCGCGACCGGATGAGCTCCGGCGGAGGCCGCGGCCACCTCGAACGAGACGCGGGTGCGGGTCGACGGCTTCTCGAAGACCATGGCCACGGCCCGGCCGTGGAGGCGTCCGGCGTAGCCCTCCGGCTCGGCCTTCACCTTGGCGGCGAGGTCGAGGAGGGCGATGAGCTCGTCCTGGGTGAGGTCGTCGACGGACAAGTAGTCCCGTTTCATCGGCGGCAGTCTATCGAGGGTCCTCCGGCGCCGCGAACGAGGCCCGTCGCTCCTCAGCCGGCGCGGAGCTCGGCGCCGAACTCGGCTGCCAGCCGCTCGGCGATCCTTTGCACCACGGCGTCGGCCTCCTCGTCGGTGAGCGTGCGGTCGTGCGCTCGCAAGTCCATGGAGAACGCGAGGCTCTTCTTGCCCTCGGGGAGCGGCGGTCCGGAGAAGACGTCGAACAGCAGGCAGGTCTCGACCAGGTCGCCGCCCGCGTCCAGAAGCGCGGCCTGCACGGCGGCAGCGGGGGTGGCCGCATCCAGCACGAAGGCGAGGTCGCGACGGACCGGCGGGAACCGCGGGACGTCGCGGACCTCGATCTCCGAGGAGGCGTGGGCCATCAGGGCCTGCACGTCGACCTCGGCGGCCGCCACGCGGCCACCGAGGTCCAGCCGCTCCACCAGGCTCGGATGGATCTCGCCCATCACGCCGAGACCATCCTGGCCGGCAAGGATCGCGGCCGACCGGCTCGGGTGGAACGGCCACCCGGCCGGCGGTCCCACCGACCAGTCCCGGACCCCGGCGTCCTCGAGGAGGGCCTCCACGACGCCCTTCGCGTCGAAGAAGTCGAGCGACCGCGCCGGCTCCGCCCACGTCTGGGAGGCCGGGCCGGTCATGGCGAACGCGACCGAGGGCCGCTCGTCGGCCCCGCCGTCCTTCATCCGGAACACCGTCCCCACCTCGAACAGTGCCACGCCGCGCACGTGTCGGTACACGTTGCGCTGAACCGCCCGGAGCAGGCCGGGCAGGAGCCGGGTCCGAAGGAACGCCTCGTCGGCCTGGAGAGGGTTGGTGATCCGGATGGCATCGTGGTCCCCGGCGATCTCGAGGTCCTCCTGTGACGCGAACGAAAGCAGGCGGACCTCCCGGATGCCGGCCCGGCGGAGCGAACCTTGGAGCACGGCCCGGAACTCGTACGCGGGGGGAACGCCGCCCACCTGGCGGACCGGCGGAACCGTCGAGCCCACGCGATCGTAGCCCTGGACCCGGACGACCTCCTCGATGAGGTCGACCTCCCGCTCGATGTCGACCCGGTACCCCGGGACCTCCACGGTGACCAGGTCCGCGTCCTGCACCTCGCAGGCCATACCCAGGCGATCGAGGGCCTGGGCGGCGTCGGCGGCCGAGACCGGATAGCCGATCACCAACGAGGCCCGAGAGGGACGCATCGACACGCGCCGGCGCTCCGGCGCGCCCCCGGCCTCGACGGACCCCGCAAGGACGCGTCCCCCGCACCACTCGGCCATCAGCCGGCAGGCCCGGTCGGCCCCGAGGGGCACCGCCTCGGGGTCCGTGCCGCGCTCGAACCGCATCGACGCCTCGGTGGACAGTCCGATCCGCCTGCGGGTCCGCTGGATCCCGCCGCGCTCGAACCACGCGCTCTCCAACAGGACGTCGGCCGTCGACTCCGTCATCTCGGCCACCGCCCCGCCCATCACGCCGGCCACCGCGACCGGGCGCTCCGTGTCGCAGATCAGCAGATCGTCGGAGGTGAACACCCGCTCCACGCCGTCCAGGGTCACGACCCGCTCCCCGTCCTTCGCCCGCCGGATGACGATGCCCGGGCCCTTCAGCCGTGCAAGGTCGAAGGGATGCAGCGGCTGCCCGATCTCGAGCATCGCGTAGTTGGTGGCGTCCACGGCCGCCGAGAGGGGGCGCATCCCGGACGCGGTGAGCCGGGCCTGCACACGGATGGGCGACGGCGCATGGCCGATGCCGCGAACGATGCGGGCCAGGTACCTGGGGCATCGTTCGAGATCGAGGATCTCGACCGTGGCCACCTCGTCCGCCTTCTCGTCGTCCTCCTCGACGGCGACGTCCGGCATCGTTAGGGGGGCCCCCGTGGCCGCCGCCACCTCCCGCGCGATCCCGATGACCGAGAGGAAGTCCGGACGGTTCGGCGTGACCTCGATGTCGAACACGGAGTCGTCCAGGTCGTATGCCTGCTTGAAGTCCGTCCCCGGCTGGAGGTTGTCGGGGATGACCAGGATTCCGGTGTGCTCGGTCGTGATGCCGAGCTCCCACGGGGAACACAGCATGCCGTCGGACACGACACCGCGGATCTTCCGGGCCGAGAGCGGCTCGGGCAGCGCCGGCACGGTGGCGCCCGGCCCGGCCAGGGGCACCAGGTCGCCGGCCTTCATGTTGCGGACGCCCACGACCACCTCGCGCTCCGCGTCGCCGGTCGACACCCGGGCCAAGCACAGCGTGTCGGAGCTCGGGTGGTCCCGTACCTCAAGGACCCGGGCCACCACCACGCCGTTCAGCCGCTCCCAGGGCCGCTCGATCTCCTCCACCTCGGCGCCCTTGGACGTGAGGAGCTCGGCCAGCTCCTCGCGAGGACAGGTCGGTGGGGCAGTACTCCTTCAACCAGGAGACGACGACCTTCACCTGTCCTTCGCCCGCCCGCCCGAGCCCTTCGAGCTCATACCCCCGCCCCCTGGAACTGCTGGAGGAACCGGACGTCGCCCTCCACGAACAGCCGCATGTCGGAGACGCCGTAGCGCACCATGGCCACCCGCTCGACCCCGAGACCGAAGGCGAACCCCGTGTACCGCTCGGGATCGATCCCGCAGTTCTCCAGGACCTTGGGGTGCACCATGCCGGCCCCCAGCAGCTCGATCCAGCCGTTGCCGCACAGCGCGCAGCCGGTACCGTCGCACTTGAAGCACGACACGGCCACCTGGCAGCCGGGCTCGACGAACGGGAAGTAGTCGGGGTTCATCCGGATCCTGCGGTCCGGGCCGAACAGCGCGCGGGCGAACGTCTCGAGTGTCCCCTTGAGATCGGCGAACGAGATCCCCCCGTCCACGGCCAACCCCTCGACCTGGTGGAACACGGAGAGGTGGGTGGCGTCCACGGCCTCGCGCCGGTACGTGCGCCCGGGCGCGACGATGTACACCGGCGGCTCCTGTGACTCCATGGTCCGGATCTGTACGGCGGAGGTCTCGGTGCGAAGGAGCAACCCGGGGATGTCGACGTACAGCGAGTCCTTCATGGTCCGGGCGGGATGGTCGGGCGGGATGTTGAGCGCCTCGAAGTTGTGCCAGTCGTCCTCGATCTCCGGGCCTTCCTGCACCCGGTAGCCCATGCGCGTGAAGATGCCGACGATCTCGTCCTCGACGAGGGTGAGGGGATGCAATGATCCCGTCCGCAGCCTGCGGCCGGGAAGCGTGACGTCGATCCGATCGGCCTCGAGCAGGCGAGCCTCGTCCGCCCCGGCCAGCGCGCGTCTTCGTTCGACGAGAGCCGCCTGCAGGTCGTCGCGCAGCTCGTTCGCCGCCATCCCCAGGCGCTTGCGGTCCTCCGGGCCGAACGATCCCAGCGAACGTTGGACCTGGCTGAAGGCGGACTTTCGTCCGAGGACCCCCACCTTGGCGGCCTCGAGCGCCTCCGACGAGTCCGCGCTCGCGATCATCGACAGGCCACGCTCGCGTTCCTCGTCGAGGATGCGCCGAGCTTCCTGGGGGTCCATGGGTGCCTGAGTCTAGCAAGGGCCCCTGCTCAGACCGCTCGTTCGCCTTCCCCCGCCGGCACGTCGAGGCGGAACCGCAGACCTCCGTCGGCGACCTCCACGGCCACCGTGCCGCCCTGGGCCTCGGCGACGCCGTGGGCCACGAACAGCCCGATCTTGCTTCCGGCCCCCGTGCCGGGGGCCCGGGGTTCGAACAGCGCGACCGCCCCTTCCGGAGTGAGCTCGGTCCCCGTGCGGAAGGCCTCCAGCACGAGCCGTCCATCGGTCCTATGAGCGGTGACGCGGATGGGGCCCTGGCCCGCCCACCACACCTCCGCCTCCACGAAGGCCTCCAGGACGAGCTGCAAGCGCTCGGGGTCCAGGAATGCGACGGGTCGGTCCGGGCCCCCCCACACGACCGGCGGGCGATCGGGGTCACGCGCGGCGGACTGGGCCACCTTTTCGACCAAGGCCCGCACGTCCACGCGCTCGGGGAACAGCTCGAGCGCCCCCGCCACCACCCGCGCGGCGTCGACCAGCTGGCGGACGATCATGTTGAGGCGGTCGGTGTCGTAGACGATGCCCCGGAGCATCAGCGTCCGGTCCTCCTCCGCCATCTGCTCCCACCGTGTGGAGAGCGCGTAGCCGAACCCCTTCATGGCGGTGAGCGGCGAGCGGATGTCGTGCGCCGCCGATGCGATGACCGACTCCAGCGCGACGCGACGTCCATCTCGAAGCTGGCGGGCCCATTCGAAGAGGCACACGGTGGCGGCGGCAGCCAGGTTCAAGGACTCGGCACGCCCTCGGATGGGCACGCGAACGGTGGCGTCGGCCAGGGAGGCCACCTCCGAGGGCAGTCCCCATGCCTCGTTTCCGAACAGGAACGTCGTGGGCAGGGTGAGGTCGAGCTCGTACAGGTCCGCATCGCCCCCGGCGTCCATGGCGTAGACCCGGCAGCCCTGGGATCGCAGGGCCTCGAGGGCCTCGGCCGTCTCGGTTCCCCGCACGACCGGCAGGTGGAACAGCGAGCCCGCGGAAGCCCGGACCGTCTTGGGGTTGTAGACGTCCACCGAGTCCGTGGAGAAGACGACCCCATCGGCCCCCGCGGCATCGGCGGAGCGCATCACGGTGCCGGCGTTGCCGGGATCGCGGACCGAATGAAGGATCGCGACGCACGCCGGCTCCGGTGAAAGCGCTTCCAGCCCGACGTGGACGAACCGCACGACGGCGAGGACTCCCTGCGGCGTGACCGTGGAGGTCAGCCTGGACATGACCTCCTCGCTCACGTGGACGGTCTCGACCCCTGCCCGTCGGGCCGCCTCGACCAGGTCGTCCGGGGGACTCGAGTGGAACAGGACGTCGACGACGGCACCCGAGCCCAGGGCCTCGCGTACGCCCTGGGGGCCTTCGACCAGGAACCGCCCGTACGTCTCGCGGAACGAACGGTTCTTCAGCCTGGCGGCCGCGGCGACGTTCGGGTTCTTGAGCGAGGTGATCACGGTCCCCCCTGGTCCGGCCCGGCCGGTTCCGTCGGGGGGATTGTAGGGTCGGGCGGCTAGCCGCCCGCGCGGCCGGGCTCGGGCCCGAGCGCCTGCCGGGCCGCCTCGACGAGGCTGGCGAACGCCGCGGGGTCGTTCACGGCAAGATCGGCAAGGACCTTTCGATCGAGCTCGGCGCCCGCCCGGGACAGCCCGTTCATGAGCTGCGAGTAGGACAGGCCGTTCTGACGAGCGCCCGCCCCGATCCGGGTGATCCACAGCCGGCGGAACTGGCCCTTGCGGTCCCGGCGGTCGCGATAGGCGTAGACGCCGGAATGAAGGAGCTGCTCCTTGGCCATCCGCATCCGGCGGTGACGGGCGCCGTAGTAGCCCTTGGCCTGTTCCAGGATCTCCCGGCGCTTCTTCCTGGCATGGACGGCACGTTTCACCCTGGCCATAGACTCATGCCCCCAGCAGGCGCCGGATTGTTCGCCGCTCCGCCCTGACCTCGGCCATGCCCTCGACGCGCCGGCGGCGACTACCCGTCTTCTTGGTAAGCATGTGGTTGCCGGTGGCCTTACCGTGGAGCACCTTCCCGGTCCGTGTGATCCGGAACCGCTTGGCCGCGCCGCGGTGCGTCTTCATCTTCGGCATGTCCTCTATCCCTGTTCCGTCGTGGACGCGGCCGGCTCGGCCTTCGCCGGCTCGGCCTCCGGCTGCTCCGCCCTGCGTTCCTCGGCCTCCGGCTGCTCCGCCCGGGGCTCCTTGGGCCGGGGCTGCTCGGCCCTGGCCGCCGCGACCTGTTTCTTGGTCGGCGCGATCACCATCACCATGTTCCGGCCGTCCTGCTTGGGGGTGGTCTCCACCACCGCCAGCCCCTCAAGGTCGTTCACCAACCGGTCCAGGATCCGACGACCAAGCTCGGTGTGCGCCATCTCGCGGCCCCGGAACATGATGGTCACCTTGACCCGCGCGCCCGCCCGCAGGAACCGCTCCACGTGCCCCTTCTTGGTGGCGTAGTCGTGGGGATCGATCTTGGGGCGGAACTTGATCTCCTTGACCTCGACCCTGGCCTGCTTCTTGCGGGCTTCCTTCATCCGGATGTCCCGCTCGTACTTGTACTTGCCGTAGTCCATGATCCTTGCGACCGGAGGGCTTGCCTGCGGCGCCACCTCGACCAGATCGAGATCCTGCTCCTGAGCTTGGCGGAGCGCGTCCTGGGTCGAGACGATCCCGATCTGCGCCCCGTCGGGTCCCACCAGGCGGACCTGGGGAGACCGGATCCTGTCGTTTATGCGCGGATCAGTGGAGACCCCGCATCACCTCCTACCGAAACGAAAGCACCGACTGGCAGCCGGTGCCTTGCTGGAGCACGCTGAACCTTCCCGCCGAGTATAGGGATAGGCACTGACACTGTCGACGGTCCGGGAGGGGGCGATCAGCCGACGGGCCGGACGTTGGCGGCCTGCTGGCCCTTGGGGCCGTCGACGATGTCGAACTCGACCTCCTGGCCCTCGGTGAGGGTCTTGAACCCCTCGCCCTGGATCGCGCTGAAGTGGACGAAGACGTCCTCCCCGTCTGCGCGAGAGATGAACCCGTAGCCCTTCTCGTTGCTGAACCACTTGACCGTCCCCTGCGTGGCCAACCCGACCTCCTGTCCGTGAAACCGCGCGAATGTAGCACGCGCTCACCCGCCGGACAATGCGGTCCGCAGCTTCACCAGTCCGGGTCCAGGGGCCTGCCGTAGGCGTCCTCCAGCCGCTGGGTGTCCGACTCGTCGGTGTAGCCGTAGGCGATCTCCAACACCCGGCCCTTGGCCTCGTTCGCGTTGGCGATGCGGTGCGTGGTCTCCGCGGTCACCATGAACTCGTCCCCGGGCTTGGCCTCCACGACGCGGTTGCCGATCTGAAGGGTCAGCCCCGGATCCAGGACCACCCACATCTCGTCGCGCATCTGGTGGTAGTGGACGCTCGTCTCCTGCCCCGGCTCCACCGTGATCACTCGTACGGAGGAAGGCTGGTTGAGCGCGTAGGTCACGACCTTGCCCCAGGGCTTGTCGATGATCACGGGCGACCCGTCGGGCCGGCGTCCTTGGGGAGCTGTTCCAGGAGCGATGCCATCTCCATGGCCGCCATGGCCGCGTCCCAGCCCTTGTTGCCGTGCTTCCCCCCCGCCCGGTCCAACGCCTGCTCGAGCGTGTCGGTGGCGAGGACGCCGAAGATCACCGGCACGCGGGTGGCTTCGGCGGCCTCCCGGATGCCCGCCGCCGCCTGGCCGGCCACGTGGTCGAAGTGCGCCGTCTCCCCCCGGATGACCGCGCCGAGGCAGACGACCGCGTCGTAGGTGCCGGTCGCGGCGAGCCTGCGAGCCGCGAGCGGCAGCTCGAACGCGCCGGGGACCCAGGCCACGTCCAGATCGTCCTCGGCCACCCCGTGGGCCCGGAGGCACTCCACCGCTCCCTCGACGAGCTTGCCCACCACCAGCTCGTTGAACCGGGACGCGGCGATGGCGAACCGCCGTCCCCGGGAGGCGAAGTCTCCCCGGAGCTCTCTCATCCCTCCTCCAGCGAGATCACGTCGGGATCCAGGTGGTCGAGCAGATGGCCCAGCTTCTCCCGCTTGGCCCGCAGGTAGCCGATGTTCTCCGCCCGGGGACGGGTTTGGAGGGGCACCCGCTCCACGATCGAGAGCCCATGGCCCTCAAGCCCGGCCCGCTTGGCTGGGTTGTTGGTCAGCAACCGCATCGATCGAACCCCGAGGTCTCCAAGGATCTGCGCCCCGATCCCGTAGTCGCGCGGGTCGGGGGCAAAGCCGAGCTCCTCGTTCGCCTCCACCGTGTCGAGTCCCTGCTCCTGGAGCCGGTAGGCCCGGAGCTTGTGCGTGAGGCCGATGGCCCGTCCCTCGTGTCCCCGGACGTACAGCAGCACGCCCCGGCCCTCCGCGGCGATGGCGTGAAGCGCCCCCTCAAGCTGCTCCCCGCAGTCGCATCGCCGCGACCCGAACACGTCGCCGGTCAGGCACTCAGAGTGCACCCGGACCAGGATCCCATCGCCGTCCCCGATCTCGCCCTTCACCAGGGCCACGTGGACCCGCCCGTCCAGCTTGCTCTCGTAGGCGTAGGCCCGGAACTCGCCGTGGTCCGTTGGGATCAGGGCCTCCGCCGCCCGGCGGACGAGCAGCTCCCGTTCCCTTCGGTATCGGATGAGGTCGGCGATCGAGATGAGCTTCAGGCCGTGGGTCCGGGCCACCCGCTGGAGCTCGGGGAGCCGGGCCATCGTGCCGTCGGCGTGCATGATCTCGCAGATCACGCCGGCCGGGAACAGCCCGGCCAGCTCGGCCAGGTCCACGGCCGCCTCGGTGTGTCCCGCCCGCTTCAGCACTCCACCCTCCTGGGCTCGCAAGGGGAAGACGTGCCCAGGCATCTGGATGTCCTCCGGCTGAGTTCCCGGATCGCAGACGGCCCGCACGGTGACGGCTCGGTCGTGCGCACTCGTCCCCGTGGTCGTGCCGCTTCGGGCGTCGATCGAGATGGCGAAGGCCGTCTCCCGATGCCCATCGGGGTTGCGGGAAACCATGAGCGGGATTCGAAGCTCGTCGAGGCGGAACGCGACGACCGGCATGCAGACGATGCCCCGCCCGTGGGTGGCCATGAAGTTCACGGCCTCCGGCGTGACCTTCTCGGCCGCCATGACGAAGTCGCCCTCGTTCTCCCGGTCTGCGTCGTCCACCACGATCACGATCCCGCCGGCTCGGACATCCTCGACGGCCTCCTCGATGGTCGAGAAGACGGAACGATCCACGACCGGCTCGGTTCGGCTCACGTTCGTGTCCTTTCTCCCGTCGACGTGAGGAGTCGCTCCACGTACTTCGCGAGGACGTCGACCTCCAGGTTCACGGCGCCCCCCGCCCCGGCCGTGCCGAGCGTCGTCACCGCCAGCGTGTGCGGGATCAGCGCGACCGAGAACACGTCGCCGTCCAGGCCGGCAACGGTGAGCGAGACGCCGTCCACCGACACCGAGCCCTTCTCCACCAGGTAGCGGAGGAGCTCGGCCGGCGGACGGATGGTGAGCCACGCCCCTCCGGTGAGGTCGGCCACGACGCCCACGACCTCCCCGACGCCGTCGACGTGGCCCTGCACCAGGTGGCCGCCCAGGCGGGTGGAGAGCGTGACCGGTCGCTCCAGGTTCACCGGGTCGCCCTCCGACAGGCCGGCCAGGCCCGTTCGCCGGAGCGTCTCCTCCGACAGGTCGAACCCGAGGTGGCCGGGGCCGCGATCGACGACCGTGAGGCACACACCGTTCACCGCGATCGACGAACCCACCTCCGTGTCCCCCACCACGGTCCGGCACGACACGGTGATCCGATCCGGCCGCAGCTCCCGGACCGCGCCCAGCTCCTCAACGATCCCGGTGAACATGGGCCTCCACCTTCAGGTCCTCCCCCACGCGGTCGAAGGACGCCACCCGGAGCTGCATGGCCTGGGCGATGGGGGCGAACCCCCGCCCGCCGAGGACCCCGGGAGCGTCCTCTCCCCCGATGAGCTTGGGCGCGAGGTACACCACGACCTTGTCCACGGCCCGGTCCTCGACCATGGACCAGGCGAGCGTGGGGCCACCCTCAAGGAGCACGCTCTGGACGTCGCGCTTGCCCAGGTCCGAAAGGAGCTGGGGAAGCGGGATTCCGCCGCCCTCGGGCTCGTACTCGACGACCTCCGCGCCACGGGCCCGCCAGGCCTCCCGGCGCTCTCGCGGGGCCGCGCCGGTGGTGGCGACCATGGTCGGTGCGGCCTCGTCGAACAGGTCGCCGGTCTCCGGGACCCGCCCTCGGGCATCCACCAGGACCCGGAGCGGCGGACGCCCCCGGTATCCGGGGTCCCGGACCGTGAGCGAGGGGTCGTCCACCAGCGCCGTGCCCGCCCCCACCAGGATGGCGTCGGCGGCGGCGCGGAGCCGATGGACATCGGCCCGCGCCGCCTCCCCGGTGATCCACCGCGACGTGCCGTCGCGGGAAGCCACCTTCCCGTCCAGGCTGGCCGCCATCTTCCAGGTGACGAAAGGCAAGCCGGTGCGAACGTGCTTCACGTAGGCCTCGTTCTGCCGGGCCGCCTCCTCGGCTAGGACGCCGCTCCGGACCTCGATGCCGGCCGCCTCCAGTGCGGCGAACCCGCGTCCGTCCACGACGGGGTTGGGGTCGCCCAAGGCGGAGACGACGCGGGCGATGCCGGCGCCCACGATGGCCCGGGTGCAGGGTGGGGTCCGGCCGAAGTGATCGCAGGGCTCGAGCGTCGTGTACAGCGTGGCCCCCCGGGCGCTATCCCCCGCTTCCTCCAGGGCCACGATCTCGGCGTGCGGCCGGCCCGGGCCCTCGTGGAACCCTTCGCCCAGGATCCGGCCCCCGGCCACCACCACGGCGCCGACCAGGGGGTTGGGCGAGGTCAGCCCCCGCCCCCGCTCGGCGAGCCCCAGCGCCCGCTCGAGATACGCCTCGTCGTCCACGACGAACCTTTCCCGGGACGAGAAACGAGGGAGAGAGGGCAAGGGCACGGCCCGGCGAACGCCGGAACCGGCACCGCCCGTCCTCTCCCATCCCGACTCTCACGGTCGGTCCCGGAATCTCGCCGGGTCCACCCCCGAGTGGCTCTCGGAGGGTCGCGGACTGTCACCGCCGGTGGGGACTTGCACCCCGCCCCGAAGACGAGCTCTCTGGCCCAAGTATAGGCGCACGGACCTCGGACCGGGGAGGGCCGCCGGCGTCGATGCCGGGCGGGATCAGGTGACGGTGCGACGGTCGATCGCGTAGGAGGAGCCGGACTCCCGCTTGGCGAACTGCTTCATCTCGGTGGCCACGGCGACGGCCTCGCCGTAGTGGGCGAACCGCCGGGTCGTGGTGGTGGCGATCCCGCTGGACACCCCGACCAAGGGGAGGCGCTGAAGGACGCCCTTTCGGTCCTCGACCTCGACGAAGCCCCGTTCGAGGTCCTCGGCCTCGTAGAACTCGTGGACCTGGGCGTCGAACCGCTCCACGATCCGCTTGGCCACCTCCTCGGCGACGTCGGGCGGCGTGATGGCCACGAAGTCGTCCCCGCCCACGTGCCCCACGAACCCTTCCATGCCGGCGAACTCGGCCACGGCGTCCTGGATGATGCGGGCCGTCGACTGGATCAGCCGGTCGCCCCGGACGAACCCCTTCTGGTCGTTGTACGCCTTGAAGTTGTCCAGGTCGCAGTACAGGACGGCGAAGGAGTGGCCGTCGCGGACCATCCGTTCGATCTCCTCCTGGATCCTGATGTTCCCGGGCAGGCCGGTGAGCGGCGAGAGGTTGCGCATCTCCTTGGCCCGGCGGAGCGTCCCCTTGACCCGCGCCAGGAGCTCGATGGGGTCGAAGGGCTTGATGATGTAGTCGTCGGCCCCAGCGGTCAGGCCGAGCACCTTGTCGGTCGACAGGGCCTTCGCCGTGAGCATGATGATCGAGGTGTTGGCGGTCACGGGGTTGCGGCGGAGGCGCTGGGCCACCTCGAACCCGTCGATCCGGGGCATCATCACGTCCAGCAGCACCAGGTCGGGCCGCATCTCGCTGGCCCGCTGGAGGGCTTCCTCCCCGTCGGAGGCCACAGCCACGTCGTAGCCCGCCGAGCGCAGGTTGACCTCCACGAAGCGGGCGATGTCCGGGTCGTCGTCGACGACGAGGATGGTCTCCGGCATCAAGCACCCCCCGCCTGGCCACCGCGGCGAGCGCCCGGGCGGCCTCCGAGGGATCCTCGGCCTTGAAGATGGAGGAAGCGGCGGCGAGAACGGTCGCGCCGGCGTCGATGCACTGCGCCCCGGTCCCGACGTCGATCCCGCCGTCCACCTCCACGTCCGTGGACAGGCCTCGGCGGTCGATCTCCCGGCGGACCCGCTCGATCTTCGGGAGGACCTCGGGGATGAAGGCCTGGCCGGCCCACCCGGGCCGAACGCTCATCACGATCACGTCGTCCAGGTCCTCGAGGTGAGCGAACACCGCCTCCACCGGGGTGTCCGGATTCACGGCCAGCCCCGCCCGCATCCCCATGTCCCGGGCCTTTCGGACGACCGGCGCGGGGTCCTCAAGGGCCTCGACGTGGCACGTCACCATGTTGGTCCCGGCCGCCGCGAAGTCGTCGAACAGCCGCTCGGGCCGCTCGATCATGAGGTGGCAATGGAGCGGCAGGCCGGTCACGGGACGAAGAGATTCGACGACCACGGGACCGACGGTGAGGGGCGGGACGAAGTGGGCATCCATCACGTCGACATGGATGAGGTCGGCATGCGCCTCCACCAGCTTTACCTGGTCGGCGAGGTGCGCGAAGTCCGCCGAGAGGATCGAGGCGGCCAGCTTGCCCACGTCGCAGGATTCTAGCCGGACCCGCCGACGCCCCCTAGTGCTTCACTCGAGCCGCTCGCCCCGGACGGGACGGTGACCTCGGGCGAAGTCCGCGGCGCTCATCCGCCGCCCGCCGGCCGGGGCCATCTCCAGCGGGCGGAACCCGCCGTCTGCCGTCGCGACCACGAAGCCATCCTCGTCGACGTGGACGATCTCGCCGGGCTCGCCGCTCCCCTCGACCGCCTGGGCCCTGAGCACTTTCAAGGCCTGGCCCCGGAACGTCGCGGTGGCCCCGGGGTCCGGCGACATGGCCCGGACCCGGTCGACCACCGCGGGAGCCGGCTCGTTCCAGTCGAGCCGCCGGTCGGCCGGGCCGAGCTTCGGCGCGAACGTGGCCCGGGCGTCGTCCTGCGGGACGGGGGTGACTCGGCCGGCCGCCAGATCGTCGAGGGTCTGGACCAGCAGGTCGCCGCCGATCCGGGCCAGCCGAGCACCCAGCGAGCCGGCGTCGTCCTCAGCACCGATGCGTTCCTCTAGCTGCCGAAGGATGGGGCCGGTGTCCAGGCCGGCGTCCATCCGGATCGTGGTGACGCCCGTCTCGTCCATCCCGAGCAGCAGCGCCGTCTGCACGGGGCTCGCTCCTCGAAGGCGCGGGAGCAGCGAGAAATGCACGTTGACCGGCGCGATGGTCGGCACGTTCAGGACGGCGGCCGGCAGGATCTCGCCGTACGCCACGACGGCGAGGACGTCGGGGGCCGCCGCGGCCAGGGCCTCGAACCCCGATCCGGACTTCACCGTCTCGACCTCGGCGAGTGGAAGGCCGAGGCTCCTGGCCGCCTCCGCGACCGGGGTCGGCGCTGGCCCCTGCCCGCGCCGACCCGGGCGCGGTACCCGGGTCACGACCACCGCGACGTCGTGTCGGGAACGGGCCAGGGCCTTGAGCGAGGGAACGGACCACGGGTCGTTCCCCAGGAAGGCGACGCGGAGGGCGCGCGGCTCGGCCACCGGGCGAGGATACGCGGCGGGCCGATCAGGGCGTGGGCGTGCTCTCCTGCTGCTGTCTCACCTCGTGCTCCCGCAGCATGCGCATGACCTCGCGCCGGCCCTCGGGCGGGAGTCGGTCGATGTACAGGACGCCCTCGGTGTGGTCGGTCTCGTGTCGGAAGATCCGCGCGAGCAGTCCCTCGCCCCGGAGCTCCAGGGGCCGGCCCTCCACGTCGAGCCCGTGCACGGTGGCCCGCAGCGAACGGACCGTGGGATAGAAGGGCCCCGGGATGGACAGGCATCCCTCGTCGCGGGTCTCCTCGTCCTCCAGGTCAGACAGCTCGGGGTTGGCCACGAAGCCCTTGTTGCCCTCGCCGTCGTCGTAGACGAAGAACCGGAGCGACACGCCCACCTGCGGGGCGGCCAGGCCGACGCCAGGTGCGGCGTACATCGTCTCGAACATGTCGTCCACCAGGCGCCGGAGCGATCCGTCGAACCGTTCGACAGGACGAGCCTTCTCCCGCAGGACCGGGTCACCCAGCTTCCTGATGCGAAGGACGGCCACCTTAGTCGGCTCTCCTCAGAGGTGGGGTTCGGCCTCGACCCGGCTGACCACGCCCCGCTCCGCGAGGGCTCGCATCGTCCGGCCGAACGCCGGGACGGCCCCGGGATCGAGCGCGACCAAGCATACCGTCTGCCCCTCGCCGCTCGAGGAAAGGAGCGTTCTCGGGTGCAACGCATCGAGCTCGTCTGCGAGCGTGGTGACGCCGGTGACCCGGAACACCGGCCAACCGGCCGGGAAGCCCGCGTCGGCCCGGCGGGGCAGCTCGCTCCTGTGGAAGCGCTCCGGGTTCCCCGAGACGAGGGATTGGACCGCAGGGTCACCCGGATGCCGGGTCTGCACGATCACGCGGCCGGAAGGACTGGCCCATGCCGCCGCCTCCATCCACGTGGCCAGGGCTCGTTCCCGGGCGGCCAGGCCGGGCCGGCGGGCGGCCTGGTCGGCGTCGAGGATGCCCACCAGGTCCAGGCCGAGCGGCCCGAAGTCCTTCACCGCCTCAACTCCCCCCACCGTCACCTCCCGATCCCCGGGCGGGGTGGGGCGGTCGCCCGGACCGGTCCGGCGGACCGGCACCGGGGCGATCGCCCGCGCCCACTCCTCCACCCGTTCCGCACCTCCACGGGCGATACCGAAGTCGGCGGCCCCGCAGTTTGCGCACGTTCCGAACGCACCGCACACGGTGCACCGGACCGCTCCTCCCTCGGACCGGAGCATCCCTCCGCAGGAGGCGCAGGCCGCCGGCTCGCCACACGCGCGACACACCCGCGCGACGCCGTAGCCGGGGAGCGGCTGGAACAGGAACCCGCGCGTCACGGCCTTCAGCGCCGAGACCAGGCGGGGTGCCCGTCCCTCCGGGCCGGGCCGCACCACCTCGACCGGCGGCCACCCCCGAACCCGCGGGACCACCTCGACGGCGCCGGACGTCACGGCCTCCGCCGTTGGGCACAGAGCCGACATCACGCAGATGGCCCCGGACACTCGGCCCCGGGCCAGCGCGACGTCGCGAACGTGATAGTAGGGGGAGCGTTCCTCCCGGTGGCCGGCGTGGCTCTCCCTCGAGACGTAGAGCAGCCCGAGGTCCGGGGCGGGCGCGAACACGGCGGGGCGAGTCCCCACCACGACCGGATGGGCGCCGGACCCGATGTCGAGCCACATCCGGTACCGGGCCCGCTGGCTCCCTCCGGCGAACAACGCGACGCGCTCGCCGAACGCCTCCAGGATGGCCGAGGCGCTGGCGGGGAGCGGGTCCAGCTCGGGGACGAGGACGATGGCGCTCCGTCCTCCCGCCAGCGCGGCGCCCACCGCCTCCACCGCCACCCGTCGCTCGTCCTCCGGCGCCGGACGCACCAGGAACGCGCCCGCGCCGTCCGCGAGAGCGGTGAGCAGTTCGGACCCGCCCTTGTAGGAGGAGGAAAGGATGGGGGCGGTCTCGGAGCGGAGGGCGTGGGTCGAGGGACGAGGCGGGCTGGAACGTGCCGTCTCCTCCGAGGCGACGCGAGGCGGATACGATCGCGCGATCACCGAGGCGAGCGGGGCCACGTACCGCTCGCTCACCCACCGCAGCACCTCGAGCATCGAGCGGTCGAAGAACCGGACCGGCGACACCGCCTTCTTCACCGGGAGCATGCGGCCCGGCACGTCTTCCGTCGGACCCAGCACCCACCCCCGGACGAGCCGGCCGTGGAACGGGACCTGCACGAGCGAGCCGATCCCGGCGGCCAGGCCCTCGTCGAGCTCGTAGGTGAACGGCCGGTCCAGCGAGAGCACCGGACGGTCGACGCAGACGTCGACGGGTCCCGAGAGGATCCGTTCGTCCGCAGAAGGGCTAGTCGAACGCGCGGCGGAGCTCGTCGGCGCGGTCGGTCGCCTCCCAGGAGAACTCCTTGCGGCCGAAGTGCCCGTAGGCCGCCGTCTCCTCGTAGATCGGCCGGCGCAGGTCGAGCTGCCGGATGATAGCCGCCGGCCGGAAGTCGAACGCGTCCCACACGACGTCGACGATCCGGTCCGGGTCGACCTGCTCGGTGCCGAACGTGTCGACGGCGAGCGAGACGGGATGGGCGGTGCCGATGGCGTACGCCACCTGGAGCTGGAGCCGGTCGGCGAAGCCCGCCGCCACCAGGTTCTTGGCCACATACCGGGCCATGTACGCAGCGGAGCGATCCACCTTCGTGGGGTCCTTGCCCGAGAAGCACCCGCCGCCGTGCGGCGCCATGCCGCCGTAGCTGTCCACCATGATCTTGCGCCCGGTGAGCCCCGTGTCGGCTTTCGGACCGCCGATCTCGAACCGGCCGGTCGGGTTGACGAGTATCCGGACGCCGTCGGCGTCGAGCTCGAACTCCCGGAGCACCGGGTCGATGACCTCGGCCTTCACGTCGGGCGCGAGGAGGGTGTCGACGTCGACCTCCTCGCGGTGCTGAGCGGAGATCAGCACGGTGTCCACGCGCACGGGCTTTCCGCCGCCGTACTCGATGGTGACCTGGCTCTTGCCATCCGGACGCAGATACGGGACGACGCCCGCCTTGCGCACGTCGGCCAGGCGCTTCGTCAGCCGATGGGCCATGGCGATGGGGATCGGCATGAGCTCGTCGGTGTCCCGGCACGCGTAGCCGAACATCATGCCCTGGTCGCCCGCACCAAGCGTATCGAGATCGTCCCGGGATCCCTCCAGGCGCTGTTCGAGCGAGTGCTCGACCCCCCGGGCGATGTCCGGCGACTGCTCCTGGATCGAAGTGAGCACGCCGCACGTCGCTCCATCGATGCCGAAGTTGGCGTCCGTATACCCGATCTCGAGGACGGTCCGGCGGACCACCGAGGGGATGTCCACGTATTCGGAGGTGGTGATCTCTCCCGCCACCATGACGATCCCCGTCGTGACCAGGGTCTCGCACGCCACCCTTCCGTCCATGTCCACCGCGAGGATCGCGTCCAGGACGGCGTCGGAGATCTGGTCGGCGAGCTTGTCGGGGTGTCCTTCGGTGACGGACTCGGAGGAGAACAGGTACCCCTTGCGCATCGCGGCGGAGTATATCCGGCCGCGCCGACGCTCCCCCGCTACGGGGAAAGCATCTTGGTCAGGCGGTCGCAGATCGCCGCCGCGAGTTCGCGCTTGGTCCAGTCGCGGAGTGGCTCGTCGTCGCCGGTCCGCGACAGGATCGCCGCGTGGTTGGCCTCCGAGCCGAACCCGGTCCCCTCTCGCCCCACCTCGTTCACCACGATCAGGTCCAGGCCCTTGGCCTCGAGCTTGACCCGGCCGGCCGTTTCGAGGTCCTCGGTCTCGGCGGCGAATCCGACCAGGACCCGCTCGCCCTTCACCTCGCCGAGCTCGGACAGGATGTCGGGGGTGGGGACCAGCTCGAGGCGCGGCGGCCCACCCTCCTTCTTCAGCTTGTTCGGTGCGGCCTCCCTCGGACGGAAGTCGGCGACGGCGGCAGCCATCACGACGGCGTCGGCGTCCTCGGACGCCTCCAGCACCGCCATCCGCATCTCCTCCGCCGTTGTCACCCGGACCAGCCGAGGGCCCTCGGGCGGCTCCACGGTCCCGGGCCCCACGACGAGCGTCACGTCGGCCCCTCGTGCGAACGCCTCGCGGGCCACGGCGAAGCCCATCCGTCCGGTGGAGCGATTCCCCACGAACCGCACCGGGTCGATGGGCTCCCACGTCGGCCCTGCGGTCACGACGATCCGCCGCCGGGCGAGGTCCAGCCCTCGAGACGCGACGTCCTCCACCGCCGCCAGGATGTCCTCGGGCTCGGCCAGGCGGCCCATGCCCTCGTCCCCCGCGGCGAGCGGCCCGGAAGCCGGCCCGACCACCGCGGTCCCTCGCTCCTGCAGCGCGCGCACGTTGGCCTGGGTGGCCGGGTGCTCCCACATGCCGCTGTGCATGGCCGGCGCGACGACGAGCGGGCACGTCGCCTCGAGCAGCGTCGAGGTGAGCAGGTCGTCGGCGATCCCTCCGGCGAGCTTGGCGATGACGTTCGCCGTGGCCGGGGCGACCACCGCCACGTCCGCCTGGCGCGCCAGGCGGACGTGGAGCACGGAGCCCGGCTCCTCCCACACCTCGGTGTAGGCCGGTCGTCCGGAGAGCGCCGCGAACGTGTCAGGCCCCACGAACCGGGTCGCCGACGGCGTCATGATCACCTGCACGGTGGCCCCGGCCCGGGTCAGCAGGCGCGTGAGGATGCAGGCCTTGTAGGCGGCGATGCCGCCGGTGACGCCGAGCAGGACCCGGCGCCCCGCGAGCGGGCTAGTTGATCCCAACCCCTTCGGTCCGCTCGGCCTGGATCTTCCCCTCGGCGATCTCCTCCAGGGCGATCGAGAGCGGCTTGTTCTTCAGGCCCCCCGTCTCGACGAGCGGGGGAACGTACTCGCCCCGGCCCTCGCCGAGCTGGTTGTAATAGGAGTTGATCTCGCGGGCCCGCCTGGCAGCCAGGATGACCAGCGTGTACTTGGAGTCGACCTGGGCCAACAGGTCGTCGATCTTGGGCTCGATCATGGGTGCGCTCGTCCTTCAGGTCGTGGTCCGGGACGCCTGGATTATAGCCTCGACCTGCGCCGTTGCCTCGTCCAGGCGGTCGTTCACCACGACGTGGTCGAACGAGGGGAGCTGGGCCATCTCCTCCCTCGCCGTGGCCAGGCGAAGGGCCAGGCGCGCCTCGTCCTCGGTGCCCCGGCTCCGCAGGCGCCGCTCAAGCTCCTCCATCGATGGCGGAGCCAGGAAGATCAGGACGGCCTTCGGAGCACGCTCCCGGACCTGCCGGGCCCCCTGGACGTCGATCTCAAGGACCACGTCCCGCCCGGCGGCCAGAGCCTCCTCCACCGGCCGGGCCGGGGTGCCCGAGCGATGGCCCACCACGTGGGCCCACTCCAGGAGCTCGCCCCCGGCCACCAGCCTGTCGAACTCCTCATCGGAGACGAAGTGGTAGTCGATCGCCGTCCCGCTCCCCGGGGCGCGGCCGTCGGGTGGTCACCGAGACCGACAGGTGCAGCTCGGGATGGCGTTCCAGCATGCGCCGGACGACGGTGCCCTTGCCGACCCCCGAAGGACCGGAGATGACGAAGAGGGTTCCCCGCTCGGCCAGGGCGGGTTACTTCTTGGCGAACTCGCCGAGGAGGGCGTCGCGCTGCTTCGCCCCGAGTCCGCGGATCCTGCGGCTGGCCGAGATGTCCAGCTTCTCCATGATCTTCCGTGCCCGGACCTTCCCCACGCCGGGCAGGGACTCGAGGACGGTGGACACCTTCATCTTGCCCACGGTGTCGTCGCCCTCCCTGGACAGCATGTCCGGCAGGGTGAGCTTCCCGGACTTCAGCTGACCCTTGATCTCCGCGCGCTTCCTCCGGGCCTCCGCGGCCTTCTCCAGGGCCTGCTTGCGCTGTTCATCGGTCAGGACGGGTAGGGGCATGACGACGCTCCTTTGCTCGGGTCCGGGTCGGAATCCCGGAGTATAGACACGGCCCCCTTGGCGCAGCAACGCGAGCGTGCCGCCTCACCTGCGGTTTCGCTTCGCCTCGCCGACACGCCGGCCGGCGTCAGCGGATCGTCGCCAGGATGCTCTTCGCCGCGGCGGCCGGGTCCCGCGATCCGGTGATGGGCCGGCCGACCACGAGGTAATCCGCGCCGGCCTCGAGCGCCTCCTCGGGGGTCAGGATCCGAAGCTGATCGTGACCGTTCGAACCGGCCGGCCGGATCCCCGGGACGACCAGACAGAACTCCTCACCGGTCACCTCGCGGACCACGGCAACATCCTCGCCCGACACGACGGCGCCGGCCGCCCCGGCGGCGCCGGCCTCGAAGGCCAGCGACGCCGGGGACGCCAGTGACTCGCCCGAGAGGCTCGACAGTACGGTCACGGCCAGCACCGAGGGCGGGGAGTGACCGGCCTCCTCCGACCCTTGCGCCGCACCGCGGACGGCGGCCGCCACCATGGCCTCGCCTCCCAGCGCATGCACCGTGAGCATGGCCACGCCAAGGCGGGCGGCGTTCCGCGCCGCCCGCTCCACCGTGGTCGGGATGTCGTGCAGCTTCAGGTCGAGGAAGACCGGGGCGATCGCCCGGATCGAGACGACCGATGCCGGCCCCTGCGCTGTGAACAGCTCCAGTCCGACCTTCACCATCCCGACGGTCGGACCAACCGCCCTGGCCAGGGACTCCGCGCGCCCGAGGTCCGACACGTCGAGGGCCACGACGAGTGGGTTCTCCGGCGGTGGGATCACGACGCCGACACCCCACGCGCCGGTCGTTCGCCCGAGAGCCGCAGCCGGTCACGCAGGTCCCCGGGCGAGGCCAAGCCCTTGGCCTTCAGGTACTGGGCGATCCCCTGGGTGATCTCCGTCGGGGCCGACGGGTTCACCATGAGCGCGGTCCCTACTTGCACGGCCCACGCCCCCGCGAGGAGGAACTCCACGGCATCCTCCCCGGTGGCGATGCCGCCGACGCCCATGACTGGGACCTGCGGCAGGGCCTGGGCCACACGGAACACCGCCGCAAGGGCGATGGGGCGGATGGCCGGGCCGGACAGCCCGCCGATGGCGGCGCCGAGGCGCGGGCGGAGACGGCGAACGTCCACCACCATCCCGGGCACCGCGTCGATGAGGGTGAGCCCCTGGGCCCCGGCCCGGATGCACCCCCGAGCCGCCGGGACGAGGTCGGGAAGGAGTGCCGGGAGCTTGGCGAACACCGGGACCGTGGACAGCCGCGAGACCGCGCCGACGACCTCGGCCATGCGGTCGATGCGCGAGTAGAACGGAAGGCCTGCGTTCTCCTCGTCCGCTCCGGACAGGTACACCTCGAGACCCACGATGCCGCGCTCGCCCCGCAGGATGCTCGCCGTCCGGATGTATCCCTGGAGGCTGGCGCCGGCCACCGAGGCCACCACGGGGATCCCGGCCCGAGCCAGGCGAGGGAGGTCCTCGGCCACGAACTCCCGCACCCCGGGGTTCTGGAGCCCGACCCCGGTCACGATCCCTGACGCCGTCTCGGCCACCCGAGGACCCGGCCACCCCCTGGACGGCTCGAACGTCAGGCTCCGCGTCACCAGGCCGCCCAGCCTTCGAAGGTCGGTCAGCCCGGCCAGCTCGCGGCCGGTCCCGGCGCAGCCCGACGCGGCCACCACGGGAGAGGCCAACCGGACCCCCGCCAGGTCCACCGACAGGCTCTGCTTCACGCGGGCCACGAGCTCACCGCCGGCGGGAAGCCCTCCGGGGGCGTCGGGACCGCGCGCGTCTCGTCGCTCATCCACCGGTCCCAGAACACCCTTGCGGGGTTGAACACCGGCCCCTCGGTGCATGCCCGGAGGTTGTCGTAGCCGGACCCGTCCTTTCGGATCACCGGCACGGCGCAGGTGAAGCACAACCCCGTGCCGCAGGCCATCTCCTCCTCCACGGCAACCTGGGCGGGGATGCGCTGCTCGATGCAGAAGTCGGCCACGGTGCGAAGCATCCGGCGCGAGCCTGCCGCGTAGATGACCTCGGTGCCGACGCTCTGCGCCACCCGGGGCACGACGTCCATCACCGAGCCGCGCTCCCCCATGCTGCCGTCGGCGGTGACGATGACGATCGACTGCGACAGCCGCTTGGCCTCGATGGGCTTGAACACGTGGCCCTCGCCGGTCGCCCCGAGCACCATGTCGACCCGCTTGCCCCGGGCCCGAAGCTCCTGCGCCAGGAAGAAGATCGAGCTCCCGCCGTGCCCCTCCGACACGAGCAGGCAGTTGCCCGGCGCTCGCGGGTAGGCGAACGCCTTGCCCAGCGGGCCGATCACGTCGAGGAACTGGTGCGCTTTGGCCTCAGCAAGCCAATCGGTCCCCGGGCCCTGCGGGTCGAACACGAACTCGAGGGTGCCCGCCCACCCGCCGCGGCGCGACGCCTGGTGGATGGAGAAGTGGCGCCGCAGGATGAACCGGCGATCCTCCGGCATGGCCACCGAGACGAACTGGCCGGGACGGGCCCGCTCGGCGATCTCGGGGGCGACGAGGGTGATCGACTGGAAGGCACCGAGCTTGCGGGCGTTCAGGATCTCGGCCCGCACCCGCTTCACGTCGTTCCCACCTCCGCCTCCGCGCGGAGGTCGAGCATCGCCTGCACCGGCCGAGGGGCCCTGGCGAGCTCGTGATATTCCTGCAGCGAGCGCGGTTCAGTGGGCGGCTCCCGGAGCGCCTCGATCCCCCGGATCGCCGCGAGCACGCCGGGCAGGGTCGTCACGCACGGGATCCCGGCCTGCCAGGCCGAGGTTCGGATGTGGTACCCGTCGGTCCGCGGCCCCCGGCCGAACGGCGTGTTGATCACGAGGTCCACCTGACCCCCCTCGATCATTTCGATGACGTTCGGCGTTCCCTCCGACACCTTGTCCACCTTGGTGACGTCCATGCCCGCCCGCCGGAGCACGCCCGCCGTCCCTTTCGTGGCCAGCAGGCGGAACCCCATGTCGGCCAGGCGCTTCGCCGGGAACAGGATGGCGCGCTTGTCCCGGTTCGACACCGAGACGAAGACCGTACCCTCCGCGGGAAGCGCCGCGCCGCTCGCCACCAGAGCCTTGGCCAGGGCCGTCCCCGGATCGCCGTCCACGCCCATGACCTCCCCGGTCGAGCGCATCTCCGGGCCGAGCACCGTGTCCGCCCCTGGGAACCGCCCGAACGGAAGAACGGCCGCCTTGACCGAGGTGTACGGCAGGCGCCGGTAGTGGGCGGGGTCCGACGGGATCAGTCCCTCCTCGGCGAGCTCCGCGAGCGTCCGGCCGATGAGCACCATGGTGGCCACCTTTGCCAGCGGCACGCCGGTGACCTTGGACACGAACGGGACGGTCCGCGACGCCCGGGGGTTGGCCTCCAGGATCCAGATCCGCTCGTCCTTCACGGCCAGCTGGAGGTTCATCAGGCCGCGGACCTGGAGGCGACGGGCCAGCACCGCGGTGATCCGCTCGACCTCGTCGAGCTCCTCGTCCGAGAGCGTGGGCGGCGGGATGGCGCAGGAGGAATCGCCCGAGTGCACGCCGGCCTCCTCGATGTGCTCCATGACGGCGCCGACGAACACGTCGGCGCCGTCGGCCACCGCGTCAACATCCACCTCGATCGCGCCCTCCAGGAACCGGTCGATCAGGACCGGGTGGTCGGGCGAGGCCTCCGCCGCGGAGCGGACGAACCGCTCCAGCTCGTCCTCGCCGTAGACGATCTCCATGGCCCGGCCGCCGAGCACGTAGGACGGGCGCACCACGACCGGATACCCGATCCGGGCCGCCACCGCCCGAGCCTCCGCGAGGTCCCGGGCCTCACCGTGCGGGGGCGCAGGGATGCCCAGCTCGTCGCAGAGGGCGGCGAACTTCCCGCGGTCCTCGGCCAGGTCGATGGCCTCGGGCCTCGTCCCGAGTACCGTGAACCCCTCCGCGTCGAGGACGTGCGCGAGCTTCAGGGGCGTCTGCCCACCGAGCTGGACGATGACGCCGACGGGCCGTTCCTCCCGGCAGACCGCCAGGACGTCCTCCGCGGACACGGGCTCGAAGTACAGCCGGCTGCTGGTGTCGTAGTCGGTCGAGACGGTCTCCGGGTTGCTGTTCACCATCACCGCCTCGAAGCCCGCGTCGCGCGAGCGCGTACGCCGCGTGGACGCAGGCGTAGTCGAACTCGATCCCCTGCCCGATCCGGTTCGGCCCGGCACCGAGGATCACGACGCGAGGACGCGCGGCCGGACGGACCTCGTTCTCTTCCTCGTAGGTGGAGTAGTGGTACGGCGTGATCGCGGGGAACTCGCCGCCGCAGGTGTCGACGGTCTTGAACACGGGGGCCACGGCGAGCTCGTCGCGGCGCCGGCGGACGTCGAGCTCCGTGGAACCGGTCAGGTGGGCGATCCGGGCGTCGCTGATCCCGAAGCGCTTCGCCTCTCGCAACTCGACATCGGAGATCGAATCGAGCGCTCGGCCCTGCAGCGCAAGGGTCTCCTCGACGACCTGGGCGATCTGGTCCACGAACCACGGATCGATGCCCGAGGCCCCGGCGATCTCCTCGACCGAGTGACCTGCGGCGAGCGCCGCCTCCACAAGGTGGAGCCGGTGCTCGGCCGGGATCGCGACGGCCGGCAGGAACGGCGCGGCGGACCCGCCGGCCACCCACCCCAGGTCGTGGCCCGGCCGTTCCAGCGAACGCCACGCCTTCCCCAGAGCCTCCTTGAACGTGCGGCCGAGGGCCATGACCTCGCCCACGGACTTCATCGTCGAGGTGAGCTGGGGATCGGTCTCGGGGAACTTCTCGAAGGCGAACCGCGGCACCTTCACCACCACGTAGTCGAGGGTCGGCTCGAACGCCGCCGGCGTCACGCCGGTGATGTCGTTGGTGATCTCGTCGAGGCGATATCCGATCGCGAGGAGCGCGGCGATCTTCGCGATGGGGAACCCCGTGGCCTTCGATGCCAAGGCCGAGGACCGGGAGACCCGGGGGTTCATCTCGATCAGCACATCCGCCCGTCTCGCGGGTCCACGGCGAACTGGATGTTGGAACCGCCGGTCTCGACCCCGATGGCCCGGATGCACGCCAGCGCGGCGTCGCGCATCTCCTGGTACTCCCGGTCGGTCAGCGTCTGCTGGGGGGCCACGGTGATCGAGTCGCCCGTGTGCACCCCCATGGGGTCGACGTTCTCGATGGAGCAGATGACGACGGCGTTGTCGGCGCCATCCCGCATCACCTCGAGCTCGAACTCCTTCCAGCCGGCGAGCGACTCCTCCACCAAGACCTCGGTGGCGGGGCTGGCGGCCAGGCTCCGCGCGGCGAGCTCGGCCAGCGACGCCGGGTCGGTGGCGAACCCGCTCCCCCCGCCGCCCAGCATGAACGAGGGCCGAACGATGACCGGGTAGCCGATGGAACCCGCCACGCGCTTCGCCTCGTCCACCGTCCGCGCCGTCCCGGACGCGCGGGACGGGCAGCCCGGCCTGGACCATGCTGCGGTGGAAGCCGCTTCGGTCCTCGGCCCGATGGATGGCCTCGAGGCTCGCGCCGATCAGGCGGACTCCCAGGCGGTCGAGCTCGCCTGACTCGGCGAGCTCGACCGCCACGTTCAGCCCGGTCTGCCCGCCCAGTGTCGGCAGGAGCGCGTCCGGCCGCTCCCGCTCGATGACCGCGAGCACCGACTCCGGCGTGAGCGGCTCGATGTACGTCGCGTCGGCGAACTCCGGGTCGGTCATGATCGTCGCCGGGTTCGAGTTCACCAGCGACACGTGGTAACCCTCGCGCCGGAGGACCGTGCACGCCTGTGTTCCCGAGTAGTCGAACTCGCAGGCCTGCCCGATCACGATGGGCCCGGAGCCGATCACCAGGATCCGGCGGAGGTCGGTCCGCCTCGGCATCACGCCACCATCAGCTCGCGGAACCGCTCGAAGAGGTAGCGGGAGTCGTGCGGCCCGGGCGCCGCCTCCGGGTGGTACTGCACGCGAGAACGCCGGGCACGTCCAGGCACCGCAGGCCCTCGAGCGTTCCGTCGTTCAGGTTCCAGTGCGTCAGCGCCACCCGACCGAACGGGGTCCGCGCGATCGCGGGCTCACCCTCCCGGCCGGCCGAACGTGACCCCCACCCGTCCGGGTCGACGGCGAAGCCGTGGTTGTGCGAGGTCACCTCGACCCGGCCCGTGGCCAGGTCGCGGACGGGTTGGTTGGCGCCCCGGTGGCCGAACTTCATCTTGTAGGTCCGTCCGCCCAACGCGAGTCCGAGCAGTTGGTGCCCGAGACAGATCCCGAACACGGGGAGCCTGCCCAGCAACGTCCGCGCCGCCTCGATCCCGTATCTCGTCGCTGCCGGATCGCCGGGCCCGTTGGACAGGAACACACCGTCGAACCCACCGGCCAGGATCCCGGCGGCCGGGGCGTGCGCGGGGAACACGGTCACCTCGCAGCCGGAGGCGGCCAGCAGCCGAAGGATGTTCCGCTTCAGCCCGAAGTCGTATGCCGCAACCCGGAACACGCGACCGCGCGATCCGTCGGCCGCGCCCGACGAGGCGGCCGGCCTCGTAGGGCTCGGTCACGGTCACGGTCCGGGCCAGGTCGGCCCCCTCCATTCCCGCAGTCCGCAGGGTCCGTTCGGACGAGCGACTGGGGGTCCAGGTCCTCGGTGGAGACCCCGCACCGCATGGCGCCGGCCTCCCGGAGACGAAGCGTGAGCCGCCGCGTGTCGATGCCCTCGATGCCGACGACCCCGGCGTCCGCGAGCTCCTCGCCCAGGGTCCGTTCGCGCGCGCCAGCTCGACGCCCGGCGGGAGGCCTCCCGAACCGCGAACCCCGCGACCCGCACCCGCTCCGACTCGGGGTCCTCGCGGTTCGTCCCGTAGTTGCCCTGGTGCGGGGACGTCATGGCCACGACCTGACCGGCGTACGAGGGGTCGGTCAGGACCTCCTGGTAGCCCGACATCGCGGTGTTGAACACCGCCTCGCCGAACGCTTCCCCCGGTCGCGCCGAACGCCTCGCCCCCGAAAGACCGTCCCGTCCTCGAGCGCGAGGAGCGCGGCGGCCCTCGGCCACGCGCACCGCTCCCCGCCAGCGGAGGCCGGGGTCATCGCTGGGCCTTCCCGTCGGCCACGACCAGCTCGCCCCGGTACATCGTGTGGACCACCTTGCCCCGCAACCGTTTCCCGAGGAACGCGCGAGTTGCGGCTCTTCGGGATGCGAACGGCGGCTCCACCACCCAGTCGGCCCCCGGATCGAACGCCACCAGGTTCGCCGGGCGGCCCGGCTCGATGGGCCCGCCATGGTCGGCCGCCCCGAGGATCCGAGCCGGCGCGGTGGACATGGCCTCGATGGCTCGGGAGAGCGGCATCAGGCCGGGCTCCACCAGGTTCGTGAGCACGGCGGCCAGCGCGGTCTCCAGCCCGATCGTCCCGGGTGGCGCCTGGTCGAACTCCGCCTCCTTCTCCTCCACCGCGTGCGGCGCGTGATCGGTGGCGATCGCGTCGATCGTGCCGTCGGCGATCGCGGCCCGCAGCGCGTCGCGGTCCTCCACCGTACGAAGCGGCGGGTTCACCTTGAAGTTCGTGTCGTAGGTCACGAGGTCCTCGTCGCTGAACGCGAGATGGTGCGGCGTCACCTCGGCCGTGACCCGCAGGCCGGCGGCCTTGGCCCGCCGGACCAGGTCGACCGACCCGGCCGCCGAGAGGTGGCAGAGGTGCAGGCGTCCTCCGGTCAAGCGCGCCAGCGCCAGATCACGGAACACCGCGATCTCCTCGGCCTCCGCGGGAGCGCCGGCCAGCCCGAGCGTGGCTGAGTGCAGGCCCTCGTGCATCTGGGCGCCCTCCGACAGGGACGGGTCCTCGCAGTGCTCGGCGATCACGACGTCGAAGGCCCTCGCGTACCGGAGCGCGTTGCGGAGCACGCGCGCGCTCGGCACGCACCGACCGTCGTCGCTGAAGACGCGAACGCCGGCCTGGACCATCTCCCCGATCTCGGCCATCTCCTCGCCGCCCAGGCCCTTCGTGATTGCGCCGACCGGGAACACGTCGCACAGGCCGGCCCGGGCGGCGAGCGATCGCACCTCCTCGATCACGGCCGCGTTGTCGGCCACGGGGTCGGTGTTGGCCATGGCCGCCACGGCCGTGTACCCGCCCACGGCCGCCGCGCGCGACCCCGTCTCGACCGTCTCCTTGTCCTCCCGCCCCGGCTGGCGGAGGTGCGCGTGAAGGTCGACCAGCCCCGGCGCGAGGACGAGGCCATCGCAGTCCACGACCGTCGCTCCGCCGGCCGTCGCTTCCTCGCCCGACGGCGACGACGGTCCCGTCCTGCGACGAGCACGTCGGCCACGGCGTCGCGGCCGGAGGCCGGATCGACCACGCGGGCCCCCTGCAGCAGCGTTCGCTCAGTCATCAGAACGCACCCCCTCGGCTCCGGCGCCGCCGAGCATCAGGTACAGGAGCGACATCCGGACCGCGATCCCGTTCGTGACCTGCTCCTCGATCACCGCTTGGGGCAGGTCGGCGACGTCGGAGTCGATCTCGACGCCGCGGTTCATCGGCCCGGGGTGCATGATCAGGCAGCCCTCCGGGAGCATGGCCACGCGATCCCGGGTCAGGCCGAACAGGCGCGAGTACTCGCGCACGCTCGGGAAGATACTGCTGGCGTTGCCGCTCCCGCTGGACCCGCAGCATGTAACAGACGTCGAGCTTGGGCAGGACCCCGTCGATGTCGTAGGACACCTGAACCCCCCACGCCGGCGCGTCCGGGGGGATCAGCGTGGGCGGACCGACCAGCGTCACCTCGGCTCCCATCTTCACCAGGCCGAACGAGAGGGACCGGGCCACCCGCGAGTGCAGCACGTCACCGACGATCGCGGCCCGCAATCCCTCGAACCGGCCGAGCTTCTCCCGGATCGTGTACAGGTCGAGCAGCGCCTGCGTGGGATGCTCGTGGGTCCCGTCGCCGGCGTTCAGCACGCTCCCCTTCACCCACTTGGTCAGCGTGTACGGCGAGCCCGAGGAGGAGTGCCGGATCACGATGGCGTCGGCCCCCATGGCTTGGAGCGTGAGCGCCGTGTCCTTCAGGCTCTCGCCCTTGCTCACCGAGGATCCGCTCGTCGAGAAGTTGATGACGTCGGCCGAGAGCCGCTTGGCGGCAAGCTCGAAGGAGATCCGCGTGCGGGTCGAGTTCTCGTAGAACAGGTTCACGACGGTCCGCCCCCGGAGCGCCGGGACCTTCTTGATCACCCGAGTCCCGACCTCCCGGAACGACTCGGCGGTGTCGAGGACCCGCACCACGTCCTCCGCCGACACGTCGTTGATCGACAGTAGATGCTTGTTCATCGTTCCTCTCCCATCCCGCCCGGCGCTTCGGGCCTCATCCCGTTCGCTCCTCCACGTACACGGCGTCCTCGCCGTCCACCTCGTCCAGCGCGACGCGCACCGACTCGTCCATGCGCGTTGGCACGTTCTTCCCCACGAAGTCGGCCCGGATGGGCAGCTCCCGGTGCCCCCGGTCCACCAGGACCGCAAGCTCCACGGAGGTCGGCCTGCCGAAGTCGACCAGGGCATCCATGGCGGCGCGGATGGTCCGGCCGGTGAACAAGACGTCGTCCACCAGCACGACCGTCTTGCCGGTGATGTCGAAGCCGATCCGGGTCTCGTGCACCTCCGGGGCTTCGGCCCGCATGCCGATGTCGTCCCGGTAGAAGGTGATGTCGAGGACCCCCACGGGGACCTTCGCGCCCTCGATCCTGGCGATCTCGGAGGCCAGGCGGCGGGCCAGATCGTCACCCCGGGCGGCGATCCCCACCAGGGCCAGGCCCTCGGCTCCCTTGTTCTTCTCCAGGACCTCGTGGGCGATGCGGGTGACCGCCCGGCGGATCTCGCCAGCGTCCAGGAGGCGGGCGGGGGCCATCATGAAGAAACGCCCGGCCGCCGCCGCGACAGGGCGCACATCTGGAACAGCATCCTGTTTCCTCCCTTCCCGGCCTCGCGGGACCGGACTTAAAGGGGAAGCTCGGCCCGTAGGATACAGCGAGAAGCGCGCATTCGACGGGAGGTGCCGCGTGAATCTCGGCCCGGAGTTGCTCATCATCCCGTTCGGCCTGCTCTTCGTGGGGGCTTTCGTCGTATGGATCTGGGCTCTCGTGGACGCGATCCAGGTTCCGGACGACTCGATGTATCGAAGCGGCACCAAGCTGCTGTGGGTGCTGGTGATCGTGCTCACCGGGATCATCGGGGCGATCATCTACTTCGTGGTGGGCAAGCCCGTGAGCCGAGCTGCGCCCCCCCCCGCCGCCCCCTCCCCCGCCTCCCTACCCCGGCTGAGCCGCCTCCCACGGGGGCGCAAACCGGGCGGGGAGGCCCTACACTAGGAGCGTCACGACCCGGAAGGCGGAAGATGCCGAGCATCGGACCTGAGTGGATCGTCGTACTCCTGGTCATCGTGCTGCTGTTCGGCGCGAAGAAGCTCCCCGAGCTGGCGCGCTCGCTCGGTCGCTCCACCAGCGAGTTCAAGAAGGGCATCAAGGACGGCTCGACCGACACGGACGAGGCCGGCGCCTCGGCCCCCAAGGCCGACGCCACCCCGGAAGCCCGAACCGAAGACCCTTCGAAGTAAGAGCCCGCGACGTAAACGCCGCGCCCGCGCCGCGTGTTCATGACGCGGTATGAAGAGGGCCGTGCAGCTCCAGACCGACCCCCAGTCCGCTCCACCCGCCTCGGGCTCCGAGTTCGACGACTTCTTCGCCGAGCACCGGACCGGGTTGTTCGGCGCTCTGTGGCTGGTCACTCGGGACCGACACGAGGCGGAGGAGCTCACCCAGGACGCCTTCGTCAAGGTGTGGGAGCGATGGGACCGGGTCCGCAAGCTCCAGCATCCCGAGGGATACCTCTACCGGACCGGGATGAACCTGTTCCGGAACCGCCGGCGCCGGGTCGCCCTCGCCCTCCGCCGGGCCGTCCACCTCGCGCCGGCGCCGGGCGACGAGATCCGGACGATCGACGATCGCGACGCGATCGTCCGGGCCCTGGGACGGCTGACGCCGGCGCAGCGAGCCGCGCTGGTCCTGGTCGACCTGGTGGGCCTCACTTCCCAGGAGGCCGGACGCGCGCTCGGCGTCCGGCCCTCGACCGTCCGCGTGCTCGCCGCGCGGGGACGGACGATCCTTCGCCAACAGATCGGAGGCTTCGATGGATCCCCGTGACGTGCTGGAACGGGCCCGGAGGCAGGCGCCCGTTCCCCGGATGACCCTCATCGATCTCCACCGTCGCCGCGAACGTCGGCAGCGGATCCGCCGGATACAGGCGGGGATCCTCGGGTTGGCCCTCGCCGTCGTGGCCGCGGGGACGGCGTTCGTCGGCCTCCGCGAGCATCGGGGCACCGGCCCGGCGGAGGGAGGGCAACCGAGCGTGAACCTTCCGCCCGCCACCTCCCCCCTGCCGGTGGCCCAGCCCGGCGAGTACTACTACGCGCAGGTCCATCTGGTCGGAGGGTGCCCAACGGGGCAGGAGCACTACTGCGGCGGCAACGACGTGGAGCTCGCGGCAACGTTCTGGTGGGCGCCCGACGGATCCGGCCGGATCGAGGCCGATCGCGTGCACAACTACGGCATCCGGACCGGCACGTTCGGCCCGGGCGAGTTCCCCAACTACAACGGGATCGACGTGTCGGGCTTCCCCACCGAGACCGCGCAGCTGACGCAGTTCCTCCTTGACCGAAGCGCTCCCGACGGCTCGTCGCCCGCTCCGATGGTCACCCCGCCTCCGGATGGCGCGCCGAGGGACGGGCAGATGTGGCGGGCCATCACGGACCTGCTCCAGGACCCGCACGTGACCCCGACCGTGCGCGCCGCCCTGCTCGATGTCGCGGCCGGCCTCCAGGGCGCGCGGCTCGAGGTGGGCGGGGTCGATCCCGTCGGGCGGGAGGCGGACGTCGTGGTCTTTGGCAATTTGGGCGGCGAGCTGATCGAACGGCTGTACGTCGATCCCGCCACCCATGATCTGCTCGCGATCACGTGGACGTCGAACATCGCCGATCAGCCATTCGAGTACTTCATCGTGGAGCGTGCCGGCGTGACCGCGTCTCGTTCTGACCAGCCGACGGGCGCCGAGTCGATCCCGGCACCGAGGTCCCCGGTCCCCGACGTCCCCGCAGAGGCCGGAACGTCGGCCACCAGCCCCAAGGGTTGAAGGCGGCGGAGCGACGCTAGCGGGAGTCGGGCGGAGGCGCTTCGAGCGCCTCCGCCCGCTCGCGCGCGATGTGGCCGAGGATCCCGTTCACGAACCTGCTGGAGTCCTCGGTGGACAGCTCCTTTGCCGCCTCCACCGCCTCGTCGATGGCTGCGCCGGGCGGCGTGTCGGGTTGATGGAGCAGTTCGAAGCAGGCGATCCGAAGGATCGTCCGGTCGAGCGAGGCCATCCGGTGGACCGTCCACTCCTCCGCGGAGCGTTCCAGGAGCTCGTCGATCTCGGACCGGTGCGCCGCAACGCCCTCCACGAGCTCGCGGGCGAAGGGGTCGACCGGCTTGCCGGCGAGCTCCCACTCGTCCCGGACGCGGTTGGGGTCCGCGCCAGTCACGTCCGCCTGGTACAGGATGTCGAGGGCCTGGCGCCGGGCTTGCCTCCGCGAGGTCACGGCCCTCACTTCACCCGCTCGATGTAGTTCCCCGTGCGGGTGTCCACCTTGACCCGCTCGCCCTCCTCGACGAACAGCGGCACCTGGACCACGTGCCCCGTCTCCAGGGTGGCCGGCTTCATCACGTTCGTCCGCGTGTCTCCTCGCACCGCGGCCTGGGTCTGGGTCACCTTCAGCGCCGCCGAGGCGGGCAGCTCGACCGCGATGGGGTTGCCTTCGTACAGGGCCACCGTGGCCATGGCGCCTTCGGACAGGTACCGCGCCATGTCACCGACGATGCTGGGGGAGACGGTCACCTGGTCGTAGGTCTCGGTGTCCATGAACACGAAGCTGTCGCCGTCTCGATACAGGTACTGCATCTCCCGTCGGTCCACGATGGCCAGGCCGACCTTGACGCCCGCGTTGAATGTCCGCTCCACCACCGCGCCGGTCCTCACGTTGCGGAGCTTCGTTCGGACGAAGGCCCCGCCCTTTCCCGGCTTCACGTGCTGGAACTCGATCACCTGGAACAGGGTGCCGTCGAGGTCGAGCGTCATGCCGTTCTTCAGGTCGTTGGTGGAAACGCTCACGGGGCTCCTCGGTGGTCGTTCGGCCGGCCCAGTCTAGGGGTCGCCCGGCCGTCGCATCATGCCGGGAAGAGGTCCCTGCCGGACCGCGGGAGGACCCGGCACCCGTCGTTCGTCACCTCGACCATGTCCTCGATTCGGACGCCGCCCACCCCGGGCAGGTAGACGCCGGGCTCCACGGTCACCACGGCCCCGCAGGGAGCGACGTCGTCGCTCCCCCGGCGAAGGCGCGGCCCCTCGTGGATCTCGAGCCCCACGCCGTGGCCGAGCCCGTGGGTGAAGTGCTCGCCATAGCCCGGCATCCTCGATCACCGAACGGGCCGCGGCGTCGACCTCGGCTCCGGTGGCCCCCGCACGCACCGCGTCGATCCCCGCCTGCTGTGCCTTTCGGACCAGATCGTGGACGTCGCGGAGCTCGCCGGGCGGCTCGCCGAACGCGACGGTCCGGGTCATGTCGGCGTGATACCCGTCCGACCAGCGCTCCGAAGTCCATCTTCACCACGTCGCCCCGGGCAAGCGCCCGGTCGGTCGGTTCGTGGTGCGGTTCCGCCGAGTTCGGGCCGAATGCCACGATCGTGTCGAACGCCGAACGCTCCGCCCCGGCCCGGCGCATCTCGGCCTCCAGGTCGAACGCCAGCTCGCGCTCGGTCACCCCGTCCCCGAGCCTGCCCACGATGGCATCGAACGCGTCGTCGGTCGCGCCCTGGGCCCGGTCCAGCGCCGCGAGCTCGTCCGCGTCCTTCACCCATCGCTGGCGCTCGACCTCACCCCCCGCCGGGACGAGCTCCATCCCCTTCGCCGCAGCGCGGAGGTCCTGGTACGTGCCGAAGCTGACCCCCTCGGACTCGAACCCCAGCCGCCCGACGTCCAGGCGCCGGGCGGCCTCCACCACCGGCCCCAGGAACCGGTCGAGGTACGTCACCCGCTCAATGTCGGGGACCTCGCGTCGGGCCTGCTCGGTATAGCGGCCATCGGTGAAGAACACCGCATCGCCCGGGGTGAGGAGCACCTGGCCGTTTGACCCGGTGAAGCCGGTCAGGTACCGGACGTTCGGCAGCCGGGTGATGAGGAAAGCGTCCGCTCCGAGCTCGGCCAGCCGAGAGGCGAGCCGGGTCCGCCTCAGCCCGTGATCCACGGCAGCGCCTCGAGCGCCAGGTGGTAGCCGCCGGCTCCCGCTCCCGAGATGGTGGCCCGGCACGCGGGCGAGATCACCGAATGCCGGCGGAACTCCTCCCGGGCGTAGATGTTGGTCATGTGCACCTCGATGACCGGTGCGCCGCAGGCCTCCACAGCGTCCCGGAGGGCGTAGGAGTAGTGGGTGAGCGCGCCCGGGTTCACCACCACGGCGCCGAACCCCTCCCCCGCCGCTCCGTTCAACCACGCCACGAGGTCGCCCTCGTGGTCCGATTGCCGCCACTCGATCTCGTGTCCCGAGGACTTCGCGTGCTGCCCCACCTCGTCCATGATCTGGGGAAGGGTCGCCGTCCCGTAGCGTTCGGGGTCGCGGGTGCCGAGCGTCCCCAGGTTCGGCCCGAACAGGAACAGGACCTTCACGGCCCGGCCCTCCGGTCGCCGGCCCGTGGCGTCACCCCGCCGCTCCCATCTCTTTCAGGACGCTCATCACGACATCTTCGGGAACCTCGTCCACGACGATGGGACGCCCCACGTCCTCCAGGAGCACGAACCGGATACCGCCGCGGTACTTCTTGTCCATCCGCATCGCGTCGAGGATCCGGTCGCTCGCCGGGAGCCTCCCGTCGGGCTCGAGGCCGAGCGGCTTCAGCGCCATGGCGTGCCGGGCCGAAAGGCCCGGGCGAGCGATCCCCAGCATCTCGGCCAGGCGGGCGGCGAACGTCATCCCCATCGCCACGGCCTCGCCGTGGGACCGCCCGGAGAACTCGTCGAGGCGCTCCAGGGCGTGGCCCAGCGTGTGTCCGTAGTTCAAGACCAGCCGGGCTCCACGGTCGCGCTCGTCGGCACCGACAACGCTGGCCTTCGTGCGGACGCACCGTGCGACCACGTCCTGCATGACGAGCCGATCGCGGGCCAGGACCGCGTCGAGGCGGCCGTCCAGGACCTCGAGGATCGAAGGCTCGAGGGCCAGGCCGTACTTGGCCACCTCGGCCAGGCCGGAGCGGAACTCCCGGTCCGGGAGGGTGGCGAGTGTGGCAACGTCGGCCAGGACCGCAACCGGCTGGTGGAACGAGCCGACCAGGTTCTTCCCCTCCGGCAGGTTGACGCCGGTCTTGCCCCCGATGGCCGCGTCCACCTGAGCCGTCAGCGTCGTGGGGACCTGGACGAACCGCACCCCGCGCATGTACGTGGCCGCCACGAACCCCGCGAGGTCGCCCGACGGAGCCGCCGCCCAGCGCGATCACCACGTCGTCGCGGTGCGCCTCCTGTGTTGCCAGCTGACGGTGCAGCGCGGACACGGCCTGGAGCGACTTCGCCTCCTCGCCGGCCGGCACGCCGAGGTGCACCACCCCCAGCCCCAGGGGTCGAGCCCACCGGCGAGCCTCTCCAGGTAGGCGCTCGCGACGGTGGGATCCGCCACCACGAAGGCCTTCTCCGCCCCTCCGAGCTCGGGCAGCCAGGCAGCGGCCTCCTCCAGGATGCCCGGTGCCACGACCACGTCGTAGGTCGAGCCGGGGACGGCCACGCTCACGCGGACCACCGGGTGAGCTCCTTCTCGATGGCCTCGGCGACCTCGTGGGGCGGACCGCTCGCCTCCACGACGTGGGCCGCGAACTCCCGGTACAGCGGCTCGCGGTCCCGGAACAGCCGCTCCAGGTCGGCCTCGGCATGGATGAGTGGCCGGTCCGCCGACGGCGACACCCGCTCCTTCAGAACCTCCAGGGGGACGGACAGGAACACCACGTCACCCGTGGCCCGGAGCGTGACCCGGTTGGCCGGCTCCAGGACCACCCCGCCCCCGCACGAGACCACGGAGGGGTCGTGGGCGGCCGCCTCGGTGAGGGCCGCCGCCTCGAGCTCGCGGAAGCGCGGCTCGCCCTGTGCCTCGAAGATCTCCCGGACCGACCTTCCCGCGGCCCGCTCGATCTCGGCGTCGAGCTCCACGAACGGGACGCCCAGACGGCCGGCCAGCTCCGGTCCGATGGTCGACTTGCCGGATCCCGGCATGCCCACGAGGTAGACGATCATGGCAGGGTCGCGACGTAGCCCTCGAGGTTGCGGCGGGTCTCGGGAAGGGAGTCACCGCCGAACTTCTCCAGGACAGCCTGCGCCAGGACGAAGGCCGCCGCGGCTTCCCCCACCACCCCTCCCGCGGGGACCGCGCACACGTCCGTCCGCTGCTTGATCGCGATATCTGGCCTGCCGGTCGCCAGGTCTACGGTGGACAGCGGCTGGGGCACGGTGGAGAACGGCTTCATCGCCGCCCGGACTCGGATGGGCTGGCCCGTGCTCATGCCGCCCTCGATGCCCCCGGCCCGCATCGAGGTTCGGGACAGGCCGGCGCCGCCCGTCACGATCTCGTCGTGGGCCTTGGAGCCCAGGCGCGCCGCGGTGGCGAACCCGTCACCGACCTCCACGCCCTTCACCGACTGGATGCTCATGAGCGCGAGGGCCAGGCGAGCGTCGAGCTTGCGGTCGGACTGGACGTGGGAGCCCAGGCCTGGCGGGCAGCCATAGGCGATGACCTCGAAGACCCCGCCGAGCGTGTCCTTGGCTTTTCGGACCCGGTCGATCTCCTCCACCATCCGGGCCGAGGCTCTCTGGTCGAAGCACCGGACCGGCGAGGCGTCCACCTCGTCCAGGTCCTCGGGCCCCGGGAGCGAAGCGTCGTCCGGCACCGCCACCTTTCCGATCCGAACGACGTGGGACAGGACGCGGATGCCGAGCTCGGCCAGGAACGCCTTGCACGGACAGCCCGCCGCGACCCGGGCGGCCGTCTCCCTCGCGCTCGCGCGCTCCAGGACGTTTCGCACGTCGTCGAACCCGTACTTCATGACGCCGGGGAGATCGGCGTGTCCGGGGCGGGGACGAGTGAGCTTGTCCTCTGGATCGGTCTCGCCCTCCACCGCCATCAGGTCCCGGTACTTCTCCTCCCACTCCGCGTTCTCGATCGTGATGGCGATGGGGCTGCCCAGCGTACGTCCGTGCCGGACGCCGGACAGGATCTCGAACCGGTCGCCCTCGAGCTTCTGCCGGCCGCTCCGGCCGTGTCCGTGGCGGCGCCGGGCCAGCTCGGCGGCCACCTCCTTGGGGGCGACGGGAACGCCGGCGGGCAGTCCCTCGAGGATGGCCACGAGGGCCTTGCCGTGCGATTCACCCGCCGTGAGCAGCCGCAACATGGACCTCATGATAGGTGACGGGCCGGGCCCGACCCCCGGGGACGCGCGTCCTTGGGACCCGGGCCCGGCCCGAGTGCGGAGGGCGGTCCCGGTATCCCGGGACCGCCCTCGAACCGGCGACCGCTCCCCCCGTGCGCGGACCGCCGGAGCTCTACTTCTGCGGGCTCGTACAGAGCGTGAACCCTTCGTCGCCGAAGACGAAGCGCGCGCAGCTCCCGCTGATCGAGACGAGCCTGAAGTTCCCGTCGAAGGTCTCGCCCTCCGACACCGTGAAGACCGTGCCGTCCACCTCCACCTGGACCATCGTGCCGCCCTGGAAGATGTCGAGGAGCACGACCGTGTGGCCGCCCACCGTGGTGCTCTGCCCGCCTCCCGGCGTGGTCGGCGTGGGGGTCGGCGACCCGGTGGGAGGCGGCCCGGTCCCCGTGGGAGGGGGGCTGACGCTGCCGCTCGGTGGCGGAGTCCCCGTCTGCAAGGCCGGTGGGATGGAGAACGGGTCACGGGACCCGGCCAGGACCACCGGCGGCAGCGTCTCGCGGGGCGTCGGGGTGGGGGAGACGGACGGAGTCGGCGTCGGGCCGCCGGTCGAGACCGGCGGCGGCGGCGCCGCCTCCTCCCCCCCACCTCCTCGCAGCACGTTCAGGAAGACGAAGGCAAGGAGCGCGACGCCCGCCGCCGCGCCGAAGAGGATCAGCGCGCGCCGGTCACGGGGGGAGAGGGCCATGGTCCTAGGCTCCCGGTGGGGCAGGCGTGGACGGCGAGGTCGGCGCGAACGGGGACATCGGCGTGAACGCCGAGGGCACCGAGGACGTGCCGGCCTCGCTCGGCCCGGGCTGGGAGCCAGGCCCGGCGCTCGTGTCGGTCGTGTAGAACTCAACGCCGAGCTGCATGCTGAGGGAGTTCACCGTCGAGCCGATCGGCGCGGTCCCCCCCGGGGTGATCGAGACGCTTGTCACCTTGGCCGCTCGCGGTAGCGACTCCAGCCGGAACAGGAACTGGTCCAGCGCGAAGTACCCGCCGGTCACCGAGATCGAGGTCGGGATGGTCGAGAAGGACCCCGTCGGGATCGAGCTCGGGATTCCCCGGCGCCACGGTGAAGAAGTCCACGGCCGAGCCGTCGGCCGCAGCCGTCAGCAGCCTGATGAGCGCGGGGAGGTCCGCCGTGGGCGGGACCTGGTTGCTCGAGCTCCGCGATCTGGGCCTTCACCTCCGGGGCGTTGGCCTGGGCCTCCTTCAGGCTGGCGAGCTGAGCGCGAAGCGCCGACTCCTGGGTCTTCGCCGCAGTCGATGTCCTCCCGGGTCTTGCTCACCTCGCTCATCTTCGGGAGCACCAGGAAGAACACGGCCACCAGGGCGACCACGGCGAGGATCGCCGCCGCGATGATCGGTCCCCGGCGGCTCACGGGAGGCCCCCTCCCCCGACTGGTTGCGGCGTCGAGGCTGAGGTCGATGCCGCTGCTGAAGGTGTAGATGCGCGAGAAGGGAGCGCTCTCCGTGGCCGAGGTCATCCAGGCGTTTTCCCAGCCGTCCACCTGCTCCAGCCTAGTCAGCCAGGAAGCCAGGGGATCGGTCTCCCTGACCACGCCGGTGAACGTGACGGTTGCCGATCAGAGAGGCCCCTCCGGTGGCCGGCGCCGTCCGCCACCGGCGACGATCGATCCCGTCAAGTTCGTGAGATAGGCCTCCGAGGGAATCATCCGGGAGACGTCCACGAGCACGGTCGACCAGGAGACCTCGTCGACGAACACCGAGTTGACCAGCTCCTGCTTGGCGTCGAGCTGGTTCTGGAGCTCCTGGAACCGCTGAAGGTCGTTGACCTGCGCCTGGAGCTGGCTGTTCACGCCCTCCTGGGCCGCGAGGTCGTCCTGGGCCCGGGAGAGGTTCATGACCTGGAAGAAGTAGAACAGCCCGACCAGCCCGAGCACGATCACGCCGACGATCACGACCACACTCGTGAGGCGACGCGTCGCCTCTCGGGCGCGGAGCTCGGGGGGAAGGAGGTTGACTTGGGTCATCGTCACCTCCCGGGGATGGCCAGGCCGACGGCGACGGCGAGGACCGGCTCTGCGTCCTCCATCGCCTCAGGGGGAAGATCGAGCTCGGACTTCACGCGCTCGAACACTCGGCCCCGGTCCACCTTCACCGGGATGCGCTCCTGCAGGAGCTCGAGGAAGCCGCGAAGCTTCGAGCCCCCGCCCGTGACCAGTACGCGCCCGATCTTGGCCCCGGGCACCTGGGCCGTGTAGAACTCGAGCGAGGATCGGATCTCGTCGACGAAGGTCCCGGCCCGAGACAGGCGCCACCCGCTCGACCTCCTTGGAGGCCGGAGCACCCTCGACATCCTCCCCGCGCTTCAGCCGCTCGGCGACCTCGTCCTCGACGCCCAGCCCCCGAGCGATGGCGAGCGTGATGTCTCGGCCCCCGGTCGGCAGGATCCGCACGAACCGGGTGATGCCGCGGTCGTGGACGCAGATGTTCGTCACGTGGGCCCCGATGTCCACGACGGCCTCGTCGCCCGGGGTCTCCAGGTTCAGCCCCTCGACGGTCCCCACCGCCCTCACCAGGGCGAAGGGGTTGAGGTCGATGCCCACCGGATCAAGCCGTGCGGCCTGCACCGCTGCCACGGCCTCGCTGATCATCACCTTCTGGGCCGCGACCAGGAGGATCCGAAGCATCCGGCGGCCCTCCAGCTCGAACTCGCCCAGCGGGTCGAAGTCCAGCACGGCCTCGTCCACGGAGATCGGGATGAACTCCTGTACCTGGAACCCGAGGGACGCCCGGAGCTCCTTCTCGGGGAGCCAAGGCAGAGCGATCTCCCGCACCACGACCCGCTGGTTCCCGACGCCCATCCGGACCTGCCGGCCGCGGATCCTGCTGCGGCCCCACAGCTCCTTGAGGGCCTCGCTCACCACGTCGGGCCGGCGGACCTCGCCGTTCTCGACCGCACCCGCGGGGAGGGGGACCTGGGCCGCCCGGGCCAGCACCGGGACATCGCCGATGCCCACCTCGGCCGCCCGCACCGCGGTCGAGCCGATGTCGAGGCCGACGAGCGTCTTGGCCATCTACTCGCCCTCCACCATGACCAGCAAGCCCGAGAGGTACCGCTCGACCTCGGACTCGAGGACCCGGTAGGTCTTGCCCAGCCGGATCGCCGGCAGCTCGCCGGATTTGATCAGCCGATAGACGGTCATGTTCGAGACCCGCATGGCCTCGCAGACCTCGCCCACGGTGAGGAGCTGGTCCTCGTCCCCGACCCGCCACGTGCCCTGGATGGCCCGTCCCCGGATCATTCGTCGCCCTCCGCCTTGACCGAGCGCTCGGACAGGTACTTGTCCACGTCCGACTCGCGGATACGGAAGTTCTTGCCCACCCGGATCGCCGGAAGCTGCCCGCTCTTGATGAGCCGGTACACCGTCATGTTCGAGACCCGCATCGTGGCCGCCACCTCGCTCACGGTGAGGAGCCGATCCCCCACGAACGGCCTCCGCTTGCTCATGGCCTCGCGCCCCCGTGCCCGTATGTCACTTTCGCCACATCCGTCACTTTCGTAACATCTCCACCATCTTCACCATCTGCTCCCCTGGTCCACTCCTGACACAGCACCTGCGTGGGGTCCCGCAACCTAACATCCGTCACAGACACGGTCAATCACCACGCAAGTGCTCTTTCGGCACGGTAGGCTAAATTACATAGATGTAATTAGCTCTTCTGATCAAACGCCACATCTGTCACAGGGAAAGGGGGGCTCCCCTAGTGGGAAGCCGGCCGAGGGGCTGGATCAGGTGAGGTGTCGGAGGTAGACCGAGGAGATCTGGGGGGCCAGGAACGCCGCCACCAGGGCTCCGGCGGCCATGAAGGGGCCGAACGGGATGGCCTGCTTCCGGCTGACCCCGCCGATCAGGGCGGCGATCCCCCCCACCCCTCCCATCAGGATCCCGGCCCCGGCGGCCACGGCGACGTACCGCAGCCCCACCGCCCCGAGGACCAGGCCCATGAGGGACGCCAGCTTCACGTCACCCATGCCCATGCCCCGGGGGGAGACGATCGCCACCAGGAGCAGGGAACCCCCGTAGGCCAGCATCCCGATGGCAGCCCGGACGGCGTCGAGCCCTCCCCCGGCCAGGGCGACGACCACGATGTAGGCGCCGAAGGCCACGAGCGACGGGTACACGAGGCGGTTGGGGATGATCCGGTGGCGGAGGTCGATGACGGACAGGGCCAACATCAGCCCGAGGAAGGGGCCCATCATGGCCGCCGCCCAGATCGAGTCGAACTCCAGGGCCGCGCCGACGAACAGGCCGGCAGTGGCGAGCTCCGTGAGGGGTACATCGGCGAGATCCGGGCCCCGCACGAGCGGCATCGCCCCCGCAGGAACAGCCAGGACGACCACGGGGATGTTGTCGACGTTCCGGAGCTGGGTCCCGCAGGAAGGGCACCGGGACCTCGGGGCGACCAGGGACTCCCCCTTCGGGACCCGGTGAGTGACCACCGTGAGGAAGCTGCCGAAGGCCAAGCCCACGAGCCCGAACGCCGCTGCCCGCAGGGCGATCACGCGGGCATCATGCCAGAAGGGTCCAGGACGAGCCCCCAGCGCCGGCACGGGGCGGGCTCCCCGGCCTAGGAGATCTCCTGCCACAGGACCTGCTGCAGGCTCCCGCCGAATCCGACGATCTGTGCGATCCGGTCGTTGAAGGTGATGCCGAAGCCGTTGGCGATGTCCATGGACCCGGCGTACAGGGCGCCGTCGGCCGCGTTGGCCTGCTGCTTGAACGCCATCTTGCCCGGCGTGTACAGCAGCGCCGCGATGGCGTCGTTCGGATCGTTCGCGTTGCCGGAGTCGAAGACGACGGCGTTCTTCCCGTAGATGCTGCAATCGCCACCGTTCACCGTGCACGTCGACGATCCTCCGGGGATGTACAGGGAGACGATGACCACCCTGGCGGGCCCGGTCGAGGCGATGGGGCTCGTGTTCCCGAAGTAGATCGGCGCGTTCGTGACGATCGTGAGGTCGCCGGCCACGGACATGTTGGTCAGGTCGAGCTTGGTGCACTGATCGGATGCGGCGTTCGTGATCTGCCCGCAATGCGGGTCCGTCTGCCAGACCGCGTACACCCCCTGCATGTTGGACTTGTTGAGCGCGTTGAAGACCTGATATGCGGTGGCGGACGTCTGCTGTGGGTCGCAGGGGCTGCTGATGGGCATGCAGTTGACGCTGGTGTAGTTGGAGGGGTCGAACGTGTAGGGAGGGGAGATCCCCCCGGAGGGGCTCGCCTTCGGAGGCGATGGCGCCGTCCAGGTGTGGGCGGAGGGGTTCGTCGTCGTCGACGTGATGTTGCCGCACGCCGTCGCCTTCCCCTGCACGGTGCCGCCCAGGATCGCGTAGCTCGTGATCTGCGTGGCGCAGTCCGTCCCGGCTGGTGCCGAAGCCGTGGCGTCGCCCTGAACCACGCCGGTGCTCCCCAGGTCGATCGTTCCGTTCGCCCACACGCTGCCGGTCTTGCCGGAACAGACCCTCCCGGAGCCGTCCGTGTAGCTCTTGACGATCGATGCGCCGGACTGCGTGATCACGCCGCCGCCGGCGCTCGTGACGCTCCCGCAGATGCACGGCGCTCGTCCCGATGGTGATCCCCTGGTTGGCGAAGATGTCCCCGTAGATCACCTGGCCGTTCTTGATGTTGATGGAGGTGTCCGAGAAGATGGCGTAGTTGAAGGACGGGATCGGCTTGTACACGGCCTTGATCTCCCGCGTGACCTGGGCCCCAGCCTTGCTCGGGTAGTAACCGATCGACGTGACCGTCACGGTCCCCTCCGTGTCGGTGCTCCAGTTGACCTGGTACTCCCCCCCGGCGGCGGCGCACACGGTGCCCGTGCCGACGCGACACGGGGCAAGGGTGGAGGACAGCCGGCTCTCCCCGAGCTGCGTGACCGCCGCGCCGAGGCCTGCCTCGGCCACGCCCAGCGTTCGCGTGTACCGCGAGTTTCGTTCCGCCACGCTGAAGGCATTGTTGCCCGCCTCGAGCACCACGATCAGCAGCATGCTCATGATGGCCAGGATGAACACCGCCGTGACCAGGGCGAATCCTTCCTCGCCGCGCCTCAGCCTGGTGAGCATCACTGGTTCCTCAACTGGATATCGGATCGGAGGACGACCGTCGTGGTGCTCGTGCCGAGCGACAGCTGGATGCCGACCTGGTCGACGGGGTTCGCATCGAGCGAGTCGTTGTCCGTGTACTTGAAGATGTTCGGGCTGGTCAGGTAAGTCAGCACCGTGATGAACGCCCCCCCGTCCTCCTGTCTCTGGAGGCTGTAGGGGGCCGAGGAGCCCGTCGTCCGCCAGGCGATCTGGTGGGCCGGGGCCGTCCCGTCCCCCGTGAAGGTCTGCACACTGAGCGTGGTGGCCGTGTAGGAGTTGAGCGTCGTCGCCTGCCGATACTGCTTCGTCATCTGCTGCATCGCGATCTGCCCCTGGCCCAGCACGTCACGGCGGTTCAGGACGACCCCCGTCTCCTTGTACACGCTGAACAGCACCCCCATGGTGGCCGCGACGATCGTGCCCATCACGGCGAGGGTCACCATGAGCTCGACGACCGTCACGCCGCGCTCGTCGCTATACCGGCGCCGGGATGCAGGCCTTCGCACTTTCGTTCCCCGCTAGGTCGAACGCCGAGACGCAGTAGGTGTAGGAGCCCGCCGTGTCCAGGTTGGTGTCCACGTAGCTGAGCGTGGTCTTGGGCAGGTCCCCGCCGATCTGGAGGTAGCCCCCCTGGATCTGTCGGTAGACCCGGTAACCGGCCAGGTCGCTCGGGTTCGGCGAGGGCGGGCTCCAGGTCACCGTGATGTCCACGTTCTGGCCCGTGATCTTCGTCCTGGCCGCATGGACCCCGGTCGGGACACCGGGCGGCGTGGTGTCCAGCGTGATGCTGTCGGAGTAGACGAGCGATACGTTCCCGGCACCGTCGACGTACCGCACGTAAACGAACTTCAGCCCGTCGCCGGAGGGCAGGGTATACAGCGTCGTCGTGTTGTACGCGATGGACGCGCCGAACGTGACCCCGTCGTACGAGAACTGCATCTGCGAGACGCCCGAGCCGCCCGTGTCCGATGCCGACAAGGTGAGTACCACCTGCAGGGTATTCGTGTAGGTGGCCCCGCCCGCGACCACGATCGTCCCCGTCGGTGGGATCACGTCGAGGCCGCCGGAGGACTTGTTCGTGATCTGGATCGTGCAGTTGGAGGCAGAGTTCGTGGCCGTCGCCCCGACGTCGTCCCAGACCGTGTTCGTGATCGTGTAGGTCCCCATCTGCTGATACGTGTGGTTCTGGTTCACTCCCCCGTTCTGGACGGTCGCGCCGTCCCCGAAGTCCCAGTCGATCTGCGCGACGGTGCCGTCCGAGTCGGTGGCCTGCGCCGTGAAGTTGGCGTCCCTGCCGATGCTGGACTGCAACGGACAGCTGACGGAGGGAGGGTTGTTGGAGTGGCCCGCCCCGAACGGCGTGGTCCCGTGATACGGGATGTTCCCGATCGAGAACAACGAGCTGATCCGGAGTTGCGACACCGCCGTCCCATATGCGTTCGGCCAGATGACGACGATCGTGAGCCGCTTCATGTCGTGGCCGTTCCCATCGCCGGCACCGTTGTCGACGGTGGGGTTGCTGTTCAGGTCGGGGGTGGTCGTGCACTGGCTGGTGACCACCACGCATCCGTCCGCCGGCGAGTCCACCCACGTGACGTATCGGTCGATCGTGAACGTCGTGTTCCCGTTGGTCCTGTCGTCCTCGTGGTGGATCAGTGCGGGGCTTGTGTTCGCCGAGATGACGGACTCGGGTCCGAGCGGCCCGGACCCGTCCGGATCGAAGGTGAGGGGCGGGCCGTTCGTGACCCAGTAGTCGGGGTTGCTGGGATCGTCGCTGTGGACCGGGAGATCGTCGGTGACCGCAGGGTTGGGGTCGTCGAACAGGATGACGTGGCTGTAGTTCAGCGTGCGGGCCTGCTCCATCTGCTGGTTGGCGAAGGTCTCGGCCGCGGCCCGCTGCCTGGCGATGCCGGTTGTCTTCAGGCCGAACTGGAGGGACTGGGCCACGGCGAAGGCGCCGATGGCGAGGATCATCCCCGCGACCATGGCCTCGACCATCGTGAACCCACGCTCGTCCGAGTGGAGACGTGCGTGGATGCGACAGAGCAGGGGGGCCGTTCTCATCTCACCTCGCATCCTCTTTCCAGGGTTTTCGGCACGTCAGGCAGGGGCCTTGAATGGCGCTGTAGGGAATCCGGGGGGCACCCGCCGATGAACGGGCCGACAACGGAGCTACCAGCCGCCGGTGCACTCGGGGATGGTGTCGACGTCGGTGAACGCGGCGCCGCTCCCCTGCAAGGTGGCCGGGTTCGTGGCGATCTGGGCCAGGCAGAAGTACGTCGCCGCTGCCCGACTGGCCGACCAGCAGGAGCTGCTGGCCGGCGTGGATCACGATGGCGGTCTCGCCGTCCAAGGGCGGGCCGGGGTCGACCCAGTCGATGCGGGGCTCCTCCGTCGTGGCCTGCACGGCGTCGAAGCCGTCCCAGTCTGGCTTCTCCGTGTAGTAGGCGAGCGCCGCCGCCAGGCCGCTCCGCATGTTGGTCTGCATGGCCCGGTCCTGGGCCCGCTTGCGGGCGCCGAGGAACGTGGGGAGGGCGATGGCGATCAGGATGCCGATGATCAGGACGACGACCATCAGCTCGATCAGCGTGAAGCCGGCCTCGCCCGAGAGGCCGACCCGGATCGATCGCGTTCTCGCCGTCGCATCGCTCCACTCCGTGTCATCTGTCATCGACATGCGCGCCGGGGTAGGCATGAGCGGGCAGGCCAGGGATCCCCAGAACGAAGGGGCCGCGCCTACCCGGGAACGGGTAGAAGGGGCGGCCCTGGGGCCGCCCCTTCGCACCGTTACCTGCTCGTGCCTACCACTTGGCGCCGGCAGCGCCGTGCGCCGGCGGCCGCACCGTGCAGTCGCAGCCAGTGCCGTAGAACGTGCCCGCGAGCGGCGTGGTCGGAGACGTCCTTGATCCAGCAAGCACGTCCCGGAGTCGGACATGCGCGGCCGCGGCCCACGAGTCGCCGGCCTTGCCGCCAGTGTGCATGTAGACAGCGTCGCTGATCTGCTTCGGCCCGGTCGATGCGCCAGCCTGGAACGTCAGCGACGGCTCGATCGCGAGCAGGACGGCGTCGGTCGCAGCCCGTGTACGTGTCGTTGTCCGTGAAGCACGTCTTCGCCGCGGCGATGGCGTTACGGAGGCTCGACTGGGCGGCCCGGTCCTGGGCACGCTTGCGGGCACCGAGGAACGTTGGCAGAGCGATGGCGATGAGGATGCCGATGATCAGAACGACCACCATCAGCTCGATGAGGGTGAAGCCCTCCTCGTCCCTGCGGCGCTCCCAAAAGCGCTTGAGCAATTGATTCACCTCCTCCTTGCGTTGTGCTGAGCACGGTCGTCTCACCGCGCTCTCCTGTGCTCATACATCGGCACGGGGCGCGAACCGCTGAAGCCCGGCTCGCTCGGAATCCGACGAAATGGCCCGTTCGGGCTACCAAGACTCGGGTAGCCAGGGCTACTTGATGAGCTTGATGATGTTGAACATCGGCATGTACAGGGCGATGACCGCCGCACCCACCGCGCCGCCGACGATGGCGATCATCAGCGGCTCGATCAGGGAGGTCAGGGCGTCGACGGAGGCCGTGACCTCCGCGTTGTAGAACTCCGCGACCTTGTCGAGCATCGTGTCGACGGCGCCGGTCTCCTCCCCCACCGCGAGCATCTGCACCACCATCGGTGGGAACACGGAGTGCCTGGACAGGGGCTTGGCCATCGACTCGCCCTCACGGACCGCCCCCTGGACGTCGCCCACCGCCGAGCTGATGACCTTGTTGTTGACCGTCTCAGAGACGATGTCGAGGGCCTGCAGGATCGGCACGCCCGAGCGGAGCAGCATGCCCAGCGTGCTGGAGAACCGGGCGAGGGCGGTCTTGTGGAACAGCCCCCCGAAGACCGGGATCTTCAGCTTGACCGCGTCCATCTGGGCCCGGCCCCGGTCCGTCCTCTTGTACCGGCGGAAGGCGAAGCTCATCCCGAACGAGGAACAGGGCGAACACGTACCAATAGGAGCGGACGGCGTTCGAGGCGGTCAGGAGGATCTGGGTGGGAAGCGGCAGCGTGCCCCCGAGCTGCGCGTAGATGGACTTGAACTGCGGCACGACGAACAGGAGCATGGCCGACATGATCAACCCGACGAGCATCACGACCACGACCGGATAGGTCATGGCCGACTTGACCTTGCGACGGAGCTCGACCTCCTTCTCGATGTTGTCCGCCAGCCGGAGCAGGACGTTGTCGAGCACGCCGCCCGTCTCCCCCGCCTTGACCATGGCCACGTACAGGTCGCTGAAGGCCTTGGGGTGCCTGCCCATGGCGCCCGAGAGCGACTGGCCCTGCTCCACGTCGAGGCGGACCTGGACCAGGACCTTCTGGAGCTCCTTGTTCTCCGTCTGGTCGCCCAGGATGGCCAGCGCCCGCAGGATCGGCAGGCCCGAGTTCACCATGGTGGCGAACTGCCGGGAGAAGACCGCCAGGTCCTTGAGCTTGACGCGGCCGGGACGGAGGTTGATCTCCATCTTCAGGCCGGCCTTGGCCCTCTTGACCTCGATGGGGGTCATGCCCATCTCGCGGAGCTTGGTCATGACCAGGCCCTCGCTGTCGCCGATGAGCTGGCCGCTCACCAGGTTGCCGGCTCGATCCCGGACCTTGTACTCGTAGGTGGTCGGCATGGCCTAGCCTCCCGTCGCGGGGTCGCGTCTCACGAGCCCCACCCGCCGCTCGTCGTGATGCCGGCGGCGCCGGCGGCGCCGGCGGCCGCCCCGTAGCTGGCGCCGGCGCCGCCGATCAGCCGGTTCAGCTCCTCGGGGTCGTGCGAGCGCTCGTAGGCCACCTGCTGCGAGATCTTGCCTTCCTTGACCAGGTTGGCCAGGGCCTGGTCCATGGTCTGCATCCCGAACCGGCCCCCGGCCTGCATGATCGAGTAGATCTGGTGGACCTTGCCCTCCCGGATCAGGTTGCGGACGGCCGGTGTGCAGATCAGGACCTCGCACGCCACGGCGCGCGACCGCCCGTCGGCGGTCTGGAGCAGCTGCTGGGTCACCACCCCCTGGAGGGTGGTCGCGAGCTGCACCCGCACCTGCTGCTGCTGGTGCGGCGGGAACACGTCGATGATCCGGTCGATGGTCTGGGGGGCGTCCTGCGTGTGCAGCGTGGCGAACACCAGGTGCCCGGTCTCGGCCGCCGTGATGGCGGTGGAGATCGTCTCCAGGTCCCGCATCTCCCCCACCAGGATGACGTCGGGGTCCTGGCGCAGGACGTGCTTGAGGGCCTGGGCGAAGCTGTGGGTGTCCGCCCCCACCTCGCGCTGGTTCACGATGCATTGCTGGTGCTTGTGGAGGAACTCGATGGGATCCTCCACGGTCATGATGTGAGCGGAGCGCTCCCGGTTCACGATGTCCACCATGGCCGCCAGGCTGGTGGACTTGCCCGAGCCGGTGGGCCCGGTCACCACCACGAACCCGCGGGGATAGCGGGCCAGGTCGGACACGACGCTCGGGAGCCCCAGGCTCTCGACGCTCTTGATCTCGTACGGGATCAGCCGGAACGCGGCCCCGATCGAGTCGCGCTGGAAGTACACGTTGACCCGGAACCGGGCCTTGCCCGGGAGCGCGTAGGACATGTCGAGCTCGAGCTCCTGCTCCAGGCGCTCCCGCATCTTCTGGGGCAGGATCGCGTAGATCATCCCCTGCAGGGCCCGGGGCGAGAGGATCTGGTAGTCCACCAGCCTGATCAGGTCGCCGTGCAGACGGATCGTGGGCGGAGCGCCGGCCGTGAGATGCAGGTCGGAGGCCCCCCGCTCCAGGACGATCTCGAGCAACTCCGGGACCGGGACCTGGACGTCCTCGTCGTCCGGCGCCATCATCACCGAGCCCATCTACTTCACCACCCTCGCGATCTCCTGGAGTGACGTGCTTCCGCGAATGGCCTTTTCCAGGCCGTCGTCCCGCAGGGTGGACATCCCCTGCTCGATGGCCACGGCCCTGATGTGATCGGACGATGCGCGCTCCACCGTGAGCCGCTCGATCTCCTCGGTCACCGGCATCACCTCGTACAGGCCCATCCGACCCCGGTATCCGGTGTTCGCGCAGGCCGAACAGCCCACCGGGCGCAACAGCTCCTTGACCTCGGGGATCCGCCACTCGGGCAGGCCGGCCTCGAGCAGCTCCTTGGGCTCGGGGACGAAGCCCTCCTTGCATCGCTCGCACAGCACGCGGGCCAGGCGCTGGGCGACCACGCAGTCCAGGGCCGAGGCCACCAGGAACGTCTCAACCTCCATCTCGGTCAGCCGCGTGATGGCGGCCGCGGCATCGTTCGTGTGGAGCGTGGACAGGACCAGGTGGCCGGTGAGGGCGGCCTCCACGGCGATCATGGCGGTCTCCCGGTCGCGGATCTCACCGATCAGCACGATGTCGGGGTCGGCCCGCAGGATCGATCGCAGCGCGGAGGCGAAGGTCAGTCCGGCCTTGGTGTTGACCTGGATCTGGTTCACGCCGGCCAGCCGGTACTCGACCGGGTCCTCGACCGTGATGAGGTTCCGGTCGATATCGTTCAGGATGTTGAGCGTCGCGTAGAGCGTGGTGGACTTCCCCGACCCGGTCGGCCCCGTCACCAGGATGGCCCCGTACGGCTTCCGGAACGACTGCTGGTACCGCTTGAAGGCCTCCTCCTGGAACCCGAGGTCGGAGAGCTGGAGGAGGGCCTGGGTCTTGTCCAGGATTCGGAGGACGACCTTCTCCCCGAACACCGTCGGGAGGGTGGCCAGCCGTATGTCGAGGACCTTGCGCCCCACCTTGATGCTCATGCGGCCATCCTGCGGCACGCGCCGCTCGGCGATGTTCAGGTCGGCCATCACCTTCAACCGGCTGATCAGCCCGTTCTGGATGTTCTTCGGCGAGTGCATGACCTCGTGGAGGACGCCGTCCACTCGGAACCGGATGCGGACGTCCCGCTCGTGGGGCTCGATGTGCACGTCCGACGCCCGGTCGGCCACGGCCTGGGTCATGACGGCCTGCACCAGCCTGACGATGGGGGCGTCCTCGACCGCCGCTTCCATGTCGTCGAGGCCATCCTCGGCCTCGAGTTTGCTGGAGGCCTCGCTGGCCAGGGCCTCCACCTGCTCGCCCATCCCGCTGAACTTGGCGATGGCCTGCTCCACGTCGCTGGCCGTGGCCACGATGGGCTGGATGTCGCGGTTGGTGATGGAGCGGATGTCGTCGAGGGCGAACACGTTCGCCGGGTCGGACATGGCGACCAGCAGCTTCCCGTCGCGCTCACCGATCGGGAGAGCCCGGTACCGCCTTGCGAGCTGCTCGGGGAGGAGGCTGGCGGCGAGGGGGTCGATCTGGTGCTCGCTGAGGTCCACGAAGTCCAGGCCCACCTGCTCGGCCAGGGCGGCGACCAGGTCTCGCTCCTTGATGTAGCCGAGGTCGATGAGGGTCCGGCCGAGCGAACGAGCCGTGCTCTTATGCTCGGCCAGGGCATTCTCCAGTTGCTCCTCTGTGATGTGGCCCTGCTCGAGCAAGATCTGCCCGAGCTGTTTCGGCTTGCGCTTGGTCATCACCATGATCCGTTTGGCCTAGTTCGCTTCATTGGTTCTCGTCACGGCCTCCAGACTCCTGAAGGAGCTTGGACAACTCTTGGGCCAGGGCCACGCGGTCCACTTCCGTCTCCTCTTCTTCCTCCTCCGCCGGTCGGGTCGACGCCCGCTCGGGGGGTGGCGTTACGGCAGGGGGCGGGGGTGGCTCGACCGGGGCCGGCCGTGGCTGCTCGACCGGCGCTGGTGGAGGGATCTGGCTGGGGGCCGGTGCGGAGGGGGCGACTCGAGGCTCGGGCGACCGTTCCGCCGGCTGTGGCGCCGCCTCGGGGGCCGTCCGGGGCGGCGAGGCCACCGGGGCCGGGGTGGGTACCGACGGCCGGGCCTCCGGGTGGAGGGACGTTCTGGGCTTTCCGCTCGGTGCCGCCGGCACCTCCGGCACCCTGAGGGCCTCCCGCCTGGCCCGGATCTCCTCGGCCGAGTGCAGCATCTGGTCCAGCTGGTCGATGAGCAGGCCAGGGCGCACGCCGATCCCGCTCACCGCGAACGCCGCGTAGGGTCCGCGTCGAACGTACGTCCAGATCTCGTCGCCGAACTCGACGAATCCCTTCTCCGGCTCGCCCACGACGGCGAATCGCAGCCAGGCCGGCTTGACGAGGCCATCTTGACCCTCCGGAAAGGCCCCAAGGACCAAGCCGTCCCTGGACAGGATCAGACAGCCCCGCAGCTCGACGACGCTGGCCGCAACCCGTGCCGCGAGGGCGGAGAACTCTTCCATGGAGACTGCTCTATTGCTATCGGGGGAGCCGCGGGAGCACTTGAGAACGGGCGGGCGTGGGGTCGAACAGGCGCGTTCGTCGGCGAGCTGTCCGGGGCCTGGCCGAGCCCGGCCCCGGACGTCACCCGGCTGGCTTGGCCTCGGCCATCTCGGCCAGGGCCGCCGCCGACATCACCGACAGCGGCGGCTCCAGCCCGGTCCACAGCTCGAACGACAGCGCGGCCTGGTACAGCAGCAGCCCAAGGCCGCCGAAGGCGGACGCGGCCGCCGCCCTGGCCGCCGCTTGCAGCGGCGTCACGCTGGGGCGATAGAGGAGGTCGACTACCAGCATGCCCGGGCGAAGCGGTGGGTGCGGGAGCGTCTCACCGCTCGCGCCGAGCGGCGTCGCGTTCACCACGAGATCGGGTTCCTCGGCGGCCGCGGTCGCGAATGGGACGACCCGGACCTCCGGGAGCAGGCCCTCCAGCATCTGCCGCAGCCCTCCCGCCCTGGCGGGATCGCGAGCCGCCACCGTCAGCGCCGCCACGCCACCCCGGGCCAGCGCGAGGGCGCAGGCCCGGGCCGCTCCTCCGGAGCCGAAGATCAGGGCCGACCTTCCCTCCGGGTCGAACCCGGCATCGCGCCGCAGGAACCGGTCGAATCCCGGAGCGTCGGTGTTGTGCCCGGCCAGGCCCGCCGCCCCCATGACGAGGGTGTTGACCGCCCCGAGGCGTTCGGCGTCCTCGGAGAGGTCGCGGACCAGCAGGGCCGTGTCCGTCTTGTGCGGCATCGTGACGTTCGCCCCCGCGAATCCCATGGCCGGCAGACCCACCAGCGCGGCCTCGAGGTCGCCCGGCGCGACCGGCAGCGGGACATAGGTCCAGTCCATGCCGAGGGCCGCGAACGCCGCGTTGTGGATGATCGGCGACAGGCTCTCCTCCACCGGCCAGCCGATGATGCCGACCGTTCGGGTGGAGCCGCGTGCGCCCGACGGAACGCCCGCCTCAGCCATCCCCTCGGGTCACCCCAAGCACCGGGCCTTGTCCTTTCCGAACTGGCCGTAGGAGGCGCTGAAGACGTGATGCCCGTCGGCCCCGCACAGCACGTAGTAGAGGTATCCCACCCCGGCCGGGTCGAGCGCGGCCTGGAGCGAGGCCAGCCCGGGGCTGGCGATGGGAGTGGGAGGCAGCCCCGGGTGCAGGCGCGTGTTGTACGGGCTGCGGATCCGAAAGTCCGACGCGGTCAACCCGTTCTCCGGATCGGGGTCGATGTACGCGACGGTGGCGTCGATCTCCAGGGCCATGCCCCGGTCCAGGCGGTTGTAGATGACGGCGGCGATCAGGGGCCGATCCTCCGGGACCCTGGCCTCGCGCTCGATCATCGACGCGATGGTCACCACCTGATAGCGCGTCACCCCCAGTCGGTCGGCGTTCTGCCAGGGCAGCGAGTCCGCCTCGGTCGCGAACTCCTGGAGCAGGCGATCGATCACCTCGCCCGGGGTGGTGCCGTGAGCCAGGAACTCGTAGGTCTGGGGGAACAGGAAGCCCTCCAGCGGCTTTCCCTTCGGCAGGTAGGGCGGGAGCGACCGGTGGCCCCGGCCGGCCGCGTCCAGGAACCGACCCGCGGGGATCCCGATCACCTCGTGGACGCGGTCGGCGATCTGGGTCAACCGGTAGCCCTCGGGGATCGTGAGACGGACCGTGGGGACGGGCGGTGGCGGCGCGGTGATCACCGCGAACGCCTCGCTCGGCGTCATGTTGGTCGTGAGCTCGTGGTTGCCCGCGCGGACCTCGTCCGCCAGGCCGCTTCGGGCCAACAGCCATCTGGAAACCGTGGCGCATCGAAGGACGCCCCGGTCGTGAAGCGCATTCACCACCTCATGGCCCGACGCGCCCTCCTCGATGGTGAAGGCCACCGGCGCTCGGGGCCCCGAGGCCCCCTCGCACCAGGTGTAATAGCGGATCCCCAGGGCCACCAGCAGCCCCGCCACAAGCAGGAGGGTGAGGCCGATCCGCAACCCGCGGCTCGGCCTTCGGGGGCGAGGTCCGGGGTCCGTCGTCGAGTGGGGCGAGCTGGTCTCGAGCATGGCGGGGTCCGAGCATACCGGCCCGTCCCCGACGGGCGATCCCTACGTGGAAACGGCGCGGTCGAGGTAGGACTGCAGGACGACCGCCGCCGCCGAACGGTCCACGGCCGCCCGCCGGTCCCGGCTCCCGGCCCCGGCCTCCCGCAGCGCCTTGTCAGCCTCCACCGTGGAGAGCCGCTCGTCGTGCAACTCCACGGGCACCGAAAGCACCTGCCGAAGCGCGGCGACGAACTCCTCCGCGTGCCGGGCCCGGGTTCCGGCTCCGCCGGACAGCATCAGCGGGTGTCCCACGACGACGAGCGTGACCTCGTGCTCCCGGACCAGCTCGGCGATCGCCTTCAGGTCGGCCGGCGCCCCGGTGTGCACCGTCCCGAAGGGAACGGCCAGCCGGCGGTCGGGGTCCGAGATGGCCACCCCGATGCGCACGTCGCCCAGATCCAGGCCCAGGACCCGGCCCGTCTCAGGCACCGGTGCCAGAAGCTCGAAGCAGCTCCTCCAGGCGTGCCGGGATGAGCAGCTCGACGGCCTCCTTGACGGCGCGACCCGTTCGGCCCACCCGCCGTTCCGAGGATGGGCTTTCCCCCGGCACGGCCGCCGATGGCCACCGCCGCCGGCTCGAGCAGGAGCGGCGCCGTGACCCCCCGGCCCACCAGGTTCTTGCTGCAGGCCGCCACGATCAGCGCGTCTGCCTCCGCGGGCCGAGCCGAGCACGACCGCGGCCCCATTCGCGTTCTCCAGGCGGCTCACGGCGCCCTGCGCAAGCTCCCGAAGCTCGCCCGCATCGCCATCGTGCACGGCGGTCACCAGCTTGACCCCGGCCACCTCCGACGCCCGAGCCGCGATCTGCTCGATCAGCTCGGCCCGTCCCGCGGCGCCGATCTTGCCGAGCTCGCTCTCGTACCGCTTCAGCCGTTCAAGGAGGCTCGCGGACCCGGTCGGGGACAGCGGGGGGCTCCGTCCGCAGCAGCTCCGCGACCTCCTCGATGATGAGGTGCTCCGCGTTCCACTCTTTCAGTGCGTCCGGTCCGACGAGCGCCTCGACACGGCGCATCCCGGCGCCGATGCTCGCCTCGCCCAGGATGCGGACGATGGCGACGTTCCCGGTCCTTGGGACGTGGGTCCCTCCGCACAGCTCGATCGAGTAGTCCCCTACTTCCACCACGCGCACGAACTCGCCGTACTTCTCGCCGAACAGCGCCAGGGCGCCCTGGTTCTTGGCCTCCTCGAACGTGGTCTCGTAGATCCGGACGAGCGCGTCCTCCGCAAGGCGGTGGTTCGCCACCTCCTCGGCCTGGGCCAGCAGGTCGCGAGGGACCGCCGAGTGATGGGGGAAATCGAACCGCAGGCGCCCGGGGGCCACGAGCGACCCTGCCTGCCGGGCGTGCTCGCCGAGCACGTGCCGCAGGGTCCAGTGCACGACGTGGGTGGCGGTGTGGGAGCGGGCCGTGGCCTCCCGCCGGACCCGATCGACCTCAGCGTGCACGTCCTCGCCCTCCCGGACCTCGCCCGACTGCACCACCCCGACGTGCACGATCACGTCGCCCGGCCCCCACTGGGCGTCAACCACCCGGATCAGCCCGCCACCGGTCCGCACGTAGCCGTGGTCCGCGACCTGGCCACCGGACTCCGCATAGAAAGGAGTGCGGTCCAGGACCAGCCGGACGTCCTGGCCCTCCTCGGCCACCCCCGCCCGCTCGCCGTCGAGCAGGACGGCCAGCAGGCGGCCCTCGGCCTCCAGGGTCTGGTACCCCAGGAACTGGGTGGGCCCGGCCGAGGACGCCACCTCGGCCAGCTCCCCCTCCACGTGCTCCTTCTTCGCGGCGCGCCGGGCCCGGTCCCGCTGCTCGGCCATCAGGGTCTCGAACCGCTCCTCGTCGATCGTGAGGCCCGCATCCTCGAGCAGCTCCCGGGTCAGCTCCTTGGGGAAGCCGAACGTGTCGTGCAGCTTGAACACGACGTCACCCGACAGGACGCCGGCACGCTTCGCCGTGTCCATCTCGGCCTCGAGCATGGCCATGCCCTGGCGAAGCGTGCCGGCGAACCGCTCCTCCTCCGAGGCCGCCACCTGCTTCACCTGCGCCCGGTTCTCCACCAGTTCGGGGTACGCCTCCCCGAACAGCTCCACGGTCCGATCGGCCAGGTGCTCCATGACGGGTCCCTCGATGGACAGTCGCCGGGCGTGGCTCACCACCCGGCGAAGCATCCGGCGGAGCACGTAGCCCCGTCCCTGGTTCGAGGGCAGAACCCCGTCCGCGATGAGGAACGTGGTGGCCCGGCCGTGCTCCGCGATGACCTTGAGCGACACGTCGGTCCGGGGATCCTCCCCGTGCCGCTTGCCCGACAGCGACTCCGCCTCCTCGAGCAGCGGGCGGAACAGGTCCGTCTCGAAGAAGCTGTCCACGTCCTGCAGGACCGTGGCCACCCGCTCGAGGCCGGACCCGGTGTCGATGTTCTTCGCCGGAAGCTCTCCGACGAGATCGCACCGGTCGTCCACCTCGTCCTGCATGAAGACGTGGTTCCAGAGCTCCATGAACCGCTCCTCGTCCACCGCGGGGCCGCCCTCGGCCCCGTACTTCGGGCCGCGGTCCACGTAGATCTCCGAGCACGGGCCGGCCGGGCCGGCCGCGTGCGTCCACCAGTAGTTGTCCTCCTTGCCCCGGCGGACGATCCGATCCGCAGGGACCCCGATGTCCTGCCAGATCCCGATGGCCTCGTCGTCGGTCTCGAAGACCGTCACCCACAGGCGGTCCGGATCGATCCCGTACACCTCGGTGACCAGCTCGAACCCCCATCCGCACGACTCGCGCTTGAAGTAGTCGTCGAACGAGAAGTTCCCGAGCATCTCGAACATGCGTCAGGTGTCGCGCGGTGTGTCCCACCAGTGTCGATGTCCACCGCGCGGAAGCTCTTCTGCACGCGTCGTGGCCCGGGGGAACGGAGCCGGCGTGTGGCCCAGGAAGTATGGGATGAACTGGTTCATCCCGGCGTTCGTCAGGAGCAGCCCGGACTCGGGCGGCGGGATCAGCGACGAGGACGGCACCCGACGGTGGCCGCGCTCCTCGAAGAAGCGCAGGAAGCTCTCGCGGATCTGCCGGCCCTCCATGGCCGGCTAGTCTAGCTTTCGGTTCTCGCCGGACTCGGTGCGGAGCTGCTCTTCCTTCTCCTGCATGGCCCGCCGGCCCTCCTCGATGGACTCGGAGACCCGCCTCGACAGGTCGAGGAGCCCGCCACGTGCCCCACGCGCGAGGGTCGAGGGAGCCACCTTGTCCATCTGGCGGCGGGCGAAGCGCGCGGTCATGATCGCTCCGGCCGCCCCGGCCCCCAGGCCGAGCGCGAGCCAGAAGAGCCGCCTCACTTCTTGCCGTCGGCCTTCCCGCTCCGGAACCGGGACGCGGCCTTCGACAGCCCGGCGCCCAGGGAGATGATCCGGACGAGCGGGCCCGTCGCCGCCTGCTCGACGAGCCGCGAGATCTTCTCGACGCGGGCCACGATGTTGCCGGCCGCCTCCAGCATCCCGTCGACCCGGTCGAGCTCACGGTTGGTCTTCACCACCGAGTTCCGAACCTCCGACAGGAGCGGGACGGTCTCCTGGCGGATCCCGTCGATCAGCATCTTCGTGCTGGTCAGGACGTTGAACGTGTTGACCAGCACCAGGCAGAGGCCGAGGACGAGCAGGCCCCAGAACGCGGCTAGGACGATCAGCGCCACGTCTCCTGCGCTCGCGAGGACGGCCATGGCAATCTCCTTCGGCTTCTAGGGAACAGGTCCGCGCATCATACCGGGGCGTCGGGCCCGGGTTCGCCGCCGGTCTCCTCGCCCTCGCCGGAGGGCTCGTAGTACCGGTTGCCGGAGAAGCGCGCCGGACGGTACTCCTGGTCGATGGTGTGGCCGGGGAAGTCGTGCGGGTACTTATAGCCCTTGCCGTACCCGAGCTTCCGCGCGGTGGGCGTGCCGGCCTCCCGAAGGTGGAGGGGCACGGGGTCGGCCGACGCCGCGTCCTCGATGGCCTTGGACAACGCGGTGTAGACGCTGTTCGACTTCGGCGCCCGGGCGAGGTAGATGGCCGCCTCCGCCAGGTTCAGTCGGGCCTCCGGCAGTCCCACGTATTCCACGGCTTGCGCGGCGGCCACGGCGACCTGCAATGCGCGGGGATCGGCCAGGCCGATGTCCTCCGAGGCGTGCACCACCATCCGCCTGGCGATGTATCGAGCGTCCTCCCCGGCCTCAAGCATCCGGGCCAGCCAGAACAGCGAGGCGTCGGGGTCCGAGCCGCGGATGCTCTTGATGAACGCCGAGATGACGTCGTAATGCGCGTCGCCCTGGCGGTCGTACACGATGGCCTTCTTCTGGATGGCGTCGGCGGCCCGCTCCCGGGTCACCACGTCCTCCCCGGCCTCCCTCGCGGAGAGCACGGCCGCCTCCAGGCCCGTCAGGGCGATCCGGGCGTCGCCGCCGGCCACCTCCACCAGGTGATCGAGCGCGTCGTCCTCGACCTTCACCGGGATCCCGCCCAGACCCCGGCCCTCGTCCTCCAGCGCACTGATGAGAAGCGCCCGGACCTCCGGTGGCGACAGCGGCTCCAGGCGAAGCAGGAGGCAGCGCGACAGGAGCGGCGTGACCAGCGAGAAGTACGGGTTCTCGGTGGTCGCCCCGATGAGCGTGATCGTCCCCTCCTCCACGGCAGGCAGCAGCACGTCCTGCTGGGCCTTGCTCCATCGGTGGACCTCGTCCACGAACAGGACCGTACGGAGCATCCCGCCCTTGGCCCGTTCCATGACCTTCCTGGCGTCGGCCACTCCCGACGACACCGCCGAGAGCTGGACCATCTCGCCGCCCACCGCGTCCGCGAGGAGGTGCGCGAGGGTCGTCTTCCCACTCCCCGCCGGACCCCACAACAGGACCGAGGGAAGGTGCCCGCCCTGGATCAGCTCGCTGAGGGCCTTGCCCGGCCCGACCAGGTGGGTCTGGCCCACGAACTCCTCGAACGAGCGGGGCCGCATCCTGGTCGCGAGGGGGACCTCCGCCATCGGCTACCGCCGCTTTGGGTACCGGATGATCCGCTGAGGCACGATCCGATACATCACCCGGACCTGCCCCGCGACCGGTGTCCACGGCTCACCGTCGTACCGGCGCGACAGCGTGTCGATGTGCGCCTCCGCCTCCGGCCCGGTCACCCGGTCCCCCACGTTCCCCTGGATCGACACCCACCGGTAGAAGTCCTCGCCGATGACGGTGACGCTCGCGCGTGGATCCCGCCGGAGGTTCCGGTCCTTCTTCCGACCTTCCGCCGTGTTGACCAGCACGTGGCCCTCCGCAGCATCCACCCACGTCACCGTGGAATGCGGGGCGCCGTCCTCGTACAGCGTTGCCAGCACTGCGTAATTCCCTCCGGTCAGGAGCTCCAGGTCGGCGTCGGTCAGCGTCGCCGGCATCTCACTCCCTCTCTTTCCCCTGCTTCGGCGGGATCACCGTGATGCCGAGCTCCCGGAGCTGTTCCTCGGGGACCGAGGCGGGCGCGCCGGTCAGGGGGTCAGCTCCCGATTGGGCCTTAGGGAACGCCGTCACGTCGCGGAGGGTCTCCTTCCCCGCTATGAGCATGGCCAACCGGTCCAGGCCCATGGCGATCCCACCGTGGGGTGGCACGCCGTACCGGAACGCCCGGAGCAGGTGGCCGAACTTCTCCTCGGTCTCCTCCGGCGTGAGGCCGAGGACCTCGAACACCCGGCGCTGGGTCTCCGGGTCGTGGATCCGGATGCTGCCCCCGCCGAGCTCGAAGCCGTTCAGGACCAGGTCGTAGGCCCGGGCGGTGGCCGTCTCCGGCGACAGGTCGTCGGATGCGGGCGACGTGAACGGGTGATGCACCGACACCCACTTGCCCTCGTCCTCGCTCCACTCGAACAGCGGCGGCTCGATCATCCAGCAGAACCGCCACTCCCCCTCGGGGATCAGGCCGAGGCGCGCCGCCAGGCGGCGGCGGAGCCCGTCGAGGGCCACGTTGGCCCGGTCGGCTCGACCCGCCACGATCAACAGGAGGTCCCCCGGCCTCGCCCCGGTGGCCCGGGCCGCGGCCCGCGCTTCCTCCGCCGTGACGTGCTTCTCGACGGGTGAGCGGATCCCGTCTGACTCCACCAACATCCACACCAGCCCGGCGGCTCCCCGCTCCTTGCTCAGATGGACGAGCTCGTCCAGCTCCTTTCGCGAGAGCTGCGAGCCTCCGGGCGCGGCGAACCCCTTCACCACGCCACCCTCGGAGATGACCGAGGCGAAGGCCCGGAAGCCGGTTCCGGCGAAGGCCTCCCCCAGGTCGGCGAGCTCCATGCCGTATCGCAGGTCCGGGCGGTCCGTCCCGTAGCGCGCCATCATCTCCGCGTAGGTCATGCGGCGGAACGGCACTGAGACCACCACGCTTTTCAGCTGGGCCACGATCCTCGCGTACAGCGGCTCGATCACGTGGATGACGTCCTCCTCGTTCACGAACGACATCTCCATGTCGAGCTGGGTGAACTCGAAGCTGCGGTCGGCCCGGGGCGCCTCGTCGCGCAGGCACCGAACGATCTGGTAGTAGCGGTCCTGGCCCGCCACCATCAGCAGCTGCTTGAGCTGCTGGGGGGATTGCGGGAGCGCGTAGAAGCTCCCGGGCCACAGACGGGCCGGCACCAGGAAGTCGCGAGCCCCCTCGGGGGTGCTGCGCGTCAGGAACGGCGTCTCCACCTCCATGAAGGCCAAGCCCTCCATGTGGTCGCGGATGATCCGGCTGATGGCATGCCGGAGCTGAAGCACCCGGGTCATCTCGGGACGACGGAGGTCCAGGTAGCGGTAGGTGAGCCGAAGGAGCTCGTCCGCCTCGATGCGGTCCTCCACCGGGAACGGGGGCGTGTCGGCCACGGCGAGGACCTCGACGGTGCGCACGGCCACCTCCACCTCCCCGGTCGGCAGTCCGGGGTTCACGGTCCCCTCGGGCCTTCGCCGCACTTCCCCGGCGACGCGGATCACCGACTCCGTCTTGAGCTCGTGGGCCACCCCATGGGCTTCCGGCGCGTCCTCCGGATGGAACACCAGCTGCACCAGGCCCTCGCGATCGCGGAGGTCCACGAACGTCAGGCCGCCGTGGTCCCGTTGGCGGGCCACCCACCCGCACACGGCGACCTCCGATCCGATGTCGCTCGCGCGGAGCTCCCCGCACGCGTGGGTGCGCATCGACGTCGCGAGCTCAGACATCGCCGCTCGTCAACCGCTGCACGGCCTCGTCCCGTGGCACCGTCTCCTCGACCCCGTCGGCGAGCCTGCGAAGCGTCACGGTCCCCTCGCTCAACTCCCGTTCGCCCAGGACGGCGGCGTACGCGGCGCCGGAGCGATCCGCCATCCGGAACTGCGCGCCCAGCGGCCGGTCCTCGAACGCCACCTGGGCCGGGACTCCGGCTCGGCGGAACCCGCGAACCAGCTCCCGGCCGGCGGGGAATGCCTGGGGGCCCACGGTCACCACGAAGACCCCGTACGCGGCACCCAGGTCGCGCGCCCCCCTGGCCTCCAGCGCGAGCAGGATCCGCTCCAGGCCGATCGCGAACCCCACCCCCGGCGTCGGGGTCAGCCCGAGGACCTCCGCCAGCCCGTCGTACCGGCCGCCGCCCCCCACGCTGGCCTGGCCCTCCGGGAGGTCCGGGCTCACGTACTCGTACGCGGTCCGGACGTAGTAGTCGAGGCCGCGAACGAGCGTGTCGACCCGGTGGAACGCGAGGCCCTCGTCGTCCAGAGCACGGAGGACCCCGTCGAAGTGATCCCGGCACGGCGCGCACAGGTGCTCGACCATCTTCGGCGCATCGCGCGCAACCTCCTTGCAGGACTCGTCGTTGCAGTCGAGCACCCGAAGCGGGTTCTCCCGGAAGCGGTCCCGGTGCTCGTCCCGCAGCTGCTCCCGGTTGGCCTCCAGGTAGGCCAGGAGCCGTTCGCGATATGCGGGACGGCAGACCCAGTCCCCCAGGGAGTTCACCTCCAGCCGAAGCTCGCGGATCCCGGCCAGCTGCAGGTACTCGTGGCCGAGGAGGATGGTCTCGGCGTCGGCGGCGGGGAGCCCGCTCCCGATCAGCTCCACGCCGAACTGGCGGAACTCGCGGAGCCTTCCCTTCTGAGGGCGTCCGTACCGCCACATGGGTTCCACGTAGTACCCCTTGAACGGAAGGCTCACCTCCGCGCTCGCGCCCAGCACGGCTCGAACCACCGGCGCCGTCCCCTCGGGCCGGAGCGTGAGCTGGCGGCCACCCTTGTCCTCGAACGTGTACATCTCCTTCTGCACGACGTCGCTCGAGGCTCCTGACGTCCGGATGAACAGGTCGGTCGATTCGAACGCCGGCGTCTCCACGTAGCGATAGCCGTACAAGCTGGCCAGACCGTGCGCCAGGTCGTACAGGCGCCGCATCCGCTCGGACTCTGGCGGCAGGAGGTCCGTGGTCCCGCGAGGCGGGGCGAGCTCCATCTCCCTACAGCTCCGCGAGGAACCGGTTGCTCGAGCGCTCCCGTCCCACCGTGGTCCGGGGCCCGTGGCCCGGGAGCACGTCCAGCGGGTCGGGAAGCTCCAGGAATCGCCGGAGGCTCCGTTCCATGTCCGGGGGCGAGCTGTTGGGGAAGTCGCTCCGGCCGATCGAACCGGCGAACACCAGGTCGCCCGACAGGACCCAGCCGTCGGTGAGGAAGCAGGCGCTCCCCGGCGTGTGGCCGGGTGTGTGCACGACCTCGATCGAAAAGCCGGCGAACGTCAGCACCTCACCCTGGGTCACGGTCCGCACGTCCTTCACCGGCACCGTGGGGACCTGGTACCCGGCTCCCCAGCCCTCAGGATCGGACAGGGCCGGCGCGTCTGCCTCGTGGATGTAGAACGGGAGCTCGTCCCCGCACAGCTCGGCGGCCGACCCGATGTGGTCGAAGTGGCCGTGCGTGGCCAGGACCGCCTCAGGTCGCTTTCCCGCCGCGTCCAGCAGGGCCCGGATCCGCGCGGGGGAAAAGCCCGGATCGACCACGACGGCCTCATCGGTCCCGTCGGTTCCGATCAGCCAGCAGTTCGTCTCGAATGAGTTGTCGGAGAACGAGTCGAGGTACATCGGTCGGCCATCGTATCGGATGGCCGACCGACGCCCCCTACAGCGCCGCGCCGTCGATCCAGATGGTGACCGGGCCGTCGTTCACCAGGTCGACCTCCATGTGCTCGCGGAACGCGCCGCGCTTCACCGTCGCCTCGCGGGCCTCCAGGGCCCGGGCGAACGCCTCCACCCGGTCCTCGGCGACCTCCGGCGGTGCCGCGCCGGCCCACGAGGGCCGGCGTCCCTTGCGGACGTCGCCGTACAGGGTGAACTGGGGGACGACCAGGATCTCGCCGCCCACGTCGGCAAGCGACAGGTTCATCTTGCCCGCCTCGTCCTCGAAGACCCGCAGGTGGACCACCTTCTCCGCCAGCCGGTCGTACTGGCCGAACGCGTCGTCCCGGCCCACCCCGACCAGCAGGAGGAAGCCCTTTCCGATCTCGGCCACCGTTCCCCCGCGCACGCGGACGGTCGCTCGCGAGACCCGCTGCAGGACGATCCGCATCCGACGCTACCGCGGAACGACGCGGTAGGCCTCGTAGACGTTCTCGACCTTCTTCACCGCGGACAGGACCTGCGACAGGTGGGTGATGTCGGCGAGCTCAAACGTGAATCGCAGCGTCGAGATGCGATCCCGGCTCACGGTGGATGTCGCCGAGATGATGTTGACGTGATGGTCGGACAGGGCCGTGGCCACGTCCGACAGCAGGCGGGTGCGGTCGAGGGCCTCGACCTGGATCGTCACCACGAACGACGTGGGGCGTCCGGTCCGCCACGACACGTCGATCAGCCGCTCGGGCTCACGGGTCAGCGCCTTGGCGTTGGGACAGTCGGTCCGGTGCACCGATACGCCCTGGCCCCGGGTGACGAACCCCATGATCTCGTCGCCGGGGACCGGCGTGCAGCACCGGGCCAGGCGTACCCACACATCGGCGGAACCGGGCACCACGACGCCGGAGCTGACGTCGGTCGGCGCCCCCACCTGGACCGGCCGGGCCAGGGGGACCTCGGTCGCATCCTCCTCGGTCGTCCCGGCGACGCTGCGCATCAGCCGGGCCATGACCGACTGCGGCGAGACGTGGCTCTCCCCCACCGCCACGTACAGGGACTCGAGGCCGGGGAACTTCATCTCCGCCGCCACCTGCTCCAGGGCCTCCTCGGTGGCCAGGCGCTTGAACGGGACGTTCTGCTTTCGCATCAGCCGGTGCAGCTGTTCGCGCCCCTCCTCCAGGGCGTCCTCCCGCCGCTCCCGGGAGAACCACTGGCGGATCTTGCTCCTAGCCCTCGGCGTAACAACGAACTTCAGCCAGTCCTGGGACGGGCCCTCGCCCTCGGCCTTCGACGTCAGGATGTCGACCGTGTCGCCGGTCCGCAGCTCGTAGTCGAGGGGGACCAGCTTGCCGTTGACCTTGCCGCCGATGGTGCGGTGACCGACCTCGGTGTGGATGGAGTAGGCGAAGTCCACGGGCGTCGCACCGGCGGGGAGGTTGACCACGTCGCCCTTGGGGGTGAACACGAACACCTGCCCCCGGTACAGGTCGATCTTCAGACCCTCCATGAACTCCCTGGGGTCCGCCATGTCCTTCAGCCACTCCATCATGTGGCCCAGCCACGCGAGGTCGGCGGCGTCCTTGGCCCGCTTGCCGTCGCGCCCCTCCTTGTACCGCCAGTGCGCGGCGATGCCGAACTCCGCGGTGCGATGCATCTCCTGGGTCCGGATCTGGAACTCGATGGGCCGGCCCTGTGGCCCGACCACCGTGGTGTGGAGGGACTGGTACATGTTGGACTTGGGCATCGCCACGTAGTCCTTGAACCGGCCGGGCACAGGCTTCCACAATGAGTGGATGGCGCCGAGCGCGCCGTAGCAGTCGCGGAGGTTGCCGACCAGGACGCGGATCCCGGCAAGGTCGTAGATCTCGTTGAACTCCTTGCCGCCCAGCACCATCTTCTCGTAGATGGAGTACAGGTGCTTGGGCCGGCCCTCCACCTCCGCCTTGACCCCGGCGTCCTTGAGCCTGGCCCGGGCCGCCGACAGGACGGTCTCGACGTAGCGCTGTCGCTCGTCCCGCCGCCGTTCCACCAGGCTCGCGATCTCCCGGTAGGGCCCGGGATAGAGCGTCTTGAACGAGAGGTCCTCGAGCTCCCACTTCAGCTGTTGCACGCCGAGGCGGTGGGCGAGCGGCGCGTAGATCTCGAGGGTCTCGATGGCGTTCTCCCGCTGCTTCGTCGGCGACAGGGCGGAGAGCGTGCGCATGTTGTGGAGCCGGTCGGCCAGCTTGATCAGCAGGACCCGGATGTCGCCGGCCATGGCCACCATCATCTTGCGGACGTTCTCAGCCTGCTCCTGCTGGCGCGACTTGAACGCGATGGCCTGGAGCTTGGTCAGGCCGTCCACGATCCGGGCCACGTCCGATCCGAAATCCACCTCGAGCTCATCCAGCGTGACGTCGGTGTCCTCCACCACGTCGTGCAGGAGGGCCGCGGTCAGGGTGGTGGTGTCGAGCCCCAGCTCCGCCAGGATCTGGGCCACCGACAGGGGGTGCTCGATGAAGTCCTCACCGGACAGTCGCTTCTGGCCGGCGTGCTGGGCCTCGGCGAAGCGGTAGGCCCGCTCGATCTCCTTGGTGTCGGCCTTGGCGTTGTAGGAGCGGAGCGTCCGGAGCACCGTCTCCAGGCCGTCCCGGGTCTGCCCCTCCTCCGCCCCCGGTCGCAGGCGAGAGAGCAGACCTCCCCGGCGTTCGGTCCTGGCCTGCTCCCGGCTGTCCACGGCGGTCCTCCTGGCAAGCCAGTGTAGCCGCGCGGGTCGAAACTCAATAGCTGATCAGCGTGAAGAGGTCGTGGCCGTCGAGCTTCTGTCGGCCCTTCAGGAACCCCAGCTCGATCAGGAAGGCGATCCCCACCACCTTGCCCCCGATCCGCTCCACCAGGCGCGCGGTGGCCCGGGCCGTGCCGCCGGTCGCCAGGACGTCGTCGACGATCAGGACCCGCTCGCCGGCGTCCACGCCGTCGCGGTGGATCTCAAGGGTGGCGGTCCCGTACTCGAGCTCGTACTCCTCGGACTCGGTCTCCCACGGCAGCTTGTCCTTCTTCCGCACCGGGACGAACCCCGCCCCGAAGTGGTACGCCACCGGGGAGGCCAGGATGAACCCACGGGCCTCGATCCCCACCACCTTGTCCACGTTCCCCCGGCCGAAGTGGACCACGATGAGGTCGATGACGGTGGAGAAGGCGATCTCGTCGGCCAGGAGCGGGGTGATGTCCTTGAACACGATGCCCGGCTGGGGGAAGTCCGGCACGTCCCTGACGAGGGCCTTGAGCTGCTCGACGTCCACGCGCTACCTCCGCTTGCGCTTCTTCTTCGGCCGGGGACGGGGCCGCTGCGCCCCCTGGACGCTTCGGGCCGTGCTGGCACCGGCCGGACGGGCGCCCACCGCGGACGGGACGGGCTGGCCGTCGCCGCCGGAGGAGGCGATAGCCCGCTCGCCTGGGATGGCCCGGAGCGGTCGCCCCGCGGCCTCCCGGGCCGTGGCCCGGGAGCGAAGCTGCGCGTACTTCGGCTCCCGCTCTTTCAGCACCGACAGGATGGGGGCGGCGACGAAGATCGACGAGTAGGCCCCCGAGGTGACCCCGATGAGCATGGCGAAGGCGAAGTCCTTCAACGTGGAGCCACCGAACAACAGCAAGGACACGATGGGGAACAGCACGACGAGCGAGGTGTTGACCGAACGCATGAACACCTGGTTCAGGGAGATGTTCACGACGCCACCGTAGGTGTCCTTCGCCAGCAGGACCGGCGACTCGGTGTTCTCCTTGATCTTGTCGTAGATGACGACCGTGTCGTACAGCGAGTACCCCAGGATCGTCAGGATGGCGATGACCGTGGCCGGCGTGACCTCTCGGCCGGTCAGCGCGTAGACCCCTCCCGTGATCAGGACGTCGTGGACCATGGCCACCTGCGCACCCACGGCCATCTTCCATTCGAACCGAAGGGCGATGTAGATGGAGATGGCGACCAGCACGACGATCAGACCCTCGAGGGCCTTGCGAGAGATCTCGGCGCCCCACGTCGGGCCGACGTCCGTCCGGCTGATGTCCGAGGGACTGACCCTGGCTTGCTTGGCCAGCGCGTCGATCAGCTGCGTCCGCTCGACGTCTGAGAGTTCGGTGAGGCTGGTGGTCCGGACGGAGAGCTGGTTCCCCCCGACGATCTGGACCTCCGAGCCGGTGAGGCTCCAGGGGGCCTGGGCCAAGAGCGTCTGCACCCCTTCGGCGGAGGCGCCGCTGTTGTTGGCGTACGTGAGCTGCGAGCCGCCCTCGAAGTCGATGGACAGGTTGAGGTGGCGGACGGCCAGGCCCACGATGGAGAGCACGATCACGGTGCCGGAGAGCAGCAACCACCATCTGCGGTGCTCGATGATCCGGAAGTGCGGCTCCCGATGCCCCCGAAAGGTGGCGACGGCGTGCCGGAGGTTCACTTCGAGCCTCCGGCCACCGGCACCAGCTCGTCCCGGAGGGGCTCGGCGGCCACGCCGCTCGTCAGCCCGAAGCCGTGCAGGTTCACCAGCCGTTCGTTCCGGGCGATGAGGAAGACCGTCGGCCGCTTGAAGAAGTACACGACGAACAGGTCGAGCAGGGTCGCCACGCCCAGGGTCAGGGCGAATCCGCGCACCGAGCTGATGGCGGTGATGTACAGGATGATGGCCGCCAGGGCCGTGACGATGTCGGCGGCCACGATCGTCCGGTACGCTCGCTTGAACGCGGGCTGCACGGCCGCGCGCGGCGACTTGCCGTGGCGCACCTCGTCCTTCAGCCGTTCGAAGAACACGATGTAGGAGTCGGCCGTGATCCCGAGCGAGATCACCAGGCCGGCCACGCCGGCCAGGGTCAGGGCGTAGCCGAACGCACGGCCGGCGATCGACACGAGCGCGAACGCGAGCACCGCCCAGATGGTCATGCCCGCCCAGGCCACCAGGCCCAGGAGCCGGTAGTAGAACAGCAGGTACAGCGCGAGGAGGACCAGGCCGACGACCCCCGCCACCAGACCCTGGTGGAGCGACTGCCGGCCCAGGGTGGGGCTGACCGTCTCGACCTGTTCCTTCTTCAGGTTGACCGGGAGGGCGCCGGAGTTCAGCTGGGTGGCCAGGTCCTGGGCCCGAGCCTTGGTGAAGCTGCCGGTGATCACGCCGTTCGTCGAGATGACGCCCTGGACGGTCGGCGCCGAGATGACCACGTTGTCCACCACGATCGCCAGCTGCTTGCCTTTCAGGCGGGTCGTGACATCCGAGAACGTCTGGGACCCCGCAGACGTGGTGCTGAAGTCGATCTGCCAACCGGGCAACCCGCCGTTCTGGCTCCCGGTCCCGTACACGGCGGTGGCCCTCCTGATGAGGTCCCCGGTGATCTCCACGGGCCCCAGCCGGTACTTGTCGCCCTCCTGGCCCATGAACACGACCGTCTGGTCCTTGAGCGCCTCGAAGCTACACGCCGCCGTCCCCTGCTCGGTGGCCGTTCCACAGGTCACGGGCGTGGAGTCGAACTCCGCCGTGCCGGGGGCGATGACCTGGAGCACCTCTCGCTGCTCCAGCCGGGCGGTGGTCCCGATCACCTGGAGCAGCCGCTCCTGCCCCGTCTGCTGGAGCTGGGCAGCGGCGGCGTCCCTGGTCAGGAAGCACCCCAGGCCCTTCCCGGCCGAGCTCACCACGCAGAACTCGCGCGTCTCGTGCTGGACGGAGATGGCCGACAGCAACTTCTGGGCCTGGGCCTCGTCCGGGAAGCACGCCGGCCCGGCGTCGGTGGAAAGGGTCTCCTCCTTCGAGCCCTGCACGCAGTAGCTCTGCGAGACGGAGGTGCCGATCCCGGCCAGGGCCGCGTTCGCCTTGTCCTTCGAGTCGAAGCACGGGGCCGTGGCCAAGCCGGTAGTGGCCAGGCACCACTGTGCGTTCTGCTTCGACACCGTGATGCCCCGGATCGCCGTGTCCGCGTCCTTCCGCGAGCCGAAGCACTGGGGGGCGGTGTCGAACTCGGCCAGCCCGGAAAGGCAGACGCTGTTCAGCACGGGCTTCACCGAGGTCGCACCGAGCTCGGTCGCCGCCTCCGACTGGGTGGGGAAGCATCGGTAGACCGACCCGCCGTCGCCCTCCATGCAGAACTGTTCCTTGGGGCGCTCCTGGATGGATCCCCGGGCCAGCCCGGGAAGCTGGACCTCGATGGTGTTCCCCGACAGGAACAGGAGCGGCTCACCCACGCCGAAGGCGTCGACCCGGTTGCGGATGTTCTCCAGGGCCCGCTCCATGACCGCCTTGGGCGTCCCGTCGGGGGCGGCCAGCACCACCGACACGCCGCCCTCCAGGTCCAGCCCGAGCACCGGGCGGATGCCGGCCACGAACGCGGCGACGGACCCGGCCACCAGGACGCCGATGAACGCGACTGAGAGCCAGAGGTTCCGGCTGCTGCTCCTCACGCCAGCTCGGCCCCGTTGATGGTGAGTTTGAACCTGGTGTCGAGGACCTCGGCGGCCTTGCGGCACATCTGCATGCGGCCGAGGAAGATCTCGAAGTATTCCATGACCTGGCTGATCTCGGTGTCGATCTTGAGCTCGAGGGTGATGGTGCGGGCAGTCGAGTCTACCCGCAGGAACGATTGTTCGGCGGCGAAGTTGACCCGGTCGTGGATGTCGAACTCGATCTGCCCGGACTTGCGGACGCGGCTGCGATGCACGTCGGACTTGTCGGCCAGGATGACCGCCGCCGACACCGGCGAGACCTGGTAGCCGTTCTCCTCCTCGTGGTTGGCCACCGCGGCGACGATGGCGGCCAGGTCCGCCCAGGGGATCTGGTCCTTCAGGGCCTGGTAGACGAGGACCGCCCCGGTCTGCCCGTGGACCTCCCGCGACACCATGTTGCCCACGTCGTGGAGGTAGCCCGACACGCTGGCCAGGTTGGCGGTGTGCTCGTCGAACCCCACGCGGGTGAGGACGTTGTAGCTGATCCGGGCGACCAGGTTGGCGTGGCGGAAGCCGTGCTCGGTGTAGCCGAGCCCTTCCATGACCCGGTCGGCGGCGGAGATGAACCCGGACAGCTCCGGGTTGGCCTGGACCGCCTCCAGGCTGACGGCCTCTGGTTCGGGGAGTTCCGCGGGCGACGGCGCCCGTTCGGGCGACGGCGCCCGCGGAGCGGCGTCAGCGCTGCCCTTCACGGCCGGCTGCCGGCCTCCTCGTCGAAGCCATGGTCCTCGGTCCCGTCGTCACCTTGCTCCTGGTCGGGCTCGTCGACCATGCGCTGGGAGATGGCCCGGCGGAGCATCCGCACGTCGGTCCCCGGGGCGATCTCGACGGTGACGATGTCGTCCTCCTCGTCGATGTCCTTCAGGGTCCCGAAGATGCCGCCCGCCGTCATGACCTCGTCACCCACCTGGAGGCTCTCGAGGAGGCTCTGTTGCTGGCGCTGGCGCGTGCGGTTGGGCCGAAGGAGCAGGAAGTAGAAGACCCCGCCGAGGAGCACGAGTGGGAAGAGCAGGCTGACGAGCGAGCCACCTGAGGACGTTCCACCAGAGCTCTGGGCAAGGATCTGGATCATCGGGGAGCCTCTTCGCGGGTTCGGGACGAACCCGCAGCATACAGGCTACCGCGGCGCATGCCGGGAGGGCGGCTACGACAGCGGCAGCGGCTCGCGGACGGGCACCCCGAGGTGCCGGAAGGCCCGTTCCGTGGCCACCCGGCCCCGGGGGGTCCGCTTGAGCAGGCCGAGCTGGAGGAGGTACGGCTCGTACACGTCCTCCACGGTGTCGGTCTCCTCCCCCACGGCGGCGGCGAGCGTCGACAGCCCCACCGGCCCCCCGCCGAACTTCTCGATGACGGCCGACAGGATGGACAGGTCAAGCTTGTCCAAGCCCTCCTCGTCGACGTCGAACAGCTCCAGGCCCCGCCTGGCGACCTCGGCGTCGATCGCGCCGTCGTGGCGGACCTCCGCGAAGTCCCGGACCCTTCGAAGGAGCCGGTTGGCCACCCGGGGGGTGCCCCGCGACCTCCGCGCGATCTCGTCGGCGCCTTCGCCATCCATCGCCACGTGAAGGATGCCGGCGGAGCGGCGGACGATCCTGGCCAGGTCCTCGCGCGAGTAGTAGTCCAGGCGGGGCGAGAACCCGAACCGCTCTCGGAGAGGCAGCGTGATCCGCCCCGGCCGGGTCGTCGCGCCGACCAGCGTGAACCGGGGAAGGTCCAGGCGGATGCTGCGGGCGCTCGGTCCCTTGCCCAGGACGACGTCGAGCTTGAAGTCCTCCAGGGCCGGGTACAGCACCTCCTCCACCGGCCGGGGCATCCGGTGGATCTCGTCCACGAACAGGACGTCGCCCTCCTCCAGGTTCGTGAGGATCGCGGCCAGGTCCCCGGGACGGTCCAGCGCCGGTCCGGAGGTGGGGCGGAACCCCACGCCGAGCTCGTTCGCCACGATGCCGGCCAGCGTCGTCTTGCCAAGTCCGGGGGGTCCCGAGAACAGCAGGTGGTCGATGGTCTCCGACCTGGCCCCCGCGCCCTCGATCAACAGCGCGAGCTGCTCCTTGATCCGTTCCTGGCCCACGAACTCGCGAAGCGTCCTCGGCCGGAGCGCGACGTCGAACTCGCGCTCGTCGGGCGACAGCTCGGGCTCCACGATCCGGTCCTCCCGCACGATGCCTTCCTCTCCCACTATCCCCGCCCGATGTGTTGGAGGGCCTTGCGGAGGAGCTCCTCGACGGGGCGATCGCCGTCTGCCGGGATACCCGCCATTGCGTCGCTCGCCTCCGGGGCCGAGAGCCCCAACGCGAGGAGCGCCTCGCGGACGTCGGCCAGCGGCCCCTCGACCACCACGACGTCGCCCCCAAGCTTGTCCTTCAGGTCGAGCATGACGCGCTGCGCCACCTTCTTCCCCACGCCCGGCACCAGCGTGAGTGCGGCGACGTCCCCGGCAGCCACGGCCCGGCGGAGCGCCACCGAGGACAGGACCGAGAGGAAGGACAGCGCGAGCTTGGGGCCCACCCCGGTCACCGTGACCAGCAGGTCGAACAGCGCACGTTCGTCGTGGGAGGCGAAGCCGTAGAGCACCATGGAGTCGTCGCGCACCTGCATCCGGGTGAACAGCCTGGCCCGGCTGCCCACAGGAGGGAGCGTCCCCGCCGAGGAGGCCGGGATCAGGACCTCGTAGCCCACGCCCCCCACCGAGAGCACGACGCTTCCCCCGCCCTTCTCTGCCACCTCTCCATGAAGGAACGAGATCATCGGGCTCCGGCGCCCCCTGCTGCCTGGGCCGCGCGGCGAAGGCGTGACTGGTGCAGATGGCAGAGCGCCACGGCCACCGCGTCCGCGGCGTCGGCCTGCTCCGGCACGCCCGCCACGCGGTGCGCCCGGATCAAAGCAGCACGGACGCGGTCCTTCTCCGCATTGCCGATGCCGGTGATGGCCATCTTCACCTCGAGGGGCGCGTACTCCTCGACGGGGATCCCGGCCTCGGCCGCAGCGAGGAGGACGACGCCGGTGGCCCGGGCCACCGACAGCGCGCTCGTCTTGTTCTGGCCCCACATCACCGCTTCCACCGCCATGGCCTGGGGCCGGTGGGTCGCGATCGCGTCCCGCACCGCCTCCGCCAGGCGGCGCAGACGCATAGCTTCTGCCAGCCCAGATGGGGTGCGGACGGTTTCCGACCACAGCACCCGGGCCCGGCCGGAGGTCTCCGACACGGCCGCCAGGCCGGTGGCGGCCAAGCCAGGGTCCACCCCGAGCACGCACGGCTCGAACATGTGTTCAGACTAGGTTCGAAGGGGTGGCCGGGCAAGCATCTGCCGCTATCCGACTTCGGCCATGACCTCCTCGGGGATGTCGAAGTTCGCGTAGACGTTCTGGACGTCGTCGAGCTCCTCGAGCGCGTCGAGGAGGGCCAGGACCTGTCGGGCTTGCGCGCCGTCCACCGGCACCTGGTTCTGCGGGACCATGGTGAGCTCGGCCGAGAGCACCGGGATCCCGGCTGCCTCGATCGCCTCGCGCACCCTGCGAAGCGCGGTGGCGTCGGTCGTGACCTCCCACGTGCTCCCCGCGTCGGCGACGTCTTCGGCCCCGGCGTCGAGCGCGATCTCGAGGAGCTTCTCCTCGTCGATGGCGGCCGACTTCTCGATCTGCACCACACCTTTGCGCGTGAACATCCATGCCGTGCTCCCCGGATCGCCCAGGGTTCCGGCGTTCCTGGTGAACGCGTAGCGGACGTCCTGGCTGGTCCGGTTGCGGTTGTCGGTGAGGGTCTCCACGATGAGCGCCACGCCGCCCGGGCCGTAGCCCTCGTACGAGACCTCCTCGTACCGGGCGCCGCCCGCCAGCTCGCCGGTCCCCCTCTTGATGGCGCGCTCGATGTTGTCCCAGGGAACGGAGGCGTCGCGGGCCTTGTCCACGGCCGACGCGAGCGTCGGGTTCCCGTCGATGCTGCCCCCGCCTTCCTTGGCCGCCACCTCCACAGCCCGAAGCAGTTTGGCGAACGCGTTGCTTCGCTTGGCGTCCGCCGCCGCCTTCTTGCGCTTGATCGTGCTCCACTTTGAGTGTCCGGACATCTACACCTTCCCCGCGACGTACTCGTGCAGTCGGGTCTCCCCCGCCAGCTCGGGGTGGAAGGACGCCACCACGAGATTCCCCTGCTCCAGCACGACCGGATGCCCCTCGTGCTCGGCGAGCACCTTCACGTGGGGCCCGACGTCCTCGACGATCGGCGCCCGGATGAACACGGCCCGGACCGGATGGTCGATCCCCTCCACCTCGATATCCGACTCGAAGGAGTCGACCTGCCGCCCGTAGGCGTTGCGGCGCACGGTGATGTCGACGAGAGACAGGAGCGGCTCGCCTCCCTCGACGCGCCGCGCCATCACGATCATGCCGGCGCAGGTCCCGAGCATCGGCATACCTTCGGCGGTCCGCTCTCGGATCGGCCTCACCAGGCCCGCGCTCGCCGCCAGCTTCCCGATGGTCGTGGACTCGCCGCCCGGAATCACCAACAGGTCCACCTGGGCCAGGTCGTCGGGGCGGCGGACTTCGACCGGCGCGATGCCGAGGTCGGCGAGCACGTGCGCGTGCTCCCGGAAGTCACCCTGGAGCGCGAGGACGCCGCCCTTCATGGCCGAACCATGGCCGAGGCCGGCTACCAGCCGCGGACCTGGAGGAGCCCCTCCTCGCCGAGCTCCTTGATGTCCAGGCCGTGCATCGGCTCGCCCAGGCCCTTCGATACCTTGGCCAGGACGTCGGGGTCGTTGAAGTGCGTCGTGGCCTCGACGATGGCCCGGGCCCGGACCGCCGGGTCCTCGGACTTGAAGATCCCCGAGCCCACGAACACGCCGTCCACTCCGAGCTGCATCATGAGCGCCGCGTCGGCCGGCGTGGCCAGGCCGCCAGCGGCGAAGTTGACCACCGGCAACCTTCCGGCTGCCGCCACCTCCCGCACCAGCTCGACCGGCGCGCCGAGCTCCTTGGCCGCCGCGACGTACTGCTCGGGGCGCAGGGTCTGGAGCCAGCCGGTCTGGCGGAGCATGGCCCGCTGGTGGCGCACCGCCTCCACGACGTTGCCCGTGCCGGCCTCGCCCTTCGTCCGGATCATCGCTGCCCCCTCGGCCAGCCGCCGAAGGGCCTCGCCGAGGTCCCGGGCCCCGCAGACGAACGGCACGGTGAACGCCCACTTGTCGATGTGGTGCTCCTCGTCGGCGGGCGTGAGCACCTCGCTCTCGTCCACGTAGTCCACGCCGACCGACTGGAGGATCTGGGCCTCGACGAAGTGCCCGATGCGCGCCTTGGCCATCACGGGGACGGTCACGGCGGCCATGATCTCCTCGATCTTGGCCACGTCGGCCATCCGGGCAACGCCGCCCGTCCCTGCGGATGTCGGCCGGGACCCGCTCCAGCGCCATGACGGCGCACGCCCCGGCGTCCTCGGCGATCTTGGCCTGCTCGGCGTTGGTCACGTCCATGATGACCCCGCCCTTCAGCATCTCGGCCAAGCCCGACTTCACCCGGAAGGTGCCGGTCTCGCGTTCCACGGTTGCCTCCTGCCCGCGCTCCAGTGCTCCAGTCTACCGCCGGGCCCAGGGGCCCCCCGGAGGTGTCGGCCGGGCCTACCGCTGCGCCTGGACCTGGAGGGTGTCGGGGAGGAGCTCGACCCAGGTGATGCCGGGCGCGAGGGCGATCTCCGCGCCGGCCTTGGTGACGAAGGTCGTCACGTCCTTGAGCGTCGGTCGCTCCCACCGGCCGACGATCATCCGGCCGTCCCGGAACACGTAGGCCTTGCCGGAGCCGGTGAGCTCCACCTCGGGCGAATGGTTGCCGGCCGCGTCGACGATCGGCCCGGAACGGACCTGGACCTGCATGACCACCACGTTCGCCGCTTGGACCTGGGAACCATCCTCGAGCAGGTGCGGCACGGTCCCGTGGGATCGGAGCCAGGCGGCCTGCGTGCGGCTCCACTTCCAGAACACGTCGGAGTAGGAGGAGAACGGCAGGTGCACGGTGCGGGCCTTGCGAGACGGCCCCGCGAGCTCTGGATCGTAGGCGAAGACCGGTGCCGGGGCGCCCTCCTTCGCCTTCGCGGCCTTCCACAGCGCGCGGGTGGACGTGTACAGGTTGTGGGGAGCCGCGCGGCTGTCGTCGCGAATGTATGCGGAGATGGCGATGTTGTAGTTCATGTCGATCACGCCGGCCCGGTCGATGGCCCTCACCACGGGGGCCTGGCCACCCGCGTAGCCCATCACCGGGCGCCCGAACTGGACCAGGACCTTGGGATCGGTGGTCCGGCCGCTTCGGACCGGGCCCACGCGGCCCGCGTCGTGGCACTGATACACCACGATGAACCTGGTGATCCCGCCCTCCACGGGCTCCTCGTACACGACATCCGCCCGGTCCAACCCCGCCTGGGGCCGGGCCTCCGGCAGGTTCTCGACCTTGATGGCCAGCGCGGGGCGGTCCGGGACCCGCCCGTGGGGGGCCGGCTGGCCGGTGAGGGGGCACGACGGCGGTGGCGGCGGTTCGGCCAGGCCCACCCTGGACATGGCGCCCTGGACGAACGCGGGGGCCCGGTTGGGGAAGACGGCGAAGTAACCCACTGCGGCGACGGCGAGGATCGCGACGGTCGCTGCCGCCGCCGCGACCTTTCCACGACGCGTCAAGCTCAAGGCATCTCCAAAGGGATCGTCGGTATTGGGGGGCCTGCAGGGCACCGGCCGCGGCCGAGGATGCTACCCGCGGGCCGGGGCTTCCTCAACGAGCTGCGGCAAGAACGTCACATCTCCTCGAGGCGCCGGATCCGGTCCTCGATCGGGGGGTGCGTGGAGAACAGCCGCTCCAGGGAGCCCATCCGCTCGCCCTGGATCCGGGAGGGCTGGTTCAGCCACAGGTGCGCGGTGGCGTTGTTCGCCGAGCGCATCGGGATGCTGCTGGCGGCGGCGATCTTCTTGAGCGCGGCAGCGAGGCCGGGCGGGTACCGCGTAAGCATCGCCCCCTGCGCATCGGCCAGGTACTCGCGTTGCCGGGACATGGCGAACCGCACGATCTGCCCGAAGATCGGCGCCAGGATGATCAACACGAACCCCACCGCGAACAGGATGGCCTCGGCCGGCCCTCCTCCTCGGTCGTTGCCTCGCCGCCCGCCGACCCCGCCCCACCACATGGCCCGCATGAAGAACTCGGAGATCAGGACGACGGCGCCGACCAGCGTGGCCACGATCGTTCCCACCAGCATGTCGCGGTCCAGGATGTGGGACATCTCGTGGGCCACGACCCCCTCCAATTCCACCCGGTTCATCGCGTCCAGCAGCCCTTGGGTCACCGCGATCGAGGAATGCTCGGGGTCGCGCCCGGTGGCGTACGCGTTGGGGGCCTGCTCCGGCACGACGTACACGCGGGGCTTGGGGATCCCGGCCGCGATGGCCAATCCCTCCACGATGTTGTGCAGCCGGGGCTCCTGTTCCGGCGTGACCTGGCGCGCCCGCGTGGAGACGAGCACGATCCGGTCGCCGTAGAAGTACGAGCCGGCCGACAGGACCACGGCGAGGGCCAGGCCGAAGATCAGCCAGGCCGGACCCTGCTGCGTGAGCAACCCGATGGCGTAGCCCACCGCCCCGAGCAGCACGATGGCCCCCAGCACGAGGACCACCGACTTCCGCCTGTTCGACGCGATCTGCTCGTACACGGGCTAGGGCCGGGTGAGATCCACCTGGACCGGGCCGCGGACCGGATCCTCGATGTCGAAGAACTCTCGCGGCGTGAACCCGAAGGCCTTCGCCACGACGTTCGAGGGCACGGCCTGGATCCGCGTGTTCAGCAGCATCACCTGGTCGTTGTAGAACTGCCGGGCGTAGGCGATCCTCGACTCGGTCCCCGTCAGCTCCTCCTGGAGCGCCAGGAAGTTCTGGCTGGCCTTCAGCTCCGGGTAGTTCTCGGCCACCGCCATCAGGCGCCGGAGGCCCGCGGTGATCTGGTTCTCGGCCTGCGCCTGGTCCCCCACGGTCGAGGCGCCGATGGCCCGGGCCCGAGCCTCTGCCACGTGCTCGAACAGCTCGCGCTCGTGCGCGGCGTAGCCCTTCACCGTCTCCACGAGGTTGGGGATCAGGTCGTACCGCCTTCGGAGCTGCACGTCGATCTGCGACCAGCCGTTATCCACGCGGTTGCGCAGCGAGACCAGGCGATTGAACAGGTAGATGCCGTACAAGAGGACAAGCGCCACGAGGCCGAGCGCGATCCAGAGAGCGGTCACGCACCTATCGTATCGCCAGGGCCTCCCGATACGCGGCCTCGATCTCCTCGGCGACGACCGCCCAGTCATACCGCGCGGCCCGTGTCCGGCCGGCCCGGCCCATGGTCCGTGCGAGCGCGGGATCGTCGAGCACCTTGGCCGCCGCGTCGGCCGCCGCGCAGGGGTCGCCGGGCGGCACCAAGAAGCCCTCCTGCCCGTCTTGCACGACCTCGTCGTAGCCGGGGATCCGGCTGGCCACGACGGGGAGCCCGGCGGCCATGGCCTCGACGAGCACGTAGCCGAAGCTCTCCCCACCGAGCGACGGCGCGAGCAGCAGGTCGCAGGCCACGTGATACGGAGGAAGCTCGCCGTGCGAGACCGTGCCGAGCATCGTCACGCGGGCGCGCAGGGCCGGCTCCAGGCGGTCCACGGCGCGACGTTCCTCGCCGTCGCCGGCCACGATCAGCCGGATGTCCGGGCGTCCCGTGGCCAGGAGCCGGAACGCCTCCACCGCGACGGGGAATCCCTTGCGGCGGTGGAGGCGCCCGACGAACAGGAGCTTGCGCCCTGGCCCGAGGTTGGCGGGCTCGGCGCCGGCGAAGGACGCTACGTCCAGCCCGTTCGGAACGACCCGGAACTCCCCTCCAAGCCGCTTCCGGGCGAAGGCCGCCGCCCGCTCGGACACGGCGATCCGAACCGCGATCCGGCGGGCCATCCTTCGAAACGCCGGGGAGGCGAGATCGAGGAGCAACGAACGATCCGCCCCGGAGTGGAACGTCGCCACCACCGGAGCGGGCGAGGACAGTGTGGCCCACATCGAGGTGCTCGGGGTGAACGGCTCGTGCGCATGCACAACGTCGGGCTGAAACCCGGACAGGAGCTCGCGAATGCGACGGCGCGACCACGGGCGGGGGTCGATGGGGGCCGTCGAACGGTTGTAGGGCACCTCCACGGGCCGCCCGACCGTTCGAACCCACGGCTCGGTGGGCTCGTCTCGGGATGGCGTGAGCGCCATCACCTCGTGGCCTCGGGCCCGGAGCCGCTCCCCCAGCTCCCGGACGTGCACCTGGACGCCACCCGGGGCGTCCCAGGCGTAGGGGCAGGCCAGGGCGACCCTCACGGGTCCCGGCCGTCCGTCCCGCCGGAGCCCGGCCGTTCGTCCCAGGCTGGTTGGAACATGTGCCAGTCCACCGGCCGCGCGGAGATGGCCCGCTCGAACTCCGCGGCCATCCTCCGCGTGAGCGCGGTCACGTCGGCCCGCATGTCACCGGTCCGCTCGATCTCCAAGGCGGCGCCGACCTGGATCTTCCACCCGTTCTCGGTCGTCCACATCGGACAGACCATCAACGGGGCGCCGGTCGACAGCGACAGCAGCGCGGGCCCGGCCGGCAGCTTCCGGGGCGCACCGAACATCTCCACCTCGACCCCCCGGCCGGTGAGGTCCCGGTCCGCCACCAAAGCCACGATCCAGTTCTGCCCGAGTAGCGCCCCGAGCTGTTGCCCGACGTGCCCTTCCTTGGTCAGCGGGATGATCTTCATCCCCAGGGCCTCCCGATGTTCCAGAAACAGCTCGAACAGCTTCCTCGGCCGGAGCTCCTCGGCCACGGATGCGATCCGGTAGTCGTTGACCGCCAGCCACCGCCCCGCAACGTCCCAATTCCCCATGTGCGGCAGGACCGCGATGCAGCCCTTGCCACCCTCGAGCGCCCGGTCGATGCGGTCGATGCCCTCCGTCACGGTGCGTGCGTTCAGCTCGGCGACGGGGAGGATCCGGGCCCGGAACATGTCGAACCAGTACCGCGCGTACAGCGAGAACGCCTCCTTCGTGGCCGATACCACGCAGGTCGGACCCGGGCTCGCGCCCCAGGACCATGGCCTGGTTCGCGGCGACCGTGGCCCGCACGCCGGGGAGGAGGTGGTACGTCAGGCGCCCGAACGCGTCGAACACGCGGCGTCCCGCTCGCTCGGGCAAGGTCCTGGCCAGCCAGGCGACCAGCCGGAACGACCAGAGGACCAGCCGTTCCTTGGGGGTCTCGGCGCTCAGGCCCGCTCCTCCTTCGCCACCTGGCTTGCCCGCACCAGCGCCGCAAGCGCCATCACCGATGCCACGGTCCACAGGGTCCACCCGAGCCCATCGGTGAGGAGTCCCACCGAGATCAACCCGTAACGGAGCCCGCGCGTGACCGAGCTCTCGCCCACGCCGTAGCCGAGCGACGCGCCACGGGCGCGAACGTATGCGGCCAGGAAGCTCGCGCCGAGCGCCACGAGTGCGCCAGCCTCGATCCACGGGTCCGTGGTGCGGTATGCCCAGGCGATGGCCGCCAGGATCGCTCCGTCGAACACCCGGTCCACGAAGGCGGCGACGGTTCGCTCGAGCATCGTGCCGGGACCGGTCACCAACGAATCGGTCGCCAGCAGTATGGCGCCGGCCGCCAGTGCCCCCAGGCCCGCGGCCACCGGCCGGCCGGCGAGCACGAACCAGGTCGCGAGTCCCACCGCACCGGCCGCCGCGACCGCGACCAGCACGAAGGCCACGCGCCCCCTCACCTGCGCGTTCACCGAAACCGACACCGCGGCGAGCGTACCACCGGGTCTGGAGCGGCCCGAAGGACGCTCCTCCGGCCGCGCTAGAATCCCCGGTTCCTTCCGCACCCGCAGTCTGGCCGAAAGGGACGCCAGTGAAGACATACGAACCCACGAACATCCGCAACGTCCTCCTCGCCGGCCATGGCGGGGCCGGGAAGACGACACTGGTCGAGGCCATGCTCTTCGCCTCCGGCGCCATCACTCGCATGGGCAAGTTGGAGGACGGCAACACCGTCTCCGACTTCGAGCCCGAGGAGGTCAAGAAGGGACTGAGCGTCTCGCTGGCCATGGCCCCGGTCGAGTGGAACGACGTCAAGGTGAATGTGCTCGACACCCCGGGATACGCGGACTTCGTCGGCGACCTCCGCTCGGCCATCCGGGCGGTCGACGCGGTGCTTCTGGTGGTGTCCGCGGTGGAGGGCGTCGAGGTCCAGACCGAGGTGGCGTGGGAGCTCGCCGTGGAGGCGGGGCTTCCCCGGGCCATCCTTGTCAACAAGCTCGACCGGGAACGTGCGTCCTTCGAGCGCACCCTGGAGCAACTGGTCCGGTCCTTCGGCACGCAGGTGGCGCCGCTCGAGCTTCCCATCGGCGAGGAACACGAGTTCGAGGGCATCGCGGACCTCCTGACGCGACGGGCGTTCCGCTACGGCTCGGGCCCCCGGGCCGAGGAGGGACCGTGGCCCGACGACATCTCCGGCAAGGCCGACCCCTTCCGGGAGAAGCTCATGGAGGCGGTGGCCGAGTCCGACGACGCGCTGATCGAGAAGTACCTGGAGCAGGGGGAGCTCTCCGAGGACGAGGTGGTCCACGGGGTGAAGAACGGCTTCGCCGAGGCCCGGATCGCGCCGGTGTTCGTGGCTGCGGCGGCGCGGCCCATCGGCGTGGACAGGGTCCTCCAGTTCATCGTGGACGAGTTCCCCTCGCCCGTGGACCGAGGGCCGATCACGGTCGTGTCGAAGTCCGGCGAGGAGAAGCAGCGGACCTGCGATCCCTCCCAGCCGCTCGCCGCCCTGGTGTTCAAGACGGTCTCCGACCCCTACGTCGGCCACATCACGATGTTCCGCGTGTTCTCCGGGAAGATGCGGCCGGACTCCACCGTGTACAACTCGACGAAGGGCACCGAGGAGCGTCTGGGACAGCTGTTCACCCTCCGGGGCAAGGAGCACGACTCCGTGGCGGAGGTTCCGGCCGGCGACATCGGTGCCGTGGCCAAGTTGTCGCACACGACGACCGGGGACGTGTTCTCGACCAAGGACGATCCCGTGAAGCTCCCACCGGTGGAGATGCCGGAGCCGCTGCTCGCCTACGCCATCACTCCGAGGACCAAGGGGGACGAGGACAAGCTGTCCACTGCGCTCTCCCGCCTCCGCGAGGAGGACCCCACGTTCCGCGTCGAGCGCTCGGATGAGACGCACGAGACCGTGGCCTACGGGATGGGCGAGGCGCACCTCGAGGTGATGATGGAGCGGATGAAGCGGAAGTTCGGGGTCGAGGTTACGACCACCCCGGCCAAGATCGCGTACCGCGAGACCATCCGGGGCCCGGGGAAGGGGCTGGGCCGCCACGTGAAGCAGACCGGCGGCCATGGCCAGTTCGGCGTGGCGAACATCGAGATCGAGCCGCTCCCCCGAGGATCGGGGTTCGAGTACCAGGACAAGATCTTTGGTGGCGCCATCCCCCACCAGTTCATCGGGTCGGTGGAGAAGGGCGTCGTCAAGGCGATGCAGGAGGGCGCGCTCTCCGGGAACCCCATGGTCGACGTCCGGGTCACGCTGGTCGACGGGAAGTTCCACACGGTGGACTCCTCCGACATGGCCTTCCAGATCGCAGGTTCGCTTGCTCTGAAGGACGCAGCCCAGCAGGCGGGCGTGGTGCTGCTCGAGCCCATCGTGGAGCTCGAGATCGTCGTGCCCGATGACCACACCGGCGACGTCATGGGAGACCTGAACTCCAAGCGAGCCAAGATCCAGGGGATGGATTCGGCCGGGGCCGGCAAGCAGCGGATCAAGACCCTGGTCCCACAGGCGGAGGTCGCTCGCTACGCCATCGACCTCCGCTCGCTGACCGGCGGCCGGGGAGCCTTCTCCATGAAGCTTCTCCCACTACGAGGAGGTGCCGTCGCATCTCGCCGACCGGCTCATCGCCGAGGCCCAGAAGGCCAAGGACGAGTGCGAAGAAGTAATCGGGATCCGGCGACCGCGAGCTCCGGCAGGCCCTCTCAGCCCGATCAGCGCCCAGGAAGTCCAGCACCAGTCCGGTTGAACTTCTGCGGCGCGCGCACATTGACCACGTGGTCGGCCCCGGCGATCACCCGCTTCTGGGCTCCGGGGTCCGCTCCGCGAGGAGCTTCGCGATGGCGTGGATCTCGCCAACGTCGCGTTCGGCCTCGATCACCAGGGTGGGCGCCTCGATCCGGCCCAGGCGGTCCACCGCCGGGGCGCCGGCCGCAAGGTCTCGGAGATAGGAACATGTGCGCGTTCTCCATGGCGATCCGCGGATCCGCTCGTCCACCGGCTCGTCTAGCGGCGCCCACACCACGAGCGAGATCTCCATGGCCCGCTCCGGCTCGCCGGCCTCACACCGCGCGGGCGTCCTCCTCATCGAGCATGTTCACGCCCGGATCTGCCCACTCGTAGCCCGACAGGCCCGACACGGCGGACCAGGTTCGCCACCATCTCGGGTTAGCCAGCGCGAAGTCCATGGCGACGCGCGCCCCCGACCGACATGCCCGACCAGCGACGCCCGCTCGACGTCCAGGAACACCAGCACCTCCAGGAGATCCTGGACGTCCGAGTACGGGGCCGATGCCGGCTCCGATCGTCCGGACCCCCGCAGGTCGTACCGGATCACGTCGTGCTGCTTGGCCAGGCTCGAACTGAGCGTCCCACAGCCGCGAGTCCCACAACCCGGGTGGATGAGGATCACGGCGGGGCCCCTCCCCGCCCGCTCGTAGTACAGGCGCCCGCTCTCGGCCGGGATGTGCCCGACGCCGGCCTCATCGCTCCGAATCGGGGGGCGAGCTTCCGGTAGGTCTCCTCGAGCAGCTCGGGCAGGACCCGGGTCTGGCCCACCACCGGCATGAAGTTGGTGTCGCCGTTCCACCTGGGGACGACGTGCCAGTGGACGTGGTCGGGGATGCCGGCGCCCGCCACCCGCCCCAGGTTCATCCCGACGTTGAACCTTGCGGCTCCATCTCCTCGCGCAGCGCGCGGAGCGAGCGCTTCAGGAGCCCGTCCATGTCCGAGAGCTCGTCGTCGTGGAGATCCTCGAAGTCGCCGGTGTGCCGGAACGGAGCAACCATGAGGTGGCCGGGGTTGTACGGGAAGGAGTTCATCAGCACGAAGCCCCGCTCGCCTCGCGCCAGGATCAGCGTGGCCGCGTCGTCGCCCTTGGCCGGAAGGTCGCAGAAGATGCAGCCCTCCGGCTCACCCTTGGCCGCCTCGATGTACTCCATCCGCCACGGCGACCACAGTCGGTCCACCAGCAACTAGCCTCCGAACCGGCTCTGCTCGAGCGATCGGCTCCCGGCCTCGTCCACCAGCGCCCGGACGAACGCGTCGAGCGGCACGTCCTTTGACTCGGTACCCGAGCGGTCGCGGACGGTCAGGTTCCCCGTCTCCATCTCGCGGTCCCCGATGACCAGCGTGTAGGGCACCTTCATGAGCTGTGCCGCGCGCACCTTCTTCCCGACGGTCTCGCCGCTTGGGTCGACGAAGGGCCGCAGGCCCGCAGCCCGGAGCTTCTCCCCGAGCTCACGGGCGTGCTCCACATGACGGTCGGCCACCGGGACCAGCCGCACCTGCTCGGGAGCGAGCCACAAGGGGAAAGCGCCGGCGTAGTGCTCGATCAGCACCCCGGAGAACCGCTCCAGGGAACCGAGGATGGCCCGGTGGATCATCACCGGGCGGTGCCGCTCGTTGTCCTCGCCGACGTACTCCATGTCGAACCTCTCGGGCAGCGCGAAGTCGACCTGCACGGTGGTCAGCTGCCACAGGCGGCCGATGGCGTCGCGGAAGTGGAAGTCAACCTTCGGGCCGTAGAACGCCCCCTCGCCCTCGGCCACGGCGTACTCGAGCCCGCTGTTGTTCAGCGCCTTCGTCAGAGCCTCGATGGCCCGGGCCCACATGGACTCCTCGCCGATGGCCTGCCCGGGCTTCGTCGACAGGGTCACGACGGGTTCCTCGAAGCCGAAGGTGCGATGGATGTCGAGCGTGAGGTCGAAGACGGACAGGATCTCGTCGATCAGCTGGTCCTCCCGGCACATGATGTGCGAGTCGTCCTGGGTCATGCCCCGAACCCGGAGCAGCCCGTGGATCACCCCGGCCCGCTCGTACCGGTACACGGTGCCGAGCTCCGACAGTCGCATGGGCAAGTCCCGGTACGACCGGACCTGCGACTTGTAGACCAGGACGTGGAACGGACAGTTCATGGGCTTGACGAAGTACTGATTGCCCTGTCCGTCATCCATGACCGGGTACATGTTCTCGATGAACTTCGCCGTGTGGCCCGAGGTGTCCCACAGCACGCGGCGCGCCAGATGCGGGGTGACCACCAGGTCGTACCCCCGCTCGAGATGGAGGTCGCGGACGTAGTCCTCGAGCTGCTTGCGGAAGATGCCCCCGCGCTGGTGCCACACGGCGAGCCCGGGCCCCAGCTCCTCGGGGAACGAGAACAGGTCGAGCTGGCGGCCGAGCTTGCGGTGGTCGCGGCGCTCCGCCTCCTCGACCCGGTGCAGGTACGCCTTCAGGTCCCGCTCGGTCGGCCACGCGGTCCCGTAGATCCGCTGCAGCATGGGCCGGGCCTCGTCGCCTCGCCAGTACGCGCCGGCCAGCTTCAGCAGCTTGAACGCGCCGAGCCGGCCGGTGGAGGGCACGTGCGGGCCCAGGCACAGGTCGGACCACTCGCCGTCGCGGTAGACGACCACGGTGTCGGTGTCGGCGCCGGCGCCCTCGGTCTCGTCGAGGCCCTCGATGATCTCGCGCTTGTACGGCTGGTCCGCGAAGCGCTCCAGCGCTTGCTGGCGCGACAGCTCCTCTCGGACGAAGGGCTGGTCCGCGGCCGCGATCTCGGCCATGCGAGCCTCGATGCGCGGCAGGTCGTCGGGGGTGAGTGGTTGGGGGAGCTGGAAGTCGTAGTAGAACCCGTCCTCGATCGGGGGGCCGATCGCGTACTTCGCGCCGGGGAAGAGGTCGCACACGGCCTGGGCCATCACGTGCGCCGTGGAATGCCGAAGGACGTGTAGCCCGTCCGGCTGATCGGCGGTCACCGGTTCCACCTTCCCGTCGCGGCGGGGGACGTACGACAGATCCACCAGCTCGCCGTCGAACCGGGCGACGACCGCCTCAGGAGGAAGGATCGAGCCGATCGGCTCGCCCTCGGGGAGCGCCACGCGGTGTCCGTCGGGAAGCTCGATCTGGGGCATGGCCCGTCATGATAGCCGCCCTGCTCTGCGCTCCCGTGCGCTTTCGTACCGCCCGCTGCCGGCGATGCGCCTACTCGTACGAGATGGCTCGCAGGACGTTCAGCCTGGCCGCCCGGCGGGCCGGCAAGATGGCCGCCATCACTCCCGCGAGGCCCGCGAGGACGAGGTACAGCACGAGCTGCCCGCCGGGGATCCGAAGCTCGGTGACGCCCTGGGACGCCAGCGCCTGCTGAAGCGACCAGCCGAACGCGACCCCGATGGCGATCCCCAGCACGGCACCGAGGATGGCGATGATCACCGACTCCCACCGGATCATCGAGCGCACCTGTCGCCGACTCATGCCGACCGCTCGAAGGAGTCCGAGCTCACGGGTCCGCTCGAAGATGGACAGGCCGAGGGTGTTCACGATGCCGAACAGCGCGATGAGGATGGCCATGGCCAGGAGCGCGGTGATCAGCCCGACCAGCTGGTTGATGAACCCGGCCTGCTTGTCCCGGAACGCCGTCTGGTCCTGGACCTCGATGTTGCCGAAGCTCCGGGTGGCGTCCTCGATCCCCCGCTGCACCGTCTGCGGGTGCGCTCCGGGCTGGAGCTTCACCATCACGTACGAGTCGAGCTGCTCGGGGAAGAACTTCTCGTAGGTCCCGATCGAGACCACGTAGTTGCCGACGAGCCGGTTCTCGCCGTAGGTGCCGCCGATCGTGAGCGGGGTCTTGCCCACGGTCCCGAACGCGGCCGGGAGGGTGTCGCCCACGGCCCAGCCGTTCTTCGTCGCCACGTCGTCGAACACCAGCACTTCGCCTCGCGCGAGCGCGGGGATGGAGCCGGGCGACTCCTTCAGCGAGGTCACCTGGCCGACCGTGGACGGATCGACGGCGGTCAGGAACGCCGTCGAGCCGTTCACGCCGGAACCCGCCCTGGCGGAACTCAGACGCCGCGGCCACGCCCGGAACCTCGCCGACCTTCGCAGCGGCGTCCGGGCTGAACGGCACGAACGAGGACGTCGACAGGACGAGGTCGGCCTTCAGCGTGTCGTTGAGCGCCGCGTCGAAGGACGCCTTGAGCGACGCTGCCAAGATGGCGACCATCGCCACCAGCCCCAACCCGATCATCAGCGCCGACGCCGTCGAGGCGGTTCGGCGGGGGTTGCGCATGGCGTTCTCCCGCCCCAGCTTGCCCTGGACGCCGAGCCCTCGGATGGGGGCCCCGATCGCGGCGGCGATCGGCTTGGCCACCAAGGGGGACAGGATGGCGATACCGACGAACGTCGCAGCCGCTCCCGCCCCGATGAGGGCCCCGGCGTTCGAGGGGGTGCCGAACAGGCCGTACAGGAGGGCCGCCACCCCACCGGCCGTGACCAGGAGGCCGACCACCAGCCGGCGCCCCCACGACCCCGCGGTCGTGGTCTCCTGCGACTCCCGAAGGGCCTGCACCGGCGCGACCCTGGCCGCTCGCCGGGCGGGCAGGATCGAGGAGAAGACCGTGACGACCGTCCCGACGAGCAGCGCCACGACGATCGTCCGCGGCTCGAGCTGGGTCGACGTGCTGGGGAGGTCGATGTTGAACGCGGAAAGGAGCCCTTGGAGCCCGATGGCGATCCCGATCCCGGCGACGATCCCCAGGACCGAGGCGAACAGCCCCACCGCGAACGCCTCCACGATCACCGACGTCAGCACCTGTCGCCGGCTGGCTCCGAGCGTTCGGAGCAGGGCCAGCTCGCGGGTCCGCTGGGCCACGATGATCGAGAACGTGTTGAAGATGATGAACGCCCCGACGAACAGCGCGATGAACGCGAACACGAGCAGCGCCGTTCGGAAGAACCGAAGGGCGTCCTTCAGCGCATTCGAGTTCTCGTCGGCGACGGTGGTGCTGGTGACGGCCTCGACGCCGCTCGGCAGCGCGTCCTGGATCCGCGCCCGGAGCTCGGTGTCCGACACGCCGGAGTCCGCGACGACGTCGATCTCGTCGACCACGCCTTCCTTGCCCAAGACCTGCTGGGCGGTCGGGGTGTCGAACAGCGCGAGCGTCGCCCCGCCCAGGTTGTCCGCCGTCCCGAACCCCGCGATACCCACGATCCGGAATTCGCGCGATGGGCCCTGGAACAGGATCCTGATCGTCTGGCCCACCGAAAGCTCGTACTTCTTCGCGGTCGCGGCGTCCACCGCCACCTGGTCGGGGCCGGTGGGCGGGGTCCCAGACCGAAGCTCGAGGGTGGCGTTCGCGGTCTGGTTCCAATTCGCTCCGAAGGTCGGCGGACCCTGCCCCCCGATGGCGTCGCCCGTCTTCGGATCGACCATCTGCGCGTAGCCCGTGAGGCCGCCCTCGGCCGACCGGACACCTGGAACGCCGGCCACGGTCGCCACCAGGTCCTGGGGGATGGGGTTGCGTTGCTCGCCGCCGCCGCCGCCCCGGGGCCGGCATCGCTCGGCGAGAACGCCGACGTGGCCCGGACGATGACGTCGCTCCCCGACGCCGCCTGCTTGAACAGGTCGTCGAACGCCTTGTTCATGGTGTCGGTCAGGACGAACGTTCCGGCCACGAAGCCCACGCCGAGCACGATCGACAAAGCCGTGAGGCCCAGGCGGAGCTTTCTGGCCAGGAGGCTCTTCAGAGTCGCATGCAACATCGGCGTTCAGGCCTCCAGCGACTTCAGCCGATCGAGCACGCGCTCCGAGGTCGGATCGCGCATCTCGTCCACGACGTGGCCGTCGGAGAGGAACACGACCCGGTCGGCGAAGCTCGCCGCGCTGGGGTCGTGGGTGACCATGACGATCGTCTGGCCGTGGTCGTCGACGGCGCTGCGGAGGAACGACAACAGCTCCGCGCCGCTCTTGGAGTCCAGGTTCCCGGTGGGCTCGTCCGCGTAGACGATCTCGGGCTTGCTGACCAGGGCCCTGGCCCCCGCCACCCGCTGCTGCTGTCCGCCGGAGAGCTCATTGGGACGGTGGCCCAGGCGGGATCGGAGCCCCACTGCGTCCACGACCGTGTCGAACCATCCGCGGTCGGGCTTGTGGCCGGCGATGTCGAGCGGAAGCGTGATGTTCTCCGCAGCGGTGAGGGTCGGCACCAGGTTGTAGGCCTGGAACACGAACCCGACCTTCTCCCGCCGGAGCAAGGTGAGCTGCTTCTCCGACAGGGTCGTGAGGTCCACGTCGCCGATGAACACGCGCCCGGACGTGGGAGCGTCGAGGCCCGCCATGCAGTGGAGCAGCGTGGACTTCCCCGACCCCGATGGACCCATGATCGCGGTGAACCGTCCGGCCTGGAAGTCGACGGTGACGCCCCCCAGGGCCACCACCTCCGCGTCGCCCGAACCGTAGACCTTGTACAGGTCCACGGCGCGGGCCGCCGCACCGTTGCTCGAAACGTTGTCCATGTGGCCTGCGGGCGTCATGGCTTCCCCCTGGTCTGCGCGTTTCGTCCTGCTCGCCGCCCTGACGTCGTGCTTGCGGGACGGGTGGCCGGGCCGAACAGGCAGGCAGGATACCCTCGACGAGGACGACGGGGCCGTTCGGGGCGGCGCCTACGATGCGGGCGAGGGGGGTGTAGAGATGTCGGCCGGAGCGCCCGAGATGGAACGGATCGAGGCGGGAGCACCGTCGGTGGTGCGCCGCGGATGGCCACAGGCCATCCGCGGCGCCCTCCTCGCCGCGCTGTTCGTCGCCGCCCTGGGCCAGGTCGTCGCGTTCCTCGCGCTCCTGGCCGGCGCGATGCCGGGGGCATCGGCCGGCCAGGCCGCCCGGTACGGGTGGGCGCTGTTCTACGCGTTCCATCACGTCGGGCTGGCGTTTCGATCTCCCGATCTCCGCCTGCCGGCCGGCGCCGAGCGCGTCCTTGCGTGGCCCGGCGGGTACGCCGTGGACGCGGTGGTGGCGTTCGCGCTCCTGTCGGGCACTGCCCTGGCCGCCTGGCTTCTGATGCGGGCTGGTCGGTCGATCGGCGCAGCTGTCGGTGGCCCCGAGCTCCGCCGGGGGATCCACGGCGCCAAGGTCGCCGTGCCCTACGCCCTCCTCAGCTGGATCGCGTCGTGGGGGCTGAGCCTTCGCCTTCGCCTCCCCGACGCCTCACCCCTGTCGGTTCACCCCTCGCACCTGGCCGCGTTCTTCTGGCCGCTCGCGCTCGGAGCCGCGTTCGGCGCCCTCGGGGGGATCCGCTCGGGGGGGACGGGGTTCTGGACCTCGCCGTGGCTGTGGGAAACCGAGGCCTGGCCCCGGCGGTGGCGCGGCGCCGTGAGGGGCGGACTGTGGATGCTCGGCCTGGGTCTGTCGCTCTCGCTCGTCGGCCTCGGGGTCCTCGCGGCAGCCGAACCAGACCGCACGGCGTCGCTCGTACACACGGTCTTCCGCCCCGGGGTGGGCACCGGGTTCGCCGTGGTCCTGCTCGGCCTCCTCGCGCTCCCGAACGTCACCTCCTGGATCCTGGTCCCGTCGATGGGCGGCTGCCTCGAGGTGGGCGGAGGCGCGGGCTCCTCGCTCCCCCCGTACTGCTTCCTGTCGTACGGGTCGTATTTCGGTCACCGGCTCCCCGACACCTTCAACTCCGCCTGGGGATACCCCGAGCTCGGTCCGCCGCCCCGCGGGTTCCTCCTGTTCCTCTTGGTCCCGGTGATCGCCGTTCTGGCCGGAGGGGTGCTGGCGGCGAAGCGGGCCGACGTCCGGGGACCGATGGAAGGCGCGCTCGTGGGATCCATGGCCGGCGTGGTCTTCGCCGTCACCCTCACGGCCCTCCTGATCCTGGCCCTGGTGACCGCGCGGTTCCACGGGCCGCTGTCCTATGTGGCCACGGGGTACTTCCGGTACGGGCCGTACCCACCGTACGGGCTGGAGCTGGGCCTGGCGTGGGGGGCGGTCGGTGGCGCGATCGGCGGGTTCCTCCGTGCCGTCCGCACGCGCCGATCCCGTCCCGTGCATCGCGCCGTCATGCCCTCGTGACCGGTGGAGTCGTTGTTTCGGGGGACCGGTCCTCCTATCCTCGGCGCATGCACGCGCAGGCCCGCCTGCGGAAGATCGCATGGCGCATCATTCCATCCGCTGTGTCGGAGCTAGGACTTCGCCGGACCGCGAAACAGATGGCCGCAGTTCGTGCACTTCATGTTGACCCGCGCCGCCGGGCCAGCGTGGGCGAAGGGCTGCGTGCGCGTGGACCCGCACATCGGGCACGCCGGACGGCGTGGCGCCTCATCCGGCCGGGGTTCCGATTCCGTTCGCTCGCCCATGGCTCTTCTCGACGGTACTCGATGGGGAGGAAGCAAGCGAACTGTATCGCAGGCCCGCGGCGTGCCGCACAACCTCGTCGAGCCTTGCGTCGAGCCCCGCGGCGATCGCATCGGCGAGGCGCGTCAGCGCCTGATCACGGTCCTCGTAGACGAACCGTCGTGAGTGCCCATTCTCCTGAATCGTCAGGTGGTAGACCTTCATGGCTTCCACGCTAATCCTCTCCGTCAGCTCGCGTTGCCACTGGGACCTGTCCATTTGCAGTGTAGTGCCCGAAGCTCGTTCGTCCTCTCTCCCACGGGGCGTTCTCGTTCCGGACGACAGAACGGCGAACTGCGAACGGGTTCCCTAGGGAGCGTCTGCGCGTGGATTCTGCGTGAAAATTCGACTCATTTCCCCTAGTCAGCGAGAAGTTCGACCTGCACCCGGCCATCGTGGGTCGCTCAGCCACCCCGGGCAAAGCCCGAATCCAGAGATCTGTGGCCAGCCGAATACTCCCTTGTCGCGGAAGCGACAGTCCGGAGACGGCCCGACGCAGTCAGCGGGACACTTTGGGACCGGTTCGGCCCGGGAAGGCGCGGGCCTTACGCGCGACGCAGGCGCGGGCTCTCGCCGACCGCGACGACCAGCATGCAGCTCTTGCCCTCGGCGTCCGGCGAGAAGAATCGGGTGACCTCGTCGTCGTAGAACGTGAGGCCGGTGGCGCCGAAGCGGCTCGCGTAGGCCCCGAGGTAGATCCTCCCGGCGACGATGCCGGCCTCGAGCTGCGCGGCGCGGTAGCCGCGGGCGCCGAGCGCATCGAGCGTGCGGGGAAGGTCGGCCATCAGGAAGTGGGTGGCCGCCGCGTCCGCTCCCAGGCGCTGCTCGAGGCAGAGGAACCCGGCCTCCCGACGGAATTCGCCGGCGCGGAGCAACGAGAGCTCACCGCCACGGAACACGTACGCGCCGGGCCCGACCCCCTCGACGGCGTTCGCGATCAGGTAGGACTCGGCGAGGTGCGCCCCGTTGGGCGCGTAGTCGGTCGGGACTCCGACCGTGCAACGTGCCAGGATCTCGGCGAGCACCTCGGCGCGGATGGAGCCCCGGGCGAAGACGCGAGCCGAACCGCGCCGCCGGATGACCTCTTCGAGGGAGTCGGTCGACAGGCCCGCCTGAGGCGATGCAAGCGACTGGCCAGACCCGTCGCGCACCTGCGACCCACCGAAGCCCTCGCGCCACCGCGCGACCTCCTCGGGGGCGTGCAGCCGGCCGGCATCGTTCGCCTTGAGGATCCCCTGGAACACGTATTCGGTCCGGGAGAGCGCCCCGACCTCGAACGAGACTTCCTCGGGTTCCCCCGACGCGGTGGCCACCTCGCGATCCCTCAGCCCGACCGACACCAGGCAGAGCGGGAGCTCGTGGCGTTCCTCGAGGCCCAGGAGCGGGGCGACGTCGGAGTCCACGAACCCCAATACGACCTGAGCGGGGAGCTTGGCCGAGGCGGCGAGAGCGAGCACGTTCGCCAGGATCATCCCGGCGTCCCAAAACAGGTGGCGGTACCCGCGCTCGGTGTACTTCCACCCGGTGCGCCAGGGGATGCCGGTGAGGACGAGGACCACCGGGGCCCTTGAGATGGAGGCCTCGGAGCCGGCCGCCCGGACGAGATGGCCTCGGTGGTCGCCCTCGCGGAGGCGGGTAAGCGCGCGGAGCGCCGGGTCGAAGTGGAACACGCCGGCGGGAAGGCCGGGGAGGTCTGCGCAGGCAACGTAGACCTCCACTGGGTACAGGGCGCCGGCCGAGGCGTAGTTCCGGAAGTGGATGAGCTCCCCGCCGGGGAACGTCACCGTGTGGTGCACGCCGGCGCCGACGACTAAGAGCCGCGCGAGGGCGGCGAGGTCCGGTCCGGGAGCGGAGGCATCGACCGACGTGACGCCGATCGCCTCGAGGGCCGGGACGGCGAGCGACGGGACGTCGTCGGGGAGCGGGACCCGTTCGAGGCCGGTATGCACCTTGAGCGGATGCGGCTTGTTGTCCCAGTCCAGCAAGTGCGCTCGGCTCCGAATACTCACCGGCGAGTGCTTGGTCGACTCGTGGTAGGCGAGGATCGTGCCGATGCCGCCTTCGGGTTGCTCGGCCACCTCAGCCCTCGCGAGGCTGCTGGCGCGAGATCTCCTGAGCCAGTTCGACCACGAACCCGTCGGGGTCGCGGACGTGGAGGGTGCGGTGCCCCCACGGCCGGTCGACGGGACCGGCCAGGATCTCGACGCCCAGGCCGCCCAGCCGTTCGGCCTCTCCATCGACGTCGTCGACGAGGAACAGTACCTCGCCGGCAGGCCCGCCCCCGGACGCATCGCGTCCGATCAGCCCGGGCAGCCGCAAGCGCTCATAAAGAGCGAACTTCGTGCCCTCCGTGGCGAACTCGGCGTAGCCGCTCTCCTGGAACTTGAATGGGAGCCCGAGCACGTCTCGGTAGAACGCGAGCGAAGCATCCAGATCGCCGACATAAAGGACGACGTAGTCGACCGAGTGCACGACGGTATCTAACCACGGCGTCGACGCCGGCAGCCTACATGCTGCGGCGGCGGGTCTCTGATCAGTACTGGATGTCGAGCGCGCAGCCGATCGCACCGTGGAGCTCGCAGATCTTCGCCGGGGTGAGCTTCCCGACCGGTCTCCGAACGATCCTTGCCCCTTTCACCGTCAAGACTTTGTCTACCCTCATGACCGAGTCCTCGGGCAGTCCTTCTGTGGAAGTGGGCATCCTCTTGGTGGGACGGCATGATGTCTCGCCAGGCACGACATGTGTCCCAGGTGTCTCAGCGGTTTGCATCGAGTCTCCCTCGGAGCTGTCGCTTCCGCGCCGAAGCAGCAGCCCATCGTCGTACCCTCTCCATCGGGGACGAGGTTCGTCTGAACATTACGGGTCCCTGCCCGCGCTGCTTCTGGACGACAAGGGAGCTGTCCAAGGATTCCGGGGTCCTGCCCACATGGCCCGGCACAATCAGGAACGTCAACGTCTATGCGTCCGTCTCGCGAGGTGGCACGATTCGCCGCAGCGATCGGTCGGGCGTTGCGCCGAGGTTCAGGCGTCGACGAACAGCGCCACCGAGGCCGTGAAGCCGTGCAAGAAGTTCTTCCCGCCGACCGGGCCGATCTCCCCGGCGCAGTTGAAGCCGGCAAGGGGCAGGCCCCCGAGTTTCCCCGCTACCAACGACGCGTCGTGATCGAAGACCGGGAACAGCCGCGAGCCCCGCCCGTTGCACGTGAAGAGCAGAGCACCGTCCGCAGGCTCGACGGCCTCGAGCTCGAGGAGCTCGCGTAGATCCTCGTCGGCTGTGGCCGCGTCCCGGACGTGGAACTGGATGGTCTCCCCCACCTCGATCCGATCCCCGACCGCGAGCGCCCCGCTTCGCTGATCCACCCCCATAACCTGCCGGATCAGGAAGTCCCCGCGTCCTGGCTCGACCGTGTACTCGTCGATCGTGCGGCCCACGAAGAGCCCCCGGCCGAGCAGTGTGCGGTCCTTGGGCGAGAGCCCGTCCGCCAACTCTTGGAGCCGAAGAAGCGGGGGGCGGCCTCCCAGCTCGTAGATGACGTTTCCTTCGGCGCGGGTCACCGTGTAGACGTTGCCGACCGGCCCGCATCCCTGGGAGACGAGAGTGCGGATGCGGACGCCGGGCAGTCGCGCGCCAACGGCGCCCTCGTCCACCACGCGATCGTCGAGGAACAGCCGAGTCTCGCCCGGCCTCATCCCGCCGCTCGCCATTCCGCCCATCAAAACGGTCCCCGGTATCTGTTCGTTCAGGTGCTGCAGCAGATGGTCGGTTGGGAACGAGAACGGGTCGCCGATCAGCAGGTAGGGACCGGACCCCGGCCCTTGGAACCGATACCCGGCGAACACGCCCCCCTCCGAAGTGCGCACGAACTCTATGTGGAACGTCTCGGCCGGCTCGGGAAGGGACGCCAGCCACACGGCGACGGCCGGGCCCTCCTCGACCTCCCGGTCGCCGCCCACCACCGTCTCGGCTACGCAGCCAATGACCCGCTCGGAGCCGACCGCTCGGCGAACGGCATCGAGCACCAACGCCGCCGAGGGAGCGTGATGTCGGGAGGCGACCAGAAGGGCCAGCGAGGCATCCGCCCCGTCTAGGCGGGACCCGGCCGCCACCGCAGCCTCCGCCCCCGCCGTGGCCGGATCGGGGTCGGTCGAGAGGGCCGCGCCGATCCTCATCCCATCGACCCTACACCAGCGATGACGATCTCAAGCTGGCTGTGCGTCGCCTGCCTGTCACCCAGTGATCGGGATCGAGTGGGAGTATCTGCGGCGCCGCACCAATGGCCAGCTCCCGCTGCGGCTCCGAATCGAGACCGGTGATCCCCGGGAGCGCAGGTCCCGGGAACTGCGCCCATCCGCAGATCCGATGAGCTTCAATTTTGGTTGTGACTGCGATAACTCTCTACGGTGTCGTTGCCCTGACCTTCATGATGGTCATGTACGCGCTTGAGGCTCGGGGCCGCGGCTTCGTCCTCGCCTTCTGTCTTGGCTGCGCGTTCTCAAGCGTCTACGGGTTCCTCTCTGGCGCCTGGCCGTGGACCTGATCGCACCACCAACGCGAGCGACCTCTGCCACCATGGCGCCGTGAACCGTCGCCGGCTGCCCTGGCTGCTGTCCATCGCGCTGATCGCCGTCGGGTCGGTCACGGCGCACACCTCGGATAGAGGCGTCTGCCGAGCGCTGCAGTAGGGGCAGTAGTAGTGCTTGAGCGGCATCTCGAAGTCCGACTTCGCCAGCCCGATCCCACACACGGGGCAGAAGTATCGGTCGGCTTCATCCGCGAGGAAGGACTCCTCGGGTGCTGGGATCGACCCTGGTGACGCTCGCCGTCCAGGGTGCCTCGGTCTGGTCGCGCATTCTTCATATCGGCCCAGGCTGACCGAACGCCCACGTCTGGGCGGAAAGGCCCCACACGCCAGCCGAATCTTGGGCCAGAAGACCATGGATGCCCCGCCGCTCCACGTAGGCCCCAGCCTTGCCCGGGCGTCATTACGCGGCGACGAACGAAGGGGCTGGGGACGTTCCCGATCGGCTTTGGGTGACTGTCGGTTCGGCGCGGAAGGAGCACCGTGCCCAAATGTGCGAGTCCCCGCAGGGCATGGTGCAAGGGAAAAATCGTCAACTCGACGGTCCGCGGGAATCGCGTTCGACAGTTCGTCCGGAGGCTTCCGCCTGTCGGTTCCGAGCGGCATCAGGCGGTACTCGATTGCTCCCACAGGTTCACGTCGCCCTCCGTCGCGTGCAGGTCGATCTCCGCCAGCTCCTCCTCGGTGAACCGGAGGTTGCGCAGCGCCGCGACGTTGCCCTCGAGCTGAACGACGCTGCTAGCCCCGACCACAGTCGCGGTCACCCGAGGATCGCGGAGGGTCCACGCGAGGGCCATCTCGGCGAGTGTCTGTCCACGTCGTTGCGCCATCTCGTTCAGGGCACGGACCTTCGCCAGGTTCTCCTTGGAGAGCATGCCTTTGGAGAGCGAACTCTTCCTGCTGGCCCGAGAGCCCTCCGGGATTCCGTGGAGGTAGCGGTCGGTAAGCAGTCCCTGCGCGAGTGGCGAGAACACGATGCAGCCGACCCCCTCCTCGCCGAGGACGTCGAGGAGACCGCGCTCGATCCAGCGGTTGAGCATCGAGTACGACGGCTGGTGGATGAGCAGCGGCGTGCCCAGGTCTCGCAGGATCCGCACGGCATCGCGGCTCCGCTGCGCAGAGTACGAGGAGATCCCGACGTACAGTGCCTTCCCCTGTCTGACCGCGCTATCGAGCGCGCCCAGCGTCTCCTCGAGCGGCGTGTCCGGGTCGAAGCGATGCGAGTAGAAGATGTCGACGTAGTCGAGCCCCATTCGGGCCAGGCTCTGGTCGAGGCTCGCCAGGAGGTACTTCTTGGATCCCCACTCGCCGTAGGGCCCGGGCCACATGTCGTATCCAGCCTTCGTGGAGATGACCAGCTCGTCACGGTACGGACGCAGATCCCCATATAGGATGCGGCCGAAGTTCTCCTCGGCGGATCCGTAGGGCGGCCCGTAGTTGTTGGCCAGGTCGAAGTGGGTGATGCCCAGGTCGAACGCCCTGCGGATGATGTCGCGCTGTGTCTCGAGCGATCGGTCGCCGCCGAAATTGTGCCACATACCGAGCGACACGGCCGGCAGGAGCAGCCCGCTCCGTCCGCTGCGGCGGTATTGCATGGCCTCGTATCGATCGGCTGCCGGCAGAAACGTCATGATCGCCAAATCCTATGATGCGGGGTCACCCTGGCGCTTCTTCCGGCGGGCTACGAGCAAATCGATAGTGTGCTCGATGACGCAAGGGCCGACGCCTGCCCGATCTTTCCCGGCAAGCGCCACCTCGATTGGGATTTGCCCAACCCGGACCGCAAGTCCTGGAATGAAGTCTGGGCCATCCGCGACGAGATCGACTCGCGGGTGCAGCAAGTCCTGGAAGAGTTGGTCGGCACGCGCGGCTAGTTGTCGGGCCGGGAACCAGAATCGGCGACCTTGCCTTTTACGAAGGCACACCAGCGAAGGTCTAACCGACCGTCCGGTGGTTCAGCGGCCGCGCCGGTGCGCTGCATGATCGCAACTCTGAGGGAAAGGAGCCCACCTCGGTGGTTCCCTTCCTTCATGAACGGCGGGCAGCGATCAGCGACCACGGGAGAAGAACAGAGTCTGACTCACCTGCCAGGCCAGAATTTCTCGGATGGTCAAAGCGTGGCTGGTTCGGCTCAGGTTGGCCAGGGACGATGGTGGGTCTCTGAGCGATGGGGGGATCCGCGAACTGACTGATCTGCTGACCAAGAACCGTTTGTTCCCGTTCTCACTCGCCCGGACTCGGGAACCGTCCTCGTTTCGATGACACTTGATGCCACAAACGATATGGCAGCCAGGGCTGCGGCGGAGGGCATGTTGGGGGATCGGGCACATGAGGTGTGGGTGGCACTCGGCCCGCCTCCCTTTACGATCACCTTCGTCGACGCGCAGCCGAAAAGCGACCACTAGCCCTCTGGCCTCCTCCCCTTGTCGGACAAGGCCCATCGTGGCACCCTCACGGGACGTTCCGTCAAGGTTGCCCTTGGTAGAACGCCCGGGCTACGCTGAGAGCGTGCCTCGACCTCGAAGGGACCTGACGACGCCCGAGAAGCGGCACCTGCACTCGCTCGAGGGCCGCATGGCGCGGCTCGAAGCCGAGCTCCAGGCCACGCGCCGCGAGTGGGCCGAACTGGTCGAGGAGGCAGGCCAGGCCGCCGTAGCGCGAGAGCTACGCGTATCCCGCCAGGCCGTTGCGGATCGCCTGCGGCGCATCCGAGCGAACCGCGAGGGGCGGAGCGGTCGGCGGTGAAGGGCGCAAGGGTCCCCTTGCGTTTTCCCGTGGCCGGGTGTATCCTCCAATTCAGGTACGGGAGCGGCGCGAGCCGGTTCAGCCACCAGCGGTCAGAGCCCACTTAGGGGCATAACGCGAGCACCGAAGAGCTGCCGCCAGCGCCCGAAACCTTGGGAGCCCCCGATGGGGCGGTATGTCATGGTGTGGCCGGCCGCAAGGCCGGTCGAAGAGGTCAGCGTGTTTGCACGGTGGACCTCTGAGGGGGCGGCCCCGAAGGACCGCCCTCCCCTTCTTTCGGGGGCACAACCAAAGTCGTGGGCGGGCCGTCGCTCCTTCGCTCCGCCCGGTGATCTCCGTGACGTTCCCCCGTATGCAAGGGACTCTTGAAGCGCGTTTGCCGGGCCCGGCCTCCATCTGCCCCGCGACTCCATCTCGGTCGGGTTCGCCCCTCGGCGTCGAGGAGATCGGTCCAGGGGTTCAGGGTGATACGGTCAGCACCGGTCTCTCCTTCTGGAGGAGGTAACCATGGCCAACAAGGACAAGGGCGGTTCGAAGAGCTCGAAGACCGCGGCCAGCAAGTCGCTGAAGGAGAAGCGGGAGGCGAAGAAGGCCAAGGCCGCCGGCTCGGGTTCCTCGTCGTCGGCAAACTGGACCAAGAAGTAGGCGGGGTCAGGAGTCGCCGGAACAGCGGCCGGTCCACGGCGAAGCCGGCGCTTAACCGCCGGTGACTATCCTGAGCGAGCCGGCAGCAACGGCCGGGGGTGTTCGGTTTCGGAGGGCCAAAGCGTACGCGGGCGCTCGAGCCATCGCCGGACCCTGGACCGAGCGGCCGGGCGGTGTTCGGTTCCAGAGGGCCAGAAAGCCCGCGCACTCAGCGCGAGCGCCGACCCCCGAGGAGCCGGGGCGGCGAGGGTGTTCGGTTTCGGAGGGCTTATCTCCTAGCTCGTCAAGTGCCAGGACGGCGACACGGCGGTCGAACAGACCCGGACCGGACGGAGATGTAAGCCAGGCACTTCCCCTTCGAATAACCGCGTGACGGCCTCTGGCAGTCGTTTCCTGCCCGAAGTGACATCCGGCGAGGGCTCCGCAGACGCGGCACTCGAGCATATGTTTGATCGCGTCCCGAGGGTTCCCAAAAGTTAGGTCAACGTTCTCTGTGCGCACGCGACTCCGCCCGACGACCCGTACGTCGAGTCCGTCTGAACGTCGAGAGGGTCATCCGCTCGACCCGGTCGATGACCGTGACTTGGCTGGTCCCCCTCGGGGCCGGTCGCTACGGCGTGAGGGTCGCCGTGAAGACCTCCTCGTTCAACGACGGCGCCAGCGAGGCTCGCCGGTCCGTCCACACGGGGTGGACCACGCCGCCCATAGCGGCGATCCCCTCGTAGTCCCCGTACTGGTTGCCGAGATCAGCTCCCGCTCCTGACTCATCGGTGGGAGCTGAAGTCACGAGAACATTGGGTGCGAACGTGAGCCCTCCATCCGTCGAGCGCGAGAAGAACACGTTGGTGGCCACGTGCGTGGGATCGAGCCGCGTGTCGTACCAGCTCAGGTTGACCGAACCGTCAACCGGGTCCACCGACAACCACTGGAAGAACTGGTCGTTAGCTGCGCCCACGGTGTCGTCGTTCACGACCACCGGCGCGCTCCACGTCGAGCCGCCGTCAGTCGATCTGGCGACGAGGACATCAAGTCCGCTCGGTCCGTTCGCATCAACCCAGGAGCAGTACAGGGTCCCTCGGGCCGGACCCGTGGTCACATCCGCACCGCATGAGGGAGTGATCAGCACACCCCGGCTGTTCTGAGCGGGGATCACCGTGACGACGAAGACGTTGGTGGACGAGATCACGTGCGCAGGGCCGAAGGAGGCCCCACCGTCTGTGGAGGTCGCCTCCTCGATGTTCTGCGAGATGTCGTTCCACGCCACGTGAACGGTACCGTCGGGGGCCACGAAGGGGTCGGCTCCGATGCCGAATCGTTGCCCCCCGCCCCTCGGGCTCACGGGGACAGGAGCACTGAAGGTCTGGCCACCGTCCGTGGAGCGGCTGAGCAAGACCCCCGTGCTGCTTGGGCCGGGGGGAGCGACCACGGTTGTGTCCCACGCCACGTAGACGGTGTCCTTGAACGGGCTGCCGGAGTTGGTGTCCACGGTGATCATGGGCTTGTCGTTGAACTTGCCGTGTCCCCCCGACTTGTTGAAGTACGTGGCGGCCCACGTAAGTCCGCCGTCGGCGGAGCGGGCCACGGCGACCTCGCTTCCGGTGATCTTCCCGGTCGGGCTGAAGAAGACGACGATGTAGGAGTAGTAGACGTTGCCGCGCGTATCCCAGGCGACACCGGGGTCCGAGCCGAAGTCGAAACCACCGGCGTTGATCGGAGGCGGCAAAGGCAGATCCACTCCGCCCCAGGTGTTCCCGCCATCGCTCGAGAAGTACCCGCGCATCGGCAGCCTGAAGATCTCGTTTGAGCCAACGACGATCTGGGACGTGTTCGACGGGTTGATCGCGATGGAGGTCTCGCTCTGCGGCCCCTCCTCGTTGCTCACGTCGACGTTCGCCCCTACGCTGACGCTTGGTGCGTCCGTCACCATCGAGGGCTTGACGGGCCGAGAGGAGACGGCGAGGTACTTCGCCCACCACGTTGGGTACGTAGTGCCCACGCGCGTCTGGCTGTTAGCGGCCCGGCCGATGGTCCCGACCGAGAGCACGAGAACGGCGGCGATCGACGCGATGGCCGTGACTCGGCGCATGTCTTCCCCCCTCTTGCCCCCGGACCCGGAGGCTCTCAAGGGCAACCTACCTACAGCCGTGTGCGAAGGGCAATACGTCATCGGCGGGGTTTTCCAGAATGGTTGCGGGTAACACGGCCGACCGTGTAGTGCGCGAGCGACACCTCACCCGGCGGCAGGAGTCCGCCGAGCGCAGACGAGCCGCCAACAGTACCGGACACCGAGGAAGGCGAGCGGCCCCCGGGTGTCCGAGAGTTCAAGCAGTCTCCGTACTCAGCAGCGCATCCAGGGCGGCCACCTTCTGCTCCCGGTCCTCCGGGAACAGATGCGTGTAGCGATCTGTCATCGTCGCGTGGGAGTGCCCGAGCTGTTCTTGGGCGTCGCGCAGCGAGAAGCCTGCCCGGGCCATCAGGGAGGCAGCCGTGTGCCTCAGGTCGTGAACAGTTGGCACTGGGTCGATTCCGGCTCGCTTGGCGGCGGGCTGGAAGATTCGCTTGCGGAAGTTTGTTCTGTCTGACCTGCTCCCCTTCCGGGCTCGTGAAAACGAACGACTCGGGGTCAAGCGGGGTGCCGTAGGCGGCGAGATGCGCCTTGAGGATCCCCGCCAGCCCAGCGCCAAACCGAACCGTCCGCGCCTTACTGGTCTTCGTCGGCCCGACGTACTTCCGCCCGCCGACCTCCGGCGAGTTCTCCACCACGCGCACCGTCCGCGCCGTCAGATCGAGGTTCTTGACCCGGAGCGCCGATGCCTCGCCGATGCGAAGGCCTGTCCAGGCTAAGAAGAATACGAGCGCTCGGTAACGGTCCGGAACCTGCCCGGCGATCCGCTTGACCTCATCCTGGGTCAGGAACCGAGGCTCCCTAGGCCTTGCCCTTTTCGATCGCGACGCGGGAGACGGGGTTCCTCGGGACTCGGTCCTCCTCCACAGCGACGGCGAACAACCTGTGGACCAGCCGCCTGACCGCGTTGAGGGTTGCCGCGCTCTTGCCCACCGCGCGGATGTCGGCAAGGGTCACCTTGATGTCGGCCATCGTCACGGACTGAAGCTGCTTCTTTCCCAGGGCCGGCAGGATGTAGAGACGTCCGTGAGTCCCGTACAGCGCTCGCGTGCTTGGGCGGATGGCCGCTGTCTTTCAAGAAGTGCTTCCAGAACTCCTCCACGTTGACCCGTCCCGGCGCCGGGTCGATCCGCACGCTCTGGGACTTCTTCAGCCTGATGTCCCCCTGAAAGGCCTTCGCCTCCTTCAACGAGCGGAAGTTCTTGGTGCGCTGCTGACCTTCGGAGTCTCCGAAGAACCTTGTACCGAACGCCCCTCGGTCCCTCGTTCCGATAGATCCCGGGGAACCGCGTCCGCTCCCAGGTCTTCCCTGCCACTGCTCCTCCTCACCGGCCCCGGAGTTACTCCGAACCGTCACTCCGTTCGTGTATCCGCAGGGACGAGGAGAGACTTGAGCCGTGAGCAGCGGTTATGTGGTGGGCGCGGCAGGATTTGAACCTACGACCTCTTGCGTGTGAAGCAAGCGCTCTCCCGCTGAGCTACGCGCCCGGGAGCAGACACGATAGCACCGGGTCCGGCGGTCAAGTGAGCCCGAGCCTGACCATAGGAGACGGCGGCGCGTGCCCGCGTCGCGCCGCCGTCATCGCCGAGCCTCACAGCTCGGACCGGCCAAGTTTGGCACTCGCAACTGCGGGGCGCAAGACCCAGATTCGCCCCCTGACCAGGTCAGACCCGGCCCCGCGCCCCCTTCCCGGCGAGCTCGGTCCTACACTCGCGCGGTGAGCGGGCCGGGGAACGGTGAGGCCAACCTCGGCGTGGCACCCGGGCGGCTGGCAAGGGCTGCTGCCCGGGTCGAAGGGCTCCGCCCCTGGATCCGCGCCCTGCTCGCCTTCCTGTCATATCTCCTGGTCTCGCTGGCTCTCTGGGGCCGTGGCGTCATCACGCATCTGTCGACGCGCTACGTGGGCGTCGGCAAGGAGGACGCCAAGCTCTACGTCTGGACTCTGGCGTGGTGGCCGTACGCCATCCGGCACGGCCTGAACCCGCTTCACTCGCCGCTGGTTTGGGCTCCGGCCGGCGTCAACATGGCGTGGATCTCCGGGATGCCCGGACCGGCACTCGTCCTGGCTCCGGTCACGATGGCGGCGAACGCCGTCGCGTCCCTCAACGTGCTCCTTCTCCTCGCGCCGCCGCTCGTGGCGTGGGCGGGGTACCTGCTGTGCAGCCGGATCACTCATTCGTTCTGGCCCGCGGTCGCCGGTGGATTCGCGTTCGGGTTCTCCACGTACGAGGTGGCCCAGATGCACGGTCATGCGAACCTCGTCCTGGTCTTCCCGGTTGCCCTCGCCGCCTACCTCGTGGTCCGCCGGATCGAAAGGAGCCTCGGACGACTCGCGTTCTTCGCGCTCCTCACCCTGGTGCTCGTGGCCGAGTTCTCCATCTCGACCGAGGTCTTCCTCACGTTGACGCTGTTCGGTGGCCTCGCACTGGCCGGCGCGTACATCTTCGGTCCGAAGGACGACCGTCGCGACGTCCTCGACACGGCGGTCCTGATCGCGGCCTCGTACGCCGCGACGGCCGTCGTCGTGAGCCCGTACCTGGTCGCCGCGCTCTCGGCCGTCCCCCCAGGGACGATCCGCAACGGCAACACGATCTCGGTCGACCTACTCAGCTTCGTCCTGCCGAGGTTCAGCACGCTGGTCGGCGGGAGCGCGTTCCGGCCCCTCACCCGACGGTTCCTGCTGACCGACGTGGAGGACGGGGCTTACCTCGGCCTGTTCCTGCTAGTGATCGTCCTGTTCGCCATCCGCGACAGGCGGCGGCGGTCGACCTGGCTCCTTGTGGTATTCGTCGCGGTGGCCGCTGTCGCGGCGCTCGGGCCGGTGCTGCATGTCCACGGCCATCCTTCCGTGAAACTGCCGTGGTCGCTCACGGCCGGCATGCCACTGCTTCGAGATGCCGTGCCGGCCCGGCTGACGCTCTTCCTCTGGCTGGCCATCGGGGTGATCGTCGCGCTGTGGCTCGCCGGGGCGCGAGGACGCGCGGCGTGGGTGTCGTGGGGTGTGGTCGCGATCGGATCGGTGATGATCCTTCCGGTGACCTCGTCGCCCCCCTACCATCCGCCGGTCCAGGTCCCGGCGTTCTTCACCCAGGGCGACGACCGACAGTACCTCACGCCCGGCGAGATCGTCCTGGCCATCCCAGCTGAGCAAGGCCAGGAGATGCTGTGGCAGGTGGAGTCGGGGATGTACTTCCGCCTTGCACGAGGCTACGTCGGCGTTCCCCCTGAGCTGGTCACGACCGGGGCCTTCGGCCCGAACGGGAAGATACCGCCGGTCCCGCTCGACTTTCGGAGCTTCATCGCCGCGCACGATGTCGGCGCGGTGGTCGTCGAGGACCCGGCCATCCCCACCTGGCTGGATGATCTGGCGAGCCTCGGCGTGAAGCCGTTTCGAGTCGGCGGTGTCGCGGTCTATCCCATCACGCCTGCCCCTCCGGCCTAACGTCCGGAGCGATGGTCTGTCGCTACTCTTCAGCCACGATCCGGAAGAGGAGGGCGATCGACGTGGCCGGAGAGGTTCGACTCATCCGTCCCGAGGATCGAACGAGTGGCGCGGCGACGCCGGGGATGACCAGGGAACAGGCCGTGGCGACCGACGGACTGTGGGCGGGCGTGGCCCGGACCGAGGCCGGCAGGGCCTCCGGGTGGCACCACCACGGCGCCTACGAGTCGACGATCTACGTGCTCTCCGGGGTCCTTCGAATGGAGTTCGGCCCCGGGGGCGCCGAGGTCCTCGAAGCCGGGCCCGGCGACTTCCTGTACGTGGCGCCCGGCGCCGTCCATCGGGAGAGCAATCCCAGCGACGAGGAGTGCCGCATCGTGGTGGTCCGGTCGGGGTCGGGCGAGCCGGTATTCAACGTGGAAGGGCCGGACTAGCGGCGCATGGCCGTGAACGGCGAGCGTTGGGCTGCCGTCTCGGCCAGGACCCGCTCGAGTGCCGCGAGGGGCCGCCGTTGGTCGACGAGCCATTCCTCCAGTCGCTCCCCGTGGAGCTCCAGGTACCTATGGACGAGCTCGGGGTTGTCGGTGGTCAGGACGGCCCGGATCTCGTTCGGCGGCATGTCCTGAGACCGGAGCACGCCAATCGCCGCCCAGCCGTCGTTTCGCAGGGCCGATGCATCCATCGAGATCACCTTGATTTTCGTGAAGTGCGGGCGGAGGCCCTGCTCGCGCAGGGCCTCCACCGTCTCGACTCAGCCTTGGTTGAGACCGTCGTGCGGGTGCATCGACGCGCCGGTCTCGAGGAGGGTCTTGAGGTCGCTGAGCATCCAGCTCCAGCCACCGCCCGCTCCCATGTCTTCCTGCCCGCCGGAGACCAGCACCTGCAGCTTCGGCGCGCCTTCGAGCTCGTGGATCAACGTGAGCTTCGTGACGCCGCCCTTGCCCCCGGCGATCTCGTAGGTGAGGCGCGTGAACCCTTCCGCCGCCGTCGCTTCGTCCATCAGCATGCGCCACGTCTGGACGAGCTTCCGCGGCGGATCGGCCTCGATGACCTCGCCGTCGATCATGACGTCGGGAGTCGCGAACCCCATCTCGGCGCCCGCCTTCTTCATCGCCTCGGTCGTGGGCACGCGGTACGCGCCGCCCGGGCGCAGGTCGTACTCGACGCGGCCGCCGTAGCCGTACTTCTCGGTCCACTCGGGCTTGGTGATCGCGTCCCAGATCGCCTGGGGCGTCGCCTTGATGTACACCCGGTAGACCTGGGTGGTCACAGCCGTCTCCGCTTGCGCGTTCATGCCGGTTCCTCCTTCTCCAGCTCGGTCTTGAGGTCCGCGAGCGCCGAGACCTGACGCTCCGTGTACTTGTCGATCCACCGGTCGTGGATCAGCCGGATCGGCACCGGGTTCAGGAAGTGCAGCTTCTCCCGGCCCGACCGGCGGGTGACCACGAGGCCCGCGTCTTCGAGGACGCGCAGGTGCTTCATGACGCCGAAGCGCGTCATCTCCAGCTCCGACTCGAGCTCCGTGAGCGTGCGGCCGTCACGCACGAAGAGCCGGTCGAGCAGGAAGCGCCGCGTCGGGTCGGCGAGCGCCTTGAACACGCGGTCGTCGTCGGTCACGGTCCAGAGGATAGGTGACCAAACGGTCACATGTCAAGCCCGCCCATGCGAAGCGACCAAAGAGACCTGCCACCAATAGAAGAAGGCCCTGTGACCAGGGCCTTCGTTCGTGGGCGCTAGAGGATTTGAACCTCTGACCTCTTCCGCGTCAAGGAAGCGCTCTACCCCTGAGCTAAGCGCCCGAGAGCCCCGATCGTACCGAGCGGGATCTCGAGGCGGGGACCGGAATTGAACCGGTGTACAGGGTTTTGCAGACCCTTGCCTAACCACTCGGCCACCCCGCCGAAACGGGCCCGGTGGTCCGGGCCGTGGCTAGTCTACGCGACCCCGTGTCTGGAGCGGACGACGGGATTCGAACCCGCGACCCCCACCTTGGCAAGGTTGCTGAGGCCGTTTCTTCTACCTGCGACGATGCCTCGACGTGCCGCTTGACCTGCGGTTCGATCTACCCGTACTCCCCCATCGATTCCGGTTGATTCTGGTCGTCCCTGCGGGATGGATGCGGGATCGTTCCGGGCTTGCCGGGCTCAGCGAGCGATAGCGAGGGATGTGCCACGTTTGGCGTGGATGCTCCACATCTGAGGTGGATGCCCAAAAGTTGCAGCGTGCTACTTTTCCCGCGCTCCTCCGGCACCGCTAGGCCAAAAATTTCATCATCGGCTCCCGCGCCCCTCAGCCGAAGGCGAATCTCGGCCGGGAAAACGGGATGTCTAAAACGGGTACCTGTGGGGGGAACCCAGTTGTTGGGGTCGCTAAAGGAAGGGGTCGTGACCGTCCGATCGAGATAGATATGGCATAGCGATTACCCGATGCTCCAGACTGTTTCCGTGTCTATCGGATCGAGGTGCATGCGTACCTCTTTCTTGCAGTCGTCGTGTTCCTAACGCTCATTGATTTTTCTGGGCGTCTTGCCGGACGCCGTGAGGAACCCTGACAACAGGTCTTTGACGCCGTGTGGCTGGCTATCCTCGGATGGTTCTGGTTCAACATCCTTAGAACTCCGTACGAGGCACGCATAAGCCCCGACGGCTGGGTTCAATTCCGCGGCCTCGCTCGAAGAAGAGCTGTTGCAGCTGGTGAGATCCGACAGATAAGAGAGGTCGTGGGCGGGTACGGCATGAGGATCGAACATGCGAGGGGACGGATCTGGCTGCGCCTGGGCTTCACCGAGAACTTTGAGTTCCTCACTCAGATCCGGCAGCTCAATCCATCGGTAGAGATCCGAGGAATCTGATCGTTTCAAGGTCGCAGATGGTGGAGCGCCCTTGATCCTGGTCCTCGCGCTGGGGGGCGGCGTTCGGCACCTTCCAAGCCGCGACCGACCCGAAGGTTGACCGGAAAAGGGGGGCGAAACGCCAGTACCTCCCGGCATGAGAGAGGACCGAGCCTCAGTATCCAGATTTGGATTCGCGATCTCCAGCCTCCACACACTCGGAGAAAACTCCCTCTTCGAGAGCTGTGGAGCGACCTGTGAGCGACGACGGACCAAGCATCCGAGCCCGCATAGCGCCTCCATCTGAAAGGCCAGAGAGCATCTGGTTCGCGCCAATCAAGGGCGTCTTTTTCAGTCCGTTTGAGAAGTGGGCCAATCCCTTCGAGGAGGACAGGTTTGAGTTCCAGGTAGAACCGGGCGTTGAGTGGCGATCCACAACAGAAGAGGACCGAGGTCTTATGGTCGACTGGTTCGACTTCTATAGGAAGCCCACTCGACGAACGTGAGTCAATCGATGACTTGGGCCGACACGGTCCTTCGATCCACGGAAGCGAGCGTCATTGAGGATGACACGCGACTCCGTCCAAAGTGATCGCTTTCATGCTCGCTCTCTCTTTGCGAACAAGGGCCCCGTTGGCGACCCAACTGCTCTGGTTCGAACTTGAGCAGACACCGAACGAGCGATTCCTTCCTCCACTCGGGATATCCACGAATTGAGACTGTCCGTCTCGCTGGATGGCCTCTTCAGCAACAGCTTGGGGAAGTCAGAGTTGGCTGCCGTTCCAGACACGTATGCAGCGGTGTGGAAGATCTTTCAGCAGCCGATCGAGCACCGCTTGCGGAGATGTCTTGGAGCCTATCGCGCGGCAGTCGCCTCAGTTGGGTTCGTCGACGCCGTTCCGATCTTGGCCTGCGCTGTGCTCGAGGCCTTAGCCGCCGCGCACAAGTCAGAGAGAGTCATCGAGAGAGTCACTCGGTATTCATGAACTAAGGACGCCGCGTCCGGACTCGCATCGTTCTATCGGCTCCGTCAGTGGTTCGCACACTGAGCAGACATTCCGGAGATGAGGGACCTCGAAGTGCGTGTGACGCAGATCGAGGCTGGTCTGTCGCTCGTCAAAGAAATCATCGTGGCTGCGTTGCAAGATTCCCACCTGTTCGCCGCGGCGACGTTGGGTGGCAAAGCAGTCAAGGACTACCTCGAAGGGTAGTCCTCGGCATCGTTGGCCTTCGCGCACGGCCAAGAGAGAGTCTTCGAGCTCCTTCCACACCACCTCCGACGCCCGACCAATTGCTCAGTGGCGGCGTTTCCCCCCAGGGGCCAGAAGGGCAGGATCCTGGAGCCGGTGCCCCGCCCCCAAGGGTTGCTCGGGGAAGGGGCGCGGCGATCGGCGATGACAGGAGCCGCGAGATCCGGGGGCCCGACCCCCGAGCCTGACCACGAGAGGTTGCCTGGAAGGGGGCGGCGTTTCGCCGGCCCTCGAGCCGAAACCGAACCCCGACCCCGCGCGAGGCGCGTGCTGTTTCGCGCGCCCTATCTCCTATCCCGTCGATGGGCTTGGCGCTCCGTGTGGGTGTTGCTAGCATCGTCTTGCGCGGTGGAGCAGTCCGGTAGCTCGCTGGGCTCATAACCCAGAGGTCACTGGTTCAAATCCCGTCCCCGCGACAGCGGTGAGCGGCCCGCCTTCGGCGGGCCGCAGCTTATCGGCCGACGGGTGACTCATCAGCGCGGCGAGCATCGCGCTGTCCTCGGCCGAGAGCTCCTCGTCGAGCCTGAAGTTGATCAGGTCTGCCCGGGAAATGCCAGCCGTTCGAGAGCGCTTTCTCGTTACGTAACGAGAATCCGACGAACTCGAGCTCCTCATCGGACAGATCCTCGCCGCGAAGCGCTCTGAGCTTCAACTCCGCATAGCAGCACTCGAAGCCGAAGCTCGGTACGCCGTGTACCGCGCACTCGTGGGCCACGCCGCGAGCCTACCGCTCCCGAACCGCTGGTCAAGTAGATTGACGAGTCCTATCGCGGGTCCGGCGAGGCCCCCAACGCGCTTCGCCGCCATCATAGGTCCGCGCCCGCCTTACACACCAGCACAAGGATAGTCGACTACGTCTACGCGGAGCTTACCGCGAGGTTTCCAGGGACATTGCCGACGCGATCTACTACCTGGTCCAAGAACTGCTCTATCGCAGGAGACTCGCTGCTAGCCCTGTGCCTGACCTTGTACCTTCCGAAGATCGAGGGGGAGTCTGACTGTCTACCGCTCACCCGTCGCACCGATGCTGTACTCCACTGCGACTGTCACCAGTACGGTATTTGGCCCGCGCATAAGCAGGCCACTCTGCCAGTAGAAGGTCCGCTGCTCGCCTTTGTGCAAATGCCAGGGTTGGACCCCATGATTCCACCGGAAGGAGCTGCACATCCGTCTCGCCGAAGATCTCCCCCTCCCCGAAGTACTCGGCGACTATCGTCCTATGGATGTGAAGCGTTGCCCCAGGTTTCTCAGCGAAACGATGCTGCGGATCCCATCGGCGGCCAGTAGGTCGCGCTGAGCTCCACATTGAGGGAGGCAAGCGCAGCCCGTGCGGCCAGCTCCGCACCTTGGGCAATCTTGTAAGTGAGAACGACGTAGACGGCCGTGATCAATGCCAATGCCAGGGTTGCGAAGAAGGTCCAGACGGAGAGGGGCAAGCCCAGAAACTCGGCCTCACCGAGGTTCAATCGTCAGTCCCCCATCTTCAAGCCCGGCCGGAAACCGTCGCGGGATAAATGCGGGATGGCCAGAGCGAAGATCATGCGTTGACACACCATAGGGCTGGTCTGCACCGGCCCTGACCTGCAACTTCCTCTGGAGCGGACGACGGGATTCGAACCCGCGACCCCCACCTTGGCAAGGTGGTGCTCTACCAACTGAGCCACGTCCGCACGCGCCCCGAAGGGGCACTCCAGCAGTTTAGGGATTGGGCCTCGGGCCTTCAACGGCCGCGCTCCGGCGCTGCTCAGGCGCCCGTGGATCCGAACCCGCCCTCACCCCGCGTTGACGGCGGGAGCTCGTCCACCCAGGCCGGGCGGACCTGGGGCAGCACCACGATCACGAGCTGCGCGATCCGGTCGCCCTTCCTGACCTTCACCGCCTGATCCCGGTCCAGGTTCACCACCGCGCAGGTGACCTCGCCTCGATATCCAGCGTCGATCAGCCCCGGCGCGTTGGCCATGGTCAGGCCGTGCCGGGACGCCAGGCCAGATCGCGGAAGGACCAGCCCGGCATGCCCGTCCGGGATGGCCACCGACAGGCCGGTCGGGACCATGGCCCGCTCCCCCGGCAGGACCTCGACATCGATGGTCGAACACAGGTCCAGCCCCGCATCGCCCGCGTGCGCCTGGGCCGGCAGCTCGGCCTCAGGGTCCAGCCGTTTGAACGGCAACTCCACCGGGTCAGCTTACGAGCAGCCGCTGGTCGAGCCGCACGACGGGCACACGTAGCACGACCCCGCCGGCTGCATCTTCGAGCCGCACGTGTAGCACAGCGGCGCGTCGGCGGCCTGGGCCCGGGGCCGTTCGATCAGTCGCCGGGCTGTGCCGGCGCCCGCCTGGGGCTCGACGGGCTTCACGGGGCTCGGCGCGCCGGCCCCTTGCCCTCGGCTTCGGCCTTGGCCGTCTCCTTGCGTTCCTCGATCGACCGGATCCCGAGGGCCTCGCGCTTCTCCGGCGGCAGGTGGTCGAGGGCCAGGCGCCGGAACACGTAGTCCACCAGCGACGAGGCGAACCGGATGTCCTCGTCGTTGGTCATGCCCGATGGCTCGAACTTCATGTTGATGAACTTGTCGACGTAGGCCTCGAGCGGCACCCCGTACTGGAGGCCGATCGAGATGGCGATGGAGAAGGCGTCCATGATGCCCGGCCAGGGTGGACCCCTGCTTCGAGCTCTTCAGGAAGATCTCGCCGATCCCGTTGTCCGGGTACGAGCTCGCGGTGATGTAGCCCTCGGCGTCGCCCACCTCGAACTTCGTGGTGATGGAGGGGCGGCTCCGCGGCAGGCGCCTGCGCACGGGCTGCGCCAGCTGGGCCGGCTCCGGACGCCTTGGCCTTCTTGTCGGCCGAGAGCGGCTGGGCCACCTTGCAGTTGTCCCGGTAGATGGCCACGGCCTTCAGCCCGAGCCGCCAGGACTCCACGAACAGCTGCTCGACCTCCTCCACCGTGACGTGCTCGGGCATGTTCACGGTCTTGGAGATGGCCCCGGAGATGAACGGCTGCACGGCCGCCATCATCCGGACGTGGCCCATGTACTGGATGGCCCGGTCGCCCATCGAGGTGTCGAACACCGGGAGGTGCTCGGCCGCGAAGGTGCGGCGCCTCGGCCACCGAGTTGTTCTCCGCGATGTACGCGACGACGTCCTCGACCTGGTCGGGCCCGTAGCCCAGGCGCGCCAGGGCCCGGGGCACGGTCTGGTTCACGATCCGCATGGACCCCCCGCCGACGAGCTTCTTGTTCTTGACCAGCGCGAGATCGGGCTCGATCCCGGTCGTGTCGCAGTCCATCATCAGGCCGATGGTGCCGGTCGGTGCGAGAACGGTGGCCTGCGCGTTGCGGTACCCGTGCTGCTCTCCCAGGGCGATGGCCTCGTCCCAGGCCTGGCGGGCCGCGGACAGGAGCGCCTCGGGGAGGGCGTCGCCGTCGATCTCGTCGGCCGCGGCCCGGTGCTTGCGCATGACCCGGAGCATGGCGTCCCGGTTGGGGGCGAACCCGGCGAACGGCCCGGTGACCTCGGCGATCCTGGCGCTGGTCCGGTAGGCCCACCCGGTCATGAGCGCCGTGATCGCACCGGCCCACGCCCGCCCGGCGTCCGAGTCGTACGGAAGCCCCCGGGCCATCAGCAGCGCCCCGAGGTTGGCGTACCCCAGGCCGAGCTGGCGGAAGGCCTTGGCGTTTCGGCCGATGGCCTCGGTCGGGTAGTCCGAGTTGCCCACGATGATCTCCTGGGCCGTGAACACGATCTCGACGGCATGGCGGAACGCCGCGACGTCGAAGCTGCCCTCGTCGTCCACGAACTTCATCAGGTTGAGCGAGGCCAGGTTGCACGCCGAGTTGTCCAGGTGCATGTACTCGCTGCAAGGGTTCGATGCGTTGATCCGGCCGGACGCCGGGGACGTGTGCCACTCGTTGATCGTGGTGTCGAACTGCATCCCGGGGTCCGCGCACTCCCAGGCGGCCTGGGCGATCTCACGCATCAGGTCCCGGGCCCGGACCGTCTCCAGGGTCTCGTCGGTCAGGACGGCCTTCAGCTTCCAGTCCCGGTCCTCCAGGTAGGCCTGCATGAACTCGTCGGTCGCCCGGACCGAGTTGTTCGCGTTCTGGTACTGGATCGAGTAGCTGTCCTTGCCGTCGAGGTCCATGTCGAACCCGGCGTCCCGGAGGGCCCGGGCCTTGTGCTCCTCGACGGCCTTGCACCAGATGAAGTCGTGGACGTCGGGGTGGTCGGCGTTCAGCACGACCATCTTGGCCGCCCGCCGGGTCTTGCCGCCGGACTTGATGGTGCCGGCGCTCGCGTCGGCCCCCCGCATGAAGGAGACCGGGCCCGGACGCGGTCCCGCCGCCGGCGAGCGGCTCCTTGGACGAGCGGATCTTGGACAGGTTGATCCCCGAGCCGGACCCGCCCTTGAAGATGGTCCCCTCCTCCACGTACCAGTTGAGGATGGAGCTCATCTGGTCGTCCACGGCCAGGATGAAGCACGCGGCCGCCTGCTGCCGGCGTGTTCGGCGACGCCGACGTTGAACCACACCGGCGAGTTGAACGCGGCCTTCTGGGTCACCAGCAGGTGGGTGAGCTCGTCGCCGAAGACCTCGGCGTCCTTCTCGGTGGCGAAGTAGCGGTCCTTCACACCCCAGCCGCGGATGGTGTCGACCACGCGCCCGACGAGCTGGCGCACGCTGGACTCGCGCTGCGGCGTCCCGAGCGAGCCGCGGAAGTACTTCTGGGCCACGATGTTCGTGGCGTTCTGCGACCAGCCCTTGGGGAACTCCACGTCCCGCTGCTCGAAGGCGTTGCCGCCCTCCTTGTAGTTCGGGATGACGGCGTCGCGGGTCTCCCACTCGACCTCGTCGAACGGGCGAACGCCCTCCTTGCGTGAAGTACCGCTTGAACGTCAGGCCCTCTCGGACGACCTCGACGTCCCCCTCCTTCGTCGCCACCGGAACGCCCCCTTTCCCCTCACTCGGGGAAGTCTCAACGACCGAATTACAGCCCCGTGATTCTGCACCCGGCCGGCTGCCCCGTCAAGCGTCCTGAGACGGAACATCTAGTGCCTTCTGAGGAGCTCTACCACTACATGTAGTAGTTTACCGGCTCCGGGGCTTCGCCGGCACGCTCTTCTGGAGGGCCCCAACCTCCCGCTCGAAGTCCGTGATCTCCTGGAAGTCCTTGTAGACGCAGGCGAACCGCATGTAGGCCACCTGGTCCAGCTTCTGGAGCTGCGAGAGCACCTCCACGCCGACCTGGTGGGAGGTGACCTGGGGGCCCTTTCGGCGGAGCCGCTCCTCCACCCGGTCGGCCAGCACGGCGCCACCTGCTCCTCGGTGACCGGCCGGTTCACGATGGCCTTTCGGACGCCGGCCACGACCTTGTCTCGCGCGTAGGGCTCCCTCGAGCCGTCGCGCTTGACCACCATCAGGCCGACCTCCTCGATCCGCTCGAACGTGGTGAACCGCCGTCCGCAGGACAGGCACTGGCGGCGGCGCCGGATGGCCGCGCCCCGCTCGGCAGGTCGGGAATCGACCACCCGGTCCTCTCCGTGGCCGCACCATGGGCATCGCATCGCACCCACCACAATATCTGGTAGGTGCGCGGATGCCAGCCGCCAGCATGTGGCCTCTTCGGACAGACTCCGCGGAGGTCAGCGGACTCAGGCGGCCGCCGGGATGACCAGGACCTGGCCGGGCACCAGGGCGCCGGGGTCGACCCCGTTCGCGGCCTGGATGGCGTCCACCAGCGCCCGGGGGTCGCCGTCGTGGATCCGGCGGGCGATCGACCACAAGGTGTCGCCGGGCCGGACCACGTACCGGTGCTGCGCGACCAGGGCCGGCCGAGCGGCCACCCCGCCGGCTAGGGACCACCCCAGGCGAGGCCACCCGCCAGGCCAGGAGCGTCACGGCCAGGCGCCGCCAACGAACGTGTGTTCGACTCATGGGTGCCATCCTACCGAACGCGTGTTCGAGGTCAAGGGCGAAGACCGAACATATGTTTGAACCCCTTGCCGTGTCGTGCTAGCCTCCGGAGCGTACGAGGAGGGTCTGACATGGCCGAGACCGACGACCTCACGCCGCGGCAGCGGAGGATCCTGGAGTTCATCGCCGACACCGTCCGCGACCGCGGCTATCCACCGACCGTCCGCGAGATCGGCGAGGCGGTGGGCCTCACGTCCTCCTCCAGCGTCCACAGCCAGCTCGCCAACCTGGAGCGCAAGGGCCTGCTCCACAAGGACCCGACGAAGCCCCGGGCCATCGGGCTGGCCGACGAGAGCACCAGGCCCGACGGGCGTCGTCATCCCGGTCCTCGGCCGGATCGCCGCCGGCGCGCCGGTCCTTGCCGCCGAGAACGTCGAGGAGTACCTCACCGTCCCCGTCGGCTTCGCCAAGGGCGGAGAGCACTTCGCCCTCCGGGTGGCCGGCGAGTCCATGACCGGCGCCGGCATCCTGGACGGCGACGTCGTGGTGGTCCGGCGGCAGGACAGCGCGGCCGACGGCGACATCGTGGCCGCCCTCCTCCCCGGCCCCGCAGAGGACGAGGCCACGGTCAAGCGCCTCCGGCGGCGGGGCGGTCGCGTGACCCTTCATCCCCGAGAACCCCGCCTTCTCGCCGATCGAGATGACCGACGGGCGGATCCTGGGCAAGGTCGTGGCGGTCCTGCGGAAGCTCTAAGCTCCCCGCCGATACCTTTCGTAGGGAAAGGGACCGTCCATGCCGCGACACGGCACTCGAGCGCCAGATCCGTTCGCAGCCCCAGGAGCTCGAACGCCTGGCGACGCATCCCCCAGTCCACGAGGCGGTCGAGCGGCTGGCGCAGTGCCGGCGGATCTGGCTGGTGGGCACGGGCACCAGCCTCCATGCGGCCGAGCTCGGGGCGGCGATGCTCCACGAGGCCGGCCGTGCGGCGCAGGCCATCCCCTCGATGCAGTTCGTGAACTGGGCGCCGCCGGTGGACCATCGCGACGGGATCGTGCTGATCAGCCACAACGCCGGCCAGGAGACGGCCTACGCCGCCGCCGCCTACCGGCAGGCCAAGGACGCCGGCATCCGCGTGCTCGCGCTCACGCGCGCAGGGTGCGGGGTTGCCCGACGCGATGGAGACGGTCCCCAAGGAGACGTCGGAGACCTACACGGTGAGCTACACGGCCGTCCTCCTGCTCGCTGGCACGCATCGCGAACGCGCTGGGCGCCGAGAGCCTGAGCCCCGACGCCATCGCCAAGGTCCCCGGGGCCGTGCGCGATGCCATCGAGAACCCCGGGATCGACCGGATCGTCGCCCCCCGCCGGCTCCTCGTGCTGTTCGGCGAGGGACCGGCCTCGGTCACGGCGCGGGAGGGCGCGCTGAAGCTCCGCGAGGCCGCACGGTTCCCGGCCGAGGGCTACGACGTCGAGTACCTGCTCCACGGCTCGGCGGTCCCGCTGGCGGGCGACGATCACCTCCTCGCCCTGTCCCCTCCGGACACGGACGGTTTGGTCCGGGCCGTGGCGAACGCCGCGCGAGCGGGAGGGGATCCGGGTGACGGCCCTCGCGGAGCCGGCCGACCTGCCGCCGCTCCTGGCCCAGATCCCGCTCACCGTTCGGCTTCAGATGCTGGCCCTGCGGTTCGCCGAGGCGCGAGGGCAGGACCCCGACCGCGTCATCACCGGGGCCTGGGGCGACGCGGGGCTGTGGGGGATCGGGTCGCCCGTAGGACAGAGGCGGCTCAGAGACCCGAGGCCCGGCGGCGCCGCGTCTGGACGACGTAGTCCCCGACGGCCGCGAGCTCCCGGTCCCCCACCCGAGCCCGGACGAGGGTCCCGTCGGCACTCGGCCTCGGTGTCGAGAACCTCCGCGTCCCGGTACAGCAGCGCGACCACGTCGTCCCGCCCGTACGGCACGAGGAGCGTGACCTCGACCGGAGGCCGCGGGAGCTCGAGGGCGACGCGTTCCAGGAGCGCCTCCGTCCCCTCACCGGTGAGGGCGGAGATGGCCACCGCATCGGCGAACCGCCGGGCGGCCCGCTCCCGGTCCATCTCCGAGAGCACGTCCACCTTGTTCAGCACGAGGACCTCGGGGATGCGCCCCGGCCCCGATCTCGGCCAGCACGCCTCGGACCGCTTCGACCTGCTGCGACACCTCAGGTGACGACGCGTCGGCGACGTGCAGCACCAGGTCGGCTCGGGTCACCTCCTCGAGGGTCGAGCGGAACGCCTCGACCAGGTCGTGCGGCAGCTTGCCCACGAACCCCACCGTGTCCGAGATCGTGGCGTGCCGCCCGCCGGGCAGCGCGATCCGTCGGATCGTGGGGTCCAGCGTGGCGAACAGCTGGTCGGCCACCAGCACGCCCGCCTCCGTCAGCGCGTTCATCAGCGTGGACTTGCCCGGCGTTCGTGTACCCGGCGATGGCGATCTGCGGGACGCCGGAGCCCTCGCGGCGGGCCCGCTTCACGTCGCGCGTCCGCGCCAGGTCCTTGATGTCGCGCCGGAGCTTGGAGATCCGTCGCTTGATGTGCTGCCGGTCCACCTCGAGCTTCGTCTCGCCCGGTCCCCGCGTGCCGATACCGCCGCCGAGGCGCGACATGGCCTCGCCCCAGCCGCGGAGCCGTGGCAGGAGGTAGTTGAGCTGCGCCAGCTCCACCTGGGCCTTGCCCTCGCGGGACCTGGCGTGGAGGGCGAAGATGTCGAGGATCAGCGCGGTCCGGTCGATCACCTTGGTCCCCAGCCGCCCCTCCAGGTTCCGGAGCTGGCCCGGCGTGAGCTCGTCGTCCAGGATCACCGCGTCGGCCCCGGTCACGTGGACCGCCCGGTGGATCTCCTCGAGCTTCCCTTTGCCCACGAACGTCGCCGGATCCGGGTCGGACCGGGTCTGGACGATGCGAGAGACCGGCTCCGCTCCCGCGGAGTCGGCCAGCGCGGCCAGCTCGTCGAGGTCCGAGGGGTCGATCCCGTGCCCCACTCCGACCAGGACGGCTCGTTCCCGGACCCTGGGCGTCCAGGTCGCCGAGAGCGGCGACTCGAAGACGGTCGCCCGGCGCCGCTTCCCGTTCCGGTGGGCCATCAGCCGAGCACCCGGCCGATGCGGTCCATGGCCTCGGCCAGCCGGTCGTCCGGTGCGGTCAGCGAGAACCGGACGTACCCCTCACCGCGTTCCCCGTACCCGTTGCCCGGTGCCACGAACACGCCGGCCCGATCGAGGAGCAGGTCGGCGAACTCGACCGAGGACGTGCCGTCCGGGGCCGGCGCCCACACGTAGACCGACCCGAGCGGGGGCTTGAGGGACCACCCGAGCGAGTTCAGCGATCCCACCACGACGTCCCGCCTCCGCTGGTACACGGCGCGAAGCTCGTCCAGGTGGTCCTGTGGTCCGCCGAGCGCGGCGATGGCCGCCCGCTGGATCGCGGTGAACTGGCCAGAGTCCAGGTTCGTCTTCACGATGGAGAGCGCCCGGATGGCCTCTGCGCTGCCGGCGCACCAGCCGATCCGCCACCCGGTCATGTTGTAGAACTTCGACGTCGAGCCGAACTCGAGCGCGATGTCCTTCGCCCCGGGCACCTGGAGGATCGACGGCGCGATGTAGCCGTCGAACGTGATCTCCGAGTACGCGGCGTCGTGGGCGAGGAGCAGGTCGTGCTGGCGGGCGAAGGCCACCGCGCGCTCGAAGGTTGACCCGTCGGCCACGGCGGCGGTGGGGTTGCTGGGGTAGTTCAGCCACAGCATCTTCGTCCGGCTCGAGACGGGCGCGCCATCGAGGTCCGGCTGATACCCCTCCTCGGGAAGAAGCGGGAGCGGCACGGGCGTCCCGCCGGCCAGGCGCGTAGACACGCCGTACACGGGGTAGCCGGGATCGGGGACGAGCGTCTCGTCGCCGGGATCGACGAACGCGACCGGCAGGTGGCCCAGGCCCTCCTTGGACCCGATGAGGGCGAGCACCTCGGCCTTCGGATCGAGGTCCACGCCGAACCGAGTCCGGTACCAGGCCGCCACGGCCTCCCGGAACTCGATGCTCCCCCAGTACGACGGGTACCGGTGGGTCGCCGGATCGCGCACCGCCTCCCGCATGGCCTCGACGACGTGCGGCGGGGTCGGCAGGTCGGGATCGCCCACGCCGAGCGAGATCACGTCGACCCCTTCCGCCCGCTTGGCGGCGAGCTTGCCGTCCAGCGACGCGAACAGGTACGGGGGCAGCGACTCGATCCGCCGGGCGATCCTCATCCCAGCCCTCGCGAGCGGAGCCACGCATCGTCGAGCGTGGCCTCGAACACGCGCTCGGCCGGTCCGCTCAGCAGGACGTCGTCGGCGGTGCGCTCCACCGTCACGGTGCCTCCCGGAAACCGGACCTCCGAGCGGACGGGGACCAGGCCCGCCTCGTTCGCGGCCACCACAGCCGCGCAGGCCCCGGTCCCGCAGGCCATGGTCTCCCCCACGCCCCGCTCCCACACCCGCACGCTCAGCCCGTCGCCGGCCACCGCGACGAACTCGACGTTCGCCTTCTCGGGGAACATGGCGTCGTTCTCGACGGCCGGGCCGATCCGGGCCACGTCCGTTCGAGCCGGATCGTCCTCCACGAACAGCACGAGGTGGGGGTTGCCCATCGACACGGCGCTGGCCTTGAACGTGTGGCCGAGGACCTCGAACGGCTCCGCCAGGAACGGCTCGTCGGCCGGGCCCAGCATCGGGATCTGCGAACGGGCGAAGGCCGGTGGTCCCATCCCCACCGTCACGGATGCGACCACGCCACCCTCCACGTGGAGCGAGACGTGCTTCACTCCGTCGCGAGTCCCGATGTCCAGCTCGGTCTGGCGCGTGTGGCCCCGCTCGTACACGAGCTTCGCCAGGCATCGGACGCCGTTCCCGCACATCTCGGCAACGCTGCCGTCGGCGTTCCAGTAGTCCATGAAGAAGTCGCCGCCGCCCTCGACGTCGCGCGTCACGCGGATCACGCCGTCGGCTCCGACGCCGAACCGACGGTCGCACAGCGCCGCGACGAGCTCGGAGGACAGGGGGCGTTCGTCGTCGAGGTCCTCGAGCACGACGAAGTCGTTGCCGGTCCCGTGGTACTTCCACACCCGAAGCTCAGTCACCCTGCAGATACTCCGTCAGCTCGTCCACGATCTCGGTCGCGCCGCGCTCGCCTGAGGGGAACCACCGGATCCGGGGGTCTCGCCGGAACCAGACCATCTGGCGTCTCGCCAGTTCCCTCGTCCGCTTCACGGTCTCCGCCGTGGCCTCCTCGAGCGAGAGCTCGCCCTGGAGGTGCCGCGCGAACTCAGCGTACCCGATGGCCCTGCTGGCGGTGAGCCACCCGAACAGGCCGCGGTCGAGCAGCGCGCGCACCTCGTCGAGGAGACCGGCATCGACCATCCCTCGGACGCGGGCCTCGATGCGGCGACCCAGCACGTCTCGCGGGATGTCGATCCCGGCGGCCCGCACCCGTTCGTCCGGGTAGCGCTCCCACCGCTCCGCGTAGCTCGAAAACGGGCGCCCGGTGACCGCGGCCACCTCGAGGGCTCGCACGGTCCGGCGGACGTTGGACGGCTCGATCCGGGCCGCGGCGGCCGGGTCGAGCTCGGCCAGGCGCTCGTACAGGCGGTCCGGCCCGAGTGCCTCGGCCTCGGCCTGGAGCTCGTCGCGGGCCACCGGGTCGGTCGCGGGGAACTCGAGGTCGTCCACGATGGCCCGGAAGTACAGGCCGGAGCCGCCGACCAACAGGACCGGGCGGCCGCGCGCGTCGATCGTCCTCGACGGCGACCCGAGCGAGCGCCTGGTACCGGGCCACCGAGAACGCTTCCGACGGATCGGCCACGTCCACCAGGTGATGAGGGACCCGGGCCCGCTCGGCCGAGGTGGGCTTGGCCGTTCCCACGTCCATCCCTCGGTAGACGAGCATCGAGTCCACCGAGATGATCTCCGCTCCCAGGCGTCCGGCGATGGCCCCGCCGGCCTCGGTCTTCCCTGAGGCGGTCGGTCCGACCAGCGCGAGGAAGGGTCGCGCGCCGGGCATCAGAGGGCGGCGGCGGGCTCGCGGGGCGAGCCCGCCGCCGCCTCCGTCACCCCGACCACCTCGCCGTTCAGGTGGTGCGGGTGCGCCGCCACGATCCGAGCCTCGAGGAACTTCCCGGGAACGATCGCTCCCGGGACATGCACGACCTTGTTCGTCCGGGTCCGGCCCTGCACGCCGCCCTTCCGGCCCATGCCCTCCACCAAGACCTCGAACGTGCGGCCAACCGTCGCGCGCATGTGCTCGAGCGAGATCGACTCCTGCAACTCGACCAGACGGTCGAACCGCTCCTGCACGACCTCCTTCGAGATCTGGTCGGGCATCGTGCCGGCCTGGGTCCCGGGCCGGGGCGAGTACTGGAACGTGAACGCCTGGTCGAACCGGGCCGCCCGGACCACGTCCAGGGTCGAGCGGAAGTCCTCCTCGGTCTCCCCGGGGAAGCCCACGATGATGTCGGTGGTGACGGCCATGCCGGGGACCGCCTCCCGGATCCGCTCCAGCCACGACAGGTACCGTTCGCTTCGGTATGACCGCTGCATCGCCCGCAGGATCCGGTCCGAGCCCGACTGCAGCGGGAAGTGGATGTGCTCGCACACCTTCTCGCACTCCGCCATGGCCTCGATGACGTCCGGGGTGAAGTCGTGCGGGTGCGGGCTGGTGAACCGGATGCGGCGGATCCCCTCGACCTCGTTCACCGCCCGGAGCAGCTCGGCGAACAGCGGCTTCCGGCTGGACCCCGGCACCGTGAGGTCCCGGCCGTACGTGTTCACGTTCTGGCCGAGGAGCGTCACCTCGACGACGCCGCGGCGGGCCAGTCCCTGCACCTCGGCCAGGACGTCGCCGATCTCCCGCGACAGCTGCGGCCCCCGGACGAGCGGCACGATGCAGAACGTGCAGTGGTTGTCGCACCCCATGGCGATCGACACCCAGGCGTGATGGGCCACCTCGCGGCGAGCCGGGAGGGCGCTCGGGAACACCTCGGTGAACTCGCGGACGTCCATCTGGGGGCCCTCGGACTCGGCCCGCTTCAGGAGCTCGAGCAGTCCCGGCAGAGCGTGGGTCCCGACCACGACGTCGACCCACGGGGCTCGCTCCTGGATCTGCCCCTGATCCTTCTGGGCCAGGCACCCCGCCACCACGATCCGAAGGCGCGGGTTCGCCTGCTTCAGCGGCCGGAGGTGTCCGAGGTTGCCGTACAGCCGGTTGTCGGCGTTCTCCCGCACGGCGCACGTGTTGAACACGACGACCTGGGCCTCGGCGGCGTCCTCGGCCCGGACGTAGCCGTCGGACTCGAGCAGGCCGGCGATCCGCTCGGAGTCGTGCTCGTTCATCTGGCACCCGAAGGTGCGGATCAGGTACCGGCCGCTCATGGCTACCCCAGGCTACCCCTCGCCGGGCCGGGACCGCCGCTCACCGCGCGAACTCGATCGCCCGGGTCTCGCGCACCACGGTGATCTTGATCTGGCCGGGGTACTGGAGCTCCTCCTCTACCTGCTTGGCGATGTCTCGGGCCATCACCTGGGCCTGGAGGTCGTCGATGTCGCCGGGCTTGACCATCACCCGGACCTCCCGCCCCGCCTGCATGGCGTAGGTCTTCTCGACGCCGGGGTACGAGGAGCAGATCTCCTCCAGCCGTTCCAGGCGCTTGATGTAGGTCTCCAGGCTCTCCCGCCGGGCTCCGGGCCGGCCGCCCGAGATGCCGTCGGCGATCTGGGCCAGCACGGCCTCGATGGTCCGCTGCTCGACCTCGCCGTGATGCGACTCGATGCAGTGCACGACCTCGGGCGCTTCCCGCAGCCGGCGGGCGATCTCCGCGCCGATGATGGCGTGGGAGCCCTCGATCTCGTGGGTCACGGCCTTGCCGATGTCGTGCAGCAGCGCGCCTCGCTTGGGGATCCGTTGGTCCAGACCGAGCTCGGCGGCGATGGAACCGGCGATGTGGGCCGACTCCACCAGATGCTTCAGGACGTTCTGGCCGTAGGAGGTCCGGAACTGGAGCCGCCCGAGGAGCTTCACCAGGTCGGGATGCATGTCGGTGACCCCAACCTCCATCACCGCTTCCTCGCCGGCCCGCTTGATCTGCTCGTCGATCTCCTTCTTCGAGCGCTCGTACGTCTCCTCGATGCGCGCCGGGTGGATCCGCCCGTCGGAGACGAGCTTCTCCAGCGTCATGCGCGCGGTCTCGCGCCGGACGGGGTCGAAGCACGACAGCACGACGGCCTCAGGCGTGTCGTCGATGATGAGGTTCACCCCGGTCACGGCCTCGAAGGCCCGGATGTTCCGGCCCTCCCGGCCGATGATCCGACCCTTCATGTCCTCCGACGGGAGGGAGAACACCGAGACGGTCGACTCGGCGGTCTGCTCCGAGGCCACCCGCTGGATGGCGATCGTCACGATCTTTCGGGCTCGCTCCTCCCCTTCCTCCCGAGCTCGGTTCTCGATCTCCCGAACGGTGGCCATGGCCTGGCGCTTGGCCTCGTCCACAACCTGGGTGACGAGCGCCTCCTTGGCCTCCTGCGACGTCATCCTGGCTACCGCCTCAAGCTGCTGGCTGTGCTGCTCGGCCGCCTGCTCCAGTTGCTGGCGCACCTTCTGGAGCTTCTTGTCGCGGTCGTCCATCTCCGTCGCTCGCGTCTCCACGTCCTCGAGCTTCTTCTCGATCGCCTCCTCCTTCTGGGTGAGGCGTTGCTCCGAACGCTTCATCTCCTCGCGACGGGAGCGGACCTCTTGCTCCGCCTCCCGCCGCATGCCGCTGATCTCGTCCTTGACCTCCCCGAGGGCCTCGCGGGTGAGCTTTTCCGCCTCCCGCTCGGCCTCCAGGATCACCTTCTGAGCCCGCGACTCGGCGCTCAGAGCCTTGGTCTGGGCGAACGCCGCCCGGATCAGGAAGCCCAGCGCGACGCCGGACACAAAGACCATGATCACCACGAATGCCGATCCCATCTCGCTTTCCTCCAGATATGAAAAGGCCGAACACAGGCCGGTCAGGCCTCCGTTCGGCTGTGCGTTCGAATGAAGCGAGAGCTAGGGCGCCAGGGAACCTTCGGGTCCCTCACGCCCCCCTATCCGGTGTGCTTCGTCGCGGTTCGTGTCGGTCACGGTGTCAGGCACAAGTCGAACAGATCGTTTTCCTGAAGAAGCCTCTCAAATGCACAATCTACGGCCTGGCGGCGTGAGACGCAAGGGGTTTCGCTGAGGGGCTACGGCTCGGAGAGCCCCTCCGCGCCCAGGTCGGGCCGGAGCGCGGAGGCCGCGGCCCGCCTGGCCACCGCCCCCTCGTATCCCCGCCGGGCCAGGAAGGAGACCAACCGGCGGTAGGCCACCTCCGGCCGCTGGCCGGACAGCCGGGAGACCCGGGAGCGGGCCAGCTCGGCGGCCCTGGCGTCCTCGTCGCCCTCGATGTCCTGGAGGGCCCGCTCGATCACCGGACGGGACACGCCCTTGGCCGCGAGCGACGAGGCCACCGCGCGCCGCCCGGACAGCTTTCGGCCGAGCGAGTGTTCCGCGAACTCCTGGGCGAAGCGCTCGTCGTCGAGCAACCCCACCTCCTCCAGGCGCGCAAGCTCCTCCGCCACCATCTCCGGGTCGAACCCCGCGGAGCGGAGCCGGGTCTCGAGCTCGCGACGCGAGCGCGGCCGCGCTGCAAGGAGCCGCAGGGCCCGGTCGTGGCACGAGATCGGGCGCTTGGTGCGGCGCGACCTGGAGGTCTCGGCCATCTTCGGGCTGCTACGAGGCCGGCACTGGCTGCGCCTCGCGCTCCTTCTCCTTGGCGGCCTTCGGCTTCGAGGGAGGCGGCTCGTCGGTCACCACCACGTCGGGGACGACCGTGACCGGGGCGTCGCCGTCGCGGTCGCCGAAGGCCGTAAGGCCCACGGCCTCGCGGATCCTGCGCTCGATCTCGCGGGCCATGTCGGCGTGCTCGGACAGGAACTGGCGCGAGTTCTCCCGGCCCTGGCCGAGCTGGTCGCCCTCGTAGGTGAACCACGCGCCGCTCTTCTTCACGATCTCGAGATCCACGCCGACGTCGAGGAGGCTCCCCTCCTTGGAGATGCCCTGACCGTAGATGATGTCGAACTCGCACTGCCGGAACGGCGGGGCGACCTTGTTCTTCACCACCTTGACCCGGGTGCGGGACCCCACCACCTCGGTGCCGTCTTTCAGGTTCTCGACCTTGCGGACGTCGAGGCGGATCGACGAGTAGAACTTGAGCGCCCGGCCCCCCGGCGTGGTCTCGGGGTTGCCGAACATCACGCCGATCTTCTCCCGGAGCTGGTTGATGAAGATCGCGGTGGTGTCGAACCGGGACAGGGAGCCGGCCAGCTTCCGCATGGCCTGCGACATGAGCCGAGCCTGCAGGCCGACGTGGGAGTCCCCCATCTCGCCCTCGATCTCGGCGCGCGGCACGAGCGCCGCCACCGAGTCGATGACGACGAGGTCCATGGCCCCGGAGCGGACGAGGAGGTCGGCGATCTCCAGGCCCTGCTCGCCAGAGTCGGGCTGCGACACCAGGAGCTCGTCGATGTTCACCCCCAGCCGCTGGGCGTACGTCGGATCCAGGGCGTGCTCGGCGTCCACGAAGGCCGCGATCCCGCCCAGCTTCTGGGCCTCGGCGATGATGTGCAGGCACACCGTGGTCTTGCCCGAACCCTCCGGCCCGAACACCTCCACGATGCGACCCCGGGGGATGCCGCCCACGACGAGGGCCATGTCCAGGGCGATGGAGCCGCTGGGGATGACCGAGATGCCCTGGCCGGCGGGGTGCTCGCCCAAGCGCATCACCGCCCCCTTGCCGTACTGCTTCTCGATCTGCGTGAGCGCCACGTCGAGCATCTTTTCCCGGTCCATCCGCGAAGCCTCCTTCTGACCCCTCGCCCACCGGCGTACGGCTCCGGTGAGCTCTTCCCCGATGTCGGGGCGCACAGTATCGCGTAGGTCTGACACGGATTACACCTCTGTCATTCGGAACCTGCAACCCCGGACCATACCCGAACGTATGTTCGAGGTCAATCACCTTCCGGCCCGAGGGCGAACTCCCCCATGGGCTCGTAGATCGGCGCGGGGCGCCGCAGGTGGCTGCGGTACAGGACCAGCTGGTCGACGGCGAACGGTTCCGAGGCGATGTCCGTTGCGGCGATCTCCTCCCCGTCGAACGGGACCGATGGATCGAACCTGGCCACCGTGAGGTGCGCCGTGAAGGCCCGCTTCTCCGGCTCGAACTCCTTGCCCAAGGCGCCCTCGAGATCCGCGGCCAGTGCGGCCATGCGGCCGCCCGGATCGTCCAGCCCGGCCCACAGAACCCGGGCTCGGCGGGCCGAAGGGAACGCACCGAGCCCGGTGACCCGGGTCTGGAACGGTTCGCTCTGCCGGGCAACCGCCTCCACGGTCTCCGTGACCCATCCCACGAGCCGTGGCCACGTCGAGCCGAGGAACTTCAGCGTCACGTGCTGGTTCTGCTTCGGCACCCACTTCGCCCGGGGGATACGCTCGCGCCACGGCCCGATCGCATCCTGCACCCTGTCACGGACAAGTTCGGGGACGTCCACCGCGACGAACAATCGCAAGGGCTTTGCCTCGGGCCGCGACGCCCTGTCCCTCGCCATCAGGCCGCACGATCTCCGTCGGGGAGCGGCTTCCCCTCGAGGTGCCGGCGCGCCAGGTCGAGGCCGGCCTGCTCGGCCCACCGCCGCACGAGTTCCCGGTCGCCGGGTGAGCGGAGCCCGCGCTGGTGCGAGACCCCCTCGGCCTCCACGGCCACCCAGATCTGCCCGGGCTCCGCTCCGGCGTGGGGTCCGGGCCCCGCCGCACCGGTGAGCGCGACGGAGATGTCGGCGCCGAACAGCCGCCGCGCGCCCGCCGCCATCTCCCGGGCGCACTCCGCGCTCACCAGTCCCGGCCCGTCGATCGTCTCCTGCGAGACGCCGAGGATCTCTCGCTTCGCCCGGGGCGAGTAGCACGCCGCCGAGCCCAGGAAGTAGTCCGAGGCCCCGGGGACCGACGTGATACGGGCGCCGAGCTCGCCACCGGTCAGCGACTCCGCACAGGCCAGCGTCTTGCCGGCGTCGCGCAGCAACCGCCCCACGGCCTCCTCGAGCTCCTCGTCCGTCGTGGTGAACACGAAGTCGCCGATCCTCCGGACCACCTCCTGGACCAGCGGCTGGAGCAACGCCTCGGCCTCTTCGCGGGTCGTCGCCTTCGCCGTCAGCCGGACCTTCACCTCTCCCCCGCCCGCCAGGTACGCCACCGTGGGGTTGGCCGAGGCCTGGAACAGGTCATCCGTCAGCTCGGCGACGCGCGACTCCGGGATGCCGACGCACCGGATGATGCGGGAGGCGATCGAGGCCGGGCCGGCCAACGAAGCGAGCTCGGGAAGGACGGTCTCCTCCATCATCTCCCGCATCTCCGAGGGCACGCCGGGGAGCGCGTACAGGCGCGTGCCTTCGATCTCCACTGCCAGGCCCGGCGCGGTCCCCCGGTCGGGAAGGATCACGCGCGCGCCCTCGGGCACGTCGGCCTGGACCAGGTTGGACTCGGGCATCTGCCGTCCCGCCCGAGCGAACTTGGCCCGGATCATCTCCTCGAGCTCGGGATGGCGGACCATCGAGGCCCCGGCCACCTCAGCCACGGCCTGGCGGGTGATGTCATCTTGCGTGGGGCCCAGGCCGCCGGTCACGATCACCACGTCGGCGTGCGACAGCGCGTGCCGCAGGGCCTCCTCGATCCGCTCCGCATTGTCCCCCACTACCTGGTGGTGCAGGACATCGACCCCGATCCCGGCCAGACGCTGCGAGATCCACTGCGCGTTCGTGTTCGGGATCTGGCCGAGCAACAGCTCCGTGCCGACCCCGACGACCTCGGCCCTCACCGGCCCCTCGCGCGCTTCGGCCCGCGCGCGCTCACGCCGCCGGGACGGCGTCGGGCCGGCGCTCGCGTAGCTGTAGGTATCGCGCCAGGGACGGTTGCGCTTCCCCGGGAATCCCTTGTCGTCGCCGTTCACCGTGACACGGGCGCTGGCGCCGTGGTCCAGCCGGATCGTGAGCGAGACGTCGGCGTTGAACGAACGGCTCTCGCCAGGCTTCAACGAGAAGGTCTGCGGCGCCGCGGCGTCGATCGTCACGGTGACCTCGACCCGTTGCTCCGCCGCCACCAGCGCCACGATCCCGGGGCCCAGTCCCGTCAGGCCCGGCGTGTCCGAGGACAGATCCGCCGGAGGCGGGGCCGAGGCCCGCGTGGAGATGATCCCGAACGATGCCGCCAGGATCAGCAGCGTGGCCGCGATCATCACGAACAGCCGGTGGCTGTCACGGCGGCGGGGCGCGTCGATGGGGCTCTCGGGGGCAGGCGGCCCGGCCGGCGCCGGCGCCTCCGCGGGCTCCGCGGCGAACCGGGCGTAGGCGTGGACCATCTGGTCGGACGCAAGGCCGAGGTAGGTAGCGTAGGAACGGATCGAGCCCCGGACGTACACGTCGCCCAGCAGGCGCTCGAAGTCCTCCTCTTCCAGGGCCACCAGGAACTCGCGGCGGATCCTCGTGTCGCGGCTGGCCTCGTCGAGGGTCACGCCGCGGGCCACCCGGGCCCTGCGGAGCGCCGGGCCCACGCCGATCGTCGATCGCTGCACACGGTCCTCCGGGATACGGGCTCTGGCCTGGGAGTATAGGCAGTGGCCCCGCGTTAGGCCGAGTCAGAAGTCCCGGCGGCCCTCGAAGTGGGCCGCGACCTCCGGCCGAGTGAGCTGGTACAGGGCGACCCGGTGCCCACCCGTCGTCCGGAACGAGCAGCAGGGCCCGTGCGGGATCTCGAGGGTGCCCGCCCGCTTCCACCCGCGGGCCTCCAGCTCGGCCAGGGCGGCCGGAAGGTCATCGACGCGATAGATCAGGATGGGTCGCTCGCCCTCGACGTGATCGGCCAGCAGGAAGAGCGGCGGGCCGGCGGTCATCCGGACCGCCGCGACCCTCGTACCACCGGACTCGATGGCGAAGACCATCTCGCCGCCCAGGACCTCGGTGAAGTACGTGGCCTCGGCGGCGACGTCCTCGCTGGGGCAATACAGGAAGTCGAGCTGCGCGAAGGGCGCTGCCATCGGCTCGGAGCCTAGGTGGTGCGGGCCGAGCGGGACTCCTCCCACTCCTCCCACGTGACCAGGACGTCGCGGGCCCTGGAGCCCTGCGAGGGGCCGACGATCCCTCGCTCCTCCATGAGGTCCATCAGCCGGCCGGCCCGGGCGAACCCCACCTTCAGCTTTCGCTGGAGCATCGAGGTCGAACCGAGCTGCGACCGGATCACGAGCTCCGCGGCCTGCTCCATGAGCTCGTCGCCGACCGCGAGGTCGCCCTCGCCCTCCATGGGGGGCCGCCCCAAGCCCTCCACGCTCGCCGCGTACTCGGGCTCGCGCTGGGCCCTGATCCACTCGCACACCGACTGGATCTCCTTCTCGGTGACCCACGCCGCCTGCAGGCGCGTCGGCTTGGAGGCGCTGGACGGCGCGTACAGCATGTCGCCGTGGCCCACGAGCTTCTCTGCCCCGTTCATGTCGAGGATGACGCGCGAGTCCGCCTGGGACGAGGTCATGAGCGCGATCCGCGACGGGATGTTCGCCTTGATCAGGCCGGTCACGACGTCCACCGACGGCCGCTGCGTCGCCACCACCAGGTGGATGCCGACGGCCCGGGCCATCTGCGCGATGCGCACGATCGTGTCCTCGACGGCGCGCGGGGAGATCAGCATGAGGTCGGCCAGCTCGTCGATCACGACCAGGATGTAGGGAAGGTCGCCGAACTTCTCCTCCTGGCCGGGCGGGATCCGAAGGGTCCCCGACGCCAGCCCCTCTCGGTAGCCGTCGACGTCGCGGACGCCCACCATGGCCAGGGCCTCGTAGCGCTGCTCCATCTCGCGCACCACCCACCCCAGGGCCTCGGCCGCCCGCTTGGGGTGGACGATCACCGGCGAGAGCAGGTGCGGCAGGTCGGCGAAGTGCGCGAGCTCCACGCGCTTGGGGTCGACGAGCACCAGCTTCACCTGCTCGGGCGTGGTCCGCATGAGGATCGACGTGATGAAGCAGTTGATGAGGGAGGACTTGCCCGCGCCGGTGGCCCCCGCGATCAACAGGTGCGGCATCTTGGTCAGGTTCACCATCTGGGCCCGGCCGTGGACGTCCTTGCCCAGCGCCACCGCCAGCGGGTGCCTGTCGTCCTTGGCCGCCCTGGCCCGAAGGACGTCGCCCAACATGACGAAGTCGCGAACCTTGTTCGGCACCTCAACGCCGATGGCGGACTTTCCGGGGATCGGCGCGATGATCCGGACATCGGGCGTCGCGAGGGCGTAGGCGATGTCGTCGGCCAGGGCCAGCACCTTGTTCACCTTCGTGCCGGCCTCCACCTCCACCTCGTACAGCGTGACGGTCGGTCCGCGGTGCGCCTTCGGCACGCGGGCGGCCACGCCGAACGTGCGGAACGTGCGCTCCAGGGCCGCCGTGGTCTGCTCCTCGTCCCGGGTCGACCCGGCCGATGGCGGCGCCGTGCGGAGCAGCGCGATGGGGGGCAGCTTGTACGCTCCACCCTTCGGCGCCGGGGTGGGCACGAAGGCGGTCTCCGACCCAGGCCCGGATCGGCGACGCCGAGGGCTCCGATTCCACCTCCGGCTCGCGGAGATCCACCACGACCGGGATGTCCTCCTCGGTGTGGCCGCGGCGATCCCGCTTGGAGCGCTTCGCTCGCCCGGGCTCGCCCTCGCCTTCGGCGTCGTCCGCCGACGACAGCTCGCGGACTTTCGCCCAGGCCGCGGACAGCGGCGTGCCCGTGAAGATGAGCACCCCGAGGATGGCGACGCCGGCCCAGATGATGCCGGCGCCGAGCCGGGACACGGCGCGGGCGATGGGCCAGGCGCCCACGGCGCCGATGAAACCCGCCGCGTCCCGCGCGCTCCCCTTGCCGGAGAACGGCGCGGGGTTGCCGTGCGTGAGCGACCACAGCGCGAGCAAGCCCACCGACATCAGGGCGAACCCGATGAACATCCGGGCCCGCACGTCCTCAGCCGTCCCCCGAAGGAGCAGGATCCCCCAGTACAGCGCGAGGAGGGGGAACAGCACCGCGGCCTGCCCCACCAGGCCCTCCAGCATGAGCTCGATGCCCCGCCCGACGAACCCGGCCGCGTCGAACCACAGGCCGAGGATCGAGATCAGGGCGAACACCATCAGGCCGATCCCCAGGGCGTCCCGGGCCCAGGGGCCGAGGTGCTGGCGGACCTTCGGCCGTGCTGACTTGGACTTGGTGGGGGGGCGCCGGCGCGCCTTCGGGCGCGCCGGCGCCCTCCCCCTGGTCTTCGCGGGCACTAGACCTCCATGATCACGGGCAGGATCACCGGCTTCCGCTGGGTGACCTCGTAGAAGTACTTGCCCAGCGTCCGCCGGATGTTCTGTTCGATGGCGCTTCGGTCGACGACGTGCGCCTGGGCGCTCTCCTTCAGCGAAAGCATGACGCGATTCCGGGCCTCTTCAAGGATGTCGCCGGAGGTCTCGTTGAACACGAACCCCCGGTTCACGATGTCCGGGCCGGCCACGATCTCGCCCTGGTGGGCGTCGATCGTGACCACCACGACCACCACGCCGTCGGCGGAGAGCTTCCGCCGGTCCCGGAGCACGACCTCGCCCACGTCCCCGATCCCCAACCCGTCCACGAAGGTCATCCCCGCCGGGATCCGCCCGGCGATGCGGACCCGCTCCCCCACCTCCACCAGGTCGCCGTCCTCGCAGATCAGCACGTGATCGGAGGGGATGCCGACCTCGGCGGCCAGCTTGGCGTGATGGGCCAGATGCCGGCGTTCCCCGTGGACCGGGATGAACCACCGGGGCTGGACGAGCGAGAGCATCAGCCGGAGCTCTTCCTGGGCGGCGTGGCCCGACGCGTGCACCGGCGCGGCCGGCTCGTGGAACACGTCGGCTCCCGTCCGGTACAGACCGTCGATCACCCGATGGATGGCCGGCTCGTTCCCCGGGATGAGCGAGGAGGACAGGACGACGGTGTCGCCCTGGTGAAGGTCCACGAACTTGTGCTCCCGGGCCGCCATCAGCGAGAGCGCCGAGTACGGCTCGCCCTGACTGCCCGTGCAGACCACCACGACCCGAGCCCGGTCCAGCTTGTCCAGGTCCTCGATCAGCACGATGTCCTCGTCCGGCACGTGGAGCAGCCCGAGCCGCCGGGCCGCCTCCACGCTCTGGTGCATGGAACGGCCCAGAACCGCGACGACCCGTTCGTTCGCCCGGGCGGCGTTCGCCACCTGCTGGATCCGGTGGATGTGGCTGGAGAAGCAGGCCACCACGACGAGCCGCGGGGCCCGAGCGATGATGTCCTGGAGCACCGGGCCAACCGTTCGCTCGCTCGAGGTGTACCCGGCCTCCTCGGCGTTCGTCGAGTCGGACAGCATGAGGTGCACGCCGCCGTCCCGCCCGGACTCCTTGGCCAGCCCGTGCAGGTCGGTGGGCCGCCCGTCGAGCGGCGTCTGGTCGATCTTGAAGTCCCCGGTGTGCAGGATCGACCCGAACGGCGTGTCGATGGCCACCGCCACGCCGTCCGGGATGGAGTGGGTCACCCGCATGAACCGCATCGTGAACGGCCCCACGCTCGCCGCTCCGCCCGGCACCACGGTGTGGAACTCGGCCCGGTCCCGGACCTGGTGCTCCTCGAGCTTGCCCTCCAGCAGAGCCAGCGTGAACGCGCGTCCCGTAGATCGGCATGGGCCGTTCGAACTCGCGCAGCAGGTACGGCACCGAGCCGATGTGGTCCTCGTGCCCGTGCGTGAGCACCACGGCCTCGACGCGGTTCGCGTTCTCCCGCACGTACTCGAAGTCCGGAAGGACCAGGTCGATCCCCGGCATCTCGGCGTGGGGGAACGACAGCCCCGCGTCGAGGATGAGCAGCCGGTCGTCCAGCTCGACGCAGGCCATGTTCCGCCCGACCTCGCCCACGCCGCCCAGGAACGCGACCCGGGCCGGCCGTCGCGACCTCGAGGAGCCCCTAGAGGAGTCGGGCATCCACCAGCGCCTTCTCGATCCTTGCCCGCTCCTCCTTCGTCGCCGGGACCAGCGGCAGCCGGGGCGGGCCGGCCGGAAGGCCCAGGATCCCGAGCGCGGTCTTCACCGGGATGGGGTTGGTGGTGATGAACAGCGTGTTGAACAGCGGCGAGAGCTCCTCGTGGATCTTCCGGGCAGCCGGGATGTCGCCCCCGGCCACGAGGTCCGTCAGCTGCCGGATGCGGTCGCCGACCAGATGCGAGGCCACCGACACCACACCGACCGCCCCCAGGCACATGTAGCCGAACGTGGCCCAGTCGTCGCCCGAGTACACCTCGAACTCCGCGGGCGCCTCGCTGATCAGCTTGGAGATGGACTGGAAGTCACCGGTCGAGTCCTTGACCCCGATGATGTTGGGGACCTTGGCCATCTCGAGCAGCGTGTCGTGCTCGATCCTGGTGCCGGTCCGGCCGGGGATGTTGTAGGCGATGATCGGGATCGTGACCTCCTTGGCCACCCTGGTGAAGTGTGCGAGCAGGCCTCGTTGTGGCGGCTTGTTGTAGTAGGGAGTCACCAACAGGAGCCCGTCGGCCCCGAGCTTCTCCGCCTCCCGCGAGAGCTCGAGGGTCTCGGCCGTGCTGTAGGTCCCGGTCCCGCACAGGACCTTGCCCTTGCCCTTCGGCGGACTCGATCACCGCGCCGAACAGCTCGAGCTTCTCCTTGTGGGTGAGCGTGGGCGACTCCCCGGTCGAGCCGGCCACGACCAGGGTGTCCGAGCCGTGTTCGAACAGGTGGCCGGCGAGCTTGCGCGCGCCGTCCAGATCGAGGGAGTGGTCCTCCCCGAACGGGGTGACCATGGCGGTGACGACCGCCCCGAACCTACCGGCCATGCCTCCTCCTTACGTGCCGGGTGCGGCGGCGGACGGCGGCCCGGGGAGGCCCGGAGACGTCGGGCCGGGCGGTCGGGCCCCGCTCAGGCGTCCTGGCTTGCGCCGGCCGCCCAGCCCCACGGTTGGGGCCGCAGCGTATCACCGTGCCACCTGCCGCACAAGAGCCACATGCGTCACATGTTGCACATCAGCCCCCGGTTGTTGAGGAAGCCAGTGCGCTTCGGGAGGCTCCTCTTGCTCTGGAAGGGTAGGTGTCTCGGGGGGCACGTGACCACCGAGTGGCTCGGGGTGCTGCCTGGCATGCGATCGAACCCGTTCCACCAGTTCCCCTCGTCGCCACTTGCGTTGCAAGGTGCCCCTGGGCAGCGCGTTGCGCGCACGCTTCGTTGCTCGATCTGTTGGCATCGGGCAACGGATCCGAACGAGTGGCACCCGAACCTGCGGCTATCCTAGCCGCGTGCCCAAGATCTACACGAAGAGGGGCGACGACGGGACCACGGGCCTGCTGTACGGCGGGAGGGTGTCCAAGGCCGACCCCGCGACCGAGGCGTATGGCACGACCGACGAGGCGGTCGCGGTGCTCGGGCTGGCCCGAGCGCTCTCCGACGACGCTGCATTGAAGGAGGAGATCTTGGGGCTCCAGCGCGAGCTGTTCGTGGTCGGGGCGGACCTGGCGACGAATCCCAAGGAGCGTGCGAAGCTCGAGCCGGGCGTGTCGCTCGTGACCGCGGAGATGGTCGAACAGCTGGAAGCGAGGATCGACGAGCTGGTGGCGGAGCATCCCCTGCCGAACGAGTTCATCGTTCCCGGCGCGAACCCGGTCTCGGCAGCGCTCGACGTCGCACGGAGCGTGACCCGCCGCGCCGAGCGGCGAGTTGTCGACCTCCGCGACTCAGGCGCCGAGGTCAACGATGAGCTGGTGCACTACCTCAACCGCCTCTCGGATCTGCTGTTCGTCCTGGCTCGCGTGGCGGCCGGGGAATCCGAACCCAAGAGCCGCGGCTAGCTCAGACGCAAGGGTCAACTCGACAGGAGTCACACGCCTTCGCGCTACCTGCTATCGGGACTTGCATTCGCTATGAGGAAGCGTCCTTCTTCGGCGGGAGGCCGCATGCGAACTCGACGCGACGTTCGACGATCCTCAGGTAACCGTCTTCCCAATCGAGGAGCGCGGAGCCCTGCGGCTCCTACTGGCGGGCGAAGGCGCCGTAGTTGTCGTGGCCGATCAACAGGATCACCAGGCCGATGTCCTTGATCCCCAGCCCGCCGAACGAGACCCTGAACGTCTTCGTCTCGCCGTTCGGGATGGTCGCGGTGTTCTTGACCTGGCCATTCACCCGATCGCCATTTCGTGCGTCGAGGATGTAGAACCCCGGCGGCGAGAGGTCGCGGCCCGTGTCGTTCTCGATCGCCAGCGTGCCCGAATCGCCGTCCAGGCTCATCGTGGCCACCAGCCCGGGGTTCGTGTACCGATAGATCGCCGTCCCGGGCGGGCCGGTCGCGGTCTCTGCGGGGGTGACCGTCCCGCTTCCGCTCCCAGACGTGCCGCTCGCGCGGGGCTCGGCCTCGGTGCTCTTCGTGCATGCCACGACGAGCGCGCCGGCCACCAAGAGCGACAGGACGACGACGACGCGAAGGGTAGGCTTCATGCGGTCGGGCATCATACGGGAAGCCCAAGAGGAAGGCGCCGCAGTTGAGGACCCTCGAGATCCGCCGGCACGCGCGCCGCGACCCGGACGCGGACGCGCTGTCCCCCGAGGGCCGGGTCCAGGCCGAGGACGTCGGGCGAACGATGACGGGCGGTTACGACGTCGTGTTCGTCTCGCCGGCGAAGCGCGCCGCCGAGACCGCGGCGTGGTTCCTGCGGGCCGCCGGCCACCAGCTTCCGGAGCACGCCGTCGTTCCCGGACTGGGTGGCGATGGCACCGACAACTCCCCGGAGCAGCTCGGGGAGGTGCTCCACGCGGTCATCGCCGCGGTCCCGGAGGGAGGCCGTGGCCTGGCGGTCGGCCACACGCCGCTGATCGAGAAGGCCGTCAAGGGCCTCACCGAACGCGCGATCCGTCCGCTCGCCGAGTGCGAGGGCGTGCTGCTCACCGAGGAAGGCGGGGAGATCGACGTCGAGGAGCTTCGGCTCTCCTGACGTGGCGCTCGACCTTGCACATCCCGCTGCGGCGTTCGGGCTGGGCGTCGCACTGGGCGCGTCGCCCGGCCCGGTGCAACTGCTGCTGTTCTCCGAGGCCGCCCGGGGCGGCGTGACCCGCGGGCTGCGAGCGATGGCCGGGGCCAATGCCACGTTCGGGTTCATGCTCGTCCTGCTGGCGGCGGGGCTCTCCTCCATCGAGCCCGGCGACGCGTTCCTGTCCGCGATCCGGGTGTTCGGCGGAGGCGTTCCTGGTGTTCCTGGCCGTCGATGCGATCCGCGAGAACCGGCGGCCGCACGAGGTCGACGCGCCGCCCGGCGGGCTCCACCCGGCGGTCCGAGGCGTCGTCGCCGTCCTGCTGAACCCCGGGGCTTACGTGTTCTTGGCCACGACGGGCGCCGCCGTCGTGGCGGACGCTGCGCACGACGGCGGACGCGCGCTGGCGTTCCTCACGGTCGCTGCGTTGCTGGCCGGCGTGTCGCTGATGGATTCGAGCATGGTGCTCCTCGGAACCGGCGCGCACCGGGTGAGCCAACGCGCGCTCCGGATCTTGGGCGACGTGCTGGCGGTGGCGCTCGGCGCCCTCGGCGTGTGGTTGATCGTGCAGGGATTCGCGGGTTAACGAGTGGGCACGCCGCGGAGGCTCAGAAGATGAACGAGCACCACGGCGCGGGGTCCCACGTGAACATCGCGTCGGCCCGGGCCATGGCGCCGGGGACTTCCTCCTCCACCCTTCCGGCCCGATGCAGCTGCCGGAAGCTCATCCCACCGAGATACGCGGCGCCGAGCTCGTTCACGCTCATCACGAGGTCCGGTTCGGAATCCGTCGCGACGCACGACGCGCCGTCGGGCCCGCCCTCCACAACGTAGCGACCCTCGTTCCATGGGCAGAACAGGTCCCCGACCTCGAACGTCACTCGCCCATCGGCCGCATACCTTCGTTCGGACAGCGCCTTCGGCACGTCGACCAACCTGACCCACAGCCCGTCGTTGATCCGGAGTTGGAGCGCGTCGGGCTCCAGGAGCAGGTGCAGCAGCGGCTCGTCGAGCGGCCGGTTCCGCGCCGCGATCCGTTCGATCAGATCGACGTCGAACAGGTAGCGCCACATGTCCGCGTTGGCCTGCGGCGAGGAGGCCTGGACCTCCTCCACCGCCAACCCGTTGCGGTGATCACCGTACTTGCCGTGCTCGATCCGATAGACGGCATACGCGTCGAGGCCGTCGGCGCCCTCGTGCACCGCGTAGAACCACTTCCGGTCCTCGCCCCAGTGGGTCTCGGCGAATCGGTACTCGAACCAGGTGGGACCGAGCTCGATCCCACCGGGCCGTTCCTTGCGGAGCCGGTCGTAGAGCGGTCGCATGGCCGCGAGCGCGTCCTCGCGATCAAGGAGCCTGGTCCGTCCCGCCGGCCGATAGCCGCGGACGAAGGCCGTGCGCGTGCGCTCGACGTCCATCGAACAGTGGAACGACGCCGAGGCCGTAGCCGAACCGGCCGTAGATGCCGCCCTCCGACGCATACAGGATGGCGACCGGCTCGCCGTTCCGCGCGGACGTCGTCGAGCTGCCGCCGCATGAGCGCCGAGTTGATGCCCTGCCGCCGATGGGTCGGCTTCACGGCCACGCCCGTTACCCCCGCGGCACCAACGGACCCCCCTGGCACGGTCAGCGTGAACGAGGCCGCGGAGGCGCCGCCAACGATCTCGGAGCCGTCGAGCGCGGCCAGGCACCGGTCGATCTCGGCCACCATCCGTTCGCGCTCGATGTCCTCGGGCCGGGCGTGGCCACCGAAGCCCGCGGTGAGCGCGTCGATGTAGGCCTCGAACTCATGGGGCGCGATGGTCCGGATCTGGACGTCCACGGTCCCCCGAGCTTACGCGGCGGGGAGGCCGTCGAACACGTCGGACAGGACCGGGTTCCCCGGCGCCCGCTCCGGCCACGCCATCACGAACGCCTCCCGGCCGAGCACCTCGGGCCAGAGCTCGTACGGGACGTCCTCTAGCTCACCTTGGGTCTTGTGCTGGCGGAGGGCCTCCAGCTTGCGCGGGTACACCTGCGAGCAGTCCACGATCACCCCGATGGTTTCGTCGGGGACCCCGCGCGGGACGAACGGCTGGGTGGGATCGAGTGGGTCCATCCCTCGCTCCCGCAGGAGCGCGTTCCACCGGTCCAGGTTCGACTGCGGGATCGCCACGTACAGCAGCCGGGCGAAGCCCTCGCCCGTGGAGCGCTCCCTGGCCTGGTGGAAGGCGGCGGTCGCGGCCTTGCCGATCGTGATGTGGTCCTCGTGGCCGGTCACGCCCTCGGGGCCGAACGTCACCACCACGTCGGGGCGGGCCGCCTCGAGGAGCCCGGCGATGCGGCCGACCAGCTCGTCACCGGGAACGCGCGCCAGGCCCCCGTCGGGGTACTTGAGGAAGTGCAACGCCGTCTTCACGCCGAGCTCGGCCCACGACGCCCGGTCCTCGGCCTCCCGGACCTTGCCCAGGTTCTGCTGCGTTGCCAGGCTGGGGTCGAAGATCCGCCCCGCCTCCCCACTGGTGGCCAAGATCGCCGTGACCTCGATGCCCTTATCGGCGTGCAGGGCCACGGTTCCCCCCACGCCGTAGGTGTCGTCGTCGGGGTGGGCGAAGACGGTGGCCAGCCGCCGGCTCACTTCGCCGGCAGGTCGAGGAGCGGCTCCAGGCCCACGGTCAGGCCCGGCCGGGTGGACACGGCCCGGATGGCCATCAACACGCCCGGCATGAAGGAGCTCCGGTCCGTGGAGTCGTGGCGGATGGTGAGGGTCTGGCCCTGGCCGCCCAGGATGACCTCCTGGTGGGCCACCAGGCCGGGCAGTCGAACCGAGTGGACCCGCACGCCATCGACCTCGCCGCCCCGGACGCCCTCGATCGATTCGGCCGAGGGGCCCCGGTACTCGCCACCGCGCTCCTCCACCAGCCGCCGAGCTGTCGACAGCGCGGTCCCGGACGGGGCATCGGCCTTGCCGTCGTGATGCAGCTCGATGATCTCCGCGGCGGGGAAGAACCGGGCCGCCTCGGCAGCGAACCGCTGCATCAGCACCGCGCCGAGGGCGAAGTTCGGGGCGACGATCACGTTCGGCTCGCCTCCCTCGTCCTCGATCAACTTGCGGATCTCGTCCAGCTCGTCCTCCGCGATGCCGGTGGTGCCCACCACAAGGTTGATGCCGTGCTCGATGCACCACCGGACGTCGTCCATGACGACCTCGGGGTGCGTGAAGTCCACGGCCACCTCCACCTCCGCCTCCAGCAGGCGGTCCAGCTCGTCGGAGATGGGGACGTCCAGCTTGGGCTGGCCGATCAGCGACCCGATGGACTGGCCCACCTTGGACCGGTCGATGGCGGCGACCAGCGCGAGGTCGGGCTCGCCGGCCACGGTCCGGCACACCATCTGGCCCATGCGCCCGGCGGCGCCGATGACGCCGACCCTGATCACGCCAGGTGTTCCTTCCCGCTCTTGAACGGACCGAGCATCGCCAGGGCCAGCGGCTGCGAGAGGACGCGCTTGGCCACCCGGCGAGCGTCGTCGAGCGTCACGGCCTCGATCCGCTGGAGGATCTGGGTCACGGTCAGGATCTCGCCGTGCGAGATCTCGGACTTGCCCAGGCGTGACATCCGGCCGCTCGGGTCCTCCAGGGACAGGACGAGCGATCCCTTCATGTGGCCCTTTGCCCGTTCGAACTCCTCCTCGGAGAGCGCGCCTTCGGCCACCTCGGCCAGCTGCTCCCGGAGGATGTCGAGCACCTCCCGGGCCCGGGCCGGCGTGGTCCCCGCGTACGCGGCGAACAGGCCGGCCTCGGCGTACTGCGAGTGGTAGCTGTACACCGAGTAGGCCAGGCCCCGCTTCTCCCGGATCTCCTGGAACAGCCGCGAGGACATGCCTCCCCCGATCGCGGCGTTCACGATGCCGAAGGCGAACCGTTCCGGGTCGTTGCGGGCCAGGCCGTTCGTCCCCAGGCAGATGTGAGCCTGCTCGGTCTTCCGTTTCTTCACCAGGGTCTTCCCCGAGGGGGCCGGCGGGTTGCCCCCCAGCCGCCGGTTCCACGAGCTCGGGCCGTCCGAGCGCTTGCGGCCGGTCGGCATGCCGGAGAAGATCAGCTGGAGGAGCGAGTCGTGCTGGACGTTCCCGGCGGCCACGATCACCAGGCTCCCCGGCACGTAGTGGCGCTTGTAGAACCGCCTGACCTGGTCGCGGGTGGCCGCCGTGATGCTCTGCACCGTCCCCAGGATGGGCCGGCCGAGGGGGTGGTCGGGCCACAGGGTCTGGTTCAGCAGGTCGTGGATGAGGTCGTCGGGGGTGTCCTCGTGCATGTGGATCTCCTCGAGGATCACCTTGCGCTCGGCCTCGAGGTCCGACGTGCGGATCACGGAGTTCTGGAGCATGTCGGACAGGTGGTCGACGGCCATGGGGAGGTCGCGGTCACGCACCCGGGAGTAGAAGCACGTGTACTCCTTGGCGGTGAACGCGTTCACGTCTCCGCCGACCGCGTCGAAGGCCTCGGCGATGTCGCGGGCGGTTCGGGTCTTCGTCCCCTTGAACAGCAGGTGCTCGAGGAAGTGGGACGAGCCGCTGATGGGGGGCGGCTCGTCCCGCGACCCCGCCAGCACCCAGAACCCCAGAGCCACCGACCGGACGCCGGGCATGCGTTCGGTCACGACTCGCAGGCCCGACTCGAACTCGGTCCGGCGGATGGGCATGGGCGAGAGCCTAGTGCGAGGGCCGGTCCCGGCGCTCGCGGTCCCTGGGCCCGCGGTCGCGGTCGCGTCCGCGACCGCCCCGCGAGTCACCGTCCCGCCGCTCCCGGCGGGGCTGCTCCTCCACCTCCATGCCCTCGGGGATCGCCCACTCCTCCCCGACCGGCTTCAGGCTGACCTTGCCCATCTGGTCGATCTCCTGGATCTCGACCTCCAGGGTGTCGCCCTCCTTCACCGCTTCCTCCACGGAGGACAGGCGCTTGCCCTTACCGAGCTTGGAGATATGTACCAGACCGTCCCTGCCGGGCACGAGGTTCACGAACGCGCCGAAAGTCGTGGTCTTCACGACCTTGCCGGTGAACCGCTCGCCGACCGAGAGCGGCCGCGGGTTGACGATCTCGTCGATCATCTTCGCCGCCTGGTCCGCGCCGGCGCCCTCCCGGGAGCCGATGAACACGGTGCCGTCGTCCTGGATGTCGATGTCGGCGCCGGTCACGGCGATGATCTCGTTGATGCGCTTGCCCTTGGGCCCGATGACCTCGCCGATCTTGTCCACCGGGATCTGGATGGTGAGGATCCGCGGGGCCTTGGAGTTCACCTCGCTCCGGGGCTCCCCGATCGTGCGGAGCATCGTGTCCAGGATGAACAGGCGAGCCTCCCGGGCCTGCTTGAGGGCCTGGTTTAGGGCCTCGGCCGGCAGGCCCGTGACCTTCATGTCGAGCTGGATCGCGGTGACCCAGTCCTTGGTCCCGGCAACCTTGAAGTCCATGTCGCCGAGCGCGTCCTCCGCCCCCAGGATGTCGGTGAGCGTCACGTAGCGGTCGAACTCGGCGATGAGGCCCATGGCGATGCCGGCCACCGGCGCCTTGATGGGCACGCCGGCGTCCATCAGCGAGAGCGTTGAGGCGCACACGCTGGCCATGGACGTCGAGCCATTCGACGAGAGCACGTCGGACACGAGCCGGATGGCGTAGGGGAACTCCTCCTCGGGGGGCACCACCGGCACGAGCGCCCGCTCGGCGAGCGCCCCGTGGCCGATCTCCCGTCGGCGAGGCGAACCGATCCGGCCGACCTCGCCGGTCGAGAACGGCGGGAAGTTGTAGTGGTGGATGTACCGCTTGGAGTCCTCGGGATCGAGGGTGTCGATCATCTGGGTCATGCGCAGCATCCCGAGCGTCGTCACGTTCAGGACCTGGGTCTCGCCCCGCTGGAACAGCGAGGATCCGTGGGCCCGCGGGACCATGCCCACCTCGGAGGACAGGGTCCGGATCTCGTCGGCTTTGCGGCCGTCGAGGCGAACGCCCTCCTCCAGGATGCGCTTTCGCATCACCCGCTTCTCCAGCTCCTTGAACGCGGGCGAGATCTCGGCGGACCGCCCGGCGAACGCCTCCTCGCCCCAGGTCACCAGGAGGTGCGCCTTCAGCTCCTCCTTGAGCTGGTCGCGTGCCGCGTCCCGCGCCTTCTTCTCCGGGACGAGCGCCGCCTCGAGGCGCTTGGAGGCGAACTCCGCCACGGCCTCGTAGGTCTCGTCGGAGAACAGCGGCTTCGGCTCGAACGGCCTCGGCGCCACCTGGAGCTCCGAGAGGAACTCCATCTGGAAGTCGATGATCTCGCCGATGGCCCGCTTGGCCGCCTCCAGACCCTCGGCCACCGACTCCTCGGTGGGGGCCACCGCCGCGCCGCCGTCAGCGAGCAGGTTCCACGTGTTGTCGGGGGCCTCCCCCTCGATCATCAAAAGGTCGATGCCGCCCCCGTCGTTCCGCCGGCCCGCCACGATGATGTCGAAGGTGGCCATCTCCAGGTCCTGGAACGTGGGGTTGATCCGCCACTCCCCGCCGATCAGGCCCATCCGCACCGCGCCCACCGGGCCGTCGAACGGGAGCCCGGCGATCATCGTCGACAGGCTGGCCCCGTTGATGCCGGGGACGTCGTAGGGGTTGGCCAGGTCGGCCGAGAGCACCGTCACCACGACCTGGACCTCGTCGTGGTACCCGTCCTTGAAGGTGGGGCGAAGCGGCCGGTCGATCAACCGGGCGGTGAGGATGGCGGTCTCGGATGGCCGGCCCTCGCGGCGGAAGAACCCTCCGGGGATCTTCCCCGCGGCATACATCCGCTCCTCGACGTCCACGGTGAGGGGAAAGAAGTCGATGCCCTCACGGGGCGCGGCGGTGGTGGTGGTGGCGAGGATCTGGGTCTCGCCGTAGGTGACGACGACGGATCCCTCCGCCTGCATCGCGAGCCTGCCGGACTCGAAGGTCATGTCCTGCGAGCCCACGGTCTTGGTGCGCTTGATGACGGCCACTGGCCTTCCTCCTTGGGTGCGTCCTGCGCGGTTGGCCCGCGAGGACCGACGGGTGATGTCGGAGGCGGGGAGGTCGGCCAGTTGTCAGTGGTGAGCCTCCGGGGGCCCGGGGACTCGCTACTGATAACCGACCCCCTCCTTTCGCCGATTCAGCTGCTCGTTCGCATCACTCCTCTGTCAAGAGCGGCTCCCGCCGCCTCTTCGTGTGCTACCGCCTGAGTCCCAGGCGGGCGATGAGTGTCCGGTATCGCTCGATGTCCTTGCGCCGGAGGTACTCGAGCAGCCGCCGGCGCCTCCCCACCATCTGGAGCAGGCCGCGCCGGGAGTGGTGGTCCTCCTTGTGGCTCTTCAGGTGCTCGGTGAGGTCGTTGATGCGCGTGGATAGCACCGCGATCTGGACCTCGGCCGAGCCGGTGTCGGTATCGGTACGTCGATATTCGGCGATGATCTTGGATCGGGATTCCGTCGTCAGTGCCATGACCAGCGGAAAGGCTACCAGACCCCGTCAGCGGAGCACTGGGTGGCCATCGGAGACGACGTAGGCCGGCAGCAGCCGGGACGTGAATCGGCCCTGCGGCGTCACCCGGACCTCGGCCACGCCCGTCGTGGAGCCCTCCTCGGACAGGTCGGGCCAGACGAAGTTGCCCAGGCTTAGAAGATCGGCCGGCCCCGGCAGGTATCGAGGGGCTGGAGGCGGTGCGAGTGGCCCCCGAAGATTACGTCGGCCCCGGCGTCGATCATCCGGTGGGCCTTCTCCACCTGGTACGCGCGGGGCTGGGTGTCGAGCTCGACCCCCCAGTGGATCATCACCACGACGATGTCGGCCCGGGCAGCGGCCTGCCGGACTGCCCGAAGGGCCAGGCCGAAGTCGTGTCCCGCCGCTTTGCCCGGCCGGTCCTGGCCGGCCACCATGTACGTGGGGTCGAGCACCTCGTCGATCCCCACGACGGCCACCCTCCAGCCCCGCAGGTCGAAGGTGGCGGCCCCCAGCGCTCGCTCCTGGTCGGCCCCCGCGCCCACGGGTGCGATGCCCGCTCGGCGGATCTGCCGGGTGGAGTCGAGCAGGCCGTTCGGACCCTGGTCGTACGCGTGGTTGTTCGCCTGGTTCGCCACCTCGACGCCGGATCGCCGAGCCACCGGAAGCGCGGCAGGATCGCACCGGAACACGAACTGCTTCGGCTCCGGGTCGTTCACCTCGGTCGCCGGACACTCCAGGTTGATCACCGTGAGGTCGTCTCGCTGGAACAGGCCGGACAGGCCGGACCATGCCCAGCCGTAGCCCTGGGTCCGAAAGGCCGGGATGTAGCTCGGGTCAAGGCTCACGTCCCCCGTCCCGTGGATCAAGAGCCTTCCCCGCTTGGGCTGCTCCGTCGGCCGGGGATCCGGCAGCCGGGGAGGGGGACCCGCTCGCGCCGCTCCCCTCTGGCGCCTTGGACAGTGCGGCGTTCGCGCTGGGCTCGATCGGCGAGCGCTCCGCGAAAGCCCGCACGGCGACCGCCGCCCCCGCCACGACGAGCAGCGCGGCCAGCACTGCGGCGAAGCCGACCAGCCCGGGGCGTCGATGGCGGCCCTTCATGCCGGCTTTCCCTGGGGGGCCGGCACGAGCTCGCGGGTTCTGCGGACGTCGTCGGCCATGGCCAGGGCAAGCGCCTCGGGCGAGTGGAACCTCTCCTCGTCGCGGAGCCGGGCCCAGAACTCGACCGTGAGGGGTTCCCCGTGGAGCTCGCCGTCGAAGTCGAGCAGGTGGGCCTCGACGTGGATCGGCTCCCTGCCGAACGTCGGATTCGTCCCCACGCTGATGGCCGCGACGAGGGGGCGATCCTCGATGAACGCGCGTCCCGCGTAGATGCCGGTCTTCGGCAGCAGCACCCGGGGATCGGTCTCCAGGTTCGCCGTGGGGAAGCCGAGGTCCACCCCCCGCCCCGCCCCGGTGACCACAGTCCCGTCGACGGCGTACCGGCGGCCGAGCGCCCTGGTCGGCCACTCGAGCTCGCCCTCGGCGAGCGCCTCGCGGATCGAGGACGAGGAGACGGGACGACCATCGAGCTCGAAGATGGGGACCTCCTCGGCGGTGAATCCGTGGGCCGGCCCTAAGGTGCGGAGCGTCTCCACCGTGCCCCGGGCCTCGTGCCCGAACGTGAAGTTCGCCCCCACGACCACGTGCTTCGCGTGCAGGCCCTCCGCCAGCACACGGCGGACGAACTCCTCCGCCGAAAGCAGGGAGAAGGCTCGGTCGAACCGGAGGACGAGGAGCACGTCCACGCCGGCCGCCTCGATGAGCCTGGCCTTGCGGTCCGGCGTCGTCAGGAGCTTGGGCTCCCTGCCCGGCGTCAGGGTCTCCCGGGGGTGTCGGTCGAACGTGACCACGGCGGAACGCAGCCCGCGCTCCCGGGCGACCTCCACGGTTCGGCGGAACACCGCCTGATGGCCCAGGTGCACGCCGTCGAAGAACCCGACGGTCACGACCGTGGCGCCGTCGCCGATGGGAAGCGACTCCAGTCCGTGCCGCAGCTCCACGCGCGGCAGCCTATCGAAAGATCCTGGCCGGCCCCGGCACGCGCGGCTTTCGAATAGCCTGGGCCGGTCCCACGCCCGAAGGAGGACGGCGGGTGCTTCGGCGGCAAAGCACGATGCTCGTCCCCCTCCTGCTGCTCGCGGCGTGCGGGTCGGCCCCGGCCCCCAGGACGACCGCCCTCGACGACGATGCGATCACGGTCGCGTCGTTCAACTTCTCCGAGAGCGTCCTGCTCGCGCAGCTGTACGGGCAGGCCCTCGCGGTCGACCGGCTTCCGGGTGGAGCTCGCGCTCGACCTGGGGGCGAGGGAGCTCGTCGAGCCCGCGCTCCAGCGCGGGCTGGTCGAGCTCGTCCCGGAGTACGCGGGGAGCGCGCTCGAGTTCGTGGCCGGGGAGGGCTCGGCATCGCCCGACGAGCAGGCCACGCATCGCGCGCTGGCGCGCGCGATGGCGCCGCGCGGCCTCACCGTCCTCGCGCCCTCACCGGCGCAGGACCGGAACGGGATCGTCGTCACGAAGGAGACCGCGGCTCGGTACGGCCTGCAAACCATCAGCGACCTCGGGCCGGTCGCGTCGCAGATGGCCTTCGGCGGGCCGCCCGAGTGTCGCGAGCGAGCGCTCTGCCTGGCGGGCCTCGAATCGGTATACGGCCTGGGGTTCGAGTCGTTCGTGCCGCTGGACGAGGGAGGCGCGCTCACGGTGGCGGCCCTCCAGGCCGGGCAGGTGCAGGCGGCCCTGTTGTTCACGAGCGACGGACAGATCGATGCCCACGGCTTCGTCCTGCTGAAGGACGACCGCCATCTCCAGCCGGCCGAGAACGTCACGCCCATCGTCCGCACCGACGCGCTGAGGAGGTTCGGGTCCAGGCTGGCGGAGGTCACGAACGCCGTGTCGGCCGCCCTGACCACCGAGGACCTCCAGCGCATGAACGGCGACATCGCCGCCGGCGAAACACCCGCCGCGGTGGCCGCCGGATGGCTCGCCGAGCACGGGATCCCGGACGCCCTGGAGTAGAGTCGGGCTTTCGACGAACGGGCGATCCTTGGACGTCACCGACGAGACCCTCAGCGGGACACGGGAGGAGCGCCGCCGGCGGCCCGGCGAAGGCGGCAGGCGGCACCGGCGACCCTCCGGCGAAGCGCCGCCACTCCCCCACGTTCTCGGTCGGAGCGGCAAGTTCTGGATCATCATGGTCGTCTATTTCGGCAGCGTCCTGCTCGGCGTGGTGTTCTTCCAGCCGCTCGGCGGGATCTTCGACCGGTTCGACACCCTACGGCTGCGCTGGATCGCGAGCCTCCGCAACGACTCCCTCACGGACGTCGTGCTGTTCGTCAACCTCCTGGCGTCGAGATGGACCATCCGCGCGCTCCGATGGGGCACCATCGCGGCGCTCGTCGGCTTCCGGCGCTGGAGGCACCTGTTCGTGTTCCTTGGGAGCATGCTCGCCGCCGAGCTCGTCGCCTACCAGATCTCGGTCCTGTCTGGGACGAAGCCGGCCGCTCGGCATCACGATCATCGCGCCGTGGGAGCGGGTATTCGATGCCCTCCCGGCCGGTGGTGGGGCTGGCCGCCTCGCTCGTCGGCATCACGTACGCGCTGGTCGTTCCGGGTCGTCCCCGCGAGATATCGAAGTGGATCGTGGGCGGCCGTCATCCTCGGGCTCGTCTTCGCCCGCCTCTACCTCGCGGTCGACCATCCCTCCGACGCCGGGTTCGGCGCCATCCTGGGCGTCGCCATCCCGCTGGTCGCGTTCCGCTGGTTCACGCCGAACGAGGTGTTCCCGGTGACGCTACCGGAGAGGGAAGGCGGCCCACCTCGACGTCGGGCGGCAAGCGGGGCGAGGCCATCCGGCGCGCCGTCCAGGACCAGCTCGGGCTACGAGGTCCTCCAGATCAAGCCGGTCGGGCTGGAGGGGTCCGGCGGGTCGACGCCGCTGCGCCTGCGGGTGGGGCCAGGGGCGACCCGGACAGTACCTGTTCGGCAAGCTCTACGCGAAGAGCCACGTCCGGGCGGACCGCTGGTACAAGCTGGGCCGCACCATCCTGTACGGCGCGCTCGAGGACGAGACCCCGTTCCAGATCGGTCCGCCGGTTCGTCGAGTACGAGGACTACACGCTGCGCCTGCTCCACGACGACGGGCTTCCCACCCCCAAGCCCTACGGCATCGTCGAGATCACGCCGGAGCGCGAGTACATGATCGTCACCGAGTTCTTCGACGGCGCCGTGGAGATCGGCGATGCCGAGATCGACGACGCGGTGCATCGACGAGGGCCTGCAGCTCGTCCGGAAGCTGTGGGACGCCGGGGCTCGCCCACCGGGACATCAAGCCGGCGAACCTCATGGTGCGGGACGGCAAGCTCCTGCTGATCGACGTGTTCTTCGCCCAGGTCCGGCCGTCGCCGTGGCGGCAGGCCGTCGACCTGGCGAACATGATGCTGGTCCTCGCGGTGCAGAGCGACGCCGAGCGGGTCTACGAGCACGCGCTCGCGTTCTTCACGGAGGACGAGATCGCCGAGGCCTTCGCCGCCGCCCGAGGGGTGGCCAGCCCCACGCAGCTGCGGACGCATGATGAAGCAGGACGGCCGGGACCTCGTGGGCGAGTTCCGGGCCCTTTCGCCGGACCGGGAGCCCGTCTCGATCCAGCGGTGGAGCGTGCGGCGCATCGTCCGCACCGTGGGCGTCCTCGTGCTGGCGCTCGTGGCCCTCCTCCTGGTCCTCCAGAACTGGAACGTGTTCGCGTGAGGCTCCGAGGCCGGATCCGCGGCGGGATGGTCGTGCTGGTAGCCGCCGCGGCCTTCCTGCCCGCGTGCGCCGGCGCGTACCTGCACGAGCCGACGTGCCGGAGCAAGGACGCCAAGGCACTGATCCTGGCGGCGCAGGCCGTGCCGTCGGCCACGCTCCTCCCCTGCATCGCGGAGTTCCCGTCCGGCTGGTCCTACGACGGCTCGCGGATCGGAAGCGGCTCGGCCCAGTTCTTCCTGGACTCCGACCGGGCCGGCATCCGGGCGCTCGAAGTGACACTGACCGCGTCGTGCGACGTGTCGAACGCGATCGAGGTCACTGCGGGGGTCAACCAGCCGGGCGTCCGTGTCTACGAGGAGCCCATCAGCCTGCCGCCGACCTTCAAGGTCAACCGGTACCTCCGGTTCCAAGGAGGCTGCGTCACGAACAAGTTCCGGTTCGCCGCGGGGGCGTCGGCGACGCTCGCGCTGGAGGCCCAGCAGGCCCTGTCGTTCGTCTCCCGCTCGGTGCTGGTGGAACGCGCCAGGCAGGACACCGGGCTCATCCTGTGTGGAGCGGAGGCCCCGCCCTGTCCTGGATAGGCGAGGGCACGTGCTGAGCAACCACCGTCGGACCTTCCTGTATTCACTCTGCCTGATGCTCTTCTTGGTGCTGCTGTTCATCGGCGTCGGGCGCCATCCTCCCGGAGCCGCGCCGAAGACCACGTTGGCCCCCATCGGGCGCATCGACGAGTTCACCTACCGGGCCATGGACGACATCCGAAACGTGATCCTGTCCGGGGTGGCCCGCGCCCTGAACGTGATCGGCGGCGGATACATCACCATCCCCTTGCGGGCGGTGGTCACGCTCTGGCTGGCCTTCCGCAGGAGGTGGCGGGCCCTCGGAGCCTGGGTCCTCACCTGGGTCGCGGCCGAGGTGCTCCTGACGGCGGCCAAGGCTTACCTCCACCGTGGCCGGCCACCGAACGAGCTCGTGGCCACCACAGGCTACTCGTTCCCCTCCGGCCATGCGGTGGCCGCCGCGGCCACGGCGGTAGCGCTGGTGCTGGTGCTCATGCCATCGGGGCCACGCCGGCGGAAGTGGGAGGCAATCGCCGTGCTGTTCGCCTTCGTGATGGCCTTCTCGCGCGTCTACCTGAACGCGCACTGGCTGTCGGATGTGGTGGCCGGCGTGCTGCTGGGGACCGGCGTGGCGCTCGGCTCGGCGGCCCTGGCCACCGAGGTCCGCGACGTGGCCATGCGGATGCGGGGCTCCCCCGTCCCCGCGGGGACGGGGGAGCCCTAGGCCTGCGGGACCGCGGCGGCGGCCTGCGGCTCGTGCTCGGCCGCCACGGGCTTCCGCCAACTCTTGTTGAGCCGCCAGATCAGATAGGTGAACGCTCCCAGCGGGATCTGGATCCCGTAGGTGAGCGTGCGGAACACCAGGACCGCCGCCGCCACCTGGGCGTGGAAGACCTCCGTCGGCACGTTCGCGTGTGCCCTGCCCGCCAGGATCAGGCCGCCGATGTAGCTCAGCTCGACCAGGCCGAGGCCACCGGGCGTGAGGGGCAGCGCCGTCACCAGTCGTCCGAAGGCGAACACGCCGAGGACCTGGGCCGTGCTGATCTCGGTCTCGGAGACGCCGACGTGGCGGACGGCGAGCAAAAGGACCAGGAACAGCGCCAGGTGGCTCACGATGGTGGTCACGGTGAGCGCGATCCCCCGCTTGGACACCAGGTCGATGGTCTGCCGGCGGAACCGGACCGCCGCCTCTCCCCAGTGCTCGACGGGCCGGCCTTCGGATCAGCCGCAGCAGGAACGAGACGGCCCGTCCCAGCGCGTCCCCGATCCGGCGGGCGAACTCCTTCTTCCACAGCACCAGCGCGAACAGCACGACCCCGCCGGCCAGGACGACGACGCCGACCAACGAGGCCAGCACGAGTCCCCCGCTCGCCTGGCCCTGCACGGCCAGGATCGCGAGCGCGACCACGGGCAGGCCGAGCTTCATGAACACGTTCCAGATCCCGGTGACCAGCGCGGACAGGGCGATGACCGAGGTCGGGAACCCCCACGACCGGTACATCGTGTACCCGACCCCGACCGCGATGTAGCCGCCCCCCGGGATCGTGTCGGCGATCGAGGTCGTGGTCTGGTTGTTCACGGCCGCCTGCCACAACCCCAGCCCGGGGATCGACGCCATGTTCTGCCACCAGTACGTGAACAGGTTGAAGACCGTTGCCACGACCAGCGACGTGAGCTCGAGCCAGGTCATGTTGGTGAAGGCCTGCCACACCGCCCCGTAGTCGGCGATCTTCGGGATGGCGTAGGCGAAGATGGCCACGACGAGCACGACGGAGACGAGGATCTGCACGACCCGCCAGATGAGCTTCTTGCGTGCGGCTCGGGCGTCCCGTTCGGCCATGAGACCGAAGCCTACGCCAAGATGACCTCGGGTCGGGCCTTCGCTCCATCGTCGCGATACACGCCGATGAGCCCACGCCCCGCGCCCGAACACGGCGTACGGTCCCTCGATCCCCGCCGGACCCAGGATCCTGCCCGTGGCTCGCCGCGGTCGCCTCCTCGGCCTCGAGGTCGATCCGAGGAAGGTGCGCCATTGCGCCCGGTCGAGCGGGAGCGGCTCGCGGGCCTCGCTCGCATCCGACGGCATCCCGGAGGCGGAACGGCCCGATAGCCGTCCTGCACCAGCCGGTGAGATGGCGCCGCAGCCGAGGTCGGTTCCCACGTCGGCCACCAGGACCCGCACGTATGTCCCGCCGGAAGCGGTGGCCCGGAAGTCGAACCGCGGCGGGTCGAACGCCAGCAGATCGAACGCGTCCACCCGGACGGGGCGGGGCGCCGCTTCCACCGGGTCCCCGCTCCTAGCCGCCTCGTACAGCTTGCGGCCACCGACCTTGACCGCCGAGTACGCCGGCGGGCGCTGCATCGATCCCCCGACCCGCGCCGCCATGGCCCTCTCAAGAGCGGCACGGTCCACCTCAACCTCGGCGGTCCGGACCACCTGGCCCTCGGCGTCGAGGGTGTCGGTCTCCACCCCCAGCAGCCCGGTGCCCTCATAGGTCTTCGGGAGTTCCCCCAGGAACCGGAGGAGGCGGGTGGCCCGCCCCACGCCGAGGATCAGGAGCCCGGTGGCCATGGGGTCGAGGGTGCCGGCGTGCCCCACCTTCCTGATGCCGAGGGCCCGCCGAGCCTGGTCGACCACGTCGTGAGACGTGACGCCCCTCGGCTTGTCCACCAGCAGGAGCCCCTCTGCGGGGCTCACGGCTCCACGGGGTCGCCCCGGAGGGCGGCCTCCAGCCGTTCCACCGTCCCGGCCAGGCCGTGGTTCGACGTGTACCCCGACGCCAGGCGGTGGCCGCCTCCGCCGAAGGTCGACGCGACCTTCGACACGTCGTGGCCCCCCCGCGAGCGCAGGCTGACCCGGAACCTCCCGTCATGCTGCTGCTTCATCACCGCGGCCACGTCGGTCTCCCGCGCGGTCCGGACGACGTCGATGAGATCATCGGTCTCGCTCGGGTGCACGCCGGCGTCGGCCAGGTCGGCCTGCGTCAGGTACGTCCATGCCAGGTCGGCCTGCTCGGCCAGCGTGATGCGGTGGAGCGCGACGCCGAGAAGCTTCAGGTACGTGGTTGCGTTGTCCTCGTACAGCGCCTGGGCCAGCCGGGTGTGGTCGAACGGGTGCTCACGAAGCTCCGCCGCCAGGCGCAGGGTGTCCGGGCTGACCGACGCGTACTGGAACCTCCCGGTGTCGGTCACGACCCCGGCGTAAAGGCACATGGCCGCCTCGTCCGGCAGCTCCCCCCCATCGCCCGTACCAGCCGGTAGACCATCTCGCAGGTCGACGAGGCCGACGGGTCGATCAGGGGGATGGTCCCCAACCCCTCGTTGCTCACGTGGTGGTCGATCCAGATCAGCTCGCTGGCCCGCGCCGCGGTGGCGGCGAGCGAGCCCAGCCGGTCCATGGAGGCGGCGTCGCACGTCGCCATGATCCCCGGCTCCTTGGGGAACTCCTTCGGTGGGACAAGCGCGTCGGTGCCCGGCAGGACCTCGGCCCACCGAGGGACGACGAACGGATCGTTGGCGAACGAGCACACGGTGTTGGCGCCGCGCGACCGCAGGAGGATCGACAGCCCCAGCATCGAGCCGAGCGCGTCCGTGTCGGGGTTCACGTGGCAGGCCAGCGCGACCTCCTTCGCGCCCGACAGGACCTCGGCCGCCCCGGCCAGCTGGTCGGTCACCGCTCCCCCTCGTGGAGCTCGTGGATCAGCCGGTCGATCCGGTCGGCAGCCTCGATCGACCGGTCCTCCTCGAACTCGAGGTCCGGAAGGGTCTTGATACGGATCTGCCCGCCGATCACCTGGCGGAGGTGCGCCCGGGCCGAGCGGAGGCCGGCCGCCGTGGCCTTGCGCTCCTTCTCTTCGCCCAGCGCCGTGTAGAAGACCCGAGCCAGCCGGAGGTCCGGGGTCACCCGCACGTGCGTCACGGTGACGAAGCCGATCCTGGGGTCCTTCAGCTTGGGGATCTCCTCCGCCAGGATCTCCCGGAACTCCTCCGACACCCTTTCCGGGCGTTTCCCCTCAGTCATCGGGAGAGTGCAGGGTGAGGTCCGCGTCGATCACCTCGACCTCCGCCCACCGCTCGACGAACTTCTCGACCTCGTGCATGACCCGCTTCGCGTGGTACTCGTCGCCCGAGACGGCCGACACGGCGATCGTCGTCCGCTGCCACAGGTCGTGGTGGTCCACCTCGGCCACCGCGACGTTGAACTTGGACCGGATCCCACCGGTAAGCGTCTTCACCACGTGGCGCTTCTCCTTGAGTGACCCGCATCCGGGGATCCGCAAGTCGAACCGTTCCAGCGCAACGAGCATCTGGCCCTCCGGGCGCGGCCCCTACAGCTGCCGGGCGACCTCGCGGACCTCGTACGCCTCGATGATGTCGCCCTCGTGGACGTCCTGGAAGTTCTCGATCGAGATGCCGCACTCGAAGCCCTCCGCAACCTCCCGAACGTCGTCCTTGAACCGGCGGAGGGAACCAATCCGGCCCTCGTACACCACCACACCATCGCGCACCACGCGGGCCCGCGAATTGCGCGTGATGTTGCCCGACACCACGTAGGAACCAGCCACCACGCCGATCCTGGGGACCCGGAACAGGGCCCGAACCTCGGCCCGGCCGAGCTCGATCTCCTGCTCGTCGGGCTTCAGCATGCCGGATAGGGCGCTTCGGATGTCGTCGATGGCCTCGTAGATGACCCGGTACAGCCGGACGTCGACGCCCTCACGGTCCGCGAGCTCCCGGGCGTTCGCGTCGGGGCGGACGTTGAACCCGACCACGATGGCGTTCGACGCCATCGCCAGCGCGATGTCGCTCTCGGTGATCGCCCCGGTGGCCCCGTGGATGATGTTCACCCGGACCTCCTCCTGCGGGAGCTTCAGGAAGGCGTCCACGACGGCCCCCAGCGAGCCCTGGACGTCGGCCTTGACCACCAGGTTCAGGTCCGGGACCTCGGCCTGGCGGGCCTGCGCCATGAGCTCCTGCAGGGTGGGAGGCCGGCTGGTCACGAGCTCGGCCGCGCGGAACTTGGCCTCCCGCTCCTGCGCCAGGTGCCGGGCCTCGCGCTCGTCCCCGACCTCGCGGAAGTCGTCGCCGGCGTTCGGCACCGCCGACCACCCCAGGATCTGCACCGGCTTGCTGGGGCCGGCCACCTTCACCGGCTGACCGTTCTCGTCCAGCATGGCCCGGACCTTGGCCCAGGCCGAGCCGGCGACGAGTGCATCCCCCACGTCGAGCGAGCCCCTCTGCACCAGCACCGACGCGACCGCTCCCCGGCCCTTGTCCAGGTTGGCGTCGATGACCGCGCCGCGGGCCCGGCCCTCGGGATCGGCCTTCAGCTCCTCGATGTCGGCGACCAGCAGGATCGTCTCGAGCAGGCTGTCCAGGTTGGTCCGGGCTTTCGCCGACACGTCGACGAACTCGACGGTGCCACCCCACTCCGCCGGCACCACGCCGAGCTCCACCATCTGCTGGCGGACCCGCTGCGGGTCGGCTTCCGGCTTGTCCACCTTGTTCACGGCGACGATGATCGGCACCCCGGCGGCCCGCGCGTGGTCCAGGGCCTCGACCGTCTGCGGCTTGACCCCGTCGTCGGCCGCCACCACGAGCACCGCGATGTCGGTGACCTGCGCCCCTCGAGCCCGCATCGCCGTGAAGGCTTCGTGGCCCGGCGTGTCGATGAACGTGATCTCTCGCCCGTTCACGTGCACCTGGTAAGCCCCGATGTGCTGGGTGATGCCCCCGAACTCCTGCGAGACGACATCGGTCTTTCGGATGGCGTCGAGCAGGAGCGTCTTGCCGTGGTCGACGTGTCCCATGACGGTCACCACCGGCGGCCGGGGCCGAAGGCGGCTCTCGTCGACCTGCTCCTCCTCGACCTCCTCCTCGAAGCCGACGACCTCGGCCTCGTAGCCGAGCTCCGTGGCGACGAGCGCGATGGCCTCGTCCGAGAGCGACTGCGTCGCGGTCACCATCTCTCCGAGCGAGAGGAGGATCTTCACGATGTCGGCAGGGGTCCGGCCGACCTTCTCGGCCAGGTCCTGCGCGCTCGAACCCCGCACGACCTTGAGGGACGGCAGCGACGGCTTGGCCGGCGCTGCCGCCGCCGGTGCCGGCTTCGCCTGGGCAGCGGGAGCGACCGGGGGAACGGCGACCGTCGCGGTGGCGGCCCCGTCGGACCGGCCGGCTGCTGCCGGGGCGGCCTTGGCCGCCGGCTTCGGCTTGGCCTCCGGTTCGGGCTCGGCCTTGGCCTTCGGCCTGGCCCGAGCCCTGGCCACCGGCTCCTCTCGGGCAGCCCTGGGTTTGGCACCGGGGACGGCCTTGCCGCCCGAGGCCCGCAGGCGAGGGACGGCCTCGTCGGGGACCGAGGAGGACGCCGTCCGGCCCTCGAACCCCATTGCCTCGAGGGCGGCGAGCAGGTCCTTGCTCGTCACCCCCAGTTCCTTCGCCAGCTCGTGAACCCTCATCTCCGCACTTCCCGTTCGATCTCCCGTTCGATCTCGTCGCCTAGCCTAGCTGCTTCCTCAGCTCGCAGACCCATCCGCATGGACCTGGCCACCGCCCCGCGCGCGATCGCCGCCGTCACACACGCCCGATCGGCGTGGAGGTATGCGCCTCGCCCCGGCGCCGTGCCGCTCGCATCCACCTTGACCTCGCCCTGGGGCGTCCGCACGATCCTGAGGAGGTCGCGCTTGCCCGCCGTCTTCCGGCAGCCGATGCAGGTCCGTTCGGGCTCCGAGCGGGGAGCCACCGCTCAGCCCTCGACGGTCTCCTCGACCACGGCGGGCGCGGGCTCCTCCGTGGCGGGCTCCTCGTCGACCTTGATCGGCGCCTCGACCTCGGGCGGGGCCACTTCGGTCGTGGGAGGCGCCGCACGTGGTGCGCGCAGCTCCTCGGCGTGCTGCGTCTCGCTCTTGATGTCGATCCGCCAGCCGGTGAGGCGGGCCGCCAGGCGCGCGTTCTGGCCCTCCTTGCCGATGGCCAGCGACAGTTGATAGTCGGGCACGATGACCAGGGCGGTCTGGGTGGTGGGGTCGGTGATGACCTCCTTCACCTTCGCCGGCTGCAGTGCGTTCGCCACGAACTGCGCCGGGTCGGCGCTCCACGGCACCACGTCGATCTTCTCGCCCCGGAGTTCGTTTACGACCATTCGCACGCGCGAGCCCTTGGGACCCACGCAGGCCCCTACCGGGTCGACCGCGGGCTCCCGCGACGCCACCGCGATCTTCGAGCGGTGTCCCGGCTCCCGAGCCACCTCCTTGATCTCGACGATCCCCTCCCCGATCTCGGGGACCTCCATCTCGAACAGCTTGCGGAGTAGCCCGGGATGACTCCGGGATACGACGATCTGCGGTCCCTTCGTGCCGCGACGAACCTCCGAGATGTAAGCCTTCACCCGCTCGCCGTGGCGGAGCTGCTCGGAGGGGATCTGCTCCGTGTGGGGCAGCAGGGCCTCGACCTTGCCCAGGTCGAGCAGCATGCTCCGCCGGTCCCGCTCCTGGGCCTGGACGATCCCGGTCACGACGTCGCCCTCGCGGCCGGCGAACTCCTCGTAGGTCATCTCGCGCTCGGCGTCGCGGAGCTTCTGGAAGATGACCTGCTTCGCCGTCTGCGCGCCAATCCGGCCCTTGAACTCGTCGGTGACCTCGACCTCCTTTTCCGAGACCACCTCGGGCTCGCCCTCCTCGGTCTCGGCGAGCTCCTGGATCCACACCCGGAGGTCGCCGGACTCGGGATCGATCGAAGCCCGCACGCCGAAGGTCTCGTCCTCGAGGTCGGGATGCTGCTGCTTCCACCACGACTTGTAGGCGGAGGCCATTGCCTCCTCCAGACCAGCCAGGATCGTCTCGAACGCGATCCCCTTCTCCCGCTCCAGCTCCCGGAGCGCCGCGATCATGTCGGCATTCATCGTCTACTCCTGTCGGGTCCCCACTCGAAGACGGTCCGCGCCGACTCGACGTTCTCGTAGGGGACGCGCAACTCTCCGCCGTCGGTGGCGATCACGATCGCCTCCGCGTCGGCCGAGACCAGCGCGCCCTCGTACATCTTCGCGCCGTCGATAGATCCCACCGTCTTCACCTTCACGTTCGCTCCCACGCTTCGCTCGAAGTGTCGCGGGTGGCGGAGTGGCCGCTCCAGTCCCGGCGAGCTCACCTCGAGCTCGTAGCGGCCTGGCCCGAAGTCCTCGAGGTCCAGCCGTCGCGACAATCGCCGGGAGGTCTCCGATATGGTGTCGAGGTCGACGCCTCCCTCGCGGTCGACCACGACCCGCAGCACCATCCGGCCGCCCTCCTTTCGGAAGGTGGCCTCCCACAGCTCCAGCCCCGCCGACTCGACCACCGGCCGGACCAGCGCCTCCACGTCCATCGCGCCCCTCGAAAAAGAAAGTGGGCGCAGCGCCCACTTCCGGGTGAAACCGCTCCTTTGCGTTTCGAGTATACCGAACCCGTTGTTCTGAAGAGAGGCGGTGGACGCCTCAGAGGGCCCGGCGCTGGCCCCCGGGACGGTTCCAGTGGTCCCGCCGGCCCATCCTCCTGGCCATCCGGGGATCGTCCCATCCACGGTGCATCCGGATACCGAGGGCCCGGCAGGCCGCCTCGGCCCGCTCCTCGGAGGGAAACTCGTCGCGGACCCAGTTGCCGTCGAGGTCGATGAGGAGCAGGTCCCATGTCCGAAGGCCCACGTGCTGCAGCACGGCCTCGACCTCCGGATGGAGCTTCACGAAGTCCCTCAGCGGCCCGGGCACGGCGACGGCCATGCCGCCGAGCGTACCGGGGCTACGGCGCCCCGGCCAACAGGTCGGCGGCGGCCTGTGCCGCCCGGTCCAGCGGCGCCGTGGACCGCTCGCCGGTCGCCCGCAGCTTGAGGTCGGTCGTCCCCGCGTCCACGCCCCGACGCCCCACCACGAGCTGCACCGGGAACCCCATCAGGTCGGCGTCGGCGAACTTCACCCCGGCCGACTCATCTCGGTCGTCGAACAGAGCCTCCACGCCGAGCCCGGCGAGCTCGAGGTAGATCCGCTCCCCCTCCGCCGTCACCTGCTGGTCGTCTCGGTTGGCCACGATCACCACGACTTCGAACGGCGCCAGGGCCTTGGGCCACCTGATCCCGTGCTCGTCGTGGTTCTGCTCCACGGCCGCCGCGATGGTCCGGGTGATCCCCAGGCCGTAGCAGCCCATGACGTACGGCCGCTCCGTGCCGTCCTCGTCGACGAACGTCGCCTTGAGCGGCTCGCTGTAGGTCGTGCCGAGCTGGTAGATGTGCCCGATAACGATCGACCGTTCGATGCGAAGCGGCTGGCCGCAGGCTGGGCAGGGATCGCCCGCCCGGATCTGCACCAGGTCGGCGTACTCGTCGACGCGGAAGTCGCGCCCGACATTGGCCCCGGCCACGTGGTGCTCCGCCTTGTTCGCGCCGGTCACCCAGTCCTTCCCTCCGCGGACCGAGTGGTCGGCAAGGATCGTGACGTCGTCGGGCAGCCCCTGCGGTCCCACGTAGCCCTTGACCAGTCCGAGGGAGGCGAAGTCGGCGTCCTCGAACCGGCGGACCGGGACGGGGAAGAACCGGCGCGCCAGCTTGGTCTCGTTCACCTCCCGGTCGCCAGGGACGAGCACCGCCACGGCCCGTCCGCCCACGTCGAACAGGATGCACTTCAGCATGTGCGATGCCGGCCGGCCCAGCAGCTTCGAGACGGCCTCGATCGTCGCTGCCGACGGGGTGGAGACCTCGGTGAGAGGCTCGAGGTCGGTCGTGTCGGCGGGCTCGGGCGGGCGGAGCGTCGCCGCCTCCAGGTCCGCCAGGTAATCGCCGTTCGGGCACGCGACGTACAGGTCCTCCCCCACGTCGGCGTGGGCCATGAACTCGTGGTTCACCCCGCCGCCGATCGTGCCGGGGTCCGCCTCCACGATCACGTACGTGAGGCCGCATCGATCGAACACGCGCCGGTACGCCTGGAGCATCGTGTCATAGGCGGCCCGCAATCCTTCGCCGTCCCGGTCGAAGGAGTACGCGTCCTTCATCAGGAACTCCCGCACCCGCAGGAGCCCGAACCGGGGCCGGTACTCGTCCCGGTACTTCCACTCGATCTGGTACAGGTTGACCGGCAGGTCACGGTACGAGGGGAGCTCCCCGGCGACGAGCGGCGCCACGACCTCCTCGTGGGTCGGGCCCAGCCCCAGCTCTCGCCCGTGCCGGTCGACCAGCTTGAACATGGTCTCGCCGTAGGCCTGCCATCGGCCGGTGACCTTCCACGGCTCCGCGGGAAGGATGATCGGCATCCGGATCTCTTGCGCCCCGGAGCCGTCCATCTCCTCGCGGACGATGCGCTCGATCCTGCGCATCGTCCGCAGGCCGAGCGGGAGCATCGTGTACACCCCGGCCATCACCTGGCGGATGTACGCGGCGCGGAGAAGCAGCCGGTGCGAGGGCGCCTCGGCCTCGCTCGGATCCTCACGGAGCGTGCGAGCGAAGAGCCGGGACATCCTCATGGACGACCCAGGATACCGGCCTCCCCGTGCCCGCACGGGGAGGCCAGCCCCGCTCAGATGTTGCCGACCAGGTCCACCGTCTCCTGCCAGTCAGCCGTGGGGCCGGAGCCGTCCGACTTCGCGTACTGGTTCACCACGGCCATGACGGCCGGGTCGATTGGGTCGCGGCTGATCCCGTTGTAGTCGCCCCAACGCTCCGGACCGCGGACGGCCTCCATCCGGGCATCGCCCGGGGCGAGCAACGCGATCTCGGCACTGGTGGAGGCGGCGGGGATCTCCGCCACGTAGGCCGAGAGGTACTCGCCGGTGACCACGCTGGCTCGGCTGTAGGTGACGAACAGCGTGCCTAAGCCGTCGGTGGCGACGACCGGCCATCCCGCGTCGGTCTCCGGCGTCCCCACGAGGCCGCTTCTCGTGACCGCCGAGGCCCGTAGCGGGGCGCCTGGAGCGACCTCGTACCAGCGGATGGCCGCCTCCTGGTACCCGCCGGTCGCGGTATCCGGCTTCAGGTTCTTGAAGATGACGTGGGCGGCGTACACGCGTTGCAAGTCCGGGTCGTAGAACGCGTTCACCAGCCGGAGGTCTCCGGGATCCCACCACGTGTTCGAGTTTTTCAGCCCGCCGCCCGCCTGCGTGCCGTACGGGGAGACGGTCACCTTCCCCACAGGGATCGCCACCCGCGTCAGCCTGGGGCCGTCCGTGGTCTGGCGCAGCCGCCACAGCACCAGGGTCGATCCACCGCCCTGGGTTCGCTTATAGGACAGCAGGTATTGGTCGGCCGGCGCGGTCCCCGCGCTCGTGGCCGGCTGCACCGTGAACGCCCGGGTGCCATCCGGGTTGCTCGTGGCCGCGCCGCCGAAGGCCTGGAACTCCAGGGGCTGCGTGCAGTCGTACAGCTCCGTCTTGGCGAAGGACAGGACCTGTGCGTAGGCGAAGCCCTGGGGTCCGACGAAGTCGAACTGGTTGCTCGTGACGGTCACCCGGTCGAGGTCGTAGCCCAGCCCCGGGTAGTCAGCCCACTGCTTCCCGTCCCCCTTCACTTGGTCCGCCTTGACCTGGTGGACGCACCAGGTGGCCGGGTCCGATGCGGTGGCACCGGGCATGGCCGACAGCACGATCCAGGATCGCTCCAGCGGGTCGTTTATGGCCAGGAAGACCAGCACGAACTCCTTCCCGTAGGGGTCGTAGACCACCTTCGGATCGAACACGTCGGTCCCCGGAGGGAACGAGGCCAGAGTCTCAAACGAGGTTGGGGCGAGCAACGCTGCGCCGGTCCGGTCGTACACGGCGACCGAGGTGTTCACCGCGGTCACGATGGCCGTCTCCCCGATGGCCCCCGTCGGATCCGCCGGCCAGTTCGATCCGATCCTGGGGATGGCCTCGAAATGCAGGGACGACACCGGCGCCTTCGGCCCCGGCGTGACCTTGGCCGCTGCCAGTCCCGGCAAGCCGATCAGCACGGCCCCCAGCGCCCCGACCGCCGCCCACAGGCCGGCACGGCGAGCGGACCTCCTCATCATCTCGTGGTCGCGGGCGTCGGGGCCGTGCACATGGTCCGTGAACGTATCGGAAACGGTGGCCGGATTCCACGAACCCGCCGCGGCGGTCCCGTTGACGTCCCCCGGCCGAAACCCGCACAATCACGGCCACGATGGCGCGACGGGAGAACGGCTGGTCCTGGCCCTGGGGCTCGAGGAGCCCGGAGCCGCCGCGCGTCTAGCACACCGAAGCACACCGACTCGATGGAGGCCCCGGGCACGGACCCGGGGCTTCGTGTTTGAAGGAGAGGCGAAGGCGTGAAGGTGCGGCCCGATCGCAGGACCTTCGACGAGCTCGCCTCGTCGTGGGCGCTCGTCCCGATGTGGACCGAGCTCCTTGCCGACGTGTCGACGCCTGTCGGCGTCTTCCCGGCCCTGGCCGGCGAGGGGCCGGGGATCCTGCTTGAAAGCGTCGAGCGATCCGAACGATGGGGGCGGTACTCCTTCGCCGCGGGCGATCCCGCCGCAGTGATCACCGCGGACCGTCAGGGCGTGGCCCTTCGGGACCTCCGTCGCGATGGGCTCCCCATCGCCGAGCCGGCTCCGGGCCTGGGGGTGCGGGAGCAGCTCCGCCGCGTGGCCCGATCCCTGGCCGGCCCCCGGCTGCCCGAGCTGCCGTCGCTGACGGGTGGGCTCATGGGCTACCTGGCGTACGAGGCGGCCGAGCTCCTGGACGGGCAACCGGTCCCTCGCCCGGACACGGCGCCGTGTCCCGCCATCGGGTTGCTGGTCGTGGATCGGGCCGTGGTCTTCGACCACTGGCGCCAGCGCTTGCTGCTGGTGGCGCACGTGTCCGCCGGCGCCTACGACGAGGGGGCGTCCGCCCTGGAGGAGCTGGCCAGGACCGTGTCCACGGCCATGGCCCCGGCCCCCACGCCGATCGAGGACGATCCCGATGCCGGCACCGACGGGTCACCGGGTGGCCGGGCCAACATGGACGATGCTCGGTACCGGGAGATCGTCGCGGGGTTCAAGGAGCACATCCTGGCCGGTGACATCTATCAAGGCGTGCCGTCCCGTCGCGTCTCGTTCCTCGCGGCCGAAGGCGGCTACCCCATCTACCGTCGGCTGCGCGTCTCGAACCCGGCCCCGTACATGTTCTTCCTCCGGATGCTGTCGATGGAGCTCGCCGGGTCCTCGCCCGAGCCGCTCGTCCGGGTGGAGGGGCGGCGCGCATCCACCCGGCCCATCGCCGGGACCAGGCCGCGCGGCGCGACCGACGTGCGCGACCGCCTGCTCGAGCACGAGCTGCTCGCCGACCCCAAGGAGCAGGCGGAGCACGCGATGCTCGTGGACCTGGCCCGGAACGACCTCGGCCGCGTGTGCCGGCCGGGAACGGTGCGTCCGACCGAGCTCATGGTGGTGGAGCGCTTCTCCAAGGTGATGCACATCGTGAGCACCGTGGAGGGCGAGCTGGCCGACGGGCAGGACGCGCTGGACGCGCTGGCGGTCACCTTCCCCGCCGGGACGGTGACCGGAGCGCCGAAGCGGCGGGCCATGGAGCTGATCGCGGAGGCCGAGCCGACCGCGCGTGGGCCCTACGCGGGTGCGGTCGGATACCGGACGTTCTCCGGCGACCTCGACTTCTGCATCACGATCCGCACGGTCGTGATCGCCGACGGACGGGCCCACGTCCAGGCCGGGGCCGGCGTGGTGGCCGATTCCGACCCGGAGTCGGAGCTTCGGGAGACGAAGGCCAAGGCCGCCGCGCTCCTGCCGGCGGTCGCCGAGAGCGAGGACGGGGTAAGGGCTGCGGAAAGCGTGGAGACCGTGGAGACGCCTCGATGATCCTCGTCGTCGACCATTACGACTCGTTCACCTACAACCTGGTCCAACTGGTCGAGAGCCTCGGATACGCCACCGACGTGGTGAAAAGCGATGCCGAGCCGGCCGAGGCGCTGGCCGCTCGGGACCCGGACGCGGTGATCCTGTCCCCCGGGCCAGGCCGCCCCGAGGATGCCGGCTGCTTCCCCGAGTTGCTGCGGATCCTTCCGCCGGCCACGCCGGTGCTCGGCGTGTGCCTCGGACATCAGGCGCTCGGCATGGCCAGCGGGGGACGGGTGGAGCGAGCCTCCCCGGTCCACGGGAAGGCCTCGCTCGTCTACCACGACGCCACGGGCATCCTGGAGGGCGTGGGCAATCCCTTCGAGGCCGGCCGGTATCACTCGCTGGTCGTCGTCCGCGACAGCCTGCCGGCGGAGCTGCAGCTCGCCGCGTGGACCGAGGACGGGCTGGTCATGGCGACGCAGCACCGCGAGCTCCCGCGATTCGGCGTGCAGTTCCACCCGGAGTCGATCCTGACGCCCGAAGGGCCCAGGATCGTGGAAAACTTCCTGGCGCTGGCGAAACGCTAAGCGTTAGTCCGTGACGGGCTGGGCGGCGCGCTCCGCGGCGATGCGCTCGGCCTCCTCGACCAGGGCCTCGACGAAGCGGTCCTCGGGCACCTTCGCCTTCACTTCGCCGTTCACGATGAGGAAGCCCTGGCCTTTGCCCGCCGCAATCCCGAGGTCGGCCTCCCGGGCCTCGCCCGGCCCATTCACGACGCACCCCATCACCGCGACGCGGATCGGCACCGTGATGCCCTTCGCCAAGAGCGCCTCGTTCACCTGCTTGGTCAGGCCCAGCACGTCGACCTCCGCCCGCCCGCACGACGGGCAGGCCACCAGGTCGAGGCCTCGCTTCCGAAGACCGAGCGACTTCAGGATCTCGATCCCGACCTTGACCTCCTCCACCGGGTCGTCGGTCAGGGACACGCGGATGGTGTCGCCGATCCCCTCCGCCAGCAGCGTGCCGATGCCCACCGCGCTCTTCACGCCGCCGATCGGCATGGGCCCGGCCTCGGTGACCCCGAGGTGGAGCGGGTAGTCGCACTTCTCGGCGAGCATCCGGTAGGCCTCAATCATCACCCTCGCGCTCGAGTGCTTCACCGAGATCTTGATGTCGAAGAAGTCCTCGTCCTCCAGGATCCGAGCCTCGTCCAGGGCCGACTCCACCAACGCCTCGGCCGTGGGCGACCCGTACCGGGCCAAGAGGTCCTTCTCCAGCGAGCCGGCGTTCACCCCGATCCGGATGGGCACACCTCGGTCCTTCGCCTCCCGGGCGATCAACCGGACCTTGTCCTGGTACTTGATGTTCCCCGGATTGATCCGCAGCCCGTGCACCCCGGCCTCGAGCGCGGCCATCGCATACTTCCACTGGAAGTGGATGTCCGCGACCACCGGGATCGTGGACTTGGCCGCGATCGCCGTGAGCGCCTCGGCATCCTCCCAGTGCGGCACGGCCACTCGGACGATCTCGCAGCCCGACGCAACCAGCGACGCGATCTGTTGCAGCGTCGCGTTCACATCGGCGGTCTTCGTGATGGTCATGGACTGCACACGGATGGGAGCGTCTCCGCCCACCGTCACGTCGCCGAGGCGAACCTGCCGCGACTTCCTCCGCTCCGCCAGCATCGTCACCCTCAGGCTACCCGGGTCAGCCGCCGAACACGTGGAACACGACCTGGCGGCCCTTCGGCTCGTCCATCTCGAACAGGATCAGCCGCTGCCACCGGCCAAGCACCGCCTCCCCCGCCGAGACCGGGATGGCGTGCGAGCTCGCCGAGAGCAGCATCGACTTCACGTGCGAGTGGCCGTTCTGGCGTTCGTGGGACTCGGCCAGGTTCTGGGTCCGCCGCTCCAGGTCGTCGTGGGCGTAGTAGACGTCCTCCGGCACCAGATGCAGCACCCGGTTGCGGAAGTCCTCCAGGGCACCCTCCTCCCACTCGTTGATGAGGAGGGCACACGTGGTGTGGGGACAGAACGCGATGGCCGCCCCGTCGGTGACGCCCGAGTCCTTGATGGCCCGCTCCAGCTCCTCGGTGAGATCGAGGTAGGTGTACCGGGCGGGCGCCGACACCTCGATCGTGACGGTCGATGACTTCACGAGGCCCTCCTTGTCTCGGTCCCGGCCGCGGGGGCGACCGGCAGGTCAAAGGTGAACACGCTTCCCTTCCCCACCTCGCTCTCGGCTCGGATGCGCCCGCCGTGGGCCTCCACCACCGAGCGGGCGATGGCCAGGCCGATGCCGGTGCCGCCGTCGTCGCGCGCGCGAGCCGTATCGACTCGGTAGAACCGCTCGAACAGCCGGGGCAGGTGCTCGGCCGGGATCCCTGGGCCGGTGTCCGCCACGCTCACCTCGCAGCGGCCGTCGACCCGGTGGGCCGAGACCACCACCTCACCTCCAGGAGGCGTGAGCCGGACCGCGTTGTCGAGCAGGTTGAACAGGACCTGGTGCAGGCGCTCGCGGTCGGCGAAGACCGGAGGGATGTCGTCGGGCACGCGGTCCTCCACCCGAACCTCCCGGCCGGAGCGAACGACCTCCACCTCCGACAGGACCTCGGCGACGAGGCGGCGAAGCGGCACGCCCTCGCGCCGAAGCGGGAGTTCCCCCGACTCCAGGCGCGAAAGGTCGAGCAGCTGGTCCACCAATCGGGACAGCCGCTCGGACTGGGTCAGCATCACCTGTAGCGTCTCCCGATCGGGCTCCTCCACGCCGTCGAGCAGGTTCTCCAAGTGCGCCCGGAGCGCCGAGATGGGCGTCTTCAGCTCGTGGGAGACGTTGGCCACGAGCTCACGCCGCAGCCGCTCCAGGCTCTCCAGCTCCGCGCCCATGCGGTTGAACGCCGTCGCCAGTTGGCCCACCTCGTCCCGGGACGTGGTATGGACGCGCTGGGCGTAGTCCCCGGTCTCCATGCGTCGCGCCGCCTGCGCCATGTCGCGGAGCGGCTGGGTCATGCCGCGCGCCAGCCATCGGGCCAGCACCAGGGCGATGGCCGCGGCGATCGCGCCGGCCAACAGGAACTGCCACCAGAAACGGAACAGGAACTCGAAGGTTGCGCCTACCCGATCGAGCAATCCGGTGCCGGGAGCCGATCGCACCGCGTACACGAGGTGATCGAGTCCCCCGTCCACGACCACCGGCACGACGGCGTACTGCAGTCCGCCGCGCACCCCGACGTGGACCAGCCCGTCGGTCACCGGCGGGAGTGGCGCCGGCGGCGAGCCGGTCACGACGCGCCCGTCGGGCGTCACGGTGATCACCGAGACCCCAGCGGGAGGCTGCTGGAGGGTCCCGTCGGCAGCCCGCCGGGCTACGGACAGCAGCTCCAGGCGGTCCGAGTCGCGAGAGGTGTCGCGAAGGGCGTACCCCAGGAGCAGGAACACGAACGCCAGCGTCAGGGCCACGGCGACGACGATGGTGGAACCGAGCTTGGCCCGGATCGTTGGGAGCTTGTCGAGTGGCCTCATGGCACCTCGGCCGGCTCCCGGAACGCATAGCCCACCCCGTGGACGGTCCGGATGAACCTCGGCTCCGCACCGTCCTCGCCCAGCTTGCGGCGGATCCTGGCCACGTGCGAGTCGACGACCCGTCCCCCGGCATAGTCCCGGTAGCCCCACACCTTGTCCATGAGCTGCTCCCGAGTGAACACCACGCCGGGGGTCCGGGCGAGGGTCAAGAGGATCTCGAACTCGAGCGGCGTCAGTTGGATGTCGGCCCCATCCACGGACACGGTCCGGCGGGCCTGGTCGATGGCAAGGCCGGCGCGGTCGATGGGCTCATCGGTGGTGAGCGCGCCGATCCGCTCCATCCTCCGAAGGATCGCCCGCACCCGCACCACCAGCTCGCGCAGGCTGAACGGCTTCGTCAGGTAGTCGTCGGCCCCCACGGCGAAGCCGGCCACCTTGTCGGCCTCTTCCGTGCGGGCCGTGAGCATCAGCACCGGAACCCACCGGTCGCGCTGGATCTGCCTGCACACCTCCAGCCCGTCCATCCCCGGCAGCATTAGGTCCAGGACCACGAGGTCCGGATGGACCTGCTCGCAGAGCCCTATGGCCTCCGGCCCGTCGCCGGCCACCACGACCTCGAACCCCTCGCTCTGGAGCCGGGCTCGCACCGCCTCCGCGATGGCCTCCTCGTCGTCCACGACCAGGACGGTCTGCTGGGTCACGTCATCATCGTATCCGCAGCGTGTGGCGGCCCTTGGGGCGCCCTGTTGAGAAGTTGTGGCGAACCCCTACGGGCTTAGGTTCAGGGGCTTGGCGATGTCCAGGTAGGTGATCGCCACGAACATCAGGACGAAGAACGCGGCCACGGCCGCGGAGATGGGGACGAGCTTGCGCATGTCCACCTTCTTGCCCCGGGCTTTCTCGATGGCCAGCACGGCCAGGTGGCCGCCGTCGAACGGTGGAAGGGGAAGCAGGTTCAGGAACCCGATGAACACGTTGATGCTGGCGAAGATGAGGAGGATGTCCCAGAACCGGCCGGCGGCCGCCGCCTGGCCTGCCACCCGTCCGGCCCCCACGATCGTCACCGGGTCGTTCGGCGTTCTCGGGGCGTCGGTGAACAGGAGCTGCGCGATCCGGGACACCCCCTCCGGCCCGAAGACCCGGCCAACGCTCTCCACGGCGCCGACGAAGGTCGACCCGACCAGCCTGCCTCCCCTGGTCACCGAGCCGACTAGCCCGGATGGCTCGCGAGCCTCCGATAGGACCACGCCGATCCGACCGACGCGTTGCCCCTGCACGGTTGCCAGGACCGGTGTGACCGTCACGGAGAACACGCGGCCGTCTCGCTCGACGCGCAAAGTGACCGGCTTGCCGACGTGGGACCGGGTGATCCGGATCAGCTCGACGTCGGTGGGGTGCTCGACGCCCTCGATCCCCACGATCCGGTCCCCGGGCCGCAGGCCGGCCTGGGCCGCCGGAGAGACCGTCCCGTCCATCGTCCGCGCCACCTCCGACACGATCGGATCCGTAGCCACCGGCCGGCCGACCAGCCCCAGCCACAGGGCGAAGCACAGGAACGCCAGGACGAAGTGCGTCGCCGGGCCCGCCACGATCACCAGGGCGCGCTGCCAGATGGGCTTGGCCCCGAAGGTCCGCGGCAACTCCTCCTCCGGCGTCTCCTGGTACGGGTTCATCCCGGCGATCTTCACGTAGCCGCCCGCGGGGATGGCCTTGACCCCGTACTCGGTCTCGCCGCGTCGGAATGACCAGATGCGCGGGCCGAAGCCCACGAAGAACTCCTCGACCTTGATCCCGAACCACTTGGCCATCCCGAAGTGGGCGGCCTCGTGGATCACGATCACGGCGATGAGGGCGACGAAGAACGCGATCTGGGCGACTGTTCCGGCCATGCTGCCCTCGGTCAGCGGGCCTCGATGATCTCGGCGGCCCGCCGTCGGGCCCACGAGTCGGCCCGCTCCAGATTGACCACCGAGACCACCGATGCGGGCGCCTCGTGCTCGTCCACCACGCCCTGGACGATCTCAACGACGCGCGTGAGGGGGATCTTGCCCTCCAGGAACGCCATGACCGCAACCTCGTTGGCCGCGCTCATGACCGCGGGGAACGTCAGGCCGAGCTGCCCCACCCGGTAGGCCAGGTCGACGGCGGGAAACGCCTCACGGTCCACGGGCTCGAACGTGAGCCGCTTGTCGGCGAGGGGCACCGGTGCGATCCCGGTCGGAAGGCGCTCAGGCCAGGCCAGGGCGAGCTGGATCGGCAGCCGCATGTCGGGCGAGGCCAGTTGCGCGAGCATCGTGCCGTCCCGGAACTCCGCCAGCGCGTGCACGATGCCCTCGGGGTGGAGGATCACGTGGATCTGCGAGTAGTCGATGCCGAACAGGTAATGGGCCTCGATGACCTCCATGCCCCTTGTTCATCAGGGTCGCGGAGTCGATCGTGATCTTCGGACCCATCTGCCATACCGGGTGGGCCAGGGCCTCCTTCACCGACGCCCGGGCCAGGTCGGTGCGGGTCCACCCCCGGAACGGGCCGCCGGAGCCCGGTAAGGATCACGCGCTTCACGTCCTCCTTGCGCTCCCCGCGCAGGAGCTGAGCCAGTGCGGCGTGCTCCGAGTCCACCGGCATCAGCCGCTCGGGCTCTGCCCTTGATCAGGTCCATCACCAGCTCGCCCCCGATGACCAGGCTCTCCTTGTTGGCCAGCGCGAGCGTCTTCCCGCTCTGCAGGGCGGCCAGCGTCGGGGGCAGGCCGGCCGAGCCCACCAGCGCGTTCAGCACCATGTCGGCCTCGACGTCGCGCGACAGGCGCTCGGCCGCGTCGGGTCCGTCGATGATGTCGACCCCCCGGATGTTCTGGCCCAGCATCTGCCGCAGCCTCCGCCGCCGCCCCCGGGTCCGCGATGGCCACGTACGGCGGCAGGAACTCGCGGATCTGCCCCACGAGGAGCTCGTGGTTGGTGAGGGCGGCCAGCCCGACGACCCTGAACCGATCGGGATTTCGCCGGACCACGTCCAGGGCCTGGGTCCCGACCGATCCGGTCGATCCGAGGATGGTCAGCGAACGCATCGCTCCCTAAGGGTACCCCGGGATCCGGACAATCCGTGGCAACGCCAGGGTCAGGGGAAGATCAGGCGCAGGAACAGGAACGCGGCCGGCGCCACGAACAGCACCGAGTCGATCCGGTCGAGGACCCCACCGTGGCCCGGGAGGATGCTGCCCATGTCCTTCACCCCGAGGTCCCGCTTGATCAGCGATTCCGCCAGGTCGCCCAGCGGCGCCAGGACGGCCACCACGACCGCCAGGCCCACGGACCTGCCCACGGTGTTCAGGGCAGTCACCGCCGGGGCCACGGCCCCTACGGAGACGGCGATGACCACGAGGGTGGCCCCGATGGCTCCCTCCAACGACTTCTTGGGGCTGATGGTTGGCGCGAGCGGCCGGTTCCCCCACCAGGACCCCACGATGAACGCGGCGGTGTCGTACACGAACGTCAGCCCGATCACCGACAGGACCAGGGCCCGCCCGTCGGAGAAATCGAGCATGGCCAGGGCGAAGCCGGCCATGAGGGGGATGTAGGCCACGCCGAGGACGGTGACCCCGATGTTCGTCGCGGCGCCGCGGCGGTGCGAGGCCGGCGCCGCCATGAACCATAGGAACGTGGCGAACACCGAGAGCACGAACATGGACAGCATGGCCGGCTCGCCACGGAAGTACGCCGCCCCGAGCACGAGGCCCCCTGACACCAGGCCGAGGGCGGTGGCCGGCTGGAGGTGATGCCGCTGGAGCGCGAGGTAAAGCTCGCCCTGGGCCCAGAGCACGATGGCGCCGGCCACCAGGGCGAACGCCCACTTGCCCACGGCCAGGCTCCCCAGGGCCACGCCGGCCAGGGCCAGGCCCGTGATGAATGCGGCCGGGACGTCCCGGCCGGTCCGCCTGGCCTCGTGCTCCTGCCCGACCTCCATCGTCGTGGGCTCCTGCCAGCTCGGTCCACCAAGCCCCTCGGTGCCGCCCATGCCCATGGGCCGGCCGGCCTCAACGGGCTCCTCGAGCTCCGCCGCGATGTCGTCTCCATCGATCTCGTCGCCGCGGCCCAGCAGCTCTGGGAGCGAGGTCTCGGAGTCCTCCGGATCCAGCTCGGCTTCATCGCGGACCGATTCGGCGAAGTGCTCCGCCGCCGCCTCCACCGCCTCGGGGCTCGGCTCCTCCTCCATGGCCGGAACCTCGATCACGGAGGATCCCACCTCCGGTTCCTCTTCCTCTTCATCGTCCTCTTCCTCGTCCTCGGACGGGCCCGGCAGGTCGACGTAGGCGGAGGGCGTCCGGCCGAAGGTCTCCTCGGAGATCTCGTCGCCTTCCTCGTTGCCCTCCTCGTCGCCCCGCCCGGACCCCCCAGACCCCGCATCAGGGGCCGGGGATCCCTCGAACAACCCTTCCTGGCCGGGCGCGGGCCCGGCTGCGGAAGCATCGTCGGGCCGGGCGATCGCGGACTCCCCCGTAGCGGTGTCCGATGCGGGCTCGTCGCGCGGTGGGGCAACCGGGGAGTTCTCCGGCCAGTCGACGTCCTGGATGGGCGCGAAGAACTTGTCCAGGTCCTCGAACAGGTCGTCCTTCTTGTCGCCCTCGGGCACTAGATCTCCTTGAGCTCCTGCTCCTTGTGGACCACGATCTCGTCGATCTCCGCCACGTGGTGGTCGGTCAGCTTTTGCAACTCCTTCTCGGAGCGAGCGAGGTCGTCCTCGGAGATGGTGCCGGCGCGCTGCAGCCGCTCCAGCTCCTCCTTGGAATGGCGGCGCACGTTGCGCACCGCCACTCGTCCCTCCTCGCCGCGCTGGTGCACCACCTTGACGAGCTCCTTGCGCCGTTCCTCGGTGAGCGGCGGGAAGGACAGGCGGATCACGTTGCCGTCGCTCGACGGCGTGATGCCCACGTCGCTCGCCAAGATGGCCTTCTCCATGGAGGAGATGGCGTTCTTGTCGTAGGGCTGGATCAGGAGCGTCCGAGGCTCCGGCACCGAGAACGAGGCCAGCTGCTGGATGGGCACCTGAGTACCGTAATAGTCCACGACGATCCGCGAAAGTAGGGCGGGCGTGGCCCTGCCCGTCCGGATGGACCCGAGCTCGTCCTTGAGCACGGAGATGGCCTTGTCCATCTTCTCCCCGGCCTCGCCGAGGGTGGTCTGAACCGTCATGCCGCCCCCCCGTGGACCAGGGTCCCGATGGGCTCGCCGGAGAGGGCCCGCCGGATGTTCCCCTCCCGGCGGAAGTCGAACACGATGATGGGGAGCTTGTTCTCCATGCACAGCGAGATGGCCGTGGCGTCCATGACTTGATAGCCCTCGCGCAACACGTCCAGGTACTCGATCGACTCGAAACGCCGGGCGTTGGGGTCGATGAGCGGATCGGCGCTGTACACGCCGTCGACCTTCGTGCCCTTGAGGATGGCCTCGGCGCCGATCTCCAGGGCGCGCTGCGCCGCGGTGGTGTCGGTGGAGAAGTACGGCGCACCCATCCCGGCGGCGAAGATCACGACCCGGCCCTTCTCCAGGTGACGGAGGCCCGAAGCGGGATGTATGGCTCGGCAACCTGCGCCATGTGGATGGCCGTCTGCACCCGGGTGGTCACGCGCAGCTTCTCCAGGGCGTCCTGCAGCGCGAGCGCGTTCATCACGGTGGCCAGCATGCCCATGTAGTCGGCCCGGGCCCGGTCGATGCTCGGCGCGTCCCGCCCTCGCCAGATGTTGCCCCCGCCGACGACAACGGCGACCTGCACCCCGAGGTCCACCACGTCGCGGAGCTCGCGTGCAAGCAGCGCGGTGGAGTCGGTGGAGATGCCGTAGTGGGTGTCGGGTGGCGAGAAGGCGTCGCCCGAGAGCTTCAACAGGACCCGGTGATAGACGGGCCGCGACGCGTCACCCTCGGCCGGCCGCCCGTCGCTCACACCCACCCCTTCAGCCCAGTTCCTCGCCCAGCTTGTACCGGACGAACCGCCGCACGGCAACCTTCTCTCCGACCTTGGCGGAGACCTCGTCGATCAGTTGCTGGATGGTCTTCGTCCGGCTCCTTCACGAACGGCTGGTCCACCAGGACCGTGGTCTTGAAGAACCCCTGGAGCTTGCCCTCCACGATCCGGTCCAGGACGTTGTCGGGCTTGCCGGCCTGCCGGGCCTCGCGCCTCGTAGATCCGCCGCTCGGTCTCCAGGATGTCGTCGGGAACCTCCTCCCGGGTCACCCACTGGGGCATGGCGCTCGCGATGTGCAGGGCGACGTCCCTGGCCAGCCTGCGGAACTCGTCGGTCTTGGCCACGAAGTCGGTCTCGCAGTTCACCTCGACCAGGACCCCGACCGTGTTGTTGTGGTGGATGTAGGCGTCGATGACTCCCTGGTTGGCGGACCGGCCGGCGCGCTTCTGGGCCGACGCGAGCCCCTTCTCCCGGAGGATCTCGACCGCCCGGTCCATGTCGCCGCCGGCCTCCTGAAGGGCCTTCTTGCAGTCCATCATCCCGGCCCCGGTACGCTCCCGGAGCTTCTTCACCTGTTCGGCGCTGATGTCGGTCATCGCTGCTCCTCGGCGGTCTCCTCGCCTGGCCACGGCGACTTCGTCGGCTCGGCCGTGACCGACGCGGCGCCGGCCGGTGCCGGGCCGGCCTCGAGCGGGCGCCTCGGGTGGGGCCGGCGGGGCATCGGCTGCGCTCGACGGGCTCCGGCTCGAACTCGGGCTCCGCCTTCGCGTCGACCAGCGCGGCTCGCGGCCCTCCCGGCGTCCCTCGGCCAGTGCGTCGGCGATGACCCGGGTCACCAGCGCCACCGACCGGATGGCGTCGTCGTTGCCGGGGATCACGTAGTCGACCTCGTCCGGGTCGCAGTTGGTGTCGACGATGGCGATGACCGGGATCCCGAGCTTGCGGGCCTCGGTCACGGCGATGTGCTCCTTCTTGGTGTCGATCATGAAGACCGCGTCCGGCAGTCGCTCCAGGTTCTGCATGCCGCCCAGGTTCCGCTCGAGCTTCTCCTTCTCGTGGCGGAGCTTCAGGACCTCCTTCTTGGGGAGGAACTCGAAGGCGCCGCCCCGCTCCATCTCGCGCAGCTCGCGGAGGCGAAGCAGCCGGCGGGACACCGTCTGGAAGTTGGTGAGCATGCCGCCCAGCCACCGGGTGTTGACGTACGGCATGCCCACCCGGCTGGCCTCCTCGGCCACGACCTCCTGGGCCTGCTTCTTCGTCCCGACGAACAGGACGATGCCCCCTCGGCGGCCCAGGTCCCGGACGAAGTGGTACGCCTCCTCCAGGCCCGCCAGGGTCTTCTCGAGGTCGATGATGTAGATACCGGAACGCTCCCCGTACAGGTACCGGCCCATCTTCGGGTTCCAGCGCCTGGTCTGGTGTCCGAAGTGGATACCCGCTTCGAGGAGCTCCCGCCTGGTGACGACAGGCACGGCGCTTCCTCCTTCCGGTTGTCCCTCCGCCCGGTTCGGCCCGCCCCGGCCCGGCTCTCGCCGGGACCCCGGGTGCGGTCCCCGGGCGTGCGTGCTCGGCGCTTCGCGGCGCCGGCGAAGAGGCAGTCTAGCAGCGGGTTCGAGGATGTCCGGCCTCAGCGGGACCGGCGCCGAACCGGCTGCGTGGCCAGGTGAGGCTCGGCAACCATCCACCGGTAGCACAGGGCCGCGAGGAAGGACACGTTCACGTAGGTCGCCACCATCCCGTAGAGCCACGCCGACACGCTCGGGTTGGCGGTGATCAGCCCGGCGCTCTCGTTCACGGTGCCGACCAGGGGCAGGACGAAGAGCAGCGCCACCACGTATAGCAGGCAGAACGTGAACTGCTGGCCGCCTGCGAGCGATGCCGCAGCCCGTGACCGGCGCAAGGTGTCCAGGAGACCTCGGCGTTCCCGGACGGCGATGGCCGCCACGAACCCCAGGAAGTACAGCAGCGCCGTGATCAGCATGACGTTCCCGAGGAACTGCAGTCCGAAGCCGAGCACCTGGAGCAGGGAACCTCCCACCAGCAGGCCCGAGAGCCCGACGACGTTGATGGCCACGATGAAGGGGATGGCGCGGAGGCCGCGCCGCGCGTCGCGAAGCGACGCGCGGCGCCCCTCCAGGACGCCGATGATGAGGCCGGCCAGGACCGCGACCACCAACGCCCGAGCCACGAGGAGCGCGAAGCCGACGACGATCCCGGCTGTGCCTCCCAGGGCCTGAGCCGACTGGTAGTCGATGGCGCTGCCGATGGGCGGCAGGGCCATCGACGTCACCAGGAACCGCGGGGTGGTGCGGGTCCCCAGGGCGATAAGCACGGCCCACTCCCCAAACAGGGCCAGGAACGAGGCCAGGAGGATCGGCCACGAGCCGCCCACTACGACGAACCCTCTTCCCAGAGCGGTGGTGATCCGGCCGAGCAGGGACGGACCGGCCGCGGCGCGTCCGAACAGCCCTCCGAACAGGCCTGGCCGGGGCGGGGCCTCCGGTGCGCGCCGGGTGGCGGCCGAAGCGGAGGCCGAGGTCGTCCGGGCCTGCGAAGGCCCGCGCGATTTCCCCTTGCCGCGCTTCTTGGCCGTCATCGCGTCTCATCCTCCGTGTCGCCGTCCTCGTCCGGAGGGGCTTGCTCTTCGAGGAACTCGGGAGGGCCGGTCCGGCGCGAGGCGTACCCCAGCGGGACTGCGAGCAGGACCATCATCACCACGAGGGCGATGGCGAAGTTCCCGACCAGCCGGGCCGGGTCGGCGATGCTGGGCGAGGTCACGTCGATCAGGACTCCCGCGGGATCCTGCTCGTAGGCCACCACGCCCCCCCGGAGGCCGCCTTTGGCAACGAGGACGAGATCGCCAGCCGCGGCGATGCCGCCCACCAGGCCGGGACTCGTCGGAGACTCCCAGAGCTCGTGGCCCGAAGAGGCGTCCACGGCCACCAGGCGCCCGTCTCCCAGGCCTACCAGGACGGCCCTCCCTCCCACGACCACCGGAGAGCTTCGCCGGATGAACTCGTTGAACTGGAAGTCGAAGAGGCGCCTGCCGTTGGCGGGATCGAACTTCCACACGCCGCCGCGGCCGTCGGCGACGTACACGGCGCCGCCGGCCGCCGTCGGCGTTGATGTCTGCCACACCGGGCCGACGCCGCGGTGCACCCATCGCACCGCGCCGTCGGCGGCCTTCACCGCGATCAACTCTCCGTTCAATGCGCCGTCCGCGACCGCCACGTAAACCGAGTCCTCCGCCGCGAGCGGCAACGAGGCGAAGAACGTCCCGACCGGGAGCGGAGCGATCCAGACCGGGTCGCCGGAGGTTGAGGACAGCGCTACCAGCGATACTCGGTTGGGCTCCCCGATCACCTGTCCGGACGGGGAGGGAGAAGGCGACGGCGTCGGGGTCACCGTTGGGGTGGCGGTGGCGCCGATCGCCAGGCGCCCCTGCGGCACCGTGTACACCGTGCCGCCGGCCACCGTGAGCGGTCCCTGCACTGCGTCGTTCAGCAGCACCGACCACCGCTCCTTGCCGGTGGCCAGGTCGACGGCGAAGACGTGGCCGGCGTCGTCCCCCACGAACGCCGTGTCGCCGGCCACCGTCACGCCGGTATGGCTCTGATCACCGAGGGCGAACGGTGAGGACCACACCGGCTTCCGGTTGGCCAACTCCACCGCCCGGAGCTTCGCGTCCGAGCTCGACGAGCCCTCGATGAACAACAGGACGGTGGTTCCCTTGACGTTCGCCACCGCCGGCGTCGTCGACGGTCCCTCGGTCCGAGCCAGGTTCCATCGCTCCTCTCCGGTTGACAGCTCGATGCCGTACACGGCGTCGGGCCCGACAACGATGGCCTGTTCGCCCGCGACGATGGGAGCCGACGCGCCCTGCTGCCCCACCGGCGCGACGGGGAACGTCCACGACTGCCGGTACGGGGGTGGCGGACCTTCGGCCGTCCCGGGGTGCGACGGGCCACCCTGGAACTGCGGCCAGGCGAAGGCCGGTCGCGGCTCGGTCGTCTGCCCCAGGGCCGGGCGGGCCATCAGGCCGATCGGCGCGAGCACGACGAGGGCCGCGAGCGCGGCCTTCGACAGCGTGCGAAGTGGATCCGGGAACAGGTGGGCGACCTCCGTCGAACGGGCGCCCATTCTAGGCGGGGCCGCAGCGGCGGCGTTCAGCCCAACACGGCGGGTGCGGGGATGGGAGCGAGCCGGATGAGCCCGACGAGGGTGAGGGGAGCCAGGAACCGCAGTGGATCGACGTACGCGCCGTCGAGCCGAACACCGAAATGGAGGTGCGGCGGGTCCACGCCGGGATGGCCCGTCCCGGTCAGCGCCACGGCCGAACCTCTGGCCACGGCGTCGCCCTTTCGAACCAGGATGGCCGAGACCCACGAGTACGTCGACGTCAGCCCACCGCCGTGATCCACCGTGACGAACAGGTGCCCCGCGACGGCGCCGGCGAAGGCCACGACGCCCGGCGCCGGCGCGAGCACCGGCGTCCCCACGGGCGCGGCGATGTCGATGCCGCGATGCCCCGCGCCGAACGGCGTCGAGGGTGGGTCGAAGCCCCGGATGACCGGGCCCACGACGGGCCACCCCCAAGAAGGGGTGGCGCCGGCGGACGGAGCGACCGAGGCGATGAGCACCGCCGTGAGGGGGAGGAGAACGAGCCGCAGCCGAAGCAGCATCGGACCTCCTGTCTTCGCCGAACCAGTCGTCGAACCCGGCGAACGCTAGCGGGAGATGGCCTCGACCGCAGTGAGGTGGGTCACATCGCGGATGAAGCCGGCCCTACTCGACCTCGACGAGCTGCAGCCGGAGCTGGTTCACGGCCTTGGTGTGGATCTGGCACACCCGGGATTCGGTGACCCCCAGGATCTCGCCGATCTCCGCCAGGGTCAGCCCCTCGAAGTAGTAAAGGGTGACGACGATCTTCTCGCGCTCAGAGAGTGAGTTGATGGCCGCGGCCAGCAGGCCCCGGGTCTCCTGCCCCTCCAGCCCCATCGAGACGTCGCTCCCCCGGTCGGCCAGCGTGTCGAGGAGCGAGACCTGCTCCCCCCGGTCGCTCCCAACCGACAGCAGCTCGTCAAGGGCCAGGACGGACACGAACGAGATCTGCGTGATCACGTCGTGGAGCTCCTTGAGCGTGACACCGAGGCGCGCGGCGACCTCCTTCTCGCTCGGGGCTCGCTTCATCATCGACTCGAGGTCGGAGTACGCCTTCTCGATCCCGCGGGCCTTGAACCGAACGGATCGTGGTACCCAGTCCATCGCACGCAGCTCGTCGATGATGGCGCCCTTGATCCGGGGGATCGCGTAGGTCTCGAACTTGTTCCCCCGGGCCGGCTCGAACTTCTCGAGGGCGTCGATCAACCCGAACATCCCGTACGAGACCAGGTCGGCCTGCTCGACGGTCGCCGGAAGGCCGGTGGCGACCCGGCTGGCCACGTACTTCACGAGCGGTGCGTAATGCAGGATGAGCCGCTCCCGGGCCTGAGGGGACGCGGTCGCCTTGAAGTCGGCCCACAGTGCGGCGAGTTCGTCCAGCGGCGCCTTGGCCGGGTCCGGCAGGACCGTCACGGATCGCCCGGCCGCCTTAGCCGCGGGCTTGAGCGGTGCGACGGCCTTGGTCGCCGGGGCCGCCTTGACCGACGCCTTCATCCCCGACGCGGGCTTGTCGGGCTTGGCCCCCTTCGCGGGTGCGGCCTTCCCGTTCGCGCTCGCCTTCGCCCCCATCACGCCCTCGGGTGGCTCTGCCGGTAGGCGTCGAACAGCCGGGCCCGCGATACGTGTGTGTACCGCTGGGTCGTGGCGACGCTCGAGTGACCAAGGAGCTCCTGCACCACTCGGATGTCGGCTCCCCCTTCGAGCAGGTGCGTGGCGAACGAGTGCCTGAGCGTGTGCGGGGTCACACGCCGCCCGGACAGCTTCCCCGAGCCGTACCGGCCCACCAGGACCCGGATGTCACGCACGCCGAGCGGCTTACCCTTGCGATTGAAGAACAGCGCGGCGGACCCGTCGGCGGCGAGCGGCGCTCGGCCGCGGCGGAGATAGTCGCGGATGGCCTCCACCGCGAAGTCCGACAGCGGCACGTCGCGTTCCTTCGAGCCCTTGCCCATCACCCGGACCCGGCCCCGGTCCAGGTCGATCCGGTCGAGCGTGAGCGTGCTGACCTCGCCCACCCGAAGGCCCGAGCCGTACAACAGCTCCAGAACCGCCCGGTCACGGAGGGCCACCGCCCGTCCCACGTCGTCCTGCGATGCGGGTTCCGGTGCCTCGACCAGGCCGGCGGCCTCCTTGGGCCTGAGCACCGTGGGCAGCCGGTTGGCCACCTTCGGCCGCCCCAGCATGGCGGCCGGATCGGCCTTCACGATCCCCCTGGCCGCGGCCCACCGGTAGAAGGTGTGGATGGCCCCGACCCTTCGCGCGATCGACGCCCGCGCGTAGCCCAGCGTCACTTGCTGTGCCAGGAACCGCCGGAGCAGCGGATAGGTGGCCGAGGCCAGCGAGCGCCGCTGGCGCGACAGGAACACGGCCAGCTGCTCGAGGTCCCGCCGATAGGCGGCCACGGTGTGCTCGGCCAGGTGCCGCTCGAGTGCCAGGTGATCGGCGAACTCGCCGATCAGCTCCGCCTCGGGATGGGGAAGGTCCTCCCGCGCTTGCATCCGTCCTTCCAGGTCGTCGTCGTCGTCGTCGTCGGGTGCCCTTGTACCAACGGGGGAAGGGGCATTCAAGCTTCCCACGAACCTGCGCCGCTTTCTGTCCCCCCAACGGCCCTCGGACGGACATCTGCTCACGCCACCCCGGATGGGCCGACGGCGCCTGGAGAACCGAGACGGTGCGGCGAGGTCCCTAGGTCGATCTGGCCCTCAGACGAGGTTCGAACCGACCACCGACGCTTCTGATCAGGCCCTTCAGCTCCAGGCCAAAGAGGAGCGGGAGCACCTCCGGCACGGAGACACCCAGCCCTCTCGCCACCTTCTCGGGCAAGACCGGTCCGATGACCAGATCGAGGGCGGCCTGCTCGGCCAGCGTCAGGTCAAGCCGGAGCGGGAGCTCTCCGCTTCCCCCGGGCCCGAGCTTCAGGTCCCGCATCAGGTCGTCCACCCCGCGGATCAGCGTCGCTCCCTCCCGGATCAGGACGTGGGGAACGTGGGCCAGGGGGTTGGTGATGGCCCCCGGGACGGCGAACACGTCACGACCCAGATCCAGCGCGTGTTCGGCCGAGATCAGCGAGCCGCTTCCCTCGGCCCCCTCCACCACCACCAGGCCGGTGCACATGGCCGCCACGATCCGGTTGCGGGCCGGGAACCGGTACGGTTCGGGGGGACCCCCGGCGGATACTCGCTCACCAACGTGCCGGTCTCCGCGATCCGCCCGATCAATCGAGCGCTCAACCTCGGATAGGCCTGGTCGATGCCGCACCCGAGCACCGCGATGGTGTGGCCACCCGCATCGAGCGCTCCCTCGTGGCCGGCGGCGTCGATGCCGCGGGCCGCCCCGCTCACGACGCACATCCCCGATGATGCGAGGTCACGTCCGATGGCCGTGGCCAGCTCCCGGCCGAGCTCGGAGCAGTTCCGAGCCCCCACGATCGCCACGGCTCGGTCGCGCGGGGGAAGCGGCCGGCCCTTGACGAAGAGGGCCGCCGGTGGATCCTCCAGGTTCTCGAGCTGCGGCGGGTACTCGGCACGATCCGAACGGCACGAGGCTCGCGCCGCATGCGACGAGCGCGCGGTCGATGGCGTCGGGGTCGAGCTCCCGTGCGAACTCGCGATCCGCGTCGCTGCCGGCCCTTCCCCCACGGATCGCCTCGAGGGTGGCCACCGCCGTTCCCTCTCGGTCGGCCACCTCCAGCAGCTTGAGCGGCGAGATGCCGCGCAGCGCCATCAGGACGAGCAGCGCCTTTCGATCCGCCTCACCGTCGGCGAAGCCCGGCGGCCACCGAGATGGACGGTTCCGCGAACGCCTCCGGCGGGTCGGTCCGTCGATCTCCGCGGTCGACCGCACCGTCAGCCCGCACGGGCCAGGCTTCCCTCGGACAGGTTCATCCGATACGTGAGCGCCTCGGCCATGTGCCCGGCGGCGATCTCCTCCGCGCCGGCGAGGTCGGCGACGGTCCTGCGCGACCTTGATGGCTCGATCGAATCCCCGGCCGGTGAGGCTCAAGGCGTCGACAGCGCCGGCCAGAACGTCGTGCCCGCCGGAGGACATCCTGGCCTGTCGCCGGGCCACCGGCCCGGGAAGCTGGGCATTGCACGGGAACCCGAGCGCCGCATACCGGTGCCGCTGGCGGGCCCGGGCCTCCCCACCCGAGCCCGGATCGGTGAGGACGCCTCGCCGGCGGTCTCGCCCAGGAGCTCTCGCTTGGACAGGCGCGGCACGACGAGACGGATGTCGATGCGATCGAGGAGCGGCCCCGACAGCTTCTGGCGGTACAGCTCCACCCGGTGTGGAGGACACCGGCACTGGCGTTTGGGATCGCCCTCGTAGCCGCACGGGCATGGGTTGGTCGCCGCGACGAGCGTGAACCGCGCGGGGAACTCGACCGACCCTGCTACTCGCGTCACCACGACCCGTCCGTCCTCGAGCGGCTGGCGGAGCGACTCCACCGCGTCGCGGCGGAACTCGGTCAGCTCGTCGAGGAACAGGACCCCGTGATGAGCGAGCGATACCTCCCCGGGCCTGACGAAGCCGCTTCCGCCACCGAGGAGAGCCGACGAGGAGATCGAGTGGTGGGGCGACCGGAACGGCCGCGACCCGCACCAACCCTCCACCCTCGCAGCATGCCGGCCACCGAATGAAGCTGCGTGACCTCCAGGGCCTCCTCCCGGGACAGGCCGGGGAGGATGGTGGCCAGGCGCCGGGCCAGCATGGTCTTGCCCGCGCCGGGTGAACCGACGAGCAGCACGTTGTGCCCGCCGGCGGCCGCGACCTCCAGCGCCCGCCTGGCCTGGGCCTGCCCCCGGACCTCGGCGAAGTCCACCCCGTGCTCGGGCTGGTTCGGCTGGGGCGCCGGCATCGGGCGTCGGGCGGATCCCACGTGCCGCGGAGGAACCCGGCGACCTCGGTCAGGCTACGGACGCCGACGACCCGCAACCCCTCGACCAGCGCGGCCTCACCGGCGTTCGCCGCGGGCACCACGACACCTTCCAGGCCGGCTCGCGCCGCCGCGATGGCCACCGAGAGCACGCCCGGGGTGGCCACCAGGCCACCCTTCAGCGATAGCTCCCCGAAGAACGAGTACCGGGCCAGCCGGTCACCGGGGACCTGCGCCGAGGCGGCCAGCACGCCCATGGCGATGGGGAGGTCGAGGCCCGGCCCCTCCTTGCGGAGATTCCCAGGGGACAGGTTCACGACGATCCTTCGGAGCGGCCACTCCAAACCCGAGCTCTCGACGGCGGGCCGGATGCGATCGCGCGCGTCCTGCACGGGCGCGCCGGGCAGGCCGGTCAACGTGAGCGAGGGAAGCCCTCGCCCGATATGCGCCTCGACCGCGAGGTGGTGACCGCGCACACCGACGACGGTGATCCCGATGACACGCCCGTACACCGCGCGACCCTAGCGCGCGGCAGTGACACTCAGAATGCGTCCTCGAACAGCTCGACGCTCGCCCCCCTCGGGCCGATGTGAACGCTCGCCACGTCGAACCGCACGTTCCCGTTTGGAATGCGAGCGGTGGCGATGAAGATCTCGGCCAGTTGCCGAAGCTTCCGTCGCTTCAGGTCCGTGACCGCCTCGTAGCCGCCGCCGAAGCGGCTTCCACGCCGCGCCTTGACCTCACAGAACACGAACAGCCCGTCGCGTTCGACGATGAGGTCGAGCTCGCCGAGACGACACTCGCCAGTTGCGCGCGACGATGTGGAACCCACGCCTCTCGTACACGGCAGCGGCGGCGTCCTCGCCCGCGCGGCCGAGCGACGCGCGGGAAGCGGGCACGGCGGTCCCGTCCACGGCGGGCCGACGCTACGACGGCCCACCGACACTCAGGTCTCGAGCGTCGGATCCCCCGGCATGGCCTCGTCGCGGCGGAGCTCCTCGACGTTCACGTCGCGGCGGGTCATGACCCGGACGTTGGAGACGAACCGGGCGGGGCGGAACATGTCCCACACCCACGCGTCGGACAGGCGCACCTCCACCCACCCATCCTCCCGCTGCTGCACGTCCACCACGTTGGCCAGGTAGAACCGGCGCTCGGTCTCCACGACGTAGGTGAACATGGGCACGACGTCGCGGTACTCCCGGTACAGCTCGAGCTCGCGCTCCTCCTCGAACCGCTCGATGTCGTCGCCCTCGTTCACGGGTCCTCCACGGTCTCGACGTCCACGGTTCCGTTCTCACCCACGCCCTTGAACGACAGGCGGTGGATCGGCGTGGGGCCCAGGCGGTCCAGGACGTCGCCAGTGCTCGCGCGTGCCGTAGCCCTTGTTGTGGTCGAACCCGTACTTGCGGTACCGACGATGGTAGCGCTGCATCATCCGGTCCCTGGTGACCTTGGCCACGATCGACGCCGCGGCGACGCAGGCCGTCACGGCGTCGCCCTTCTTGATGGCCAGGCTGGTCGCCGGGATGCCGCCGGACCGGGAACGCCGTCGATCAGCACGTAGTCCGGTGGCAGGCGAAGGTGCACACCGCCCGGCGAAGCAGCCACAGGTTGGACTTGTGCAGCCCCCGGCGGTCGATCCGCGTCGGCGTGGCCTTGCACCACGCGTAGCCAGGGCCCCGGCCACGATCCGGGCGTATGCCTCGTCTCGCTGGAGCGGCGTGAGGACCTTCGAGTCGTTCACGCCCTCGAGGTCGAAGTCCTCGGGCAGGATCACGGCCGCGGCGACCAGCGGCCCGGCGAGCGCCCCCCGCCCCGCCTCGTCCACGCCGGCCATGGCGCGGAAGCCCTGCTCGCGCAGCCGGCGCTCGTAGCGCCCGAGGTCGAGGTCTAGTGCAGCCACCCGATCCGGGAGGGCGGCCAGATGGTGACGAACGCCTTGCCCACGACCTTGTCGATGGGGACGAACCCCAGCCCGAACCGCGAGTCATTGGAGTACAGGCGGTTGTCGCCCAGGACGAACAGGCTGTCCGGCGGGACCGTCTTCGGCCCGTACGGCCGGGTGTCGGGAGGGCCCCTCAGGTAGGGCTCGGGAGATCCGCTCGCCGTCCACGTAGAGTGTTGCCGTCGCCGAAGCTCCACGCGTCTCCCCGGGAAGCCCGATCACCCGCTTGATGAAGTCCTCGTTCGGGGGCCGGGCGAAGCCCAGTCCCTCCGACAGCCAGTGCAGGAACCCCCCGACGACCCCGCGGTCCGGCTGCTGCCCGGACGGGTCCTCGAACACGACGATGTCGTCCCGGTGCGGCGTCGTACAGGACCTTGTTCACCAGCACCCGGTCGCCGGGCATGAGCGTGGGCTCCATGGAGCCCGACGGGATGTAGAACGCCTGGACCACGAAGGTCTTGAGGACGAGCGCGAGCGCGAAGGCCAGGAGGATCAGGACGGGGAGCTCGCGGAGGAAGGCCAGGAGGCCCCGGTCCCTTCGGCCCGCGCTCGTGGGCGGCGCGGGTGGCCGCGTCTCGGGGGCCTTGGGCCCTAGGACGAACTCGTCCCCCGGGAGGGGTGTCGCGGTGGCGGTGCGAGGATCGGCCGAGGCGGGCTCGGCGGAGTCCGGCCGCGGCTCGGCCACGCCTAGCCCTGGCTTTCGGCGTCGGCCGCCGCAGTGTCGGGGGACCTCGACCGGTCTCCGCCTCGGCGCGCCTACGGGCGCTACGGGCGCTTCGACGGCCTCGAGCTCGCCGGGCTCCTCCGGACCCTCGCCTTCCCTCGGCCTCGAGCGGCCTGGACCGCCGCCAGCTCCTCGGCGCCGACCCGGCGCTCCCGGATCCGCGCCTTCTTCCCTCGCAGCTCCCGCAGGTAGTACAGCTTGGCCCGGCGGACCTTGCCCCGGGTGACCACCTCGAGCTTGGCGATGGACGGCGAGTGCACGGGGAACGTGCGCTCCACCCCGACGCCGAAGGAGACCTTGCGGACCGTGAACGTCTCCTGGAGCGCCCCGCCCTGGCGCCGGATCACGACGCCCTGGAACACCTGCACGCGCTCCCGGCCCGCCTCGACCACCCGGACGTGCACCTTGACGGTGTCTCCGGGCCGGAACGGCGGGATGTCCGAGCGCAGGTACTGCTTGTCGACGAGATCGGTCTTGTTCATGGCGGGAGTCCCGATGATAGCAGCCGGGTCGGGACGCTCCCGGTCAGCCTTTCAGCAGGTCGGGACGGTTACGGCGGGTCTTCTCCAGGGCGGCCTCCCGTCGCCACCGCTCGACCTCGGCGTGGTTGCCCGAGAGCAGCACGTCCGGAACCCGCATGCCGCGGAACTCGCTCGGGCGCGTGTAATGCGGGTGATCCAGGGTGCCCTCCTCAAACGACTCCCGCTCCAGCGACTCCTCGCTCCCAACGACGCCCGGGACCAGGCGGGTGACCGCCTCGAGCAGGACGAGCGCCGGGATCTCCCCGCCCGACAGCACGTAGTCGCCGATCGAGATCTCCTCGGCCGGGAGGCCCTCAACGACGCGTTCGTCGACGCCCTCGTACCGGCCGCTGATCAGGACCAGCCATGGCTCCTTCGCCAGCTCGCGGGCGAGAGCCTGGTCCAGCCGGCGTCCGGCGGGCGACAGCAGGATCACCCGCCTCGGTCCCTCTCCGAGCGACTCGACAGCGGCGAAGACCGGCTCGGGCTTCATCACCATCCCCGGCCCCCCGCCGTAGGGCTCGTCGTCCACCTGCCGGTGGCGATCGGTGGTGAAGTCGCGGATGTCGTGCACCCGGACGTCGAGGATGCCGGCCTCGATGGCCTTGCCGAGCAGGCTCTCGCGGAGCGGGCTCTCGAAGATGCCGGGGAAGATCGTCAGGGCGTCGATGCGCACACGCGCAGGCTAGCAGCGCCCGATCATGCGGCGTGCGGCGCGCGCGCCCTGCGCGCGCGCCGCGCACCGAGCGCCCCGAGCAGGCCGGCGCCGGCCGCGACGAGTGCGATCGGGAGCCACGGACCAGCGCCCGAACCAGCAGGGGCATGCTCGGCCGGCGAGGCCGCGGTGACGTCGAGGGCGATCGGTTGCGGATAACCCGCCGGCGCGTCGAAGCCGCCCTCGACCGAGAACGGGACCAACACGTAGGAGCCGGCCTTGGCCAGCGTCACCACTCCTCGGTATTCCGCCGGCCCGACCCGCCGGACGGTGATGGAGACCGCGGCGTCTAGGTCGGTGTTCCCGCCGGCGTCCACCGGGACCGCCCACAACAGGTCCCGCACCGCCCGGCCGTCCGGCCAGGTGGCCGGCTTCGTGTGCTCGCGATCGTTCCAGAACCGGACCGTCACGTTCACCGTCTCGCCCGGCTGTGGCCGGGTCGTGGAGAGCGCGACGGTGAATGGTGGGGTCTTCGCCAACGCTGGCCCGGCGGCGGCCAGGACGAGCATGGCTCCTACGACCAGCACGAGCACGGACCGGCGCATCCATGACCTCCTTCGGCGATCACCCCGTCCTACACCGCCAGGCCTCGGGCGGTTCCCGCCGCGACCGCTCATGGCTGCTCTTCGGGAGCGGTCAGGCCGGGGACCTCGCGGACCACGATGCCCTTCCCCGCCGTGTCCACCGAGACGACCACGTCCTTGAGTGCGGGGATCAGCGTTTCGTCTTCATCGGAGACCACGCTCCACACGTCGTTCGCGGCCGTATGGATGACCTCGCGAACCGTCCCCAGCGGCCGGCCCGACTCGGTCATGACCTCGCAGCCGACGAGCTGGTGGTCCCACCACGAGCCCTCGGGGAGCCGGGCGGGACGATGACTCCGGTACCGAGAGGACGCTTCGGGCCAGTCGCTCGGCTGCCGTCCGGTCGGGGACCTCCCGGAACTTGACCAGCAGACCGCCCCGGTGGGACCGGGCGGAGTCGACCGTGAGCGCTCGGCCGTCCTCCAGGTAGACCACGGCCCCTTCGGCGAATCGCCCCTCGACCTCCGAGAGCACGAGGACGGACAGCTCGCCTTTCAGGCCGTGGGGTCGGGTGATGCGGCCGACCACGACGGTCGGCTCGCGGTTCATCGCTGGTCGACGATCTCGACGGCGGCGTGGACCCCCTCGCGGAGAGCCGCCGCCTTCACCACCTGGCGGATGGCTCGCGCCGTTCTCCCGCCCTTGCCGATGACCTTGCCCATGTCCTCGGGATCGACCGTGAGCTGGAGGAGGATCCCGCGGTCGTCGTGGACCTCGTTCACCTCGACGGCGTCGGGGTTCTCGACGAGCTCCCTCGCGATGTACTCGAGGAGCTCCTTCACGAAGCCGCCTTGCTCTCCTTCTTCTCCGCCTGGAACTTCTCCCAGATGCCCGCCTTGGTCAGCAGCACCTGGACGGCCTGGCTGGGCTGCGCGCCCTTTCGGAGCCACTCCAGCGCCCTCGCCTCGTCGATGTCGATCAGCGAGGGATCCTCGAGCGGGTGGTACTTCCCGATGTTCTCGATGAACCGGCCGTCCCGAGGGCTCCGCTGGTCGGCCACCACCACCCGGAAGAAGGGCCGCTTCTTGGCCCCCATCCGCCGCAACCTGATCCTCGTCGTCATCCCGTTCCTTCTCCCTTACGACATCCCCGGCATCCCCGGCAGGCCCGGGATCTTCAGGCCCCGCTTGCCGCCGAGCATCGTCCGCATCATCTTCCGGGCCCCGTCGAACTCCTTCAGCAGGGAGTTCACGTCGGCCGTGGTGGTCCCGGAGCCGCGGGCGATCCGCAGGCGCCGGGACCCACCGATGATAGCGGGGTTCCGGCGCTCCTCCGGGGTCATGGAGCAGATGATGGCCTCCGCCCGGGCCAGCTGGCGTTCGTCCACCTGACCGGCCAGGTCCTTCAGCGCGTCCTTGCCCCCGGGGACGCCGGGGAGCATGGCCAGCAGGTCCTGGAGCGGCCCGAGCTTTCGCATCTCGCGCATCTGGACCAGGAAGTCCTCCAGCGTGAACTGGGCCGTGGCCATCTTCTCCGCGGCTTCTTTGGCCTTGTCGGCATCGAGGTTCTCCTGGGCCCTGTCGATGAGCGTGAGCACGTCGCCCATCCCCAGGATCCGGGAGGCCATCCGGTCCGGGTAGAACGGCTCGAGGTCGGCGGCCCGCTCCCCCGTCCCGGCGAAGAAGACCGGGCGGCCCGTCACGGCCGTGATCGAGAGCGCCGCCCCGCCCCGGGCGTCGCCGTCGAGCTTGGTCAGGACGAAGCCCGGTCGTGTCGACCTCGCGCATGAACGCGCGTGCCTGGACCACGGCGTCCTGGCCGGTCATGGCGTCGGAGGCCATCAGCACGTGGTGGGGCTTGATCGCGTCCTTCACCTGACGCGCCTCCTTCATCATCGCCTCGTCCACGTGCAGGCGCCCGGCCGTGTCGACGATGACCACGTCGAGCCCCTCCCGTTCGGCCTGCTTCACCCCGGCCTTTGCCACCTTGACGGGGTCCTTGCCGTCGGAGGCGACCGGCACGCCGATCTCCCCCCCCAGGTGAACAGCTGCTCGACGGCAGCGGGCCGCTGGAGGTCCGCGGCGACGAGCAACGGGTGCTTGCCCTTCTCCTTCAGCATCCGGGCGAGCTTGGCGGAGGCGGTGGTCTTCCCCGAGCCCTGGACCCCGGCCATCATCACCACCGCCGGCCTGGCGGAGGGAAGGGTGAACGCGGCCTGCGTGCCTCCCATGGTGGCCTGGAGCTCCTCCCGGACCACCTTGATCACCTGCTGCGCCGGGGTCAGGCTCTTCATCACCTCTTCGGAGAGCGCTCGCTCCCGGACCCTGGCCAGCAGGTCGTCGGCGACCTCGACGGACACGTCGGCCTCCAGAAGGGCGGTGCGCATGTCGTCGAGCGCGTTGTCCACCTGCTTGGGATGGAGCTTGCCCCGCGAGCGGAGCTTCTTGAAGATCCCGTCCATCCGCTCGGTCAGCGTGTCGAACATGCTACGCCGCTCCCCTCCGCGGTCCCGGGAGCCAGCACCTTCTCCACCGTCCGAAGGAGCGCGAGCGGGCTGAACGGCTTGGTGAAGTACTCGTCCGCGCCGAGCGAGAGGACGTAGTCACGGCCCTCCTCGCCCACGGCCGTCACGATGATCACGCGGACATCGGCGGTCTCGGGCGCTGACTTCAGCTCCTTCAGCACCTCCGCACCGCTCGGGCCGGGGATGTTGAGGTCGAGGAACATGAGGTCGGGCGGCCGGTCCCGGGCCATGGCCAGGGCGGCCTGCCCGTCGCTGGCCTCCCGGATGTCGAACCCCTCGTGCTCCAGGACCATCCGCATGGCCTCCCGCATCGTCGGATGGTCCTCGACGATCAGGATGTCCGCCTTGGCCACGCCCTCCGCCACCCTCAACCCTCCAGGATCCGCTCGGCGAAGGCCCGGGAGTCGAACGCCTGGAGATCGTCGATCCGCTCGCCCGTCCCCACCAGCTTGACCGGGACCCCCAACCCTTCGCGGACGGCGAGCACGATACCGCCCCTCGCGGTCCCGTCGAGCTTGGCCAGAGCCACACCGGTGACGTCCACGGCGCTCGGCGAAGGCCTCGGCCTGGGCGATGCCGTTCTGTCCGGTGGTCGCGTCGAGGACCAGCAGCACCTCGTCCACGTGCGCCGGCGGCCTTCTCCAGCACCCGCTTGACCTTCTGGAGCTCCTCCATCAATGGCGTTCGGGTGTGCAGCCGCCCGGCGGTGTCCACGATGAGGACGTCGACCTCGCGGGCCCGGGCCGACTCCACCGCGTCGAACGCCACCGCGCCCGGGTCGGCCCCCCGCTGTTGCGCGATCAGCTGGACGTTGGCCCGCTTGGCCCACGCGTCGAGCTGCTCGGAGGCGGCCGCCCGGAACGTGTCGGTGTTCGCCACGCTCACCTTGCGGCCCTCCCGAGCCAGGCGAGCGGCGAGCTTGCCGATGGTCGTGGTCTTCCCGGCGCCGTTCACGCCGACGACCATGACCACCCCCAGGCGACCCGGCGGCAGGCGGAGCGCGCCGTCCTCGCCCAGGATCCGCGACGATCTCTCCTCGGCAGGAGCTCCTCGGGGTCGGCGCCATCCTCGTAGCGGTCCCGGACGTCCTTCACCATCGCGCGGCGCGCGGCCGGACCGACGTCGGCCTTCAGCAGGAGGTCCTCCAGCCGGGCCCACTCCTCGTCCCCGCCGGTCGTCCCGCCGACCAGGAGCGGCTCGGGCCCTAGCCCCCAGGCCGTCGCTCCGCCTGCGAGCGGGCGACGGCTCGGCGCCTGCGCCGTCGTCGGCATCGGTCGAGGAGAGGAAGCGGCCCGGGCGCGCCTCCGCCGCGACACGATCGTGACGATCCCGGCGACGACGATGGCGACGACCGCGACGACGAACAGGCCGACGATCAGGACGTCCACGGGGTACAGGCTACCGGTGGCCGCGTCGGGACCCTGCACCACGGCGACCGCATCGCCGGGATCTGCCGACCGCTCCTCCGCCCGGCGTCTCCAGGCGCTGGCCGACGACCCTCGAGGTCCCCTCCGTGCTCATCGAGACCCCGTACATCATCTGTGCGACCTCCATCGTCCGTTTCTGGTGCGTCACGATCAGCACCTGCGAGTCGTCGACGAATCCTCGGATGAGCTGGAGGAACCGATGCAGGTTCACGTCGTCCAGGGCCGGCTCCACCTCGTCCATCAGGTAGAAGGGGCTCGGGCGGGCCTTGAAGATGGCGAACAGGAAGGCGAGCGCCGTGAGCGCACGCTCGCCGCCGGACAGGAGCGAGATGCGCTTCACGCGCTTGCGTCCCGGGCGGGCCTCGATCTCGATCCCTGTGGCCAGGATGTCCTCGGGCTCGGTGGCGACCAGTCGTCCCTCGCCCCCGGGGAACAGCTCCTGGAACAACGCCTCGAAGGACGCCGCCACGTCGCGGTAGGCCGCCGCGAACGTGGTGGTGATCTCCTCGTCGATGCGGGCGACGACCTCCATCAGGTCTCGTCGTGCCTTCCGGACGTCGTCGAGCTCCCTGGCCATGAAATCGTGTCGCTCCCGGAGGGCCTCGAACTCCCCGCCGGCGAGCAGGTTCACCCGGCCGAGGAGGGCCAGCCGGCGTTGCACCAGCTCCGCGCGTCGCTCGATGGACTGGGCCGACTCGTCCTTGGCCCAGGCCCGCGACCGCCTGCTCCGGCTCCGCCTGGTGCCCCTCCCGCAGCAGCCGCTCGGCGTCGCGGATCCTGCGCTCGAGGTCGCCACGGACCCGATCCTCCTCCTCGTACTCCTCGCGGAGCCGCTCAAGCTGCTGTGATGCCTCCCGCCACGCCCGGTTGACCCCGGCCTCGGCCTCGGTGGCCTCGCGCTCGGCCTGGGCGGCCTCGTCCCGGCGAGCCGACGCCGACTCGAGTGCGGCTTCCGAGGCGACCAGGCGTTGGTCGGCCTGCGGCGCGCTCGACGCCCGCGGCGTCGAGCGCCCCCGCCAGCGCCTGAGGGTCCTGCGCCGCAAGCGCCTCGCGCTCGGCACGGACGGAGGTCAGCCGGGCGGCGAGCCCCGTCCGGTCCCGCCGCAGCGTCTCCACCGCCACCCGTTGCTGGATCGGCGGCTCGGGGGCGCGGGGGAGGTCCGGCAGCTCGTGGGTGGCCGGCTCCGCCGCGGCCAGCCTGTCACGCCAGGCTGCCGCCGCGTCCTCCACCCCGGCCAGGCGCTGTCCCTGGCTCTCCTCCTCCCGTGCCAGCGCGTTCGCCTCGGTCTCCAGGCGGGCCATGGCCTCAGCGGCCCTCGTGATCTCGGCGTCGGCGCGCTCGATCCGAGCGGCCAGCCGCTCGATCTCCGCCACCGCCTGTCCCAGCCGGTGGCGCGCGGGCCGGGCGGCCGAGCCGGTCCGCGCCAGCTCGTGCTCCACCTCCGACAGCTCGCGCGTGATCTCGGCCCCGCGCGATGCGGATGCGGCGGTCCGGATGAACGCCGGGCCGATCAGCACGCCCTCGGCCGTCACGAACGCGCACTTGGGGTGCGGTACGGTGCTTGGCCACGGCCTCGTCGAGCGAGTCCGCGATGTAGATGTCCTTCAGGACCGTGGAGACGAGTCCGCGCGCAGCCGGATCGGCCGAGACGATCGAGAGCAGCGTTCGTTCCTCGGGCAGCACGAACGACGCGGGGCCGCCGCCGGCGACGGCGAGCGTCGCTCCCTCGCCGTGCGGAGCCTCCTCGATCGCGACGTCCATCGTCCGCGTAGACCACCGCGTCGGCGAAGGGGCCGAGGCCCGCGGCGAGCGCACGGTCCCATCCCTCCTCGACCTCCACCAGCCTGCCCAACAGTCCGACGGCCCGCTTGGCGTGGGCCGCCAGGAACCGTGAGCCGGGGGTCTCCTCCAGGTCGGCCTTCCGGGCCTCCAGGAGCTCCCGCCGGGTCTGGAGGCGCCGCTCGGCCTCCTCGAGCTGCGCAACCCGCTCGGCGAGCTCGACCCGTTCCCGTTCCAGCGCCGCCTTGCGTTCGGAGACCGGCGCGCTCTCCGCGTCGAGCCGCTCCACGTCCTCCGCCAGCCGGGCACGTTCGACCCCCACCGCGGTGCGCCGTTCGCGCACCTGCCCCAGGTGCTCCTCCACGCGGACCCGCTCGCGTTCCTGCGAGGCCAGCGAGGCCCGAAGCGTCTCCATCTCGGCCCGGTGGGCGGCGGCCTCCTCCGAGATGCGCCGCCGCTCCTCCTCCACCAGCCGCCGCGTCTCGGCCGCCTCGCGGAACGCCCGCTCCGCCTCGTCGAGCTCGCGCTCCCGCTGCTCGAGCTCGCCGGCCACCTCGGCCGTCCGAGCCTCCATGCGGGCCGCGTCCTCGTCCATCGCCGTCAGGCGGGCGTGGCGGGAGGCCTCGGCGGCCAGCTCCGTGCGCGCCATGGACTCGGCTTCCACGGCCTTGCGGAGCGACCGCTCCGCCGCCGATTTCTCCTCCTGGGCCTGGCGGAATACCGCCTCCGCCTCCTGGAGCGCCCACACTGCCCTGGCCCTCGCGTCCGCCGCGCTCGCCACGTCCTGGTCGAGCGAGTCCAGCCGCTTCCTGGCGGCCTTGCGCCGCTCCAGGCCCTCGTCCCATCCTCCGGTTCGGCGATCGCGCTCGGCCAGGAGGTCCCGCAGTCGTGCGGCGGCGAGCTTCACGGCGAGGGCGTCTGCCTCGGCCGTCAGCTCCTCGTGGCGATGGGCCATCTCGGCCTGCTGCTTGAGCGGCTTCAGCTGGCGCCGAAGCTCGGCAAGGACGTCGGAGAGCCGCAACAGGTCCTGCTCCAGACCGGCCAGCTTGCGCTCGGCCCGCTCGCGGCGGCGCCGGTGCTTGGCGATGCCCGCGGCCTCCTCGATGTATTGCCGGCGCTCCTCGGGCCGGGCCGTGAGCACGTCTTCGAGCTGGCCCTGGCTGACGATGGTGTGCAGCGCTCGCCCGATGCCGCTCTCCGACAGCAGCTCCTGCACGTCGAGCAGGCGGCACACCCGCCCCCCGATCCGATACTCGCTGTCGCCGCTACGGAAGATGGTCCGGCTGACCTCGATCTCGCTCATCGGCACCGGGATCAGGCCTGCCGAGTTGTCGATCACGAGCTTGACCTCCGCCATCCCCAGCGCGGGCCGCTGCGGGCTTCCGGCGAAGATGACGTCCGCCATCTGGTTGCCCCGCAAGGCTCTCGGGCCCTGCTCTCCGAGGACCCAGCTGATGGCGTCGACCAGGTTGGACTTGCCCGACCCGTTGGGCCCCACGATGACGCTGATGCCCGGGGCGAACTCCAGCACCGTCTTGTCGGCGAAGGACTTGAAGCCTCGGATCTGGAGGGATCGAAGGAACATGTCTGAACGCCGATGCTAGCAGCGCCCGTACAGTCGTTTCCCCGGTTTGACCAGGAACTTCGGCTCAGCCGGTCACCCGGAACTCCCGCTCCCCGCGCGCCTCTTCGGGAACGATCTCGACCCGGTCCACCCGGGCGTGGTCGGGTCCCACCCGGCACCACGCCACCAACGTGTCCACGTCGTCGTCGGTCCCCTCGAAGACCGCTTCCACCCGCCCGTCGGGGAGGTTGCGGACGAAGCCGCCGAGCCCTCGCTGCCGGGACAGGATGGCGCACGTCGATCGGAAGAAGACCCCCTGGACCTGGCCGGCGACCACCACACGGACCCGCTTCACGGCGCAGATTCTTGCCCATCGGGAGGTGGTCTTCCTCCCGGTAGCCGCGGGGGCGCTGCGGCTGGCACGCAAGCGCGATCGGATTGGCTGATCTCCGGGTCGCCATACAATCCCCTGCCGGGAGGCGATCCCGGATCGAGCACAGCCCCATAACGGCGCTCATCGTGGTGGACGTCCAGAACGACTTCGCCGATCCCAAGGGAAGCCTGTACGTAAGGGACGGCGAGAGGGTCGTCCCGGTCATCAACGAGCAGGTCGAAGAGGCGAAGGCGGCGGGAGCTCTCGTCGTGTACACGCAGGACTGGCACCCGGAGTCCACGCCCCACTTCCAGAAGGACGGGGGCATCTGGCCGGTCCATTGCGTTCGGGAGACATGGGGCGCCGAGCTCCACCCGGACCTCGAGGTGGCGGGCGAGTCCGTGAAGAAGGGGACGGGCGGTGAGGACGGCTACTCCGCCTTCAGTGTCCGGGACCCCAGGACCGGGGAGACGGCCTCCACCCAGCTCGAGGCCATGCTTCGGGAGCGTGGCGTGGAGGCCGTGACGGTGTGCGGCCTGGCCACCGACTACTGCGTCGTCGAGACGGTCCTTGACGCCAGGCGGCTGGGGTTCGAGGCCGAGGTGCTCTCCAAAGCCATCCGCGCGGTCGAGCTTCAGCCCGGCGATGGCGACCGCGCGCTCAAGCGCATGCGCGAATCGGGCGCGGTCGTCGGATAGCGGTTCAGCTCGGCGGTGGCGGCAGGAGTCCGAGCTGAGCCATCGCGCCCATGGTGTCGACGATGCCCCAGTGTTCGGCGATCGTGCCATCCTCGCTCACCCGAGCGACGTACATAGCACCCATCTCGTAGGCCTTGCCGGTTGCGGGCATGCCCGGAAGCCGCCCACGTCCGTCCCCCGACACGTGGCCCTGATCGCCACACGGTCGCCCGTCGCGGCCATGTCGTGGATCTCGGCCGTCATGTCGGGCGAGGCCTCGAAGAAGATGCGATAGGAGTCGATGGCGCCCTTCTTGTCGGGCGTCGTGCCCGGGAAGACCTGGTGCTCCACGAAATCCTCCGAGAGCCACTCGGTCCCACGGGACGCGAAGCCGCGAGCCGCTCGGAGCGCAAGCGTTCAGCTCTGGCACTGCGGGCAGAAGTAGGCGCCCCGGCCGGAGATCTTCACGGTCTGGATCGGCGTGCGGCAGCGGCGGCAGGGCAGGCCCTGGCGGCCGTAGACCTTGAGCTCGTTCTGGAACTCGCCGGGCTTGCCGAACAGGTCGAGGTACGCGTCGTCGTCCAGCGTCGTCCCCCGGTACCGGATGGCCTCCTGCAGGACCTCCTGGAGCGAGCGATAGAGCCGCCGCACCTCCTGCGAGGAGAGCGTGTCCGACAGCCGGTCGTGGCGGAGCCCCGCCGCGAACAGCACCTCGTCGGAGTAGATGTTCCCCAGGCCGGAGATGAACTTCTGGTCCATCAGCAGCTGCTTCAGCTTGGAGCCCCGCTGGGCCATCAGCCCCCCGAACGTCTGCCACGTGAACACCTGGTCGAGGGGGTCGATGGCGATGTGTTGGAGCTCCTTCACCTTGCCGAGCTCGTCGCCGGCGGTGACGAACATCTCGCCGAACGTTCGGGGGTCCACGAAGCGCAGGTCACCCCCCTGCTGGAAGGTGATCACCACGTGGGTGTGCGGCGGGAGCGGCACCCGCTTGTTGCCCCGGACGAACTGGCCGCTCATGCCGAAGTGGACGACGAGCACGTCGCCATTGTCCAGGAACAGCAGGACGTACTTCCCGCGACGATCGGCCTTGACGACCTTGCGGCCCACCAGCCGGTCGGCGAACTCCTTGCGCCGCCCGTGCCGGCGGATGACCCGCATGGCGTTCTTCGACGGTCGAACCTCGGTAGCGGCGATCTTGCGGCCGACGACGTCCTTCTCCAGGTCTCGCCGCATCACCTCGACTTCAGGAAGCTCCACTTACGCTCCCTTCGGCCCCGTCTCCACGGTGCGCTCCGAGAGCTTCACGTAGGCCTCGTGGGCGGCCTGCTGCTCGGCCTCCTTCTTGGAGCGGCCTGTCCCGGAGCCGTAGGGCCTCCCGGCCAGGAAGACGGTGGCAGTGAACTCCTTCTCGTGATCGGGGCCCCGTTCGTCGATCCGGTACTCCGGAAGCGCCCGCAGGTCTTGCGAGGCCAGCTCCTGGAGGATCGTCTTGTAGTCGCGCTCCCCCTCGCCCCGCACGTAGGCCACCATGCGCGGGCGGAACAGCCGCTCGATGATCCTGCGCGCGGCATCGAGCCCGAGGTCGAGGTAGACCGCCCCCAGGATTGCTTCCAGGGCGTCGGCCAGGATGCTCGACTTGTCCCTGCCGCCGGAGAGCTCCTCCCCCTTGCCCAGCCGGATCACCGAGCCGAGTCCGAGATCGCGGGCCACCTCGGCCAGGGCCCCCATGTTCACGATGGCGGCCCGGAGCTTGGCCAGCTCTCCCTCGGAGAGGTCCGGGAACTCCCGGTACGCCAGGTCGGTGACCACCAGGCCGAGCACGGCATCGCCCAGGAACTCGAGGCGTTCGTTGTTGAACGCGAGCTCCTGCTCGAACGCGAACGACCGGTGGGTCAGGGCCTGGTCGCGGAGCTCGGCGTCCTCGAAGCGGACGCCGAGCGCCCGCTCCAGGGCGAGGGTGGTCGGGTCATCGGTGCCTGTGGCGCTCACGCGGCTCCTCAAACCTCGCTACTCGACCTCGATGGCCTGGCGACCCCCGTAGTAGCCGCAGTTGGCGCAGACGCGATGGGGGAGCTTGGGTTGGTGGCACTGGGGACAGGTGGAGTACGTCGCGGCTTGCGCCTTCCAGTTGGCGCGCCGCTTGGCTCCTCGAGCCTGCGTCTGCCTCCTCTTGGGTACGGGCATCGGTCCTTCCTTTCGTCGCCTCTCGTTACCTACAGGTCCCGGAACAGCTCCTCGAGTCCGGCCCATCGGGGGTCGGCGACCTCCTCGGTACACGTGCACTGGCCGAGGTTGCGATCGCGGCCGCACCGGGGACACAGCCCGAGGCAGTCCGGCTTGCACAGCGGGGAGAACGGCATCGACAGGACGACGGAGTCCCGGACCATCTGCTCCGGGTCAAGCGTGAGGTCCTCGCCGAGCTGGTAGTCGTCCTCCGGCCCCGCCCGGAGGGGGAACAGCTCGTGCATCTCGACGTCGAAGGGCTGCGTGAACTCCTTCAGGCACCGGGCGCAGCGCATCGCCATGGTCCCTCGGATGGTCCCGGTCGCGTACACGCCCTCGACCACGCTCTCCAGCGTGAGATCGCCGGAGAGCCGCTGGTCCTCGGGGATCTCGGCCAGCTCGGTGTGCAACCCCTCGACGGCCTCGTCCACGCGCACCGTCTTGGACGAGCCTGGGCTCTCGACCAGCTCGCGGACGTCGATCGCGCGCATCACCATCACTCCTCTTCCTCCAAATCCTCGGGGCCGAACTCCTGCTGGGCCGGCGCGGCCCCCCGCAGTCGCTCCCGCCCTCCCTCAACCTGCTCGAGCGTGCGGCCCAGGGCCGCCTTGGTCGCCGCCAGCTCCTCGCCACTTCGCTGGAGGGCGATCTCGAACTGGGCCAGCTTGGCGTCCACGTAATCCTCGGCCTCCAGGCGCATCCGCCGGGCCTCATCGCGGGCCTCGGCCAGGATCCGGTCGGCCTCGGCCTCCGCGCGCTTGACCACCTCCTCGCGGGTGGCCATCCGAAGCTGCTCCTGCTCGGCCTCCTCCACGATCCTCTGCGAATCCCGGCGGCCCTTGGTCAGGAGCTCCTCGCGATCCTTCACCACCCAACGGGCCTGCTTGATCTCCTCGGGTAGGGCCTCCTTCAGCTCAGCCACCAGCTCCAGGACCTCTTCCCGGTTGAGCAGGGCCGACGAGGAGAGGGGCATGGACTTCGCCTCCCTGATCATGTCCTCCAGCTGTTGCAGGCGGGCCGCAAGGTCCACTACCCGGGCCTCCCGAGCTTCTCCGCCAGCCGGTCGGCCACCGAGCGCCGGCACCAGCCCGGAGACGTCGCCCCCGTACCTGGCGACCTCCTTGACCAGCGAGGAGGAAAGGAACGACCAGTTGGGCGCGGTGGTCATGAACAGGGTCTCGACCCCCGACAGGCTCCGGTTCATCTGGGCCATCTGGATCTCGTACTCGAAGTCCGTCACGGCCCGCAGGCCCTTCACGATGACGCTCGAGCCCCGCAGCCTTGCGTATTCCACGAGCAATCCGGAGAACGGATCGATCTCCACGTTCCCCAGCTCGCTCGTTGCCTCCTTGAGCATCGAGACCCGCTCCTCCACGCTGAACAATGGTTGCTTGGCAGGGTTCTCCAGCACCGCGACCACGACCGTGTCGAAGTGCTGACCTGCCCGTTCGATGATGTCGAGATGACCGTTCGTCACGGGGTCGAACGTCCCCGGACACAGGGCGGTCAAGCCCAACTCAGACCTCCCGGTAGACCAGGACGAGGGTGTCGCCGTACTCCAGGCGCCTCGCGACGTGCCAGTGTACCGGAATGACAGGCATGGAACTCCGGGCCGGGCGGGTCAGGACGACCGTCCATCCGTGCTCGGGGAGCCACGCGGAGGCGAGCTCCGCGAGCAGGGCGTCCACCTCGGCCCCGGCCGCCTCGTAGGGTGGGTCGGCCACCACCAGGTCGAAGGGGCCGGCCGATTTGTCATCTCTCGTGAGAAACCCTGCCACCGGCGAGGCGATCACGGCCGCCCGCTCGGCCAGCGCCGTCCGGTCCAGGTTCTGCCGGATGGTTGCCTGGGCCGGCCGGCTCCGCTCGACGAAGGCCGCCCGCTCGGCTCCCCGGGAGAGGGCCTCGATGCCGAGCGCCCCGGTCCCGGCGTACAGGTCCAGCACCACGGCCCCCGGCACGTCGGAGGCGATGCTCGAGAACAGGCCCTCCCTGGCCATGTCGGAGACGGGACGAACCCCCCGGGGCACGGGCGCCAGGCGGACGCCCTTCGCGGTCCCGGCGATCACGCGCATGGAGCGACTGTAGCCTCGCGCGAGGACCCAGCCGCTCGACCGAAGCTTGAGAGGAACTTGAGTGTCCTGACACGATCCCTTGAGCCGCCTGCCCGACCCTGCTTGCACAGCATCGTGTGAGAAAGGAGATGAGCGGTGTACGGCGCCACGGTGAAGGACGCCAGGATCATGATCGTTGACAACGAGGAGCCGGTCGTCCGTCTCCTCGAGGAAATCCTGATCCTCGACGGGTACTCGAACCTCGTGATCGCGACGGATCCCCGACACGTCCGATCGCTCTTCCAGGCGTTCGAACCCGATGTCCTCCTCCTGGACTTCAAGATGCCGTACCTGGACGGGTTCCAGGTCATGCAGGAGCTCGAGCCGTGCGTGGTCCGAGGCGTGCACGTCCCCACCGTGATGATCACGGCGGACGTCACACCCGCCGTCAGGCGCCGAGCGGCCGTCTCGGGCGTGGATGACTTTCTGCTCAAGCCGGTCGAGATGAGCGAGCTCCTGATGCGCGTTCGGTACCTCGTCGAGGCGAGGCTCCGTAAGCTCGCCGCGATGCAACCTCCTCTCCTCGCCCGTAGCGATCTGGGCCCGCTAGGAGGCGAACAGCCAGTCGATGGAGCGCTCGAACCGGCTCCGAAGCTCGGCGAGGAGGCCCGGACGTCGCTCGAGGTCGGGGTCGTCTTCGATCACGGCGAACGCTCGCGCCCTGGCCCGCTTCACCAACTCGAGGTCATCGGCCAGCCGGGCCAGCTTCAGATCCGGGAGCCCAGACTGGCGGACGTCGAACAGCGTCCCCTCGCCCCGTAGCCGCAGGTCCTCGTCGGCCAGCTCGAACCCGTCCGTGGTCCGGACCATGGCTTCCAGGCGGGCCCTGGCCTCCTCGTTCTCCACGTTGCTCTCGTCGAACAGGACGCAGTACGAGCGGTGCTCGCCGCGCCCGATCCTTCCCCGCAGCTGGTGGAGCTGCGCCAGGCCGAACCGCTCGGCGTTCTCCACCAGCATCACGGTCGCGTTGGGGACGTCCACGCCGACCTCGATGACGGTGGTGGAGATCAGGAGGTGGTGCTTGCCCGCCCGGAACTCATCCATCACGCGCTCCTTCTCCGCCGGCCGCAGCCGCCCGTGCAGGACCTCCACCGAGAGGTCCGGGAACACCTCGGTCGCCAGGCGCTCGGCCTCCTTCTCCGCCGCCCGGACCTCGGCCCGGTTGGCCTCGTCGATCGCCGCGCAGACCACGAAGGCCTGCCGGCCGGCCTCGACCTCCTGGCGCACCAGCTCGTAGGCCGCCTTGCGCTCCGCGGCGGTCCTGGCGATCCGAGTCTCGACGGGCTGGCGGCCCGATGGCATCTCGTCCAGCACGACCACGTCGAGGTCCCCGTAGTAGGTGAGCGCCAGCGTCCGTGGGATCGGCGTGGCCGTCATGATCAGCACGTCCGGCGAGCCGCCCTTTCCCTTCAGGGCCATCCGCTGGTGGACGCCGAACCGGTGCTGCTCGTCGATCACGGCGAGGGACAGGTCCCGGAACGCCACGCCCTCCTGGACCAGCGCGTGAGTTCCGACGACGAGGTCCACGTCTCCGCGGGCGATGCCCTCCAGGATCCTGGTCCGGTCCTTGCCGGTGACCGCCGCCGACAGCAGCGCGTAGGTCACGCCCGCCTCACGCGTCGATGCATCGGGGTCGAGCAGCGACGCCTGGCCGCCGGTGGGTCCGTTCGCCAGCTCGAGGTAGGCGACGGCCCCGAACGGCCCAAGGAGCTCGGCCATCGACCGGAAATGCTGCCCCGCAAGGACCTCGGTCGGCGCCATGATGGCGGCCTGGTGGCCCGACTGGATGGCCACCAGGGCCGCGTGGAGCGCCACCAGGGTCTTGCCCGAGCCAACGTCGCCCTGGAGGAGCACGTTCATGGGCCGGGGCCTGGCCATGGCGTCCCCGACCTCACGCATGGCCCGGCGTTGCGCGCCGGTGGGCTCGAACGGCACGGTGGCGATCAGCCGCTCCACCAGCGGGCCGTTCGTCACGTGCGCGACGCCACTGAGGCCCGCCTCCACCCGATGCTTGCGGAACGCCACGCCGAGCTCCAGCGTGAACAGCTCGTCGAACTTCAACCGCTCCCGGGCGCGCGCCAGATCCTCCTGTGACTCGGGGAAGTGGATCGGCCCGGATGGCCGGGTCGAACGAGGCGAGCGATTCCGCCGCCACGATGTCGTCGGGCAGCGGATCCGCGATCTGCGGGAGCTGCTCGAGGGCCCGGAACACGAGCTCGCGGATGGTCCGGGTGGTGACGCCCTCGGTGGCTCGATGGACCGGCGTGATCCTGCCGGTGTGCACCATGTCGGCCTCGGCCCCCCGAAGGATCTCCACCTCGAAGTTCGCCATCTGGAGCCGGCCCCGGTACATGGCGGGCGTGCCGGACACGGCGAGCTCCTGCCCCTCCTTGTACAGCGTGGCCGCCCACGGCTGATTGAAGAACGTGAGGTCCAGGGAGCCCGAGCCGTCGTACAAGGTGATCGTCACCATGCTCTGGCGCCTGCGGGTCTGGCGCTTCGTGGTCCGCTTGACCCGGGCGATGACGGTTCCCTCCTGCCCCACCCGTAGCTGGCGGATCGTCGCCACCTGGGATCGGTCGATGTAGCGCCGCGGGTAGTGGTGCAGCAGGTCGCGCACCGTGCGGATATCCAGGCCCTCCGCCATGACGTCGGCGGCCGGCGGGCCCTTGTCGCGGAACCCGGCCCGGCGCGTCGCCAGCGCGCGGTCGACGGCGGTGATCGGAGATGACAGCGTGAGCGTCACGAGATCAGGGTCGATCCGGTCAGAAGCGCGAATACCACACCTGGGTTCTACCATGCACCCGATGCCTCTCCGCCGGATGGCCATCGTGTTCGTCGTCCTGTCGACGGTGGCCGCGGGCTGCACGGGCGGCGCCTCGGACGTCGGCGGGGGCGATCGGACGCCGGTCCCGGCGCTGAACGCGACGCAGGCGGCGCTGCTGCCCACCGATGCGTCGGCCCTTCCCCCGTTCGATCTCGCGACCTTCCAGGAACTGCTGGGCCAGCTGAAGGGCACGCCTGTGGTGGTGAACATCTGGGCGGCCTGGTGCGCCCCGTGCCGAGAGGAGGCCCCGGACCTGGCGAGCGCGTCGCGTTCCTACGGCTCGCGCGTGCAGTTCCTGGGGGTGGACATCCTTGACTCGCGGTCCTCGGCCCGGTCCTTCATGGCCGAGTTCGGGTGGACCTACCCGAGCGTGTTCGACCCCTCCGCCGCAGTTCGAAACGGCCTCGGCTTCGTGGGCCAGCCCGACACCGTCTTCTATGACGCAGGGGGCCGGATCGCGATGACCTGGCAGGGACCGCTCACGCAGGAAGCCCTTCAGAAGGGATTGAAGAGGATCCTTCCCTCGGGCTGAGCCTCAATCGTGTATGGGCGAAAGGATCGGCATCCGGTTCCTCGCCGGCGTCTTCAGCTCGTCGAGGACGGCCTCGGCCCTGCGATACAGCCTTCCGGCCATCCGCCGATCTCCACGCCGGTTCTCGGCCGCAGCCTGGAGCGCGAGGGACCGTGCCAGCCAGGCCGTCCGACCCATGGTCCTCCACGTTTCGACGGCTTGCCCGAATGCCGTCGCCGCGCCCTCGTCGTCCCCGGCTAGGAGGGCGTCCAGACCCTCATTCTCCAGGACAACCGCGGCGATCTCCTTTTCCGCGACCGCAGCGTCCGGTCCAACTTCGATGTCCGCCCCGGTGAGCAACGCGGACTGCCTCTCCAACGCCACGGCTAAGTCCAGGAAGCCGCCCGAGCCCAGGGACCGAGCGAGCGAGACGGCTCGGGCCAGGTGGCGCCGCGCCTCATCCGGCCGGCCGGCGCCCAGGGAGGCTCGTCCCCGTAGGAGGGGAACGAGCGGCTCGAGGATGAGCCAATCGCTCGCCCGTACCGCCGCACCCAGGCGAACGCTGAGGTTCGACACCTTGTCCCAGGCCCCCCGGTCAAGCGCCACCCATGCCTCGAAAAGAAGGGCTTCGCACCGCATCACGCGGATCTTCTTCTGCTCGATGATCAGCCGGGCCGCCCGGAGCCGGCTCTGAGCCAGCGACGGCGAACCGGATCTGAGCGCCGCCCGGGCACCCGCCAGGAGCCCGGTGGCTCGAACCCTCGCCGAGCGCAGCTCACCGGCGAGTTCGAGGGCCTCCAGGCTCAGGCGCTCAGCCTCGTCGGGAGGGCCGGCAGCGGCCGCGGCCATGGCACCGATGAGGACGGTGTCGGCCTCCGCATAGCGATCGCCTGCCTGAGCCGCCAGAGGCCTCGCTTCGCGCATGATCCGGATTGCCTCCCCGAACTCGCCGCAGAAGTACGCGAAGTAGCCACGTGTCCTGGCCACCGCAGCCCGTGATCGAAGGTCGCGATCGTCCTCTGCGAGCCGGCTCGCCTCCTCGAGCCACCGATGGAACTCAGGGCCTCCCTGCGTGGTGAGCAGATACGCGAGGTCCTGGGCCGCGACCGAACGACCCCACCGATCCCTCGAGCGCGCGAAGAGGCGGTAGGCCTTGCGGAGCTCCAGCAACTCGCGCGAGTAGTCATCTCGGCTCCACGTCTCGGAAAGGCGGTGGAGCGCCCACCCTTGCCCCCGGACATCACCCAGGATCCCGAACTCCGCTCGTGCCTTCTCCAGGAGCGCCCGAGCTCGACGCATGCGGCCCGCGTCGCTCTCGGCTCGTCCCAGCGCGAGCAGCGCCCGGGCTGCCAAGCGCCGGTCGCCCAGCCCATCGCCGATGGCCCTGGCCTGGGTGGCGTGGGTGATGGCCTCGCGGTGCCGCCCCATCTCGATCAAGCTTTCCGCCCGACCCGTGTGGAGCTTGGCAGTGGTCGCAAGGTCGATCCCTTCCTCATCTTCATAGACGATGCGAAGGGCCCGCTCATAGAGAGTCTCAGCGGATCGGGCCTGGTAGGCGAGGGTCTGCGCTGCCGACCGGCCGAGATACCGAACCGCGAGCCGAGCGGTACCGATCGGCGGCCGCCGACCCGTCGTCGAGCGCCCGAGCTCCCACGCCCGCTCATAGTGATGGGCCAGCGCGGCGACGGGCTCGTCCGACGTCGACGGCGCACGTCCCCGCAACCACTCCGCGATCTGCAGATGCCGGCGGGCCCGCTCCAGTCGCGGCAGCGACTCGTACGCCACCTCGCGAATCAGCGGATGCTTGAACCCGTATTCGACCGTCCCCGGGACGGCGCTCGTGGCGCGACGCCGCAGCAGGTCGCGCCCCTCCAGCGACAGCAGGGCCTGGTGAGGATCGAGGACCTCAGACAGGTGCTCCTCGAGCCCGTCCCACGTCGCATCACCCGCGACCGACGCGTCCTGGAGCACCTGCTTCTCGTCCGGTGGAAGCCCGTCCAGCCGAGCGGCGATCAGCGACCTGATCGTCGAGGGCACGACCTGCAGGAGGTTCGGCTGGGCCACCCGCCAGCCGGCGGCTCCGGCCACCAGCGCGCCCGTCTCGACCAGCATCCCCAGGCTCTCCTCGAGGAACAACGGGTTGCCTGCGGCCCACCCGAGCGGGGCCTGGATCGATTCAAGAGAGGCCTCCTTGCCCAGGACGCTTGTGGCGAGCTCCAGCATCGCGCCGTCCGGCAGCGAGCCGAGCTCGAGCCGGGGCAGTTTCGCGATCACTTTGTCGGGCCGGGAGAGACCGAGGAACAGCACCGGGCAGTCCCAAGGTTGGCGGTTCAGGTCCGCAATAGCCTTCACGAGGTCCGAGTCCGCCCACTGCAGGTCGTCCAGCACGACGATCACCGGCTGCTTCATCCTGGCCAGCCCCTCCACGACTGTACGGACGGCCCGAAGCGCGTCATGCACCGATCCGGGGGTTGCCCAGGTGCGACCCGCCCGGCCAGCAACAGGCTCATCTCCCTGACCAGGGTCCTGCGGTCGACGCCCGTGATGCGCTCCGCGAGTCGCGTGGCCCCGGCCTCGATCGCCTTGAGCGGCGCTCCCGGGGAGACGTCTGCTGCCCCGCCGATCGCTCCGGCCAGCGCGTGCAGGGGGAGCTGTGGGCCGAACGGCACGCACCGGCCGACCAGGACGGAACCGCGCCGTAGGCGTTTCCGGAACTCCGCCGCGACCCGCGACTTGCCAAGTCCGGGCTCGCCCGTTACGACGAGGACGCGGGATCTGGCTTCACGTTCGGTCGTGAACGTCTCCTCTCGAAGTCGGTGCATCACGTTCTCTCGGTCGACGAACGCTCTCGCCCCCGTCCGGCCCTGTCGCGGGGCCCGGCGGGCCGCCCGGACGCCGAGCGCCTCATATGTCGCGAGGTCGGGCTTGCCCTTGGCCTGCCGAGTCTGTTGAGGCCCGTAACGGATGACGCCAGAGGTCCGGGCCCACGTGCGCTCGTCGACCAACACCCGCCCGCCGGGCGCCAGGTCCGCGATCCTCGACGCGGTGTTGACCGTGTCGCCGATCACGGTGAACCCCGCCAGCTCATCCGACGGGGCGACCATGACTTCCCCTGAGTTCACGCCCGCGTGGACTTCGGGGAACGGGAGGCCTTCGGTCCCCGCGTTCAGTTCGCGGACGTGATCCCGTACGGCCAGCGCGGCGCGGACCGCCCGTTCGGCGTCGTCCTCGTGGACGACCGGTACGCCGAAGACGGCCATGAAGCCGTCACCCATGATCTGCGGCACCGTGCCGCCGAAGGTCTCGGCGATGCGCTGGAGTGCGTGCATCTCGGGGCGGAGGAAGCGATAGACCTCCTCGGGATCCATGGATGCTGCGAGCGCCGTGTACCCGGCGAGGTCGGCGAAGAGGACCGAAACGAGCTTGCGCTCGCCTCGCTCGGCGACGGGCGCCCTCGACCCTCTGGCACCTTTATCCGGCATCCTCCCCGCCGCGGATCGCGTTGCCGGGCAGGTAGGCGAACGACGAGTCCGTATCCGCGATCCCCTCCACAGTCAGGAGGTCATCGGCGATCGCCTTCCACAGCTCCTCGAAGCTCGGCCTTCCCAAGTCCACCAGGACGTCGAACCCCCGGCCCGTGACGACGGCCGCGCCATACCAATATTCGTTCTCGTCGAACTTGGGTCTGAATCTGTCGTCTAGGGCGTCCAGGAGGTCGAACGGACTTCCGGCGGCGCGAACCCGAACGAGTGCGCAGTAGGGCGGGCTTGCCCGCTTGGGCCCCCTGATGCTCGAGACCTTGATCTCGGTGGACGCCTGGGAACGAACGCCCGCCTCCCACAGCGGACCAGCGATGAACGCCTGAGCATCCTCCAGGCTCGGGGTCTCCACTCGCGTATACACGAGGAACGAGCCGATGAAGTGCGCCACGAACTTGACCTGATCGCGATTCGCGCCCACGGACTCCACGACCTGTCGGATGGACCTCCCCGGCTCGATGGTGGGAGAGAAGACGTGCAGGACGATGGGACGGTCAGGTGATTGCATGGTGCCCCCTCAGGATTCGTTCTTCGACCACTTTGCTCCCCGGACGGCTCGCCCGCAAGGCGACGGGGAACCGGAGGCTGTCTGTTACCCTTGCTCGCGCCATGGCAGCCGTGTGTGAGATCTGCGGGAAGAAGCCGTTCTTCGGCAAACGGGTGTCCCATTCCCACCACCGGACCAACCGCAGGTTCGATCCCAACGTCCAGCGGGTCCGGGCTCTCGTGAACGGGTCGCCGAAGCGGATCCACGTCTGCACGAGCTGCCTGAAGGCCGGCAAGGTCCAGCGGGCCGGCTAGACCCCCCGCCGCCCCGGCGTCCTACTGCGGAGGGATCTCCCACAACGGGTCCACCGGCCCGATGCCCTGCCCGATGGCCAGCCCGTGGCGGATGGCCTCGATGACGAAGGACTTTCCCCTCCGCACCGCGGTCGAGCAGGTCGTCCCCCCGGGCCAGGTAAGCCGTGATGGCCGACGACAGGACGCACCCGGTCCCGTGCGTGTTCGGCGTGTCGATGCGCTCCCCTTCCACCCACAGCAGCCGGGTGCCGTCGAAGAACAGGTCGTCCGACCGGTCGCCGGAGAGGTGCCCCCCCTTCACCAGCACGGCTCGGGGACCGAACGACCGGATCGCCTCCGCCGCCTCCTTCATGGACGCCGCGGAGTCCACCCGGAACCCCGCCAGGCCGCTCGCCTCGGGGAGGTTCGGCGTCACCAGGATGGCCAGGGGCAGGATGCGCTCCCGCAGGGCCTCCACGCGCATCGTCGGCGAGCAAAGGGTGCCCGTGCTTGGACATGAACACCGGGTCGACCACCAGGTTCGGGACCCGCGTCTCCGCCAACGCCTCGGCAACGGCCTCCACGATCGCTGCCGAGGCGAGCATCCCGGTCTTCGCGGCGTCGACGCCGATGTCGGTAACGACCGCCCGGATCTGCTCGCCCACCGTTTGGGGCGACAGCTCCTCGTAGCCGCTCACCCCCTTGGTGTTCTGCACGGTGACCGCGGTGATGGCGGTCATCCCGTACACGCCGAGGGCGCCGAACGTCTTTAGGTCGGCCTGGATCCCCGCCCCGCCCCCGGAGTCCGAGCCGGCGATCGTCAGGGCCCTGGGCCGTTCGCCGTCACCGCGTGGCAAAGTGATCCCACCCCTTCGGCTCGAGCGGCGACTCCCGGCCTTCGGTGTCGACCGCGACGAGCCCGTCTTCGATGATGACGCCGACATCGGTGAGCGTCACCCCGAACCGCTCGTGCAGGTCGTTCCGGGCCCTCTCCAGGTTCGTGAGGTCGATGGTGGCCAGCAGCTCGTAGTCCTCGCCGCCGGCCAGAGCGAGCTCCAGGGGGTCGACTTCCAGGAACCCGGCGGCCCGCCAGAGCGCCTCCGCCACCGGCACCCTGGCCAGTTCGACCCGCGCCCCGACCCCGCTCGCCTCACACAGGCGGGACAGGTCCTTGGCCAGCCCGTCCGACAGGTCCATCATGGCCGTCGCGCCGGCTTGCGCCAGGGACTGGCCCTCGCCCACCCGGGCCACCGGCCGGGCCTGGGCGTCCAGCAGCTCCCGGCCCCACGGCTCGGTCAGCGCCTCGGCCAGCTTCGAGGGATGGATCCGGGAGAGCAGGAACCCCCCCGCCGCCGCCCCGAGTGATCCGGTGACCACGACGAGGTCACCGGGGTGAGCCCCCGAACGCGTGACCGCGTGCCCGGAGCCGACCTCCCCCACCAGCGCGACCGCGATGACGACGGCGTCGGCGCGGTTGGTGTCGCCGCCCACGAGCGTCAGCGCGTACTCGTCACACGCTGCCCGCATCCCGCCGAAGAGCTCCATCACCCACGAGGCTTCGACGTCGGCCGGGATCCCGAGCGACACCATCGCGTACCGGGGGCTGGCGGCCATGGCTGCGACGTCGGAGAGGTTCACCACGATCGACTTGGCGCCGAGGTCCCGGGCCGAGATCGACGCGCGCTCGAAGTGCACGCCCTCGATCAGCATGTCGGTCGTGAGGACCGTGGAGCCGGTCCGGGCCTCCACGACCGCGGCGTCGTCACCGATCCCCACCTGGACTCCTGGGAACTCCCCGGACAGCACCCTTCGGATGGCGGCGATCAGCTGGTCCTCGGTCAGCTCCATGGCATCGTTCCGGCCCGTCCGGGCGTCTGTCCGCCCCCGCCGTGTCGGCCGAGCGGGCAAGGTCCTCGGGTAGAATCTAGCCCCTCATCAGGCACGCGGCCCGTTCCCGGGCCGCCGATCGTCGAGCGGTCGAAGGAGCACCCGGTTGTTGGTCGAAGCGCGAACCGTGCACCAGAACCCCTCCCCGGAGGAGCTTCGGAGCTTCACCGAGGAGATGCCGCAGTGCCGCATCACGGAGTTCGGCAACGTGAACGTGCAGACCCGGGTGACCTCCCGGTCCTCGGGCAGCACGTTCGTGGTCACGGACGACCCGGCGTCGGCAAGCGGTAAGACCATGACGCGGGAGGAGTACGAGCGGATCGCCTCGATGCAGGACGAGTACCTTGCCAAGCAGGACGTCGTGGTGATCGACGGCTACATCGGCAACGACGAGGCCTTCCGGACGCCGGCCCGCCTCACGATCGAGAAGGCCAACGCGAACATCGCCGGCATGCAGCAGAAGCTGTACTTCCCCCGCGACGCCGGCGAGCCGGAGGTCGAGGTCATCTACACGCCGAACCTGGCCGCGCCGGGCTACCCGGACGACCGCGTCATCGCCGTCGACCTGGCGAACGGCGTGACCCGGGTCCTGAACTCCGACTACTTCGGCGAGTCGAAGAAGGGCGGCCTTCGGATGTGGAACACGATCGTCTACGACCGCGGCGGCCTCGCGCTTCACGCCGGGTGCAAGGTCATCCCCACGGACGACGGCGAGAAGGTGTTCCTCATCATCGGGCTGTCGGGGACGGGCAAGACCACCACCACGTTCACCACTCAGAACGACTCGTTGCCGGTGCAGGACGACTTCGTGGCCCTCATGCCGGGCGGGAAGGTGTACGGCACCGAGAACGGGTGCTTCGCCAAGACCTTCAGCCTGGACCCCGACTTCGAGCCGAACATCTTCCGCGCGGTCACCGAGCCCACCGCGTACCTGGAGAACGTGTACCAGGACGAGCGAGGCACGGTGAACTTCTTCGAGACCTCGTACACGAAGAACGGCCGAGCCGTGTTCGGCATGGACGACCTGGGGCGCTACCGCGACGCCCGCACGGTCGGCACGGTCGATCGCCTGCTGATCCTGAACTGGAACGAGAACATCATCCCCGCCGTGGCCAAGCTGACACAGGAGCAGGCCGCCGCGTATTTCATGCTCGGCGAGACCACCGGGACGTCGGCCGGAGGCAAGGCCGAGGAGGGCAAGTTCCTGCGTGTGCCGGGGACCAACCCGTTCTTCCCACTTCCCCACGGCCTCCAGGGCAACCGGATCCTCGAGCTGCTCGCGTCCCATCCAATCGAGGTGTTCCTGCTGAACACGGGCCGGGTGGGCGGCCGCGAGGACGACGACCGTTCGAAGAAGGTGAAGATCCCGCACTCGTCGGCCGTGGTGAAGGCCATCGCCGAGGGGACGATCTCGTGGACCGAGGACCCCGACTTCGGCTACCTGGTCGCCGAGGCGGTCCCCGGGATCGAGGACATCGAGCTCCTTCAGCCCCGACGGCTGTACGAGCGAGAGGGACGGCAGGCGGAGTACGCCGACCTGGTCCGGCGGTTCAAGGCCGAGCGGCGGGCCCACCTCACTGGCTTCCCCGAGCTGTCGAAGGACATCGTTTCGGCCGCGGGCTAGCGGCCTACGAGACGACATCCTTTCGGCGGAAGACGGCGAGCGCTGCGACGAGGAAGACGGCCGTGTAGGCGGCCGAGACGATCACCCCGCCCCGCATGGCGCCCCAGTCGACCGGGAACCGGAACAGGTCCGTGAACGCCAGCCATCCATGCGTGGGCAGGTACGGGTGGATCACGCGAAGGTTCGGGATCTGGTCGAGGATCTCGCTGGCGATGCCGAGGATCACGGTCGCCACCGTGGCGCCGGGTCCGGAGTCGGTGAGCGTGGAGATGAACACGCCGATGGCCACGATGCCGGAGACGCCGAGGAGGATGTAGCCCGCGGCCGCCACGATCCGAAGGGACGCCTCCGCCACGGACAGCGTCGTCCCCGACAGCGTCGGGAGCGGGTGGAAGCCGAACACCACGCCCCCCCAGAACGCGCCGCATCCCACCACCCACAGGAGGAGGAGGCCCAGGAGCGCCATGGCCGCGCCGTACTTGGCCAGGACCAGCCGGGTCCGGGCCACCGGCCGGACCAGGAGGTAGCGGAGCGTGCCCGACTGCGCCTCGCCGGCGATGGCATCACCGGCGAAGAGTCCGGCGGCGAGCGGCAGGAAGAACGGCTGGATCACCGCCAGCCCGGTCAGGGGCGCGAACAGGCCGTTCCGCACGATCTGGACCAGGAACGGCGGCGCGTCCTGGGCGTCCGCCCCCGTGGGCGGGGACAGCTTCACCGCGAGCACGATGAGCACGGGGATGCCGCCCAGGGCCACGGCCACGAGATACGTCCGCCACCGGCGCCACGCCTTCGTCAGCTCAACCCTGAACACCGGCGTCCTCCACCAGCGACATGAACACGTCCTCCAAGCTCTCCCGCTCCGGGATGAGGGCGCTCACGGCCACGCCCGCAGCGACCAGCGCGGCGTTCACCTCGGCCGCGGTGGCGCCGTCCAGGCGAACCCGAAGGGTCCGGCCCTCGGGGGCGGAAGGCTCTGCGCCCGCGATGCCGCGGAGGATCGCCGCGGCGCGCGGCGGGTCGTCGACCTCGATCCGAAGCCGCTCGGCCGCCCCTCCCAGGTTCCCGGGTGGACCCTCGGCCACCAGTCGTCCGCGCGACAGGACGCCCACGCGGTCGCACATCGCCTCGACCTCCGCGAGCAGGTGGCTCGACACGAACACGGTGGTGCCGCCGTCAGCCAGGCGACGAAGGAGCAGGCGGACCTCCCGCATGCCGGCCGGGTCCAGCCCGTTCGTGGGCTCGTCCAGCACGAGCATCTCCGGCTCCCCGAGGAGCGCGAGCGCGATCCCCAGGCGCTGCCGCATCCCCTGGCTGTACGCCTTCACCCGCTTGTCCCCTGCCGTCGACAGGCCGACCTGCGTCCAGGACCTCGCTCGATGCGGGCCAGGCGCCGCCGAACGTCCTCGCCGTCGCCACCGGCCCGGGCGAAGACCTCGAGGTTCCGCCGGCCCGACAGGAAGCGGTAGAAGGCGGGCTCCTCGATCATCGCGCCGGTCCGGCGGAGCGCATCGTCACGGCCACCGCGGAAGACGGGCTTTCCCAGCAGCTCGACCTCGCCCCCCGAGGGGAAGATCAGCCCGAGGGCCATCCGGATGGTCGTCGTCTTCCCGGCCCCGTTCGGCCCCAGGAACCCGTAGAGCTCGCCCCGGTCCACGGAAAGATCCAGGCCGTCGACGACGTTCACCCCGCCGTAGCGCTTCGTGAGCCCCTTGGTGACCAGCGCGGTCACGGGAGCTTCGGCTCCACCTCCGCGAGCGCCGCGGGCCGAACCAGACCGACCACCAACCACGAATGGTCGCCCCGGTTCACCACGTCGGCCGAGCCGAGGGGCCCCGCGTACGGGAACAGGGGCCGGACGTCGGCCGGCACGTCCGATACGCGGACGGCGAGGATCATGCCGAACCCCCGGCCGAACACGCGCACGCCCTGGATCGGCTGCGTTCCAGAGAAACCGGGAGCGCCTGGGCCCTCGTCGCTCACCTGCTTCACCATCGCATCCTGCGGTGGGGCGAACGTGAACATGGATGCGTCCACCGGTTCGAACGCGACCGACGCGTACCCGGCCTCCAGCACCGCCGTCGAGCCCCCTCGGGGGAACATCTGGAGCCGAAGCGGCATCCGGGTCTCGGCGTCGATCGCGACGTCGATACTTCCGAGCAAGGTGTCGTTCGTGGCCGGGGTGAGGCGAAGCACGTACGCATCCCTGCCCGCGACCACCTGGGGTTCGGCCACGGTGGCCGCGAGGTACGACCGGTCGTCCCGCAGGACCTTCGACACCAACTGGGTCAGGTCGCCGAGCGACGGCGGAGCCTGATGGGGCGCGGCCTCGTCCACGGCGTAGTGCCATGCCGTGAACCGCTGCGCGTCCCAGAACCAGACGTCGGTCCGGTCGGCCACGAGGTCACGTTCGCCGAACGGCAGGATCTGCGCCACCCGGACGCCGTCGGGGCCGTACCACACCTTGAACGTCTGGTCGGCCAGGAGGATCCCTGCCGGTCCCGCCGGATCGCCCAGGCCCGCGGGGAGCTGGGGGATCCCCAGGTCCACGTGGGTCTTCACCGTCCCGGAGACGGGCGTGCGATCCGCCACCGCCCGAAGGGTGGAGGCGATGAGGGAGACGGGGGACACCGACGGCAGGTCGGGCGTCGGTGCGGCCCGGCCGACAGAAAGCCATCCCGCCGCCAACACGATGGTGACGGTCAGGGCCGCCGCGGCGAACGCCGAGCGGGACCTCAGCAGGCGGGCCATAGGTACCTCATAGCATCCCACGGCTTCCCGGTTCGAGGGCCACCGCGAGAACGCCGTACGTTCGCAACAGCATCGCGACGAGCTCAGTCCGAAGCGCGACGGCCCAGGGCGAATCCGGCGAGGAGCTGGAGCACGGCGAGCCCGATCGGCACCATGAAGTACCACCGGAACCGGTCGAAGTCGTTCGTGGGCTTGCCGTCGACGCTCGTGAGCGAATAGATCAGGAACAGGCCGGCGAACGCGAACCACAGCCCCGCGCGGCCGGTGACGTACAGGGCGTACAACACGTGGTCGGCGACGTCGGCGCCCTCGAACGGGCGGCGCGACCACGTCCACAGCGAGCGAAGGCCTCCGAGAGCGAACGCGCCTGCCACAACGAGCTCGAGGACGTTCATCCGGGGGGCGTCGCGGCCCTGGCCAGGGCTGCGACGACCTCCTCGTCCGAGACCTGGTCGAACCGGCGGTACCACTCGCCCACGGCGAAGAACGGCTCGGGTGCGGCCAGGACCACCACGTCGTCGGCCTCCTTGCTCAGCCGTCCGAGGGCGGCGCCTGGGCCAACGGGCACGGCAAGCACCACCTTGCTCGCCCCCTGGGCCTTGGCCCACCGGACGGCTGCCAAGGCCGTCCCGCCCGTGGCCACGCCGTCGTCGACGACGATGGCCACCTTCCCGGCCACGTCCGCGGGCGACCGGCCGGCCCGATAGGCCGCCATCCGGCGTTCGATCTCCCGCTCCTGCGCGGCGATCTCCTGCTCCAGGTACTGCGGGGAGACGCCCAGCATCTGGATCATCCTCTCGTCCAGAACGCGCACCCCTGGGGCGATGGCGCCGAGCCCCAGCTCCGGGTTCCCCGGCGCGCCGATCTTGCGGGGCACGACCACGTCGAGGGGCGCGCCGAGGTGCCGCGCGACCACCTCGCCGACGATCACGCCGCCTCTCGGGATGGCCAGGACCACGGCATCCCCGCCGGCGTAGTCGAGCAGGGCCTTGGCCAGCCGCTCCCCGGCGTCCACCCGGTCCTCGAAGATCACTCTGTCCCAGGGGAGCGTGGCCCTTCTCCCTCCTCGATCTCCCGGCGGGCCCGATCCTGCTCCTGCTTTCGCTTGCGGTCCTTCATCACCTTCTCCGGCGGCGGCATGGGCTTTCGGATCGACCGGTACGTCTCCAGGAAGCCGGTCCCCTTCGCACGCTTCTTCTTCTTCGCCTTGGCCACACCCCGATTATCCCGCCGCGCCACCGCCCCAGGAATGGGCGTTGCCGCGCCCTCGGGCCGGTCGATACGCTGGGGGTTCGCGCGAGCCAGGGAGGTCAGTGGTGATCCAGGCCTACGTCCTGATCCAGACCGAGGTGGGCAAGGCGGCCCAGGTGGCCAAGGAAGTCCGGGACATCGAGGGCGTGGCCGAGGCCGAGGACGTGACGGGCCCCTACGACGTGATCGTCCGGGCCGAGGCCAAGAACGTGGACGAGCTGGGCAAGCTCGTTGTAGCCAAGATCCAGTCGGTCGAGGGGATCACCCGCACGTTGACCTGCCCCGTCGTGCACCTGTAGGCCCACCCCGGGGCGGGGCGATCCATCAGGGCTCGAGGCCCGTCCCCTTCTTCCGCTCCCGTTCGTGGCGCTCCACCGCGAGCTCCACCAGCCGGTCGATGAGCTCGGGATAGGACAGCCCCGAGGCCTGCCACAGCTTCGGATACATCGAGATTTGCGTGAAGCCCGGGATGGTGTTGATCTCGTTGATCAGCACCTCCCCGGCCGGCCGGAGGAAGAAGTCCACCCGGGCCATCCCGGCACCGTCCACCGCGAGGAAGGCCGCCACGGCCAGCCGTTGAGCCTCCTCCATGATCTCGGACGAAACGGGCGCCGGGATCAGGAGTTCGGCTCCCTTCTCGTCGAGGTACTTCGCCTCGTAGCTGTAGAACTCGTGGCTTGGCACGATCTCGCCGGCGAGGGAGGCCACCGGATCGTCGTTGCCGAGCACGGCGACCTCGAGCTCGCGCCCCCCCTCCACGGCCCTCTCCAGCAGAGCCTTGCGCCCGTACCGGAACGCTCGCTCCAGCGCCTCGCGGAGGTCCCCGCGGCCGTGCACCTTGGTCACGCCGACGGACGAGCCGAGCGAGGCGGGCTTGGCGAAAAGCGGATACCCCAGGTGCTCCGCGCCGGCCTCGACGGCCTCGGGGTCCTCTTCCCACTCGCGTTCGTGCACCACCTCGTGCTCCACGACGGGGATCCCGGCCGCCCGGAACAGGACCTTTTGGACTGCCTTGTCCATGCCCACCGCCGACCCAAGGACGCCGGCCCCCACGTAGGGGACGCCGGCCACCTCCAGGAACCCCTGGATCGAGCCGTCCTCCCCGTACGGACCGTGGATGACCGGGAACACGACGTCGATGGGGGTCCTCGACCCGTCCTCGGCGACCAAGGTCTGGGACCCGGGCTCCTGGTCCAGGGCAACCTCCGGACCCGACGCCTCGGTCACCCGGGGAAGGTGGCCGGTCGGGCCGGCCGCCAGGGCGGCCGGCCCGCCCGCCACGAGCTGCCACCGCCCCTCCCTGGTGACGCCGATGGGGATGACCTCGTACCGGCCCCGATCCAGGGCCTCCATCACCGAGCGGGCCGAGGCCACCGACACCTCGTGCTCGGCGGATCGCCCTCCGAACAGGATGACGATCCGCCGCCTCATGCCTTCTCCAGCGCCCGGTCGAAGTCCTCGATCAGGTCCTCCACGTCCTCCAGGCCCACGCTCACCCGGACCAGGCCGTCCGCGATCCCCGCCGCCCGCCGGGCAGCGGGGTCCATCTGCCGGTGGGTGGTGGACGCCGCGTGGCCGACGAGCGTGTGGGTGCCCCCCAGGCTCGTCGCGATCCACGCGAGGTCCAGCGCGTCGCAGAACCGCATCCCGGCCTCCACGCCGCCATCGATCTCGAAAGCCAGCATCCCGCCGCACCCCCGGGGCAAGAGGCGCCGGGCCACCTCGTGGTGGGGGTGTGACGCCAGTCCCGGGTAGTGCGCGCGCTCCACCTTGGCGTGCTCTTGGAGGAACTCGGCGAGCGCCTGGGCGCTCCGCGAGTGCCTCTCCATCCGAAGCTCCAGCGTCATCAGGCCGCGGAGGGCCAGCCAGGCCTCCAGCGGGGCCATCGTGCCGCCGGTCTCGATGGCCATGTCGCGAAGCTGCCGCATGCCGTCCTCGGTCGTCGCGACGACGCCGCCCGTGAGGTCGTGGTGGCCGCCGATGTACTTCGTGGCCGAGTGGAGCACGTGCTCGAACCCGAACCGCGCCGGGTTGCACAGGTACGGCGAGGCGAACGTGTTGTCCACGACCGCCGGCACCCCGCTCGGCCGGCACACCGCGCCCAAGGCCTCCAGGTCCGCCACCGTCACGTTGGGGTTGGCGATGGTCTCGACGTAGAACAACGCGGCGCCGGGGAGCGCCGCCGCGACTGCGTCGGGATCGTGGGGGCTCACGAACGTGACCTCGATCCCGTATCGCGGCAGGATCTTGGTGAACAACGAGAAGCTGCCCCCGTACAGCTCGTTGCTGACGACGATGCGGTCCCCCGCGCGCGCCAGCGCCGTGACCACGGTGTGGACGGCCGCCATCCCCGACGAGAACGAGAACGCCGACTCCGTCCCCTCCAGCTCGGCCATCACCCGTTCGAACGCGAGCAACGTGGGATTGCCGTATCCCCTGGTGTACGTGTAGCCGGGACGGCGGAAGCTGATGGTCTCGGCGTAATCCTCCGACGTGGCGAACCGGAACGTGGAGGTCTGGAAGATCGGCACGCTGGGGGTCTCCTGATCCATCGGGGGCGGTTGGACGTGGATGGCCCGGGTGGTGAACCCTCGCCTGCGCTCCTCGCTCATGTTGGCAAGCGTAGCCTCACGCCCATCGCTTGGGGTAGCGGGACCGCAGATCGTCCACCAGCAGCGTGAGTCGCCCCATGAGCTCGTCCGTCAGCCGTCGCGCCAGCTCCGGGTCCTCGGCCGCGTCCTCTCCGTGGACCGGGGGGTCCACGGGGTCCCCCGCCTTCAGCCAGATGGGACGGCCGAACGTGAAGCTCTTCCTGGCGCCCTTGCGCCACACATACTGGCCACCCCACGTGGCCACGGGCAGGATGGGGACGCCGGTTGCAAGCGACAGGCGGGCCGCCCCGGTCTTGCCTCGCATCGGGGAGAGACCGGGGTGCTCGGTCACGCTCGTTCCCTCGGGGTAGATCACGACCACCTCGCCTCGTTCGAGCGCTCGTGCCGCCTCCTCGAGCGGCCTGTGGTCTCCGGTGCCGCGGCGGACGGGGATCTGCCCCGCGCCCCGCAGAACCATGCCAAGGAACGGGTTCTCGAACAGCTCCGCCTTGGCCAGGAACCTGGGTCGACGCCCCGCCTGCACCACGAAGTACGCGTGGGCCAGGGGATCGAGGTAGGATAGATGGTTGCCGGCGATGATGATGGGCCCCTCGCGCGGCACCCGCTCGACGCCTTCCAATCGCCAGTTGAACCACAGCTTGAGCGGGGGAAGCACGACCGCCTTGGCCACGTGGTACCAAGGTTCCAGGAGGCCCTCCTCTCGGTGGCCGGATTGTATCCAGGGGGCAAGGCCCATCCCCCGCGATAGCCTTGGACGGTGCGCGTCATCGCCATACCGCTGAAATCGCTCGCGGGGGCCAAGCGCCGGGTCTCCCCCGGGCTCACCCCCCTCGAGCGCGGGGCTCTCACCCTGGCCATGCTGGAGGACGTCCTCGACGCGGCCCAGGCGGTGACCGGGTGGGAGACCTGGGTGGTCTCGCCCGACGAGGTGGTGCTCGAGATCGCCGTCCGCCGCGGCGTCAGGTCGGTCCCCGAGGAGAGGCCGCCGCTCGCCTCGGCCATCCGCCAGGTGGAGCGCCTGGCCCTGGAGAAGGAGGCGGATGCGCTCGCCATCCTCCCGGGCGACCTCCCGCTGATCACGACGGAGGCGCTGACGGCTGCGCTTCGGACCCTTGGACCTGTGGTCCTGGCCCCCTCGCACGACGAGGTGGGGACCAACCTGTTGCTCCGCCGACCCCCCCGGGCCATCCAGGCTCGATTCGGCCCTCAGTCGTTCCGCCGGCACCTGGACCTGGCCGAGGCGCGCGGCCTCCCGGCCGCCGTGGTGGACCGCCGAGAGCTGTCGTTCGACCTGGACCTGCCTTCGGATATCCTGACGCTGCTCGCGACGGGGCGACGCGGTCGCGCTCGCCAGGTCTGCCTGGAGATGGACCTCCGCGAGCGGTTGACCGCCCAGGCCTAGGGGGACGGCGTGCCGCAGGGGACGATTAGGGACTTCGACGACGGCGAACGGACCGGGACCCTGCTGACCGACGACCGCACCGAGGTCCACATCGACCCGACCTCGGTGGAGGGAGCGGGGATCCGGTACCTGCGGATCGGGCAGCGGGTGAAGTTCGACTTGGTGGAGGAAGGCGGGCGGAAGATAGCCCGGACCCTTCGGATCGTCACTTTCGACTAGTCGACCGGCTCACCGTCCGCCGGCGGCGGGCCACCATCTCCTTGAACTCCTTCCCAGGGATGAACCACGGAAGGTCCCGGGCCGGGACGACGATGGGGGTGGCCGGCTTGCGAGGGTTGCGGGCGACGCGCCGGTTCCTCCGTTTGCGTTCGAACGTCCCGAACCCCACGAGCGAGACGCGCTCGCCCTTGGACACCGTCTCCCGGATGACCCTGATGGCCGCATCGATCGTGCGGCCGATGTCCGCCTTGCTCGCGCCGGTCCGCTTGGCGATCTCCGCGACGAGGCCGTTCTTGTTCATGGGATCCGCCCTTCCCCCAGGCCGATGATTGCAACGTAACGACTTCGGGGGTGGCTGGTCAATTCCAGAGACGCCGTGGCACCATTGTGCCATGAGGCGCACGGCGATCGTGGCGGCCCTGGCGGCGGTGGCGCTGGTCGGGTGCTCGTCCGGCAAGAGTCGGGACTTCGCGCGCTACTACGACCCTGAGGGCCTGTTCAGCGCGAACCTCCCGGCCGCCAACGACATCGCCGTGGCGCCGGCCGAGCCGCCCTCGCAAGGGCCCTCAGTCCTGACCGGGGTGGTCTCGACGCCGCCGGCTCCCTCCCCCACACCCTCGAGCGGGTTGGGCGGTGGCCTGGCCAACCTGGCCCAGACGACGGGGCAGCAGGACCAGACCGTGTACGAGGCCCTGGTCGTCACGACGGGCACCTTCCAGGACCTGCCGCAGATGGCTCTGGCGTTGCTGACCGGGAACCCGGTGGTGGACGTGCAGATCGAGCAGGACATGCGGCTCGGTGGGAACGCCGGCGAGCTGATCGTGGCCGACGTCGTGCGAGACGGCGAGAAGACGGCCGGTGTCGCCGCGGCGTTCACCCTGGGCCAGCAGGGCGTCGGCTACATCGTCCTGGCCATCTTCCCCCCAGGGGAGTGGGCGGCCGAGCGGTCGGACTTCCTCAAGGTGGTGGGGTCCTTCCAGGCGGCGGTTCCGCCCGGCATGAAGGTCTTCCCGCTGGCCGGCGGGGCTGCCTGATAGCATCGGACGGCCCGGCCCCTGGCGGCCGGGCGACGTTTGGCCCGTGGGGTAACGGTAGCCCGACTGACTCTGGATCAGTTAGTCCTGGTTCGAATCCAGGCGGGCCAGCCAGTCGGCTCGGGTGCCGCTCGGCTCGCCCCTCTCCCTCCCCAAATCGCTCGGCACGACGTTCGTTTCCTCGAACGCTGGGTATGTGGCAGACGAAGCACTAGATAGAGGAGTGGAAAGGAGACCACGATGGCCGAGCAGAGCCCCGCACCGGTCGGTCCGGACTTCGCCCGCGGACAGGAGAAGGACGAGGACGCGCCGGAGAAGCACCGCAAGCCTCGGTTCCCCCGAGGGCAGGAGGCGGAGGTCCCCGACGAGCAGCACCGCCACGAGGGCGACTTCGCCGCCGGCCAGGAGGAAGAGCCGCATCACCCTGAGGCGGGGGACCACGGCCGGTTCAGCAAGGGACAGGACGACCGATAGGGAGAACGGCGGGGAGTCCTCGCGCCGGCCGCTAGCTCTGGCTCTCGCGCATCAGGCCCAGCACGGCCAGGGCCGTGACGGCCAGCCCCACGGGCAACAGCAGCAGGCCGTACACGAGGCTGGCCCCGACCATGATCGACCCCAGGACAAGGACCAGCGGCCACGCGCTCGCCGCCGGGAACGTGCCGAGCACCTGGCCGGCGGCCCGGTCCGGCGTGGCGTCCGGGTCGTCCTCCAAGCTTCGTGCGCGTACCGCTCCATGGAGCACGAGGTAGCCGGCCACGATGAGCGGCATGAGCGCGAACGACCACAGCAGGAACGTCCCGGCCGGCTCGTAGGTCACGAACCAGTAGATCGTGCCCGAGATCGCCCCGAAGGCGAACAGCGCGAGCATCATCCATGTGGCGGTCCTCACGGCGAGAGCTCCGGATGGCGCAGGTCGAACGCCGGACGTTCCGAGCGGATCGGCGGGAGCGCGTCGAAGTTGTGCTCGGGTGGCGGCGAGGACGTGACCCACTCCAGCGAGTTCCCGCCCCACGGGTCGTCTCCCGCCGGGACCCTCCGCCGGAGCGACGCGGCGACGTCGGCGAGGAACAGGACCACGCCGACGAACATCACGAAGTAACCGAACGTCGAGACGAGGTTCGGTGTGTCGAAGCCGATGTGCGGCGGATAGCTCACGTACCGTCGCGGGAATCCCCGGAGCCCCAGGACGAACTGCGGCCAGAACGTCAGGTTGAACCCCACGAATAGCAGCACGGCCACCGCCCGCCCCAACCGCTCGCGCAGCATGGCCCCCGTCATCTTGGGGAACCAGAAGTAGATCCCGGCGAAGATGGCGAAGACGGACCCTCCCATGATCGTGTAGTGGAAGTGGGCGACGAGGAAGTACGAGTCGTTCATCTGGTAGTCGATCGGCGCCGACGCGAGCATCACGCCGGTGACGCCCCCGATCAGGAAGTTCAGCAGGAAGCCCAGGGCGAACAGCATCGGGACGTCGAAGCTGATCTTCCCCTTCCACATTGTGCCCGTCCAGGCGAAGAACTTGACCCCGGTCGGGACGGCGATAAGGAGCGACATGGCGGAGAAGAACGGGTTGTTCACCACGCCGGTCGTGAACATGTGGTGGGCCCACACGCCCATCGAAAGCGCTCCGATGGCGATCGTTGCGAGCACGATCCCCAGGTACCCGAACAGCGGCTTCCGAGAGAAGACCGGGATGACCTCGGTGATGATCCCGAAGAACGGCAGGATCAGGATGTACACCTCCGGGTGGCCGAGGAACCAGAACAGGTGCTGGTACAGGACGGGGTCGCCACCCCCCGACGGGTCGAACGCGAGACCGCCCAGCCGGCGGTCGATGAACAGGAGCGCGAACGCGGCGACGGCCGGGGGGAACGCCACGAGCCCCAGGATGGCGGTGACCACCATGTTCCACGTGAAGATGGGCAGGCGCCACATGGTCATGCCGGGGGCCCGCATCAGGAACACCGTGGTCAGGATGTTCACGCCTCCCATGACGTTCGAGATGGCGACGAGCGCGATCCCCAGGATCCACAGGTCCACCCCCACCCCGGGCGAGTACCGCATCTCGGACAGCGGCGTGTAGGCGTACCAGCCCATCGCCGCTCCCCCTCCGGCCGACGCCACCCCGGAGAGGAGGATCAGCAGGCCGGCACCGGCGAAGAACCAGTACGAGGTCAGGTTCAGCCGGGGGAACGCCATGTCGGGGGCGCCGATCTGCAAGGGGATGAGGTAGTTGGCCAGCCCGATCCCGAACGGTGCGACGAACAGGAAGATCATCACGGTGCCGTGGATGGTGAACATGGTGTTGTAGGCCTGCGTCGACACGACCTGGCGAGCCGGCTCGGCCAGCTCCACGCGCATCAGCCCGGCCAGCGCCCCTCCGACAAGGAAGAAGCCGAACGCCGTGACGCAGTAGAGGATCCCGATGTTCTTGTGGTCGGTGGAGGTGAGCCGCTCGACCGGTCCCAACCGCCGCGGCGGCTCCTCCGGCTGGGCGGCCACGGGACGCTCGACCGTGACGCTCACGCCGCGGCCCCCTGCTGCCCGGCCCGCTGCTGCGCGAGCCATGTGGCGAACTCGGCGGGTGAAACCACGCGTACGCTGAACGTCATGTACGCGTGGTTCAGCCCGCAGAACTCCGCGCACTCGCCGTAGAAGGTCCCCGTCCTGGTCGGCGTCGAGGTCGAAGACGAACGTCCGCCCGGGGATCGCGTCGTGCTTGTACAGGAAGTCCGGGACCCAGAACGCATGGATCACGTCGTTCGACGTCAGCACGATCCGGGTCGGTCTGGCGGACGGGCAGGACCATCTGCGGCCCCGCCACGAACTCGCCGCTTGGGGGACTCACGATCGTGACGCCCTCGCCGGGGTAGGTGAACCGCCACCCCCACCGGTAGGCCTCGACGTTCACGGTCGACGTCGGGGTCAGGCGACACCGCGTCCACCCGGTCCTCGACCGCGGCCGAGACCGCGAACAGGCCGATGACGATCATGATGGGGATGCCCATGTACACGAGCTCGAGCCGGTAGTTCCCCCGGAACTGGGAGCCGAGCGCGTCGGGGTCCTCCGAGCGTCGGCGGCGGTACCGGATGACGGACCAGAAGATGAGGCCGTAGACGATGCCGGCCACCGGGATGGCCGCGATGAAGAAGATCTGCCACAGCTCGAAGATGTCCGCTCCCTGCTCGGTGGCCCCTCGGGGCATGCCGAAGGACCCCGAACAGGCCGTCCCGAGCAGGGCGAGCGCCGCCGGCGCCACATGGCGCCCGGCCGCACGGCCTCCTCATGGCCTCCCCTCGTGCCCGCCTCACGTGCGGTCCGGCTCCTCGCGGGCCCGCCGCACCGGCGGCTGGACTCGATCTCCTCGAAGCCTCCCGCCGCGTTCCGCCGGAACTGACCCGCGGCGGCGCCGCCAGCGGATGCCGGGGCCGGTCGCGCAGATCTCGGCAGATCCAGTACGTGACCAGCCCGGACACGACCGGCACCAGGAACAGCGCCCACCGAAGGATCGAGTTGAACGTGTCCACCTCGACGCCCAGGAACTTCGCGACGACGTCGTTTCCTCCGGCCAGCACCAGCACGATGAAGAAGGCCACCCCGGCGGCCCCGAACCCGCTTCGCACCGGGGCCTCCCGGGGATGCTGCGCGAAGTGGTGCCACTCGTGATCCCCGCTCACCCGGGCCTCCAGGAACGGCCAGAGCGCGAGGATCGTGAAGACCAGCCCGGGAACCACGAGGCCCGGCAGGAGCACCTCGCCGATCGTGTGGCCGAAGACGTGGAACTCCCAGTTCGGCCACAGGCGGAGCAGCCCCTCCAGCCACCCGACGTAGTAGTCGGGCTGTGAGGGCGAGGCCGTCGAGTACGGCACGAACGGGCCGTACAGCCAGATCGGGTTGACCTGGAACAGGCCGCCGAGGAACGCGATGACGCCGAACGTCGTGAAGGCCAGGCCGATCGACTTCAGCGCGAACTTCGGCCACACGGGGGTGCCGGTCACGGTGTCCTCGGTTCGTCCCGGCGCCCGGAACTGCGTGTGGGTCTGGTGCCACACCAGGGCGAGGTGCGCGCCGAGGAGCGCGAAGATCGCGAGCGGGATGATGAAGATGTGCAGGACGAGCAGCCGGTTCAGGATGTCGGGGCCGGGGAACTCGCCGCCGAAGAACAGGTAGGCGAGCCACGTGCCGACGAACGGGATCGACAGGATGATCGAGTAGGCGATCCGAAGGCCCGCGCCCGAGAGCGCGTCGTCGGGCAGCGAGTAGCCGGAGAACCCGGCGCCGATCGCCGAGAGGAACAGCCCGATGCCGATCAGCCAGGAGTCTCGCGCGGCTTGCGGAACGCGCCGGTGAAGAAGACCCGGATGACGTGCGCGATGATCGCGCCCATGAACACCAGCGCCGCCCAGTGGTGCATCTGGCGCATCACCAGGCCCGGCCCGGACCTCGAACGAGATGCGCATCACGGAGTCGTAGGCGGCCGACACGTCGTCTGGCCCTGGAGCGGCTGGTACGGCCCGCGTGTACGTCACCGGCTGGCTTGACGCCGAGGTAGAAGAAGGACAGGAACGTCCCCGTCAGGACCAGCAGCAGGAAGCTGTACAGGGCGATCTCGCCGAGCATGAACGACCAGTGGTCGGGGAAGACCTTCCGCAGGTTCCTGCTGATGAACGAGCTGCCTTCCAGGCGCTCGTCGACCCCCTCCACCCATCTGCGCACGATCATGATGGCGGCAGGTCCCAGAAGCTGGGTCCCACCGGCGCAGTGAAGTCGCCGAGCGCCCGGATCGTGCCATCGGGGTCGATCTCGATGGGGAGCTGCGGCAGGGCCCGGGCGGCCGGCCCGTAGACGGGCTCCGCCCCGTTCAACACGTCGAAGGTGGACTGATGGCAGGGACAGCGGAGCTGGTGCACCGCCGCCAGGTACAGCCCCAGCGCGCAGCCGGCGTGCGTGCAGATCTTCGAGTAGGCGACGTAGCCGTCCGGCGCCCCGCCAGCCGGTCGGCGGGAAGCCTGAGCGATCCCGGCGCGACCCGGATCAGGACGGCCTGGGAGTCGCCCGAACCCACGGCGTCCTCGGGGAACACCGTCGTGAACGAGTCCACCTCCAGCGTGTCCCGGGTGACGAGGTTCCCGTCGACGTCCACCAGCCGCAGGCCCGAGCGCCACTCCGTCCGGAACAGCGAGGCCCCCGGGGCCCGGCCCAGCGAACGGATGGGGAAGATGGCGGCCAGGCCGAGCGCCCCCGCCGCGCCGAGCAGCAACCGGAACAGGAGGCGGCGGCGGCTCATCTCCTCGACCCCGCCGACCATCGCTTCGGTCGCCGCTTCCTTCTCTTCCGAGGGCGGCCGGGCATGGCGGCGAGCCTGCGTGAGGTGGCCGATCCCGGTCATCAGCCGCGTGGCCCACACCATCAGGCCCACCCCGATGCCGACCAGGGCAACGAACAGCAGGGCTCCCTCGACCTGCGGCTGGCCCCCCGCGACGTAAACCACGAACAGCGCCGAGCGCCGCGAGGATGGCCGCGCCGAACGAGATCGCGACGACGAGGCTCGCGCGCCTCACGTCTTGGACCCCGTCAGCCTGAGCACCAGCAGCAGCAACCCCAGCCCGACGACGATGGCCACGAACCCCTCAGCGACCGCGCCGACCCGCCCGAGCTGAAGGCCTCCCCGGTCACCGTGGTCGCGGAGCCACAGCACGTAGCGGGCGATCGAGTTCAGATCCTGGGCGGACAGGTCCGCAGGGGCGAACTTCGGCATCACGCCGGGTCCCACCCGCACCGCCTCCCCGATCTGGGTGGCCGAGGCGGGGTAGAGCGATGGGGCGATCTGGCCGCCGCCCACCGAGTCGCCGGTGGCGCCGGCCCCGTGGCAGGCGGAGCAGTTGTTCAGGAACAGCTGCGCCCCTGGGGCAGGTCCCCCGCCTGCGGGTCGACCGTCGGGATCCCGGGACCGCCGGGCGCGATCGCCGCCACGTAGGCGACGATGGCGGCGATCTCCTGTGGGTCGAACCTCGGCTGCTGCCGGATGGGCTGGGCCCCCGGGTTGGCGAGCGGCATCCGCCCCGTGCTGAGCATGAAGTCCACCCCTGCCGGCCCCACCCCCTGGAGCGAGGGTCCGCTCCCCGAGCCCTCCGCCTGAAGGCCGTGGCACGTCGAGCAGCTCGCCTCGAACAGCGCCTTGCCGGCGGCCTCCTGTGCCGTCAGCGCGCGGCCGGGTGCGGGTCGAAACGACCACAGGATCTGGCCGGCCACCGCGAGCAGCAGGCCGTACCGGAGGATCCGCCTGCGGACGGCTGCCTCCGAGCCGGCTACTGCGCTCACCCCCGGCTCACCGCAACAGGAAGATCGTGGCGTACAGGCCGATCCACACGACGTCCACGAAGTGCCAGTAGTAGCCCACCGCCTCGGGCCCGTCGACGTTGCCGTCGCGATACGCGCCCTGCGCCATGCGCCCCAGGACCACGAGCATCAACAGGATGCCGGCGATCACGTGCAGGCCGTGGAAGCCGGTCATCGCGTAGACCATCGTGCCGTACGCGTGGGACGAGACCGAGAATCCGGCGTGGACCCAGTCGTAGAGCTGGAAGCCCAGGAAGGCCAGGGCGAGGAAGATCGTCACGAGGACCCACCGCCGGAGCGAGGCGAGACGCCCGGCACGAGCTCCGCGGAGACCGGCCACGAACGTGAAGCTCGACAGGACGAGCAGAGCGGTCGCCACCGAGGGCCGCACCACGTCGAGCGCCACGCCCGCCGGGGGCCAGGGGTTCGTCTCCGACCGGAGCGTGAAGTAGGCGGCGAACAGCCCGCCGAAGAAAACCAATTCCGAAGCGAGGAAGACGATGGTCCCGAATCGGATGGGAGCGATCTCGCGTGGGGCCGCGCCGATCGCCGCCGGAGCCTGAACCATGAGGTGGTTCTATGCCCGAAGCAACGAGTTCGCAAACCGACCGCAGGCATCCGTCCTCGACGGTGGCCTCGCGTGCGAGCATGGACCGGTGCTCCTGACGTCCGTCCCACCCGACGCCCACGCCGCGACGATCCTCACGTCCTGGACGCTGAACCCGCTGGCGATCGTGCCGATCGTGGCCGCCGCCTGGCTGTACGGGATGGGGCTTCGCCGGGCGGCGCGCTCCGGGATGCCCCGTGCACGCACCTACGTCGTCGCGTTCTACGCCGGACTGGCGGTGGTGGCGCTGGCGCTGGCCTCACCGATCGACGCCTACGCCGAGGCCTCCTTCAGCGTCCACATGGCCCAGCACCTGCTGCTCACGCTCCTCGCTCCCCCACTCCTGGCGCTGGGCGCACCCGTCACGCTCGCCCTTCGGGCCACTCGCCCAGCCACGGCCAAGCTCGTCTCGCGCCTGCTCCGCAGCCAGGTCGCCGTCGTGCTCTCCAATCCTGTCGTCGGCTGGGTGTCGTTCGTGGGTGTGGGGTTCGTGATCCACCTGACCCCGCTGTTCGACCTGACCCTGCGGAGCCCGGCGATCCACGCGCTGGAGCACGCGCTGTGGCTGAGCGCCGCCCTCGTGTACTGGTGGCCGATCGTGGGCCGCGACCCCACGCCGCACCCCATGAGCTACCCGGTCCGCCTGCTCTCGCTGTTCCTGGCCATGCCGGCCATGTCCTTCCTGGCGCTCGCCATCTACTCGGCGCGCGCGCCGCTGTACGACGGGTACGCGTCGTTGCCGGCGCCGTGGGGCCCCGCCGCGCTGGCGGACCAGCGCGGCGGCGCCACTATGATGTGGCTGGTGGGGAGCCTGGCGCTGGTCGTGGCCATGCTGATCGTGGCCGCCGCCTGGAAGCGCGACGAGGACGCCCGCCAGCGTCGCCTGGAGGCCCGGATGTCGGGCGGAAGCTAGCCCGGGGACGCCGTGGGGTGTGTGTGATCGTGCACGTGCGCCTCTCTGGGATGTTCCTTCTCCACGTCCTTGTGCGGGATGTGCACATGGTCCAGCGCGGCGTGGTTGTGCCGATGTCCGTGGGTGGACAGCAGGTGCGTCCAGTCCTCGCCCTTCGGCAGATAGTGCGTGACGTGGAAGTGCTTGTGATCGTGTTCCTTCGCGTCGTGCTCGTGATGCTGCGGCTCAACCGTCATGATGCGGCCTCCTTCCTCGTCCTCACGACGCCATCGTCAGGGCCATGAGGGCCTTGCCGGTGTGGAGCCGGTTCTCGGCTTCGTCGTACACGACCGATTGCGGGCCGTCGATCACCTCATCGGTCACTTCGGTCCCCCGATCCGCGGGCAAGCAGTGCATGTACAGCGCGTCGGACTTCGCCAGCGACATGCGCCGCGCGTCGCAGATCCAGTCCCGGTGCTTGGCCGCGTCGGCCAGGGCCGCTTTCTCGTCGGTGAACAGGTCGAGGCGCCCCCAGGACTTCGGGTACACCACGTCGGCGTCCCGGAAGGCCTCGTCCATGTCGTCGGTGGTGACGATGGCCCCGCCGCCCGACGCTGCGGCCTCCTCGGCTCGCTTTCGGACCTCAGGCATGAGGTCGAACCCGGGGGGGTGGGCCAGCACCACGTCGATGCCGAACCGCGGCAGGAGCGTGAGCAGCCCCTGCGGCACCGAGAGCGGCTTCGCGTACGAGGGGGCGAACGCCCACGACACGGCGACCCGGAGGCCATGGAGGTCCCGGCCTCGTTGCTCGCGCATGGTCATCAGGTCGGCCAGGGTCTGGGTGGGGTGGTCCACGTCGCACTGGAGGTTGATGACCGGGATGTCGGCCCACTTCGCCACCTCGCGCATATAGGCGTTCCCCTCGTACGGGACGAGGTCGTGGCGGACGGCCAGGCCGTGCCCGTACCGCGACAGGATGATCCCCATGTCCTTGGGGCTCTCGCCGTGCGCGATCTGGGTCTTCTCGGCGTCCAGGAAGTGCGCGTGGCCGCCGAGCTGCGTCATCCCGGCCTCGAAGGCGTTCCGCGTGCGCGTGGACTTGTCCAGGAACAACATGAACAGCGTGCGGTCGGGCAGCAGCCGGTGCGGCTCGCCCCGGAGGAACTTCTCCTTCAGCTCCGAGGCCAGCCCGAGCGCTTCGTCGATCTCCTCGGTCGTCCAGTCCACGGTCTCGATGAAGTCGCGACCCCGGAGCGTGGCGCGGTCGGTCAATTCCGTCCCTCCCCCGACGGGCTGATGTCGGCCTGTACTTCCTCCTCGCCGAAGTACACGGGCATCGGCTCGGGCCCCGGCACATCGGGGGGCGGTGGCGGGCCGGCCGTCGCGACGGGCGGGCTGATGCCTGCCAGGTCGTCGGGCCGGACCGGGACCCGGTTCAGCTCCCGTCCCGTGGCGTTTCGGAGGGCGGACACGATGGCCGCGGTGGCCACGATCGTCGCGTTCTCGCCGACCCCCTTCACCCCGTAGGGCACGTCGGGCTCGGGCGCCTCCACGATCTCGGTGACGACCGGCGGCATGTCCAGGATCGTGGGGATCAGGTAGTCGGTGAACGAGGCGTTCCTGATGATCCCGTCCTCTACCTGGATCTCCTCCATCACCGCGAGGCCCAGGCCCATCGCGGTGCCTCCCTCGATCTGGCCCTCGACCCCCTGGGGGTTGATGGCCCGGCCGAGGTCCATGGCCGAGGCCACCTGGACCACGCGGACCAGCCCGAGCTCCTGGTCGACCTCGACCACTGCCCGCTGGGCGCAGAAGGCGAACATGACGTGGACGTCGCCTTGGCCCCGATCGTCCATCGCGGTCGTCGTGCGGTGGCGGAACACGCGCGTGGCCACGAGGGGCTCCTTCAGGAAGTCGCCGATCTCGCCCACGGCCGCGCCGTCGCTGTGGATCATGCCCTGCTCGATGGAGAGCTCGCCGCCCTGCTGCCCCGACGCACGCACCCGCTCGAACAGCTCGTCCCGCACGGCCCGGGCGGCGAGCTGCACCGCCCCCGACCCCATGAGGGTCTGGCGGGAGGCAGACGTCGATCCCGCCGAGCCGACGTCCGTGTCCGCCAGGTGCAGCCGGACGTCGTCGATGCCGAGCTCGGTCCGGGCGACCTGCACCATGACCGTGGACAGCCCCTGCCCGCATTCGACGCCCGCGCTGTGCACCTCGGCCACCGGGCCGTCGGGCCCGGCGGACAGGGTCACCCGGGCCTCGTGGAAGTCGTCGAACCCCTCGCTATAGGCGACGTTCTTGTAGCCGACGGCGAAGCCGACGCCCCGCTTCAGCGACTCGCCCCGGCTCACGTTGCCGGCGCCGCCCGGATAGGTCACGGGTTCGCGGATGCCGGATGGCTCGGGCTGCGGCAACGGGATGGCTCGGGCCCGCTCGATCAGCTCGCGGACCGGCGCGCTCCCCTTGATGACCTGGCCGGTGGGGAGGACGGACCCCGTCCCCACCGCGTTCATCAGCCGGAGCTCGACCGGGTCGATCGACAGCGCCTCGGCCAGCTTGTCCATCTGCGCCTCGTAGGCGAAGCACGCCTGCGGCGCCCCGAACCCGCGCATCGCGCCGCACGGCGGGTTGTTCGTGTAGACGCCGGTCCACTCGAGTAGTGCGTTCGGCACCTCGTACGGGCCGGCGCCGAGCGTGGCGGCGTTGCCGACCACGGCGGTCGAGGACGACGCGTAGGCGCCGCCGTCGAGCAGGACGCGGGCCCGGACGTAGACCAGCCGGCCGTCGCGGCCCGCGCCGGTCCGCATCCAGATCCGCGAGGGGTGCCGGTGCACGTGGCCGAAGAACGACTCCTCGCGGTCGTAGACCATCTTCACCGGCCGGCCGGTGTGCAGCGCCAGCATGCAGGCGTGGATCTGCATCGAGAGGTCCTCGCGGCCGCCGAACGCGCCGCCGACCCCGGCCAGGTGACAGCCGCACCTTCTCCTCGGGCAGGCCGAGGCACGGGGCGACCTGCGCGGTCCACGTGCAGCCACTGGGTGGCGACGTACAGGTCGACCCCGCCGTCCTCGGCGGGCACCGCCAGCCCGGACTCCGGCCCGAGGAACGCCTGGTCCTGCATGCCGACCTCGTAGTCGCCGTCCACCACACGTCGGCCTCGGCGTCGGGGTCGCCGTGGACCACGCGACGTGCCGCAGGACGTTGCCGCCCGCGTGGAGCTGCGGCGCGTCGGGCGACAGCGCCCCTCCACGTCGGTCACGGCCGGCAGCACCTCGTAGTCGACGTCGATCCGGCCCGCCGCCCGGCGGGCGATCTCGGGGTGTCGGCGGCGACCATCGCCACCGGCTCGCCCTGGTAGCGGACCTCGTCCAAGGCCAGCACCGGCTGGTCGGCGAACTCCAGGCCGTAGTCTTCTTGCCCGGGACGTCGTCGGCGGCAGCACGGCGTGGACGCCGGGCGTGGCCAGCGCCTGCGCGATGTCGATGGACCGGATCCGGGCGTGCGGGTGCGGGCTGCGCAGCGTGAGCGCCCCACAGCATGTCGTCCATGCCACAGGTCGCTGCCGTAGGCGAACTCGCCGTTCACCTTGAGCACGCCGTCCGGCCGCGGCGGCGCTCTCCCCGACCCCGCCGCGGCAGGCGCTCCGCCCGGCGACCTCGAACGCTCGATCGCGGGCGCCGCCCGCGGCGATCTGCTCTGCGCCGACGCGGTGTCCCTCGCGCCGCGATGTCGCTCCTCGTCGACGGTCGACCAGCCGGCCGTCGCCGGACCACCGGGCGGCCCTCGACGAGCAGCTGCCAGCGGCCGGCGGGCCCGCCGAGCACCAGCGCGGCGACCGGGTCCGCTCGATGCCGGCGTGGGCGAGGCCGTCCACGCGCCACAGCGCGACGTCGGCCAGCTTGCCCGGCTCCAGCGAGCCGATCTCGTCGTCCCGGCCCAGGCACGCGGCCGCCGCCGAGGGTGGCCAGCCCGAGCGCCTCGCGGACGGTCAGGCCGGCGGGCCACCGCCGGCCCGGCTGAACAGCAGCGCCTGGCGCAGCTCGGCCGAGCAGGTCGCCCGGCTCGTTGGACGCGGCGCCGTCGACGCCGAGCCCGACCGGGACGCCGGCTCGCGCAGGAGCGCGGCGGCGGGCGCGATGCCCGACGCCGAGGCGCGCGTTGGAGGTCGGGCAGTGCGCGACGCCGGTCCCGGTCGCGCGCGACCCGACGGACGTCCTCGTCGTCGAGGTGCACGCCGTGGGCGAACCACACGTCGGGCCCGAGCCAGCCCAGTCCTCGAGCAGCTCGACCGGCCGGCAGCCGAACGTCTCGCGGCAGAACTCCTCCTCGTCGAGCGGTCTCGGCGAGGTGGGTGTGCAGCCGCACGCCCGGCGCGGGCCAGCGCGGCCGCCTCGCGCATCAGGTCGCCGGTGACCGAGAACGGCGAGCAGGGCGCGACGGCGATCCGCAGCATCGCGCCCGGCGACGGGTCGTGGTAGCGGTCGATCGCCTCCTCGGTGGCGGCCAGGATCGCGTCGATGTCCTCCACCACCGGTCCGGCGGCAGCCCGCCGCCGGACTGGCCGAGGTCCATCGAGCCGCGGCTCGGGTGGAACCGCAGGCCCGACTCCGCGGGCCGCCTCGATCTCGGCCTCGAGCAGGTCGCCGCCGCCGCGGGGAAGACGTAGTGGTGGTCGGTGGTGGTGGTGCAGCCGGTGAGCGCCAGCCAGGCCAGGCCGCGCGCGGCGGCGCCGCGCTCACCACTCCTCGTCGATGCCGGCCCACACCGGGTAGAGCGTCGGTCAGCCACTCGAACAGGGTCTGGTCCTGCGGCCGAGCCGCGGGTCAGCCCACTGGTAGAGGTGGTGGTGGGTGTTGACCAGCCCGGGCGTGGCGCAGGCAGCCGCGGCCGTCGACGCACGCTCGGCGCCGTCGGCGGCGTCGGCGTCGGGCGGCGGCCGGAGCCCACCCACGGCGATCCGGCCGTCCTCGACCAGGATCGACCCGCCGGCGTGCTCGGTGCCGGCGGCGTCCATCGTACGACGACCTCGCAGCCCTCGATCAGCAGGCGGCTCACCAGTCGCCCTCTCGCATCCGCTCCGCGGCCAGGCGCACGGCGTCGAGGATCTTCTCGTAGCCGGTGCAGCGGCACAGGTTCCCGGCCAGCGCCTCGCGGATCTCGGCGTCGCTCGGGGACGGGTCGCGCTCGAGCAGGTCGGGGACGGCCACGACCAGCCCGGGCGTGCAGAAGCCGCACTGCACGGCGCCCGCCTCGACGAACGCCTGCTGCACCGGGTGCAGGCGTTCCGCGCCGTTCCGCCGACAGCCCCTCGACCGTGCGCACCTCGCGGCCCTCGGCCTGGCCGCCAGCGACCAGGCACGCGCAGACCAGCTCACCCGTCGAGGTAGACCGTGCACGAGCCGCACTCGCCCTGCTCGCAGGCGTTCTTGGACCCGGGCAGGCCGAGTCGCTCGCGCAGGACGTAGAGCAGGCTCTCGCCCTCCCAGACGTCGTCGCCTCGCGCCGCTCGCCGTTGACCTTGACCCGCATCAGCACGCGCCGCCCTCATGCGATCAGCGCCTCCGCGCGCGCTCGTCCAGGGCCCAGGTCAGGCGCGGCGGGCCAGCACCGGCAGGCGTGCCGGCGGTAGCGCCGCGGTGCCGCGCACGTCGTCGATCGGGGCGCGCCGCGGCGAGCTCACCAGCTCGCCGAAGCCGGCGACGTCGTCGCGGCGGCAGGGGCGCCGACGGGTCGTCCCAGGCGCCCGCGCGCGCCAGCGCGCCGGCCAGGAAGGCCTCGGCGTCCGGCGCCCGCAGGCGTCGGCGCCGACCGAGCCGATCGCCGATGCCGACCGGTCCGTCGCGTCCGCGTGCAGCGCGAAGCACAGGTCGGCCACCGCGATCACCATCGCGTTGCGGGTGCCCGATCTTGGAGAACTGCTGCGGGCCGCGGGTCACCCGCCACCGGGCCCCAGGATCAGCTCGTCGGGTGCCAGCGGCGTGCTGCTTGAGGCCCGATGAAGAACTCGCGCCACGGGACCGATCGCGTGCGTCCGCCGGCCGCGACGAGCATCGACCTCCGCGTCGGCCGCGAGCAGGGCGGGGATGCGCGTCGCCGGCCGGCGAGGCGGCGCCGAGGTTGCCGCCGACCGTGCCCCGGTTGCGGATCTGCGGCGAGCCCGACCGTGCGCGAGGCCAGCGCCAGCGCCCGGCAGCTCGGGCGAGCTCGTCGGATCACCCGGGTGTAGGTGACGCCCGCGCCGAGGAACAGGTCGCCCGTCCTCCCGCCGCCACACGTGCAGCTCGGGCACCCGGGTGAGGTCGAGCAGGCTCCGGCCGGGCCGGTCGAAGTTCAGCTCGACCATCACGTCGGTGCCGCCGGCGATCGGCACGGCCTCCGGGTGGGCCGCCTTCATCTCCAGGGCCTCCTCCAGCGAGCGGGGAAGGAGGACCTCCATCAGAGTTTCCGCCGCATCAGAACTTCCCCTCCGCGAAGGCGTCGATCATGGCGAACACGTCATCGCCGAGGGGATACAGGATCGGGCAGGTGCATCCGGCCTCGACGTACTCGCGGACCTTGGCCCGGCACTCCTCGGGCGTCCCGGAGGCCGTGATCATCTGCACCACCTCGTCGGGCACGAGCTTCATGGCCCGACGGATCTCCTCCTCGGACGCCGGCCAGGTGAGGACCCTGCCGATCTCGTCCAGGAGCGACTGGTCCACCCCGCTCGCCTTGCCGATGTGGGGCTGCTGCCCCAGGTACTGCGTCACGAGCTCCCGAGCGCGGTCGAGCGCCCGGTCCCGGTCCTCGTCGAGCGAGCACACCACGAGCTGCGGCCGGTCCAGGTCCTGCACGCTTCGTCCGGCCCGCGCCGCGCCGGCCGCCAGGTGCTCCAGCGCGGTCACGTTGTACCTCGGCCCCACCAGGTAGTTGAGGAGGACGCCGTCGGCGATCTCGCCGGCCAGCTCCATCATCTTCATCCCGGTGGCCCCGATGTAGATCGGGACGTTCCGGGCCGACCGGTCGCCGTGGACGATGTCGATCTCGATGTCCTCCACGTCCACGAACTCGCCGTGGAACGTGACGCGCTCCATGGCGATCAGTCGTCGAACCGTCTCGACGACCTCGCGCATCGCCTGGAGCGGCTTGCGGCGGTCCACGCCGACCTTGGACGCGAGCGGCTCCCACCACGCGCCGATCCCCAGCAGGATTCGCCCGGGCGCCAGGTCGTCGAGCGTGACGAACGTGGCGGCCAGCAGGCCCACGTTCCGGGTCCAGTTGTTCACCACGCCCGAGCCCACCTTGATGCGCTCCGTCGTCGCGGCGAACGCGGCCATCGGAACGGTGGCCTCCCGGACCAGCCGGCTCTCGGCCTGCCACACCGCCTCGAACCCCCGCTCCTCGGCGTACCGGACGTACTCGATGCCGTCGCGAAGAGGGTGCTTGTCCTGGAGGTACAGCGCCACCCGGCCGTCGCTCGCGACCGGCATCATGCAGCCCCGCTCCGGCTCGAACGGGTGGGCCGGGAGCTCGTCCATCCGGCGCCACAGCCGCTCCGCATGCTCCCTGGCCATGGCCGCGACCTCGTCCTGGTCCACCTTGGTGAGGAGGCGATCCGCTACGACCATCTCCCCGGCCACCATGACGTCTCGGACGTGATGCGAGCCCAGACCGAACACCCAGTGCCCCGCCGACATTCGCAGCCTCGAGCGGCGTCACGTCGGGGTACTCCAGGACGGCCAGGTCGGCCGGAGCGCCCGGCTCGATCCGGCCCAGCGTGGGCTGGCCGAAGGCGCGGCCGGCGAACGTCGCTCCTCGGGCCAGGCGAGCGAGCGGCCACGACGGCGGCGCCGTCAGGCTCTCCTCCCGCAGGCGCCAGTACGCCGTCTTCGACTCGGCGAACATGTCGGCGCCGATGCCGTCGGTGCCCAAGCGCCACCCCATCGCCGAGCGCCACCGACCGGTGCGCGGCCGACCGAGTTGTTCATGTTCGAGCGGGGGTTGTGGGCCACCGTCGCCCCCGCATCGCGGATGGCCTCGATCTCCTCCGCGTCGACGTGCACGCAATGGGCAAGGAGCGCGGACCCGTTCAGCACCCCCGCGCGGGCGAGCCGGGGCACGACGCTCGACCCGAACCGCGCCTCCGCGTCCCGCTGGTCCGCCGCGTCCTCGGCCACGTGGATGTGGACGCCGACGCCGGCATCGCGGGCCACCTCGGCGCAGGCGCCCAGCGTCTCATCGGACAGCGTGAACGAGGCGTGGGCCCCGACCATCCCCCGGGCCAGCGGCCAGCCCGCCTTCAGGAACCGCCGGTTCTCCTCCACCCCGGCCATCGCCCGCTCCGGCCCGTCGCGGTCGGTGACCTCGTAGCACAGCACCGAGCGAAGGCCGATGTCGGCCAGGGCCTGCGCGATCACGTCGAGCGAGCCGTCGATCGCCTCCGGCGACGCCTGGTGGTCCACGACCGTCGTCGTGCCCGTGAGCAACGCGTCCATCCCCCCGGCCAGCGCCGACGCCCGGATCGAGTCCGGGTCCAGGGCACGGTCCAGGCGCCACCACACCCGCTGGAGGATCTGGACGAAGTCCCCCGGCGGATCGAGCCGGTAGGGCATGCCCCGCGCCAGCGCCGAATACAGATGCATGTGGGCGTTCACGTTCCCCGGCACCACCAGGCATCCGGTGCAGTCGATGCGGGTCGCTCCCTCGGGGGCCCGGCCGACGGCCGTCACCACCCCGTCCTCGATGCTGACGTCCGCTTCCACGACAGAAGGGGGGTCGAGCGACGCCAGGACCGTCCCCCCCGTGAGCGCAATCGTCACGGTGCCTCCGGCTACCCGCCGCGAGACGCCGCGGCCGCCAGCTTGGGCACCGCCGACCGTGCCGCGACCGAGTCCTTCATGGGGAGCCGCGTCCGCCATCCGCCCTCGAACGCGTGCAGCGCGCCGGCCACCGCCGCGGCGGTGGGGACCAGGCCGATCTCGCCGAGGCCCTTGGCCCCGTACGGGCCCTCGGGCTGCGGCACCTCGACGAGGACGCACTCGACGTCCGGCATGCCGGCCGGCGGCACGATCCCCAGCGACTTCAGCGTCCTGGTCACGGGGTGGCCGTCCTTCACCACGTAGTCCTCGGACAGCGCGAACCCCAGGCCCATGTGCACGGCGCCCTCGATCTGGCCCTCGACGAGCGTCGGGTTGATGACCTTGCCCGCGTCGTGGGCGGCGACCACCGTGGCCAGGCGTCCGTCGTCGTCCAGGATCACCACCTGCACGGCCCATCCGTACGCGAAGTGGGTCACCGGCTTCTCGACGTCGACGCCCGGCTTGTTGGTGTAGTCGATGGTCAGCTCGCCGTAGAACTCGCGGCCAGCGAGGTCGGCGAGCCGGTTGCCGTTCAGCTCGGCCTTCAGCTTGTTCGCGGCCTCGATGACCGCACGGCCGCCGAGGATCGTCGAGCGCGACGCCGTGGTCTGGCCCGTGTCGAGCTCGCGCATCGTGTCCACGATGACGTGCACCTGGTCGGCCGTGAGTCCGAGCTCCTGGCACGCGATCTGCTGGAGCGCCGTGTGGACGCCCTGGCCCATCTCCGTCCACGAGTGGAACAGCGTCACGGTGCCGTCGGGCTCCGGTCGAAGGATGGCCTTGCCCTGCTCGAGGAGGCCGTTGCCGATCCCGTTGTTCTTCACCCCGCACCCGATGCCGGCGAACCTGGCCTCCCGGTACCGGTCGCGCACCGCGAGCAGGCACTCCTTGATGCCGACGCCCGGCCCGAGCACCTGGCCGGTGCCGAACATGTCGCCCACCTCGAGGGCGTTCCGCCACCGGATCTCCCAGCCGTCCACGCCGACCTTCTCGGCCAGCCGGTCGAGCATGCCGTCCACGGCGAACGCCACCTGGTTCACGCCGAAGCCGCGCATCGCGCCGTTCGGCGGGTTGTTCGTGTACACGGCCTTCGCCTCGACGTCGACGGCCTCGAACCGGTACGGCCCGCACGCGTGGCCCGCCGCCCGCTCCAGGACCTTGTCGCCGACGCTCGCGTACGCGCCGGTGTCGCCCACGATGCGTGCGCGGATGCCCGTGAGGCGGCCGTCGGCGTCGGCCCCGATCGTGTACTCCATCGTGAGCGGGTGGCGCTTGGGGTGGAACTTCAGGCTCTCCTCGCGGGTCAGCGTGAGCAGCACGGGCCGCCCGGTGAGGTGTGCCATCAGCGCGGCGTGGCACTGGACGTTCAGGTCCTCCTTGGCCCCGAATGCGCCGCCGTTCGACACCAGCGTCACCCGCACCTTCTCCTCGGGCAGGCCGAGGAACGAGGCGACCTGCCGCCGGTCCTCCCACACCCCCTGGCCCTGCGAGGACACGTGGAAGCCGCCGTCCTGCGGCACGGCGAAGGACGACTCCGGCTCCAGGAAGGCGTGCTCCACGGCTTGGGTCTGGAACGTCTCGGTCAGCACGTGGGCCGAGCCCGCCAGGGCCGCGTCGACGTCGCCTCGCCTCACGATCGAGGTCGACAGCAGGTTCCCGCCGTCGTGCAGCCTCGGCGCATCCGGCTCCAGCGCGCGAAACGGGTCGGTCACCGGCTCCAGGACCTCGTACTCCACCTCGACCATCGCGGCGGCCTCGCGCGCCGCCTGGCGAGTGTCCGCGGCCACGACCGCCAGCACGTCGCCGACGTAGCTCGTGACCTCGCCTTCGGCGACGAGCTGGCGCCAGTCCCTGGTGATCAACCCCTGCGTCCGCTCGCCGGGCACGTCCGGCAGCCGTCGCGACGGCAACGACGCCGGGGTGCGCGACCGCCGTCGACGCGTCGATGCGAAGCACCCTGGCCCGGGGATGATCGGAGAACCGGATGGCCGCGTGCAGCATCCCCTCGGCCTTCAGATCGTTCACGTACGGCTTGTCGCCCGAGGGCCAGCTCCCGGCCCTGGTACCGGCCGGTTCGGGAGCCGACCTTCCCGCTCCAGTCGGGCTCCGGCACCGGCTCGCCGCGCTTGGCTCCCGCGGCGAACTCGATGGCGTCCACGATCTTCACGTAGCCGGTGCACCGGCACAGGTTGCCGGCCAGCGCGCGAGCGATCTCGTTGCGCGACGGCTCGGGGTTCTTGGCCAGGAGCCCCTCGGCCTTCATCACGATGCCCGGCGAGCAGAACCCGCACTGCGAGGCGCCGGAGGCAACGAAGCAGTCCGCCCACATGTCGCGCTCGGCGGCCGACAGCCCCTCCTGGGTCACCACGCTCCGCCCATCCGCGTGTCCGGCCTTCTGGGCGCACGACACGACCGCCTTGCCGTCGACCAGCACGGTGCACGCTCCGCAGGAGCCTTCGGGAGCACAGCCGTCCTTCACCGAGGTGACGCCGCACTCCTCGCGGAGCAGCTCGAGCAGGCTCATCCCCGGGCGGACCTCGGCCTCGACTGGCTCCCCGTTCAACGTGAACCGCACGGCCGGCACCCCTTTCGCGTCACTCCACCGCCGCCCAGCACCAGCGCCAGCAGGGCCATCCGCATCACGACGCCGTTGTAGGCCTCGATCCAGTATCGCGCATGGTGCGTATCGTCCACGTCGACCGGCAGCTCGTCCATCCGGGGCAGCGAGTGGAGCACGATGGAGTCGCTCTTGCCCTTGTCCCGGAGCAGCTGCCGGGTCACCCGGTAGGCCTCGGGCGTCGTCGGCAGCTCCCCCCCGCGCTCGTCCCGTCCCTTCGTGTAGTCGGCCTGGACCACCGGCTCCATGTAGATCACGTCGGCCTCGCCGATGCACTTGTCCACCGACTCGACCTCGCGATAGGACACGCTCCGATCGTCGAGCTCGGACTTGAACTCCGGGAGGAGCGTCATCTCGGGCGGGCACACGATCAACGCCTCCATGTCGAACTGCGACATCGCGTACAGGATGGAGTGCATGGTCCGCATCCGCATGTCGCCGACGCAGAGCACCGTGAGCCCGTCGAGCGTCCCCTTCTCGTGCCACATGGTGTACAGGTCGGTCAGGACCTGCGTGGGGTGCTCGCCCCAGCCGTCGCCACAGTTGATCACCGGCACCGACGCCCACCGCGCCGCCTCGGCCGGTGCCCCCTGCTGGAAGTGCCGCATGGCGATGACGTCGCCGTAGAACTCCAGCATGTGGACCGTGTCCTTGATGGACTCCTGATAGAAGTCCCCGGCCCTGGTCATCTTGGCGTCGGAGAACCCGCATACGTGGCCGCCGAGGCGGTGCATGGCGCCCTCGGTGGCCAGGCGGGTCCGCGTACTCGGCTGGTAGAACGCGGTGACCAGGGTCTTCTCCCGGAGCAGGTCCCCGTTCCGCCGGTCCCGGGCGTGGGGCGCGAGATGATCGGCCACCTCGAAGACGTGGAAGTACTCCTCCCGCTCGAAGTCCTTGAGCGACAGGATGTCCCGGCCCAGGAAGCTCCTCATCGTCTGCGTTCCTCCTCGTTCGTTCAGCGCTTGCTCCCGGTGAACAGCACCGCCACCCGCTCGTCGGGTTCGACCTCGCCGCCCCGCACCAGCTCCAGGAGGCCGGCCAGGCCGGCCGCCCCCGTGGGATCGACCGGGATCTCCGTGGTGACGTGGGCTATGGCCTCGGCCTCCACGACGGTCTCGTCCGAGACGAGCACCGGCGAGCCGCCGGTGGCCAGCATCCCGGCGACCACCGCCGCCCAATCGTAGGTCTCGTCGTCGATGATGCCGGTGGCGATGCTCTTCGGCTCCTCCTCCCACGGCCACATGAACTTCGAGCGGTGGGTGCGCGCGTACCGCAGCGCCTCCACGATGTCGACCGGTGAAGTGGGATCCTCCATCCTTGCGACGAGCAGCCCGTAGGCCCGCCTGAGCGGGTAGCCGCCGAGCGTCTGGACCGCGTGGATCTTCGGCAGCTTGACCCGGGCTTCGAGCAGAGCCGCGTCCTCGAAGGCCCGGATGGACGAGCTGGCCAACGCCCCGCCACCCACCTGCACCACGAGTCGGTCCAGGCCGACGTCGGTCCGGGCGAGCTCCGAGATCATCTCGTAGCCGATGGTCTCCCCGCCCTCGATGGCCATCCCGTTGTCCGGGCCCTGCACGGTGAAGGGCAGCGCCCCCTCATCCAGCGCCTCGCGCATGGCGAGGTACGCCGGGTCGCCGGACACTCCTTCCTTCCGGCGGCACACCACCACCTCGGCCCCCAGGGCTTCAAGGCGCGAGCGGATGTCCGGGTCGGCCCACGTGGGGACGAACACCTTCAGGGTCCGGTCCGCGGCCCGGGCCACCACCGCGGCGGCCAGGGCCGCGTTCCCGCAGGAGGCGATGGCCAGGGGTCGCTCCCCGTCCGGGGCAAGGCCGGCCTGTTCCGCGACAAGAAGGAGCAGCATGACCCCCATCAGATGCCGGGCCTTGTGCGAGCCCGAGACGTTGCCGGTCTCGTCCTTCACCCACACCCCACCCTCCGAGGAGAACCGAAGCCGATCCGAGAGCTCGTCGGCACGAAAGAACGGGGTGATCAGGAAGCTTCGGCCGTCCACCTCGGCCACGGCCTTGTCCAGCGACTCCACCAGGTCGACGAAGCCGCCGTCGGTCATCCCGTGCCGGAGGCACAGGTGGTAGGCGTGGAACAGTTCGCGATAGCGAACGTACGGGTTGGCCTCGTCGCCCTGGGGGAACCCCACGTGGGTGGGGTCGAGCTCCCGGACGAGCACGTGATCGATGTCATCGCCGGGCCTGGCGTTCGGGCATCGGAAGGGATAAGGCTCCTCGGGCGGCACGGCGAAGCCGCACCCCGCGCACACGATGGAGGTGGCGTTCCCGGTCACGGCCTCACGCTTCCTCCGCCAGGCCGGTGCGGGCGTTGAGCTCCTCGATCATCGAGTCCCACAGGGGTAGCTGGTCGCGCAGGTCCCGCCAGAACCCTTGGGACCGCCGCGCCGTGAAGTCCTCCACCGAGACCCCTTGCTGCTCGACCCACGTGAAGTACCCCAGGTTGAACACGCGTTCGCGGTCCCGCTCCCCGAGCTCCAGGAAGTGATCGGTGCTCAGGCCCTCGAGCGAGCCGCCGAACGTCTCGGCCGCGGCGGTCTCGTCGAAGCCGTCCGGGAAGTCGCGCCCCAGCACCTTGTCCTTCTCCGTCCCGTACATGGCGGCGCCGTCGGTGGCCACCGTGACGATCACATCGTCCGGCCCCATGGCGAAGGACCGCGCCGCCTTGATCGCCGCCAGCACGTTGCAGATGCTGGACAGGCCGAACGAGGAGAGCGCCTCGATCACGCCGGCCTCCACTCCCCGCCGGGCCAGCAGGCTTCGGCCGACGTCGGTGTTGAACAGGACGTTCAGCCTGTCGGTGTCCCGGTCCGAGATCGCCGTCACGGCGTCGGTGTTCATGACGTTGTGGATGAACGGGATGTGTTTGTCCCCGATGCCCTGGATGTTGTGCTCGCCGAACCCGTTGTACAGCATGGTCGGGCACTCCAGGGCCTCGACGGCCACGATCTTCGACCCGTGCCGCTCCTTCAGGTAGTCGCCGGCGCCGAGCGTCCCGGCCGAGCCGCTCGCCGACACGAAAGCCCGCAGCTGAAGCGAGCCGTCGCGCTCGCGCATGGACTCGTACACCCGCTCCAACGCCGCGCCGGTGCACGCGTAATGCGCGAGGTGGTTCCCGAACTCGGAGAACTGGTTCAGGATCACGTTCTCGGGATCCCGTGCCAGCTCCTTGCACGCGTCGTAGATCTCCCTGACGTTGCTCTCGGTCCCGGGCGTCCGCACGATGTCCTCGGGCTCGGCCACCCACCGCTCCAGCCAGTCGAACCGCTCTCGGCTCATGCCCTCGGGCAGGACGGCCACGCCTCGACAGCCCATGATCCGGGAGATGGCCACCCCGCCCCGGCAGTAGTTGCCGGTGGACGGCCACACCGCCCGGTGGCGGCCCGGGTCGAAGCTGCCGGTCACGATGCGGGGAGCCAGGCACCCGTAGGCCGCCAGCACCTTGTGCGCGCCGATCATGGGGAACCGGTCCCCCAGCGCGACCACGATCCTCGCATCCACCCCGGTGAGCTCGCGCGGACAGCACCACGTGCTCCGGCACGGTCACCTGCTGCCTCCGATCGGGCGCCGTTGTACCAGTGGACCCGGAACAGGTTCAGTGGGTGGGCCGCATCGGGATCCACGGAGGCAAGTGCCGGGCGGATCCGTTCGGAGATCTTGCTCGGATCGGCCAGCTCGGCGAAGGTCGGAAGGACCACGCCAGAGCTCCGGAACCGTTCGATGGTTCCCTCGAGCGCCGGGTCGCCGGCGAGCTCACGTTGAAGCTCCGTGGGATTCCACCTCCGTTCAACACGGGATGATAGCTGCCGCCAGGAAGGCTACGGCGTGCCGGGAAGCGGGGTGGGGTTCAGGGCCAGCGGCGGCAACGGGTCCTGCGCGAAGTCGAACTCGTTCAGCAGGTCGCCCAGGATCGGGAGCTTCTCCCGCACGGTGGGCCGGGAATCCGGCCGCCCGTCGGTCTTGGGGTTCAGGCGCTGACGTCCCAGGAACAGGTCCTCGATGAATTTCAGATAGGCGTCGAACGACAGCGTCTGGTGATCGATCGTGCCGGCCTTGGCCCACGGGCTGATCATCAGGGCCGGGACCCTGATGCCGAAGCCGTTCGCGTCAACGCGTGGGGGCACGACGTGGTCGTAGAACCCGCCCCAGTCGTCCCAGGTGAGGAAGATCGCCGTGCTGTTCCAGTCGGGCCCGTTCATCGCCGCGTTTATCACCTTCGTCACGTGGGCCATGCCCTTCCAGATGGGCTGGCCGCTGCTCGGGTGCTCGGCGGCGCCGTTGTACGGCATGACCCAGGACACCGACGGGAGCGTCCCGGCCGCAGCCCTCGCGAAGTAGTCGCTGTGAGAGCGGATGTTCCGGAGCTGGTGGTTCTGCCGGACCGTGGTGAACCCTGGGAGCGGGTTCTGGAACGCCGGCGTGTACTTGCCGCTGGCATGGGGACAGGGGTCGATGAAGCAGGTGTCCTCGCCCACGTAGTAGGCCCAGCTCACGCCGGCCCGGTCAAGGAGCCAGGTGACGTCGGTCCACGCCCACATCGGCACCTGGCCACCCCGCTGGATCTTCGGCCTGGTCCCCGAGGCCGAGGTCCGACGAGCAGCTCATGGGGTCGTACGGGCTCGTGCACGAGGCCGACCACGCCGAGACCAGGTACAGGTGCGCGGGCAAGGTCCAGGAGTCCGCCGGCGCGAACATCCGGTCCTGGAGCACGAAGTGATCGGCGTAGGCCCAGTAGTTCGGGATCTCGTCCCGGCGTGTGATAGCTCATCACGTCGGGCTGGCCCTGCGGTCCCAGGTAGCTCTCGCACCCCGGATCACTCCGGCTGGTCGCGCAATCGATCTTTCCGGAGATGGCCGTGCGGATGAAGCCGTCCATCTTCCCCCCGTCCACGTCGGCGACCGAGTGGCGGTGGGTGTGGGGTCCGCCCTTCTGGAGCTGGCTCGTCGAGTGGAACGGGGGCACGCACTTCTGCAGGACGGGGTCGGGCACGCACACGGTGGGCGAGCCGTTCGCCATGGGGATGCCGTCGGCGCCCGGGTAGGTCCCGAAGTAGTGATCGAACGACCGGTTCTCCTGGACGATGACGATGACGTGGTCGATGTGCTGCCTCGCCAGGTCGAGCTGCGACGGTGGTGCCGTCGTCGCGGGCGAGGCCGGGCTCGCGGCCCCGGCCCTTGGGCCGTCCCCTCCGGTGGAGTCGCCGGCCGAGTGCGCGCAGGCAGCCGCGAGCGCGAAGCAGGCGAGGAGCGACGCGAGCGACCGCCTGGACGGTTTCATCGTCACGTCCCCGGGATCGACGCCGGGCCCGGCGACGGATGAGGGTCGAGGATCAGCGGCGGCAGCGGGTCCTGCGTGAAGTCGAACTCGTTCCGCAGGTCGCCCAGCTGCTTCATGTTCTCCCGCACGGTGGGCCGGGAGTCCGGCCGCCCGTCGGTCTTGGGGTCCAGGCGCTGGCTCCCCAGGAACAGGTCCTCGATGAACTTCAGGTACGCGTCGAATGACAGCGTCTGGTGATCGATCGTGCCGGCCTTGGCCCACGGGCTGATCAGCAGGCCCGGGACCCTCATGCCGTAGCCGCTTCCGTCCACCCTCGGCGGCACCACGTGATCGTAGAACCCGCCCCAGTCGTCCCACGTGACGAAGATCGCGCTGGTGTTCCACAGCTGGCTCTGCATCACGGCGTTCACCACCCTGGTGACCCAGGTCTGGCCGCCCGTGAGCGGCGCGCCGGTCCCCGGGTGTTCGCTGATGCCGCCCCGTCCCGGCACCACCCACGAGACCTGCGGCAGTGTGCCGCTCGAGACCGCGTTGAAGAAGTCATCGTGGGTCTGCACCTTGCCGAGCTGCTTGGTCTGGTGCACGTCGGTGAACGACGGCAGCGGGTTCTGCGCGGGCGTCGCGCCGCCCGAGGCGCACTCCTTGACCGGGACCTCGGGCCCGCACAGGTTCTTCCCCGCGTAGTAGGCCCAGCTGATCCCCTCCCGGTGCAGGAGCCAGGTGATGTCCGTCCACGCGTAGATCGGCGGGTGCTCGCCGTGGCGCTGGAGGTCCACGACGCCCTTCTGGAGGAGGTCGGTCGTCGCAGCTCATCGGCTTCCACGGGCTCTGGCATCGGGCCGACCATCCGGAGACCAGGAACAGGTGCGCGGGGAGCGTCCACGAGTCGGTCGGGGCGAACATCCGGTCCTGGAGCACGAAGTTCTCCGCGTACGCCCAGTAGTTCGGGATCTCCCGCGCGTCGTGCCACCCCATCACGTCGGGCTGGCCCTGGGGGCCGAGCGTGCCCTCGCAGTACTGGGCCAGTCGAGTGCGGGCACACGGGTTCGGCGAGTACTGGGCCACCGAGCGGACGAAGCCGTCCATCTTTCCGCCGTTCACGTCGATCTTCGAGTGCGACAGGTCGTGGGGCCCGCCCTGGTTGATCAGGGCGGCCTCGTGGAACGGCCGGACGCATGTGCCGAGCACCGGGTCCGGGATGCACACGGTCGGCTTCCCGTCCTTCATCGGGATGCCGTTCGCTCCGGGGAACGTCCCGAAGTAGTGATCGAAGGACCGGTTCTCCTGCACCACGAAGATGACGTGCTGGATGTTGTCGAACCCCTGGAGGGGCGCCGACCTGCTCGCCGACGGTGAGGCTGAGACCTCCGTCGCCGCGTCCGAGCGCGTGCAGGCCGCGGCCAGGAGTGCCAGGACCAGCAGCACGGCCGGCAACGCGGAGCGGAGCGGGCGCGATGGGATCCGGTCGGTCATGGGAACGAGGAACGATATCAAGCCGACCCCGGTTCCGGGCACGGGTCGACGGGACCCGGATCAGGGCGCGAGGGCCTGCTGCGCGCCGACGTCGTAGATCAGCCGAGAGCCCTCGACCCTGGCGCTCGGATTCAGCCGGTGGGGCTCGCGCCGCCCCCCGTCGAGGAGATGGATCACCTCGCAGCCGGCCACCGTAAGGGCATCCGAGATCATCCGGCGGTGGCACCGCCACCACAGCGACTCGGCGCACATGATCGCGGTAGGCGTGTCGCGCGACGTGTCGATCAGCCAGTCCAGGGCGGAGCGGAACTCCTCGGTCTCCATGTGGTCGGCGTAGCCACGGAAGGCATCGTTTCGAAGCGCGATGTGGGGTGAGTCGGGCCGGGGCTTCCGGAACCCGCCGAGGTCCTTCCGCCAGACGTACTCGATGGCCTGTGCCTGGAGCGAGGCCGCCAGGGCATCCTGACCGAACTGCGGATGGCGCCGGGAGCCGGGCGCGGTACGGACGTCGACCAGTCGCCGGACCCCTGCCGCGTCCAGGATGGCCAGGAACTCCTCGATCGGCCGCGTGCCGTGCCCCACGGTGAAGATCACCGGAAACCGCTTGCTAGACTCGTCCGTCGGCGTCGCGAGGTCCCATCGTCTAGTGGCCGAGGACACCACCCTCTCAAGGTGGAGACACGGGTTCAAATCCCGTTGGGACTACCAGGGGAAACGCATCGTCGGAGTTCCCGTCTCCACCCTGGTCAAGGTGCAGACACGGCCTTTCAGTCGCACCGAAGCGCCGATCAAGCGCGCTGAACAGGCTGGGCCGCCCCTCTTCTCGTCCCGCATCTGTCCCCGCAGCCGACCGCGAGGCGTCACGGGCAGATCACCCCTGGACCTCGCAATCCGGTAAGACACCTGAGGCGCATGCGCCACCGATAGACCCTGCGGTCTGGACCGCGAGTTCGAACGCGATCCAATGCCGCCGGGTGACGGCGCGGGAGTGCTGCGTCGAGATCGGTTCAGGCCGAGAAGCCCGGTCCCTCAGGGCGGGACCGGGCTTTCTCGGCGCACTCCTTCGTTGGCCTGTTACGAAGGGTCGATGCGGACCGACTCCACCATCTGGACAAGCTCGGCTTGAACCTGCGCCGATGCCCCGGCTGGCCACGCTGCCTCGATCACGAGCGGAACGCCGTCGACATCCAAGATCCACAGCCGGTCGCGCTCACCGGAAAACGGCGAGTACCGCTCTCCCCCGCCGGTGTCGAGCCAGAATCGGAACTGGCCGTTGTCGCAGAGGCGCACGTTGATGCTGGCGGGCACCAACAACACCATCCGCTTCCCGGCGAACCCAGCCAGCGTGACGTCCGTCGGCGTCGACGTGCGAGGCCCGAGCTGATTTGCAAGCGCGGCGACGAGAGCATCGAAGTTCGAGCCCACCGGTGGGTCGAGGAGCGTGCCTTCCCACTGGCACGCATCGGCGTAGACGTTGCCAACGACCGAAGCGCTCACCCATTGGCGCCCCTCGTTCTTCAGGATGCCCCATCCGAAGAGGGCCTGGTAGCCCTCTGGAACGCTGATCGTGATCCGGTGCGCCGCATCAAAGTCGGGATCGATCGCGGTGACGACATACGTCCCGGGCTCCAACGCGCCGCCGCTCGGGAGGTGCGCAGGGGTCGTGGTCGAACTCGATGGCGCGTTAGATCCACCCGTCGCCTCGGGACCCTCTTGCGTTGCGCCTCCGCACGCCCCCGCCATCAGCGCGAAGGCGAGCAGGAGCGAGGCCGCAGGCCATCGCATCGCGCTGCTCGAGCGTTCCGCACCGCTGCCGGTTCGATCGGTGTGTGTCATACCTTCCTCCCTTCCTCTGGTCGCTCCTATGAGGACCACGCTCGAGGTTGGCGGAGGAGCCCTGAGAACGGCTGGACGCCTCTTTCAAGCCGTTCTCAAGGGACTCACCCGATGCTCGAGAGAGCGTGAGCGACACACAGGACGAGACGGCGGCCTGGCGCTCGAGAATCCAAGGCTCGATACTCGGCCGCATGAGGGGGATGGAGCACGCTCCCCAGGGATCGGGCCCCATCGATGTCCGAGAGGAAAGCCGAAACACGCCGCCTGCCGGCACCGAGGAGGTCAGGACGTTCCTGATCGCGGACGTTCGCGGATACACCCACTTCACCCATGAGCGCGGTGACGAAGCGGCTGCCAAGCTCGCAGCTCGGTTCGCCGACATCGTTCGCGAGCAGGTAGAGGCTCGTGACGGCTCGGTGATCGAGCTGCGGGGTGATGAGGCCCTCGCCGTCTTTGGTTCGCCCCGTCAGGCGATCAGGACGGCGGTCGAGCTGCAGGCGCGCCTCCTGCAGGAGACGCTGGCGACTCCGGATCTCCCGCTCCCCGTGGGGATCGGGCTGGATGCGGGCGAGGCGGTTCAGGTCGAGGGCGGATACCGGGGTGGGGCCCTGAACCTCGCGGCGCGGTTGTGCGGGCAGGCCGGCCCCGGCGAGATCCTGTGCAGTCAGAGCGTCGTTCACCTCGCTCGCGCGCTCGATGGCATCACCTACGTCGATCGCGGGGAGCTGCATCTCAAGGGGCTCTCCGATCCCGTCCACGTCCTGGCGATCGCTTCGGAGGGGAGCGACGTCGCCGAGCAGATGCGAGCGCTCCTGCCCAGGCAGCCGGCGCGGCGCGTGTACGGGGGGAGGCTGCAGTTCCGCGTCCTCGGACCGCTCGAGGTCGACGCGGGGAGCGGGCCGATCCCCCTCGGCGGGCCGAAGCAGCGCGCGGTCCTCGCCCACCTGCTCATCCGCGCGAACGAGCTCGTGCCCGCCGAGACGCTGATCGACGAGGTCTGGGGCGAAGAACCGCCCGAGAAAGCCCGGAACATCATCCAGACCTACGTCTCGCACCTCCGGAAGGCCCTCGGCCACGACCGGATCCAGAGCCACGCACCCGGCTACCGCCTGGCTCGACCCCTCCGAGTTGGACGCGGCACGGTTCGACGCGCTCATGAGGGACGCGAAGAAGGCCCTCCCCGTCGATCCGAACATCGCGGTCGCCACGCTCGAGGATGCCTTGGCGCTGTGGCGCGGCCCGGCGCTCGCCGACCTCGCCGACCAGCCCTCGCTGGTCGCCGAGGCCGCCCGGCTCGACGAGCTTCGGCTCGAGGCGCAGGAAGCCAGGATCGAGGGGCTCCTGGCGAGCGGTGCCCAGGCCCGGGCGATCGGGGAGCTGGAGACCCTGCTCGCGCGCCACCCCTGGCGGGAGAGCCTGTGGGGCCTGCTCGATGCTGGCCCTCTACCGCGAGGGGCGTCAGGCCGAGGCGCTGGGCGCCTACCAGCGGGCGAGGGAGATCCTGGCCGACGAGCTCGGGATCGACCCCTCGCCCGAGCTCGTGAGGCTCCACGAGCGGGTCCTGAAGCAAGACCCCGGACTCGATCTGCGGGGAGAGCCCCTCCGCGGCTACCGGCTCCTGGAGAAGATCGACGACGGGCCGACGGCGCCGTCTTCCGGGCCATCCAACCCCACGTCGAGCGCGACGTGGCCGTCAAGGTGTTCCACGAGCACGTCGCCACCGACCCGGCCTTCGTGGGGCGTTTCGAGGCGGAGGCCCAGGCCGTCGCGGCCCTGGAGCATCCGCACATCGTCCCGATCTACGACTACTGGCGAGAGCCCGGCCGCGCCTACATCGTCTCCCGGTACCTGCGCGGGGGCAGCCTGCGGGCCCTCGAGGAGCGCGGGGAGTCGCTCCAGCGGGACCGAGCCATCCGCCTCGTCGAGCAGATCTCCTCCGCGCTCGCGTTCGCGCACCGGCAGGGGATGGCGCACGGGAGCATGGATCGTCCAACGTCTTGTTCGACGCCGAGGGGAACGCCTACCTCGGGGACTTCCAGATCGGGGTCGGCGCGGCGCCGGACCCCCGGAGGACGTCCGGGAGCTCGCCGGCTCGCCACGGGCCTGCTGCCGGACGAAGCCGTCCTTCGCGGAGCTCGTCGAGCGGGTCGAGTCGGGACGGATGCACCCGGAGGCGGACGCGTTCGCCGTGGCCGCCCGCACGGCCCTCGAACCTACGCGATCGCCGCCCCCGACGGACCGACGAACGGAACCCGTACAAGGGCCTCCGGCCGTTCACCGAGGCCGACGCCCGCGACTTCTTCGGGCGGGGGGAGCTCACCCAGCGCCTCGTCGCCAGGCTGAGGAGGCGCGGGCCCGGGTCGAGGTTCCTCGCCGTCGTCGGCCCGAGCGGGGGCGGAAGTCCTCGGTGGTCCGCGCGGGCCTGGTCCCGGCGATCCGGGACGGGGCCCTGGGGAGGCCGGAGGATCGCCTTCATCGCCGAGATGTTCCCCGGGTCGCACCCCATCGAGGAGCTCGAGGCGGCGCTGCTTCGGATCGCGGTGCGTCCGGTGCCCCGGCTGCACGACCTGCTCGATTCAGGATCCCGGGGGCTGCTCGAGGCCGTGGATCTCGTCGCGGCCGGCGAGTCGGAGGTCGTGCTCGTTGTCGACCAGTTCGAGGAGGTCTTCACGCTCACCACCGACGAACGCGAGCGCGAGCTGTTCCTGGAGTCGCTTCGCGTCGCGACCGCCGACCCCGAGAGCCGGCTCCGGTGATCGTGACGCTCCGGGCCGACTTCTACGACCGCCCGCTCCTCTACCCCCGGTTCGGCGAGCTGCTCGCCGAACGGACCGAGGCGGTTCCCCCGCTCATGCCCGACGAGCTCGAGCAGGCGATCCGAGGCCCGGCCGAACGGGTCGGCGTCCGGCCCGAGCCCGGGCTGGTGGCGGAGATGATCGCCGACGTCGCCCATCAGCCCGGCGCGCTCCCGCTCCTGCAGTACGCGCTCACGGAGCTCTTCGAACGGCGGGACGAGGATCGGCTGACCCTCGCCGCCTACCGGGAGATCGGCGGGGTCGCCGGGGCCCTGTCCGCGCGAGCCGAGCGCATCTACGAGGCGACCGACCGCAGGGGCGACGGGCGATCAAGCAGGTGTTCCTGCGGTTGGTCACCCTCGGGGAGGGCAGGCAGGACACGCGGCGGCGCGTCGCGAGGAGCGAGCTGGACGACATCGACGTGGAACCGGAAGCGATCGACGCGTCCTGGACACCTTCGGACGCCACCGGCTCCTGACCTTCGATCGGGAGCCCTCCACCCGGGAGCCGACGGTCGAGATCGCCCACGAGGCGCTGCTCGGCGCGTGGGGGCGGCTGCGCACCTGGATCGACGACGCGCGCGAGGACCTCCGTCAGGAACGGGGGCTGGCCCAGGCGGCCGCCGAGTGGCGGGGCTCCGACGGCGATCCGAGCTTCCTCCTGCGGGGTGCCCGACTCGAGCAGCTCGAGGCCTGGGCCGCGACCACGGACCTCGCGATCGGGCGGCCCGAGCGCGCGTACCTGAAGGCGAGCGTCGATCAGCGCGACCGGGAGCGGGAGGAGGAGGAGCGGCGGCGCGAGCACGAGGCGCGGATCGAGCGGCGATCCGCACGCCGGCTGCGCGGCCTCGTTGCCGTCTTCGCGGTCGCGGCTCTGGTCGCCGGATCGCTCACCATCGTCGCGACCAACCAGAGCGAGCGAGCGGGCGCGAGGCGAGGGTCGCGACGGCGAGGGAGCTTGCCGCCGCCGCGGTCGCGAACCTCGAGGCCGACCCCGAGCTCAGCGTCCTGCTCGCGATCGAGGCCGTCGAGCTCACCCGATCGGTCGACGGATCCGTGCTGCCGGAGGCCGAGGAGGCGCTGCACCGGGCCGTCGTGGCATCCCGGCTCGTGATGGAGGTGCCCGGGGTGGGCGGGCTCCTCGCCTGGAGCCCGACGGGCGTCTTCGTGACCGAGGGGCGAGGACTCGGGGATCATCGACATCAGGGACGGCGAGACGGGGGAGAGCGTCCTCTCGTTCCGAGGGACACGATGGCGATGTCAACGACGTCGCGTTCAGCTCCGGACGGCTCCATGCTCGCCTCCACCGGCGACGACGGGACGTTGAAGGTGTGGGATCCCTCGACCGGCGACTCCTCTGCGAGCGCTGTCGGGGGAGGGCGCGGTGCTTCGGCCCTTCGTTCAGCGCCGACGGTTCGCTCGTCGCCGCTGCCTGGCACGACGACTTCGGGGGCGTCGTCCGGGTCCTGGACCTGTCCACGGGCCGGGTGGTCTGGACTCTTGCTTGCGACGGCCCGATCGACACCGCCCTCAGTCCTGACGGGAAGCGCCTCGCCGTGGTCGTCCTCTCGTGGCGAAGACGGCGCCGTGTTCGATCGTCGAGGACCGGCGAGGAAGCGTTCAACTGAGCGGAACCCAATTGTTGCAGCGTCGTCGTGCTTCACGGGGGCGTGTCCTGGAGCCCGGATGGCCGATACATCGCCGCGAGAGCGAGGACGGCACGGGAGTCTGGGATGCGGGGACGGGAAGGCTCCGGCTCACCTTCGGCCACAGCGGGTTCGTCCTGAGCGCCGCCTGGAGTCCGGATTCCTCTCGCCTGGTCACGGGCGGTATCGACGGCACCGCGAAGGTGTGGGGATCGGGACGGAGGTGTCCGGGAGCTCTGGTCGCTGTCGGCACAAGAGACGAGGAGCGGGATCGTGGGAGTGGCGTTCTCGCCCGATGGGACCCGGGTGATGGCCGGTGACGCGGGGATCACCGCCGTGAAGATCTGGGACCTGGGGCCGAACGGCGACGCCGAGTGGGCGAACCTTCCCGCCGCCGGCGCATCCCGCGGAGTTCATGCCGGACGGACGGCGCGTCGTGGCGACCAGCGTGGACGGACCATGCGGTGCCGATCTGGGACCTGCAGACGGGGCGGGTCCTTCGAACGATCGGACCCCTGCCACTTCGACTTTCTTCTGGGTTCTTCGGTTCATTCGACGTCAGCCCGGACGGCGCGTCGATCGCCGCTCGGCGGCTGGAGCGGCCCGAGTGCTGCGGCGGCGACGTAGCGGTGAGGGTATGGGATTTGTCGACCGGGGAGGAGCTCTTCCAGATCGGGCACCGCCTCGACGTCAACGAGGTCGCATTCAGTCCGGATGGGGAGTATCTGGTCACCGCGAGCTGGGACGGGAGGCGAAGATCGTCGATCGCTCCGGCCGCGTGATCCGGGTCCTGCGCAGACGAGGGGTCGTCTCTGTTCGCGGCACGTTCAGCCCCGACGGCCGCCTGGTCGCCACGGCGGCCCGCATCGCCGAAGGCCGATACCGCTTGAAGATCTGGGACTGGGAGCGGGGCGTGATCGTCCGCACGATCAGCGCGACGCGTCGCATGGACTTCGATCCCAGCGGTTCCCGTATCGCCACGGCCGGTCAGGCCGGACACGCGGAGATCTGGGACGTGGAGAGCGGAACGCGCTTGGCGGTGCTCGCCGGGAACTCGGGGGCGTCAACGATGTCGCCTTCAGCCCCGACGGATCGCGCGTCGCCACCGCGGGCTCGACGGCACGGTTCGGCTGTTCGAGGCGGACACCGGCGCGCAGCAGCTGGTCCTGCGGGGGCATCGGATGCGCCGTATCCAGAGCGTGGCCTTCAGCCCGGACGGTACGAAGCTCGCCTCCACGAGCGCGTGCGATGGTGTTCGGATCTGGGCCCTCGACATCGACGACCTCCTCGAGATCGCCCCGGGAGGTCACGAGATCGCTCACCGACGAGGAATGCCGCCAGTACCTTCACGTGGATCGGTGCGCACAGAGCAGGAGTGCTTGGCTCATATCTTGCGCTTCCGCGTGGTAGCCCAAACAGGATCGATGTGGCTACGGTGCAACGCTCTCGATCGGTCGATAGGACCCCCGGAGCCGTCGATCCAACACTGGCCAATCTCGCGTTCGTCCCGCATTCGTCCCGCGAACGACCGGGAGACGTCAAGAAATGACGGGAACGGCTGGAGCATCGAATCCGCGGGTCAGGTACTGGATTCGGGCATCGCCGCAGGTAGCGGAATCGTCCCCCGAGAACACTCTCAAGGTGGAGACACGGGTTCAAATCCCGTTGGGACTACTAGAGCAAAGCGCCAGGTCAGGGCGCTAGTCCTGAATCGATCGGCTGGTTGAACCAAGATCAAACGCCGGATATCCCGCAAATATCCCGCGCCGGATCAAGCGTAGCGAGTGCGCGAAAGTAGTGCGGGTGTCGAGGGTGGATGCACTCGCCACCCTTGCGCCGCGCAGATCCGGATCACAGGGCCGCCCCCAGCTCGAGTCCGACTACGACACCGCCCGACGGAGGTCTCCGTCGGCCGCGAGCAAGGTCTGCCGGCCGAGGGCGTGCCCTCCGTCGACAAGGTGCTGGGGTGTCCGGGCACGAGCCATGCCGGTGCCACTCCTCTGCCCGATCCAGACTGCCGGAACCCGGCAAACTCATCGCGGGGAAGGACTCGGTCGCCGCGCTGGGCGTGGAGCTCGCGCACGCGGGGCGGAACCTCGGGGGCCTCATCGGCGTATCTTCGATGCCCCCGACCAGCGAGGAGGCCGTCGTGAGTCCGCGCGCTCGTCGAGCCGGATCGGCCTGGATCCTTGTCCTCGTCGTCCTCCCCGCGTCGTGCACGCAGGCTCCGACGAACCGTTCCGCATCCTCATCCTCGACGGCCGCGCCCAGCCTGCAGGCGTCGCCGGTCGACTCGAGGGTGCCCGTGATCCTTGGGACGCCGATCGACAGGAGCACGCTCCGAGGCAGGATCGTCCTGTCCACCGAGGACGACGTTTACACGGCGAACGTCGACGGCACCGGCCTGGTGCAAGTGACGAGCAGGCGCGGCGCCGAGTTCGACCCGTCCTGGTCGCCCGACGGGAGTCGGATCGTGTACCGGGACTCGCGCCGCGGCATCAACCACGACGACGAGATCTACGTGATGAACGCCGACGGCTCGGAACGCAGGGACATCACGAACGATCCCGACAACGACTAGGGACCGGACTGGTCGCCGGACGGCCGCACGATCGTGTTCAACTCGACCCGCCACGGCTCGACGATGAGCGGGTACCTCGTGAACCCGGACGGATCGAAACTGCGCAGGATCCCCACGGACATGTGGGTCGAGTACCCCGCCTGGTCGCCCGACGGCACGCGCATCGCGTTCATGGGCGGCCCCGACGGGCCGGCCGAGTACGACATCTGGGTCATGAACGCCGACGGGTCGAACCCGGTGCAGCTCACGGACTCACCAGGCCCGGACGGGTGGCCGGCCTGGTCGCCGGACGGCACGCGCATCGCGTTCGCGTCGGTCCGCGACGACTGCGCCTACTCGGACGCGCCCGATTGCCGGACCACGGGCGACATCGGGCCCCACCACGACATCTGGGTCGTGAACGCGGATGGGACCGGGCTCACACGCGTCACGCCGGAGTTCGGCCAGTTCGTGACCTGGTCCCCGGACGGGAGGTACCTGCTCGTGTCCGGCTACGACCTCTACGTCATCCGGCCCGACGGCACGGGTCGCGCCTCGCTCGACATCCAGGGGATGCCGCGCGGCGGCCTCTTCCCGGACTGGATCCGACCCGCTCCGGAGTGAGCACTGCGCCCCAGTGCTCAATAGCCTGGAGGTCCGTCCTCCAACAGGAATCAGCGAGTCCTCTTGCGAGGATTCCTCCTGCGAGACCGCCGGGCGGCGGCCAGGGACGACACAGGGGCAAGGTCAGGACTTCGGCGCTCTCTTCTCCGGGCTTCCGCGAGGCGATCGGCGATCTCCCGGTCGAAGCCCTCAACGAGTTCGCCGTAGTGTCGCTCGATCATGGCTGTCGATGCATGTCCTAAACGAAAGGCCACCAGGACGGGACTCGTGCCCTCCTGAAGCGCCAATGTTGCTCCCGTGTGCCGCAGGTTGCGAAACGGGAAGCCTTCGAGGCCAGCCGCTCGTGTTGCCTTGGACCAGACGAGCCTGTAGAAGGCGGGGCGCCGGATCGGCCCTCCCTTCGGTGCGGTGAACACGAGTCCGTCGGGACCCGGCGGGTACTTCCGGACGTGCTCGGCCAAAGAAGCGGAGACGAATTCCGGCACGGTCACCCAGCGGCGGGAGCGCTTGGTCTTCGGTTCGCCACCCTCGGCATCTAGCAAACGAGCTGGCCGCGCCGATCCACCCCTGCGCGCCCGCCGCCTGGCTGAGATGGATCTTCCCTGTTGCCTTCGGCGGCGCCCGACTCTCGTTCGATTCGGTGGCACGCCTCGTCCTGTCGACGCCAGCCCCCCGTGCCCGAGCAGCACTGCACACACGGAAGAAGGAAGTCCTTGATCGATGTCGCTTTCACGCGGCGAGCGACTGTGTGGTCTCGATGTTGCCGTTCACGTCTACCGCTCGGAAGCGGATGTTGCTGCCTGTGGTTAGAACGAACGGGCCTACATAGCGCTGAAAGGCCCCGAGGTTGAGCCGGTACTCGATGCCGGCCACGCCGACGTCATCGGTGGCCTCCAGCGAGACCAAGATGCCGCCCTCGACCACCGCCGTGCTCGCCGTGGTCAAAGGAGGTATCTGGTCCGAAAAGTCGAAGGTCGCGCTCCACGCCACCTGGGCCAGGCGCTGTTGGCCCTGGAGCGAGGGATGGAAGTAGTCGCGCCTCGAGACGTCCTCGGGCTGGAATGGGTCGGAGAAGATGGCGTTCTGATCGAGGCGGCAGTGGATGTACATCGCGCACACCTCCGCCAGCTGGACGTTGAAGTCGATATTGCGCTGCCGCACGGTCAGTCGCCGCATCACGTCGGAGGCATCGGTGGAGCGCGGGTGCTGCAGCAGCGACTGGCATATGTCCAAGGTCCGCCAGGCCAAACGAGCCAGGAGATTGTCCTTCAAGATGACCCACAGCTGGAAGACGTCTGGGATGCTCACGACATAGATGCGAGCTCGGGGGGAGCCGGCGGAGAGCGTAGCCATGGCACGTTCGAACTGGGAACGGAAGTCGGCCACCGACGTCATCTCAGCGACCCCTCGTGTGCATAGGTCGTTCGCGCCCATCAGGATCGTCACGTACGCCACGGCCTGGTCGTTGACCTGTTGCATCTGCGACTCAAGTCCGGCCATCTTCGCCCCCGTCACCGCATGGTTGTAGTTCCGGCCGAGGATGGCGGGTTGGGCAACAAGGATCCGGGTGTAGTGGCTCTCCACGGAGGCCCGCGTGCCTGTCGACCAGGAGTTGCCGGCGGCGTCGGAGAACGGCAACGTGCCCGTGTTGTAGGCGCGGGTGATGGAATCCCCGGTCGCGGCCATCGAATTCGGGTACCCGGTGAGGTTCGGCATAGCCTGGACCGGAGTGATGGCATGCAGAGTCAGGATCGTGACCAGCGCGACGGTCTTGATTCCGAATCTCATGTCCCCTGCTCCTTCCCTGCGTCTGCTCGTCCGAGGAGGTCCGTGACCTCTTCGAAGAACTCTAGAACCGCGAACGGAGACTGGTACAACACAGGGACCTCCTGGGCTGACGGCATGACGTCGCGGCGGGCCTGCAAACGGTGGCGAATAGGAAACCGAAATGCGGACTTTTGGCCGATGTCGAGATTCGCCCGATATCCCTACAGTGAAGGCAGGAACCCGGTTTCGAGGGCGAGGCATGAGATTTCCGGCCGATGCGGATTCGATCTTCCGGCACGCCGTTGATTCGCGTCGCGTCTTCTGCGCCGGCTGCGCGCACTCCGAATTCATTCACAGCGACGACGGCTTCCGTCGTTGCCTCTACAGCGAGTGCAACTGCGGCGCATGGAGAGGGCCGGGCGAACGCGCCGAGCCGACGACCTCCCAACGCTGAGTTGTGGTCCTGGAAGGCCAGGCGAGGCTTCGCTCGCGGGATTGAGCGGCCCCGCTCCTATCCGCGCTCGCTCCTCCGGCCACAGTCTCGCGTGCCCCGACCCTCGAATCTCCCCGTCCTGGGCTCGAAGTGTTCGAGCAGAAGGCACCGCCTCATGCGTGCTCCTTCGGCGCGGAGGCAACAGTCTCCGACGGGAGACAGCACGTGCACCCGGAGACGCAGGCCCGTCAATGCTCAAGCATTATCGCAAGCCCCTCAGAGACTGGGCAAACTATTGGGATCATGCCCTCGCGACCTGAGAATGTCTCGCCCGCGTCGGCGGGTGAGTCCCGCGCAGGTCGGATTTGCCCGGCTTTCGCCGGCGGACTAGGAATCAGGGGTGAGGCGAAATCGCGGGCTCTTGGCGTCCAGCTATTCCCTCCTCAATCGGCTCAACCTTCGGCGGGTCGAGGAGTGCGCGACCCTCATCCGGTGGCTGGAGGCCGCGCCTGGGGAGCGGATCCTCGACGTGGGCTGCGGCGATGGGTCCAATGCCGCCGCGATCGCCAGGGTCGGCGCGAGCGTCGTGGGAATTGATGTGAACCTCGAACGCCTGGCGATCGCGACCGCGAGGAAGGGTTCATCGCTCCCGGTGTTCCACCGGATGGACGCAGCGGATCTCGGGTTCGACGACCAGTCCTTCGACAAGGTTGTGTCCTTCTGTGCGATCGAACACTTCCCTAACGACGAAGTGGTCCTCGCCGAGCTGCACCGAGTGCTGCGTCCGGGGGGAGTCATCGCGATCTCTGCGGACAGCCTCTCGAACCCGGAGATCACCGATTCCGAGCGAGCCGCCCACCGAACCCGGTACGCGGCCTACACGCTGTACACGCCCGAGGTGGTCCGAGACAAGCTCGGCCGCGCCGGCTTCGAGGTGGAGCGGACCCGCTACATCCTCACGACCCCGCTCGCGCTCCGGCTCGTACGTCTCTCTTGGCGCCTCGACGATCTGCCTCCGCGGCTACTGCCGGCGAAGATCCTCGGCTACGTCCTGCTGAGGGTGATGGGAAAGCCGATCTCGGATCTGGCGGAGCGCGTGGCGCGGCGGCCGGATACCGGATTGACGCTGCTGGTACGAGCACACAAGCGAGCGGGCGGGCTGAAAGGTCGCGGTCCCGGAGGGAGGGAGGCGTGACCGCCGACAAACCCACCGGCGACACCGTCCACTGAGATCGCGCGAAGGCTCGAGCGCTCATCGCGACCCCCCACGGCCCCTGAAAGCACCTAGTCGGTAGGGAGCCATGCACCGACCGCAGCTCGGTACGGCTGTACCTCGACCTCTTGCCAGACGCCGTCACAAACGTCGAGCCGACCTCCTCCTACCAGGAGGGCGCCGCCCGCCCCACCCGAGGGTCGCTAGCCGACCAGGTGGAACGTGATCAGCGTCGTCCCGTCGGCTCGGGACTCGATCTGGGCCTCTCCGCGCGCAAGCCGGAACTGACCGTTAGCACTTTTCACGATCCCCACGGCGGTTGTGGGGAGATCGGAAGTGCGTCCACCGACATCTGACCGCTGGTGGCGGAGGACCAGAGCTCGACGTCCCGAGCGGCATCGTCACGGTCCGACGGCAGCAGCAGCGCGCCGAGCAGACGACACGCCGCAAAGTAGACGAGCGAGAGCAGCATCGGGCTCCTCCTTGGGAAGAGACGGAGCCGGCGACGCTACGTGATGCTCCTGCTCAAGCCCGGTGTGGCGATCTATGCACCCCTCAGGCGCTTTGTGCGGAGCGCATCCCGCTAAAGCCTGCGGGCCCGGTTGACGATGCCAGTGAGGTCGCCAATCGACGAGGGAGCAATGCCAATGCGGCAAGCGACCCAAGAAGGTAGTTAAGGAGACCCGGAACGGTTAATCCGGCTCTATCTCCTACCCGTGAGCGGTCGCGGTCGGGTCGCCGCCCGGGCGAACCGCAGACCGGTGAGGAGGCATGATGTTGAGGCGACGACATCGGGAGGGCGGCCGTGGTGCGGTCCAGCCGAGAGAACTTGGAATCAAAGAGGCCCTCGGTCCCGAGATGACCGTGGTGGGTCGTGGGGCTCAGCTGGAGGGGACGCTGGTATCGGCCGAATCAATTCGCATAGACGGCCAGGCCAAGGGGAAGATCGCCGCCCGAGGCGACGTGATCCTCTCGTCCCACAGCCACGTGGAGGCCGACATCCAGGCCCAAAACGTGGTAATGGGGGGGACGCTCAAGGGCAACATCACCGCACGGACGAAGGCCGAGCTGGCCCAGGGTTGCCGGGTGGAGGGCAAAATCCGATCCAAGGTCTTGGTGGTGAGAGAGGGGGCCCTGTTCTCTGGCCAGTCGAACATGGACCTCGAGGACGCCCCTGGCGAGACAGACGGGTCTGCGTATCCAGAAGACGAACTGCGGATGGCCTATGAGGATGCGGCGCGCCGGGCCACCGAGTGGTACAGGTCGAGGCTCTTTGGACCGAAGGCGGAGCCGGATCACGAGCGCGCGGAGGAGCCGGACGCTCCCGCCAATGTCGGAGCCAGATGAGACCGACGCCCGCTCAGGGCGACCGAAGCCGCCCCTCCCCCAGGCGGGCCCTGAGGGTATCAACGGATCGCGGGCAGGAGACGCGGACGTTGATCAATAAGCACCCCCAGCGTTCCAACCCCGACGCCAGGCCGAGCAGCTGGTCAGGCGATGCCTTAGAAGGGGCTTTGATCCTTGAACGCAGCCTCGATGTCGACCGGAGGCCTGGGTGCGCGGATGCGGCGGGCGGCCGTCTTCCTCGACGGGTTCGGAGGACTGGAAGGGAACGAGTCGTTGAGAATCGTGGAGCCCTCCGGAATGGCGTGAGTTACATGGGGCGCAGGACATGGCCCTCCAACACGGGCCATCCTTCGATTACTGTCGAGTGGATGCACCGAAGCAAACCAGAGAATAGGCCATGCCGGTCGCAACCTTCTTGTTTCTCACCACGTTCATGGGCGTCGGAGGGCTCGCGGTCCTGGCGCCGCCCGCGCAGGCGAGCTGCCCGACGGCTGGGTGCGCGGCACCGGTGGCCTGCAACACGGCCACCGCCGCCTGCTGGACTCCGGCCACGAACTCCCGGTGGCAGTACCAGCTGCAGGCTGCCCGGGACAAGTCCGGCAACTGTCTGTACACCTCGACCGGCGGGATCAATGTGAACATCACTGGTACGCCGTTCACGGGTGCGGCGGCGGTGAGCCCCGCGGTCTTCGACATCGACTTCCAGATCGACGGCGCGTGCACGGGCGGAACGATCACGCAGGAGAACGGCGCCGCGGTGAGTGCGATCCATGCGAATGGAGCCAAGGCGATCTGCTACATCGACGCGGGCACGGCCGAGAGCTTTCGGCCCGACTATCCCCAGTACGTGGCGTTCAACACCAACTGCGACGGGTGCCTGTTTGGCAGGCCAGTCTCCGGGTTCCGAAACGAGTTCTGGCTGAACATCAACAACGACCAGGGGCAGCGGGACTTCATTCTCGGCCAGATCGCGAACCGCCTCGACCGCTGCGCGGCGAACCGTTTTGACGGCGTCGAGATGGACGTGGTCGACGCGTGGTCGAACCGAACAGGGCTCACGATCAGCGCAGACACGCAGCTGCTGTTCAATACAGCGCTCGCGAACCTCGCCCACAGCAATGGACTGACGGTCGCCCTGAAGAACGACGTGGAGCAGGTCCCCGACCTGGCGCCGTATTTCGACTACGCGATCAACGAGCAGTGCGAGCAGTACAACGAGTGCGGGAACTACACGACCTACTTCGCCACCGCAGGCAAGGCCGTGTTCCAAGTGGAATACAAGCTCTCGACATCCAAGTTCTGCCCTCAGGCCAACTCGGCGAACCGCAACGCCATTCGAAAGACCTTCGACCTGTTCGACACCCCCTGGACTCCCTGCCGCTGAGCCCTCGTGTCCCGATAATCTGTCTGCCTGCGCCGTCTCGACCTTTAGGAACCCAGCCGCGCATGACGGCGACTACCGCCGCGAGAATCACGAGAGCTGCTGAGATGGGGAGCACGGTCCCTAAGCGGCGACATCCCGCCTTCCTTCGCTGCCGCTGCTCGGGTAGGTCGTGGCGCAGCTGCCTCCTGGAGGCCGATGTCGGTTCCGTTACGAACCCGTGGGGTACAAGAACTCGATCAGGCAGCCCCGCCGGAGTGGTCGGTGGTTGAGCATCGCCCGGCATGACAGTATCGCCGCCATGCTTGCTTCACTCCTCTATATGATGCTTCGTCGGCTCCTCACCCTTGTCGCGCCGAAACATCGCTCCGACGATGCCGCAATTGAGATCTTTGTCCTTCGCCACCAACTCCAGGTCCTACGCCGACAGGTCAAGCGCCCGGTCTACCGGCACGGGGACCGTGCGCTGCTCGCTGCAGCAAGCCGGATCCTTCCCAAAGAGCGCTGGGGTGCGTTCCTCGTTCGTCCCGAGACGCTTCTGCGCTGGCACCGGTCACTCGTCGCGGCAAAGTGGACGAGGCCGCATCGCCCGCCCGGGCGCCCCGCGATCGATCCAGAGGTCTGCATGCTGATCCTTCAGATGGCAAGAGAGAACCCCCGGTGGGGATGCATGAGGATCAAAGGCGAGCTGCGAAAGCTGGGGATCCGCGTGTCCGCGACGAGCGTCGCGATGCTTCTTCGCCGCTCCGGCGTCGGTCCGGCCCCCCGCCGGGGCCCGACGTGGCGCCAGTTCCTGAAGGCTCAGGCATCGGGCGTCCAGGCTTGCGATTTCTTCACGGTCGAGACGGCGTTTCTCAAGACGCTCTATGTCCTGTTCTTCATCGAGATCGGGACACGGCGCGTGCACGTCACGGTCTCAACGACCAACCCGGACTCTTCCTTCGTCACCCAGCAGGCGAGGAACCTTGCGATGGGCCCGCCGAGGAGGGCACGCAGATCGGCTTTCTCATCCGCGACCGAGACGCCAAGTTCTCCCGCTCCTTCGATGATGTCTTCGTATCAGAAGGGATCCGGGTGACCTGCACGCCGATCAGGGCGCCGAACGCCAATGCCTTCGCCGAGCGCTGGATAGAGACGCTTCGCGCAGAGTGCCTGGACTGGCTGCTGATCCTCGGCCCCCGGCATCTCGATCGCATCATTCGGATCTATGCGCAGCACTACAACCGGCGACGCCCGCATCGAGGACTGGAGCTGCAGGTACCCGAGAGTCTCGCTCCCGTCGAAGAGGCCGACGGCGTGCCCGACATCGAACGGCGAGATCTCCTCGGTGGGCTCGTCCACGAGTACATGAGGGCGGCATGATCGAGTTTTCGTACCCGACGGTCCCATCGCTTGGCCGCCAGCGGCGCCAACACGGCGCATGGTTTACGGGTCAGGCTGGAGCGTGTTCCATGTCCGGCCTGTAGTTCCCGCTCCTCGCCACGCCGTTGAGCCGCGCCCGCTGGTAGAGGGCGCGCTGTCCTGTCTCCAGGTTCTCCGCCTTTCCGCCCCAGGCCTTTAGGGCCGGCGCCTGCAGCGCACGCCCATACGAGAACGACAGCTCCCACGGCACTCCACCGATCCTGTTCATCTCGGAGAGGTGCGCGGTGGAGGCCTCGTCGGTCTGCCCTCCGGAGAGGAAGACGATCCCGGGAATGGCCGGTGGGACGCATCCACGGAGGAGGCGGAGCGTCCACCCCGCAACCTCTTCGACCCCCGCCTGTTCAGGCGCGGATTTCCCCGACAGGACCATGTTGGTCTTGAGCAGGGTCCCGGCCAGTTCGACCCGGTGCGCGAACAGCCGGTCGAACAGTGCTTCGAGTGTCCGGCGTGTGGCGTCGTAGTGACGGTCGATCGTGTGGTCGCCGTCCATCAAGGTTTCCGGCTCCACGATCGGGACCAGCCCCGCCTCCTGGGACAGGGCGGCGAACCGCGCGAGGGCTTCGGCGTTCGCGTCGACGCAGGACTGGGTCGGGATGCCGTCTCCGATGGTCATGACGGCTCGCCACTTCGTGAACCCTGCGCCCATCTCGCGGTACTCGGCCAGGCGTTCCCGCAAGCCATCGAGTCCCTCGGTCACCGTCTCACCCGGGAACCCGGCCAGAGGCCTCGCTCCTGTATCGACCTTGATGCCCGGGATGACACCGACGGCCTCAAGGACATTGGCGAAGGCGATCCCGCCGCTCGTCGATTGGCGGAGCGTCTCGTCGAACATGATCACCCCGCTGATGAACTCCTCCATCCCCGGCGTGGTGAACAACATCTCTCGGTAGGCGCGGCGGTTCTCCTCGGTGGACTCCACGCCGATCGAGTCGAACCGCTTCTTGATCGTGCCGCTGCTCTCGTCCGCTGCCAGGATGCCCTTGCCCGGGGCAACCAGGGCCCGGGCCGTTCGCTCCAGTTCCTCCACGCCCATCGCCTTCCTCCCTCTTTCTGGCGTCAGGTTTCGGTCGGCGTCGCCGATCGCGGATGACGTTCAGTACCGGGCGAACCGCTCGACGTCCCCCTCGAAGACCTCGATCATCTCCTGCGAGAGGGTGGGCTTCATCTGCCCGATCGCATTCAGGAAGTCATCGGTGCCGGCCTTGGCCCCGGACCCTCGGAAGACCTCCCGCTCGAACGCCGATTGGGCCGCCTTGCGGGCAGCGAACTCGATGTCTGCAGGCGTGAAGTACCTGGTGGCCTCGACCAGAACGTCGACGTCAATGTCCTGATCGCTGATCTCCGCTACGTAACGACGCCAGATGGCGGCCCGGGCGACCGCGTCCGGCGGCCCGACGGGCAAGACGTAGTCGAACCGGCCCGGGCGGAGGAACGCTGGATCCAGCGTTCCGACCCAGTTCGTAGCGCACACCAATAGGTGATGCGGGACCGTCCGGAATCTGGGGATCTGCTTCAGGAACTCGTTCGTCACGCTGGGGCTCACCCTGCGCTCGTTGTGACGGATCGAGGCGAGGTCCTCCACCTCGTCGACGAACACCACCGCCGAGGGCAGCTCCAGGAGCCGCTCGAAGGCTCGGGCGAGGAGCCTCCCCTCGTGCTCGATACCCTCGTCGACGAGCCCGCTCGGCTCGATCTCTACGAAGGGCCACCCGAGCCGGGACGCGATCCCCTTGGCGAACGTCGTCTTGCCGGTCCCAGGTGGCCCGAACAGGACGATCGCCTTCGGTCGTTCGACGCTGTGACGCTCGGCGAGTTCCGGCTCGGAAAGGGGAAGGATGACCCGCCGTTCGATGATGTCCTTGGGCCCTTCCATCCCTTTGAGGCGATCCCACAGGCCGGGGTCGATCGTGACGCCTCCGAGCTCCGCCAGGACCGAGGGGGCAGAGACGGTGCTGGAGATATCCCGCCGAACGCAGACGGCGTCGCGGACCATCTCGTAGCCCCGCTGCCGAAGGCCTCGGTGCAGGCGTCCTTCGATTCCGACGAGGGCATCGATCACGTGCGCGCCCCGATCGGCCATCCCAGATTCCATCTGGTCGATGAGGCGGTCAAGGGCGACATCGGCCTCGGGCCGCTCGGTAACGGCGAGATCATGGATCCAACCGAGAGCACCAGACACGGTACCGAAGCCCGCCCCGACGATCTCGCCCTCCCTCTCAACCACGAGGACGATGGCGCTCTCGTGGTTGACGAGGCTCAGGACCTCGTGGAGCTGGTGAACCAAGCCCGGAGGCTCGCCCGCCCCGGACCACAGTTCGACGATCCGGCCGAGGTCGTCCGGTCGGTAGGGACGGATGGAAGGGACCACCCTCACCTCCCCAAGGTCGAGGACAACCCGCTCGTGAGCAGGAGCTCCAAGGCGCGGGCCGCCACGTTCTCTGCGGTGAAGCCGTACTGCTCCAGGACGACCGAACCGGGGGCGGAGGCCCCGAAGCGATCGACCCCCACCACCGCTCCCGCGTTGCCCACCCACCGGGTCCATCCGAGGGGAGTTGCGGCCTCCACAGCCAGACCGGACGGGGATGTCGGGGGGGAGGACCTTCCCACGGTACGCTTCGTCCTGTTGCTCGAACAGCTCCCACGAGGGCATACTCACCACCCGCACGGACAGCCCGTGTTCGGACTGCAAGAGGTCTGCCGTGGCCAGGGCGACGGGCACCTCCGACCCGGAGGCTAATAGGATGAGGTCCTCCGGCTGGCCGTGAGCGTCGGCTAGCACGTACGCTCCGCGAGCCAGGAGACCGGCGGGAGCGAGCCGATCTCGATCGAGCACGGGAAGGTCCTGCCTCGAGAGGATCAGCGCGGTCGGACCGTCCCGACGCTCGAGTGCCACCTTCCAGGCCTCGGCGGTCTCGGCCGCATCTGCCGGCCGAATCACGACGAGCCCGGGCATGGCCCGCAGCGACGGGAGGTGCTCCACAGGTTCGTGGGTGGGGCCGTCCTCCCCCAGACCGATCGAGTCATGGGTGAGGACGTAGACGACCGGCTGCTCCATCAGTGCGGCCAGGCGCATCGACGGGCGCATGTAGTCCGAGAAGATCAGGAAGGTCCCCCCGAACGGTCGAAGCCCACCATGGAGCGACAGTCCGTTCAGGATGGCTCCCATGCCGTGCTCTCGCACCCCGAAGTGGATGTAGCGACCGGTGCGCTCACGGCAGAACGACGTCTCGCCCGGCAACGCGACGTTGGTCGACTCGGTCAGGTCGGCCGAGCCCCCGACCAGCTCGGGGAGTCTCGTGGCCAAGGCCCCCAGGACCTTCCCGGAAGCCTTCCGGGTGGACAACGCGGTCTGATCTCGGAAATCCGGAAACCCTTGCTCCCAACCGAGAGGCAAGCGGCCTGCCATCACTCGGTCCCACTCCGCAGCGAGGTCGGGCTCCGCCGCCGCCCAGCGCTCGAACAGCCGACGCCAGCCCCGCTCCAGCTCGGCGCCGCGCTCCAGGGCCTCGCGGAACCGGCACTGGGCCATCTCGGGGATGAAGAATTCGCCGTCGGGCCAGCCGATCCGCTCCTTCCACGCCCTCACCTCGTCGGCTCCGAGGGGAGCCCCATGCGCCTCCGCCGTGTCCTGCTTCGTGGGAGCACCAAATCCGATGTGGGTCCTCACCACGATCAGGGAGGGACGTTCAGTTTCCTCCCGCGCTTCGGCGAGCGCCGCCTCCAGGACTGCAAGGTCGTTGCCGTCTAACACGTGCCGGACGTGCCAGCGGTAAGCATCGAACCTGCTCCCCACGTCCTCGCTGAACGATAGGTCGGTGTGGCCGTCGATCGAGATGTCGTTGTCGTCGTAGAGGCAGATCAGCTTGCCAAGGCCCAGGTGGCCGGCCAACGATGCGGCTTCCGAGGCCACCCCCTCCATCATGTCCCCGTCGGAGCAGATGGCGTAGGTGTAATGGTCGACTATGTCGAGGCCGGGCCGGTTGAAGCGATCGGCGAGCATGCGCTCGCCGATCGTCATCCCCACGGCGTTCCCGAACCCCTGGCCGAGGGGCCCGGTCGTCGTCTCCACTCCCGGTGTGAGTCCGTACTCGGGATGGCCCGGGGTCCTCGATCCCCACTGGCGGAACCGCTGGAGTTCCTCGAGCGCAACGTCGTAGCCGGTCAGGTGCAGCAGCGCGTACAAGAGCATGGAGGCGTGCCCGGCCGAAAGCACGAACCGGTCGCGGTCAGACCAACGAGGGTTTCGAGGGTTGTGCCGCAGGAAGCGGGTCCACAACACATACGCCATGGGGGCGGCCCCCATGGGAGTCCCTGGGTGACCGGAGTTCGCCCTCTCGATCGCGTCCACGGCTGTGGCACGGATCGTGTTGATGCAGAGGTCATCGAGGTCGCCGGCGTGAGCCGTTGGGCGGGCGGCGCCAGAGAGGGTCATCGTTGGGACTCCAACGGTCCGCGGGTTGGGACCGGTCTCTGTGAGAGCTCCAGGCATCGCCGGAGCTCGGCCACCGCGGCCTGCTTCCCCTCGGCATGGCCGAGGATGGCCGATCCGGCTACGAGGAGCTCCGCCCCGGCCTTCCACGCCCCCGCAACGGTCGCAGCGGAGATCCCCCCGTCGACCTCGATCGTCGTAGCGAACCGCGACCGGTCGATCAGGTGCCGGGCCTCGGCCACCTTTTCCTCCATCGCCGCGATGTACGACTGCCCTCCGAAGCCGGGGTTGACGGTCATAACGAGCAAGACGTCGACCTGGTCGAGCACGTGACGCACGCACTCGATCGGGGTCGCCGGGTTGAGCGCGACGCCCGCGAGCACGTCTAGCGCCCGAATCTGCGTGAGCGTCCGGTGCAGGTGCCGGCACGCCTCCTGGTGGACGATCAACGTGTCACAGCCGGCGGCGGCGAAGGGTTCGAGCCATCGATCGGGCTCCTCAACCATGAGGTGGGCCTCGAACGGAAGCTCCGAGAGGCGGCGGCAAGCGGCCACGACGTCGGAACCGAACGTCAGGTTCGGGACGAAGCGCCCGTCCATCACGTCCCACTGGATGCGGTCGACCCCGGCGGCCTCGAGCTCCGCCACCTCCCGCCCCAGGTTGGCGTAATCGGCGCCAAGGACCGACGCGACGATCGCGGGCTCTCTCACGTGCACTTCCAGGGCTCGTCGATCTTTCACGCTGTCTCTTACCTCCGCCGCCACCCGGGTGAGGGGTGCACGGAGCGCTGAAGGTCGGGGAGCTCGGCCAACACCGCCGCCCTGAGCAACTCATAGTCTGCGGCGGGTATCGACCGTAGGCTCTCGGACTCTGCCGGAAGGGCCACCTCAAACGACCAGCTCCCCACCAGGAGGCCGATCAAGCCCGCGAGCTCGAACTCGGCGGGGTCGGTCCCGCGGAGCATGAGTAGGCACCGCTGGAGGCGTCGGCGTTCCCTGATGGTCAAGGTCAACGGGTCCCGCAGCACGGCCCAGCTCCCGGCCGTGAGCTCCACTCGCTGGCCCGCCAGGAGCACGTCCCGTACCGACAAGACGCCGACCACCTGCGCGTTCTCACATACGACCAGGTGGCGGATGTGCTGGGCCGCCATCTCCGCCGTTGCCTCGTAGACCTCCCAGTCGGGACCGATCGTCTTCACGTGCGGGGACATGAACTGCTCGACCCTCGTCCCGTCCAGATCCGTTCCCGTCGCAGCGGCCCGCAGGAGATCTCGCTCGGTCAGGATCCCGACCAGCGCTCCCCCATCGAGGACGACCGTCGAGCCGGTTCCGTGTTCCATCATCACTCGCGCGGCTTGGCGCACGGACTGCTCCGGGCGGACGGAAACGACCGGGGCTGTGGCGAGGTCTCCCACCTTCACGCTGGTGCTTCCTCTCGCGCCGGCATCGACCGAGCACCTTTCCGCCCGGATTCGAACGTCCAGTCCGGCCGCTTCAGCCGATACCGGTCGTCGTAAACGAACCGCCCGCCCTCCTCGTCGAAGTCCACGAGCTTGGGGAGAGGAAGGTCGCGCGGCCTGGGGCAGGGCCGGCCGAGGTGCTCCCGGAACTCGACCTCGAACGCGTGGATGGCGCTCTGGACGAGAAGCGACTCACCCGTGGGAAGGGCGCACCGCCGGCCACCCGTCACCGCGAGGCACCTGGCGAGTGCGGACTCTACGTCTGACTCCGAGCCCTCGCCTCGCTCCATCCTCTCCAGGCAGTCGGTGATCTCCTCGGAGCCCTGCTTGCAGGCCGGGCACTGCGCGCACGACTCGACGTAGAGGAACCGAGAGTACGCGAGGGTGGCCCTCACGATGCACGCCGACTCGTCGTACGCCACGAATCCCGCCGATCCCAGCCCGGACCCCACCGCCCTCATCGAGTCGAAGTCCATCGGGGTGTCGAACTGCTCGGCCGAGAGGACTGCGTTGGATGCACCGGGGAAGACGGCCTTTAGCGCTCTGCCCTCGGGCGAGCCTCCGCCGATGTCGTACAGGAGGGTCCGTAGGGGCAGGCCGAGGGGGAGCTCATAGATGCCGGGCCGGCGCACGTCCCCGCACAGGGTGAACACCCCGGTCCCAGGCGAGGTCTCGGTTCCGAACGACCGGAACCACTCCGAGCCCTTGGTGATGATGTGAGGCACGTTGGCAAGGGTCTCGACGTTGTTGACGGCTGTGGGGTTGCTAGATCCCCGTCTGGCGAACAGCCCAACCTGGTAGGGAGGGAGGATCCGCGGGAGGGGGTCGTTCCCCTCGATCACCTCGAGGAGCGCCTTCTCTTCTCCGAAGAGGTACTCGTCGGGCCCAAGGATGATCTCGATGGGAACGGGGCCGAGCATGTCGCTCCCTCTCATCTCGGCGATGGCTCGACGAAGCGTGCGGATCTCCCGCTCGAACGCGCGCTTGACCGCGATGAACGCGCGGTCGGCCCCCACCGCGCGGGTGGCGATGGCGATGCCTTCCAGCACCTGGTAGGGGTTGTGCCGCAGGAGCCAGCGGTCCTTGAACGTGCCGGGCTCCCCTTCGGCCGCGTTGCAGATCACGAACTTGGTGGGGCATGGGTCGGACCGGACGGACTCCCACTTCACGCCTGTAGCGAACCCCCCTCCCCCGCGGCCCCGAAGGCCCGAGCGTTTCACCTCATCGATCACCGCCTGCGGCGAGCGTTCGAGCGCCGCGACGAGCGCCCTCCCTCCGCCCGCGGCGATGTAGTCGTCGAGGCTCGACATCGCCCCGCCGGCGAGGAGGATCGACCCGGCCGGGGTCGTCACCGAGCAGCCACCCGCACCCGGGCCATCACTGCCCGCCTGCCGCGGCGTTCAGGAGGTGGTAGGTGATGAACAGCTGCGCGATAGCGAGGCAGTCCGAGTGGCGGCGGCGGTTGCCCTCGACGAAGGTGCCGATATCCTCGCGCTCGAGATGATGATCGAAATCCATGCGCTCCCAGAGCAGCGATTCCAGGTGCGCGGTCTCCTCGGCGGAGATGTCCGCGGATACGTAGAGGAGGTCGGCCGGGTGTCCCTCGTCGCGCCCGAGCTCCAGCCGGATCGACTCGCATCCGTCCGAAACGGCCTTCTCGGCGAGTTCGGTGAGATCTCGATGAGAGATCGTCGGGCGCAACACCATGCGCATCGACAGGCGCGCGCTGTCGACGAAGCCGTTCGGAGGCTCGAAGCGCACGACGATGTCCGCGCTCCCGCGCTGGGGCCGGATGAAGACGGCCGAGTCCGGCTCGCGCCTTTCCAGCTCCTCGAGCACCTGATCTGGGGTGTAGCCGCGCTTCGCGCAGTCGCGCTGGATCTTCCACCGATGCCGCATGTCCTCGGGCGGATCGAGGTAGACCCTCACCGCGTAGCAGTCACGCATGGGCTTGGTCGTCAGGCCGAGAAGGCCTTCAACGACCATGAACTGCCGGGCGACCACGTACTCGGGAGGCGCGAAGTTGCCATGGCTGTGGTCGTAGACGGGCTTCAAGATCGGCTCCCCGGCGGCGAGCAACCGAAGATGCTGGGCCATGATGTCCATGTAGTTGCCGTCAGGGTCGAGGGGTGTGATGTTCAGCTCGCGGCGCTGGACACGATCGTAGCGGTGATAGTCGTCGGTACACATCACGGCGACGCGCCCCTCCCCGAGCAGCCCCACGACCCCTTGAGTGAAGGTCGTCTTGCCGGCGGCGCTGTCTCCGACGATCGCCAGCATGACCGGTCTCACGGCCGCCTCACCTCTTCTCTCTGTCCCGCATGCTGTCGCCATGGATCGTCCCCACACGTCGTCGCGTGGGTGTCGGGTGGTTCGTTCGGAAGCCCGAGCCTCCCCGAGGGAGATCCATAGCCGCTGCTCGATCATTACCGTAGGCGAGGTCCCCGCGCCCGTTATCACCCGGAGTGGGGGGAGGGAGGGGGAGACCGGCCTCCCCCCAGGGAGGGAAGGTTCCCAGCGAGCTGCGGGAGCACGATGGGGAAAGCCTGGGCCCGGACTCGCCAGCGATCCAGCGTTCCGAACCTAGAACGCCCTGTGGGCTCTCAACTGGGGCGGCGGAGCAGGAAGCTCGCGACCTGCCCCTGGCGCTTCGGGTCGTAGCCACTCAGCCGGACGTATGCGTCGGGGTTGGCTCGCGCGCAGGCCTCGACCTCGGCCAGAACCGCCTCCGGCGTTCGCGCGTCGAACAGCGGGAGCTTCCACAGGCTCCAGTAGGTGTTTCGCGGTCCAGGGTCGGTCGTGTGCTCGATCGCGGGGATCAACCCGCGCTCCAGGATCGAGCCGGTCTGCGCGGTGATCTGCTCGTCGGTGAGAGGCGGCAGGTAGGAGAAGGTTTCCAGGCGGCGAGTGCTCGTCGTCACGACGTCACCTGTGCTTGGTCGAGGGCGTCGACCGCATCGAACTCGAAGGTGACATCCTGCCACGTCTCGAGGGCCGCGCGCAGCTCGGGAGAGTGCGCCGCCGCCTTCCGTAGGACGTCCGCGCCCTCCGCAGCGATCTCCCGGCCTTCGTTTCGGGCCTGGATCACGGCCTCGAGCGCGACCCGATTCGCGGTGGCTCCGGCTGCGCTGCCCCAAGGGTGGCCAAGCGTCCCACCCCCGAACTGGAACACTGCGTCGTCGCCGAAGATGGCAACGAGGTCCGGCATGTGACCGACGTGGATCCCGCCCGAAGCCACCGGGAACAGGCCCGGCAACGACGCCCAGGGCTGGTCGAAGTAGATCCCGCGCGACCGATCCCGCGCGACGAAGTCTTCCCGCAAGAGGTCGTTGATGGCCATCGTCGCGGCCCGGTCGCCCTCGAGCTTCCCGACGACGGTCCCGTTGTGCAGGTGATCTGCCCCGATCATCCTGCACCACTTCGCGAGCACCCGCCAGTGGATGCCGTGGTTGCGCTGGCGGTCGATTACCGCATGCATGGCACGGTGGCAATGCAGCAGCACCCCGTTCCGTCGGCACCACCGCGACAGCGACGTGAACGCGGTGAACCCGACGGTGAGGTAATCGACCATGATGATCGGCGCGCCGAGCTCCTTCGCGAGCTCGGCCCTCTCGATCATCTCTTCGAATCCTGGGGCGGTGACGTTCAGGTAGTGGCCCTTGCGCTCCCCGGTCTCGTCCTCGGCTTTGCGAACCGCCTCCATGACGAACTCGTACCGGTCCCGCCAGCGCATGAACGGCTGGGAGTTGATGTTCTCGTCGTCCTTCGTGAAGTCGAGACCTCCGCGCAGGCATTCGTATACCGCGAGCCCATAGGTGCGAGCGGAGAGCCCGAGCTTCGGCTTGATCGTGCAGCCAAGCAGGGGCCGGCCGTACTTATTCAGTTTGTCGCGCTCCACCCGGATCCCGTGGGGCGGTCCCTGGAACGTCTTCAGGTAGGCGATCGGTACCCGAAGGTCCTCCAGGCGGAGGGCCCGGAGGGCCTTGAACCCGAACACGTTCCCGACGATCGATGAGGCCATGTTCGCGATCGAACCCTCCTCGAACAGGTCGAGGTCATAGGCGACGTAGGCGATGTACTGGCTCGGCTCGCCCGGGACCGGGTCGATCCGGTAGCACCGGCCCCGGTAGCGCTCCAGGTCGGTGAGGCGGTCGGTCCAGACCGAGGTCCAGGTGCCGGTCGAGGACTCGGCGGCGACGGCCGCAGCGGCCTCCTCGGGGGGGACGTCCTCCTGAGGCGTGACACGGAACGCCGCGAGGACGTCAGTCTCCTTCGGCGCGTAGCCGGGCTCGAAGTAGCCCATGTCCTTGTAGAGCTTCACTCCCGCGTCGAACAACTTCGTGTGGTTGGTGAGGGCCATCGGTTCCTCCCCTTCTGGATCACATTCCACCCTAGGGCCTTGCGAGATCAGATACAATTGAATCTTTCGTGTTCCCATATAAGCTTTCTTTATGACCCTCGCTCAGTTGCGTGCATTCCTCGCGGTGGTGCGACACCGCTCGGTGACTGGCGCCGCAGCCGAGCTGTATGTGACGCAGCCGGCGGTCTCGGCGAGCCTGGCCGCGCTCGAGCGCGACGTGGGCGTCCGATTAGTGGTCCGGGACCGGCAGGGCGTGCGCCCGACCCCTTCGGGCGAGGCCCTGGCCGTCTTCGCGGCGCAGTGCCTGGCGTTGCTGGAACAGGGTAGGGACTCCGCCGTCGCGGCCGCGCACCCTGGCCGGGGCCGACTGCGGCTCGCCGCGGTCACGACCGCCGGCGAGTACGTTGTCCCCCCCATCCTCAAGGCCTTTCAGGAACAGTACCCGGAGGTGGACCCGGTGCTGGAGGTGGGGAACCGGGCTTTGGTTCTGGAGCGCTTGCTGGCCCGGGAGGCGGACCTGGCCGTCGGCGGACGTCCGCCGGCAGACGGGCCCGTCGACGGCCGGGGGTTCCTCGCGAACGACCTGGTCATCGTGTCGGCTCCAGACCATCCGCTAGCCGGTCGCTCGGGCATCGACCCGCGACGGCTCAACGACACATGGCTCCTTCGCGAGCCCGGCTCTGGGACGCGCTCTACGACGGAGGAGTTCCTTGCCCGGCACGAGATCGAGCCCCGGCGTGTGCTGAACCTGGGCAGCAATGGAGCCGTGAAACAAGCAGCTGCAGTCGGGCTCGGCGTGACCCTCATCTCGGCTCAGGCGGTGGCCTTGGAGATCGCAGCCGGGACCCTGGCACGCCTGCGGGCGCGGGGAACGCCGCTTCGGCGACGATGGTTCCTGCAATACCTGGAGGACGGGTTCTTGCCGGCTCCGGCCCAGGCGTTCCTGCGCTTTGCCTCCGGCGCGGCCGCGAGGCGCGCGGTGCTGGCCGCGCGGCCCCCCGCGATCGGGCGCTAGCGTCGGTCTGTACCCGTGACCCGCCCAAGAGTCACGAGTCGCTCAGCGAACCAAGCCCTCGCGAAGCGCAATCGAGACGACCTGAGCTCGGTCCTTGGCGCCGAGCTTTCGAAAGATGCCCTTCACGTGGGACTTCACGGTCCCCTCGCTGATGTACAGGGCGTGGGCGATTGCCCGGTTGTCCAGTCCCTTGGCGAGATGGCCGAGGACCTCCCCCTCGCGCTGCGTGAGGCCGAGGTGAGCGCCCGGCCATTCGTTGCCCTCGCGGAGCGCCGCGGCTCGCAGGGCGATCTGGCCCCCGAGCGCCGGGTCGATGACGATATCGCCTCCCTGCACCGCCTGCAGGACCCGAACGATGTCCTCGGGGAGCGCCTTTTTCAACATGTAGCCGCGGCCGCCGGCGCGGAGGGCCTCGAAGACGTACTGCTCGTCCTCGTAAACAGTGAGGAAGACCACGTTCACCTCGGGATGGCGTTCCCGGATGGTTCGGCACGCATCGAGGCCGCTCGATCGCTGGAGCCGAACGTCGAGAAGTACAACGTGGGGCCGGCCGTTCTCGATGGCGACGAGCGCACCGGCGACGTCCTCCGCCTCCCCCACGATTTCCAGCTCCGAGACGTCCTCGAGCATGGCCTTCAAGCCTTCGCGCACCACGCGGTGGTCATCCACCAACACCACGCGCATCGGCTCGTTCACGTGCGCGCCTCGGCCTGGGTCGGGACGCGAACAGTGACGACCGTGCCGCGGCGGGGGGCGCTCCGCAGGCTGAGTTCGCCCCCGATCAGCGACGCCCGCTCGGCCATACCGGTGAGACCGAACGAAGTCGGTGGGCGCTGCGACTGCGAGGGCTGGCTCGCGAACCCACAGCCGTCGTCCTCGATCTCGAGCTCAAGATAGCCGTCGGCTTCTCGGAGGGTAATCTTCACGCGCGATGCCCGGGCGTGTTTGCGGACGTTGGTCAACGCCTCCTGGGCGATCCGATACAGGGCCACCTCAAGGTGAGGCGGGAGCTGCACCACGTCGTCGATCTGCAGATCCACCTTTGCCTCCCCTTCGAGCTGGCTGAGCGCGAGGGCTCGCAGGCTGGGGGAGAGTCCCAAGTCGTCCAGGAGCGAGGGCCGCAGGTCGTAGATCGCGGATCGCGCCTCCTCGAGCGCACCGTCCACCAGGTCACGGGCCGTCGCCAGCTCGTGCTCGGCGCGGCCCGGATCCACGCGGAGCGTTCTCCCGCACGCCTGGAGCCGGTACCAGATCGAAACCAGCTGCTGCGTCACGCCGTCGTGGATCTCGGTGGCCACGCGGCGACGCTCCTCCTCCTGAGCCTCGATCGTGGTTCGCACGAGCGCCTCGAGCGCCGACTCTTTGTCAGCGAGCGCTCCGAACAGGTGGGCGTGTTCGATGGACTCAGCCACAAGGGAGGCGGTAAGCCGGAGGAACCGGATGTCCCGCTCGCTGAAGTCCCGGCGGGCATGCGTGTGGACGTTGAAGACGCCGAGGAGCACGCCCGTCTTCGAGACCACCGGCACCGACAGCATCGACGTGAACCGTTCGCCCTCAAGCTCCGGGTTGTACTTGTACCGGTGGTCGGACCACTTGTCCTCGGGGATCGCGACGACCTCCCGGTTCTCGGCGACCCAGCCGGAAACGCCTTCGCCCAGACGCAAGCGGACAGAGCCCACCGCTCCCTCGAACTCGGGGGAGGCGGCGCGCAGCACGAGCTGCTCCTCGTCGGGGTCCCAGAGGAATAGGAAGCACGCGTCGCCCCGGGTCGCCTCGGTAACCAGGTCGATCAAGGAGGCGAGCAAGGTGTCCAGGTCGAGATTCGATGTGATCGTCTCGATCACCCGGCGGAGCAGCCGGTTCTCCGCCTCAACGGCACGCAGCCCCTCATCGCCGCCCATGTCGGGAGTGTATTCATCTGCCGCCGCGCCGGAGTGAGCACCTTGCCCATGATCCTGTCCACGGTGTTGGAGGTCGTGGCCGGCGTGCTTGCCCGGCCTTGTCATGGCCTGCGGGGTCCACGAATCTTTGACTGGCACCGTTGGCACGAGGACGCGAGCAGCCCGCGCATGTTGGTACCCCTTCTCGTCTGCGGACCAACCAACGGGGCGAGTGGACGACTTGACGACCCCGGGCAGGAGATGCAGCCACTCCTGGGGACGCTCCGCTCGCACCAGCATCGCGACGCCCACAGCAGCCGTCATACCGACGAGCACCGGAGCCACGCTAAGGCCCGCCGCCGCGTTGGCGGGGTTCCCCGAAAACTCCACCTTGAGATGGTCGCCTTGTCATTGCTGGGTCTTTCTGGGTCTTGCTGGCCCGAGCTTCCCCGGATCCATCGAGACGCGGATCGAATCGAGGGCATGATAAAGGGTTCGTCACAGGCCCTAGAGATCCGATCTGAAGGCCAAAGCGATGGCGAAGAGCGCAAGGGCGTCCTCGTGCTGGTGATCGGCGGGAGCGACCTCGTTTCGGCACCCACGTCCTGTCGGTGCTTCGCGGCGTTTCCAGGCGTCAGGCGTCGACATCGTCCGCACGACAGGCGTGGCGCCGACGCTAGAGAGTGCCACCACCCTCGGTGTGATTGTCCTCGTGAGAGTTCTGCTCAGCTCCGCGATCGACATCGACGTCGTGGCGCGCTGCCCTGGCGCAAGAGAACGCCCGCCGACGTCGCGCGAAACCAGCCGCTGAGCTAGGCGCCGAAGCCAGCGCGGGCGGCCGGGATGCCCCGTGCCGGGTCCCGATGGGCACATCGACTCCAGGTCCTCTGGCCCTGATAAGCCACCCGTGCACCGGTATGAATCGAGGTGAACAGGAGATAGGGATAGCGCGAAGGCGACTCCGGCCCGGCCCGAGGCTCGGGTTGCCGGGAGGGAGGACGCCATGATTACTCGGAGACAGTTCCTGAACGGAGGCCTCGCCGCGGGTGCCGGCTTGGTGGTTCTGCCCCGCCTCGGATGGTCGAGGTCGTTTGTCGCTGCGGCGCAGACTCCGCTCGCAGGCAGTTCCATCCCACAGTTCGTCGACTCGCTGCCCAGCCTGGACGTCATCCTCGCGGGCGCGAGCCCGATCGAGTTGCGGATGACCGAGTTCAAGGCGCAGGTGCTGCCGAAAGGATCCCCCAAGACCTGGGTCTGGGGGTACCTGCAGCCCGGCCAGTCGGCCAGATCCACCTACCTGGGCCCGGTGATCGTCGCCGAGCGCGGCACGCCGACCGAGATCAAGTGGGTCAACAATCTCGGTGACACGAGCCACACGCACCTCAAGGCGTGGGTCGATTCGACGGACCAAACCGTGCACTGGGCCGATCCGCTCAACGGCGAGGCGAATGCCTGCGCGGAAAGCGTTGAGCCGCGGAACCCGCCGACGGGCGCGTGCGCTCTCCACTACGCAGGGCCCATCCCTGGGACCCCACACCTTCACGGCGGAGAGGTGCCTGCCGGCATCGACGGAGGACCGGACTCCTGGTTCACGAGCGACGGGAGCTACGTTGGGCCCGCCTACTACAGCGAGGATGGCACGTCGCCCAAGAACTACGCCATCTACCGCTACCCGAACGTCCAGGAAGCGGCTCCAATCTGGTTCCACGACCACACGCTGGGCGTGACGCGGCTGAGCGTTTACGCGGGCCTCGCGGGCGGCTACCTGATCACCGATCCGGATGACCCGCCCCCCGCCAACCTTCCGCTGCCGATACCACTGATCATCCAAGATCGCATGTTCGACACGGACGGCCAGCTGTTCTTCCCGGCGGGGATACCGTTCACACCCAACCCGGAGCACCCTTTCTGGGTCCCGGAGTTCATCGGCGACACGATCGCGGTGAACGGCAAGGTCTGGCCGTACCTGGAGGTCGAGCCGAAGCGATACCGATTCCTATTCCTCGATGGCTCCAACGCCCGGGGGTACGAGCTCTTCTTGACGAACCCTGCTTCCAAGACGATGGGGCCGTCGATATGGCAGATCGGAACCGACGGCGGCTACCTCGACCGGCCCGTGAAGATCGATCCGAACGCGCCCAAGGGTGCACTCCAGCGATTGCTGATCCTGCCCGGCGAGCGCGCCGATGTGATCGTCGACTTCGCCGGACTGGCACCGGGGACCAGGCTGCTCCTTCGTAACATCGCCAAGGCGCCGTACCCCGGGGGCGAGGCTCCCCAAGGGAGCACCACCGGTCGTGTGATGCAGTTCCGGGTCGTTCCCTCGACCGGTCCCGACACGAGCTACGACCCGGCCACTCACACGCCTTTGCGAACGCCGATGGTGCGGCTGGTCGACCCGGCCGCGGGGACGCTGGCCTCGGACGTGGCCGTCCAGAAGACGCGTCAGCTGACGCTGAACGAAGTCATCGGCGAGCCGTCGGAGGTCGGCGGCGTCACGTACGAAGGTGGACCGCTCGAGATACTCGTAAATAACACCGACTTGCCGGGCACCGATCGATCGGACTTCACACCCATCACGGTCGACGGGCTCACCACTTACTACTCGGAGCTGCCGCAAGAGGGCGAGACCGAGGTCTGGGAGGTGGTCAACCTCACCGCCGACGCTCACCCGATCCACCTCCACCTCGTGCAGTTCCAGCTGATGAACCGGCAGGCTTTCGACGTCGGGAAGTACGACACGACGTACGCGGCCGCCTTCCAAGGAGGGGTCTACCGGCCCGGGTTCGGGCCGCCCCTCGACTACTACACGGGGAACGCTCGGGCGCTGGGTGGCAACCCGGACGTGGTGCCGTTCCTCAAGGGTCCGGCCAAGCCTCCAGAGCCGAACGAGGCGGGATGGAAGGACACGGTAGTCATGTATCCGGGTCAGGTGACGCGGATCGCGGTTCGCTGGGCTCCGACCAACTTGCCGGCGAACACGGATCCCGCCGATGCGTCATACCCGTTCGATCCCGACGGCGGGCACGGCTACGTCTGGCACTGCCACATCATCGACCACGAGGACAACGAAATGATGCGCCCGACCAGCGTACAGGCGAACGACGCGGATCGGACCTACGTCCAGGGGGTGGACTACTGAGCTGCGTTCGTGACGGAGAGTCATCCCATCTTCGCCTTCTTCCATCCGGTGGGGGTCTGGTTCGAGCAGCGGATCGGTTTCGGTGAGCGCCGCGGGGAACCGGTCGCCCACGCCGAGGGCCGCGTTCTGGAGATCGGTTCCCGGAACCGGGGCGAACTTCAAGCCTCAGATGGCACCGTCACCGCAAGCGCGCAGGCGTCGCGACTGCCGCCTGACCCCACGCAACGACGAGGGCCGGCCGAAACCTGGCCCGAACACGGTCGAACGTCCCCGGCCACGCCGATCCGGCGCCCGGGACACCCACTAGCTGCACTCGTGTGCTGGATGCTGCTGGTCAGGAGGGTATCTTCCGCGTTTTCTGCAGACCCGGCCCTCGCCCCCGTGACACCAAGACCTGACGGCCACCGATCTGGCGAGTCCCAAGGCAGCTTCGCCGGGCTCCGCCGAAAGAGGTCGTTCCCGTCCCGCATTCGTCCCGCGAACGACCGGGAGACGGGAAGAAACAACGAGAAGGGCTGAGCAACAAAATGCGCAGTTCAGGAGGCAGATTCGCGAATCGCCCCGGGTAGCGAGAGTGGCCCCTAGAACACTCTCAAGGTGGAGACACGGGTTCAAATCCCGTTGGGACTACGAAGAGCCCCGCAGGCCAGAGGAGTGCTGGACACGCGGCTCGCCCGGAACGCCCGATGAGTCCAGATGCGACGCGCACCATCCGCTCATACCCTGCCCGGTTCCGGACGGGGCGACACCTCTGCGAGGCGATTGGCGAGCACACGCATCACGGCGAGGCCGACCCCAGGGCGCTCGCGAAGCATGCTCTCGAACTCTCGATGGCCGATCCGGATCGTGCGTACATCGCCGTCGGCCACGAGCGAGGCGATCCGCGGCGTCTGGGTGATGAGGGACATCTCACCCACAACGTCTCCGGTGGTTCGGCGCGCCAGCTCCTGTTCCGATCCGTCGCGGTCCTGGGTCACCAGCAATGTCCCATCGACCACGATGTGGAGCTCCTGGCCGAACTCGCCCTCCGCTGCGATCACGTCCCCGTCGGAATAGCTGAGCTCATCGGCGATCGAGGCCACGCGCTCAAGATCGGCCGGAGGGAGATCGACAAACAGCGAAACCTGCCGGAGGAAGAGCACCCGTTCGATCACCGAGAGCGTCATCGTCGACCCAGTCATCGATTCTCCTTCTCTTCGAGCGCGCACGAGCTCCGCGCATTGACCGATGAATCCGTCACCGTCCGCGAGGGCCCGGGCCAGCCAGTCCTCGCCGGCGCCGTGGGTCATTGCTCCAGCGGGCTCCCACAGGCCGAGGAGTGGATGTACGAGTGGGTCCCCCGCGGCCTCGAGCGTCTCGAGCGCGTTCGCGAGTTGACCGGACTTGCTGTCAAGGTTCTCGATCGCCTCCACCATCAGGCCGCGCCGGTGGGCGACCATCGTCGCCGCCCAGAGGGCGGAGAGGGCTACGCGTCGTCCCCGATCGAGGATCGCATCGCGCAGGAGCGAGACCTCTTCCCCGTCGGGAGGGATCGCGGCGACCAGTTCCCGATCTCGCATGGCGCGCGCGGCCGTCGAACGGACGAATTCTCGGACCCGATCTCCCCTGCCGTCGAGTTCCAAACGGCGAACCGCCTCGATTGCGGCACCGGCCGTTTGTGGATCGTCGAGTGCTGCCAAGACGTGGTCAAGAGCTCGGCCGTCCGCCATGCCGAGGGCCCGCCCCGCCGCCATCCGGACCGCGGGGTCCGGGTCCCCCATCCCGGCGAGCGCAGGCTCTACGGCTTCGGCGGGGGCGGCATCGGCCAGTCTCTCGAGCGCCAGGGCACGGACGTCGCCGGACGCATCGGCGACCAGCTCCGAGGCGAACGCCGCCGCTTGATCGCGCGGCGCGAGCGCGAGCTGCTCGAGCGCCGCGCGACGAGTCTCGGTGTCGGCGGCGGCGAGGAGCTCGCGCAGTCGAGCCGCCGGTCTTGGGTCCGCGACGAGGCCGATCGCGCGCGCGGCTGCCGCTGCGGCGACCGCAGTGTCAGGGTCGTCGATCCTCGCCAACAGCGCATCGCGCCAAGAGATGGTCGCAACGTCGAGGGCCCGGACGGCGGCGAGCCGAACGATCGGGTCGGCGTCGTCGAGCCCCTCCGCAAACTCGATCGGTCGTGTGTCCGGCGGCAGGTCAGCGACCATCTGGAACGCGAGCCGACGGACGCGCACGTCCGGCGATCGCACCAAGTCGGCGAGTACCCGTGCCGCTTCTGCATCGACGGCGACCGGGATCGGGATCCCGCGGACGAAGGCGCGGTCAAACACCTGCGGCCAGCCGGCGCGGAGGGCGTCTGCAAGCGCGTCCGCGTAGGATCGGCGGATGCCGAACGCCGCGACGACCGTCAACGCTGCCGCCACAAGACCGATAGCAGCGAGCTGGCGCTGCGTCAAGACGTCCTGACCGACGAGCGCCACGACGCCTGCGATCGCCGTCCCTATCTGCGCCGGCCCGCCGTTGAGGAACGCCCGCGTCTGGTCGCGTCTGGTCTCCGGGACGACGTTGACGAGCGTCTCCCAACCCGGCGATGCGACACCCTGGAGCCACACACCGATCGCGAACCGTACCGCGACCAGTGTCAGGAACCCCGATCCCAGGAGGAGGATGCCGAACGCCCCCGTGTACAGCATCGGGAGCACGATGACCATCGCCGCCAAGCCGAACCATGCGAACAGGCGGTTCGTGAGCAGCATGGAGACCAGGAACGCGACACCGGTCACGCCCGCCCAGAACAGCCCGAAGAAGCCGGCGAGCTTGTCTGCGTCCGGGAAGCGATCACTCGCGGCCCGCGCGTAGGGCAGGTACAGCGAGTAGTAGAGGACGGAGAAAAGGACCGCTGCGGCCGTCATCCACATGAGCAGCCTCGATCGACGAACGTACGCGAGGCCTTGGGCAATGTCTTTCAGCGCCGACACGCGCTTCCGCGCGACCCGTCGGCGTACGCCGCCCGAGGCAGGACCGAGCGCCGCTCGACACAAGACGAATACGCCGCCGAGCACACCCGCCCAGACGAGAAGGAGGTTCTCCGCTCCGATCGTCGAGGCAATGGGCCGCGTGATCAAGCCGCCGACGACTGAGCCGAGGATTCCCCCGGCAGCGAAGATCGGGAACAGGCGCTTGGCCTGCCGAGTGTCGACGACGGCCCCAGCCGTTCCCCACAGGAAGATGCCCTGGATGAGCCAAGCGAGAGCGACCGTTACCCACAGGACCGGGTAGATCCACCGGACGTCGGTGACGAGCACGCTGCGCTCGGCCACCACGAGCACGCCAAGTGCGAGGGGTGCCAAGACGTACGCCCGTCGCGGGCCAAACCTACCGAGGATGCCTGTGAGCACCAGCATCGCAACGAACGTCGCGCCTCCCTGCAGGAGGTACATGAGCGGAAGCGCGTCCGTGCCGACGCGGTCGAAGAACAACGCGTCGATCCCGCTCTCGCCCACCGTAAGGGCGGCCATAGACGCGAACGTCAGACTGACAAGCAGCGCCGCAATGCGACCCTCGCCTGTCCTGATGCGCAGCGTTCGTGAAGCGATCCCCATGCCGCGGCTCCCACCCGTCAGTCGGACCAAACATAGTCGTCCCGCGCGCTCTGCGCGGAAGAGAAAGAGACCAGCCGATGTCAATGGTCGGTAAGCACGACCATCACGTCGGGCCGTTCCAGGAAGCCCAACCGGAGCTCCTCCTCATCGACACTTTCCGCTATCCGCTCAACGAGGCGCCGAGCTTCGGCCCGGAGCTCTTTGGCGTCCTCCGCGTTCCCCTGTACGTCCAAGATCTCGCTCAGCGCCCAAAGCACCTCCCACAAGATTCGCCGGCACTCGAGCCTCTCCGCCTCCGCCCGCGCCTCCCCGAGCACGCGCTCGGCCTCATCGGTCTTTCCAGCCGAGGCGAGTGAGCTTCCCTTGAGCAAGAGGACGTCTGCGGCGAACTGCCGGACCTCGAGCCGGCGCAAACGCTCGAGGATCGTGTCGGCGATCTCGACGGCTCGGGCCTGGTCGCCTCTCGCCAAGGCGATGCGGCCGCGGACGAGCGCCACGTGGATGGACGCTGTGGACTGGAGCGGCTCCGGGAGCAGCTCGACCTGGCTCCCACCGACGGCGGCCTCGGCCTCGTCGAGCTCGCCTGCCAGAAGGTGGAGCTCCGACTTCGCGCCCATAACCCACGGGAGCGCGATCGGCTGCTTCTGCCTCGCCACGTCGAGGGCGACCCGCACGAGCTCCTGGGCCCCCTCGAGATCGCCGAGGTACGCGTGGACGGACGCGAGGTCGGCGCGGGTGGTCGCCTGTGGAGGGATGAACCCGGCGGGCTCGGCGATCGCGATGCATTCCCGCATCGTTTCCATGGCCCTTCCTAGCTCGCCGCGATCCAGGTAGATGCCGTAGATGTTCATCAGGCTGTACGCCTGGCCCCACAGGTTGCCGATGTCCTTGGCGATCCCGTGGGCCTCCTCGGCGAGGGCGAGCGCATCCCGGTCGTTCCCGACGAGGCGGGCAACCGAGGCAGAGCTGGCAAGGTTCTCACTCAGCATCGGGAGGTTGCCGAGCTCGCGCCAGAGCGTCCGCGCCTCCTCCAGGCTCGCGCGTGATGCTCCCAACCCACCGATCGCGACGTTCGGACGCCACAGGTCGTTCAGCGTGAAGGCCATCTGCTCCCGCGCATCCAGCTCACGCGCGATGGCCAGCGACCGCTCTCCCGCGTCCACGGCCTCGCGGAGGTCCCCGCCGCCGTACACGTTCAGGATCATCAAGTTCCACAGAGCCTTGGACTCGGCCACGCGATCGCCGAGCTCGCGCGCCAGGTCCAGCGTGCGTTCCGAGAGCGCTCGACCGCGCTCGGCATCGAACTTCGGGGTCGGCGTCGAGAACAGGGTGGCGAGCGCCATTTCGGCGCCGAGCACGGCTGACCGATCGCCCCCCTCCTCCGCGAGCGCGCGCCACGACTCGTCGTTGGCAACCGCGTCGTCGTAGCGCGCCGCGAGCTCGAACGCCCTGCCGCGGCTCGGGAACAGCCGGAGCTGCTCCTCCGAACGCTCGAGCCGCCGAGCGGCGTCGATCGCATTCGTGTAGTGGGTCACCGCATCGGCATTGGCGTAGAGCTTGGCCGCGTGATCGCCCGCGACGGTGGCGTAGCGGAGCGTGCGGTCGTCGTCGCCGGCCTCCTGGAAGTGGCGAGCGAGCAGGGGCGCGAAATCCTCGATCCGGTTCACGTACAGCCGCTCCAAGGCTTCTCCGACCCGCAGATGGAGCTTGCGCCGCTCTCGCCGCAGGATCGTGCCGTACGTGGCCTCCTGGGTCAGGCTGTGGTGGAACGCGTACTCGCGCTCGGGCATCCGGGCGGTCTCGCTGATGAGACTCACCCGCTCCAGCGTGCTCAGTCGCGCTCGGAGGTCGGTGCCGTCGCCTGCGACGGCGGCAAGGACGGGTTCGAGGAACGAGCGCCCTATGACCGAGGCGAGCTGCAGCGTACGTCTGGCCTCGTCGTCGAGCGTGTCGAGGCGCGCGGTAATCAGCGCCTGCAGGGTGGTCGGAACCGCGATGCCCTCATCCGTGGATCCCTGCTCGAGGACGGCGGCAGCCACTTCCTCCACGAACAGCGGGTTGCCCTCCGTCCTTTCGAGGATCTGGGTTCGGATGGTGTCTGATCTGCCCTCTTCCGGCAGCAGTTCGTCGATCAAATCGCTGCTCTCCTGATCCGAGAGAGGAGTGAGCACGATCTCCGTGGAGCGGTGCGGATACTCGACCTCGAGCCACTGTTTCAGACGCCAGGACGGCGCCTGCCGGTCGGGACGGAAGGCGAACAGGAACAGGCTCGGTAGGTCATCGACGACCTTGGCCGTCTCGATCAACAGGTCCATGGAAGCTTCGTCGCACCAGTGCAAGTCCTCGAACACCAGTAGCCGGGGTTCGGAGCCGACGTGGCGGGTGGATGAAACGACCAGCTCCGTGATCGCGCGCCTGAATGCCTCGCCTTCCAGTGGTACTTCTCCGGGCTCCGGAATACCGAAGAGCGAGCGCCAGACCCGCATGTGGGGTTCCACCCAATCCGCAGAAAAATCGATGGTCCGTGCCAGCTTCTCCCGGACGACGTCCGGTGGGTCGGTGTCGTCGATCCCAGCGATCTTGGCCAGCATGCGCCGGTATTGCGCGTAGGGGCGTGTCGTGTCGTAGGACACGCACTGCCAGACTTCCCAGATCCGTCGGATGTCCCCGACCTCGTAGTCCCCCTCTGCCCGACGTGTCGCCCAGACCTCACGGGTCTCCTCGATCAACCGGCTCTTCCCCAGACCGGCCTCTCCGATCAGCGAGACGATCTGGCCTCGTCCGTCGATCACCTCGTCGACGGCACGCTGGAGCAGTGCCATCTCGCGCCCCCGCCCCACCAGCGGCGCCCCGCCGGCACGGAACCCGCGCGTGGGTCCAGGCTGCTTCTTCCTTCGGACGACCCGATAGGCCGCAACCGGCTCGGCCTTCCCCTTGACCTGGACGGCGCCTCGGGACTCGACGTCGAAGAGCGGAGCGACGAGGCGGTGCGTCTCTGCCGTGATCTGCACCGTGCCGGGCTCGGCCGTCTGCTCCATTCGAGCCGCGACGTTCACCGCGTCGCCCATGGCCGTGTACTCGAGTCGAAGATCCGAGCCGACCTCGCCGACCACGACGGGGCCCGTGTTGATGCCCACGCGGACGTTCAAGTCCAGATCGCGATCGCCCTTCATCCTCTCGCGGTAGGCGCGGATCCCCTCGACGATCTCCAGGCCGGCGGCGACCGCCCGCTGCGGGTCGTCCTCATGGGCGATCGGCGCGCCGAAGAACGCGAAGATCGCATCGCCCATCAGCCGGGCCAACGTGCCCTCGTAGCGATAGACCGGGGCGATGAGGTTCTCGAATGCCCCGTTCATGATCTCGGTCCACTCCTCGGGATCGAGCCGCTCGGCCATCGCCGTCGAGCCCACAACGTCGCAGAAGAGCATCGTCACGATCCGGCGCTCGCCCTGCATCGATCGACCCGCCCGCGCCGCCTCGAGCTTGGCAAGCATCCCGCTCGGGAGGTAGGACTCGAGTCGCGTCGCACGCCCGGTCGACGAGGACCGCTCGAGAGGAACCCCGCAGTTCAGACAGAACCGAGCTCCATCCGGGTTCGGCGTCGCGCACTCGGGGCAGACCATCGACCAACCATAGCCCGGGCCCCAAGGACCTGCGTCTCGCCGACAACCTCCTCCACGCCCAGCGATGCGAAGGGCCGATCAACTAGATGCGCAGGTCGCGACCAGATTCGCGCATCGCCGCAGGTATCCGAGTGACCCGTGGAACACTGGGTTTCCGGCGGGACAGCCGGGACTTCAACCTCGCTACTTGATCGCCCCGAGCGTGAGACCCCGGACGAAGTGACGTTGCACGAGGAGCGCGAAGACGATGATCGGAACGGCGCCGATCACGCCGGCGGCCGCCATGGGCCCCCACTCGATCTGGATCTTGCCGATCAGCGTGCTCACGCCCACCGTGATCGTCTGCGAGTTCGGCGTCGACGTGAACGACAGGGCCAACAGGAACTCGTTGTACGTGACGATCACGCTGAAGATCGCCGTCGCCACCATGCCAGGGGCCGCGAGCGGCAGGATGATCCGGCGAAGCGCGGACAGCGGCGTGTCCCCGTCGACGAGCGCCGCTTCCTCGATCTCGGGCGGGATCTCGCCCAGGTAGCTCTCCATCATCCAGACCACAAGGCTCACGTTGAGCCCGGCGTAGACGAAGATCAGGCCGAGCTTCGTGTCGAGCAGTCCGAACTTCCCGAGCACGATGTACAACGGGATCGCGAGCAGGATCGGCGGCACCATGCGCACGACGAGCGCCCCGACGAGCGAGAGACGGCCGATGCGCTCGCCGATCGTCGATCGCGTCAGCGCGTACGCGGCGAGCGTCCCGACGGCCAGGCTGATGGCCACCGAGAGCGCGACGACCACCAGGCTGTTACCGAGATAGCTGCCGAAGTGCCGGTCTCGGAACAGCTCGACGTAGTTGTCCATCGTGAAGTGCTGAGGGATCATTGAGACGCCCGAGTAGATGTCGACTGGCTGCTTGAACGACGTGACGATCATCCACCAGATGGGGAATAGCCCGATCACCAGCGCGAACGCGATGGCCACGTACATCGTCACCGTCCGGGTTCGGCTGCGCACTACGCGCCCGTCGCTTTCTTCGCCGCGCCGCGAATGGTACGGATCGCCGCAACCAGCAGCACGGACATCCCGACGAGCACCAGCAGCATCATCGCCGAAGCCTGCCCGTACTGGCTGAAGCGGAACGCCGTGTTGTAGCCGTAGATCGCGATCAGCTGGGTGGACGTGCCGGGTCCGCCCTTCGTCAGCACGAACACCTGGTCGAACGTCCCGATCGCGTCGATCGTCCGAAGGATGATCGCCACGAGCAGCACCGGACGCACGAGCGGCAGCGTGTGGTCGAAGAAGACGCGCAGCTCGCTCGCCCCGTCGACGCGCGCCCCCTCGATCGGGTCGCGAGGCAGGCCGTTCAGCCCGGCCAGCACGATCAACATGATGAGCGGCGTCCACTCCCACACGTCGACGGCTACGAGACCCATGAACGCGCTCGTGCCGTGGGAGAGCACGTCGGGCGCGTGCAGCCCGACCATCCGGAAGAGCGGGTTCACGATGCCGACGTCGGACGCATAGAGCAGCCGCCACACGATGCCGACCACAACCGGCGCCACGGTCATCGGGATGATCAACCCGGTGCGGATCGCTCCGGCGAACCGCAGGTCGCGCGAGAGCAGGACGGCGAGGGCGACGCCAAGGATCGTCTCGATCGTCACCGCCAGGAAGACGAACCGCAGCGTCACGTACATCGCCTGCCAGAAGACGTCGTCGGCGAGCACCGTCCGGTAACTGTCCAGCCCGTGGAAGCCCAGTTCGCGCCCGTACTTGTACGCGGCCAGGCTCGCGCGCACGCCGTAGAACAGCGGGTAGACCGACACGGCGGCCATGAAGAGCAGGGCGGGCGCGATCAGCAGGTAGGGCGAGCCGGCGGCGACGGCCCGCCCGAGGCCCGCAGTCGGCCGCCGAACCGCGATCGCGTCGCCGGCCACCGCTCCGCCGTCCCCGCCCGGTCTAGTAGTAGCCCCCCTGCTGTTCCAGGTAGGACGTCATCTGGTCGGCGGCGGCGCTCAGGTGCTTCTGCGCGATGCCGCCGTAGTCTCCGTTCGCCGCGATCGCCTCTACGAGCGCCTTGTTGAGCTCCGTCCCCAGGATGTCCTCCATCTTGGGCTCATCCGGGGTCCGAGGCTTCGGGGTCGAGTTGTCCACGGCGTCCGCCATCGCCGGCAGCCATCGCGCCTCGGAGATCGCCGACGGGTCCGTCAGCGCCTTGCGGGTCACCGCGGCACTTCCCGTCTTCGCGAAGTCCAACTGGACGTCATCGCTCGTGAACCAGTCGAGGAACCGGATCGCCCCGTCGGTGTTCGGCGCCGAGGGCGGGACGCCGGCGTTGAAGATGCCGATCGCCGGACCGCTCTTTTCCTCCGCGGGCGTCGCCGCGCAGTCGATCTTGCCGACCACCGTCGAGGACTCGGGGTCGTCGATGCGCTGCGTGAGGCCGGTGTACTCGGTGAGTGCGAGGCTCTGGCCCTGCAGCAGGACCTGGATCTCCTGGTCCGTGTCGAACTCCACGATCCCCGATGGCATATACGGGATGAAGCTGAAGATCCGCTCGAGCGCGCCGACGCCCTCAGGCCCGTCGAACCCGGGCGTCCAGTCATCGTTCGCGAAGGCCCCGCCGTAGGAGTTCAGGACCGGGAGGAAGGTCTGCATGATCGGATTGCCCTTCACCCCGCGGATCGTCCACCCGTACATATTCGGCGGATTCGCCTTGTCCTTCATCGCGGCGAAGATCTCGTCCCACGTCGCCGGCGGGGAGGAGAACTGGTCCGAGTTGTAGTAGAGCATCTGGACGTCGTCGTCGATCGGGAGCGCGTACAACTTCGGGTTCGTCGTTCGCGACGTCCTTGAGACGGGGGCCGACCTTGGGCGGCCAATACCCCTGGTTCAGACCGTTCTCGAGCAGGTCGGGGTTCGGCTTCAGTCCGGCGGCCTCGAGATCGATCAGGATCCCCGCGGCCGCGAACTCCGGCACCCAGTTGTCGTCCATGATGTAGATATCGTAGGCGCCGGTCTTGTTCAGCCCGTCGTTCTTCGCGTTCTGGTACCAGCTGTCGTAGTTGGTCTCGTTGTACTGGACCTTGATGCCGGTCTCGTCCGTGAACCGCTTGAAGAACGTGTCCCGGAGTGGCGCCAGCGCGTTGTCCTGGAAGGCCCCGATCACGATCTTGCCCGAGCTCTCTTCGGAGCTGCTCTTGCCCAGCCCGCACGCCGACAGGGTCGTCGCCGCGAACGTCGCGGCGCCGAACACCGCGGAGTTGCGCAGCAGCTCTCGCCGCGTGAGACGCGCATCGAACACACTCTTCATATCGCGACCTCCTCCTGATCGGCCCGTCCGCCGCGGTCACTGCGTTGGATCGTCGTTCTGCCCTCCGCGTCGAAGAAGCACGCCGTCCGGTCGTCGACGCGGATGCCCACGGATTGGCCGAATGCGCCCCGCCAATCGCGAGGGGCCAGCACGACCAGATGCACGTCCCCCGCCTGGACCTCGACGATCGTCTCGTGGCCCATCGGCTCCACGACGTATACCTGTCCCCGCAGCACGCCCTCTTCTTCGGGCGATGTCAACCGTAGGTCCTCGGGCCTCACCCCCATCTGCTCGACGGCCGCGTCCGCCGAGGCGGACAGCGTCCGTTCCGATAGCCGAACCGCGCCGAGATCGCTCACGAACCGTCCGGCGACGCGGTCCATCCGTCCCGGCACGAGCGAGAGCGCCGGATTGCCCACGAAGGTCGCGACGAACCGGTTCGCGGGGCGGTCGTAGATCTCGTTGGGCGTCGCGATCTGCTGCAGGTCGCCGTTGTCGATGACCGCGATCAGATCGGCCATGGTCGTGGCTTCGGCCTGGTCGTGCGTCACATAGAGCGTCGTCGTGCCCAGCTCTTTCTGGAGCCGCTTCAGCTCGCCCCGCATCGATGTCCGCAGCTTCGCGTCGAGATTGGAGAGCGGCTCGTCCATCAGGAAGCACGACGGATTGCGCACCATCGCCCGCGCGAGCGCGACCCGCTGCCGCTGGCCGCCCGAGAGCTGTCGCGGCCGCCGGTCGAGCAGGTGGGGGATCCCCACGAGCTCCGCCACCTGCATGACGGCAGCGTGGCGCTCGGGCTTGGGGACGTTGCGGATCTTGAGCGGGTACCCGATGTTCTCCTCGATGTTCATGTGCGGATACAGCGCGTAGCTCTGGAACACCATCGCCACGTTCCGGCGGCGCGGCGGGAGGTCGGTCACGTCGTCGCCGCCGATCAGCACACGGCCTCCGCTCGGCGGCTCGAGGCCGGCCAGGATGCGCAGCGCGGTCGTCTTGCCACACCCGGACGGACCCAGGACGACCAGGAACGCACCCTCGGGGATCTCCAGCGAGAAGTCGTTCAGCACCTGCACGGTGCCAAACCGCTTCTCCACGGATCGGAACTCGACGCTGCTGGCGCTCGGTTCCCTCAACGGTCGAGCCTCGGCGAGCGGGATGGCCGTGCCACCGCACCGGCGGGTGTAAGCGCTTTCATGGAGTCCCGGGGAGCGACGCTAGCCGTCGTGCACGAAGGTGTCAAGGCAACGTGACGTGGCTGCATGTATCAAGCGATGGCCACGACCGTGGCACGAAGGACGTCCCGCTATGCTTCGCGCCGTGGCCACCCAACGTATCCGCGTCGGGCTGATCGGCTGCGGCCTGATCGCCCAGGCTGAAACACCTTCCACACCTCCGGGACCTCGCCGAGGAGTTCGAGATCACCGCCCTGTGCGACATCTCGCCGGGCACCCTCACCGGCGTTGCCGACGCCTACGGGGTCGAGCGGCGGCACACCCGATGGGAGGATCTGCTCGCGGAGCCGTTGGACGCCGTGATGGTGTTGACGCCGGGGAGCCATGCGCCCGCCGCGATCGCCGCGGCCCGCGCCGGCCTGCACGTGTTCGTCGAGAAGCCGATGGGCCTCTCGATCGCTGAGGGGCTCGAGATGATCGCCGCAGCGAGCAAGGCCAGCGTGTCGCTGATGGTCGGGTACATGAAGCGGTTCGACCCGGCGTACGAACGGGTGGCCGAGATCCTCCCACAGCTCCAGCCGCTGCCGCTCGTGCGGTTCACCACCTTCGAGGCCCCGCAGCAGCCGTACGTCGCGCATGTCCCGTTGATCCGGGTCGACGACGTGCCTACGGAGACGACCGAGGCGTTGGTCGAGGACGACCGCCAGCGGACCGAGTCCGCCCTGGGCGGAGATGTCGACCCCATCGTCCGCGCGGTCTACCGCAACATCCTGCTGGACAGCATGATCCACGAGCTCAACGCCATGCGGGGGCTGCTCGGCGAGCCGGACGAACTCGCGTTCGCATCGGTCAGAAAACAGGGCGTGAGCGCGGTCCTTCGATTCGGCGACACCGAGTGCATCGCGATGTGGGTCGACCTGCCCGGGCTGCCGCGTTACGAGCAGGACTGGACGTTCCTCGCGCCGAGCGCGCGGGCCACGTTGACGTTCCCCTCCCCCTTCCTCCGGAACATGCCTACGATGCTCGTGCTCGAGGAAGGCGGGGTCGAGCCTGCCGGGTCGCGCCGGGTCGAGGAGCTGGTCTCCTACGACGAGGCGTTCCGCAGGGAGCTTCTCGAGTTCCACTCCAGCATCGTCGAGGGGCGCGCGCCGCTCACCAACGGCGACGACGCGCTCCGGGATATCGCGCTTTGCCGATCGATCGTCGAGGCGCACAGGACGGGTGCCGCGATCGACGCGCCGACGTCGGTCCCGGGGTCGGTGCGGATCTAGCCAGCTATAGCCCGGGGTCGATCACGACCTTCATCGCCTCCGGTTTCTGCGAGAGCTCCACCGCATCCGCGGCGTCCTCGATCCGGCTTCGGTGGGTCACCGCTCGGTCGAACGGGATCCGACCGGCGTGCGCCGACATCATGGCGAGGGAAGCGGGATAGTCCTCGGCGCGCTCGCCACCGACCCCGATCACCGTGACGTCCCTCGTGCAGAGGTCGGCCGCAGGGTTCACGTTCACGGTCCCGACATCGACGAACGCCCCCGCCTCGACGACCACACCACCGGGGCGCACGAGGCGAAGGGCCTCCGGGAAGGTCGCCGAAACCCCGGTGCAGTCGACCACCACGTCGGCCCCCCTACCAGCCGTGCGATCGAAGACCGCCTGCCGCCGCTCCTCGAACGTCGTGGTTCCGGCGTCGATCGTGAGCGTGGCACCGAAGGCGGTCGCGAAGCCGAGTCGCCCGGGGAGCCGGTCGATCGCGATCAGCTCGCTCGCTCCCAGGACCCGCGCCTTGATGAGGTGGCAGAGGCCGAGCGGTCCGACGCCGATCACCGCGACAGAGTGCGCGAACCCCGGACCGCCCGACGAGAGGAGGGTCGAGGCGGCGCTGCCCAGACCGTGCGTGACAGCCATGACTTCCGTGAGCACGGCGACTTCGTCGGGCACGTCATCGGGCACGGGGAAGATGCGCGTTCCCGGGAGCAGATACATGTACTCGGCCCAGCCCCCGAACAGGTGGGGCGCGCGAGCGCAGCTCAGGCTGTTGCCGTAATCCTCGAGCCGCTCGCACAGGTAGTAGCGGAACCCGTTCCGACAGAAGTAGCACTCGCCGCAGGCGATGTTGGCGCCGGGGACGATCCGATCTCCGACCCGAACCGGGCGCCCGGCACTGTCCAGCACCGATCCGCCGACGGAGGCGACAACCCCAACGTTCTCGTGTCCGCAGATCAGCGGGTATGAGATCTCGCGGGCGTGGTCGGTCCCGGAGTACTGCGATATCTCGCCTCGGAACGTGTGCTTGTCCGTGCCGCAGATGCCCGAGAGACTCACACGCATCACCACGGCGCCGGGCTCGGGGTCGGGGAGCGGGAACTCCTCGATCTCGATCTTGCCGGGACCGACCATCACGGCGGCGCGGACCTGCTCCATCGATCCCCCCTCAAGAGTCGCCGAGCCCGATACCCTCCAAGAACTCACGGGTGCGCCGCGCGATCGGGAGCGGCGCGTCGTGGTCGGGCTGGTACATATCCTGCTCCACCATCAGGTAGCCGTCGAAGCCCGTTTCCTCGAGCGCTCTCCGCAGGCCCACGAAGTCGATGAGGCCCGCCTGCGGTTCGCAGAAGACCTCCATCTTCACCGCCTCGACCAACGGAAGGTCCTGCCGGTTCACAACCTCAAGGACCTTCGGGTCGACGTTCTTGATGTGGAGATACGGGATCCGATCGCGATGCTTGCGGTAGAAGTCCACCGGGTCGCCGCCCCGATACGCGAAGTGGCCGGTGTCCAAGCACACGAACACCGCCTCGGGATCGGTGTCGGCGAGCATCGTCTCGGTTTGCTCCGTCGTCTCGATGTGCGTGTCCACGTGGGGGTGCACGGTGAGCGCGATCCCGTGGCGATCCCGCACGAGCCGTCCAAGGCGATCGAGCGTTCCGACCAGCTGGAGCCACGATTCCTCGGTGAGGGTAGCGGGCGCGACAGCCCTGCCCGTCCTCAGATCGCGGTATGCGTCGTCGATCACGTTGAGGAACCGTCCGCCGAAGGACGCAAGCCACTCGCCGAGCTTGTCCACTCGCTCCTCGATCCCGGCGGCACTGTCCGGATCCTCGAGCGGCGCCTCGATGAAGGTGGCGACCGGACGCAGATCGCGCGACGCGAGCTCGCCCCTCAGTTGGTCGATGTCCGTCGGCAGGTAGCCGTACGGCCCGAGCTCGATCCACCGATAGCCGGCGCCGGCCACGTCGGTCAGGAACCGATCCCACTGGACCTGGTCCGGATCCTGCGGGAACCACACGCCCCACGAGTCCGGGCCGTTGCCGAGGCGGATCTTCATGCGCGCGTGGCTCCTCTCGCGGTCCGGCGTTCCCTGCAAGCGTTTACACCACCGACATCGCCGCGGTCAATGGAGCTCCATCGGAGAGTCGTGGCCCCTTTGACCCGCGCCACCGGCGCATGTAATGGTTTTCATAGCGATGAACGACGGTTCTGGAGGGTGCCGGCGACGGAGTCGCGCTTCCGCCGGGCGGACGCGCGTGACGGTTCGAGACGTAGCCGAGGCAGCGGGGGTTTCGACGGCCACGGTGACCCGCGCGCTCCAAGGTCACCCGGCGGTCCGCGACGAGACCCGCAGCAAGGTCGAAGCGGCTGCACGGCGGCTGGACTACCGCCCGGATCACATCGCCCGCGCGCTCGTGACCCGCACGTCGAGCACCGTCGGGATGTTGATCCCCTCGTCGGTCGACTCGTTCTGGGGCGAAGTAGCGGCGGGCATCGAGGAGGCCGCCTCCGAGGCCAACTACTCGGTGCTGTTCGCGAACTCGCACTCGGAGCCGGAGCGCGAGCGGCGGATGATCGAGGTGTTCCTGGCACAGCGCGTCGCAGGCATCATCATCGCCGGCGCCGCAGGTGAGTCGGCCTCCTGGTTCTACGGCGAAGAGCCCGACGTCCCGGTAGTCATCGTCAACTGGGACGCTGCGTTCCCGGCGCGGTTCGTCACGATCGTGCGGACGGGGTCACCGCAGCGGGTCCTCGAGGCCGTCCGGGCGGCGACGGAGACCGAAGCGTCCCTCTCGCAGATCGTGTTCGACGACTATGGCGCGGCTCAGGAGGTCGTTCGCCATCTGATCTCGCTCGGGCATGAGCGGATCGCCTTCGTCGGCGCCGAGCCGATCCGGCCATCGCTTCTTCGGGTCCTCGGGTTCCGCAGTGCGCTTCTCGAGGCGGGACTGCCTGCCCGGAGCGATCGTGTCCTCGCCTCGGAGCCCCGAGGGCGGGTTCCAGGCCACGCAGGATCTCCTGGCTTCGCCGCCCGACGACGCCCCGACCGCGATCGTGGCGTACGACGACGCCACCGCGATCGGCGTGATCCGAGCCGTGCACGCGCACGGGATCGAAGTGCCCGGCGTCTTGTCGGTGATCGGATTCGACGACATCGAGATGGCAGCCTTCAGCGAGCCGCCGCTCACGACGATCCGGCAGCCCCGCCGCGAGATGGGCCGGATGGCGATGGCTTCCATCCTCTCGTCGATCCGAGGCGAGCCTCCGCAGCGATCATCGGTCCTGCCCGGAGAGCTCGTCCTCCGACGGTCGACGGGTCCTCCGTCGGGGCGATAGCCCGGCGGTCATCGGCCGGTCGCTACATCGGGCTCATGAGCTGGAAATAGTTGTCGTCCGGGTCGGAGAACGTGGCGACCAGCATCTCGGGCGCCCCTTCCGGTTGGTACGGCTCTTGGACCACAGTCGCTCCGGCGGCCTTGAGCCGTTCGAAATCGCCCTTCACGTCGGCGGTCTCGATGTTCCACATCACTCGGCCCGGGTGGGTGTTCTTGCCTTTCACCTGATCATGCAGCCCAACGGAGACGGAGCCCGAGCCGATCTGCCAGCCCTTGAAGTCCCCTTCTTCCCAGGCGGGCATGCCGAAGAGCTTGGCGTAGTAGTCGGTCAAGCGCCGAGGGTCCTCGGACCCGATCATGATGCTGTTCAGGTTCATGCGGCCTCCTTCCATACGTTGCCGGTCGCCGAGACTATCGCCGCCGCTCGGGAAGGGTCGAGGGACCGACGTTAGTCCGCAGCCACGTGTTGAGCGGCCTGGAAAGCCGGAAGAACTCGGCCACCCGATCCTTTGCTCGCCGGGTCCCCAGCCATGCTGCCGCGGGCCACTCGCACCACGTGATCAGGCCTTTGTACCGAAGGAGCCCGATCCGGGGATGATCCTTTGGGTATCCCTTCGGTGCGGACTTCAGGACCTCGTGGCCAGTGATCGTCAGTCCCGCCTCCCGTGCCTTCGCCACCAGATCAACCAGTTTGCCACCGGACCGATCCTCGGTCACCGCCTCTCGATAGCGCTCGAGCTGGTCCGGAGCCATATCCCACATGCCGCATCCCAGCCCCCAATCCATCGGCGGTGAGTTCAACGTAGCCTTCGCCGATCATCGCTGCGATGTTGGTCTTGTACGGCGACTTGTCGGAGCTGAATCGGATGTCCCGATACGGTCGAAAGATCCGGCCCTCGCCAAACTCGGGCGCGAGCTCTTCCAGCAGCTGCTCCATCGGGGCGCGAACCAACGACTCGTAGACATCCTTGTTCCGCTGCCAATAGGTCTTTGAGTTGTCGGCCTCGAGTCCCTCGAAGAACTCGAGGGCCTCCGCCGGCCAGCCACGAAACGCCATCCCCGCGAACTCCGAGCTCGGTGATGTGGGCCAGAGACTATCCGATGATGCCGTCCTCGAGTCACCGATCATCCGTGGGCGATCACCTCGCCCCACGTTCATTCCGCGCCTGAAGGGTGGAGCCCCCTCACGGCCCGGGACCCTCGTTCAGCGGCGGGATGTTCTGGTTGAGCCGGAAGAGGTTGGTCGGGTCGTAGCGGGCTTGATCGCCGCCAGCCGGTCCCAGGTCGGCCCCGGGTAGGCCTCGCGGACCCGCGCCTCGCCCTCGTCGCCGAGGAAGTTGACGTACGCGCCGGCGTCGCCCTGGCTGCAGCGCCGCCGCGAAGTCGTCGACCCAGGCCTCGCGCACCGCCTCGGTCCTCGGGCCGCTCGTAGAACGCGGCGACGTTCACCATGATCCGGCTCGCGCGGTGGGCGAACGCGGTGGCCTCGCCGGCACGCGGGCCATCGCCCCGCCGAGCACCCGGAGCTGCGCCACGCGCATCGGCGCGTCGGACGCCTCGAGGTGCTCGACGATCGTCTCGGCCACGTCGCGGTCGATCGTGTCGACGAACATCGTGCGCGCCACCGCGGTCGGGTGGTAGCGCGTCGTCCTCCGGCGGGTAGATCTCCGGGTAGCGCATCGGCCGGACCATGTCGGCGATCGGCGTGGCGAGCGCCCGGAACGGCGCGACGGCGCGCTCGCCGGCCTCGACCGTCGCCGGCGTAGACCAGCATGGCCATGACGACCAGCTGGCCGTGATGCTCCGCGGGCAGGAACGGCATCGGCGGCGCGGGCATGACGTTGGCGATGGTCGACAGCTCCTCCGGCGCGGCCTCCGCCTCGGCGATGAAGCGCGGCGATGACGTCGGGCGTCGCCGGCAGGATCAGCATCCCGCCCACGACCGTGTCGACCTCGTGCAGCCGGAACTGGAAGCGGGTCGCGACGCCGAAGTTGCCGCCGCCGCCGCGGATCGCCCAGAAGAGGTCCGGGTGCGTCTCGGCGTCCACGCGCAGGAGCTGGCCGTCCGCGGTCACGATGTCGGCGGCCAGCAGGTCGTCGATCGTGAGGCCGTGCTTGCGGACGAGGTAGCCGACGCCGCCGCCCAGCGTGATGCCCGCCGATCCCGACCGAGCCGGTGTCGCCGAAGCCGGTGGCGAGGCCGTGGGCCGCCGCCGCGGTCGTGTACTCGCCGGCGGTCAGGCCCGTCTCGGCCCAGGCGGTGCGTCCGTTCGGCGTCGATCTCCAGCGCCCGCATGTCGCGCGAGGTCGAGCACGATCCCGCCGTCGGTGACGCTGTGGCCGGCGACGCTGTGGCCGCCGCTGCGGACGGCGAGCTCCAGCCCGGTCTCGCGCGCGAGCGAGACGACGCGCGCGACGTCGGCCGCGTCCGCGACCCGGACGATGACCGCCGGCCGGCGGTCGATCCCGCCGTAGAAGACGGTGCGCGCCTCGTCGTACCCGGCGTCGTCCGGCGCGATCACCCGGCCGTTGAGGGCGGCGCGGAGCTGCGGGATCGAGATGGTCGTGGGCTGGGAAGGCGAGGACTTCATGAGGAGCTCCTTTTGGGTAGTGGTCATCTGCTTCGACCCCCGGATCGCCCGGAAAACTCATCGGTCCCGCGTCGGGCACCCGTCAGATCGGCATCCTCGAATCCAGCGTCAGGAACATCGAGACGATCACGTTTCCCATCGGAACCTCCGTTCGACTCTGCGCCTCGCCGCCATCTACTTGACGACGTGGAACCGTAGATGGGTGACACCGGGGGATTCGATCACCCTCGTCTTTTGCAGTTCGATCGGGCTGCGCGCCCAGGTTCTCGAACAGCCGCATGCCGCCACCGAGCAGGATGGGGACCAGGTGGAGTTGCACCTCGTCGAGCGAGCCCCGCCTTCAGGTATTGCTGGATGATGTTCGCCCCACCGGCGAGCGAGACATCCTTGTCACCCGGCGGCCGCCCTGCGCCTGCCGGAGCGCGCTCTCGATGCCATCCGTGACAAAGATGAACGTCGTGCCCCCCTGCTTGACCAGTGGCTCGCGGGCTTCATGGGTCAGCACGAACACCGGCATGTGGAAGGGCGGGTCTCTCCCCACGCGTCCACCGCGTTGTCGAACATGCGGCGGCCCATCACCGCGGCCCCGATGTTGCGCGAGGCTTCCGCCAGCACCTCGGACTCCTGGTTCACCTCCGCCCCCGGCGAGGCCGTGCGGCTTGCGCCAGCTCTCCAGGCCGTAGAGCCATTGATGGAGCTGCTCCCCCCCTTCGCCCAGGCCCAGTTCGGGGCTGTCGTTCGGCCCGGCGATGAAACCATCCCAAAGACATCGAGATGTCCACGAGGACCCGTCCCTCAGCCATCCGTTTCCTCCTCCCGCCGAATCGCTCGCGGGCGCTCTTCCCATCATTCCTGTTTGGACGGTGAAGCGCCGCACGACTCATCGGTCGTGCCCGATGAGTTCCTCGTCCGGCGACCGTCGTAGAGTGTTGGCTGGTTGGGCGGAGAGGAGCGACCGGGGTTGACCGAGCTGGCGGCGGAGAGAACGACGTAGCTCAGAGCACGAAGACGCGCGGGTCCGAGGAGCTGGAGCTCCGGCTGGAGCAGCATCGCCTCGAGCTGACCGCCTACGGCTACCGGATGCTCGGCTCCGGCGTTCGAGGCCGAGGACGCCGTGCAGGAGACGATGCTGCGGGCCTGGCGGGGCTTCGAGCGCGTTCGAGGGCCGCTCGGCGCTGCGCTCGTGGCTCTACCGCATCGCGACCAACGTGTGCCTCGACATGCTGAGCGGGAAGGAGCGCCGGGCGCGGCCGATGGATCTCGGGCCCGCGAAGCGGCCGAGACGCCGCCTCGGCGAGCCGCTTGCCCGAGGCGACGTGGATCCTGCCGATCCCCGACGGTCGGTCGTGCCGACCGGGCGGCGACCCCGCCGAGGTGGCCGGGCGCGCGAGTCGATCCGCCTCGCCTTCGTCGCCGCGCTGCAGCACCTGCCGCCGCGGCAGCGCGCGGTGCTGATCCTGCGCGAGGTGCTGCGGCTGGAAGGCCGCCGAGGTCGCCGAGCTGCTCGACACGTCCGTCGCCTCGGTCAACAGCGCGCTGCAGCGCGCCCGCGCGACCCTCGAGGCCGCCGACGATCGACGACGCCGAGCCGCTGCGATCCGATGGACGACGAGCAGCGGGCGCTCCTCGCCCGCTACGTCGACGCCTTCGAGCGCTACGACATGGACTCGCTCACGTCGCTGCTGCGCGAGGACGCCACGTGGTCGATGCCGCCCTACGCGCTGTGGCTGCAGACCCACGACGACATCCGCCGCGTGGTGCCTCGGGCCCGGGTATCGGCTGCCGCGGCTCGCGCCTGATGCCGACCGTGGCGAACGGCTCGCCCGCGTTCGGGCAGTACAAGCCGAGCGCCCGCACGGCGGGCACGAGCCGTGGGCGCTGCAGGTGCTCGAGGTCTCAGACGGTCGGATCGCCGGCATCAGCTTCTTCCTCGACACCGCAGCCCTGTTCCCGCTCTTCGGGCTGCCGCCCGGCTCGACGCCTGAGCGCCTAACCGGCGCGCAGAGCGGGACGACGTCGCCCAGCCCGACCAGGGCGAGCAGTTCCTGGAGTTCGCCACTCGTGTCGCGCAGCACGGATGCGACACCCGAGCCTCAGCGCGGTCAGCTGGAGCCGGGCCAGCGCCTCGATCGTGACGGCGTCCGGGTCGCCCAGCGCCCCGACGTCGCATACGACCAGATCGGCGCCGCTGCCCTCCAGCGCCACTCCGGACGCGTTCGCAGAGCCCCGCGATGGCTGCGCCGGTCATCGGGCCGCTGATGACCACATGGATGGCGTTCGCCTCGGGAGGCGTCCGCACCCCACGCACCGATGTCGTCGGCGGCTCCTCGGGACCGGCCAACCGCGCCTCTCCTTCCATCCTTCTTTCCAAGACAGACCGGTTGGCCCGGCCAAACTCATCGAGCGACCGATGAGTTCGGCGGCGGCGCGTCGTCTGGTAGGTGAGAGCTCCGAGACAGGAGGAGAAGGAGGTCGCGATGAGGGTGATCGTGAGTGAGTTCCTGACGCTGGATGGGGTCATGCAGGCCCCGGGAGGGGCGGACGAGGACCCGAGTGGGGGCTTCGAGCACGGTGGGTGGCAGGGGCCGTACTTCGACGACGCCGCGGGAAAGGCCATCTTCGAGGGGATGGCCGCGTCGGACGGTTTCCTTCTGGGGCGAAAGACCTACGAGATCTTCGCGGCGTTCTGGCCGTCCGCTCCAGCGGCCCATGACCCGTTGGCCGAGACGATCAACAGCCTCCCCAAGTACGTCGTTTCGAAGAGCCCTGAAGGAGCCCCTCGAGTGGAACAACTCGCATCTGATCAAGGGCGATGTCGCCGAAGGGATCGCCAAGCTGAAGGCGCAGCCCGGAAAGGACCTCCAGGTGATCGGCAGCGGCGATCTCGCCCAGACGCTGATGGAGCACGACCTCGTCGACGTGTATCGGCTCATGGTCCACCCCATCGTGCTGGGGAGCGGGCGGCGTCTCTTCAGGGACGGGAGCGCGACGACCGCGCTGAGGCTCGTCGACTCCACGACGACAGGCACGGGCGTCCTGATTCCAGTTCACCTACCAGCCAGCAGGAGAGGCCCCTCGTGCCTGAGCTGCAAACCCTGATGACCGGTCTCGCGTTCGGCGAGTCGCCGCGTTGGCACGAGGGCCGTCTCTGGTTCTCCGACTGGGGCGCGCAAGAGGTCATCGCCGTCGATCTCGAGGGCAAGAGCGAGGTCATCGTCCGCGTGCCAGTCGTTTCCGATTCTGCATCGACTGGCTGCCCGATGGGCGCCTGCTGATCGTCTCGGGAGCGATGGGCTTCTCCTGCGCAGGGAGCCCGACGGCTCGCTGGTGACCCATGCCGACCTGACCGGCCTCTCCGACCACGCCTGGAACGAGATCGTCGTGGACGGTCGCGGCAACGCCTACGTCAACAACATCGGCTTTGACTTTCCAGGCGGCGAGTTCGCCCCCGGAATCCTCGCTCTGGTCACCCCCGACGGCTCGGCCCGGCAGGTGGCCGACGGCGTCGCGTTCCCCAACGGCATGGCCGTGACGCCCGACAACTCGACGCTGATCGTCGCCGAGTCCTACGGCAACAGGCTCACGGCCTTCGACATCGCGGCCGACGGCAGCCTGTCGAACCGGCGGGTGTGGGCCGACCTCGGCGACGGCGTCCCCGACGGCATCTGCCTCGACGCCGAAGGCGCCGTCTGGTACGGGGACGTCCCCAACAAGCGCTGCGTGCGCGTTCGCGAAGGCGGCGAGGTGCTGCAGACGATCGACCTCGACCGCGGCTGCTTCGCCTGCATGCTCGGCGGCGCGGACAAGAGAACGCTGTTCATGATGGCGACCGAGTGGCGTGGTCCTGCGAGCATGGCTGACGGGGCACGAACGGGCCAGGTGCTGACCGCTGAGGCGCCCGCGCCGGGCGCCGGTTGGCCGTAGCGGACCGAGCTCCCCGGAGGCCGGTGAACGCTTCCGTCGCTCTCGGGAGGCCGAGGCGCAACGGCCCTGCCAGCCGAATCGGCGTCGGGCTATCATCCCCCCGCGCCCGTGCTCGATCCGAACCGAGTTTCCGAGGAGGGACGATGACCACCGAGCTGTTGGTCGTCGGCGGTGAGCGCAGAGCCGCCGCCGAGGACAGCACCTTCGCCGTGATCGAGCCGGGCACCGGCGCCCCCATGGCCGAGGTGGCCGAGGCCGGTCCCGAGGACGCCCGCCGGGCCGTCGACGTGGCGGTCCGGGCCTTCGACGAGGGTCCCTGGCCCAGGACCCCCGCCACGCTCCGGGGACGCGTGCTCCTCCGGGCCTCGGCGATGGTGCGGGAGCGGCTGGAGGACCTGGCGAAGCTCGAGGCCCGCAACGCCGGCAAGCCCATCGGGGACGCCCGGGACGAGATCGGGATCGTGGCCGACACCTTCGAGTACTGGGGCGGGGCGGCCAACAAGATCTTCGGCGAGACCGTGCCGATCCAGGATCCCGGGCTCGACGTGACCCTCCGTGAGCCCGTGGGGGTGTGTGTGCTCATCACCCCGTGGAACTTCCCGCTGGTGATCTCGACGTGGAAGATCGCGCCGGCCCTGGCGTGCGGGAACACGATCGTGGTGAAGCCGGCCTCCTACACGCCGCTCTCGGTGCTCCGCCTGGCCGAGATCCTGGTCGAGGCGGGGCTTCCCCCGGACGCTATCTCCGTCCTCCCCGGGCCGGGCTCGGCCGTCGGCAACGCCCTCGTCACCGACCCCCGGGTGAACAAGGTGGGCTTCACCGGCTCGACCGAAGTGGGGTCGAAGATCATGGCGCTGGCCGCGCGGAACATCACCCGGGTCTCGCTCGAGCTGGGAGGCAAGTCCGCGAACGTGGTGTTCGCCGACGCCGACATGGACAAGGCGGTCGAACGTTCCGTGTGGTCGGTGTTCGGCAACACCGGCCAGGACTGCTGCGCCCGAAGCCGCGTCGTTCGTCGAGCGGTCCGCCTATGACGACTTCGTCGCGGCGATGGCGAAGCGGACCGACGAGCTGAAAGTGGGGCCGCCCCTCGAAGAGGAGACGGACCTCGGACCGATGATCTCCGCGGGGCAGCGTGAGACCTCGCTCGAGTACCTGGAGATCGGCCAGAAGGAGGGAGCGCGCCTCGTCACCGGGGGCGAGATCCCCGAGGTGGCCGGGGGCGAGGGCGGGTTCTACCTTCGGCCGGCCGTCCTGGCCGACGTCCGCAACGACACGAGGGTGGCCCAGGAGGAGATCTTCGGGCCGGTGGCCTGCCTGATCCCCTTCGACACCGAGGAGGAGGCCATCCGCTTGGCCAACGAGACCGAATACGGCCTGTCCGGTTCGATCTGGACGCGCGACCTGGGCCGTGCCATCCGAGTGGCCAAGGCCATCCGCACCGGGGTCATCAGCGTGAACTCCTCGCACAGCGTCCACACCGAGGCGCCGTTCGGCGGCTACAAGCACAGCGGCATCGGCCGGGAGATGGGCATGCACGCGGTGAACCTGTACACGGAGGTGAAGAACGTCTACTTCTCGGAGGCCTAGCTACACCGAGCGTTCGTAGCGCTGGCGTTCCCATTCCGTAACCGTCTCCCGCCAGGCCTTGAGTTCCCATGCGCGAGACGTCGCGAAGTAGTCGCTGAACCCCTCCCCCAGCGCCGACCTCAGGACCTTGTCCTCGTCGAAGGTCCGGAGGGCAGCCTCGAGCGAGCCCGGCAGCTCGGGCAGGTCTGGTCGCGCGTAGGCGTCGCCCTCGATCGGCGCCGGCGGCTCCGCCTTGTTCCTGATGCCGTCGGCGGCGGAGGCGGCCACGGCGGCGAGCGCCAGGTATGGGTTGGCGTCGGCGCCGGGCCTCCGGCACTCGAAGCGCCACAGCTCGGGCCGGTCCGAACGGATGGCCCGGACCGCGCAGGACCGGTTCTCGTACCCCCACGTCGCATTGATCGGCGCGAACCACCCCGGCACCAGCCGCTTGTACGAGTTCACGTTCGGATTCAGCAACAGGGAGGCGGCCGGGAGGTGCTCCACCACCCCGGCGATCGCCGAACCGAAGACCGGTGGCACCGGGTCTGCCGCGTCCGGCGCGGCGAACGCGTTCGTCTCGCCATCCCAGCACGAGAGGTGGATGTGCCCGCTCGATCCCTCCTCGCCGGGCGCGGTCTTCGCCAGGAAGCTCGCCCGCAGGCCCATCGACGCCGCCAACTCCTTCACCGCGAACTTCACCAGCGCGGCGTCGTCGGCGGCGCGGAGGCCACGCCCGGGTCCCAGGTTCAGCTCCAGCAGCCCGGGGCCGGCCTCCGTGTGCACCGCGGAGAGCTCGACCCCCAACCCCTCGAGCGCCGGGACGAGTTGGGACACGAACTCCCCGTATCGCCCGATCTCCGTGAGGCTGTAGCTGATGCCGCTCGACAGGGGCTGCCCGCCCGAGTCCCACAGCCGGATCTCGTATTCGAGCGCCGCCATGACCTCGAACCCGAGCTCCGCCATCCCCTCCAGCACGTGCCGGAACACCTCTCGCGGCGCGAAGTCGCAGGGGGTTCCGTCGGGCCAGCTCGGTGTAGCCAGGCAGACGCGCCATCCGGGACGCCACGTCATCTCGTGGACGGTCTCCGGATCCGGATGGACGATCAGATCCGCCGCTCCGGTCCGGATGCCGAACCGTTCGAAGTCGGTGATCGGCGTGTCCACCGGGTCCAGGCCCAGGATCAGGTCGGTCATCACCGTTCCGTGGCGCACTGCCGACTCGAAGGCGGCAGGCCGAAGCGCCTTTCCCCGGATCGACCCGTTGACGTCGGGGATCCCGAGGAGCACGAACTCCGCGCCGGCGGAACGGCCCTCGGAGGTCACGACCCTGCCTTGGTCAGTGAGCTCTTGATGATGCGCTCCACATCCCCGATCGTGGCCGCGAACCGCTCCACCATCTCCGCGAGCTCCGCGTCGGTGCTCGTGTACGCCGGCGCCAGCAGCACCTGGTCTCCCGCGTAGCCGTCCGCCTGCGGGTGCGTGGACGTGACGAGCAGGCCGTGCTCCAGCGCAGTGTCGTCGACGAGCGACGCGGCGTCCAAGTCGTTTGGGAGGAACGACGTCCCGTCGCGCGGGTCGACGAGCTCGACGCCGAGCAGGAAGCCGCGACCGCGGACCTCACGGACGATATCGGAACCGGACACGGCCGCCTCGAGCTCCGCGAGCAGGCCCGGCCCACGGTCGCGGACCCGCTCCACCAGGCCCCGCTCGACGATCAGGTCGAGGACGGCGAGGCCCACGGCCGAGGACAGTGGGGCACCATCCCACGTGTGCCCCAGGTCGAACTCCCGCGACCCTTGGTCGATGGCGTCGTACACGTGCTGGCGGCAGAGCACGGCCCCCAGTGGGGCGTGGCCGGCGCCGAGGGCCTTCCCCACGGCCACGATGTCGGGCTCGATGGGGAGCTGGTGGGCAGCCAGCCACGTCCCCACCCGGCCGACGCCCGTGACGACCTCGTCGAAGCAGATCAGGAAGCCGTGCTCCTCGCGGCGCTCGGCCAGGCCCTGCCAGAAGCGCTCGGGCGGCGAGTAGCCGGGGAGGGCGGCGGCGCTGATCGGCTCGCAGAAGAACGCGGCGATCGTCTCCGGGCCGGACTGCTCGAGGAGGCGATCCAGCTCCTTCAACGCGGCCTCGCCGCTCGGGTCGAACCGCCACGTGCTCGGCGGGATGTGCAGGTGGTCGGCCAGGTACGGCGTATACGGCTCCTGCAGCGCGCGCCGGCCGGAGAGAGCGAGGGTGCCCATGGTGGAGCCGTGATAGGCCTGCGCCGGCGAGATCACCCGCCACCGCTCCGTCTGGCCCCGGTCCACATGGTAGATCCGGGCCAGCTGGAGGGCCGTCTCGTTCGCCTCGGACCCGCCCGAGACGAACCGGACGCGCGCCATCTCCGGCGCGACGACCTCGAGCATGCGATCGGCAAGCCGCTCCTGAGGCTCGCTGGTGAAGTGGTGGTTGTAGAAGTAGGCGATGCGCCCGGCCTGTTCGGTGGCCGCCGCCACCAGCTCGGGCACGCCGTGGCCGAGACACGTGACCATGGCCCCGCCGGAGCACGCGTCCAGGATCCGCCGGCCGTCGGTCGTGGTGAGCCAGACGCCCTCGCCCCGCTCGACGTTCGGGTACTCGAGGTCGAGGAAGCGCGGGAACACGTTGGTGTCGTCCGAGCCGATCGTCCCTTTCACGTCGCGGCCCGGGACCCCAGCCCGGCGACCCTATCCAGGAATCCCTCCAGCAGCCGCCACGACGTTCGCTTGCTCTCCTTCGCGCGCCGGTTCGTCTCCTCGAGCAGCGCATCGGGGTCGACGCCCTCGGCGTCGAGCTCGTGGCGATACGTCCGGACCCAGTCGTCCATGATCTCCGGCGTCACCTCGGGATGGAACTGCAGGCCGAGGCTGCGCCCGGCGACGAACGCCTGCGTGCCGAGGTCGGTCTCGGCGATCACCGTCGCGTCGGGGGGCGCGGTGATGACGTCGAAGTGCCACTGGAACCAGGGGCCCTCGGGAACGAGGTCGGGGTCGCTGGTCCGCACGGGGAGCCAGCCGATCTCGGACTCGGAACCGCGGTACACCTCCCCGCCCAGCACACGGGCGAGCATCTGGCCGCCGAAGCACAGGCCCAGGATCGGCACGTCCGCGTCGACCGCCATTCGCATCAGCTCCGCCTCGCTCGTGACGAACCGGTGCGAGTCGTCGTAGGCGGCGAACTCCGAGCCGAGCGACACGATGAGGTCGTACCGGCCCGGATCGACCCGCGGATCCTCGAGGTCGATGCGGAGCACGTCCATCTCGGCGCCGTGGCCCTCCAGCCACTCGGTGACGTGGCCCGGCGGCGTAGGCTCCTCGTGCTGGAGGATCAGGGCTCGGAGCGCGCCGGTCTCGGTGGACGCGCTCATCGCTCAGCTCCCGATGGTCGCCCGATGGGCGGAGAGCTCGCGCTCCACGCCCTCGGAGACCTGCCGCACGGTGTCGGCGAAACGGGACACCATCTCGGCCAGCTCGTCGTCGGTCGTGGTGAAGGGCGGCGCGAACAGCGTCTGGTCGCCGGCGTAGCCGTCGCGCGTCGGCTGCGTCGACAGGACGATCAGGCCGCGTTCGAAGGCAGCCTCGTCGATCCTCGCCCCGACGCGCAGCTCCCGGGGGAGGAACGAATCGCCGTCGCGGGGATCGACGAACGACACGCCCAGCAGGTAACCGTGCCCTCGAACCTCGCGGACCATCGGGATGCCGTCCAGGGCGGCGTCGAGCTCCTCCAGCAGCTTCGCCCCTCGGTCGCGCACCCGGTCGACCAGGCCCTCCGAGCGCATCGCGTCCAGCACGGCGAGCCCGACGGCGCACGCGAGCGGCGCGCCGTCCCACGTGTGCCCCAGCGTGAACCGCCTCGAGCCCCGGGCGATGGCCTCGTACACGTGCTCCCGCACGAGCACCGCCCCGATGGCCACGTACCCGGCCCCTAGGCCCTTCGCCGTGGCGATGATGTCGGGCGCGCAGTCGGTGCCGGCGCCCGCGAACCACCGGCCGGTTCGCCCCACTCCCGTGACGACCTCGTCGAACAACACCAGGAAGCCGTGGCGCTCGCGCCGCTCGGCCAGGCCCTCCCAGAACCGCGGCGGCGGGGTGTAGGCGGGCAGCGCCGCGGCGCTGATCGGCTCGCAGAAGAACGCCGAGACGGTCCCCGGCCCGGCCTCCTCCAGCGCCCGGTCGAGGGCCTCGAGCGCCGCCTCGCCGGTGGGGTCGAAGCGCCACGTGCTCGGCGGGATGTGCAGGTGGTGTGGGAGGTACGGGCCGAACGGTCCATGCAGCCCCGGCCGGCCGGTCAACGCCAGGGTCTCCATCGTGGGCCCGTGGTACGCCTGGGCAGGGGAGATCACCTGCCACCGATCCGGCTCGCCCCGCTCCACGTGGTAGCTCCGGGCGAGCTGGATCGCCATCTCATTGGCGTCGGATCCACTCGCCACGAAGCGGACGCGCGTGAACCCCTCGGGCGCGACCTCGACGAGCTCTTGGGCCAGGCGCTCCTGCGCGGGGTTGGTGAGCCGCTCGTTGTGCATGTAAGACAGGCGCTCGGCCTGGATCCGGGCGGCCTCGATGATGTCCCGTCGGCCGTGGCCCAGCGTCGCGGCCATCGAGCCCCCGCTCATGGCGTCGAGGTACCGACGCCCGGCCTCGTCCTCAACCCAGACGCCCTCACCGCGAACGACGACCGGGTAGCGCCGATCGAGCTCCAGGGGGAGCACGCGGGTCCCGGTGCTGTCGACCATCCGATCGGGAGATTACCTCCCGGTCGGCACCTCAAGGAACCCGGGCGCCCCGACTATGCCTGGCCCGGGGAGGAACGCTATCCTGCTGCCCCGTGGCCGGCGTGAACGAGATCCTCGAGGGGTGGCAGAAGGGCGGCATCGAGTGGGTCCGGTTCGAGCTGCCGGACATGCACGGCACCTCGCGGTCCAAGACCATCCCCATCCGCCACGCGTCCGGATACGCGGAGCGGGGCCTCAACATGTACGGCGGGACGAGCGTCCTGGACAGCCGGTCGGACGTCGTGGGCGGCACCCTCTACAACGAGGAGCGCCAGTACGCGGACCAGCTGCTGTTCCCCGACCCGGACACGGCCGCGGTCGTCCCGTGGGCCGACCGGACGGCCCGGTTCATCTGCGACGCCCGGTGGTACGACGGCACGCCGCTCGATGCCACGCCGCGGCAGGTCTACCGCAGGGTGCTGGACCGGTGCCGGGCGATGGGGTTCGAGCCCGTCATGGGCTTCGAGTACGAGTTCTACCTGCTTGACCCCGAGACCCGAGCGCCGCTGTTCAGCGGGTACCACATCTTCAACACCGTTCGGAACGCGTACGTGCCCACGATCGGCCGCATCCTCGAGCTGATGCCCCAGATCGGGGTCGACATCATCACGTCGAACTGCGAGTACGCCGGCTCGCAGTGGGAGATCAACTTCGCCCCCGGGAAGGGCCTCGCCGGTCCCGACCAGGCGTTCACGTTCAAGAACGGCGTGAAGGAGATCGCGCGGAACGACGGCTACCTCGCGACGTTCATGAGCAAGCCGTTCGGTGACTCCGCCGGGAGCGGCTGCCACACCCACATCTCGCTGGTCGATTCGAAGAGCGGCAAGAACGCGTTCGGAGACGCCGACGACCCGCAGGGCATCACCGACGTCTGCCGGTCGTTCATCGCCGGGCAGCTCCGGTACGCGAAGGCGGTCGACGCGCTGATCGCCCCGACCGTGAACTGCCACCGCCGCCGCCGGAGGCACACGTTCAGCCCGACCAACATCTCTTGGGGGCTCGAGGACCGCTCGGCGCTCCTTCGGGTGAAGGGCGGGGCGCCCGAGTCGACGCACACGGAGAACCGCGGCCCCACCGCCCTGTCGAATCCCTACCTGGTCGGCGCGGCGCTGCTCTCGGCCGGCCTCGCGGGGATCGAGCAGGGGCTGAAGCCTCCCCCGCCGTCGAGTGGCGCTCCGGCCGAGGAGGACCCGTCGCTCGAGCCGCTCCCCTCCTCGCTGGCCGAGGCCCTCGGCGAGCTCGCCGGCGAGCCGGCCACGAAGGAGTTCTTCGGGGAGGAGTTCCTGAAGGTCTACACGGCCATCCGAGGCCACGAGCTCTCCCGGTTCGCCGACTCCGTGTCGGACTGGGAGCGCCAGGAGTACCTCGAGCTGTTCTGAGGAGGTCGTTCACGTGGACGCTGCGCGTCGGGACGAGCTGATCGCGCGATACCGGGAGGGGCCGGCGGTCGTGGAGCAAGTCACCGCGGGGCTCGGGGACGAGGACCTCGACCACGTGCCCGCCGACGGCGGTTGGTCCGCACGGGAGGTCATCCATCACCTGGCCGACAGCGAGATGACGTCCGCCATCCGGCTCCGGAGGCTGCTCGCCGAGGACTCGCCAGTGATCCAGGGCTACGACGAGGAGGAGTACGCTCGCCGGCTGTACTACGACTCCAGGCCACTTGAGCCGTCGCTGGCCGCGCTGCGGGCCACTCGGGAGAGCACCGCCACGATCCTCGACCTGCTGAGCGAGCAGGATTGGCGCCGGTCGGGCACGCACACCGAGAGCGGGAAATACTCGGTCGAGATGTGGCTGGAGATCTACGCCGAGCACGCCCACGATCACGCCGGGCAGATCGAGCGAGCGGTGGCGGAGGCCCGGGGGTCCTGACTCCCAGTCGCGGACGCTAGGGCAGCGGGTAGATCCTCATCGCGTTTCCTCGGGCGATGCCCTCGGCGATGCGCCCGGCGATCGCCGCGTCGCAGTGGTCGGCCTCGATCCACCCGTCGAGGACCTCCCGAAGCGCCCGCCGGAACAGCATGGCCCCCAGGTGGTACTGCTCGGCCAGCCCGAACGCGTCCGAAGAGAACAGGAGCTTGGAGAAGGGGGCCACCTCCATGGCTTCCGCCAGCAAGCGGCTCGAGCTGGGCCCGTGGTAGTGCAGGGCGGAACCGACGTCGAAGTACACGTTCCCGTACACCGAGGCCAGGTACGCGGCGTCGCGGTGGAACGGGTAGCAGTGCAGGAACACCACGTTCACCCCGAGCCGGTCGAGCTCCCGGATCAACCCGGTGAGGAGCGTCGGGTTCGACAGGTGCAGGTCAAGGTCGGCGTCCCCCCACCCGCTGTGGAACTGGATCGGGAGGCCTCGTTCGCGGGCCAGCCGCGCCCCGGACCAGATGCCGAATCGAAGCAGCACGGGATCCGCCAGCCGGGGCCGTCCCGACGAGGCCGCCTCCAGGAACGGTCCGGCGGCTCGCACCACCTCGGCGTCGTCGGGCTCCTCCGGGTCGAAGGAGAACCCGCCCCGGTAGGCCACGATGGTCTTCAGCCCCACGGCCTCCCGTGCCGCCTCCTCGAGCGCATCCCGGTAGGAGCTCGGGTACGTACTCGCATCGACGCCCGAGGCGGCCACGGCTTCGGCGACGGCCTCCAGCCGGACGATCTCGTGGACCGGGACCGCGGCCAGCTGGCCCATCGCCTTCAGGTCGTGGAGCTCGTCGGAGCGGTATCCGGTGTCGAGGAGGAGCGCGCCCATGCCGGCTTCCTTCAGGAACGAGCGGGCCACCTCCTCCGCTCCCAGCTCCGCCCGACGGGCCACGTAGTCCTGGGGCGAGGCGAACGGCTCGAGGCCCAGCACCGGGGCGCACCACCGCCGGACGGCCAGGCCGAGAGGAGAGTCGAATCGGCTGGTCCCCGCGGGGGGCGGGTCGGAGCTCTCGGTGATGAGGTTCTCGAACCCGGCCAGGTCGAGGTCCGCCTTCACCACGCCATGGCAATGGTGGTCGATGAGCCGGAGTCCCTCCACGTCGACCGCCGACACCGCCGGATCCTCTCTCCCACAGTCCCCCACCGAACGCGGGCCGAGCATAGCCTCGCCTCCTGAGCACGTGCGCGTTGCGGTCGCGTCCCGCGGCCCGCGGATGCGATGATTCGGCCCCGCGGGAGTCAGGTCGAGGGTAGGCACCGGGAGGTGCAGCGGTGCAAGGCGAAGAGGGATCTCCGGACGAGATGGTCCGCCGCGCCGATCAGGCCAGGACGCTGGCGGAGTCACTGTCGGCCCAGGGCATCCGGGCCGTCGCGCTCAGCCAGGTCGACAACGCCGGCGTCACGCGGGTGAAGACCGTCCCGGTGTCGGTCCTCGAGCGGGCGGTGAAGTACGGGATCGGCATGTCCCCGGTCTTCGAGGTCTTCATGGTCAACGACTCCATCACGTCGAGCGACGAGGTCAGCGGGCCGGTCGGGGACCTCCGGCTCATGCCCGACCCCTCGGCGCTGAAAGTGCTCGCCGCGCAGCCGGGGTGGGCCTGGGCTCCGGTCGACAAGCACACCCAGGAGGGCGAGGTCTATCCGGGCTGCCAGCGCACCTTCGCCAAGCGCATGGCGCGCCGGGCGGCCGACGCCGGGATCGAAGTGCGGATGGCGTTCGAGCTGGAATGGTTCCAGGCCGCGGCGGGCTCGGAGGTGGAAAGCCCCATCCACACCGGTCCTGCGTACGGGCTCCCGGTCCTGGCGACGATCTCGGATTACGCCCGGGACCTCATCGCCGCGCTCGAGGAGGAGGGCGTCGGGGTCGACCAGTTCCATCCCGAATACGCCATTGGGCAGTTGGAGATCTCCGTGGCGCCGGAGGATCCGGTTGGAGCTGCCGACACGACCGTCCTGGTCCGACAGACGATCCGGGCCATGGCGGCGAGGCACGGGATGCGCGCGTCGTTCTCCCCCGTCGTGATCGCGGGCCACGTGGGAAACGGCGGCCACGTGCACTTCAGCCTGTGGCGCGACGGCAAGAACCTGTTCGCCGGAGGCCAGGGTCCGTATGGGATGACCGAGACGGGCGAGGCCTTCGTGGCCGGCGTGCTCGCCGAGCTTCCAGCCCTGGTGGCCGTGGGCTCCCCGAGCGTGCCGAGCTACCTCCGGCTGATCCCGTCGCACTGGGCCGGGGCGTTCGCGTGCTGGGGGCGGGAGAACCGGGAGGCCGCCATCCGATTCGTCACGGGGATGGTCGGGACCCGCGAGACCGCGGCCAACACCGAGGTGAAGTGCTTCGACCAGAGCGCGAACCCTTATCTGGTGGCGGGGGCGCTCATCGCGGCCGGCCTGGCCGGCGTGGAGAGAGACCTGCGGCTGCCCGACGAGGTGACAGTCGATCCGGGCGGGCTATCGGATGAGGAGCTCTCCGAGCCGGGGCATCCAGCGGCTGCCTAAGTCCGTCGAGGAGGCCCTGTCGCACCTGGAGAAGTCCGACGTCCTGCGGGACGCCATGGGCCCGATGCTGTTCGGGCCGTTCGCGGCGGTCCGCCGGGCGGAGGCCGAGGCCTTCGCCGGCCAGGAGCCGGAGAAGATCGTGGCCGCCCACAGGTGGCGGTACTGAACGCATCGCTTTCTGCGTGTTCGGCGCCAACAATGGAAGAGGTCGCCCACCTCGAGTCAGTCGCGGCGCTCAGGGGAGCTCAGCCGACGTCGCAGCCTCGCCGGAGCTTGGCGCTCGGAACGCCCGTTGCGCGCCACCCACACGCCGAGGACCCTCGCCGCGCCTTGCCCCACCCCTGGCGACGTACCCGCCACCAGCGGCGCGAGGCCACACGACCGGCGCTGTCGATGGCCACGGGGACGGCGTTCGGGTACTCCGCGCGATCGAAGAGTGAGTCGGATAACCTCCCTTCGCCGAGGGTCGTCGGAAGCCCCTCGGGCGACCGCGGGGCGCGGACATGTTCCCCGCTGGAGGATCGCGACGTGCCGATCCGTATGGGGGCCGACCGCGCACGCTGGCGACTTCACGAGGTGAGCCACGCCCACCTCGCCCGCCTCTCGGTCGAAGTGGACGTCGTGGAACGCCTTCACCTGTCAACCTGGGCGACCCCCCGCAGGATCTCGCCCGACGCCACTCGCGAGGACCGGCGCCGCCGGTGAGGACGCTGATCCACCGCCACTCGGCGTGCCGCGTCGCATCTGGCCACCATCAGCGCAAGGTCTAGCCCGAAGCTGGCGTCATGGGTTCGTATCTGCCCACCGACACTGGACGTGACGGGCCACTCGGCGGCGGCGAGCCCAGGCATCCTTGAGACTCGTATCCGTTCCTGTACCGTAGTTCGTCAAAATGTCGACCTTGAGGCAGGAGCCCGACCACGCGGCAGTGGGCCGTTCTCGCCCCGGTGCGGGCGGACCGGCCGCACCAGCCGGTCGTGATGCCCCGGCCCGAGCTCCCCGAGCTCGACCCGTCCTGCCCGTTCTGCCCCGGGAACGAGGACCAGACCCCGCCGGAGATCTGCCGCGATCCGAAGGACGGCGACTGGCAGGTCCGGGTGGTCCCCAACCTGTACGCTGCCCTGTCCGGCGACGGGTCCGTGGCCCGCTCGGGGCCTCCGCTGTTCCGCGAGATGCCCGGGGTGGGAAGCCACGAGGTCGTGATCGAGGCCCGCCGCCACGACGCCCGGATGGACGAGATGACACAGGGGGAACTGACCCGGGTCATCGACGTCTGGCGCACCCGGTACCGCGAGCTCATCGTGGGGCCCACCACCCGCGCGGTCGTGGTGTTCAAGAACTTCGGGGCCCTGGCCGGGACCTCGCTCACCCACGCCCACTCGCAGATCGTGGCCACGCCCGTGTACCTCCCGCGGCTGCTGCGTCGCGTTGATGTGGCCACCCGCTACTTCGACGAGAACGGCGCCTGCGTGTACGACGACGTGATCGGGGCGGAGCGGGCGGCCGCCGTTCGGATCGTCGGAGAGTGCGGGCGCTTCATCGCCTTCGAGCCGTTCGCCGCCAACTCTCCCTACGAGACGTGGGTGGCGCCCTCGTTCCACCAGGGCTCGTTCGGCGACCTGGCCGACGAGGACGTGGACGACCTGGCCTGCATCCTCATCCGAATCCTTGCCGCAATCCGCCTGGCCTGCGGCGACCCCGACTTCAACCTCGTCATGTACTCGGCCCCGACCAACGGCCACACCGACGAGGTCTTCCACTGGCACATCAAGATCCTGCCGAAGCTTTCGACGCCGGCCGGGTTCGAGCTGGGTTCGGCCATGAGCATCAACACGGTCCCTCCGGAGGACGCCGCCTCGGCCCTGCGCAAGGCGCTATCCGCGGGGGCGACCACCCGCACGGGTGGTCGCGGGGGGGTCGTCACCGATAGCCACAGGAGGCACGCGTAGCCGAAGGGCCCACCCGCCCCCCGGCGAGAATCGCCGCTCCGGGTGACACCGCGCGCCGCGCGAAAGGCGGATAAAGGCGAGGAGGCGTGGTCGATCGAAGGAGCGACGGATGTTCAAGGTGAGTGCTGGCACCGCCCCGCCCGTAGACTCCATGACCGACGTCCAGGTCGACGACCTCTTCTGACCGCGCGGGGAGCGAGGGCGAGGGCTCGGAGCCATCTGCCCGGTCAGCGGTCGGGCGAGCCCGGCGGAGACGCCGCCGGGCTCGCCCGACGCATGGGGTCGTCGAGTTGCCCGCCCTACCCGCCGGGGACGCTGATGGTGGTGATGCCTGCGGGCACGACATCCGGGACGAACATCAAGGTGGGCGTTCCCGGGACCGTGAGCACGAATCCCTCGGGCTGGCCGGTCGTGATCCCCGCGGGGCCGATATTGCAGATCAGCTTCAAGGTCACGCCGGAGATCGTCGCTCCCCCTGCGGGAACAGGGTCACGGTCATCGTCAGGACGCTCGCCTGGACCGTCCCGCCAGGTGCCGTAGGGCGGGCCCAGATCGTAGCTGACGAACGATTCGGGCCTCCACTTCCCGAACGCGATGATCCGCTTCGGCACTGGCGTAGCGTTGTCGAAGTGTACGAACGTGCCGCCGCCGTTCGGCAGCACGACGCCGGCCTCCGGGATGAAGAAGCCGGCCGCGTTGACCGCGATGCGGTGCTGGACGGCGCCGATCATCGGCCCCTGGCTGAACGCCACAGCGCCGTACCGCCGCTGCAGAGCCCCGGTGGCCTGCGCGGTGCCGGCCAGGGCCGGGATCGACACCAGTGCGGCCGACCCCACGCCGGCCCGCTTGAAGGAACTCCCTCCTATCCACGTCCCCACCTCCCCAGACCTTGGAGCGACGCAGGCCCCGGGAAACGGCAAGCCGTTGTCGCTCGTCGATGGCGGCGGGCAGTCGGGTACCGGTGGCGGCCTGGCGGCGAGCGCGGCCGCGGGGGGCCAACCGTCGGGGAAGCCATGCTGTACCGACCCTACACCTGGCTTGTTTCCGCGCGCAACCTTGCGGGTTCGCGGGCTCGCTACCCGTCACCAGCGGCGACACGCAGGCGGGCCACGGTGTCCTCCCGGCCGAGCAGCTCGAGCGATTCCGGCAGCGGAGGCGAAACGTTCGACCCGGTCACCGCGGCCCGGACCGGCTGCCACCCCTTCGTCCGGTTCAGCCCGGCCGACGTCAGCCACCTCGTCGAGCGCAGCCTGGATCGGTTCGGGGTCCACGGCTCCGACCGTGATCCAGCGCGTCGGCCGCCTGCTTGAGGTACCCTCGGGCCGCCTTTGCGATCAGCTCGGCGGCCTTCTCGTTCGGCCGCATGTCGTCGGTGAACAGGAACCGAAGCAGGTCGACCGCCTCGGTGAGCGTCTTCATCCGCTCCCGCACGAGCGGCATCGCCGGCCGGAGCAGCTCGGCTCGGGCAGCAGCCCCTCCTCCGTCAGGAAGTGCACGCACCGCGCGGCGAGGTCGTCGTCGTCCAGCGACTGGATGTAGTGGTTGTTCATCCACTCGAGTTTCTGCGTGTCGAACGCCGCGGGGTTGCTCGACACCCGCGCGAGATCGAACGACTCGACCAGCTCCTCGCGCGACAGGAACGTCGTGTTCTCGTCCTTCGACCACCCCAGCAGCGCCAGGTAGTTCATCAGCGCCTCGGGCAGGAACCCCTGCTCCCGGAAGGCCTCCACCGACGTCGAGCCGTGCCGCTTCGACAGCGGCTTCCCGTCCGGGCCCAGGACCTGGGGCAGGTGCGCGTATTCGGGCGGCGTGCCGCCGAGCGCTTCGCATCACCGCGACGTTGCGGGGCGCGGCGGCCAGCAGGTCGTCGCCGCGGATCACGTGGGTCACCCCCATCAGCAGTCGTCCACCGCCACCGCGAGGAGGAACACCGGGCGATCCGTCCGAGCGGACGATCACGAAGTCCTCAGGTCCCCCGGCCCGAAGCGGACCTCGCCCTTCACCAGGTCGTGCCACGGTCCACTCGCGTTCGGGCATCCGGAACCGGAGCGCGAACGGCGGCCCTCGGCCTCGAACGCGGCGCGCTCGGCGTCGGTGAGCGTCCGGCACCGGCCGTCGTAGCCGGGCGGCCTCGCCCGCGGGCCAGCGCGGCTTCCGTGCGCTCCTCGAGCTCCTCGGGGGTGCAGTAGCAGCGGTACGCGTGCCGCCCTCGGCCACTAGGCGCTCGGCCAGCTCGCGGTAGATCCCGCGCGCTCCGACTGCCGGTACGGCCCGTGCGGGCCGCCGACGTCCGGGCCCTCGTCCCAATCGAGCCCGAGCCACCGCAGGTCTTCGAGCACGCCGTGGAACGCCTCCTCGGTCACCCGGGTCGCGTCGGTGTCCTCGACCCGAAGGACGAACGCGCCCCGTGGTGCCGGGCCCAGAGCCACGAGAACAGGGCGCTTCCGGGCGTTCCCGACGTGCAGCGACCCGGTCGGCGCCGGCGCGAAGCGACAGCGGACGTCACGCGCGCTCATTGCCCTACCACCGGGTTCCGCAGCTCCCGATGCCGTCGACCTCGACCTCGACGACGTCGCCCGCGTCGATCTTGCCCACACCTTCCGGGGTCCCGGTCAGGAGCACGTCGCCGGGCAGCAGCGTCATGAACGTGGTGACGAACTCGATGAGGGTGGCGACGCCGAAGACCATGTCCGCGGTGCTGCCGTGCTGCACGACCTCCCCGTTCAACCGTGTCTCGCACGCGACGTTGGTGGGATCGACGTCGGTGGCGATCCACGGACCGAGCGGACACGAGCCGTCGAAGCCCTTCGCGCGAGCCCATTGATCGTCGGTCTTCTGCAGGTGCGCAGTGTGATGTCGTTGGCGCAGGTGTAACCCAGGATGTAGCGGCAGGCGTCCTCCGCCCGAACGTTGCGAGCCAGTCGCCCGATCACCACGGCGAGCTCACCCTCGTAGTCCATCCGACGGCTGATCGGCGGCAGCCGGATGGGATCGCCGGGCCCGATCACGCCGTCGAGGGCTTGAGGAACAGCAGCGGTTCCTCCGGGACCTCCCCCCGAACTCGGCCGCGTGGGCGGCGTAGTTCTTCCCGACGCACACGACCTTCGACGGCAGGATCGGCGCGAGGAGCCGGACGTCGTCCAGCGACGGTCTCACCGGTCGGCAGTGGGTCCTCGAAGAACGTCCCCTGGAGGACGCCGATAGCTCCGTCCTCCAAGACGCCGGTGGCGATGCGGTCGGCGAACCGGAACCTGACCAGCCTCATGGACAGATGAGGCTATCGCACCGTGTGCGAGCCCGGCTCAGGCCTCGAAGTGCCGGGCAACCTCGAAGACCATGAGCTTCGGCTCGGCTCCTGCCGCGCGGAACACGCGCAGAGCCCCGGGCGTGTCCGTCGTCCGGCGCATCTCGTCAAGTGCCTCGCGACTCTCCCACACCGTGGCGATCCGCCACGCATCGCCGGCGCGCATCAGGAACGACTCTTGCAGGCCCGGCGGCAACTGGCCACCCGTCACCCCGTCCCACGCGGCAAGCAGGTCGGCCACCCGCTCCGGCTCGACCTCGGCATCGACGACCGTGACGACCATTACTGGTCCACCCTTCTTGCGTGAGGTTCCGAGGAACGGCCTCTCGCGGGTGGATGCTCTGGGCATCTCGGTGGCCGGCGGGGGAAGGGCCAAGTGCCATCGCCCCTCGAGGGCCAGACTGATACCGCCGCCCCCGCCGGCTCCCGGGAGCGCAGAGCGGCAATGGGAAGACGCGCCTTGAGCGCCAGTCGGTAATGAACCGCGACGCGCTTCCGCCACCGGGTAGGCCCCCCGATCGGAAGGAGGTCTGATGTTCGTCGGCATCGACTGGGCGGCGGAGTCCCACGACATCTGCGTGGTCGACTCGGCCGGCAAGATCCGCGGGCGGGCCACCGTGGCCCACTCGCAGGAGGGCTTCGACGAGCTCGTGAAGCGGCTCGCCGGGTGGGCAAGGCAAGAGGACGTCCTGGTGGGCATCGAGCGCCCCGAGGGGCGCCTCGTCGACCGGATCCTGGAGGCGGGCTACCCGAACGTGGTGATCCCCACGTTCTCTATGAAGGACCTGCGGCGTCGCTACGCCGTGGGCGGGGCCAAGTCCGATCCCGGGGACGCGCACGTGATCGCGGATGTGACGCGCACCGACGGGCATCGTCTCCGGCGTCTGGAGCCCCTCAGCGAGGAGACCAAGGCGCTGCGCACGGTCGTGCGCACCCGCGCCGACCTGGTCGACAGCGCGTCGCCGCCGGCAACCAGCTCGCGGCGCCTGCTGGACGCCTACTGGCCCGGCGCCGAGGCCATCTTCGCCGACGTCGATCGCCGATCGCCCTGGCGTTCCTGACCCGCTACCCCACCCCGAGGCCGCCGCCCGCCTCGGCGAGAAACGGCTGGCCGCGTTCCTGGCAAGCACGGCTACTCCGGCCGGCGACCCGCCGCGCGAGCTGCTCGACCGGCTCCGGGCGGCCCCGGCGGGCGATCGGCGGCGTCGACCGAAGCCGCTGCGCGACGCCGTGCTGGCCCTGGTCGGGGTGCTGCGCGCGCTCAACAGCGCGATCAAGGACCTCGACCGCTCGGTCGCCGCCCACCTCGGCGAGCACCCGGACGGCGAGATCTTCACGTCGCTGCCAAGGTCGGGTCAGATCAACGCCGCCCAGATGCTCGCCGAGTGGGGCGACTGCCGCGAAGCCTACGACGAGCCAGACGCCGTCGCCGCGCTCGCCGGGCTGTCGTCCAGTCACCAAGCCTCCGGCAAACACCGCGCCGTCGACTTCCGCTGGGCCTGCAACAAACGCTTCCGGGTCGCGATCACCACCTTCGCCGACAACTGCCGCCACGCCAGCCCCTGGGCCGCCCACATCTACCGGCGGCGCGATCGCCAGCGGCAAGGACCATCCGCACGCCGTCCGGATCCTGGCCCGCGCCTGGATCCGCGTCATCTGGCGCTGCTGGCACGACCGCGTGCCCTACGACCCGGCTCTTCACGGGGCCGCGGTCCTTCTCGAAGCTGCGTGAGGTTGACATGGGAAGTGTCGGTCACCCCCCTCGAGTGAGGATCAGAGATTACGCGCGGTCTTCGAGCCTGGTGCCGCCGCCCCACGAGACGCCCACGCTCCGGTAGTAGGCGCCGATCATCTCCCTCGGGGCGATCCGGGTGAGCTCCTCGACCGGCGACTCGTGGAACGTCAGCTCGGCCTCCCCCTGCCACACCTCCGAGCCCTCCCAGTCGTAGCTCTTCATGGTGACCAGCTCGTCCATGGAGGGCTTCTCCCCCGCCTCGATCGACGGGAAGTACCGGGTGTGCAGCATGGGGAGCGCGTTGACGAAACCGCCGGTGTCGGAGGGCCCGGTGATCG